>NZ_PGUW01000001.1 GCF_002863565.1 Bacillus sp. V5-8f
CCTCGGCTGGACGGCCCATTTGTTGAAGCTGTGTCGCCTCACGAATCGCACGCTCGATTTTCTCTGCCGCCTGCTTCGGCATCTCCGGTGCCTTCACCGCTTCTTTTACCTGCTCAATGGCTTTCGATAGAACCGGTTCCTGACGGACACTTTCTTTAATGATCTGTATACTTGTGATCTTTTTTCCAACTTCATTTTCTTTTTTCTGCGTTGACCTTTCTAAAATCATCTTAGGGTCAAAGGGTACATCCATTTCGTCCATAATCTGCATTAATGATCCTGAGAGAGATTTTCCATTTAAAGCCTCGTGCACAGATATTAAATTAGTAGTTGTTATACTAATATTTTTTTTTGCAATCATTCTTAAAGAATCAATTTTTTGTTCAAGTGTACCTGGATCTGACCTAAGAAAGTGTTTTATTGAAATAATGTTTTCTTTGGATAGGAGGATATTTCTAGAGACAAAAGGTTCAATAGCTTGTTTCAACTCTTTATTTTTTGATTGAGAGCCAACTGTTATTTCATTTAACGCTTCATTTTCATCTATATGATGTGTATTTGTAGGAATTTGTCTCACAGTCAAATTCCCTTCATGTTTGGTTATCTCCACCATGGTTTTAACACTATCAGGTATATTCCCTTCAAATTCTACCGTTTGCTCGGAGCCTTTTAATAAAACAATCGCTTTCCGATCATCTAATCTGCTTTTAATGGTAACTTGAGTTATGTCACCCACTTTAGGTGGTAGGTTAACTTCATTGGTTTTGTATTTGTTTATTAAATTATCATTAGTAATCTGCATTATGTTCACGTCCCGTTCAATTAACCTTAATGCTCTTAATAATATATCGGCATGAAAAATTGGATTTACATTGTAAACGGGTTCCGAAAAAGAATAAGTACAAAAGGACTATTTCTTAAATTTTTAATTAAAGTAACAAAATTTCCTAGAAAGAGAAATGTTTCCATTGGTTAAAAAATTGATTCATCATCACTTTTTGTGATTTAACGTAAAAAGGAAAACACTTTTAACTTCCTGGCAATAATGTTAGCACCACACCAAACATTAAGAGGAGGTTTTCCCGTGTTTTCCGTGTTACTAGAATTGCCAGAGTTTGAAGTTGTTAATCAAGAAACTTTTCCAACTCATTATTTAGTCCATGTCATGAAAAACGCAGAAGAGGACCGATGCCCTCATTGTGGCTTTACCAGTCTATCTGTCCATGATAAAAGGACAAGGAAAGTTCGAGATATATCGGTTCTTAATAAGCCGTTGTTCTTATTGGTTTTTGTGAAGAGATATCGCTGCCAAAATTGTCAGGAAGTATTTTCGGATTCTTTTGAATCTGTTGCTTCACACCAGCACTACACCAATCGTTTTCGTTTATTTATCTATGACCAAGTCCTTGGAACAACCATTCAGGATATTAGCCGGAAATATCAAATTGCTTACTCAACCGTGGAACGTATATTTTATTCAGTGGCTCACGAAAAGGCTAATCATCATCAATTAGTCATGCATGACATTCAAAACGGCCAAGACATTTCCTTGAGTCTTGATGAAATCTCCATTCGCAAAGGGCACAAATATGAAACCGTTCTTTATAAGCCAATTAAGGCGCTGTCATGGGCATGAATCAGCATCGGGATTTTGAATTCACACTAAAACTATTATCACTAAAAGTCGCCCATCCTGAACAGGTAAAAAATGTTGTGGTAGACATGTAGGATCCATTTCACAAGGTCATTCGGCGGGCTTTTCCAAAGGCCTATATCATTGTCGATAAGTATCATGTCGTTCAAAAAGTAACTCAAGCATTGGATCAGGTACGCAAGAAAATTCCCGAGCTAAAAAAAGCCCGATTTGTTCTTTTGAAACAGTTATGAACATGTAAAGGGAAAGCATCGGGAAAGACTAGATGAATTATTAGATACACACGAAAGTCTGGCTTACGGGTACTATCTTAAAGAATTATTCAGAGACTTTTATAAATCAACGGATTATGAAACAGCATACCGTTTATTAAAGGAATGGCTTCAACTAGCTTGGAGCAGTCCTTTTCCATCTTTTCATGAGGCAGCTAAAACGATTGAAAATTGGAAGAAGCAAATTCTTCAATACTTCATAACACCGTATACAAATGGGCGCACAGAAGGGAGAAATCATAAAATCAAAAATATTAAACGGCAAGCTTATGGATATTGAAACGTTCACCGATTTAGGACACATATATTTTTAGAGTGTACAGGAAAGAATTATGTGAAACAGGTATCCTAGCCCTTCTTCTTCAGCATTTTAGTGGATCATATTTGTTAGAAAATAAGCCGTCAAGGAAAGCGCTTGACCGCTTATTTCTTACCAACTGGCCGGTCTGTAAGCTGAAGAAGGAGTTAGTGTGATCGGCTTAAATCTAGCGAACTTATTGCCAGAATTTTTTCCGAATCACAAACAATGGTGAAGAGACAAAAAACTTAATACTCAACACATTGGCAACTCTTAATGGTTTAAGAAATCACAAAATGCTAGATAATAATAGCGAGACTCTATTAATACTGGCTAACTTAGTTCACCATTAAACTGGTAAATAAAAATAAGAACAATCCTTTAAACAAAACCTATTCTTTTTGTGATTGTTTTATAGCCCTCATACCCATCACTATTTCTACTGCTTTTTCTCTCTACAACTGTAAATTTCCCAATAAGAAAAGCACCTCCAAATGGTAGACCTAAGTCTAACAATTAGGGTGCAGTTCAAAAGAGCTATTTTAAACAATTTAAGATTAACGAAGAAGTTTAAGCATTCCTTGTGGCTGTTGGTTAGCTTGAGCCAACATCGCTTGAGCTGCTTGAGAAAGAATGGAATTCTTCGTTTGTTCCATCATTTCTTTTGCCATGTCTACATCACGGATACGAGACTCAGCTTGAGTAAGATTTTCCTCAGAAATAGCCGAAACAGCCATGGCTTTCTCCAAACGGTTTTGATATGCCCCTAGACGGGAACGTTCAGAAGATACATAGGCAATCGCTCCATCAAAGATGGATATGTTATCATCTGTTTTATTTAAGATGTTAATATTATCGATACCTAGAGACTTACTCGTCACATTGACTAATTCAATGTTAATCCCTGGTCCAGCCCGCATGGCTGTCGGTGCTGCGCTAAAGGTGGGCCAATTCTCCACAAACGCTGTTAAAGGATTTGGCAAATCCGTATTGACCATATCTGGAACCGTCGTGTCATCATCTCCACCGCCGATAGCTCCTGTGTCCGTATCAGTAAAATCAATATTAGAGTTGGCTAATGTCGCATTCGCCTTAAAATCTGCAATAAAGCCTGCTGTATTATAACCTAAAAGATCAGTTAAGGCTTGATCTAACGTCTTTTCATTCCCTCCAACTGAGGCAACTTTTATCTCTGTAAATAAATCAGCAATTCCTTTAGCAGGATCGGCTACTGTTATCTTCGCATCTAAATATTTCACAGCAGCATAGGCCGCTGAATAGTCTGCACTCGTACTGTCCCAAGAATCAATTTCGCTTTTTAGTGTAGCAAAATCAGCCCCGTTATTGGAATCTCCCGCTAAACGTTCGTCCGCACCAGTAATAAACTCTGCTGTACCTTCTATGAACCATGTAGGAAGGTCACGCATATTCGTCGTTCTTCCCATGATGGCATGTGTCATTTCATGGGCAATGATCCGGTCATTCGAGATCCAGGATCCTCCACCATTGGGCATGGAAACAGGTGAAAAATCACTCATATCTAATACTAATTTTTGGTTAAAGTACCTTCCGTCAGCACCTGTCGTGTAGTAAGAACCCTGTACCCATGCGACTCTTCCATCACCTGAGTTCTGGATAAACTGGATGTCTAAAGGGGCATCATCTGTTCCTGCCTGAAGACCGTAACGAGTGAGTACCAGATCTTCACTGTTCTTCAGCCAATATTTCTGAAGTGCTTCGACTGCCTTCTGTTGTTCTGCATTATCGGCTGATGAAGTAACATTTAATACTTTAATCGTATTAAATTCCATGCTGGTTGCAATACGGTCGACTTCTTTTACAACCTGATCCACTTCACCCTGTATGGCTTTGCGGTCATTATCGGTCAGCGTATCGTTTTTCGCTTGAACTGATATTTCCCTTCCCCGCTGCAGCAAGGCATGGATTTCCTCCATTCCCCCTTCTGCGGTCTGGAGCATAGAGATGCTGTCCTGCATATTTTGCTGTTCCTGTGCCAAGCCTCTAATCTGTGCTCTCATTTTTTCAGAAATAGCAAGACCTGCTGCATCGTCACCAGCTCGGATGATGCGTAATCCCGATGACAATTTCTGCATAGACTTGCTCATTATTGAGCTGTTTGATAATAACTGGCGATGGGTGTTTAAAGCAGTAATATTATGATGAATGTTCACACATAGTATCCTCCTCTCTCGATGACGTGTAGATCCTAAAAATCTATATAAAAAAGACCTTAGGATATTCCTAAGGCCCTCCTTTAAGAAGCGACTAAAATTAACGAAGTAATTGAAGTACCCCTTGTGGCTGTTGGTTAGCTTGAGCCAACATCGCTTGAGCAGCTTGAGAAAGAATAGAGTTCTTCGTTTGGTTCATCATTTCTTTCGCCATGTCTACGTCACGTACGCGAGACTCAGCAGCTGTTAAGTTTTCAGAAGATGTTCCAAGGTTGTTGATAGTGTGTTCTAATCTATTTTGGTATGCGCCAAGTTTTGAACGTTCAGCTGAAACGGTTTTGATTGCATCATCTAAAGTTGAAATTGCTGCAGTAGCACGTGCTGAAGTAGTTACATCCACCTTATTAATGTGTAAATCAGCAGTTTTCATAGATTCAATTCCAACGTTTAACGTTTGGTTTGAATTAGAGCCTATTTGGAACGTTAGCTCACCAGTTGTTCCGCCTGCAGCATTTTCAGCTTTGCGAGTTACTAGTGTTATAGAATCTCCAACTTTCATGTTATTTACATCAAGTTTAACATCTATTCCACCACCAACAGTGATTTGCGTAGCAGCAGCGTTTGCAAGACCTGTAGTAGTAGCCGATGCTCCAGTAGATTCGGTTGTAATTTCATAGCTATAAGTGTTTGCAGTAGCATCATATGCAGTTAATTTAACAACAAAAGTATCGTCAGCCGTTACTTCTCCAGTACTAGCTGCACCGTTAGTGATACCAGTAGTTGCTATTACAGCACCAAAATCACCAGTTTTACTAGTTACAGCAGCTGTTTCATCTTTGAATGTTTTTGCACCCTTGTCACCATTAAGTAATTTTTGAGTGTTAAATTCAGTATTGTTAGCAATACGATCAATTTCGTCTTTTAACTGTTTAACTTCTTTTTGTAATTCTGCACGGTCATCAGCAGTGTTTGTATCATTTGTAGATTGAACTGCTAATTCTCGCATACGCTGAAGAATATCATGTGTTTCATTTAACGCACCTTCAGCTGTTTGAATTAACGAAATACCATCCTGAGCGTTACGAGATGCTTGATCCAAACCACGGATCTGTCCACGCATTTTCTCAGAGATAGCAAGACCAGCTGCATCATCTCCTGCACGGTTGATACGAAGACCAGAAGATAATTTCTCCATTGATTTACCTTGTGCTGCAGAAGCACTAGATAACTGACGATGTGTGTTAAGAGCCGCAATATTGTGATTAATACGCATTTGTTTTTCCTCCTTGAATATATGGTTCACATCCTTGTGAACCTTCATAAAATTGTGAGTTGGCAAGGTCGGCCGCCCTTGCTTTCCTCTTACAATTATTATATCGTCTATTCGCTCATTATTTTTAATAGTTTTATCATTTATTTTGATTATTTTTAGTAATTATCTCAAGGAGATTACTGATTAAAGAAGACGCTTCCTGGTTCTCTGCCTGGATCTCTTCAAAGAGCTCTTTCCTGACTATTTCAATGTCCCTTGGAGCGCTAATACCTATTTTTACTTGGTCATTCTTTGCTGAAATAATCGTAATTTCAATGTCTTCACCAATCTTTATACTTTCCCCGTTCTTTCTTGTAAGTACAAGCATATTTATCGCTCCTTTGCTGTTACAAATAAGGGATGCTTTGTTTTGTAGTCAGGGTGATTCAAGATCACCTGTTTTGCTAATCGTTTAACCGAACTTATAACAATTGGTGCTTGCAGGTTGGCGGTTGTTTTTTCAAAAGGGTCTTGTACCGTCAAGATGGAAAACACCTGAACTTGCTCTGTAGATTCTAATTGTAACTGTTCAACAGTTGCATCATCCAATGTAAAATCATATTCTTTAAAAAATGAAAATGGGGTGGATATCACAAAAGCTAGCCCAGGAGTTTGTGTGGACTGTAAGATGAACAGATCTGCTTCCTCTGCCAGAGGCAAAATTGTAAAGCTTGTTTCTTCCCCGAATCCAGGCAACCCTTTTTCAAAAGTTATTATTTTATTTTCTTCAACTTCAGTTTCACCATGATACTTTGTGAATAATTTCAAGTTTTCCACTCCTTTATAGATATAATTCGTGACTGCTACCTGTGGTCATATTTTCAAAACTTATTTTTAAGGATTGATATTGTCTTACTCCAAACTGAACTTGTGATGGTGTATAAGAAATTTGCGGCGTATTGGCTTTGATGTTTATATTTGGTTTGTTCACCCTAACATTAATGTCTAACTTACCCGGGTTGTAATCAATTGTGACAGATTTATAAGATGGCACAAAGCCAATATTCACCTGTTGTTGAGTTTCCTGACTGTTCCTTTTCGCCTGGGCGGCCATCACATTTCCACCATTTTCGATTTTCATGAGTTCCGCTCCATCCTGTACCCTGCGTGCGACACCTTCTAACCATCCTGAATAGCCAGATTGGGAATATTCCTCAATTCTTCTTTTAGCGCTTTTTAAATCTACATCTTCGCGGGCTTTTGTTTGGTCAATTGTCAGGCGTGAGGGGGAGCGCTCTATTGTAATTTCGGCACTTGGCTGTTCAATATACACGTCGGCAGGAGACTGTTGAATAGATAGATGTTCTTTTGTTGTTTTTATATCTATTAATGCAAACTGACTCTGCAACCGAATTTGTGGTGAAATCATATGTTCTCCCCTCTCTCTTACTTAAACTCTATGAAAAAAAGCCATTCCCAAGAGAAATAGCTTTTACTGAATTTATCTTAAAAAGTCCATCAGCGTCGGCTGAATGATTCTTGCCCCGACACTTAGTGCAGCACGGTGAACGCTTTCCTGGACTGTTAAATCGGTAATGACTTTTTCTATATCGACATCTTCATTATCAGAGAGAACCCTATTTGATATGATTTCCTGCTGTCCGATTCGGGAATCAATGATTTCAAGCCGATTATAGCGAGCACCCATTTCTGATCGCTCCGCAGATATGCCCTCCATCACACTATCTAGACGTGAAAGCAGGCTTTCGAGCTTTTCCTGCTGCCCAGAGTCCAGTGACGACTGTGCCTCACCCACTACGTTAAATAGCTCTTGGCTGAAAACTTCAGACGGAGAGATATTTGCTTTTAATTCAACCCCCCGGGAAACTTCAACATTATAACTATTTATTGCCGGGTCATCGACATTTGATGCAACCTTGAAAGTTGTTTCGTCAACAACTGGATTACCGACATCCGTGCCATGGAAGATATATCGACCGCCTACCTTTGTATTGGCTACCTTGGCTAAGTCCTCTTTTATTTGCTCAACTTCTCGCGCTATTGCTGACTGATCTTGTGTGGTTAATGTGCCATTATTAGCTTGCACCATCAACTCGCGGAGGCGCTGAAGTCCCTGCTGCGCCTGGTCAACCCCAGCTTCTGAATTTTCCATCCATAAATATAACTCGGAAAGATTACGTTTATACTGTTCCACTTCTGATAAGTTGGAACGGTAATACATTCCCTTCATCGCTACAACTGGGTCGTCGGACGGTTTAGTAATCTTTTTATTTGTCGCTAATTGATCCTGATATTTTCCCATCTGAGCATAACTTTTAGTTAAGTTGCGCAATGAATTGGAAGCTAGCATGCCTTGTGTAATTCTCATCTTATTTCACCTACCATTAGCGGCCTCCCGTGCCCATGCCGTTGATAATTTTATCCAAAAGTTCATCCTGTAACGTAATCATCCTCGCTGACGCGTTGTAGGCATGCTGAAATTGAATCATGTTCGTCATTTCTTCATCAAGTGAAACGGAACTGACGGACATTCTACGTTCCTGAACGGCCTGTTGCAGCAGACCGGTATTTCCTGTCAATCTTTTCGCTTCCTGAGCGTTTACAGCCATCCCACCAATAGCCGATTCAAAATAATTGCGGAAATTTGCATTGGTTCCAGTTGAGTACTCATAATTATTATTGATGACCTCACTAAGGAGTCTGATGTTACTGCCATCCCCCTGGTTCATGCTTTTGGCGGTTGCGACATTATCATAGTTATCCATAATTGCACTACTAACTGAAATCCTGCCTGCAATACCCTTTTTTTGATCACTGCTTTCAGAGTCAAGTTTGACTGTACCGTCAGCGAAAAAGTCCGAAGCAACGATGTTGTCATTATTTTTGACAACTTGATGATAAGTCTTTCCTGAATTGTGCACCTTATTAAACTCGACTCCAAATGTATAAGCCAAATTATCGAGTTCGTTCAGCATATCAGGATAAGTCCCAACACTTGACCCATTGTTTTCATATCCGTATGACTCGATTAATCCAAAAAGTTTTCCCTTTGAAAAGGTTTCTCGATCAAAATTAATAGTAGCAGCGCCCACTTGGATCGTTTTTACGGAGCCATCTGTACCGTCAATTGACACCTTTATCTGACTCATACCTGATTGAGAGATTAGATTACCAATTTCGGCTCCTGTTTGGTCAATTAATTTAACGACTGCCTGTCCTTCGGCAAGTGGAGATAAATTTCCCCCACTGCCCACGAATTCAACCTTTATGTCAACAAGAGCAGAAAGCTCATCCAGTAATCGGTCTCTTTCATCATATAAATCATTTGGCACAAGACCATGTGGTTCGACCTGGCTGATTTGATTGTTTAATGCGCTTATTTGCTGCAAACGTGAATTAATTTCCTTTTCTGTTACAGCAATCTCATTTTTCAAGTCTGTTTTAACAGATTGAAGAGACTGCGATAAATAATTGAATGTTTCAGCAACAGCAACACCACGCTGGACTACCACTGATCGTGCACCTGCATTTGTTGGATCGACTGCCAGGTCCTGAAGCGATTGCCAAAACATATCCATCGACTTGGATAACCCTGTATCAGATGGTTCATTCATAATTTCTTCCATTTTTGCAAGAGCCTCTGATTTTGTTTCCCAATATGCCAACTTATTGCTTTCATCACGATACTGAATATCTAAAAAACTTTCACGAACACGTTGTATTGACCCCGCTTGAACCCCGGTTCCAATAGATCCAGGTATTTGTGGTCGATTCAAGCCAATCCCTGGGTAAGCTTCAGTCTGTTCAAAGTTAACACGTTGCCGGGTATAGCCTGGTGTGTTAGCGTTAGCGATGTTATGTCCTGTCGTATGAAGTGCACTCTGCTGAGTAAACATTCCTCGACGTGCGGTCTCTAGTCCCATAAAGGTTGAACGCATTAGTCCAAAACCTCCGATTAAATAGTTTGTTATGCCTTAGAGTCAAAAATTGATTTAATGGCATTCTGGTCAACATTAATAGGTTGAGCCGGTCTTTCATAATTGTAGGTTTGTTCCCTAGGCACGAGTAATTCCATGGATATATTCAAAAACTGCAACGATTGCTGAAGTAGCTGCTGGTTTAAATGGTTCCGGTCCTTTAGCTTAGCCACTTCTTCAAGCAGTTCGTCCTTTAATTCTTGTAAAGCCTCCGCTTCTGACGTAGAGGAATATTCTATTACTCTAGTAATAGTGAAAGCCTCATCTGCTGCTCCAGCTTTGTCTACCATTTCCCTAGTTACTGTTTCTCTCTCTTTTTCTAACGATTGAATAGCTTTTATTAATTTTTGTTCCTCCAACAGCAGTCCTTGGAGGGCACCGATGTCTCCTTTTTTTATGATTTCTGTTTTACTGTTTGCTAATTCACCTAGGTTTTTATGTAGGTCGACTAGCTTTTCCAGTAAAAGGATGATTTGTCTGGCAGACATTGTACTCCCTCCATGGCTAAGTGTTTACTTAATAGTTGTACGAACAGACTTAGGGCCGCCCGGATTTTTATTTTTTAAAGTAAAAATCAATAATACTCTTCGCTGTAGCGTTTGCATCGACCTTGTATGTGCCGTTTTCCAGTTGCTTTTTTAGTTCATCGACCCGAGCCTGTCGTTGTTCCGGAATCTGTGATGAATTCTGGAGCTCTTTTGCTTGTGAGGAAATCTCCAGCTTGTCAGCCTTCATACCGGAAGCTTTTGTATTTTCTATTTTGTTGAAATTGCGATTGTATGGGTTAACCCCTGACGGACCAATATTATTAATTTTCATTTTGCAACCCTCTCTTTCGACCGAATTACGATTCTCTCTGTATGTATTATCGGCAAAAGATTTATATTTTTCATTTGTTAAAAAAAGTTTTTGTTGACATCTTTTTCATTTTCAATGTCGAACTCAGGACTTATATACTAATTACTTCTCCGAATATACATTGTTGAATTTATTAATCGATTCAAAAATAGCCTAGAATCCCCCTATACGCATGTATTTTAAGTCCTTAGTATTAATTTTGTTCAGAAGAAAAATAAATAAAAATACCCGTATGTTTTTTACGGGTACTTAACATTTATTTCATTGTTTTTCTAATCCCTATGCGTAAAATAAGCAGCGGACTTACCCCGTTTCTCGATGTCCTCTTTGCGTGCTTCTTCTTTTTCATAGTGGCGTAATTCGGATTGAAGGCTAATCCTGCATTCATCACATATTCTACCTTCACGGACTATTTTTCCGCATTTTTCGCATGGAACTCCTAAATTAGGGAATTGGGCAGTGCGAATCCTTCCGCTTTTTACGAATTTAATAATCAAGTCCTCTTCGACACCTGTTGCCTCTACAACCTGAGATATCGTCGCTGTACGATTTTCCCGTTTGCGGATATATTGATAAACCAATTCATATTTATTTTCTTCTTCTTTATAGCAAGCATCGCACACATCACGGAATTTATTTTTCACAAATAGTGCATCACAGTTTGGACAGTTCGTTAATTCCATTCCATTTTCCCCCTAGTGGAAACTTTTCCTTATGCCCATTATATCGAACGTTTTTCAGGGGAAATTTAGGCTTTTTGAAATTAATTTTAAAAGTTAGCGAGCTAATGTTAGGGAATTTACTTCTGCGGCTCCAAATTGTTTAAGAATTTTTGCTGCATGCCTTAGTGTAGAGCCCGTCGTATAAATGTCATCAATAAGAAGGATATTTTTATCTTTAATCGATTCGGGATGTATTACCTGAAACACTTGGGCTAAACTGATTCGCTCTTGCCTTGTTTTTTTCGACTGCTTTTCAGTATGAAGTCTCAATAGCACCTCGTTTGTCTCCATGCCAGCCGTTTCCACTAGAGCCTTCGCCTGGTTAAAGCCCCGTTCGGTCAAGCGCTCTTGGCTCAATGGAATCGGAACAATTATGTCATATTTCAGCCGCTTTATTGTTTCTGCAACATATGGTGCAAAAGCGTCAGCTAAAGCGTAATCTCCGCGATACTTATACTTCGCGATTACCTCTCTTAAAAATTCATTGTAATGCAAAAGGGAAAGGTTTGCGGATAAAAATCCTCTCCACTCGCTATCATTTTCCCACCTAACACAATCCAGGCATAGTCCATCTTTTTGATACTTTTCCTCAAGCTCCCGGGAACACATCCGGCACCTTTCTCTGGATAAAAACTCTAGTTTTCCTTTACAGTCGTTACAGATTTTTTCGTCATTAGTTGTATACCAAATATTTTTCCATGAAAAAACTGTGTCGATTTCCTCACCGCATATAAGGCATTTCTTATTTTTAAACATCTAGCAGACCCCGTTTCCGTGCTTCTTCATTCATCGCCTGTATATGCTTTATAGCTTGTACCATGTCATTGCTTTTTCCGTAATGGAAAAACGTCACCGACCCACTTGGATGTTTTACGCTCCTGCCGACACGGCCAGCAATCTGGACAAGGGCACTTTCATTGAAAACTGTATGTTCTGAGCCGATAACTGCCACATCCAACATTGGGATTGTGACGCCACGTTCCAAAATTGTTGTAGTCAGCAATCCGGGAACCCTCCCTTCCCTAAGTGCTGTCACTTTTTCTTTCCGATCGGAGTCCTGTGAGTGAACAGCAAGAAGTCCACTGTCCAGAAGCTGAAATAATGGAAGGGCCTGTTCCATAACTTTTATACTTGGAAAAAATAGTAGAATCGGAGTTTTGGATTGAAGCCGCTCCTTTACCCATTCTGCTATGACTACTGGGATTGTTTTGTTCTCAAATTGCCGTTTCCAGTTTCCACACCAATACATGCTTGGTAACGGGATCGGATGCCGGTGGAATCGGGCCGGGATTGTTACGGCCTGAAGTTTTCGACTAGCGTATGCTATTTGCATTTTTTTAGAAGGAGTTGCCGTTAAAAGGATGGTAGCTGAAGTTTCTTTTTTTGCTTTCTTAACAGCAAATTGAAGGGAAGTATCCATTGAATAGGGAAAGGCATCTACCTCGTCAATAATGATCGTATCAAAAGCTTTTTGGAACCGGAAAAGCTGATGGGTGGTCGAGACTGTAAGAGGAGCAACATGGTGTCTATCTTCACTGCCGCCATAGAGGGCAGCAACCTCAATATGAGGAAAGGCTTTTTTAAGCCTCGGGACAAGCTCTAGAACCACATCAGTGCGTGGCGTTGCAATGCAGACTCTTTTTCCTGACAGCAGGGCTGCTTCGATTCCTTTGAAAAGCACTTCCGTTTTTCCAGCACCGCATACTGCCCAGACTAACAACTCTTCATTGTTTTGGACGGCGGAAGTGACCCTTTCAGATGCTACCCGCTGTCCCTCCGATAGCGTACCTTCCCACGCCAATACGTTAGCTGGTATTTCAAAAATAAATTCAGGACCACACCAGTAATATAATTTGGTACACTCGCTGACCCTGCCCATCATGATACAGGCGCGGCAGTACGCACAAGGTTTGCCGCAACGGCTGCAGGGGAAACGATAGAACATGTTTGGGTTCTTGTTTCCACAGCGGGCACAATGATATCGTCCTTCAACCGTCGTTACTCCAGCTGTGTAGGAGATGTATCCATTTTTCACATGATCATCCAAATCATGAAAAGGAATCTCTTCAGAGAGCAGAAGGCGTCCGAAGAAGTACTGCTGGAGTTGTGGTGAATAAACGAATGCTGAATTAGGGGGTTGGTTTTTCTTTTGAGAGGGGTTTTCGCTGGTGGAAGTGGGCAGGGGAAAGAACATGGAGATTAATTTTTCTAACAAACATGAAGACCTCCTTAATATTTATCACTAGTATTATTCGCCGATTTTTGCTAAATACCTTTTTGGAGGTTAAAAAAGCCCCGCCGGATTGGCAGGACACTTTGAATGTATGATTACTAAATCTTAAAGTAGTAACAATATAGGAAGTTGTTTTTTATTAGAAAGGAAGTTTTATGTTTATTCATCTAAATTTGATTGGGGGAGAGCTTGAAACTAGCTCACTTCACCTTATACCACCCCAACCCCATCCCTCCTTCTCCAAGATGGGTACCAATAACGGGGCCGAAGTAGCCAATATCAAATTTCACATTTGGCAGCTCGGGTTCAATCTCCGCTTTCCATAGCTTAGCCTCTTCTTCCCGTTTGGCATGAATAATGACCGCTTGATATTGGCTTCCATCAGCCGTGGCTTCTGTAAGTAATTCAACGATCCTTTTCATTGCTTTTTTACGGGTGCGAATTTTTTCAAAAGGCACAATCACCTTATTTTCGAAGTGGAGCAGCGGTTTTACCTGTAGAAGGCTTCCGATTAGTGCCTGTGCACCGCTCAGGCGTCCGCCTCTCTGTAGGTTGGTAAGATCATCAACCATGAAATAAGCGCGGACAGATTTTTTCATTTCATCCAGTCTGGCAAGGATTTCAGTAGGTGAGCTTCCGTCCAGTGCCATCCGGGCAGCTTCAATGACATAAAAACCCTGAACCATGCAACTAATTTCGGTGTCATAGGCATGGACATCAATTCCTTCCACCATTTCTCCTGCGGAAACGGCGCCCTGGTATGTGCCGCTGATCCCGCTCGATAAATGAACAGAAATAACAGCATCATATTCTTTTGAAAGCTCCTCAAACAACTCCACAAACTGCCCGATCGGAGGCTGTGATGTGGTCGGGAGCTTGTCTGCTTTTTTCATTTCTTCATAAAAGTCATCTGCTGATAAATCGACTTCTTCCCTGTACGCCTCTTGGCCAATGATGACGTTCAAAGAAATCATATGTATATGATACTTGTCGCGTATATCTTTCGGTATGTATGCAGTACTATCGGTAACGACTGCCGTTTTCATAGAATACAACCATCCTTATTCACAGATTTCTTCTCATTATATTTACCATTCTATAGGAAAATGACATGAAATGATATGAAAAGACGTCAAAAGGGGTCAGTCCCCCGCCGGTTTAACGCGTTACTGCGCCGGGGGACTGACCCCCAAACACAAATAAAAGAGAGCCGACCAAAGGGAGGCTCTCAACCATTGGGAGGCTCTCAACCATTTAGCGGCTCTCATTTATGAAATTGATTTATTTCACTTCCACCCAACCATTTTTGATGGCTGAAACTACGGCCTGGGTGCGGTCGTTGACGTTCATTTTTTGGAGGATGTTGCTGACATGGTTTTTGACGGTTTTTTCGCTGATGAACAGGGTTTCGCCAATTCCACGGTTGCTTTTTCCGTCTGCGAGGAGCTGGAGCACTTCGCATTCACGGCGAGTCAAGAGGTGCAATGGCCTTCTAATTTCGATTGCTTGTGAAGAGTCGCCGTCAGATCTTTCATCTGATGCTAGTCTGCGATATTCGCGGACTAAGTTATGGGTTACCTTTGGATGCAGGTAAGAACCGCCGTCTGCGACTACCTTGACTGCTTCGATTAGAGCGTCAGCATCCATTTCTTTTAACAGGTAGCCTGATGCTCCTGTTTTTAACGCGTGCTGTACATAGTTTTCATCGTCATGAATCGACAGGATGATAACTTTTGTATCCGGATAGCGTTCTACCAGCATTTTGGTAGCTTCTACTCCGTTGATGTTTGGCATATTGATATCCATGATGACGACATCCGGGTTGTGTTCTTCAACGATGGCCATTGCCTCGCTTCCATCATCACCCTCTGCCACAACTTCAAATGATGGTTCAAAATCCAAAATCCGCTTTACACCTTCGCGGAACAATTGATGGTCATCTATGATAGTGATAGTCGTTTTCAATGAGTTCGCCCCCTAAGTTCACTTACAATCATTTTTGTTCTCTGTTTAAAAACATACTATTTGTCCGCCTTTGGATGCACTTTTAAATAGAACTGCAAATCGGGCGGGTTTCCTCTTATTTATAAACGAATCTTTTATTTCTTCAATGGTACTTGGATGAACACTAAAGTGCCTGCTCCAGGATGGGAATCGATGGACATTTCACCTTCAAGCAATTCCACTCTTTCCTTCATTCCCATTAAGCCGAACGATCCTTCTTTTTGCTGGGTGGAATCAAAGCCTTTGCCGTCGTCTTTTATCGAGACGGAGACCATTTCTTTTGTCATCGCTAGTTTTACAATAATGTTCCGAGGACTAGCGTGCTTCAAGGCGTTCTGAACCGCTTCCTGAATCAGGCGGAACAATGCCACCTCCATGTCGGAAGGCAGCCTTTTCTCCTCGCCCAGGTTTTTGAATTCCAGAAGTACTCCATCGTTATACTCTTCGACTGTTTGCAAATATTTTTTGAGGGTAGGGATCAACCCTAAATCGTCAAGTGCCATCGGACGTAAATCGTAAATAATCCGGCGCACCTCATAGAGGGCATTCCGAACCATTGATTTGAGGCTGTGAATTTCCGTGAGCGCCTCACGCGCCCCTCGATCACGGTAAACACGTTCAATCAGGTCGGAACGCATCATCACGTTTGCCAGCATCTGCGCAGGCCCATCATGAATTTCCCTGGACAGCTTTTTCCTTTCTTCTTCCTGGGCCTCGATGATTTTCAAACCAAATTCCTGCTTCCTCAGCGCATCTGCAAGCGCCTCCCCAACATGCCGTAAATCACTCGTTAAATAATTTAAAACAACGGATATTTGCGTTACGAGATGTTCCGCACGGGCAATGGTTTGCTGCAGCGCTTTTAGCCTTCGTTCTAGATCATCCCGCCTTAACCGCAGCTGTTTTTCCTGCTGGCGGTTCATTTGAAGGTCAACCTGCAGATTATGGGCCCGCTCGTAAGCATCGCGGACCTGGGCTTCATTATACTGAGAGAAATGCATGCTTACTTCCGATAATCTTTTTCTAGCGAAGCGCGCACTCACTTCTAGGGAATCGCCTTCAGCAATCGTGATGGCCACCTGGCGCTTCACTTCTTCAAGTTCTTTTGTTAGTTCTTCAAAATCACGCCGGCATTGCTCTTCAATCTCGAAGATCTCTGATTTGCTCTCACCGACTGTGCTCACCATCGTTTCCAGAATTTTGTCAAGTGCCTTAGCATCTACTTTATTCAAGGCCATACTGATTCCTCCGTTTAATTGTAACAGGAGTGTCATTTTTTATAGAATGCATTAAGTTTGCCGTTCAGTCCTCACAGCTCCTATGTATGCTAGCGTTCTAGTAATGTTACAAGTAAAAAACTTTTTTATTAGGTTTTTATTTAGTATACTTTTATCCTAATGCATATGGCCTCTAACAATCAAATGGTAGATTATATCATCATACTGTAAAAAAAGGAACGGATACTTGAAAGGAACCTCTCAAACCCTTATAAACACTGGATTCATAGTGTCTTTTTCGGCTGCGAAAAAGGAAAAATCCTGCTTTTTTACAAAAAATATTCTTTTAAGCATATGTTACTATCCTGAGATAGTACTTAATTCACCAAGAATAGTTAACATTATAGCATTTATATAGTCTTTTAATATTAAAGTTATTTTACGCTACCTTACTGTTTTATTACGAAAATGACCAAGTTTTCCCCGGTAGTGCATATAATGTGCTATTTGTTTGAATAAGCCCCATTCCCTATAATATGAAATAAGAACTGCAATCCACCGGTTGCATGAAGGAGGTTTACCATGCTTCCAAGTTATTTGACCGTCAAAGGCGACGGTGAGCATGAAATCATTATCCAAAAGTCCCGTTTCATTGCACATATTAAGCGCACAGAGACGGAAGAAGAGGCGCAGAACTTTATCGCGTCCATAAAAAAGAAGCATCATGACGCTACTCATAATTGCTCGGCCTATTTAATTGGTGAACATGACCAAATCCAGAAGGCCAATGACGACGGTGAGCCGAGCGGAACAGCAGGTGTCCCTATCCTGGAAGTCATCAAGAAAAAAGGCCTGAAAGATACAGCTGTGGTTGTAACGCGCTATTTCGGGGGCATCAAGCTTGGTGCCGGCGGACTGATCCGCGCGTACGGAAAATCGGCTTCTGAAGGAATCAATGCAACAGGCATTGTAGAACGGAAACTTATGCGCGTGATGCATACAAAAGTAGATTATACCTGGCTCGGAAAGCTCGAAAACGAACTCCGCTCCTCTATATATGAGATAAAAGAAATTGAATACCTCGATAACGTCATCATTCAAACCTTTGTCGAGGAAGGGCAAAAGCAGCAATTTGCCGACTGGATGACGGAGATGACGAATGGACAGGCAGCCATTACCGAGGGTGATATCCTTTATCAAGAGACAGACATCAAACGGTAGTTCCTTCCTTATCCTCTTGCTCCAGGAACAAAGTGTAGATAGATTTTTAGCATTTCGGTGGCATATAATAGGATGTAACACACTAAAGCGAGGATATTACATGGCCAAAACAACACGACTGAAAAGGACGAAAAAGAAGAAAAACAATTGGAAGTTGTTTTTCCTTACTCTCCTTTTATTTATATTGGGAGGAACCGGCTATTGGGCGTATGATATACTGACCAGCTCCCAAGAGGCATCCAAAAAAATATATGAAGCGTATGAACCGAGCCATCGAGACGAGGATATAAGAATCTCGAAAGAACCTTTTTCTGTTTTGCTCGCCGGGATCGACAATCAGGGCGGCGCACGCAGGGCTGATATGCTTATGTTGGTTACGGTAAATCCTAAAACAGAACAGGTGTTTATGCTAAGCATTCCGAGGGACTCGCGTGTTTACGTCCCGGAAAAGGGGTATAAAACGAAGATTAATCACACCTATGGCTATAAGGGCGGCATTAAGTCAACAATTGAAGTAACAGAAGAGCTACTTGATGTTCCTATTGATTATTTCGTTACGACCAATTTTCAAGGATTTCGGGACATTGTCGACACTTTGGGCGGCATCACGGTTGATGTTCCTTTTACGTTCAGGGAGGTTATGACAGGCGGTAAGTATAAAACATTCTATAAGGGCCCAATGGAGCTGAATGGAAATGAAGCCCTGGCATATGTCCGCATGCGCAAGAAAGACCCTAAGGGGGATCTCGGAAGAAACGAACGCCAGCAGCAAGTGATTAAAGAGATTATTGGCAAAAGCACGTCCTTTGGATCCATCATCAAAATTGATGATGTGATGAATGATCTTGGAGAAAATGTCAAAACTAATATCCGGCCGTCACGAATGCTGGAATTTGTAAGATTATATCAAAACATTAAGGATGGGCAAATCGAAAACCTTAAGCTTGAAGGAAACAGCAGAACAATTAGAGGAGTTTCCTACTATATTCCTTCTGAAACATCCATTGAAGATAATGCCACTATGATGAAAAGATCTTTAAGCGGCGAAAAAATCGACATAGAACAAGAACAGAACAGCACTGTAACTAAATCCAGTCATTAAAAAATCCGGTTAAAAAAACCGGATTTTTTTCGTTTTTCTGACTTAGCAGGTTTTGGTGAAGGGTAATAAATTATTGTCGAATCAACAGGAAAATGCGATAATAAAGCTTAGGTTGATTTTAAAGCCATTATAAATTACGTCTTTTATACTAGATATAATTTCCTAGATTAAGAGTTAATAGATGCGAAACATCCTTTCGTTTTAGTAAAAAATTCACAAATGAAAAGAGGATAGAAAATGCCTTACAATACAAACAATGATACACCGCCTCGAAGATATGTCATAAGGAAGAAAAGGAAAAAGAAGAAGAAACGAATCGCCCTATTATTCGTTACGATGTTTTTATTTTCTATAATTGGATATGCAGGCTTTGTTATCTATAATACCTATGCTGCCTTTAATGATACGTACGCGGACGGACGGGAAAAATCTGCGCTGCGTGATGAACAGGTAAAAGTATCGGATGACCCATTCTCCGTGTTACTGCTTGGAATTGAGGACTATTCCGGGGAACATGATCGCGGACGATCCGATACCATCATGGTAGCAACCTTCAACCCTAAAACTGACAATATGAAGCTTCTTAGCATTCCCCGTGATACCCTGGTTGATCTTCCAGGCAGGGTCAACCAGGATAAAATAAACCATGCCTATGCGGACGGCGGCAGGGATGAAACCATTGAAACGGTTGAAAAGTTTTTAAATATCCCGATTGATTACTATGCGTTGGTCAACTTCAAAGGATTTACAAAGGTCATTGATGAAGTGGGTGGCGTAACGGTCGATGTTCCATTTGATTTCAAAGATATCGACAAGGACTGGAATCATTACTCTTTCAAAGAAGGCAAGCAAACCTTAAATGGTGATGAAGCCCTGGTCTACTCAAGAATGCGAAAGAAAGACCCACGCGGCGATTTCGGCCGGAACATGAGACAAAGACAAGTCGTAACCGGCTTAATTGATGAATTATCTTCACCTAAAACACTGTTGAAAATTGATGATATTGCAGAGGTTGCAGGAAAAAACATTCAAACCAATATGTCAATTGGTGAGGCAATGGGCCTAAGCAAAAACCTTACCAACTTTAATAAATCAAAGATTGAACAATTGGAAATTAAAGGTGAAGATGACTACGAGAATGGCGTGTACTATTTCAAGCCGGATGAAGAGGAAGTGGCTCAGGTCACCCATACATTAAGATCCCATCTTGACCTGCCAACAGAAGAGGAAGAAACAACTGACTCCTCCTCTGATTCCGAGTCATATGACGAATCAACATACGATTCTGACTCACAATAAAACTTGCCAAAAAAATCCCCTTATCGCTGGCTGACGGTAAGGGGATTTTGCTATCTTGCGTTATTCTTCATAGCTGCGGAATATCTCCGGTAGGATCAATATAATGATACTGACCATGATTCCAATAATCAAACCAAAGATCGCTCGGCTTAAAGGACTATGCGGATCCTGGCTGACCTGAACGTCTTCAACGATTTGGTTCTTTTTATAATCAAATTGGAGCAGAAATTCGTTTTCTCGGATAAACTCTTGTTGTTTAACCTGCTCTGTAGTTGTTTCGATTTCCTTTACAGCATCTACCTGGTTCTTTATGAAATTATATTTCCTTTGAAACAGATCGTCACTTCTAGCAATAAAGCCATCTACCACTGCCGATAAAACGGCCTCTGCCTTTTTTTTGTCTTCACTTTGGTACTGAAGTGTTACCGTTTTTGTTTCGCTTGTTTCTACCGTTAAACGTTGCTTGATCGCTTCATTAGTTTCGTTCAATTTGTTTCCCGCGTTAATGTTGTTAAGGAAGGCATCAGATTGAACGATTTTTTGTACCTTCCTTGGATCCGTTAACCCTTCATTTTCAAAATTGCCCAATTCAACCTGTGCCTCTGCAGAATAGGTTACAGGCTGTCTGCTCTCATAAATATAGGCAATGGCCGCTGTAAGGATTGGAATGAGGATTAACAGGATGGCTAGCTTCCGTAACCTGTTTAAAATTCTTGAAATTGTACCTTTAAACATTTTTTCCTCCTATATGCTGTGCTTTATTAGAATGAAGATTAACGTATCCTACCGCAAAAGCGAGAAATAACCAGTTATAATTTAATGCCATGAAGGAATTCGGACTGATGCTGGAGAATATGAAAACAAGTATGCTGCATAAAAGAGCCTCAGTGATAAGCTTAGTATGATTCGTCCTGATAGTCCGTTTTATTTTATAAAGAGAGATAAACAGGAAGATGAACAAGAGAATATATCCTGTAAAGATCAGCAAGCCATAATGGACAAAGATTTCTGCCCACCAGTTATGGATATTATAGTCTTGATGCGTATCATACACCCCGAAATTCTTCATATAGAATTCAACATTACCAGGGCTTATGCCAAAACCAAAGCTGTTTTCAATAAATGTCCTGGCATTTCTCAATAAGTTTTCTCTAATATCGACAGAGCCAGCCGCGCCGCCCCCGTTTCCAGGCAGCAAACTGGTGATTTGGGAACTTAAGTTCAAAAAGATATTATCCAATCTCGACCGAAGAACAAAGAGAATACCGATAAAAGGGATAGCCGCTAATAAGGTGAAGGCCATCTTTTGTCTTCTATTCAGCAGGAAAAGGAACCAGAAGACAGCTCCCAATGCTACCGCTATATAATTGGCCCTGGAATTCGTTTCTACTATAAGATAAACCGAAAGTAAGGCCCCCATAGCGCCAATAAGGTTATAAATAATCCTTTTTCCATTCTTGGCAAGCGAGACAAAAAAGAAAAAACTAATAGCTAAAAAGCTGCCAAAATCATTTTCATTTACAAAGACAGAGGTCGGAATATGCTTTTGATAGGCAGATACCTCTGTAATCCTTGAAATTGGAAGATGAATTTGAAGAAGGTTATTGACTAACCCTATCCCTATCAATAGAATACCCATGACGATCCATATCGTAAAAAACTCTATATAACTCTTTTCATCCCGCAACAATGCCACTGTTAGGATTACTAATGAAATCCCAGTTCCGAGGAAAATAAGTTCTTTTACGGTTTCTATCGGCTGTGCGGACCAGTTCATAGCAACAAGTCCATACAAAATCCAGAAGATAAAATAGTAGAAGACCCACTTTACGTTAACGTCCCGGAAGTAAGTCAACTGCCTTCGTTTTATCATCTCGATGATCACCAATAACCAAGTGAAGGCAATTAAGATTCTGAATGGAAAGATGGAAATGGATGCTACTTTTACTGATACGAGAGCGGCTCCAATAAAGGAGCTTGCTATTGTTAAGGCATAGATCCTGTAATCCCAGCCCCTATTTCTCCAAAAGCAAACAATATAAAAGGTAATAACAAACAAGGCAAGTATCAGCAGAAGTAAAGCTGCTGCCCCGTACAACAGGTTAACCTCGACCTTCATGGAGGCATAGCCTAATACTGCAGCAATGAAGCAGGCAAGGATGATCTGGATGAATGTTTGCGATTTATTGACCAACAACTGTGTCCACTCCTAAAATGAAGAAAGGCCGTTATGAAACAGCCTCCCCTCCATGGTTGGTTATTGATTTCTAAGTAATTGGTCCTCTGGAACGTTGCGCAATTTTTTCGCTGGGAAACCTAGGACCAATTCTTCTTTCTTCACATCACGGGTTACAATGCTTCCGGCCGCTACAGCACCATCTTCTTCAATTGTTTTTCCAGGGAGAACAATGGCATTGGCACCAATGCGTCCACCTTTTTTGATCGTAACGCCTTTAAATTTATCATAGCGCTCTTTTGATCTAGCCATGTAGTTATCGTTCGTTGTTACGACACATGGCGCGATGAAAACATAATCTTCAATCTCTGAATAAGCTGTGATATAGCAATTCGTTTCTAGCTTGCACTTAATTCCTACTTTGCAGTCATTTTCGACTGAAACGCCCCTGCCCACGATGGTTTGTGCGCCAATGTGGACTCGTTCGCGTACTGTTGCAAGGTCTGCTACAAAAACTTCATCATCTAATGTTGCATTGGCATAGATAATGGAAGAGGTGCCGATCGTGACGCCAGAACCGATAACCGTAGGCGGAAGCTTCTTCACTTCAGGGAGAATAGAATTCTTCGCACGTGTCGGCTGCTTTCCAATGACCGCATTGTCCTGGATGATTACATTGCTGCCGATCTGAACGCCATCATAAATAATGACATTATTGCCGAGTGTAACGTTTTCCCCAAACGTTACCCCTTCTTTAATGATTACATTCAATCCTTTAGATACTGGTTCCATCTAGTAACCCTCCCTTACTTGTTATAAAACTCTCTGATCTTCTCTACCACATATGCTTGCTGCTCATCTTTAAGCTCTGGGAACATAGGAAGAGACAATGCTTCAGCTGCCGCTTTTTCTGTTTCAGGAAGGTCGCCTTTTTTGTATCCAAGGTATTCGAATACAGGCTGCAGGTGCAATGGCTGTGGATAGTAAATCATCGTTGATACGCCTTGCTCCTTCAGGTATGCCTGCAATTCATCACGCTGAGGCACGCGGATTGTATATTGGTGGTATACATGGTGGTTGAACTCTTCTTCATATGGAGTAGTAACCACGTCTCCTACCGCTTCTTTCAATAGCTTTGTATAGTTTGCTGCCTTCTCTTTGCGTTTTTCGCTCCAGTCATTTAAGTGAGGGAATTTCACATTTAAGATGGCTGCTTGCATTTCGTCCAAACGGCTGTTATAGCCCAACACATGGTGGTAGTATTTAGGCTTGCTTCCATGCACGCGGATTACACGCAATTTTTCGCCGATTTCATCATCTGCCGTGATGATCATGCCGGCATCGCCATAAGCACCAAGGTTCTTAGTCGGGAAAAAGCTATAGCACGCAACTGTTCCAAGCTCCCCAACCTTTTTGCCTTTATATTCAGAACCGATTGCCTGTGCAGCATCTTCCACAATATATAGATTATGCTTGTCCGCAATCTCTTTAATTTTGTCCATGTCAGCCATTTGGCCATAAAGGTGAACAGGAATAATGGCTTTTGTTTTGTCAGTCACTGCTTTTTCGATTGCAGCCGGGTCGATATTAAATGTTTTCGGATCGATATCCACGAAAACTGGTGTAGCACCAGTTCTAGCAATCGCTCCAGCTGTAGCGAAAAATGTAAAGGAAGGTGCAATAACTTCATCCCCAGGTCCGACTCCCAATCCCATTAGTGAGATGTTTAACGCGTCACTCCCGTTGGCCACTCCGATTCCATGCTTTGAATTGCTATATTCAGCTACATCACTCTCAAGCTTTTTTACGTTCGGGCCTAGAATGAAATGCGCTTTCGTCATTACTTCTTCCACAGCGGCATTGATTTCACTCTTAAGCTTTTGGTACTGTTCAGTTAAGTCTAGCATAGGTACTTGCATAATCAGTTTACCCTCTTTCCGTTTTAGTAGCTTGCACTTCTTCACAAACAGCGATAAAGCGTTCAGCTAGTTTTTCCATATTATGATTTTCATAAAGATAAGCAAAACTATTTGCCTTGATTTCCTGTCTTTGCTCGGCAGACAGATCCAACAGCTGATTTAACCCATCAGCGAATGCTTTTGGATCTTCAGGAGGAACGGTTATTCCGGCATTGGCAGCTTCAACAATATTATTATATACCTTACCGGCAAATAAAATAGGATTCCCTACCATTAGGTAGTCATTTAGCTTATTGAGACTGATGCCGAATCGGTATAAATTCGTATTTAACATCGATACCAGGACAACATCTGCCAAATTCACCGTCGATAACACTTCATTTTTCGGGACACCACTAAAAAAATAAATATTTTCTCTATGTTTTGCCGCCTTTTTCAAGCCTTCTTTTTCAGGTCCCTCACCGATAAATACATAAGCTGTATCGTCTCTATGTAAGTATTCGGCAGATTCAACGATCGTATAAAGGGAATTCGCCATTCCGTGGGAGCCGATATACAACGCAATACGAGGATACTTTTTTCGAATCTCTGCTATTTCAGCTTCCATAGAGGACGGATTCTCAAGCTCCTCTTGTTTGCTCATATCGATGCCGTTCGGGATATAGACGATTTTTTCCCGGGGGATCCCTAAAGTAGTGATGTATTTGTGCGCCCCAGGTAATGTGACGATTATCTTTTCAGCCTTTTTATATACGAACTTTTCTATGATGCCGAACATGACTGCAACCGGATGCCGTTCGCTCATTGAACCGAATTCAATTAACGTCCTCGGCCACAAATCTCTTATTTCCACAACATAGCTCGCTTTTTTCCATTTGCTTAAAAAATAGCCTGCAAGGCATGCAAATAAATGGACAGAGGAACCCACAATCACATCAGGCTTCTCCTTCAATTGCATTCCCCGGAACAAAGCAAGGAAGAAATAACTGATCATGTTCAAAAGGCGCTTTGCACTATTTCCCTTATACGGAAGTGTCCAAACCCATTCATACACGACCCCATTCACATTCTCTCTATAATTCTTCTTGTTGGGGTTTCTCCACTTAAATAAATAGGCGAGAAAGCTGCTGGCAAAAATCGTCACTTCATGGCCTTTCTGGACCATGTATTTAGATAGATCATAATGGCGGGTAATACCTGTTTCATTGGGCTTTAAAGCAACATGGTTCAAAATCCAAATCTTCATTCAGATACCACCCTTGTCTCACGCCGGGATAATTGTTCATATAGCATGGCCAATGTTTTACTTTCATGCTCCCAGTTATATTTTTCGATAATGGAACACTTCCCGTTTTGGCCCATTGCCGCCGCTTCTTCCGGGTGTTCCATGATCCATTGCATGGCATTGGAAATCTCTTCTGGATTAAGCGGGTCCACACATAGTCCACATTTCGCATCATCGACAATTTCCTTCCACAATGGGAAGTTGGCCGCGATGACAGGAATTCCTGCAGCCATATATTCAAACATTTTAATGGGCAGGGAAACCATATATCTTGGCTCAGGATAAAGCAGCACCAATCCTACCTTAGCATTTTTCAGGTGCTGTTTTACACCAGGCCTGTCCAAATAGCCAGTATAACGGATGTATTTCCATTCTTCCTTTTTCTCCAATTCCGATTGAAGGGCAGGCGGAGCAAACGCACCAGCCAACACTAAATTCATTGGCACCTTTTGATTGGCAAGCCCAATTGCCTCAGCCATCTCAAAAACCCCGCGAATCTTCGTAATGCTTCCAACGTATAAGGCATATGGATCCCTTAAATGAGGCGGCAGGGCTTCCTTTGTCTGAAGAGGACTTTCATGGCCATCATCCAATAATTCACCCATGATCGGATAATTATGGACCACCACACTGTTGGAATTATATGTACGAAAACGGTTATTGATGGTCGGCGTTGCAGTGACAATCCCGTCATATCTTTTCGAAGCCAATTTTTCAGCTGTCTTAACAGTGAATGAGACAATCTTCCTTAATGGTTTAGGAATCCATTGCTTAGAAAGGACTTGCTCTGGAACGTCCTCATGGACATCATATATCACCTTTTTGCCTTTCTTTTTCAACAAAAGGCCTACTGGCATAAGCTCTGGATCATGAAAATGATAGACATCCGCATTTACTTCCAATGCTTTCTTATATACAGCTGAAGGACCTTTCACCATTTTCAAAAAACGGTTAGAGGACCGGGCCTCTACTCCGATGATCTGGACATCATTTTTTGTATATGTCTCACTATTGGCGACGATTAATGAAACATCGTGGCCTGCTTCCTGCAGCGATTGGCATTCTTTCACGAAGATTCTTATATCCTCCGCAGGATGAACAGACGTTAAATGGCATATCTTCATATAAAACCCCTTAAAATTCATAAGGGAACCAGACAAAAATTGTCTGGCTCCATTAATTATTAAAGTCTGATGTATTTCTTTGCTTTGTCCTTGTGATCCTTAAGGGCATTTCTTGTATCAAAAATAACCTTTGATTTTCTGGCAATCATGTCATAGTCATAGTTGCTGTGATCAGTGGTGATTAAGACAAGGTCTGCCTCTTCCAATGACTTTTCATCATATGGAACTGTTTTAACCATTTCGCCGTTCAATTTAAATTGTTCCACATATGGGTCAGCAACAGTCCAATCTGCACCTGCTTTTTCAAGGGCATCGACAATCAATAATGCTGGGGACTCACGCATGTCATCGATATCTTTCTTATAAGCAATACCTAAAACGAGAACCTTAGCGCCGTTTAGAGCTTTCTTCTCTTCGTTTAGGACCTTCATTGCTCTGTCCACAACAAACTCAGGCATAGCGTTATTGATCTCGCCCGCTAATTCAATCAGTCTTGTATGATAGTTGTACTCTCTTGCTTTCCATGTTAAGTAGAAAGGATCGATTGGAATACAGTGTCCTCCAAGACCAGGGCCTGGATAAAACGGCATGAATCCATAAGGCTTGGTAGCAGCCGCATCGATTACTTCCCACACGTCAATGCCCATTCTATCACATAAAATGGCCATTTCGTTTGCAAGCGCAATATTAATGTGGCGGAATGTATTTTCAAGGATTTTTTCCATTTCGGCTACTGCAGGGCTTGATACCTGGTGTACATCACCTTCAAGAACACTCTTATAAAGAGAAGCCGCAATATCCGTACATGCAGGTGTAATACCGCCGACTACCTTTGGTGTGTTCTTTGTATTGTAATGCTTGTTACCTGGGTCCACACGTTCCGGTGAGTAAGCAAGGAAGAAGTCGGTTCCCACTTTTAAGCCAGTGCTCTCAAGGATAGGCTTTAACACTTCTTCTGTTGTTCCAGGATAGGTTGTACTTTCTAAAACAATCAGCATTCCCGGATGCATGTTTTTCGCAATCTCTTTTCCTGAGCTTTCCACATAAGAGGTATCAGGCTGCTGGTATGTGTCAAGCGGTGTTGGCACACAAATTGCTACTGCATCAACATCTTTAATTAGTGAATAGTCCGTTGTTGCTTTAAATTGGCCAGATTCAGTAATTTCCTTTAATTCTGCATCCACAACGTCACCAATATAGTTGATCCCTTGGTTTACTTGGTCTACGCGACTTTGTTGAACATCGAAGCCGATTACTTTGTATCCAGCTTTCGCCTTTTCAACTGCAAGCGGCAGGCCAACGTATCCAAGGCCTACAACCCCAATCGTTGCATTTCTATCTTCAATTTTATTCAATAAATCTTTTGCTGTTTGATTTAGTTCGGTATTTGTCGTCATCAGGTTATCCTCTTTTCTCCTAATTCTTTCTTAACCTAGTACTACAGGTTTTCGAGATGCTGCGGATTCATACAGGGAAATAACAAGCTGAAGAGCTCTTTTTCCGTCTTCACCAGTTACAACCGGTTCTCTATTATTTTTAATGGCAAGTACCATATCTTCCATGATGGCTTGATGTCCCGGCTTTCCAAATGGATCAGCCTTAATCTCGGCCTTCAATGCTTCTACATCTTCTTCTGAAAGACCTTCCATGACAAGGTGCTCTATAAAGTTAGCATTCTGTCCGCCAATCTTGATCGTACCATGTTCGCCAAAAATGCTGATGGATTCCTCAAAGTTTTTGGGATAGATGGTTACGGCAGCTTCAATGACACCTAATGCTCCATTTTTGAAGCGGACAACACCAGTTGACACGTCCTCTGCTTCAATATCGCGAAGCCGTGTAGCGTCCATGCTGTATACCTCTTCAATATCACCCATTAACCATACAAGCAAATCAAGATTATGAATAGCCTGATTCATAAGAACGCCGCCATCAAGTGACTTTGTGCCTCTCCATGGCGCTTGTTCATAATACGCCTGATTTCTGTTCCAGCGTACAGTTGCATTGGCATGGCTTAACTTACCAAACCGGCCTTCTTTCATCAAATTCTTCAATTTAATGAGGGCAGGGCGGAAACGGTTCGGGTGCACCACCGCTAATTTTACACCATTTTCGTTACATGCGTTAATAATTCTATCTGTATCTTCAATGGTAAGAGCAATTGGTTTTTCGACCACAATATGCTTTTTCGCTTCTGCAGCCTGTACGGCAATATTGGCATGATATCCGCTTGGTGTACAAATGTTAATGACATCTACGTCCGGGCTCTGTAAAAGCTCCTCAAGGCTCGTATATCCTTTAATATTATATTCTTCCACAAAAGGCTTCATCTTATCTTCCACAGTGTCACATACGGCCACTAATGAAGCACCCTCACTATTAGTAATTGCTTCTGCGTGCTTCTTGGCAATATGCCCACACCCAACGATCGCAAAACGAATCATTTCTTTCACCTTTGCTTTCATAGTTTGTCTTTTTGAATACAGGATTATCTTACACGAAATTTAATATAAGTTAATAATGTAAATATTTCATTCCTGTGAAGGAGTCAGGCTTTTGATGTCCATGAAGGCATCAAATGTCTTTTGAAGACCTTCATCAAATGAATACTGAGGGCTCCAGCCCAAACTGTTTGTAATCCGGCTATTGTCGAGACAGCTGCGGTAAATATCTCCCTGACGCGGTTCAGCATACTCTTTGGGAATGGAGCCTTTCGATAGCTTTGTAAGCACTTCGACTAATTCATTTACTGAAGTTTCGGTATTCGTGCTGACATTATAGACCCCCGACGGACCTTTTATTGCAGCTAGATGGGCATTCGCTATGTCCTCTACGTAGATGAAATCCCTTGTTTGTCCTCCATCTCCAAAAATCTGCAATGTCTGGTTTTCCAACAGTTTATCAATGAAGATTTTAATAACGCCCCCCTCACCGTCCTTCGACTGCTTAGGTCCAAAAACGTTAGCATAACGGAGGATTGTGGCTTCGATGCCATATTGCCTGCATAGCAGGTCGACATAGTGCTCCCCAGTCATTTTAGATAACCCGTATGGCGAAGTCGGTGCTAAAGCTTCTGTTTCCTTTAAAGGACAGGCGGGATTATCGCCATAAACCGCTGCAGATGAAGCAAGAATAAACTTCTTCACCTTTAAGCGGTTGGCAAGCTGAAGCATTTTCACTGTTCCCTCGATATTTTCGCTTGCATCGTACACCGGATCGTTCAGTGAGTCAGGAACACTTGTCTGCGCAGCGAGATGGATCACCGCATCGATTTCAGACTCCTTCAAATCATCATATAACCGTTCATCTCTGATATCCTTCTCAATTAAATGATCTCCGGCTTCTATATTGCTTCTATCTCCAGTTATAAAGTTATCAACTAGAATAACGTTATAACCAGCCTGTTTTAAAACATTTTTCGTAAACGTTCCAATGAAGCCGGCTCCACCGGTAATTAATATTGACATCCTCATTCACCTCGGCTGCAGTTTATTTACGCGGGTTTTCTTCTTATCTTCTTAGCTAAGTCCATTACCATTCTAATATCCGAGCCTTTAATAATCAAAAATTGTTGCGCCGGCTGCCGGGTAACCTTCTTAAAGATCAATACTTTAATCATAAAGCTGATGATGTAAGTCACAGAAGTTGCAACTGCCGCGCCTTGTACTCCATAAGCGGGAATCAGCATTAGATTTAAAATAGCCGTTAAAGCTACATTGACGAAAGATACGTACATATTTAACTCAGGCCGTCCCCTGCCGGCTAAGTCATTGGATAGAATCTTTTCAACAGCCAGAACGGTCAAGCCAGGCAAGAGCAGTCTCAAAACATCGGCACTGGCACTAAATTCAGGATCGACAAGATAAAATATCAAATCTGCCAGGAAGTAGATTCCAAGACTGAGACACACGACAAAAGCCATGATGAATCTGCTAAGAAGCGCCGTTACCCGGTTGCGGTCCTCTTCCACATTTGAGGAGGCGATCCGCGGCAGGAGTACCTGGGAGAACGACTGGGAAAAAACTGAAATTTTCTCCCCGAGGTTAACGGCAACGGCATATATCCCGACAGCGGCGGGACTTAGGAAGAAACCTAACAGCAAAACCCCAAGGCGATAATTCAAAAACGTCATCATGTTGCTAATATGGGATTTCAATCCGTATGAAAACGACTGCTTAATATATCGCCACGAAAAATGCCGCATCGAGAAATCCAGCTGGTAGACTTTAAACAGCATGACGATACTATAGAGCACGGAAAGAAAATACCCGATAACAAATGAAAGGATGGCCCCCTCGAGTCCCTGGTGAAACACAAACAACAAAAGAATGAGGGAAAACAACGTACCAAACTGCTGTATAACGAGTACCGTGTTATACAATTTGAAGTTCTGAATCCCCTGAAAGATCGTCTGTAAAAAAATCATGAGAAACATAAAGGGCAGCGCACAAAGACTCAGATACAGAAGACCGGATTCCACATGTTCGAATTTTGAATCTCCCAGAATGAGAATCACAGCAATTCCGATCAGGACACTAATAAAGGCCAGGACCACTGCTGTAACAATATTTGTAACGAATGCCTCTTTGAGGTTAATTTCCTTCCTGCTGACAAAATAGATGGTTGATGTGTTCAAGCCTAAATTAAGAAAAGTCATCAGCATTAATGGCAGATAAGTGATTAATGTATAGTAGCCCTGCCCCTCCTGGCCAAGGCCTCGGGCCAGGACAACAATAAGGACAAGACCAATAACAATGCTTACAACCTGCCTTGTTAATGTCATGATACTGTTCGATAAAAAAGAATTCTTTTTTTCAGCCATTATCGAAAAAACCTCTAATCTTTTAGCAATGTTGCAAACTTGGTATAATTTTTGTCCGCGTTATAAGAGTCATCCCATGTCGTATAGGCTCCTTTTCCTTTGGCTGCTTTTTCGCCTATCGACATGTTATAAAAACTAGTGAGCTCTGTGGCAATATCCAGCGGCTCGATATCCTTGTTTAAAAGTTTGCCATTCTCCGCATTCACAAGCTCGGAAGTGCCGCCAACATCTGTGGCCAACACTGGAATCCCAAAGCTGAATGCTTCCATAATGGTAACCGGGATCCCTTCACTCTCACTGACATTTACAAAAAGATCATAGTCATTCGAGCGATATTGTTCCATGATTTGATCATTTGTTTTATTTCCAAGCATATTCACCTTAATTTGTTCCGGCAGGGTTTTTACAATGCTTTCAATCCGCCCACGTTCCGGTCCATCCCCGATATGAGTCCATTCGACAGGGAAATGGCAATGCTTTAATGCTTCAGCTAATAAATGAATCCTTTTAACGGGCTTTAAATAGGAACAGCTTACAACCCTAAGCGCATCTGATTGTTTCTTCCAATTAATCTGTTCAAAGTCGACTTTACGTTTGGTCCCAAGCCTTTGGACCGAGAGTTTGTTTTCTGTACCCGGGTGTTTGTTAGCGAGATACCTCAAACCGTTTTCCGAGATGGGGTAGGTTTTATCCAAAATGGAGAGTACCTTACCCTGAAACGGAATATACGCAGGCTTGTGACGTTCCGCATACAAATCTCCTCCATGAACCCTGGAAACCACTCTGGTTATTTTCCCTTCTTCTTTCAGCATCGCAAGAGCTAGTGCTGATGGGGTTAGCCAGTACGAATAATACATCATGTCCCCGTTCGTGCTGATAAAGTTTTTGAGTTTGTTCTTTATCTCACAAGCATGAGCCAGCCAGTTTAACATCACTAGATTCGCCTTTATCCCGTACTGCACGGAATGGATTAGCTCCCCGGAAAACCATTTCATATGACCCGGATGCTTCACCACTTCCATAACTCTGGATACAGAGGACCGTTTTCCGCTCTCAAACAAGCGAACAACCTCCACATTTCCAGGGATGTCCCTGTGGTCTGATGAGTCATAGCGAACGGACTGGTTAGTGGGAATCAAAAAAATCTTCTCATAATGACTCGCCAGCACTTGCAATTCGGCGGTCAAAAATTCCTCGCCAGGAAGATATGGATATCTATTTGTCAGAATAACAAGAGATGAATTCATAATAACTCCTTATCGTTACGTCCAAAGTATGGGGTGAAATAAAAAAAACCATAGGTGTGATTTACCTACGGCTCAATTGTTTCTTCCTCCAAATTTCTTATACACGTTGAGGAATGGTTTGTGCTTTTCGCTGACCAATCCAATTATTTCAGCTATTAAAGATAAGACGAGGAGCAAGCCGATGACAATAAATATCGAACCCCACAATGTCGCTTGGGAGAAGAAAATCCCGCACGCACTGAATATTATTCCTAAAGCATATATAATTAATACGGTTGATCGGTGAGAAAAGCCAAGAGCCATGATTCTGTGATGCAGATGGGATTTATCCGGTGCCGAGATAGGCTTCTTATTCACAATTCTTCTTATAATGGCAAAGGTTGTATCAAACACTGGGACACCGAGTATAATAATAGGGACAACAAAGCTGAATAAAGTAACACTTTTGTATAGCCCTAATAATGATAGAATCGAAATGATATAACCTAGAAACAGTGATCCTGTATCCCCCATGAAGATCTTTGCCGGGTGAAAGTTATAGAACAAAAATCCAAGTGTACTCGCTAATACGATAACAGCTATAGTAAAGATAAGAAAATTCCCATTCATCGCTGCCATAAAAGCAATTGTTGCTATACATATAGAAGAAACGCCTGCTGCAAGGCCATCCAAGCCGTCAATCAAGTTAATGGAGTTCGTGATCCCTACAATCCAGAAGATGGTAAGCGGAATGGATAACCACCCAACATCAATTCTGTCCACGAACGGGATGGTGATAAAATCAATCGTTAACCCGGATTGAACGATCAGGGCTGCAACCAATATCTGTCCGCCTAATTTCACCTTAGCGGATAGTTCATACTTATCATCCAATACACCAATTAGAACAATTAAAATTCCGCCGAGGGTAATGGAATATATATGTTCATTATATAAGCCTGAAATTACATAACCTACGGCAACACCTATGAAGATGGCCAAACCGCCAAGTCTAGGCATTAGCTTTGTATGAACTTTTCTGGAATTAGGTTTATCCGTTGCCCCAATTTTGACAGCAAACTTCATTACAAGCGGAGTGACAAGAAGGACAGTAACAAAAGAGACAAAAACGGCAATCCATAAGTTGATCTCCATACTTAGCTCCTTAATAAATGTGATAAAATTCATCTCGTTTAGTGTAACACAAAACCAACAACATTCAACAAAAAATTATTGTTTCGATTGTGTAACGATTGCGTTAACTACTGGTAACACAGCATTTTGTTGATTCCTTCGCAGGAACTTTTTTACATCTTTCATCAAATTTCCACATATTCCACCTATACTAGAAAATAACGCCCTAAATTCTTATCCCTCTTTCCCCGAATAAATCAAATCACAAAGAGCCATCCTATTTATAGTTAACCCGACGGTGTTGCGTCGCAATGCACAGCTTGTACCAAAACAAATAGTACCCTTTATGTACAGAAGCAAAACATTAAAAAAGGCTGCGTAACGCAGCCGACATACCCTTTATGTCAGTGGGATCGCCCCTTTACGGATAAGATCTTGAAGGTAATGAACCAATTGTGGCTTTAAGTCATCACGTTTTAAAGCCAATTCAATGGTAGTTTTAATAAAGCCGAATTTTTCCCCGACATCGTATCTGGTACCTTCAAAATGGTAGGCAAAGACTTTTTGGGTTTTGTTTAATGTTTCAATGGCGTCCGTTAATTGAATTTCTCCACCCGAGCCGGTCCCCTGTTTTTCCAGAACACTAAAGATTTCAGGTGTAAGAATATAACGGCCCATAATCGCAACATTGGAAGGGGCGTCCTGTACAGCTGGTTTTTCAACAAAGGCTCTCACCTCATAGCTCCGACCCCGCTGTGTTAGCGGATCAATAATCCCATAACGGTTCGTTTCATCCTTAGGTACCTTTTGAACACCAATAACGGAAGAGCCCACCTCTTCATAAAAATCTATTAACTGCTTCAAGCATGGTGTATCCGCCTGCACAATATCATCGCCCAAAAGCACAGCGAACGGTTCATCCCCAATAAATTTGCGCGCACACCAAATCGCATGGCCCAATCCTTTTGGCTCTTTTTGGCGAATGTAATGAATATCAACCATATTTGTGGAATGTCTGACTTCTTCTAATAGTGTTGTCTTCCCTTTCTTCTCCAAGTTTATTTCCAACTCTAGAGCGACATCGAAATGATCCTCAATCGCTCTTTTCCCTTTCCCAGTCACGATAATAATATCCTCAATCCCGGATAGAATAGCTTCTTCCACTATGTATTGAATGGTTGGCGTGTCAACAATTGGCAGCATTTCTTTGGGCATCGCTTTCGTAGCGGGTAAAAACCTGGTTCCCAGCCCTGCTGCCGGAATAATGGCTTTTTTGATTTTTCGCATTCATTTCACCCCTGCCAACGATGTCATTAAAAAATATATATTTTAAGAAGAGGAGATTTATAACCCTATAACTGCCCAAAGATGTTTAAGAAATCCTATTGCGGGGAATATGTATGGTTAAATTACAAATAATTATCATTCTTTTCTAGCCATATCGGTTTGCGGAGTTACCAGAAAAATAAAACCCGGCAATAGCCGGGTTCATTTTAATCGTGTTTGCTCCAGTAGGTAGAAATGCCGTCGAAAATTGCCTTCGCAGCTTTATCCCGATATGTGGCGGAGCCTAATTTAGCGGCATCGCCAGAATTGGTGGCAAACGCTAATTCTGCTAAAGCACTTGGCATTTTTGTATATTTTATTACATAATAATTCGCTTGTTTGACTCCTCTGTTCCTTGTACCCAGTTCGGAAACCATTTCGCTTTGGATATAGGTCGCCAACTCCTGGCTATTCGCTGAAGCATACTGGCTGTTCCAAAAGGTTTCAGTTCCATACGCCGCGGACGTACCTGCAGCATTAACATGGATGCTTACAAAAACGTCAGCCCCTACTCGGTTAGCCAGAGCAGCTCGGTCTGTTAGGGAAACATACGTGTCTCCAGTTCTTGTCATCGTTATTTTTGCACCCTCAGCATTTAATTTCGTTTGCAATCTTTTTGCAACATCGAGGGTAATATTTTTTTCAACTAATCCATTTGCAGAGGCTCCAGGGTCAGTTCCTCCATGACCAGGGTCTACAACAATTTTCAGATCCATCAATTTCTTTACAGCTTGATTCACGGCATTCTGTGAAACGGAAGCCGCACTGCCTAAAACAACGAAATTCAGAATTGATTTTTCTAAAATGATTTTATCCGTGGCTGCTGGTATATAACTTGGCTGTGTTAAAAGAATGGGAGCATTTTGCTTAGCAGCCAGTACAGAACCTGTTAACGCATCGGCAAAGGTATACCCGGTCGTCAAAAAGGCCTTGCTTGTATTGAGATTTAGTTGTCGAATGGCATTCGCCGCAACTTCAAAACGGTTGCTGCCGCCGATCCTTAGAGGAGAAGGAAGCTGACTGGCAACCTGTGTACTTACACTGGCTGTTCCGCCCGCCACAATAGAGCCCTGTGGCTGTCTCGCAGCAATTGCCGCTTGAATCGTATCTGGCAAGCGCTCAGGCAAGGTCAAAAGAATAGGAAAACGATTGCGGGATGCATAAGGGGCTATCGCAAGCGCATCCGGAAAGTTCGTCCCATCCGCAACAACTACTTTAGAAGAAGCCGGCAGTTGAGAAGCGATGGCAGCGGACACTTCATAACGGTCCCTTCCGCCAATTCTGCTCACGTTAGAAACATTTATGCCTTTTAGGTCAGACACAATTTGATTGGAAACACTTCCTTCACTTCCAATGATAATCACCTGTTGCGGGGCTAAGCGGCGGATTTCCGTTTTGCTTTCTTCCGTTAAATGATCCGCATGTGTCAGCAGAATCGGGGCATTTTTATAATAGGCTAGGGGTGCAGCTGACAACGCATCAGCAAAAGCCATGTAATTAACCAATACAACTGTACCCGCCGTAGTTGGCCAGCCTTTCTTCGACACATTGACCGCTACTTCAAAACGGTCGGCACCGCCTAATCTCTCAACGGTTCCTTCAGCAGCTAATGAACGAGGGGCATGCAGCATTAAAAGCAAAGGCAAAATCAGCACAATGCTTATCCATTTTTTCATGTTTGTCTCCTTTTTCTGGCTGTTTTTTTAAAAATGAAAAAGGGATTAGAACATGTTCACTAATCCCTTTTTCTATTTTCCGATTAAGTTAGTACTGTTCCGTGCTCAGAATCGAGGTAGGATAGTAGAATTGAAGAATCTGTTCGTACGTTTGGCCGGCTGTAGCCCGGTTATGGGCACCATACTGGCTCATACCGATACCATGGCCATATCCTTTGCCGTTGATTGTGAAAGAATCGGCCGTTTTAGCCACAGATGTCAACAAGGAGCTTTTGAAGCGTGTGCCGCCAAACATCGCTCTTGCCTGCACACCAGTGCGTTTGATATCCGCACTATACTTCTTGAGCGGTGCTGTGCCATCACAATCTCCATTTTCACAGCTATATTTATTTGTTGTTTTGTCCTTTATATAGAAATCTACTGTCAATGTCGTATTGGTAACACGTCCACCTGCATTTCTTTCCGGACCGACAACAAAATCATTAATGGCAACCAGTTTAATTTCCTTATTGCTGTATCCATTTGCAGAAAGCCAGTTTTTAACTGAATCCGCTAAAAACGTGTCTTTCTCGGCAGTACTCCACCACCAACCCGGATTATACAGCGCTTTGGCTGGATCGCGGTTCACACTTTCAGCTATCTGCTGCGGATCAATTTGGACCTTATCCACCTTCAGATTCCAACTCATGCCGCTCCACTGTCCAGTCGTATCATAAGGATCAACACTGTTTGCCAGGAATGGCAGCTTTGCAGACCCCCACTCATCCTGATTGGTTGCCGTCATTCCCCCGTTACTCGAGGAGAACCAAGTGCTTACCAGCTTTATGTTGCCGTGTGAATCGATATATTTGAGAACTTTTGCACGGGTACTATCGACCGCATCTGTAGAGCGTTCATCCCAATTGTAGCCTCCATAAACCTGGTAGCTGATTGTATCCACAACGGTTTTTCCCAAATCATCAACCGAGTAAGTCCTTGCTGCAACAGCCTGAGCCTTTAAAGCCTCGGAAGCCCAGCTGGCCGGCATTTCACGTGGCACGACACCCTTTAAGTAGTCTTCAAAAGGAATATCCCTATTGACCGGTCTTACATTTGTTCCTGATTCAATCGAAAAATCCATGTTTCCAAGATACGGTTTACCATTCAAAAGGATTTGATTGTCTAATGAGTACCGTTCCGGGACAAGGCTAAAGCTGCTTGCAAAACTCTTCACAATGCTGTTTCCTTTATACAGGACGAGTTGTCCACTTTCTGCCTTGATCGAATAAGGAGTGCCTTGCGCCAACGTATATTCATTAGGCAGGGTGTTGACTAGTGTTTCACCCACGGACTGCGGTCCGCCCAAGATATGAAAATTGGAGGTTGCTTTTTCATTAAAAATTCCAGCTACTTTTTCCGGTAATTTGTCACGCGACGTCAAAAGTAAAGGAGCATCACTTTTGGCCGCAAGCACAGAACCGGTTAGTGCGTCGGCAAATGTTGCACCATTCGAAATAAATGCCGTATCGGCGTTCATTCCTAATTGAGAAACAATATTAGCAGACACCTCATAACGATCCTTGCCCCCGATACGGGTTGGCGACACCAGTTGGTCCTCCACAGCTGGGCTTACACTTCCTGCGCCACCAATAATTAATGTAGAGGTTTTCCCTACCAAAGCCTTCTTAATGGCATCAGGTATATAAGAAGGAGCTGTCAACAGAATAGGAAGACTATTTTTGGCCGCATAAGGCGCGATAGCCAATGCATCAGAAAAGATTAGTCCATTGGTTACGACAGCTTTCTGTGACGAAGGAAAGTACGAAGCAACCTGTTGGGAAACTTCAAAACGATCCTTACCATCAATGCGGACTACCTGAGAAGCCAAGGTTTTTAATTTTGATTCCACAGCTTCCGATACGCTACCGGTTCCCCCAACGATCATGATGGTCGAAGGGCGAAGGGTTTTAATCCTATTCTCCATCACTGCAGGCAATGAATCAGTGCTGGTTAATAGAATCGGTGCATCTTTTTGGTAAGCCAATGGCCCAGCTGACAAAGCGTCAGCAAATGCATTTGAATTTACAATTACTACTGTGCTCGCCGACTTCCATCCGGCGGCAGCCACATTGTCAGCCACCTCAAAACGGTTCTGGCCTGAATAGCGGATATTATCACTCTCAAATTTGTAAGAGCCTTTTGCTTCAATATCAATGCTTTGCTTGTTCCCTATGTAGTTTTGAAGCTTGACCGAAATGGTCGAAGCTGCAGATGCAGACGAAGGGCCAAGCATTGATCCAGATGTAAACAGAACAATTGCCAACACTACTAACATTAGCTGTTTTTTCCTCATAAACCCAACCTTCCAAAATATTATTCTTTTTTGTAATACCTTACTAACCTATCAAAATTTTACATACCGGTAAATGGCAAACTCATGTGACAAATGTACCAATTAGGGCTGAATAACTATGATTCTGGTAGAATTGGAAAGAACTGTTACTAGAACAAATAAATAGTAGGTATGGTATAATACAACCTGTTAATAGTTAGATTTATCTAGGAAACAGGAGAGAACACAATGATATCCAAAGTGAAAAAAATCTTTGATGATAGTGCGAAAGATTTAAAACGACTCACCCAATTGGCAGACAATGTGAATAAAGCAGAGAAAAAGTATGAAAAACTATCAGATGAAGAATTGAAGAATATGACATTTTCTTTTAAAGAGAGGCTGCAAAACGGAGAAACCCTTGCAGATATAGCTGTTGATGCCTTTGCAGTGGTGAGGGAGGCTAGTAAACGTGTAATGGGTCTTAGGCATTATGATGTCCAGTTGATTGGCGGTTTCGTGCTTCATGAAGGTTCAATCGCGCAAATGCAAACCGGTGAAGGAAAAACCCTTGTTGCTACCCTTCCTAGCTATCTTCGTGCCTTGGAAGGCAAAGGAGTCCATGTTATAACAGCAAATGAATATTTAGCAAGGCGCGATAAAGAGCAAATGGGAAAAGTCCATGAATTCCTTGGCTTAACCGTGGGCCTAAATATATCTGATATGCAGCCAAATGATAAAAAAGCTGCCTATGTAGCAGATATTACATACGGAACCGGTACAGAATTTGGCTTTGACTATTTGCGCGATAACATGGTTGCGGCAAAAGAAGATAAGGTGCAACGCGGCCATCATTATGCGATTGTCGATGAAATTGATAGCATTTTGATCGATGAAGCGAGAACTCCGCTCATTATTGCGAAAAAATCCAGCCAGGGTGCAGAGTTATCAGAAATCACTTCCTTTTTGGTAAAATCCTTCAAAAACGAAGAAGATTACGAATTATTCCAGGAAACGAAGCAGATCAACTTAACCGATCAAGGTGCCTCTAAAATCGAGGCCGCTTTTGGTATCGAAAACCTTTATGATACAGAAAACCAGGTATTGGTCCATAATGTCATGCAGGCATTAAGGGCGCATTACGTCATGATCAGGGATGTCGACTATATCGTAAAAGAAGGCAAAGTAATGATCATCGATAAATTTACCGGCCGCGTCATGGAAGGAAGATCATTCAGCGATGGGCTGCACCAGGCAATCGAGGCCAAAGAAGGCGTCGAGATCACCGATGAAAATGAAACCCAGGCGACGATTACGATACAAAATTACTTCCGTATGTACGAGACCCTTTCCGGAATGACGGGCAGTGCCACGCCTTCCAAAAAGGAATTCTATGATACGTACCGGCTTCCGGTTATTACCGTACCGACAAACCGGCCAAATCAAAGAATTGATTTAGAAGATTTAATTTTTAATGATTATGAATCGAAGGTACGCTATATCGTTTCCGAGATTAAGAGACTTAATAAAGAAGGAAGGCCTGTTTTAATAGGAACAACTTCTATCGAACAATCAGAAAAACTATCCAGCTATTTACTAAAAGCAAATATCAAGCATCAAATCCTGAATGCGAAAACGGAAGAAGACGAAGCCCGCATCATCGCGATGGCTGGACAAAAAGGCCAGGTCATGCTTGCGACCAATATGGCAGGAAGAGGAACGGATATCCTTCTTGGGGATGGCGTCAGGGAATTGGGCGGCCTCCATATCATCGGAACCGAACGGCATGAAAGCAAACGGATCGACATGCAGCTTAGAGGTCGCGCAGGCCGTCAGGGTGACCCAGGTTCCTCCCAATTTATCATTTCTCTGGAAGATGATTTGTTCACCTATTATGACGAAGACGATTTTGTACGATTCAAAAAGAAAGTAAAGGTGAATGAGGACGGAATCGTCATCTCTCCAGATCCTTTGAAATTTGTTGAAAAGGTTCAGGAAATGATTGAAAGCAGCCATTTCTCTGCACGTAATCATTTATTAAAGCTTGATAATACAGCTGACCAGCAAAGTAAAATCATCTATTCCATGCGGGATCACATTCTTGATTTGGAAGGCCAGGAGCTTTTCACTGAATTTATGGGTTATATGGATAACTTCTTCACAAAAACCGTCGAGTTATACTGTCCTGATCAGAGAGAGAATTGGAATCTTCAAGGATTAGTCGAGCAGGTATCATTCCTGGGCTGGAACGTAAGGGACATCGAAGACCTAGAGCGTGAAGAAATCATCGATAAATTGAACGGAGAACGGGAGCAACTGCAAACGGAAATCATGGAGCTGCAGGATGACGAACAGCTTTCCTACCGATTGAAACGCTTAATGCTCCAACAAATCGATAGCAATTGGATTGCCCATCTTGATTCGATGACTGAATTAAAAGAAGGAAACGGATTGCGCGGTTATGCACAGGAAGATCCTTACCGGATTTTTTCTCTCGAAGCGCTGGATGAATTTAATGGACTTCTTTATGAAATCCATTCTAAAATCAGCATTCAGTTTATAAATCTTGTAAGAAGCAAAAAGGGTTTAACGATTACAACGGAGGAGGAACTCGCTAGCAATGGGCCTATTTCGCAGGAATAAGAAAGCAAAGCAAGACCCGGTTGCTGTAACGATCGAGGAACCGGTAGATCAACAGCAAGAAGAAGTCAGTACCGTCCTTTCCATCCACCCTGAGTGGGAAGTGGAGCCGCAGGAACGGTTTGTCTATCAATATCACCATCAGCAGCTTCCTAAACTGAAGCCTAACCAGGTGTCTATTAGCGGTATTAAGTTAATCGATTATGAAGAAGGGTTTGTGGCGGTTGCCTTGTTGCGGAACACACTTTCAAGGCCAATTACGTTTGAAGCGGTGGATCTCTTGCTGCTAGATGGCGAAGGTAACCCTTTTGCCAAGCGTCAATTTCAGCTTGATGACATCGGCGAGCTCCCTCCGCTTTCTTGCAGGCCTTGGAGGTTCCTATTCGAGAAAGAAGATAAACTGACAAAGACAATCCCGGTAAGTGAAGACTGGCAGATTGCATTCGAATTAAAAACGCCATCAGCCGAAGCACACCATCTCGACCTGGATGCAACATGGGAAAATCAAATCACCGCGGCCCAGCGCGAGCACCTTGAAAAGCTTGTAGGAAATCTTCCTAAGCTATCACCAAGCGAAGTGAACTTCATGGGAATTGAAGCAACCTTCGTACAGGATGGAGCCTTCGCCGTAACGGTCCTGATCAGAAATGGGAGCACAAAAAATATCAAACTGGAACAAATTCCTTTTATCGTGGAAGATGGCGATGGGGATATCGTTTGCCAGGGCGGGTTCCAGATGAATAACTTTGAGGTCAAAGCAAATACAAGCAAACCATGGACATTCATCTTCCCTGCAGAGCTTGTACAAAAAGCTGAGCCTAACATGTCCAGCTGGAAGGTGTATCCGCCTGCCCAAGGCTAATATTCGTTTCAAAGTAAAAAACATAAATAAAAGCAGTGAGGATTTTTACTCACTGCTTTCTTCTATTTAAGATTTGATTAATTTATGAAAAATCAGGCCAATTTTGTTGTTGCTCATCGCCTTCAATTTTTTCAAGCGTGCGATACTTAAAAGGAATCAAATCGCTCTCCGGCTTTTCTAAGAACTCCTTAGCAATTTCATAAGGGATTAAGTTAAATTGCTCTTCTTCCTCTGCAAGAAGATACGCCCCTGAAATCTGGCCATTATTGTTCATATCCAATGTTAAAAAGGCCGGATAATAGCTTCCATCATTAGCTTCCAGAACAGCTTTAGCCGTAATGGAGCCACCTTCCGATTCTATCGACTCATTGCTTGTCTTATCCAAAACTTTTACGGCCCAGCCTTGTTTTTTATAGCCTCCAATAATCTTTGGGGGGGTGTTTTTCAAACTCTCGATTAGTTCTTTCAATTCTTGTTCATTGTTCATGGTACTTACAAATCCCTCCAACCGTTAATAGCCAGTAAAAAACGTTATCATATAAAATCTATGTATATAAGTATAAATTGACTGCTGTCCTTTTACGTTACCATACATGTAACGATTTCTGCAAATATCGTCGTTTATTAGAAATGAAAGTGTCAAGCGCTTGTCACACTTGAAAGTTTGCAACTCAGATATATTGCGAATGAAATTTTTCCCAAAAATTACTATAGAGTCAATAGTCCTATAGGCTCATTCCAATTTATGTATTTTATTCTATGATTAGGAAGATTATGATTCTATTTTTAGGAGGTAACCAATCATTGAAAGCGATTTCTAAAACATTTTCCTCAATGGCCGCTGTATCATTAGTACTTTCTTACATGCTGGCCCCTTCTGCGCACGCGGAAACTAACGATGCAACGAATCACCCTCATGGAATCGAGAACCAAGAGGCCGTAATGGAACTGATTAAGAACAGAAGCGTTGAAACAAAGATGGTTCAACAAGCCTCAGTAGACGTTACTCCCATTTCTTCAGAAGTCAATTACAAACAGCAACTCGCCAATAACACAGTGCATCAATATGTATTCACAACAAACGGCGGGGAGTTTAAAGTAACACCCCGGCACCCGGCAGCAGATGACCTCGAATATGATATCGTCGATTTCAATTCTACCGAACCGATAGACGAAAGTGCAAGCAACACCTATCAGCTGGCTGCAGGCTCCTATGTTTTTGTAGTGGCGAGCTTTGGTGAACAATCACTGGACTATGACTATGTTTTAAATGGACCCTTTTCCCAAGTGCCTGATACATCACTGCCGGAGCTGCAGGTTTCCCAGCCTGCTGACGACTGGATCCGCCTTGAGAAAGGTTCCTCCTCTACCTTTACAGTCGCTGGTACTTCCAAGGCACAATACTTAAGGCTTTATGTAAACGATGAAACACGGGAGGAAGCGCATGAGCTGAATGCAAACGGATCGTTTAGCTATGATGCCGATTTGGCTACAGGCGATAATTTAGTATTATTGGATGCTTCCATTCCAGGGGGCAATACAATCACATCGTTTTACCAAATCACCCTACCAGGCGTTACGCGCATTCAAGGAAAAGACCGGTATGATGTTTCGGCAAATATGAGCAGTACATTGAATTATTGGGGCCAAAACAATGGAACGGTTGTCATTGCTAGAGGCGATATGTTCCCTGACGCCTTAGCAGGCGGACCACTTGCATCAATGGAAGGTGCTCCTATTTTATTAACTAGAACGGCTGCTCTTCCTGACAGTGTGAAGAATACGATTGCCAACTTAGGGGCTGAGCGTGCCATCATCCTTGGCGGGACTGGATCTGTTTCAGCCAACGTTGAAGATGAGCTAGCTGAACTTGGTGTTACAGAGATCGAAAGAATTGGCGGTGCGGACCGCTTCGTTGTAGCCGCAGGTGTGGCAGAAGCAGTGTCTGAGTATTCAGAGGCCGACACGGCGATTATCGCAAGCGGTCTAGTGTTCCCCGATGCACTCTCGGCGTCTGGTATTGCGGGATTAGAGGGTATGCCGATTTTACCTGTCAGATCTGACCGTATCCCTGATCCAATCCAGACATTTATTAAGAACCATCCAGAAATTGAAGCATTTATCGTAGTAGGAGGCCCTTCAACGGTCAAAGAATCGGTAATAAGCCAGATCAGGCAATTGAGAAATGGTGCTTATGTAGAGCGAATCAGCGGTCAAGACCGTTATGAAGTCGCACTGAATGTTGCAGAATTCGGCATGGAATATTTCGATATGAATATAAGCACACTTACATTTGCACGCGGCGATGTATTCGCAGATGCACTTTCTGGCGCCCCTCTCGCCAACTATTATGAAGCACCAATACTATTAACCAGAACCAACAAGCTAGAAGAAAAAGTACAAGCCTTTTTGGAAGCCTACGAGGGTGAAACGGACCACATGCTTATTTTTGGCGGAGAAGGATCCGTTTCAAAAAGTACAGAAAAACAGTTATATGATCTAATACCTTAACATCGGGGTCAGTCCCCCACTGCGTTAACGCTTCACTGCAGTGGGGGACTGACCCCAAAAAATCTAGGTAATTAGGCCTGATTTATAACCACCTGTAAAAACCTTCCTCAAAATTCAACCATTAGTAAATTTTTCCGATATAATATACAGTAGATGTAATACATTAGGAGGAGAAATAAGTGAAAAAGTGGAAATTTGTATTACTGTCGTTGGCCGTTTTCATTGGACTGTCAGTGGCCTATTACAGCATTACCCTGGCAGATACCGTTCAAACGGTGAGTGTTAAAAAGTTTGGTGCAAAAGGTGACGGAAAAACAGACGATACACGCGCCATCCAAAATGCCATTGATTCATCCAAAGGTAAAACTATTATATTCCCTAAAGGTACATACGCCATCCGTGAAATTACTCTGCGGGATAACACGTCCCTTAAAGGCGAACAAGCTGTCATCCAGGCTGGCCAGGAAGGGAAAAGGTTAGTGAACCTGTACGGACGCAATCTCACCATTGCCGATTTAACGTTTGATGGAAAAGAGCAAGTAATCAATGGGTTTTTTATTCATAAAGGCGCCCAGGATATCAAGATTACCAATACTACGATTCAAAACTTTTCCACAAGTAACCCTAACCTCGATAATCATCCCATTCCCGTCGGCATTCGCATTGTGGGAGAAACCAAAAATATTCTGATTGATAACACAACCGTGAAAAACATTTACTCGAAGGTGCGCGTTAAATCATCTGGCGATCATTATGTTTCTAGAGGGATTTTTCTAATGCCATATACGGTGGCAAAGCCTGAAAAAGCACCTGAAAATATTGTGATACAAAACTCTGTCTTTGATGGGATTGGTCCAAAGGATGACGGAGACGGAATCAATGTCCAGAGCTTCAAACAAAAAGTGACGATTACGATTCAAAATAATCGATTCGAAAATAACCATAAACGCGCCCTTAAGATACAAGATCCTGGTGCTATCATAAAAGGTAACACCATCATCAATTCATTTAATGGAAATAACCATTATGATACATACAACATCCCGGACAATTATGATATGTATGCAGCCATATCTGTTTATGCAAATGATGTAATCGTTGAAGACAATGATATCACTGGTATAGGGAGCTTTTCTGCAGCAATCGATATCGATAGTGCACAGAATGTTACCATCAATAATAATAGGATAGAAAACGGCATCGATTCCAGATACAATTTGAATCCATTAATCCGGATCAATACTGTGTACAACCGGACTAAAGCGATCTCCGGATTAACCATAACGAATAATACGCTGAAAAACGGATCAAATGGCATTTACTTTTCAAGCCCGGTAAGAAATGTGACAGTGAGCAATAATACATTAGTCAATTCTAAATAAGATAAAGGATGTTAGAATGTGAATACAAAAAAATGGGTCATCGCCGTGCTGTTTTTCGGTCTTGTTGTTTCTGTTTCGAGCTTCTTTCCCGTAAAAACCATGGCGGCAACAGTTATAAATGTCAAAGACTTCGGTGCAAAAGGGGATGGCAAAACGGACGACACAAACGCCATTCAGCTGGCTCTTTGGGAGGGTGAAGGCAAACAAGTGTTGATCCCTAGAGGGACTTACCGAATCAGCTACCTCACCATTCCATACAATGTTTCAATCATTGGAACAAGTGCAGTGTTAAAAGCTAATCAACCAATTTCTTATGTGTTAAAAGTCGAAGGAAGCAATGTGAAAATCCAAGGCTTAGTGATTGACGGGAATAATCAGAGCATTCAAGGAGTAAGCATTGGGGCCAATTTAAACGACATTTCGATAACGAAATCAGTGGTGCAGAATATTACACAGGACATAAAGTTTAAGAACCAAATTCCAGTCGGGATTAGACTTGATGGAAATACAAGTAATGTCTTGTTGGATGCAGTCCAGGTTAAAAACATCAATGGAAAATACAATATCGGAAACGCGAAACAGGCAGCAGGATTGTTCATCGCTCCGTCAAGAGCGGACCTGAGTCCTGGACAGAATATCCTCATTAAAAACTCAACATTCACGGGCATTGGCCCGCGCAGCAATAGCGATGGCATTCTCGTGAGGGGTTTCACACAGCCAGCCGGGATCACTATCGAGAATAATTCCTTTACCCGGGTGCGTGACCGGGCTATAAGAATTTTGAGCCCTGGTGTTACGGTGAAACGCAACAGAATCGTTAATTCCTTTAAGGGAAATAATCCCGGAATCGTCGCTGCGAATAATCAATTTGACATGACATCGGGCATCTATATCGGCGCAGACAACGTGACGGCAGACGGAAACATTATCAATGGCTTAGGAAGCTATTTCGCAGCCATCGAAGTAACGGGCGCAAGTAACGTGACACTTAAGAACAATACATTATCAAATGGATCGAACTACACGAATTCCGATTTGATCCGCGTCAATACTGCCAGTGCAGGCGCAAACGCTAAAGCAACCTTATATAACTTAACGATCAGCAAAAATACCTTAAGGAACGGGTTGAATGGAATTCGGCTGACATCAGGTGTTGAAAATTTTATTTCTACTGATAATGTGTATGACAATTGTAGGTAAATCATTGAAAACCTCAGCAATAATCAAAAACTTTGTTTAAGATATAAACTAAAAAAAGGCAGAGAACTTAACACGTTCTCTGCCTTCATTTTTTTTAATCAATCGTTTGATTAAACTTTAGCAATTTAAAGCGGCGGGGGACTGACCCCCTAATTGTTAATTGCCTAACGCTTTTTTAATGGCGGCCACCTCGGCTGCAGAGAAACGTGAATACGCTATTTGCAAAGCCATAGCTTCTTGTTCAGCGGTTAATCCATTTTTAGAAGCCTTGTTGTAAATCGCAATCTCTTCTGCTGTAAAACGGCTTAACGCAAATTGAACGGCCTCTTCCCGTGAAGAAAACTGCAGTCCACTATTGATGTTTTTTTGTTGAGAAGAAGCTGTTGACTCATTATTTTTAGTTGCGGGATTTTGAGGCTCTGTCTCTTGCTTTTCATCTTGCTGGGATATTGATTGTGCTTTTACTTCTTGTTCAGAAGCACCCTCGTTTGAAGATATCGTTCCATCCTTAACACTTTCTTCAGCAGCGCTATTTTGATCAGTTACTGAAACATTTTGCTCTTCTTGTTCAGTTACCGTTTCCGTTTCATTTATTGAAGCTTCTTTCTCAACATTTTTTGTTGAGTTCCCAGATGAATGCTGCTCTGTGTTTGAAGCAACTGTTTTCTCTTTGGATGTAAGAAACTTGTTGCCCAAAACGATGATAGTAATAAACATAACTAACAAAATGCTAATACTGACAATGCTCTTGTTTTTTAACCACATTTTAAATACCCCTTAATTGGAAATATTACGCCTTGAAGATTTGACACAAAATATTTAAAGTCGTATTGATAATATTAACAACTAACTGCATAGATAAAGAAAGGGCAGGGATCCATACCCTGCCCAGCCTCTAAAAGTCTTAATCGTTTAAATTTAAAGTGGTTATCCTAAACTGTTACCAATTTATGCAGTTTTAAATACAACCTGATAGTTTTTGAAGGTAATTGTTCTATCTGCCAAATTAGCTAGTTTAGTTAACTCTAGCGTATTACCATTCGTTACTAAACGAACCGCAGTTTCAATTTCTGCTATAGTATCTGCAGATCCTCCATTAACATCCACACTATCATAGTCTAAAGCTGCTGCAAGTAGAGTTGTAAAGTATATTCCTTGTTGATTTAACTGGCCAATAGTGACATCTTCATTTGTATAGATTGTTACTTCAGCTGTCTTTATATTATTTGGTGTTGTGCCAGTTTTAGCGATTTTGAAATATTTATTTTCAATGATACTCGCTGAAGCTCCTGGTCCTAATTTAATAGTAGCGTTAATAGGATAAGCTTGATAGCCTGTTTTAGTGATATTTCCTTCAACTTTTATATCTCCACCGTTTAACACACTCCTAAGTATACCAAGGCTTACTCCATCAGCTCCAGTATCTAACCCACCAAGAATTTGAGTTGTTGTAATAGAAGCAGTACCTGTTGATGAAACTGGAACTGTTATAGGGTTTTGAATCAATTCAAGATTTCTACTCATCGATTTAACTGAAGTGATTGTAACCTGAGAACCGGCAAGTCCATTAGTAATTTCGAGTCCTTTGAATTTAAAAGAATTGTCAAAGCTATCGCTACTCAAATCCACTTCCTGATTGTTGGCTACTGGCACATCTCTTGTGCCATCTATGAGGATAACTGGGCTACTAATAACCGGTAAGGTTGTTGGTGGTGGTGGTGGAGTCGAACCGCCACCACCTCCGCCTCCGCCGCCACTAGACGGTGGTGTTGTTGGTGTTGTTGGTGTTGTCGGTGGATTAGATGGTTTAGTAGTTTCTTTCGGTGGTGTTCCTCCGACTGATACGCCTTCATCCGCTTTCTCGACTGTACCTTTGTTATCAACTTCTACTTTACCTGTTACAGCAGGGTCTTTAGTAATTGCACTTACTGTAGCTCCCTGTGCTACATCAATTTTAGCTGCTGCTTTCACCTCAATTGAACCTACTTTTGCTCCTGCTTCAACTGAAATGGACGCATTTGCACCTGTTACACTGATTTGAGTCGTTGAAAAGTCACCCTTCAAAGAAACACCCTCAGACTGTGCATTTCCTTGAGCTGCTACAGTAATTGCACCGAATGCACCACTTTGAGCTGAATTTATACTAATTTTACCTTGTGCGCCGGCTTTTTCAGTTACAGTTACATTATTAATTTTAGTAGTGCTCTGTGCAACAATGTTTGAACCATTTGCATCGTTTACCACTAAATCATCAGCTTGTACATTGTTTAGGTACAGACTGTGGTCCGCAATATCTTCAACTATAATTTGACCACCAGAAGTGGTGCCCTTGTTGACTTTTACGTTTTCAAGCGAGACAGTACCCGACCCGGTTTTATCACCTTTAACAATGATATTCCCATTTACCACTACATTTGCCAGCTTAATATGTGTATCTTTACCAGCAAAAATGGTTACATTCTGGTTTAACGTTACTGGTTTTGCACTGCTTCCTCCCACCGTAGTTGGTTTTGAAGAAACTTTGGAGACTGCTGTATAAATTACTCCATGTTTAGTCATTTCCTCTTTTAATGGAAGGTAATTTGCCATTAGTTTTTTATATAGGTTACTTTGTGTCCAAAGATACTGTTTCGTGTTGTTATCAGCAATAATTCTTTGGATATAGTTGTTATAAGATTGTGCCTTAGCGTAATTTTCCTGTTTTAAAGCGGCCGCAAGGTACTCAGTGTTGTTTTTCCAACTGAACGTAAAACTTGCTGTATTTTTTACAGTTTTAGCCTTTGTAGAATAAGCGTTTGCCAGTGCAGCACGTGTTGTAGTCCCATAGACATACTTAACTTGACTATCAAACTGTTTAATTTCGTTAGCAACTTTTACATAAGCATTAAAACTCGTATTATCTAATCTATGGGATTTTAAGTAAACATCCATAATTCGAGTTGAATTTAACAACTTTTTCCCTGTATTGACAGCGGCTATGTATTTTGTTGTGCGGTCCAACGTTGGTTTCACTTTTTGGGATAAACGTGTTTGAAGGACTGTTTTTTCCTTACCTTTTGCTTTCTTTACGGCAGCAAAAGCTTGATTATAAGCCGTTAAAGTATCTTTATGCAGTTTTGCATTCGGAAGATCGACCGGGGACTTTGGATACAATTTCTTTCTCGTGTCATAGTTGATTTCTGCTGCTAGTTTTGCTGCCAATTTTTCAGCTTTGACAACAGAGTTTTGGGCACTCGATGCTGCTTCAACATCTGTTGGCTGTCCTACTGCAACGACACCCGAGAAAGCTGTAGTTACAGCCAACACTTTTGCTAAATCTTGTTTCTTCATTATGAGCCTCCTAAATATATTATACACATCGAAACTATTTTCTCATAAACAAATAATATCACTATAGGAAAATAGAAACAATGTTTTTCATAACTTTTACCAAATTTACAAACATTTTTTTACATTTTTTTCAACCTCTTACTATTAATATCGGTTAAAATTTATAATATTAAACAAGAGAACTGGTAGTTATGAAAAGTACGGTGATTCAAAGTACAATAACACATTAAAATCCACTAAAATGGGACAAAAGTCCGTTATTCACTGTATGACTACTATTTGGGTATATGATAGGATAATGAAAAAGGATATGTGAGAGGACAGAAATGAAAAAAATCATAATAATCGCTTCTAGTGTACTGGTGATCGGAGCTGTTGCCGTGGGACATAAATATCAGGAAGATCAAGTGGCGAAAACAACTATAAAGGCTAAAGAAACAATGAAGAAGCCAGAAAACAAAAAACGAATGGTGGAAATTGAGCAGGCTACCGGCAAAACCGCTGTGAATGAAGATGGAAAAATAAAAACAAACACAACAAAAGCGGGTTCCCAGTCGAACATAAGCCAAAATGAACTGAATACCTATAGGGAAAGTACAAGTGGGAGAGCTGAACATAACCCAGAGTCGACTTCCATTTTGTCTAACTCAAATCAGCGTAACCAGAGTGCAACTTCAAATAATCAGCCGAACCAAAGTGCAACTTCAAATAATCAGGCTAATACAAGTTCTAAAAGCGATTCCACTAATTCATCAAGCAACTCCAATAAAAAGAAGACAAAAGAAGAAATCACGAGTACTTACCGTACCGTATTTGGTGAACTTGAAGCACAGGAAACAAGTAAGATTGACCAATTAGTAGTCCAGGCAAAAGCTGACTATGTGTCAAAGAAATATACTAATGCAGAATTGGCGGTGAAATACCAAGAAGCTGCAAAGGCTTTAGAAAGCAATGCCGATAAATCGTTCAACATACTCTACCAACAGATGCAATTTGATTTAGAGACTAATGGTTTTAGTATCAATGACGGACAGGGATTTAAAACCGACTACCAAGCTAAAAAAGAGGAACGGAGAAATAGAGTAGTAAAACAGGTCACTGAGTTTTAACATTTTAACTTGATAAAATGGGATTAATCAAACGTTTGATTAAATTAGGCTGAGCATAAAAAGGCACAGGAGAGAATTACTTTCACTCGTGCCTCTTTATTTTTAAAGGAACCGTAAGATACACTATCGCTGAGTTCCGAGTTATGTCTCCACGGCTTACCAATGACGAAACACTTCTCCCACTGACACCCCTTTTTGATCAGTCCCATTGAAAAAAACTCGTCTTATTTTTGACTGTATTGTTCTGCAACTTTTAAGAAATCATCCACCCGTTCTATATCGCGTATTCTAATATTCTCGCAATTCAAGATTATAAAAACGAAAAATGAGTAAAGGTAGTAGTACCGGATTATCAAAAATCTTGCTGCTAAATTTACAAACTAAAATCCCATGATATTCACCATGGGATTTCTTTTAATTCATGATATTCATTTCAAAAACGATGCCATTCTGAATCCAGACTTCCATCTTCTGGCCATATTTATTTATCCCTGTAGTTACATGGAATATACCTTCTTGTGGATATTTAGGGTGCGGCCTTTTTTCCATACTCATGATTTCCTTAACGGATGTATGCTGTAAGACAAAATCTCTCACTTCTTTATCAGTTTCAAGTTGTCCGGACTTTTTTACACCATTCTTTTCTTCTTCACTTACAGTACTACCTGCTTTCTGTGAAAGGTTCGCGTCCTCTTTTTTTTCATCACTCGCTTGACAACCCGTTAATAATAAAGCCACCGATAGCGCTATACTAGCCCTTTTATTAAGCATAATAATTCCTCCTGTTTGTTACAAACAAAAAGTATAAGGAAACAAATTGCAAGTTTCCTTATACTTCTTTCATTACTAGTATTTTACCATATTTGCAGTTAGATTTAAGTTGTCAACTTGTTGACCATTTACAAAATTTTTGCCATTTACAATGCTGAATCGTAAATCAATAATATACTGATACCAAGAATCATTTGAAATTATATCCCAGATTCGATATTCCCCATCCTCTAAACGATATTGGAAATAACCGTTAGGATCTGTATAAGCTAGTCCCATAGTATATCCACTTTCATTGGTAATATGGACTCGGCCTGTAAGAATCTCACCTTGTTCATTTTTAACATAACCAGTAAGATTAGGTTCAATCATTTGAATATCAATCATATTTCCAACAATCTGGCCATTTACAATTGTGAACGATTCATCGAGAGCTTTATAACCATCTTTTTCAACGGAAAATACTGTAAACTCTCCATCGGTTGCTCGAACTTTATATACTCCCTGTTCGTCTGTTACTACGGTGTACCACACATCCTGATGAATGATACCTACATGTGCATTACTGATAGGACCATTTGCATCATATACCTTACCGACTGTTACATTGTTTATTAGTGGTATAATTAATGTTTCACTTTCTTTCCCATTAACGAAAAGTTTATTATTTGCAATTTCAAACTCCACATCTATCGAGTAGTTTGTGTCGTTCTCCCGTACAGAATTGATTTGATATGTCCCATCTTCAAGCTTGTAAGTGAATTTCCCTTCTTTATTACTTTTTACGCTTCGAACATAACTATCATCGTTTGTATAAATTATGAATTCGATGTTCGGCACCAAACCAAATCCGTCTTGAACTTGCCCTGTATTCTCATACTCCGCAAGTTGTAAATTCCAATACTCCGTTTGTTGTCCATTCACAAATAACAAACCATCTTGCACAGAAAATGATAGGTTCATTTTAACTGAACCAACCCAGGTATTCGAAACTGTTGAAAGATTATATTCCCCATCTGGAAGACGGGAAGAGAATTCTCCATTTTGTTCAGTAGTAACGAATGTGAGAGAATTATATTTCAAGCTCTGAATTTCGAGATTAGCGTAAGATAAAACTGTGTCACCTTCTAATAGTTTCCCTTTAAATGCATTGGCCGGGATTTTAAGATTCAGTTTTTCCTGTTTCTCTCCACTAACGTACAGTTGACCATCATTAATTTCAAATTCAAAATACATCTCATAATATTGATGATTTGGACTTCCGATATTTACTATTTTATATACACCGTCTGTTAATCGATTTGCAAAATCACCGTTTTCATCTGTGGTAATGTACTGACTTAATTGAGAGTTTTCACGTTCCACATATAAATAAGCATTTGGAACCGTTTCGGTTCCGTCATAAACTGTACCGGTTAATGTTACCTTAGGAAACGTTAGGTCTAAACCGTCCTTTTGTTCTCCATTTACAAACAGTTTTCCATCTTGGATTACAAATTTACTTGATAATTCAAAATATCCAAGTTCATTTTTCCCCAAATTAGTGACGGTGTATTCCCCATCATTTAAGCGAATAGAAAACTGTCCGTTGTGGTCAGACCAAACACCAAATTTGCTTGTGTCCTTATCGTTTTGAATCTGTATATTTGCGTCTGGAACTTTATTTGACCCATCCCAAACAAATCCGTTAACTTTTACGCCGGGAATTTTGATTTCCAATGAATCTCTTGCTTCTCCATTAACTAAAAGAACTCCATTTTCTATAGAGAAAAATAGATCAATTTTATACCAACCAATTTCTTGGTGATAGATACTCGTGACTTTGTAATCACCATCAGAAAACTTCTTTTGGAAATCCCCATTTTCATCGGCAACAATATATGTGTCTAGTCCTGTTTCCAGGTGCTGAATATTTAACTCAGCTTGAGGCACCTTGACCTTTCCATCAAATATTTGGCCCTTTAAAATAGACGTGCTTATATTGACAGTTAATGAATCTGTTTCCGTATCAGACACATATAGCTTTCCATCTTTTATTTCAAAAGGCTTCGTGATGCTAAGATTGTCACCTTTACTAGTATACACCCGTGTCACATTGTATGCCCCATCAACTAATCTGGCTGAAAATGTTCCAGTGCTGCCAATTGGAACGTAAAATGATTGATTTCCTTGGGAGGCAATCTCTATTCCCCCGTGAACAACAGAAGAATCACCGTCGACTACACTTCCCTTTAAAGTCATTGGGCTAAGTTCAACCCTTAATTGTTCACTTTCTTTTCCGTTAATGACTAGCTTTCCGTCAATGATTGAAAATACAATATTTGAATTTGCTATTACATTGTTCAAAAGCGAAATGTATCCAATCTTATATTCACCATCACTTAAATAAGCGGTAAAACTTCCATCTGACTTTGTTCTAATGTAAGTGATATTACCATTTTGATGTTGGATTTGAAAGTCAACATCTAGTGCTGGTACAGTGCCATCAAATACTTTTCCGGTAAGAGTTGATTTTGGCAAATTAACAATCAAAGAATCTTCCTCGACACCATTTATCAATAGCTTTCCACCGGAAATCGAAAAAGTAAGTTTTATATCGACCCAACCGGAGTACTGCGTGTATATTCTGGCAACACTATAATTGCCATCCTTCAGACGACCTACAAATTCACCAGTTTCATTAGTTTGTACATTAAAATGATTATAAGTGTCTTCATTACGTAGTTCTACATTTACGTTAGGAACTACGTTCGAGCCATCTAAAACCTTACCTTTCAATGTCACGCTTGGTAACTGGAGAATTAGCTTTTCCTTTTTCTCTTGAGAAACATATAACAAACCATCTTTGATGGAAAACTCTATTAAACCCAATTCAACCCATTGTGTGTGGTTTAAAATTATTGTGTTAATCTGATAGCTTCCATCCTTCAATCGGCCAGAAAATTGACCATTATTATCAGTATTCAAGCTAACCTCTTGATAATTAGCCATGTTTCTGGCAAACAGCGTGGCATTTGTAACAGGTTTATCACCATCTAATAATAATCCATGCAACGTTTTCGGCGACAAATTGACCGTTAGTTGGTCTTTTTCCTGTCCTCCGACTATTAGTTTTCCATCTTTGATTTCAAATGGAATGTCTAACTGATTCCAGGAGTTCTCCATATAGACACCTGTGATACGATATTGACCATCTGGCAACCGTACATGGAAGGCTCCATCCTGATTTGTCCTTGCATTAAAATATTGATAATTATTTATTTGCTCAATCCCAAGATCCGCACTAGTTACAGTTTTACCTTCATCCAGCACAATTCCTTTTAACGTAACGGAAGGCAGATTAACCTGCAATTGTTCCTTCTCTTCCTCATTCACGTAAATTTTTCCTTCTTTTATTTCGAAAGAAAGATCCATTTTGGTTCTCTGGTTATCTTGAGTGTTTACTTGCGTAAGTTGATACTTACCATCTTCCAATCGGCCATAAAATTGACCACTTTCGTTTGAAGAAATCGTGAAGTATTGGCCTTTGTCAATACGCTCAATAGTCAAGCTAACATTCTTAGCAGGTAAATCATCTGCCATCACGATTCCTTTTAAAGTAATCGATTGAATTATCACTCTTAATGACTCTGATTCTTCACCATCTATTTGCAATTTCCCATTTACAATTGAAAATGCAATATCCAATGGACTCCAGCTTGTGGGTGAGTAACCACTTTCGATTTTATAATTACCATCCGCAAGGCGGCCAAAGAACTCACCCTGATAATTTGTTTTAACACTCACACTATTTGTAGAATCTTGCTTCCTAATAGAGAGTGTAAAATTTTCAACAGATCCATTGCTGTCTGATACAATTCCTTTCAATGTGATAGCTGGTAGGTTAATGACTAGCCTGTCTTTTGCAGTACCGGAAACGTAAAGTTTTCCATTTTCTATTGTGAATTCAACAGATAAATTTACCGATGCGAACTCATCTTCAAGGTACGCTCTTTCAACAAGATAGCTTCCATCCGGCAAGCGGCTACCGAATTCCCCACTTTCATTTGTGTGCAGACTGAAAGTTTGGTTTCTGTTTATATTGCGAATTGTGAGTCTGCTGTTAGCCACCCCTTTATCGCCATCCAATAGTTTACCTTTTAAAGACTCTGCAGGAATACGTAAATCTAACGTTTGTGTTTCAACGTTTTCAATAAATAATTTTCCATTCCGAATCTCAAATTCCTTGTTCATAGCGATAAAATCAGGAGATTCTCGTAAATCAACACCTGTTACGGTATAGTGACCGTCTACTAATCTCGCAGAGAAATTCCCACTAATATCTGATCTTAGAAACATGTCTCTCTGCTGGCCATTAGAAATAGTGACAGTTGAATTCGGCACAGGAATTGTCCCATCTAGTATAGAACCAGTGAGTGATACTTCTGGAAGATAAATATCCAGACTATCTTGTTGTACCCCATTAACCGTCAGTACACCTTCTTTTACAGTAACAAGAATATTTACACCTATTGAAACATCATGGGTAGCATCCCAAACTTCATCTATGGTGTAATTACCATCAGGAAGGCGTATAGTGGTACTTCGAGCATCATTTAGATCTACATATGCTGAGTAATCCTTATCACCATTTAATTCCATTATACTTATAGATAAACCATCTATACCTGTAGTATCACCAAATATACGCGTTACAAATTCGTTTTCGTCGGATGGGATCTCGATTATTAACTTATCTTGTTGAATTCCTTTGACATAGATTTTACCATTCACGACTTCAAAAGAATAATTAATGAAAGAATATTGATGACTTCTATTTTCATATGTAACAATTTCATCAATATTATACTTTCCATCTTTAAATCTTCCCTTAAATTCGCCCTTATCATCCGTTTCAAGCTCAAACATTTCTCCATTCATTGAATCGTAGTGAAATAGAACGGAGGCATGCATGATTCCAATATCGCCTTTTACAATCTTGCCATTCACATTTAAAGGAGGAACTTCAATTGATAGATTCATTGTTTCCTGACCATTGACAATCAAGGTTCCGTCAATCACTTCAAAATCTAAACCAACAGGTGTATAACCTTCACCTTCAACGCCATCAACTCTATATTCTCCGTCGCTTAATTGAAGTTTAAACTTACCTTCGTTATTTGTTACAGCATCCATTGAATCATAGTCTTCGCCTAGTTTAGAAATTTGTACGGATGCATTAACAATCGGTTTCCCACCGGAGCTCACGATTCCTTCAATGTTTGTGTCAGCTAGTACTACTTGAAGACCCGTTACTGGGGTCGCTTTGTTAAGTGTAAACGGAATATTTACAAAGGAAGAACCGTATTCGTTTGTTTCAACTGCCGATATATAATACGTACCAACAGGTAGGGAGAACAAGAAAGTCCCATCTTTAAATTCGCGTATATATGTTCTATGTCCGTCTTGGGTACTTACATGTATCTTACCATTCGTTACATTTTGGCCTTTATACGTAACAGTCCCGGATACAGATACATCAGTTATGATCTCAGCTAGATCTACTTTAATGTCTTCACCCGATGGTATTGTAATTAGGGAACCTACTCCATAATACGCACCATTTGTGAGGCTAACGTATAGGATTTGATAATCCCCGTTTGGCACACGCAATTCGAAGGATCCATCTTCCTCTGTTACAAATGAGTAGACCTCACCATTTACAATTCTTTTTACGTAAACGTTAGCACCATGCACAGGCACAGACGCGTTCACTATAGAACCCTTTGCCGTAACAGCAGGTAAGAAAATCGTTAACTTATCTTTTGTCTCACCATTAATGATGAGTTGTTTATTAACAATTTCAAATTGCTCATTTAGTTGTATAGTACCGATTTTGGGATTGCTGGCAGCAACCACTTTATATTTTCCGTTTAACAATTTAACTGTAAAATTACCCTGTGCATCTGTTTTTCCAGATGATATTTGGTTTGTTTCAACATTTAAAATTTGAATATCCGCTTCGCCTACAGGCTGATTGATATCATAAAGGGTTCCAGTAATATCAACAGTTTCTGCACCAATATTAATGGATATTTCTTCTAAATCCTTTAACTTGCTATCTTCAACGGAAAATTTCAGATTGATCGGGTACCATTGTTGCTTATCATCCACCCAAATACCATCTACCAGATATTCGTCATCCGGCAGAAACAACTCAAAATTTCCTGATTCATCTGTTTGAGCCGTATACCAACGGGTTTCTGATCCCGTTGTATGGAAACTTACCGTTGTCAGTACAGCATTACTTCCATCTTTCACATGGCCTTTGACATTACTTGTTTTTACATCGATTTTTAACGGTTTATCTTGTTCCCCGCCAACAACCTTAAACGTTTCATTTAATTCTAACCATTCCTGAGTTGAAGTTACCCAAATTCCGGATATTTCATATTCTCCATCAGGAAGGCGTAATTCAAAATTGCCATTATTGTCTAATTGAGCATTGTACCATACTCCATCTGAGGATAATACACTCACCCAGTCCCCGATTATTGGCTCATTTGCATAAGTGAATGTGCCTCTGACATTCTTTACAACTTCTTCAACATCAAAGTCGAGCGTTCCTTCAAGTTGCCCATTTGCTACTATAAACTTTTTGTTCAAAACATACCATTGACCAGGTGAAGACACCCAAATTCCTTGGATTTCATATTCTCCATCAGCAAGATTTAATGAAAAATTGCCATTATCATCGAGCTGCGCATTAAACCAGTCACCAGTTGATGATAGAACATTTACCCAGTCTCCTGTTACAGGAGTGCCAGCTCTTTTCACGGAACCGTGTACATTTTCTGGCGGAGGAGGTGGAGGTAATTTAAGCTCCCCGAGATCCTCATTCCCTGAAACCTTAAAAGTGAAATTTAATTGAATCCATTCTTGATACTTCGATGACCAAACTCCCTGTATTTCATATTCTCCATCAGGAAGAGTTATCTGGAAATTCCCATTAGCATCCAATTGAGTGTTATACCATTTATTGTTTGAAGACTTAACGTTGATCCAATCATTTACATTTGCTAGTTTAAAGATACCCGTTACAATATTTCCGGTTTGCTTTACATCAATATCCAAATTCCCTTTTAATACACCATTTGAGACAGAGAACTTTTTATTCAATTGATTCCATTCTTCATATTTTGAAACCCAGATTCCCTGAATTTCATAACTTCCATCCGGAAGTGACAATCCGAAAGTTCCATTTTGATCTAATTGAGCATTATACCACTTGCCATCTGTAGCCAATACGTTTACCCAATCGCCATTAATTGGTTCACCATCACGTTTAATAGACCCCATAACATTGTTTTCAATCACTGGTGGTTTTAACTCTATGGCTAAAGTACCTTCTAATTTACCACTTACTACAGTGAATTTTTTATTTATTTGGTTCCACTCTTCATATTTAGATACCCAGATACCTTGTATTTCATATTCTCCATCTGGTAAAGCAAGTGTAAACTGTCCATCTGAATTTAATTGGGCATTATACCATTGACCAGTTGAGGACAGTGCGTTTACCCAGTCACCGGCTACCGGTTCACTTGAACGCTTTACTGACCCTTCTATATTGACTGTTTCTTTTACGTCAATATTTAAGACTAATCCCCCATCAGTTACTTTAAACTTCTTATTTAGTTGGTTCCATTCTTCATGTTCGGATACCCAGATTCCTTGAAGTTCGTATTGACCTTCAGGCAAAGAAAACTCGAATTCTCCGTTTTCGTTTAATACAGCATTAAACCATTCACCAGCAGAAGAAACAATATTCACTGTATCTCCTACCACTGGAACTCCAGCCCGTTTCACTGTACCAGTTACAGGATGGACAAGAGGTTTTGGAGCTAAATTAATAGATAGTTCATTTGTATCTTCTAAATTGCCATTCACAACTTTAAATGTTTTATCCAATTGGTACCACTTTTGCTCATTCTCCAGCCAGATGCCTTGTATTTCATATTCCCCATCCGGCAAGTTGAATGAAAAATTACCAGTAGAATCGGTTTGATCATTAAACCACTCGTCTGTTTTTGAATGAATATTCACCCATTCACCAACAACTGGCTTATCCCCAATCATTAATTGTCCTTTAATAGTTGGTTTTAGTGGTTGCAATGATTGCTCTGGTTGCTCTAGTGGCTCAGTAGTTTCTTCTTTGATTGGTTGTTCCGCATTTTGTTCAGCCGTTTGTTCCCCTGACTGTTCTGTTGCTTCTTCCTTTGTTCCCTCAGGCGGAGAGGAACCTTCTTGAATAGGCGCTTCTTCAGAAACTACAGGCTCATCTGTAATAGTTTCCTGTGCCTCAGGGCTTTCTGTTAAAGGGGAGGTATCACCACCCGCATCGGGTGCCTCACTTTTTTGTTCTGTAGCGTCTTGATTTGGCTGTTCCTGTTGTTCTTGTTGCGTATTTGGTTCATCAACATTAACAATAGGAGCTTCAGTTGTACCCTCTTCTGCCTGAGCATAAGGCACAAATAAGCTAAATAAATAGATTGTAGCAATCAGTCCTATTAGCAATCTTTTAAACTTATAGGCTCTCTTCATTCATTTACCCCTTTCATCTAGTTAAATTTTACTATATTATTTTACCTCATTTGCACATATTTACCATAAATTTTTTTATGCAAAAAGTTTTAGGTAAATATCCTTACACCATGACAGCGCTTTACGTCTTAGCGATACCGGGTAGTGCGTCAGATAATCTTCATTCATCACTTGTTCTTTTTTTTCATTTTTATTTTTAATAAGATTTCTAATAAATACTCGGTCAGGATCTTTGTAATTCATCCCGACTTTATGTACAAAAAACACTTGGTCGTCCCGTAAATATGCGTCTAACTCCTCTACACTATGCCTTCTCAATACAAGTGCGTGAGAGCCAGGATTACTAACAGGATTCGCTTTAATTTTCACTGCATAGGAGGCGTAAATAATTTCTTCAAGTGCCTCTAATTTAGAAACTCCCACCTCATGCAATAAAGGAACAGTCATAGCATCTTCAACAAATTTCTGGACATACTTGTGGCGAAACACTTGACAAGGATTAAAACTTCCATAAGGCTTTTCAATTTGAAAATACTTTTGAAATTTACTTTTCCATTTATATAAAAATCGCCTACCTATTATCCACTCGGTGCCCTTGTCAATAGTCTGGAAATTTACCCCCATATACAGTGAATTTTTCATAGTTTTATGAATAAACTCTTCAAAACCCGGTTTAATCAATAACATGTCTGAATCAAGCGTGACAAGAAAGTCATATGTAAACTGTTCCCTTTCGAGCATTTTCATTACACCGTAATGAAATTCCGATAGTTTTCCATGCTTAAGTGGTTTGCTGTAAGGACAAAGGTCGATGGGAAGACCTTTATAAAAAGAAGTATCCTCGCCTCCATTAAACAAAATGATTCGGCTGTTTTTTGAAAATGCGTGTATACTATCAATTAAATCCTCTAAGCAATCCCGATTGTTATGGGCAAGAATAGCATATACAATGCTGTTAATTGTATTTCACCTCCTTAAAAACACATATTCATCAACTAAGGAACTAGTCATTTTCTCTATGGTAAAATGATGACTTCTTTCCCTCGCCAAATTCCTGAAGTTCAATAATTCTTCATCTGACATTGTTATTACCTTTGTCATGGCATATATTAGTGCATCAACATCTTTTGCAGGAATCAAATAACCATTTTCATTGTCGATTAATGCTTCCTTAATACCGCCTACATCTGTACCTATCACCATTAGTCCTGCAGCAAAGGCTTCTATCAATGTATAGGGAAAGCCTTCTTGAACAGATGGCATCAAAAATGCATCATATTGGTTCAATAAAGGAATTACCTGCTCCGGTTGAACAAATCCATGAAGTGTAACATTTTGTATCTGCTTATGTTTCAGAGTTTCTTTAATCATTTCTGCCAATGGGCCATCTCCGTAAAAATCCAGATGATATTTCTCCGGGTATTTTTGGTCGACTTGTTCAATTGCTTCTAGCAGATAACTTATTCCTTTTTCTTCAATCATTCGTCCTAAAAAAACAAATCGCTTCTTCGCGATTTGCCGTTTGGTCACTTCTATTTGGGGTGGTACTTCGATCCCGTTATGTATAACCGAGATTTTACTTTCATCCAATTTATAAGCCATAAGCATATCCTTAACTTGTCCGGACACAGCTATAATCCGATCAGACCTTTTTATGGCGCTTACATACAAAAACTCATAGACTTTTCTTAATTTCAATCGATCCGGTATCCAGCCATGGGCTGTCACAAACACATTACTGGATTGTCGAGAGATAGTTTTGGCTACCATACCAATGAAAGTGGCTCGTGGACTGTGCAAATGTACTATATCCGGTTTCAGTACCTCCACTAATTTCTTTAATTTCCAGATTGCCTGTATTCCTCTTTCCACGTTGACAATATGCTTTTTGTCCAAATAATGTTCCACTAACGATGCCAATTTCGAACCAGTTGGCAAAACGACGGTCAGATCGATTGTTTGGCGGTCCATATGTTTCACGAGATCAAAAACATGTTTTTCTGCTCCACCGTAAGAAGAGTTCAGCACGATCAACATCACATTTTGTTTCACAATTTCAGCTCCTTTAGGACGGCAAAAACGATGCTTCAGAATATATAGCACTTTATTTTATCCATCGACTAGTCTATGGACACCGATTCACCATAACTCATTGAACGCTTTTTTTGCCGTTGGAATCTAATTTCTATATTTGCAATCGGTATGGTTGTCTGAGTCTCATCCAACCTATTAATCCCACCCAGATTACAAAAACCGGCATAAATGCAGCTAATTGTAATACTAATGATAAGCTTCCAACCAGAACCGTAAACAAGTGTATTAAATCGGATCTATAATGGTCGCCCAATCGGCACATGAACGAAATTAGTAGAGGTCCAATTATTAAACCTACCCATCCTAGATTTGCAATTGATTCATCCAAAATACTAGTGGTCATGCTCCACCCTACATATTGTGCGGGTATTTTTAATAATGCAGCGGTGGCATAAACCGCATACGGCCAAGGCTTATCGGGCCATACATCCCTTGGGATATACATGGCAATATTAAATAAGAAGCTTTCAAACCGATATTCCAAGATTTGAAGACGGTCCGTATATAATTCTGCATAAATTGCCAACTTTGTAACATCATCACGACCGTAATCAACTCGAAAGTTATGATACACTTCAGACCAATTATCAATTTTTAACATTTGGTAGCGAAACACCGTTTGATACATAGAGGAGAACATTATCATGCACATTATTAGCAATGCTACTAGCATACTTAAATGAAATGGCTGTAAAATCTTTTTGTTCCATGTGGCATACAAAATAAGCACAAACGCTAAAGCCACGATATTTCTCTTACCATTAATCCAAACTGCCGCAAATAAAAAAGGGGACATCATCAAAAATGTAAAGAAAAATGCTTTTCTAGATTTGCTTTTCATCAGCATAAAGGAAAAGGAAATAACGCTGAAGAAAGTGGCAATCGCTACAATCTCATGAAATTTTTCGCTTTGCTCAGTCGGAAAGCCTAGCACCGCTCTACCGTATTGTAAATATATACTCGGATCTGGAGAAAAAATAGATACAAAGACAGGACTAACCAGACCGGCAATATAAAAGCTAGTCAAAGGAGTGGCCGCGACAAGGATCCCATTATGTTTAAGAGTACCTTTATTGATAGGTCTCTTTTTATTAACTGCGGTGATTGCCCAAATTAAAGGGACCATAGAAACATAAATATTGTAAATAAGACGAGTTTTCGTATCATTTGCAGCTTCTGTAAAACCACGCTCATATGTATAATGAGGAATTCCGAAAATAATGTCCATTCCTAGAGGCAGAATAAAAAATACATAAAAAACAATCATAATGAAATTGATTGAATATCGGGAACCCCGGGAAATCGCCTTGATCGCTTTGAAAGTCCAATATGATCCCCAGATAACTGTAAGACCGTTAAACAGACTAAGCATAAATAAGTTCCAATTGTTTAACGGACGCATTGATATCGTATCCTTGGTCCATTAAGTACTTCTTTCTGTTATTAAAGGTATCAGGATTTTGAGTGAGGGCATTTTCAATTGCAGTTTGCCACTCACTAAGCGGTGCCTCTAACGGGACAAATGAAACCATTTCCTTTACAATCGCTACTTCTTTGGGAATATTAGCTGATATTACACATTGGACTCCTGCAGCTTGAGCTTCGATTAAGACAACCCCGAGGCCTTCATATAACGACGGAAACAAAAATACATCAAATAAGGTCAGTAAGGAAGATATATCTTCACGAACACCTAAAAAATGAACATATGATTCTAATTGTTTTTCTTTAACCAGATTTTCAATGTTTTTACGAAGTTCTCCTTCACCAACCAACACTAAATGCGCATTCTTCACTTGATTATGGAAATGAGAGAATATATGAATTAAACCCTCATGGTTCTTCTGTTTAGAGAACCTTCCTATGTGGCCAATTACTATTGCAGATTCAGGTAATGAGATGTCCTTTTTTGAGTAAACCATTTGATTGTTCTTCCTAAATGATTCCAGATCAATCGCGTTTTTTATGATATGAATACGATTATCTTCAATCGGGCTTCTACTAAATAGAGAAAAACAGGCATCGTGCGAACAGGCTAGTAAATGGGTTGAGTGTTTCAGTATTCTTTTTTTCATGACCGAACGATAGGCATAGCGTAACAAGCTATTAACTTGTCCATCTTCAGTATTATGGCTATGGGAAATCCGGATGGGTATACCCATTCTTTTCGCTATGGAGATGGTTATGCCACTAAAGTAATGTACATGACTATGTACGGCGTGAAATTCTCCATGTAAAAGTGTCTCTTTAAGTTCCTTCATAAACGCAAATAATGACTGGGATGGGTGAGACAATCGAAAGATCCTTCCACCAAGTGCTTCAATTTCGTTATCAAAATGACCCCTTTCTTGGACAGAAACGGCAAAGTCAAATTGAATACGTGATCGATCAAGCTTTCGATATAAATTCATGATCATGGTCTCAGCACCCCCAGGATTCATGTGGTTAAAAATATGAAGAATACGTACGGGCTGTTTCACTATTCATTCACCTACACTGATGTTACTTTTTAAAAATTTTTGAAGAAGAAGAGTGCTCCCAATCCATTGAACAGCCGATGTGGCAACCATGGAATAGCCAGCACCGTTCAAACCAAACTTTGAAATGAACACATAGCTTGAGAGGATACCAGCTAGAAAAACAATAAAATGAAGTATGGGCTGAGCATTCACAAAACGCCCCGCCGTTAATGCATAACCAGAAAAGGTGCTCATAAAGTTAAATGCTGCACTAATAATTACGAGAACTAATAGATTAGTATATTGTCCGATTTGTTCGTTATATATCAACACCAAGATATCTTCACCTACTAACAATGAAAGAATGATGCCAATCGTTCCGAGGAGGAGTGCCAACATGTTTAATTTATATAATAATTTCTTTAATTCATTTACCTTTTGGGTAGAGATCAATTGTGCGAATCGGGGACTAAAAGCCTGTCCAATACCATTAATAAAAATATTCCCTATTATTGTTAAATAAGCAATAGCGGAAAAATAACCAACATGTGTAACATCCAAAAAATATGACAGAATGTATTTCTGTACATTCGAATTAATCGAAATAATACATAACACAACACCTAACGGAAAGCCCAGTTTAACTAACACGAGCATAGATCTCTTTTCAATCTTCCAATTCACCGGTAAATGTACATGTTTTCGTTCATAACAATGTAAGACCATTAACCACGTTAAAATATAAACAAATAATGCAATATATAAATTATTGAAGAAATACAAAGAAATGCTAAAGAGAAGAAAAGAAATAATACCTCTTAACAATAGGGATTTAGCAACAATATCGAGCCGTTCCTGTTGCTGAAAAAAACCATACAGAAGGTCGCTTCCTGATTCAATCAACTTTAAAATAGCTACGAGCAGAATTACTAATTTTGTAGACATGTCTAACTCTAATAAAGATACTATGGAAATAATAACCACGAGAGACAAGATACTTGTTAGCCCTCTTAATTTTAAATAAATATCAATATGTATCTGATTGGTGGTTTCTGTAGCAAGCAATGAACGAAGCTGCAAACTGGAAAGCATGAACGCTGGTCCAGTAATAGCTACAGCAAGGGTAAATTGCCCTATCATCTGATCATTGCCCAATTTTGATAGCGATGAAAGAATCCCCCATTGACAAATAGAAAAAAGGACATTTCCAATTAAAATCCATGAAATGTTTTGCTTTAAAGAAAGTGTTTTTGTCTTAAACATGTATGTTACAAGCCTTTCTTTCGAATCAACGAGCTCCATCACCTGTAAATAGCACACGAATTGTATGAACAATTATTTTCGCATCCATCGCAATTCCGATATTATTTATATATTCCATGTCATATTTTAATTTCTGATCAGGGGATAGATCATAGCCTCCATTCACTTGTGCCCAACCGGTTATACCCGGTTTAACCTGTAAACGATATATAAACGAGGAGTTATGTTCCGTAAATCGCTTTGTTAATTCAGGCACTTCAGGACGAGGTCCAATCAAACTTATATCCCCTTTTATCACATTAATAAATTGAGGAAGTTCATCCAACCGATATTTACGCAAAATTGCGCCTACCTTCGTCACACGGGGATCATTAACCGAAGCCCAACGCTGGCCATTTTTCTCAGCGGCCTCTATCATTGTCCGTAACTTGATAATAGTGAATTGCTTTCCATTAAGTCCTACACGCTTCTGATAAAAGAAAATTGGACCTTTAGAGTCTAGTTTGATAAAAACCGCACAAAAAAAAAGGATAGGAAAGGTAAGTATTAAACCAACTATTGCAAATAATAAGTTGATCATAGTAGTCCAAAATATGTAGTATAAAGGCAAACTTTTACGCTGTACATCTGCAACGCTCCAGCCCAACTGCATTACTCTGTTATGTTCATTTATGTGCATTATAAGTCACCATGCCGTATTATATAGTTAAAATGTCCTAGATTTATTGAACTAAAGACATAGTACCACATTTTTACTTAATTACATATATTTTTCCACATTTTTTTACATGTTTATAATTAATTTATACACTGAAATACTCCAATTGGATGAAGTGCTGGATTTTTGGAGCCTTCGTTGTGCTCTCCTAAATTTTCAACTTCCTATTTAAATATTAGTAAAGGAAAGAACAAGCGTTTGTTCCCATTAATACAAAATCTTGGACGAATGTGAAAAAATGTTAATAAGTATAAACTTTTTTAATTGAACTGACTGAGAATGATACTAGCATAAATAAAAAAGGACTGATATCAGCCCTCTAAATTCACTAGTCTCATAATATTTTTCTCCGTCTACTGTTCCTGAACTTGATAAAAACATGTCTGTCTTCTGATTTGAAAAACTTTACTCCAATAATTGCTAAAGGTGTCCAAATTTCTTTCATTTGATACAGAGGCATATTATATATTCATCCCCTTTTCTGTAACCCAGCCATCATAGCAGAAGCCGTAGATCTGTGGTTTTGCATCCTAACTTTTCAATAAGATTGGTTTTCATAAGAATAAATACAATTAATATGGTAATTATACCTTTTTATTCCATAGTGTAGAGCTGTTAGTTTTCAAAAAATTTTTACAATAATCGACAGCTTATACTCGTAGGGAATGAGTCCATGATTATATTATATGAATTCAGTAAACTTTATGTATCAGTTACAAGCAAACAGTTCCTATTCCTAAATACATCCTTTGATAGTTAAGACTCGAATAAATGAATTTCAACCACAGGGCAGATATTATAGTTATTGCTAATGCCAAGATAGAGGGGAAACTGTAGAAAAAATCAAATAATGTTACAATTCGTGATACTAACAATAATCAGTGATAATGTTTTTATCCTGTTGGCATATATTATGGCCCAATCTATTGCTGAATAAATTGAAATGACAATAGTGTTGTTGATAAATCTTTTCTTAATTCCAAATGTTACAATCGCAGGTTCACGCTTAGACTTGTTAATGGAAATAAAAGTTTTACGGATAAACTTTTTATCAATGCCAACTATAGTTAGTTAGAATCAGGGAAGAGAACATCGATCCCTTGTCTTTCCCTTCTGGAATTAGTGAAGTGGGTAAGAGCTAATTGATATGCATCGCTTTTATCCGTTTTATGAATCCTTAAGGTGTCACATTGCAGTTTGGCATTAATGGGTTTAATATACAGTATGCATAATTGTTCTCTTTCATAAAACGTTCTAACGGACGCGAATAGACACCGGTTGATTCAAACACAAAATGAGGCAGTTTTCCATACCCTACGGTAAATTCTTCAATCCGAGATCGTAATTCTGAGAACTCGGACCTGCAGTGCTTAATTTCACCTTCGAACAGACTATTTTTAGCTTTTACCCAATACTTACATCAAAAGCAATGACATGATTCATAGTATTCTCCTTTAATAGTATTGAAGCCTTCATCTTACACTTATCTATTCCCATTTCTTATACGCGATCCCAAAGGATCCAACATACTAAAATCTGGATTTAAATAAGGTAAGTGAAGAAGGTCAGTTTTTTATACGGATTCAAGATCCAGTGGGGAAAAGTATTTGGCGATGATGTACTGGCAACAGCCATACTGGATCGCCTGTTGCATCATGCCGTTACGTTTAACATCAAAGGGGAGTCTTATCGTTTAAGAGAAAAGAAAAAGCGGGTATTTTTCCCGCATCCGCACCAAAGTAACCGAAAAAAATGGGGATTTTTATTCCGTCGAAATTGGGGAATTCTTGACCGATATTGACATTTATCTTCAAACTCCTTTTATTTCAAGGTTTTTTATAGTTCATACCGGCAGAATATATAAAGACAAGCCGCAGCGCAGCCCGCCTAATTGTGTTTGTCACATAAGAATATTCATAAATTAAAAACTGCTAATCCATAAATGAATACTTAACATCAATCCCCAAACTAAACCTTGCAAAACGTTACCTTCGCATTCCATTTGGTTTATCCCCCATATTGTAAATTGCACGGAGGTCCGTATTCGGCAACTGGCTGACATAGTATCCAATACCTTAGCCCCTATAGTTTTGCGTCACCATTTTTCAGTAGCTTTGCCCTTTCTTACAATTATATTTTGTATCTTTTATGCTACGACATTTCACACAAAAGCTACATTACCTTTAAATATTTTTTGACTTTTCTAAATATCAATTCTATAAAAGAGTGAATGCTCAATGAGCTGGCTTCATTGCTAATGATCTGTACATTTTAACACACTGGAAGACTGATATCATCATCTATCCCAAACAGTTCTTCAGCAGATACCTGGCTTTCAGGCTTCTGACTCTTTTTATATTCTTCGATGTAGTTCTTTACGTTTTCAATTTGCAGCGCAGCATTTTCTAATTCTAACGCTTTGTCCAGAAGCAGCATGATACGCTCTTCTCTCTATGGTACATACAACATCCTGTTCACTCGGGTCTTTTTCACTTCTTTATCCAAGGAAAAAGGAACGCAGCCATACACCCAATTAGTGTGCCGAATGTGTTCAGCATTACGTCGTCGATATCCGTCCATCGATTCGGCATAAATATTTGAATCAATTCAATAGCCGTCGATAAAGCTGCGCCAGCCGCGGCCGCTTTAATCAAGCGATTCTCCTTAAAGATCAGACCAAGTGCCAACCCATATGGTATAAATAAAATAATATTGCCAACTGTGTTCAGATAAAAACCCCTTGATACTTCTGTTTGGATGGAACGGAATAATGTGGTGTTTACGCCGCCTGACTGAGTACCGATCTCTAAAAAAGTGTGGCTCCGCATTGTAAAATACAGAATCAACAGGACTGAACCGATGAATGCTGCTTTTTTTATGAATATCACTCCTTATCCAATCCATTATACCCAATACCCATTTTCTTTATCCATTCACCGTACTAAAGCGAGTGCTTAAATAAAATCACACGCTCCTCTTCAGGAGCGCATGTACTATTTTTTCTGATGCCACTTCCAGGCACTATTAATAATTTCCTCAAGTCCAATTTCGGCCTTCCAGCCAAGCTCTCGTCCAATTTTTTCAGATGATGCGACAAGGCGTGCCGGATCACCTGGGCGACGGTCCCCTAACTCGACCTTCGCTGTCCGACCGGTAACACGTTCACACGTTTCGATCACTTCTTTCACTGAATACCCTTTTCCGTTGCCCAAGTTATAAACGGCTGTCTCCAATTTTCCATCCAGCAGTCCCCGCATTGCCGCAATATGGGCTTTTGCAAGATCCGTCACATGAATATAGTCGCGGATACACGTACCGTCCGGTGTTTCATAATCCGTGCCAAACACCGAAATCTGTTCCCGCTGTCCAAGCAAATGCTCCAGCACGATCGGGATCAAATGTGTTTCCGGATCATGATCTTCACCAATTTCTGCCGTTTCATAGGCACCCGCCGCATTAAAGTAGCGAAGCGTCACATACTTTAAGCTATAGCTCAAAGCAAAATCCGCCAGAATATGCTCAATCACCAGCTTTGAACGACCATACGGATTAATCGGATTCGTCGCCGTCTCTTCTGTAATCATCTCAACTGCCGGAATGCCATAGGTTGCGGCCGTCGAAGAAAAAATGAACTTGTCCACCCCATACTTCCGCATAACCCGAAGCAGCGTCAGCGTTGCCGCGACATTATTGTCATAGTACTTCTGAGGGTCCTGTACAGACTCACCCACTAAGCTGAATGCCGCAAAATGCATAACCGCTTCAATGGAATAGGTGTCAAATACTTGCACCAAGTCTTCTTCTGACCCCAGATTACCTTTTACAAACACTGCTTTCTCATCAATCGCCCAACGATGGCCGGTAGACAAATTATCCAAAACCACCACTTCTTTTTCCTTCACCAATTCCTTTACTAAATGGCTGCCGATATAACCAGCGCCTCCAACAACAAGAATCATCTTTCCGCCTCTTTCATATAGTTCATCCCGTCTGTTTTCAACTCAATAATATTTTTCCTAGCTGACAGTGGATCTCTTTTTAGAGATCCACAAAAATCGAACACTTTTTTGCGGCCGGTTTCAGAAAGATTAATTATAGTTCCAATAAGATTTATACATACTGATTTTTTTTCTCCATTTTTGGGAAAGTTTATCATGATTCTTTCCTAGCTTATACCCTATTAATTTTGCGGCATTTCTCATAGTCGATACCGGTATTAAATACAGCTTGCCATTCTGAACTAAATAACGCCATTCCGACTTTACAAACTTGAACCCTTCCCCTTCAGGGTTTGAGAATTCTTGTAAAATCCAATTTTCCTTATTATGAAAAACACCAATGTCGAAATTACGTTGAAATTCTTCGCGAATAGAATAATCGTGTGAATGATAGACTTTTGCTTCAGCTTCGTAAGCGATGCTATAACCGGTTAATGCAATTTTTGCGGCCACATACATATCTTCACCTAAGATGACATTGGTCGGGAATCCTCCGACTTTTTCTAATAAGTCTCTCCGGTAGGCAGCAAAAGAATTGGATGTAAAGACCGTTTTCAAGCCATATTTCTTTTTATCTGCTATGGTTTTAATTGAAGAAATTTCAGAATAATTAAACATACGCGCAAAACGGCCAAAAACTCCCGCATTTTGATGAGGAAGCTGTCGTCCATAAGCTACTCCAACTTTTTCATCCTGGAAAGCCTGCGCTAGCCTGTCGATGCTATGTTCGTCAAATAACAGGGCATCCTGTGTTAAATAAACTAAAATATCCCCAGATGCTTCTTTAGCCGCTAAATTCCGTGTACCGCCATGGTTAAAGTCCCTGCGATCAACCGTCATGACTTTTGCACCAAATGTAGCCGCTATTTCTCTTGTCCTGTCCTCCGAAGACGAATCAACAATAATTAATTCTGTTTTTTCTCTCTCAGGAATTAAAGGGAGCAGACGTTTAAGCTCCTGCTCCCCATTTAATGTTGGAATAATGATTGAAATGCTTTTCATTGACCTTGTTCCTTTAAAAATCTTTTCAATGCTGTCTGCCAATCAGGCATTGCATCAAATCCATTTATTTTTAAACTCATATGATCAAAAACAGAATACGCTGGCCGTGGCGCTGGTCTTGGGAAATCCTTCGTCGTACAAGGATTCACTTGAACGTCCAGCCCCGCTTCTTTAAAAATCACTTTCGCAAACTCATACCAGGAACAACTATTCGAATTAGAGACATGATAAGTTCCATATTTCTCAGTTTGAATCAGGTCAATAATTCTCTCAGCCAAATCGACGGTATACGTCGGTGAGCCCACTTGATCGCTTACAACCGATAATTCTTTCTTCTCTTGCCCAAGTTTCAGCATTGTTTTCACAAAATTATTGCCATGCGCCCCATACACCCATGACGTGCGGGCGATAAAAAACTTGGAATGAAAATTTCTCACCATTTGCTCGCCAGCCAATTTTGAGCGTCCGTATACACCGATCGGGTTGGTCGGCTGAAATTCATCGATTGGTTCTGTAGCCGTCCCATCAAATACATAATCTGTACTTACATACAAAAGCTTAGACCCAACCTCTTCAGCTGCCACCGCAATATTACGAGTACCAATAGCATTAATCAGGAAAGCCTGATCTGGCTCTGATTCTGCCTGATCCACTTTTGTATGAGCAGCTGTATGAATAACAACATTCGGCTGGTCTTTCAAGATTACCTCGTTCACTTGTTCCTGGTTCGTAATGTCCAGCTCTTTGCGGCCATAGCCGTATACATCAAAGCCATTTTCTTTCAGCATAATGACAACGTCAGTGCCAAGCTGGCCTTTTGCTCCTGTTACGAGAACTTTCATTTTTTTTCACCATACTGCTTATCATAGTAATCCATATATGCACCAGACTTAATATTCTTCCACCAGTCCTGGTTGTCAATGTACCATTGAACGGTTTCAACAATGCCGGTGTCAAACGTATACTTTGGCTTCCAGCCAAGCTCTGTCTCCAGCTTCGTCGGATCAATCGCATAGCGGCGGTCATGTCCGAGACGATCTTCTACATACTTAATCAATTCTTTTGAAGCACCTAGCTTCTCTACAATTAACTGAACAATATCATTATTCGTTCGCTCATTATGTCCGCCGACATTGTAGACTTCGCCCGGCTTTCCTTTATGAATAACCAGATCAATCGCCGCACAATGATCCCGCACGTGAAGCCAGTCGCGGATGTTTTTACCATCACCATAAATCGGGAGCTCTTTTCCTTCCATGGCGTTTGTCACCATCAATGGGATTAACTTTTCCGGAAAATGGTATGGCCCATAATTGTTCGAGCAGCGGGTAATGTTCACATTCATATTGAATGTTTCAAAGTATGAACGAACAAGCATATCCCCGCCCGCTTTACTCGCCGAGTACGGGCTGTTTGGTGCAAGCGGTGTGTCTTCCGTAAAATAGCCTTCAGCCCCCAGCGACCCGTATACTTCATCCGTAGATACCTGTACATACTTTTGAATATTGTTCGCTTTCGCTACATCTAGAAGAGCCTGGGTGCCGAGTACATTGCTTTTCACGAAAATATCCGGCTCAGTGATGCTACGATCCACATGTGATTCAGCTGCAAAGTTCACAATCACATCAATACTGTGTTCTTTTACAAGGTAATCAACTAATTCACGATTGTTGATGTCCCCTTTTACAAACACATGATTTGGGTTGCTCTCAAGTGATTTTACATTCTCAAGATTTCCCGCATATGTAAGCAAATCAAAGTTCACAACTTTATAGTCACGATAAGTCTCTAAAGTATGATGAACAAAGTTGCTGCCAATAAAACCGGCACCGCCTGTTACAAATAAATTCATTTCTCATTCTCCCATACAAAGTTATTATCGGCTTCTGCTAATACTGGATGTGTTTCATCTTTCGCGGACAATACAGGTGTTGATTCCGGCCAGTCGATCGCAAGCGCCGGATCATTCCAGGCAATACCCCGGTCATGTTCCGGTGAATACAATTCATCTACCTTGTACTGTACTTCCGTATTTTCGACTAATGTACAGAAACCATGGGCGAATCCCTTTGGCACCAGCAACTGGCGCTTATTATCTGCCGTCAGATTGAATCCCTGCCACTGGCCATATGTTGGTGAACCTTTTCGGATGTCGACAATCACATCGTAAATTGCTCCTCTTGTGACCCGCACAAGTTTTGTCTGAGCTTTTGATTCCAGCTGGTAATGCATTCCTCGAAGTGTTCCGGGTGTTTGCGATAAAGAATGATTATCCTGAACAAATTCAATATTAATACCAATCTTCTCGAACGCTTCTTTATTGTAGCTTTCCATAAAAAAACCGCGGTGATCCCCGAACACAGCTGGTTCGAGCAAATACGCCCCCGGTAAGTTTGTTTCTAATTTTTTCATTAATAATCCTCCCAATTAAATTTGATAAATCGGCTGCTTTCGATTCGCCAAACGAATTAAATACTCACCATATTGATTTTTCTTCAGTGGCTCCGCTAATGCTAACAGCTGTTCACGATCAATATAGCCCTTAATAAACGCAATCTCTTCTAAGCAGGCAATTTTCAAACTTTGACGCTTCTCAATGGTTTCAATAAACTGAGAGGCTTCAAGCAATGATTCATGGGTTCCTGAATCAAACCAAGAAAAACCACGCCCAAGAATTTCAACATGAAGCTCACCAGATGCTAAGTAGGCTTTGTTCACATCCGTAATTTCCAATTCTCCTCGAGGAGACGGTTCAATATTTTTAGCGATTTCCACCACACGATTATCATAAAAATAAAGTCCAGTCACCGCATAATTTGATTTTGGCTCCTCAGGCTTTTCCTCAATTGAGCGGGCAATACCATATTCATCAAAATCAACGACACCAAATCGTTCCGGATCATTTACATAGTAGCCAAAAACAGTAGCGCCGTCCTGACGGCTAGCTGCACTTTGCAGCAAAGCCGTCAAGCCATGTCCGTAATACAGGTTATCTCCTAAAATCAACGCCACGTTGTCATCACCAATAAATTCCTCACCAATGATAAACGCCTGAGCAAGACCATCTGGAGAAGGCTGGACTGCATATGATAGTGAAATGCCTAGGTCTGATCCATCCCCAAGAAGATGTTTAAATCGTGGTGTATCTTCAGGAGTTGAAATAATAATGATTTCTTTAATACCGGCCAGCATTAAAATAGATAATGGATAAAATATCATTGGTTTATCATAAATCGGTAATAATTGTTTTGAAACCGATTTAGTTAAAGGATAAAGTCTAGTGCCAGTTCCTCCAGCAAGAATAATACCTTTCACATGTGATCACCCTTTTTTAATATTTATAAAATTATTATAAAGAACTTTTTGATTTAACGTTTTATTATCTCTTAAAAATAAGTAATACCAAAAAAACTGAAAAGAAACAGGCAAGTAAAGTAAAAAATCAACAAAGAAAGACATCAATAAGATTTGCAGCATTGTCGCATAAACAAACATATTTCTAATACTTTTATTAAATATATAGTTGTGGTATACAATACAACTTATAAGACCCAATAAAAAAGTATAAATAGTTAAGCCTACTATTCCAAAATCAATAAAAGTAGTAACCATAAAACTAGAAACGGTAAAATTGGGAGATACTAAGAAATAAGGAGCACTAAGTTCGGCGTTGTAAATAACATCTGTGACTATCGTTGGCAAAAAAGAACTCAATATATTCTTTCCAAAAGTGTAATCGAACGAAATATTAGTAAACAAATTATTAACATTAGCTAAAGACATGGTTAAGTACATATATACCCAATAAAATCCAGATTCGAAATAACTTATATTTTGATTAGACATTTTAGCTACATTCAGAAAATTATCTAATCCAGTTCTAATATTTCCTGCAATACCAAATAGCACAATACAAATAAGTGCAATGCTCCCGCCCTTAATAAAATTAATTCTTTTAATAGACAAGTGATGAATTATTAAGATTTGGACGACTAGGGTTATAGCAATTTGCCTTGAAATAAGTAGAATAGGTATTAAACAGATAAACAAAAAATAGAAAAGATATTTTTTTCGAAAATTTTGATTCAAAATAAAGTATAGTAGGGTTCCATAAAATAAAATAAAACTCATTAATAATCCATGCAAAGTAGGAATCCCAAAATCAAAATAATTTTTATCACTACCAGTTAATAACCATATCAGCGGGATGCCACCTGAAAATATAGTTTCAACAATTAAAATAATAAAAATAACAAAAAAGGAATTTTCAATAAAGTTTTTTGACAAAAAAATTGCTCTTTTAGGTACTGCAGATAAATAACCTTTTTTATATTTTGGTAAGTAGAATAGAAAAATATATATATACCCCAGAAAAAAACTAGAAAAAACTAAGATAAAATAAATAACCGTTCTGTTTGAAAAAGGAGTAAGATATATACTCATTTGAAAACCATATAACAAAATAATACATATCCAAACAAGATTAAAAATTGTTAACAAGTTTAAGACTTTTTTATGAATTAATATACCTGTTAATGAAAATACAATAAGCAACAACAAAAACAAAATTTGCATAATCAAAGTATACCTTTCTGTCATTTCAAATAAATCGAAATATACAAATAATTTACCGATTTTTAAATCTTCTTTAAGACAAATATATTATTCTTGGATATGCCTCTAAATTAAGAAAATTATTTAAAAATAAAATCTTTTATCAATTTAAGTGCAGCACTTCTCATGCTATGTACTAACCAAACACTTTTTCTACCGGTTGATGGGAAACCGAAGGGCTCTTCCAGCTCTTCAGCTATCACATCAAAATCAGTTCCTTTTAATAAGATATCAAAAAACAGACCACTATATTTTCATATCTTCCGCGCCGGTAGGATGAAGATGAGTACGGATCAAAAAAAGACCAAGTTATCTGCTCAAGTAGCTAAATTCCTTATCAATCACAGTTCTCATGCCAAATCTTAACTGTTTTTGCATAACTTCAGGTTCGTATGTGACTTTAAGGAAGGTATTCTGGATTAATTCCCGTAGAATAGTAAATGCCTATCGTCCAATCTTGGCAACAATTCTCTGAAGAGAATATTCCATTTTGCTCAGCATTTTTATGCATACCGTTTTGAATGTACTTAAATGTTAGTAGCTTTTTATATTCTAGGCGTTGCACATAATATTGTAAGCCGTCTATTTATCAAATACACTTTTTTTAAGATATAATCAATTTCCACTGGCGTATTAATTCATTTGCTTAACCTAGTGAAATAAGCTTAATATCCGATCCATATTAATATTTCAATGGAGGAAACATCGTATTTTCATATAGCTTTGCTCCAACTAGATCTTAGCTGAAACTTTTAGAAGCTTCGATCATTACTAGCCATACACTAAAAATATGCTTTTCCTTTGTGAGATCATTTTCTTATCACTAATCTTTTTGTATACCCGCTCTAAAATATTTCCCCCATTCACTTCTTTTACCATTAGGGAAACTTTAATCAATCCCAATATCACACTTTTATTTTTTTAATATAAGTTTTTACTAATGGATCAGGTGACATGTTAATTAAAAACTCAAAAACTATAAGTTGAGGGTCTTCTTTAAATTGTCCTAAAAAAGATAATATGTTTTTCATTGTTTTTTTTTCAAAAAAACATTCTCTTTTTTCCACAAACATTTGATACCGATGAATGCTCTCTATTATTTTTTTTTCTTGATTTTTTATATGATTCTCAAGAAATATTATTCTTTTTTGATCTTTTTCAAGTTTTTTTTGAATGTAGTCATTTTTTGATTCAATACCATTTAATACTGTGGCTCCTATTTGATTATTGGAATGAATTCTATATAGCACCAATGGTTCTTCAACATAAGAAATTCTTCCCTTAAAAGAACCAAATAAAGCCAGCCAGTGATCATGGACATATTCATTGTTTTCTGGAAAAGGAATACTTTTTTTTGCGATTTTAGTATCCATAAGCATAGTACACCCTGTTATACTGTTTCTCTTTATAAAATAGCTATACTTTTCATTTCCATAAATATGTTTTACTCGCTTGGCAATAGATTTAAACGATCTATTAATAAGTTGTCCGCTCTCATTAATAATTGCTAAATCTGAATAACAAATAATAGCATTCTCTTTTTCTATTTTATTCACTAATTTCAAAACTTTTTGAGGCTCCCAAATGTCATCTTGATCGCAATATGCAATATAATCTCCGGTAGCTAATTCAGTCAACCTCTCGAAAGTTTTATTGCTTCCTATATTCTTATTATTTTTTAATATAAAGTACTTAAAGTTTATGATATTGTCTCTTGCTGCATTCTCAATAAGAGTAAATTGTTCATTATTAGCAGAGTCATCGCAAATAATCAGTTCAATTTCAGGATAAGTTTGCTTATTTAAACTATCTAATTGCTGAGCAAGAAATGTTAAATTTGGATAAAACGTTGCCATTACTACTGAAACCTTTTTTCTCAATAAAATTCATTCTCCTTTCTTATTAAAATTTAATAAACAGCAAAGATTGAATTACATCCAGATTGTGTTCATCAATTTTTTCCAGCTTTTATTCCCTTTTCAAAATAATTTTAAAGTCTTTACGTTCATCTGAAAAGTTACCACCCTTTATAAAAAGTCATTAATTCTTTCAAATGTTCCTGGGGGTTCTTAGTGCGAGTTATATTGTTAAATAAATCTTCTAAGTTTCTAGGGTTTTCAATAAGATTATTTATTATGTTAGCTAATTCATCAGAATTACCTGGTTCAAATAAATAACCATTTACTCCATTTTGAATGAAGTCAGGAATTCCTCCAATATTAGCACCAATAACAGGAAGCCCTCCATTTAATCCTTCAAAAACTACTTGGGGCGCATTATCATACCAAACTGGAGGAACAAGTAATATATCTAAGTCCTCAAATATTTCTGGAAGATCATTTTGTGTATAACTGCCTCCCATAACTAATTTTTCACCCAAGATTTTTTCAGCAACCATTTTCTTATTCTCATCCATTCGTCCGTACACTTTTAGCTTAAAGTTTCCCTCAACTTTCGATAGTCCATTAATAATAACATCAGAACCTTTAGCTTTAATAAAATTACCTATAAAACCAATTTGCAAATTGCCCTTATTTTTTTTTTCCTTCTTATATTCTTTTGGCCAAAAATTTTTTTCAGCAGTTATATTCCCTATATGGTTGGTAATTATTTTATTTTCGTTTACGCCTTCTTGAATAAATTTTCTTCTCACAAAATCTGAAACAGCTAATATTAAATCAGCCTTATTTAATGAGTCAACAAAGTAATTAAATCTTGTAGTCTGTTTTTCCAGAAGTGCTGCGTTAGATTTCCCTTTATTTGTTTTAGGAGTAACAATCTCATCGCTTAGTCTTTCTCTCTTAATTAGCTTTTTGCTTGCTTTTTCCAAAACAAAATCTAATTTGTTTTTCGGTACACACTTTGAACAATTGTGTCCTCCTAAAGGGCTTACACACACTTCATTATTTTTGTTCAAGAGTTGAATTCTTGGACAAATAAACCAATAATCATGAAGACTAACAATGACTTTAACGCCAAGTTCTTTGGCAATTTGAATTAAGGAAACCCCTAAGTTTAATAATAAATGAAAGTGAATTACATCAGGTTTAAAATCATTAATAACTTCTATGAATATTTCTTCTATTCTGGCATTTGAACAATCCTCTAATGGTTGAAGCATTCTCGAACTTTTTATCGGACTATTGAATATTCTATAATTTGTGAATCCATTATGATTTATTTTTTCATAATAGCACTCGTTCTTACTATTATTAATGCTATCCAAAACCGCAGGGTTATAATCTTTAGATTGTTGAAGCAATGATTTAACGTATACTTGAACCCCACCTGAATAATCATATGGGAAGGCGCCGCAAACATGTAATACATTCATTTTTCTAATCTCCAAATCCGCTTTTTTACTTAATAATTTTTTCTGCAAATATTTTCAATGCTTTTCCAACAACCATATCCATATCATAATATTGATATTCGGCTAATCTTCCAAGCATAATTAAGTTAGAATACTTCCGTGCTTCTTCTTTATATTTCCGATACCATTCTGCATTTTCATCATTTTTAATTGGATAGTATGGTGTATTCTCTTCCGGTACATAAACTTGTGAAAACTCTTTTACTGTTGTTGTTTTCGATGATTGCTGCTGTGTTAAGTGTTTAAACTCTGTCACACGTGTAAAGTCATAATCATTCGGGTAGTTAACTGTACCAACTTCCTGGGTAAACTCTTCATTAAATTGCTCAAATTTAAAGTTGAGCGACCGATATGGCAGCTGCCCATGTTTATAGTCAAAGAAATAATCAATCGGACCGGTATAAACAATTTTTCCTTTGAAGTCATTTCCAAATAGTTTTGCTTCACCGTTATCAAAATTAAAATCTACTATTTCCTTGTAGTCTGTATTCAACATAACTTTAATGTTCGGATGATCCAACATATGTTCAAATATTTTCGTATAGCCTTCTGCCGGCATTCCTTGGTAAGGATCTTGGAAATAACGGTCATCACGGCTGACATATACTGGTACACGTCCAGTGACAGAGGGGTCTAATTCTTCAGGGGTAATTCCCCATTGCTTTAATGTGTAGCCAAGGAATACTTTTTCATACACATACTCGGCTAAAAATTTCAAATCTTCGTCTTCTGCCTCACGCAATTTTAATATTGGCACTTTTACATTGTAACCAAAGTTCTCAATCAATTTTTCCTCAAGTTTTTTTGCTAGTTTCTCCGGAAATACTTCATTAATAGAATTCAAATTAAAAGGAATCGGTACTTTCTTGCCATCAATTACCCCTAGCACTTCATGGTGATAATGATGCCACTCTGTAAATTCTGAAAGATAATCCCATACTTTCTTCATTTTTGTATGAAAAATGTGTGGACCATAATTATGAATTAAAATCCCTTGATTATCGTAAGAATCATATGCATTCCCGCCAATATGATTTCTTTTTTCAACAATCAATACTTTTTTGTTTAACTGCGTAGCAACCCGTTCTGCCATAACACTTCCGGCAAAGCCGGCACCAATAATCACCAAATCAAACATGTTTGCCTCCAATAAATGTAATATTCTTCGACTTTAAATATGTGTACATAAATAGTGTAACTATAAACTCCGTTGTGACGACACTGATTGCCGTACCGATATGCTGTAAAAATGGAACAAAAATAAAAGTTAATATTACGTTTAAACCACTTGAGAAAATGAGAATATTTGAAAACGCACGATTATAGCCAAAGGGCAGCATTGTTTGCAGACCAAATACATTGCTCAATGCAATCAAAAATGGCAGAAGCGCTAAAATGCGCAGCACATTAATCGATTCTTCATAACCTTCTCCGATAACAATATTCACAATAAATGGAGCTAGTAAAAAAATAAAGGTGCTTAATAGCAAACTGGCACCAAATACATATTTAAACACTTTCTGTGTAAATTCGAGTGCCTCTTTTTTAGAGGTGCTAGCGAGCTTGCTAATATGAGGATACACCGTCTGTCCAAAAACACCGATAAGTCCATTAGCTGCATTTATTAACTTTTCAACGCTTGAATAATAGCCAACGATAACCGGATTTGTTAACAAGCCTAAGAAGAATGTGTTGCTGATTGTGTACAAGCTAATCGCAACAGTTGAGAGAAAAACATGCCATCCCTCGCGAAGCTGATATTTTATTTCATTAATCTTCGGCAATTGAATAGGAATACTAAAAGAAAACCTTATAATAAAAATTGATATAATTCCAACTATAATTATGCTGATCCCTTGGAACAAGTTAACTAGTAAGTAGTCTTCAGCTTGATTAACAAAAACAAAAATACATATCGTATAAACAGTTTTTGAAATAATATTCAAAATCGTAATAAACTTCATTTTTTCCATACCTTGGAAAAACCAGATTGGAAATAGCACATTACCTATTACAAGACTAAAGGTAGTCATATACAACCAAAAATCTTCTTGAAATCGGGGAGTAAGAGAAACGATAATAAACACTGCTATAAAACTAATGATCATCAAAACCGTCTTAATAAAAAGTACAGAGCTAAATATACTCTGTACTTTCTTTTTTTGCTGAGCATGTATCGAAATTTCTTTTGTCGCAGATAGATTAAAACCGTAATCTGTCAAAATCACAAAAAACTGTATAAATGCTACAGCAAAAGTAGTTGATCCATAATGGGCTGGTCCAAGGACCCTAAATAGATAGGGTAATGTTAAAAGTGGTAAAACATAATTTAAACCTTGAACAATTAAAAGGGACAAGAAGTTCTCTTTAAGTTTTTTATTAGCTGACATTTTAAATTCCTTTGACAATCTATTAAATTAGTAAGCTCCTTTTCGCAATAAAACAATCTCAATTGTTTTAAACAAAATCCATGTATCGAGCTTTACGGACTGTTTTTGAACATAATAAAGCTCCATATTTACTCTTTCGGGATATAGAACCGAGCTTCTTCCACATACTTGCCAATACCCGCTCATACCTGGTTTTACGGAAAGAAATTCATTTACTCTATTTCCATATTCCATTAATTCATCTTGAATGACCGGCCTTGGACCTATTAAACTCATTTCACCTTTTAAGACATTAATGATTTGTGGAATTTCATCAAGACTGGTTTTACGCAAGAATTCACCCAGTTTTGTAATACGCGGGTCTTCATGCGGCTCAAGTTTATAGCTATTGGCTATATACTTTTCATATAGTTCTTGGTTCTCTTTCAGTTTTTGATCCGCATTCATGATCATTGATCGAAATTTATAAATATGAAATATTTCACCGTTTTTCCCAGTTCGTTGTTGTTTAAAGAAAACAGGTCCTTTATTTTCTCCAAAAATATAAAAGACTCCTATAACAATCCATACAGGGAGAGTTAGAACGAGCGCGATCAAAGCACCAACGAAATCAATGGTTCTTTTCACAAGAGCAAATAAGGGTGTCCGATCTTCATAACTTACAAATGTCGAACCAGTTTGATTATTTACAACTGTTCCTTGTATTTGAATTCTTGTATTATCCAATCGTCTCCCTTCCTTTCACTTGTTCTACTTTCTCAACTAAGTATGTTAATAATTCCTCGTTAATATCATTATCCTGGAGAGCAAATTCAAGCGTAGTTTTGACGAATCCAAGTTTTTCACCGACGTCATAGCGATCGCCTTTAAATTCGTAGGCGAAAACACGTTGAATTTCATTTAATGATTGAATGGCATCTGTTAGCTGAATTTCCCCGCCTGCTCCTTTTTGCTGCTTGTCGAGGAACATAAAAATTTCTGGTCGTAAAATATATCGACCCATAATCGCTAAGTTCGATGGCTGTGTACCCGGTGCCGGTTTTTCAACAAAGCTACTAACCTGGTAACGTAATCCTTGTTTTGAAGCTGGGTCAACAATACCATAACGATATGTTTCATGATCCGGCACTTGCTGAACGCCGATTATTGATGACTGTGTTTGCTCGTATTGATCAATCAATTGTTTTAAGCATGGTGTGTCACTCTGGACAATATCATCGCCAAGTAATACTGCAAACGGCTCATCCCCGATAAAATTCCTTGCACACCAGACTGCATGACCAAGTCCTTTCGGTTCTTTTTGTCTAATATAATGAATGTCTGCTAAGTTTGTGGAATACCGAACCTTTTCTAGTAAATCAAATTTACCTTTTTCAACCAGGTTTTCTTCAAGTTCGTGTGCATAGTCAAAATGGTCTTCTATTGCACGTTTACCTTTACCAGTCACAATAATAATATCTTCAATTCCCGATGCAATTGCTTCTTCAACTATGTACTGAATCGTTGGCTTATCCACAATCGGCAGCATTTCCTTTGGCATTGCTTTTGTTGCCGGCAGGAATCGGGTTCCTAAACCAGCTGCCGGAATAATTGCTTTACGAACTTTTTTCATAATATCGCCCCTTTGCGTATAATCATATCTATTACATAGAAATATCTAACGACAAAACACGTTTGTTAACATGTGTTTTCGTTAGATATTTTTAAAACCAGGATTATTCCTTGTTGTTTCGAATAAAGGAAAAAAGGGCATCTAACCCACCCTCACATCACACCATTGACGACGATTGCGTCTAAGGTAAATAAAAACTTCACCCACAGTATGACCGAGTGTCTCCATTAGTAACGGTAAGGAGGCATTACCGATCAGGTTGGTTGCCTGACATTTTACAAATTTAAAAGATTCCCAGAAACTTCTTGCTTTTTACCCTTTCTGGAATTTCTTTATATACAGTTTTTCCTTGGATTAGTAGCTCGGCATTTCCCTTAAAAAGATAATTCATATCATTGCCGTACTTCTTCTCAATTTCCTCAAACGCTTCTATCATTTTGAAAGAGCGACTTGTAACATTATGCGCATCTGACGAAACAAAATGAGTTAGGTTTGCTTCTATTAATTGCAGCGAAAATTTCTTTATCTTTTTTCCAAAATGACCCGCAATACTTGAAGCGGTAAGTTGAGAAAGTGTGCCGTTTTTCACAAATTGGTATAGTAGATCAGGATTTTCTATGATCTCACTGTTCCTCTCCGGATGGACGATAATGGGAACTAAGCCTCGCATTTGAATATCGAATAGTAATTTATCTGTATATCGTGGTACATGATTAGAGGGGCACTCTATAAATACATATTGTGTCTGGTTTAATGTTAATAGCTGACCCGTTTCATAATCCTCTATAAATTCCCCATATATTCTGATCTCCTGGCCTGGCAGTACTGTTAAAGGGATAGATTCAGTTGAGAGAATTTCGTTTAGTTCTTCAACTTTTCTGAAAATGGACGCCGGGCTGTTCTCAAAGTCTCCGTTTTTATGGTGGGGAGTTGCGATGATGGTGCGAATGCCTTCATTGACCGCTACCTTAGCCATTTCAATACTCGCTTTGAGGTCCTTTGCACCATCATCAACACCGGGCAAGATATGACTATGTATGTCAATCACCTAAGTCTCCCCCCTTCTTAAATTTTATATTTAATAACAATAATTCTTATTAACTGCTATTATAGTACTATTCTCGACATAAAAAAAGGTAATTTACACTTTTTTTGTAATATACTTTCAATTATTACCATAATAATAGTAATATTGACCTTCTTTTTGTTCTTTTTGATTCAAAACAACACCCAGCAGTTTTGCCTGAGCAGCCAGAAGAAGTTCCTTAGCCTTTTTTGCAGCATCAATCACAGTTTGATTGCTGTTGACTACCAAAATGGTACCACTGCATTTACTAGAAAGTATTTGGGCATCTGTTACGGCAAGTACAGGAGGAGTGTCGAATAACACCATATCAAATGATTCAAGTGCCCCGTCCAATAATTCATCCATGGACACTGATCCTAATAGTTCGGCAGGATTCGGCGGTATTGGTCCACTCGTTAACACGTAGAGGCTTTCGATATCCGATTCGGATACTGCATTTTTCAAATCTGTTTGTTTCGTAAGTACGTTTGTTAAACCAACGTTATTCTCTTTTCTAAACGTATAATGAACCGTTGGCTTCCTCAAATCCGCATCAATGAGCAAAACCTTCTTGCCTTGCTGTGCAAATACTACTGCCAAGTTAGCTATCGTTGTTGACTTTCCTTCGGACGGTCCTGAAGAAGTCACTACTAATGAACGAATTTCTTCATTCACAGAAGAAAACTGTATGTTTGTTCGAATGGTTTTATATTGTTCCGATATAGGCGACCTTGAATTTGTATGAGTGATAAGTGTACGATTTGAGGAATGATTGTTTTTTTCTTTTTTTCTAAAAATCAAGAGACTCACCTCTATTTGTTTTTGTTTTTTTCTTTTGAGATGAAGCAGAATTACGCTCGTCAGTCGAATTGATTTTTGTTACTGCACCAAGTACCGGAAGTCCCAGCAATGTTTCTACGTCTTGTTCTGATTTAACCGTATTGTCGAGATATTCTAGGAAGAAGGCCAAACCGATTCCTGCCATTAATCCAACAACTACAGCAATTGCAATGTTTAAAAGCGGTTGTGGTTTAACAGGAACTGGGTTTTCTGCCAATTGTGCAGGTGCCAGAATAGTAATATTGTCAATTCGCATTAATTGAGAAATTTCTCTTTGAAATACTTTTGCAATTTCATTGGCAATAAGAACGGCCTGCGCGGGATTATGATTTTCCACGCTAATGGTTACTACTTGAGACGCACCTTCTTGCGCTACATTCACACTTCCGTTTAGTTGTTCAGGCGTCGTATCCATGTCCAATTCCTTTATAACTTGATCCAATATGTATGGACTTTTCATAATGACATTGTAAGTTTCAATATATTTGGCGTCAGCATCAAAGGACAAGCCGGCAAGCGAGGCTAAGGCACCTGCAGCTGCTTGGCTAACCAGAATTTGTGTTGATGACTTGTAAACTGGTTTCATAAAAAAGTAGCTCATAGCACCACTAATCGCAGCAGCTAGCAGAGTAATAACAATAATTAAAGACAACCGCTTTTTTAAAGTCTCAAACAACTCTCTTAAACTAATCGTTTCTTCCATTATTTCCTCCAAGTAGAATGATTTTTCGACAATTCCAGATAAGATTATAACATACATTTTTTTCAAGTAATATAACTGGAAAAAATTTATATTACTTTTTTTACAGTGTTATTTCAATAAGTTGACATACTCTTACAACTAAAGTTTATTTGGTGTATAAAGTTATTTCAGTGTAAATGTTAAAGTAATTGGTTTTACACGCCCAGCATCATCTGTTAATGTTCCCTCTAAAATCAAGTTGCCTCCCATACGAATCAATCCCATTTGAGCTTTATATTCTTTCATTTTTTCTGTTATCTGAAGTTTATTTTTTCCCTTTATTAATTTTTCGGAATAATTTTCTGGTATGAACAGGCTGACGGTCGGTGGAACTTTCTTAAATGTCAGTCGATAGTTTTGCGACGCGGTTAATGAGCTGTCTTCTATTATTTCTTGATCTTTACAGCTTCGAAAATCATAAGTTATGGTGATTTTGCCGTTCTTCTCAGCAATTACACCTGTAACAGTTTTGTTAGTTGTTTTTACAATTGTTGATGTGATTGCCGGCTGAGGTTTTACTGCTACCGGTTTTTTTACTGTGGTGAAAATCTTTCTTAGCGGTTTTGTTAACACCTTTCCTTTAACCGATTTTACATTCTCAATTACCAAAGCATATTTTTGTCCATTTTTAAGCGCCTTTGTTGGTTTGATCTGAATAATTTTCTCCCCTTTTAACAAAGAAATGCTCAACGGGATTCTCGTCGTCTTATCATATTCGGTCATGTAAATGTTTTTGGTTGAAATGGAATTTTTAGCGACCCTTTCCTTAAACGATTGTTTCCAGACGTAAGTGACGGAAACAGGATTTTTATAAACGGTCGTTACGTATGTTTTTGCCTGGGTTTGATTACCTGGGGACCAAATAAGTAAGATTACGGCTATCACAGATAAAACGAATTTTTTCACTATGTTTTTCTCCTTTTCTACTTAATAATACACATATCCTATTTATCGGCAGGTACTAGAAAGAGATTAGGGAATTTTTTATATTTGAAACAATGTGGTGGTAATTCATATATTTGACTGATGTATTGTGAATTCATAAATTGCTACACAACCAACAGTTTTCTATGAAATAAACTAATTAAACGGCAGCCACTAATTTAAAGATTTCATGGTCTTTTTGTTAAGATATAAACACGGTTGTGTATCAGGAGTAATGCTTAAAGGCGGGTAAAGAGAAGCAATGGGTTTGAAAGTGAGGGTCACGGAATATTTCTACTCTTTTTAGTGAAAAATTGAAAAAACGGATATGAGAACGGCATGGTAGTTGTAACGTGTATAGAGACGAGGAAGAAGAGGAGTGAGTAGTTTATCAGACTGGCTGTCATGTCTTATTTAAGTTTCATAATACATGGTAGCATTTGAAGTAATTCATCACGGATGCATTAAATAATTAAAGGAACCTAATCTTGTAGAGGTAACTAATAACTGAAATGACATATACTACTTAGGAACGATTGTTGGGGACATTCTCTTTAGCGCCGCACAAATGTGCCTGTTAGAGAAAGCAAGACTAAATTAAAAACAGTTTCCTGCATGGTAGAGAGCCATGATATGAGGTATTGACATTTTATGTTACAAACGAATGTTTGCGGAGTTTTGGCAGAAAATTGGAGAAATTAGGGGATTACATTTATTTTTTTTATCAATAGGAGTAGCAACAGAGGCACCGACGGACTGTTGAGTTCACCTAAGAATCACGCCATCAAAATATTTCTTAAGAAATTAATATCTCAACTCTCCTCTAAAAAATATGTTTATCATAGTGCGGGACAATACTGTACTAGTAGGCTATATTTAAAATAAGGAGCCTTTCTGTTTTGATTTCACAATTACAACTAGCTGGGCCAGGGACTATTAATTATAGTCCCAAACAATTTCATAATTACCTTTATTATTCACAACATAAACATATTGTAAAAATGAAAACTTTCCATATGTCCCATTATAGTTTTGAATAACTTCAAATTTATAGGTTTTTTTAAATGTTGGTAAATCTTTTGACATTCTCCACCCATTCATCTTTTCGACCTCCTGAATTGAATATTCGAATGTTTCTGACCCGAAATGACCTAAAAAAACATGCGACCTATCGTTAATGTAAGTGCTTTTAGGCCATTTTTCTTTCATATAAGGATGTAATAAGTTCCACGATTTACCGAAGTTCCCTTCTTGTTCATAACTATAAAATTCATCAACAACAGTTTTAGTCTTATGACTAGGGGAAAACATAAAGAAAAACAAATAACTTACAATTCCAAATAAAACACACCAAATTAGAAATAATGCACGACGTTTGACTTTATACATATGCCGCTCCTTTTAATTAGGCTATATCAAAGGATATGTCCTAATTAAAAAATTATTATTAATAGCATTTAGGATGCCGGCACTTTAAAAACCTGATTTTAGCGGCTATTCAACAATGTACATTTGTTTTTAGGAAAAATTATTTCTCGTGATATAGGGACTGTTTGATTAATTTTTGTTACTTCAATTGATCTAGAGTATGGATTAGTAAATCAAAACACCGGATACTTTTTATCAGTGTGAAAACCGACGTAAAGGAAACAATATTGTATTAAATCATTAATATTAAACCACTCATCCATCCAACACCATTTTTTATCCTCTAAGACCGATAATTCATCCATACGAAAGAAAGATAGTATATATTTCTCTAGTTTAATATAGATATATATGGTAATATATTGGCAAGTTAACTAGATGTATAAAACTGTAAACACTATCAGTAAAGGGCAAACCTACTTGAAAAATAGGGACGCAAAGTCGCAGATCTAAGGCATATGCTATGGTGGCTGGACTACCGGAATTGTTTCCAAAGGGAGGTGGTTCATTTGAAAATTAAATCCATCTTTTGTCGCCTGTTTTTTAAAAACCACAAAATTGATTTTTATTCAAAAAGATGCATCCGATGTGGTGAGCACAGAGGTAGTCACGTATAATGGTTTTCATAAGTTTTACTGGGTTTTGACATCAACAAGGCCTACATTACATAAGACAAGAAACATAGTAAAAACAAAACATAAATAAGATGGGGAGCACAGCGAATTTGAGCTCCCTTTTTCCTATATTAATTAATCACTACCTGGTATATTTCTTTAATTCTATAGCAAACTTGCGAGGTATTCTTGCACTAATTTAGACACCCCTACATTTGCATATCCTTCATATGCTCCGGTCATACTCAGCTAAAAATACACCGTTGTTTCTTAATAATGGTATCACGCTCTCCTGCTTCGTATATTTTTGTTTTCAGTATCCATGTAAAGATATCAGGACATTTTGGGGATATTCAACATATCATCATCTTTACAACACCACAGATAACCTAAACAATGTGAATCCTCTCTAATTTTTCAGACATCTGTTTCCCCCATATTTCGAAAAAGGCATAAAAAAATTGAGTAGCGGCGTCCTACTCTTATAAATTGTTTTACTCCTACGCATTTAGTGATGAAAAATTCGAAATAAAATTCTCACCCAACCATAGAATGATATCCATAAAGGAATGCTCAATGATGTTCCCCATAATAAACCTTTTAGGAAGTTTTCTTGCTCTTTCATTAATAGCCCTCCTTTATTCATCCTTATATACTATCCGTAGTATTACTATCTCTGCACCAGTTAACAAAGTGTTCACAATTATTGATAATCAAATTATAGTGCTTCTTTCTAATTCTTTAGTACGCTCCATGGATGATGACTTCTTTAGAAGAGGTGGATACACTATCCATTACCCTCAATTCCCCTCCTCTTTTGAAGTCCTAAATACTATCTACCCAGACTTCACCATGTTGAAAATGATTACCTGATTATTACCAAGATATAGTGCTTGATTAGAATATCCCGGAATCCGTACTCCACCTGTAACGCTAATGTGGTCTGCTATTTCGAAAATTCGTTCCTCACTTCTTTTATGTCCTTAAGAATAATTCTCACATCAGGAACTGTTATATTTGGCTTTGGCGCAGATTTAATAGTATTCCCAATAGTTTGTGCAACTCTGGCCACACCCTCTACTGCTTTACCCATAGTTGGGTTGTTTTTTTTCACAACATCTTTCATGTCGGTTATGAATTCCTTACCAACTTCTTTTACTCCCGAAACTAATTCTTTATTTGCTTCGTGGATTTCTTCAACAAACCACTTAAGAATAGTAACAAAATTCTTCATATACCCTACCATCTCCCCGTTCATAAATTCCTAGTTCTAGTATTTGGAACAAAATGAAGGAGCAAAGATGTTTTCATTCCGTTAGTTAACAGTTTGAGCATAATGTCTTTCCCTTAAACATAATGACACAAGTTTATTGTGTAGAATTTTTAAATAAACTGGGGAGAAAAGTGTGGAAGATAATTAATTAATGAATTACTTTCGTTTGTTGTCCGTATCTACCTACAGAGCAGTAAAAAAACCGCTTTGACTTTATTTCTTATAAAGGATTATGCTTTGTTTAAGATTCTAATTCATTAACTTTTAAAAAACTTTCCACCTAACTAAAAAAATGTTTACTGAAATCGATGACTTGAAGTTAAAGAAAAATATCATGTCATGTGATTAATAATCTTCTTGCCATAATTCTTTTAATGAACTACAAATATAGCATACAAGTAACCTGCCGCTGATCTTTTATGTTATTAAGCTAGTGCTATTTTAGATAACTAAAGAATTTAATCAATCGTTTTTTAAAAAACATTTTTCTACACAATAGCAGTTAATCAAACGTTTGATTACTATCTAATTAAATAGAAAAGACAGGCTCTTTAAAAAAGATGCCTGCCTGAATTAAGAACCTCATAGTTCTTATCATACTTCTATCCAATTTTCCGTTTAAAAACTCTTAAATATACCCTTTATTTAGAGCCTCTATGGACTTTTGTGTCATAAAATACTGCATTTTTGTAATCTCAACCTGTAAGGTGGATTGCTCGAGCTGCATTTTTGCTTTTTCATAATCGTGTTTCGGTACAATACCGAACCGATATCTCTTTTCGAGCTTGGTCAAATCTGTTTTTACATCTTCCAGTTTTCTAACCGCTTCCTCATAGTTAAAAAAGGCAGTGTCTTCGTTATGATGGAGTGTTTCGATTTTAGTGGTTAGCTCTTTATGCAGTTTCTCAATCGTTTGTTCTGCCGCTTTTACTTTAGAGTCCTGCTGGTCCTTTGCATATTGGCTGGCATCCTCGTCTGCGTATGTCTCATCGCGGTTGTATTTTGCCAATTCCAGGCTGTCCTTCACCCGTTTCATTTGGAAGGTTCCTTCAATAATAGAGTCATAGCTTTCGCCTGTAGATGGGGCCGTGACATCGATATCTACTGGTGTTACCTGTAAATCAGGAGTGTAGTTAACATTAATGTCGAACGCAAGAGCTGCCAAGTCATGATTATAGTTTTTCTGTTGCTGCTCCAATTGTTTCTCAGCATTTATTTGTTCTTTTTTCGCCTGGTCAACAGCATCTTTTGATCCTGCCCCATATTGGTACAATTTCTCTGCTTTTTTTACATCATTTTTAGATGTTTGGATGGCCTTTTTGGTAAAGTCCATTTGCTGCTGCAAACTCAGCAAACCGGAATAAGTAGAAGTTAACTTTAAAGTGATTCCTTCTTTAACTTCCTCTTCCTGAAGCTTTAATTGAACTTGCCCTGATTCTAATTGTTTCATCGCATTCTCGAGGGCGGTTATTTGATCGTCAAGTGCCTCGAGCGCATCATTGATCGCAATCCGTTGCTGGCCGTTTGCGATTCTGTCTGCTGCCTGCGAAGGATCTTTTAAACGATCGCGCTGGTCTTTTAATCTATCTAATTTTCTCTCAAAATCTCGAATATCCTTTTGTGCATCTCGTTTATCATAGGCTACATCAAGTGCTTGGTTTTTTAGAGCTTCAAGTTCAAATTGCATGACCACAAGATTTTGGTCATTGTTTATCGCACGTTGAATGACATCCCCTAGCGTAAGGATCTTAACGTCCTCGTTTTGAAGTTCTTCAGAAGGGGTTCCGTCTGTTACTTGTTCCGATTGCACTTGTTCTACGACCGTTGCTTCTTCAGCTGCCTGAGCCGTGGCAGCAAGCGGTAAACCAACAATTGTTGCAGCGCATAAAAGCGTGGCTACTCTTTTCATAGTTATCATTCTCCCTATAGAATGTGATAAAACTAACACCGTACCACTAAATACCTTTACATGATATGAACGATATTCATTTGATATCCAGGAAATTTTTCAGTGATGCACAATCATCCGTAAGCTCAGGTACTTCCTGCAAATAAGTAATCAAGGCCTTCAGCAGGAATGTTTGCGAGTTTTTTCGATTGATTTCCTCTCTAAGCAGTGAAATCGTGTTCATATATTCCTCTTGGTGTTCGACACTGACTTTCAGCCCTTTGACCACGTATTCCATTTGCCGTAACAATAGCTGAATCCTTTGTCCCGTTAACCACGGACTCTGTGACTGAAACAGTATGTCCTGATTAAATGCTTGTTTAGATAATACTGATTCAGGCTTTCTTTCGATTAGCCCTTTCATTACAATGTCTAAAACCGTAGCCAGGAATTCGGCTAACTTTTTGGAATCGACTCCGGACTCGAAATACCTGCACATATGGAAGTATTGGAACATGTACCCTTTCAGCAGGGACGTAAGATCCCATATATATTCCTCCACCTCGTTACCACATAGATGCAGCAGGAACTCTTTCATTCCGATGTTTAGTTTAAGCACTGTTTGCTGTATTTTTTCTTCTGTCTCTTTATTTTTGATGAGCGGCGGGTCAAAAATCATGGCCATTAACAGATGGACCTTATTGGAAATTAGCGTCTCAATGGTCATGTAAATAAAGTCCACCAGCTTCTCATGGTCAGATGCATACTGTTTACTATAGATCTTCGTCATGCCTTTTTCGATTTGCTGCGGAATGATTTCAAAGATCTGGAGCAACAAATCTTCCTTTGATTGAAAATATTTATAAAACGACCCCTTTGCCATCCCGCTTTCTTTTGCAATTTCCTCAACAGAGGTGAAATTATATCCCTTATCTGCAAAGAGGGAGAGCGCGATGCGTATTACCTCTACTTGCTTGTCTTCCAAGAAACTCCCCCCTAACAAAACTTTTAAAGATATCTAAAGGCCTGTTACCAGGCTTTTAGGACTCGCTGATTTTTTATATAGAAACCTCTTGTTTCTTATTCAATTGGCGTGCAAGCTTCTTTTGCTGGCGCTTTTCTTTAAACCGGATGAGTACCATGTATAAAGATGGAACAACGAACAACGTTAAGATTGTAGAGAAAATAACACCAGAAATAATGGTGATGGCCATAGGCCTAAAGAGAATATCCCCGATAAGCGCAACAGGAAGAAGCCCTAGAATGGCTGCAGTTGCCGTTAATAAAATCGGGCGGAAACGGGCCTCAGTCGCTTTAATAACAGCTTCTGTCAACCCCAGTCCTTCATGTCTCGCATCTTCCATAAATTCAATTAATACAATCCCATTCCGGACGACTATTCCTGCCAAGGCCGTGATACCGATGACTGACATAAAGCCAATCGGCGTCCTTGTAATAAACATTCCGATGATTCCGCCAGCTGCGGCTAAGTATACCGTAGTTAAAATAATAACCGGAATGGATAAAGAGTAGAATTGAATTGTAATTAAAATAATGATAATCGTGATACACACTAGGAACAGTTTTCCTAAATCCGAAAACGATTCCGTTTGCTGCTCAGTTTCACCACCAATTTCCCACTTGTATCCTTCAGGGAAATTGAGCTTTTCTACTTTCGACATAATCTCTGCCATTGCTTCAGTGGCAGTCGTTCCTTCTCTAACGTCAGCATTCACTGTTATGGACCGCTCTAGATTATAGTGGGAGATCTGCTGAACAGAGAACGTTGGCTTCAATTCGGCAAGCTGCGCCAATGGAATCTGCTCACCTTCCATATTCGTTACACTAAGTCTTTGAAATAAGGCTGTAGGATCTTCGTTTGTTTTCTCCAAATAAAGCTTGATATCAATCAGGTCATCACCTGTGTCAAATTCACTGACGTCGAGCCCCTGGCTAATTAAACGCAGGGTTGTTGATAGATCTGTATAACTGACAAGCTTCTGATCCATAGCATCCTTATTCACCTGGAATTCAAGGGAATAACGCTGAGTTCCCATAGAATCAGTAATATCATATGTACCGTTTGTGTCGGATATAATTGTTTTTAACTGTGCGGATAGATTACGCAGCTGCTCCATATCCTGTCCGGTCAGCCGGATGGAAATTGGCGCACCGACATCGATACCAGCTGATAACGATTGCGTCACTACGGATATTCCAGGATAAGCTTCTTCAAAATGCTCATTCCACTTTTCAATGGTTGTATCGATATCCAGCTTCCCAGCTTCACCTAAAACAGATATTTGTCCGACTTCTGCTCCTGAACCCGCAGGCATGGTGTTAAATAGCTGAGGCGCGCCACCTCCAGAAGCGGAACTGACATCTTTCACGCCAGGTTGTTTGCCAGCCCACGCAGCAACTTCTGTGACAATCCGATCGGTTTCTTGAAGAGCAGTTCCAGTTGGCATTTCTACATTTATTGAAAATTGCGGATCTTCTGCTGTAGGAAATAACTCAACAGGGACAAATGGAGCCAATCCATAGGCGGCTGTTCCAATCAATAGTCCAGACAAGCCAATCCGTAATGGATGCTGTACGACTCTCCTCATCAATTTACCAGAGTAAAATTGGTTCAAAGCATGAATCTGTTTTCCCAAAAATCCTGCAGGCTTACCGGATTCCTCACGTCTGTGTTGATTGCGTTTTTCATTCCATTCACGGAATATCGGAACAATTGTCAGTGACATGACCATGGATGCCAGTAAGGCAACGATAATAACAAGAGGAATTGGTTTAATAAATTTCCCCATATCCCCGGTTAAGAACATAAGCGGCAAAAAGGCCGAAATCGTTGCAAGTGTGGCTGTAATGATGGAAATAATAACTTCTTTTGTACCATTAACCGCAGCTTTTAACGGACTTTCTCCCAAAACCGTTAATCTTCTTTCAATATTGTCATTAACCACGATCGCATCATCCACCAACAGCGAAAGAACTATAATGATCCCAATAACCGTCATCTGATTCAGAGTCACGTCAAACATCGGCAGGAACACAAATCCTATTGCCAGGGATAACGGAATCGCTAATGCCACTATGGAAGATGTAATTAAATTCAAGCCGAGCATACATACGATAACAACTGCGACCATCGCGATAATCAGTTCTTTGGATAAGTCGGAAAACATGTCACTGATCGTATCTTTTTGGGCGTACAATAAGTCAAGCTTAAACCCCTTAGGAAGAGACTCTTTTAACTTATCCATCTCCTTGACAACGGCAGCGTCCACAGTAGGAACATCGCTTCCTGTTTCCCCGCTAATGTCTAAGGTAATGGCAGGTTTCCCATTTATGTACCCATTGTACGAGCCTTCCCCATGTGTTAGGGTTACCTTCGCTATATGTTCTAGATAAATAGGAAAGCCTTCTTCGGTTCTGGTAATGATTACTTTGTTCAGGGAATCAATGCTTCTTGTATCTGTTATTCTTAGCTGATAATTCCGCTCTTTATAATCGATATCACCAATCGGCATTCGTTCATTTTCCGCTCGAATGGCCTGTGTAACTTGTGGCCACGATACATTGTATTGCTGCATTTTTTGCGTATCCAGGTCTACCCGGATTTCTTGTTCAGGAATCCCTTGGATGTTCACATCCGCGATGCCGGAAACTGCTCGTAACTGATCTTTCCAGGTGTCCATTAAATCATTTAATTCTTTCAGTCTTTCCGGCTTTTCAGCATATACAGCGTAAGAGCTGATAAATGTTTTAACTAAATTATCGTTAACAAATGGCTGAGTCGCATCGTCCGGAAGATCCGCTTCGGCATCTTGTACTTTTGTGCGAAGCTCAGCCCACTTTTCTTTCGGCTCCACATCAGGCTCCAGCATCACCGTAATGGTTGAAACACCTTCCATGGATGTGGAAGTAATCGTATCGACACCTTGTATTTCTTTAATTTTTTGCTCAATTTTCTTCGTAACCGTTTGTTCAACTGTTTCCGGAGTAGCACCAGGATAAGCGGTCGTTACGATCGCCTGGCTGATGACAAGGTCCGGGATTTCCTGCTTCGGCAATTGAAAAAAGGTTAATATACCAAATACAGTGATGGCCGAAAAAAATAGGAGGGTAATTTTTCGTTTTTTGACCAAATATTCTATCATTACTTTTTACCCCCGGCCGCTTTCACCGGGTCACCGTCAAGCAATAATTCTCCTCCACGAATAACGACTTGGTCGCCCTCATTCAAACCACTCACAATATGAATCTTGTTATCAATTAAGTTTCCGGTTTTCACTTCGGTTTTAACAGCATGCCCTTTAACTGCTTTGAAAACATATGGGTTATTCCCACTGCTTATGACCGCTTCAATGGGAATGAGTATTCCATTATTGTCACTTGTGACCCTGTTGGCCTTCACTACCTGGCCAGGCACCCATTCAAAATCCTTATTTGGAATCACAACCTCGACGCTGATGGTTCCGGTACTGTCATTTGTTTGCGGGTGAATTTTATTTACTTTCCCTGATTTCACTTTATCATAGAGTGACACTGACACTTTGTCGCCAATGCTCCAATCCTTGATTTCCTTATCCGGTACGGAAAGAAGGACTTTTAACTGGTCAGTGCGTCCAAGCTTGTACACTGATGTTCCGGGACTGACCTGCTGGCCCTCTGAAGCTAGCTTTTCTAACACAACCCCTGTAATAGGGGAGTTTAAGCTTGTCTTTGAAAGGGTAAGCTCCGCCTGTTCCTTTCCGATCAAAGCCTGTTCATAGGCTGCCTGGGATTGCCCTTTTGCAGCTACTGCCTGTTCTTTTGAGGCAACCGCCTGATCTCTTGCAGCAATAGCCTGACCTTTTGCAGCAACCGACTGCCCTTTACCTGCCATGGCTTGTTCCTGTCCTGCTTGGGCTTCTTGTACAGTTGATGCAACACGTTTTCTTTGTTCTTCAGTCGCTCCTTCTAAAATGAGGGATAACGACTGTTCTGCATTCGCCACATCTTTTTGTGCATTCGTAAGCTGAAGCTGCATATCGTCATAGTCCTTTTTAGATGCGAGCCCTTCATTATATAAAGCTTTCACACGGTCCGTATCAATTTTTAACTTGTCATAAGCCGCTTTTGCCCTGTCAACCGCCAGTTGTGCCTGGGCTTTTTCCTGTTCGCGGGCTCCTTTATCAAGCTCTGCAAGGCTGGCTTGTGCACTGTTTATCCGTGCATTTGCTGCCTTTATATTGGCTTCTGCTGATTTAATTGCCTCATCTGATGAATTGACGCCTGCGTCTGCAGAGCCAATGCCCACGTCAGCTGCTTGTATTGCCGAATCCGATGAGTTAAGAGCTGCCTGTGCCTGGTCGATGGCATTAGCCGCCTGTTGCACTTGAAGTAGATAATCTGAGGGATCTAAATTCGATAAAGTGCTTCCCGACTTAACTTGATCACCTATGTTTACATTCATATCCTGAATAAGTCCCCCAACCTCGAAAGACACAACTGTCTCTTCGTACGGCAATAGTTTGCCTGAAAGATTGGAAATCGCATCAAGTGACTCTGTAGTCACACTCGCTACTTCAACGTTTATCGCAGTCTTTTCTTCCTGGCTGCTGCTTACCTGCTTTGAAGAACAAGCAGACATCAGAAGACTGAAACTTACCGCAGCAGTTAATAAAGGCCAACGTTTCCCCACTCTTTTTTCTCTCCCTCTCTTTATGTAGAATAAATCGGAATTCTTTTTCTCTCTCTTAGACTATAAAAAAAAACAGTTAGTATTCTCCTACAAAAGTATGATTATACCAACAAGTCATTTTTATACCATAGAGTTTCCAAGATGATTATAAGTCGGATGGACTAGGTTGTCAATATATAGTTAGTTTAGTATATATTAACAACAATCCTCCAAAAACCAGTTGGTCAAATGGCAAAGAACTATAATGGCATCTATCATGGGTTTCATTTCATTTGGAAAAAAATTGCGATATGGGGTAGAAAAGGAAACGGTCCACCTCTTCTTCTGACAAGGCTGTTACAAAATGCTCACTTCCAGCCGCATTTTGTACTCGATCACGCTTTAGCTGGATGTAGCTTTCACTGACGATTCCCTCCTTTTGTAGAAAGTCATTCAACACCTTTAGGCTATTGATCTTCTTGTTGATGGTAGCAATGGCAAACTGCCGATCCAAGAGGTGCTGTTTGTATCGTACAAAGGAAAAACGAGAGAGAGGCTGCTGATCAGACACAGCTTTCTCCTCTAAAAATCGTTGATAGCCTTTGATGTCTCCCACGTATGACTCTATTGTTTTTGGTGACTTCCCTTCCTCAAATATCCATTGCTGAAAAACTTGAGCTAGGTTATCCATGTGTATCTCTCCTAACGCAAAAAGAGCCATGAACGCTTGATTTCACATTCATGGCTCCTACTTTTTAATGATGTCGATGATAGTTTTAATCGTGCAAATGGTACAAAGACCAGGGCACGGACAAGGGCAGATTTTCATATCATTCCCTCCTTTTGTTATTCTATTTTTGTTTTCCTATTTAGTCATCACTGGTTAGTCTTTGACTACCTCCGTAGCTACTGCAACTAGCACAGTCGTTATCACTTCTTCCCACATCTTCCCTTCACCTCCTCCTATGATCACTCACGACAGAAATATAATTATGACGTCAGTTATTTTATCCTCGGTATGGCAGTATTACTTGGCATGACTAAGTTTTACTTTGTTATGCTTAGTACGATTTAGTTATGGCGTGAGATTAGCCAAAGAAATGTCGTGAGTTTGATTTTGCAGTCTAAGCAAAAGGGATTAGTTTTTACCCCTGCTGATTTAGAAACTTGTCCGAAACGGTTTCTCCATTCTTTAACCAAACCGTGTACAGCCATTTTCTTGAAGACACTTCTACCCCAATCCCAGCGATCCATTCATTCGCCTCTTCATCAATGTACAGCATGGTTTCAAACAACAACGGATCAGGCAACATATTCATGTGCTCTCTTGGAATGAGGCTTTCATAGATTTCTTCATGGCACAGTTCAATTCCCTCAAAACTAACTTTTTCTCTTTGGACCTCCACTTGAAAATAGTGTTCTAGCGTAGTTATAAACCAATCAATTTCTTTCACCTGTTTACCCTCCTAAAAATGAAAATAGCCCTAACTCCTCGGAAGGAATTAGAGCTAATTAATCCTATACACTAATATAATATAATCTTATTTTTCTAGTTGATTCGTTTTCCTTACCAAAAAGAAAAGCCCCGCAGAGATTTCTCTCCAAGGGACTTTTCTGTAAGTTTTGAATGGTGACTAGCACCTATCATAAACTATACTAATTATTGAGCAACATTTGTATCAGTTGCAGAAGTAGACGTGTTTGCCTTACCTGCTAAATCTTTGATTTTATTAGCATCAATAGATACAGTTACGCTACCTGTAGTTGCTAAATCAGCACTTAAGTTTAATACTAATTTGTTATCATCTGCAGTTCCAGTAGCAACTGTAGCAACTACTTGACCTGCGTCTACAGCACTACCTGTTAAAACATAAGTACCAGGAGTTATTGCAGCTAATTCTGAATCATCGATCTTTTCTGAGAAAGTTAATGTAATTGTACCATTAGCTGTACCGTTAGCATCATAAACAGCACTTGTTAACGTTGGTGCATAGTTTGCTGATTGAACTAAAGCTACAACATCAACGAACTTACTGCCTGTAGCAGATAATCCTAATACTACAGAGTCACCAACTTCAACGTCACGTAGACCACCTTCTACAGTATAGTCATCACCATCTCTATCAGTTGCATCATATACTTCGCCGTCAGTACCTAGCTCGTATACTACGCCATTAACTGTGATTTCGCCTTCTCCTACGTTAAGGTTTGTAACTTCACCAGTAACAAATCGTGCAGTATTTGAAGCGAACTGAAGATCAGTTACAATAGTACCTGCTTCATTAACTTTGATAATAGCAACTGAACCTTCTACTACAGAATCAGCATTGCTATCTTTTACTTCGTAAGTTTTCTTCACACCGTTAACAAGTGCAGAAATACGAACGATATCACCGTCAGATTTAGAAACAGAAGTGATTAATGCAGTCAACTCTTGATCGTCAGCTACACTATCATTATAAGTAACTAAGTGAGTTACTTCTCCATCTTCGTTGTAGTATACTTTAGCTTGACCAGCTAAAATATCTACGCCTTCTTTCTTTAACTGGCCCCATGTTGTAACTTCTACATCATCTGCGTCTGGATCAAAGAATTTGTCTGCTCTAGATACATCGTATACTAGTGTGCTATCTTGAAGCTTATGACCATTTGCATATTTATCATCTTCGTCAATGCTAGTAGTTAAAGTTGCAGCAGAAGTGATAAATGTTAATTCATTAACTTTATTGTTAGAATCTTTGTTAACTTTGATAACGTTATTAGTTTGCTCTGTAGCATCATTAGTATCATCTACACCATCACCATTAGCATCTACAAACACAGGAGTTGCATAATCTTGAAGGTCAGCTACTAATTCACCGTATGTTCCAGCTTCGTTAACTGCAACAATAAATCTTGCATTAGCATTTGAAGTTGCTTTAGTGAACGTTGTTGGACCAGTGAAAGCAGAAGCATAGATAAATTCGTCAATCTCTTGAGCTGCGTTTCCAGGGAAGTTATCATCTACTTCATACTCAACTTCATCAGCTGCAGTTTGAATTGTGATTTTATCTAATGAATCAATTGCAAAATCATAAGTTTCTTCTTCACCTTTTGAATTTAAACCATCAAATTCAGCTTGGAAGTCACCTTTAGCGTCAATGTAACCAAAGAATTTATCTTGTAGGTATAGAGAGTCAGCGTTAGTGTCTACATCCGCTACGTTACCTACTACATAGATAAGTTCGCCTTTAGCATCGAAGTATAATGATACATCTCCACCAGCTTGAAGTTGCTCAGCTTCTGTATCAGTTAAGTTCTCAAAGTCTCCATCTTCATTCAGATATTTCACAGGACCATACGCATTAGTATAATCGTAGTTTTTACCGTTGAAATCGAATGAATCTTCAAACACGTCCTCAATTTTGCCTTTAGCATTGTTATCAAGTACGTATGCGAAACCATCTTTGCTATATGCATCCGCATTAAAGAATAATAAGTCGTTTGGCTTAACATCTTTAATTGAAATTTGTTTTCCTTCTGCATTTACAATAACGTAATCTTCAAGGTCTAATTCATCTGAATCATAACCTAAAGCATAGTTACCTTCTACTTGTTTAACCAAGATTGGGTTGTCTGTATTGTTATAAGCATAGATACGCTCTACATCGCCTGAATCATTAAAGATAAGTTTTGCGTAGTCATATTCTTTACCTACAATGCTAGCTACTCCGCTAGTTCCAGTAGTAGCGTTGTTATTATGACCGACAAGTTTCACTTCAGCTCTTGAACCTGTAGCACTTGAGCCTTCATTGATGATAACTTGAACATTTGCAGCTAAGTCGTATTCAACTTCTTCGTCAATTGTTTCAATTTCATCGTTTTTATTTACTTTAATTGCATCGTAAACAACTTTTTCAGTGTCATATTCGTATTTTACTAGGTTTTCTTCACCATCAAACCATACACGAATCACTTGACCTAAAGCTTCTTGGAAGTTGAAATCAGAAGTTGTAGGAACATCAAGTCTTACATAATCCGGGCTTCCGTTGTCAGAATCCCCATCATTGTATTCAATTGTTGCTGTACGCTTTTCAGAATCAACGTCTACTACACGAGCTAATCTATCTTCATCAAGATAAGCTGGACGAACAAATTTACCTACTACCACTTCACCAGCAACAGTAACAGTGACTGAATAATCTGTTGCATATGCAAGTACTGGATTATCTCTATTAGCATCGTCGTGTGCAAATAACTCAATTTGAGCACTCTTACCGTCAGATGCAAGTTTAACTTCTTTCACACCAAACTGCGCACCTGATTTTGAATTTTTGATAACGATATCGGAAGCTTGAACTCCAGATACTTTTTGGTTGAAGTTAATTACTAAGTTTTTGTTTGCAGCGTCAAGTGCACTTACACTTGTAATTGCAAGTTCTGGCAATTCAGCAATCTTCTTAGTAGCAGCTTCGTTAGCAGCATCAAATGCAGCTTTAGCTGATCCTACGATTGTTTCTTCAATGCCAGATTCAATAACTGCACGAAGGTCTTTTTGTTGTGCGTCGTAAACTTTTTTCAGTTCAGCTTGAGCAGCTTGAACTTGTGAACGAGATTGAGCAGCAGCGATAGTAGCTTCTGCTTTAGCGGCAGCTTTTTCTACTTGTAATTCAAGAGCATTGAATGACTTTATGTAGTTCAGCGCGCGGCCAAGCAAGTGGCTTTGACGTACTTGTGCAAGTTTAGCTAGAGCTGCAGCTTTCTTGCTAGCATTCTTTTCGTTCTTATTTACATATGCTACTGCATATTTGTATTGAGCTTCACCTTTTTTGTAAGCTGCGTAAACAACTGAGCGGTCTACTAGAGTACCGTCTGCAACGTATGGCTTACTGTAAGAGTACATTGCATTGTACATTACTGTTAAAGCTCTGCTGACTTCGCGGTCAACAGCCGATAATTGAGCAGCCTCTGTGTTTTGAGCAGGAGCAGCAGCTACGAAACCAGAAGCAGCGATAGCGGAAGCAGTTGCGATTTTGATTGCTTTCTTTTTGTTCATCTTTTTGAAGTTCTCCCTTCGGTATTTAAAGTAGTCCGCCGAAGTAGGCACCAAGTGACCAGTTTCAACGGCTATCAAACTTAACGACTATTATACTAGTTAACTAAGGAAATAACAACCTATAATGCTATATATTTCTTTTAACTAGTAACAAAGTCTTTTCTATTACAAGAGTTGAACTGGAAATTACCAAGTCCTTCTTGCAATTCCTATATTATTACAAAACCATAGGAAATTCTAGCTTTTTTTTGTAATTATTACGCGTTTTGGCTTAGTAATAGTTTCCAGTTATGGTTAACTAAACTAAAACAAACCTGTGTTTGTAATAATAGTGAAATCCTCTAGAAACAAAACACCTTATTAAGATATGTAAATAAAGCTAAGATATTACAATTTGTAGGTAAATAGTTTGTAAACCTTTTGTTATACCACCTCCGTGTTAATTCCCTCATATCTGCTGTTGTGTATGACTGGTCAGTTCACTCCTGTTTATAGTAGCTACACACCAATAGTACATACGTTACTTCTGATTTATTCTTATTAAGAATGGCTTATTTGTGACATACTTACACATTATTATTCAAATCAGTCAACCCAACGCATACTCCCGTCTAAATTACAAATCCTTTCTTTTATAAAACAACGTTGGTCTTCCGTCTCACTCCTTCACTGAAACATACTGCCGCCTTGCAATTCCTCATAAATACAACATCTTTCTTTATGCTTCTATAATTAAAAAGAGGCGTTCGATCGTCCAAAATCGATAGCCTCTTAGTTATCTATTGAGTTATTACTTTATATTCAGAGTAATGTTTGGTTTTAATAAGTTACGATTTGGCGATTTATCCACTGAAACCGTTGAAGCATTAGTTCCAGCCGATAGGTTATGCCTGTTTGCAAAGGAATTCCAAAAACCAAGGTTTAAGTCGCGCTCGCTATAACCTGATTCACCATCCATTTCAACATAATATTGAACAGGGCTATCCGCCTGCCAGTATTCACTGGTTGCTATACTAACCAGATCCCTTCCTGTAGGCTGTCCGGCCTCGTTCAACTCGGGTGTTACACGGATTTCCGATGTCGGGATTACTCTTTCGTATAGCTTTATCATGACATCAGCTGGTTTAATTGATGTCGCCAAGGGTTCACCGTACGAGAAGATCAATTGGGTAGGATTTGCTTGATTTATTATTGCTTCTTTTAGCTCCGGACTGACATTATCAGTTAAAGCCACTTCATGATTTGAAGGTGATGCGTCCATACCATATTTGTCCTTTAGCCCAGTAATCGACAGAGAGTGCTTTTTTGTTTCTGATATCGTTCCCTGTTGTAAGGATATTTGAATCGTGGACTGGTGTTTCCCTGAATTGACCACTTTAATGATGGAATTGCTCGGCAACGCGTTTCCATTAATCTTGTACTTATTTTTGTTCATTGCAGAAGCCATGCTTACTCCGGCAACATCAGAAACAACAATATTAATTATGTTATATTTTGTTTCGGTTACGTCCAGCACCCGGGGCGGCTGTGTATCGTGCAAAATCCGGTCCAGTTCTTCAGAAAAATGATACATGTACTGGTATTTATTGATAAGATTACGCCTTACATCAGAGCTATAAATTTTACTTAGTGCTGTTTCCATTGCTTTAATCAAGCCCAGGTTCTTATCAAACTCAGCCTTTAATTGGTTTCGGTTATAGGTATCTTTCGCTAATATCGTTTTTGTATATTCGATGTGTTTATGTACGTTCGAGGCTGCATAGAGCGCATTGTTAAAGTTTGTTGCGCGGTCGATATAGACTTTCACTTTTTGCAGGCGCTTCTGAAGGTCTGTTTTTGTACTGGATGAAGGCAAGCTGTTCACTGCTTTTAATGCGGAAGCATAGAGGGATTTTGCTGTTGTCAGTTCTGTGGTTATGACATGATAGCGGCCAATTGTTGTATAAAGTGTATGCAACCGGTAAGCGGCACTTTCGGCTTTGGAAACCATACTTTTTGCAGAGCTGACACTTACTGCGGCAGATACCGGCTGGGGTGCTGTTGAAATATAAGCGCTGGAAACTATAACGGCGGAAGAAATAATGGATAACATTTTCTTATTGTTTATACGCATATGGATTTACCTCCCGTTCATATAAATTACTGTGGCAAGAAACTGATGGACAAGTCCATTATACCCCGCTCCAGTTACTCCTTCTGCCCTACAATAGTAGGAGGTTTTCGACAGAAACTTTTATTAATCAAACGTTTGATTAAAACATGAAAAAACCTAGTTCCTTCATTAATATATTATGAAACCAGCGTGAAATTTTTGTAAAAAAATGTAGAAATTTTTCTACAATAAAAACTACTACCTGTTTTTGGTAAAGCAAGGGTTGCTTCTCAAACCTTTCATTGATTTCACCCCAAATACAACCTATACAAATTCATGTCGTTTAAAAGCAAAAGTTTATATGGTCAATAAACATGTGAAAATCCGTTTAGAGCTAACCCAAAAAGAGGAACCAGTAGTACACCCGACTTAGCGCCTGTGCCCACTGGTTCCTTCCTTTCATTTCTATTTTAATTCCCGAACAACATAACTCGCACTAACCCAACCGGTAGTATCATCATCCAGCTTAATTTGATACCACTTTTTTGTGGAATCCATATATGGCGTACCATCCTCTTTCAGGACCAGTTGTACATAGGTGTTTAATGCCAAGCCATTGCCGATTTTTTCTGCGGAGGCAGTCGGCTCTGTACGGACGTTCAGCGGATTGCCTGTAGTTCTGCCTAAATTAGCGACCAACATAAATTGGTTATAAACATCAAATTTGATATCTTTTGTCCAATAGATGTTTTCATCAACACTTATCTTAACCCAAAAATCATTTTGTTTTTCAAGCAGCAGGAATATTGTTCCCTTTTTAATCGGGTCAACCAGTGGCTCTCCATCTTTTTCTTCATATATTACTAGGTCCTTTTTGGCCACGGCCTGTATGTGATTCGGGAATATATCGGATTCTGCAGGACGGCTTGGTGCCTCAGGTATGATTGTATTAGCTATCACTGCTGCATAATGGCTACTGTTGAAACCTATAATTTTCGCCATATGATCAGCTATTTTCTTGCCCCATAACGGGTCGCTTGCATAATAATAGTTCATGCCTTCACTATTTTCGTTAACCCGTGCATTTTTTAAGTTCTTTGTACTAAATCCAAGATAGGCACCCTTGTACTTCCAGTTTTCCGGATTCAAGTACGTCGTCTTCATTTCACGGGCTATGTATTCGATGTTTTGATCCACACTGGCAAAACGCACTGCGGCTACATAAGGGCTTGCATCATAGGCTCCAAACCCAAATAAGTTCATTTTTCCTTGAGAGATCAGCGAGGTTCCAAAAGCACTTTCGTGTATCGCGTGGGCTGCAAGGTAAACTGCATTCACTCCGTACTTGTTTCCAGCATCTATAAATGCCTGGCCTTTCTCGGTCAACACACTCGTTTTCTTTGTTAGTTTCACGTAGGATGCGATATAATCATCGATTTGTTTGGCAGTGACATTTGCTGGTTTTCTTAGGTCCACAAATTGATAACCCGTTCTCGAAGTCAATGGATCCCCTGTTTTTACCTCTTGGACATAGTCGCCCGGCACATACCCTGTCTTTCCGCTGTAGGTCACTTTATACCAACCGTTGGAAAGTTTATGTGTTGGAATAATGATTTTCCCCTTTGGAAGCACCACAAGGGAAGCAGCAGACCAATCGGCTATCTTCCTCACATTAAGGTCCGCCGAAACTAAGAAAGTTGTTGCCACAGGTATTTTCACCTCCACAGGCGGAGTATATACTGAAAAGTCACTCTTATAAAAATAGCCCGTTTTCCCGCCATAGGTCACCTTATACCAGTTTCCGATATTCCTATCAGATAAGACCAATGTGCCGGTTGGTATTTTTACAAGTTTCTTATAGGCATTTCCGTGGCTTTGATATACATATGTATCTTTTAGCGCTTTATATGTTGTGCTCTTAAACGTTTTTAATACACTTTGATTTACATTTGTTCCTTCTATAAATACATTTTTCCCATTAAAAGAAACCCGGTACCATGTCTGGCCAATGCTATTCACCACTTTTTGCGTGGAATATAACCCATTATCGGCAGCAATTCTATAAACCTCTTTTTGTTTTGTATCCGGTGTTGGATAAAGGCTGCTTTGTTTATTTGTGATGTAATAAGTTCCCTTCATATTCGTATACTGATAATATTCTTTCAGTCCGCCATTGACCCACCCTGTTGCCGTCTGGTTCTTTCCGCTGTTCGTATATACATATGAAACTTTATACCAATTACCCATTCGTTCAGCGGACAACACCGTTTTGCCTGCAGGGATTTTTAAAATAGATTTAAAGTTTGTTCCCGCACCGGATCTTAGGTCCAAAACAGCAGTAGTTTGATAGGTAGTTTTGGGAAATTGCACCGGATTAACGGTTTCTGCCTGCCCTATATTCAGTACACTTTCAGGTGCGAATGCCGCTCCAAAAAGCAGGGCAGCGGATAGCACCAAGGTTTTTCCTGTTTTTTTCAATAGTTTCACTTCCTAAAAGATTAATATTTACAATAAAAAGGGTAGCCTGATTGTCTACTAAAGGTACATTCAATAGGCTATTTGTTATGTATATGGATTATATTCTTGGAAATGTCATGATTTTCTAGTTAATTTTACCATAAATATCGTACTTATTTCAGCTTCAGGCAATAATTTAACGTGATAAAATAAATTAATAGACTTAAGAATTTCGAATTTAAAGAATAAAAGAAGGAGGACGGCGATGAAATCAGCTTTATCTACTATGGCTCTACTGGGACTTTTACTTGCTGGCCATTCAAACGCACATGCCGAGACAGTCAGTCCTACACCGCAACAAAGTGCAGCACATACATCAGTTTTGTTTCAAAATGAAGAAAAATATAATGAGCGCCATTTAGTAGTGAAATTCTCCTCCGGTGTCGATCCGGCAATAAGAAGGAGCATCCTTAAGAAAATAGCCGCACGGGAGCTTGACCGAATGTCAACCGGGAATTACTCGCTTGTGTCTGTTCCTGCAGGCTCTGATCTGAAATCATTTGCCGATCAATTGCTTACATATAAAGCAGTCGAATCCGTGGAACCGAATTATGAAGTGAAAACAACTTTTAAACCGGGTGACACGAGCTTTGGAAAGCAGTGGTATCTGAATAAGATCAATATGCCAGCCGCATGGGACCGTACGAAAGGATCGTCTGGGGTGACAGTAGCGGTTGTTGATGGCGGGTTTTCCCTTACCCATCCCGAATTGAAGGGAAAATTCGTCAAGCCCTATAATGCCGTGAACGGAGAGACCACTTTCTCATCAGGTGACCATGCAACGCATGTCTCCGGAATCATCGGGGCAGCAATGAATAATATCGGTACAGCAGGCATTGCCCCTAATGTAAAAATCATGCCAGTGAACGTGTTTATGGGAGAAATGGCGGACAGCTATTGGGTTGCAGATGGAATTATGTATGCGGCAGATTCTGGAGCCGATATTATAAATTTGAGCCTGACTACCGAGGAAAAAGCTTCGGTGCTTGAGTACGCGGTGAAATATGCTGCTTCAAAAGGTGTAATGGTCGTTGCCGCAGCGGGAAATTCCCATAGTACTAAACCATTTTATCCGGCTGCATTTAGTTCAGTTGTGGGAGTAAGCGCCGTTGATTCCAAAGATCAGCTTGCCCCTTTTTCAAACTATGGCAGCTATATTGATATGTCAGCACCGGGTGTTAATATTTTTTCAACGATTTCAAACGGCAGGTATGCGATGATGGATGGCACCTCCATGGCATCTCCTGTTATTTCCGGTGTTTCCGCCCTTATTCTTTCGAAAAACCCATTCTTGACACCGGCGGAAACGGAGCAGATATTGAAAAATTCTGCTGTGGACCTTGGGACAAAAGGCTGGGATAACAAGTTTGGTTACGGTAGGATTGATGCCTATAACGCTCTGCAAAAGACTCCGGAACCGATGTCACCGGTTACCCTGTCCAGCACTCTTTTCGTTGAAAATGGAACAGGCACGCTGCCTACTTCTTTCAACGCACATAAAAATACCTCCGTATCGCTTTATGTCCAGGATGCGAAAGGTACAACCGTTAGAAAGCTCATTACGAACAAAGCCTGGAGCGGAGGAAAAGTTTCTTATAATTGGGATGGGAAGCTTGATACAGGGGCCTATGCGCCAAGCGGGAATTACAAGATCACCGCAAGAGCAAGCAACAAAAGACACTCGTTATCCAAAACGGTTAATGTCGAGATAAAGGATGAAATCGTACCGGTCGTCACTTTTTCGAAATCTTCTATTGTTTATTCACCGGCTGTGAAGGCAAAACTCGAGATCCCATTCACGCTAAATAAAAGCGCGAACGTTACAACAGAGGTTTTTGATAGTAGCGGGAATTTAGTCAGGAAGGCTAAAACAGTATTTACAGGCGGGTCCAGTTCCATTGTCTGGAATGGGAACGACCAGAGTGGGAATCGCGTGAGAGATGGAGCTTATAAGCTTGTTGTGACTGCGGATGACCAGGAAGGACGCAAGAGTGAACCGAAAACAGTGGCCGTCACGGTCGATACGGTTGCACCTGTTGGAACCATCGCTCCTTCTAGTAACCTATTTAAAATGAATGGCAAAACAACATTCAGCGTAAAAGGAATGGTTAAGGAAGCAGCAAGGGTAACGGTAAAAGTGACGGATGCTAAAGGAACCATCGTTCGTACACTGGTATCCGGACAATCCTGGAAAGCGGGAACCACTACGTTTGCCTGGAATGGTAGGACAGCGACCAATGCTTTTGCAAAGGAAGGAAACTACCAATTTGTTCTGGAAGTCACGGATGCTGCAGGGAATAAAAGAGTGGTTAAGAGCAGCGTTTTTAAGTTGGATGATATAAGATAATTCTGCAAAGGACATTCATAATTGGATGTCCTTTTTGCAATCAAATTTTTGATATATCCCCGTTGTGTATCACCTTAAACTAAAAATAGTAATTTGTAATAAAACTGTAATATTTCTGCAATGGGTGTATTTGGTAGAATTAGGTCAAACAATGAAGGAGTGAAAGATTTTGAAAAAACATATTGTCACTCTATCAACAGCGGCCGTTCTTTCTTCAGGTCTTGCTACCTCAGCCATGGCCAGTACATATACAGTAAAAAGCGGAGACAGCCTTTCCAAAATTGCACATGCACATAATACGTCCATCGCAAAACTAAAAGAGCTCAATCAATTAAGCTCCGATGTTATACATATCAATCAAAAATTAAAAGTCTCAGAAAGTACGAGCACCCCCACTCCCAAGACAGTCACCTTACAAAAGACAAGTACTGTGTCCTATAGCGTCAAATCAGGTGATACGCTTATAAAAATAGCGAATCATCATGGAATTACATTGGCCGAGCTTCAAGACTGGAATCAACTATCGGGCCACTTGATTTATCCAGGACAAAAGCTGGTGGTTTCTAAATCTACCAATACTACGGCCATTGCTCTGCCAGAAAATGATCCGCTTAAAACCGTAGAGAAAGCCACACCAAAAGTTCCTTTATCAGATACTAGTTACACAGTAAAAAAAGGAGACTATCTTTCGCTAATCGCATCTAAGTATGGTGTCTCTGTAAACGATATTAAATCAGCAAATAACCTAACTTCAAACACAATATACGTTGGACAGAAACTAAAGATAGCAAAGGCTGCTGGAACTCAGGCAGAAGATACCCCAGCTTTAGAAAACGCTGATAACAAAATTGCTACCGTTATTTCCGAAGCAAAAAAGCAGATCGGCGTTCCTTATTCCTGGGCAGGCTCGTCCCCATCCGGCTTTGATTGCAGCGGCTTCGTTTATTATGTATTCAAAAAAGCCGGCTATCAAATTTCAAGACTCTCTTCGTCTACTTACTTTGACATGGGGAAAAAGGTAACTTCTCCACAGCCGGGTGATCTTGTATTTTTTTCACCGGCTGAAAATAAAAAACACCTGATATCTCATATGGGGATTTACCTTGGAGACAGGCAATTTATTCATGCGAGTTCAAGCAAAGGTGTGCGAATCAGTTCCTTAGAAGAAACATATTATCAAAAAAGATTTACAGGTTTTAGACGATTATAATTGGTTTTAAGCACCCCGACATAGATAGGCTCGCTATCTAATGTAGCGGGTGTTTTTTATTTTACACAAATTGATAGATTTGTAATGAAAATGTAATGAGAAATGTCGTTTATTGTAACAACTATCTATTACTATGATTAAAGACTAAATAGACTTTCTGGGGGATACATAAACAAATGAGAAAATGGATTGCTTCTACCGTTGTCGCTGCTGCCCTATTGATTTCGCCATTCCAGGCATCTGCCAATATCGGGGACCAAACATTAAAACCTTCAATGAATCACCCTGATGTTCGCCAACTCCAAAACTTGTTAAAAGTAAAAGGATATTATCCTGTTTCAGGTTCTTATACAACTGTTTATCACACCGCCACTACAGCTTCGGTCAAAAAGTTCCAAAGCGCCAAGAAACTAAAGGCAGACGGTATATCCGGAAGAACTACCTTCAACGCTTTGGGAGTCTACAAAATTAATAACTCCACTTTAATCAGCACGGCAAAAAAATACATGGGCACTCGCTATGTATGGGGCGGAATGTCACCAAGCGGCTTTGATTGTTCCGGGTATATCAACTATGTATTCCGAGCTTCACAAGGAATTACACTTCCACGCACAGCTGCTGATTTGTATGCAAAAGTAGGCCTAAAAGTCTCCAAGCCATCAGTCGGAGATCTTGTATTTTTCACTACTTACAAAGCTGGCGCATCCCATGTTGGCATTTATATCGGCAACGGCCAATTCATACACGCCTCTTCGGTGAAAGGCGTTACCGTTTCCAGCTTAAGCAGCCCTTACTATAAAGCACGTTACCTAGGTGCAAAAACTCTATAAAACTTTCAAAAAAACCTCGTTCTGCTGAACGAGGTTTTTTTGGGGGGTCAGTCCCCCATCGCGGTGACGCGTTAAACCGATGGGGGACTGACCCCCTAACTTATGTTAAGGTATCAATACATTTGTATTAAAAAGCAATTAAGCTAGGATATACCTTTGTTTTTTATGTTATTTCTATATTAGAATAATTTTTTAGAAAAAAAATAAAAGGTGTGATCCTGTGAGTAATCCAAAAGCCCAAATAGAAGAAATCCATTATTTAAGAGCAATAGGCTGTTTGTTAGTGCTCTTGGTTCATGTTTCAGCTTCATTCTTTTACCAGCAAGGAAAATTTAACGACTTCACGTATTTTATCAACCAAATAAGCCGATTCGGAACGCCTTTTTTTGCGTTAATAAGCGGATTTCTTTTATTTAACCAATCTAGGAGAAGAGGATTCCATTTTCAAAAGTTCGTTTCTTCCAGGTTTACGAAAATTGTGGTTCCCTTTTTAGTATGGAGTGTTTTTTACCTTGCATTCTTGTATATCGACCAGGGTATTAATCCTTTTCTTGACGGGCTAGAAGCATTCCTGATTAACTTTGTGTTTGGAAATTCCTTCTATCATCTGTATTTCATTTCCATCGTTCTGCAGTTTTACTTTATCTTCCCTCTTTTACAAGGATTCCGTTCGCGCAAAAGCTGGGTGGTATTATTAGCAGCTTCAGCGTTTATTAACTTATATTTTAACAAATCCTATACCCCGCCTGAGTTAGAAGGAGTCATGATAAGTCAGCGTGATTTCTTGCCAAGCTGGATCTTCTTCTTTATCTTCGGAGGATTTCTTGCCCATTTTTGGGAGCCTTTATTTAGATTCGCCAAAAGGTATCAAGCTTCTCTTGGAATCTTGAGTATTCTTATAACCGCCCTTGCAGTAGTCGAATATCATATTGCCGGTTCCATAGCCTCCAATCGCCCAACAAATCTTATAAATATCCCGATTCTCACATTATTTGTTTTAGGTGTTGGAAGAAAAATAGCAAAAATAAAATGGCTATCAATCATGTTGAAGAAAATAGGGAATCTTTCTATGTCTATTTATCTGGTACACCCTTTCGTGCTATATATGTTCCAGAAATTCGCACCGGAATCTTTATGGAAGACCACTCTGTTTCCTATTATTTTATCTATTAATTCTGTTAGGCACAATTTCTATCGTATGGCTAATACAGCTCCTGCCTTTCAATCAATACATCTTAACGGTGCCGAAAATGTCCAATAAATCTAAACAACAAGTCACAAAACCAGGGAACCAGACATCCCTCGCTAGTTAGCATAAACCTAGCGGGGGGTCAGTCCCCCAGTGGTTTAAAGTATTAAAGAACCGACACTTATAGGCCATATCTCATATCTTTTAGACAAAAACTATCAATTTATGCAAAAAAATAGAGAAACGAGGAAGGGATTTGATTATATTATTCAGAATATATAGAATTCAAAGAGATAATGGGTGAACATTCATTCATTTTTTCTTTAAAAATTTTATGAGTGGGAGGGAATTTATGAAAGGTCTTGGTTTGCAGCCCGGCGGCCTGGGCGACAGGAAGGGGTTTCTAATTGCCATTATAGCTGTTTTACTAGTGCCTCTGATGTATGCGGGAATCATCCTTACAGCCAACTGGGGTCCGTACGACAACCTTAAGAGTCTGCCTGTAGCCGTGCTTAATAAGGATACCGGTGCGATGTCGGGCGATAAGGTAATCAACGTCGGGGAAGATTTAGTGGCCGATTTGAAAAAAAGCAATACCTTGGGATGGGAGTTTGTTGATTCTAAACAGGCCGAAAGAGGATTAAAAGATCTCGATTATTACATGGTAATCGAAATTCCTGAAGATTTCTCGAAAAAAGTGACAACCGTGTTGGATGAAAATCCTCAAAAGCCCCAATTGAAATTCATCCAAAATGAAGGCTTGCATTTTATGGCGGCCCAGGTCACAAATAATGCCACTGAGAGAATTAAAAATCAGTTGGCGGACAAGATTACCGAAACCTATACAAAGACTTTGTTTGATAGCATGGGTGAGATTTCAACCGGGTTCAAGGAAGGTGCAGACGGAGCAACCCAAATCAATGAAGGATCCGCGAAGCTTCATGATGGTACAGGCAAGATTGTATCGTCATTGAACGAAAAAGCTCCTGATATCAACAGGCTTGCTGATGGAGCGAAAGAATTAAAAGCGGGTACAAACACGATGCACACTTCCCTTGCCAGCAAGCAAGGCGACATTGCAAAGCTCGCTGATGGAGCCAGCCAGGTACATTCCGGAACCAATACGCTACTGCAAAACCTGCAGCAAAAACAAGGCGACATTACAAAGCTTGCGAATGGCACAGGATTACTTTTGAAGTCGTTGCAAGGAAGTTCCGGAAATATCAGCAAATTGGCTGATGGTGCCAAGCAAATCGATGACGGTGCTAACCAACTGGCTGTTGGCAGTGCGAGCCTCGAAGCAGGAGCTGCTAAAATCCTCGCTGGGTTGAAAACTGCTGAAGCAGGAAGCAACCAACTGGATGGAGGTATGGCGAAACTAGAACCTGGCACGAAAGCGGTAGCTGATGGTACCTCAGCTGTTGACGCAGGGTCACAGCGCTTAGCGGTCGGTACGCAACAGGTAGCTGATGGAATTGAACAGCTGAGCAAGCATCCTGTCCTGGGACCTATTCTAATGGCAGATCCTAACTTCCAAAAACTTCGTGAAGGAAGTAAAGCGGTTGCAGCCGGGGCAGGCGACATGGCCCAGAAAACTCCTGCATTAAGCGCTGGAGCCAAGAGTGTGGCCGATGGAATCTCTGGACAAGTAGCGCCTGGAGTGAAAGCGCTTGCAGGTGGACTTGACCAATTAGTTGCCGGCCAGACCGAACTTACGGCTGGTGCCCAAAAATTAAATGCCGGTGCACAGCAACTAGCTTCCGGTACGGGAGCTCTCGCTGCCGGCAATGCCACAGTGAATTCTTCCTGGGGTACATTGACTAATTCTGTTGCGCAAATTAGCAGCGGAAACCAAGCGGTAGATGCCGGCTGGAAAACAATGACGGCAGGTGTCTCAAAACTGGAAGACGGTGCAGGACAGGTTGCAGCCGGTAACCAAACGGTTAAAACCGGATGGGGTGAGCTAACCACAGGCGCAGGCAAAATTAATAACGGCATGACACAGGTTAGCGACGGTACTCAAAGCGTAAAAACCGGATGGGGTACTTTAACGAACGGTGTAACACAGGTAGATAATGGCATAGCCAAAGTAGAAGATGGTAGTAAGGAACTGGCAACAGGCCTTGCAGGCGGAGCTGAAAAAACCGGTGCAATCAAAACTGGCGACAACAACATTTCTCAGTTTGCAGCCCCTGTTGAATTAGCCGGTGAAACGATCAACAAGTTCCCGAAATACCGTTATGCTAACGCTCCATACATCTTGTCATTAGCCTTGTTTGTCGGCGTTCTGCTGATGTCCTTGTTATTTGACTTGAAGAAGCCGGCAATAACAGCGGTTTCACCTTTTAGATGGTACCTTGGCAAATTTGGCAACATGGCTGGTTTAGCAGTAGCCCAGGCTCTGATTGTCTCTGTGTTTGCCTCCTTTTTCCTAAAATCGAATGCGGCAAACGGTTTCAGCTTAATATGGTTCTCTGTTCTTGTAAGCTTAACATTCTTAACGATTGTATTCTTCCTAGTATTATTGGCAGGCAATATCGGCCGCTTTATAGCGTTCACATTCCTTGTACTTCAGCTATCAACAACAGGCTCTGCCCTGCCGATACACATGCTGCCGGATAACTTACAAGCGCTAAGCAAGATTTTGCCAATGACCTACTCAATCGGCGGCTACAAATCGATTATTACGTTAAACCACTACGGAGCATTCTGGGCAAATATCAGCGCACTTTTTGTGTTCCTTGCTGTGTTTGCGGTATTATCCTTAGTGATCATTTTCTTCCGTTCAAATAAGCGGATCGAACAAAATGAAGCAGTGGCTTAGCCAATAAAGCAAGGAAACGGCATCAGTTTGTAAACTGGTGCCGTCTTTTTGTTGCTTCATAATTAAATCGGATAATTAGATTTATAAAACCAATCAATACTCTGAAGGTTCAGATTCAACTTCTCCTTCATATGGCACTTCAGTTTCTTCCTCTTCTACCATTTCGCCTTCCTGATAATCATCCTCAGGAACCTCATCAGTATTTTCTTCTACCGCAGGTTCTTCGGGATAAGTCTCTTCGGTTTCTTGCTCATAATATTCTTCATCAGGATAAGTACTGCTGTCTTCTTCAGGAGTATATTCTTCGTAGCTGGATTCAGATTCGTCATAAGCCTCTTCTTCTGTATAGCCCTGATCGGACTCCCAGCTGTCTTCGTATTCAGAGTAAGCTTCGTCCGGAATCTCCCATAAATCATAGTCATTATAGAAATCCTCGTATTCCTGAACTTCCTCCCATTGCATTGGATTAGCAATCCATGTATCAATAAACTGTTTCACCTGCTGAATCGGAATCGAAAACCCGAGTGCCTCCTGATTAATATAGGAAGCGCTGTTTATCGCGAGCACTTCTCCTGTTTCTTTGTGGATTAATGGCCCGCCGCTGCTCCCCGGCCAAATAGGAGCCGTCGTTTGATAGACATCTTCATATGTAAAAGGAGGAATCTGTAAGTCCCGGTTAAGGCCGCTGATAATTCCTGTTGAAACAGAATCCTTCAACCCATTCGGGCTTCCAAAGGTAATCACTTCCTCGCCTTTCACTGCCTGGCTTGTAGCCATTGACAGCGGTTCGTGTCCCTCTAAATCCGGTACGTGAATAACGGCTACATCTGTATCATCCCCAATGCCGATTACGGTACCATAAAGTACTTCATCATTAACGGTTCGAACCTCGACATCCTTGTAACCGGTAACAACATGCGCATTCGTTACGATATGACCCTTATTGTCATAAAGAAATGCCGACCCTAACGCAGAATCGGTAGCTACCTGAAATACTTTACTCTCGGAAAACTGGATGATTTCTTTTAAGGTTTTTTCCTTCTTGACCGGTGCTGCTTGTTTCTCTTTTTCTACTACCTGTACAGTTTTTACTTCTTTTACAACGGTTTGAGGTCCGGCCGCTGGTGCCGCTTCCTCCCTGGTGCCGCAACCCGATAATAAAAACATAATTCCTGTTGCAACGAACAAAGATTTGGTTCTCCATACCGCTTTCATAGTATATTATCCCCCTGCTATATTCCTATATTTTCCTCTCCAGTAATATCGGCAGGATTTTTCTTGTTTCAAGCATGTTAAAGCTTCAGTTGGAATCCCTACAAATTTTCGCACTAAAAAACCGCTGGAAATCCAGCGGCTAAATATCGAGGGAACCTTGCCCCACAGTTATTTCACTTGCATAACTTCATCAATCTTCTCCATAAATTCATCGGTAACGGTTGCCAGTTTTTCACGGGCTTCTTCCATTGTGCTACCTTGGACACCGAAATAAAATTTGATTTTTGGTTCTGTACCTGATGGGCGAAGGCACACCCATGTGCCGTCGTCCAGGAAGTATTTCAACACATTTGATTTTGGCAGTTCAATCGTTTCTTCTTCTTTCCATGCGACCGTATATTTCGTGCTGTTCTGATAGTCCTCCCGTATAACTACCTTTTGCGATGCAAGCTCTGAAGGCGGATTTTCCCTAAATTCGTTCAGGATCCCTTGGATTTGCTTGCTTCCTTCTATTCCTTTTAGTGTAAGCGACCGCAAGCCTTCTAAGTAAAAACCATACTTTTCAAACACGCTAAGGAGTCCTTGGTGTAATGTCTTGCCTTGTTTTTTATAGTAGGCGCAAACTTCCACTGCAAGCAGGGCGGCCTGGATGGCATCCTTATCCCTGGCAAAATCCTTGATCAAATAGCCATAACTCTCCTCGTATCCAAAAACGAACGAATGGCTTCCTGTACGTTCATATTCATTTATTTTTTCCGCTATGAATTTAAAGCCTGTTAATACATCAATTGTTTCCAGGCCATACTGGCTGGCAATCGTACGTCCGATCTCTGATGTCACGATCGTTTTTAGGACTGCACCTTTTGAGGGAATTGTCCCCTTTTCCTTTTTTTGCGTTAAAAGGTAGTCGAGAAACAATGCTCCCGTTTGGTTTCCAGTTAAAACCACATACTCGCCAGCTTCATCCTTTACTGCGATTCCTAGACGGTCTGCATCGGGGTCGGTGGCAATGAGAATATCTGCTGAAACTTCTTTACCTAACTTTATTGCCAATTCAAATGCCGCATGCTCTTCCGGATTAGGAGATGTTACGGTAGAAAAATTTGCATCAGGCAATTCTTGTTCTTTTACAATATGTACGTTGTTATAACCGAGATCCCGAAGGCCTCTACGGACTGATTTATTGGATGTACCATGAAGCGGTGAGAATACGATTGTTACATCGACTTCCTGGGAGAGGCCTGGATTCTCTGATACAGTCAGTAAGTTTCGGTTATATTCTTCGTCGATTTCCGGGCCAATCACTTCGATTAATCCTTTATTCTTTAAAACTGCCTCTTCTTCCACTTCCAGAAGCAGTTCATTTTCAATGGAATTTACATATTCAATTACTTTATCAGCAGCATCGAGTGGCAGTTGCCCACCGTCATGACCATACACTTTATAGCCATTATACTCAGGCGGATTATGGCTGGCAGTTATCACGATTCCGGAAAAAGCGTTTAGGTACCTTACCGCAAACGATAACTCAGGTGTCGGCCGAAGCTCGTCGAACACGTATACCTTAATGCCTTTGGTCGCGAGCGTTTTTGCCGCTTCCATTGCGAACTCCGGAGATTTATGGCGAGAATCATACGCAATCACGACACCGCACTTTTTTGCCTCTTCTCCGGATGCATTAATATAGTCTGCAAGCCCTGCTGATGCTTTTCGGACTGTGTAGATATTCATCCGGTTGGTGCCGACGCCGATTTCCCCACGCATGCCCCCCGTCCCGAATTCTAAATTTCTATAAAAAGCATCCTCAAGCTTACTTTCCTCTCCACCTAGTTCGTCGAGAAGCAAACGCAGCTCCCTGTCTAAATTTTGATAATTATTCCATGTTGAATATGTATCTGTCCAGCTCAACTAATTCGCCCCTTTCCCTCATTATGCAAAAACAAATCTTAAGAAATATATTAGGTTTAACTCCTTATATAACTTCTTTTTCCAGTAGCTCTTTTCCTTCTGCCACTTTTTCCATTTTTTGATTTTTGTTTATAAGCACTTTTCTGCGCTTCCCTACAGTTGAGTTTCGTCAACTAATGGTCTTCTTTTTAATGATGAGGCCGCTTAAGATTGACATCATGAATATTCCCAGCAGTCCTAACCTACTACCTTGATCCATAAATAGTTCTATAGAGCTCGTGTTTTCATAAAATTTGGTTACATCTTACCTTATTATACAAGTATTGTTATGAATTGGAGATATCATTAGGAAAAATAAAATAGTAAAATAGTAATAATAAATGGTAAAATTTTCTTGAAATCATGAAACTTTTTGGTTATTTGAGCGTCACATAGATATAAAAGGAAATTTGTTTCTTCGCTAGCCGTTCGTGTTATCAGGAGGGGTTTTTAGACATATAGTCAGGTAGATTAAAAAAATTATAGGGAAAAAGGGGAAATCCATTATGTTGGCGAGAATTTCAAGCATGAGAAGATTATTGTTTATGCTGATTGCCTTCTTTGTTTTGAGTTTAAGTTTTTTAGGCACAAACCGTTCCATTGCGCAGGCGGCATCCCAACCAGTCGCACCTCCCAAACCGCCTAAGGTAGTATATCTCACTTTTGACGACGGGCCTTCGGTATTTACTCATCAATTACTCGATATTTTGGCAAAGAAAAAGGTGAAGGCAACCTTTTTTATGATAGATGGCAACATGAAGAACTATCCAGGGGTGACCAGGCGAATGGTGAAAGAAGGTAATTATCCAGGGCTCCATAGTGTGAGTCATGACTCACGGAGATTATATAAAACAAATTCTACAAACTTTGCCAATGAAATGGTGACAACCCAGACAACGCTGAAGAGAATTACTGGTTTTTCTAGCCTCATAACCCGCGCTCCATATGGAAGCGGATACATGACCAAGGCGATGAGGGATTATACGGTTAAGAAAGGGTTTAAGATGTGGGATTGGACGATTGACTCCAGGGATTGGGCTCTCGCCAAGAATCCACAGCAAATTTTAGTCAATGTGAAGAAGAAATCGGGTAAACCGCAAGAAGTCATTCTATTGCATGAAAGAAGGCAAACGGTTCAGATGCTGCCCGCCATTATTGATCAGTACAAAAAAGAAGGCTACGAATTTCGAATATACGACCCAAAACACCACATCGTTGTGAACTTTGCAAATGACAAAAGGCTGTGATTGGGGTCAGTCCCCCACCGCTTTAACGCTGTAAAACATAGAGAGATACCCCTTATCGTGTTAACACGATAAACCAGGATTCTATCCGTCACCGCCTTAGCGCTGTGATACTTCGGGGATCTTCCCCCGTACATATTCTCTATATAGCTTTGGATCATCAAAGCATGAGAAAATCTTTTCAGTCGTCACTAAAGTGTTTGGCTGGCCGGATTCATAAACTGTATAACTGCTCCATGGATAATCCCCCGGATTCTTAACCAAACCGGCCTCAACTGGATTCAAGTGGATATACCTGCTTACATCCAGAAAGTACTTTCGTGAATCGATTAATTCTGACCCGTACCGGCCTTGAAAGACATGACCATCGAGTTCATGGCGTTTATTGAAATATATTGCATACCGGAAGTTTAGCATTTTCATGATTTCCTTAGGATGGGTTTCGATGGTTTCGAGTTGAAGATGAGTGTGGTTGGTCATTAAACAATAGGCGTGGAGAATATAAGGATGGGCTGAACGGGTTTCTTCTAGTAACTCGAGGTATTTCATTTTATCCTTATCATCAAGGAAAATGGACGAACGGCGGTTTCCCCTGTTGGTAATATGATACATCGCACCGGGGAACCATACCCTGGGCTTTCTTGCCAAAATAACAACATCCCTTCTTAGATAAATTTTTCTTCCACACTAAATATTCGATCCTATCATGCTTTCTCCTTCTTGAAATCATAAAAAACGACAAATTTATCTAGGGGGTCAGTCCCCCATCCCATTAAAGCTTTAAAGGGGTGGGGGACTGACCCCCTAAAGAGGATTTTTTATGTCGAATCTTGAATAAATAGTAATAGGGAATATGTATTATACTTCCAAGACATCATGGTTTCATCATGGTTTCATCGCGGTAGTATTACTGGATAAGGTCCGAATCGTTTTATCCTAGAAGGAATACTCAATAAGACCTTCGCCCACACACAGGACAAGTCTATAGCTAGTCATATGGTAGAGAATTTTACCTCAATAAAGTCGGACCTACCGACCTGGATTATCATGCTAGGTTGTTCGTACCTGAGCGAAGGTATTTGCGAAGCTAGTATCCAAACCCTAAAAAATAAATATAAAAATATAACACGTGGTTTAGTACGGTAAAGTAGTGGGGGACTGACCCCGAGGAGGTGGCAAAATGGATATAGCCAAGCATTTTTTGTTTAATTTCGCATTACTATTTATTTTATTGTTTGTGTGCTTGGTATGGTCGGAGAGGTCTAGAACTAAGCGGATTTCCAGAGCGAATGCCACTTTTTACTTCGTATCCTCTTTATTGGTTTGTTTTTCTTTTTCATATGAAGTCAGCGATGGATTTCGCCTGGATTTACGGAATATTCCTGTGGTGATCGGCGGCCTTTACATGGGTATAGGCCCGATGCTTTCCATTGTAGCTATCATGACGCGTTGTCTTTTTGGCATTGGGGTTGGTTTTCTGCCAAATTTATTGTTGTATGGATTTTTGCTTGTTTTTTTGTGGAAGATTCATCCTTGGTTTTGGAAGCAGACACCAAAAAATAGAATCCTGTGTGCTGTAATCTTAACTACAATTATTAGTTTTACATCACTCATATGTATTTCATTGGTTAGCCCATCTTATTTAAGAGGGGATATTTGGATCGCCTATATGGTAATTCCACCGTTTGGGGTAGGCCTGATCGCATATTGTATTGAATTTGTAAGAAAACACCTTCTTATCCACCAGCATCTTGTAAAAACGAAAAAGTTAGAAGCGGTTGAACAAATGGGAGCAGCCATTTCGCATGAAATCAGGAATCCTTTGACAGCTGCACTGGGATTTGTGCAATTGCTTCAAGAAGAGGACTTGGATGTAAAGAAACGGAACCTATATCTCTCACTTGTAAAAGGGGAACTGGAGTCTGCAGAACGGGTCATTCAAGATTATTTAACCTTCTCGAAACCTTCCTTGCATACACTGGAAAAATTAAATGTTTCAGAAGAACTTGCCCACGTCCTTACTATTTTACAGCCATTGACCAATCAGAATTCTGTTCTTGTTAACACAAAGTTTTCATCAACTGGCTATATTAAGGGCGACCGGCAAAAATTTCATCAATGCTTCTTGAACATTATTAAAAATGCAATTGAATCCATGCCAAGCGGTGGGTGTTTATATATTGAAACAGCAGCAAATTCTACTCTTGTGACCATTCATATTAAAGATTCAGGAGTCGGCATGACCAGGGAACAAATCGAGCGGTTGGGTGAACCTTATTATTCCACGAAGGAAGCTAAAGGCACTGGGCTTGGTATGATGGTGGTCTTTAGCATTGTTAAGGCAATGAAAGGAACAATACAGATAGAAAGTGAACCTGAAAAAGGAACGGTATTTCAAATTTCATTCCCCATACATAATTAAAATGGGGTCAGTCCCCCACTGCTTTAACGCAATGCTTTACTTTTAGTAACCAATGTTAAAGCCCTTCTGATTTTAGAAGGGCTTGAAACTTACACTTTTTAAACAGCACCAAAACATCCTCGCTTAACTCTCTACACCATAGATTTGTAAGTATTTATGTTTAATTTGATCGTCCACCAGACACATTGCTTTCTTTGTTGTTTGAACCTTCTGTTTGGCCCAGGATGCCCCTACCTCTAGAACATGTTGTCTTTCCAGTTTCCCGTGCAACTCTGCCACATATTGTAGCAATACATTGATAACGGAATCAGATAGCCCCTTATTCTGAAGAGGTTTGATGACTTCCATTTCCCAAACGCTAACTTCTTTTCCCACAAATTGACGCCGTAGCATTTCTTCTGGTGTTGTTTCTCTAAACATCTTTTCTAACAAGGTTATAGTCAAATGGTCCATATACGGTCTCCTTTAGCACAGAGTGCAATGTTGCAGTAAATAATAAAATGGTAGGCAACGGTAAGGAATAAGTTTCAGAAACGAATTTCCAAAAGTGAAGAAGCCCTTCTCTTATAGAAGGGCGTATTTAGATACATTCAGTTTTATTACTTCCCCTTTTGCATTAACAAGATATCTAACTTTGTTTCTATTCTATTTAAAGTTTCCTCTAGGTTTACTAGTCGCTTGGATTCTGATTTACTAGGTTTCTTATCTAACTCGTGCAGTAGAGCCTGTCGCTGAACCAAATCTCGGTAAAACTTACTATTGTCCTTTAAACTCATATTATAAATCCCTCTTTTCTTTCCACTTCTGACCCATTCACTAGGTAACAATGAATACTCGTGGTTTTGTATAAAACAGGCGGCAAAGAATGGGATTTAATTTTCAAATGAAACAACTCCTTTGAAAACAACCCGGAAGTCCAGCCATCATAGCGATAAGCTTTAGATCTGTGACTTTGCGTCCCTATCTTTCAATTAGGTTTGCCCTTTACTGATTGTGTAAGGCGTTAAGTGAGTAAATTGTTATGGGAATATTTTACCATATTTACCAACATGTAAATAGTTAATTTTTACATTTTTTTGTTCGAATGGACAAATTCTTAGTCTGAGAGGACAAAAGAGGGATATAGAATGGAGAGTTTTCAGTTTTAACACAATTCACATTAGGCCATTATGGTTTGTTGAAGCGCTCCTTATTTTTACGATTCTTTATGGGTTGGGCCGTGCGCTTGTTCTAAAAAAGTTCTCAAAGCGTAAATTTCCTTTTCCTACTACAAAAATTTTGATAGTTATGTCCATCCTTTTGGGCTTCACAGCTTTTTTTGTGAGATTGTTTTATCCTGTAGGCACAGGTCCCTTGGGGCTACAGTTTGGCTACTTCCCTTCTTATATATTTCTGTTTGTGTCGGGATTTATGGCTTTTCATCATGGATGGCTAGAGTATATCTCCGTGATGCCAGTAAAAAAATGGCTTCTGATTGCTATTTTAACAATCCCTATGCTGCCGATTGGACTAATTTTAACCGGAGCCCTTGAAGGGAACATGGCCTTTGAAGGTGGACTTACTCTCCAGGCTTTTATCTATGCGATGTGGGAACCATTCGTTGCATTTGGTCTGAATATCACATTACTAAGCTGGTTTAATGATAAACTCAATCGGCCTTATCGCTTTGAAATCCACATGTCCCAAGCTGCTTATACCGTTTACATCATCCATCCTGCAATAATAGTAGGCCTAAGCTTATATTTTCATTTATTCTCTATTCATCCGTTCATTAAATTTCTCATGGTGCGCTCTTTAGGAACGGTCTGTTGTTTTATTACAGCCCTGATTATTATTAGGCTTCCATATGCTAAAAGGGTTCTATAATAAGCTAATCCGGTAATCAACACTACTAAACTATTGGGATTATGAAAATTATTTTACCAGGATTCCCCTAAAATATTCTCATATATGTCGATAATAGTAATAAGACTTTCTAGTCTCTTAAAGATACATTTCTATTATATCGGGAGGACATCGTGAGAAAATTTTTCATAGTACTATTAATAGCCATAGCATCATACGGTATGTTGGGAACAAGCGGAAATAAAACAGAGGCCGCACAAAAAGTAGTTTGTATTGATCCTGGACATCAAGGGAAGCAAAATTCCCAAAAGGAGCCTATTGCTCCTGGTTCAAAAACGATGAAAATGAAAACTACATCCGGAACGCAAGGGGTTGCAACAAGAAAACCGGAATATGTACTAAACCTGGAAGTTGCCCTAAAGCTACGGGATGCCTTACAGAAAAAAGGATATAAAGTGTATATGACCCGTACCACACATAATGTAAACATTAGTAATATCCAAAGAGCCAACTATTGCGATAATAAAAAAGCAAACTTAACCATTCGTATCCATGCTGATGGAAGTACAAACCGAAAAGCTGAAGGGATACAGGTTTTATACCCTTCCGCAAAGGTAACACAAAAAATAAATGCTACTAGCAAGCAAGCCGCCGTATACGTACTAACTGAAACAATAAAAACGACGAAAGCAAAAAAATCGGCAGGGGACGGTCTAACTCCACGGACTGACCTCACTGGCTTTAACTGGTCTAAGACGCCGACCGTTCTGGTAGAGCTTGGGTTCATGTCGAACCCAACAGAAGACAGAAAAATGGCAACAAGCGCCTATCAGGCAAAACTTGTTCAAGGCATGGCCAATGGGATTAGCAAATATCTTAAATAGAATTCAGAAGCAAAATATCTATAGCTTTTTCAGGGGTCAGTCCCCCAGTGCTGTAACGCGTTACAGCGGCGGGGGACTGACCCCCGCTTAAATTTTTTTATCTATGTCAGTTGTGTCTACCTGGTTGCCGAACCATTCTTCTAATTTGTGCCTTGCTTTGTTTTTTATATCGTCATCTATATACATGGCAACTTGAATTAGCGCAAGCCCCAGTGCCCCCAAGTCATCTGTATAGCCTATTCCTATAGCAAAGTCAGGAATTAAATCGGTTGGGAGAATAAAGTATCCTAACGCGCCAACAATCACTGCTTTTGTTTTTGTAGGCACTTCCGGTTTTTGAAGTGTGTAGTATAAAAGCAATACTGAATAAACAACCGAGGATCCGGCTTTAATCGCATACTTTTTCAGTTTAGCCCAAAACTTTGAATCAGAATAATGCTTGCCCGCTTCGTTCGCTTGCTCATTCGATTCTTGATCAAATCCTTGTTCGTTTTGATTCTCCATCAAAATCCTCCTTTTCGACACCGTGCTCTGCATCCATTTTAATAGACCTTGTCCAGGAATGTAAAATTTGAGCAAGGATCCATTCGCTAAAATAAAACAGCCCTAATTCCAAAATTGGAATTAGGGCGCTATTCATGCACACATTAGGGGGACTCATCCCGAAGTGTTTGGCGTTTAAGTAGTCAGTTTCCGCTGACTGTTAACTGATATGGTTTGATAGTTGCGTTACCGTTTGTGTCCCTCACCTTGATATGGTAGGTACCCTTTTTAAGGGTTTTAAAGAGAGTTTCCGTATCTCCCTGCATGTAATTGTCCACTTTACTTAACTGCTTTCCACTTTGATAGAGGAAGAGGACCATATCAGCTTCATTGCCTGATGACAGGTCAATTCGCAGCTTAGTGTCTTTTTTCAAGGTGAACGTGTACCAATCTTCATCACCTAATGATTTGCCTGCGTTTAAGTATCCTGTAGCGCGTTGCGTACTAGAATTCACCGCTTTTAATGCGATTGGTTTGGACGGTTTGTTATTTTTCACAACGGATCCGGAATCCTCATCCACGGTTCTCGCGGCGGCGACAGTAAAGTGATATGGGTTAAGGCTTACATATTGACCACCATCTATGCTTCCTAGTATCACAATAAAATAGCCCTTCCCTTGCACAGCCTTAAAGGAACCGTATGTGTTTCCGCTTTCCGCACCATTTTGGAAGATAGTATAACTGTCAAAGTCCGCTTGATCATATATCTGGTTGTTATTAACATCCTCTATTGCCACGATAGAACCGTATACAGGAGCAAACAATTCCGACGGCAGCTGGTTCACCAGCCTGCTGTCCGGTTTACCGCGCTCAAAGAGCGTAGTATAGAGCCCGCTTTTTCCTGCCTTAAAGTAAAAAGAATCTAAATCATTAGGAGCTGCAAAGTTTCCTGTGATTCTTGCCCCATCAGTGATTGGCTTTGCCTGATCTTTGAAAATATCATTTTCTTCATATTGGTCTGATTGATCCGCGAACACATAATTTGAACTGATTTGATATGGTTGGAAGGAAAAATCGTTTTCAAATACGTTCGGGTTAACCGCCATAAAGTAGGTTTCATCCTGCTTTAGGGTAGTATAGAATGATTCGGTTAGCGCTCCCCAGCCACTCCAATTGATGTTGGCCCCAGCTGATTGAAGCACTGGTACCGTCCGGCCGTCTTCCAACTTTTCGCTCGTAAGTTGCGCAATTTCAAGTAGGAAACCCTGTCCATTGGACTTTGGAATCTCGAATTTGTAGATGCCTGTTTTCTCAGGAGTAAACTTGAATAAATCGAAATCCTCCTGGCCCTGCAAATGTCCCTCTGCTTTTTCACCTACTGGATAAGGACGTGCATTTTCCTGATAGTTATTAATCATTTGTTCCAGTTGTTTATAATAATCTTCTTCCGTGGTGACATCTTCTGTTTCTTCCTTGCCTTCTTGAGGGAACACATCCTCATCGTCCGGGACGATCTTGGAGTCCACTGTTATCGTATAAGGTACAATGGCCGACTCGGGTTCACTCTTACCGGATGAAAACATCAAGAAATCATTAAAGAACATGATTTCATCTTGGTATTCGGGTTTATTGGAAACCTTAACTATATATTTCACCTGTGGCTCAGCCTTGAAGAATAAGGATTCTCCATCACTTATGCCTCCCCTGTTACTTACCGCTTCTGCAGGGGCCTCGCTGCTTTCCAGTACTTCTTTTAATAGATTGCGTTTTTCTTCCTCTGAAAGCTGTGGCTGTCCTTTTTCCTGAGGAGGAACAATTTGATCCTCTCGATAGACGATAATCGAACTATCAACACCTGGAACACCGGTTAAATTGAAATGATAGAGTTTTGCTTCATTGGTTTTAAAGGTAAAAAAGTCGTTATCAACCTTGTCCCCGCTTGCAAATGTATGCTCACTGTTTGAATAAGGTACTGCTGAGACGTCCTGCATTTTATCAATTGTGGATGTATCTTCGGGAAGAGCTGTCTGTTTTATGACCTGAAGTGAATAGGAATCTCTTTTTTCTGAAGAACTATCATAGTTTCCATTCACATCCTTGACACCGATTGCAATCGTGCCATCAGATGGGGCCTTCATAAGCTTCCCTTCTGTACCTCCATTGCGTACGCTATTTACTTCTATTTGTTGCTTCTCTTTTTCAGAGAAAAACTGGATCATAAGTTTATGGTCATATTCCCCTGCGCTTTTCAGCACCGATTGAATATATTCGCCTTCTTTCACGTTAAACTTAATCCAGTGCTGTTCAAACGGTTTGGTAAATGACTGATTGATTTCAACCGGCTGGGAGGTTGGAACAACTGTTGCTTTTTCAAGTATTTCTTTTTCTGTCCAATCTTCCTTAACGAAGGCCGGGATTTTTTTAATATCAAAGGATAATGCAGCAACTGGATTCACTAGGCCGTTGCCAAACTTCGTGTCATAACCTGATGAGCCTAAATCACTAGCCGTTTTTTCCAGGATATATTCAACCTGCACTGGAGTAAGGGCCGGGTGTTTAGCCAACAACAGGGAGGCAACGCCCGCTACAACCGGTGAAGCCATTGAGGTACCGCTAAAAGATGTAAAAGTAGATTTTTTCTCATAATCATAGACAGTAGAATAAATCTCCTCTCCAGGGGCCGCAATATCAACCGTAGGACCAAAACTTGAATAAGAAGAGAGTTTTTTCTGGTTGTTGATCGAGCTTACGCTAATTACCCCTTCAAAGGACGCCGGATAACTTGGCATATCCATAGCGATATTACCTGCTGCCGCAACGATTGTGATACCTTTCGAAACCGCCTTTTGGACAGCTTCTTCCAAGATTGGAGATGCCGCCATGGATCCAAGGCTCATATTTATAACTTTAGCGCCTTTTTCCATAGCCTCATAGATTGCTTGAGCTATTGTGTAATCATTTGTAAAATAAGATCTCCCGAAAACATCGATCGATAGCAGTTCGGCATTGGGATTCACTCCGTATCCGCCAATGCCATTATTTTTTTCAGCGGCGATGATTCCGGCGACATGGGTGCCGTGCTCATCAGACAGCCCGGGGTTAATGGGATTTAAAACATTGTAGCTGGAGATTACTTTCTTACTCAATTCAGGGTGATTACGATCAATGCCTCCATCGATCACCGCTACCTTCACTTTCTTATTCCCGGCGAGCGCCTGTGCCTTACCGGTGTTCAGCATGGAATGATAATACTGCTTGTCCGCTTTTGGATCGACGTCGCCAAGCTTTTGATACAATGCGGAAGGGCTGGCTGAAACAACTTTGGAATTTTTCGAGTACAATGTTAGCGCCTTCTCCTGGGCTTTCTTATTTTTTACTTTAACGATTACATATTGAAGGCTTGGGAGTAGCTTTACGACTGTTGCACCGGCTAGTTTATGTTCATTTGGTGTTAATGGCTTTTTGTACTTGATTAGGATTGTATCTTCGCTGTATGTTGGTTTCTGTTCATTGGCACCGGGCTTTTCCACCAGGCCAAATGGGTTTGCATTCTGGATGCCGGATTTTTGGACCCCGGAGAACGTAGTCCCGGTTTGTGAAATGGCTTTTGCTTGATTAATAGGAATACCAGGCAGCAATAATCCTGTACATACTGCAAGCATGGCCGCTTTCTTTGCAAATCGCTTCATATATTTCCCCCTCGCGATGCCGTAAACAAGAAACCCAGGTAGGCAGCGGCCGATGGTTTTAGATGGCCAAGTGACTGCGATGCACCTGTGTGACTTCTTCATTAGATCGCTCGCTATTTTTGTAAAAACTATGAAAATACTTCATATATTTTAGGGTTTAAATCTGGAAGTTAAACCAAGTTTTTACAAATTAATAATAGCACTTTGCAAAAGGTATTTCTTTGTATTCTTTTCGACAAAAACCATTCGGAACATAGGTATACTATCACTTTAAAAGGTAGAGGATTGATTCCGAGGCTTTTTCAACTGGTTCTGCAAGTTTTCCCGGGCTTTTTCGTAATCCATATGTAGTCCCGTTAAAAGCTCCAGATTAAAATCATACTTTGCCAGTTTTCGCATCATGAAAAATACGGTTGGTTTTTCATGTTTAATAATCGTCATAATTTCGATGGTTGGGAGATAGGATGAGGAGGGCTTCTGTCGTAAAAATAACCTAAGGAAACTGACAAAATAAGAAGCCGAATCAGCATTATCCGGATAGTCGACTAGCATCTTATTGAACTTTTTTAGTAAAGCTTCTTGTTCGTTTGGCAAATCCAGGTCTCCTTGCTTTGTATATTATTTGTTTTTAATGCTTGGGAAACATCAGCAGGCATCATTCAATTTCGTAGATGAATCAGCATTGTCCACAACGTTTTGATAGGCCACAGACAGGTTCTGTAGACATTCAACACGGATTTTTTCATCGCAAACAAAATCATGTTTTAATTCTTTTTGAAATTTCGAATAAATATCTGACAAAAACTCGTCTTTTTTCGCATCAGTATTTTCAGCTAAATGGCGCATTTCACTCACAAAATATTCTACAGTTCCAAACATACTATCACCCTTCTCTGGGGTCAGTCCCCCATTGCGTTAACACGTTACCGCATCGGGGGACTGACCCCGTAATTTATATTTTCGTATAAAAAAAGGCCATTCTACAGAAATAGAATAGCCAAAAATAAACCCACCTATTGAATAGTTGAACTTTTGGCAACCCGGCTGTCATGGCATAATGCTTTAGACCCGTGGCTTTGCGTCCCTATCTTTCAATAGGTTTGCCTTTTTCATAATCATTACTATAATTATAAATATTTTTTACCATTTATTCAACAATTTTCATCCTTTTTCGCGGTTATATATGAGCTTAATTTCCCATGTTAATACAGCATCCTTGCTGGGAGGAAAAACTATTATTTTCTTGTTAATCAATCGTTTGATTAAATTTATAATTCCAGTCCTAGCGCTTGTTGTCCCTACTTTTTATTTATTTAATTAATCGTTTAATTAATTTCTGTCTATTTGTCGCGCTTCACCTAGTGCAGTTGTCTAAAACACAAATGAGGGTCAGTCCCCCAGCGCTTTACCACTGTACCGCGCCGGGGGACTGACCCCACCTTCCTTTTTGCTTGCATTACTCCATAGAGTTTATATATTGATCTCTTACAATGTGAGTAATACCAATCTTATTAAGATAATTCACCGGGCATAGGAATGTTATTGTTGCTACTCCCGGGTGTCTGCCAATTTCAATAGAGCCGGTAATAGTGGCTCGGTTCATGACTTCTGGAACGGAAATGCCAAGAACATCTGCCGCTCTTTTTAAACCGTTTTCTGTTGCGTCATTTAAGTTGGCTCCAGTACCGATAAATGAAATAGGGAGTGACTCCTCTAGCTTTTTGACGTCCCATTGTTGCGCTACACCTCTAGCTATTTCTTTTTCCTTTTTCGTAATGGGCTTTGCAAGGTAAGGAAGGTCTTCTTCGACAGGCAATAGAATTGGTCCATCAATATTTAGCCCTTTAATGACCTTCACCTGCAGATTTACGATACCTGCTACATCAGCCGTATGCCCTGCTATTTCACCATCACCTTGCATGGCGTGCATGTCACCAAGGTAAATGCCGCCACCCGGCACTTTTACAGGACAAATAAGAACAGCGCCTTCCCGTACCCGATTAATATCCATATGACCGTCAGTTCGATCCTCTAATTGTTCCTTTGTTAGTTTGTATTCATGCGGGGCTCCTAACAAGAATTGGCCAAAGTCCCCTGCATTGTGAGAGTCAGGAAACGGTCTGGAAGGCGTTGTTCCAAGCTGTCCTAAAAACGGACGCAATCTCGCAACCGTTCCTACTAAGTCATGTGGTGCAATAGTTACGATAGGGTTCTGTATGGATTGTTCGGGTGTAGCCATGTATGAACGACCTTCTTTTGCAATTTCCTCAGCCGCTTCTTTGTGTAAGGTAACCCCTACATTGCGATTTGAATCAAAAGCTATCGTGTATCCATTCGTAAATACAAAAGGAACTACATCTATGCCGCATTCTGCACATCGAATCGATTCCTTGCCTATTCCTTCAATAATAGTCTCAGGATTGATGGTACCGCACTCGGGACATTTTCCTGCAACAAACGGATCACCTAAATATCTTCCATCAACCGGTTCATCATTTCCAGATGCAGTCGCAGCAGAAGTAACTCTAATAGATTTGATTTTAATGGCAATCGCATCGCCCACTTCCGCTCCTTCTACAAATACAGGTTTGGTTACCTCGTGGCCCCCGCGAATTGCAGGTGTAATCATCGGTCCCCAGCAACCAGGAGCAGTATTAGCTACAATATGCCCGCCATCCTTTACAGGTCCCAGCATTTCATTGTTAGGATCTAAAATACCATTCGTGAACTCATTGACAAATACAGTTTGTTTCGCACTCATCTTTCTTCCCCCAACCCTTCTCTTTAAAATAGATTTTCTAGCTAATAACAGTATAGGATACTATGTTTGCGCTTTCAAAAGAACTGTTCTTAAGAAATTAATAAGTTTCTTAATCTGTATTACTATGTTTCTTTCTATACAAATGAAGGTCAGTTCCCCGACCCGCTTTAGTACTTCACCGCACCGGGGGACTGACCCCCCAAATGAAAAAAGCCAGCATATAATAATATAATAATATATGCTAGCTCCTTACTTATTCCTGATCGTGGTCATCCTCATCATCATGGTCTTCATCATCAGATTCTTCTACTTGGTTTTTACCGGAATCCGCTTTGTCTTCTTCTTCTTTTTTGTCCTCAACTTTTACTTCTTTGTCAATTTCCACATGTTTGCCGCTTAAGTATTTAACTTTCGCATCAATTTTATATGTGTTGTCCAATTTGAAGAAAGCCTGGACCTTAGAGATGATATCTTCCTTTGTTAACGTAGAGGAAGCCTGCAGATCTTTCACCAAGGACTCTACCATTTCTTTAGTGACTGTACCTGTTTTATCTTTGACCTGTACGAATGTTTTATTTTTAAGGAGTTTATATTGAATTTGAATACTTTTCTTATGGGAAGTTTTCACATCTACCTTAAATTCTCTTATTTTTTGAGAAAGTTTAACCCCATCTTTGCCCTGCACTTCAGAGCCATCTTTAATTTTATCATTGTCGCTATCAGAGTTGTCAGGCTTTAATCCCAAATCAAGCTCAGCTCCGTTAGTAATTCCATCCTTGTCTGTATCTTCGTCACCATCAACAATTTTATCTTTATCTGTATCAGCTGAAGTAGGATTTAAATTTAACTTATACTCGATCACGTTGATGAGGCCGTCTTTGTCATTATCTTTATTTGCTATATCTTTGCCTGAACTGAGCTTATATTTTACTTCCCATTGATCAGCTATTCCATTTTTATTTTTGTCTGTTACCTTGGGTTTTTGCTCTTTCTTTGACTTGTCATTGCCTTTAGCATCAGCGTTGGACACTCCCTGTGATAGTAGAAGAGTTAATGCAAGTCCTCCAGCAAGTAATTTCTTCGTGTTTTTCATAGCAATCTTCTCCTTATTGATATAGTTTCGGCAGCTGGCTGGCATAGCAATATCATGCGTTAGCCCCTAAAGCTTTGCGTAACCACGTTTCCATAGCTTTGCCTTTTCGTTGTATATCTTTCAAAGCCTTACAACGATTACATTAAATATAATAGATTTTGAATCAATAGTAATAGGTAATTTAGCTTATTTTTGTTAATTATAAAATATTAGTCATTCATATACTGCATGTGAATGGATCTCAAGGATACTCTAAAATTCTTATAGAATTACATCAATCACTTTGTTTATTCATACTTCAGGACCGTATAGAACGTAACACTTTAACACACTAACGCACTGGGGGACTGACCCCCTAAACTTTAAATCTGCCAACTGCCTGATGGAGTTCATCGGCCATATTGGATAGGGCATTTGCAGAGGCCGAGATTTCTTCCATTGATGCAAGTTGTTCCTGGGTTGCGGCAGAGACGTTTTGAGTGCCGGCGGCGGCTGCTTCTGCCACTTGGGAGATTCCCATGACCGACTCAACGACCTGTTCAGTCCCCGCTGTAATTTTGTGGACAGCTGATGAGATTTGCTCGATTTTCGTCCCCATATCGTTTATGGATTGTTGAATCTGGCTAAATGAATCGCCTGCTAAATCGACTATCCCAATCCCTTCATTCACTTCGTTTGTAGCATGTGCCATTGATTCAATTGTCTTGCTTGTTTCCTCCTGAATGCTGGCGATTAATTGAGCAATTTGCTGTGAGGAGTGGGAGGATTGTTCGGCCAGTTTCCTTACTTCCTCAGCTACTACCGCAAATCCTTTCCCATGTTCGCCTGCTCTTGCAGCCTCAATTGCTGCATTCAGTGCCAAAAGGTTCGTTTGAGATGCAATGCTTGTAATCACTTCAATGATTTGGTTAATTTCATTTGAACGGTCTCCTAGCATTTTGATGGAGGCTGAAAGATTGGCAAATGTGTTATTGATTGTGTTCATTTGATTGACGGCCAATTTGATGCTTCGTTCTCCTTCAGCCGCTTTTTCAGAAGTATCAATGGATGCTACATTTACACTATCGGCATTTTCTGAAATACGCTGTACCTCCTGTGCCAATTCAGCAATTCGGATCGAGCTTTCCTCTACACTTTCCATTTGTTTGTCTGTCCCTACTGCGACCTCTTGAATGGTTAACGCAATTTGTTCTGTTGCCTTGCTCGTTTGTTCTGCATTTGCTGTCAATTCCTCAGCAGAGGCTGCAACTTGTTCCGTATTGGTTCCAATTTGATCAATCAGTTCTCGCAGGTTTTTGGACATTTTGTTGAAACTTTTGCCGAGTTGACCCAGTTCATCATTAACGTGAACTTGTATTTCCTCCGTCAAATCTCCTTGTCCAATTTTTTCTGATGCAGTGACCAAAGAGCGCAGAGGTTTTGTAATAGAAGCAATGATAAAGAAAATAAGTACGAAGCCGACAATCAATGAAATACTCAACACAAGGATTGTTTTATTAGAAATCGGCTGGGCCGCTTTTGTTATTTCATCATTATAAAGAGTTCCTACAACCTTCCACCCGGTTAATTCATTAGTGGCAAAAACCATTTTTTTGTCTTGGTTGTCTATGGTGTATTCGAAACTACCCGTTTTTGATTGGTAAATCTTACCTACAAAATCTCCTTCTAATGGGTCTGTTGGTTTTGTTGTGGGATGAACAATGACTTTTTTATCTTTATCAGCAAGGAATGCAAATCCTTCTTTTCCGATATGTGCTTTATTTACAATTGCAGAGATGGTCTCAAGCTTTACTTCTGCTGCTAAAACGCCAGATCCGTCCTTCAACACTTTCGCAACCCCAAATACAAAGTCCCCTGTCGTTTTAGACTCAAATGGGCTTGTGATGACAACTTTACCATTTTGTTTCATGGCCTCCTGGTACCAGGGCCTTTCACGCGGGTCATATCCTTTAGGCATTTCTTTTGCTGGTGCATTAATAAACATTCCATCCTTACTTCCTACATAAATCGTCGAAACTTCTGGATGTTTGGATAGAAAAGGTGTAAGGATGCCTTGTTGCAAAACAGGATTCGAGCCTGTATAGTCCGCTGTGGTTATTTCTTCAGACAAATAAGCAATATTCCTGATTTCCGGTTCGATGAATCGGTCAAGAGTTGAATTTAATAGTTTTGCGGACTCGGAAGCAGACATCGTAATCTGGTTCTCAACAGTTTCTTTTGCAGTTGAATACGATGTCCATCCGATAATTATGCCTGGAACTAACAGGACTAAGGCGAATGAAATGATCAGCCTGTTCCTGATTGATAAATTGAAAATTTTCTTCATGGCTGGGTCCCCTTTTATCTGTTTCTATTAATATCGGAAAATTAAGAAATATATTTATTGAATTTATTTCAAAAGGGTTGCCACACTATAGATCGATAAAAAATACCCAATTGTTTATGAATGGGCACTATTCTCTTCAAACTCGTTGAAAAATTAAGATTCCTATTTTCTCCTTGCTTCTTTTGATAGGTCTTTTTTCCGTAACCCACAGGACCCTTCCCTGCAAATGTATGTGACTGCTCGTTCATCCATTTCCCTTCTTAGGACAAGCTTTCCTCATGCATCCATTTGTTTAGGACAATTCAGGCGTAGCCCCATTCCGCCGCAATACTGATCTTTATTATGGAATGGAGATAAACTTACGGAAACTCTGCGGCTAAATCTGAGGTTGTCCATATCCAAGTAGTAAATGGATCAGAAATGATATTCGATTGAGCATAATCCGCATGGATTCAATCAATGATTTACTCCAAAGACGAAATACATACCCTCCTCTATGTTAATTAAAGGATCAGAAAAAAAACAAACAAACCAAATGTTACAATTTTCTTACATTGGAAAAGTAACTGGTTTACATTCGATTCACCGGTGCTATAATAAGACAGTAGACTTCTAAAATTAAATCTGGTTCACAAGATGTCTTGTCCGTTCGGCATTTGTTCTCATAAATTTAACTCGCGATTCATATCGCTGTTGTTATAGTAGAACACTTGTCTCCCAATTTTCTTGTGGACTAATTTGGCGAAGAAAATGCTCCAACATTTTTTTCGCATTGAAAAAGGGAATTGCCTGGCGGGGCATTTCCCTTTTCTTTGATTATTCAACTATCAGCAGCCGCTTTCCTATGCAAATACCCATCATCTTTTCGTTCGTTGGGTCGAAGGATTTGGTTTCCGGATCCTCCAAAAACCGGAAATCAAGCATATGGAAAACGTTTGCTTACCACATAGTCTTCAGGCTAATCAACAGCCTTTTAAAGAAACGGCGAAAACGATCCCACCAGTGTGTAGAAAAAATTTGAGTCAATCTTACCCATGCAGGTCAGGACAATGAAAATTACCGTCAGGACAAGCACAAATGTGGCTCTTGCAAAGTTCAGTACACTTTGGCTTAGCAAATGCGCATTGTTCATGTCCTTTTTTTTTCGTGCTGACTTTTTAGGTTTGCGTTCTGTTAACGATGATTTGTTTCGCGGGGCTTTAGCAACAGTGGACGTTGTAGACTTAAAATTAAATCGTAGTCTCATCTGTCTGTCCCTCCGCTTGTCCAAATTTTTTCGAACGAAAAGACGGAGTATTTAACCCAACTACTACCATTATTTTACCATTCCATCACTATATTAGAATAAGCCATTCGTCCCTAATAATAAGGAAAATTCAGAAAATTTATTTTTCCACCACCACTTTTTATTTTAGTTTCCCACTCTATCATTTTTTCCTGGTTTACTAGCTAATTAGATTTTAAAAATAGGAAATTCAGTCTATTAATTTTTAATAGAGTATTGTAGAATGTTGTAGAAATAGATTGGAAAAGGTGGGAAAATTTTGAAAAGGTTTAAAATAGGAATCATTGCTTTTTTGTTTTTTATGCTGATGGGTTTCCTTTATACAGATAGAGCTTCAGCCCAGTCTTATATCGTGAATCCTAATAAAACATATACATACTCGCAAATGATGTCGGACATTACAAAACTAAAAAATGCTTATCCTGATCTGATTACTGTAAGGGTCATCGGCAAATCGGAGTACGGCCGCAACTTATATGCCGTATCTTTAGGGAAAGGGCCATCGACTGTGTTCATCAACGGCTCTCACCATGCACGTGAATGGATGACAACCAATGTCAATATGAATATGATTGATAAATATGCGTATGCCTACACAAAAAATCAGAAAATTAATAGCTACGACGTTAGAAAAATCCTAACCAATACCACAGTCTGGTTTGTCCCAATGGTTAACCCTGATGGCGTCACTCTCCAGCAATCCGGATTAAAAGCTTTCCCGGCAAGTGCACACGCAGGTTTAAAAAGGATGAACGGTGGCAGCACTAACTTTACAAGATGGAAGGCGAACGGAAAAGGTGTCGACTTAAACCGTCAGTATAATGTTAACTGGAAAAACCTAGGCGGAGCAAAATCGCCAAGCTATAAAAATTTTAACGGCACGGCCCCACATTCAGCTGCAGAGACAAAAGCGCTCTTAGCATTTGTTACATCAATCTCGCCAGAAATCGCGATCTCATACCATAGCAGCGGCCAGCTTATATTCTGGAATTACCATCAGACAGGAACCCGTTACACGGCAGATTATGCCATGGCTAAAGCGTTAAGCCGCATGACTGGTTACTCCTTGCAACCTGGCAAAAGTACAGGCGGTGGATTCAGCGATTGGTTCTCGCGAGTACAAAAAAAGCGGGCATATACATTAGAAATTGCCCCTTACGCAGGTGAAACAAATGTTCCGCTGAGCAGGATGTCGAGTGTTTGGCGACAAAATGCTGCGGTTGGTTTATTAACCGCCCAGGAAGGCGGGAAAATTTACGACACTCGTAAGCTAGGCGAAAGCCAGGCATTGGAGAAAAAGATCAAAGCTTACGATGCAACAGCAAAGAAACTGCAAACCTATTATGAAGGTAAAGTCAAGACCGTGAACCATTTAGTGATCGAAACTGCGCACCAGGATTTATATAATAAGGTGAGCAATGAAGTTAAGAAAAATGAAGCAGCCATGACTAAGCTGCCAAGCAAATACCGTTCACGCCCGACAACTGCATTGACAACAGCCAAGTTACATAGAGACCGCTCTATTGCTTTCATCAATGCCGTAAAAGAAGGCGACAAGCTTAATGCAAGCAATAAGACACTTACAGGCTATTTTGCACGCGGAACTCTAAATGAAGCCACAGTAGCTCACTACCAGAACTTCGTAAAAACCATTCCTGCCGTTACTAGCAAGGTAGCGAAGATGTATGGAACTTCGGTTAAGAACTTAGCTACGGCCAAATATCTTAACCCTGCCAATCTGTCCAGGGATAATTTCAAGTTTGAAATTTCAAGGTATCAGCTGATTGTCCAAATGGAACAGCAATTGACAGCGAAACAATTTGAGGCAGTGAAAGCGAATTTGGCTGAGTATGATAAGCTTACTGTTGAGTCAGCAGCATTTAAGGAATCAAAAGGTTTAAAACCATACAGTGCAACCGAATCTATGTTAGCATCCAAAAAGGACGCAATTGCACTTGAGCTTTCAAAACAACAGGCTGAGCAACCAAACCAGCAGCCTGAAAATTCGCCAGTGGAAACAACTAATCCTATTACTAAATAAGCAGTAAAAAAGCGAAGACATTGGCATAATGTCTTCGCTTTTTATTATCGTTTATTTAACTACAGCCGTTACGACCTTTTTATTTTTCGCCGAATCTGATGCATTTATCGTCAGTTTCGTCACCTTTTTCTGAGCTTTGATAGCGACTTTATAATAGCCTTTGGAATCCGCATAAGCTTTTCCTAATAGGATAGAACCACTCTTCACTTCTACGAGGGCTCTTGCCTCGGTTTTCCCGTTTACGGTTTTGGTATTTCCATAGAGCGGGGATACTGACAAGGTGTTCGGCGGCGTTTTATCCTTCACGAACAATTCAGTAAAGCCGCCTTGATTGCCAGCGGGATCAACTGCACATACAGCTATATACGTACTTGCCTTTTGGGTTTTCACTTTTACCGAGAAATTCCCGGTTGGTCCTGCCAGGGTACCATTATTCACCCAATCGTCCCCCACTTGGACCCAAACGTACGAACCTGGTTCAGCGTTTCCGCTTACAACGGTATCATTATCATCCACAGACACGACTGTTGGCTTAGCTGGTGGAGTTTCATCCACTACAGTTACCGTTGCACTTCTGCTTCCATTTCCTGTGTTCTCTTCAGCAGTAACCGTCAGCTTCGTCCCGCCCTTTTGCTTGGGAATCTTAATCGTAAAGTCCCCAGCAGAATTAGCAAGACCACTTCCAATTGTTCCACTGCTTGTCTTAATGGAAATTTTAGCATTTGCTACTGTTTTACCTTTTAGGAATGTATCCTTATCACTTACCTTATTAACAGAAAGAGACATTGGCACTGGTGAAGTAACAGGTCGGCTCGCATTGGAGCTAAAAAAGGTATACGAAATATTGGAACCTTTATCCACCGGATCGCTTGGCACCGACCCAACCTGCTTTACAATGGAGCCTCCCCCAAATAACAGAGGGTTGGATGCGCCGTTGTAGATTCTTGGCTTGATCTCATCAAATGCAGGATTCCCTTTAAAGCCAAACAGCCCCTTGTCTTCCTTTAACAACAAAGCCCCCCTGAAGCTGGTCATAAATTGTCCAAAATCCATGGATGGGTCAATATATTTTTTTACTACCTGTTCGACTGCACGGTAATCATTATCCTGGTTTTCTATGATTTCTTTAAAAATGCTGTTCCCTTGACCGATTTGTACATTTAAATATTGTCCGAACAAATAAGATAAGGCGTAGTTGGACAAAATATCCCCATCATAATCCCAGTACAGTATGGAATGGCCGTTTTTATTCGATTCAGATTGATTATAATAGTCGATTCGGTCGGCTAATGCCTCACCTGTATACATTTGTTCAGCAGCCATCGACAAAGCTTCATCCAGCCATACATCCATGCTTTCTCCACTATTCTCTATCAACACATTTCGGTTAAAATTCACCATATGCTGAAATTCATGTACCAGTGTTGTATAAGCCTTTGTAACATCTTTGTAAGCATTCAAGCCCATTAACGGATAAGTATCGATGTAAAAAACCTCTGACTGATTTGAATTACTTACATCAAATAAGTCTCTCGCATAAAAATACCCGGCATAGAAGCCGCCTGTTCCATTAAATCCATCCTGAATGTCGTAGCATAAAATATCTACTTTTCCATTGCTGTCGACATCGGATTCAACTCCGAAATTTTCTGTGACCATCTCATGGATTTTTGTATCAAATTCCTGTCCCAATTGTTCTGCTTGTTCTTTCGTAATCTGCTTGTTATGGACCCAGACATTTGTTTTTGAACCGCTATAATTCAATTCTGCTGTGAGTGAATAATCGCGTTCTGTTCTGAAATCTGTCACCCAAAAAAGCTTAGTGCTGCCCACTTTATAAACAGGCTTAATGGACGCCCGCTTTATACTCTTTTTTAACGCCGGTGTGATTGTATAAGGACGGTTCAAATCCATTTTATACGCTTGCGGCTTCAAACTTTTGTTCATGGTTATCTCTTTATTGTAAGGAGTAAGATTCCCTATATCCTGAACGTTGTCTGCCACTACAGACTCATTGCTAATCAATAGATAGTTTTGCGAACCGCTGCTTTCTACCACTCTCACATTCTTCGTCGCTTGTCCCTCACCATAAGCATCAACCGGAAAACTAACCAACACGGAGACCATTGCCAACACCAAGATACGCTTAAGCATTCCTACTTAGACTCCCCCCGATTTAAATCTATTGACCTATCTTTTTTATCGCCAGAAAGAGTAAATAATTAAGGGGGTCTACGTAAGGGGGTCAGTCCCCCACTGCTGTAAAGCTTTAACGCAGCGGGGGACTGACCCCTTCTTTTTAATGTCATAAAACTCTCTATTGATTTATAATGTCATAGAAGAAATCGACCAGGAGAAACTCTATGAAAAAACGGAAGCGGAAGAAAAAATCTAATAAGACCCTTTTTATGCTGCTAATCTGCCTTTTTGCTTTTATAGCCTTGTTGCAGGTTGTCGAGATTCCGATTCAACAGGACTCATCTTCCATCTCAAAAAGGGAATTCGGCGATCCTTTTGCAGATGCCAAGAAGTATACTTCTCTAATTAACAGCGAATTAGCAAAGTATCATCTTGAAGAATACACCATGGTTCTTGTGGCCTTAATGCAGCAGGAAAGCCGCGGTCTAGGCGGGGATCCAATGCAGGCTTCCGAATCAGCGGGGCTTGCTCCAAATTCTATCAAGGATCCGAAGCTAAGCATTCAGCAAGGAGTCAAACATTTTCATAAGGCAGTGGCTTACGGAAAACGCAAAAATGTGGACTTTCCGACAGTTATCCAGGCCTACAACATGGGTATTGGGTATATAGATTATACCGCCCAGCATGGAGGGAAACATACTGAGGAGTTGGCCAAGAAATACTCCATGCTCCAAGTAAACAAAAAACCGAATACCTATAATTGCGGGGGGAACAAAAGCAATTTCCGTTACCCTTACTGCTACGGAGATTTCACATACAGCACGAAGGTGGCAAAAAATATAGAATCGCTTTCTGACAGTGTTCCTGCTAACGCTGGGACTTCAACCTATGAATCTTTCTAATCTATTTGGGCACATAATAAATGCGGAAACATTGCTGATTGCAGGAGGTGTGAGATTTAACTCCACCTCTGATGCGGTTTTCGCCTTTCTCATCAATGTGATTTATGGCATAAACAGGCCGCATGCATTTCTAGTCAGTATGGCCCTCACATCAATCCTCTGATAATGAAAATTAAAATCCAATGGACTTTACATAAACTCCATGATTCGCCAGCACCATATGTAACGCTAAATATATGTTCAACCAGGTGGCATTTACTTTATGAAGGTCACTTTGCTTGCCTGCTCTTTGAATTTTATCCTTCATGCCCTCAATGAAAGACACTTTGCTTGCGTGATATTATGATTTTGTCCTTCATATCCCCGATGAAAGACATTTTTCTTGCCTGATCTTTCGAATTTGTCCTTTATATCCCCGAGCGTCCATCTTAATGAAAAACAGCAGGCTTTTATGATGATTTTAAACAAAAAAATAAACAGAAACTCATTTAATCAATCGTTTGATTAAATGGCTATGCTGATTATTTTAGTTCTAATCTTCTATTTATTAATAGCACGAAAGTACAATCCACAATGAAATGGATTTAACCGGTCTTTTTGATATTGGTGATAAAGTGAATAAGCATCTTTACATCTTCAGGCTGCAGCTGCTGTTCCTCAAACAAATTAATGACAGTTTTCCACTTGTTCAGCAGTTGATTTTCCGTAGTGAAGTAATTTGAAAAATCCATTTCCAATGCTTCCTCAATTGCTTTTAAATGCTTTTCACTGGGCGGCGTAAAACCGGTCTCGATTTTACAAATAAAGGTACTGGACACCCCAAGCTTCTCAGAAAGCTGATTCTGGGTCATGTTCAGTTCCTTTCTTCTTCGTTTAATGACATCACCAATAATCCTCATTTCTATCCCAGCCTTTTTTATATTTATTTATATTTACGTAATTATACATGATAATCGCAGTGAATATTTACTTAACTTTGAAATTTTTGTTTTTTCTTACATTAATTTTAAACATCATTCCGTAAACGGCAATATATTTTTTCAGTAAAACATTTTTTAAAGAAATTAAAAAGCGAAGAAAACCAAAACGCATATAAACAAACCTATAAAATGAAGCGAGCTTATTCCACCTAATGTTATTTAAAGATAACAAAATATTGATAACCATCTGTTGTTTCTTGATAAGCACCCTTTTTTCCTCTATTGTAATGCAGTAAGGACGACTGATTCTTACCGCTTTAACCAATACTGCGAAGAGGGACTCCCCCCGCTTTAACGCGTTATCGTAGCGGGGGACTGACCCCATCATTCGCCCCTTCATTTTAAGAATTCTTTTAAGGCGGTTCGATTTTTTTCTATGTCCAATTCAAGGACGCTTCCTGCATGTTGGTATCTCCTGTTTTCAAACGAGTGATCTACAGGGATTCTAAATGTTATGATTTCATTATTGTTTCGATTAAGGAAGTAAGGAGAGATGATCGATAGCATGGTGGTTTTCTTCATATTAGTAGAGATATATGGCTGGATCGTGCCGAGCATTCCTGGAATCTTGACTACCCCTTGAACAGTTAGGACTTCATCCGCTATGCTTTTTATCACTGCCTGCTGGCGTTCTACCCTGCCAAAATCGCTTTGGGCGTCCTTCCTGAATCTTACGTATGCCAGCAACTCTTGGCCATGGAGCTTCTGTCTTCCCGGGTTGAAGGTAATGCCAGTACCTCCATACATACTCTGAGGTACGTCAACGGTAATGCCTTCTGGAAAAGCGGTATCCACCATTGCAGCAAAACCATCAAAGTCGATAAGAGCATAGTATTGTAAATTAACATCGAAATTTTCTTTAATTGATTTTCTTAACAATTCCGTTCCGCCTATCGCATAGGCTGCGTTGATTTTATTTTTTCTGTGCCCTGGTATTGTTACATAAGAATCGCGCATAATCGAAACCAATTTTGACTCTTTCGTGTCAGGGTCATATTGGGCGATCATAATCGTATCTGTCCTTGAAGCTCTTCCGTCTCTTGAGTCCACACCGAGCAGCAATATATTTACCTTTCCGAATTCATCCTCCACTCCATTGAATTCAAATTCCTCATTGTTGAGGTTGGCCTCATCCTGGGCATTTTCCATTCCCTTTTTATACTCATAATAAAAATATGCTGCCATGCCTAAAAAAATTAAAAGCAACACCCAAAACAACAGAAAGAAAACCCTTCTCTTTCCCTTTCTCCGATTACGTATTCTTGTACTCCGTTCAGAATTCTCCATAAAGATACGCACCTTTACAATTTGTAATAACTCCTTTAATTTAACAAACGGCAAATCGGATTACAATTTTTGTAAATTTATCCTTCAAGAATATCCTCCACCGCTTTAACGGTTTACAGCACTGGGGGTCTGACCCCGTGTTTTACTGATTTTTCTCCTTTTCATGAAGGCGATAATTAGCAGGAGCAGCGGGATGATTATTTGAAATGGAAGATGTAATAGTAATGGTACAATTCTTAGTCCTTCCTGCACGTGTTCCGGAAAGTTACTTGCGATTGAAACGGATAGAAATAAGATGACAATGCCAATGGGATAAGCGAGCTGCGATGATTGTTTCACGTTAAATACGTTAGCAGTGCCTATTACGGCTGCATAGAAATAGATGCTTATTTTGAAGAAAATACCTATAATGGAGCCAAGCATGTAGTAAACATCCAGTCTTTCTAAAAAATTGGCGATCTGGATGGACTGTATCGTCGATAGAAGAGGAAAAGGAGAGCGCAAAACAAGGTCAACCCCAAGAACACTGATGTTAACAACCGTTACAATCGTCAGAGCGGCCCCACTCAAGACCAGAGCCAATAAACCGGCGGACTTTGCCTTCTTTGGGTTGTTCAAGTAAGGAAAAATCATAGCAAATACAACTACTTCGCCAAACGGTACATACAATGTCTCAGTTAATGCCACTCTCACTACTGGTTTAAAACCTTCTTCTAATATAGGCTTTAAATGATTAAGGTCGATTAATCCGGAAAAAATAATCAACAAAAGTCCGGTGTTCGAGAGCAATAAAATCATGGCAAAGAGCAACTCGCCCGTTCTCGCTAACACTTCGATTCCTTTGCGTACCGTATATACAACTACTAGCATCAATAAAGCATTAGCGAGAAACAATGGTGTTTCCATATAAGCAAATGACAAGAGCATCTCTCCGAAGTCCCTCAATACCCTTGCCGTAAGATATGAAAAGTAGAGGATATAAAGAAGGGACAGTACCCGGCCTAAAACCTTCCCGACTATTTTTTCCACGTATCCTGTCGGCAGCATGTTTGGATAGTACTGATATAGCCCGTAATAGATAAAAAAGGGAACAATCCCAACTATCATCCCAAGTAAAACGGCAAGCCAAGCGTCCTGTTTTGCTCCTACTGCAAGAGGAATCACAATGGCGCTGCCAAGCTGGAATAAAAACATTAGAACAAACAACTGGTATGTACTGATTTTTGCCTGCTCCACAAATCGTCACCTCCCTTTTGTTGGATAAGTCCACCTACGGTTAAATTTTTTCTTCATGGTAGGCTGACCTCTTATTTTGATTATCGCTTACCGTTTCGGGGGACGAACTCCCTATGTTTCATTTAAAGCGTCACCGTGCTGAGGGTCAGACCCCCACCCCAGCACTTTAGTGCATTACCGCGTTGGGGGACTGACCCCCATCGCGATAGAGAATTACCGTGCTGAAGGAATTGGCCTTAACTTGACCCCAAGTGGTAGGGTTTGTTTCTTAGGCCGGTGCGGCGTATATGAGCGTCCACTTTAATCTGTGCTCTTATTCGGGGAAAGTGATTGTCATCCCAATTGTTTTCTAGCTGTCTCCATGCTTTATGGTTGGATCGGTGCAGCGCCTCACCAAATCCAAAAATATCCGACTTATTTTTCTGAGCACTGGCAATTGCTTTATGTATCTCTGTTTCGATTTCTTTTTCCAATGCCTTTTCTATTTTTAACAATTCACGCGAATTGGCTAGATTGACAGGTACCTTTGTCTCGCCAATATCCCCTTCCGCCCTAACATTAATGGAAATGTCGGGCTGGCCGTTTTTCATACTGGCAGAGACCTTTGTTTTTTGGCGAACCATCTTATAAACAATTGCTTCCTTCTTATTGCCCCAGTCTACACTTATACCTGTTGCTTTCAATTTATCAAGAATCCATAATGTCCCCCTTGCATGTTCCCCTTGAAGCCAATCAACCAATTTGTCGTCTTTAAAGACGGCAATGCCATCCGCTTGGAGGACTGCATCCAGGGCGGTTTGTTGAATATTTTCCATCTTTTTACCCTGTCTGGCATTGCCAACCATGCGAAATCCAGTAACCACGGGTTCTTTTCCGGAAGATACTAGATCCTTCAACAATTCCTGGACGTTCATATTCACATGCTCGCCCCATCTTTTTTCTGTTAATTCCATCGTTTTAATCACTTTATTTGACGGAATCTTATCGACAGCCGTTAATGTTTTTACGATTTCTGCAGCGCTTGACTCACGGGCAATGACAACACGTGCTGTTGACCGGAACTCAGGATCGCGGTCAAGGGCATCCATCATATCTGACAGGCCTTCTTTTTTTGCCAGCTCATCACTGATGACTACCAGATTGGTATGGGCATAGTACAGCCGACGTGATATCTTGGTGGATGCACGGCGGCTTACTTCAACCAAATTGTCGCCAGTCGAAGAATAAACGGATACCGCTGGTCCTTGTCCGCCTCCTCCTCCACCCTGCATGCCTCCTGCTACATTTCCAGGGTTAATGATCTGAAAAGTTCCTACATACCTGCCCTTTTCATTTTTATCAATGCCAAGGGCTGAAACTAATGAGATATCGGTTAACTCTTTCTTGCTCCAGCATCCGGACACAAAACTGATACAGGCCAGCATCAAGAAAACAAATGCCCATTTACGAATCATTTCTGTCACCTTTTCCAGTGTTACTGGTCATAATTCCATTATTTTCAGGGGATTGAGGTCTCGTGTGCTCCCCTTGGCGTATATTGTTTTGCTTGCTGATCAATTTAGCTCTTGTACCCAAGTCCAGCCACGGAAGGCGAACAACCGTATCAGCTACGTTAACTGGGATAAATGGGGCTAGCGGTGCCATATACGGAACACCAAGAGAACGTAAACTGCATAGATGGGCAAGCATCATAATGAACGCCAGAATGATCCCATAAAAGCCGAATGAGGCAGCGCTTAACATAAACAAAAATCGTATCAAACGTGCTGAAATTGCCATTGAAAAGGAAGGAGTTGCAAAACTGGCAATCGCGGTGATCGATACGACAATAACCATGGCGGGTGACACAATCCCCGCCTGTACTGCGGCCTGCCCGATAACAAGGGCGCCAACAATGGAAACCGCAGAACCAACAGCCCTTGGTAAACGTATACCGGCTTCCCGCAAAATTTCAAATGTTATTTCCATAATTAGTGCTTCGACAATGGCTGGGAAAGGCACTGCCTCCCGCTGCGCTGCAAGTGCAATTATCAGCTGGGTTGGAACCATCTCCTGGTGAAAGGTCGTGACCGCAACATATGCAGCGGGGGCAATCAGGGAGATGATAAAGGTTGAGATCCGCAATAACCGCAATGCGGTAGCGATATCAAAGCGGTAATAATAATCGTCGGCCGTTTGAAAAAACTGAACGAATACAGCGGGCGCCAGCAGCACAAACGGAGTTCCATCTATAAAAATAGCAATCCTCCCTTCAAGGAGGTTTCCCGCAACCACATCTGGCCTTTCTGTGTTATAAATAGTAGGAAAAAAAGTAAACGTCTGGTCCTCAATAAGCTGTTCAATATATCCCGATTCAAGGATGCTGTCGATTTCTATTTTTCTCAAACGGCTTCGTACTTCCTCAACAATTTCCTTTTTAGCTATGCCATTGATATACATGATGGCAACATCTGTTTTCGTGACTTTCCCTATTTTCATGGATTCCATCCACAAGTTTGGATTCTTAATGATACGACGTACTAAAGCTGTATTTGTCCCGAGCGATTCTACAAAACCTGCCCTTGAACCACGAACTGAAACCTGGGTGCCTGGTTCTTCAATGGCACGTTTCTCCCCGCCTTCTGTCTTTACACTGAGAGCTTTGTCCAATCCATCGATAAGAATAATTGTTTCTCCCGACATCAAAGACAATAATAACTGGTTCCATTCCGATACCGATTTCACTTTACTGAGGGCAACCAAATCATCAGTAATGACTTCCGTCACATTTTCCAGCGTCAATTTTTCTTGTAAAAAATGATCCTTCATCAATGACTCAACTAAAAAATCATGGATAAATTGTTCATTGACAACACCATCAACATAAACAATGGCCGTTTTCAATTCAGAATTTAGCCCGATTCTTAAACGCCGGGTAACAATATCCGTGCTGTTTCCTGTTCTCTCTTTAATGGTGTCCAGGTTAACAGGCAATGAAAAATCGATTAACTCGGGCTTTTTTTCTGCGGACTGTTTTTGATTATTGGTTTTTTGAGTATTTCCGTTTTTCCTTACCTTCTTACCTCTAAAAAATGAAGGCATAACACAGTACCCTTCCTACTTTTATCTGTATTCTTTCCAGCGTCCAAACGATATATTCAATTTTTACCACTATACGCATATAAAGGATTTCAGCAAGAAAAACTAACTATGGAGAGTGGTGGAAAAAATGAAAATTCTATTAATTGCTATTTTAATGCTCGGACTATTAATGGCTCTTTCTCTAGCTCTTGATATTCTTATGGGATTTGAAATAAGGCACGCCTGGCATAATGCTGTTAATCCTTTTCAAGTTATGGAAAGTGCTGAGTTAGGTGTACTTTATTTGTTGATTTTCCTATCCATTATCGTAACGCTGCTTCCCTACTATCAAAAAAAGAGAAAGAAATAAACCTTCAAATATAACTTATTAACTATGCCACGAATTCAGCTAGTACGTTTGCCTGCTTTCTCAAGTTAAAAAAGTAGTCAAATGAAGGGGGAAATTGTAAAATTATTACTGTAAAAACACTAATTAACATAAAATAATGATGGGCAATTTATCCCTTTGATTGTAAAATATAACCACGATACTCAAAAAAATCCGTATAGATTACACGCTGTTTAAGAAAACAGTTTTTTTATTAAGTTTATTTCAGTTTCGTTAAAAAATCAGTGCATAAAGTGGACCAATATCATATAATTGGAAATATCGAGTGCACAATGTGATGGTAGCTTGTGAACCGGGTAAAAGAGATAAGTAGTTTCTTAGAAAAAAAGTTATGCAGACTGGGTTTGGGGAAATTTGACGTACGGGTGTGGAGAGCATGAAAAAAGGAATATTATTGTTAATGTCTGGTGCAGTTGCTGGCGGTTTAGTTTTATTGGGCAGTATCGGGGGAACAGCTACTGGTTCTGCGGAAGATGGACATCATGGAATCAAGCATTATAAAAAAGAACTTTCGCTCTCGGCAAAACAATTTACCGAGCCAGAACTTGCCTTGATCGATTCTAGAAATGGCAAAGAGCTGCAAAAAATAAAGGCATCTTCTCTTAAAACAGCAGAGGATGCGGAAAAGATAGCTGAAGAATTTGAGGCGAAGTATGACCGCCCTATGATACCTGCCAAATTGGTAGGCGGCAGTCAACTGAAACCGGGGCAGTCCCGGATTGTTGTAAATTCTGAGGCGCTTACGAAAGAACTTGAATCCGTGAACGCCTTCCAGAGGTCAGTCGAAGTACCGATTAGTGAAGAGGTACCTAATATTTCGGCGGAAGCTGCTGCAGATGTAGATCAAGCTGTCTTGGGCAGATTTACCACAACGTTTAATTCTTCAGTTGCTGGAAGAACCACAAATATACGGCTTTCGGCAAATGAGATCAACAACATTGTTTTGGGTCCTGGAGACAGGTTTTACTTCAATCTGGTAGTTGGTGAACGAACTGCTGCAAAAGGGTATCAAAAGGCTAAGGAAATTGTAAACAAGGAATTTGTTGAAGGCATTGGCGGGGGTATTTGCCAGACTTCTACTACACTTTATAATGCCGTGGAAAAGGCTGGTCTTGGTATTATCGAGCTTCATCACCATTCAAAGACTGTTGGTTACGTCCCTAAAGATCGGGATGCTACGGTTTCATGGGGCGGAAAAGACTTCAAGTTCCAGAATACAAAAAATCACCCTGTAATTATTAAGGCTATGGTACAAGGCGGCAGCATTACTGTTGAAATAAGGGCAGCTGCTAAGCATGTTCCCAATCATTAAAAAAGGCGGAATTTCCGTCTTTTTTTATTGCTGTAATTAAATTATGCCATGTAAAGCGAGTCTCACTCATCCTCGCCACATTCCCCTTCCATCACCCGTACATAACGCAAATGAGATCTACCATTGTTCTCCTCTGTACTTACTAAATCTTTTACTTGTAATAAATTATGTAAAATCTCCTGTTTAACCTCTTCTGGCTTAACACTTTGCTTCTTCTGTATTTCCACGAATTTAATTTCCGAATCATACGTATAGCATACACGAAATTCTTTCACTACGGATAATCCCCTTTCTAAGGTTCTAAAGTTGGAAGACCCTAATAGAAAATATATAAATCTATTAAGGTAAGAAAGCAAATTTTTTTGAGAGAACACTGTTTTTTAAAAAAGCCGTGTAATCATCCTGTCACGGTGATGTTACTTTCGCAATTGAAATATTACCTGGCTGTTCAATATGTCGTCATTTTTCGTGCTATGATGAGAAGCATTACGGCGAGACAAGGAGGATTTACACGATGAAAAAAATATTTTCATTATTCGCGATGGCTCTTCTATTGGGCTTCACCGGTAATACTACATATGCACAAACGGTTACCGTACAAAAAGGTGATACCCTTTGGGGAATATCAAATGCCCATAAGGTTTCAGTAGAGCAACTAAAAAACTGGAATCAATTAAGCTCAGATCTTATTTATCCTGATCAACACATAACAGTTTCACCAGAAACAAAACAATACATAGTAAAACAGGGTGATACACTTTTCAAAATTGCACATAAAAATGGTGTGACAGTTAAAAACATAAAAGATTGGAATCACTTGCAGACGGACGCCATTTTCCCGGGCCAAAAATTAGCATTTAACTCTACAGAAGGATCTAAAGAGTCTCTGGAACGTCAACAGCAAACGATTGGCAAAACGATCACTGTAAGGGCAACGGCATACACAGCCTACTGTGAGGGTTGCTCTGGAATTACTAAAACTGGAGTTGACCTAAGGAATAATCCTGGTGAAAAGGTAATTGCGGTCGACCCGAATGTGATCCCGCTTGGTTCCAAAGTTCATGTTGAAGGTTATGGCTATGCTACGGCGGCTGACATTGGGGGCGCCATTAAAGGGAACGAAATAGATATCTTCTACCCTGAACAGCAAACAGCAGTGAACTATGGTGTAAAGAACATAAAAGTTACTATCATTAACTAGTGGTTTGAATGGTTCCAGCATGAATATTCTCTCTCCTGGAGGGTACCTAATTCTATGGAAAACGAAATTAATGAAACGATTAAATACATACTGGACCGATTTATCGAAGGAAAAGTTGAGCCCGGACAAATACTCGCTTTATCGAGGACAATGAAGGACGCTTTCGGAGTTGAATCGGAAGAAGCAGCAGAGAAAATGGCGAAAGACTATCTAGCAGAAAATGGCTACCTATATAATGGGAATCATTTCACTTCTACTAACCTTTAAATTTGCGGGACTCTTCTATAATACAACTGAAAAAAAAGGCCATCCCTAATTATGGGGCACTGGCCTTTTTTTTGCTTTAATCAAACGTTTGATTAATTTCTCCTATCTACTCTTTTAATATAATCAGAACATTTAGTATCATTTCATTCTGACGTCAATTTGTATTAGTTTTTAATATTGCTGTTACTTAACTAAAACGGAATTGTCATTTTAGGATGGTAGTATTTGGGGTATATAAAAGAGTTGGGGGAAATACAAAACGTGAAAAAATTAGTAACATCCGTAGTGATGGCAGGTACCTTACTTGTCAGCAGTCCGTTGGTCAGCAGCGCAGCCTTGGGAGATCAAACGTTGAAAAGTGGCATGACTCACAGTGATGTTAAGCAATTGCAAGAGGTTCTTAAGAAAAAGGGTTACTTTAAGAACAGTAGAACAACGACTTATTTTGGAACAGTTACTAAGAGTGCTGTTGTGAATTTTCAAAAGAAAAACCGTCTATCACCTGATGGGATCGTCGGAAAAAATACATTAAAAGCATTAGGATTTGCGAAAGGTTCTTCTACAGTGAATAGCAGTTCCTTTGGCAAAAGAACCCTAAAAAGCGGTATGACACATAGCGATGTAAAACAATTACAAGAAATCCTTAAGAAAAAAGGATTCTTTAAAGGTAGCAGAACAACTGCTTATTTTGGCTCTATAACCAAAAGTGCCGTCATCAACTTCCAAAAAAGGCATGGCCTGACGCCTGATGGAATCGTGGGCAAAAATACATTCAGAGCATTAGGGAGTTCAACGACTGCTGGCAGTTCAGTGGTCAAAGCAGCATATACTTCGCCGTCAACAACAAGCGTAGTTACAACTGCCAAAAAGTATATGGGTGTTCCATATGTTTGGGGCGGCAGTACGCCAAGCGGGTTTGATTGCAGCGGTTTCATCAAATATGTTTTTGAGAAGAGCGCCAATATCAGTCTGCCTAGAACAGTAGCAGAAATTTATAAAAAGGGAGTACGTGTCTCCACTCCACAGGTTGGCGATCTCGTATTCTTCGAAACCTATAAACCAGGTGCTTCCCATGCCGGCATATATATCGGCAACAGGCAGTTTATCCATGCCTCCTCTTCAAACGGAGTAAGTATTAGTTCTATGGACAACAGCTACTGGTCTCCTCGGTATCTTGGAGCAAAAAGAATATAATTATTGAAAGACAGATCAGCTTATGATCTGTCTTTTTTTGCATTTAATGCATTTGCAAGCGGCTCCCGTGCAAAGTCAGGACATAAGAAAGAATATATTAGCTAAATCAGGCCGGGGTGCCTCCCCCGCTAATCTATTATTACCGAATCCAAATTTCCATATATTCAAAATATTATTAATTTAGTCGATACTACTTAAAGAAAGTTTTTGCTTAAACTATGAACTTAAAGGGAGCTGCTTATTTTGGAAAAGAAGTTAGAACAGCTGTTGGCTAATTTGGAGATCATCCAAAGCATATTTCCTGAGGATTGCTGTCTTGTCATTGCGGATACGGAAAAGGTAATCGGGTATTTGCCTGGAAAAACGATTGATATAAAGATTCCTGTGGGTGCTCCCCTCGACGCCTTCAAAGGGACGTTAACCTATGAAGCTTACGAAACTGGTAAGATGCTTAAGGAAGAAAGAGATGCACAGCGTTTTGGCGTTGCCTATATATCAACGGCTTCACCGATCAAAGAAAATGGGAAAACTATAGGAGTCATCAGCTCAATTGTTTCAAACCACAAACTGGATATACTTCGAACTGGAGCTGAAGAATTAACAGCTGTAAGTGAACAATTGTCAGCAACTTCTGAACAGATGACCAAAGTGGCGGACGTTGTTGCAAAAGACCTCCAGGATCTCGCAGAAGAATCGTTGCTACTGAAGGATGAAATCAAGCATATCGAACGCATCTTAGCCATGATAAAAGATACTGCTGTTCGATCACGCATTTTAGGTTTAAATGCTTCCATAGAAGCAGCACGTTCTGGAGAACATGGACGAGGCTTTGCCGTTGTGGCAAATGAGATAAAAAAAATGGCAGACACCAGCAAGGAATCCGTAGAAACGGTTGAACCCCAGGTAAAAGAAATGATGCAAAACCTAGAAAAAATCATCTCCACTCTAGCAAGCATTTCTTCGAATTCAGAGGAACAGTCTGCCATGATCGAAGAATTCCATTCCTCTTTTGAACATATTGTAAATACGGCTTCTGAATTGAGCAATAAGGCCACTGTTTAGTCAAATTGCTTTTTCGCCACTTTTCATTTAATCAATCGTTTGATTAAATTAGCTTGGATATAGAAATTGCACCAAGGAAACAACGAATTCCCGGTGCAATCCAACAGGAAGAACCCTAGATCATGAAAATAGCAGTCAATCCCAGAATAACTCAGGATTCTTCCTTAGCTTTTTCAAGGCAGACTGACGCCATGATTTTACCGCTGCTACACTTACTCCTAATTTACTTGCAATTTCAGGCAGTGATTTTCCTTCTTGAAAGGTAAGCAGCAGCCAGTCAGCCTGATGTTTGGTTAACCCATCGCAATATGTTTGCAGATTTTCCAATTGTAAGGGTTCATCCAACGTTATCATTCTGTTAATAACATCCCCCGTTTCCAAATCAAGTGGTGTATGCCGTGTTTCAAACCCATGTTCCTTTCTAAGCTCATTCAAAATCTTTCCCTTTACCGTTGAATAAGCATATGTAAAAAACTTCCCCATTTCAGGATTAAATTTAGCCTCTGCCTCCCATAATCCGATCAGCCCAATCTGAAAAAATTCCTCCTTGTTTTTGTAGATACCCAACGTTCTGATGATGCTATGAATCATTGGCGTATACTGCTCTGCAAGCTTCGAAAACTCATCCATTCACTTTGCACCTTGGGAAAAGCGCGCTTTTCATTTATTCCCGGGTGCCTAAAATGTAGCTGAATTTTCCGATTGCAGCGAAAGTGAGAAATGAGCATTTGGAAGCGGAAATTTTATTTTTGATATCACATCATGTGTAAAAATCGCTTTTTTAGATGTAAAAACATACTTTTTAAACCAATTCAAACGAAGAAATCAAAAAAATAGAACCTGGGAGGCTCCCCCAGGTCCAACTATAACAACCTTATTTCAAATAACTTTTTAAAACCGGCTTCATCTTCTCCACCACATACTTAGAACCGCCCTTGCCTTTGACGTCTTCCATCATCCAGGCCATCAGAAGCCGTGGGCTCTCTGTATTGTAAGTGACGAACCATCCATTTTCCTTCCCGTTCTGCCCTTTCGCACTCTTTAATTCCGCTGTTCCTGTTTTACCAGCGAGCGGGATACCCAGTTTGCTTGCCGAGTGCGGCGTTCCCTTAGGGTCTGAGATGACCTGTTTTAGCATATTTGTTACCTGCTTAGCATGTTCGGGTGAGACCGCTTTTTCCTTCCAAACTTTCTTTTCTGAGCTGTCGCCCATTATTAACGAAGGAGCAAGTACATTTCCTTCATTCAAGAAGGCCGTGTAGGAGACGGCAGCGTGGAGGGTGCTCATAAGTGTTTGCCCTTGTCCGTAACCACTGTCCGCCAGGCGGCCTTCACTGTCTAGATTGCCTATTTTAGATGTTTTGATTGGGTAGTCATAAGGCATTTTTTCTTCATAGCCAAATGCTTTTAGCCCGTTTGAAAATTTTCCTTTCCCTAGCTCAAGTGCCCTCTGTGCAAAATAGATATTATCAGAGTATATGAGCGCACCTGTCATATCAATTGGTTTTCCCGGGTCGCTTACCCGTGTGATGGAATGATCCTTCCACCCCTTCTTACTCCATTGTTTTCCGGAAATGTTTAATGTCTTCTTAGGATCGATTCCGTTTTTCAGTGAAATCGCTGCTGTCAGTGGCTTCATCGTAGAACCTGGAGCATAAACGGAGGTAAAACGATTTAGCAGCGGTTTGCGTGGATCATTTTCAAGCGCTTTTCGTTCTTGGCTTGAAATGCCAAGTACAAACTTATTTGGGTCAAATGACGGGCTGCTTACAAGCGCGAGCGTTTCACCGGTTAACGGATGGATTGCCGCGGCCGATCCGGTATCACTTTTGTATTGGTTGAAAATGGCCTTCTGTAACTCGGCGTCGATGGTCAAAGTGACCGTTTCTCCTTCTTTAGCTGGAGTTCCAGCGACAACCGTATCCTGTCCATTTTCTCCTTTGATAAAAATCTTCGCCCCAGCCTGTCCTTTGAGACGCTCCTCCAGTATTTGCTCGAGGCCTCGTTTCCCAATTTCATCATTGGCAGTGTAGCCTTTTCCTTTCAGTTTCTCCAATTCTTCTGCAGACACTGGTCCTATATAACCGATCAGATGGGCGGTTACTTCCTTATAAGGATACACACGTTCCTCAACTTCATTGATCGCAACGCCTGGAATGGAGCCAAGCTTTTCAAGCAGAGCAGTTTGCGCTGACTCTACCTTTTTGATCGGCACACTCATATTTGGCTGTACCCACGGCTGATCCAGCAGCTTGTTTATTTCTTCCCCACTCATATTCAACAAGCTTGATACCTGTAAGATAATGGATGCTTCTTTTCCTGCCATTTGTTCTGGAACAAGCGATACTTCAGCAACGGTTCCGTTCATCGCCAGACCGCGTTCATTCCGGTCGACAATTTCTCCTCTAATTGCAGGTTGTGTTGAAATTCCAATTTTATCGTTTTCCTTCATTCCGGCGAAGATATGGCCCGGATTCCATTTGATGTACCAGTTTGTTTGATCGTCACGTTCTTCTTTTATAAGTGTTGCTTTCTGGTCAAATTGGACAGGTCCGGCCAACGTATCCATTTTTACCGAAAACGGCAGGCTCACCTGTTTCTTGTCATCGTGGTCCTTTGGTTCTTCTGGTTTATTATAGGTGACCTTTAGATTTTCAGTTTCGATATCTTTATAGATTTTTTCATAGCGGCCTGCGAAGTCTTTCTTACTGATTTTTTTCTTAACATCTGTGGAAAGATAATCGTACATCTGGTCGAACTTCTGCTCGTTCCAGAGCTTCGTATACGCGGCGAGGCGGTCCTCAGGCACAGGTTCTTTCTCACACCCGGCTAGCACAAGCAGTCCGGCCAATAAAATACTAAAAAGCAATAGCGGCTTTTTCATATTTCCCCTCCTCTTGTATTCTATTATTTTACCACGAAACAAGTGGCAAGATTGTAATAGGGCTATCAGAATAAGCCTTTTGGCTCTCTTTCCCATTATAAACAGCACAGGTAGAAAATGAAAATTTCTAGACCAACAAAGCATATGGAAACCGGAAGTTTCAGATCGCCATTTCGGTTTACCAAGTTTATCCTCCACATCTTACTTATTATATAGTTAAATGGAACTATTAATTGGATGGTCCAATTTGGCTAACGCAGATATTCGCGCCGCCTCCATTTCCTCATGGCAACACCAGACTAAATTTACCTAAAAGAGTTCCTTTCACTTTACACAAAAAAAGCCAACAGATTCACTGTCGACCTTCATTGATTCTTATCTTTATATGGATTTTTTGGATAAAGCAAGTTGATCCTCCGGTAGCGGCTTGGTGGAACCATCACTTTTTAGAACGTTGCGCCATGTATAACGTGGTTCATAACCAAGGATCTTCTTAGCCTTATCTATTGCCATCAGGGTTTCATGTCCTTCTATGTTCTTCTTTAAAGTTACTTTCGGAAAAAATCTATCTACCAAATCCTTGCTAGGCTCAGGAAAAATAGTATCTGGGGCCGTTATATGGAATATTTCAAAGCCCAAATTATTTTTTTCAATTGCAAGCAGACAGGCCCGTGCGGCATCCCTGACATCACAATAAGCCCAAGCATTTTTCTTTTGGATTTCCCTCTGTCCTTCTTCACTCCAATGCATAATCGGAATTTTTTCATATTCATCAGGTTCATATATGTTGGCAAAGCGAAGTGCCACTACTTGTGTATTAGCTAGTTGGTTAAACATTTGTGAGAGGATTTCCGTCAACCGCTTTGCCATGGCATAGGACGACTTGACGATAGTTGGATGTTCCTCGTCTACTGGCAGGTAGCTAAGCTGTGCCGGATCAAAAGGATATCCTAAAACGGTCTCACTAGAGGCCCACACAAGCTTCGGAATTTTCAAATCCTTACAAGCTTCAAGGACATTAAAATTCACAAGCATATTATTCTCAAAAATAGCCTGCGATGTATTTCTCACATCTGTTGGAATATTCCCAAGGTGGACAACTGCGTCACAACCAGCGAAGAGCTGACATACTTGCCCATAGTCACGCAATTCAGCCTGAATGAATTTTTTCGAAGCAGATTCTTCCCTCAACTTTCTGTCTGACGCGATTACCTGATGACCAGCTTCCATGATCGTTCTTACAGTCCATCGGCCAATTTTACCAGCTGCACCTGTTACCACTACTTTCAAAATTCCCGCTCCTTTTCATGTTTACCGTTTTAGAAAACATAAAAAATCCTATGTTACAAGAGCAATATCACTTTAAATCCACACCTACTGAAACAATCATTAAAGTCAGCCTATGTCGTAAGAACTTTATTCGTATGCGGTATCGCGTAACCCATCTGCTGGTACGTACCGAGGGTCATCTTTTCCAATTGCATTTTCATTCGAGGTTATTTCTACCTGTGCAGCGACATCTGGATTGCCAAGACCTGCTGCATCGGGATTTGCACCGCCTGCTTTTTGAACCTTGTTTTTTCCGTTTTCCATGTTTGATCACCTCCCGATTTTTAATGTAACCTGCTACTGCATTTTTTATAAATGTAGGACATTAAATTTGAGTAGGGCCCCCTACTTGATAAAACGAAAAAAAGGCCAACATATTACTGATGTTGACCTGAGCATCTATTGTACTTTTAAACAGTTTTGGTTTTATTTGAATTGATAAATCTTTTCATTTTTTCTGCATCGGAAATAGATTCATCATTCTTGTTTTGTTCTTCTGTCTCAGCAGCAGCAGCTATACGCTCCTGCGCGTCAGCAATCCTTGTGAGTTGTTTGACAATTTCTTTTTCCTTTGACATGGTACTATCTCCTTAACTTCCTTATTGCATAACAATTTACAGAGTTAACGTCTTTTCTTTTTACCCACTTTTTTTGAAAATGAAACCTCATCGGGGGGTCAGTCCCCCATTGCGCTAATGCGTTAAATCATTGGGGGACTGACCCCTGAATCTTATATGATTCTAGTATTCCTGTTCAACAGGCCAGACTGGTTTCCATTGTGAAAGTGATTCACGGGATGAGTGCAGCTCCCGCAACGAATGAATTCATCTCGATATCTTACACCTCTTAATCGATCTTCATGCAGCCTCAAAAAATCCTCGAGATCAAGAAATTGCCTAGTGATAATCTGGTTCGATCTACAACTCCTGCATCGCCTAAAGCGCTTATTAAAACCACTAATTTGGTGTCCATCACCAAGTCTTTTAAACTGGTCTTCATCAACGGCACATGCTTCATAGTCCCGACTTCTTCCAACATTAAACTTATTAAACTGATTCTCCGATAAGGATTTACACGGGCTTGTGTCCCTAAGGATAAAACATTTTGAACACATCTTTCTTCCCCCTAATTGTACCTTGTCCTACATACTACGCGGGTTGGAGGAAGACTGAAACGGCTAAATGTTTATGTCCGATAATGATTCGTTCGCGAGAGATATATTCCAATAGGGGATATTTTCTTGTCTGATTCTCGGATTTTGTCTTTTATACCATTGATGAAGGATATTTCCCTTGACTATTCTCAGAGATTGTCTTTCATATCCAAACCTTACATTATCCTAGAATATGAACAAAAATTGGATAAAAAAGTTAACACTGCATCAATATACTTATTGATTATTTAGAAATTTCCCTATATTTTAGTATATGAGGATAATAAATAGAAAATAATGGAGAACTTTTTTATTTTTTTCAAAGAAAGGGGTCTGTTTATTATCTCACAACAAGAATGTTGGCGTTTCCAACGAATAGCGTTAACATCGGAACTACATAAGGAGGTTTTCTCAATGTCTCAATCCATTGATCGCGCTAATTCTCGGCGTATCACAGCAAACATCTTCAAAGGTTCGGTTGGAAATTTAATCGAATGGTATGACTGGTACGTTTATTCTGCCTTCGCCGTGTATTTCTCAGCTGAATTCTTCCCTCAGGGAGACCCGACCAGCCAATTGCTGAATACGGCTGCAATATTTGCAGTGGGCTTCCTGATGCGCCCTTTAGGCAGTATGCTGATGGGTCGCTACGCCGACCGCCATGGCCGCCGTGCCGCGCTGACGCTTTCCATCACCATCATGGCCGCTGGTTCTTTGATTATTGCCTGTACACCAGGTTATGAAAGCATTGGTATAGCAGCACCGATCATTCTTGTTCTCGCACGCCTGCTTCAAGGGTTGTCGCTTGGCGGGGAGTACGGTACCTCGGCTACATACCTGTCTGAGATGGCTAGCAGCGGCCGTCGTGGCTTTTATTCTAGCTTCCAGTATGTCACACTTGTTGCCGGACAAATGGTAGCCCTCGGCGTCCAGATCATTCTCCAGCAAATACTCAGCGAATCCGAAATGCATTCATGGGGATGGCGCATTCCTTTCGTTATAGGAGCACTGGGAGCGTTAGCCGTTTTATGGCTGCGACGTACGATGGATGAATCAGAACAGTTCGAAAAAATGGGTTCAAAAAGCCGGAAAAATGCTGGAACCGTGCGCACTCTTATGCAACATCCGAAGGCGGTGCTTACGGTGGTCGGACTGACACTGGGTGGAACCGTTGCGTTCTATACTTACACGACGTATTTGCAGAAATTTATGGTAAATACCGTAGGCCTTGAAAAGGAAACTGTTAGCTGGATCAATTTTATCGCTCTTTTGATATTCGTTGTGCTTCAACCACTCGCCGGTTCACTGTCAGACAAAATTGGCCGCCGTCCATTATTGATGGGCTTCGGTGTCCTTGGGACGTTGCTAACGGTGCCATTGTTCATGCTTTTGGAAAAAACAGATAGTGCTATTGTCGCTTTCTTGCTGATGATGGGCGGACTTATTATTGTAACCGGGTATACTTCCATCAATGCGATTGTAAAAGCGGAACTCTTCCCGACTGAGATCCGTGCCCTCGGTGTGGGACTACCGTACGCTCTTACGGTTGCAATATTCGGTGGGACCGCGGAATTTATCGCTTTATGGCTGAAAAACATAGGACATGAATCGCTCTTCTACTTCTACGTTGCTGGATGTATCGCCGTGAGCTTACTCGTATACTGGCGTATGGCTGAATCGTCGAAGGTTTCCCGAATCGAAGCAGAAGTAAATACCAAATCGTTCTAACTATCTGGAATGTGATTAAAAAGCGTCCTAATACAATATTATTTTATTAAAAAGGAATGCTCTGTTTTTCAGGGCATTCTTTCTTTATGTATTTAGATATAAGCAATGGCATGTTGAAAAGCTTGGAAGATCATTGAATCCCATTTCCCACATGAATCGGGCTATAAAATATTATCCCATCCAAATATAAGGTATACACTATGTATGAATTTCCTTTTTTTGCATCAAACTATGTGGAAAAAGGAGGTTGAAATATGAAGAATATGACTGTTTTAATTGTTAAGTTTATTGCATGTGTTGTCGCGTTCGCGATTGCCCTGGATTTATTTTTTGATGCGGATTTTGCTGATATTCTTTCATTTAGTTTAATTGTTACCATTGTATCCTATGTAATAGGAGACCGGATGATTTTGCCCCGCCTTGGAAACAGGAACGCCCTTATCGCGGATTTTTTCCTGGCATACATAATGGTCTGGATTTTTGGCAACGTCCTTCTTCATAGCTATGAACAGATTGCCTGGGGAAGCATTATTTCTGCTAGCATTATCACCGGTGCCGAAGTCTTTGTTCATCGCTCCTTGCGAAGTGAAACCACTGCAGGCTCACCTGGGCGGCAGCAATCCGGCTATAACCGCAATCTTGCTTATGGCACAGAAATTGCAGAGGAACAGGATCCGCGGGAGAAGAAATAAAACCATTGGATTTTAGAATAAATCAATCACCTTAATGCGATTCCATTCAACAGGAATCGCTTTTTTGCGGCCCAAGTCCCCCTTTCAAAGTGAATGAAGGAAAGGTTTTTATATCAAAAAAATTTTTCTCTTTCATAAATAAAATTACGACTCTTAATTATTCAATAAATCTAACAATAATTTACTAACCCAGTAGAAATGATTTAAAAGAAAAAGTTTGGGGAATATAGTAATAAAGCAATAGAGCAATAAAATCTTAGATTCATAGGAAGTGGCATAAATGAGAAATAAAACAGTTTTATCGGCTTTATTGATGATGTCCTTTACGATGTATTTGCTAGGCGGGCTGTCTAGTACAAAAGGACTCATACTGGATGAAGTAAAAAAGGATATAGGGCTTGATTTAAATGAGTTTGGGCTCGTCGTTTTTATTTTCCAGTGGGGCTTTACAATAGCTGGTGTAGTAGCTGGTTATCTGGTTGACAAAAAGGGATTAAAAATCATGACAATTGCCGGGTCGATCATCATGGCTGCAGGGCTTTTTGGAACCGGTTCTGCACATACGACCGTGTTTTTCCTTGGATTTTATTTGATTGTCGGCTTCGGCCTTGGTTCGATGACTGTCGCATCCAACGCAATTGTTCCTGCTGTATTTCCGAAGAAGCAAGGAATGATGTTTAATTTAACAATGGGCGTTTACGGCTTGGGAATGTTTACGACACCACTCATTTTACGATGGATGTTTTCTTCCGGCGTTTCCTGGAGAGCTTTTTATATTGGAGTCGCATTATTGTTAATTGGTTTCATCGTATATATTCTTTTTACAGAGGTACCTGTGGGAAAAGCAGAGCGTGCTAGCTTATCAGCGTTTAAAGAAATGATTAAGAATTCTCAGTTTGTCTTCATTATGCTGTTTTTGGTGTTCTATGTGGCATCAGAGGTATCCTTCATGAACTTCTTCCCAACCTTTTTGAAGACATTGGAATTAGGAGGAGCGACTACAGCGGAAAAGTCAACAATGGTCGCGACAATTCTTTCCGTATTTTCACTTCTATTTACGCTTGGACGTTTGGCTGGTGGATGGATTACACAAAAAATAGGAGAAAAAAAGACGCTATTAATCTTTTCACTGTTTGCCTTGGTTATTGTAACAATCAGTAAATTTTTAGCAAACGAATGGGTGTATTTATTTGCTGCTGCCGGTTTGTTCTTTTCCGTGCTGTTTCCAACAGCAACTGCCATCGGAAGCAAGCTATCCAAAACAAGCGGATCTGCACTGGGCCTTGTCTATGTGGCATCGGGAATAGGCGGTGCGTTTGCCGGCTGGATTGTTGGTGCCGTCTCTGAAAAATATGGTCCGTCTACTGGTTTTAACCTTCCTATTATCTTTCTGGCCATACTCCTGCTTATTTCATTCCTCATTAAGGATGACCGTTCGTAAACATGGATTGAATAGAAGGACATTTTGCTGGCCAGATTCTCAAAGTTTGTCTTTCACAGCTCCAATGAACGAAATTTTGCTGGCCAGATTCTAAGAGTTTGTCTTTCATAGCCCCGATGAAAGTTTATACAGCATATACAAAACCGGGGGATATACCCCCGGAAATTACTTACAAAAATGATACTGGTATGGTGGATGCTAAATAAATCTAGTTTTCCTCAAGAACTGAAATCTACCTGTAAGGGTAAGGCACTGCTTATTATATACAATAGATCTATAAGATTCTTATATAGCCGCATTTAGTCTTTTCTTCCTTAAAAATGACTCCGCCCACAACATACTGCCCCAATTTTTCAATCATCCTATTCTCAAACAGCTTTTTAGACAAGCTCGTCCAGAACTCTTTGAAAAATACATGATCGCACAATAAATTTAATAGCTTCTGATAGGACTTTAGCCATTTCCTTCCTTGCTCTCTTTACATATAAATAAAGTAGATCATGAAATAGGAGAGTTGATACCATGCCAAGAAGACAAGAAAGAGGGTCGCCTAGATGCATTTTTCCTGGATACAGGTATTGCGGGCCTGCTTGCAGTGGTCCGGGTGCACCAACCAATCCAGTTGATAACTGCTGCCGCAGGCATGACCGTTGCCTTGAGCAAGGGGTGTCGCCATGCCGCTGTGATACTGAGTTTATCAATTGCCTGCGTGCTTATATGAATCCTCATACTTTGATGGGCAGGCAGGCCGCTCTGATGTATAGGGTCATGCAGGTGAGAAGAAGATGGACCTGCGGCCGTTCTCAATTAAAAGAAAACAGAAAGCCAAGCTGAATATGTATCTTTCGAAGGTAAAAGTTCTAGCCCCCATCTACTATCTTTATAAACCTTTCTGTTCACCCAAATGGCAGATTAAAGGTTAAAAGCCCTTCTGACACTACACTATAGAAGGGTTTACATATCAATTACACTAATAGAACCGCTCGTTTCTAATAGGGCATAGTGTACATCCTTTAGCGAGAAAATACCCTTTTCGCGCAGCATGGCGCGAAGTTGTTCCACCTCGATATGATTTTTTTCCAACTCTTTATGATTGAGCCGGCCATCCACAATAAGTTCGGATGGTTCGCCTTTCAAAGGTTTTTTTAGACTTCTGGACAAGAACTTCAATAATATAGATAAGGACACCCACATTGCTAATCCAAATAGCATATGCAGGATGGATATTTTTTTACTGAAAAGTGATTCTTCAACAATTCCTCCAAGCAACATGGTATATATCAAATCAAAAGGTGTGATGGCAGACATTTCTTTCTTTCCCAACAGTCGCATGACAATAATTAGTGCGGCCAATCCGATGATAAGCTTTAATGCGATAGTCCCATATAACATATCTGGCCTCCCCCCTAATTGATTGATTGTTTGTTTTCTATTCCCTTTAATCCAGCGCTACACTCCAAAAATTTTTCCCATACGAGAAAGCCTCAAATTATAAAAAAATAACCCACCGATTCATTTAGAATCAAGTGAGTCATTTAGAAAATTCACATTGCCTAGTTGAAATTAACGGCAAGGTGGTTCAGGGGATAGAATTGAAATTTCGCTTCTCCAACCACTGAATCCATTGGGATAAAGCCAAAAATCCTGCTATCATTGCTGTATGGGCGATTATCCCCCATTACGAAGAGCTTTCCTGCTGGAACTTTATATTCGCCGGTGTAATTTTTTAATGTAAAGTCTTCCGTTAAATTTGTCTCATGGGGAATTTTTGCTTTATTTTCCCTCAGGTACGGCTCTTCAAATTTCTTGCCGTTGATATACAAAATATCATTTTTCACTTTAATTGTATCTCCAGGCAGGCCAATCACGCGTTTAATATATTTTTCATCGGAATCCGGGGCATCAAAGACAATGATGTCAAAATGCTGGATTTTACTTATTTTACTTACGATCAGGCGATTATCATTTTGAAAGGTTGGCATCATCGATTCCCCTTGAACTTTTACTGGGGTAAATAGAAATGTATGACAGATAAAAGCAAACCCAACTGCACATACCAATGCTTTTAACCAAGATATGACTTCTCTATTGAATTCTGAACTGGTCACCCTGCATTTCCCCTCGTTATTTGATAAGAAAATTATACCATAATATGGCTCTCCAATTGAATTCTCGTGTTTGGAGGATGCACTGAAATTGCCCGCTTTTAAGCTTTTATGTAAAAATAAACATACACATTTTTATAAGTTGGAAAGCTGGTGGTTGTTTGGATTCTATTACACATACCTTGTTTGGACTTGGTATCTATAAAGCTGTAAATAAAGAAGAGATGGGAAAGAAAGAAAAATATGCACTTCTTTTTACCACCATTGGTGCGAGCCAGATTCCGGACATTGATGTAATTTCGCAGCTCTGGGATACCGCTGGGCAGTATCAAATGTGGCATAGAGGCATTACCCATTCTGTTTTGCTTGTCCCAATTTGGGCCTTCTTATTTTATTTAATCAACCGGTTTATTTTTGGAATCAAAGGGTTCCGTTCTTTTTTTCTATCACTTTTGGCCGTCTTCATCCATGATACGAGTGACGTGTTTAATGCATGGGGAACCGGCTATCTTGAACCGTTCTCATCCGCCCGGCTGACGTTCGGTACAATTTCCATTGTGGATTTTGTGATTTGGTTTATTTTTTTGATGGCATTTATTGTTTCAAAAATACGCCCGGCGATAAAGGATTTTTCGGTGTTCCGTTTCAGCTGGGTCATCATCGCACTCCATGTAGTAATACAATCCGTTCAAGGCTATATTTTATATCAACAATATAAGCCGGCCTATGAACAAGTAGCCTTGTCGGCGCGAATGCTGCCGTGGCATTATACGGTAATCGGCAAAAATGAAGGAACAATTGATATTATCAACGACTCTTTGTTAACAGAGGGAAGGTTTGTAGACAGGCTTAAGTCAGATGATGATGCCAACCTTGATACCTTATTTGCAAAAAATCCGGAAGCCCGCACATTGTATGAATGGTCCCCTTTTGTGGTCATTGTGGATAACGATAAAAGGCTGGGCGTGTATGATCCTAGGTTTTACAGGAATGGACAGTCGTTTCTTTTTGAATATATTGAGAAGACTCAGAAATAGTGCATAATCTGAAAGTGAGATGCCAGTTTAGCAAAAACGTCAGGCTTTTAAGAGAAGCCTGACGTTTTTGATTAGGAAATGGCAGCGGTGGTTTGGGCCAAGTGATAGCCCGCCTTACGTATAACTACATGAGCCAGGCAAAGCTGATACCGCCTTTTCATATATGATTGCACCACATTGTTTCGATTGAATTTCGTTGTGATTTCGCTGGACCTTAAGAGTTATTCAATTGAGGTGGGTACGGCAAATCCATTCCTGACCTTCATATGGACAAGGATATCACCTGTCATTGCCCGTTTTTCCCACTCCTCGCCATGATTTTCTGGGACGTAATACCGGTCCCAAGGAAGGGGAATGTTGTACGTATCAGCTTCTTCATTGTGCCATATATTTGTGAATTCGGCCTTCAGGTAGAGGGAATCGGATGGTTTTTCGAATGAAACCCTTGTTAAAGAACTTATGTTATTTTTCGGTTCAAGCCATAGATAAATAGCCTTATTAGCTGCTTCGGAATAATCCGCTGTTTTCACTTCTTCGTCAACTATTTTGGCCGGAGCTTCCGAGATGTCATAACTAAGGATAAGATAGTCACCATAAAACAAGTCGGTCGGATCCACAGGTGCGGTGGACAATATGATTTCTTCTCCAAAAAGTAGGGTTGTCACTGGTTTTACCGCAACAATGACTAGGCAAAGGAACGGAATGGCCAAGGCTGACCACAGCCATTTACGATCTTGCTTCATCATGATTCCCCACCCTTCTCCGCCGCTCAAACCATAAACCAAATAAGAGCAGTAAAATGCCGCCTATTAAGAAAAATAAAGATTTGTCGAGGAAATCATACGCCAAGTCTATATAAAATCGAAGGATCAAGCCACAAAGAAGCAATATGGCGAAGATTGAACCTTTATTTAACTGGTATAAAGTATAGAGGACAAAACAAACGGTCCATATTACCGACCATAATAAACTGGAATTCCAGGCATCGGGATGTGTAAGGATAAGCCCAAAAACTCCATATAAAATGCTGCCGGTAAACTTGGAACTCGTTTCGTACTGTTTAAAGGGGAAGTACGTTATACCAATGCCGATCAAGGTATAAAGAATATAAGGAAGCCAATACCAATCAAACCCAGGGAATAATTGGAGCAGATGCACAATGGTTTCTATACCCAATAGCACGGTTCCAATGAAAGCAGCTGTTGAGTGGTGCTCGCGGAGCCATGATACGATGAACAAAAAGCCGACTAAGACAAAGACTCCATCATTTCCGTCAAATAAGTTTGTTAGAGAATAATAATGCAGTAGGACCAGAGAAAAAAGGATTACCCATTTGTCTTGCAGATAAAAGGCAAGAGGGATAAGGCCTAATCCCCACAACAGGAAGGCGGTTCCTCCGCCAGTCATATGGAACATTTGCCCGATTAAAAACAAGTCTGCACCAAAAATAATTGCAAATACATAATACAAGCTGCGGGATATATGTGGAAACTTATTTTCCGTGTAATACCCCCCCGCAAACGCTAACAAAAATCCAAGCAAGAGCAGCATCAGTTTTACCGTCCGGCTCATTTCATCCCAGTTCCCCGCAACAAAACTCAAGATGCCCGCCCCAATCAGCACCGCTCCGGCAATCGTGATGCCTTGGAGAAAAGTAGGCCCCTTTTGTGAAGCCTCATACTGGGACAGTGCCTGCTCCTTATCTAGGATCCCCTTCGATTCCAGAAAAGAAAACTCATCCTCCAACAACCCAAACACCTTCTTCGAAACCTTTCTCTTCAAATCCCCACCCCCTTCTTAGGGGGTCAGTCCCCCAGCACTTTAACGCTTCACTGTCCTGGGGGACTGACCCCGTTTAACACCGTTTAACGTGTTTAACATGCATAATAACCTCTAACACAATTATACTATGGAAATTAGAGGAAAATAACAGAGTTATAAGTTTCTATATATTCCTGATATTTACCGATAGGCAGGTTGTTATTGAGTCACCAAAAACGTCCTGAATGTTGCTTTGTTTCAGCAAAGCACTGGCTAATTGCGCCACACTGGGACCCATTCAGTGGCTCTGTCTTCGGCTTTATAGACCTTCCCCTCGCTAGTTTTTAATGGACTCTTAACACATGCTAGGATTTGGAAGAGGTCCGGGTGGCGTATCATGTACATAGGGAGGTGCCGGGTTCAGGAATGGAGGTTCGCCGTAAGGTTGTGGTTGACGAACGTATTGGAACACGCCGCACCCATCCATGGACGGACCAGATGCCCAACGTCCCATACTGCTTTCGTCACCCCTGGACAGGTTGAAGAACGTGTAAGAGAATTCCCGCCTTTCTCTTTCTTGAGGAAAGGTTCCTGGAGCCACTTTCCCTTCTTTTGCTTCAATTTCTGCTATTGCTGCCATCTCTTGCTCCTTCATAGGGCTGCCATCCAGAAGGCGGGCTATTAACGTAGCGACAATTTCAACATGGGAAATTTCTTCTGTTCCGGTATCAAGCAATAAATCGCGGTATTTTTGTTCCGCGCGGCTATTCCACCCTTGAAATAGGTATTGCATCATAACCGTCATTTCGCCAAATTTTCCACCTAATATTTCCTGCAGCTTTCTTGCAAACGCAGGATCAGGGCGCATCGGTTTAGCTTGATATTGCAATTCCTTGATGTGAAAAAACATATTCAACACTTCTTTCCTTGAAACTGTGAATTTCACATGAACACATACTCATGTTATGAGGAAAGTATGGTTATTGCTTATTAAAGGGGTCAGTCCCCCGGCGCTGTGCTGCTGTGAAGCGCCGGGGGACTGACCCCCAAATTAAAATATTCGATTTTGGCGGCTGCGTTTTTCCTTGAGCCAATTTTTTAGTGAGATGATTCCTAGAATGGCTGAAATGATAATGCCGGAGAGCGCTACGAACAAGGAGATGAGTTCAAAGAAGCTGTAGTCTGGGATTTTTGCCCAGCCGATTTTACCTTTCCAATCTTCAATCACGAGGTTCATGCCGTAAATTCCGGAAATCACAGTGTAGATGGTGAGGATTTGGAGCAAATAATTATTCCTGTTTGTAGCCATTTGATCCTGGTTCTGATACAGGCTGGAGAGCGTTTTTTTTACGTCTTCATATAGCCGGTCCAGATCAAACACAGCTTTGACGATATGGAATATTTCTTTTCCCGACGTCGTACTATTCACTTCGGGGAAATGATACTTCGCAGAAAACTCCGTAATCATCACAATCAGCAATTCCGTCTGATCCTGGTCCTTTTCTATATCAATCTTCGAATGTTCATGCGTCAGCTTCAGCAGAACGATTTTATAGTAAAAACACAACAGAAGGCCGTAATAGTGCTGACCGAACATCTGGCTAACAAGCAGCTCTTCTAATTTATCCTTCGCACTTGTCACACAGAAAAAACTATATTCGCTCGCGACATAATATGTCTCATCAGCCCAGCGGTCATATACATTTTTTCTGTAGTACCTTTCTATATAATCAGGGTTGGTGGCCCCGACAAACGGCTTTCCGCCACGGTCATACCCATTTAATTGGCCCGCCCGGTGTAAATCGGCTTTAGAGACCTTGCTGCCTTCTGGCAAGGAGATATAACCGATCACATACATGCGCTCATCAATGAAAAACGGCAGGCTGCCAAAATAAGAAGAATCCGCTTTATGTTGGTCGATAAAATCCTTCATGACCGGCGTTAATTCATTGAAGATAAAATCCTTTACCTTGCTATAGGAAGCATTTCCACTAGCAATGGTGGTGTTTTCCTCGTCTTCTACAATTGGCTCCATTACTCTGAAAGTGTCAGCAAAATACAAGGCATCGGTATAACTTAGATCCTCGGGCAACGATACTCTTATATTCATAATGCCAATGTGGAACGGGCATAAGAAAATATCAAATGAATGAATCGTAAAGTCCGTATGTAAACTAGGAGACCGAAAAGTAGACGTTAGTTCCACACTTTTTGTAAAACGCCGAATTCCCTGCTTGTCCTCCATGTTGGAGGGAAATAAAATCGGTTCTATATTCGGAAGGAAGTACTTTTCAAGCATTCGGTGGTTAACCTTGACGCCACCATAGAACTTATCCTGCTGATCCATATTCTTCAGTTGAAAAAAAGTGAAATGGTCCTTTACTAAACGATCCACAAATTTCTTTGTTTTGTTTTCCTCCAACATAAAAGGAAAAATAAACTGGAGCGTTGACCGTTTAGCCCTAAGCCCTTCCGTCATTTGATGGTTCTTTTCTTGAAAATCTCCCATATTTAATTCCTCCGCGGCATGGGGATTGCCCCCGGTTAGGTCATCTTTACAATGGTACCCATTCGAAAGATGGTTCAAACGGCGACATACTGGGCTTTTCTGAGTAAAATGATATGGTTATTGATAGTAAATAAGATGCTATCAAAGGCTAGTATTTATTCTAAACATAAAAAATCCCGCAAGCATTCCGCCTGCGGGCTACGGCGGATGCATCCAAAAATGCTCCCGCCCAAATTGGGTACTAGAACTGAGGGTGTTCCCGAAGAGCAAGAAAAATTCGTTACTCTCCGACAAATTTGACTCATTACACTCCAAAAGTTATTAGGGAAGAGGAATACCCCTGCCAAATAACCGTTACTAATATTTAATCATGAAGACCATTCTGTACAAAACCCGGTAAAATGCCCTATTTCCAGATTACGAAGATTTACACACTAATTTCCCTACCATAAGGTAGGCTATTTACAAAAAATATAACTATAGGAATATTTTTAAATCCTTCCATTTAAATCATGGTATTGTGTAAAATAAACCGGAAAAATTTTTAATATTTTTTTACAAAGTGGTTTTACTTTTTACATGGTTGGGTATTTACATTCATATAGAATCAGAAATTAACTTACAAGATTACTACAAAGGGGAGACAGCATTGAGGCTAGAGAGATTTAAGCTCGATCGCCAGCTTGCCAAGAGTGATGGCAAAGCCTGGTTGGGAGCGAAAGCATCAGGAAATAATTCAAGGAAACAAATGAAGGATTTTTTGGATAAAATTAAGAAAAATAGATCACATTAAAAGACTCATATCGGGCTGTTGCTGATTTGGGTTTTTTTGCGTTACGCACTTTCTTGGCTGGGTTATTTTCAACATTAATATTTTCAGCACGATCAAGGTTTACAAAGGTAAATTCAAAAGAGGACCCTGCACCTTTTCTAATGTCCTTCTGTTTCATTTCGAAGTGATAGTTAAAGAACTGTACTCTGCTCTATTTACAAGTTTATATGCTGTGTTAGGGATGCATTTATTGATTCCAAGAATGCTTAGAAAATGTTTCATTTTTTCCATCGAGGCGTCCTTATATTCCTCCGTGATCTCGAGTTCTTTGACAAAAGCAATCTTTTCCCTGCATGGGCTATCGCTAAGCGTTGATGTAACCGATTTTTTATCCTCACAAGTGTATACGACCGCCTCTCCTACCGGGCCACTGGCAGAAACAAAAGAAAAGGAAAACACAATCGCACATTCTCCCTCATAAAAAGAAGGTCGGATTTTCATATTCACTTCAGCCATTCCCTTACACCTCTCTCCATTTTATTATTTTCACTATACCAGAAATAAAACGGGCTGTTATCCCTATTTACAAGCTAAAAAGCTAGGGAAATCGGAAATTAAGCAGGAAATCTTCTATCTTCCATAGTAAAATATAATTATAGGAATATCGTGAATATTGTCATAAAAAAAGATGTACCACCGGACTGGAAGTACATCTACTGTGACGGAGCTATTTTGTTAAGAAACTAGTGCTTAGAACTGAGTTGGTAATTCCTTAGTGCCGACAGTACTGAACTGTGTTGGTAGTTCTTTGGTTCCAATTAGTGTAAATCCAGCAACTAGAACAACGACCGCCAGTAATCCAGACAATTTCTTTTTCATGGGTAAATCCTCCTTTTTTGTACATAAAATATTGAATTTAATTAAAATATCATTCTATAGTTATATTTAACCATAATTTACCGGAACATTAATTTCCCACCTCGTGCGTTTAAACTCGTTTACCGGTAGATGAAACATGATTTCCTTATGTTTTTTTCAAAATTATAACTTTAGGAATATTTTTTAAGGGGAAATGTTTATGGACTTTTCCATAATCGGACAAAAAATTAAAGAGCTGCGCAAGCAAATCGGCCTTTCTCAGGGAGAACTGGCTAAAGGAATTTGCACCCAGGCACAGATCAGTAAGATTGAAAAAGGTGATGTTTATCCTTATGCATCCACTCTTTATCTCATATCGCAACGTCTAGGTGTAGATGTGAACTATTTCTTTGATATTGGGATGACACCAAGACTGGATTATGTCCAAGAGGTTGAGACTCAATTAAAAACCGCCCGCAAGAATATGAATTACCTGGAAATAGAGCAAATAGTTAAATCTGAAGAAAACAATCCCCTCTTTAAGCAAAATAAACGAAATTACCAGCTATTGCTCTGGCACAAAGGGATTTATCAATATATGGTTTATAAAATGACCGGGCAAGCGATCCAAACCCTAGAAGGAGCGATTGCCCTGACCCAGCCAACCGAAAAGATTCATTCGGAACGAGAAATCGAAATCCTCCTTAGTATTGGTTCCATATATTTTGAGGAAAAAGACTATGGCAAAGCTATTGAAACATACAGTTCCTGCAATAATTATTTATCGTTACTTCCCTATCTATCCGATAGTACGGTAAAAACACATATCTACTATAATATGGCCCGTACACTTACAAGGGTAAAAAGATATGCAGAATCCGTCCTGCGCTGTGAGGAAGCAATCAAATGGTGCATAGCTAAGAGCAGCCTCTTTTTACTGGGGGAGCTCCATTACCATATCGGTTATAATTTTGAGCTTTTAGGGGATTTCCACTCTGCCAAGGAGAATATGCTAAAAGCAAGGCTAATCTTTGAGTTACAGAAGGATGACCGTTTTATCACGTTTATTAATAAAAAGCTGGAAAAGTGGACAACCGAAAACAAACTCTCTACTGACGAAACCATCCCTTCATAAAGGGTTGGTTTCTTCTTTTATACTGCAAGCCTTCATCCCTGTTCATAAACCCTTACCGAACCATTCTAATTTTTTTCTAAAATGAAGTATAATAAAAAGATATAGATATTGGGGGTCAGTCCCCCACTGGATTAACGCGTTACCATGCTGGGGGACTGACCCCAGATGTGAAGGTCTCCCACGTTTCCAATATGGGTAAAATATTAAAGTCACCCGGTTTACCGGTTTTTTTAGGAGGTTCCAAGTATGAGTACGGATTTGATGTTGTTTACCGACCAGCTCGAGGATTTATTAAATCCAAAAGTCCCGGAGGATCTTGCCGTTGTTCAAAAAGGGCTGGTTCTGTACCGCCAGGAGCTTGTGTCCGATAAAAAAGAAACAGATGATTTTATATCCGCGAAGGTTCAGGATGTCGTTCCCGTCGAGGTCAAACTGGATAAGCACGAAGCTTCCTTAAGCATCTGCAGCTGCGGTTCTAAGTCCTTTTGCCGCCACCGGATGGCCGTATTCTTTTTCGCCTTTTCCGAACTTGGGAGTGTTAGCGAATGGGTTCTTCGCTTTCGGGGACGCAACATTGCTGCTAATTCGAAAAATCCTTTACCAATCCAGAGGGCCAGCGACATTTTGAAAACACAGACGAATGCCGCCCTAGAAAAAAACTACCAGGGCTGGAAGGAGTTTTTCACTTCCACGTTCAGGGAGGACATTGAAAGCAACCTTCAGCTCCCAGCTTACCTTCTGGATGATAAAATCCGGACGTATCTGCAAAAAATAAGGTCAAAAACGCCAATGGAGCGGGAATGGAAAAACCTTTATTCCTTTGTAGCCGACTTCATAACTTTATTGCTCGCTGTGGAACTCATTCAAAATAATATAGAAAAAACACAAGTGATACGCGCTTTCTATTCACTTGCGGACGATATGGCCGAGGATTTGCATGTATCCGTACAGCATGTAAGCCGACAGGCACGACCGTTTGCTTTTGATCCTTTTTTTGAAGGAATCCGGGATGATGTGGCAGGCCTACTCGATGGCAGGGAAGCATTAGAATATGAAAAAACAGATGTGTACCGTTCCATTTGGAGCTTTCTTTTGACTAATTCCTCCTGGAGGAAGGCAGAGCTGGAAAGAGTTCAGGAAAAACTCGCCGAGGGGTCGCTTCACCAGATTGAAGAAACGTCCTACAGGATTGCAGCCATTCATTTAAGCATGCTTTCCGGACACGACGAAAAGGCCGCCGCCCTCCTAAATAAGCTGGATCAAAACGCCTGCCCTTACCTTTACTATTGGCTAAAAAGGCTGTCTGATCTTGAGTCGGACCATCGTGCTGCCCCTTTCATTGAATTTCTTAATATGAATATCCGCAGCTTCTTAAAAGAATTGTCTGATTATTACAAGGCCACAGATTTTGTGAGAACCTTCTCTGGTCCGGTGAGCACCTACTGCTACAAGATGAAACGAATGGATGTACTTGAGAAATTTTACCGGGAATGCCTGCCATACAGCTACTGGAATTATGCCAATTTCCTTTTTGAGCAGGAACAGTATAAAAAATGGGTGGAAATGCACATCTATTCAGATATAAGCATCGATGTCATCGGTACCGAAAATCTAAAAAAAGTGGCTGCCCATGACCCGGCTCTTGTGCTGCCGCTATACTATCATGCCGTCCAGTATACAATCAGCCAAAAAAATCGGTCTGCTTACAAACAGGCGGTACGCTATTTGAAACGGATGAGGACGTTATACAAGAAATTGAAAGAAGAAGAAACATTCCAGGAATATTTGGAGTATATAAAAGAATCGACTAAACGGTTGCGCGCTTTCCAAGAAGAATTGCAAAGGGGTAAGCTGATCCATGATTAATAAAGGATATCTTAAGGTCTACACCACTGCACTCGAAGATGGAACCTATGCCATTGCAGTGTCAGATGAACAAAATCGCTATTTACATCCACAATCTGTCCACAAACAGCTTTTTACCTGGGATAAGGCTAGCTACTATGGGACACGGCTTGATATCGACACGGTCGATGGCGTTCCCATGTTCATTCTCGATGCCTGGGGCCTGCTAAACCTGTTTGCCACAGAAGGCTTTAATTCCTTTATCGAATGGGATTGGTCTGAGCTGTCCTCCCTTTGTTTATCGGCGGCACCTGTCCTTTATGAAACAATCATCGACGGCATGCCCGTACCCGATTTTGAAAGCCTGCAACAAGGGAAAGTAGCCTGGAGAATTCCCAGCGAAGTTGAGGATGAATTTTCCCCTTCTTTTTGGGATGAGCGCATTGAGCAGACCAGTCCCATACAAGAAGAAGAACAAATTCAGGTTAGGGAATTTATCAACAGCTGGTACAATAATGCAGCCAGCGTGTTCCTTGAAACCTATTCACCCATGAAGGAGAAGTGGCAACGCGCTCTTGGAGCATTAAAAGAGACTCGCCTTTCCCCAGACGAGCTTCAAGCGTTTTTCGACCGCGACAGCTGGCTTGCATGGCTGGGGGTATCAGAAGATGCTAAGCCGTTTACGATTGGGCTTAAGCTTCAGGAGCCATTTAACGGGGAAGGTCCTTGGAAACTTAATGTGATCCTTCGTTCCAAAAAGGATGAAAGTGAAGTAGTGAGCCTTCCTGATAAAAAGCTGCCGCGCGGTTGGAAAAAATTTAGCGGTGAAATCGATGAAATGGTCCAGAGATGGCTAACGGTAGTTCCATGGCTTGAAGAAAACAATTCCTTTAAACAAGAACTTTCAGAATTTGAGGCATGGGAATTTTTAACCGAAGCTAGTGAAAAGCTGATGTTTCTAGGGGCAGAAATCCTGTTACCGTCGTGGTGGTTAGCCCTAAGGGAGTCGTCTCTGAAAATCAAAGCCCGGGTAAAGAGCCAGTCGACCCGCGGCCCTTCCTTTGTCGGCATGCAGGCATTGATGGATTTTGACTGGCGCTTCTCCCTCAATGGCGAGGATTTATCCGAAGCGGAGTTTCAACAGCTCGTGGAGGATAAAAGGAGACTTGTATACATTCGCGGCCAATGGGTCAAGCTGGATCCATCCTTAATCAAACAAATTCAAGAACTGATGGAAGAAGCCAATAAAAAGGGGCTGCAGCTGAACGATCTGCTTCATCAGGAATTCCTTTCCGAAGTTGACGAAGATGATGAAGATGAAGGCGCTGAAATGCTGAAAATCCAATTTGAACTGAACCGGGATTTGCGAAAGATGATAGGCAGGCTCCGGGAAACAAGGAATATTCCTATTCTGGAAACGCCGGAAGCCCTGCATGGGGAATTACGCCCCTATCAGTCATTAGGAATGAGCTGGCTTTCATTCTTGCGTGAAAACGGGTTTGGCGCCTGCTTGGCAGATGATATGGGTCTAGGGAAAACCGTTCAGATTATTGCTTATCTATTGCATATAAAAGAGGAGCAGGAGCTTGATGGCGGTGAAATTGGCTTTGCTGAAAACCAGAACGCCCAGGAAGCCCACACGGTTATTGTTGAAGAGGAAGAGGACGGTTCTGACCAGCTTCCTAACGAGGAAGATACGGGTGAAGAATCCATTGCCGGCGGATACCTTGCCCATCCATTTGTGCCAGCCTCCCTCATTGTTTGTCCGACTTCCGTGCTTGGGAACTGGCAGCGGGAGCTTGAGCGCTTTGCACCGGATCTGAAGGTTCATCTCCATTACGGGTCAAGCCGGGCTAAAGGGGAAACATTTATAAGGAAAGCCTCGGGGTGCGATGTTGTGCTAACTTCATACGGTTTGACGCACCAGGATTTTGATGATCTGGCTTCCGTAAGATGGAACAGCATCATTCTAGATGAAGCGCAGAATATCAAAAATGCCCAGACCAAACAGTCGCGTGCCGTCAGAAAGCTGAAGGGCCGGCATCACGTAGCCCTTTCCGGCACACCGATGGAAAATCGTTTAAGTGAGTTGTGGGCCATTTTTGACTTTATCAATAAAGGGTATCTTGGAACGCTCGGGCAATTCCAGGAGAAATACGTTGCGAGTATTGAACGGGAAGAACAAAAAGGCAAAATAAAGGAATTACAAAGTTTAATACAGCCGTTCCTGCTTAGAAGGACGAAGCGTGACAAGGAAGTGGCGCTGAATTTGCCGGATAAACAGGAACAAAAGGAATTTGTCCCGTTAACCTCCGAACAAGCTTCCCTTTACGAACAGCTCATCCAGGATACCTTTGCCGATATTGAACAGTTATCTGCATTTGAACGCAAAGGCATCATCTTGCAGATGCTTGGAAAGTTAAAACAGCTTTGCAATCATCCGGCCCTCTACCTTAAAGAGGAAGTACCGGATATCATGGACGCACCGAAACGTTCTGGCAAGCTTGAGAAGCTTGCAGAACTCGTTGATGCCGTCCAGGAGCAGGATGAAAGCTGTCTTATATTCACCCAGTATATCGGGATGGGAAATATGATGAAGGAGTTGCTTGAAAAACGGTATGGATTTGTAGTTCCATTCTTGAATGGCAGCTCTGGTAAAAAGCAACGTGATGATATGATAGAAGGCTTCCAGAACGGAGAATTTCCGATTTTCATTCTATCACTGAAGGCAGGCGGAACAGGGCTTAATTTAACAGCAGCAAACCATGTCATCCACTTTGACCGCTGGTGGAACCCTGCAGTCGAAAACCAGGCAACTGACCGAGCTTACCGGATCGGGCAAAAACGTTTTGTCCATGTCCATAAGCTGATCTGCACCGGCACGCTTGAAGAAAAAATCGATGCTATGCTTGACAAAAAGCAAGCCCTAAACGACGAAATCATCTCAAGCGACAACTGGATTACCGAACTTTCCACCAACGAAATCAAGGAACTCGTCGCCCTTCATTAATGGGGTCAGACCCCCAGTACGGTGACGCTTTAAAGCACGAGGGGTCTGACCCCCTACACGGTGATAAGTTAAAGCGGCGGGAGTTAGTCCCCCGCTGCAGTTGTGCGGTAAAGCGGCGGGGGATTGACCGCCGCCTTTGTTTTTTTCCGTAATACGGTTAAAAATGATAGGTTATTACCTTTTATAATTCCAAAGTTTTGTAGTATATCCAGCAGGATGTAGTCTTTCTTGGCGGTTTGACCGTCTTCCTTTTGGATGATGAGTTTGTCCTGTTCTAAAGTAAAGTGGACTGTAATTGTCTCCATGCTGCATGGGGTACTGACTGTAAAGCTGATGTCTTTAACCAGGGTATATTCACGATAGTGCATTTTATTTGATGTACGGTTCTGTCTGGCTGGATCTGGGGTGTACTGCAGAATATCATAGAATGAGATAGGTGCCAGGCTTGTGGGTTGGGCGCCTTTTTGTAAAGCGCTTACAATTATGAATGGTTCTTGCCTCGTTGTCTCCCTCCCATTCATACATAACAAGATAAATTCTTTCATGTTACCTCCTTAAGCAAAATGGATGCCATTTCCGTTTTATATTCATTTTACAAAATTTCTGTCTTTTTATGTAACTGAATTTTTTGTGTCTTTCTCAATTTTGCCAGCATTTTGTCATATCTTGTTTTCTTCATTTCCATAGTAAAAATTTTTAAAAATTGAGGTTATCTTGCTTTCTTGCAGTAATTCCTAAAGCAGTGAACATTTTATCAATAAATTTTGTTCTAAATTAGAACATTATATTATGTTCATTTTTGTTTCATATCATTATTTTTCCCGTGTGTAGTTGTACGTTTAAGTAAATGTGAAAAAACGGGGAATCAGTGATGGAATTGGGCAATAAATTAAGGAATCTAAGGAAGGAGAAAGAGTGGACGCAGGAATATATCGGCGCTAAATTAAACATCAGCCGGGCGACCATCAGTAAGTTTGAAAACGGGCACCAGATTCCCAATATCGAAGTGCTTATCCGCTATGCCGAACTGTTCGATATCGATTCAGATTATTTGATTTCAGAACTCACCGGTCCTGTCCAGAGCAAAGAGAAAAGATCCTCCTATCTAGTAAATAGCAAAGATCACGACTCACTTTTGTTGCAGGACTTATTAAAAAATAACCCACGGCTAAAAAAACTTCTTCTTGAAATAGACATGCTCCCTCCAAAAAAACAGCAGCAAATCAATGAAATGCTGGAAACCTTTATCCGGGGGATAAAAAAGAAATAGATTACGATATTTAAATAAAGTAAATGAAAAAGCAGCTCCGAAACAACGGAAGCTGCATTTTTGTTTATCTTGTACCTCTACATGCTTTTATAAGCCACAGATAGAGCACTTAAATACAAATTAGACAAAAAGTATTTACAAAAGAACCGCGCCAATCTTTTTGCATGGCACGGTCATCAACGATCGTTCGTAAAGGTATGGTTATACCGTCTACCTATCTAGTTTTTCATTCGTGGATCAAGCGCATCCCGCAGTCCATCTCCCATGAGGTTGAAACCAAGCACCGTAAGCATAATGGCGAGACCTGGGAATAGAACGGTCCATGGCGCCTCGATAATAAATTCACGAGAGTCTGCCAGCATTTTGCCCCATTCAGCTGTAGGTGGTTGTGCACCCATCCCTAGGAATCCGAGCGCGGCGCACTCAATAATCGCTGTGGCAATCGCGAGCGTCCCCTGGACAATGATTGGCGCCAGGCTGTTCGGCAGGATATGATGGAGCAATATCCTTGAATCCTTCATGCCTATCGCCTTTGCTGCTGTAATATATTCTTCCTCTTTCACACTTAGTACCCTTGATCGAAGCAGCCGCCCAAAGGTAGGCACGTTAATAATTGCAATTGCAATAAGAGCGTTTCTGAGTGACGGCCCTAAAGCTGCGACTACCGCTATGGCCAGTAAAATGCTTGGGAATGCGAGAATGATATCAAATATTCTCGAAATTACTGTATCCACCCATTTTCCGTAATAACCAGCAACAATGCCAAGTAATGAGCCCACAATGACAGAGCCTGCAACAGAGAGAAAACCAACCCAGATTGAAATCCTTGCTCCATAAATGATACGAGTAAGAATATCACGCCCGAATTCATCCGTTCCAAACCAATGTTCTCCTGAAGGCGGTAGATGTTTATCCGACAGTGTTACCTTATCATATTCGTACGGAGCGATTAGTGGTGCGCATATAGCAAGCAGGATAAAGAATAAAACAAGCACTAAACCAACGATTGCCAGCTTATTCTTTTTAAAGCTTTTCCACGCCTCTTTCCATGGGGAAACAGCTTTTTCCTCTGTTGCTTGTACCTGTCCAGGCAGTAATGGAGGTGTGTTATTTGCAATTTCAGTCAACTTTTTCCCCTCCTACTTATACTTAATTCTCGGATCGATAGCTGCATAGAGCAAGTCGACGACAAGATTAATCAGAACAAAGATTGTAGCAATAACAAGAATGCCGGATTGAATCACCGGATAATCCCGGTATCCAATTGCTTCATAAATATATGTCCCAATTCCCGGCCATCCAAAAATCGTTTCTGTCAAGATCGCACCGCCAAGTAAAAGTCCCGTTTGAAGTCCAATAACCGTTACAACCGGGATAAGTGCATTTTTAAGAGAATGCTTGTACACAACCCAAAACATTTTCATTCCTTTTGCACGGGCTGTACGAATAAAGTCAGAACGCATAATCTCAAGCATTGACGAGCGCGTCATCCGCGCAATGATGGCCATCGGAATCGTACCAAGAGCAAATCCAGGCAGTATTAAATGCCTCAAGACTTCTATGAATTGATCGATTCTACCCGCCATTAGAGTATCAATTAGATAGAGACCAGTAATCGCCTCAACCGGATCCCGGATATTATCCCGTCCAGTCGTCGGCAGCAAGTCCCACTGTATGGCTACAACGTATTGTTCCATCAGACCCAGCCAGAAGACCGGCATGGAAACTCCAATCAAGGCAAGAATCATGGCAATATAATCAAACCACGAATTTTGGAACCAGGCAGAGATAATCCCTGCATTTACACCGATTATTACCGCAAACAGCATCGCGACAAACGCCAGTTCAATCGTAGCAGAAAGATATGGCCAAATCTCTTCTGAAATTGGAGTTCCTGTTCTTAGTGAAACTCCAAGATCCCCTTTAAATATACCACCCAAATATGCAAAAAACTGTGTATACCAGGGCTTGTCCAAACCAAGCTCAGCCGTAAGCGCGGCAATGGCTTCCTTCGTTGCCTGCTGCCCTAAAATAAGCTGTGCTGGATTCCCCGGAATTGCCCGGATCATCATGAATACGATGAATGTCATTCCAAGCAAAACAGGAATGAGTCCCCCTAGCCTGCGTAACGTATATGAAAACATAGTGTCACCCACTTCCTATGCTATTAATCTCTTGTTCTTTTCACTAGAACATTCAGCGGCTTACAGACCTTTTTAAACGCGAACACCAAAGGCGTTGATGAAGCCCAAAGAATAGGCGTTGCCACATTACTTAGCACACTTACTTAGCCTGTGTTCCCGCGTTGCACACTAAACTTCCCTCTGCCAAAAAACAGGGAAGTATGTAAAAAATCCATACTCCCCTGTTTGTACTTTAATTAGTTTAAAGTTGTTTCCGCGAAGGACTGTGTACCTTTTGGATGCGGAACGAACCCTTTAATTTTGCTAGAACCGGCTAATTGCGGTTTAGAGTGTACAAGCGGAACCCATGGTGCGTCTTCGTGAATGATCTGCTGCGCTTTTTTGTATAGTTCATTGCGTTTTGCTTCATCGGAAGTCGTTTGTGCTTCAATTAGTAGCGTATGGACTTCTTCATTGTTGTAACGTGAATAGTTGTTGGAACCGATTGAATCTTTATCAAGCAATGTGTAAAGGAAGTTATCGGCATCTCCATTATCTCCAGTCCATCCTAGCATGTACATAGGTGCTTCCCCGGCCTGGACTTTTTCTAGGTATGGACCCCATTCATGGGTAACGATTTTTGCTTCAATGCCAACCTCTTTAAAGCTTGCCTGAAGTGCTTCAGCCACTTTTTGTCCGTTCGGCATGTAAGGACGCGGAACAGGCATAGCCCACAGTTCCATCTCAAATCCATTTTCGTATCCGGCTTTTTTCAGCAATTCTTTTGCTTTTTCCACATTGTACTCATATTCCGGAGTGCTGTCATCGTATCCGCCAATGGATGGAGGCATTGGGTTTTTCGCAGGTTCTGCTGTGCCTTCATAGAAATTGCTGATGATTTCTTCCTTGTTTACCAAGTGGTTGATCGCCTGGCGCACTTCTTTCTTATCAAATGGTGCTTTTTCTACGTTAAAGCCAACATAGCCAACGTTCATGGAAGGACGTTCAAATAGCTGTAGGTCGCCGTTTTCCTTCACCTTGCCCATATCGCTTGGGTTCAAACCGTCCATAAGGTCGATTTCACCCTTGATTACTGCATTCAAACGTGCAGAGTTATCCTTGATAACCTTGAATGTAACACCATCAAGCTTTGGAAGTTCCTTGTTCCAATAGTCCTCATTCTTTACAACTTCGATTGTATCTCCTGCTTTCCAGGATTTGAACTTAAACGGACCGGTACCGACAGGGTTCTTCCCGAAATCCTTAGAATCAAACTTTGAAGGGCTTGCAATGGCAAACGGGCTCATCGCAAGGTTCTTTAGGAAAGGTGCCTGCGGACGCGCCAATGTAAATTCAACTGTTTTGGCGTCAACAGCCTTTACCTCTTTGATAATATGTCCTTCGTCTCCTTCAAACCCGCCAAACATGGAAGCATAATAAGCAAATTTTGCTTCATCCTTGCTCCTTGCCCAACGCTGGAAGTTCTTTACTACAGCGTCTGCATTGAAATCTTCACCATCATGGAATTTAACACCTTCACGTAAATGGAATGTATATTTTAATCCATCAGGAGAAATATCCCACTTTTCTGCAAGGGCTGGTACAATTTCAGTGCTGTCTTTTTCAAAGTCTACAAGTGTTTCAAAAATTTGCTCTGTAACAATGAAAGACTCACCATCCGTTACGATTGCCGGATCAAGCGATACCGCATCTCCGCCTTTACCATAAATAAGTACTCCTCCACCATCTTTGCCGCCATTGCCGCTGCTTCCTTTTTCGGAAGAGCCCGAACAACCGGCTAAAAACAGAGAAAGAACAAGTACACTGCTTAATAACAGCCATAATGACTTCTTCATGTTTTATGACCTCCAATATTTTGTTTAAAATTATGCCTATTTATTTGTACGCCCTATCACTCATAAAGATGACAGGCTACGTAGTGGCCTTGTTCCATTTCTTTCAGTTGCGGCTTCACCGCTGCACAAGTATCCATTGCCTTCGGGCACCTTGTGTGAAAAGGGCAGCCTTTTGGCGGATTTGATGGGCTTGGCACATCACCTTGCAAAATGATCCTTTCCTGACGATGTTCTACATCAGGTATCGGCACCGCCGATAAAAGAGCCTGTGTATACGGATGCATTGGATTTTCGTAGAGCTGTTCACTGTCGGAAAGCTCGACGATATTTCCAAGGTACATTACGCCAACACGGTCGCTTATATGGCGCACAACGCCAAGGTCATGAGCGATGAACAGATAGGTAAGCCCGTACTCTTTTTGCAGGTCCTGCATAAGGTTTAACACCTGCGATTGGATTGATACGTCCAGTGCAGAAACCGGTTCATCAGCAATAATCAGCTTCGGATTCACAGCAAGGGCCCGGGCGATGCCGATCCGCTGGCGCTGACCGCCGCTGAATTGGTGAGGGTATCGCTTAGCGTGCCAGCTGCTTAAGCCGACCACTTCAAGAAGTTCCTTTACCCGTTTTTTACGTTCTGCCTTGTTTTTGACGCCATGGACGATCAAAGGCTCCTCAAGGATTTTTTCAATCGTATGGCGCGGATTGAGCGAAGCGAACGGGTCCTGGAACACCATTTGCATCTCGCGGCGCATCTTTCTCATTTCATCGTTTGAGAGCGATGTTATATCTTTTCCTTCGAAGTGAATTTTACCGTCGCTTGGCTCCAAAAGCCTTAGCAGCATTCGCCCCGTCGTTGATTTACCACAGCCGCTCTCACCGACAAGCCCTAATGTTTCCCCTTTATTGATAAAGAATGAAACACCATCCACGGCTTTAACCGATCCGACCGTTTTTCCGAGCAGGCCGCCTTTTATCGGAAAATGTTTTTTCAAATTTTCTACCTTGACCAATGGCTCTGTCATGCTTGTTTTCTCCTTTCCGGATCTTCATAGAGCCAGCATCTTACCTGCTGTCCATGATCGAAGGTGGAAAGGCCAGGGGTTTCGCTTAAACAGCGGTCCATAGCATGGGCACAGCGCGGGGCGAACTGGCAGCCAATTTGGAGTGATCCAGGCTTTGGCACGTTGCCCGGTATAGAGTATAAGCGTTCAACCTTTTTTCTCATGTCCGGTACGGATTGAATCAGGCCGATTGTATACGGATGCTTTGGGTTTTGGAAAATGGTTTTCACATCGCCTTCCTCCACCACTTTGCCCGCATACATGACAAGAACCCGCTCGCACATTTCTGCCACGACGCCAAGATCGTGCGTAATCATCATGATAGCGGTATCAGTCTCTTTATTTAGCTTCTTCATAAGCTCAAGGATTTGAGCCTGTATGGTTACATCCAGTGCCGTAGTCGGCTCGTCCGCAATCAACAGCTTCGGCTCGCAGATCATGGCCATCGCGATCATCACCCGCTGGCGCATTCCTCCCGAGAGCTGGTGCGGGTACTCCTTCACCAATTCCTCTGCCCGTGGTAGCCCCACAAGCTTCAGCATTTCCACAGCCCTTGCCATTGCGGTTTTTTTGTTCCATTTTCGATGGATTCTTAAGGATTCAATCAGCTGCTCTCCAATTGTAAAAACTGGATTCAAGCTTGTCATCGGTTCTTGAAAAATCATAGCTATGTCATTTCCGCGAATCTGCCGCATTCTAGCTTCAGTCGCATTCACAAGGTTTTCACCTTTAAAAAGGATTTCTCCTTGTACTTTGCCTGTTGCAGTGGGTATAAGCCCCATGATCGATAGTGATGTAACACTCTTCCCGCATCCTGACTCCCCTACGATTCCCAAAACTTCACCGGGTTTAATATGAAAGTCGATATGATTTACGACCGGTATTTGGCCGCCATCTGTCAGGAAGCTTGTCTCTAATCCCTTCACATCAATAATTGGACTGCTCATGGACCACACTCCTTTCTTGCTGGTAACTTTCTCTATAGGCCAACTTAGATTATGCCATTTTCATCATATATTTACAACATAATTTCTGAAAATTATATGAATAGAGAATCTTTTTTAAAGGGAGAACAGTCATAAAAAAAAGACCGCCGTGGGCAGCCAAAAGAGGAAATAGAGGTTAATAACACTCTTCTCTGTTTATTGCGGAGGTTGTTGCGGGGAATATATAACGGGGTGCTTATTATTTTAAAGAGGCGTGTTTATATTTGGCTAAGCTAGCATGATGCAGATATGAATAGGTTGAAAATAATTTTGTTGTTTAGAGTATCGGATGACCCTGCGCCCTTCCAGCAATAATGCATGTTTTTTGCCTTCGCTGGTCCATCCGCTTTTCCAGGCTGGCCATCCTTTTGAGGAGTGAGTCATTGTTTTTTTTGAGGTACTTGTATTGTGATTCCAGGCGGGCAAGAATAATCTCCAACTCAGCAAGCTGATTCTCTCCATTTGCCGTTTTCGCATTCGTTTTTGCTATAAAACCAATAAGGTCACCGATTAACTCTTCCATCCTATCTATTTGCTTATATGATGTAGTACGATGTGCAGAAGAAATTGTAGTTCCATAATGGTCCCTTCCCAACTGGCAGATACAAGTGCAAATTTTTAAGGTCTCTTCATCTCTCATACGACGGCTCCTTACATTGCGATTATCATTATGATCTCATCATTTCTGGATTTCTTACATCCGCTTGCCTGAAACTGGATTGTTTCGGTCCAACAAATCTTACACCTTCAGCGACTACTTCTGTAACATATACCTTTTTGCCTTCATGATTATCATAGCTGCGTGTTTGGATCCTGCCTGTAATCCCGATAATCGACCCTTTCCGGCAAAATTGGACAGTATTTTCGGCCGTCTTCTTCCATAACGTGCATTGGACGAAATCCGCATCGTAGCCTCCATCCTGGTTTCGGAAATTCCTGTTTACCGCCAGCGTAATATTCGATACAGCCTTCCCTTCCGGAGTATACCTTAGATCCGGATCTTTCACGAGCCTTCCCACTAGTGTTACTTGATTGATCAAAAAACCAACCCCTTTCTAACGTGTGACCTCATCATAATGGATTCATGCGCATTAGGTAAAATCGTGAAATTTGTCATAGCAGCAAATTTTGATAAGCATAAACCCTGATAGTTATTTTGGAAGTTGTACTTTTTAAAGGGAAATCATTCTAAAAAAGCGATTTATGGATTCCTTTTCATTTTCCGACTATTTTTTTATCTATTCATAATTTAGACACATATTACCGTGTACGACTCTTTTTGCTTTCAATGGCGGTTCTTTTTCAGTTATGCTAGAAGCATATACTAACCAGAATAAGAACAGGTTTTTCGGATACTGTATCATTAGAGAGTGGAGGGATATTTTGAAGACATTTAAATTAATATCGCTGCAAATTGTCTCCGAATCCGGGAGCTTTATAGACATAGAATTGTCAGACGGACTTATCATTAATAAAGAAGATGATCATAGTACATGGATCATTGAAGCGTTTATTTCGGAGAGTGATTTTAGGACGGTAGAAAATCTTGTCCCGCCCGGCCAAAAGCTGAGTGTCCAGGCTGTCATTACAAAGAAAGACAATGATCCCGCAGCTTTTAAAACAGTCGTAAAAACCATCAAACAAGTGGATGGCCACGTAATCGTCCTTTTTGAGGGCCATCTTCAAAAAAACCGCAGCAAATATGCAGAGCTTCTGCTTAAGGATTTAATGAAGCAGGGAATTGTCGGCGATGAGTTGATTGAACAATTCAAGGAAAAATTACGTTCGCGGCCAAAGCTCATTTCAGTTAAAAAGGAATCGTAATTCTTTGAGGGCTGTAGGGTGGTGTATGTTTTCGAAGCATAGCAGTTGCACTCCGGCCAGTCTAACAAAAAAGACTGGTCCTTTAAAGTTATTGAACTGAACAAGAGAGGAAAGTGGTTTCCTTTCTTGTAGAACTCAACCTCCTTTAAAAGCCAATCTTTTTGTTTAAAACTTTTACTACATCTTATCGGTCTTTGCCGTTCCTGTCCCGATTGTTATTGTCATTATCATCGATGACACCGTTATCCTCTATAAAATTGTCATCATTTTCGTCTCCGTTATTGTTGATGTCAGCCCCATTTTTGTCATTGTCAATGCCTTCTTCACCATTTTGACCTGGATCAACATCTACGTCATTGTTTCCGTTATTATTGTCATTATCACCAGGAACCATATCGTTGTTGTTATTATCTTGCTGGTCCTCAACATTGTTATCATCAGGCGGAGCAGGATTATTATCATCATTATCGTTGTTACATCCAGCCACTAACATGAAAGACAATAAAGAACCGCCAAGCAAAGTCATTAAGCGCATTTTCATGGTCAGTTAACCTCCCTTCTTATGTAGTGGACTATATAGTGTCCTGTTCGTATTTTGCCCGGATATCTTGAATTATTACAGCGTTTTTAGATTAAGGATAAAAAAATCGGCCGGGCAATTGCCCGGCCTTCCAGAAGGGAGAATAAAAAGATGTGGTTTACCAAACCAAGTATTCATAAACATAAACATCATTTAAAATGTGTCCATGCTTAACTTCCATATACTATTTTTACACGAAATGAGGATATTTTAAACCTGTTTCATGAAAAATCCTGCTTCCTGATTACGCCTTTCCAGTCATTCCCTCATTATAATGGATGTTTTGCATGAAAAAGCTCACATTTTTCTGGGAGCACCCTTATGTATTTTTCCCTATCTGTGTAGTGAAATGGCTTAAAGATTAATCGCCAAATCCAAACATAATTTCTGTTTCGCACGCTATTTCCCCATCTACTGTAGCTACCGCTTTCCCTTTTCCAAAGGAACCTCGCAGCCGTGTCATCTCAACTTCAAGGCGAAGCTGGTCTCCAGGTTTCACTTGCCTTTTAAAACGACAATTATCGATTCCCGCAAAAAAGGCAAGACGACCTTTATATTCTTCCTGGCGAAGAATTGCCACGGCGCCTACCTGCGCCAGTGCCTCTACGATTAAAACGCCCGGCATTACCGGATAATCCGGGAAATGCCCATTGAAATATTGCTCATTAGCAGATACATTTTTAATTCCTACCGCTCGTTTTCCATCTTCCACCTCGAGTATTTTATCCACAAGCAAAAATGGATAGCGGTGTTTAATAATTTCCTTAATCTGGGTTACATCTAACATTCCTATGTCCTCCATCCTTCACTTTTTTCAATGATATCATGAAAAGCATGACGGATACTACCCAAGCTATCTTAGGCATACCTGTGTGTAGAAGCAAATAGGGCCTGACCTTCACGATCAGACCCAAACCAAAATGAACTGAGGCTCAATACCTTCATTACACACAACATATGCTTTTATATCTATATATCTTTATTCACAAGATCTACAATGTGGGTCCAGGTGGACGTTTTAAAAACATCCGAAGCTTTCCCGCCCCCAATAACACTGTAGCCAACAACAGCACCTGCCAAAACACTAAAGGCAATCAGCACACATACAATCACCAGCCTGAGCCAAATCGGCAAAAGCCTGATACGGATCCGTTCTTTCGTATTCCCTGCTTTTTCTGCCTTTTTTACCTGCTGTCTATATTCTTGTCTGGTTAATTGTTTTTCTTCCATCCCAAAGTGCGTAAGCTCCTTTGTATTTTTTTGGGGGTCCCCCGCTGCATTAATATGTTACAGTAGCACCGTTTGCTTAACGGATCCCGTTAATTAATCCAAGCATTTGGTCAGCCATCGACACAGACCTGGCATTGAATTGGTATTGCCTTTGCACATTTGTAAGATCTGTCATTTCCTTGGATAGGTCCACATTGGAGCTTTCTAAAGCGCCCTGGCGCAAGGAGATTTCCTGTCTTAGACCGCCATCCAAAGGAGTCATGATGTCTCCTCGCTCTATACCAAGTTGATCAAAATTAGCAGGAAGGCCTAAAAGGTTTTCACCAATCTGTTCCAAAAACTGTGGTTTTTTTATCGATTGGATTCCTAGATTGAAGGTTTCGACGGTTCCGTTATCCATTACCGCTTTCATTTGGCCTTCTTTGGAAAAGGTTACATTTTTCATGTTGTTACTTATTACGATGGGATTATCGAATTCATCAAGTACTGGATATCCCTTTCCGGTAACGAGCATCATTTGATCTGGATTATTGGACACCGGGGTGAGGTAAAAAGCTCCGTCTCTGGTGTATCTTGTGCTTTCCCCTTTATCGTCGGCTACGCGTACTCTGAAGAATAAGTCCTCTTTTTCAAGTGCAACATCAAGGCTGCGGTCCGTAATTTTCAAGCTGCCCTGCGAGAGAACGAGCTGCGACTGGCTGATTCTGGCGCCTGTCCCCTGTCTAATGCCGATTGGTGTCAACCGTCCCACTTCATTGCGTTGAAGTTGGTTATTGAATTCCTGGACGAGCAGATCGTTGAAGTATGATTCCTTTCGTTTATATCCGGTCGTTTGAATATTAGATATATTATGACCGATCATATCCATCTTATGCTGTAGCTGGCCCATTGTATTCGTAGCGGTTATCATCGTTCTATTCATTTATGTTCCCCCCTCTTTCGTCGGGACTATTTTCTATCCGATTCGGCCAATTTCATTTACGGCCTTTTCCATGCTCCGATCATAGGCCTGCAAAACTTTTTGATTCGCTTCAAACGATCGGTACGCCGCCATCATATCGGTCATGGTCCGGGACTGGTCCACATTGGAGCTCTCGATGAATCCTTGCTGCGTCGAGAAAGCGACTCCCTCCTGATTGTACGCGTTGCCAAGTGCGTCTGCCTCATTTCGGAATAGACCATTTCCCTCTTTTATCAGTGCATAGGGATTTTCAGCGAAGCCAATTCCAAGACGCGCAACCTGCTGTCCGTTTTCCATTACAACTCCGGTTTCGCCTATGGTAATGTTCTCGCTATTCAACTGAATCCGGTTATTATCCTCATCAAGCACATAGAAGCCCTGCGGGGTTGTTAAAAATCCCTGCCCATCCAGCGTAAAATTGCCGTTTCTCGTATACCGCAGTTCCCCGTCGGCATTCGTTACCGTAAAAAAAACAGTCCCTTTCAAGCCGTTTTCATTGCTCACGGGCATATTTCCATCCACAAGTGCTACATCGGTATTCCGATCTGTCTGTTGAATGTCGCCTTGCATGAATTTAGGTGCGGCTTCCTGCACATAGACCCCTGTTCCCAATTCCCCGACACGGGAGTGGATTGGAAGGTGGAGCCCTTTTTCAGTCGGGATCGATGCTGCACCGATCCGGTCCAGAAGCAGCTGCGGGAAAGCCCTTACGCTTGACTGGTCTGCTTTAAACCCGGGTGTATTGGCATTGGCCAGGTTATTAGTAAGCATCTCCGTCCTTCTTTGCTGGGCAATCATACCCGAGGCCGCCGTATAAAACCCTCTTAACATTTCTTTCACCTCTATTGGAAAGCGTTGCGAACCTGATTGGAACGCCGCTTAAATAACCGGATTATAAACCTAACTATGTTATCGGACAGAAGCAATCTTGTTTTTACTGTTAAATAAAGGAACTATTGTACATAGGATCATTTCAAAAACACAGGAATACTGTTAAAAAAAACGAAAGGGTCCACGGTTCAAGAAGCATTTGCCGGGCATTATTTTGCCTTCATGTCTTATTTGAACTTTAGACCCTTATAGAAACTCAGTACTACTTGTGATAACTATGATTAACCAAACTGATTGGCAATTAGCCTAATTTCCGCCTTGGCAGCTTGTCCATATTGTCAAGCATAATTCCGGTGCCAATTGCAACACAATCCATAGGCTGCTCTGCAACAAGTACAGGTACTTTCAGTTCTTCAGCAAGCAGCGTGTCAATACCGTGAAGCAAAGCCCCTCCTCCGGTCAAAATAACCCCGCGGTCAATAATATCGGCCGAAAGTTCAGGAGGCGTACGCTCCAAAACGCTTTTCGCAGCTTGTACTATCACTGTAACAGATTCGCGCAATGCTTCTTCGATCTCTTCAGAGTTAACGGTAATCGTTCTTGGCAGGCCGGAAACCATATCGCGCCCGCGGATTTCGACTTCTTCGCTGCGGGATTCAGGGAATACTGTTCCTACCTTAATCTTGATGTCTTCTGACGTGCGCTCCCCTATCAACAGCTTATATTTGCGCTTGATGTAATTCAAGATTTCGTTATCAAACTTGTCCCCAGCCATTTTAATAGAGGAGGATGTCACAATGTCACCCATCGAAAGTACCGCAACATCGGTCGTTCCGCCCCCAATATCCACAACCATATTCCCGTATGGCTGGAAAATATCCATTCCCGCTCCAATTGCGGCTACTTTAGGCTCTTCTTCAAGATAAACCTTCTTTCCGCCGCTCTTTTCAGCAGCTTCCTTGATGGCCTTTTGTTCGACGCTTGTGATGTTTGTCGGGCAGCAAATCAGGATCCGGGGCTTGGATAAAAATCCTTTTACATTCAGCTTGTTTATGAAATGCTTAAGCATCGATTCCGTAACATCAAAATCTGCGATTACCCCATCCTTCAAAGGGCGGATGGCAACGATATTCCCCGGGGTACGCCCTACCATTTTCCTGGCTTCTTCACCGACCGCAAGCACACGATTCGTATTCTTATCTATGGCTACTACCGATGGCTCATTTAACACGATTCCTTTGCCTTTGACATGTATTAAAACATTGGCCGTTCCGAGATCGATCCCAATATCTCTTGCAAACATTTTTCCTATTTCCTCCTTGAAAACCATACATAGAACCTACTTATGTCCTAATTGTTAATTTTACCATATTAAGTAGGCATGAAGTAAGGGCGAATCAAAAATAAAGTAAAGTATTACATGATTTTGTCGAAAATGCGAACTAAGGAAGTACTTACTTTTATGAAGATAAAAAGTTATGTGGCGAAAGAAGATATTATGGAGAAAGGAGGAGAATGGGCAATTGGACAAACACAGTTGTGTGTAACATATAAAAATCGGGATTTCCAGCGTTGACAGGGATTTAGGACTGATTTTAACCAGCCGCTGAACGCTGTACTCTCACTGTACTAGCCCGATTTTTTTCGTCTTTTTTGGAAGCTGCAGTTTATTTCACAACCTCTTCTTCTCGTTCTGAACGTTTATATTTCATTTTCGTCGCTTCACCGCCCCGCAAATGGCGGATTGATTTATGATAATCCAAAATATCTTTTACTTCATTTGCAAGGTCTGGATTTATTTCAGGCAGTCTTTCAGTTAGGTCTTTATGGACAGTACTTTTGGAGACACCAAACTCCTTCGCGATTACGCGAACCGTTTTCTTTGTTTCCACGATATACTTTCCTATCTTGATAGTTCTTTCTTTGATGTAATCGTGCACACCACTCGCCCTCCCTAAATTGGATGTGAGAAGTGTGAAATGAGATCCGCTCCCTGCTCTATAATTAGCGCTACCCAGACAAAATGAATAATATATCCTCAACTATATGTATGAACTGTAATAAACGATCACTCACCTCAAACACTCTCGTTAGTATGGTTTTGTACAGTTTATTAGCTTGGTTAAAAATATATGCATAAATTAGTCGAATATGGACAAGGAGTTTATCTAATTTTCTAAATATTCTTATTTCAGGGGTCAGTCCCCCACCCCTTTACCGCGTTCCCGAGGTGGGGGACCCCGACAAAAAAACCCGTCCAGGGACGGGTTTTTACCAAATTTTCAGTTGTGTTAATGGGAGTGTTACATGTGTTTTGTGTTTTGTTTAATTGTTAGATGAATTTTTGGTTTCTTCTTTTTCAATAGTGTCTGTTCCATCTTGTGAATCTTTGTTCATTTCTGAATCGGAACCTTGATCATCAGTGTTAGTGTTTTCATCTGTTTGTCCGTCGTTTTGGTCAGATGACTGCGTACTGTCGTCTTCTGATGAATTGCCAGCGCCTTCTTCTGTAGCCTTGCTATCAGGCTGTGCTGAAGAGTCTTCCTCTGTTGCGTTTTCAGGATCAACTTCGTTCTCTGTTGCTGCACCGGAGTTGTCAGATTCCTCGGTTGCTGATTCAATCGATGAAAGCTGCTTGTCAATTAAATCCACAGGATTAAGAGCTACATTGTCCTTACGGATTTCAAAGTGGACATGCACACCCGCTTCTTCATTCAACAGGCTTTGTCCAGCTTTTGCAAGAACTTGTCCCTGCTTCACTTCATCGCCAACCGCAACTTCTATATCCTTTACGGATTGATAATGAGTGACAACGCCATTATCATGCTCGATTGTAATTTCGTTTCCAAGCAATGCGTCATCCTTCACGTTCTTGACAATACCGCTTAAGGAAGCTACTACATCAAATGTTTTGCCATCCTTCATTGCGATGTCGATGCCCTTGTTTGGTTCGTATCTATTATTATAAGATACCAGTGCGGCTTCCTGCTCTTCGTTGGTTCCATTGACATCGTAGAATTCCTTTTTGATTACAGCAGTTTCAGCATCGGCTACAGGCATCTTGATGTTTTCAAGCTTGCTGTTTACCTCGATGGCAGGCTCTTTAAAATTCTTTCCTGTTTCCGTTTCTTTGGCAGGTTCTGCTGACTCTTCAAAACTGTTTTGTACGAACAAGGCTGCTGCCAAAATGATAGCTGCGCTTCCAATATAGATGGCCGGTAATGCCCAACGCTTCTTTATAATGCGTTGGAATGTAGATTTTCGAGAAGTTTTGTTTTCTTCCTCTCTCATAATTATCACCTCAGCAATCATTCTGAACAGATTGCTGAAATTATATACCTTAGATAAAAAATTTTTTGTATGTAGTTTTTGTTGCGGACGTATTTTCTATACATTTATTTTAATCGCTGGCATTATAAGAAACCTTCCGTGTCCCTTTTTCTGTTTTCCTGTTAAAATAAATTTATCTTATCGTGAAAGAAGTTGTAGGAATGAAAAAGCTCTTACGGATTATTATTATTGTTCTGCCTTTTCTTTATATGGCTGCGGTGTGGATCATGTCGAGCCTGCCGGATAACGCTGTGGTGGAATTACCGGACCGGGACACAGATCGCTTTATTAAAGAGGCATTGCACCTTGTGGAATTTGCGATTCTTTATATGCTTTTTGCTGCCGCTCTGGCCGCCTCTGGCAAATTATCTCCTCGTTTCAGCCTATTTGCAGCAGTGGTTGCAGCATTGTATGGCATGACCGATGAAATCCATCAATCATTCGTGCCATATCGCAATGCCAGCTGGATTGATTTGTTAAAAGACTGGATTGGTGTAGCTGCAGCTTACTTCCATGTTCAGTACCACTATTTCAAGCATAATCGCGGCTTCTTAACAAAAATTAGGAAGCTTAACGATGAAAAAGTTTAGAGATGGCGCCTCCAGTGCGCCATCTCTTTGTATTATTTCTTCGCGGTCAATGTGTTCAAGAGTTTGTCGGAGGACTGGATCGCTACACCCTGGTAATAATGCTTCACGATTTCTTCGGCATTCCTTCCTTCTAAAGCCATGCCATTTGCACCGTATTGGCTCATGCCCACTCCATGGCCAAAGCCTTTTGTGGTGATGACAATGTTTTTCCCTTTCCTTTCCCAACTAAAATCAGCAGACCTTAGTTCCAGCGCTTCCCGTATTTCTTTTCCAGTCAGCTTTTTGCCGTTAAACTCAACAACCCCCACCCGTTTTCCAGGAGTTCTTGATGTGATGGTACCAATCTGGTTTCCATCCGTAACCTTTACACCTAACCTTTTTTCAAAATCAGCCACAGCCATGACTTTTTTACTGAAAAATTTCTCCGATATTTCCTTATCCCAAGGGCTCGATACGCTTTTCAGGTACGGTCGCGGACTTCCCCATAGAGCCTCCGAGTTTTCTGTATAACCGTTGCTGGTTGAAAAAAAACTGGCTGTGATTGGTTTTCCATCATATGTGATGATTTGGCCTTTCGTATCATTTACTGCCTTGGCAATTTTTTTGATTTTTTCATTGTATTCCGAACCATATATTTTCTTTAATTCCTCATTATTTTTATAGACCTGATGCTGAACGGTGTCCGTTACAACGGCCCCTTTGGGCAAACCAGATGTGTCTTGGGACAATAATTGATTTACGATGTACGTGCGTGCCGTCATCGCCTGCGCCTTTAATGCCTCAATCTCAAAGTCGGCAGGCATCTCGGCTCCAACTACCCCAATTACATAAGATTCAAGCGGCAGCTTTTCAACAATCTTACTTTCTGATCGGTATACGGAAACCGGGACAGCAAGCGTTGGCTCATTTTTTGTCTGGCCAGTTTTTTTACTGGATGACTCCTCAATATTTTCTAATAATTTACCGTCAGCTTGTTCTGTCGAGAATGGAAGCACAAGCACAGCCGGAATCATAATAATGACAAATACTATGACAACAAAAAGAGCGATCATCGGTTGAAATGTTTTCAATATTCCTGGCCTCCCTTTACATTTTTCTACCGTGGTGTCGAATGGTGTGAACCAGGTAGTCTCTATAAAAATGTATGGGAGAGGACAAGCATTTATGACAGAAGAACCTGTATGAAGCTGTTATTTTACTATTGTAAAGATCAAGAGCACTTAGGAATCTGCTTTTTGAACATCGTGCCTTTATTTGCCCAAGATCATAATACTTTCAGCATTCGTTGAAACGGCTAAACCTATAGTCCGGGTGTGCTCCTAATCAAAAGGCCGGTCCCCATCATAAAAGGCGGGATACCGGCCATACTGTTTTGTTTCTATGCATTTAAATCAGCAACGATTGTATCGCGCTCTATTACAATGTCTTCTTCAGTAATCCGTTCAACATCTGCACCAAGGGCTGCCAGTTTTCCATGGAAGTTGACATAGCCTCTATCAAGGTGCTTCAGTTCCGTCACACGAGTAATACCGTCTGCCACCAACCCCGTGAGGATCAAAGCTGCAGCAGCGCGCAGGTCGGTCGCCGCTACTTCGGCTCCCTGTAAGTCAGATGGCCCGTTCATGATAACTGAACGTCCTTCAATCTTGATGTTTGCATTCATGCGGCGGAACTCTTCCACATGCATAAAACGGTTTTCAAATACCGTTTCCGTAATCATACTGGTTCCCTGGGCACGAAGCAATAAGGCCATCATTTGGGATTGCATATCCGTAGGGAAACCAGGATGCGGCATCGTTTTGATATCCACCGCCTTCAAGTTTTTCGGACCAATCACTCTTAGGCCATCTTCTTCTTCTGTAATTGAAACGCCCATTTCTTCCATCTTGGCGATTAGTGAAGTCAAATGCTCAGGAACAGCTCCCTTTACAAGAACATTTCCGCCAGTGATCGCTGCAGCAGTCATAAATGTTCCTGCCTCGATACGGTCAGGAATAATTGCATGCTCAGCACCGTATAATTTTTCTACACCTTCAATTTTCAGTGTCCCTGTGCCTGCCCCTTTTACTTTTGCTCCCATTTTATTCAGGAAGTTAGCAAGATCGACAATTTCAGGCTCTTTTGCAACATTTTCAAGGATGGTTGTTCCTTCTGCAAGTGTGGCCGCCATCATTATATTTTCGGTGGCACCAACGCTTGGGAAATCAAGGTATACCCTTGCACCTTTTAGTCTTCCTTCAACCTGTGCCTCGATAAACCCGTTTCCTACCTTTACCTTTGCGCCCATGGCTTCAAAGCCCTTTAAGTGCTGGTCAATTGGACGGGAGCCAATTGCACACCCTCCAGGCAAAGCTACACGGGCACGGCCATTTCTTGCCAATAGTGATCCCATAACAAGTACGGATGCACGCATTTTTCGGACATACTCAAATGGCGCTTCATCTAATAGCTCTTTTGATGCATCTACAATAACTGTATTATCTCGAAATACAACCTCAGTATTTAGGTTACGTAAAACTTCATTGATGGTATATACATCGGAGAGCGTTGGTACGTCATGAATGATGCTTTTTCCATCACTTGCTAATAATGTTGCAGCGATAACCGGCAAAACGGCGTTTTTTGCGCCTTCGACTTTAACTGTCCCGCTCAGCCTTCTTCCGCCGCGGACGATGATTTTTTCCAAAAGAATTCCCCTCCGCGTCCAATTTCTCTATATTAATATTCAAACGTGATGATTGGTGTGCCAACTACAAAGGTAGTCTTGCCACCCATTCCTTCTGTTCTTAAAGCAAGTTGCAAGTTCAATTGTTTATTTGTAAATGTTTGACTAAACATGGGTGTTTGCGCAGATAGGGAAATGAAGTTACTTTCTTTTATGCTTTCAATTTCCTGCGCCTTGAATAAATCTAACAATCTTGCAGTCTCAGTGCTTAAAACCGTATCAATATTATCATTGAAAACGCCTTTCACACAAGAAAAAATTGATGGATTTCCTCGAAATATGTCCTTTTTCCTGGTTTGAAATACATTTTCAAAAAAAGCTGAATACCGACTATCCCATGAATGGCCCTTTACTTCATATATGAGATATGACACCGGCTCGTTACTTTCAAGGGAAGCCATCAGACGAATTGATTCAGTCAATTCGCTGTCGGGATTCTTGATTACGGCAATCGCCTTCCGCTCATTGTTGTCCTTTACGAATGTCCACTTGGCTTTTGGAAATGCCTCTCCAATTTTCTCTACTGCTTGGTTAAACTCCTGCTCAGTCTTTATCGTGTTGTTCTTTTCCCTTGCATATACAGACCATTCTTGTATATTTACGTTCCGATCATGCTGCAAGCGCTCGGTCAATATTTCTATATCAGCCTTGCTTTTAGCCACAATCGTACTATTCCCAAACATAAACCCCATGAAACCAACAATAAGTATGTATGGCAATATTTTCTTTATTTTGTTTAGCATGTGTATCTCCTCCCCTACCTCTATTTTTTCCAGGGGAGGAAGAAGCATACTAACACTTTCTCGTCAGGAACCGACAAAATTCCTATATCCACTAGTAGTCCGGCAAGGAAAAAAGAACATTGGTTGTTATGCCCGCAAATTATTATTCGTTACAATTTTCACAAACGATTTCAATACAAAACTTAGATCCTACGGTTGATTAAACATGTAAGGAAGCTGTCCTGACCATGTTAAGTAGTCCAGGAAGAAATTGCTTACAGACGACCCAATCGCAATGGTGAGCAAGATGTAAAGAACCCTTGCCTTCACAACGGAATGAGACCTTAGCAATTTATCAAAATGCAATGCTTGAAGCGCCCACCAGGTGACGGCAATAAAAAATAGATGTGCAACAATCCCGGTTAAAGCACCCTGGCCAATGGCTGAATACATAAAATGACCCTCCTAAAAAACAACCCAAACTATATTGTACCATAAATCACTGAGGAAAATGGGATTAAAAAGGAAAAAAGTTAGAGGGTCAGTCCCCCGGTGCTTTACCGCTTCAAAGCACCGGGGGACTGACCCCGTTTTCATTTAGTTGGGAAGCAACGACAACCCTATGCCTTTGTTGCTACACTTGATCGCTACCGTTGCCTGGATATCTATAATGTTCAAAGTATACTTTTCTTAACGTGCAAAAAAGTCGGCAAAGTCTCCAATATTCGTATGCAGAAAGTCAAAGGCAAGGCTTGGCATGATTCCAAAGAGAATGGTGCCAGCTGCACAGACTGCAAGGACTATCGATATTCCCGCAGGTACTTTAAATGCCCCCTTTAAATTGGACGGCCTGAAAAACATTTGTGTCATGATGCCAAAATAATAAACGTAAGAAATGACTGTCGTACCCATCATAATAGAAGCTAACACATATTGGCCCGGTTCCGCCGTTACGGAACCAAGGATGATATTGAGCTTGCCGATAAAACCAGCAGTCCCTGGTATACCGGCAAGTGACAGAAGAAAGATTGCCATCAGAACCGCAAGCGACGGTGACCGTTTGTATAGTCCGGCAAACCCTGAGACGTCCTCCGTTTCCGACTGCTCTGTAACCAGCTGAATGACGGCAAATGCTCCTAAATTCATGAAAATATAGGCCATTAAATAAAACCAAACGGCATCAAATAGGAAGGTCCCTCCTCCAAGGGTAGCCACAGCTACCAGTACATACCCAGCCTGTGCAATGCTCGAAAAAGCAAAAAGGCGTTTGATATTCCGCTGCCTGAGCGCAATAATGTTTCCGATAATCATCGTGATTCCGGCCAGGAATGCCAGATATACCTGGTTTTTCTCAAGAAAGGTAAAGGCTCCCATGCTATCTCCTGCTGCAGTAATGTACAAACCAATCAAAATACGGTAGATAATAGCAAAACCAGCCGTTTTCGAAATGACACTTAAGAAAGCAGTGACCGGCGTTGGCGCTCCCTGGTATACATCCGGAGCCCACATATGAAAGGGAGCAGATGCAATCTTAAAGGAAAGCCCGACCAGGATCATAAAGAACGCCAGACCGAATAAATATTGAAACTGGCTGTCAAAAATACCAGTCATCCCAGCACTGATTTCTTTTAAATTCGTCGTTCCGGACAGTCCATAAAGATAGCTCATTCCAAACAAGGTGATCGCCGTTGAAATACCGCCATTGACCACATATTTCATAGCCGCTTCATTGGATTGCACATTCTTTTTTCTCATGCCGGCCAATATATAAGAAGAAATTGAAAGTAGTTCGAGGCCAACAAACAACGTGATTAAATCGCCGCTAGAAGCCATTACCATCGCACCAAGCAAGGCGGCCAGGAATAAATAATTAAATTCACCCCGGTATTCATTTATCCCATCAGGCGGATCATAGCTGTGCGCAAGCAGTATGACCAAAGCTGCGCCTATTAGTAAAATAATCTTAAAAGCGACCGCAAATGAATCCAGCTGGAAGGTATCGTGCAAAATACTGACTGATTCTTGGCCCATTAGCCCAAGCAAGGCAACGAATGCGAGGAGAATGCCTGTCAGGGCCAACCAGGCGAGTGAACGGCGGTTAAATTGCTTTGGAGCAAATAAATCAAGAATCGATAGCAGGACAGCCGTACCAAGGATGATAAACTCCGGGGCCATCGCTCCCCAATCATAAGAAAGCATTGTTTCCATATCCATCCCCCGTCACCCTCCTATCCCTAACATAATTGCATCCAATGTTCCCTTTAATGGTCCGCTTAGTACCGTTGGGTAAATCCCGATCGTTATAATTAAAGCAAGCAGTATCAAAACAGGCGCAAACTCTATTCCTTTTAACTCAGAAACACCTTCGGTAACCGTACTTTTTGCTTTACCAAAAGTCATACCAAGTACAGCCCGGAGTAAATAAACGGCCGTTAAAATAATTCCAAGCGCCCCAATCGAGGCAAGAATCGGTTCTTCTTTAAACAACCCCAAAAACGCCATGAATTCACTTATGAAACCGGACATTCCCGGCAGTCCGAGCGAGGCCATCGCCCCTGCCAGCAAAAACCCTGATGTGATAGGCATGTAGTGGGCCATCCCACCCAGCTGATCGATCATCGACGTTTTCACACGCTCATGCATGACACCAACAAGGAAGAACAGAAGTGCGGAAATCAAACCATGGGATACTACTTGGAAGATGGCTCCCTGCATGCCAGCTTCGTTCAATGCCCCCAGGCCAATTAAGACAATTCCCATATGGGAGATCGAAGAGTAGGCGAGCACCATTTTAAAATCATTCTGTATCATTGCCAAAAAAGCACCATACAGAAGGTTAATAACACCCAAAACCGCTACGAAAAAAGCAATTTCCTTAAACTGTTCGGGAAAAATCCCCATTCCAAATCGGATAAGACCAAAGGCACCGATTTTTAACAGCACACCTGCATGGAGCATGACTATCGATGGCGGCGCCTGCACATGCACCCGCAGCATCCAGGTATGCAAAGGAAAGATGGGAAGCTTGATCCCAAAAGCAACCAGCAGGCCAAACAGAAGGGTATACTTCATCGCATCCGAAACCGGTGCAAATAAAGAAACCCCGCCCACCGTCATGATATGCCTTAATGCATCAATATTTGACGTTCCTGTTCGTGCAAAAAGAACCATAATCACTATCAGGAGTATCGCTGAACCCACTCCATTAAAAAGCAGGAAACTATATGCTGCTTTCTCCTTCTCCAGAAAACCCCATTTTCCTATCAGGAAGAACATTGGAATTAACGTGATCTCAAAAAATATGAAAAATAAAATAAGATTTTGTGCGGTAAACACCCCGAGCATTCCAATTTCCAAAAGAAGAAACAGCATGAAATACCCTTTCCACTCCTTCTTGATATGGATGGAGGCAATGGATGCCATGGTTGAAAGAACAGCTGTCAAAATGACCATGATAAGCGACAAGCCATCCACGCTAAGTTCATAGTCCACTGCTAACAGATTTGGGTCATACTTCTCGAAGTTCCCAAACCGGAACCAATCTATTTTCACTGAAAACCTTGAAAGATCTGCCCCAGTAGCATACTGAACATAAAGATACAGTGAAATCAGCAATGCTGGGATAGTGCCTAAAAAGCCAAGTACCTTCAAATTCCTTTCATCTGTCTTCGGAACCAGGACCATAAGCAGGATTCCCAACACAGGGGAGAATACCAAGAGTGTCAATATCATTGAGTTCATCCAAAGTACCTCCCGGTTAAGGCAAATAACACCACAAGAACCGCCAGGCCAAAGAAGGCTATGGTCCCATAAAGCTGCGCTTGCCCATTTTGAAGCCTGGATCCAATACGGCCTAGGCTTTGGACCGCCCTCGTTATTGCATTCACTAGCCCGCCGACTATGAATCTATCTATATAGGACAGGAAAAGACTAATCCAGCGTGTAAGCGCCACAAACGAGAACTGGTACGCTTCATCGATATAGTACTTGTTATATAAGGCTGTATACACAACCGAATCTTCCTCACCCAACCAATTCCTCGAGATTACCCGTCTTCCATATATAAAATAAGCAAGAAGGATTCCTGCCGCAGAAACAGCCGTCGCAGCTAACATAATCCAGCCGGGGGCTTCTGTATGGGTATGGACCAACAAGTTGTTTCCCTCTACCAGCCAATCACCAAGGAATGTGCCAAACCAATACGTATTAACATAGCCACTGATGACCGCGAAAACTCCAAGTACTATCATAGGTACCGTCATGGTTGGAGGCGATTCGTGAACCGTTGCTAGACGATTTCTGGATTCCCCTGTAAACACCATGAAAAATAAGCGGAACATATAAAAAGCAGTGAAAAATGCTGCTATCAAGGCAACCCAGAATAATCCTTGGTTTCCGTGCTGCCAGGCAGCGACTAAGATCTCATCCTTGCTAAAGAACCCCGAAAACAACGGAACACCCGTAATAGCCAGAGTCCCAATTAAAAACAGCGGACCGGTAACCTTCATTTTCTTCCAAAGGCCGCCCATTTTTTCAATATCTTGAGTATGTACAGCATGGATGACACTGCCCGCTGCCAAAAACAGCAGTGCCTTGAAAAAGGCGTGTGTCATAAGGTGAAAAACGCCTGCTACATATCCTGCCGACCCTAATGCTAGCATCATATAGCCAAGCTGGCTGACCGTAGAGTAAGCGAGAACCCGTTTAATATCCCTTTGAACCAGACCGATAGTTGCTGCAAAAATTGCCGTAAAACCCCCCGTAACCGCTACTATGGCCAGTGCTGTCTCACTTGCCGTAAACAACGGAAACATTGCTGCTACCAAATACACACCCGCCGCTACCATGGTTGCAGCATGGATTAACGCAGATACTGGGGTTGGCCCTTCCATCGCATCAGGTAGCCAGGTATGTAGAGGGAATTGCCCTGATTTCCCGATGGCACCGATAAAAATAAGAATCGCAGTCAACGTAATCATTTCTGCAGGTATCGCCCCCGCCTCTACCGCCTGAAAAATTTCGTCATATTCAAAGCTGCCAACCTGCCAGAATAAAAGAATCATACCGACCAAGAGGCCGACATCCCCAATTCTCGTCAAAATGAAAGCCTTTTTGGCTGCTCTTTTTGCCTCATCCTTATAAAAATAAAACCCTATCAGCAAGAAGGACCCCAATCCGACGAGTTCCCAGAAAAAATACAGCTGCAGCAAATTAGGAGCCATCACAAGCCCTAGCATGGCGAAAGTAAAGAATCCAAGGTATGCGTAAAACATCGAAAACCGGGCGTTGCCCTTCATATACCCTTTTGAGTACATATGAACTAAAAAACTTACAACCGATACGATCACTAACATTAACGCATTCAATTGATTAATCTCAATTCCCGCCGTAATTTGCACCTCCCCTATAGCCAGCCAGCCGGCCTCGGCTTTATAAGTAGGAGATTGCAACCGGTCAATGAGAGTAAGTACAGACCATACGAAAGATGCAAATGTAAAAATTATGCCGACAAATGAACTGCCCGCTTCTTTTAAACGGCTGCCGAATAGAAGAAGGATCAAGCATGAAACAAGCGGGAAAAGCGGTATAAGCCACGCACTCTCCATCATCCTATCAATTCCCTTCTTAAGAAAAGCGCATACGCCTTTTCTCTCTAAAACTAGTGTTTCATCGTATCCATTTCATCAATATTAACTGTTTTGCGATTGCGGTACAACGACATCAAGATAGCCAGGCCGACCGCCACTTCTGCAGCCGCTACCGTTATGCTAAACAACGAAAAGATCTGTCCCGTAATTGACGGAGTGATCCCATATTTACTGAAAGCCACTAAATTGATATTCACGGAGTTTAGCATTAACTCGATGGAAATCAATACAATGACGGTATTTTTCTTGGTCAATGCACCGTATAGCCCAATGCAAAATAAGACGAGTGCAAGCACCAAATAAGCTGATAAAGGGACTGAAGTCACGGCCTGTCACCTTCCTTTTCATCATCCTTCTTTGCCAATATAATGGCTCCCACAAGGGCGACTAGCAAGATAACAGAGGTAATTTCAAATGGAATGATATGTTTCGAGTATAGCTCGACTCCGATTTGCTCGGTATTTGATTCATGGAGGGTTGTCGGTTTTGCGGGTATGTTGAGATTATAGATTCCGAGGTAAACCGCTAACCCGAAACCAGTAATGCCGAGAAGCAAAATGAATTTTCTCCAAAAGCTTACTTTTTGTTCTTGTTTATCATCATGCCTTGTAAGCATGATTCCAAACAGCATGATAATAGTAACGGCTCCTGAATAAATCAGGATTTGGACAAAAGCCACAAATTCAGCTGAAAGCAGCACATAAATACCTGCAATGCTCATAAACGAGAAGACTAAAGCAACCAGCATGTGCACTACTTTTGTAAAGTTCAATAAAAGAACACCGCCGATAATGGCCACAAGGGAAAGAGAAATGAATGCTAAAAATTCGCCTGAAAGGCTCATGCTTTATTCTCCTTCCGAATATTTTCATCGTTTTCGTCAAGCCAGACAAGGTCTTTAAAAAGCTCATCTCGGCTATATTCCGCCAGTTCAAAATTATTAGTCATGACAATGGCTTCGGTCGGGCAGACCTCCGTGCAAAGGTCACATAAAATACAAATCTCAAAATTAATATCATACGTATCAATAATTTTCCCTTTCTTCGCCGGATCCGGATGCTTTTTCCCTGTTAACTGAATACAGTCCGTGGGGCAAATATTCACACATTGGTTGCAGACGATGCATTTCTCAGGATAAAACTTCTGTATCCCGCGAAACCGGTCGGGTAGCGGTAGCGGCTTTTTAGGATAATCATAGGTTACTTTTTTTCGGGTCAGGTTTTTCATTGTATACCCCAACCCTTTCATTAAACCGAACATGCTCTCACCCCTTGTTTACTGGATGCCACTGGCGCATAAGCGTGTGTGATTAAATAAACTTGATCCATTTTTCCTCACGATTCCCTTGCTCAACCTTCCATATTAAAGTAGACTGAATAACTCTTTCAACAAGGCGGTCACAAATATATTGGCAAGTGCCACCGGCAGTAGGACCTTCCAGCCAAACTCCATTAGCTGGTCAGCCCGAAGACGCGGAAAGGTAACACGTATCCAGATTAAAAAATAGATGACAAGGCTAAACTTCAGGGAGAACCAGACGGCAGCCGGGATAAAGCCTAAAAACGGCAGTGGATGCCAGCCTCCTAAAAATAATATGGTAGTCAACGCTGCCATAGCAAACATATATACATACTCCGAAAGCATAAACATCGCCCAGCGAAAACCCGAATATTCGACATGGTAACCTGCGACGAGTTCAGACTCAGCCTCGGGAAGGTCAAAAGGAACCCTGTTCAACTCAGCAACCGAAGCAATCATAAACACAATAAATGCAACTGGCTGAAGGACGATAAACCACATATCCTCTTGAGCAGCCACAATCTCATTTAAATTCAGGCTTCCCGTAAGTAAAACGATCCCAACCACCGACATGACCAAAGGAATTTCATAAGAGATCATTTGAGCGGCTGCACGCATCCCTCCAAGAAGGGCATATTTGTTATTTGATGCCCATCCGGCTGTGACAACTCCCACCGTTGTGATGCCAGAAACAGCAATATAATAGAGAAGGCCCACCCCGATATCAGCGAACTGGAGCTTGTCAGTGAATGGCATCGTAGCAAGGACCATGAATGAGGGCGCAAAGGCAATGACAGGTGCAATAATATAAAGAGGCCGGTCCGCCGCTTTCGGGATTGTATCCTCCTTGATCAACAGTTTCAGTACATCTGCCACAGTTTGTAAAAGGCCCCATCTGCCCCCCACCTGATTTGGGCCGATTCTCATTTGCATGAAGGCCATAACCTTCCGTTCAGAAAGAATGCCAAAGGTAACAAAGCCAAGAACAACAAAAAGCAAGATGACGGCAAGCAGAAAAAAAATCGCAAAATGTAAAAGACCTGGTGAGGAACGCAGCAATTCTTCTATCATCAGCCGTCAACCTCCCCTAGTACAATATCGATTGCCCCTAGAATCGTTATTAAGTTGGCCATATTTTCTCCTTTTAACAGCTTGGGAAGGATTTGTAAATTATAGAAAGATGGCCTTCTGAATTTTAATCGATATGGTTCCTTTTTCCCGTCACTCGCGATATAACAACCTATTTCACCGCGAGGCGATTCAATCCTTACAAAGCCCTCTCCTTTTGGAGCTTTTATAATTTTTGGAACCTTTGCAAGGACAGCTCCCTCCTTGGGAAACTGCTGCACTGCTTGTTCGAGAATTTTTAATGATTCTAAAATCTCTTCCATACGGCAATGATAACGTGACCAAGCATCTCCATCCTCCCTGACTGGAACTTCGAAATCGAAACGATCGTAAATCGAGTAAGGTTCATCTTTTCGCAAGTCCCAGTTAACGCCTGTACACCTGAGGTTGGCACCGCTTAATGAAAAGTTAATTGCATCTTCTTTTGTATAAACACCGATTCCTTTAACGCGGTTCATAAAGATTTCATTTCCTGTAACAAGCTGGTGGTAGCCTTTCAACTGCTCCCTCATATAAGGGACAAAGTCACGGACTTTTTCAATCCAGCCTTCTGGAGCATCCCACTTTACGCCGCCAACGCGCATGTAATTGAAGGTAAGCCTGGCACCAGACAGCTCAGTTAGCAAATTAATAATCATTTCCCTTTCCCTAAAAGCGTAAAGGAATGGACTAGTTGCACCAATATCAAGTAAATAGGTCCCCCACCAAACTAAATGAGAAGCAATACGTCCCAGTTCCATGACAATGACCCTCAGATATTCCGCACGGTCAGGAACCTCAATCCCCATCATCGTTTCTACAGCATGGCATAAGACATAATTATTTGTCATCGCGGCTAGGTAATCCATTCTGTCTGTATACGGAATGATTTGTGTATACTGCAGGTTTTCAGCCAATTTTTCCGTTCCCCTGTGCAGATAGCCGATAACCGGTGTGGCTTCCCTGATGATCTCTCCATCAATTTTAATGACAAGCCTGAAAACTCCATGGGTACTCGGGTGCTGCGGACCGACATTCAATAGCATTTCTTCCGTTCGAATCATAGATTACACCTCCACATCGTACGGTTCATAATCCTTTCGAAGCGGATGCCCAATCCACTCTTCTCCTAACAAAATCCTTTTTAAGTCAGGATGGCCGAGGAATTTAATTCCAAGAAGGTCATACGCCTCGCATTCCGGCCAATTGGCTCCTTCCCACAAAGGAACGAGAGACGGAATTTCCGGATCATCCCTATTGATCTTCACCTTTAAGGCAACCGATTGCCGATTTGTAAACGAATATAAATGGACATAAATTTCCATGTGTGTTTCAAAATCACTGCCATGCAGTTCGGAAAGATAATGAAAGCTAAGCTGCTCGTTACGTTTCAATAACTCCGCTACTTTTCTGTATGTATCCTGCTTTGCGACAAGGGTGGGAACATCTTTTGAAAGTTTATTAATATATGAATCTTCGAGGACATCTTTACCCAAATGGCTGTCTATCACTTTTACATATTTATCGAGGAAATGCTGATTAGGCGATGGGATAGCTTCAGTTGTGAGTTCTTCTTCCACTTTGGATGCGGAGGCAACTTTTGCCCGGGCGGCGGCTGCGGCTTTTGCTTTTGCCGCAGCAATGGCCTTAGCTTTTGCCTTTTCGGGATCCTCTGCATCTAAATTCCCTTTAATCTTTGCCAAGGCGGCAGTTTTTGCTTTTGCAGCTGCTATTGCTTTTTTCTTTTCAAGGTCTTCTCCGCCTGCTGGCTGAGAACTAGTTGCTGCTTTTTGCTCTGTCGCTTGTTTCCTGGCGAGCGCAGCGGCTTTGGCTGCTGCGGCGGCTGCCTTTTTCTTTGCCAAATCCTCTTTCTCTGCCGGTTCCGAATCAACCTCCGAACCTCGTTCCTTCGCTTGCTTTTTGGCGAGCGCGGCCGCTTTGGCTGCTGCGGCGGCTGCCTTTTTCTTTGCCAGATCCTCTTTCTCTGCCGGTTCCGAATCAACCTCCGAGCCTTGTTCCTTCGCTAGTTTCCTAGCCAGCGCGGCGGCTTTGGCTTTAGCTGCTGCTGCTTTTTTTAATTCTTCCAGGCTTTTTTCACCGTCCATATCTACATCACCTTCTTCCCGGTTTTTGCTTCATGGCGGATTTTCTCCCTCAATTTATTAATTCCATAAATAAGGGCGGCCGGGTTTGGCGGGCAACCGGGTATGTAAACATCAACTGGAACAATTTGGTCCACCCCTTTTACGACCGAATAGGATTTAATATATGGTCCTCCGGCAGTTGCACATGAGCCCATGGCAATCACCCATTTGGGTTCAGGCATTTGATCATACAATCGCCTTAGAATAGGCGCCATTTTTTTTGTCACTGTACCGGAAACGATCATGACATCCGATTGCCTAGGAGAAGTCCTGAAAAATGAACCGAAACGGTCTAAATCGTAATGCGAAGAACCTACTCCCATCATTTCAATTGCACAACAAGCAAGTCCGAATGTCATCGGCCATAAAGAATTGCTCCTGGCCCATCCCTTTATCTGCTCGAGAGTTGATAGAAAAACACTCCGGCGCAGCTCTTCCATTTCCGATAATGAAACTCCGTCTAATGTTAAGTCCATTTTAACACCTTCTTCCTCCATGCATAGACCAACCCAATCAGTAACAAGAATACAAATATCAACATCTCAATCAATGCAAAAATCCCAAGCTTTTCATAAGCTACTGCCCATGGATACAAGAAAACCGTTTCTACATCAAAGATGACAAACATCAGCCCAAAAATATAGTAGTGTACATTAAACTGAACCCTTGAATCATGAAACGGATCAATACCGCTTTCATAAGTGGTGTATTTTTCCTCACCTGGCTTGTATGGACGAAGCAGCTTGCCAATTAAAAGAGCTACTATCGGCAAAAGTATACCTAAACAGAGAAACACAAATACTATCAGATAATTATTCTTATAAATATGCAAATCTTCCATGTACAACCTCCCTGCCTGGTTTTTGAGATCCTGATTTGCTTTTCTTCTTTGGGGGCACAAACATATCTTTTGGTAATATATAGGCGTGTAAACGTATACATTATAACATTGTGCCAGAATAAAAGGTAGGGATTCTTAGGGTGTTCAACCTTTCTTAACATTAGATAATATGTAAAGATAACCAGAATATTTCTCTTATAGCTGAGAAATACCAAATTAGTCCTAAACGAACAATAACCAAAACAGCAAAAAAAGCACTACCCATAAGATGGATAGTGCTTTTTATCAGTATTTCTTTTCTGCTATTGCAATGCGGTTGATGGCTCGTTGTAAAGCAAGTTCTGCCCTTTTAGCATCGATATTTTCTTGATTATCCTGTAACCGTTTTTCAGCTCGGGCTTTGGCTGCCTGAGCACGAGCTAAATCAATGCTTTCTGCCTGCTCAGCTGATTGGGCAAGGATAGTTACGACATCAGGGCGAACTTCAAGGAAGCCTCCGTTTACTGCGATATATTCAGTCTTTCCGTCTTTTTTTAAGCGGACGGCAGCAATTTGCAGCGGCGCAACCATAGGGATATGTCCAGCTAAAATACCAAGCTCCCCGGTTTGTGCTTTTGTGCTTACCATTTCGACTTCAGAATCGTATACAGGGCCATCGGGAGTAACAATACTGACTTTAAAGGTCTTCATTTTAATACCCTCCTTGGTCCCTTATCAAGCCATTTGCTTGGCTTTTTCAACAACTTCTTCTATTCTTCCTACGAGACGGAATGCATCTTCCGGAAGATCGTCATATTTACCCTCAAGAATTTCCTTGAAGCCTTTAACTGTTTCTTTAACTGGAACGTAAGAACCAGGCTGGCCAGTAAACTGCTCTGCAACGTGGAAGTTTTGAGACAGGAAGAACTGGATACGGCGCGCACGAGCAACAACAAGCTTGTCCTCATCTGACAATTCGTCCATACCAAGGATGGCGATGATGTCCTGAAGTTCTTTGTAGCGCTGTAATGTCTGCTGTACCTGGCGAGCAATTCCATAATGCTCTTCCCCAACAATTTCAGGAGACAATGCGCGAGATGTTGATGCAAGCGGGTCAACCGCAGGGTAAATACCCATTTCTGATAACTTACGCTCAAGGTTTGTTGTTGCATCCAAGTGGGCGAAAGTCGTAGCCGGAGCCGGGTCAGTATAGTCATCGGCAGGAACATAGATCGCCTGGATAGATGTAACGGAACCTACGTTTGTTGATGTAATACGCTCTTGCAACTGTCCCATTTCAGTAGCAAGTGTAGGCTGGTAACCAACCGCTGAAGGCATACGGCCTAAAAGGGCAGAAACCTCAGAACCTGCTTGTGTGAAACGGAAGATGTTATCGATGAAGAACAATACGTCCTGTCCTTGCTCATCACGGAAATGTTCTGCCATTGTCAAACCGGTTAAAGCCACACGCATACGAGCACCAGGCGGTTCGTTCATTTGACCGAATACCATTGCTGTTTTGCTAATAACGCCGGAATCGCTCATCTCATGGAAAAGGTCATTTCCTTCACGAGTACGCTCTCCAACGCCCGCAAACACAGAGATGCCGCCGTGTTCTTGTGCGATATTGTTGATAAGCTCCTGGATTAATACAGTTTTACCAACACCAGCACCACCGAATAGGCCGATTTTTCCACCTTTAATATATGGAGCAAGCAGGTCAACTACCTTAATACCCGTTTCGAGAATTTCTACCTCAGTAGAAAGGTTTTCAAAAGATGGTGCTTGTCTATGGATTGGATCACGACGTACGTCAGCAGCAATCGGTTGATCCAGGTCAATATTTTCTCCTAACACATTGAAAACACGACCAAGTGTAGCATCCCCAACTGGAACAGAAATTGGCGCACCTGTGTCAACCACTTCTGTTGCACGGGTCAATCCGTCAGTAGAAGACATCGCAACCGTGCGGACTGAGTCATCTCCCAAATGAAGGGCTACTTCAAGAGTTAAGCTGTCACCAGACTCGGGAAAATCTATTCTTAACGCATTATGGATTCTTGGAAGCTGGCCGCTTTCGAACTTAACGTCAACAACCGGACCCATAACTTGGATAATGCGTCCTTTATTCATCTTGTTCCCTCCTAACATTACTTATAAAAAGGTCTATAAAAAGGCTTGGGGAAGCGGTTAAGTCCTGGCTCCCCGGCAACCAATAAGTTTATCACTCTATATTTATTCCAATGCAGCAGCACCGCCGACAATTTCAGTAATCTCCTGCGTAATCGCAGCCTGGCGGGCGCGGTTATAAACAAGAGAAAGATTGTCTATCAGTTCTTTTGCATTATCTGTTGCATTCTTCATCGCAGTCATACGCGCTGCGTGTTCACTTGCTTTTCCATCTAATAAGGCACCGTAAATCAGGCTTTCTGCATATTGAGGAAGAAGAACCTCAAGAATTTCCTCAGCTGACGGCTCAAATTCATAAGATGTCAGTCTTCCGGAAACATCAATGTCAGTTAAAGGAAGCAGTTTCTTCTCAGTAACATCCTGTTGAATGGCACTGACATAGTGATTGTAGTACATGTAAAGCTCATCGAATGTTCCCTGAGAGAACAATCCGACTGCAGACTTTGCAAGGTCACTGATGTCAGAGAATGCAGGCTGGTCAGAAAGACCAATGATTTCCAATGCAACATTCATGTTTCGGCTTGTGAAGAAGTCACGCCCAACTCTTCCAATGGCGATGATTGCGTACTCATCCTGTGATTTATGGCGACTTTTAATGGTTTGCAATGTATGACGAAGAACATTGCTGTTATATGCTCCGGCAAGTCCGCGATCCGAAGTGATTACCAGGTAACCTGTTTTCTTGACCGGACGGGATACGAGCATCGGGTGTGAGACACCCTTACTGCCAGAGGCGATACTGGCTACTACCTCTTGGATTTTCTCCATATACGGAACAAATGCTTTCGCATTTGATTCTGCACGGTTCCATTTAGATGCGGAAACCATCTGCATTGCCTTTGTAATCTGGCTCGTTTTTTTCGTCGAAGTTATACGGTTTTTTATATCACGCAATGATGCCATTCATTCTCACCACCCTTTTTGCAAATTTTAGACCGGTTACACAGAAGCAACGAACGACTTTTTGAATTCGTTGACCGCAGAAACAATTTCCTCATCTTTAGGCAGGTCGCCTGTTGTGCGGATATGGTCTAAAAGCTGCTTTTGGTTGTGGTCTAACCAGCTAAGGTATTCAGCTTCAAAGCGCTGGATATCCTCAACAGGAATTGAATCTAAATGACCGCGTGTTAACGCGTAAAGGATCATAACCTGTTTTTCTACCTTAAGAGGCTTGTTCAAATCCTGCTTAAGAACTTCTACTGTACGGGCACCACGGGCAAGCTTGGCTTGGGTTGCTTTATCAAGATCGGAGCCAAACTGTGCGAATGCTTCCAATTCACGGAATGAAGCAAGGTCAAGACGCAGTGTACCTGCAACCTTTTTCATTGCCTTAATTTGTGCAGAACCACCTACACGGGATACAGAAAGTCCAGCGTTGATCGCAGGGCGAACACCTGAGAAGAACAGGTCAGACTGTAGGAAGATCTGTCCGTCCGTGATAGAAATAACGTTTGTAGGAATATAAGCGGAAATGTCACCTGCTTGAGTTTCAACGAACGGCAGAGCAGTAATAGATCCTGCACCATGAGTGTCGTTCAGTTTAGCTGCACGTTCTAGCAAACGCGAGTGCAAGTAGAAAACATCCCCTGGGAACGCTTCACGGCCTGGAGGACGACGAAGCAATAGGGAAAGTTCACGGTATGCAGATGCTTGCTTGGAAAGATCATCATAAACGATCAGAACATGCTTTCCGCTGAACATGAACTCTTCCGCCATACTTACTCCGGCATACGGTGCCAAGTAAAGAAGCGGTGCCGGCTGTGATGCAGATGCCGTTACAACGATTGTATAATCAAGCGCTCCATGCTTACGAAGGGTTTCGACAGTTCCGCGAACTGTAGATTCTTTTTGGCCAATCGCAACATAGATACAGATCATGTTTTGGTCTGCCTGGTTTAGAATTGTATCGATTGCCACTGATGTTTTACCAGTTTGACGGTCACCGATGATTAATTCACGCTGGCCTCGCCCGATTGGAACAAGAGCATCGATTGCCTTAATACCCGTTTGCAATGGCTCATGCACAGATTTACGGTCCATAACACCGGTTGCTGGGCTTTCGATAGGGCGGGTTTTAGTTGTATTGATTGGACCTAGTCCATCAACAGGCTGTCCTAGCGAGTTAACTACGCGCCCGATTAATTCTTCCCCTACTGGAACCTCCATAATACGCCCTGTACGGCGAACCTCGCTGCCTTCACGGATGTCTGAGTAAGGCCCAAGAATAACAATACCAACGTTGTTTTCTTCAAGGTTTTGCGCCATCCCCATGACACCATTAGAGAATTCTACGAGCTCTCCAGCCATAACATTATCTAAACCATGAACACGTGCGATCCCGTCACCAACAACGATTACGGTACCTACATCGCTAACTTGAATTTCTGACTGATAATTTTCAATCTGCTTTTTAATCAGCGCACTGATTTCTTCAGCTTTGATGCTCATGAATTTCACCCCTGTCTAAAGAATGTTAACCTAACAGTTCCTTTTCAAGACGCTCAAGCTTTCCTTTTACGCTTCCGTCGTAGATACGGTTGCCGATGCGAAGCTTAATTCCGCCAAGGACACTGCGGTCTACTATATTTTCAATTCTTAATGTTTTCTTTCCTATTTTAGCTGCAAATGCTGATGAAACAGCTTCACGCTCAGTTTCAGTCAGTGGGCGTACGGAATACACCGATGCCTCCGCTACCGAGCGTTCTTCATTTGCAAGCTCAATGAAATCAACAGCCATTTGAGAAATCACATCTGAACGATGGCGCTCAACCATCAGTAGCAGTGTGTTTTTCACTTGTGTTGATAGGCCTTCAAAAGCTTCATCAACGAACTTCTTCTTGGATGCTGCAGTAACTTTTGGATGCTGCAGCATCGCCAAAAATTGCTTGTTGTTTACAAACACTTCCCGAACAGTGCGAAGATCCTGTTCGAATGAATCCAGAAGATTTTGCTCTTTAGCAATCTGGAAAAGAGCTACGGCATATCGCTTTGCCACAGATATATCGCTCATCGCTTTTCTCCTGCCTCTTGAAGATACTCATTGATAAGCTTTTCCTGATCTGCTTCCGAAAGCTCTTTTTCGATTACCTTAGATGCGATCAAAACAGAAAGGGAAGCCACTTGATCGCGAAGTGCCGCGACAGCTTTTTCCTTCTCCTGCACGATTTCACGCTTGGCTGACTCTTTCAGCCGTTCGGCTTCACCACGTGCAGCCGAGATGATATCCTCACGCTGGGCTTCACCCTGCTTTTTTGCATTTTCAATGAGCTGCGCAGCTTCGGAACGTGAAGTTTTCAAAAGTTCACGCTGTTCCTCTAAGAGCTTGCTGGCCTCTGCCCGGCTTGCTTCTGCGGAGCTTATTTCATTTGCAATTAACTGCTCACGCTCTTTCATGATGCCCATTAACGGACCCCATGCAAATTTCTTAACCACAGCTAACAAAATAATGAACATGACGAGCTGGAAAATGATATCCCCACCATTAAAGTGAAGACCGCCTTCAGCAGCTGCTCCTAATACATATCCGCTTGTTAACACGCTTGGCTCACTCCCTTCAAAAGTTTCACTATATATAGTCTTTCATTTTCAAATTGGCAAATGAAAAGGGATTTCTATTGTTTAAAATGCGCATAAATATCCTGATTACTGAACATAAAGGAATGGCGAAGGTTCTCTTCGAAGCAACTTCGCCATTACCTGGGTATCCTACTTATCCTTATCTACCTAAAACGATAAATCCGATAACTACCCCAATGATTGGAAGGGCCTCAACTAACGCAACCCCGATAAACATTGTTGTTTGAAGTCTGCCTGCCGCTTCTGGCTGGCGAGCCATCCCTTCGATTGTACGACCTACGATAAGACCGTTACCGATACCAGCGCCTAGTGCACCTAAACCAACTGCGATCGCTGCCGCAATAAGACCAATAGAACCTGTCATGATTAATTTTCCTCCTTGAGAAATATAATTTTTTATTCCTGTTCAATAATGAACAAATTTTATAATTAATGGTCTTGGCTCACTTTATGTGATATGAAAACCATTGTTAACATTGTGAAAATGAAAGCTTGGATTGTTCCTACAAAGACGCTGAAGCCTTGCCATGCAAGCATTGGCACAGCTGCCCCAAGAGTACCTGCGATCCCACTGCCAAAACCATTGGCATAGCCATTGGTGGCAAGTCCTGCAAGCAAAGTTAATAGAATTTCACCCGCATAAATGTTACCGTAAAGCCGCAGGCCTAGAGTCAGGGTGTTTGCAAATTCTTCTACAATTTTCAAAGGGAACATAAACCCCATAGGTTCAAAATATCCTTTGGCATAACCCTTTGCACCCTTCATTTTGACACCATAATAATGTGTTAGCCCCATTACCATAACCGCGAGGGTCATCGTGATGACTGGATCTGCTGTTGGCGATTTCCACCAAAGATCATGGCCAACCACTACAGAAAATGGCAATCCGAGCATATTTGATACAAAGATATACATAATTAGCGTCATTCCCAATACAAGGAATCGCCCTCCTGTATTCCAGTCCATCGTACTGCCTATAATTCCTCTCACAAAATCCATAACCCATTCCATGAAGTTCTGGATTCCTGTCGGTTTTAACGCCAGCCGACGGGTGGACACCACAGCAAGTATGAAAACTATAAGACTTGCAATTGTGATCATCATGATATTGGCAAGATTAAAATACAATCCCATAAATTCCACAATAGGAGCACCATGTTCCATCAATTATTCACCTCTCTTTTGCTCTCGGCGTAAATTTTGGATAAAAAAATCTATTATAATGACCACATATGCCGTCATTAATCCAATAACCACACTAACAATATGGAAGTGCTCAGGGTACCTGAGTGCAATTACGGCGGCTAGAGCCCCAATTGCAATCCGAGTCAGCGTGCCAAGTGATTTTGCTTTCTTGTTGGCAGCTACCGCTTCAGAAAACTTCCTGTTTTTCCGGACCAATGACCAGAGATTGAACAGGCTAAAGGCTGTACCAAGTATCAGGCCGTTAAAAATGGTGTTATAGGGAGTAAATCCAGCACCTAATACATAAAGGGCCAATAGGAACATTATGTATGTCCGCTGCCTGTTAAACATAGATTCTAGTTCTGGCATTATAGATTTCATTCTCCTGAGAAATATCGTCGGACTGTACGCAGCATAGAAAATATACCTGCAGCAAGTCCTAAAAGAAGACCAACCACCAAAAACAACGGAGCAGCGCCCAGCTTTTCATCAAGCCATCTTCCAACAAAGATGCCGACTAAGAGTGATCCGGCTAATTGTGACAGAATGGTAGACATTAAAGCCATCGCTTTTAAGGGGTAGCGATTGTTCCGACGCATTATTTGCATCCTCGCGGTTGATTAGTAGATGGATATAGTATTTCCATTGTGCAAAAGTGGGAAAATAAATTGCACAAAAGATTTTGAAAACCTTCTCATTTATATCCTTTGTTAGCATACAATAGGCTTGTATCGATGTCAATGAATCACAAAGTGAATTTTGTCACAGGTTCGAAATGTTAACGAAATGTTCACATTTACTTGTAAAATAATGTTTGACAAGGGAAAAAGTCACAAAAAAGTTGTAAATTATTCAATTTGAATCATAGTATTAATCCTGTCTTCCTTTCCAGACTTTTTGGCAAATACAATCACTTTGTATACTCCTTTTGGCGGCAGTTTTTCCTTTGGGATTTCTTTCTTAAGCAATCCTCCCGTACTATTCCTTCCCCAATCCAGAAAGCCGGCGAAATGCAGGTTATCTTCATTGTATAAAGCAATTCCGTATTCCTCTGCGCCCCTCGGCAAATACATCTCATACCGGTAGCTACCTGCTTTGTCTCCCGCTCCGAAATCGAAGCCCATTACCCTGGGGTAATTCGGTTCTTCTTTTACATATAAAAACGGCAGGCTGATCCTGTTGGTGCCTTCAAGCAAGGTAAGGTAGCCATCATAAATCCCTTTATCCATTTCATTGGGGTTAACCTGCAGCCCAATGGTGATTTGCTTCTGTTCACCTGGTTTTACCGTAAACGGCGAAGGGAATTTCCAGGTAATCCCTTGTTCCCTTTTGGGGATGGCAAAAGAATAATGCTTTAAGGTTTTTCCCTCGTTTTCAATTGTGACCGTTTCTAAATGCTCGTCAATACCCTCTTTGTTTTCATATATACCAAATGATAGCGATCCTGGGACCAATAAAGAATCGGCTTTTACCGCCTTTTCGATCTGTATCCTGCCCGCTCCCTGTTCGTATGTTCGGTATAGCTCCTTGTTGTCTTTTATCAATGGTTTCGAGGTGGACATTAACGCTGATTTAACTTGCTCGGGAGTCCAGTTCGGATGCGCCTGTAAAATTAGCGCACAGGCCCCTGCTACATGGGGAGCGGCCATGCTTGTACCCTGTAATGCAAGATATCCTGAAGGAACGGTGCTTGTAATCGCCACTCCTGGGGCTAGGATGTCAGGTTTGATTCCCCAAGACACAGTTACAGGCCCTCTGGAACTGAAATCTGCGAGCTTGTCTTTTTCTTTCTTATAAACAAAACGGACGTCTTCATTTTTTTTACTTAATTCTCTTAAGGCTTCTCCTGAGTTTTTATCAATGGACACAGCAGGTATAATCTTCTGTTCTTCCAAAGAGCCGATAAATCCGCCTTTTGTATTATTATAGATAATAACACCTTTTGCCCCTGCCTTTTCTGCATTTTCTACCTTTTCATCAAAGGTTAGCTTGCCGCGTTTTAGGAGAACAATTTTACCTGAGGCATGCTTTAATTCTTTTATACGCCCTAGACCCCCATACGTCACCTCGCCGGAAAATGATAAGTTCCATTCCCTCGCGCCATGCAACGGCATCAGCCTGATTTCCTTTTTTCCTGCCCCAAGCCCTGCTACTAAATAAGGAACCTGTAGCGGAGGTGTCGATGCACCTACGGAGATTGCCTTTTCCGCTGTGCCCGGGGAACCTACCGTCCAAACATCCGGTCCTGAGTTGCCATTCGATGTAACCGCAACAATTCCCTGCTCTACCGCTTTATCTAACGCCTGTGAGATTGGTAAATCAGGCCCGTTCACATTGTTTCCTAAAGAAAGGTTCAAGACATCGACCTTGTCTTTGATCGCCGCTTCAATCGCTGCCAATACTTGTTCTGTATTGCCAACACCTCCAGGTCCGAGAGCTCGATATGCAAATAGATCGGCTTCAGGCGCTACCCCTTTCATCTTCCCGTTTGCTGCTATAATTCCTGCGACATGGGTTCCATGTAAGGTAGCTATACCATTAGGCCCTGTCGTTTCCATTGGGTCATTGTCTCCATCGACAAAATCACGGCCAAATTGATAAACTCTTTTCAAGTCAGGATGGTTGTAATCAATACCTGTATCGATTACTCCAACCTTGATGCCTTTACCTGTAATCCGCTGTTGTTTTTTATCAAACTGGTTGCGGATTTTGTCAGCTCCGATAAAAGGAATACTACCTTCCACGTCCGAATGATAGTAAGATACCTGTGACACGTAGTAAATCGGTTGTTCTTTTTTTAATTTATCTAATTCCTGCATTTTCCCTGAAACCGAAAAACCGGATAAGGCATACTGGTAGACATAGCGAACTCTTAAAGAGGGGTATTTTTCTACAATCTTGTAGATAGATGATTGTGAAGCCGGCTCCTTTAACGCGACAATGGCTGTAGTTTTTTCTAATGGAGATATTTTTGGCAGTGGCGGGATACGGATGTCCGCGCTCTTACATGTTCCCGGAATGATTAATAAAAATGATAATAGCAATACGATTTTTCTCACTATATGGGCCCCCTCTTTTTCCATAGGTTTTCACAGAAGTGATACGCTATTCACCCATGAAAAGGAATTCGCCGCAGCATCCACTTTCGATTGTTTGTCGAGGAGGTTTATAAAAAAACCGCCCTAAGTTAGGACGGTGTTTCCCTGCTATTATTTTATCTGGCAATAAATCGCCTATTGTTCCATCTTATTTCGTTCCAAACAAACGGTCGCCAGCATCACCAAGTCCAGGAACAATATATCCATGGTCATTAAGCTTTTCATCGAGTGCAGCGATGTAGATGTCAACATCTGGATGGGCTGACTGCAATGCATCCACGCCTTCAGGTGCTGCAATCAGGCACATAAATTTAATATTCACGGCCCCACGCTTTTTAATGGCTTCAATCGCTTCAATGGCTGATCCTCCGGTTGCCAGCATTGGATCTACGACAATGAATTCCCTTTCTTCTACGTCACTTGGCAGCTTCGCGTAATATTCGACCGGTTTTAATGTTTCCGGATCACGGTAAAGCCCAATATGGCCTACTTTCGCAGCAGGTATCAATTTCAAGATACCATCTACCATCCCAATTCCTGCCCGCAAAATCGGAACAACCCCAAGCTTCTTTCCTGAGAGCATTTTTACCGTCGCTTTTTGCACCGGTGTTTCGATTTCCACTTCTTCAAGGGGCAGGTCCCTTGTAATTTCAAATGCCATTAATGTGGCAACTTCATCGACAAGCTCACGGAATTCTTTTGTTCCTGTGTTGATGTCTCGTATGTAAGCCAATTTGTGTTGAATTAATGGGTGATCAAAAACATATACCTTAGCCATTGGGAGGATCTCTCCTTTTTCATATTATGACTCTCCTAGCGCATTCTCTCATACAGATTTCGTGCGTCGGTCACTTCTACCCATTTTACAGAAAAAAAAATCATACTTCAACAAAACTTAGGCACTAAAAACAGGAGCATTTGCAGAATAGGAGACGAAGAAAACCGCCCTCTAATGGGAGGGCGGTCGTGACTTAAAAGGCAGGGTATAATTCGTACTTGCCAGAAAGAGCTGCAACTCGCTGTCTTGCTTCTTCCAATTTTGTTTCATCCTCATGATTTTTTAGGACCAGACCGATAATAGATGCTATTTCATCCATATCTTCCAGGCCAAAGCCGCGTGAAGTGGCAGCTGCAGTTCCAATACGGATGCCGCTAGTTACGAACGGGCTTTCCGGGTCGAAAGGAATTGTATTTTTGTTAACAGTGATGCCGATTTCATCCAATGCTTCTTCAGCAATCTTGCCAGTCAAATTGACTGAACGAAGATCTACCAGCAGCAAATGGTTATCCGTTCCACCTGAAACAAGGTCCAGCCCTTCCTTCTTCAATGCAGCGGCAAGCCGTTGGGCATTTTCGATGATCTGCTGTGAGTACTTCTTAAAATCATCCTGGAGCGCTTCACCGAATGCAACAGCCTTTGCTGCTATTACGTGCATGAGCGGACCTCCCTGGATGCCTGGGAAGATGGATTTGTCAATTTTCTTTGCAAATTCATTTTTACAAAGAATCATGCCTCCGCGGGGACCACGAAGTGTTTTATGAGTGGTAGTTGTAACAAAGTCCGCATATGGCACCGGGCTTGGGTGATGTCCTGTTGCAACAAGCCCTGCGATGTGGGCCATATCTACCATTAAATAAGCTCCTACCTCGTCGGCGATTTCCCTGAAGCGTTTAAAATCGATCACGCGTGGATATGCGCTTGCACCGGCCACGATCAATTTTGGTTGATGCTTGCGGGCTTTTTCCAGCACATCTTCATAGTTGATTACTTGTGTTTCCTCGTCAACGCCATATTCGATAAAATTATATTGAACACCGCTGAAGTTAACCGGGCTGCCGTGAGTTAAATGGCCGCCATGCGAAAGATTCATTCCGAGAACCGTATCCCCCGCCTCAAGAATCGTAAAGTAGACCGCCATATTGGCCTGTGCACCTGAATGGGGCTGGACATTGACATGTTCCGCACTAAAAATCTGTTTTGCACGGTCCCTTGCCAAATCTTCCACGACATCAACATATTCGCAGCCGCCGTAGTAGCGCTTGCCCGGGTACCCTTCGGCATACTTGTTCGTTAATACGGAACCTTGTGCCTCCATAACAGCTTCACTTACAAAGTTTTCTGAAGCAATCAGTTCTATCTTGCTTCGTTGGCGTACTAATTCATCCTGAATAGCCTTAAATACTTGTTCATCCTGTTTCGCTAAACGGTTCATGGGAATCCTCCTCTAGGTTATCGTTCATTAGCAGACTATATGTAAAACCTCTTCCATAAGAAAAATGACGGGAAAGCATTTTTCCGAAAATTCCTTTATTATTTTAACACGTTCATTTTGCTCAAGGTAGTAGGTTTATGTATTTTTTTCGAACAATATAAAAAAAAAATGTACTATTGTTCGCTTCTCGAACGGATTTTTAATGGATATTGTGATTTTATCTTGAAATTTACCGTATAAAAGAAAAACCCTCTAAACGAGAGGGCTCTTATGAACAACTTTCATTTTCAGGTTTTTTTGTATACACAGCCCTTTCGCCGCCAATCAGCTTTGGCCGCGTTCTTGCCATTGTTACGTGGGCATGCCCTACCTCTTTCATGCTGCTCCTTACCGGGACAGCCACATGCTTTAGATGCATGCCTATAAAAGTATCTCCAATGTCAATCCCTGCATCAGCTTTTATATGTTCTACCACTGCAGCATCCTTGATATGGTTATATGCAAATGCGGCCATTGCCCCTCCTGCCGTGCGGACCGGTACGACGGATACTTCCTCATATCCATGTTTTTCAGCAACATGGCGGGGAAGCACTAGCGCCCTGTTTACATGCTCACAGCATTGGAAAGCGATTTCCACACCAGTCTCGGTTTGAAAAGCTTGTAATTCTGTAAAAATCATCTCCGCTATTTCAAGGGTACCATTCGTTCCAATGCGTTTTCCCGCAACTTCACTTGTGCTGCACCCTACTACAAACAACTTGCCGGAATCTAAACGGGCTTCGTTCTGAAAATCCTGCAAAACGGTATGGAGTTCGCTTTTCCATTGTGACAATTCATCCGTTAGTATAATTTTGTTCTCCATCGTAAAAGCCCCGCCCTTCCGTGAATTACCGGTTTTTCTCTTCGTAATCCGCAATTTTGCCAATTCGGTTCGCATGCCGTCCCGCTTCAAATTCAGAAGTCAGCCATGCTTTTGCAATTTCCCTGGCTAAACCTGGCCCTATCACACGTTCACCCATAGCCAAGATATTGCTGTCATTATGCTGTCTTGTAAGTTTAGCGCTATACACATCATGGACGAGGGCACAGCGGATCCCTTTAACCTTGTTGGCCGCAATTGACATGCCGATTCCCGTCCCACAAATCAGAATCCCTCTATCATACTCTCCATTCGCAACTTTTTCGGCGACCGGAAGTGCATAATCCGGATAATCCACTGAAGTGTCACACTCGCAGCCGAAATCTTCAAATTCAATTCCAAGATCATTCATCAAGTTCTTGATTTCTTCGCGGATATTGATACCGCCGTGATCGGATGCAATAGCTACTTTCATATTTACTCTCCTCTTTTTTCTGCCCTGTCTGATGTTTTTTCTTATTGTGTCACAAAACAGGTAAAAGATAAAGAATCAAACATAAACATAAGTTCAATTTTTAGAAACGCTCCCTATAAGTGAAGTGAAATCATTTAAAAAAGCTTCAGGAAAGTCCCGAAGCTTTTGCTACTTCTATAATTGAAAACGAGTGATGGTTTGTCTTAACTGTTCCGCCTGGGCTTTTAATTCTTCTACGAGCTTGTCCACGTTTTCGATGACCGTTGTTTGGTCGTGTGTAGACGCCGTAACCTCTTCTGCCCCAGCCGAGGTTTCCTCCGCAATAGCGGCGACTTCCTGTGATTGGCGGGAAGTTTCCTGGATACTCTCCATTTGCCTGTCAACCAAACCGGTTATATCCTCTACAGCAGCAGCTACTTTGTGGACAGTCTTGGTCATTTCCTCTATTGCTGTATTTGTTTCATTTCCTTTTTGGGCTTCTTTGTTTGCAGAATTCACCTGTTCGCTAATTTGCTTAACTACACCCTGGACATCGGATTGGATATTCTGAATGAGTGAAGAAATCCCCTGAACCGCCTTTGCACTTTCATCCGCAAGAAGCCTGACTTCCTCTGCTACAACAGCAAACCCTTTACCATGCTCTCCTGCCCGGGCAGCCTCGATTGAAGCATTGAGCGCCAGAAGGTTTGTCTGTGCTGCAATATCACCAACGAGCTGTATGATTTTTTCCACCTTTTTCGCATTTTCTTCCAGACGTTTCACCGCCTCGAGCGAATCTTGGTTTTCCCGGGCAAGCTGTTGGATGCCTGCCACTAATGAATTTATCACGTCTTTGCTTTTTTGCAGTTCCGTAACCATCTCATGGGAAATATTCGAAGAAGCATTTGCTTTATTCTGGACTTCCTTTGCAATTAAGATTACATCCTCCACCGATTCTGCGGTGTTCTGGATCGAAACGGCAGAGTTATCTGCACCTTGCGATATTTCTGCTACCGTTCCAGCTATACTTTCCGCTTGTTGGGCCGCCTCCCGTGAAGCCGCCGAGATTGAGATTACCTTTTCATTGGTTTCACGGAAATTCCCTTCAATGCTTTGTACCATTTCCCTTAAATTAAACAGCATATGGTTAAAGGCAACGCCAAGCGAACGGATTTCATCATCCGATTTTGTCACCTCGGCATCCGCTCCAATGTTTCCTTGGGCGGCCTTTAAGGCTACTGCCTCCAGCTTCTGAAGCGGCTTAATGATAAAACCTGCAGCAAAAAACGTGAGAATTCCGGACCATATAATTCCGAGCAGCAGTGTGGCACTGGTAAATAAAACCTCATTCATCCCCTTAAAGAACATAGGATAGATGACATAAATACAAAAGAAGCTTGTAGAGTATGTGATTAATGCCAGCACAGTGATAAAAACAATCAGCTTTTTCCTCAACCCAAACTTATACCTCTTTTTTTCAGCCATTCCGATTCCCCTTTAAAACCATCCCTTACGATGTTAGCTTTTTCACCAGTTTCTCTATTAAATCTGATATCTCTCGAAAGGTTTGATCGTATATTTTCTCCGAACCCCCAAAAGGATCGGAAATATCCCTATCAGTTATATCGGCAGAAATAAATTCTTTTAAGGTAAAAGTTTTTTCAATCGCGGATGGGTAGGAATCCATTATCATCGATTTATGGCCTTCCGTCATCGTCAAGATATGGGTAGCCCATTCAACCTCGCGTTCCGTAAGGGGTGTGGATGAGTGGACATGCTGGATGGAATTCTTTTCTAAGATGTTCCTGGCATGCAATGAAGCGTTTTGTCCAACAGGTGCAAAAATGCCTGCGGATTTCACTTCGACCCCAGGAATGTTCTTGTTCCTCAGTATGGCTTCCGCCATTGGGCTTCTGCACGTATTCCCTGTACAAACAAATAAAACCCGAATCATAATGTCCGCCTCCTTTATTAACATTATAATCCAAATGGTTCTTTTTAAGTAGCCCGCTTTAAGGGTTCACCCACCCTGAGATCATATTAACTATCCATAACTGCAGCAAAATGGCATTTTTGTTTGTCAAATAAAAAACCCCCAATATGGGGTTCCCATGTTTTATTGGATTTAAATAAGTAGCTTTAATCCAAAAGCAAAAAGAATGCTGCCACCTAGTACTTCACTGTATACACCGAGCACTCCCTGAACCTTTTTCCCAATCAACAGGCCAAGCCAGGTTAAAACGGTAGCAGCAAAGCCGAAGCACGCAAGCGTCACGGCCGTTTTGGCTCCAAATATCCCGAGAGTAAGCCCTACAGAAAAGCTGTCCAGGCTTACGCTTAACGCAAAGATGAATAGACCCATTCCAACAGGAGCCAGGACTGCGCCTTCTCCTCCCCGTATGCCTGAAATAAACATTTGCAGCCCGAGAATTAAAAGCAATATTCCTCCTGCATAAGCGGCAATTGTGCCAAATTGGTCTGAGAGAAATCGGCCTGCTATTATGCCAAGCAGGGGCATCCATATATGAAAAATGCCGACTGTCAACCCGATGACAAAGACTTGTTTAAGCCCCATCCTAAACATTCCCATCCCCAAGCCGATAGAGAAGGCATCCATTCCCAGCGCAAATGCCATTAGCATTAATGTTAGCAATTCCCCACCCATGAACTCAACCTCGCTTCCATTCGACGTGCTCAGTTCATGTTATGCATGTCCATTGGCAAATAGAAGCCAATTAACAAAACCCCATGGTTGAAGACGCTCACAATGGCAAAGCTACAAGCGTGGTTGTACTTTTCAAATATAAAAGTTACCTTTTTCCTACTGTAATTTTTATTTTGTTTTTGTATCATCGTACATTTATTGATAACTTTATAAAATCCATTATCAAAATAATATTTTTATATCCACCTATACAAAGCTCAGTCATTTTTCTCGAATACGAAAAAGAAGGGGGACCATCCCACCTTCTTCATTTATCCGTTATTCATGCCTGATCACCCGGTGCCCGGATGCCTTCAGCAGCCTGTTCATTACCGCTGCACCTATCCCTGTATCCGGGAACACTTCTCCATAAATGACATCCACCGGAAGCTCATCAAATTTGCGCAACGTATCATATAAGCCGGCAGCGACCGAGTTCAAGTCTTCTACACTTCCGGGAGCTAACACATAATCAGCCCTAATTTTTGTTTCGTTTTCCCTTGCCGCAAATACTCCTACCTTCAGGCCCTCTGATTGTTTTTCATCGATGATATGCTGCAGGAAGGACAGGTTTCCATCGACGAGCACAAACGGAGCTTTTGGTGCATAGTGAGTATATTTCATTCCGGGAGATTTGGGTGCGGCCTCTTTGTTCTTCAAGGAAGCATCTGCTTTTACCTCCCCGATCACATCTTCGATCTCTTCTTTTGTTATTCCACCTGGTCTTAGAATTACCGGAATTTCTTCCGTGCAATCAAGCACGGTGGATTCTACTCCTACACCCGTTGCACCTGCGTCAACAATCCCTGCGACTTTCCCGGTCAAGTCGTCCTGAACATGCCGGGCAGTTGTCGGACTCGGCCTTCCTGAAGTATTTGCACTTGGCGCGGCTATGGGCAGTCCACTTTCCTTAATGAGGGCCAATGCAACCGGATGGTCCGGCATACGAACTGCAACTGTATCGAGTCCTGCTGTTACTAGTTCCGATAAGACACCTTGCCTTTTTTTAAATATCAGCGTTAACGGCCCCGGCCAAAACACCTCCATTAACTTTTCGGCAACCTCGGGGATTTCCTCTGTTATTTCATCCAACTGGGCCCGGGAAGCGATATGTACAATCAGCGGATTATCACTTGGGCGGCCCTTCGCTTTAAAAACTTTCTCAACAGCTTTGTCACTTCTCGCATTGGCACCCAACCCGTATACTGTTTCTGTTGGAAATGCCACCACTTTATCCTGTTGCAACATTTTTGCAGGTTGCGCAACCTGTGGATAACCATTAAATATATCCACAGATTTATCCACTAACCAGACTTTCGTTTCCACATAGACACCTTCTATCCACATTCACGTTTCTTAATTTACCTGAAAACCTATATTAACACAAAACACTATTCTTATCAGAATCATTCTCGAAAAAGATACGATGAAAGTATAATAGAAGATACAAAGGAAAACAAGTTTTATCCACAATTTGTGGATAAAACTAACCAAAACGTGGATAACTTTGTGGATATGTTTATTACCTTGTTACCAACTGGTAAGGATATCCCCATCTACATCTGGTTTGACTCTGACAACCTTCACAATAGTTTTTACCAGCAATAAAACCTTAAATCGGACGGAACATAAACAGGCAGCCATCTAGAGCAGTCAATTGTTTTCCGTGCGGAGATGCGTAAAATGCGGCCGGGAGTTCTTCTGCCTCTATCAGCTTAAAGCCGAGAGCTTCAAAGAGCGGAAGCGAGCTGGGTTTATTTGTAGCTAAATAAACGCTGTGGAGCTCATGTTTTTTCGCAACCAGTAAAATTTGCTGAAGCAGGGCCGGAATTCGTTCATGCGGAAACGCCGGGCTGAAAACGAGCGATCTAAGCAGCCCAATATTTTTCATTGGTTCGAGTCCTACCGCGGCAACCATTTTCCCTTCCTTGTCCCTAGCCAGCAAATAATATTCAAACCGGTTTCTTACTCCATCACTGCTTACATTCGCTCCGGCCAAAAACTCTTCCAGGTCGCGAACATCCTTTTCTTCTGCCTGTTGAAAGCTTGCTTCCATAGCCTGTCATCCCCTCTAGTTTTTAATTCTACTATCTCTAGTAATAAATATATGAAAAAGGGTATGAGCTAGAACTAATTTTCCAGCTCTGTTGATAAATTGTGGATAAAGCAGTAAAAAAGCCATCACACAAATTGTGACAGCTCAGCCATTTCTTTTAAAACAGATCTGTAATCAATTCCATAAAGAAAGATTTCACAACAACCGGTGATTCATCCTGGCTGACGTACATTTGGCCAGGTGCTTCTACAATTTCTCCCTGCACCCTCTCAGGGATGTTGTCGCTTTCTTCCGTTTCACCAGGTATAGGCTTGTCCTCTGTTTCATCTTTTTCAATAAAGTTATCCGTTGGATTGTTTTGCTGTGTATCAAATCCGTCTTCCTCCTCATAGGGGCTCTTTGTTACCGCAGTACCGTTAGAAAAATCAAGGAAGCATAAAGGCGGGAACAGTACACACCACCAATTGGCCCCCTGCCCTTCACCGAGAGTGATTACGATCGCTTCATATTCACCAGCTGGATAGAGGTACTGGCCATATAGCTTTGTCGGGAATTTTGCTTTTTTAAAACTGACTTTCACCGTTTGATTCAGACCTTGCTTATCCATGATTTGACCTGCCGTTTCCTGAATATCAGGAAGATGGAGCTGAATTACTTTTCTCGCTTCCTCCAATGAGGTTAAATCTTCCACCCAGCCTGTGATATTTTTGTTCACTTCATCCCTGATTAGCCGCTTCACATCCTGGTCCTCTTTTTTATCGCTGTTTGCCAGGATGCGGAGGCGGATCGCTTCTTTTGGAATAATGACCGTTTCATCCGTCTTTGCCGCACTTTCAACCTTGGGCATATATATACTTAAAATCGTCCCGATTGTTAATATTAGTAGATAAACTATAGATAAATACTTTTTCTTCATGAATACTCTCCTCCCCTTATAAGAAAAGCGTAAGCTCTCTATTTGAACGAACGTCTAATTTGTGCCACGTCCTGTGGCAACGTCGGCACTATCACATCTTTGTGTCGGTGCTGGACGCTTTAGCTAGACATCAATACATGTTGAAAGTTTTATACTTTCTTCTCTTCCAACAATAGTCTCGCCAGATTACTTGTTTCCTAAACTAGTAAAATCAAATTTTGTGGAGGAGAGCGAAAACATAAAAGGACCCGCCCCCGAAAAAGGGCGAGTCCTTATGGCAATTCCGCAAACACCATGCGGTCTTTTCCGTTAATATCAAATTCTATGGATATATGCCCTTGCGGAAATGTTTCCTTAAGCAAGTTAGCCACTGCCTCTCCTTGTCCTGCGCCTACTTCAAATCCTATCAACCCCGGCTGATTGATCACCTGTGGAAGCTCAACCATGAAGCGGCGATAAAAATCAAGGCCGTCTTCGCCAGCAAATAACGCCCTGTGTGGTTCGTGCCCTGTTACCACAACAGACATCGTTTCGATATCTGAAACAGGAATATAAGGCGGATTGGATAAAACGATATCAAACTTGCGCCCGGTGCCAATAAAGGCTTGGAGCAGATCTGCCTGCAAGAATTGAACGTCTGCCCTAAGCGCCTTTGCATTCCGACGCGCAACTTGCAGGGATGCTTCGGCAATATCCGTAGCCGTCACCGATAAATCAGCTCTTTCCAGCTTCATCGTAATCGCAATTGCTCCACTGCCTGTTCCAATATCGGCCAGTGCCAATTTCTCACCGGGCAATTTTTTTATTTTCTCCAAAGTATGGTAGATCAACTCTTCCGTTTCTGGCCGGGGAATCAGCACTTCCTGATTGACTGAATAAGTACGTCCATAAAACTCTTCAGACCCAATAATATATTGTACAGGAACACCCGAAACATGCCTTTCGACCTCTGCGACAAATCTAGCAGCAACACTTTCTGGCAAAGTCATTTGCATGTTGGCAAACAACTTGGACCTGTCCATCTCCAAAAGATGCCTTAATAAAATCTCTCCGGCATTCTCATCCCTGCCGTTTTCCGTTAAAAAAGAAGAAGCCCATTTCAGGGCCTCATATACCTTAGTAGACGGTTTACTCATCAGCGTTTTGCAGCTTAGATGATTGATCTTCTAATATTAAAGTATCAATTACTTCATCCAGCTTTCCTTCAATGATTTGGTCCAGCTTTTGGATGGTCAAACCTATACGGTGGTCGGTTACACGGTTTTGTGGGAAATTATACGTACGGATCCGCTCTGAACGGTCACCAGTACCCACAGCCAGTTTCCTGTTCTGGTCATACTCAGCCTGTGCTTCCTGCTGGAATTTGTCATAAACCCGGGCCCGCAAGATCTTCATGGCTTTTTCCTTATTTTTAATCTGAGATTTCTCATCCTGCATGGATACCACGATCCCTGTCGGCATATGGGTAAGACGGACAGCTGACATCGTTGTGTTTACGCTTTGCCCGCCCGGTCCGCTGGAAGCAAACGTATCAACGCGAATATCTTTTTCATGGATTTCTACTTCCACTTCCTCCGCCTCGGGAAGAACCGCCACAGTCGCGGTGGAAGTATGAATCCGCCCGCCGGATTCCGTTTCAGGTACCCGCTGAACGCGATGTGCGCCATTTTCGTACTTCAATCTGGAATAGGCCCCATTTCCGTTAATCATGAAGATGATTTCTTTAAAACCTCCCAAACCGGTAGGGTTCGAGTCCATCACATCAATTTTCCACCCTTTGGTTTCGGCATAGCGAGTGTACATTCGATAAAGGCTTCCCGCAAAAAGGGCTGCCTCGTCACCGCCTGCTGCACCGCGGATTTCCATGATGACGTTCTTATCATCATTAGGATCTTTTGGAATGAGAAGGATCTTCAGCCTTTCCTCAAGGGATTCCATACGTTCCTCAAGTTCATTCAGTTCTTCCTTTACCATCTCACGCATTTCCGCATCGAGCTTTTCCTCAAGCATCGCCTTGGCATCCTGGAATTGTTCACGCACTTCTTTGTATTCCCTGTAAGCTTGAACAGTCTCCTGAATATCCGATTGTTCCTTGGAATATTCCCTTAGCTTCTTGGAATCGTTAAGCGTCTCCGGGTCACTTAGCAATTCATTCAATTTTTCATATCTATCTTCAACAGCCTGCAGTCGATCGAGCATGTTATTCACCTCGTAAATTCATTGAACAAAATAAGCTGCCCTTAGCATATAAGCGGGCTTCTTTTCTACTTTAGTAAAAAACTATCCATAACATTCTAATTATAGTATAGATGAATAATTAACGTCAAAGACATTCGGTTTCATTCTTTCCCATTCTAAGTTAAAAAAAACTCAAAGACAGAGTCTTTGAGCTGTGAATCGATTAAAGTTGGGATAATTTTAACGCTTTTTCTTTTATAGTATCATTTTTGCCGGGAACTTCGTGATGATGCCTGCAGCGGGGTTCATAGGATTCGGATGCTCCTACGAGGATAACCGGATCATCATAGGAAGCTGGAGCTCCATTAATTAAACGCTGCGTACGGCTAGCGGGCGAGCCGCAAACAGCACAAACCGCCTGCAATTTTGTAACCGATTCAGCCAACGACATCAGGAATGGAACCGGGCCAAACGGGACGCCACGGAAGTCCTGGTCAAGGCCGGCAAGGATGACACGATAACCGCTGTCCGCAAGATGCTGGGCCACTTCAATGATTTCCTCATCGAAAAATTGCACTTCATCAATCGCAATAATATCTAATTTCTCATCAAGGTTCTTGAAAATGTCGGTAGAATGTGAAATCGGCTTCGCTATTACCGACGTTCCATTATGTGATACAACAGCCTCTTCCGCATAGCGATTATCTAAAACAGGCTTAAAAACAGCGATTTGCTGCTTTGCAAATTGAGCTCGGCTAACCCTTTTAATCAATTCTTCAGATTTGCCGGAAAACATGCTGCCGCAAATTAACTCAATCCAGCCTGGTTGTTTCATTTCGTACATTGAAACAGCCACTCCCTTCCACAAATCGGTCCCTTATCGTACCAAAGGCAACTTTAAAACAAGGATGTATTATTCGGTCATACCCCAGTGCTATCCATAAACTTCCCCATCCACAAAAAAAAAACCATTCAGAACCCGGATACGTGAACAGAAACCTCTAAGTAAAAAAGAGGCAAGCAAATGCCTGCCTATTATAAAACTTCACCAGACAAGATAAACACTGCACTGGATGAAGAAAAATAAAACTTCCATCCACAGATGGAAGTTTTTTTAAATTACTTAATGCCGTATTTTTTGTTGAAACGGTCAACACGTCCGCCAGCTTCAGCGAATTTTTGACGTCCAGTATAGAATGGGTGGCATTCAGAGCAAGTCTCAACACGCACTTCATTTTTTACAGAACCAGTTTCAAAAGTGTTACCGCAAGAACATGTAACAGTTACTTTTTTGTAGTTTGGATGAATTCCAGCTTTCATTCTTTTCAGCTCCTTTTGCCCTGAATCATTCGAAACAGAGTTTATATACTTCAACGTGAGTTTAAGACCTCACATATATTGTAAAAACACATTGATTTGATTATAACAACAATCTACGTTTTTTGCAACTGCTTGTTACGAGAAATTAAAGGTTATTAACTAGGATCTTTTCGCTGCCGTCCCTTTTTTCATCTCTTCTTCCAGCTTGCTGAAAAATTCTTCATTGCTCTTGGTTTGCTTTAAGCGGCGTAGAAACTTCTCAGCAAAGTCAGGTGAATCAGACATGGTTTTCCTGATTGCCCATATTTTATCCAGATGTTCTTTCGGGATAAGAAGCTCTTCTTTACGCGTACCAGAACGCCTAATATCAATAGCAGGGAATATCCGTCTTTCCGCAAGGGTTCGGTCTAGATGAAGCTCCATATTACCCGTACCTTTAAACTCCTCGTAAATGACATCGTCCATACGGGAACCAGTGTCAACCAGGGCAGTAGCCAAAATCGTCAAGCTTCCACCTTCTTCAATATTCCTCGCTGCGCCAAAGAACCGTTTTGGCCGGTGGAAAGCAGCCGGGTCAATCCCCCCGGATAACGTTCTTCCACTTGGAGGTATCACTAGGTTGTATGCCCGGGCAAGACGAGTGATACTATCCATTAAGATAATGACATCGCGCTTATGCTCTACAAGGCGCATGGCCCTTTCCAAAACAAGCTCCGCCACTTTAATATGATTTTCCGGTACTTCATCAAATGTTGAACTGACGACGTCACCAGCAACTGAACGTTCAATATCAGTTACTTCTTCCGGACGTTCATCAATCAATAGAACGATCAGCTCTGCTTCCGGATGGTTCGTTGTTATGGCGTTTGCAATTTCCTTTATCAGCATGGTTTTACCCGCTTTTGGAGGGGCAACAATCAAACCGCGCTGTCCGAAACCAACAGGTGCCAATACATCCATGATCCTGGTTGAAATATTTTTGGGTACGGTCTCAAGCATAATCTGTCTGTCAGGATATAACGGAGTCAAACCCGGAAAGTGAACCCGTTCCTTTGCCGATTCAGGGTTGTCCCCATTTACTGCCTCAACATGGAGAAGTCCGTAATATCGCTCATTTTCTTTTGGCGGCCTTACCTTACCGGAGACTTTATCCCCGTTACGCAAATCGAACCGGCGGATTTGGGATGCTGAAATATAAATGTCCTCAGAGCTAGGTGAATAATTGATTGGGCGCAGGAACCCAAAGCCCTCGGACGGAATAATTTCAAGTACGCCTTCCATAAATAGCAATCCGTCCTGCTCTGCCTGAGCTTTCAAAATGGCAAAAATAAGTTCTTTTTTGCTCAGCTTGCTGTAGTAGGATACTTTATATTCACGTGCGTGCTCATACAGTTCCTTGAGCTTCATGTTTTCTAAATTGGAAATAGTTAAATTCATTATGACACCACACTTTAGTAATTTAAACGTTTTCACCCATACTGAACAAAAGAAATAAGATATGGACGTGAGAAGAACAAACGAATCCATATTGTCGGGATTGCTTATTCTTTTTTAGAAAGGATGATACATTTTTGGGTAAAGAAGAAAATTTGAAGGCTTTCTTGAAGTTTGGAGTAGTAAGGCAGATTGTTCTTTTTATTTTGAAACAAGCTTAATTTTACTGTTTTTGTAGTAAATATTCAACTGATTTTTATTTTTTATAGCGAAAGCGAGCGACTAAGCGCCCGCTTTCAAGAGAAAACCCGTATTTACTTAATTACGAGGTTCGGCTTCTTCTTTAGACTGTGGCGCCCATCAACAAAACGAACGGTTCCAGATTTCGCACGCATGACAAGGGAATGGGTCAAGCCATAATTCCCCTTGAACTGAACACCTTTTAGCAATTCCCCGTCAGTGACGCCGGTTGCAGCGAAAATTGCGTCGTCTCCACGGACCAGGTCTTCCATCCGCAGCACACTATCCAGATTGATGCCCATCATTTTGCAACGTTCAGCTTCCTGGTCATTCTGCGGCAGCAGTTTACCTTGCAGTTCACCACCTAGGCATTTTAAAGCGACAGCAGCAATCACCCCTTCAGGTGCCCCTCCAGAACCAAACAAAATATCTACCCCGGTTTGGTCAAAGGCTGTATTGATTGCTCCGGCAACATCCCCGTCGTTGATTAATTTGATACGTGCTCCCGCTTCCCTCAGTTCATGTATGATCCTGGAATGGCGGTCACGGTTTAAAACGGTTGCAACAACATCCTGGATATCTTTATTCTTTGCCTTCGCGACTGCTTTCAGGTTATCCAAAGTAGAAGCATTGATATCAATTTGCCCAACAGCCTCAGGACCGACTGCGATCTTTTCCATGTACATATCCGGTGCATGCAGGAGGTTGCCATTATCAGCAACTGCAAGTACGGCCAATGCGTTCCAGCCTCCTGAAGCGACAATGTTTGTACCTTCCAAAGGGTCTACTGCAACATCTACACGGGGACCATAACCGGTTCCCAGCTTTTCCCCTATATATAACATTGGAGCCTCGTCCATCTCGCCTTCCCCAATGACCACAGTACCTTTCATTGGAACTGTATCAAACACATCTCGCATAGCCGAAGTGGCCGCATCGTCTGCTTCATCCTTCTTGCCTCTCCCCATCCAGCGCGCTGAAGCTAAAGCAGCCGCTTCCGTTACACGCACTAGCTCCATAGATAAGCTTCTCTCCATTGTTGGTTCCTCCTCAGTGCTACTTTACAATGTTTACGATATAAATAGTATAACACAATGACACTATTATCGTAACACATTTAAACACCGAGACTATTATTAATTTTTCAACTGTTCTACTTCTTCTTCCGTCAGCTTTTCTCTCCAAATCGTTGCACCAAGGCCGGAAAGCTTTTCGACTAGATCACTATAACCTCTGTCGATATGGTCGACTCCGGTTACTTCGGTAACTCCCTCTGCCATAAGTCCGGCTATGACAAGGGCAGCTCCAGCACGGAGGTCGCTAGCTTTTACCTTCGCGCCATTCAACTGGACCGGGCCGTTAATGATGGCTGACCTTCCCTCAACCTTGATCGCAGCATTCATCCGGCGAAGCTCGTCAATATGCTTAAACCGTGCTCCGTAGATAGTATCTGTGACAACGCTTGTACCCTCGGCCTTTGTCAAAAGAGAGGTAAATGGCTGTTGAAGGTCGGTTGGAAAACCTGGATAGACGAGCGTCTTGATATCGACGGCTTTCAAAGCTGCCCCGGGCGAAACGAATACCTGGTCGTCCCCAGCCTCTATGTTGACATCCATTTCCCGCAGCTTTGCCGTAAGCGATTCGAGATGCTGTGGAATGACATTATCGATCAGAATCCCTTCTCCGACAGCCGCTGCCAGAATCATAAAGGTTCCTGCCTCAATCCTGTCAGGGATGATCGTATGCCTGCAACCACTTAATTGTTCTACGCCATCAATCCGGATGATGTCCGTTCCCGCCCCTTTAATCTTTGCGCCCATATTCGTCAGTAAGGTGGCGACATCGATAATCTCCGGTTCTTTTGCCGCATTTTCAATAATGGTCCTGCCTTTTGCCAACACAGCTGCAAGCATGATGTTAATTGTTGCGCCTACACTGACTACATCCAGGTAAATCCGAGCACCCCTAAGCTCATCGGCCCGCAGATAAATGGCACCCTGTTCATTGGTCACTTGGGCGCCAAGTGCTTCAAACCCTTTGATATGCTGATCTATAGGCCGCGGCCCTAAATGGCAGCCCCCGGGAAGGCCAATAACTGCCTTCTTAAATTTCCCGAGCATTGCACCCATTAAATAATAGGAGGCACGAAGCTTTTTTACCCGTCCATTCGGTAGGGGCATTGATATCATACTTCCGGGATCGACGGTCATTTCTCCATCCTTGAAAGACACCTTTCCACCGACTTCTTCAAGGAGGCCTTTTAAAATTTCTACATCCGATATATTCGGCAGTCCCTCGATGGTGACAGGGGAATCTGCAAGAATCGTAGCAGGAATGAGAGCAACCGCGCTATTTTTAGCGCCGCTTACCCGTATGCTTCCTTTTAACGGGTAGCCGCCCGCAATGTTAAGTTTGTCCATAATAAACTCCCTTCCACTCTAAGCAGTCAAGAACGATTTCCACCGACATGATAGCAAGGAATAATTTCCCAAATCATATGAACATATTCCGACATTCTTTTCTTTCTATTTTATTAGTTTACACAAAAATCGAAAAGTCATGTAAAAATTTGAAAAAAATTATAGCTAGCTGTCCACTAAATTTTTTATCACATTAGAGAAGAAGGGTGTAACCAATTCTAGTTTGAGCGGGATTTCTAGTCCGCAAGAAACGCATCGATTCCTTTGTCCTTAAACGGGTGCTTGAACAACTGCAATTGTACGTTATACGGAATCGTGGCGATATGAGCTCCCTTTAAAGCCGCTTCCATAACATGCAACGGGTGGCGGATGGACGCTGCGATGATTTCCGATTGGATGTCATGGATAGCAAAAACGCCGGCAATATGTTGCAATTATGTAAATATTGAATTTTCAGTTATTTTATAGTCGAAAGAAAGGCCCGACCTGAAAAAGCATGCTGGGTTACGCATAACTTTTTGGAGGATCAGACCTTTTATATGATCGTGCTAATTTTTCTCAAAAATTAAGCTTGGCCATTTGAACCGAACTCGCGAATCTTGCCAACAACTGTTTCTTTGATAGCATCGCGTCCTGGGCCAATATATTTACGAGGATCGTATACTTCGCTGTTGCTATTTAAAACGTCGCGAACAGCTTTTGTAAAAGCAATTTGATTTTCAGTGTTGACATTAATTTTGGACGTACCCAGAGAGACTGCACGCTGGATGTCCTTTGTAGGAATTCCTGTTCCGCCGTGCAGAACCAATGGAACCCTTGTTAAGTCACGTACTTCTTCCATTTCTTTAAAGCCGAGGTTCGGTTCGCCTTTATAAGGACCGTGTACAGAACCCAAAGCAGGTGCAAAGCAATCAACGCCAGTGCGTCTTACCAGTTCTTCACATTCCTTCGGATCAGCATAAATCACGCCATCAGCCACTACATCGTCTTCCTGTCCGCCTACAGTCCCTAATTCGGCTTCTACAGATACACCTTTAGAATGGGCATATTCGACAACCTTTGAAGTGGTCTCAATATTTTCTTGTAACGGATGGTGTGAAGCGTCGATCATGACGGAAGTAAAGCCGGCATCAATCGCTTCCTTACACTTATCAAAACTTGAGCCATGATCAAGGTGAATGGCCACCGGAACAGTAATCTTCATATCTTCCAACAGTCCTTGAACCATCATCACAGTCGTTTTAAATCCTCCCATGTGACGTGCTGCACCTTCTGATACACCAAGGATTACAGGTGATTTCTCCTGCTCTGCAGCAGCTAAAATCGCTTGTGTCCATTCAAGGTTATTAATATTGAACTGGCCAACAGCATATTTGCCTTCAAGGGCTTTATTAAGCATGTCTGTCATTGATACTAAAGGCATTTCTGTTTCCTCCTTCTATCCTGCTTCACGCAGATTCTCTCTAGAATATTCCCTTAAATATGTAGTTCCTATACAAAGCGTATTGTCGGGAATACCCAAAATCACTCTAAGCATATCAGGCTATGGATAAAACAGCAACCGATTCACAAGTTTGGAGAATATTTAAAAAAATGCATACGCTTTCTCTGAAACACTATTGTTTTGCTTGGTAATTCCCCTTTTTTTCTTAGACGCTTTTATTCTGTTACTTTTTGCTTAATCATTTGTTTTCAGGTATTCAGAATCGGAATCTGTTCCGCCTATTTTTTCTATTTCTCTTGGTTTCTTATCCTGCTGGCAGCCCATTTCATGCTTTTACAAAAAAACACGGCTGTACCCCGGGAGAATCTGTGCCGGAATACACCCGCAGAGCTGCGTGCAAAGGCGTGCGTACTTATTATATGTTTTTAAGAAATCACCCTTGGGACTTTTCCATCGGTATATATTCTCTAACTGCTTTCCTTATATCATCAATATCAAAAGGTTTGGCAAAATGAGTGATAGCTCCTAAATCCTTAGCTTTTTGGATCATATCCAATTCTCCGTAAGCAGTCATGATGATGACCCGAATATCCGGATCCATTTGTTTCATCCGCTTCAGGATCTCAATGCCATCCATCCCCGGAATTTTCATATCCAACAGGACTAAATCGGGAGATTGCTTTTTCACGACATCGAGAGCCTGTATGCCGTTTGCTGCCTGGAACGTACTGTAGCCCTCTTTTGTAAGGACTTCGTTTAGCAAAATCCTGATCCCGAATTGATCGTCAACAATTAATATGTTTGCTGCCATTCTCACACCTCTTCCTCGTTTGAAAGAAATAACTAGCCTTTGCGCTGCCCTTCCGTCCGGTTATGTATAGTGCAGCCCTGCTAAATCCGTGTTTTTTTTTCTATTGCTCCGAATGCTTATTTAATTCTATTCGCTAAATATTCCCCGAATCCTTCTAGATACCTATAAACCTCAAAAAAATTTGTCGATTCTCATATATCCAGTAAAACACGGTTATTCGCTTTAGAAAAACCGTTGCTATATAATATATAGGCAATTAGTATCTAAAGGAGAAAATGATTCATGTTAAAAATGTTTTCTACCCAAATAAACGGTTTATTTAAAAAAATTATGGAAGGTGAAGAATTTGCCTTTGAAGACTGTGCTCGGTTGCTTGCCCAGGCTTCGATCGGGGACGGCACCATTTATATGCATGGTTTTGGAGAAATGCAGGGAATCCTCGCGGAAGCCATTTGCGGCGAGGAGCCTTTTCCAAACGCAAAGCCTCTTTATGATGAAAGCAATACACAAGTTTCGCTTTCGATTGCAGACCGAGTACTGCTATTCTCCCGTCATTCTGATGACAAGGAAGCATTGAAGCTTGCGGGCCAGCTTCGCCATGATGGCATTCCTTTTATCGCCATTTCCACCAAAATACCGTCAGCAGAACATTCACTGGACCAACTGGCTGATGTCCATATCGACCTGCGTCTGCAAAAAGGATTGCTTCCTGATGATAATGGCAACCGTGTTGGGTATCCCGCACTAATGGCTGCTTTATTTGTTTATTATGGCATAAAATTTACATTGGAGGAAATTTTGTCGGAGTATGAACAGGATTAATATTGGCCCTTTCCTTTTGCTCGTTATATCATTTTTTCATCCAACTTCTATAATCTGCGGCTATTCTTATATTTCAGCTTAATAGTAAAAAACGCTTGGTTCCATGAATCCAAGCGTTTTTTAGTCTTTATATTTTTACAGTTGTTTCCCCTGCTGTAAGGAAGCTTCAACAAAATCACGGAATAATGGCTGTGGACGCGTCGGCCTTGAAATAAATTCTGGATGGAATTGAGACGCAACAAACCATGGATGATCTTTAAGTTCAATAATTTCTACAAGACGGCCGTCCGGGCTTGTTCCTGAGAATACAAACCCTTCCGCTTCCATCGCCTGGCGGTAATGGTTGTTAAACTCAAAGCGGTGGCGGTGGCGTTCATATACTACACTGTCGTTATAGGCAGCATGTGCTTTCGATCCTTCTACAAGCTTACATGGATACAATCCAAGGCGAAGGGTTCCGCCAAGATCTTCTACATCCTTTTGCTCCGGAAGCAAGTCGATGATCGGATGAGGCGTATCCGCATTAATTTCGGATGAATGTGCTCCTTCGAGACCTAATACATGGCGGGCATATTCGATGGAAGCAAGCTGCATACCCAGACAAATACCCAGGAACGGAATTTTATTGATACGCGCAAATTCGATGGCAGAGATTTTTCCTTCAATTCCACGGTCACCGAATCCGCCCGGAACGAGGATTCCGTCTGCTCCTTCAAGAAGCTCAGCCACATTTTCACGATTTACATGCTCTGCGTTGACCCATTTAATATCAATATCCGCATCAAACGTGTAGCCTGCATGCTTCAATGCTTCCACTACGGAGATATATGCATCCTGCAGCTCTACATATTTACCAACCAATGCAATAGTCGTTTTCTTTGAGAGATTTGTAACCTTATGGACGAGTTCTTTCCACTCTTCCATGTTGGCCTCTTTGCAATCAAGCTTAAGATGGTCACAGACGATTTGGTCCATTTTTTGTGCCTGCAATGCCAAAGGAATGGTATAAAGTGTATCTGCATCCTGGCACTCGATTACAGCTTTCGCGTCAATGTCGCAGAATAGGGCGATTTTATCCTTCATATCGCGGGAGATTGGCATTTCTGTACGGACGACAATGATATTCGGCTGAATACCAAGGCTCCGCAGTTCTTTTACGCTGTGTTGAGTCGGCTTTGTTTTCATTTCTCCAGCAGCTTTAATATAAGGAACAAGCGTACAATGGATATACATTACATTGTCTCGCCCAATGTCGCTCTTAATTTGACGGATCGCTTCCAAAAACGGCAGTGATTCAATATCGCCTACTGTTCCGCCAATTTCAGTAATGACCACATCCGCGTTCGTTTCATGTCCTGCACGGAAAACCCGTTCTTTAATTTCATTTGTAATATGGGGGATAACTTGCACCGTTCCGCCTAAATAATCTCCGCGGCGCTCTTTTCTCAAAACGGTTGAATAAATCTTACCTGTCGTGACGTTGCTGTGTTTTCCAAGGTTAATGTCAATGAAACGCTCATAGTGACCCAAATCGAGGTCTGTTTCCGCACCGTCATCTGTTACGAATACTTCACCGTGCTGATACGGGCTCATTGTTCCCGGGTCAACATTAATGTACGGATCAAATTTTTGGATGGTGACATTTAAGCCCCTGTTCTTCAAAAGCCTTCCAAGCGATGCTGCTGTGATTCCTTTACCCAGTGAAGAAACCACTCCGCCTGTTACGAAAATATATTTTGTCAACGTTTTTTCCCCCTTTGAAATCAAAAAGTTCAAACTTTATTATTTACTCATGTAGTTTTTCCCTTTAACGTGAAAACATTACAAGTAGCTTATCCGCTAAAAAACAAAAACGCCCCTTACAACCGTAAGGGAGCGTTATAATCATTTACAGTCCTTATTAAAAGGAGCCCAAAAATGATATTACAAAAATCGATATGAAAAGTCAAGCATCTACAAAAACTAGCGTTTATCTTCGTCGATTTCTTCCTCGTCGGCGAAGTCTTCATCCTCGTCATCATCATCATCTTCATCTTCATCTTCATCAATAAGATCTTCATCATCAAGTTCATCTTCGAAGTCGTCATCATCCGTATCGACTTCAAGAAGGTCATCATCATCGTCCGCTTCATCAAGCAGATCTATATCTTCGTCTTCTTCATCTAGCTCATCCAGATCTTCATCTTCGAAGTCCAGATCTTCATCTTCAAAGTCTTCGAAGTCCTCATCCACTGCTTTCTTGGCTTTCTTCTTCTTCGGTTTGACAGCATGTACAACCTCGTCTTCAATTTGGTCGACAGGGTACCAGGTCTTCAAACCCCAGCGATTTTCGCCTAATGACGTAAAACGTCCGTCAACATTTAAGTCTGTATAAAATTGAGCAATTCTTTTTGTTACTTCGTCGTCTGAAAGATTCTGCAATTGTTGGATTTCACCTATTAAATCTTTAAAAGAAACCGGCTGCTTTTTCTCTACGAGCAATTCATAAGCGAGTTCCAAAAGAGACATTTCCATTATTTGTTCTTGTGAGTATTGATTTAAACTCAAGGCCTGCACTTCCCTTCTCTATTCCAAACACCTTTAACAAACGGTGCTTCACACATTAGACATGTAATTTAGTATCTTCTGTACATCCGTACACAAATCCTGCTAAAAACATACTATTCATTATAAACAATAAAAATAGGTTTATGCCAGCTAAATCCCTATATTTCATAGCTTATTCACTGACGCCTACCCATGGTTTTCCTTCCCTTTTTCCCTGTCTTTCCGCCAAGTGCGGTAAGCGAGCACAAAAAAGAATATGGAAAGCAGCAAAAAGGGGATGGCTCCTAATCCAATTTCATATAATTGATAGAAAAGAATAAGGGCAGCGAAACAAATCGTGCCGTTTACAAGTCGTTTGCGCGTCATATTCCCTCTCCAAACAGAGGCTCTAATGGTAACCAAATTTGCCTGAAATACCATTGTAGCCGTTTTATAAAATTTTTATAAGGCAAAAATACCATTTTTCCAAAGAAAATGCTATTTTTACAGAAAAAGAAGGTACTGAACTGTGAATGTCAATGGTTCAGTACCCATATGTCGGACTTCCGGTCTTTCTTTGACTATATATCCCGTGGATTTACATATTCCTTCTATATTGTCCTCCCACTTCATAGAGGGCTCGGGTTATTTGCCCAAGGCTGGCCACTTTTACACACTTCATTAACTCGGTGAAGATGTTTTCTCCGCTCACAGCTGCTTTCTTAAGCCTGTTAAGCGCAGGTTCACATTCGATTTCATGCCGTTTATGGAATTCCCTTAGATTTTGAATCTGGACTTCTTTTTCTTCCTTTGTGGCACGTGCGATTTCCATGCTATTCAAGGACTCATCAGAAGGAGGGTTCGGGTTCAGATACGTGTTGACTCCTATAATCGGAAGCTCCCCAGAATGTTTTTTCATTTCATAATACATAGATTCATCCTGGATTTTCCCTCGTTGGTATTGAGTTTCCATGGCACCTAACACGCCGCCTCGGTCATTGATACGGTCGAACTCCTCAAGCACCGCCTCTTCAACTAAATCGGTCAACTCTTCGATGATGAATGCACCTTGGAGCGGATTTTCATTTTTGGATAGTCCGTGTTCCTTCGTAATAATCATTTGTATGGCCATCGCCCTGCGCACCGAATCTTCGGTAGGTGTTGTGATGGCTTCGTCGTAAGCATTTGTATGAAGCGAATTGCAGTTGTCTTGAAGTGCCATGAGCGCTTGAAGTGTCGTCCGGATATCATTAAAGTCGATCTCCTGGGCATGCAGGGAGCGCCCTGACGTCTGGATATGGTATTTCAGCTTCTGGCTCCGCTCATTGGCACCATATTTATCACGCATGACTGTTGCCCAGATCCTCCTTGCTACCCGCCCAATTACCGTATATTCAGGATCCAGCCCATTGGAGAAAAAGAATGAGAGATTCGGGGCGAAATCGTCAATATTCATTCCGCGGCTTAAATAATATTCGACATAGGTAAACCCGTTTGCAAGCGTAAAGGCAAGCTGTGATATTGGATTGGCTCCTGCTTCAGCAATATGATAGCCGGAAATGGAAACCGAATAATAGTTTCTTACTTGATGTTGGATGAAATATTCCTGAATATCCCCCATCATCCTGAGCGCGAATTCCGTTGAGAAGATACACGTATTTTGTCCCTGGTCTTCCTTTAGAATATCCGCCTGGACGGTTCCCCTTAAGGAACGCAATGTATATGAGCGCATTTCTTCAAATTCGTCGCCTGTTAGCGCTCTTCCTAGTTCAGCTTCCTTTTTCTCAATCTGCTGGTCTATTGCTGTATTCATATACATCGCCAGAATGATCGGAGCTGGCCCATTAATTGTCATGGATACAGAAGTTGATGGAAGACAAAGGTCAAATCCAGCATAAAGCTTCTTCATATCTTCCAATGTGCAAATGCTGACCCCGCTTTCGCCAACCTTCCCATAAATATCCGGACGGTAATCTGGATCTTCCCCATATAACGTCACGGAATCAAATGCAGTGCTCAGTCGTTTTGCATCGTCATCCTTGGAAAGATAATGAAAGCGGCGGTTCGTCCTGACTGGGGAACCTTCCCCCGCAAATTGGCGCTTTGGATCCTCGCCTTCACGTTTGAATGGAAAAACCCCAGCCGTATAAGGAAAGTATCCAGGGGCATTTTCCCTGTACGCCCAGCGTAAAATTTCCCCATAATCGACGTATTTAGGCAGTGAAACTTTCGGGATCATCAAGCCTGATAGGCTCTTTATCTTTAAGACAGTGGTGATTTCTTTATCGCGGATTTTCGTGGTGAATTTATCTGACGAATATTTTGCCTTTAGCTCGGTCCAACCCTCCAGAATCTGTTCTGATTCTGCAGAAAGCTTGGCGTACATTTCATCTCTTAGGGCCTGAAGTAATGATAGAATTTCCTCGTTTGCCTCTTTTTCTTTAACAGCCTGGATCGTACCTTCCAGCTGGAAAAGCTTCCTGGCGATCTGGGCTTGCTCTTCTCCTTTCTTATGGTAATTACGTACTGTGTCTGTTATTTCGCGTAGATAATAGCGGCGGTCATTCGGAATGATGATATTCTGCTTTTGAACGTCAGCTTCCTTTGAAAACGTAGTCTCCCAATCAGTACCAGCCTTTTCATTCAGATTTTCAATTAAAGCGGCAAACAAAGCATTCGTTCCCGGATCGTTGAATTGGGACGCGATTGTACCATAGACCGGCATCTGTTCAGTGTCCTGGTCAAATAGCAAATGGCTTCTTTGATATTGCTTTTGGACCTGCTTTTTTGCATCCTCTGATCCTTTTCTTTCAAATTTATTAATGACAATTAAGTCTGCATAGTCGATCATATCGATTTTTTCCAACTGGGAAGGGGCACCGAACTCGCTGGTCATCACATACATGGATACGTTGCAAATATCGGTAATTTCGGCATCACCCTGCCCAATTCCACTCGTCTCGACCACAATTAAATCAAAGCCTGCTGCTTTTACAACCGAAATGGCGTCCTGGATGGCAAGTGACAGCTCGCTTTTGGAACGCCGGGTAGCAAGGCTTCTCATATAAACACGATCAGAAAAGATTGCGTTCATGCGGATTCTGTCGCCCAGTAATGCTCCGCCTGTTTTTTGCTTTGTCGGGTCTACAGAGAGGATTGCTATTTTCTTGTCAGGAATCTCATTAAGAAAGCGGCGTATTAATTCGTCAGTCAATGAACTTTTCCCCGCACCGCCTGTACCTGTAATCCCGAGGACAGGCACCATTTTCTCTGAAATTTTCACCTGCTTCATTAGGCTTTCCGCCGCAGCGGCTGCTTCGTCCGGGGTATCCTGCCTGTTTTCAGCCAGAGTGATGAATTGGGCAACCGCCCCCGGTTCACCAGCAAGCATATCTGGAAAGCGTTCATGCATAGCGGATTTAACCGTAGAAAAATCACATTCCTTAAGCATCAGGTTAATCATGCCTTGAAGGCCGTTCACCCTTCCATCTTCTGGTGAAAAGATGTGTGAAATCCCATATTCATGGAGCTCCTTTATTTCACGTGGAATGATAACTCCTCCGCCACCGCCATAAATGCGGATATGGGAAGCACCATTTTCGTGAAGCAAGTCGTACATATACTTGAAATACTCGACATGACCGCCTTGATAAGAAGACACCGCAATACCTTGGACATCCTCTTGTATGGCAGCGCTTACAACTTCCTGGACGGAACGGTTATGGCCAAGATGGATAACCTCGGCCCCGCTAGATTGCAAAATGCGGCGCATGATATTGATCGACGCATCATGGCCGTCGAATAAGCTGGAAGCTGTAACGAAACGAATATGGTTTTTAGGTTTGTATATCTCCATTGTGCTCACCCTTGTTCCTCCTTTTATGGTAAAGGTTTGGTATTCAGGTTCTGCGTGTTATATAAACTGCCCAATAGCAAATCCGTTTGCAGATCAATATATTCTTCAAGTGTGTAAAGTTTTCTTAGTGCCCAGCGGCGGAAGGCCCACATCTGTCCCTGGACGAAAATGTTATGCGCAAGGAGGCGAATATGTTTCTCGGAAAGGGTAAGGTCCCCGTTTTCAACACAACGGCTTATGACCAATTCAAACATATGAACCATTTCCATTTCCTTTTTCAATACATATGGAAGAGCATCCTTTGTCAGCGACTTTACTTCCTGATACATGACAAGCACCTCATCCTGCATATCATCCATCACTTCGAAAAAATAAGCTATGGTAAGCTTCAGGGCATCCAGGGTGCCGCTATTCTGTTCAAGGTCGTTTTGGAGCCTGTCTTTCACCTCATCGTAAATAAAATCACAGACTAAATATAAGACATCTTCTTTCGTGCGGATATACTCATAAAGCGTTCCAATGCTGAAGCCGGCAGCCTTGGCGATTTCCCTAGTCGTTGTCCGGTGAAATCCTTTTTCCTTAAATAAGTTCACGGCTCCTTTGATCATTTGATTGCGCCGTATGCTAACGAGCTTCTCATCTTTTACCGAAGCGTGGACTTCTCTTTTTTTCATACGTCACCACCTTACTTGGCCATGGTGTAATAGTACCTGAGGAAATACTTTCTGGAAGAGTTTTTCTTAGAAGATCATTATGCCAAACAACAGGCAGGCAGCAAACTTCATTAATAGCTAGAAAAGTTTCTTCTACCTTCCTATCTGCTGTGTAAACCTACCTGTTACCGGCTTTTCAATAGTACCCATAAGTTGGTTTTCTATTAGTCTTTTGTAATCATCCTGGAGATCACCAGCTTCTGAATCTCTTGTGTTCCTTCGTAGATCTGTGTAATTTTTGCATCCCGCATAAATCGTTCCACCGGATAATCCTTGGTGTAACCGTAGCCGCCGAATACCTGGACCGCTTCTGTAGTGACCTTCATGGCCGTATCCCCTGCAAACAGTTTGGACATAGCAGATTCTTTTCCATAAGGAAGACCGACAGATTCGCGCCATGCTGCTTGATAGGTGAGCAACCTTGCTGCTTCAATGCCTGTTGCCATATCCGCAAGCTTAAAACCGATTCCTTGCTGCTGGGCAATCGGTTTGCCGAATTGTACACGTTCCTTTGCATATGCTACTGCTGCATCAAGCGCACCTTGTGCAATCCCGACTGCTTGTGCTGCGATGCCATTCCTGCCGCCGTCTAGAGTCATCATGGCAATCTTGAAGCCTTCTCCCTCTTTTCCTAGCAGGTTTTCCTTAGGAACCTTGCAATCTTCGAAAATGATTTCTGTTGTCGGTGAAGAACGAATTCCTAGTTTCTTTTCTTTCTTGCCGACACTGAAGCCTGGGAAGTCTTTTTCCACGATAAATGCACTTGTGCCTCTTTGTTTTGATTCCGGGTCAGTTAATGCAAAAACAACATAAGTATCGGCAATCCCGCCATTGGTAATGAAGATTTTTGACCCATTCAAAATATAATGGTCGCCTTCAAGCCTCGCAGTTGTTCTCATTCCGCCCGCATCTGACCCGGAACCAGGTTCTGTCAGCCCGTATGCACCGATTGTTTCTCCCTTTGCCAACGGAGTCAGGTATTTTTGCTTTTGTTCTTCAGAACCGAACTTGTATATCGGCCAGCCAGCAAGTGATGTATGTGCAGATAGGGTTACTGCTGTGGAGGCGCAGACTCTTGAAAGCTCTTCGATGGCGATACAATAAGCCAAATAGTCACTTCCGATGCCACCGTATTGTTCAGGCCACGGAATGCCGGTAAGACCAAGCTCGGCCATTTTGTCGAAAATTTCACGGTCGAAACGTTCTTCTTCATCTCTTTCTGCAGCTGTAGGCGCGACTTCATTCGTTGCGAAATCTCGTACCATTTTTCTTATCATTTCATGTTCTTCTGTTAGTGTAAATTGCATGGTCGTTATCCCCTGTCTTTAATAGAATATGTCGTTTCATAACGAAAGTAGTAATGCTTGGATGAAACCATCAATCACAGGAAAAAGTGTAAAGGTTTCATTTACATCCTCATTTTTTAGGTAAAACAGAATGTAATCCGGAAATTTTTTCGGTGAATCACAGGATTTAAGCGATCAATCGATTTTTTAAGCGAAAATCATCAAATTTAAGTGAAAAATTTATTTTATAAGCAAAAACCATAGTTTTTCAGCAAATGCCTGGATTCCTATTTAAGATACCTATTTAAAAAGATGCTTGCTGATAACAATACGCTGAATTTCACTTGTGCCTTCATAAATTTCTGTGACCTTCGCATCCCGAAAATATCGCTCCACCTGGTATTCCTTTGTATAACCGTAGCCTCCAAATACCTGAATGGCCTCGGTGGATACATACATTGCAGTCTTTGAAGCCATTAGTTTCGCCATCGACGCTTGTTTTCCGCAAGGGAGGCCCTGGGACATTAAGTCAGCAGCTTGGTAAACCAGAAGCTTTGAAGCTTCAATATCTGTCGCCATTTCCGCTAGCTTGAACGCTACTCCCTGCTGGGCTGCGATTGGCTTGCCGAACTGTACTCTTTCTTTCGCATAACGGACAGCGTGCCTATACGCACCATCCGCAATTCCAAGGGCCTGTGCAGCAATACCGATACGTCCTGCATCCAGGTTTGCCATTGCAATTTTGAAGCCTTCCCCTTCATTCCCGAGCACGTTTTCAGCAGGCACCATCATATTATCGAAGGTAAGCTGAACGGTTCTTGAACCGTAAAGTCCCATTTTGTGTTCGTCTTTGCCAATGATGAATCCCGGCATGTTTTTTTCTACGATAAAAGCTGTGATGCCTTTACTTCCTGCTTCAGGGCTGGTTGAGGCAAAAACAATATAAACATCTGCTTCCCCGCCATTTGTGATAAACACCTTGGAACCATTGATTTTATAAAAACTGCCTTCCCGTACTGCCCGGGATCTCAGGCTTGCAGCATCAGATCCTGAACTTGGTTCCGTCAGGCAAAAGGCTCCAAGGTAATCTCCGGATGCCAATTTGGTCACATACTTTTGTTTTTGTTCTTCCGTTCCGTAGTACAGAATCGGATTGGTTCCAACGGATGTGTGGACAGAGAGGATTACACCTACCGTCGGACTTACCCTTGAAATCTCATGGATTGCAATGACATAGGAGATAAAATCCATTTCTGAGCCTCCATATTTCGCAGGAACCGGAATGCCCATCATGCCAAGCTGGCCCATTTTTTTTAGCAGGGGCCTCGGAAATCTTCCTTCTTCCATTTTTTCTACAAAAGGAGCAATTTCATGTTCAGCAAAGCCTCGAACCATTTTCCGCATCATTTCTTGCTCTTTCGTAAATGTCAGATTCATAGTAGCCTCCCCGGTGCAGGATTAAGATGGCTAGTTATACATAAAGAACCCGCGGCCGGATTTTTGGCCCAACCAGCCTGCTTTTACATATTTCCGAAGCAGCGGGCACGGTCGGTATTTATCATCCCCGAAGCCTTCGTGTAACGTTTCCATGATATAAAGGCATGTATCAAGTCCGATGAAATCAGCAAGCGTCAAGGGACCCATAGGATGGTTCATCCCGAGCTTCATGACCTCATCGATTGCTTCTTTAGAAGCCACGCCTTCGTATAACGTATAGATGGCTTCATTAATCATCGGCATCAAAATCCGGTTTGAAACGAAGCCAGGAAAATCATTCACTTCTACTGGCACTTTGCTGAGCGTCTTGGACATATCTTCAATGGCCGTATACACTTCATCTGCAGTGGCGAGCCCGCGGATAATTTCAACAAGCTTCATGACAGGGACAGGATTCATGAAGTGCATGCCGATCACTTTTTCAGGCCGCTTTGTGGCTGCCGCAATCTCAGTGATCGGGAGCGATGATGTGTTGGAGGCCAAGATTGCATGTGCTGGAGCAATTTGATCCAGTTCACTAAACAGCTTTGTCTTGATCTCCATGTTTTCCACGGCTGCTTCGATAACGAGATCAACTCCTGAAGCATTGCTCAAATGAATGGAAGGCGTTAATCTTGAAAGGGCAGCTGCTCTATCCTGTTCTGCCATTTTCGCTTTTTCAACCTGGCGAGCAAGGTTATTCTTAATGGTGCTTAGCCCTCTGTCGACAAACTCTTGCTTCAAATCATGCAATATAACGGCGTACCCGCTTACAGCACAAACCTGGGCAATGCCTGAACCCATCTGCCCGGCGCCGATGACCATCACTTTTTTTATATTCATCAAAGGACCTCCATCTATTAGATTTAAAAACTATGAATTAAGATTTTGGCACTTCTATTAAAATGGCATCCCCCTGGCCGCCGCCTGAACAAATTGCTGCAACACCAAGGCCACCGCCACGCCGTTTCAACTCATGCATAAGCGTAATAATAATGCGTGCCCCGCTTGCCCCAATCGGATGACCGAGCGCTACCGCCCCACCATTTACATTCACTATTTCAGGCTTAACGTTTGCCAGTTTCCCGCTTGCAAGCGCAACCGCTGCAAATGCTTCATTGATTTCAAACAACTCAATCTGTTCTAATGACTTTCCTGTCTTTTTCAAGAGTTCATTAATGACAAGGCCCGGTGTCTTAGGAAAATCCTTTGCTTCCACTGCTATTTCAGCATGCCCAACAATATAAGCAAACGGCGTTTTCCCCTCTTTCTCGGCCCTTTCCTCACTCATAAGCACCAGAGCACCCGCACCGTCATTTACACCTGGCGCATTTCCGGCTGTAATCGTCCCTTCGTTATTGAATGCCGGACCTAGTTTAGCCAGCTTTTCAATGGATGTATCTTTTCTTGGGGCTTCATCATGTTCTACTGTGACTGGCTCCCCTCTTCGAACAGGGACAGGAACTGGAACGATTTCTTCCGCCAGCACACCATTTTCAATTGCGGCTATTGCCCGTTGATGGCTTCTATATGCCCAGTTATCCTGGTCTTCTCGTGATAGCTCCAACTCCTCAGCTGTACTATTTCCATACGTCCCCATATGAACGCCGGTAAAACTGCAGCTGAGTCCATCATGGATCATAGAGTCTTTCATCGCCGCGTCCCCCATACGAAGACCCCATCTGGCTTTCGGAACTAGATAAGGGGCATTGCTCATCGACTCCATACCGCCCGCTACAATCACTTCTTCATCACCCAACCTAATGAGCTGATCCGCAAATGTGACACTCCGCAATCCTGAGGCACACACTTTATTAATGGTTTCCGTTTTCACTTCCCATGGGATCCCGGCATGCCGTGATGCCTGACGGGAAGGAATCTGTCCTTGTCCTGCCTGAAGCACATTCCCCATAATAACTTCATCCACTTGGCTTCCATCAATTCCTGCACGGTTCAAGGCTTCCTTGATCGCTATCCCGCCAAGCTCGGATGCCGTTAAGCTGCTAAGCCCCCCTCCAAACTTCCCAAAAGGTGTCCTCACTCCACTGACAATAACTGTTCTATCCATATTGCTCCTCCTTCTTAAACCCTAGTTTCTCCTCCAAATAAATTGACTGAACGCTCGCTCAAAGCCTACACACAAAAATGTAAGCGCTTTACTAAATCTTACACAAAACTTCGAAAAGGTTAAATAATTAATGAGAAAAATATGTAAAAATTTTTTTAAAGAAAATGCCTGCTTCGGCAAATAAATTTTTAATTTGGAAGCAGGCTTTATAAAATTATGCATCATCTAACAAGTTTATGTTTTAAGTAAGAATTACGCGGCGTTAGATAGAATACTAGTCTACTCTTTTATGATGCGATGGTTTGCTGTTCGCCAAGGATTGATTTTTCTAATAGCTCGGCGACATCATATGTCTTCACATCATCTTCTACTTCTTTTGCTTTTGTACCGTCTGTAATCATTGTTAAGCAGTACGGGCAGCCGGAGCTGATTACAGATGGGTTTACTGCCAGAGCCTGTTCTGTACGGGCGACGTTAATGCGATGTCCAGTTTCTTCTTCCATCCACATCAGTCCTCCGCCGGCGCCACAGCACATGCCAGTTTCCCGGTTGCGCTCCATTTCAACAAGCTTCACGCCCGGAATAGCTTTCAGAATGTCCCTTGGGGCGTCATACACTTCATTGTATCGACCCAGATAACAGGAATCATGGAATGTAATAGTTTCATTTACAGGATGCTTCGGTACAAGCCTGCCTTCATTTACAAGCTTCGCAAGCAGTTCAGTATGGTGATAAACCTCCGCTTGCAAACCAAAGTCAGGATATTCATTTTTAAAGATATTATAGGCGTGAGGATCAATCGTTACGATCTTCTTCACTTCGTTTTTCTCAAATTCGGCAATATTGTTTGTTGCAAGCTCCTGGAAGATGAACTCATTGCCCAAACGACGCGGTGTATCCCCGGAATTCTTTTCTTTATTTCCTAAAATCGCAAACTTCACACCCGCCTCATTCATCATTTTGGCGAAAGAAAGGGCGATCTTTTGGCTGCGGTTATCATAGGAACCCATGGAGCCTACCCAGAATAAATATTCAACTTCTTCTCCGGCTTTTTTCGCTTCCTTGACTGTTGGAACATGAACATCGTCACGAAGTTCTCTCCAGTTTTCTCTTTCCTTACGGTTTAGTCCCCAAGGATTGCCCTGGCGTTCAATGTTTTGCATGGCACGCTGTGCATCCGGGTTCATCTTTCCTTCCGTCAGGACTAGGTAACGGCGCATATCGATGATTTTATCGACGTGCTCATTCATGACCGGACATTGGTCTTCACAGTTCCGGCAAGTGGTACATGCCCAAAGCTCTTCTTCTGTGATGACTTCCCCGATTAGAGCCTTATCGTATTCCACAGCCGCTGCAGATTCCTTCGCTCCCTGGCCTGCACTTGCAAGCGCAATCTGGTTGCCTTGTGTATGGCCAAATACGAAAGTTGGCACCCACGGTTGTTTTGCAGTGATGGCAGCACCCTTATTCGTTAGATGGTCACGCATCTTTAGGATGATATCCATTGGGGAAAGCATCTTCCCGGTACCTGTTGCCGGACACATATTCGTACAGCGCCCGCACTCAACACAAGCGTATAAATCAATCAGTTGATATTGGTTAAAATCTTCAATCTTTCCTGCCCCGAACGATTCCTGAGATTCGTCTTCAAAGTTGACAGGCTTTAATTTACCTGGATTATCTAACCTGCTGAAGTAAGTGTTTGCAGGCCCTGCAATCAAGTGAGCATGCTTGGATTGCGGGATATAAACAAGGAACGTCAGTAAGAAAAGGGTATGAATCCACCACGCTACGTAGAATACTACAGTTGCGGCGGTTGGACCTATCCAGCCCAATGCTGCAGCAATGCCTGATGCAACCGGCTCAGTCCATGTCCCTTCATGCCCGTGCCAGATCATGGCCATTCCGTTTCCTAAAAGAACCGATAGCATTAAGCCGCCGATTAAGAGCAGTACGATTCCGGATTTAAATCCGCGCTTTAAACGAACAAGCTTTTCAATATAGCGACGGTAGAAGGCCCATACTACTGCGACAAGTATGACAAGGGTAACAATTTCCTGAAAAAATGTGAATGCTGGATACAACGGACCAAACGGCAAGTGTGCACCAGGTTTGATACCCTTGATAATGAAATCAATCGCACCGAACTGGACTAGGATAAAGCCGTAAAAGAACATGACGTGAATGGCCCCGCTCTTCTTATCTTTGAGCAGCTTTTTCTGGCCAAATACATTGACCCATACTTTATCGAGCCGTTCTTTCACACGATTGTCGAATTCTACTTTCTTCCCCAGCTTAATGTAAGCCATCCTTGTCCTAATTAAATAGACAAACAAGCTGAGTGCGTAAGCGGTTACAAGTAAAAACGCGATTAAATTAACCCATAGCAACCCATTCATTATGTGCGCCCCTTTCTGGTATGTTGAATTTGAAATGTCTATTTCCTATTAAAGCATTAAAATTAGAAACAGTTACATTTTTCTGAATTCTATTAATTCCATTATATAATGAATGAGCATTCAGTCAACTTTTTTCTTCGTTAATTTTGCTTTTTTTCTCACCTCTTGATTTCTTTTCCAGTGATAGAAAGGTTCTTCTAGTGTTATGAAAAAATTACCACTTCATCATTTTGTAATAGAATAGAGTATCCCACCTGTTATTGAGCCAAACTAAACGAAAAAATAACAATCGAGGAGAGGATGGACTTGATAATCCCGGTTACAATTGGAATCATCATTCTAAGTATCCTCGCCTGGCTGCCGTTCGACTTTTATCTGGGTCGGAAAAGTCATCTAAACCATGTATTCAATAAGGATTTCCCCAAACGCAGCAGCGAAATACAAATCTACACAAACGGGCAGTCACTGTTCCGGGAGCTTTTCAAAGAAATCAAAGAAGCAAAAACACATATACATATCTTATTTTATATTGTCAGGAACGATAGTTTTAGTAGGGAGTTTCTCCAGTTATTAAAAACAAAAGCGCAATCAGGGGTTGAGGTCCGCTTGATGGTGGACCGGATTGGCAGCCGCCGTCTCACTAGAAAAACGATCAAAGATCTTAAACACTACGGTATCCGATTCATGTTTACCCATTTGCCCAAATGGCCCTACTTTTTCTACTCCCTTCAGGAAAGGAATCACCGGAAGATTTCCATTATTGACGGCAAGGTCGGATATCTGGGCGGATACAATATTGGCAAAGAATATATCGGAGAACACCCGACGCTAACTCCTTGGCGTGATTATCATGTGAAGATTACAGGGGAAGGTGTTCAAGACCTGCAGTATGTGTTCCTGGAGGACTGGTTCCATGCGTCCGGGGAGGATCAACGCAAAAGCAAAGAATACTTTCCTTCTCTAAAAAAAGGCACTTGTATCCATCAGTTCATTCCAACTGAAGGTGTCTTTCTGGAAGAAACATTTTCCGATCTCATATCTGCGGCAAAGTCAAGAATCATTATTGGGACACCATACTTTATACCGAGCCAAAAACTTTTTTCCGACTTGAGGGTCGCTTTATCAAAAAGCGTGGAGGTTACCATCATTGTCCCTAAAAATTCGGACCATCCTTTGGTCAAGGAGGCAGCGTTCCGGTACTTCCGAATTCTGTTAAAAGATGGGGCAAGAGTGTTACAGTTTAGAAAAGGGTTTTACCATTCTAAAATCGTGTTAATAGATGATAAGATATGCGATATCGGAACAGCCAATTTCGATAGACGTTCATTATTTTTGAACCATGAAATGAATTGCCTTATTTTTGACCGCTTATGTATTGAAAACATTAAGAAGGAATTGAAATACGATATGGATCATTCCACCCCCTTAACACTTGAAATGCTATCTATCCCTAGCCCGGTGCGTAAGATCAAAGAGTCGATTGCCACTACGATTTTGCCATTTTTATAAGGAACCGTGTTGTGCCCGAAAGGAGACGAGAATGAGGATACGAATGGGCTTTGTGTCAACCGCCACTTCCCTCTGGGAGACAACCCCTTCCCGTACGTTAACGTTTAAAAGGTTTTCCAGCTTGAAGAAAGAAGAGCGCATGGAGAAGCTTTATGAGGTAACCCGGCAAAATATCTCCAATACGCGTAGGATCCTCTATTTCAATACCGCTCATGAAATCGAGGTATACCGCCTTTCAAGCTCCATTGTACCGCTCGCAACACACCCAGAAGCCGGATGGGATTTTGTCTCTCCGTTTGCCAGGGAGTGGCGGGAGCTTGGAGATTGGATTCAGCGTCACCAAATGAGGGTGAGCTTTCATCCTAATCAATTCACCCTGTTTACGAGCGAGAATCCTGGAATCACATCAAATGCTGTCAGGGATATGGAATATCATTATAAAATGTTTGAAGCGATGGGCGTCCATGACAATTCTTATATGAACATCCATGTAGGCGGGGCCTATGGGAACAAGCCAGCTGCGACTGCCAGGTTTCATGAAAACATCAAACAGCTCCCCGCACATATACGAGCTAAAATGACGTTGGAAAACGACGACAAAACATATACCACTGAGGAAACCCTGGCTGTTTGCCTGAATCATGGCATTCCTTTAGCATTCGATTACCATCACCATATGTCGAATCCGGGTGAAAAGCCAATCGAAGAGCTGTTGCCAATGATATTTGGAACGTGGAACCATACAGGGATTCCTCCAAAAATTCATATTTCCTCGCCTAAATCCGAAAAAGAGTTCCGCTCTCACGCAGATTTCGTCGACGTGGAATTCCTAATGCCTCTTATCAAATTGCTGAAAGAGCTCAAGCAAGATGTCGATTTTATGGTGGAAGCAAAAATGAAGGATAAAGCCATGTTGAAGCTGATTGAGGATCTATCAAAAATCAGGGGGATTAAACGTGTAAGCGGCGGTTCTATGGTTGTTAAGTAAAAAGGCTTTAATTGAGTTTCGCTTAAGTATCTAGTTTTTCACTTAAATCCAGAAATTTCCGCTTAACTATCAGTTGTTTTACTTAAATCACACTAATTTTTTCCTATTATGGACCCGAGCACAACCCAAATGTTAGAAAAGGCTGTCTCCCTCATAGGGAATCAGCCTCTTTGTCGTTTACATCTTTTCTGGAGCGGATACGCCAATCAACGCCAGCGCATTTTTCAGCGTAATTTGTACTGTTTTCACTAATGCAAGGCGGGCCTGGCTTCTCTCCAGGTTGTCTGAATCAAGCACTTTCTCCGCATTATAAAAACTATGGAAAACAGATGCCAGCTCAAAGATATAATTGGTCATGCGGTGCGGCGTGCGCTTATCCGCAGCTTCCGCAATTGCCTGTGGGAATTCGCCAAGTTTCTTCAAAAGCTCGATTTCCTTCTCGGAAGAAACACGCGAGAAGTCCTGTACACCTTCATAGCTTATATTTTGTTCCACACCCTGCCGAAGTATGCTGGAGATACGTGCATGAGCATATTGGGCATAGTAAACTGGGTTTTCATTTGACTGGGACACAGCCAGATCAAGATCAAAATCCATATGCGTATCCGCACTTCTCATCGCAAAGAAGTAACGAGTCGCATCAAGGCCTACCTCTTCAATCAAATCCCTCATCGTTACAGCTTTACCCGTACGTTTGCTCATCTTCATCTTTTCACCGTTTTTGTACAGGTGAACAAGCTGGATGATCTCCACTTCAAGCTGTTCACGGTCATAGCCCAGGGCTTCAATTGCAGCCTTCATTCGCGGGATATAACCATGGTGGTCTGCTCCCCAAATATTGATCAGCTTTTCAAAACCGCGTTCAAGCTTGTCTCGGTGATACGCGATATCAGGTGTTAAATACGTATATGAACCATCCTGTTTAATAAGGACACGATCTTTATCGTCGCCGAGCTCGGTCGAACGGAACCATGTTGCCCCATCTTCTTCATAGATATGGCCGCGCTCTTTTAAAACGGCAAGGGCATCATCAATCTTTCCGTTTTTGTAAAGGGATGTTTCTGAATACCAAACATCAAAGCCGACGCGGAAGTTTTCGAGGTCCTGTTTTAATTTTTCCATTTCATATTTCAAGCCGTACTCCCGGAAAAACTCAAACCGTTCCTTCTCATCGGTGTTTACATACGTATCCCCATGTTCTTCGGCAAGCTTTTGTCCAATACCGATGATGTCTGCACCATGGTAGCCGTCCGCAGGCATTTCCTTCTCGATCCCAAGAGCCTGAAAGTAGCGGGCTTCCACTGATAAAGCAAGGTTGTTAATCTGGTTACCGGCATCGTTGATATAATATTCACGGGAAACATCATAGCCTGCTTTACTAAGCAAATTACAAAGGGAATCCCCTACAGCCGCACCACGGGCATGTCCAAGGTGAAGATCCCCGGTCGGATTGGCGGAGACGAACTCAACCTGAACTTTTTGATTGTTTCCAAAATCACTTTCCCCGTACTTGTCGCCTGCTTCCAAAATGGCAGGAATCAATTCGGTCAAATAATCGTTGTTCATATAAAAATTAATAAATCCGGGTCCAGCGATTTCAATTTTTTCAATAGAAGCTTTGGAGCGGTCAAAATTCTCAATGATCCCCTCTGCAATCATACGAGGCGCTTTTTTAGCCACTCTTGCAAGCTGCATGGCCATATTCGTTGAGTAATCGCCATGTGCCTTATCTTTTGGCAATTCCAAAACGACATCCGGTATCTGCTCTTCCGTTGCCAGACCGGCCTTGATGACAGCCGCTTTGATTTCCTGTTTTAATTTTTCCTGAACCTGCTTCACTATGTTCATCGTCTTATGCTTCCTCCTTATAGGCTATTGCCATCTCATATTGGCCAAGCAAGTCTCCCTGCATGAAAAGCTCATAGCGAAAAACAAACATTCCTTCACGTTTTTCTTCTGTCCAAACATGACTGATGGATTCTGTCTTTGTCTGTATAGGCATGGAACCATACATGCTTTCATAATGCCCGTTCAGCGTTTCACCCGGGTTGAATACCTGGCGCATTTTCACCGCACCCCCGCGCATAATTAACGCTTCCGGGTCCTTATATTTTACAGTAGTCTGCGTTTTCCCGTTTTCATCTTCTTCGGTGTACTGCAGATACAGAGCATTTCCCTTAGAAAATTTCGTGCCAAAAGTGGTCAATTCATATGATTCCGTTTCACCATCGTTCCTGATGGTCGTGCGGAGCATTACTTTCACCTTTTGTTTATCGGTTTCCTGTAGAGACAAATGCTACACATCCTTGTATACGTCCTATAACTTTATAAGTATAAATATTCTTATCTAAAGTTTCAACTTCTCATACATTTATATCTTGTCTTATTTAAAATCTATGGTCGATGTGAATTGGGATTTCAATAATTGTGAGGATGATAACAAAAACTTGCAGTACTATTTGGAGCAGGCTTAATACAAACTATTTAAGGCTGCCTTTCAACTTAATGATAAATTGCATCTACTGAGCAGATTTTAACCATTCGAATACAGTTATCAACAAATTTTAATGTACTTTTCAATATTTCAACTGAGATATCCACAAATTTAATGTACTTATCAATATTCAACTGGGATATCCACAAGTTAATTTACTTATCAATATTCAACTCAGATATCCACAAGTTAATGTACTTATCAATATTCAACGCAGATATCCACAAGTTAATGTACTTATCAATATTTCAGCACAGCAAAAAAAAAGAGACTGCCCCAACTCAACCCCCGGGTCAATCTCTTTTTATCATCCGCTAGCGTTTTTGCACCCAGCCTAAGATCATTTCACGAATTAATTTGCTCGCTGTGTTGGCGGTTTGTTCCGATGTATCATAAATCGGTGCTACTTCCACCAAGTCACAACCTACTACTTTTATATCCGATTTTGCAATTTCGTGGATGGATGCAAGCAGTTCCCTTGAAGTAATCCCGCCGGCATCCACCGTCCCTGTTCCAGGAGCATGTGCCGGATCAAGGACATCAATATCAATTGTGACATATACCGGACGGCCTGCAAGCTTAGGCAGAATTTGCTTTAGCGGCTCGAGAACCTCAAATTTAGAGATATGCATCCCATTTTCCTTCGCCCATTGAAACTCTTCCCTCATACCAGAACGGATTCCGAATGAATATACATTCTCAGGTCCAATATGCTCAGCGATTTTCCGAATTGGCGTCGAATGGGAAAGCGGTTCACCTTCATAATCCTCACGGAGGTCAGTGTGTGCATCCATATGGATAATGGCAAGGTTCGGATATTTCTTATATACGGCTTTCATGACCGGCCAGGAAACAAGATGTTCTCCGCCCATGCCAAGTGGAAACTTCCCTGCATCCAGCACGCGGTCAACAAAATCTTCAATGATATCCAGGCTCTTCTGAGGATTTCCAAATGGAAGCGGGATATCGCCAGCATCAAAATATTTGACCTCTTCCAGCTCACGGTCAAGATACGGGCTATACTCTTCAAGACCGATTGATACCTCTCGAATCCTTGCCGGGCCAAAACGAGAGCCCGGACGGTAGCTCACGGTCCAATCCATCGGCATCCCATAAATGACTGCCTCCGCTTCTTCAAAATCGGGATGGCTCTTAATAAACACATTACCTGAATAGGCTTCATCAAAACGCATAAATATGTTTCTCCTTTGTACAAAGGGGTCAGTCCACCACTGAATTAACGCATTAACGCAATGGGGGACTGACCCCCTTCCTTATTTAATTAGGTCCTGCACGAATTTTGGCAGTACAAACGCTGCTTTGTGCAGTTCTTTGGTATAGTATTTTGTTTCAATGTCATGAAAGCGCTCTTCGCTGACTTCTAGAGGGTCATGTTTTTTTGATCCGATTGTGAAAGTCCATAGGCCGCTTGGGTATGTCGGAATATTTGCCAAGTATAGCCTAGTAATTGCAAAGATTTCTTTTACATCCCGCTGCACTTCGGTGATCAGGTCGGCTTTAAACCATGGATTGTCGGTTTGTGCGACAAAAATGCCTTCTTCCTTTAACGCTTTCGCAATGCCTGCATAGAAGCCTCTTGTGAATAGGTTCACGGCGGGGCCAACCGGTTCTGTTGAATCTACCATGATAACGTCATATTCATTTTCGCTTTTGGCGATATGCATGAATCCATCGTCCACCTGTACATCCACACGTGGATCATCCAGTTTACCTGCGATTTCAGGCAAAAATTTCTTTGAATACTCTATGACCTTTCCATCGATATCTACCAAGGTCGCTTTTTTGACGCTAGGGTGCTTCAGTACTTCCCTTATGACACCGCCGTCACCACCGCCAACAACCAGCACGTTTTCAGGATTTGGATGGGTAAACAATGGCACATGGGCCACCATCTCGTGATAGACGAATTCATCCCGTTTCGAGGTCATGACCATATCATCAAGAAGCAGCATATTGCCCCATTCTTCCGTTTCAATCATATCTAGCTTTTGAAAATCTGTTTGTTCTGTATGTAAAGTCCGGTTTACTTTCATCGTGATCCCAAAATTGTCAGTCTGCTTTTCCGTAAACCAAATACCCATTCCATCGCTTCCTTTCTTTCTAGCGTTATCCTCTGATTAACCAATTCATCATTAATAACGTTCCCCAACAAATAAATTACAAACTTCTGTAGTTAGTGAAAAAAGTAAGAAAGCGACAAAGGTACTAAATATCCCCGACATCGCATTTAACTAGAAAAAGTATAGTCGAACCACATAAAAAATCAAGAAGTTTTTTCACTTTTTTCATAGGCAATGTTTAAAAGATTGGGTTTGTTTTCATACTGGATAATATTATCTTTTTGGGGAAAGAGGTGTCAACGGTGGAATTGATTGCGAGCAAGCGGTTTACAAGAGCTACAAAATTTATCCGGGCAACGATCATCATTACCGGTTTAGCCGCATTAACGCTATCCTTATTGTTCGCCTCCCTGATTTTATTTGCAAAGGCGTTGGGCGCCCCTCCATTGGCTGTTCCGCAATCCACCCTTTTTTACAGCGGGGATGGGGAAATTATCGGGGAAAGTGATAACGGGCAAAAAAGGTACTGGGTGGACCTAGAGGGTATTTCCCCGGCTTTAATTGATGCCACTATTGCAGTTGAGGACCGCGGGTTTTACAATCATCATGGTTTTGACATAAAGCGGATAGCCGGTGCACTCCTTGCTGATATAAAAGCCATGGCAAAAGTACAGGGAGCCAGTACAATTACCCAGCAGTACGCCAGGAATCTTTATCTCGGCCATGATAAAACATGGAGCCGAAAATTGAACGAAGCGTTTTATACCATCCGGCTGGAAACCAATTATACAAAGAAAGAGATACTGGAGGGTTATTTAAATACCATTTATTATGGGCATGGTGCGTACGGAATACAGGCAGCCAGCCAGTATTATTATGGTAAGGACGCAAAGGATCTAACACTTGCAGAAGCAAGCATGCTAGCAGGCATTCCGAAAGGGCCGTCCAGTTATTCTCCTTTTTTACATATGGATAATGCGAAAAGGCGCCAAGAAGTTGTGCTGCAGGCTATGAAGCACGAAGCGAAGATTACAAAGGGAATAGCCGAAAAGGAAATCAGATACCCATTAGTTTTCAACCGGGGGCATAAAACCGCGGAAAGAAAAATAGCCCCATATTTTCAGGATGCCGTCACACAGGCGTTAAAGTCTCAGTTGCATTTGGATGACCGAACGATTAGTCTGGGCGGACTAAAAGTATATACCACTCTGGACATCAAAGCACAGGAGATTGCCGAAAAAACGGTAAACAATGTAATTGAACAAACATCAAATATTCAGACGGCACTCGTGTCCATGGACCCTAGAACAGGTGAGGTCAAAGCCATGGTCGGCGGAAGGGATTATGCAAAAACTCCCTATAACCGGGCTATCCAGGCCATTCGACAACCTGGATCAACCATTAAACCGCTGCTTTACTATGCAGCTCTGGAAAATGGGTTTACACCCGCTACAACCTTAAGGAGCGAATTGACTACTTTTCAATATGATGATGGGAATTCATCCTATACGCCGCATAATTTTAATCATCAGTATGCAGATTCGGAGATTACAATGTCACAGGCTCTTGCTTTGTCAGATAATGTTTTTGCGGTTAAAACGCATATGTTCCTAGGTGAAAAAGCCTTAAGGGATACGGCCCGCCGCTTTGGCATCACCACAAAAATGCCCGAAGTCCCGTCCCTTGCCCTTGGAACATCAGGTGTCCGGGTTATCGAACTGGTTAATGCATATAATCTGTTTGCAAATGGGGGGGCCGGGGTAAAACCCATTTTCATAAAGAAGGTCGAAAACCATAGAGGTGAAGTAATTTTCGAGCATCAGACAGAAAGGCAGCAAATCCTCGACCCTGACCAGGCATTTGTGATGAACGAGATGCTAACCGGCATCTTTGACCCTAAGCTAAACGGGTACACAAAAGTGACCGGAAACTCGATCATCCCACAGCTGACCAGGGAATACGCCGGAAAATCTGGAACGACCGAAACCGACAGTTGGATGATTGGATACACGCCAGAACTAGTTACCGGCGTTTGGACAGGCTACGATAATCCTCAAAAAATCACAGTACCAGCCGAAAAAACCTATGCTAAAAAAATTTGGGCCCAATTCATGGAACAAAGCTTAAAAGACGAGCCAGTTAAAAAATTCAAGGAATCTGCCAATGTGGTGGGTGTGTATATTAATCCAGTTAACGGAAAGCTTGCCACCGAGAATTGCCCGGTCAAGAGGATGACTTATTTTGTAAAGGGAACGGAACCTACAGAGTTCTGCACCGAGCATTTACCTCAAGGGGAACCGCATAAGAAAACAGAAAAGAAACCGGAAAAGCAAACGTGGTACAAACGGCTGTTTAACTTTTGGGGACAATGATTACACTCCCCCTTTAGCAGAAACGAAAAACCTCGAGAATACACAATCTCGAGGTTTTTCATGTCCTGGTTTTACAGTATTGCACGTTGTAAATAGTTTACTTATTTTATAAGAAATGCACAAGCTATATTCTTGAAAATTTCGACAACTAACTTTTACATCATGAATGCATGCACGAGATTGCAGTTATTTTCCGGAGTCAACCGAGAGCCCCTTTTTCAATTCTTCCGATGAATTGGTCCACATATCACCGTTATGATTCTTTAAAAATTCAGCAAGGATCGCCTTTGACTTATCATCCATATGCTCGACGATAATATGGCGCTTCAGTGATTTATCCATCCGGTTCACATGCTCCGGCAATGATTTATATCCCCTTCTGATTGATCGGTCGACCGTCATCTCACATGCGGTTACACCGGCATAAAGAGGACCCTTCTGCGTTGTCTCAATCGTCACCCATACAAGCCAATATGGCTTGCCGTTAGGGACTTCTTCTTTACTTTTTAGAAATTTGATTCCTTTCTCGACCGAACTTCTGGCATGCATGGCTCCGACATCCACAGTCGCCTCCCCTGCTTCCACATCTATGATGACTGGAGAAATATTGTCGAGCGTTAATACACCAGCGCCAAATCCGCCGTGGCCTTCTGTGGGATCATTTTTAATAATATTGAAACCCAACTTTTGTTTTGGCTTATCTTCCATCACTTTTTCCTCCTTTTAAGTTCAAAGGGTAACCTTTACATGAATAACCCAGCAAAAAAGTTATTCATTCCATGTATGACCATTGGCAACACAACCTGGAAAATCGGCTGGATGGTATATTGGTCCAACGGTGTAATCACTATGATCAAAAAGATCAGCGCGCCGTATGATTCAAATTGAATCATCTTTGCCCGAATATGTGTCGGTGCCAAATCCTGCAGGATATGATACCCATCAAGCGGAGGTAAAGGCAGCATATTAAAAACAAAAAGTACGATGTTAATCTGAATCAGCATATTAAAAAAGGTGTATACAGGCCCATTGGTATCAAGCCCGGTTCCAATAAGACTGTACCAAATGATAAACCCTATGGCCGCAATAATCAAATTACTGAGCGGTCCTGCGAAAGATACAAGGACGCCGGCAAGCCTGGGACGTTTAAAGTTAAATCGATTTACCGGTACAGGCCTGGCCCATCCAAATCCGGCAATGAGTAGCAGCAATGTTCCCAACGGGTCAATATGGCTAATCGGATTTAATGTGACACGTCCTTGGTCCTTTGCAGTAGGGTCGCCAAATTTATATGCTACATAGGCATGGGAAAATTCATGTATTGTAAATGCAATCAGCAACACCGCTACCACATATGGAATTTCTTCCAATTCATAGGCTAAAAATTGACCGAAAAAATCCTCCATTGTTCTTCTCCCCAATCTCTTATTACCGATAGTATACAGGAAAATTCAATAGAAGTTAAAACAGATGCTACTTCTGAACCTGCGTATATCCGCCGCCATCAAAATACTCACATACTATGTTACCGTTCTGTAACCTTATTCCTGCCGTGGCCGGAAAACGCTTGAGAGACCAATAAGCGACATAATATCCATAGCAGATCGCTTAGTTTCTCCCACCACATAAAAACGCTTGGAAATGGTAGGTTTCCCAAGCGTTTTTTATTGCTGTATATTGGGTCAATGAGCCTTTGCTTTCTCCCGTAGCTTATTGATATACTCATAGGCTTCATCTATTTCTTCATTTGTGTATTTCTGTTTACTTTTTAATGTAAAAATCTTTTCCGCTACTTCTGCTTTTTCCAGTGTATCAAAATAAAGCACTGTCGATACGAGCTCTAAAAAGCGAGCGTTTTGCCCATTCATATCCAACAAGCAGTTTTTTAATGCAGGCATGTCCAAATTATGCATAGATAAAAAATCTGCTCCGGCACCGGTGATTGAATAGCAATACTGGTAGTAGCCCGCCTTTTTCTCCTTTACTTCATTCAGATATCCCATATTGCATAGTTCCTCAATGCGAAGCGTCAGCTCCTCAGAATATGGCCCATAAAAATGGAAGGTAAACTTTTCCTGGAAAGGGAAGGATAGCTTCTTGGCGATATAAATAATCTTCTGCAGCTTTTTTCTCCCAGCAATCTCGCCAGCAGCTGATATGGCATTAATAATTTTTGCATGATCCTTAAACAAAGCTTGTCACTCCTCACCCAATTTCTTCCTATAAGGAACTTCTCTTCTCTATTCAAGCTCCAAAAGCTTGCGGATCTGTCTTTTAATATTTTTTTTCGATGTTCCCTCACGCAAGAGATCTTCAGGGAAATATAGCTTGTGGTCCGTTCTTCTTTTGCCCGATATCGCATCTACGATTTCGGATTCCCGAGACAATTCGCGGATATCGCCACTATTCTTAAGCAAATGGATTGGAAGACGTTCTTCTTCTTCACCCGGGCGGTAAAAATCATAAGGCAAATCGGATGATGAATCCACCACAAGATAATATTCCGGATCAATCCCTGCCTTCTTAAATAGGCTGTTGAGTTCCACCAATTTATTCATCTGATCATTGGAAGGATGAAACTCCGTATATTTAAACAAGTTGCGGTTGACGAACCGATCACAGAGATCGCTCAGAATTGAGTCATCCTCTTCTTCCCAAGTCTGAAAATAATAGAGCATCACCGATTCATCCATTTTTAAATAATCAGCAAGCGTGACATCTCCCTGGAAAAGCGAGTAAAAATGATGCGGATCGTGCTTAAACTGATAACCGGATTCGTATAAGCGCTTGGCACGGTGCAATATTTTTGTCAGGATCACCTCTGCACTACGGGTAACCGGATGAAAATAAACCTGCCAGTACATTTGATAGCGGCTCATTATGTAATCCTCAACGGCATGCATCCCGCTATGTTTAATGACTACCTGGTCCTCGCGGGGCCTCATGACCCGCAAGATCCGTTCCATATCAAAGTGGCCATAGCTAACGCCAGTGAAATAGGCATCCCTTTGTAAATAGTCCATGCGATCCGCATCAATCTGACTTGAAATAAGGCTGACCACCAGTTTGTTTTCGTAGGTTTTGGCGATCACTTCAGCCACTTTCTTCGGGAAAAGTGTATCAACCTTGCGAAGGACTCGGTTTACTTCTGTATCTCCCAAAATAATCTGACGGGTAAAATGCTCATGGTCCAAGTCGAACACCTTTTCGAAAGAATGTGAGAAAGGACCATGCCCTAGATCATGGAGCAGCGCCGCGCATAAGGAAAGCAGCCGTTCCTGACTATCCCATTCAGGCCTGCTGGCAAAAACGTCATCGATAATCCGGCGGACAATTTCATACACACCGAGCGAATGGTTCAGCCTGCTATGCTCCGCACCATGAAAGGTCAAAAAAGTGGTCCCCAGCTGGCGGATACGCCGCAATCGCTGAAATTCCCTGGTCCCTATTAAATCCCAGATCACCTTGTCCCGTACATGAACATAGCGGTGGACCGGGTCTTTAAATACTTTTTCTTCACTAAGTTTCTCAGTGGAATATCCCATGGACTACCCTCTTTTTATTAAAAAATCAAAATGGCCAACTCTTAATCTGTTGGATTCGGACCACAGGCTAAGAGCGCCACATCCTCATGTCTTCAGCTACATGACCCACATCTTGTGAGCCTAATCGAAGGTTTCTAGCTTTTATTATAGCTTGTTTCCTGAAAAAAATCATATATCGACACAGGATGGGAAGAATCGAAACTAAGAAATATATAAGTAAAATCAACAAAAAACAACTATTTTTGCCGATTAAAATTTTTCTGCATGATACATGAAAATAAAAATCACCTTGCAAACTAGATGCCGGTGATTAAGCTATTTATTAATCTTCTCAATTATTTAAGTTTTTTATCAATCTTCTCAATCAACTCATTTTCCGTAGGAGCTGCAACTGGACGGTTATTCACAAACGCGAACGATTTCTTCCTCCCTGGCCCGCAATAGGATTGGCAGCCAATATCTATTACAGCGTCAGGATCCAGCTTTTCCAACCGAGGGACCAGCGTATTTATATTCGTTGCCTGACAGTCGTCACAAACCCTGAATTCATTTGCCATTCAGACAGTCACCAACCTTTCTTTTCTTTATGATAAACAATGGATCCATCGCCTGAATCGAAAGCACCAAAGGGTATTTTACATTTTCGGACATTGAATTTCAAGGGCTGATCCATGGCAAAATGAGCGGCAAATCATCCCTATCTGTTTCTCTTAGAAAAAACTATTATCCTTTTAACTTTTTTGTATAAAAAGGCCCCAACGTGTCCATGATGTAACTAGAACACTTAGCTTACCCGGCAATACCCCTATCAAAACCAACAAATGTATTGTTGGGCCAACCCACTTACTAAGCTATGAATTTTTAAATGTTAAGAAAGGGAGTAGGTATCATGAAAGTCCGTCAAGACGCTTGGACAGAGGAAGATGATTTACTTTTGGCAGAGACTGTACTGCGGCATGTCCGTGAAGGCAGCACACAGTTAAATGCGTTTGAGGAGGTTGGGGACAGGCTGAACCGCACATCAGCTGCATGCGGCTTTCGCTGGAATGCGGTCGTGCGCCATAATTATGAAAAAGCTCTCCAGCTGGCTAAAAAACAACGAAAACAGCGCCAAAGAATTTTAGGGAAGGACCAGGGCGGCAAGAAAAAACTCCTTTACACACCGCCATCCCCGACCATACAGGATATTAGCGTTACACCACAGCAAATAGTTGAGCCAGAAGCTCCCGTTGACACAGAATTTGCAACTGAATATGAGTACGAAACTGCAATTGTCCATATACCTGAACCGCTGGAAGTCCCAGCTTTGCCGGAACCGGTATACACAACACCCAATCCAACAAGCAATCTCACCCTTGATATGGTGATAAGCTTTCTGCAAACTATGAATAACAGCAGCCTGCACGCCGAAGTGTTAAAATCAGAGAACGAAAGATTGAAGCTGGAAATCGCGGACCTAAAAAAGATGAACTTAGATCTTGAGAAAAAGGTTGCTTATTTGGAAGAAAATACAGGCATGATTCAGGAAGATTACGAGACACTGATGAAAATTATGAATCGGGCAAGAAAATTGGTTCTGCTAGAGGAAGATGAGCGCCCGGCTACTAAATTTAAAATGGACCGCAATGGGAATTTGGAGAAATTAGCCGAATAAGAGGGGGTCAGTCCCCCGGCCGATATATTCCCAGATTCGGCCGATATAATCCTAAGTTCGGCTGAGAACATAAATATGGCGAAAAGCCTTCTGTTCATAGAAATTCGACGATTTGTGAACTACAAAACAAGAACATAGGGGTATTTCTCTTTCGACAAGTATACTCTTACGAAAAAAAAATCTGTTAACCCGATCTCACGGACGTAACAGATTTTTTTAATTTTCCCACGGTAGCAGTTTTATTGTCTAATCGCCTTTTGGTTCCTCTCCACAACTCTTTCATAATAAGACTCGTAGAGTAGAAGCTCTTCCGGAGACAATTGGCCGGCCTGTATGTTTCCGCCCACTTTTTTAAGGGTTTGTAAGAAGCGGAGCATGGTAGCCTCTATCGTAAGCGGCATATTAATTAATTCCGATAAAGAAGCCATTACTCCAGGCTGGATATCAGGATACGAAAATTTAGTGTCAACCTGGCCTCTGGCTGCCCTGTAAAATTCTTTTACGAGCTCAGCCCTTTCTGATCCACTTCCTGACACACACAAATATATTTGAACGGCTACGCCACCTCGAATTCTCCTTTGTGAGATACCAGCGAATTTTTTTCCGCCAATGCTAAGGTCGTAGCTCCCCGGGCAATAGGATCCGATAATTTCCCCGGCTTCGATTTCAACAGGCAAATCAGCAAACATAAGCCTGACCAATTCCCACATCGCATCATATCCTCGGTTTATATCAATTCTTCCCACCGTTTCCGGGAACACTAAAGAAAGATTTAACACCCCTTCATCTAGGACAACTGCAAGTCCACCTGAATTTCTCATGATGGCGCGGTATCCCTTTTTTTCCAGCAGAGAAATGCCTTTTTCAAGCAAAGGAAGTTTGCTGTCCTGGATGCCAAGCACTACCGTGTGGTGATGTACCCACGCCCGGGCTACAGCAGGAGAAATGCCGTTTCCGACTGAGGTGCAAAGCGTATCATCCATTGCAAAAGACTGCAAGGCTTGAAACTGGGTCCCAAGCGTTGATTGATCAATGATTCGCCACTGCGGCTGTATTAATAAAGAATTTATATCATGCATTTATATTCTCGTCCTTCGTAACAAAATCCATCATTTCATTATACCATATAGGATTGCTGGCAGTCCTGGAGATTGGGATGAGCAGATTGAAAGTACAAAAAACTGCCTTGCTAAAGAGCGAGGCAGCATAGTGTTATTGCTGGAGTGCCTGAGCAGCAGTGATTAAAGCCAGCTTGTATACATCTTCTGCATTGCAGCCACGGGATAAATCATTTACAGGACGCTTCAGTCCCTGCAGGATTGGACCTACGGCCTCAAAGTTTCCTAGGCGCTGCGCTATTTTGTAGCCGATATTTCCGGCTTCAAGACTTGGGAAAATAAATACATTCGCATTTCCCTGGATGATAGAATCCGGAGCTTTTTTTTCGGCAACGGAAGGAACAAATGCAGCATCAAACTGGAATTCTCCGTCCAAAATCAACATAGGGTCCATTTTTCTCGCTTCTTCCACGGCTTGGGCAACCCGTTCAGTTTCTGGTGATTTAGCAGACCCTTTCGTAGAGAAGCTTAGCATGGCTACACGTGGTTCAATGTCGAACATTTGAGCGGTGCGTGCACTTTCTACTGCTATTTCGGCAAGGTCTGTGCTGTCAGGGGCGATATTAATGGCACAGTCGGCAAACACATATTTTTCATCCTCACGAACCATGATAAACACGCCTGAGGTTTTACGCACGCCTTCCTTTGTCTTAATGATTTGCAGTGCAGGACGTACAGTGTCAGCCGTAGAGTGGGCCGCGCCGCTGACAAGGCCGTTCGCTTTATTGGTATGCACAAGCATCGTGCCGAAGTAATTTTCATCAAGCAGGATCCTGCGGGCATCTTCTTCAGTAGCCTTCCCCTTCCGTCGTTCTACGAATGAAGCTGCAAGCTCATCCATCATGATATAGTTATTAGGGTCATAGATTTCCGCCCCTTCAAGGGAAACACCTAGCGAGCTTGCCTTTTCCTGCACTTGTTCAATATTCCCGATTAAAATTGGCACTATAAGCCGTTCCTCCGCCAGCCTGCCAGCGGCTGTCAGGATACGCTCATCCAATCCCTCAGGAAAAACGATCCGCAAATTGTTACCTTTAATTTTCGTTTTTAACGATTCAAATAAATCACTCATGTAAAGTGCCTCCTTCTTGCTTTTCAAAATCCATTCCAAACCTCATGGCAAACCTGAGATAATATGCTCTTATTCTGCCAAATCTTTGATCTCCCTATTAGGATACCTGTTCATCCTAAAGTTTTCTATTGGCAAGCGAATTGTTACCGTTTTCAGTAGCGATGTTTTTTTATTCTGAAAACAACAGCATTTTGAGCTTGATTCTTTTACTGTTTTCCTTTGTTCCGTTTCGTTAAACCCCATCTTTAGTATGGCATTCTCTCCATTTATTATGTTTAAATATTCACACCCGGGATATGCTGGAAAAGTGTGAACATTTATTGAACAAAAGATATATTCAAACGTAAGGAAATAGTCTTTCTAAAAAACTATGGTATAGTAATGGATAAATGTATATATATAGGAGTGATCACAATGAGTGAAGCAGCACAAACTCTTGATGGCTGGTATTGCCTCCACGATTTCCGCCTTATTGACTGGACAAGCTGGAAAGCGTTGTCAAGCGATGAGCGCCAGGCGGCTATCTCAGAATTTAACGGTTTATTGGACAAATGGAATAAAACACAGAGCGAAAAAGAAGGCAGCCATGCCCTTTATTCAATCGTTGGACAAAAGGCTGACTTTATGCTGATGTTTGTTCGCCCTACAATGGAAGAACTAAATGGCATCGAAATGGAATTCAATAAATCCAAGCTTGCGGAATACTTGGTTCCTGCCCATTCTTATGTTTCAGTTGTCGAACTGAGCAATTATCTGCCAGCTGGCGAGGATCCGTACCAAAATCCACAAATCCAGGCACGCTTGTATCCAATTCTTCCAACAACAAAGCATGTTTGCTTTTATCCAATGGACAAGCGCCGGCAGGGCGAGGATAATTGGTACATGCTGCCGATGGAAGATCGCCGCAGCTTAATGAGGTCGCACGGTATGATCGGACGCCAATACGCCGGAAAGGTTAAGCAAATCATTACAGGCTCAGTGGGATTTGACGACTATGAATGGGGCGTAACCTTGTTTGCGGACGATGTCCTACAGTTCAAGAAGCTTGTTTACGAAATGCGCTTCGACGAAGTGAGTGCACGCTATGGAGAATTCGGCTCCTTCTTCGTTGGGAATATTTTACCTCAAGAACGCATCTCATCTTATCTTCACGTATAATATAGAAGCTCCCGCCAACACGGGGGCTTTTTTAAATACCTCTTTCTCCCCGGTGTAATTCTTCCCTCCTCATTGGTATAAATCACATACACGAACCATACATATGAAATAGTGCAAAGAAGTGATTTGATCCCAAACGGGCAGGAGGATTCCTGCTACCACTACAAATGAGTTGGAGGGAAGTTGATGAGTCAGCAAAACAAACAGAATCCATATGGAAGCTACGGGTACAATGCACCCTATTATCCTTATGCTAGTGTGAATCCTGCATTGAGTAACGACCGGCAACAGTACAATCAGTACCCAGCAGGTTATCCTGGAACACCTGCAGGCTACCAGCAGGGCCAAGGCGCCCAGGCAGCGCCCGGCTCGCAAGCCGCACCGCCAAGCGCACAAGCTGGAGCAGGCATGCTCCCCGCGGAAGAGTCGTATATTGAAAACATCCTGCGTCTTAATAGAGGCAAATTAGCTACCGTTTATACAACATTTGAAGGAAGCAGGGAATGGAACTCCAAGGTATTCAAAGGCATTATCGAAGCGGCGGGACGGGACCATCTAATCCTTAGCGACCCGCAAACCGGCATGCGTTACCTGCTCACTATGGTTTCTATTGATTATGTAACTTTTGAAGAAGAAATTGAGTATGAATACCCTTACGGTGGCGGAGGCGGCATGGCCTCTTATCCCCCAAGATAGAAGCAAAAATAACCAATAAAAAGAGAGGATGGCTTAGGGATCGGGAACAATTCCTAAAAAGCCATCCTTTTTTTACAAATACTTGTTTACGGCAAGTATCATTAACACCCATGCTGCAAGGAAGGATACGCCTCCTAAAGGAGTTATCGCACCCAGCACCTTTATTTGGGTTACACTCAATACATAAAGGCTTCCCGAGAATAATAGAATGCCAATAAACATCAACCATCCTGACCATGTCAAAAGTTGCCCAGCCATTTTGCCTGATAGAAGGCCAACCACCAATAATCCGGCTGCATGGAACATTTGATAGGTAACCCCTGTCTTCCATGTTTCCAAATATTTATCTGGAATCCGCCCCTCAAGCCCATGGGCGCCGAATGCACCTAAGGCAACCGCAAAAAAAGCATTTATAGCCCCCAATATAATGAACAGCTTCAAATTAAACACTCCTCTCTGTATATGTATAACCATGAATAGCTGGCGGGAAGGCAACCGCAAAAGACTGCTTAAAAGTCAAAAATTGAATCACCGTTCGCATCATCCATCTTCACCGGCTTTGATTGCGGCACCGCTGAAATTGCAGGCTGTGCGGCAATAGGCGGCCTCTGTGAAAAGGCCCGTTGGCTAGATGCAGGAGACTGCGTGCTTGACGAGAAGCTGACCGTCGAATAAGATCCGGCTGCCTCCTTTTCCTCAAGCAAAATATCACATAACGCCTGGACCGCAGTTACATACCCAAGCAGCTTATCATGAGATTCCGTATTTTTTGCCTTATGTACCAACTCTTCCATTTTCTCTATGACTTTTTTTGATGAAATATCCACTCTCACACCTCATTAGAGTTTCACTTACAAAAAACACCCTATTCAATAGCTTATCAAAAAAATCGCTATGAAACAAAGTACAGTTAAAAATCGAGCTTATACCGGCTGGATATTGTAGCTCTAAATCTATGGTCAATTATCTGTTGTTTCACCACTGTAAAGGCTTGACGCCAGATCTAAGTATATAAAGCATACAAAGTTAAAACTCATAGAATGCCCTTAAGGGTTTTGCAACTCTTTTTTCTCATACTTCATGCACTGCCGGCCTGATGCACGGAGCACCTCCTGTGAAGGCAGAACGGCGGTCTTAAATTGAAAAGCCTTGCACCCTCTAGGGAAATTCCTATCCCAAGTAACGAAAAAATGCTTACACGTCATGCAATTTATTTTTTTATTCACTTCTGCTTTCCCCGCTAAGTTCATAATTTAACAACAAAAATGTTTCATGTGGAACATTTTTGTTGTTTCATAACTTTACATATTGGAAATCTGCCAATCGATCTCCTTTTCTCCCCAATCCTTCAAGCAGGAATTGATTTGTGAGAAAGGCCTGCTCCCAAAAAAACCTCTCCGTGCCGAAAGAGGGCTTGGATGGGCAGAAGTAAGAATATGGTGCCGATTTGTATCGATTAATGGAATTTTGCTTTGTGCAGGCTTTCCCCACAACACGAACACCATTGGTTCCTTCCTCTCACTTAAACAATTGATGATTTTATCCGTAAAGGTTTCCCACCCTTTTCTGCGGTGTGAATGGGCTTCTCCCGCACGCACTGTTAGGACCGTATTCAGTAGCAGCACCCCCTGCTCGGCCCATTCTACTAAATAACCATTATCCGGAATCGTGCAGCCAAGATCTTCATGAAGCTCCTTAAATATGTTTTTTAATGATGGCGGTAACGCTACACCGGGCTTAACAGAAAAACTCAGTCCATGAGCTTGGTTCGGTCCATGATAAGGATCCTGTCCCAATATGACCACCTTCACTTTTCCGTAAGGCGTAAAATGCAGGGCATTAAAAATATCATCAGCTGCCGGATAGATGGTATGCCTGCTGTATTCTTCTTTTAGGAAGTCACGAAGGCTTTTATAATAATCCTTTGTAAATTCATCAGCCAACAACGGCTGCCAGTCATTATGCAAGATTTCCTTCGTCATGTTTGGGCTGCTCCCCTCTTCTAACTCTCATATAACTATTATACGAGATATTCACTTTTTTTCTGATATTGGTATATACCTCTCTGTTCTTCTGTTTACACAAATTTTTCTAAAAAGGATGCACCTTCCTTTTCTTGAAAATTAGTGCTGTCTTGCCGGGTTTCTTGCTCCTGCATATTTGGCTATATAAAGGGAAAGGTCCAATCCAGTTTAGGGGGTTTTACCATGGAAGCAGAAAAGAAAAAATGGCTTACAAGAAAACGCATTTATATACCGGCCCTTCTATTCATCATAATAGCTATCGTAATAGTCTACAATCAGTATAAATCATTGCCTGAAGGTGTTTCCTATGAAGGAAAGATACATCAGGCCCAAGATATCCAATTCTTATATGACCTTTCCTATAAAAATGAAAAAGGAAAGATGGTACATGAACGGAATATTTTTAACGCGATTTACAAAGCAATCGAGGAAGCAGATCAATTCATTGTCATCGATATGTTCCTTTTTAACGGCTACTATGATGAAAAAATAGCATTTCCGAAAATAAGTAAAACCTTGACTAATAAAATCATCGCCCAGAAGAAAAAGAAGCCCAACTTAACAGTCATTTTCATAACGGATGAAATTAATACGTCTTACAACTCTTATAAATCAAAGGAAATCCAACAATTAAAAAAAAGCGGGGTCGACGTCGTGATTACAAACCTGGACCGGCTGAGAGATTCTAATCCGCTTTACTCGGGTGTGTACCGAACATTTTTTCAATGGTTTGGTGAAGGCGGTTATGGTTGGATCCGTAACCCAATGGCGGCAAATGCCCCTGAAGTTACTCTACGTTCTTACCTGCGTCTTTTCAATGTCAAAGCTAACCACAGAAAGGTCTTAGCAACTGAAAAAACGGCTCTTGTATCGTCAGCCAATCCACATGATGCGAGCGGTTACCACTCTAATATTGCTTTTCAAATGGATGGCAATATCATCGGGGAATTAGTGGATGCTGAAGAAGCCGTCGGCAAATTTTCCAAAGGGCCGGACAAGTTTCCATTGTATACAGACAAAGCAGAGCCAAAAGGCCCGCTAACAGTCCAGCTTGTTACGGAAGGAAAAATATACAAGCATGTTCTGAACGCCATCCGTGAAACAAAAAAAGGAGATCATATTTGGCTTGGCATGTTTTACATTGCAGACCGAGGTGTCGTGAATGAAATAACAAAGGCTGCACGGCGGGGTGTGAAAATCAATATGGTCCTTGACCCGAACCAAAATGCATTCGGCGCAGAAAAAATAGGTCTTCCCAATTTACCAGTAGCCGCCGAAATGGAGAAATTGGGCGAGGAAAACATTAAGATCCGTTGGTACAAAACCGAAAAAGAACAATTTCATACAAAACTGATGCTCGTTCAAAAGCCCGGAAAAGATATTGTCATAGGCGGTTCTGCTAATTATACCGAGCGAAATCTGGACGATTATAACCTCGAAGCTAATGTTAAAATCCATGCTCCCCGCTCATCGAAGTTTGCTAAGGAGGTAGAAGCATATTTTACCCGCATTTGGACGAACAAGGATGGCACATATACAGCGGAGTATCGAGAATATCAGGACAAACTTCCTGCCTTGAAATACGCACTCTATCGGGTACAGAAAGTCTTCCGTTTTACAACCTATTAACGAACTCGAAACTAGTAAAACGTTAAAAAATGATGTTTTGCTTCGAGTGATAGAGGCTATATAAAAAACATAGCTGTCAAACCATTCTAAAAAACACGGGTGATCCAAGTATTTTTATTAAAGGAGGAATTACTATGTATCAAGTGCGTGTAGTTCAAAACGGAGTTCAAGCTATGGAAATGATCGATCAATTAATGTCTTCCGGTTATGACAAAAATGATATTTATTTATTTGCCCATGACAAAAACCGTTCAGAGCATCTGACAGAAAACACGGATACTGGAGAAATTGGATTGAAGGAACAAGGGTTACTAGATTCAGTAGGAAATATGTTTAAATCCCGCGGTGATGAGCTCCGCTCGAAAATGAGCTCCCTTGGCTTGACAGATTCAGAAGCTGATCAGTATGAAAAGGAACTGGATCTTGGGAAAGTCGTACTTGTAGCAAGCAATGAACCAAACATCAATTAAATTTTATAGGCGGGCCTAATAGGCCTGCTTCTTCTTTTTTCCAAATATTTCTGATGCCTTTTCCATCCTTTTAAATTTATAATGAGGGAAACAGAATTGAAAGAGGAATATTTTTATGGAAGGCAACCTTCTCTGGACGGTTTACTTAGCACTGCTGGCGACCGTTACTATCGGCTTCCTTATCAAAGGAAAGTATAAAACTTTTCTGGAAAAAATCGATTTTTTTATATCTATTTTTACCTGGATCGGATTGTTCGGATATGTAACTGATACTCAGATTCTTACACCGGCTGTATGGAAGGCCGTATTCATCGGAGCTTTAATATGGGATATTAGTTTCACTGTTTTTTTCAATAAGCTCTATCAGGAAGAAACGGAAGGCATCCCTGTTCATGTTCAAAAGATGATTAGTGCGATATCGTTAGTGATCTTGATTGGCCCAATGTATTATGGATTATTTCATTACGCATTTTAAAAGCTGTATAAGAAGGCAAAAGAACCGGGCAAAAGGCTGCCGGTTCTTTTTTACGTAATGTATCATTTCTATCCTAAAATTCGCTGGTACAATGCTTTGGCATGGGCCATATCCTTCGTGCCATGGATGAGCGCACGCCCGTCCTGGAAAATGACCATCCGCTCGCCTTCTTTCTCAACAGATAAAAGAAAGGGATTGGATTTCACGATATAGCCACTTCCCTTGAGGTCGTTTCCCAGTTTTTCCATCTGCAGCCTTCGAATTTTTGGAGGCCGCACCTGCACCGTGTCCCTGCCGCAAAGAACTGTCGTCTTGGTTGCATTCTCCGGTGTCAAGAACGGATAAGTCGGGGCGTCGCCGCAGGAAAGGCAATCCTGTTTCTTTGCTCTTCCCACTTTCATGCTCTGATACTGGTTCCTCCAAAGATCAAATGTCGTGAAGCCTTGGCGGACAGCATCATAATCCTCGACAAGAATTTTCAAGGCCTCTGCTGCTTGATGAGCAACGACGACCTGCACGGCCGGGGAAATGATACCACCTGTATCACAGGTCATCCCCTGGATTGGGATGGATCTTAGCAGGCAATTGAGGCATGGGGTTACTCCCGGGATGATGGTGAAGGTCATTCCGACACTGCCGACACAAGCCCCATAAATCCATGGGATCCGGTATTTTTGCGAGAGGTCATTAATGACCATCCTCGTTTCAAAATTGTCGGTTGCATCAATGATTAAGGATACCCCTGCCAAAAGAGGCTCAAGCGACTGGGCAGTACCATCCATGATTAACGCTTCAATTTCCACTTCGCTGTTGATTTCATTGCAATGCATTTTAGCGGCTTCAGCTTTTGGAAGCTTTTCTCGAACATCTTTTTCTGTATATAATTGCTGCCGCTGCAAATTGCTTTCTTCCACATAATCACGATCCACAACCGTAAGCTTCCCAATGCCTGCTCTCGTCAAGAACTCTGCATTAGCAGATCCAAGTGCACCAGCACCTATTAACAGAACATGCTTGCTGCGGATTTTTTCTTGTCCGCGGTCGCCAATCGGAGGAAATAACGTTTGGCGCGAATAGCGTTCATTCATGACCATCTCTCCTATCCGGTTGCTGTAGTTACCCTCCACTGACAGGCGGAATAAACGCAACCGTATCTCCCTCTGACACAATCGTTCCGTCATCGGCAAATTCTTCATTCACTGCTGCCATAACCGAATCTAAACCTTCTATTCCAAAATCGGCCGCAATCTTTTCTTTTACCTCAGCAATTGACAATCCATTTCCTTCTATAGAAACCTCTTCTTGGCCGGCCTGATCCTTTAAGTGTGCAAAAAAGAGTACTTTAACCATTTAAATCCTCCTCTTCAGGCTTTCCCGTTGGATAACTCACCGTCTCCAGCTGGTTTCCGATCCACTTTTCTCCGTCTTCCCAATTCTCTTTCTTCCAGATAGGAACAATTTCCTTGATCCGTTCAATAGCATAGCGGTTTGCTTCATAAGCATCATTACGATGCGGCGTGCTCACCGCAATGACAACCGCCACATCGGTGATATCCAGCTTGCCGACACGATGTGTAATCGCAATCTTAGTGTTTGGCCAGCGTTCTTCTATTTCTTTGCCGATCTGCTCCAGCTTTTTCACGGCCATTGATTCATAAGCTTCATATATAAGGAAAAGCGTCTTTTTTCCTTTTGTAAATTCCCTGACAGTGCCGATAAATGTTGTAATGGCACCCGCCTCTCTCGCCACAACCTTATCGATAACATCCTGCACCTGGATGGGATCCTTTGAGATTTCAAAATTCAATGGTTTCACCCTTTCCTTTGGGGGGTCAGTCCCCCGCCGCGGTAGCGCGTTAAACTAGTGGGGGACTGACCCCCCAATTCATATCCTACCATATTTGAGTGTTGAAATGAGTTTCCAGTTTCCTTGCCTTTTCGTATTCTTCGGGATTATTCATATTATAAAATAGAAGAGAAAACAGGTCGTGATTTTTTGCATATAACTGAAATTCAGTATGCTTCATTATTTTAACTTTCACTTTGTCGAGAAAATGAGTCATCTTCAACTCACGTGCGTGCAAACAGTCTATAAGAGATGGTAAGCAAGCTTTGCGATATATGGAAAAGAGCGGGTGTAACCGGCCCTCAATTTCAGGAACTAATGCATCGTAATCGTCCAGTTTGCTAAGCATCTCTTCCATTACTGCTGCTTTAATAAAGGGCATATCACAGGCTGAAACGAAGACGGTATCTGTCTTAGATGCTGTTAGGCCAGCATGCAGACCTCCAAGCGGCCCCATTCCTTCATATTCGTCCTTCACCATTGGAAGGCCAAGAAATTCATATTGGTCGGGTGAGTTAGTCACTATTAGCACTTGTCTGGCAACTTTCTTTAATTCTTCGGATATGTTCTCAATGCTGGTTTTCTCAAACATCGGAAGCAATGCCTTATTTGTGCCCATCCTGCTGGATTTCCCTCCGGCAAGGAGCAATGCCGTTACATCCATTGGAGTCACCTTTCTATTTATATGCTCGTTTTATTTTCACATTGTTTTTTTACTGTACACGTAACCCTTCTATTTCGCAAGAAAACCGCTATTGATGGTTAATATTTAAAATCCAGTTCCCCCATGTATTTGGTTTTACATCAGCTGGTGTAATGTTATATGCTGATTACGGATTAATACAATAATAAGAAAATTACAAATAGTAAAATACCATTCCTTTAGGAGGTTATACTATGACAATGAAAAAAGCATTGACTCTGGCCGGATCGGACTCCAGCGGCGGGGCTGGCATTCAAGCCGACCTTAAAACCTTCCAGGAGCTTGGCGTCTACGGGATGACGGCGTTGACCACCATCGTGACGATGGATCCAAAAAACGGCTGGTCCCACAATGTATACCCTCAAGCCATTGAAACAGTAGAAGCTCAATTGGAAACTATTCTTTCAGTAGGCATTGATGCCATGAAGACCGGGATGCTTGGTTCTGTGGAGATCATCGAACTTGCAGCTCGTAAGATTGACGAACTTGGCATACAGAATGTCGTGATCGATCCAGTAATGGTTTGTAAAGGGGAAGACGAGGTACTGCATCCTGAAACAGCCGTTGCGCTTCGTGATATTCTTACTCCGCGCGCTACCGTTGTCACACCAAATCTATTCGAAGCCTGGCAGCTGTCAGGAATCGGGCCTATCCGCACCGTGGAAGATATGAAGGAAGCCGCAGTAAAGATCCGCGAATCCGGAGCAAAATATGTATTGATTAAAGGCGGCAGCAAGCTTCGGCATGACCAGGCAATCGACCTGTTATATGATGGGGAAACATTTGAGATTCTTGAGTCAGAGCGTATTGAAACAACCTATACTCATGGTGCAGGCTGTACATATTCTGCAGCCATTACAGCGGAATTGGCCAAAGGCAAGCCCGCACGCGAAGCGATTTTTACAGCAAAAAATTTCATTACAGAGGCAATCCGCCATTCCTGGAAATTGAATGAATATGTCGGTCCAACCATGCACGGTGCCTACCGTACGTTCGAGGCCGGACGGCTGGAATCCACTGAACAAACATCAAAATAATAATAAAAAAGCTGACTTCAAAACAATGACAGTTTTCCGGAAAATTGGGCATCTTGGTAAGGGGCGAGTTGCCCCGGCTGAATTCTCTGGGAGGGGTGCTTTCTGTTTTGGGTCAGTTTTTTTAAGTCATGTGCGGAAACGATCAAAAAATGTATGCAGGCATTCAATCTCAACTCTTCGCTTTTTATTTGTCTTTTTAGTAAGATATTATATAGATTGTTGATCGTCCGCTAGAAAGGAGGAAGTTTGATGAAACCTATTGACCGTACTGAAGTTCAACAGAAGATCGATTCGTTTGCGGGAAGCGATGTCTATATGCATTTGGAAACGACAAATGGCGCTTACGCTACCCATAATGATGAATCATTTTTCTCTGCAGGCGCATATATCCGAAATGCCCAGGTCCGTTATGAACATGGCAAAATTGTGGGGGATGGCCCCTATCGTGTCGGTTTGAAGCTTGAAATCGGCTGGGTATACGGTGAAGGCCTCACCCACTTTGAAATAGATGACCAAGGCAGACTATTGATGGCTGGATTGGATTTTAACGGAAAACTCGCGGTGGCTATGGAAATCAGTGCGAGCCCTTTTGAATAGGAAGGAGTCAGGAGCCGATATGGAGAAAGAACGTCATGTATTAGTGATTTTCCCTCATCCCGACGATGAGGCTTTTGGGGTTTCAGGCACGATTGCATCCTATGTAGAGAGCGGGACACCCGTCACCTATGTTTGTTTAACATTGGGTGAGATGGGCCGGAATTTAGGTAACCCCCCATTCGCAACAAGGGAATCCCTGCCGAAAATACGCAGGCAAGAACTGCTCAACGCAGCTGAAGTAATGGGAATCCAGGACTTAAGAATGCTCGGTTTGCGTGATAAAACCGTAGAGTTTGAGGATGACGAAGAACTGACAAATAAGATGTCTTCTTTTATTGATGAGTTGAATCCGTCACTCATCATCACCTTCTATCCTGGTTATAGCGTCCACCCTGACCATGAAGCAACGGGCAGGGCAGTAGTCCGTGCTGTCGAACGAATCGCCCCGGATGCACGTCCTAAACTGCACTGCGTAGCGTTTGCCAATAACAGCCTCCAGGAGCTTGGCGAACCGAATATTATCAATGATATATCAGCAGTAAAAGATAAAAAAATTGCAACAATGAAGGCACATCGTTCACAAACAGAAGCGATGATGGCCTCTTGGTCGGAAAATGCAGAAAACCCGGATCCGGCGATCCTTGCATGGATCGAAAAGGAGCGTTTCTGGACATATAAGTGGCCGAAGCCATAAGAAAACTCGCCGATTGGCGAGTTTTCTTTTTGCACCACAAAAAAAATCCGCCTGCGGGAAGCAAGCGGATAAAAAGGGGGATTACTATGGAAAAATCATCGTGGTTATAGTATGGCCCATTACTTTTTTTATATACATCCTTTTTTAAATTTTTCACTTATTGAGAAGACAGCGGCATCCGGTAAAGCTTATCATCGTCTTTCGCAGGATTGCCCCGGCCATCAGTATTGTTGCTCACGAAATACAGATAGTCCCCATCTACCAGGACATCCCTTATTCTCCCGGCACCTGTAAATACATGAAATTCTTCATTCTTACCCGGATTAAACCCTTTGATTGCTTCCCCTCTCAAGGCTGCCGCATAAATAATCCCCTCATGGAAGGCAATTCCTGATGGTGCCCATGTATTGGTGCCTGAATGAAACAATGGGCTTTCCATATCATTTTTCTTTTCATCCCCGATGATCAAAGGCCAGCCATAATTATGCCCAGCGATGACTTTATTGATTTCATCATGTCCCGACGGCCCATGTTCACTGCTATATAGCTGCCCCTTTTCATCCCATGCAAGCCCCTGCGTGTTTCGGTGGCCTAGGGAGTAAACATAAGAATTCCGGAACGGATTATCCTCTGGAATGCTGCCATCCAGGTTGAGCCGCAATATTTTTCCACCTAATGAGCTTATGTCCTGCGCAATTTCATCTTCATTGGCATCCCCGGCAGCGGCGTATAATTTGTTATCAGGCCCGATCTTTAACCTGCCACCATGATGGTATTGCCCGCTTGGGATGCCATCAAGCAGAACCTTCTGCTCCGTCCATTGTCCACCCTTATAACTGAGTACAACAATCCGGTTCCATGACTTTTCGTCTTGATCGTATGTATAATAGGCAAATGCTTCATTTGTTTCCTTAAAGATTGGAGACAAAACAAATCCAAGGAAACCAGCCTCAGGGTTTGCCGAGAGCCTTTTCTGCAGATTCACCTTCTCCCGTACCATCTGACCATTTACCAATTTAACAATGCTCCCGGTCCTTTCAGATAAATAAAAGGTCTCGCCTTTTTTTTCAATGGACCATGGAACTTTCAAGTTGCTCAAAAGCACTTCAGCCTGTCCCTGCTTACCGGGTTGACCCGTGGTTTCCACTGACTGGGGGCTGGCTTTGTCCTGATCTTTGTTTAAATTACCTGAACATCCGCCAGCCATAATGACAGCAAGCGACAAAACCAATAACCTTTTAATCATAAAGCTCACTCCCTTTTATATATGGAAGCGGTATGCGGGTATATCTTGTAGCTGTATTTCAGCCGCCTCAATTTTGTGAATTCTCGTTCAGCGCCTCAATAATGGCATGGGCCACGCCATTTTCATCATTCGTATCCGTCACGAAGTCGCAAATTGCCTTAATTTCTGAAGGTGCATTACCCATAGCAACCGACCGGCCTACACGCTCAAGCATCGAAACATCATTGAAATTGTCCCCCATTGCCATCGTCTCGCTTAGCGAACCGCCTCTAGCTTGAACATACTTTTCCAGCGCGACTCCTTTCTGCGCCTCCTGGCTTGTCACTTCCAGGTTTTCACGGGCCGATGCACTTACTGCAAGCGAGGTGTTCTCTTTTAAGAAACTGGCGATTTGTCCGAGTTGATCATAATGATTGCTGAAAATTAAGAACTTGTAAATTTCCAATCCAGGTATAGCAAAAAGCCTTTCATAGCTTTCAACAGATTTAATATTACTGACTGCGATCCGTTCTCTCGCTTGCTCAGCTACCTTCACGGGATCCAAATCCGGATTTGCCGTCAAAAGAATATCTACGATAGAACCTAAGGATTTTTCATAATTTTTTGTATAAGTACCGTCGTTTGTATAAATTTCAAAATAGATTCCTATTTCAGCTAAATACTGTATGACTGATTTCGCCGTTTCTTGATTGATTGGATTCGATGCCGCAACTTTTCCTTCCTTAGTATATACAACTGCGCCATTCACACCAATAACTGGACATTCTATTTCGGCTTCATCTAGGGCGTACCGCGCCTCCTGATAGGACCTTCCGGTGGCAATGATCACTTCCACCCCTTCAGACTGGGCTCGTTCAATTGCTTCCTTATTTTCTTTGCTAACCTTTTGCTCTTTATTTAACAGCGTTCCATCCATATCACTCGCAATAAACTTAACCAACCACAGCACCTCATAATTCTTTGTATGTATTTTAAAGAACCCACGATTTTGACTTTCATCATTTAACCAATCCTGACGCAGGGCTAAACCTTTCGCTTTCAGGCTCCCTTCTACACTAATTTAAAAATAGCCCAAAAAATTAGGTAGCGGTAAATATTATTTTAGTATTATGACTCCAAAAAATACAAATTTTTGGCCCTACTGATATAATACCTATGAAAAACAAAGAATACTGCTTGATTTAATTACATAGAAAGAGGGTCTAAGTTATGCGTATCATGCCTTTAGAAAAACGGAACATTACTTCTAGCCGGCTGGTTCTGGGATGTATGGGATTCGGGGGTAGTTGGGATAAGACGCCAATTACTAATGAACAAATTTCAGCTGCCGAACAAGCCATAGATGCTGCCCTTTCTTCAGGAATCACCATGTTTGATCATGCCGATATCTATACAAAGGGAAAAGCTGAAGAAGTCTTTGGCAGGATTCTAAAAGACCGGCCAGGCTTGAGGGATAATATGGTGATCCAGAGCAAGTGTGGCATTCGATTTGCGGATGAACATGGAGTAGGCAGATATGATTTTTCAAGAGAACATATTTTGCACTCTGTTGATGGAATATTGAATCGATTGCAAACCGACTACTTGGACATCCTTTTATTACACCGTCCTGACCCTTTAATGGAGCCCGAAGAAGTGGCAGCTGCCTTTGAACAGCTCCATCGGTCCGGCAAGGTAAGAAACTTTGGCGTTTCCAATATGAATAAGGGGCAAATAAATATATTGCAAACGTATAGTGATTTCCCAATCATCGTTAATCAGTTAGAAATGAGCCTCCACAAGCTTGACTGGGTTGATCAAGGCGTTTCAGTAAATCAACCGGCTGGAATGGCCACTCATTTTGCCGATGGATTGAAGGAGTATAGCATGATAAATGATATCCAAATTCAGGCATGGTCGCCATTGGCAAAAGGAATTTTTACAGGTAAAGATCTTGAGGGTGCTTCCGAAGCTGAAGTCGCAACAAAAGAGCTAGTTGAAAAAATGGCCACTGAAAAGGAAACAACTAAAGAAGCGATCGTGCTCGGATGGTTAATGCGCCATCCAGCAAAGATACAACCCGTGATTGGTACAACAAATGTAGAACGGATTAAGAATTGCCAGGATGCCATTCGTCAGTCCGAACTGATGACCAGAGAAGAATGGTATGCCCTTTATGTAAGCTCTCGTGGAAATAAATTACCATAATAAGAAGAGCAGCGGCACCAGCTAGGGAAAGTCAACTCTAGACCATAGAACATGTTTTAAAATAAGAAGCCGGCAAGCTGTTTATCAGTTGCCGGCTTACTCCTATTTCGAAGAAACTCCTGCCGATTGTTCAATGACTGCCATGATGTCTGCCTGGATTTTTTCAATTTTTACAAAATCCATAGCTTTGATATAAATGGCCTCCAGCTCGTCATGCAAGCTTTTAGCCTGCGCTAAATATGATGTAGCCTGGTTCATTTTCGCTCTGTACCTTCCAGAAACATCTTTTATTTCCAAAGCATACTTTTCATCTGTGCCAGGTGTAATCGCAGCTTTATACATATCGATAATTTCGTCGCCTTCCCGGTTTGGGAAATATTCATGAGGGGCGGTGCTGTCAAAGATAGCGAGACCAATCTCCCGGACGATCACCATGTCAAGGCTGTTTGGGTCGAAACCGCAGTGGTAGATTTCCACATCAAAGCCTCGTTGTTCTGCAGCAGCAGCCAACTTTTTCAGCATAGTGGATTTTCCGGAACCCGGCCTTCCCTTAATAAAATAGCGTTTTGCCAGATCCTCGGTGAGATTCGGCACAAAATCCACTGCCCCCTTTGGTGTGGCTGCCCCAAGGAAACGATGGCACACGTTCGCAGTTTTATTAAGGAATATTTCGCCGAAAAATAATTCTTTTAGCTTTTCTGTCAGCTGGTTCACCTTGTTAAAATCCATGTTTTCGATATAAATCTTTTCCCATTCATCATGAATGGCAAGCGCTTCTGCAAATGTAGAGTAGGCCGCTTGAAAAGCGCGACTAATTTCTTTTGTAAGCTTGACAATCGCTTCTTTTTCCCCTGCTAAGACACTTGAATCCCAAGCTTCCCCTAAGTTTACGTACTCTTCAATGGCACCAGGAGCACTCGGTTCAATGACATGGGGTGCCGTGCCATCCACAATGCCGATTTTAAACTTCGGGATGATGACCCCGTCTATGGATTGATTATCGGAGGAACAATGGAGCAATTCAATGTCAAATCCCTTATCCGCCCACTCCTGGGCAACCTTTTTCATAAGCGTCGATTTTCCTGTACCTGGACCGCCTTTTAAAATAAACAGTTTATCAAGCCCCTGAAGATTCGATTCATATAAACTATAGAACCCCCGAGCTGTATTCCCGCCTGCATAATAATTTTTGATTTTACCCTTCACGTTGCCCACACTCCCTTTGCTCTTTAAGTATCCCTTCCCCGAATAGCTTATGCTTTGAGTCATTTATGGGTGATTGCCTAGTTGGGAAAATCGGCGCTAGGCTTAAATTAATTAAAAAGAGAAGGAAGTATATGTCTGGCGTCAGGATCGCATTGGCGGTTTCTAAATTTAAAAGCACAAAAAAAGAGCCTTTCTAAAAAAGTCCATAAATTATTTCGTTATTTCTGCAACCCTAGCTTCGGTTGCATCTATTATTGCACCGAGCTTCAGCTCAATTTGAATGCCAATTTTGCCGCCGCTTACAATGATTGTATCGGCAGTCCTCGCACTGGCATCTATAAATGTCGGATAAAGCTTTTTCATCCCGATTGGCGAACATCCTCCGCGAATATACCCTGTCCATTTTTGGAGGTCCTTGACAGGGAGCATTTCTATTTTTTTCTCGCCGGCTGCTTTCGCGGCCTTTTTTAAGTCAAGCTCCTCCTCTACCGGAATAACAAATACATAGATACTGGCAGCTTGTGTTCCATGGGTTACCAGTGTTTTAAATACTGATTCCGGGGCTCGGCCGATTTTCGCTGCCACCGAGACCCCATCTATCTTCCCGTCTTTATTATCATAGCTTATCGTGCTGTAATCGATCTGCTTTCCGTCCAAAATCCGCATTGCATTCGTTTTTCCGGCTGCCATGGCTATTACACCTCTAACGTATTTTCCCACTATTTTACCATATAGACCACAGCCAAAAGCTATGTAACGTACCACGAAATACTCTGAAATAAGGGATCGGTCATTTTTTTAATCAGCGCTTCCTTGCTTGCCGGATAAGAGATGATGAAGCATGTCGATGGCCCGGAAGACTTATCTAGATCCAGACTCGATTGGATATATTCTGTTTGGATTTCAGGTACTAACTGCCCGAGTTCATAACGGATTCCTTTGGAACCGACTGGAAGCACTATGATATCGGATTGCCCGCATAACCATTTAAACACCGAAAGTGGAGCGATCGAATCTCGTTGTTCAATAACCTCCTGCCCAACCAAGGGTTTTCCAATCACCGCAAATTTCAGTTGTTCGAGGTTCAATGATTGCAGTTTAGGTTCTCTACTGCTAATTCCGATTACATTTACCCCTAGTGCAGATTGGAGGAGATTAATATTGCTTTCCGTACTACCTGATACCGGAAGGCCCAACCCCAATTCCTCCAACCCTCGCTGTACTCCTTGATTTAACGCTGTCCACGCCGCTTCACCGCAAAAGTTCTGCAGGATGACGGAAACCGGCACAGCCCCGGAAGCCATACATTCCATAACAGCTACCCTAAACGAGTAATAACCGACAACGTCATAAGGAACTTTCACTGCATCATGTTCCTTCATACCGAACCCTCCACTATTGTCGCTAGCTATAACAAGATATTGGCCATTAAATGGAATAGACAACGGGTCTCTCATCGACTCACCCGAATATTAGGAAAAATCTTTTTAAATAGAGGCAATAGCCTTGGCGCCAGCACATATGCCAATGCTAGGTTAATAACCGTAGCCGCCAGAATTCCCGGGAGTATGGCTATATAAAATTCATGACTGATCAAAACGGCAAACGGAAGTGGAGCTACTACCGCGTTTCCTGCCAGAAAAAACAGGGCTCCGCCAAACCGTTTCCCTGCCAAGCAGAGTTTGCCGTATCCCCACGCCAGTACCGCCATTTCAAGCATGATTAGGAAATGAAATGTACCAAGAGGCATTCCCCCTGCAAGTGCAGATATGATATGTCCCGCTCCTCCAATGACGGCCCCAGTTACCGGCCCTAAAAAAACGGCACCCAGCAGAGCCGGAAAGCTGTCCAACGCGATACTGCCGATCATCGATGGTATTTTTATGAAAGCACCAACAGCCGAAAGAGCGATAAACATGGCGCTCCAGCTGAGCCTTCTTATAGCCATGTAATTAATCCCCTTTTCTCTTTCCATTTCGAAATACCTTCGCGCTTCTCACATATTCAACATCCTTGACACCAAGCCGAAAATTGACGACCCTCGCCAGCGCAAAGAAATAATCGGAAAGCCGGTTCAAAAATTGAAGCGCTACAGGCGAAACTGACTCGTCCTCTTTCATCAGCGATACGGTAAGCCGCTCTGCCCGTCGTGTTACAGTACGCGCAATATGAATGGATGCCGCAGGTTTCGTTCCTCCTGGTAAAATGAATCTTTCGAGCTCAGGGGCCTCCTCAATGAACGAATCGATTCTGCTTTCCAGATGAGATACTGCTTCTTCAGTCAGCTTAACAGGGCGCTTTGCAGAGACGGAAGCGAGGTCTCCTCCGCAATCGAACAGTTCATGCTGGATGCGCTCCAAATCTTCAAGTATATCCTTAAACAGTAATGGGTCAAGTTCAAGCATCGCCTGGCCGACAAAACAATTAATTTCATCAACGGTACCATAGGCTTCGACCCTGACGTCATCCTTATCGACCCTGCCTCCGATAATACTTGTTTTTCCTTTATCCCCTGTACGTGTATAAATTCTCATCCCAACTCCCCCTCATTTCATTTGCTTATTTAAACCGTACCAAATTAGATCGACCCTGTCAGCTTTTAGAGAGAGATCCTGGTAAACCCATCCTGTTATATCTCTCCACGTTCTATCCTCTTCCCCGATCGGAACGATGCCTCTCGTTATATCCGAACCGATAATAATCAATAAGCGATCTGGTTCCACACTTTCCCATTCCAACCAATTCTCTAGCCGACTGTTCCAAATGCTCCTGCATGTGGTAGTGTCCATATGTAAGCAATCCTTTTTTATAAATTGCTCCATTCCTTCTATCACAATGGCTTCAGAATCTGGAAAATGCCAATCATTATGATAAGAACCAGACTCATAGGCGGAGATCCACAAGTCAAGATCTACCTCTTGTGCCTTATAGTATTCTCTGACCCATCTGGATTTGCCGTTATAGGCGCCTCCTGTAACAAAGTGCAATGCCTTCCCCTCCTCAAATCCTCCTCTTTGAATGTCATCGTCCAGCCTCCGCCATGAGGGGCATTCCATTCCCAAAATGCTTTTTCAACCGGGGCATACTGTCTTAATAAGTATCTGATCACTCCACCATGCGTAACGATAGCAGTTTGCCTGATTCCCTTTGAAAATATATCCGCTTTTACTTGTTCCCAGCCTCTTTCTACCCGTTTACCAAACTCCTTAAAGCTTTCACCGCCTGGCGGAGATTCTGTAAACGGGGCATTCATCCAGTTCTTGTAATGGCGGTCACCCTTCAACTCCTCGTAGGTCTTGCCTTCCCAATCACCAAAGTGAATTTCTCTGAATTCCATTTTCTGAAAGGCTTTCTTTTCAGGAAACAACAAACCAGCTGTTTCCTTACATCGCTTCAAATCACTTGTATAGATGAGTTCCGGTTTAACAACGGGTGGGATTAGCTGTTTTTTGGCTCTACGTGTCAAAGGAGAATCGGACCAGCCCAGATAAGCCTGTCTCTCATTGGCTTCAGTCAGACCGTGACGCCATAATGTAATAACCAAATTGCCATCCACAGGATGATCTCAACTCCTTCAACAGAGGCACCGGCCACATCTCCTGTAATGCCGCCGAACCATTTGACAATTTTTCTTTTTAAGAAGAAGACAGAAACGATGAACGTGATAAATAACACTGCATATACGGAAGGATGTTTATAAAAAACAAAAGGAAGCATCCCGAGGACCAGATAAACATAATAAATAGATGTGCTCCCTTTACCAGCTGTGCTCTGAAAAAAGGCAGCCAGTCCCTCATTTTTCGCCAAATGCACTTGCATGAGCACAAAACCCATTGCTGTTTTCCCTAAAAACGGAACTAAGATGATAAGACTGTAGGACCAATCCTTTAGATGTTGAACGATTTCATATAGAAAAAACATCCGGCAAGATAAAAGAACAATCACAGATATTACACCAAAAGCGCCAGTCCTCGGATCCTGCATAATTTCCAGCCGCTTTTCCCTGTCCCTATAAGAGAAATAAGCATCGCTGGCATCAATCCAGCCATCAATGTGAAGGCCGCCTGTAATCATGATGGTAAGTAACCACAAAATAAAAGCAATAGCAAGCGGAGACAAAGGAGTCCATTCTACCATCGCATATAAGACGGTTATGTATAAGGCACCCTGCAGTAAACCCAGAAGAGGAAAGGTCTGGACCGCCCTTTTGATGTATACCTTTTCCATCGGAAGCTGCTTTTTGACCGGAACGACTGTAAAAAATTGAAGGTTAATCAGAAATCCGGTCCATATTTTCATGATTCCCGACCCCAACTATCCATGATATCTTTTACTTGGTCCCATTTTAAAAAAGGTCTGATTTCTTCTACAGCCTGATCTAGATTCTTAAATTTTTCCGTTTTCATTAAGGTGGGGTTTTGCGGTGGCAATTGCTTCTTTTCACGCAATCGATTTAACCAGATTGTCCGCCACTCATCGTTATGAAAAAGGTGATGCATATAAGTGCCGATCAGCCTTCCTTTTTCGGCATAATACCCATCCTCTTCCCCTGTTTCGAGCATTAAAAAAGGCAATTTTTTATTTTCGTTATTCCAGGTTGAATGGCCGAGATGGATTTCATATCCTTCTAGCTGTGTTTTCTCTGTCATTTCTATTTGGGAGTGTAACGTGCCTTTTGTGCGGACTGTCTTTTTTTTCGTTAAAAAAACCGTCTTTGCAGGTATTAGAGCTAATCCGTCTTCGTTGGTGCCTTTCTTACCTGTGTCTGCACCTTCCGGGTCTATTAATTCTTCACATAGCATCTGATACCCACCGCAAATCCCGATCACGGTTCCTCCACTTTGAAAATAGTCTTTTACTTTTTCTCCTAAACCTATTTTCTTTAAAAACTGCAAGTCGGAAATTGTGCTTTTGGTACCCGGAATAATGACAGCATCGGGATTTCCGAACGTTGACATATCCTCCACCCATCGTACCGTAACATCTTTTTCATACAAGAATGGTTCCATATCCGTATAATTTGATAGAAAAGGCAGCTTTATTATTGCCAGGTCAATGGATGCTTTTTTATCTGCCGAGAACCGGTCCGCCAACGAAAGGGAGTCTTCCCCCTCAATCATGTGGCCGTTGATATACGGAATCACCCCTAGCACAGGAATTCCTGTCCTCTGCTCAATCCAGGAAATACCGTCCTTAAAAAGACGGATATCTCCCCTAAATTTATTGACGATAATGCCTTTGACACGGTTTCTCTCTGAGGGCTCAAGCAGCTCCAGCGTCCCAATAATGCTGGCAAAAATCCCTCCTCTTTCAATATCAGCAACCAAAATGACCGGGACATCCGCTAGATCGGCTACCTTCATATTGACAAGCTCACGATCTTTTAAATTTATTTCCACTGGAGAACCAGCTCCCTCCAGGACCAAGACCTCATAGCTTGCCTCTAGTTTCGCAAGTGAGAGCCTAATAGCCTCCAGCCCTTTTTCATAAAAACTATCCCGATATGACACTCCAGACAATGTCTGGTATGACTTACCGAACAGAACAATTTCTGAGGAATGATCGGATCTTGGTTTTAATAAGATTGGGTTCATATAAACGGATGCCTCAGCATTAGCAGCTTCAGACTGTATGCCTTGAGCCCTCCCAATTTCACACCCATCCACAGTCACATATGAATTATTGGACATGTTTTGGGACTTGAAGGGAGCGACCTTCACTCCTTCATTCGCGAGTAGCCTGCAAAACACGGTCGTTATAAAGCTTTTTCCAGCATCCGAACAAGTACCCTGGATCATAACACCTTTCATGTCAGTTCCCCCTTCATGAGCCACGCACATCCGGCCTCAATTGAGTACGCCTGGTCTGATTTAGACACGATTTCCTGATGGAGGCCTCCGATCATTTTTGCATAAGCGCGAGGTACGCCCTGGTCTATTATCGGTTCGTGAAGCACCTCGTTGCTAACAATGATGAAGCACGCCGCTTGTTCCCTGATTTTCTGTATCCCACTCATGATTGCTCGCTTAACAGATACCAAAAAATCATCACTTTTCCACTCATCGAATCCTCCCCTAGCGGGAAACATTTCATTATTCAACAAGGTAGTTAAACAATCTAGTAAAACAACGCTTTTAGGATCTATATGCGGCACAGCATTTTCTATGGAGACTGGATACTCGAAAGTCGACCATTTGTGAAAGCCTGTTTCTCTATCACTTTTATGCCGGGCAATCCGCTCTTTCATTTCCGGGTCTCCGGATTTTCCGCAGGCAATATAAATAAGGCGTCCACCGATATTGGTTGAGTGAGAGATTGCCAGCTTTTCAGCAAAGCTGCTTTTTCCGCTCCTTACTCCTCCTGAGACAAAAATGAGGGGTGATTGCGCCATTGCTCCAGTACCTCCATCAATCTTTCATTATCCTGGCTGTTTTTTACTGCAAATCTCAGCCATCTTCCATCCAACCCTGGAAAATTATATGTATGCCGTGGCACAATTCCTTTCTCCATTAAAAATTTCAACAAAGACAGCGAGTCTCGATTCCTCTCGTCGCGAAGTAAATAAAAATTCACCTGGCTATCTGATATAGAGAAGTCGTATTTTTTGAAAAAACCAATCAACTTTGTCCGCTCTTGCCGGATGAGATTTCTGGTTGCCTCTATATGTTTTTCGTCCCTCAGACTCAACTCACCTGCCATGATAGCAAGACTATTCACGCTCCAGTGAGGACGAAATCTACTAATTTGGCCAACAATATCAGGGTCTCCAATCAAAAACCCCAGCCTCAAGCCTGGAATCGCATACATTTTTGTCAACGACCTCAAAATCAATAAGTTAGGAAAATACTTTATCGCTGTACCGTGTTGGGGGTCTGACCCCCGTGCATAGGTAAAGTCATGGTCAAGGAAGTCATGGAATGCTTCGTCAATAATTACTAAGCATTGACGACTTTTGCATTCTTCCAAGAGTTGTAGCACGGCCTCTTCCTTGAATGAGACACCGGTAGGATTATTCGGCGTACATAAAAACAGGGCATCCACCTTTTCGATCAGGGGGAGCAGCGGCTCGAGCTCTAGCTCCCAGCTCCCCTCCTTCAGGATATGGTAGCTCACCTCACAGCCCGAAGATATACATGCTTGTTCGTATTCGGAAAATGATGGTTGGAGAATCAGGACTTTCTTTCCTGACAAAAAACGTCCGATAAGCGTAATCAGCTCTGCCCCGCCATTTCCAATTAAAATCATGTCGGTTGTAAGCTTCTCCTTTGCAGCTAACAGCCGTAAAAGCCCCTCCGCCTGAGGGTCTGGATAATCTTTGACTAGATGAAACGAATCCAGCCACCTTTCCTCTAAGTTAGAAGACGGTCCAAGCGGATTAATGTTTGCACTAAAATCAATAATGGAAGACGGTTTTGCAATTTTTAAAGATTCATACAGATAATGGGAATTAGAACCATGAGAAGGCAAAAGCAAAAATGATTCCTCCTAACCATAATAGCAGCAGAAAAACTAAAGAAGACCGCTGCATTAAGATGATTGAATGTTTGATATGTTTGGATTGCAGGGGAACAACAGGCTCCCCCATCTTCGCCCTGTCAGAAACAAGCCCTTTGTAATAATTTATGCCGCCGAGTTGAACCCCCAGAATGGCAGCTGTGGCAGCTTCACACCAACCACTGTTTGGGCTAGGGTGCTTAGGCGCGTCACGCAGAGTGATTTGCCAACAGGCCTTAACGCTGCTTGCTTTTGGTTTCATGCTGAACAGCATGACCAACGCTGTAAGTCTGCTTGGTATCCAGTTGACCAGATCATCGAGCCTTGCCGAGGCCCAGCCAAAATCCCTATATATCTCGTTTCGATAGCCGACCATTGAATCACATGTGTTGATGGCCCTGTATGCAATTGCAAGAGGCGCTCCCGCTACTGTTCCCCAAAAAAGCGGGGCGGTCACACCATCACTAGTGTTTTCAGCGACTGTTTCTACCGTACCTCTGACGATTTCCGCTTCGTCTAAATGTTCCGTGTCTCGTCCGACTATATACGAAAGCTTTAACCGAGCTTCACCTAAATCTCCTTTACGTAAAGGATCGTAAACCTCCATTGCTGCTTCCTTTAAGCTCTTTTGGGCAAAAGTGGACGCGATCAAAATGGCTTCCCATATCACACCTGCAACTGGATGTAAGAAGTATGCCCCATACACTGTTACAGTTGAAATAAGGATCACTGTCAATATCACGGTCGCTGTCATGAGCATACCCTTGAGTTTTTTATGGCTCCCTTTATTCCACTTTTTATCCAAAGCCGCAATCAATGTACCCATCCATCTCACTGGATGCGGCCAGTTCTTAGGATCCCCCACGACAAAATCCACAATATAGGCTAGGGTTGCGGCTGCTAAGTGATAGAGTAGAATCATACGCGATACCTGCTCTTGTAGTTTTCAAGGCTGTTTCTTACACATTCGTAAATCCCTTTACCGATAAGCTGTCCCAATGGAGTAATGGACCCTGCATATTGAACGCTTTCGCCCCGTTGGGATGAAGCAATCAATAAACTGTCGGTAGAAGTCCCTGTTGCCAATGTGCCGGTAACTGGATCCTTAACACCCATATCGAACAACGCTTTCACTTTTGCTTCCGTTGCAGTAATCATGCTTTGGACAAAAGCTGTTTCTGACAGAAGCCCCGCGATAAATACCCATGCGTTAATCGTCCCAGGAGCTGGCTTATAACTGGTTCTCTTACTACTCGTAACATCGACGGCATTTCCGGTGCCTGCTGTGACGACAATAAAAACCTGTATACCGTCTTCCTCATAAAATTGGCAAGCGGCATCCTTCACGTTCACTGCCGTCATCATCCCTACTGTTTCCTCAGGAATAAAACCATTTGCTTTGAGATACTCCGTCATTTCTTCAATATGGTTCGTGCAATCATAGTTGTGGTCCACATGCCTGTTAATAAAGGTATGGTGCCAGCCAAATCCCGACCCGGTTATCCCAGACGACAACGTTTTTAAAAGAATAGGAGTTTGGACCTGTATAAAATGGTCGGTGACTTTTAGAAAGTTCTCATTGATGACGATTTTTTTACCAACAGGGTCCGTATCCTCCGGCATAAGCACCATTTGTGGTTTAGGAACGGCAGGATGGGTAAGTCTCTTAATGTTCGTTTGATAAACGGATTCGATTCTTTCTTGCTGCAGGACTTCAAGCGGGGTACCGATCCGGTTGATTCTTCCTTCTTCAAGCAACAGTAACCGGTCGCAAAAAAGGCCTGCCAAATTTAGGTCATGAAAGATAGAAACCACAGTTAATTGCCGTTCCACAGACCAGTGTTTTAATTGGTCAAGCAGTTCCTTTTGAAAGGAAAGATCGAGATGGTTGGTGGGTTCATCCAGCAGCAATATCTCAGGCTCCTGGGCGAGTGCCTGGGCGAGGAACACGCGCTGTCTTTCCCCGCCCGAAAGCTCATCCAGATGGTGATCTGCGAAAGAAGCGATTCCTGTTTGCTTCATTGCCGTTTGTACCATTTCTTCATCTCTGGCATTCCAGCTTTGGAGCCAGCTTCTTTGATGTGCGTAACGGCCGAGGGTAACAGTTTCCTTCACTGTATAGGAAAACGCCTGGGTGGAATGCTGAGGAAGCACAGCGATTGTCTTTGCCAAGTCTCTAGCGGAGTATTCCTCTATTCTCTTGCCTTTGAAGGATATTTCCCCCTGTTCAAATGGCTTGACGCCGCTTATCATCTTCAGCAGGGTTGTTTTGCCGCTTCCATTTGGTCCTAATACGCCAAACAACTCTCCCTTTTTTACTTCAAAGGAAACACGGTCCACAACTGTTTCCCCGCTATAGCCACCGGTTATGTTTTTTATTTTCAATAGTTCCGTCATCGGCGCGCACCCCGTTTTTGAATTAAAATCACCGCGAAAACTGGAGCACCTACAATGGCGGTAATCACTCCGATTGGTAATTCAGCAGGTGATATAACTGTCCTCGAGACTAAGTCTGCCAGGATCAAAAAAGCTGCTCCCGTCAAGATAGACAGGGGAAGAAGGTGTTTATGGTCTGGCCCCCACACTAATCTCACCAGGTGGGGAATGACTAATCCAACGAAACCGATGGTGCCTGAAATCGCAACTGCGGCACCCGTCAAAATGGATGCTGAAGCTAGTACCAGTAGCTTTCTTTTTTGTACGTCCACCCCCAAGTGCTGGGCCTGCTCTTCTCCAAAAGACATTGCGTTTAATTCGCGGGCGCTGAATAAAAGCAGCAAGGATCCAAGGATAAAGAATGGCAGCATGATTTTGATATACTCCCAGCCTCTCATCGACACACTGCCTAGAAGCCATCCAATAATCTGCCGTAATTCATCACCAGTCATTGCAATCATCAAGGAAATCAGGGCACCTAAAAAAGAACTGAAAACAATCCCGGTTAGAATAATGGTTTCCACCTTCATGGAACGGTCGATCTTTCTTGCGAAAAGAAGGACTAAAAAAATTGTAGCGAATGCAGCCACTATGCTTAAGAGAGGCAGAGTATACAGCCCAATGCCGGGCAATGAAAGATGAAAAAACAACGTTACCACCGCCCCAACCGATGCTCCCGATGAAACACCAAGTGTATACGGGTCAGCGAGCGGGTTCCTTAACAATCCTTGAAAAGCTGCCCCCGCAATCGCTAATGAAGCTCCGATAAGGCCAGCCAAAATGACCCTTGGTAAACGTATGTTCATGACAATGTTGGTATACATAGGGTCAACTGTTTGCCCAAGCGGGAAATGAAGGACCTCCCTAAAAATAATCTTGCATATATAGGAAATCGGAACAGAGACTGTTCCGATTGAAATCCCAATTACCATGGCACAAATTAGGAGAAGGACTGCCAAGAAATAGGCTAGCCATTTATTATTTTTTAAATGTGTCAGGGTATATCGCTCTTGCAAGTTCTTCTACTCCTTCAGCAAGCCTTGGGCCTGAACGGCTTACAATATCGGTGTTCACTTCATACACCTTCTTATTTTTTACGGCGCCTACTTGTTCCCATCCTTTTCTGGATAGGATTTGCTCAGTAGAGTTTGGCCCGTATAACGAAATAATCACGTCAGGATTCGTTTTTATGATCGCTTCCTGATCGATCTTGACCCAGCCTTCCTGGTCTCCAGCCGCATTCTTTGCATTGATAACCTGGAGCATTTCATCCATAAATGTATTCTTTCCAGTTGTATAGATCTCTGGAGCTGGTGAAACTTCGATATAGGCAGTCTTTCTGTCAGCTTCTGGAATTTGTGCAGCTTCCGCTTTAATGCCATCCATTTTTGCCTTCATATCCGAAATTACATTTTTTGCATCCTCTGTCTTTCCTGTTGCTTTACCGATCATTTCAATAGAATCATATACCTGCTGGAAGTTCTGTGCGTTATTAACAACCAGTACCTTAATGCCGGCATCAGTTATTTGTTGCAGCCCGTCTTTCATTGAATCTACATTTGAACCATGCGCCAGCACAAGGTCAGGCTTTAAGGAGATGATTTTCTCCACATTAAATTCAAGGCCGCCGATTTTTTCTTTTTTTGTTGCGGCTTCCGGATAATTATCGAAATCAGATACACCAACAATTTCTTTATCCAATCCTAAACTAAAAGCAATTTCCGTGTTACTTGGAATGACAGACACGATTTTTTCAGGCTTCTTATCGATCGTGACCTCTTCACCTGTAGCATCTTTGATTGTTACAGGGAAACCAGCTTGTTTACTTTGCTCTGTTTTCGGCTTATCCTGGTTATTCGCGTCTTTGCCCTCGTTATTGCCGCCACATCCAGTTAAAATGCCTGCTGCAACCAATAATAAAACAAATAAGGAGTAAAACTTTTTCATCCAATAAATCCTCCATGTAAGTATTGTGACTGTTATAAAAGCGGTAACATGAAAAAGTTTATCATCATAGAAATCAGTCCCTTTGAAGCAAAAAAATCTCCAATGATGATTGGAGATTGTGTATGGCCAGTCCATCCCTTGTTACAGTAAAGCTGCCACACACCTCCCCATCCTCGTAGGTTTACTGGTGTACGGATACAGGCAGGTCTCCTGGCTTATGGTCATCGTGTACGGCGCCTTCCCGTATTTATCAAATACAGTGGCAATTAGCCGTTTACTCCCATTTACAGTGGCGGGACCGCGTTGGAATTACACCAACTTCCCTATTAAGTCTTTTGGTAAGACACCCAGTTCCGTTTCTATGTATGAAAATTTTTCCGTTATGAATGATTATACACTAAATAAAAATGAAATAATAACAATTTGCGGCTTTTTATTACACCAATGCCGGTACACCTAAAAAACCCTGAGTTCGCGACCGAATCAGGGTTTAAGATTCATAAAATAAATTTTATACACTTAAGCTCTCAGTCTTAACAGGTTTCATCTCATCAATCACGATGTCACCGTCTTTAACAATCAACTTCCCATCAAGGTATAACGTACAATTTTTCATTGGTAAATCAAGATGGCAAGGCGTGTCATTGTTTCCGCCTAATTCAGAGTTAGGTCCCAGAGAGAATAGTACGTTTCCATAAAAGGCACGGCCATCCATTCCAAACACCTTGTCGTCAAATGCTAGGCTATGCCATTGCGCCCTCTCGTTAAGTCCCCAACCAATGTGGGATATTGCATAAGCTCTTGGATCATTAAAGCTCTCAATATACTCCTTCATCAGCATGGCGTCAAAACCGCCTTCGATATTCGTTACATAACCGTCCTTAATAGTTAAAGTGATCGGATCTTGCAAATACCGGTTAAACGGGAAGAAAATATCCCCTCTATCCATTACCACCACTCCGTCAACTCCACCGTCGTTGGAAGTGGCTGCCGAAAAACAGCTCGGCAAGTGGTCCCATCTTCCAGGCTCATCAGCAAAACCGTACTCTGTGAGAATTGGGTATTGACCCAACTGATATGTGACATCCGTGCCTGCTTTGTTTGTTACTCGTAGTTCCTTTGCATTTTTTAGAAGCTCGGTTGCATAAAGGACCCTTTCCTTGTCACTTTCTTTTGGAAACATTCTCTTAATGACATCGAAAGGCTCTACCACTAACAGAATTCTTACTCCTGCATCTTGAAGTTCCAATTGTTCCTTTGAAAACAGGAGGAGTACTAAATCGATGACCAGGTCTGCCTTTTTCAAGCATTCCACAGCCACTCTGTTATCTGTTAAAGGAGTAATACCAAAAGATCCTTGAGCGCCTCTTACTTCAGGCAATTTCAATTCGAAAGTATTTGCCCCAATTTCGGATGCAGCCTGCAAAAAGGCTTTTGCATAATCCGCTCTTACTTCCCCGGATGTTAATACAGCCATTGTTTCAGAAGGTTTTAACTGACATAGCTCAAGTTCCTTTTTAAATAAGGCAACCATTTCTTCAAATACAGCGCTCATTATACACACCCCTTTTAATTATTGGATAAGCCTGTAACTTCTTCAATAAACGATAGAATTAAATCTGTTGTTTGTTCAGGAGCTTCTTTGTAGACCATGTGTCCCACACCCTTAATCCGCTCCACCTGCATTTGCGGGTTAAGCCTTTTTAATACCTCTAACTCATTTTCACGAATTGTATCCCCAAGCTCGGCTGCCATTAGTAATGCTGGTGCAGTAACCATTTTTACGTAAACCTGAAAGGGCTCCTTTAAAAGGGAGTGATAGGACTCAACAATCGCTTGAATGCTGTTATTGCGATATTCCTCAGCTCTTTCGGCGATTTGTTCCTTCGTAAACGTTGGGAAAAAGCTACCGAATACATCCATTTCCCCCTGATCCACTGCCTCTTTTTGCTGAAGGAACATGGATAAAGGATTTGGATATACCTCGCGTTGACCCGGCCCGTTAATTGGAGGATCAATCAGAACCATTCCGGAAATTAGTGATGAATAGCGGCTTCCAAAAGCTGCAGCAATTCTGGCCCCCATTGAGTGTCCTACTAAGATCGGAGGATTCGGATTATTTACTAAAGCATTTACTACATTCAGCAGGTCATCCGTATAGTCTTTTAGCAAATAGCCTTCCTTTGGAGAATCTGAAAGTCCCCTGCCCCTGTTATCCATTGACAGTGAATAATATTTATCCGGTATTAAGCTCAGGACTTTTTTAAATGAAAGGCTATAGCTGCTGATTCCAGGTAAAAAAATGACAGGTATACCTGTGGGGTCACCCTTTGCAATAAGATGTATTTTCGCATTTATCCCATTGACCCATAAATGTTCAAACGTATTTTCTTCGTTCATCACTTTTCTTCCTTTCAACGAAAAAAACTAGGTGATCATATAAACGTGATTATATGACAGATCTTAACTGTAAATTTTTATCTTAATTTGTAAGTAAACCCAATGGAGGGTTGTCCCAAAAGCGGTAAGAACCTACACAACTATCTACATTCAGATCTTAAATTAAGGTTCAAATCTTACTATATGTTCTGGGTCTGATCCCTTTGCTTTGGGACAACCTCTTGTTTCGTCTATAAAGGAAGCCCGATAGATTGACGGATATGATTCATGAATGGTGTCCGGTCATACTCATGATAGAGGCGTTCACGAAGAAGTGGGGCCGGCAGGGCATTCACATTTTCAAATAGAGCAATGCGGCCTGCATGGGAATCTGTTGTAATATCCCAAATAAAGTTCATTAACAAGTTCTTCTGTTTGGATGTTAAGTCGCGGCCAAATAGCAGCTCTTCCAATTTCCCGCCAATGAACGGATGTTCATAGTCTTTCTCGGAAAATCTCATGACAAGTCCCTGGCCACATAATTCTTGGAGGTTATGAATGATTTGCGGGTAGTTGGTAATTCCGTGAAGACGGCCTGCTGTAAGCATGTTGACATCCGGCCACATGACCCCATCCTCGGTAGGTCTAGCTAATTCTTCGGATGCCAAAACATATGCCCTTAAGGTTTGTGCATATTGGATGACATCGGATACGATGGAGCGGACTCCCGGGATTTTGCCTGTACCAAGCGCATCCACGATCAGCTGTGCAGCCCCTGCATACAGTTCAGCTTTGGTAGCCAATCGAGACAGCACATGCCAGTGCACACCGAGAACCACTCCTCCATACAATTCGTTAAGCTCTGGAACCCCATAGTTGAAGATTCTCCATTTTTCTACAAACACGTTATCGAAAATCAAGAAGGAGTCCATTTCTTCCCCGCGTGATTTGATTGGATGATCATAAGAACTGGAAGAATCAGTAGAAACGGTTTCACGGCATACGATGTGGATGCCCGGTGCGTTAATTGGCACAGCCAGCCATAATGATTCTTCAGGCAATAGGCCCGGACGCATTAGATTGGAGAGGATCATTTCGTTTCCTTGGGAAGATATCGACCCCACAGCTTTTGCGCCGCTTATGTAAATCCCTTCCTCCGTCTCTTTCACCACTCGGAGCAAAGCAGGTGTGGAGTCTCCTCCTTTTAATTTGTTTCCTAATTCATTTTCAAACAAGCGGGCACCGGCTGCAGCTGCTTTGGAACGGTCATTTTGTGGATCGACGAGAACTTCAGGCCCCATCAGGTTATTTTTCTGTGCGTAGTCAATATAGTGAAGGACATTTTCTGCGTATTCTGGTCTTTTGTTGCGGAACTTGGATAGATGGGCAGCCATTCCCACTGGAACAAGCGGTGCGAGGTCGAAAGGACGTCCAAAAACTCCGAAGGTTTCTCTTGCGACATAATCAGTCAGTTCACGGCGGCTTTTTAAGTCTTCCTTCGTCCTTGGAATCATCCAGGCTTTACTGACTCGTTCCCCTAACTCTGTGTCGAAATAAGTCAGCGTATCCTCGGTTGCCGGATCATGCTGGGCGTCATAGATTTTCGCCATGAGATCAATGCCGCCTTTGGTAGCTGAGTGAGTAGTGACATCTGGAATTAATTCACCTTTGTAGTACACCTTGCGATCGTCACGGAGACTTTCTTTAAACATTTCTCCTGTTTTCAAATACTTAGATAATACCTGGGTTTTTTCCATGCTTACTCCTCCTTTGGCTAATTGAAAACTATACTCTATCTTAGTTGTTTTCAAACTTGCGGATTTAGCTAAAAACAATCCAAAGTAACAAAAGCTACAAAACTTACCATATGTATATAGTAAGCTATATCTAGAATTGAGTCAATATTCAAATTATTAAGAAACTAATGAAAATTCTGAATTAATAAAGGGAATTTAGTAAATTATTGTCAAATTAACTTGTTTTTTTGAAAATTATGTTGAAAAACGAAAAAGAGTTTTGAAGGGTAATCTGCTAGGTTAGTAAATATTTAATAGTTTCTGATTTAGAAAAACCACCTGATGATTCTGTGGAATGAGTGAGGAGTCATTGTTGTAGGCTAATCGAGAGTTTTATTCTGTGCTAATGTAAAACCATAGCATTAAAACTCCTGGAAGAGAAATTAAAGTACTTTCATACAATCCACAAAATATAAAGTGGTCTTATCCTTAGAGAAAGAGTAAACCATTCGATCATCTAAAATCATTTCCTTGCCGTGGTCCGTTTCAAATATTGATATTATATAAAAATGTTTATTACAACTCAGGTATCTCCAGGCTGAATAGATCCTTATAATATTTCATCTGATTCCCACCTAACATATTGCACTCAATTACTTAAAGCTAACAAATAGTTATCTCGGTTTCGACTTCTATAGGACAGCTAATAACTGTATTGCATTTTTATCAGCATAGGGGGATTATGAGCCTTCCCTATGCTGATAGTTTAATAGCTTATGCTTTTATTGCCGGAGAACCATATTTTGTTGAGATCGTTTCGATTACTTGATCCGTTTTTAATACATCTGCATATTTTTGGCGCAAATCAAAGAGACTTTGTTCATGAGATGCCACAGACCGATCCCCTACGCCGTCTTCGACTACGATTGGAATGTAGCCATACTGCAAGGCATCAACAGCTGTTGCCCGGACGCAGCCGCATGTAGTACAGCCAACTATTATGACTGTATCGACATTATTTGAATTGAGGCGTGCAATGATATCTGTACCGAAAAATGCTGAAGCATATTTTTTAATGATTAAACCATCACCTTTGCGAAAGTTTAACCGGGGATCGACCTTTACAGCCTCCGTTCCGGCTTTCAGTGTTTTTAGCCCCTCCATCTTCTTATACCATATTCCAGAATCAGCAAAGGAGTCGTCATCATATGAAATCGTGGTAAATAGGACCGGAAAATCATGGGCATGCATGGTATCTAATAGTTTATTGGCTTGTGTAATTTGAGACGATAAATCCGAACCCATTGGCATGGACGAGTCGGTGAATCCTTTAATCAAATCTACTACGATCAAGGCTGGTTTCTTACCAAATCCTAGTAACTTTCCAAATCCTCTTTCTTCAAAAAAAGCCTCATCATCATTCCCATGAATCATTATGCACTTCCTCCTTACTCCTCGATAATTGAATCAACTATTGTGGGAAAACTATTTCGTTTATTATTTATTTACTGTACTTGAACGAAACTCCCCAAATTGTCTATGGAAGTAAACGAGTGGGGCTCCTGAATCGCCAAGAACTACATTTTCTACTAACCCAATGAACATAGTATGATCGCCTGCAGGTATTACTTGGTCTACTTTGCAGTGAATATTTGCTAATGTATTTTTCACCTCATAATGTCCTTCACTTTCCGTATCGACAAAATCCTCAAAGAATTTTGGCGCACCTGCCTTTGCACCAGCTTTTGCGACTTCGATTTGATCTGCAGCCAGTAAGCTTACACTAAACCTATCATTATCAATGATGGCTTGCGTGCTGGCCGAATTTGTCGCAAGGCTTACCATAATAAGGGGTGGCTCCATTGAAATAGAACAACAAGCACTTACAGTTAGCCCCCATGGTCTGCCATCTATTTCAGTCATGACGATCGTTACACCGGCAGCTAACTGACTCATGGATTCACGAAATTTATCTTTTACATCACTCATGGTTTGTTCCCCTCTCATTTTCATATAATATCTTTTAAGAAAACGTCTGTCTTAAAATTCTCCCGAAAGCAGTTTTCCGGAATTAGGCACATAAGGCTTCAAGTTAAGCGACTTTAAAATCTTATAAACAGTAGCAACTGCTGCAGAAATCACCGGTTTGCCAATTTCATCTTCAACTTTCTGGATAGCTTCTAATGAAGGCATTTGAACGCAAGCAGACAGTACTACAGCATCCGCTTGGCTAACATCCAAGTCTTTCACAATATCAATTAAATTAAGAGGATCCTGGCGGCCAACCTCCAGATTATCCGGAATTTCCAAGCTTATAGAATCTGTAACTTGGATTTCACTTGACTCAATATAATCAATAACCTGATTGGTTAACGGCTTCATATAAGGAGTGATAATAGCCACTTTTTTGGCGCCTAATAATTTTATGCCGTCAACAAGTGCGCCTGCACTGCTAATGATCGGAGTTTCCGCTCCATTTTCCTTCGTCGCATTAAACAGACGTTGTTCAGACTCCATATGATACCCTGGACCCTGGCACATAATGGCAACCAAACATGCATAAGCAAGAACATCACATCTTGCATCTGAAAGTTCAACAGCACAGCGGTCACTTTCTATATCCATTGATTTGAGTTCTTCTTTTGTAACATTTTTCATTCGCATTCTGCTTGAGTGGAAAGTAAACGATACATCAGGATCAGCTTGCTCTCTCCATTTAAGCATGGCTGGAATTTCTGTTTCCATCGTTGTATTTGAACTAGGGACAATAAGCCCTATTCGGTAGTTCTTTTTCATCTTGATTCCTCCCTTATCATCACAGATCCTATTAATCTCCCTATTGTTTCAATGTGTTTTAAAACGGCAGCCCGATAGATTGACGAATATGGTTCATGAATGGTTTCCGGTCGTACTCGTGATAGAGGCGTTCACGAAGAAGCGGGGCCGGCAGGGCATTCACATTTTCAAATAGACCAATACGGCCTGCGTGGGAATCTGTAGTAATATCCCAAATAAAGTTCATTAATAAGTTCTTTTGCTTGGATGTTAAGTCGCGGCCAAATAGCAGCTCTTCTAGTTTTCCGCCAATGAACGGGTGTTCATAATCTTTTTCGGAAAATCTCATGACAAGTCCCTGTCCGCATAATTCTTGGAGGTTATGAATGATTTGTGGGTAGTTGATGATACCATGGAGGCGGCCCGCTGTGAGCATGTTGACATCTGGCCACATGACCTCATCCTCAGTAGGTCTAGCTAATTCTTCGGATGCCAAGACATATGCCCTTAAGGTTTGTGCATATTGGATGACGTCGGATACGATGGAGCGGACTCCCGGGATCTTGCCTGTGCCAAGTGCATCCACGATCAGCTGGGCAGCCCCTGCATACAATTCAGCTTTAACAGCTAAACGCGAGAGAATATGCCAGTGTGCTCCTAAAATGACGCTGCCGTATAATTCATTAAGCTCTGGAACTCCGTAGTTGAAGATTCTCCATTTTTCTACAAACACGTTATCGAAAATCAAGAAGGAGTCCATTTCTTCCCCACGTGATTTGATCGGATGGTCGTAGGAGTTGGCAGATTCAGTAGAAACAGTTTCACGGCATATGATGTGGATACCCGGTGCATTTATTGGTACAGACAGCCATAGTGATTCTTCAGGCAATAAACCTGGACGCATAAGGTTGGAGAGGATCATTTCATTACCTTGAGAAGAAATCGAGCCCACAGCCTTCGCTCCACTTATGTAAATCCCTTCCTCCGTCTCTTTCACTACTCGGAGCAAGGCAGGTGTGGAGTCTCCACCCCTCAATTTGTTTCCTAATTCATCATCAAACAAGCGGGCACCGGCTGCAGCTGCTTTGGAACGGTCATTTTGCGGATCGACGAGAACTTCAGGCCCCATGAGGTTATTTTTCTGTGCGTAGTCGATATAGTGAAGGACATTTTCTGCGTATTCGGGTCTTTTGTTGCGGAACTTGGATAGTTGGGCTGCCATTCCTACTGGTACAAGCGGTGCGAGGTCGAAAGGACGTCCAAAAACTCCGAAGGTTTCCCTTGCGATATAATCCGTCAGCTCTCGGCGGCTTTTTAAGTCTTCCTTCGTCCTTGGAATCATCCAGGCTTTGCTAACTCTTTCGCCTAAATCTGGCCGGATATAAGTAAGTGTGTCCTGTGTTTCCGCATTATGCTGGGCGTCAAAGATTTTCGCCATGAGATCAATACCCCCGCTTGTAGCTGAGTGAGTAGTGACATCTGGAATTAATTCACCTTTATAGTACACCTTTCGATCGTCACGGAGGCTTTCTTTAAACATATCTCCGGTTTTTAAAAACTTACTCAATACCTGGGTTGTTTCCATTTTTTCTCCTCCTTTGCTACTCAAGCTTTTCATCGGATTCAAGAACAATCCAATCTACTCTTAAAAATTAAAACATATTAAATATATCCAAACTTACCAAACCTTTCATAAAACCATTTTATATGATAAAAATAATAGTGTCAATATTCTAATTATTTAAACTATTAAAAAACCACCCATTATCTCTTAGATAACCGATGGTTCCATGTAAACTACTTAATCTTTTCTTCTGCTGGCTTCATACCTTTTAGTACTTTATCCAAACTTATGACATCTGCATACCTTGCATTGACGTCTATTAGTGTCGAGTTTTGTAAGTTTGGGTTTCGATCGCCTACCGCTTCCTTAGGGATAATAACCCTGTATCCCCTTTGCAGGGCGTCTACCGCTGTTGCTCTTATACTTCCACTTGTTGTTGCTCCGGCCAATATGATTGTATCAATCTGTTTTTCTTTCAGGAATTCATCAACGTTTTGGTTATGCAGATCGGTGATATATACTGTGTAGTTCATCATATCGTAAGGATAGTCCCTTAACTCGGGATGGATGTTTACCCATGAACTTTGACGATCCAATATTTGAATAGATGGGAATTTTTCACACCAAAGTCTCGAAACACGATTACTTGATTCATAGATTGTTATGCTGAAGATAATTGGTACGTTGAATTTAATGGCTTGTTCTATAAGGCTTTTTGTTGCAGAAATTTGTTCATCTATCTTAATAGCTAATTGTGAATGAGGGTCTGTAAACGCTACCGTTAAATCCCGAATTAAGAGAGCCGGCCTTTCACCAAAGCCTGTTTGCCCTGAAAAACCCTGTTTAGAATAAAGTTGTTTCAATTCATCCAATATATATCTTCTTTGCCCGCCCGGTGTATAGATAACTTTTAAACCATATTCTTCAATGCTTCCATTTTTCTCTAAACGTCTTAAGGTGCTAGGTGAAACTCCAAGCAGCTTGGCGACTTCCGATATATTTAACAGATTTTCATACATTGTGAATTCCTCTTTTCGCAGATATTCTTTCTAAATATAGAGTAAGTTACTAAAGCTACTAAAGGTCATCAAAAATCTCAAAACTTACCATCAGTATAACACATATCTGTACTAAGCAAATGGGATAATATTGCTTTTTTACGTAAAGCATTTTATCTTAAAAAGTGGAGTCTCAAAAGCTTATTTACCGACTGTACCGTTTAAAGATATTGATAATTGGCTTGAGCACTACCGCCAGTATTTGTTACAGGCTGGATGCACTTAAAGGATTTTCAGATGAGGAGGAGCAATGTGTTAGCTGTAATAGAAAAAGCCGAGGATGTAGGCTATATCGCCCGTTACGACCGTCCATTAAAACATTCCGTAGAGAAAGTGTGGGCTGCTTTAACCCAGAATGACAAGCTGGCAAAATGGATGTCAAACCTTCAAGTTGAGGATCTCCAAAAAGGTGGCACCATAAAATTCGATATGCAGGACGGTTCGGGGACATTTATGGTTATGGAAATTTTAGATTTTAAAGAAAACTCCGTACTGGAATTCGAATGGGGTAATGACCGTGTCCGGTTTGAATTGTACCCTACACCTGATGGTTGTCTGTTGGTATTGAAAGAATTCATCAATACGTTAACGGATCATACATCAAAAGATTTAGCAGGATGGCATGTATGCCTGGATATATTTTCTGCCCTGCTGGAAGGCCACTACATGGAATTCCCAAAAGAGGATTGGGAAAAATGGCATGATCAGTATATTGCCTCTGTTAAACAGTTGCAAGAGTAACCACTGGTAATGGATCACCAAAAGAAGGTCTTGCGCGTTTCTATCTTCAGGAAAAACTAAGAGCCCACGGAGAAATAATCATTTTCCCGTGGGCTTTTTATGATGTGCTGTTTAGACAGCCACTCTTATTTATTGATCAATTTTCAGCTTGGCAAGGGCATCTGCCAGCGCTGTATTGATCGGTTCCTCTTTTTTGTGTTGCTGCTTCAGATAAGCATTTACATCCCTTTTCGAAGCATTTTGGTTTTTGTCATTGCTTCTTCTTTGATTAAAAGCAGACAGTTTTTCACGATGGCCGCAGGTAGTGCAGACGAAGATTTGCCCTTCACCTTCACCACGAAGCTCAAGCTTTTTATGGCATTGCGGGCATCTTGCATTGGTTACCTTGGAGATACCTTTGCGGTAGCCGCATTCCCTGTCCTGGCATACGAGCATTTTCCCTTTTTTCCCGTTCACTTCAAGGAGCAGCTTGCCGCATTCCGGACATTTTTTTCCGGTCACGTTGTCATGCTTGAATTTCTTGCCGCTGTTTTTGATATCGGACACAATATGCTTCGTGTAATCCTTCATTTCCTGGATAAAGGCCTGTTTTTTGAGTTTTCCTTTTGAAATGGCTGTCAGCTTTTGTTCCCATTGAGCAGTCAACGCAGGGGAACGCAGCTCCTCAGGAGCCAAATCAAGCAGCTGCTTGCCTTTTGATGTAACAAAGATTCCTTTTCCCTTTTTCTCAATCAGGAACGTATTAAACAACTTCTCAATAATATCAGCCCGGGTAGCTACCGTACCGATTCCGCCTGTCTCCCCTAACGTCTTGATCAGGTCTTTGCTTTCCCCGTTCATGAACCGTGCTGGGTTTTCCATGGCAGAAAGGAGCGTTCCTTCATTGAAAGGTTCAGGCGGTTTGGTTTCCCCGTTCGTTAACGTGACGGAAGAAATATTCAACAAATCGCCCTTTTGGATTGCCGGGAGCACCTGTTCCGCCAGGCCATCCCCTTCATCCTCCTCATCATGCTGGTAGTCATAAACCTCTTTCCATCCAGCTTTAAGTATGACCTTCCCTTTGGCCACAAATATCTCGGAACCGAATTTCGCTTTGATGGTAGTCTGTTCATACTCAAACGGAGGCATGAGTACAGCAAGGAATCGTTTGACAACTAAATCATAGATTTTGCTTTCTTTGTCGCTCAGCTTGCCTGGGAGCGGCGTTTGTTCAGTCGGGATGATGGCATGGTGATCGGAAACCTTGCTGTCATCGACAAACGACTTGTTCACTTTAATCGGATTTCGCAGTATTTTTGAAGCAAACAGTGAATATGGCTTGATGCTTACAGCTTGGAGCCTTTCTTTTAATGTATCCACGATATCCGACGATAAATAACGGGAATCGGTGCGCGGATAAGTTAATACTTTATGGCTTTCATATAAACGCTGCATGATCGATAACGTTTCTTTTGCGGAATACCCAAAACGTTTGTTGGCTTCCCGCTGCAATTCCGTTAAATCATAAAGCTTGGGTGCATAGCTCTTTTTACGAGCTTTATCAACCTCGACCACTTCAGCCTTTTTACCGGTTGCAGACGAAACTATTTTATCTGCTTTTTCTTTATCAAATGTGCGGATATCCTTTGTTTTGCTATCCTGCCAGACGAGTCGGAGCTTGCCATCTGCAAGTGCCGTTGCCCCGTAATAAGGTTTCGGCTGGAAACTTTTGATTTCTTCCTCACGTTTCGCAATCATCGCAAGTGTCGGTGTCTGGACACGGCCACATGATAATTGGGCGTTATATTTTGTCGTCAGTGCCCTTGTCGCGTTCATGCCGACAATCCAGTCAGCCTCAGCTCTTGCAACGGCGGAAGCATACAGGTTTTCATATTCTTTTCCATCGCGGAGCTTCTTGAAGCCTTCTTTAATTGCTTTGTCTGTAACTGATGAAATCCAGAGACGTTTGATCGGTTTCTTCACATTTGCCTTCTCAATGATCCAACGGGCGACAAGCTCCCCTTCACGGCCGGCATCAGTCGCAATAACAATATCCTTTACATCATTCCGGTTCAGCTGGGATTTAACCGCCTGATATTGCTTGCCGGTCTGTTTGATTACCACTAGCTTGAGTGAAGACGGAAGCATTGGCAGGTCTTCCAGTCTCCATGCCTTGTATTTGTCATCATACGCTTCCGGATCAGCATGGGTAACAAGATGGCCGAGCGCCCAGGTAACAATATATTTATCGCCTTCAAAAAAGCCGTTTCCTTTTTTGTTACAATTCAAGACTTTTGCTATATCTCTTCCGACCGAAGGTTTTTCGGCCAGTACGACTGATTTGCTCATCATAACATCCTTTCAATATCGATGTTTCTTTGATAAAAATCGCTTTTCCTATTATCTCATAAATTGGCGGGAAAGGCATATTCATCGTTTCGCTTAAATGGCAGGGCCTTTCGCGTAAATATAGATTTTTTCGCTTAATTCTAGATTCTTTTCGCTTAAAAATCGACAATTTCGCTTAATTGTCCTGATATCCGTTTAATCCGGTAAATCCCGGTCCTCGGTTAAAAAAATTTCCCGAGAAATATGTCGAAATTTTTGCTTATGATTGCAGGACAGTTTCCAGTCTGTTTTTTCCCAGCAAGGATAGTAATCTAGTAAAGATTTTAGTATGATGGAACATAGATGTTTTTTAAATATAAGTGGAGGTTCAGACAATAACATGAGCTTACTTTCAATAGATAAATTAAGCCACAGCTTTGGCGACCGCACCCTTTTCAAAGATGTATCGTTCCGCCTGATGGCCGGCGAACATGTTGGTTTGGTCGGCGCCAATGGTGTCGGTAAATCTACATTAATGAATATTATCACAGGACAGCTAATTTATGATACAGGACGTGTTGAGTGGACGCCAGGTGTAACATATGGCTATCTTGACCAGCATACAGTCCTTACAAAAGGAAAAACGATCCGCGATGTACTGCGTGATGCATTTCTCCCTTTATTCGAACAAGAAAAAGCATTGAATGATGTGACAGAAAAAATGGGCACCGCCACTCCTGAGGAATTGGAAGAGCTGCTTGACCAAATGGGAAAAATTCAAGATGAACTGGAGGCTGGCGGCTTTTATAACCTGGATATCAAAGTCGAAGAAGCAGCACGTGGCCTTGGCTTAGATGCAATCGGTCTTGACCGGGATGTATCTGCCCTTTCCGGGGGCCAGCGCACGAAGGTCTTGCTTGCAAAATTATTGCTGGAGCAGCCGGAAGTCCTGCTATTGGACGAGCCAACCAACTATCTTGATGTAGAGCATATCCGTTGGCTAAGCAATTACCTGAAGGAATATCCGCATGCTTTCCTATTGATTTCCCATGATACAGAATTCATGAACGGTATCGTGGATGTTATTTTCCATCTTGAATTTTCCAAGCTGACCCGATATACGGCAACTTATGAAAAATTCCTGGAGCTCGCAGAAATCAACAAGAACCAGCATATCAATGCATATGAAAAGCAGAAGGAGTTCATTAAAAAGCAGGAGGACTTTATTGCTAAAAATAAAGCCCGTTATTCCACTACCGGGCGTGCGAAAAGCCGGCAGAAGCAGCTTGACCGGATGGAGCGAATTGACCGCCCGGAAACAGCGATGAAGCCGACATTTGACTTTAAGGAGTCAAGAGGAAGCAGCCGATATGTTTTTGAAGGAAAAGACTTGGAAATTGGCTATGACCGTCCGCTTCTCCCTAAACTAACTATGCAGATTGAACGTGGGGAGAAAATCGCCATAGTGGGTTGCAATGGCGTCGGAAAATCGACTTTACTTAAAACGATTCTTGGAAAAATCGAGCCGTTAAGCGGTTCTGTTGTTCTGGGTGATTTCCTGTACCCATCTTATTTCGAGCAGGAAGTGAAAGCCGGTGACATCACACCGATCGATGATGTTTGGAATGCCTTCCCGCATCTCGACCAGCCACAGGTCCGCGGTATACTTGCCAAGGTAGGATTGAAAAATGAGCATATTTCCCGGCCGCTTAACCAACTGAGCGGTGGTGAGCAAGCAAAGGTCCGCCTCTGTAAGCTAATGCTGAATGAAAGCAACTGGCTCCTATTCGATGAGCCGACAAACCATCTCGATGTTGTCGCCAAAGAAGAATTGAAGCGTGCGATGCAAGCATATAAGGGCACGATTGTACTCGTGTGCCATGAGCCCGATTTCTATGAGGATTGGGTTACAAAAGTATGGGACGTAGAGGAATGGAGCAACCAGATCCAAGCATAAAACAAAAGGCCATCTTCGTGTAGTGAAGATGGCCTTTTGTTTTAATATATAAATAGAACAAATGCTTGAGGTGATGAACATGCTTTCAAAATACAATTCAATCCAAAGGGATCAGCTTGAAATGGTTACTTTAGATCAATTGGTACCAGAGGATCACTTGGTCCGGAAAATGGAGGCCGCCATTGATTTTTCGTTCATTTATGATTTGGTCAAGGATGTGTATTCGGAAGTAGGTCGCCCAAGTATTGATCCGGTGATTTTAATCAAATTGACATTTATTCAATATACGTTCGGCATTCGCTCCATGCGTCAAACCATCAAGGAAACGGAAACGAATATGGCCTACCGCTGGTTTTTAGGATATGGCTTTCATGATAAAGTGCCTCACTTTTCTACCTTCGGCAAGAACTATGAGCGTCGCTTTAAAGATACAGACCTGTTCGAACAGATTTTCTATCGGATATTAAAAACAGCAGCTGAGAAAAAACTGATTAGTCCCGAACATGTCTTTGTCGATTCAACACACGTTAAGGCAAGCGCCAATAAACATAAATTCGAAAAGAAAGTCGTACGTAAAGAAACACGGGCTTATCAGGAACAACTTCAAAAAGAAATCAACCAGGACCGGGAAGACCACGGAAAAAAGCCGTTCCCCCCGGACAAGTTTGATAAAGAAGAATCAAAGGAAATCAAAGAAAGCACAACCGATCCGGAAAGTGGCTATTATGTAAAGGACGAACGTACCAAACAGTTCGCCTATTCTTTCCATGCGGCTTCTGACCGTAATGGATTTGTGTTGGGGACCATGGTCACACCGGGCAATACGCATGACAGCCATATGTTGGAACCTCTGGTTGAGCAAGTGATTGAGGTAGTTGGAAAGCCAAAAGCTGTGGCGGCAGACGCAGCTTATAAAACACCTGCCATTACGAAGTATTTGCTCGATAACGAAATGACACCGGCTATGCCTTATACGCGGCCACGCACAAAAGATGGATTTTTCCGAAAACACGAATATGTCTATGATGAACACTTCGACTGTTATATTTGCCCGGCTCATGAGATATTGGCTTACTCGACAACCAACAAGGAAGGCTATCGTGAGTACAAGTCACCGAAGCACAAATGCGCAGGCTGCCCTTTTTTATCGCAGTGTACCGAAAGTAAGGACCACCAAAAAGTGGTGACCCGGCATATATGGCAAGAGTATGTGGAGGAAACAGACCATCTTCGTCATCATGAGGATGTCAAACCGATCTATGCGAAACGCAAAGAAACCATTGAGCGCGTATTCGCAGATGCAAAAGAAAAGCATGGCATGCGTTGGACAACGTTAAGGGGACTTAAAAAATTGTCGATGCAGGCGATGCTTACTTTCGCTGCCATGAATTTGAAGAAGATGGCCAATTGGGCATGGCGAGCCCCAGAAATGGCATGAAAATGAGGCTGTAGAGGTCAACTCACACTGAAAATGGAGAAAAAAGAGAGAAAATTTAACAAAAGGGGTTCGGAATCAAACCATTCCGAACCCCTTTTGTCGACAATCTGAGGCCATCTTCGTGTAGTGAAGATGGCCTTTTTTGTAGTTTAAGAAAGATCTCGATCACTGACCATCAGCCCAACAAATTAGACGCACTGATCAACAACCATCGCTCATGCCATAAATTGACGGTTTCTCCGCCACCAGTGTATATGTCTTCGGCAAGCCGATGTCGTGCATTTTATGGTTTGGCTCTTCTTCCAATACCTTTATCATAAGACCGGACTGGCCAACTGAAGTAACGAGTTCCCCTAGCGTCCACTTTCTTTGAACCACATTAGCCAGTTTTTGTTGATCTTCTCCAGACATATGCTTGGAAAATGCCACGGTGTTGCTTTCGATCGCTGGGTCAAAATAATTGCCTGTTACCTTGTGCTTTTTCCCAGTGGAAGTGATCAGCTTTGTAGAAATTGGATGGAATTCGTGTAACACAAATATTCCTCCCGGCTTTAACAACTGTTTTATGATTTCCATTAATGGGTGTAAATCAATGAGGTAGTGCAGTACACCGAGTTCCATTAGCACGATATCCGCCTCCCCATTTAAGTGTTCTTTTGGGAGGGACAGTACATCCGATACAACATATTCAAATGATACCCCGGCTGCATCAGCCAGCTCCGTTGCAAAGGCAGCATTTTCCTGAGAAAAATCAACAATTTTAACTTCTGCACCTAATAGTGCAAGTGCCGTTCCTTTTACACCGTTGGATCCCATTAAATGAACCACTTTTTTTCCTGGTAGATCTCCCAGGTATTTATAAAAAGGCTGCAGTCTCCATTTAGGGTTTTGTTTAATTTTATCCGAAATTTCTTCAGGCTTTCCGTACCGGTTAATCAGCGCCTGATAATTATTCTGGTTCCATGCACGTTCGTTTTGCTCTTTAAATTCGGATTGCTTATGCAATAAATGATCATGAATTTCCGTGCGGTATGCTGCCATTACCTCTCCATACAAAAAGATGTACAGGGACTGGCACCACAATTCCCCGTCTTCCAACTGCACAGAAATGCGATAAGGGTCTGTTTTAATGGTTGTGTTAAATAGGCAGCTTACTGTTATATGTATTCCCTCTGCCTCAAAACAGAACGATGCACGCTCCTCACTTTTTTCTGGTTCTGAAGGAGAATAGGCAGAAAAAAGGGCAAAAGCATCTTGAAACAAATCCCATTGAATGGATACTTCTACACGATTGAGTTTTTTTATTGCTACTCCCTGCATAAAAAGAGCAGCCGCTCCCGTAAATTGATATGGAATGCCACCCTGTTCCAAGGCCTGGCCAACAGTCAGGATGGCATTTCGAAATTCTATATTCATGAAACCCTCCGAGAAAACATTATTTATTTTATTATAAAGGAATTTAAGATTTGCCGGAAATGCCGTTTGAGGCAATGTTTGAAGGATACGTCTGCAAATCGCTTAGCTTAAAAGACATAGCCATGTCATTAAACGAAAAAGAAGAGTAAAGGTTTTTAGAAATAACAGGAGGAAATCCCGCATGAGCGGTGTTCAAGTCTACTATTTATGAATGATCATAGATAACATACAGCACATATTCCTTTTAACTTTAGATTACGAAAAGGAAATCATCTATTTTACCAAGGAATGTTTAAATGCATAAATGACAGCCTGGGTCCTGTCCTGTACCTCAAGTTTGCTTAAAATATTGCTTACATGGACCTTGGCCGTTTTTAGGGCGATGAACAGTTCGTCCGCTATCTCCTGATTTGTTTTCCCTTCAGCCATTAATAGCAGGATCTCCATCTCCCGCTTCGTCAACTGCTCGTGGGGAAGTTGTTTATGCTGGTTCCGCATTTTGGCCATCATTTTCCCTGTTACTTCCGGTTCAAGAATGGACTGTCCATGATAGGTTGAACGGACAGCATCAGCAATATCGCCTGCCTTAGAGGTTTTTAACATATAGCTCGTAGCTCCCGCTTCAAGCGCAGGATAAACTTTTTCATCATCAAGGAAACTTGTGACAATAATAATTTTTGCCTCCGGCCACTTTTCAATGATCGCACGCGTCGCTTCAATGCCGTCCATTTCATTCATGACCAAGTCCATCAGAATGATATCAGGTCGCAGTTTTAGGGCAAGCTCGACAGCCGCCCCTCCATCCTCAGCCTCACCAATTACCTCAATATCCGGCTGTACCGATAGATAAGCTGACACACCGATTCGTACCATTTCATGATCATCTACTAGTAAAACTTTAATCATTCTCTTCCACCTCAACCGTCATCGGGACTTTTACTTCCAGCCTCGTGCCTTTATTCGGAACACTGACGATCTTCATGGTCCCGCCTATTTCCATAGCACGCTCATGCATATTTTGCAAACCATAGGAACCAGTTTTTGAATCCTCTATGTTAAAACCGAGTCCATTATCCACGATTCGCATGATAATCAAATCGTCACGCCCGATCAGTAAAACCTCAAGATTTGTTGCTTTAGCATGCCTCAATGTGTTGGAGACAGATTCCTGCAGGATGCGAAATAGATGATCCTCTATTCCCCGGTCTAATAGGATCGGCTCAATTTTCCAGGTAATGTTTATCGGTACCTTTTGGGATAATTCGGTCAAAAGCTCCTGAATTCCTTCCTGTAATGACTTATCACGCAACGGAACAGGTCGGAGATGCAATAACAAGGCTCTCATTTCAAGCTGCGATTGATGGATCATCCCTTCTACCATTTTTAACTGTTTTGCCTCAGCGCTTTTAAGATCAGGCTTTGATTCCGTGATCGCTGACATAAGCATAGATGCAGCAAAGAGCTGCTGGCTCACTGAATCGTGCAGCTCCCTTGCCAGGCGGTTTCGCTCTTGGGAGACGATTTCTTCGATAATTTTTTCCTGCTCCACCACTTTTTCTGCGGTAAGTTTTTGCGAAATTTTTGCCTGCTCGGATAAATGGTTGTGGACTTTCTTCATTCTAGACGATATCGTCTTGAATTCCTGAATGCTATAGGATTCTATCGGCGAAGGGGCGTTTCCGTGTTCAAGCTGGTATAAAGCATCTCCTAAGCCTTGAAGCTGCCTTCTCCAAAACAGTCCGGTGCTAACCCCGAAAATAAGTCCCCCCACCAAGCTTAAAATAGGAACAAAAAGAATAAACGGCATACCCATGATTTTTTTATGCCACAGGAGGTGCCAGTCTTCTGGGGGAAATGCAAAGAAAACCACCGCTGATAGTGAGAACGAAATAATCAATGCAGCGACCATTCCGCTTACAATTTGCCTGGCTAAAATACTCATATCCGTTTCACCTCTAGATTTCCCGTCAAATGCGAGGTGATGATTTTTACTTTCTCGCCTGCATTTTGATAGTCAGCAGTCTGATATGAGATGATTTGGTTGAATGCCATGTTCTCTTGATGCTGAAAAATATGGGCTTTACCGGAAAATACCGAGTGGTGGATGCTTACCTCGATATCATAAGGAACCAGGATCTTTATATTTCCTATCAAGTTTCTAATGGAAATGACAGCTTCCCCTTTAGGAAGTATCGTATTGCTTAAATCAACAATTGTATCGCCTATTCCTCCCTGTATGTTTATATCATTCCACTCGTAGATGTGATCAGGCGTTGTTTGCCTGCCAAATAATTTATTCTCAAATAATTGGCTCTTTTTAAGCAATGGCTCATTCTCACGGTTATCAACGAGAGGTTGAGGTTCAACCAGCAAAGGCTTGATTATTTCAGGATTTTTTTTGGACCGGTAAAAAACTACAATTACATAAACGATTAGAGCAAGAAGGAAAAATTTGAAGATCATCATATTGAGCACAGTTATTACCGTGGCGAATAAACCCGCCCAGAACATGAATCTTCCCCGTTTACGGGCGTAAGACTTCCGGCCATAATAGGCAATTGCAATCGTAAACACAAGGGAGAATAATAAACCCCCGTCAAAAAACACGATTTCTAGAAGCAGCAAAGCCACTCCTACCAATACCATCCAGCTAACATAATCTGTTTTTAGTTGTTTGAACATGGGGTACCTCCCTTCGTAAACTGTTTGTGAATTACAGGTTTGAAATGCACCGTTCAATTATTAAATGAAGATTAATCTTATGAAATAGCTTTAATTATGATAAAATTCCAGATTATTGATATAACCTGAATGACCGATATAACCACTGACATTGTTGATATATTTTCTAAAATATGGATTCAACCTCATCAATTGTTGATTTGATATCATGCCTAAATATTGTTAGAACCCCTGCAATTCAGATATTGCCCCGAATTGTCGATAAACCTAAAAGGCGTAGTAACCTACGCCTTTTTTAGAATACCATGACATCATTAGGAAATAGAATGCGTTTCTTTATTTTTCCTATCTTTTTCAAGTTGTGCAATACGGGCATCAATGGTATTGCAGTGGTGGGCTGAATTAACTTGGTGTTCCAGCCTGTCGAGATAGGACTCCATTTCTTCAAATCGGGCGAATGGTTTGTTTACATAGGCGTCAGATTGTATCACCTGATTGATCCGGTAGCTAGCGCGTGCCATGTTTTCACGGCCCATTAGTTCCATACGTTTAATGTTCATATCCTTCAGCTTATGATTCATTTCTTCGTATTTGCGCTCTAACTCTTGAAGCTGCGTTTCAGCCTTTCGAAGTGCCTCTTTTAGCTTTTGTGCACGCTCTTCATAATGGACACTCTCTTCGACCGCTAATGACTGCAATTCTGCTTCCCCTGCTTGGGCAGCAATTTTCGCCTGGTGACGGCGTTTTTCTTCAAGGCTAGAGGCGTGGTGATATTCCCGGTTGAATTCTTCCTTCAGGAGGAATTGTCGTTCTACCAATTTACGTACCTTTTCCGTTTCCTGCTCACATTGGCGAAGATACTGGTTCAACAAGGCAATCGGATTTTTTTGTTCCTTTTCATCAAGCATTTCATGAAAATCCGCAGCAATTGCGTTTTTAATTCTTGTGAATAAATTACTCATGATCAATCTCTCCTTTTTGTTATCGTTTTAATTCCGCCCATTGTTTTTCAAAATTGATAAAGGGATCTTGCTCTTGTTCCTTGCTGCTTTTTTTCGTTTCATTCCACTTTTTGTAGATCAGGTAAAGCACATAAGCCGCTGCAAGGCCGATGAGGGAAGGTACATTTGCAAGCGATGCCGATATTGCTACCAGGCCGACTAGCCCCCAAAGGATTTTCCCCATTGTGGAGTCTGATTTCACAAATTGTTTAAACACAAAGTATAGGATCACCAGGCTAAGGGCAAGGCCGGCCATTGGCCCAACATTTGCGAGCAGCACGCAGGCCGCTATTCCTCCTGCAAGTAATAAACCGAATTTCTTCATTTTCGACTTCCTCCTTTCATGTCTCTAGCTTATCTGTTTTTCTTTTTTTCCATAATGAACCAGAGCTATATTTTCCTATAAGACTGGAGGCGTAGTAGCCTATGGGCACAAGCAGCACCTCATTGAAAGTTGCGTTGAAGGAGGCCAAATAGCAATATTTTTTTGTTAATAGCAGGATTCTATAAAAAAGAAAAACCCAGTTCTTTACCAGGTTTTTACGTCAATCAGGCTCAAAGCCTGCCTCATTTGTAATTATCGTGTCCTCTTTTACGTGAATCCGCCCTTCGTTTGTTCTTTCGTTTTGAATTCGGTTGGCTAACGGAGCGCCCTTTTCTTCTGTCTCTTTGTGGGGAGTCCCCTCTCTGTTTCCTTCCATTCCCCTTTTTATCTTGTTCATCTTCGCTGCCATTTCGTTTTTCCGGTGATTTGCCAAGGCCTTTCCTATCATGTTTGATTTTGAGATTTTCCGATAATCCGCCCTTACCTTTACGTGCTTCCTTTTTAGCTGCATTGTGATTTTCTTGCGGCCTACGCTGGCCTTTATGTATGGTGCTGGTTTGCGAGTCTCTATTGGGTTTGACTCCCTCTATCACTTTTCGTTCCAGTGTTAGCTTTATCTCCTTTTCAATCGACGCTAATTGCAGCCGATCTTTCGGAGCAATGAACGTGATGGCAATACCTTGTTCGCCAGCTCTGCCCGTCCGCCCAATGCGATGAATATAGCTTTCCGCATCTTCTGGGACATCATAGTTAAATACATGGGTGACACCTTCGACATCTAGTCCTCGTGCTGCCACATCTGTTGCAACCAGTAGTTGGATCGCTGCTTCCCTAAAGCGTTTCATTACTTGCTCCCGTTTTGATTGGGATAAGTCTCCGTGAAGTTCATCTGAAAGGAAACCAGCATTCTTTAGAGCTTCATTCAGTTTGCTGACCCGCCGTTTAGTTCTGCAGAAAATAATCGCCATAAACGGCTGTTCTTCCTTTATTGATTTAAACAAAGTCGCTTGTTTTGCTCTGTCGGTTGTCTCGATCACAGTCTGCTTGATTTGCTCCAATGTAGCGGTTTTATTTTCGATGGAAACCGTAACAGGAGAAATCATAAAACGTTTGGCAATTGACCTTACCTGCTCAGGCATCGTCGCTGAGAAAAGCAGCATTTGTCTTTCTGCCGGGACGATTCCAATAATTTGTTCGACTTCTGGCAAAAAACCGATATGGAGCATTTGATCCGCTTCGTCTAATACAAGAGTGGAAACATAACTCAAATCAAGAGTGCCACGCCTTACATGGTCCAGAAGCCTGCCGGGGGTCGCGACGACTATTGCTGGATTGTTCTTCAATTCTCTAATTTGCCTGTCTACGTCCTGCCCCCCGTAAATGGAAGCAATCCGCATACCATTAACAGTCACCAGTTTACGTAATTCTGTGCTTATTTGAAGAGCAAGCTCCCTTGTTGGGGACACAATAAGAGCCTGGACCTGATTCCATTCTGGTTTCACGTTTTCTATAATGGGAAGTAAAAAAGCAAGTGTTTTACCTGTACCGGTCTGTGCTTGGGCAATAACATCGCTTCCCGCCATAATTTTCGGTATGGACTTCTGTTGTATAGGGGTTGGCTTGGCAATTCCATTATCCTTAAGAATCTTTTGAAGTTCCGAATTTATTCCAAGTTGTATAAACTCCATTTTTTCACCTGCTTCTAGTTAGCTTCGCCTAGTATATCATGAAGTTCTGTATGTAAGTGACGAAAGGCAACCGATTTCAATTTTTGCATTATTTTTAACTCTCCTTATTTGTTGTATTCCACTTAGCGTTTCAAATATAATTTTCATTTAGGAAAATACTAATGGAAGTCTCTTTCACTTTTTCGTGAAATTGTTATGCCTCCAATTAAACTACAGGTGGTTTTTCAGTAAAAAGGAGTGGCAAAATGTTTAACTTAAGAACACGGAACACCAGTGTAAAAACGGAGATCTTAGCAGGTCTCACAACTTTTTTGACTTTAGCTTATATCATAATAGTTAATCCGATGATTTTGTCGGATGCCGGGGTGCCTTTTGACCAGGGTTTTACAGCTACGATCATTGCAACTGTAGTCGGGACGCTCTGTATGGCCTTTTTTGCAAACTACCCCATTATTATCGCCCCGGCGATGGGATTAAATGCTTACTTTGCTTATTCAGTGCTTGGGAATAATGATATCCCTTTTACGATTGCTTTTTCCGCTGTATTTATTACAGGGATCCTTTTTTTAATTCTTTCGCTGACTCGATTCCGCAGTAAACTCATTGAAGCGATCCCTAATAACCTTAAACATGCTATCAGTGCAGGTATCGGTCTTTTTATTACCTTTATTGGACTAAGGCTATCCGGGATCGTCGCTGATCATCCAACGAATCTCGTTACACTGGGCAATTTTAAAGATCCTAAGGTGGCTCTCACTTTAATCGGCATTGTTATTACCATTACTTTAATGACATTAAATATGCAGGGAGCCCTGTTTATTGGCATGATTATTACCGGGGCAATAGCCTATTTTGCAGGACAACTCCATTTTACCAAGGGGATTGTGGCTGCCCCTCATCTTCCTGAAGGATTGGTTGTGTTCAACCCGATCTCTTCAATAAACGATGTGATTGAATACGGTTTGTATGGGGTAGTTTTCTCTTTCTTACTTGTTATGTTATTCGATACAACCGGGGCTTTACTCGGAATCGTAAGGCAGGCTGGTTTATTACAAAATGGGAAGCTCGAGCGGGCGGGCAGCGCCTTTTTTGCCGATTCTATAGGAACAACTGTAGGTGCTATGTTTGGGACAAGCCCTACTGCTGCTTCAGTTGAGTCATCAGCTGGTGTAGGAGCAGGTGGTAAAACCGGATTGACCGGTCTGACGGTAGCTGTCCTGTTTTTCATATCCGCCTTTTTTAGTCCGCTAGTAGGTGCTGTTTCTAACGTTACTGCCATCACAGCTCCTAGTTTAATTATTGTTGGCAGCTTTATGATTAAAAGTATTTCAGAAATTAATTGGCAGGATTTTGATGAAGCTTTCCCAGCATTTTTAGTTATCGTCAGCATGCCTCTTACTTCTAGTATTGCGAATGGAATTGCGCTTGGCTTTATCTCTTATCCAATTATGAAAATAGCCAAACGGAAGTTCCGCGAAGTGCACCCGCTTGTTTATATTTTCGCCATTCTTTTCTTGTACCAGCTTATCTTTCTTGCCAGTTAGTCTTCTTGCAATTTCAAACAGACAGACACAGAAAACCGTTTACTTTGATAGGTAAACGGTTTTCTTAGGCCTAAAAAAGATGCCTGTAGCTACAGACATCCTTCCCCATTTCATTTATTCATTTGCGCGAGAAAATCCCCTAGCAAATCATCTAAGCTTTCTTCTTTGGCGGGTTCCGGTTCATTGTCTTCATCTGAATGTACGGTGGTCACCTGACTCCAATCAAAGTCATCTAGATCGTTATCCTCGACTGAGGTAACGGTCGCTTCACTTGGAGCATCCTTGTGGTCATTTAAGATTCCAGGCATTGTATTTACTTCTTCTTGCAAATACAATGCCTGATCTATTTCCGTAGCATTGCTGTTCATTGATGCCAGCAAGGCGGTAGCTCTTAATGGATCTGATAAAAGCTGATAAACAATGCTTCCTAGCAATGCCTCTGAATGGGCATGTTTGAGCCAATCACGCTGAGTTTTGCTCAATTTATGAGGCAATGGAATCGAGATCATTTCCCTTTCCCTGATGGAACTATTTCCTACCCCTTCCATCACGAACTCTGCTATTTTACTGGAAAAGTTCCTTTTTTCAGTTTCCTTAAGATGTTGAAGCTGCCTTATGATATGGTCAGGAGTATCAGAGGGAAGGCGAAACGTAATTGCCTGCCCTCGTTGTATCCCTGCACCGGTTGACTTTTTCATTTAATCACCTATTTAGTTGTGCCGGCTTTTTGTTCTTCCTTTTTGTTTTCAGGTTTTACCGGTGTTTCTTTAGCATTTCTTCTTATGAAGTCCGAAATTAGCTTATAATAGGCATTGGCCATCATCCAGATGCTTTCCTTTTCATCTTCAAAAAAATCGATATTATAGCCATCAAGGTTATTATTTAGCGTTTTTAAATAATCCTTTAACACAATGGCTCCGCCGCCGATAAAGTAACAGATTTCTGATTGGGAGTTCTTCTGCCAAATATTGCGTAAGTGGCGGTATTGCTTCTTGGCCAGTTCTCCTAGAATCCGGTCCGTAATGTCATGCACGCTCGTGCGGCTTCCTCGGACCATAATGTGGTTCCTGTCATTTTTCTTGGTAATGATTTCAACAACATCCCGCCTGCTGTCCAATTCCACCCCGTGCTTCTTACGGATTTCCTCTCTTATAGCTTCCAGTGCTTCAGCCACACCAAGATTAAATCCCTGCGATTTATCGTCGTCTACCTTTCGATTTTGAATTACAGCAATATCAGTAGATAAACCGCCGATGTCCTGGATCAGAATACGCTTATCAATTAAATCACGGTTAATAATATTTAAATCATTATCCATGACAAGGTTGATATATGCCGCAAAGCCCTCTGGATATACTTTCACTTCGTCAAACTTAATATTGACCTTTAAGCCCTGGTATTTAGGGGTGACCAAGAATTCCACTTGGTGGACAGAGCCAAGTAGACGTGAACGATAGCCGACATCCTTTCCTTCTTTTACTTCACGGAGCGGAAGGCCTGTCCCTAAAGTATAAGTTGCATCCACTACATTATTTGTTTTCCTAAATATCTTAGAGTTTTCCTCTTTCACCGCATCCAATGCCAAAGCCGTGAACAGCATGACCAGGGTTTGATCCTCTTCTGATTTGCTGCTGCCCGGATCCAATTCGGATGGGTTATCACCTTTCGTGGCTAGGCTGCCCACACGGTATATTGCATTATTATCTTGAAGAGCGGGGGAGTGGACCCTGATGTGAATCCCTTCAAGTGGGTTCTGATCATTTAACTCCTCGATTCCGATAACAGGTCTATCCTCTATATCTCTTGCAATTACGTTAGGTATGTATAGTTCAGAATCCAACTTTCCAAACAAAGCTTTGATGGAATCATTTCCAACATCAACAGCTGCAATTCGTGAATTACTCATAAAACCATTCCTTCCTATTTTTAGAGAGTAAACAAAAATTGTGGAAACCACATTACTTTAAGAATATGAAAGTTTCATAGAATGGTCAATACACCTTTAGAAGGATAATAGATTTGTTATTTTGTACACAGTTTTGTAAACAACGAATACAAAGTTGTACACATCCCGTCATAGCCGCATGTATACAACTTTGTTTACTTGTGTACATTTTATGTGTACATTGTATACATTTTTGTTTACTTGTGTACAAAATTTGTATACAAAGATTTTTTTACTAAATTGCAGTTTAATTCTCTTCGTGATCTTCTTTTTTAAACCTAGGTTATATCCATAATCCAGGTGTATAACAAGACATTCTGGGTATGGTAATAAATGGACAGATTGTGTGAATGATGTTCTTTATGTCTCGCAGCACTTATAGAAGCAGAAAATTCCCTAACTACCGTTTAGGAATAGTTTGTACTTTCCTAGAATTAAAAAGGAGGTATTAGAATGAATGGCCGAAATAAAAAAAAACAATTACCACAATTTCCTGAGCCATATTGGAGGGACTTTGTCGCATTACCGGCTTTTCCAAAACTAAAACAAGATATTGAAACTGATGTAGCAATTGTTGGTGGAGGAATAACCGGGATAACTGCTGCCTATCTTCTTTCCAAGGAAGGAATAAATGTCGTTCTAATAGATGCCGGGGAAATTCTAAACGGAACTACCGGCCACACTACAGCAAAGGTTACAGCACAGCACAGCCTGATATATGACGAGCTGATAAAAGATATCGGCGAAGAAAAAGCAAGATTGTATTATGAAGCCAATAAAGAGGCAATGGAATTTGTGGTGAAAACAGCATCTGAGCTACATATAGATTGCGATCTATCATATGAAGATGCGTACGTTTATGCAGGAACAGAAAAGTATGTGAAAAAAATTCAGGACGAATTGAAAGCCTACCAAAGACTGGGTATTCCTGGTGAATATGTCGAAACGATTCCCTTCCCTATTTCATGCAAGGCAGCTCTGATTATGAAAAATCAAGTACAGTTTCATCCGATAAAATATTTGACCGGGATAATTCCTGAAATTATGAATGCAGGCGGAAAAATATTTGAGCATACAACGGCAACAAAAATTGAGGATGGCGAATCACCCCAGATTCAAACAAGCAATGGCAAGACGATCAGCTGTAAATATGTGATTAGTGCCTCCCACTTCCCTTTTAATGATGAAATGGGCTTTTACTTTGCAAGAATGCATGTAGAAAGATCATATGCCCTTGGTATAAAGACAGAAACTGAATTTCCAGGCGGAATGTATATCAGTGCTGACAGCCCTACACGCTCGCTCCGTTATACAAACATGGATGGCGAAAAGCTGATTATAGTCGGTGGTGAAAGACATAAAACAGGACAAGGCATTTCCATGTTCGAACATTATGAAGCGCTTCAGGATTTCAGTGAACAGGTTTTAGGAATTAAAGAAATATTATATCGTTGGTCAGCCCAGGATATGAACACCGTAGATAAGGTTCCATATATAGGCCAAGCTACAGATAACCATCCAAATATTTTTGTGGCAACTGGCTACAGAAAATGGGGCATGACAAACGGTACAGCTGCCGCCTTGTTGTTAAGAGATTTGATTTTGAATAGGGACAATCCATATAAAAATCTATATTCCCCATCCCGATTTTACGCGCAGCCTGGTGTAAAAAATATAGTGAAAGATAACCTCGATGTAGCAAAACATTTTATATCAGGGAAATTTTCCATGGTACAACAAAATCCTGAGGATATTGGGAATGACGAAGCAGGAATTGTCAAAATAAATGGCAATAAAGCCGGCTGTTACCGGGATAAGGACGGTCAGCTGCATATTGTTGATTCAACTTGTACCCACATGGGGTGTGAAGTGGAATGGAACAGCGGTGAAAGGACTTGGGACTGCCCATGCCACGGCTCCCGTTTCTCATTTGACGGAGAGGTTTTGGAAGGCCCTGCAGTAAAACCTTTAAAGAAAGTTGACTTAGAATAGCCCCCAGCTTGGGGGTTTTTGTATTGTAGCCAAGAAATTAACACGTTATCTAATAGTTCAAATATTTAACCTGCTTATTTCCCAAGACCCCCCCGTCAGTAACTTCAAACACATGTCAAATAACAGCCTATCAAACTTCCAATCAAAATATTGATGTAATAACAGGGAATTTTCCACTTGTTTTGCCGTACATTGATTAGTAAATAGTATTTCTGGAAAGCTGGTGGAAAAATGATCAATTCCCCGCCCTATCCCATTGCTCCAACTGCTGCTCCTCATTACATTAAAAAAAAAATGTTAACAGTTTCAGGAGAAGAAACGGTTCAGGCTGCGCCGGATCAGGCTGTTATCACGATAGGAGCGACAACAGAGAATAAGGATCCCGCTAGAGCCCAACAGGATAACGCAGAAATTATTTCCAGAGTAATCAATTTAATCAAGGCTCTAAGCATTCCTGAAAGTCAAATGAAAACCGTTGAATATCGCATCGATCCTCAATATGACCATCCTGAAGGAACACAAATCTTTAAAGGCTACAAGGTTACCCACCTGATTCAAATTACAACCAGTGATATAGGTCAGGTTGGGGAAATAGTGGATACTGCCGTAAAAAACGGCGCAAATACAGTATCGAGTGTCCGATTTACCGTCTCAAACCAGAAGGCCTATTATAACCGTGCCCTTTCATATGCTCTGGAAAATGCAAGGCAAAAGGCCGTTTCAATGGCAAAGACACTAGGCGTCACACTGAATGATAAGCCAGAACAAGTCCAGGAAACCAGCATAGGTCAACCCCTTCCATTTCAAATAGATGCGTATTCAAAAATTGCCGCGGCCTACACTCCAATACAACCTGGAGAACTTAACATATCAGCAGCAGTAAAAGTAGAATACTCTTATACGTAACCTTGAAAGGGACCAGCTTATTAAAGGGGTCCCTTTTCGTCTTCGCCAAAAATATATTCATATACCCTTTAAAAACTCCATTTACCCTACTTATTCACAAAGTTTTCGGACAAAAAGATTACAAGACTATAAAAAGGGTAACTAACTAACTAGACTATTCATTTTATTCGAAGGGGGAAAATGAACAAGCATGAAGATGAAAATCAAGCTGGCTCTCTCATCCCTTTTCCTGCTTATACTGCTTTCAGGCTGTGCAGAAAAAGACGAACTGGATGACGGCTCCAAGCTCATAGATAAGGACACCTTTGTATTTGCAGCTTCCGGAGAATTCAAGCCGTTCAGTTATGTAGAGAATGATATGACATTGACAGGCTTCGATATCGAAGTGGGACGGGCTGTTGCGAAAGAATTAGGCCTTAAGCCGGCACCGAAGCGGATTAAGTTTAAGGGAATTGTAGAGGGAGTTAAGACCGGACGAGCTGATGCAGCCGTTGCCTCTCATACAATCAACCCTCAGCGAAGCAAGCAAGTTGCTTTTTCAACCCCTTACTACTACTCAGGTCCACAAATTTTTGTAAGACCAGACAGCAGCATTAAGACGGTAGAAGATTTGAAAGGACAAGAAGTAGCGGCAGCGAAAGGGTCGACTTATGCATCAGTAGCGGAAAGGTATACAAACAATATCAAAATGTATGACAGCGATATCACTGCCTTAAAAGCATTGAGCGGCGGACGGCATGATGCTGTGATAACAGACTTTGTCACCGGAAAAACCGCCGCCAAGGAAGGCTTCAAAATTGAAGGGCGCCAGCTGATTGAACGAAGCGAGCAGGCCATTGTCCTGCCCAAGGATAACCCACAGCTTTTAAAGCGGGTAAATCAAGCCTTGGAAAACCTCCGCAAAAATGGGACGCTAGCGAAGATCAGCAAGAAATATTTCGGTGAAGATATCACTACCAAGCCTGAATAAATAATAAGAATTTAGAAAGGAAGTTGTGTCCTTGCCTAGTTTTTCACATTTTTATCAAACATTTACGGGCTCTACAAACGTTTTTTTCGACGCTATGATCCTCACCTTGGAGTTGACCGTAGTATCTATTTTAGTAGGAATCATTATTGGCCTTTTCTTTGCCCTTTTAAAAATTTCAAATATTAAGGTCCTCGGTTATATTTCGGATGTTTATATTTATCTTGTACGAGGCACCCCTCTTATTGTGCAAATCTTCATTTTATATTTTGGAATTAGCGGAATTTTTCTCCTCCCTGATTTCTGGGCTGCCTCTCTTGCACTTGCCTTTCATAACGGAGCCTATATTGCAGAAATATTCCGCGGAACCATCCAATCAATCGATAAAGGTCAAATGGAAGCTGCCCGTTCGCTCGGCATGACCAAATCACTCGCACTACGCAGGATCATCATGCCGCAGGCGTTCCGCCGCGCCCTGCCTCCATTGGGTAATCAATTCATTATAGGTTTGAAGGATTCCTCACTCGCAGCCTTCATTTCCATGAATGAACTATTTAATGTTGCGACTACTCTAGGCTCCAACAACTTTGATGAAATGACGTATCTGCTTATCGTTGCCGTTTATTATTTAATTCTCGTAGCCATCCTCACGATCATTGTGAACATGATTGAAAAGAAACTTGCCGTAAGTGACTAATAGGAGGTTCTTCAAGTGGAAGAAAAACAAACCATGATTCGAATAAAAGACTTAAATAAATCCTTCGGAGACCTGCACGTCCTAAAAGATATAAATATAGAAGTTTTCGAGAGCGATGTGGTTTGCTTGATCGGCTCCAGCGGATCCGGAAAAAGCACTCTGCTCCGATGCATAAATTTCCTTGAAACAAAGGATAGCGGCCAAATTTTCATAGGGAGCGACGAAATAAATCCCGAATCTCAGGATATGAATAAGGTGCGGGAAAAAGTTGGTATGGTATTCCAGCATTTTCAGCTTTTCCCGCATATGACGGTACTGGAAAATATCATAGAAGCGCCTGTACACGTTAAGAAGGTTCCGAAAAAACAGGCCATCCAAGAAGCCAAGGAGCTGCTGGCTAAAGTCGGCCTACAGGATAAAGCAGATGTGTACCCAAGCAAGCTTTCCGGCGGTCAAAAACAACGGGTGGCCATCGCGCGGGCCTTGGCTATGAGGCCGGACATCCTGTTATTTGACGAGCCTACGTCAGCGCTCGATCCGGAGCTCGTTGGCGAGGTGTTAGCGACAATGAAAGAGCTTGCGGAAGAAGGCATGACCATGGTTGTCGTCACACATGAAATGGGCTTTGCCCGTGAAGTTGGGGACTGGATTGTGTTTATGCACGGAGGCAGGATCATCGAAAGCGCCTCATCAGAAACCTTCTTCAATAATCCGAAAGAAGAGCGTACAAAGGAATTCCTAAGGACTACGGCTTTAAAATAATAACCATAGGCATGGAAATGACCAAACGTCCATGCCTGTTTCTTATTTTTGCCTGCCTCCCCATTTTCGTTTAATAAAACGTATGAAGGACAAAATCAAGGAATCGGGCATAGTACTCAGCCAAATATTGTTAGATTTCTACAAGTATGCTCTTATAGCAAAATATCAGTACGGATATGACTTTTATCCCAATGTCCAACTTTAACCGGTATCTCGAAGCTTTAAATAACGTCCCCCCCCCCGATTATTATAAAAGGAATGTCTTCCCCTTCCCCTTGCTGACACATTCTTGGAACATGGAAAAATGTCTGTATTTATGATATATATACAGGTAAACTTAAATGAATAGAAACCATGAAAGAGGTTGAACGTAGTTGGAAAATAACTCTCCAAATTTCATTCGCAATATCATAAAAGAAGACCTTGCGAGCGGAAAGCATGATCAGATCATTACCCGTTTCCCTCCAGAACCGAACGGGTATCTCCATATTGGCCATGCGAAATCCATCATTCTGAATTTTGGCGTAGCCGACGAATTTCGCGGAAAGACCAATCTTCGCTTCGATGATACGAACCCTCTTAAAGAGGATGTAGAATATGTCAATTCCATCAAAGAAGATGTGAAATGGCTCGGCTATGAATGGGATAATCTGTTTTTTGCCTCCGATTATTTTAAAGATATGTATGACCGGGCAGTCTTGTTGATTAAAAAAGGTCTTGCATACGTGGACGACCTCTCCGCAGATGAAATTCGTGAATATCGCGGAACGTTGACCGAACCAGGAAAGGATAGCCCTTACAGAAATCGGTCTATCGAAGAAAACCTGGACTTATTTGAACGGATGCGTAATGGTGAATTCAGAAACGGTGAAAAAGTGCTTCGCGCAAAAATTGACATGTCATCTCCTAATATCAATTTGCGTGATCCGGTCATTTACCGTATAGCGCACGCTACGCACCATAATACGGGTGATAAATGGTGCATTTACCCTATGTATGCCTTCGCACACCCGCTTGAGGATGCGATTGAAGGCGTAACCCATTCCCTCTGTACTCTTGAGTTTGAGGATCAGCGCCCGCTATATGATTGGGTAGTTGCTAATTGTGAAATGGAAAGCACGCCCCGCCAATACGAATTTGGCCGTTTGAACCTTTCAAATACTGTAATGAGCAAGCGGAAGCTTAAGCAATTAGTGGACGAAGGCTTTGTCGATGGCTGGAATGACCCGCGCATGCCGACGATTTCGGGTTTAAGAAGACGTGGATATACACCTGAGGCAATCCGGAACTTCTGCCATGAAATCGGTGTATCAAAAGCTGACGGTACTGTGGATTCTATGATGCTGGAGCACTTTGTCCGTGAGGATTTAAAACTTAAGGTACCTCGGACGATGGCAGTTATTAGGCCTCTTAAGGTTGTCATTACTAACTATCCTGAAGGTCAGGTTGAAATGCTGGAGGCAGAAATTAATCCTGAAAATCCAGAGATGGGAACTAGGCAAATTCCTTTTTCACGGGAGATATATATCGAACAAGATGACTTTATGGAGAACCCTCCGAAAAAGTACTTCCGTCTTTTCCCGGGCAATGAAGTCCGATTAAAACATGCTTACTTCATCAAATGTGAAGAAGTCATCAAAGATGAGAATGGCAATGTGGTAGAGCTTCGTTGTACCTATGATCCTGAGACAAAAAGCGGAACAGGCTTCACCGGCCGCAAGGTAAAAGGGACACTCCACTGGGTGGAAGCGAGCAATGCTGTACCTGCGGAAGTTCGACTATACCAGCCGCTAATCCTGGATGAAGAAGAAAATGAAGAGAACGCGGAAAAAACGTTCCTTGAACGGGTAAATCCAAACTCAATCGAGATCCTTCAAGGCTTTGTCGAGCCAAACATGAAAGCTGTACAGCCTCAAGATAAATTCCAGTTCTTCAGACACGGTTATTTTAATGTTGATCCTAAGCTTACTGGTGATGGACAGATCGTCTTTAACCAAATTGTCGAGCTTAAAAGCTCCTTTAAGTTATAATAGGTAAAAGCCTGGTATCCCTAGGGTTCCAGGTTTTTTTGAATTCACACAGCAACTTTCATACACTTCATAAAGGATGGAGCAAATGATTCACTTATTGCCCTTAATGCTGGAACGGGTTGGAGTAATTCTGATAGCCGCTTTTCTTCTTTCCCAAATCAAATCGTTTAGGCGTATCATTCACCATGATGAACAACGGATTATTGAAAAAACCCTGTTAATAGCGGTTTTCGGTATGATTGGCGTAATCAGCAATTATACCGGTATTGAAATTCGCCAAAATTCCGTCTCTGAGAATGCATGGCTTATTCAAATTGAACCTGACAGCGCAATAGCCAATACCAGGATTATGGGGATTGCTATTGGGTCGATACTAGGAGGGCCGCTTGTAGGTTTTGGAATCGGCCTTATTGCAGGGGCACACCGATATATGCTGGGGGGATTTACTGCAGCAGCATGTGCCATCTCTGCTGTTCTTGCTGGCATTGCTGCTGGCTATTTTGGAAAACGCAGAAAGAAAAAGGCACCTATTTCTGCCGGTTTTGCGGTCATGACCGGTGTTCTGATGGAAATTATCCAGATGATGATTATCCTTTTGTTAACGAAGCCATTTCCATTGGCATGGGACCTGGTAAAGGTCATCGGACTCCCGATGATCCTAATAAACGGGTTTGGAACTCTTTTATTTATGTTAATTATTCAGTCCATTCTTAGGGAAGAAGAACGTACCAGAGCCCTGCAGACCAATTTAGCCTTTCATATTGCTGATCGCACACTTCCCTATTTTCGCCAGGGTTTAAACCCGGAATCGTGCAAACAAGTCGCAGATATCATGCATAACCTTACACATGCAGACGCGATTTCCATCACGGATGAAAATAGGGTGTTAGCCCATGTAGGCGCGGCATCTGATCATCATATTCCACTGCAAGGCTTTGCCACAGGACTGACAAAGAAAGTCCTTAAACAAGGAAGGGTCATTACTGCAAAAAGCAAGGAGGAAATCGTTTGCTATCAGTCTTCCTGTCCCCTCCGCGCGGCAGTCGTTCTGCCGTTGAAGGTCCATCAGAATACGGTTGGCACTTTAAAGCTATACTTTGAAAAACCCGACGATCTGAATGAAGTGGAAAAAGAACTGGCTGAAGGATTGGCAAAGCTTTTTTCGACACAGCTTGAACTTGCCGAAGCGGAGAACCAAAGCAAGTTACTGAAGGATGCTGAGATTAAAGCCCTGCAAGCCCAGGTTCACCCCCACTTTTTGTTTAATGCAATCAATACTATCTCCGTCCTTTGCCGGACAGATGCTGAAAAAGCGAGAAAGCTATTGTTGGAGCTTAGCTATTTTTTTCGAAGCAATATACAGGGTGCACGCCACACCCTAATTCCTCTTGAAAAAGAATTGGAGCATGTACAGGCTTATTTATCACTGGAACAAGCCCGCTTTCCGGATAAGTATCATATTACGTTTGAAATCCAGCCCGGACTTGAAGGAAAACTACTTCCTCCCTTTACGTTGCAGCCTTTGGTGGAGAATGCAATTTGCCACGGCTTTCCTCAAGCGAAAAGTAAGGGCGAGGTGAACATTGCCGTATATCAGGAAGACCAATATATGTGTATATGTGTTAAGGACAACGGGAAAGGAATTTCCCCTAAACAATTTGATTCACTCGGGAAACAAGCAGTTTATTCCATGCATGGAACCGGGACTGCGCTCGTAAATATCCGGGAACGGCTAGAAGGTATCTATAATGGAAATGCCTTATTTAAAATAAAAAGTACGGAAGGCTCCGGAACAGAAGTTACAGTCACCATACCTATAGACAGAAAAGGAGTGAATGAGGACCATGTTGCAGGCATTTTTAGTAGATGATGAGCCTTTGGCGCGTGATGAATTGAAATATTTACTGCTCCGTACAAAACAAGTGGAAATAGTTGGAGAAGCAAGCAGCATGGACGAAGCAATGGCCCAAATTCCCTCGATTGCCCCCGATCTTGTTTTTCTCGATATTCAGCTTGCAGAGGACAGTGGACTTCACCTCGCGGAGCAGCTTCACAGATTGGACCAGCCGCCTGCTGTTATTTTTGCTACCGCTTATGATGAATATGCACTTGAGGCATTTGAGTTACATGCAGTAGACTACATTCTAAAACCATTTGATGAGGCTCGCCTTCAAAACACATTAGAAAAAATTTCTAGAATTCGGGCTTTAGGAGACCGAGAAACATTGCCAGAGCGCGAAACCAAAGCAGTAGTGGAGCAAACCGGGAAACTGGCTGTAATGGCGGAAGAAAGGATTATCTTGGTGGATATATCCTCCATTGTTTACATTGGCTCAACAGAAGGGAAAACACTCATTAAAACTACCGAGACTGAGTATAAAATCTCCGATCCGCTTGTACTGCTAGAAAAAAAATTACCATCCGGCTCCTTTGTAAGGGTGCATCGCAGTTTTCTTGTAAACATAAATGCCATTTCAGAAATAGAGCCATGGTTTCATTCAACATATAATTTACTGATGAAAGACGGTTCTAAGGTCCCGGTCAGCCGCACATATGTGAAAGAACTAAAGCAGGTTCTCGGATTCTAACAACCTAAAACCGGCTGATTACAGAAAACCGCTTGCATTTCAGCCTTGGATTTTAGCATTTCATGTCGAATATTCTGTCAATTAACTTGAAAACGCTCCCATACCTCTTTTCATAGGGTATATTCATCTATGAACAAAGGGTATGGGAGGTCTTATAAATGAATGCAATTACAATGGTAATCGGTGCTATCTGTATATTAATGATAGCTTACCGTTTATATGGTACGTTTATGGCCGCTAAAGTTATGAAACTAAAAGCTTTAGATGAGGCCAAAAAAACGCCGGCCCACTCTATGGAGGACGGCAAAGATTATGTTCCAACTAATAAATGGGTGGCTTTCGGGCACCATTTTGCAGCGATTGCCGCAGCCGGTCCGCTTGTAGGACCAATTCTTGCAGCACAATTCGGTTATCTGCCAGGATTGCTGTGGTTGTTGATCGGTGCAGTCATCGGCGGTGCAGTTCATGATGCAGTAGTATTATTCGCATCCATGCGCCAGAACGGTGAATCTGTAGCTGAAATCGCTAAAAAGGAATTAGGCCCGGTAGCAGGATTCTGTGCGGGTTTAGCAATGTTATTCATCATCACCATTACGATGGCCGGTTTATCCATGGTTGTTCTGCATGCTTTAGAACACAACCCATGGGGAACTTTTGCTGTAGGCAGTACCATTCCGATTGCAATGGGAGTAGGTTTATACCATAGAAAGACTGGAAACCTAAAAGGGGCTACCATTGTCGGATTTGCTCTTATCATGGCTGCTGTATTCGTTGGTCCTTATATCCAAGGTACCTTCCTAGGTGAATTGCTAAGTTTTGACGTCAAGGAATTATCTATTATTCTACCAATCTATGCTTTCTTTGCCGCAGCGTTGCCGGTATGGTTATTGCTTGCACCGCGCGATTATTTAAGCAGCTTCATGAAAATTGGCGTGTTCGTTGCATTGATTGCAGGGGTTTTCGTTGTAAATCCAGATATTCAGTTCCCTGCTTTAACAGAATTCATCCATGGTGGCGGCCCGATCCTTGCTGGACCAGTTTGGCCGTTTATCTCAATTACTATCGCTTGTGGTGCGATTTCCGGATTCCATGCCTTTGTAGGCTCTGGTACAACGCCAAAAATGCTGGACCGCTGGCAAGACATTAAGGTAGTTGGTTTTGGTGCGATGCTGGTGGAATGTGTGGTTGCAATTATGGCACTTGTAGCAGCTACAGCTCTTCAACCTGCCGATTATTTTGCCATTAACTCCACTCCTGAAGTTTTTAAAACACTGGGTATGGAAACAGTACACCTTGCCCAACTAAGCCAAGAAATTGGTTTGGATTTAGAAGGACGCACAGGCGGCGCTGTTACTCTTGCTGTCGGAATGACATATATTTTCACAGAAATTCCTTGGTTCAGCAATCTAGCCTCTTTCTTCTTCCAATTTGTTATCATGTTTGAGGCATTATTCATTTTGACTGCCATCGATTCAGGTACCCGTGTCGCACGCTATTTGATTCAAGACTTTGGCGGTACTTTCTATAAACCGCTTAAACGAGTGGATTGGGTCCCGGGAAATATTTTTGCAAGTGCTTTAGCCTGCTTCCTTTGGGGATACCTGTTATTCTCAGGGGATATCGGATCTGTGTGGGCGCTGTTCGGCGTATCCAACCAGTTAATGGCTTCAATCGGTTTAATTGTCGGAGCTACCGTTATTCTGAAGGTAGCCGACAAACGACGTTATATGCTGACTTGTCTCATTCCACTTTCCTACCTCTATGTAACAGTAAACTATGCTGGTTACTGGATGGTGAAAAATGTTTATCTCAACTCAGCAGCAGCTGGATATAGTGTCCTGAATGCAATCCTATCCATAACCATGCTTGTATTAGGTTTAGTGATTATCATTACAGCCGTGAAAAACTGGATGGAAAACTGGAATAGGCCGGCAACGAAGTTAAATAAGAGAACTGCTTAACACCTTTTAGGGATTGAACATAGAATGTTCGATCCCTTTTTATTTATCTAAAAGAATGTGCACGTTTCCGCTCATTTTTTCATTTTATGGCGAATAATAATAACAAATCCTCATATCCCTGTTGCTCCATTTCCTCCTTTGGAATAAAACGTAGAGCAGCAGAATTAATGCAATAACGTAATCCTTTAGGTCCGGGTCCATCCGGAAATACATGGCCAAGATGTGAATCAGCTTCCCTGCTTCTCACCTCGGTACGGGTCATGCGGTGACTTAAATCAACCTTTTCTTTGACGCTTGCTGACATAATTGGTTTAGTGAAGCTTGGCCACCCGCAGCTGCTGTCATACTTGTCACGTGAACTGAAAAGCGGTTCCCCTGAGACAATATCTACATAAATGCCTTCCTGTTCATTATTATAATATTCATTTTCGAATGGCGGCTCTGTCCCATTTTCCTGGGTAACGTAAAATTGCATGTCCGTTAGTCTCTCCCTTAGATGGGTATTATCCTTCGGCCAATGATCCTTCAGAAATGAATCACGACCAGAACCCTTCCAGTATAGCTCGTAACGAAAGGCATTTTTCTTATAGAAATCCTGGTGATATTCTTCAGCAGGGTAAAACTTTTTGGCCGGAAGAATTGGTGTCACAATTGGTTTTGCAAAGCGTCCACTCTTCTCTAGATCTTCTTTGGATGCAAGCGCCACTGACTTTTGATCGTCGTTATGATAAAAGATCGCAGTCCGGTATGACGGACCCCGATCTGAAAACTGGCCGCTTTCATCGGTTGGATCAATTTGTTGCCAATACAGGCTTAGCAGCCCTTCAAACGAGATAACAGCAGAATCGAATGTAATCTGTACCGCTTCATAGTGACCAGTGGTTTCTGAACAAACTTCCTTGTAAGACGGGTATTCTTTATGGCCGCCCGTATATCCAGACACGACTTTTATGATCCCTTCCCGTTCATCAAATGGCGACACCATACACCAAAAGCATCCACCGGCAAAGGTTGCCCTCTCGTATTTTTCCCTTTTATTTTCTTCCAATTGGATCATCACCACTTTTCTTGATTATGCAAGTTAATAAGGTCTATATACAAATATTATTCGTTCATTCCTCAAATATCAATTTACGTAAAAACGGGATTCAGACCCTTCATCGCTTAAACGCGATGGGGTCTGAATCCCCATGTGTTAAAGCACAAAGGAGACAATGATCCCGGAAAGGACACTGACCAAGGTGGCTCCATATAGTAGTTTCAACCCGAAACGGGCAACCGTGTTTCCTTGCTTTTCATTTAGTCCTTTGACAGCTCCAGCAATGATTCCAATGGAGGAGAAGTTTGCGAAGGATACTAGAAATACAGATATGATGCCAAGCGTCCTTGTACTCATCTCAGAGGAAACCTTGCCTAAATCCATCATAGCCACAAATTCATTTGTGACCAGCTTTGTCGCCATTATTCCCCCAGCAACAACGGATTCTCCTGCAGGTACTCCCATAAGCATGGCAACAGGAGCGAAAAGATATCCGATGATTTCCTGGAAACTCCTTCCGAATACAAGGTCGAATAAATTATTGATCATTGCAATCAAAGCGACGAAACCGATCAGCATCGCTGCCACTATGACGGCTACCTTAAACCCGTCCATAATATATTCACCAATCATCTCAAAAAATGTTTGTTTCGCTTCATCCTGCACAAGGAGAATATCTTCTTTTTCATCCACAGTATAGGGGTTAATAATCGATGCGATGATAAAGCCCCCAAACAGGTTAAGGACAATGGCTGTCACTACATACCTCGGTTCAATCATGGTCATATAAGCACCAACGATAGACATAGAAACCGTGGACATCGCGGATGCACATAAAGTATAAAGACGGTGCTCTGGAAGATGGCCTAGCTGTTTCTTAACGGTGATAAACACTTCCGATTGTCCAACGATGGCTGAAGCTACGGCATTATAAGATTCTAATTTACCCATTCCGTTTACTTTATGGAGAAGGACTCCAATTCCCCTCATAATAAAAGGAAGGATTTTAAAATGCTGTAGGATTCCAATCAATACGGAGATGAACACAATTGGAAGGAGCACATTCATAAAGAAAGGAGCTTGCCCTTCATTGGCCAGCCCGCCGAAAACAAAGTTGATACCTTCGGACGCGTACTCAAGCAGTTTACCGAACCCTGTTGCGACTGCTTGAATGATGACAAGGCCAAACTTAGTGTTCAACAAAAGAAAAGCTAGGATCAATTGAATGATGACCATTACGATAACTGGTCTGATTTTGACGTGTTTCCGGTGACTGCTTGCTAGCATGGCTAAAACAAAAACAACTAGAAGACCGATTATAGCAATTATATATTTCATCGTTGCCTCCACTTGGTGTAATTTTTCTTTGGTGGTTGGTGTTTACGTAGTTACTTACAAAGGCTTAGCATATGTAAATAAATACCTTATCTTCCCTCCTTATTGTAAATAAAGGAGGGTGTTTCATATTTTTGTTGCGAATTTTCGTTAAAACAGGAACTAGAGCTTGTGCATCTGCAAAAAACAAGCCGGAAGCTTGTCCGGCTTAACATAACTCGTAGTAAATCTGTTCTTCATGAATTCTGCCATATTGTTATTTTACATGCCTTTTATTTTTTTACGACGCCGTGCCCTCCAAATTCATTTCTTAGTGCGGCTACCACTTTCCCCGAGAATGTATCTTCGTCAAGAGAACGATAGCGCATCATTAACGACATTGCAATTACCGGAGTGGCTGCCTGGAGGTCAAGTGCGGTTTCAACTGTCCATTTTCCTTCACCGGACGACTGCATGATACCTTTTATCCCGTCAAGGCGCGCATCTTTTGAGAACGCATTTTCTGTAAGTTCCATAAGCCATGAACGAATGACGGACCCATTGTTCCAGACACGTGCAACCTTTTCATAATCAAAGTTGAAGTTGCTTTTTTCAAGAACCTCAAAGCCTTCTGCAATCGATTGCATCATTCCATATTCAACTCCGTTATGTACCATTTTCAGAAAATGTCCACTTCCGATTTCACCTGCATATAGATAGCCGTTTTCGACGGAAATATCACGGAACAGATCTTCCACAGAATCAAATATGTCTTTATCTCCACCAATCATTACGCACACACCGTTTCTGGCACCTTCTGTCCCCCCGCTAGTGCCTACATCAAGAAAATGGATCCCGAGTTCCTTTAATTCTTCTCCCCGTCTGATAGAGTCCTTATAATTCGAGTTACCACCATCAATAACGATATCCCCTGCTGACAACATTCCTTTCAATTCACTAAGCACATTTTCCGTAATAGACCCGGCAGGAACCATTAACCAAACAACACGGGGTCTTCCAAGGGTTTCTACTAGCTCTTTAAGCGAATGTACCCCTGTTCCTCCAGCTGCGGACAATTTCTCTACATTTGAAGCATCGACATCATAAGCAGCGACTTGATGTTTATTCATTACATTTAGCGACAGGTTATAACCCATCTTTCCAAGACCTACTATTCCGACTTTCATATTTACTCACCTATTTTCGAATTTTTGTCATTACCGGCTATATTATATGAAATTTTTTTCTCCAAAGAAACAGTTGGAAGAAAATTTTTTTCACAACCGCTTTATGTTATAATTTTTCCAGGATAAACGAAAGGAATCTTTTTTATGACACAAAACTGCTTGGGAAAAATACGTTCTTATTATGCACGGTTTAGTGAAAAAGAAAAGAAGATTGCAGATTATATTCTTAAAAACCCAGAAGCTATTATCCACAGTACTATTAATGAGGTTGCAGAAGACTTACAGGTTGCGGATGCAACCGTTTTCCGTTTTTGTAAACGCATTGGGTTTAAGGGCTATCAGGCGATGAAAATTACACTTGCCTCTGAAATTATGACACCAATTCAGCAAATCCATGAACAAATTACTGAACAGGATAGCGAGAAAACAGTTGCGGAAAAAATCTTTAAATCAAACAGCAGATCGTTGGAGAATACCCTGCAAATTCTCAATCCCGAATCGTTAAAAAAAGCAGTGTCCATGCTTATCAATGCGAACAGGGTCGAATTCTATGGTACTGGCGGATCCTCGGTGATTGCAATGGATGCCTATCATAAATTCTTGCGGACAGGAATCCATACCTTTGCATTTATAGACTCCCATTTCCAATTGATGGCCGCTTCGCAGCTGACATCCCGTGATGTTGCTGTTGTCATTTCACATTCAGGCACCAATAAAGATACAATCCAGATTCTTGACCAGGTGATCGAAACTGGCGCGAAAACCATTGGCATTACAAGCTTTCCAAAATCCCCGCTGAGCCAAAAAGTGGATGTTTCCTTAATTACAAGCTCCGAAGAGACAGAATACCGGTCTGAAGCCCTTGCATCAAGGATAAGCCAATTAAGCCTTATTGATGCGCTCTATGTAAATGTTATGGTGAAAAATAAAGAAGACGGCAACCATTCCCTTGAAAAAATCAGGGATGCCATCTCAGAAACAAGAATCTAACCATTTTCAAAAAGAATGCGGACTTTAATGTGAGTCCGCTTTTTCTTGCCGAAAAACTATACTCGTATAGTTGCATGTCATACCCGTAAACGCCAAATTTAGATATTTCTTCAATTTGTCGAACGATGACATAAGTTCTGAATTTACTTTTTTTTCTGACAATTATATAATGTAGCTTATATGGGACAATTGCTTACATTTATACTGCAATGACCCAAAACCAAAATCAAAAGGGGGAATTATATTGGCAATGAATGAAACAGCAGTAAAAAACAAATCGGAAGCTTCTTCATTGGATTACGAAAAGATTGTCCATTCATCATCCTTTAAGGAATTGATGCAGCAAAAAAGGAACTTCATCATTCCTATGTCCGTCTTCTTTATGGTATTTTATTTCGCTCTTCCCGTCTTAACTGCCTACTCCACCGTCCTTAACCAACCTGCTATCGGGGATATAAGCTGGGCTTGGATCTTCGCATTCGCCCAATTTGTGATGACCGTATCTTTATGTATGATCTATACCCGAAAAGCACGAAAATTTGATGAAATCGTAGATCAAATAACGAAAGAAGCACCAAGGTAAAGGGGGACGACCACATGAATATGTTAGCATTTTCTTTATTTGTCGCCATCGTGGCAATTACACTCATCATTACTTATTTCGCTTCAAAACGCACGAAAACTGCAAGCGATTTCTATACGGCCGATGGAAGCCTAACCGGCTGGCAAAATGGGCTGGCCATTGCAGGAGATTACATGTCCGCTGCTTCATTTTTAGGTATCGCAGGAATGGTAGCGCTTTCAGGATTTGATGGTTTCTTCTACAGTATTGGCTTTCTAGTGGCCTACCTTGTCGTGTTGTTTATTGTAGCAGAGCCATTACGAAATTTAGGTAAGTATACATTGGCTGATATGATTGCCGCCCGTTTTGACGAGAAAAAAGTGCGCGGGGTGGCAGCATTAAATACGATTACGATTTCCACCTTCTATATGATTGCCCAACTTGTAGGGGCAGGAGCACTCATTAAATTATTATTAGGCATTGATTATGTTTATTCTGTTTTAATTGTAGGCGTCTTGATGACATTATATGTAGTTTTCGGGGGCATGATGGCCACAAGTTGGGTTCAGATCGTCAAAGCTGTCCTGCTAATGGGAGGAACCTTACTGATTTCGATTATGGTTTTTGCCAAGTTCGATTTCAGCGTTACCCAAATGTTCAATGAGATGAAAAACGCGACACCACTAGGTGGGGATTACCTGAACCCAGGAAATAAATTCAAGAACCCAATTGATACAATTTCCCTTAACCTTGCACTAGTGCTGGGAACCGCGGGACTTCCACATATCCTAATCCGTTTCTTCACTGTAAAGGATGCGATTACAGCCCGTAAATCTGTAGTTTATGCTACGTGGATTCTTGCCTTTTTCTATATTATGACGATCTTTTTAGGCTTCGGGGCAGCAGCATTTGTCGGGTATGATAAGATCGTTGAAGCAAACGCCGCAGGAAATATGGCGGCACCATTACTTGCCCAGGCACTTGGCGGAGATTTCCTGTTTGCTTTTGTCTCTGCAGTCGCCTTTGCCACGATTCTCGCTGTGGTGGCAGGTCTTGTACTATCGGCAGCATCTGCATTTGCGCATGATTTTTACAGCCATATCTTACGCCGTGGCCAAGCGACAGAAAAAGAGCAGGTCGTCGCTGCAAGATGGGCTTCGATTGGCGTTTCAGTTATTTCGATAATTCTGGCTTTATTCGCCCAAACCATGAACGTTGCCTTCCTGGTGGCTCTTGCTTTTGCAGTAGCAGCCAGTGCGAACCTGCCAATCATCATGCTGACAATATTTTGGAAGCGATTTAACACAACAGGGGCTATCTCCGGCATGTTGGTTGGATTATTCAGCGCCTTATTCCTTGTGGCAATAAGCCCTAACGTTTGGAATCCTGAAAAGGGTGTAGCCATCTTAGTTGGCGACCCTCTTATTTCACTGACAAACCCAGGGATCATCTCAATTCCACTCGGTTTCCTAGCAGCTATCGTAGGTACTCTCGTTTCTAGCAAAAAAGCAGATGCGAAGAAATTCGACGAAATTCTTGTAAAGGCCAACACTGGAATCAAGGAGCCTGTAAGTTAAGAAAGCACGAAAGACCGCAGTTTCCAATTATAGAAGCTGCGGTCTTTTTTCGCTCCACTTCCGCTTCAACGAGGCGGGGCAATAATCCCGTTGTGAACCTTGATATTTCCATGCCGAAGGATATCAAAACCTCCTTCATACATATACTGATCCATTTGCTGTATATCCATTAATTCCCTGCACGTATAGCTCATGATATGTGCCATTATCATATAAAACAGTTTAAATTGAATAGATAGACGTAAAAAACAGGCGGATTTTCCACCGCCCGTCCGTATTACTTGTTATTGTATTTCCTAGAAAGCTGGTTCATAACTTCTGAAAAAATCAGTCCCATGGCTATAGCGCCGGATAGCATTAACGCTTTTGCGGCGAGTTGGACAGCCATGCTGTAATCATTGCTTACAAAATGCCTCGTCGCATCATATGCTAAACCACCGGGAACCAATGGAATAATGCCTGATACACTAAAAATTATAATCGGCGTTTTATACATTTTCGCAAATACCTGGCTGATGATAGCTACCAGGAAAGCTGCAGCAAGAGTCGCAATGATGCTGTCAACCGACTGCCAAACGAGCCAGAAATATAATAGCCAGCCTGCCATTCCTACAAAACCACACCGGATTAACGATTGTTTGGGAACATTAAAGAGAATTCCAAATGCTGCTGATGCGATAAAACTAGTAAAAAGCTGTGCGATCATTTTTTACCTCGCTCATAATTAAAATGAAAAAACTACGGCAATTCCGGTTCCGATAGCAAAAGCAGTAAGAAAAGCTTCCGCTCCTTTTGATATTCCTGACACAAGATGTCCTGCTATTAAATCACGGACTGCGTTCGTAATTAAAAGACCTGGTACAAGAGGCATGACTGAACCGATTATAATTTTATCTATTTCATGTCCTAACCCCGTATTAACAAATACCATAGCAAATATACCTATAAGCAATGAAGAAATAAATTCTGCAAAAAACTTTATTTCTAGCAGCTCATGCAAGTAAAGGAGACAAGCAAAACCGATTCCACCCGCGACACAGGCCGGAATAAAGTCATGCCAGTGTCCCTCGAACATGATTAAGAAACAGCCACTTGCGATGAACGCTGCAAAAATCTGCAGCCAAACCGGATAAGCGAGTGATTCTTTCTCGATCTTCCTTAATTCAAGAAGAGCTTGTTTCACTGTTAATTCACCACTGCTTATTTTTCGCGAGATACTATTTACATCCGTTACTTTTTTCAGATCTGTCGACCGTTTTGAGATCCGATATAATTTACTAGGGTCATCCCCATCAATCGAAAAGATGATTCCAGTGGGGGTAACAAAGCTATGGGAGTTATGAATCCCAAAGGAAGAAGCGATACGGGACATCGTATCTTCTACCCGGTATGTTTCCGCTCCGCTTTCCATCATAATTTTACCCGCTAGCATACAAACCTCTATCACTTCATAGGTTTTCGTTGCATTCTCCATCTCTATCTCTCCATAGGCGAAATAATGAGCCATTAAAAAAGAAATTAACTAGATTGCGAATTCCTTTTATGATTAGATTATTATTATTTCTCTTATGTGTCCACTGCAGTATGAAGTACATGTTGTAATCCATGTCCTTTTTAAGATAGTCATTCCGACAAACTACATAATTGATTTCAAAACTGAACCGGTCCCCTTTATAATCAATAAAACATTCTGTTCCACATGAAACAATAAGTGCTTCCAATTCTTTCAACAGATTTTATCTCATTAACTTCCTTATAAAGACTACTTTTAAATAGTTGGCTTCAGGGAAATCCTTACTGAATTTGAAGTCCTTAGGGAGTGAATATTCTTCTAAAATCTTGTATTTTGCACCACTTTCTTTGAAGGCAGCATCGATGAAACCTTTGAATTTTTTCATATCAAAAGCACTACTATTGGTTGAAGCTACTATGACGCCATTGTCCTCCGTAATTGCAATACTGTCTATCAATAGATTTTTATAATCCTTTGCCGCACTGAACGTAAATTTCTTTGACTTCGCAAAGCTCGGAGGGTCGAGTATCACCAAATCGTAGGTTAATTGTTTCTTCACTGCATATTTGAAGTATTTAAACACATCCTCAACAATAATATTCTGAGCTTCGGGTTCTAATCTATTAATACGGAATTGCTCCTCCGTTTTGGGCCGGCTTCGATTGGCAAGATCGACACTTGTCGTTTTCCTAGCCCCTCCTAAAGCAGCAAAGACTGAAAATGCCCCGGTGTATGAAAACATATTTAAAACGCTCTTTCCTTTTGCATATCTATCGCGTATCGCCTTCCGAACCTCCCGCTGGTCTAGAAACACTCCAACCATTGCCCCATCATTCAAATACACAGCGAAATTTACGCCATTCTCTTTGACAATCAGAGGAAAGGAGGGCTCTTGTCCCATCACAAAATCATCTTCCTCTATGTATTGTCCCTTCGTATCAAACCGTTTTTTTTGGTAAACGGCTTTCACCTCTACAGTGTTCAGCAATGCAGCTATTATATATTTCTTGAATTCATATAAGCCTTTACTGTACCAGCTAATCACATAATATCCGTCATAATAGTCAATAATCAGGCCGCCGATCCCGTCCCCTTCCCCATTAAAGAAACGGAAAGCAGTGGTATCCTGATCATGGAAAAAGTTCTGCCTATGAGTATATGCGCTCTTCATTTTCCGATTAAAAAATTCCTGGTCGATTCCTTCGTTCTCTTTACGCGTCAACACCCAGCCGAAGCCTTTGTTTTGCCTTCCATAATAGCCTTTTGCAATAAAACGGTTCTTCTCGTCTAAAAGCTTGATGATGGTACCTTCCTTCAGGAATTGGTTTTCATTCAGCAAGATTTCCCTGCTGATGAGCGGAAAACCCTTACTTATTTTACCGGCATGTTTTTGTTTTATTTTTACTATTGCTTCGTTATCCATGATTTCATCCTATCTTCCAGATACTATCTGCCTCTGGTTAGTTTTTCGTGCTATTTCCCATTATAACCATGTTCAGCAGCTACATAAAAGTTAACAGCCAAGGTATAAAAAAAGAGCACAGCCGCTAGGGTGTGCTCTTCTCTCTATTCTATTATCATTGGACTTCCATGTGCAGGTCGCCTGTTTTAGCCCAACCGACCATCTTAATAACCTGGTAAAGCCCTAATGTTATGGCAATCGGAAGAATGACCCCAACCGCGATATAAATCAAGAATCCGATTATGCCTTGATTCGCTAAGATGCTAAGCGGGGCAATGAAGGAATTAAGGCCAAGCCCTGCCAGTTCATATGACGACTGGAAGTCAAACCCGACTGTCGCAATCGGGGCACAGACGATCGCCGCCACAAAAGGAGGGATAACCAGCCTTGGATTTTTAACCAGGTTCGGAAACTGTACTTTTGGTGTAATGGCAACCTGGGCCAGGAAACCGCCCAGATCATTCTGGCGAAGCGACATAGCAGTAAATCCGACAAATTGGACTGTACAGCCGATTAGCGCAGCTCCACTTGAAACAGGGTCCATTTGTAAAGCAATGGCAATCGCTGCAGATGATGCGGGACTCATCAAAAGGATGCTCCATACCAATGCAATAACCATGGAAGCAATTACAGGAGAACCTTGTACGGAAGAAGTGATTTGCCCGCTCAACCATTGAAGTAAAGGTGTCGTTACAGCCGCTAAACCAATTCCTGCAACTCCCCCTGCCAAAATGGCACCGAAGGGAATCGCCATCATATCTAGAATTGTCTTTCCAGTTATCCGTTTTCCTACATATGTTGCAACAGCGGCGGCGAGCACTGCACTTATTGGCTGGCCAGGTACAATCGTAAACAATCCCTCGGCTGTCGGATGAATTGCTGCTCCTCCAACTGCCGCGGAAGCCATTGCACTAAAGATGACCAAGGTATTGCCGCCCAGCTGATAGGCAATACCTGCCCCAATTGCTGGAGCCAGCAAAACCTTTGCTGCAGATCCAATTCCAATAAAAGCTTCCCATCCGATAAATTTCCCAATGGTTTCAAACAAAATCCCGAGTCCCAGTGTAACCAAAACGGCATTTGCAATTCCAGTTGATGCTTTATGCATTCGATCGACTACATATTCTTTCCTCATGTTCATTTACACCTCTCTGTATGTCATAAGTTGTGGTTTCTACAAATAAAAAACCCTTCCTAATGGATGGGCGCTGTACTTGTTTGAGCGCCTTTTTCGTAGAAGCATTACGAATTGGACTCAAACATTCCCTATCAAAAATGATGGCATGTTCCAGTCCGTTACGTGTTTATGATAATAATATCTGTTTGTACCCCCAGTGTTTTTGCCATTTCCTGTTGCTCCATTCTTCTTTTTTGATATCCTATCACAAGTTTTCTGAATATGTAAACAACTTTTTCTATTCTGAAAAAATAAAAACGCTTACATACTAAATAACTATCATCTGATTGGCAATGTTCAGCGGTGTAATAATATTATTTTTCAATACTACTGGGTCATTTCAAAAATGGATTCATTCAAAAGCCAACATTATATAATAGACGGTCCACTTTTACTTTGCCAGTGCTTTTGAGGTATCAAGATAGATGTTATATAGTTTAGTCAAACATTAATAAACCAAATATGGAAGGACTAATGTCAAGAAGCTAGTTTAAAGATTGCGACCAGCCCGTACTTATCCTGAATGCGCCTAAAGCCTACGACGAAGTAATTGCTTCTTTCAGTGGAGAAGTATATGCAGAGCAAATAAACGAAGCGTACGATTTTGCTCAGGTTTTTTGGCACCTCGAATGCGGAGCTGCAATATTTCGCTCGTGTAGGCCTAACAGTGTTAGGAGATAATGATTGCTCTGGCCTTGCTATCCAAAGAAATCTTCCGGAGGCTTTTAAAGGTTCAGACTGCAGCCGCGATACAGTGGCTGGACTGAGGATGGTTATTGAGCCGGTGAGACAGGTCGGCATGGATGAAGACTGGTCTGCTTTAAGCTTGGCGTAAACCTGAAAAAATCAAAAAGATGGTGCACGACTTCGCTGTGACGGAGGCTGGAAAAGAACGAATCCAGCAAAAGTAAGCTAAATTAGTGTATGTAATAGAACCGTACAAAACAAAGGAGCGGTATAAGTGGAACAAAAATTAGCCTTAGTCATCGGAGCAAGCGGCCTGGTAGGTTCGGCGCTCCTTCAAATTTTGCTGAATGAAGGGGCATATCAGAAAGTAACTGCCCTCGTGCGAAAGCCGCTTGGCATCCAGCATCCTAAACTGGAGGAAAAAATTGTCGAATTTGATCATCTTGATTATTATCGTGATTATCTTATCGCCGATGATGTATTTTGTTGTTTAGGCACTACGATTAAGAAAGCTGGCAGTAGAGACGAAATGACGAAGGTTGACGTTGGCTATCCATTGGCGGCTGCTAAGCTGTCCCTTGAACATGGAGCGAAGCAGTTCCTGGTAATAAGTTCAATGGGTGCTGACGCACAATCATCCATTGCTTATTCAAAGATGAAAGGCAGATTGGAGGAAGAATTAAGCCATATCGGCTTTCCAGCCTTGCATATTTTTAGGCCGTCCCTTTTATTGGGAAGCAGAAAAGAATTTCGCCTTGGAGAAGCCCTGGCAAGCCTTCTTGTTCCTCCCCTTTCATTTTTGCTTGTTGGGCCATTAAAAAAATATCGACCCATTAAAGCCAGTTCAGTGGCATTGACGATGTATCGTGCTGCACAGAGAGGAAAGCAAGGAAAGACGGTCTATATGTCAGATGAGATTCTGGATATGGCACACTAAAATTCAAAGATGGCCCTTTCTATATACGGGGCCATCTAATAGTTCTTCTATAAAATCTCTAATTCCACAATAACTTTAAACAAATCACCATCTACCTCAACCTCCATGCTACCGTCATGAAGGTCGACAATGGATTTGGCAATCGCAAGGCCGAGCCCCGAACCTTCCGTATGCCGAGAAGTATCCCCGCGTTTAAAGCGTTCCATCAGTTCGTCAATATTTCCTCCCAGCTCGTATTTCGTGACGTTTTTAAACGTGATTTTTACGTGGCTGTTCTCTTGCTCCAGCTGAATATATACCCTTGTATGTTCTAATGAATACTTCAAGATATTGCCTATCAGGTTATCAAAGACCCTCCATAGTTTTTGTCCATCCACAAATGCATGCACAGGCTTTTCTGGAGTGGAAACCCTGAATAAAAGTGTTGATTCTTGGATCCGTTCATCATGTTCGGCCAGTGCTTGCTGCAAAAGCTGGACGATATCCACCCTCTCCTTGGAGAGTTCTATATTACCGCTCGCCATCTTGGAAGCCTCGAACAAATCTTCAATTAGAACCTTCAGCCGCTTCGATTTGCGGTCGATAATCTGGATATAGGCATCCCGATCTTCTGATGTCAAATCAGGTGTTTTTAAGAGTTCTGTGTATGATATGATGGACGTTAACGGAGTTCTAAGGTCATGGCTGACATTTGTAATCAGTTCGGTCTTCAGCCGCTCGCTTTTGGCTTGGGCTTTTTGCGAAGATTTCACACCATGTTTAATCATGTTGATATTCCCTGCCAGCCTGGCAAATACAGAACGTCCTTTTACAGGCAGGTCTGGCTCGAAATTCCCCATTGCCAGCTCATCGGAATTATGGAAGATCATATTGAAATAAGCCAGGCGTTTAACAAGAAGCAGAAGGCTAGGGATGGTGACCAAAATGAATAGAATCATATACACTAAGATTAAATTTGAATTGTAAACGAGAAACCCGACACCAAAGCCGGAAGCAAAGATCACAATTAACAGCAGGAGCATTTGCACGGCAACACTTTTATTTAAAAATAATTGGGTAAAGATGCGGTACCCTTTATAAACAAGGCTTCCCCTCCATTGTTCTTTCGATATGCCATTTCTTTGGAAGTCCGGAATCAATAAGCATGCCTGCAGGATCGTGATAGCCATTAAGGCACTTGCCATTAATAAGGAGTAACCCAAATCAATGAAAGAATTATAGAAGTCATAATAATAAATATTGGTAAAAAACCCTACTGGTAGTGTCGTGAATAATAAACTCATTAAGAACACGATAATTCTGATATCTATGGGAATCCGCTTATAATGATCTCGCCAATTTAAGGAGGAAACCAGACGAAGCGGCTTCGTTTTTCTATACATAAATACACTTATCAGCAAAGCAACAATTCCAACGCTTGAGAATACATAGAAAAATATTTTTCTTGTTTCATAATCCTGAAATCGAATCATCATCTGGTTGTCACGGGACAAAGATTTCGGCACAGCGATAGCTCCTTCAAACGTTTGTCCATTCCCAGCGATCAGCTGTTGCAACTCATCCACAGCAAGCCCCATAAAAGTGGAACGCCCTTCTATTGACAGGTAACCTTCAGATTGGGAGTAATGCTGGATAAACAACATTTCCTTATTATTCATGACCTTATTTATTGATTCCTCGTCCACAGCATTAAGGTTTGTATATTCCTTCCCTGTTTTTGTATTTTGCAGATAATATTTAAATGACGATTTATATCCCTCAAACTCTGCATTGTATTGATTCCTGTCCCGGAAAAATTCATCAATTTTCTTTTGCTTTTCTTCTAGCACTTTTTTGCGCACATGTTCATCATCTTTGAAATTGTTGGTGATGTCTTGAATTTTTTTATCTCTTTCGGCTATATACAGATTGGCCACATTTTTATTGCCTGCCGTCACTGCGTCCTGGATCATTGGATCATATTGTCCGTTAATGCTCGCAACTTGTTCAGGTAGACTGCCGTAACGGCTACGGTGCTCCTCGATTTCTTCCTGGGATATAGTTATTCCTTGTCTTAATTCTTCCTTTGTCATATCATGAAGCTCAAAAAGGCTTAGAAGATCAATGAATTGGTTTAATTCCGCATCAAATTGATCCGATTGGAAAAAGTCCTTCCCAATAAATTGGCTCCCTTTCGAAAAGACCATCCATAAACCACTGATTCCAACTGTGAGTAAAAACACCCAGACAGCACTGATTATTCTATTTTTCCATTTTGTATCCAATTCCCCATACCACCTTTAAATGCCTTGGATTTTTTGGATCAATTTCGATTTTCTCCCGGATCTTCCGAATATGGACAGCCACCGTATTCTCGGCGTTATAACAAGGCTCCCTCCACACCCGTTCATAAATCTCACTGATTGAGAAGACTCTTCCAGCATGAGACATGAGCAGCTCCACTATTTTGTATTCAATCGGGGTTAACTTAACTGCCTCTCCATGGATCGCCACTTCTTTGGCTTCTTTATCAAGGGTCAGGCCGTTTAGGTCAATCTTAGTATCTTTCCCCTCGTATGTACCAAGCGTCACATAACGTCTGAGCTGTGATTTTACCCGGGCAATCAATTCTAAGGGGTTGAATGGCTTTGTAACATAATCATCAGCGCCGACCTGCAGGCCAAGAATCTTGTCTGTATCTTCACTTTTAGCGCTTAAAATAATAATCGGAATATTTTTTTGTTCTCGAATTTTAAATGTGGTCGAAATTCCATCCAAGCGGGGCATCATGACATCCAGGATAATTAGATGCACCGTATTTTCTTCTAGTTTTTCCAAAGCTTCGATACCATCATGCGCTTTCATTACGGTTATGCCTTCATTCTTTAGGTATATCTCAATGGCGTCCCGGATCTCTTTTTCATCATCCACAACCAGCACATTAAATTGACTCATATTCTCACTCTCCTTTCGAAATTATATCATGTTCCTTAATTTGGAATTATCTTTATTCTAGCCTGCAAATCTTAACATTCCCTTAGTGAATTTCTTAATAGTTTCTTAAGAAAACCGTTCAAATTTTTGAACAAAAAAACCGCCCTATGATATGAGCGGCAGCTTGACGTGGTTTACTACGCAAACATTGGTAAAGAATGTTACATGAAATGCGTCATCAAGTTAAAAAGAATCTGTCCTTACAACATTTTTCATTCCTTCATGAATTGCTAACCTTTTACCAGTTTGATATATTGGTTGAATATAACATATTGAAATTATTTTCAGATAATTAGAAAGAGGCGCAGGTTAAATGAAAAAACATTATGTCCTCACATTCCTTATTCTTGCGAATCTGTTTTGGGCAGGCAACTATGTATTTGGCCAATATGTGGTGACGGAATTGTCCCCGCTTCAAATGACGTTTTTACGTTGGCTGATCGCCTTCTGTCTTTTGTTCCCTATCGCGCATGTTATCGAGCGCCCAAATTGGAGGATGGTATGGAAACAGTGGAAGATTCTTATTGTCATGGCTCTATTGGGAATAGTCGGATATAACTTCTTGCTTTATGAAGCCCTTCGTTTTACAACGGCTATGAATGCTTCGCTTGTGAATTCAATCAATCCAGCTATCATTGTCCTTTTTTCTTCTTTGCTTCTGAAAGAGAGGATTTCCCTAATCAATGGAATTGGCCTGATGGTTTCCCTGTTCGGTGTCCTTCTTGTTTTAACTAACGGGCACCTTGAACAAATCTTTCATCTCCATTTTAATAGGGGTGACCTCCTAATGCTGGTAGCAATATTGGTATGGACGTTTTATTCCATTATAGGGAGAACCATTAAAGAGGTTCCTCCGATTTCTGCAACGGCGGCTTCTGTATTGATTGGGCTATTATTCCTGTTGCCCTTTATCAGCTCTTCAGGTTTTCAATTTCCAGAAAGCAAGAAAGCCATCTTGGGGATGCTCTATATCGGGATTTTCCCTTCAGTTGGATCCTTTGTATTCTGGAATGTGGCCGTTCGCCAGATTGGGCCGAGTCGTGCGGGAATATTCTTAAATTTAATTGCGGTGTTTACAGCAATCTTAAGTCTGCTATTAGGAAAAAACATCACTTTCGTCCAGATTCTTGGAGGCATTTTTGTCTTCATTGGCGTATATCTAACGAGCCAGATTAAAAAAGCAGAAACGACCGTTCATTCAGAAGTAAAGGCTGCAAATCACTAAAGGGTATTCTGGTACTTTTTAACAAGTAAAAAAATAAAACCTTCTTAATTTAAATAAAGAAGTAGAACAGACTAGGTCCGCTACATCCAGGTGGCAATCCCTTTGGGACCTTCATTCTGCCAACCCAAGTTACACCAAGGCTCGCCAAACGGTTTCGGAAATGAAATCGCCTATATACTGAAAAACATTTTACTTCTACCATTATTTTTGTTACATTCTAAATATTTAAGAAAACAAGAGGAGAATTCATTATGGAGAAAACCATCGATTCATTGCAACGCAAAACAGCTCCCTTTCGAGCCGACCAGGTTGGCAGTCTATTAAGGACGGACCGAATTAAACAAGCACGCTTGCAAAAAGCTTCCGGAGAGATTACAGCAGAACAGCTTAGAAATATTGAAGATGAAGAAATCACTCGAATTGTAGGTAAACAAAAAGAAACAGGTCTCGAGGTCGTAACGGATGGAGAATTCCGCCGTGGCTGGTGGCATTTCGATTTTCTGGAAGACCTTGATGGCGTGGAACGTTTTGAAGCAGACCAAGGGATTCAATTCCATCAGAAGCAAACGAAATCCCGCGGCATTAAGGTAACAGGCAAGCTGGATTTCACTGACCACCCTATGCTTGCGGATTATAAATTCCTTCATAGCATCGCAGGGGACCACACCGCTAAAATGACGATTCCAAGCCCAAGCATGCTGCATTTCAGAGGCGACATTGAGAAGAGTGCTTACAGCAATCAAGAGGAGTTTTTCCATGACTTGGGACAGACATATAAAAAGGCCATTCAAGCCTTCTATGACGCTGGATGCCGCTATCTGCAAATGGATGATACTTCCTGGGCCTACCTTTGCTCTGAAGAACAAAAGGAGCAAATTAGAGCAAAGGGATGGAATCCGGAAGAATTGAGCAGTTTATATGCTAAAACTATTAACGAAGCGGTGGCAGGCCGTCCAGATGACATGAAAATTACCATGCATATCTGCCGTGGAAATTTCCGTTCAACCTGGATTTCATCCGGAGGGTACGAGCCAGTTGCGGAAGTGCTTTTTGATAACCTTAACATCGATGGATTTTTCCTCGAATATGACAGTGAACGTGCAGGAGGATTCGAACCTCTTCGATTCGTAAAAAGGCCTGACCTGCAAATTGTACTCGGATTGATCACATCCAAATTCGGTGAACTGGAGAATCCTGATGATATCAAACGCCGCATCGATGAAGCATCCCGTTTTGTGGATCTAAGCCAACTATGCCTTAGCCCTCAGTGCGGCTTTGCCTCAACGGAAGAAGGGAACCTACTAACCGAAGAACAGCAATGGGCGAAACTTGCACATGTAGTCAATATTGCAAACGACGTATGGAAATAATGGGGTAATCCCCCTCTACTTTACCACATCACCGCGCCGGGGGTCTGACCCCCGGCGCTTTAAATTAACAAAGCCTCATGATTTTCATTCTTTCGTCTGGTTTTGATATGATAGAACTAAGATGGAAAAAGGAGATGAATGGAAAATGGTTGAAAAGAAGCGTCTCGGAAAAACTGATTTATTTGTGAATCCTATTGGGCTTGGTACAAATGCTGTTGGCGGGCATAATATTTACCCGAACCTGAGTGATGAAACAGGGAAAGATATTGTCCGCACAGCGATTGAAAGTGGTATAAATTTCTTTGACACTGCTTATTTCTATGGCCCAGAACGCTCAGAGGAGCTAATTGGGGAGGTTATCAAAGAAAGAGGCAATCGTTCAGAAGCCGTGATTGCTACGAAGGGTGCGCATAAATTTGTCAATGGTGCGATTGTCTTTGATAATTCACCTTCATTTTTAAGGGAAGCAGTTGAGAGCAGCTTAAAGAGGCTCCAAACCGATTACCTCGATTTGTTCTACATTCATTTCCCTGATGAAGAGACACCAAAGGATGAAGCTGTAGGAGCTTTACAAGAATTAAAAGATGCCGGAAAAATTAGAGCGATTGGTGTATCGAATTTCTCTATCGAACAGCTAAAAGAAGCAAACAAAGACGGCTATGTAGATGTTTTGCAATCAGAATATAATCTTTTTAACCGCGAAGTGGAGAAGGAAATATTGCCATATACGACTGAACATAAGATTTCTTTTGTTCCTTATTTTCCTCTTGCCGCCGGATTATTAGGCGGAAAGTACACGAAGGAAACGACATTTGATGATGGGCGTGCCAAGAACCCGCTTTTTCAGGGAGAGGCGTTTATCCGTAACCTGGAAAAGGTGGAACAGGTGCGTGAAATAGCCAACGCGAAAAATGCAGAAGTAGCACATGTGGTTCTCGCGTGGTACTTGACTCGCGACTCAATCGATGCGTTAATTCCAGGTGCAAAACGCCCAGAACAGGTAGCAAATAATCTTAAAACGCTAGATGTCCAATTAACGGATGAAGAGATTAAAAAAATCAGTGATATTTTTCAGGCTTAACATCCATCAAAGATAAAAGTTGGGGTCAGTCCCCCGTCGCTGTACTGCGGTACAGTACTGGGGGACTGACCCCAGATACATCAAGGTTTTTTCACTCTGAATACCCGGTATCCTAGTTTTTCTCCATACGTCATGAGCAGATGATGGTGGGTTTCGATTATAGCTTCTATCTGTGGGTCAATATTGTTTATCAAAAGCATTTCCGGGGGCGGTTCATTCTCCTCAACTATATATTCTTCCAGTTCTTCCATAATCGAGTTGGCCTTAAGGATGTCAACTTCTTCAAATCCAGCATGATCAAAAGCATCTAACCACTCATCCTCAGTCAATATATCCTTCATTTCATAAAAACCCATAATTTCTGATTTTTCTTGGCTTTTCAAGCTTTGTTCCGCAGTCATATCCACGTTGATCAATATACCGCCAGATTTCAGCACGTGAAAATATTCGGCCAATGTTGTCTCAATATCGGTAAAAGCCGTCGAAGACTCCGCAATAATATAGTCAAAACTATTTTCAGGAAAAGGAAGTTCTTCCAAACTGCCCTCCGAAAGGGTTACCAGAAGCTTTTCTTTCGTAAACCTTCCTGTTGCCGCCTTGATCATTTCAGAATGGGCATCGATGGCAAAGACGTTGCAACCAAAGGTTTTTACCAAGTATGCCGATGTTTGGCCAGTCCCGCATCCTGCATCCAGGATTTGTGTCTGACAACCGATATCCTCCCTTTCGAGAATCAGTTTTGTAAGAGCAAATCCCCCTGGGTGCGCACCCTCTATTTGATAAAAAGCCAAAGCATCTTGGTATGAATATTTCACAGTATCTACTCCTCCAGATTAGTTTCAAATTTGGTCTATTTTATGAAAGGCCGCCGCTAATTGATATTGGTGGGGCTTGTATTCTATCTATTTTTCCACGTTCGCCTTGTGTGTATATCTAGTCCAAATTGATACATTGAACATAACCTATTTATGAATATAAAAATTGGAGGTGTAGAATTTTGTCTAGAAATGATATTTATCATCAGTGCAATCGGGGTATTGGCAGATGTGTACAGTTAACTATGAAAGATGGCAGTGTTCATAGGGGAATCATTGACCGAGTCACACGGAACAGAGTATATCTCCGGCCTATTGGCGGGCGACGAAACTTTGGCGGGTTTGGTTCCGGCTGGGGTGGCTACGGTGGATATGGTGGATATGGTGGATATGACGGCTGGGGCTGGGGCTTAGGAGCAGCAGCACTCGGATTTTCTATCGGGGCGATTGCAGCGTTAGCGTTCATTCCGTTTTTCTGGTAAAAAAATAGCTGGCTGCCGGGCACTCACGGCAGCCTATTTCCTATTAAATCAAATTATCAGGATCTTCATCCATATAAAATCCTCCTGGATTAAATTGATATAAAACTAAATCTATGTGACCTGCTTTAATTTCGATTCCCTCTTTCTCCAACAAAAATTTTTGCAAGGCATTTGATTCATTATCCTTTATGGCCACCTGCCCTTTTGAATTAACAATTCTATGCCACGGCAGACTATATTTATCGCTCATGGAATGAAGGATCCGAACGATCTGCCTTGCACCGCGGGGACTGCCAGCAAGCCTCGCAACCTGGCCATATGTCATAACTTTTCCTTCCGGGACCGACTGTATAATTTCTATTGCTCTCATTGTAAATGGTATTGCCATGCTGCCTCTCACTCACTCCTCCATGAAGATCCATACTTTATTATCCGACAAGAAATAAAAGATTAAAACATTTATACACAAAAAGGGACAGCCTAAGCTATCCCATATTGATACACATTCTATTGATTTATTGTGGCTGTGCAACTGGTTGGTCAACTGCGGGAGCTGTCGGTTGTTCGACAGCAGGCAATATTTCAAAGTTTATTTCTTTGATAGAATTTGTTTGCTTTGAAAGCTTGTGTCTGGCTTCGACCCTGATGGTATATTTTCCAACGGTTGTCGGTGTCCAAGTGATTTGAGAACTGGACTTATTATATCCGTTTATTACTGTCCATGTTTTCCGATCGGTCGTTATGGAAAATTGAAATAAATTATCACTATTTTGATTAGATACAGCAGTCAGTATTATGTCGGTATTCACAGGCTGTGGACCCTGTTTATTCGTCTTAACAGAATTTAGTACTGCAGGTTCATAAATCGCATACGAAATGGTTTTTACAGAAGATGCTGTTTTCGCCCATTTGTGTTTTGCCTCTACCTTAATTGTGTATTGGCCTGGTTTAACAGGCTTCCAGTTGATCCATGTTGTCGGTGAATATTTTTTAATGGTTGACCATTTTTTTGTAGTTCCATCATAAACAGAGTATTGGAAATGGTTGTTTGCATTATGGTTGGAAGCCGCAGTGATCCGCACCGTAGTTCCCTTTGGCTGCGGTCCTGTCTTATCGCCAGTTACTGACTTTAATGTTGCCGGTTCATAAATATTATAGGTGACAACTCTTTCATCATCCGCTTGTTTCTTTGAATTCTTGCTCTTTACTGAAAACTTGATTTTATAAGATCCTGGTTTCGCCGGTTTCCAGCTCGCAGTTTTATTGGCTGAATAATCCCTGACCGTTGTCCATTTTGCACCGTCATAAATGGAGAATTTGTAAAGCGGCGAAGCACCTTGTGATACGCTTGTTGTTAAAGTAACCGCAGTATTTTTCGGTTGTGGGCTGTTCTTGCTGACAGTTACTTTACTAATCTTGGTTTCTAGCACATAGCCATCTGAAGCAGCTATCTCCTCGAAGCTTTTTGTTGTATAAGTAATGATTACCATGGTATGTAATTTGACCTGATCATACAGCCAGCGAACATCATTATCATACATTCTGACGCAGCCTGAACTTGCATAGGTTCCTATTGAACTAGGCTTATTATTACCATGTATGGCGTAAGTTGTCCCGTACGTTCCCCTTGCATTCAGGCCCAGCCATCTATCACCTAAAGGGTTATTTGGATGGCCACCGGGAATTCCGCCGTTATAGTAAGGTCGATTTTTTATTTTTTTAACGATTGGAAACTTTCCTTCCGGAGTGTACGATCTTTCTCTGCCTGTTGCCACTTTAAAGGTTTTGACCAGCTTGCCATTATTAAAAAAGGCTAGTTGATTGGTCTTTTTATTGATGATAATTAACTGTCCGGTACTTGTTGCTTGTGCTTCCGGAATTGTAAAAAATATAAAACTAACCAAAATAATAAGTACTGCAGTGAATTTTTTCATAGAAATCTCCCCAAACTTTGTATCTATTATTACAATATCATTACAATAACATAAAAATATTGGGTATATTGTAAAAACATGGAGTTTTTCTATAAAAATAGTTCGACTTTTCTCAAAATAATAGATTCAATTAGAATCAGCCTATATTTTAAACAAAAAAAAATCCCCCCTGCATTTGCAGGAGAGACACCTAATCCTTCAAAAAAGATTATTTTTGAGATTCTGTCCTATGCTCTGTAATGTAGTCAATCATAGCAGTAATTCCTTTCTTATCTTCAGCACTCATCAGTTGTTTCGGATAGTGCTTAATTCGGTCACTCAGCTTCTCAAGATTTTTATATACTATATCTTCCGAATCGTTTTGTTTCTTTTCAAGCGTGCGGCCGGCAGTTTGTAAATGGCCAATGATCGACTTCTTGATTCCTGCTACTGCATCTGCAGCGAGTACCATCTTTTCCGTATTTTTCAGGGTTGCAGATTTCACGTTCACTTCAACTGCTTTGGTTTCAGACACGTTATGGACTTTGTCAACAGCCCGGTATATGATCTTTCTGTTACCGTCTTGATTTATGGTGATTCCATCTGTATACCGTGTCCAGGTTGCACCGTTATCAACGGCTATACTCAATACGAGATACAGAATATTAATAGTTTGTAAATAACAGTAAAATAATCACATTCACCTAGCCGCAGATGAGGAAAAAGACTCAAAAAGGGTCAGTCCCCCACCGCTTTAATGCAGTGGGGGACTGACCCTTTTTCATTATTGAACTTTTTGTATACGTCCTTCAGACTTATATTCAAATGGTTTATTTGAAGATTTTACATAATCAACGGTTGCATGCAGGTCTTCAGGGCCAACCTCTAGATCGGTTGAAAGCTCCCCAATTCCATACTTTGCATTTCCATACATGTAGTTATTTACAACAACTGTATATTCCTTCGTTTTATCAATCTTGCTTCCATCCGGCAATAAAATGTCTACAACTTTACCGGTTTTAGCTGCGCTATCATAAGTGTACGTGTACTATGAAGCCAGCAGCATGGAAATCGAGTACGCCTGCAGTAATTTGATTGTTTAAAACTTGTTCCAATCATATAAATTATATTAATATATTAAAAAATATGGTAAAGCAATAAAAAAGAGAGGATTTTCATCCCCTCTTAAAAAATAATATTTTATACAATTTGACGGTCCCAATGCCGATGGGTGGCAATCGCTTGAACAAATGTTTGTATGAAATCCTGAATCTCTTCTCCTAACACTATACCTGGACTGCCTGCCATACCGCCCTTTTCCAAAAGATTCATTCCCATATGAGATGCTCCTATTGGCTTAAAGTGCGAGAAAGCTTCTTTAATAAAGTACATTGTATGATTATCGAACTGTTTGCTTTCCCCGCTTCCCCCAACGACGTATAACGCATCAAACAGGACCGGGTCAGCCGTCAAAAAGGTGTGGTCGATTGCAAGCTCAGTACCATCGGACCCAGTAACTGTCCCTAGCTTCTCACTGACCACTTCAGGCTGAATGCCCTCCGCTTGCAATCCTGTTAATATAGACATTACTTCTGCACTGTTAAATCCATTGTCTATAATTACACCGACTTTGCGTGTCATTGGAGTTTTCTTAGTGTTTTCCTGGCTCAGTGCAGGTGAAGATTTAGTTATATTTGAGCCTCCCGCTTGTGGAGGGGTAGCTCCAATTTGTACAGCAAAGGCAGCTGCCAGCTCTAAGTTAACATTTGCAAACATATCGACTATCTGTTGCCGGATTGATTGGTTCTTCACTTTTCCTAGTTCAAAACTGAATGCCTGGATTATATGTTCTTTTTCAACCTGGCTCATGCTGTTCCAAAACAAGGCGGCTTGCGAAAAATGGTCTTTAAAGCTTTCGCTTCGGCTGCGTACTTTTCGGCCTTCCACCTTTTCCTGGTAATGCACGTATCCTCCCTCTGCCTCGCTTGCAGGAGAAGGTGTATTACCAGCCAAAGAATTCTTATGATAACTTACCTGCCCTACATTAATGGTTTGGCGGCCATATCCATCACGTTGGTTGTTATGGAACGGGCACACAGGCCGGTTGATCGGCAGCTCATGGAAATTTGGACCGCCAAGTCGGATTAATTGGGTGTCTGTGTAGGAAAATAAGCGTCCCTGCAGCAGCGGATCATTTGAAAAATCAATTCCAGGCACAACATGGCCCGGGTGGAAGGCTACCTGTTCTGTTTCCGCAAACACATTATCTACATTGCGGTTCAACGTCATTTTTCCGATAATTTTTACCGGTATATCCTCTTCAGGCCATATTTTTGTAGGGTCAAGAATATCAAAATCGAATTTAAATTCGTCTTCTTCTTTAAGCAGCTGGACCCCTAATTCGTATTCAGGGAAGTTCCCCATTTCAATCGATTCCCATAAATCACGGCGAAGGAAGTCAGGATCCTTTCCAGAAATTTTTTGCGCTTCATCCCATACAAGGGAATGGACACCCAGTACAGGCTTCCAGTGGAACTTCACAAAATGCGCTTTTCCTTGGTCGTTGACAAACCGGAATGTATGGACACCGAACCCTTCCATCATACGGAAGCTGCGGGGAATCGCCCTGTCCGATAAATGCCACATGATCATATGGGCTGATTCCTGGTTGTTCGCTATGAAATCCCAAAATGTATCATGGGCGGATGCTGCCTGAGGCATTTCATTATGTGGTTCCGGTTTTACCGCATGAATTAAATCTGGAAATTTGATAGCATCTTGAATAAAAAACACCGGAATATTATTGCCGACTAAATCATAGTTTCCTTCTTCGGTGTAAAATTTTGTGGCAAAACCCCGGACATCCCGGACCGTCTCTGCAGATCCACGCGATCCAGCGACAGTGGAGAATCGCACAAAAACAGGCGTTTTCACTGATGGATCCTGTAAAAATTTTGCTTTTGTATATTCTTTCATAGATTCATAGACTTGAAATTCGCCATGCGCCGCGAAACCTCGGGCATGCACAACCCGCTCGGGAATTCGCTCATGGTCAAAATGAGTCATTTTTTCCCGAAAGTGAAAATCCTCCATAAGTGTCGGGCCGCGTTCACCTGCTTTTAGGGAAAATTCATCCTCGGAAACCTTTAAGCCCTGATTGGTTGTCATTTTCTGTCCTGTATCATTGCTGCGAAACTGCTCTAGCTGTTGGTTCTTGCTATTTTCATTTACTCTTTGCTCTTTGCCCATTTCGCTTATTCCTCCTTAAGGATATGTAAAACATTCCATTGTTTTGTACCCATGTCATAGCACAAACAAACACTGCTTGTTTCATTTCCCCTCCAATCCAGGGGTTAACTTTGAAGGACCAAGGAATCGCGATGAATCTTTCGTTGCATTTCCTTTGTTAGTATCAACTCCTAAAAAGGTTTTCAGAAAGTTTTCACAGGACTTTTGAACCATTTTTACCACTTCACCAAAAACTAATAAAACCTAAACAAACTCTTTATTTTCGTCTGTTACCGTATTGGTAGATAAACTTCGATGATTCCCATCCTTAAAAAACATTTAGGAGGACTCTCTTTTGGATATGATGAATCGGCGCAATTTTTTAAAGGTTGGCGGAATGGGCACAATGGCGTTGGCGTTAAGTGCTGCTTGACGGGGCTACGAACGCATTGGCGGCTTCAAATAACACCAAAAGCAGCCGGCCCACCTTCTCAACGGATGGACATACATTCTTTGTAAATATACAAAGTCCCGGACTTACCTTTGCGATTTGGGGGCCATTCGCCCGAAAGAATGCAGCCCTCCAAAGACAAATGGGCCATGCCGCCCCTCCGAAGTATTTTGCACCGCTTGTTTCCGACAAGCTGATTGCGTTTTCGAAAAAAACAGGGAATCTCCCAGCTAGAAGCAGCCGTTTATCACCGGCATGGGTTGCCAATTGTATAATTAAGGGGTCAGTCCCTCGGCACGCTACCGCGTTAAAGCTCCGGGGGACTGACCCCTTTTTCTCCATGATATAAGGGGAAATCAGGTTTCCATCAATTTGCTGCCAGCAGAACAATAATAAATATTATGATAATGCCATAACCGATCCGGAAATATTTTGTGTTCGGCAATTGGTCACCTCTTTTTTAGAACGTTGTAGAAGGAAACGAACCTTCTTAACTCCTTCCCAGCAAAAATCATACCTACCAAACCAAAATCAGCGATATTAACACTTTTAGTAAGCAACCATTTAAATATGGATTAAAAAAACAGAAAAAACCAACTAACGTGTGATGCGTAGTTAGTTGGTTCGCAATCGAATCTTATACTTTTTTTGATAGAGAATATTACACCATCACTTTACAAATATCATTCGTAAACTCAACCGGATCGTTGATTGGCAGTCCTTCGATCAGAAGTGCCTGATTATATAGCAGGTTTGTATATAAATTCAATTTTTCTTTATCTTTTTCGAACGCATCTTTTAATGATTGGAAAACCTCATGATTTGTATTGATTTCCAGCACTTTTTCCGCTTCCACGTTTTGGTTATTCGGCATTGCTCTCAGGATTTTTTCCATTTCAATCGTGACTTCTCCGTCAGTAGAAAAACAAACTGGATGGCTCCTTAAGCGTTTTGATGCTCTTACGTCCTTTACCTTACCTGCTAAAGTCTCTTTCATGTATTCAAATAGTTCTTTGTTTTCACTGTCTGCCGAGTCCGTCTTATTTTCGCTTTCTTCTGCTTCAATACCTAAATCAGCACTGGATACAGATTTAAATTCTTTCTCTTTGTAGGTCATCAGCATTTTGATGGCAAACTCATCGACCTCATCGGTGAAGTATAAAATCTCATACCCTTTTTCCGAAACTAATTCAGTCTGAGGAAGCTTATCAATTCGTTCAATGGATTCTCCGGATGCATAATAGATATATTTTTGATCCTCCGGCATTCTTTCTATATATTCATCCATGGTTACCAACTTCTTCTCTTTGGAAGAATAGAACATCAGTAGGTCCTGCAATACATCTTTATTAGCCCCGAAATCATTATAAACTCCAAATTTTAGCTGGCGCCCAAAGGATTTATAAAATTCTTCATACTTTTCTCTTTCATTTTTTAATAGGCTTTGCAGTTCACTTTTGATTTTTTTATTAATGTTCTTCGCAATTAGCTTTAATTGGCGGTCGTGCTGTAGAATTTCTCTCGAAATGTTAAGGGATAAATCTTCGGAATCAACCATCCCTTTCACGAAACTGAAATAGTCAGGAAGCAGGTCTGCGCATTTATCCATAATCAAAACGCCATTCGAATAGAGCTCAAGGCCCTTTTCATATTCCTTGGAATAATAGTCAAAAGGAATGTTCTCCGGAATAAATAAAATAGCATTATATCGTATCGTTCCATCAACGCTGATATGGATATGTTTAAGCGGCTTATCAAATCCGTAATGCTTTTCCTTATAAAAATTCTCATAGTCCAGAGGAGTCAGCTCGCTTTTATTCTTCCTCCAAATCGGAACCATGCTATTGATGATTTGTTCTTCCTGGTGGTCCTCGTATTCGTTTTCGCTGCCTTCCTTAAGCCTTCTTGATGTCACATCCATTTTGATCGGATAGCGGATAAAGTCAGAGTATTTTTTAATGATTGCTTTTAACCGGTACTCTTCTAAATACTCATCATAATTTTCCTCTTCGGTATTTTCTTTGATTTTCAGAAAAATTTCTGTACCGACAGCATCTTTTTCAAATGGCTCAATGGTATATCCATCTGTACCGGTAGATTCCCATTTATAAGCAGTCTCGCTTCCCAAAGCCTTAGTGATAACCGTGACCACATCAGCCACCATAAAAGCAGAGTAAAACCCGACACCAAATTGCCCGATGATATCATGCCCATCCTTCAGTTCATTTTCATTTTTAAATGCCAAAGAACCGCTTTTCGCAATGATGCCAAGATTGTTTTCAAGCTCTTCTTTCGTCATTCCAATCCCGGTATCGGTGATGTTCAATGTCCTGTTTTCCTTATCAGCAGCCACTTTTATGTAATAACTATCTTTGTCAAAGCTTAAAGCCTCATCCGTTAATGCTTTGTAATAGATTTTATCAATCGCATCACTGGCATTGGAAATTAACTCCCTTAAAAAGATCTCTTTTTGAGAATAGATGGAGTTAATCATCATTTCCAAAAGCCGTTTGGATTCTGCTTGAAATTGCTTTTTATCCATATAAAATCTCCTCCCGTCAAAATTAAATGAAAATATACGAAGCGATTCTGCAATTCAATGTATGTTAAGTTTTTTTAGCACTCTAACGTCACGAGTGCTAATCACTAATTAAATAACATATATCGAAAGGACGTGTCAATAGTAATATGGTGACCTTTATTCAAGGTTGAACATATGTTATAATTATAGTTACCTTAACTAACTATTACCCAAGGTAACTTTTTTGATTAAAAAAGAGGTGTTTCATATAAAGACGTTTCAAAAATTCTTTCATCAATTTCTAATGCTGTACCGGCCGTTTGAAAACAGGCTGAATATGGAACTAAGCAAGCATGATTTATACCGCGCACAATGGTCCATATTGTATTACTTAGCCAATTTCGGCTCGGCGACACTTGTAGAACTGTCCAATTATCTGAGTGTCGAGAAACCTACGGTTACCAGAACGATTACCCGCTTGGAGGAGCTGGGATATGTGCAACATGTTCCAGGCAAAGACAGGCGAGAAAAAAGAATGGAGCTTACAGAGGTTGGAAAAAAAATCCATCAAGAAGTCCGTGTAACGATTGACGAGTTTGAACAGGACATTTTAAAAGGCATTTCTGAAGAGGAGCAGCTTGAGGCAATCCGAATCATGAAAGAAATCCGGAACAATATTCTAAAGTAAGGAGATAAAAAAATTGAATCAAACGGAACCTAAATTGTGTACGAAGAATTTTATCATTGTATCCTCCGTGAACTTTTTCCTAACATTAGTGTTTTATCTATTAGTTGTTACCATGGCTGTCTATGCAGTGGATGAATTTCATGCTTCGGCCAGCGAAGCCGGGCTTGTAACCGGGATTTTTATTATCGGTGCTTTAATTGGACGGCTATTTACTGGACGCATTATTGATTCGATCAGCCGCAAAAAAATGTTGTTCATAGGACTAATCTTTTTCACTTTGACGACGTCTTTATACTTTGCCAATTTCGGCCTGGCCTTCCTGCTTATTAACCGTTTAATCCATGGCATTGCGCTGGGTATGGCAAGTACAGCAACAGGGACCATTGTTGCCCAGATAATCCCGCCAACCCGCAGAGGGGAAGGAATCGGCTATTACAGCATGAGTGCGACACTGGCTACAGCAATCGGGCCATTCATTGGATTATATATGAGCCAGCACACAAGCTTTGAAATGATTTTCAGTTTCTGCCTTGCTTTAGGGATCATTAGTTTACTAACAGCAATTTTCCTCACTGTACCAGTATTGAAGAATGGCTCAACAAAACCAGTTGAAAAAAAAGGTTTCCAGCTTTCCGGCTTTGTTGAGCCAAGGGCATTGCCAATTGCGGTCATCACTCTGGCTGTGGCATTCTGTTACTCCAGCGTTCTTTCTTTTATCAATTTCTATGCCCTTGAAATCGGCCTGGTCGATGCAGCAAGCTTTTTCTTTATCGTATATGCAGCAGCTGTCTTGGTATCACGTCCATTTACTGGCCGGTTAATGGATAGAAAAGGCGCCAACTTTATTATGTATCCGGCCTTTATAATCCTCGGTGCCGGAATGCTGCTTTTAAGCTCAGCAAGCCATGGAGCAACACTTTTAGTGGCCGGTATCCTAATTGGCCTTGGGTTTGGCAATATGCAGTCAATCACCCAGGCAGTAGCCGTAAAATTAACTCCGCCTCACCGTATGGGGTTAGCCACATCAACGTTCTTTATATTTCTTGATGCAGGCCTTGGATTCGGCCCTTATCTGCTTGGATTCATCATTCCACTGACTGGATACAGCACCCTGTATGTGATTATGGGCATAGCCGTCCTTGCAACTACCGCGCTATACTACTTTTTGCACGGGAGGAAAGAAAGGGCTGCTTGGTCGGCAGTTGATGCTTCGCATTCCGTTTAATAGACTAGTAAGGGACATCCTTCATGTGGATGTCCCTTACTTTGTTGCCTATTATCATCCTTGCGATGCAAAAATTTTTGCTTTGTAGTCTTCTCCAAGAAACATATATATTGCCTATCTAAACCAGCCAATGTTGGGGAACATGCAAAGAAGGCGGTAATTTCGTATTTCGGTCGCCGTTTGCAGAATTTATTTGTGCTTGAGTAAGAAAAATACTCCCTACCAGGATAGCTCCACTTAAATCAGCATCTCTCAAATCTGCACCAATAAAGTCAGCCATTCTTAAGTCCGATTCACCCAGAAAGGGATTAAACCAAATAGTAGATTTTAACTGATATTTTCAGTAAGCTTATTTTACATGTATTTATCTTGACAAAATAGTTAGTTTTATATGAAAATAAGTATTGAATTAGAATTATTATAATAAAGTCTTGTCCTGAACAAGCTTTATAAAATTCTCATAAATCACATCTAGGAGGAATTTGACTATGTCACTTATTGGTAAAGAAGTAAAACCATTTACAGCTAAAGCCTTCCATAACGGCGAATTTATTGATGTATCTGATGCAAACCTTAGAGGAAAATGGAGTGTAGTTTGCTTTTACCCAGCAGATTTCACATTCGTATGCCCTACTGAATTGGAAGACTTGCAGAACGAATATGCAACCCTAAAAGAACTTGGCGTAGAAGTATATTCTGTTTCTACAGATACTCATTTCACACATAAGGCTTGGCATGATCACTCAGAAGCGATCAGCAAAATTGAATATATTATGATTGGCGACCCTTCACAAAGAATTTCTCGCAACTTCGACGTACTAAACGAAGAAGAGGGCCTTGCTGACCGCGGAACTTTCATTATCGATCCAGATGGCGTTATCCAAACTGTTGAAATCAATGCTGGCGGAATCGGCCGTGATGCAAGCACTCTTGTAAACAAGGTTAAGGCAGCTCAATATGTACGCAACAACCCAGGTGAAGTTTGCCCGGCTAAATGGCAAGAAGGCGCTGAAACACTTAAACCAAGCCTTGATCTTGTAGGAAAGATTTAAGGAGTACGATCAATAATGGTATTAGATGCAGATATCAAAGCACAATTAGCCCAATATCTTCAAATGATGGAGGGCGATGTACTGCTTAAAGTTAGCGCAGGATCCGATGACGTATCACGCGACATGCTTGCGTTAGTGGATGAATTAGCCACTATGTCATCTCGCATTAAGGTTGAAAAAACAGAATTACAGAGAACACCAAGCTTTAGTGTAAATCGTATCGGCGAAGACACGGGTGTAACTTTTGCCGGTATCCCGCTGGGCCACGAATTTACTTCATTAGTGTTAGCTCTCTTGCAGGTTAGCGGAAGAGCCCCAAAAGTTGATCAAAAAGTAATTGATCAAGTGAAAAACATTAAAGGCGACTATCATTTTGAATCTTACATCAGCCTAAGCTGCCACAACTGCCCGGATGTTGTACAGGCACTGAACTTGATGAGCATCCTTAACCCTGGTATTTCGCATACTATGATCGATGGTGCAGCATTCAAGGAAGAAGTGGAAAACAAGGGCGTCATGGCAGTGCCAACGGTGTTCCTAAACGGGGAATCATTTGGCAGCGGCCGTATGTCGCTTGAAGAAATTCTTGCTAAAATGGGAAGTACTGCGGACGCATCAGAGTTTACTGACAAAGATCCATTCGATGTACTTGTTGTCGGAGGCGGACCAGCCGGTGCAAGTTCGGCTATCTATGCAGCACGTAAAGGCATTCGTACAGGCATTGTCGCTGAACGTTTTGGCGGTCAAATTATGGACACCTTAGGTATTGAGAATTTCATCTCTACGAAATATACAGAAGGTCCTAAACTTGCAGCGAGCCTTGAAGAGCATGTTAAAGAGTATGACATCGATGTCATGAATTTACAGCGTGCTACGCGCCTAGAAAAGAAAGACCTAATCGAAGTTGAACTTGAAAATGGTGCAGTTTTGAAGAGTAAAACTGTTATTCTTTCAACAGGTGCCCGCTGGCGCAATGTTGGTGTGCCTGGTGAAGCAGAGTTCAAGAACAAAGGTGTAGCGTACTGCCCTCATTGTGATGGCCCACTATTTGAAGGAAAACACGTAGCCGTAATCGGCGGAGGCAATTCTGGCATTGAAGCAGCAATAGACCTGGCAGGTATTGTAAAGCATGTAACCGTTCTTGAATTTATGCCAGAACTGAAAGCGGATGGTGTACTGCAAGAACGTCTTTACAGCCTACCTAACGTAACGGTACTAAAGAACGTCCAAACAAAAGAAATTACCGGTACTGACAAAGTGAACGGTATTAGTTATATCGATCGTGAGACAGAAGAAGTTCATCACATTGAACTGGAGGGCGTTTTCGTTCAAATCGGTCTTGTACCAAATACAGACTGGCTTGGTGATACGGTTGAACGTACTCGTATGGGAGAAATCGTAGTCGATAAACACGGCGCAACAAACCTCCCTGGTGTATTTGCGGCAGGCGACTGTACAGATAGCGCATATAAGCAAATCATCATTTCTATGGGATCAGGTGCAACTGCAGCCTTAGGTGCATTCGATTATCTAATCCGAAATTAATAATATTTTTTGAAAGTCGCTTCGCTATCCAACCGATAGTAAAGCGACTTTTTTTGTTTCTGGGACATAGCTAATTTTCAAATAATGTGACTTTTATGCAGGTTTGTAAAGAAATCTTCCGATCACTTCGGATTTTGTCGAATCCTATTGCTTATATTTTGGCAGTGTACATGAACATCTGTAGAATTTTGAAATAAAGCGCTTGCATAAAGGGAAATTTGCGTTATAATACTTGTATACAAGTATACTTAAATGCAAAGAGGTAGAAATATGGAGAATCCTGGAGAATTTTTATATCCCGAAAAATGGCTTTCAAAAGCTTCTGCCGGTGATAAAGTTGCAAGTGAACTGAGGATGCGCATTATTTCGGGGTTGATTGAAAGCGGTACCACCCTTTCGGAAAATAAAATAGCCACCGACTTTTCGGTAAGCCGGTCTCCCGTTCGTGAAGCTTTAAAAATTCTTTCAAATGAAAACCTCATCCGGCTCGAAAGAATGGGTGCAGTTGCGCTTGGGTTAACCGAAAAAGAAGTAGAAGAAATTTACGATGTACGTTTACTTATAGAGACCTTTGTATTTGAAAGGCTTGTCAGGATCGACACACATGATCTAGTAAAGGAACTAAGCAAGATCTTTGAAATGATGAAAGTGGCGATCAAATATCGGGATGCTGATGAATTCTCTTATCAAGATGTCCTATTTCACGAAACAATTATTCGTGCTATAGATCATTCTTACATGCTCATGATCTGGAACAATTTAAAACCCGTCATGGAAAGCTTCATCCTTTTGTCCATGCGCGTACGATTTAAGGAAAATTACGAAGACTTTACAAGGATTATGGAAAATCATCAGTTGTATATTGAAGCAATAAAAACCAAAGATAGGTCCCTTATGATTAAGTCCTTACATCTAAATTTTGATGATGTCCAAGGAAAAGTAGAACACCTATGGATGTCCCAGCAACTGTTATCGAAAGGGGTTGAAGAAGAAAATGACTAACTACATGTTAGGTGTGGATATTGGTACAACCAGTACCAAAGCCGTTCTTTTCAGTGAAAAAGGTGATGTAATCCAACAGGAGAATATCGGGTACCCTCTCTATACACCTGATATATCCACTGCTGAACAAGATCCGGAAGAGATTTTTCAAACTGTTACAACTGCCATTTCAAATATCATGACACAACACTCACAAAAAAAGTTATCGTTTATCTCTTTCAGTAGCGCCATGCACAGTGTTATTGCCATAGATGAGAATGACCGTCCGCTCACACGATGTATCACCTGGGCAGATAATCGCAGTGAGGCTTGGTCGCATAAAATAAAGGATGAATGGAATGGGCATGAAATCTATAAACGCACAGGTACACCCATTCATCCCATGTCACCTTTAAGCAAAATTGTATGGATTGTGAACGAACGTTCTGAAATCGCTACCAAAACAAAAAAATATATTGGGATTAAAGAGTATATCTTTAAAAAGCTCTTCAATCGCTATGTTGTCGACCATTCCTTGGCTTCAGCCATGGGCATGATGAATCTTAAGAACCTGGATTGGGATGCAGAAGCTCTAAAGATTGCAGGTATAACGCCGGATCAATTGTCTGATCTTGTTCCAACAACCCAGATATTTACTGACTGTCATCCTGAGCTGGCAAGACAGATGGGAATTGATCCAAGCACACCCTTTGTGATTGGTGCGAGTGATGGAGTGCTTTCTAATTTAGGTGTAAATGCGATCGGAAAAGGTGAGATCGCGGTTACGATCGGGACAAGCGGTGCCATTCGAACTATTATCGATCAGCCGCAAACCGATGAAAAAGGACGGATATTCTGCTATGCCTTAACGGAAAAGCATTGGGTGATTGGCGGGCCGGTAAACAATGGCGGAATGGTCCTTCGCTGGATCAGGGATGAATTTGCCTCTTCCGAGATGGAAACAGCGAAAAGACTGGGTATCGATCCGTACGACGTATTAACAAAGATTGCTGAACGTGTAAGGCCAGGTGCCGATGGATTGCTATTTCACCCATATCTTGCAGGCGAACGGGCACCATTATGGAATCCGGATGTGCGTGGTTCCTTTTTTGGACTAACTATGTCACATAAAAAAGAGCATATGATCCGGGCTGCACTCGAAGGAGTTATTTACAATTTATATACTGTATTTTTAGCCTTAAATGAATGTATGGATGGGCCTGTGACCCGAATCCAGGCAACCGGAGGTTTCGCTAGGTCGGATGTTTGGCGTCAAATGATGTCTGATATATTTGATTCTGAAGTAGTAGTTCCGGAAAGCTACGAAAGTTCATGTCTCGGTGCATGTATTTTAGGACTATACGCGGTTGGAAAAATCGATTCATTTGAGATAGTTTCTGAAATGATTGGCAGCACGCACAAACACGCACCAAAAGAGGATGCTGTGAAAGAATATAAGCAATTACTGCCGATTTTTATTAACTTATCCAGAATATTGACAGACGATTACTCACGAATTGCCAATTATCAAAGAAACATAATAAAACACAACTAGTAAACTACATGGGGGAATTAAAATGCCATTAATCATTGTTGCAATTGGGATTGTAGCATTACTGCTTTTAATTATGGGCTTAAAACTAAACACCTTTATTTCGCTTATTATTGTATCATTCGGTGTCGCTCTAGCACTTGGAATTCCTTTAGATCAAATCGTGAAAACAATCGAAGCAGGATTAGGCGGAACACTTGGCCACTTAGCATTAATTTTTGGCCTTGGCGCAATGTTGGGTAAATTGATAGCGGATTCAGGGGGAGCTCAGCGTATTGCGATGACCCTCGTAAACAAATTCGGTGAAAAAAATATCCAATGGGCGGTTGTAGCTGCTTCTTTCATTATCGGGGTTGCACTGTTTTTTGAAGTAGGTTTAGTTCTATTAATTCCAATTGTATTTGCAATCTCAAGACAATTAAAGGTTTCAATCCTGTATCTCGGTATTCCGATGACAGCAGCTTTATCCGTTACACATGGTTTCTTGCCGCCACACCCAGGACCAACTGTTATTGCTGGTGAATATGGCGCTAACATTGGGGAAGTTTTGCTTTATGGTTTTATTATCGCAATTCCAACGGTTATTTTAGCTGGACCTGTATTTACGAAAATTGCTAAAAAGCTAGTACCTCAATCATTCACAAAAACAGGTAATATTGCCTCTTTAGGTGAACAAAAAGAATTCAAACTTGAAGACACGCCTGGTTTTGGAATCAGTGTTTTCACAGCTTTACTTCCTGTTATTTTAATGTCCATCGCAACAATTATTACTCTAGTTCAAAAAACGATAGGATTTGAAGATAATAGTTTCCTAGCTGCAATCCGTTTTATTGGTGAAGCTGGTACTTCGATGTTGATATCTCTATTAGTTGCCGTCTATACAATGGGAATCGCAAGAAAAATCCCAATCAAAAATGTGATGGAATCCTGTACAACAGCCATTTCACATATTGGTATGATGCTCTTGATCATCGGGGGCGGCGGTGCTTTCAAACAAGTATTGATTGATGGCGGTGTTGGCGACTATGTAGCTGAATTGTTCAAAGGGACTTCTTTATCACCTATCCTGCTGGCGTGGGTAATTGCAGCCATCTTACGTATTTCCTTGGGATCTGCTACTGTAGCTGCATTAACAACGGCTGGATTAGTGATTCCATTGTTGGGCCAAACTGACGTTAACCTCGCTCTAGTCGTTCTGGCAACTGGCGCTGGTAGTTTAATAGCATCCCATGTTAATGATGCTGGTTTCTGGATGTTCAAAGAGTACTTCGGTCTCAGCATGAAAGAAACTTTTGCTACATGGACTTTACTTGAGACAATCATATCGGTAGCCGGACTTGGATTTATCCTGTTACTAAGCTTATTCGTATAATAGAAAAAGTGTCTGTAACTTCCCAGATTTTGTCGATACCTATTCGATATATTTCGGGTTGTGACAGGCACTATTTTTTATCAATAGGACATTTTACTTACTTTATTCATAAAAAGATAGGAGCGCCGTCACTCTCTGAACGGCACTCCTATCTTTTATGGTTTCATTGTCATCCAACTGCCAACATGGTGAACGGCGATTCCACTATACCCAGGTGTACCGGCATAAAAATCTTTAACCTTATCCAGTTCCTGATTCATATAGGCTTGTCCTTCTTCAAAGAAGGTCAGCATTCCACCTTCACTCGTCTGTCCAGTTTCTACACCGATAACCAGCTGTTTATTATATTTCCCTGCAAGGGCCATTTCTTTTGTGACTAATTCAATAATCATTGATGCTGAATCCCTATAAGCCATAATTGTAACACTGTTAGTATTCGCTATCATCCATTCAGCAAGAATCCCTTTTCCGTATGTGTTTTTATACGAAATTTCATCAAACCAGAATGGTATGTCAGCTTCCAGTGGAAGAGCTAAAGCCGCTGTACTGCTTTTTGCCTTCGTCAATAATGCTTGATATGTTTTGACAGTAGATGCTTGATTAGTGGACCATCCACTATATAAGTAAGGCTCTACGTCTAAATGTACACCAGCAAACTTTTGGAAAGAAGAAGATCCATCTTGGTAAGTTTTTAACCAATTCATTAATAGATCCAAGCTTTTGTAGCCATCTGGAGCGACCCACTGAGGTGCGCCATCCAGTGCATAAACCTTCATCCCCTTGGAAGAGGCTTTCTCAATAAAGCTTTGGTAAACAGTTATAGGAATGTCGCGGTCAATTTGCAAATAAACCTTGTTCAGATTCTTCTCTTCCAAAAAAGCAATAGTCCCTGATTCATCGTTAACAATCATCCATGGATTCCAAAGCCATGTAGCATGTGTCTCGGTAACCGCTGCTTTCGCACTCCCTCCAAAACCCCCAGCAAGAGACAGGAACAATACAATAGCTGCCATTACTACCTTTTTCATTTTTTGCCCTCCATTCTGTCAGCCAAGGCTCACAGAATGGAACCTGGCAACCTGACGACCATACACAACAACATGTGCTTAGGCTCATGGCTTTGCGTCCTTCCCTTTCGAAGAAGTTTGCCTTTTTCAGAAAATTATTTTCTTTATTATACCCCATCCTCTTTGTAAAGTAATGATAATATTTGTCATTTTATAGAAAAACATTTTACCGATTGTTAAAAAAACATTTCATATTATTAAGTATACACAGCAGTAGACAAAGTTTACTCCACGGCTTCCCAAGCTGCAATTTCTTTTCGTACAATCGGGGCCACTTCTTTCCCTAAAAGCTCGATGGCTTTCATCACATCCGCATGTGGCATGCTCCCAACTGGGACATGCAGCATAAACCTTGTGATCCCTACTTTTTTTCGAAGGTGAATGATTTTTTGTGCCACGGTTTGCGGGTCTCCGACATACAGTGCTCCTTCAAAGCTGCGTGCCGCATCAAATGCTGCCCGGTCATAATAACCCCAGCCCCGTTCTCTTCCAAGTACATTCATGACTTGTTGAGTCGGAGGAAAAAATTTATCTGCCGCCGTTTCGTTATCTTCCCATATAAAACCATGTGAATGGGACGCAACCGGCAGTTTGGAAATATCATGGCCAGCCTGGGCAGCTGCTTGTTTATACAGCTGGACAAGTGGAGCAAACTGGACAGGTCGTCCTCCTATGATTGCCAGAACCAGTGGTAGTCCCAACATGCCTGCTCGAATGACTGATTCACTGTTGCCCCCACTCCCTATCCATATAGGTAAAGGGTCTTGCACTGGACGAGGATATATACCACGATTGTTTATGGCTGGGCGGTATTTACCAGACCAGGAGACTACTTCAGATTTTTGTAACGTTAGCAGCAGATCCAGCTTTTCTTCAAAGAGCTCATTATAGTCTTTTAACTCATACCCAAATAGTGGAAACGATTCAATAAAAGAACCTCGGCCCGCCATGATTTCCGCCCGACCATTCGAGATTCCATCAAGTGTAGCAAAATCCTGGAACACCCGAACAGGATCTGCGGAGGAAAGTACAGTAACCGCACTCGTCAACCGGATACGCTTCGTTTGTGAAGCCGCAGCAGCCAACACAACAGCTGGAGAGGATGCTGCAAAATCTTCACGATGGTGCTCGCCTACACCAAATACATCCAGCCCTACTTGATCAGCAAGTACAATTTCCTCAACGACTTCACGCAATCGTTGGGCATGGCTAATTACGTCCCCCGTTCGAACGTCAGGTGTTGTTTCTACAAACGTGCTGATCCCTATCTCCAATTACATTCCCTCCAAAATCGAGTTATTTTTACAACAGAAAAGTATTTTTACGCTTCTTATTTCATATTTATCTCAATACTTTTAATATACTGGAAAGTCGAGGTTTCTTCATTAAGAAGGATTGGTTAATTCTATTTTATCCAGCAATTACCCAAGCTTTAAGATATTGATTATTGACGATGGCTCAAAGGGATGACTTTAAACGAAGATAATAAAGAGAATCGGTAAAACTATTAAAACACCACCCCATTATCTCAAATCGATTAAAGTTACTGGATACTTAGCAAAAGAAAACGAAAAAAGCATAGAACATATTATTTATTCATAGTTAACAAGTGAAGGAAGGAGGTGTCCCTAGACATCACGGCCGTGGTTTTCCCTTTTTATAGAGACATGAGTATTTTTATTGAAAAAAAAGCAACAACTATGATAGGGTGTACGTAATGCTTTCTATAATCAGCATGATTTAACCAATGAATATTTCCACTTACAGTTATGCCTTAAAAATCCAAAAATAATTTGGATTTTATCATTGCCATATATCTTGAATGTGGTAATATAGAAAGTGCGTAAATTGGAAAGCTGCTATTCGATATATTGGGATCTTTCCAAGCAGATAATTTTTGACCACTTCCCTCCGAGGATGTTAAGGCCATACGGACAGCCGGGTCAAATGCCGATCGGCAACTTTAGTTGCCTTATTGATTGAGTTAAAAGCTCAAATTTTATAAGTTGGTTACTTTACAACCAGTGCAGATGCACATCAACTTGTGAAACGGTCAATAAGAGTGGAAAAAGTAATTATTTGCTATTAGACTCTGATCCTAAGATATATTCTGAATTTTAAAGAGCTTTCTTACAAAAGACGCAATTTTTATGTGCAAATTGCTTCTGTTATGGAGTTTCCATGCTTTTTAAATAGGATGATTATATCTAAAGCAAGTGTGATGCGCGATTATGCGTTTTTTGCACTTGCTTTTTATTTTGCCGAGTTATTCACATTCACCCGTTTCCGGCAAATCTTGCAAGAGGCAAATGCTACGCAGTTAGGTTGTTATGGAATTTCTCTTCGCTTTAAAAATCTATTTAGTTAGGAGATAACAGAATGGGAAAAGCGCTTATCATTGGCGCTGGTGGAGTAGCATCAGTAGCCATCCATAAATGTGTACAAAACAGTGATGTATTTGAAGAGATTTGTATTGCGAGCCGTACTAAGTCTAAATGTGACGAATTAAAAGCAAAACTGGACGGCGGCAAAACAAAAATTACGACTGCCCAGGTTGACGCAAACAATGTTGACGAACTGATTGCTTTAATTGAAGAAGTAAAACCTGATATCGTCATGAACTTGGCTTTGCCTTACCAGGATCTAACGATTATGGATGCTTGTCTTGCAACAAAGACACACTATATGGATACAGCAAACTATGAACCTGAAGATACAGCAAAATTTGAATACAAATGGCAGTGGGAATACCGCGAGCGCTTTGAAAAAGCCGGGATTACAGCTCTTTTAGGCAGTGGATTTGATCCAGGTGTAACCGGTGTATTCTCTGCTTATGCACTAAAGCATTATTTTGATGAAATTGAATATATCGACATTCTTGACTGCAATGGCGGGGATCACGGCTATCCCTTTGCAACGAATTTCAACCCTGAAATCAATATCCGTGAAGTTTCCGCAAACGGTCGTTATTGGGAAGACGGTGTATGGATTGAAACGGAACCAATGGAAATCAAACGCGTTTATAACTTCCCTGAAGTTGGCAAGAAAGACATGTACCTTCTTTACCACGAAGAGCTCGAATCTCTTGCTAAAAACATCCCAGGGCTTAAGCGTATCCGTTTCTTCATGACATTTGGCGAAAGCTACCTAACTCACCTAAAGGCCCTTGAAAATGTAGGAATGACTTCCATTGAGCCGATCGAATTTGAAGGAAAACAAATCATTCCTCTTCAGTTCCTGAAGGCTGTTTTACCAGACCCTGCTACACTTGGACCGCGTACAGTTGGAAAAACTAACATCGGTTGTATCATCCAAGGGAAAAAGGACGGCAAAGAGAAAACGTATTACGTATATAATGTTTGTGATCACCAAGCGTGCTACGAAGAAGTTGGTTCTCAAGCAATCTCCTATACAACAGGTGTTCCTGCGATGATCGGTGCAGCGATGATCATGACCGGAAAGTGGAACAAACCAGGCGTATACAATATTGAAGAATTTGATCCAGATCCATTCATGGAAGAATTGAATAAATGGGGACTTCCATGGGTAGAAGACTTTAATCCAGTGCTTGTTGATGAGCCTGTAAAAAAAAGTGAATCGGAGCTAGTCCGTTAAAATGCGGTTTGAAGAATTACCGACTCCGTGCTATGTCGTCGATGAAGGTCTTGTTGAAAAAAACCTAAAAATCCTAAACGGAGTCATGGAACGGACAGGAGCTAAAATTGTTTTAGCACAAAAAGCATTTTCGATGACAACAATGTATCCCCTCATTGGAAAATATTTATCTGGTACAACAGCAAGCGGGTTGTACGAGGCGCGGTTAGGTTACGAAGAAATGGGCAAAGAGAATCATGTCTTTGCCCCTGCCTACCGTGATGATGAAATCGATGAAATTATCTCATTATGTGACCATATTATTTTTAATTCCTTCTCACAGTTGGAAAAATTCAAGGAAAAGGCGCTTAAAGCCGGGAGAAAAGTCGGCTTGCGCATTAATCCTGAACATTCAACACAAATTGGCCATGCCATTTATGATCCATGTTCACCAGGTTCTAGATTTGGTGTGACCAGCGAACACTTTCGTCCAGAGCTGCTTGAGGGTGTTTCAGGACTGCACTTCCATACACTTTGCCAGCAAAACTCTGACGATTTGGAAACTACTCTAAATGCGGTGGAAGAAAAGTTTGGCCAGTGGCTCCCGCAAATGGAATGGATTAACTTTGGCGGCGGCCATCATATTACAAGAGAAGATTATGATATTCCAAGATTAGAAGCGTGTATTAAAAGAATGCAGGATACATACGGTTTAGAAGTATATCTAGAGCCTGGAGAAGCCATTGCTCTTAATGCGGGTTATCTCATCACCTCCGTATTAGATTTACATGAAAACGGTATGGATATTGCTATTCTTGACACGTCTGCTACATGCCATATGCCTGATGTTTTAGAAATGCCTTATCGTCCTCCTCTTTTTGGCTCAGGGGAAGCTGGCGAGAAGCCATTCACTTATAGGCTTGGGGGCCAAACGTGCCTTACAGGAGATATCATTGGAGATTATTCTTTTGACCAGCCATTAAAGAGCGGCGATCGTTTAGTTTTCGGAGATATGGCAATTTATACCATGGTTAAGAATACCACCTTTAATGGTATGCCATTACCAGCGATTGCAGTGAAAGGCAAAGATGGAGATTGTAAAGTCGTACGCGAGTTTGGCTATCAGGATTTTAAGATGAGACTCGCATAAAAGGCATTTGTAACCGGACGGGTGTCCTTCAATATAGATGTGCAACAAAAAATGAACCAGACTCCTATTTTTAGAGTCTGGTTTTTTCTTAACAAATAGGCACGCAATGAGTGGCAGTTCCTTTCGTGAGCTTTCGTAAATGGTTGCAACAAGCGGACTTGAACCATAAAATATCGTGTTCTGGTTAGGCTTCTCTCACACCGTGAACTGGAATTCTAATTGTAAAAACTGTTCCCTTATGCGGAGTACTACAAACAGACAGAGTCCCTCCATGTAGCTCAATAATTTTCTTTGAAAGGGACAATCCTAAGCCCGTTCCGGTATCCTTTGTAGAGAAAAAAGGATCAAAAATATACTTTAAATGTTGGTTTTCGATTCCTCTCCCATTATCTTTGATTTGGAAGATGATATCATTCTTTTCTTTCGTACATACTAATTGAATCTGCAGGTCTTTGGTTCCTTTTGATTCTACTGCGTTATTAAATAAATTTATAAATACCTGAATGAGTTCACTTTGATTTACTAAAATGAGAATGTCTTCTAAAGACTCACTAATGTTCACAACTAGATCTACTTTTTTCAGAATGGCTTCACTGTACAACAGACCCTCAAAATGGGCTACTAAATCACTGACCCGCTCAGGTACCTTCGTCATTGGCGATGACTTTGAGACCATTAAGAAGTCACTTATAATTTTATTTGCCCGGTCTAGCTCTGGTATTAACAGTGTACGAAACAAGGTTGAATCTGCCTCTAGCTGTCCTTCCCCTATAAGCTGCAAATATCCGCGTACCGTTGTTAACGGATTTCTGACTTCGTGAGCGATACTTGCTGATATTTGCCCGATCATATTCATTTTTTCCGCTTCTTTTAAATAATTTAAGAAATGGAAGAGACCAACCACCCTCAATACATTGCCGTTATCATCATATATGATTCTAGTATTGATAATTCCGTAGTTTGAATCTAGAACTTCTTCATTATAAATTTCTTTCCCAGTCCTTAGCGTTTCTAGCAATTTAATTTGTGTCTCATCTATTTTTAATAAGTTAGAAATATGATTGCCCATTACATGTTCTTTGGTCTCATTCAAATCTATTAACGTTTGTTTGTTACAAAGAGTAATCATCCCATCCTTATCAATAAACACAATATGATGAGGTACTACATCGAGCATTGATTGTAAAAACGTTTCGAGTTGCTCAAACTTATATCCAGTAGACAGAAACTTTAATTGGCTATTTTGCGTATCTTCTCCCTTAACCTCTTCCATAAGAATAGCTCTTTCATTTTTCTTTTTCCTAATTCTTATATTGGTTTTCGCATCCATATAATCTATATCTATAGGAAGTTCTTCGATTAATCGTTTATACACCTCTAATTCCTCTTGAGATGAATCCGATCTTTGGAGGTTTTCTTTATACGTAGACATAGCTTTCACCCCAATTCTTTTCCCTTCAGGCTGGATCACGGAGAATTTAATTTATTATTTCTTTAATTAAAAAGTACTATTACTAAACAAAAATACTATATTATAAAGTAATTAGCCAAAGAAATAGTTTATTTAAAAACAGTTCAACTTTATAAGCTAAGCTGTTTACTGGAGCTATATGTTACGGTTTACCCTATCCTCTCTAACCGGTTTATACTAAAAAAAGAACCTTCAATCCAAAGAAAGATCAAAGGCTCTATGTTTTATTTTCAACCATACTGTATGTTACTCAATTCTTTAATTTTATTTATCTCTAACTTTGAATCTCTTTTTTAATAGAAACGATTGTCTATTGTTGAACATTGTTTTTTAGATGGTTTCGTGAGTTTTCTATTCTATAGATTAACGATCGACCGTTCTTTTTCACTTAAACCAAGCACCGTCGCTGTTGAAGTATGAATTTCATTCAGAAGCTCTGGGTTTTTCAATAGTGACAGGCCATAAGAAGGAATCATTTCTTTGAGTTTTGGTTCCCACTCTTTCATTTGTTGCGGGAAGCATTTTTTGATTACTTCTAGCATAACATGAACAGCCGTAGAAGCACCTGGAGAAGCACCTAGCAATGCAGCAATCGAGCCATCAGCAGCAGTAATTACTTCCGTGCCAAATTGAAGTGTTCCTTTGCCGCCTGACTCCGTATCTTTGATAACCTGCACACGTTGGCCTGCTACTACTAAGTCCCAGTCCTCGCTTTTCGCATTCGGGATGAACTCGCGTAACTCTTCCATACGCTGTTCTTTCGATAACATAACTTGCTGGATGAGGTATTTTGTCAATGCCATCTCTTTTGCGCCTGCCGCCAACATCGTTAAGACATTATTCGGTTTTACGGAAGTGACTAAATCAAACATTGAACCCGTTTTTAAGAACTTGGGCGAGAAACCGGCAAACGGTCCAAACAATAACGATTTTTTGTTGTCAATATATCGTGTGTCAAGATGCGGAACAGACATTGGTGGAGCGCCCACCCTCGCTTTGCCGTACACTTTTGCATGATGCTGTGCTACAACTTCCGGGTTATTACATACCATAAAAATTCCGCTTACAGGGAATCCGCCAATATGTTTTCCTTCAGGAATACCGGACTTTTGCAGTAAATGTAGGCTTCCGCCCCCGCCTCCGATAAAGACGAATTTTGCTGTATGGCGCTGAACACTGCCGCTATTGACATTACGCACTTTTAATTCCCACGATCCATTGCTAGCACGTTTAATATTATCAACACTATGTTCGTATTTAATATCCACGTTTTTAGTCTTTAAGTGGTCAAATAACATGCGTGTTAAAGCACCAAAGTTAACATCTGTTCCGGTGTCAATTTTTGTTGCCGCAATCGGTTCATTTGATGTCCGGCCTTCCATGATGAGTGGAATCCATTCTTTCAGTTTTTCAGGATCTTCGGCAAATTCCATCCCTTTGAACAGGGGATTGTTTGACAGCGCTTTAAAGCGTTTCTTTAGAAAAGTTACATTTTCTTCCCCTTGTACCATACTCATATGAGGCAAAGGCATGATAAAGTCATGTGGATTTTTGATCAGCCCGCCTTTTACAAGGTAAGACCAAAACTGCATAGAAACCTGGAACTGTTCATTAATGTTAATTGCTTTACTAATATCTATAGATCCGTCTGGTTTTTCGACAGTGTAGTTAAGTTCGCACAGTGCTGCATGGCCTGTTCCCGCATTATTCCACTCGTTAGAGCTTTCCTCTCCTGCTTTTTCTAACTTCTCAAACACTTTAATATTCCAATCCGGCCTTAATTCTTTCAAGATTGTCCCTAACGTCGCACTCATAATTCCGGCACCAATTAAGATAACGTCTGTGTTCTTCTGTACGTTGCTCATTATACCCTTCCTTATCCTCTATATTTGCAATAAAGAGTAGGCGCACTTGCTTAGGTGTTATAAAAAGCAAGGCGTCACCTAGGACACACCTTTTTTTCTGTTTCAAATATAACCATATCATATCTATTATAATGATATATAGACGAAAATATCTACTATTTATAATAATTTATATATTAAAATAACTAATGCTTTTTCATAATTTTAACTTATTACCTGTTGGCAAAAAAGCGTAAATTCCGCCCATAAGTCCCTTAAACTACATAAAACTAAGACCTGAACTCTACTTTTGGTAAGAGTTAAAGCCTTAGTTTGCTGATACTAGTAAATTAGCACTCTATGTTTTTTCATTACTTGTGGGATGTTTGTTCCTTACCTATGAAGTACCTTGTCAAGCAACAATATAAATTTTCCATTTAGTATCTCCACAAGAACGCTTTTATATTATATACATTATGGAACATTTGGTTTGTATGCATGCAAAAACAAAGGTTGGAAATTTTTATTAGCTGGAGGATGAAAATGAACTTACAATCTGGAACCCTTTATTAGCCAACTACTTTTCCCGACGCTCCCTCATACGCTCCACTGGAAGAAGACTTATATTATGATGCATTAATTATTGGGGGTGGGAGTTCCGGGGCCAAGTATGCTTTTATCTTGCTGACACTGATTTAGATGAAAAGGTATAATTTTAATGAGCCATAAAAACGAACTATATATAGATGAGGTGTGATTAATGAAAGTTGGCATTATTGGATTAGGAGATATCGCTAAGAAGGCATACCTGCCAGTCCTTTCAGAAAAAGAAGGAATCGAACTCGTACTATGCACAAGAAATACCGACACTCTTGTCAGCTTATCCAATAAATACAGGATTCCTAAAATTGCCGACAATGTGGATGATCTTATAAGCAAAAAAGTTGATGCTGCCATTATCAGCACGGCAACTGAGTCACATTTTGAAATCGGGGAAAAATTGCTAAAAAACGGGATACATGTGTACATAGACAAGCCCCTCTCATTGAATTATGAAGAATCTGAAAGACTTGTTTCCCTGGCAAAAGAAAAAGGCAAGATTGCAATGGTTGGCTTCAACAGGCGTTTCATTCCTAGAGTACGAGAGCTTAAGGAAAGTGGAAAAGCAAGCCTCATCTTGATACAAAAAAACCGATATGCCGCGCCAGATCATGTAAGGAGATTTATTGTAGAGGATTTCATCCATGTTGTAGATACACTTAGATTTCTTATGAATACAGATGTTCAAGACATAAAAGTAGAGTTTCTTAAGGAGAAAGAGCTCCTCAACCATGTCATCATACAGCTGACTGGAGAGGGATGTACCGCTATCGGAATCATGAATAGAAACGGCGGCGTGACAGAAGAAATCATAGAATACCATGCCGGTCATCACAAATATGTAGTGGATAATCTTGTCGAAACCACTCATTATCATAGTAAAGATTCCAATGTTGTTAAATTCGGCGATTGGGTACCGACACTGCAAAAAAGAGGCTTTTATCAGATCATCAATCACTTTATACAATGCGTGCAAAACAACGAAACTCCTGACCCATCCATAGACGATTCATTGATTACCCATAAGATTTGTGAGAGGATTGTTAAGACTATAAATTCTGAAGCTTAATAGATGAAAAAACCAATGTAGGTTTAACATTGGTTTTTTCATTATCGTTCTTTAGTAAACAAAACCAATTTTATTTATAATAAGGTTCCCCGTAATAAGTAAACAACATTCGATGCATCGCCATCATAGAAGAATACCCAACACGTTAGTTCTTTCTTAAATTCAACCGGAATACTTGCCTAGCTCCCCGTTCCTTATGTCGTCCGCTGATATGGCTTTAACATCTACATTCCAGTCTTTATATGCCAAATGTGGATGCTGTTCCTCCATATAATGTCTAAATACTTTAATCACGCTCATGTTATTGCTCGCTCCCCTTATAGGTTGATAAAAATGGAAAAAGGAGAAGATAAATCATCGTCACTGGATGATTTATCTTCTCCCTGCTTTGTAAAGTGCCTAACCACTTCATTATTCATTTGAATTTGTATCGATTCATTTTACGGTCATTAGCTATCGTAATTTTATTGATTAGCAAATGCAAAAGCTGTTTTCTCTGTTCGTCTGTAAAAAGCCTGCGGAATTAGTTCCGTAGGCTTTCGATTATATGAAAATTCAGCGATGAGACTGTAGAATTAGCTTAATGCTTTTACTAAAGCTTCTCCAAATTCTTTAGCGCCATCTGGACCATCACCAGTGATAATATCATCATGAGCAATAACATGTTTTTCAACATATGTTACTTTATTCGCTTTTAATTGGTCTTTTTGTACATCTACTGGATAGCAAGTTGCTTCTCTTCCAGTAAGTAAACCCGTTTTAGCTACAGTAACCGCACCTGCACAAATTCCTGTTACAAGAACTTTATTAGTATACGCTTGTTTCAAGTAGTCTTGTAATTCTTGATTTTCCCATAGATGATCGTTCGTACCAGATCCACCAATAACAGATACAACATCATAGTCAGAAGCAAAAACGTCTGAGAAAATTACCTCAGCAGTTGCTTTACCTTCATAATCCCCTATGATTTCACCTGTTTTTGTACTTGCAATTGTCACATCAATTCCGTTGCTTTCCAATTCCGCTTTTGGTTGAAATAATTCGTCTTCATTGAAACGTTCTGGTGGTATAATTAAAAGTGCTTTTTTACTCATTTGTAGTTCCTCCTCATTAATGAAAAAGATTTGCCGGTAAGACGACCATTTCATTCTACTGCTTGTTTTCTTCACTGTGAAGAATGCACTTTTTTGTAAGGAGGTTACCGACAGGTTACAATTGATACAAATAAGGAGGTAAGAATTTATGCCAGATACATTTAGAGATGAAGTTAAAGAAAAGATCATAAATGGTGATTATAATTGCGAAAAAGAACTTACCTTATCAATTATAAGTGGGAAATGGAAAATTGTTATTTTATGGCATTTAGGGGTAGAAGGACCACATCGATTCAGTGATCTCCAAAGGCTTTTTCCAAAAATTTCTCATAAAATATTAATGAATCAATTAAGAGAACTGATGGAAGATGGAATAGTTCATCGCGAAGTTTATCCAGAAGTTCCACCGAAAGTAGAATATTCCATGACTGAATTGGGGATGACTTTACTTCCTATCGTTGAAATGATGTACGAATGGGGAAAAAATCGGATAGCAGAAATCATAAAAGAAATGGATATTTCGGAATTAAACAATTAAGCATAAGCTTACTGGTACATCGGTACTTATCGATGGTGGAGCTCATTTAATCTAATCCCGCGATATCAAATTCGACTGATTAATTGATTTAGAATAGAACTGATAGGGATGACTCAAAGTGCAGATACTTTGAGTCATCCCTGTCTTTTTGTTTTTAAGGCTTCAGGACGAATTTAATGCATTCGTCCGCATGGTTGTAAAAGGTGTTGTACGCGTTATGCGCCTGATCGAGCGGCACTTTATGCGTGATGATCTCCGTCGGATCGAACTCGCCTGCCATAATTTTTTGATACAGCATCGGCATGTAATGAATCACGGGCGCCTGTCCCATGGTCAGCTTCACGTTTCGTTCCCAAATGTTTCCGAACATGAACTGGTTGTATTTAGAACCGTATACCCCCGTAATCTGAATCGTGCCGAATTTCCGCACCGCATTCATCGCGATGTTGATCGGGCTGAGCGTTCCGCCAACCAGCTTGGCCTTCTGCTCTTCCTCCTCCAATGGCGTCTTCTTGCCGTCCATTCCGACGCAATCGATGACGATATCCGCACCCCCGCCCGTTATTTCTTTTATATGCAGCCCCATGTCTTGGAAATCTTCAAAGTTGAAGATTTCGACGTTATTCATTTTTTTGGCATGGTTCAGCCGGTACGGGAGATTGTCGATCGCGATGACCCGTTTGGCCCCTTTCATCCAGGCGAATTTTTGCGCCATCAAGCCGACAGGGCCGCATCCGAGCACCACCACCGTATCCCCCTGCTTCACGCCGCCATTGTCCACGCTCCAATAGGCCGTCGGCAGCACGTCGGACAGGAACAGGAGCTTCTCATCCTCCAATTCGCATGACTCCGGAATAACGAAAGGCATGAAATTGCCGTACGGCACGTAAAGCAATTCGGCTTGTCCGCCCGGATAATTCCCGTAACGTTCGGTAAACCCAAAGTAAGCTCCCGTATCCACTTGGGGATTGGGGTTGGAGTTGTCGCATTGGCTCTCCATTTCATGCTGGCAGTAATGACAGCTGCCGCACGAGATATTGAACGGGAGCACGACCCGGTCCCCTTTTTTGACCTTTGTAACCTCAGGGCCCACTTCTTCGACGATGCCCATCGGTTCATGTCCGACCACGTATCCGGTTTGGGCTTGAATCGCCCCCTGGTATATATGGAGATCGGAACCGCATATGGCGGTCGAGGTGATCCTGACGATAATCCCGTCTTTTTTCTGAATCGTAGGATCCGCGACCTGCGTCACTTGCATGTTCTTCACGCCATTGAAAGTTACAGCCTTCATAATCAACCTCCTGTTATGGCATGCCTTGAATATGCATGCTGCTTCTATTATGGAAGTGGAGAGTGAGGATTATACATTCGATGTACGGTATTTTCGACAGCCGCGGAGCGCCTAAGAACAAGAAAGGAGACGGAAGACGAAGCGTTAATGAATACCGCATGGAGTCACTTTCGTCTGTTTGAAGCCGCTCACCGAAATAGCATATGGCAGGGCGATGTGCAGCACACGCTTTATCACCCGGATCCGGAAAAACCAGGCAAGAAGGCGATGGCCTATCTGGTTATTTTCATTGACGATGCCTTATGTAAAGATTTACATAAGGCATCATCGATAAAGGCGACAAGATACACTTGTTTCTTCATTCCGTTTGGATTATGAGGAAAGAATCACCATATGTTCCTAATTGGTTAATACTTGACCAACCAAGCAGACCTTATTTTGGTGAAGAAGATAAAAAAGAAAAAAAGAATGGAATGATGTAATCCATACAGATAGGGCTAATATTAAAATAGCAATGAAACTATTGGACAATTTTATTACTTATATAAATAAAGACCTGCATAAAGATTTTCAGATTATTGTTTTAGAGCATATCCCAAAGTCAATTTGGCAAGAGTCAAAACTGAAAAACTTCCATCTTGTTGATAAAGAATTTAAGGATGGCAATGCTCTTATTAGATTCGATGATACGGGTAATCCATATTAAAAAAGTTTTAACATTTAATTTTAAAAAGGCATAAATAAAATTTATCTGCCTTTTTAACGATTAATTAGATATTTAAGCTTCATTTTTTTATAAGGTTTGCAGTTACTTATGGTACGGTTCCCCCCGATTAATCCGAAACGCCCGGTAAACCTGCTCCACCAAAATTAACCGCATCAGCTGGTGTGGAAAGGTCATTCTAGAAAATGAGAGAGCTTCATCCGCCCGCTGCATGACAGACTTGCTTAATCCCAATGAACCGCCAATGACAAATACCACTTTGCTTTTTCCGTAAGTCGCAAGCTTGTCCAAGGTATCAGCCAGTTCCTCCGATGATTTCATTTTCCCTTCAATCGCCAGAGCGATCACATGGGCATCAGCACTGATCTTGCTGAGAATTCTCTCGCCTTCTTTTTCTTTAATTTGCAACATTTCCACGTCACTTAACGTTTCAGGTGCCTTTTCATCGGCAAGTTCTATGATATCGACCTTTGCATAAGACGATAACCTTTTCAAATATTCATCAATTCCTTGTTTCAAGTATTTTTCTTTTAGTTTACCAACCGTTACAATTGTGATATTCACATTTCATCCCCACTTTACAAACAACTTATCCACATAACTTATCCACATATCCACATTTTCTATCCACATGTTGTATGCGAATATTAGTTCCCTACCATATATACCGCCATGTTTCGACAATATTCACAGCTTGTTGATAATTGCTTTTCCTTTGGAACTTCATTTAAAGTAGGATAGGTTTCATGCTCATCAACTATTGTATCCAAGGCTACTTCCACATGTTCCTGGCAGCAATAAATCATCTAAAATCTACTCCTTTGGTTTATTAATAGCTTTTTCATCGGTTTATCCACATTAACAGTTTTCAACGTTTTCTTTCCGTTTATCCACAATGTATCGTAACAAAACCCCGAAAAGGCAGCAACCCAAAGTCAAACCTCAAATCAAAAAAACAGGAAGCCGAAGCCTCCTGTTTTTTTACATGCTCTCTCCCGATAGCCGGAGCGTAGTATTGTGTTTTTTTCCGTCCCTATAATAAGTAACCTTGACATCATCACCGATTTTCTTATCGTTGTATAGGTATTTTCTCAAGGCAACCACATCATCAATTTTCTTTCCATCCAACTCGACAATAACATCAAATTCCTTTAAACCTGCTTTGGATGCCGGTGAACCAATTTGTACGCCTGTAACGGCCACACCACTTGTAACATTGCTAGGCAGATTCAAAGTGTTCTGCTGATGGTAGTGGGAAATTTCCTCTACAGACGCCAGATTCACACCCATGTATGGGCGTTTTACTTCACCATATTTCTCAATATCTGAGATAATAGGGATGACTGAATCGATTGGAATCGAAAGGCCAATTCCTTCAACCGCTTCCTGCGCAATTTTCATGGAATTGATTCCAATCACCTGTCCATTTAGATTGACCAAGGCACCTCCGCTGTTCCCTGGGTTGATTGCCGCGTCTGTTTGGATTACCTCAGCGTTCCAGTCCACTTCCCCATCCTGGTTAATATCAATTTCGATCGTACGCTCTAAACCTGAAATGATCCCCTGGGTAATCGATCCAGAAAATTGAAGTCCAAGTGGGTTCCCTATGGCAAGAACCGGTTCGCCAGGCTTCAATGCTGCGGACTTTCCAAATTCAGCAACTGTTTTAACCTTATCGCTATCTGTTTCAACTACTGCAAGGTCAGTCCAAGGATCGCTTCCTCTTATTTTTGCAGGAATTTTAGTTCCATCTTGCAATGTCACTTCAAGCTCATTTGCACCTTCGATTACATGGTGGTTTGTTACAATCCATGCCTTTCCGTCTGCTTTTTTATAAACAACCCCGGAACCGGTACCGGCTTCATTTGCATCCTGTCCTCCACCCTGGCTCCAAAAGTCCGAACGCTGTATATTCGTAATGCCCACCACAGCCCCGCTTGCTTTATCAACAGCTTTCGTAACCGCTGTATTAACGTCAACAGTTACATTCTGTTTAATTCCATTTGTGTCCGTTTCACGCCCGGCTGCATCCTCGGTAGCAGTGCTTTCGTCATCTCCAGCTAAATTGCCGATCCCAAGCCTAGGAAAGGCGACCATCACCAAAAGAGCACCAATAATGATCCCCGCCAAAGCAGCAAGGAAATAGCCTTTACGACTCCCTCTGTTTCGTTGGCTTCGATTTTCATAGTCCTGATCATAATATCCCAAGCTTGATCAACCCTCTCCATTCAAAATCAAACAATAATAATCCCTAGTGATTATTTATACCCCTAATTATACTCATTGAACGGAAAATTTCTAAAAAAAAGAACCGTGAGAAGCTGCCCAATTCTCATAAAAAAAGGAATGAAGAGCATAAGCTCCCATTCCTTTTTATCACACACTTACCAGTTCCGTTGGCTTTTTAGGATCGGTATCGTACAGTGAGAATTGCTCACCAATGGCAATGCCCCTCGACTGGAGAGTCTGTTCCACTGACATCCTTGCTAAATCCTTCATATTGTTATCAAGGCTTAAATGCGCCAAATAAATTCGTTTTGTTTTGTCCCCTGCAACTTCACTCATGGCAATGGCCGCGTCCTCATTGCATACATGCCCTACATCACTTAAGATTCTCCTTTTTACACTCCAAGGGTATTTTCCCATTCGCAGCATTCCCACGTCGTGATTACTCTCAAAAATATACACATCAGCATTGGAGATCATACCTTTCATCCGGTCGCTCACATAGCCTGTATCCGTAATCAGCGCAATCTTCTTATCGCCCTGGTGGAAAATATAAAACATCGGTTCAGCGGCATCATGAGAAACACCGAAAGATTCAATCTCCAGGCTTCCGAACGTCTTCACCTGCTCCATCCCAAATGTGAACTTTTGTTCTAGCGGGATTTCACCAATGGACCGTTCCATCGCTTGCCATGTGTTATCATTCGCATAAATTGGAAGATTGTATCTTCTTGCCACAACGCCTAAGCCTTTAATGTGATCACTATGTTCATGGGTGACAAGAATGCCTGACAGCTTAGACATATCTCGCCCAATCTCTGAAAAAAGAGCTTCCATTTGTTTGCCGCTTAGACCTGCATCCACAAGAAATGAATGGTCCTCTGTCTCCACATAAAAGGCATTTCCTGTGCTCCCGCTGGCGAGTACACTAAAATGCATGGTCATGAAATTCACTCCAGTTGTATTTTTTCTTCTGTATCCAATTCAATGACTTCCCCATCAAATGCCTTCACAAACATATCCTTGCCGTTTACGGAAATACGCCAGGTTGGTGTTAACAAATAAGAAGAGGAGGAAGATTTAAGAAGACTATAATAGCCAAGCTCCACGTCCTCATTCGTTATTTCTGTATTTTCTGGTAGAGCACCTTTACTGTATAGCGCTACTATCGCTTTGTTTACCGGCAAGATTTCTTCCTTTTTGTTCATCGGTTTGATATTTTCCAGATACGTTTGTTCATAGCTGACGATTTCCCGTTTCTCATTCAGTCTCAATACCAATTTTGCATTTGTATTATTATAGAATGTTTTGTTGCCGTAGCTTTGATAATAAATAATCGTATTGTTACTCCTATCAAACTCCCAGAACTTATAGCTTTGTCCTTCGTAAATATTCTCTTTCAGGAATTCAGCAAGTTGATTAGGGTCAAAGTCTTTGCCTACAATAGTCGTTTTCTTTAAAGTGGCAATTAGCCTTGTTTTGTTATCAAAAAACCATTCCTGATTTTTATCATCCTTGATATCTTCCTTTGAAAACTCTTTTCTTTTTGCCATTAGGATACTTTCTTTTACCGGTTCGTTCTGCACATCGGGAATAGTAATCTGCTCTTGCTTCATTTGCTCTTCCGTTGAAGTTACCGTTAAATAATCCATTTGGTTTGTTTTCTTCTTTTCAAGAAATTGATAGAGAAGAAAAATATCAAGAACAAGGAATACCATGATAAAAATTGTCTTTGTTTTACTCCAGTCCAACTTTTCCACCTACCGGTTCTTTTATCGGCAAAACAGTCCATGCACCGCCATGCAGGTAGAACCAGGAAGGTTCCAGCACTATTAATTTTGGCTCCTGCGGATCCCTTGATAATTGATAACCAATGCGTATATCTTCCAAGTCCAACAATTCAATATTGCTATTTTCCGTGAATTGCTGCAGGACCTGTTTTCCGGAAGGAAGGTTGGTTTTACGCGAATTTTCCGTTTCAATCGGAAAGTCAATAGTAAAGTAGGGCCTACGGAAACGATAAATTTCCTCACCGCCCCATGTCTGTTCAATTTCAGACATTCCTTGTTCATTAAAGACCGGGTATCCACTCTTAAATAACCGGAATACTACCTTCTGCTGTTCCTCACTAAGGGCAGAATAGCGGAATTCAATATTGGATTTCCCGTCATTATTGTAATGATCTTCCCATCCACCATGATTGCTTACATAATCGATGCTTTTTTGGAGAAGATCATCCACCGGGGCCACCTCATTCAAATAATTCCTTTGGGCTGGGTTCACAAATTCAATCGTTGAGAAATCTTGGAATTCCGAGAGAAGCTTTGAACCATCTGTATATTCCTTTCCCCGTGTAACAGGTTCCTGCACAACTTTATCCGGGTTCGTAAAAAGGGTATCTATAAAGCTTTCATCAATATCCATATAGTCGATGTAATATTTGAACTGATTTAATTGAGTAGGTTCCTTTGGCAAGAAAATCATGCGGTTTGCAATCTCTTGAGAGATGTATTCCGGATACTCATTCGCCCGGCTTGCAAATGTAGTGTTAAAGTTTTTCAAATGGGCGGTACTTACCTGTGATTGATACACTTTTTTTAACTCATAGTCGATGAAATAAACCTTTCCTTCAATCAAGCCTGGCTCTGTTTTAAAAATGATCCGGTCGAACAACATGTTAGGAAATTCCTTGTCATCAATATTCAAAAGCGATTGATACACATTCAAGGGAACATGATCGGGAAAAACCACTTCCGTATTTCCCTCTGCATGAACAAAAGAGAGGAATTTCTTCTTCCCCACAAACTGTGAGACATCTTTAAAATTATATAGAGACCATTTGCCAATTGCTGATTGTATGCTGTTTATTTCGCCCAAATCACTGGTTTGAAAGTGTTTTCCACCTTTATGGAAGATTATGCGGTCAGGTTTTACCACTTCTGAGATTTCTTGTTTTTCACTATCGTCTTTTACAAATTCATTCTGGTCAATTTTCTTTAATTCGGGCTGGTAGGTCCATATATTCCAAGTCAATAACGCACTGGCAGCTACTAAACCAGTTAAAATGATATTTTTTGCCCCCTCAAAGCTCATGACCACTCATCCTCTTGTTCTTGCTCATAAGGAAGGGTAAAGAAGATGGTTGTACCTTTTCCTTCCTTACTTTCTGCCCATATTTCCCCATCATGGGCCTCTACCATTTCCTTGGCGATCGCTAATCCCAACCCGGTTCCCCCGAGATTCCTGGCACGTGCCTTATCAACCCGGTAGAACCTTTCAAATATTTTACTAAGATTGTTCTTTGGTATTCCTACTCCCTGGTCGCTAATGCTGACTACGATTTTTTCCGATTCCTCTTTAATCCGGAACGTAATTTTACCGCCTTCTGGTGAGTATTTAATCGCATTAGAAATGATATTGTAGAGCACTTGGGTGATTTTATCTTCATCAATATCTACAAAGTAGGAATGAGACGGTATCTCCCGGTGAAACGTTATATGCTCCTCTATCGTCATTTCAAAACGGTCAATGATATGGTCAAAGAACTTGGTGAAATTTATCCAGTCCTTGGAAAGCTTGTAATCCTTACTGTCCATTTTCGACAACTGCAGCAAATCATTTACAAGCCGGATCATCCGCTCTGTTTCATTTTGGGTGACACTCAAAAAAGAGGGTGCAAGCGATTCATCCTTCCAAGCGCCATCCGCCAGTGCCTCCAGGTAGCTTCTCATCGTTGTAAGCGGCGTCCGCAACTCATGGGAAACATTCGCGACAAATTCACGTCGTTCATCCTCAATTTTTTCCTGTTCCGTTATATCATGAAGGACCGTAATCAACCCATTTACAAAACCCGTTTCTTTTTGAATCACAGAGAAATTGGCGCGTAAAATATATGGTTCTACATGAGTACTGTAATCCAGGATCACTGATTCTCTTTCTTCTAATAGCTCATCAAAGGTGTACCTTTCCTCTAGGCCAAGGAGTGTGATAATTGGCTGGGATAACACTGTTTCACGTGAAACATCCAGCAATTTTGCCGCAGGTTCATTAATGAGGATCACTCTTCCTCTCCGGTCTGTGGCAATTACTCCATCAGTCATATACGCGAGCACCGAGGAAAGCTTCCGCCTCTCACCTTCTGTAGTTGAATTGGCATCCTGCAATTTCCTGGTCAGGTTATTAAAAGTGATGGCTAACTGCCCGATTTCGTCATTGCCGTATACTTTTACTTTCCTTGAATAATTTCCTTTGGCGAGCGCCAGTGCTTGTTTACGCATATCAGACATCGGCCTGGTAATAGTCCGGGCCAACAAGATACCAAGAATCGCAGTAATTCCAAGAGCAATAGCCGTTCCGGTAATGAAAATTTGATTGATTTGTTTCATTAATTCGTACACGGTCTCCATGTCAGCAATCGAATAAACGATCCCGATAACCTTATCATCCTTATCCTTTATCGGGGTGGCAAGAATCCACATACGATTGCCCGTTTTTGGATCACGCTTCGTTTCATCTTCAGCATTTCCCAAGGCATGTGCTCTTTTCACCAAGGTCTCGGTAGTTTTCTTGCCTACGATGCCTTGATTATCATTTTTCGAAGTACCAATAACCCTGCCGCTGCTGTCAATGACTCGCACTTCATCGAGATCAGAAGAAGGATTATCCTCTAGAATCGTCCGGATATTTTCCCTATATCTAGCTTCTTCAGCCTCATCTGGTACCCCGGTTTGCAAATAGGTTCTCATTTCTTCCCCAAGGCTGTATGTGAGAAGGTTAATATTATCAGAAGTCGAACTTTTAAAATTATTAACCAATTTGTTTTCGAGGCCTTGCACAAAATATACACCGATGATTTGCATCGCAACCAGAATAAGCAACACATAGATGAGTACAAATTTTAAGTGTATAGAACGGAAAAAGCTTACCTTTCTCATCTGGCTACTCCTGTTCAGGATTGCGGAGGTAATATCCTACCCCTCTTCTTGTCACGATCCAGCCGGGATGACTTGGATTATCCTCGATTTTTTCTCGAAGCCGGCGCACGGTAACATCCACTGTCCGCACATCCCCGAAATAATCATACCCCCATACCGTTTGAAGCAAATGTTCTCGGGTCATTACCTGTCCAATATGTTTTGCCAAATAATGAAGTAACTCAAACTCACGATGGGTCAATTCAATCGTTTCGCCCCTTTTAGACACGACGTAAGCATCAGGATGGATTACTAGAGTGCCAATTGCAATCTCCTTTGGTTCTTCCTCAGATTCAGGAGCGGGAACCGATGCCTGGCGTCGCAGGTTTGCCTTCACACGGGCAATGATTTCACGGGTACTGAACGGTTTTGTCACATAATCATCCGCCCCAAGCTCTAGCCCAAGTACCTTATCAATTTCAGAGTCCTTTGCTGTAAGCATGATAATTGGTATTTCATATTTCTTCCGGACTTCACGGCAGACTTCCATGCCATCGCGCCCCGGCAGCATGATATCTAGTAAGATAAGGTCCGGTTGAATCTCATCCACCAGCCGGATTGCGTCATTTCCGTCATGCGCACATGTAACCTCATAGCCTTCCTTCTTTAGGTTAAACTGCAAGATATCCGCAATTGGTTTTTCATCATCTACAACAAGAATTTTCTTTTCCATGGATTTTCCCCTTTAAATAGATTCTGCAATATAGAAAGATGGCCCATACCTTTAACAGGGCCGCTGGTAAATTTCAGTTAAACGTCTTCATCTTTTATAAAAGACAAAGACGCATGTTCTCTATTCTACTTTATCATTTTATACGTGTGAAATCATCTTTAAGGAAGGTGATTTATCCAAAATAGAATATTTACCAGTTTTATAAATTTCAGTTCTTCTCTGAAAACTTCCAATACACTTTGGGGGCCTGATTATTCCTTTATTGGGGGGCAATGAGAAAAGAGGCAAAATAAAAAACGCCGAATGGGCGTTTTATTTAAAAGATGGCTCAGGACGGAATCGAACCGCCGACACAAGGATTTTCAGTCCTTTGCTCTACCAACTGAGCTACTGAGCCAATATAAGATTTTTGTTTATCTAAATGAAGCTTGATTTTTTTCCTTTGTCCCCAACTCAGAAAGTTATGCAAGAAGCAGTTCGTTGGGTACAACTCAAAGGGTAATCAAGATGCTTATGCTAGTTGTTCTACCAACTATGTGCTCCATTTACCTCTTTCCAAGAAGTAAATTCCGCAACTCGTAGAATTTTCATAAACGCTTTTCTCGTAGCTACTGAGCCATATATAAGAGTTTTTTTGGTAAGCTTATATAACATATATTCTCTTTTGGAAAAATAAATGGCGGTCCCGACGGGAATCGAACCCGCGATCTCCTGCGTGACAGGCAGGCATGTTAACCGCTACACCACGGGACCAAACTTTTTATATAATGATGTCTAGCTAAAGTGCCTAGCCCTTCGAGGTCATAAGCCTTGCAGAGGATGTGCTGACGTCGACGTTGCCACAGGACGTGGCAGAAGTTAGTCGACGTTCCTTAATTTGAGGCACTTCCGCTTTTTTAGTGACCCCTACGGGATTCGA
>NZ_PGUW01000010.1 GCF_002863565.1 Bacillus sp. V5-8f
GCTGGAAAATAAATTCTTGCAGATGGAAGTTACTGATCAGACTATATTCAGCGGGTATTTTAAGCGTTTAACCCTAATTTCTTATACCCCTGATTGTAATCTGAATGCAAATTCCCTACTTCTTGCGGTAAACCTTTGACTTGGGTTTACCGCTTTTTCATATATTGTTTTCATATGTTGTGAGTTTAGAAGTACGTGACGTAAATTTATAATGAAAACATTCACACCTATTTTATTGTAAAACTTTTCACTTATGCAGAAATTGATATATAATAACTCCCATTGGAGGGTTGAAATGGAAAAAATTTCTACTAAATTAGTTCAATCAAATTTACTAAGAATAGGGAAGGAGCTTGGTTTTGAGGTAAAGGAAGAATATAGATTTGAACAACTAAAAGGTATGTATACACCAAGATATGATGTAATTTGGTTATTAAATGTATCGGGACTTGATGTGCAAAAGGTCTTAAATATTCCGTTGGTTGACCATAAGTATGTTCCCTTTGCAGCATTCGAAATCGAAGGATCAACAACTACTTCAAAAAATCAATTAGGTAATTTCGGGAATCTTAAACTTTCACCTTGTTATTATAATTTTATAGTAGTTAATAATGCATCTGCAGCAAAAGAAAATGATACATATAGACGTGCCATGAAAATTGTGAGAACCATGCAACGTTTGATGGGGGAACGACCACTCTTTCTTTTTGATGCATGCATGTTAGTAGGATTTCCGACTTTTGAATCAATTTGTAGTTTTGTTTGAGCAAGAACTTTAAATAATTTCTCAGCTACATCAATGGAGCCTTTCTCCCCGCCAGAGCCTTTTATTCGAACCTTCTTGTCCGAACTTGTACTCAAAACCATTTGATCTTGTATGACCGCACGCCTGATTACTTTAAATGGGCCTTCCATGTAGATGGAAAATATATGCCTTCAAAGCATTTCACATATGATCCTGTAACATTTCAGCAAAAAGAAGTGCAAAAAAACAGTCAATATTATTACAAACCGAAAATTGATATGGCTGCTGGTTTTCATATAAGAGGAGGCTTTATCGATTTCCTAATCGAAATGTCGGTACGTTTAAAAAGTGATGCTATCCATTTTCCGCTCCTCCAGTATATTAGGGATAAACAAGTGAAGGATTTGTAACATCCCTTACTAGGTATAGAAGTAGAAATGAAGGAATCCAAGCGTGCCTTGGGTGGCTTAATGAATTTAACGAACTTCCATCATTTTGGTTGGATGGTAGCCCTAAAAGCAATGGGACCATATATAGAGACATATAAGTCCCATTTAGGTATGCAAAACGTGGAGCATATCACAATAGAGGAGTTGTAGTCTTGAAAATTTTATTGGTGCAACCTTACGAAGACTATCAATATAACTATCAGAAATTATATGACGAAGTCAAAGAGATCATTGGATATCAGCCAGTTGGATTTAGTAGTTTTTCCTGAGGCTTTTATTCAATTGAACAATGAAAATGATGCCTGGCCAACCATTGAATATATTGCAAATTACTTAGATAAGCCCGTCTTACTGGGTTTTTCCATACCGGATGGATCGGAAAGGGCCTATTATCTAAACTGGGAACCAAATGAAAATGAAACGGCCAACAAAACTTTTATTAAACATTCTACAGCTATGAGAACCTTTTTTGACTATGATTTGACAGATGAAGAAATAGATAATATTTATAAACCTATTGTATTAAATGGCTAACGTATTCAAGTATATATTTGTCATGATATGTTTTTCCCACTAGTCACGGAGCGTCTGGAGCGTGAGGGAGCAGACCTTTTAATCAATTTAACAGGCGGAAATGTCAAAATGTCTAAATGGTGCAATCTTCTGAAAGGGCGTTCCATAGAGCTGAATTCTTATGTTTTCAAATAAAAGGTTGAAGTAGACCATAGGCTAAGGCCAATGTGAAGCCAAAACATGGTGTAAAGGGTGAAGCCGGCGGTAACAGTATTTAGTTATGCTCAGGAGGGATTGGGAAAGTGAGCCTTTTCTTAATAGCTCGATTGAAAGGGGTGGAAAAGGAAGTGCGGTTGATGGCAGATCGTGAAAGTGGTCGTTTGTCGTTTTCGGTTCAGGTGGTAGATTCAAGGACAGGGGAGGGGACCATGTCTACATGGGAAGATGCCAAGGAACTCCTGATGCGTGTCAGTGGTAAAAGCTTGATACTAATATATTCGGCCGAATTTTGTGCCTTTGTTCTTGGAGCGCGGGCTTTCTTGGGAAAGAAAAAGTACACAGGGAAGAGGGTGTCAGATCGTACTCACGAATGATATCCTTTCTTTGCTTGCCATTAGGATACAGCTGCACCATCTGATTTTTAAATTCATCTGTAAAGGTTCTTCGCTCGCGTTTAGTCATCGTACATTCTCCTCAACTATTGTATTAGTAGTCTACTTAACCTTAAATTTTCTGTCTAGATAAGTGTAGCCTGTCCAAGACAAAAGTTAATGAGTGTGGCGATAACTGGGGCGAAGGACTATTATCCTCTACAAATGGGACTTCCTTGATTTTGGGCCTTTCTATTATTTCGTATGTCTTTTCAATATACTGTTAATTCAGTGTAGGGAACTACACAAGGGGGGGACGAGACGACCAGTCGAGCCGGATAGACCAGTTTCTTAAAATCACGAAAAATTTTGTAAGGATGAAATTATTTCGACATGAAAGAACTTATTTCAACTAATTTAAGAATAATTATGTATGGTGTTTTAAATAATGATAACCTAATTTAATCTTTTTAATAAAATTTCAAAATAGTTTTTAGCCTATTTAAAAGGTGGTGTAAATAATGAAATATTTCCTATATTGTTATTTTATATATAACAATTTAAATATTAAGTTATGTTCTAAGTTATTATTTTTAAATAGTCCATGTGTCAAAAAACTTCAACCAGTTTGCATGGTTTTTTATTAAAACATTATAGGACCCATCGGTAGAAAGAATAGATTTTTGTTAGTATTTGTCCAATAAATTATATTGTGTTCAGAATATTCTAACAATATAATGAAAGCGTTAACAATAATAAAATGCAAAGGAGATGGAACAAATGTCATTAGAAGTTCACATTATGAATGTAGGGGATGTAGAGCTAGATTCAGGTTTTTTGGTTTGGGGGCATGACTTGGGTAAAAGGTTGATAGTCCCGACATATTCTTTCTTAATTTTAGGTGCGGAAAAGCCCATCTTAGTTGATACTGGATTTCGGAGTACAGACATAATGGCAAGGCTTGGGATGGTAGGGATACAAACCGAGGAACAAAAAATTGAAAATCATCTAGCCAAGCATGGACTGAAACCTGAGGATATCGGCTATGTAATTCATACGCACTTGCACATTGATCATGCAGGGCAAACCCATAAGTTCCCGGATGCGGTTGCTGTTGTTCAGCGACGTGAAATGGAAGCAGCATTCAGCGGGACTATGGGGAAACAGTATACCTATGAAGATTCAGAGCATATGTTCCAGCGTTTACACAAACCTGGTTCTTTATGGCTGCTAGATGGCGATAAATCTGGACCAATTGACGTAGTACCCGGAGTTAAATGTGTATTTGCGAATAGCCATACGCCAGGCTCACAATTTGTGTACGTTGAAACGTCAGAAGGAACAGCTGTTATATGTGGTGACACTATTTATAACATTAACTTACAAACTCGCCATTACCGTGAACTAACTGGCAGCTACCAAACGACTGGAAACCACTATTGGAGCAGAGGTGATGAAATGGCAGCAATTGCCCGTGTAGTCAATGATGCAGATTTTCTGCTACCTGCTCATGATTATGAGATTGAGGAAACATATGGGAATAAAATTGGAGATGCTTCAGTAAAATTGTCTAAATAAATACAGGACACATTTTGAGAGGAGCCTGCTTATTAATAAGCAAGGCTTCTCACACTGTATAAAGTGTTTTTTCTTAAGGTTGTGTCGGTGATATATTTTCAATGAATTTTTTAGTAGAAGAAATCATAAGTATTTTGAGAATAAATAGACTATTTGAAGTAGGTGAAAAATATGATTTATGAGATGAGAACATACACTATCAAAATTGGGAAAATGCAGGAATACTTGCATGCTTTGGAGGAAACTGGACTTCCCATCATAACTAAATACGCAAAACTGATTGGGTTCTGGACAACCGAAATTGGGGAGTTAAATCAAGCCATTCACATTTGGGAATATGAGAGCCTCGACATTAGAGCAGAAAGGCGGAAAGCACTTTATAACGACACCGAATGGGTCGAAGGTTTTGTGCCAAAGTTATTGCCTTTACTGGACAAGCAAGAATCAAAGATTCTCAATCCGACTGCCTTTTCTCCTATCAAATGAAAAAAACTCCTATAAAGCTATATTTTGATAACACATGATTAAAAGTAGCTAAATTAGTAGGTAATCCATATTTTGTTGCTAAAAACCGTGAAAATGAAATTTGGTATGTAAATCTCGCAGTAAAAAGGAATGGGTAAAATATGAAGAGATTACAAATGTTTATTAATGGAGAATGGACTGAAAGTTCTTCCCGGGGAATTATTTCTTCGATAAATCCTGCAACATTAGAAACAATTGCGGTAGTACCGCGCGGTGATTCGAAAGATGTGGATAGGGCCGTACACGCTGCACGAAATGCATTCGAATCATCTGAATGGAGGGACATACTTCCTGTCGAACGTGGACGAATGCTCCTTAAAATGGCTACCATCATTCGAGAGCAGAAAGAGGAATTGTCATACTTTGAAAGTTTAGATACCGGTAAGCCTTTGACACAAGCACAAGCAGATGTTGAAACGGCTGCCAGGTACTTTGAGTACTATGCAGGAGTTGCTGATAAGATATTAGGAGAAACGATTCCGGTACGCTCAGATGTTTTAGACTACACATTGCGCGAGCCGCTTGGGGTAACTGCGCACATAATTCCTTGGAATTATCCTATATCAATTACTTCCCGCAGTCTTGCCCCAGCTTTAGCGACAGGAAATACAGCGGTGCTAAAACCTGCAGAAGATACACCTATAACTGCAATTCGGCTTGCAGCTATAAGTGAGTTAGCTGGTTTTCCAAAAGGGGTTATTAATGTTGTAACAGGATATGGATATGAGGCAGGTGCTGCACTGGCCGAACACCCAGATATCGATCATATTACTTTTACAGGTTCAGTAGAAACAGGGTCTGTGATTATGAAGGCAGCCTCTGTACATATTAAACCGCTTACTTTAGAATTGGGCGGCAAATCGCCTAACATCGTGTATGCCGACGCTAATTTGGAAGATGCAGCACAGTGGGTAGTAAAATCTATCACTCAAAATGCAGGCCAAACATGCTCAGCTGGTTCTCGTCTTATTGTTGAAAAAAGAATTCATCAGTCCTTTGTTCAACGTGTGGTTGAGCTTATGAGTGAACTAAGGCTTGGCCCCGGGCTCGAGAGTCCGGATGTAGGACCTATTATTTCAGAAAAACAAATCAATAGAATTAAGAACTACATGGAAATTGCTGAACAGGAAGGGAGTCCGATTTTAATTGGAGGGAGAAGAAGTAAAGATATCACGAGCGGATTTTTCTTTGAACCGACTGTAATCGATACAGTTCTTCCTACTAGTCGTCTTGCTCAAGAAGAGATTTTTGGCCCAGTATTAGTTGTTTTTCCGTTTGAGACTAACGAGGAAGCTCTTCAGTTGGCAAATAATACGCAATATGGTTTAGTTACTGGCATCTGGACAACTAATCTTAATAAAGCCCACTGGTTAGCCAAGCGTGTTCGTTCAGGACAAGTTTTTGTAAACAACTATGGCTCTACTTCCGGTGTTGAAATGCCATTTGGCGGATCTGGAAAGAGTGGGTTTGGAAGAGAAAAGGGGCTTGAAGCAATAAAGCATTACACTCAACCCAAAAACATTGCTATTAAAATAGAAATCTAACCATTAGTTTTCTATGGTAAAACATCTAAATCCCAATAAGCGGAGGAAATACCTGCGGTGCAAGGAAAGTGAGGTTCCTCTTCTGATAATGGGTAAGTAACGGTAAGGAGAGATTATGAATGCCAACTATGTTTGATCCATTTAAGTGTAAAGGACTTGAGCTATCTAACCGAATTGTAATGCCGCCTATGTGCCAATACTCAGTTTGGAGTAAGGACGGCATTCCTAATGAATGGCATTATACCCATTATACTAGCCGAGCGGTAGGCGGGGCGGCTCTTATTATCATGGAAATGACAGATGTTGATCCGGATGGAAGAATAACGGATTATGACTTAGGTTTATGGTCTGACGAACAAATTCCTGCTTTTGCGAACATTATAGAAAGTTGCAATAAGTACGGCGCAAAAGTTGGTATTCAGATTGGCCACGCTGGTCGCAAGGCACAAGATGCACCGGAGTCAGTATCCTGCTCGCCTATTCCATTCTCAGATGTGTTTCGTACACCTAAAGAATTATCCACAATGGAAGTTGGAGACATGGTTGGGAAGTTTGAGGCTGCCTTTCGCCGCGCTTTAGAGGCAGGAGTTGATACCATTGAAATTCATGGGGCACACGGATACTTGATTCATCAATTCCATTCGCCTTATTCGAATAAAAGAGAAGATCAATATGGAAAAGATAAGGCGCTGTTCGGAGTGGAAATTATTCAAGCTGCAAAAAAAGTGATGCCACAAACAATGCCGCTAATCATGAGAATTTCAGCCGTTGAATATGTCGAGGGAGGATACGGTTTAGATTATGCTATAAACCTTTGTAAACGCTATAAAGAAGCTGGAGTGGATATATTTCACGTTAGTTCCGGTGGAGAAGGTGCCATTGGAGCCGCCGGGAAACCAGGTGCAGGCCATGGCTATCAAGTGAGCTATGCAGAGCGAATAAAACAAGCAATAGATATTCCAGTTATCGCGGTAGGTAAACTAGAGAACATATCGCTTGCTGAAGAGGTTATCCGGGGAGAAAAAGCGGATCTCGTATCTGTTGGAAGAGGAATGCTAAGAAACCCTTATTGGGCAAATGAAGCATCCCTTTCAATACGACAGAAACCTATCACACCTAAAGCATATGAAAGAGCTTTTTAATTTTTATATACATTAAACAAGCCATTTCTCAAACGGTATGGGCTTGTTCAATTTTGTAATGAATCTATATTCAATTTTTTATTAAAATGGCAGCTTACTATAAATAAAATGTTGTCTTTTCAACTTGGCGGAACAGTTAAAAAATGAAGCAATATTATTTTCTACTGGGTTACTTACAGTCCGCCCTATACAATAAAAAACGTTGTTGTTATTCAACATGGAATTAATAATCCTTAAGTATGATATCGGGAGGGGAAATATGACTTCGTTATTTAACCTTGATGGAAAAACCGCAATCGTAACTGGTGCAGGAAGGGGAATAGGGAAAAGCATTGCAATTGGCTTGGCTGAGGCAGGGGCCAACGTGGTTCTATGCAGCCGCACTCAATCTGAATTAGAGGAAGTTTCAGGCGAGATTCAAAAAATGGGTAGAAAAACATTAATTATCCCTTGTGATGTGACCAAGCCAGACCAAATTCAAGATGTAGTATATCAAACGAAAAATCATTTTGATTCAATTGATATTCTTATTAACAACGCTGGATTGACAATTAAAAGACCGGCGGAAGAATATACTTTGGAGGACTGGAACCAAATTATTGCAGTCAATCTAACAGGCGTTTTCTTATTTGCACAATATACTGGCCGTGAAATGATCAAGCAACGTAGTGGACGTATCATAAATATTTCTTCGGTAGCTTCCACAACAGCTCTTAGGAGTTCCATTGCATACTGTGCAAGTAAAGGTGGAGTAAACATGCTGACAAAGACCTTGTCTCTTGAGTGGGCACCATATGGTATTCATGTAAATGGGATTGCCCCGTCTTACATCGAAACTCAATTAGTTAAAAATATTAAAGAAGCTAGGAAAGGTTTTGCCGAGCAAGTAGAAGCAAGGACACCGCTTGGACGAATGGGTCATCCAAACGAATTGGTTGGTGCATCCATATTTCTTGCCTCCGATGCCGCTACATATATTACAGGTGAAACCATTTTTGTGGATGGCGGCTGGGTAGCTGCGGGTATGTAAATCAAAAAAAGTAGTTTTTTCACACGCGGATTCGCAAATCTAACATTATTTAATTAATTAACTAGTCTCTTGCAATTTCGGTTTTAGACCCCCAAAAAAGGCATACGGGTAGTGCAGTTATAGAAATCGATTTTTAAGGCGATCGGTTTTAGGGTTTTCAGCACTTTTTCCAATGGTGTACTCGACAGTCCTTCCTTGTAAGGTATACCACCAGCCGCCCTAATATCTCGCTTCTGATCCTTCTGACTGTGTCACCCAGTGTAAGTGGATTTTCCTTTGACCATTCGTACCTATGAATCTCCAACAAATTTTTTGTCAGATACTGGATCACCCAATACCTTTCGATCGCGTTGAAGGAAGCATCTGATACTGGTCAAATCCTAGGAGTTCCTTGAAATTGCGGTATCCGGTTTCGATTTCCCAGCGGATATGGTAGTACTCGAGGATGGACACGACATCCAGAGTTGTATCCGTACACAGGAGACACCCCGGAACTTGCCTTTATCCTTCACGGTCACAGAGGGAAGGTCGTCGTTCTGGATATACCGGTTCGCAAATTCTGCCATGGTACCCTGGATTCCAATTGGATTGATTTTAGGATTGGATTTGACGGCGCCAATCACATGGAAGCCCTTGGCGTTACAAAAGTTCACCAGTTTCCTGCTTGTGTACCAGCTGTCCATCAGGACATAGACCTGTTCTTCTTCATTGGCAGGAAATGACTGGACCATCTCTATGGCCAGGTCATTCTTGCTTTTAAAGGGGATCCCAAGCTGTTCATAGTATGCTTTCCTAAAATAGGGACGGTAATCCCAGGAAAACGAATAGCCTTCAGCCACGACATGCGCTGTCACAAGGCAATGCGACAAGACGCTTTTTCCTTCGGTATGGGAAAAGTGGAAATCCAAAGCTTCCATGGTTATCGTGGAGCGGTTCTTTGGCAGCCGGAATCATCTACAATCAGGAAAATGATCTGCTTGTCGTCTCCCTGGTTTTTGCGTGCACACCGAATGGACGTGATCAAATGGTTCATCCTCTTGCTTTGAACTCGGTTTGCACACCAAGGAGAATCTTTCAGAAAACAGGTCATACAGCTAAGGTCACGGTCCTTCCCAGAATGGTTCCGGATCTGTGTGATGGTCTTTCGTCCCTCTGCCAGGATGATTCCATGCATGATGGAAACAAGGTGATTGAACTGTGGCTTTGATAGGCAAAGACCCAGAGAAACAATGAACTTACGATAGCTGAATAGAAAGTTACCGTAACCTTAGACATCTTTTTTTTCTGGAAATTGTATTGGGTGGTACCTTTTAAATCCCATGAAAAAAGTGATGTCATTCTGGTTTTTATGAGATTTTCAATAAAACGACAAAACTAGACAATCTTTATGACAAGTTTTTTGCAAGAGTCAAGTAATCACTTCATTATTTGAATGGGGATGAAAGGCGGTAGAGTAATAAACGAAGGGGCTGCTAAGCATAGCTTGGAGGGATGGCTTTGAAATTGCCTTTAGATGATATTAGGGTCTTAGATTTATCCAGAATATATGCTGGTCCTGTAGGATCCATGATATTAGCGGATTTGGGAGCAGATGTCATTAGGATTGAATCTCCAAAAGGAACTGATAGTATGCGGGAATGGGGACCATTTGTTGAAGGGGAAAGCACCTATTATCTTTCAGCTAACCGTAATAAACGCTCTGTTACTTTAAATATTAAAAGTGAAAAAGGGAAGTCTTTGTTTTTACAGCTTGTAAAAAAAGCTGATATCGTTCTGGAAAATTTTAAGACAGGGACTTTAAATCGGTTAGGAATCGGTTTTGAACAACTAAAAAAGATGAATCCTAAAATAATCCTTTGTTCCATTACAGGATATGGCCAAACTGGGCCATATAGCAAAGAACCTGGCTACGACCCTGTTATACAAGCAATTGGCGGTTTGATGGATATTACAGGCCACCCAGACGGAGAACCGACACGCGTTGGGGTACCTGTAGTTGATATTTTCAGTTCCCTATATACCGCCATAAGTATTATATCAGCGATTCGAATCAGGGATCGTACTGGAGAAGGGCAGCATATAGATATTTCCCTACTAGATGTCCAAATCAGTACATTGGCCAATATTGCAAGCAGCTATTTGATGACGGGGAATATCTCTAAAAAACTTGGAAACCAGCATAACAATGTAGTTCCGTATCAAGTCTTCCAGTGCAAAGACAGACCGATGATGATAGCAGTGGGTAATGATAACTTATTTAATAAGCTTTGTAAAATTGTAAATCGCCCGGAATGGGTATCTGATGAGAAATATAAAACAAACTATGCAAGAGTTGTAAACAGGGATGACCTTACAGAAAAACTACAACGTATATTCATAACTAAAAATGTAGATGAATGGTTTGAAATCCTTTCTAATCACGGTATTCCTGCAGGACCTGTGAACAATGTCGAACAAGCCTTTAATCATCCTCAAGTACAAGCAAGAGAAATGGTAGAAGAGATTTCTCATCCCACGTTAGGAAAAGTGAAATTGGTAAGAAACCCAATTCGTTTTTCCAACACGCCAATAAAGATTAGGAAACACCCCCCACTTTTAGGAGAACATACAGTTTCATTTCTTCAACAGGAATTAAATTTGGATTCAAAAGAAATAGAAGAATTGCGATCTGAAGGCTCTATATAATTTTTTTATCGAGATTTCTTTACTTTTAGAAGTAATGTGGGAAAAAAATTTAAATCAGAGTCAACAGCCTGTTAAGTATAACGGTTGTGTGCATGATTAGATAGTGACTGAGAGGGTGTAAAAATGGCTGATTTACATTTTGAAATACAAGAAGGAGTCGCTACGATAAGATTAAATCGTCCTGATTCAAGGAATGCCTTCAGTATGGAGATGATCGATTTATGGATAAAGGCGCTTGAAGAAGTTAGGGATAATGATGCCATCCGTGTTTTGGTCCTAACAGGAAATGGAAAGGCATTCTGCGCTGGCGGGGATATTAAAGCTATGAAACAGGGACTAGGTTTTATGGATGTTACTGGTCATGAGGAGAAAGATTTAACGACAACTGGATTAGCTCGCAAGAATAGTTTGTGGAAGTATATTCAAAGAATTCCATTGTTAATGGAAGAAATCGATAAACCAACCATCGCAGCAATAAATGGCGATGCCATAGGTGCAGGACTGGACATGTCGTTACAATGTGATATACGAATCGCTTCAGAAAAGGCAAGGCTAGGTGAAGGTTATGTAAATGCAGCAATTGTTCCTGGTGACGGAGGAGGTTATTTTTTGCCTCGATTAATAGGTATTGACAAAGCCCTTGAACTATTATGGACGGGGAGAATAATTGATGCACAGGAAGCTAGTGATATGGGATTAATTACGAAAAGTGTTGCTCATGATTCATTAATGGAGGAAACTTACAAGTTAGCAAACAAGCTAGCGAGAGGGCCTCAACAGGTTATTCGTTTAATGAAACGGACCGTGTATCAAGGGTTAAAGACAGACTTAAGAACCTCTTTAGATATGGTATCCTCCTTTATGGGAATTGTCACTGAACATCCTGATTACCAGGAAGGAATAAATGCTATCAGTGAGAAGCGTAAGCCTAAGTTTAAATAGGCCTAATTTTTAATACTAGATGTTACTCAAGCTGAGAAAAATGCCTAGCTTTATTACTTCTACTAATAAATTGATCAAAATTCTTAAAGGATACTTAATTAAATACTATTATCTTCGTATTTATTGGAGGAGATTCAGTTTGAGAAAAGTAATTAACACTGAAAACACACCCAACGCAGTAGGACCATACTCAGATGCAGTGAGAGTAGGAAATTTGTTGGTGTGCGGGGGCCAAGGGCCAATTGATCCAGTTACCCAACGGGTATACAGTGGAGAATTTGAACAAGAGGTACGTATTACAATGAATAATTTAAAGGCTGCCGTAGAAGCAGGGGGTTCTTCTATGGAAAATCTGGTTAAGGTGAATGTGTATCTTACTGATATAAATGATTTTGAGAGCTTTGGAAAAGTTTATCGTGAGTTTTTCAAAGATAGATATAACATGCCTACCCGGGTTTTATGTCAAGTGGCTGGATTATGGGGCGGTATTAGAGTTGAAGTAGAAGCTTTAGCGTATGTAGAAGATTAGATGACGAAGTAGAAGAAAAGTATCGTAATAGAGTTGGTTAATTTGCTAGTTTAGAAGGTGCTCACCTTTAGCAAAAGCAAGCACGTACATCCCTTGTATAAGAGAAATGTGCATATATAGGCCCTAGCTTTGTTTATGCTCATAAAGATCATCATTTTTTTCAAGATGAATTGGTTGATAAGGAAGTATTAGAGCGTTTAGAAAGTTTAGCAAATGAGCTTGTGTTTATGCAAAAATCATTAAAAAGATCTGTGAAGACAGTAGGAGAAATAAATTGACAATGATTACGGGTAAAGTAATAAGGGGTAATCAGATTGGCCGGACTATTGGATATCCAACCGCTAATATTTTATTTGATACAAAAGAGCCCGATTTAAAAAAAGTCGCAGAATTATTATATTTTTTCTTGAATCCCTTAACGCTTAATTATCTGTATTTATAGAAACAGCCAAGGCTTTTTATAAAGCTCTTGGCTGTTTGCCTATTTTTGGTTTATGTTTTGAGGAAATTCTATCCGCTTAAGTAAAACACAATGTTATGTTTGTCTACCTCAACACGAGCTTTTGGTTTACAGCATTGACGTTATCGATCTCTTCGTGAGTCAATTCAACATCAAAGATTTTTTTTATTGTCAGTACTAGGAAGTTCTTTATTTGACTTAGGAATGTTCATGACTTCATCCAAACGCTATAATATCTGGGGGTAGATTTGTTTATTTGCGGCCGATTTTTTTCATTTTGGTTATCTCGTAACTGGCCTAGTAAAAATCTTAAATAATATCTAATGGCATTTTCCTAGTTGGTTTAGGAAAGACTTGATCAAGTTTATCAAGATCTTCTTGGGTAAATTCTATCGTTGCAGCTTCAGCATTTGCTAAGACATGTTCTTGTTGAACTGCTTTTGGAATGGCGAGGACGTTATTTGAACGTATGGTCCAGGCAAGAGCGATTTGCAATGGCTGGACATTATATTTGTTAGCAATATCTTGAATCGTTGGATCGTTTAAGAGTTGAGTTCTTAAAGAACCTCCTTGAGCAAGGGGACTGTAGGCCATGATTGGCATATTATGTTTATGGTGCCAAGGTAAGAGATCAAAATCGATTCCTCTAGAACCCAAATGGTAAAGTACTTGGTTCGTCACACCATTCTTTCCATTCGGAGTATTCCATAGCTCATCCATGTCAGCTGTGTCAAAATTGGAAACGCCCCATCGTAAAATTTTCCCTTCCTCGCGCAGTTTTTCCATTCCTTCAATGGTTTCCGTTAATGGAACACGTCCTCTCCAGTGGAGAAGATATAAGTCCAAGCGGTCTGTTCCGAGTCGTTTCAAGCTGCTTTCACATGCTTTTGAAATCATATCTAACCCTGCATGATGGGGATACACTTTGGAAACTAAAAAGACTTCATTTCTACGTCCTTTAATGGCTTCGCCAACTAAGCGTTCAGAATCGCCATCTCCATACATTTCAGCAGTGTCAATCAGTGTCATCCCTAATTCTAGGCCCAGCTGCAAGGCTTTCATTTCTTTATCTTTCGTTTGAGGATTTTCCCCCATGTACCATGTTCCTTGTCCTAAACTAGGTAATGAAGTGCCATCAGGTAGGGTTACCGTGCGTTTTGCTAATGCATCTTTAATTTTTGCTATTCTCTTTTCATCCATGTGGCTCGACCTTTCATATATGTATTTGGCTAGTATAGAAGAAGCTGAACCTTCCCGTTGCTTCATATAGAGTCTGCATATGTTAGTTTATCTACAAACAACTAAATCATTCTTTATTGAAGATAAGGCTATTTCTCTTTCAACTATGACAAAAAAGGTGGGATGACCAAAAATGTTTCACTTAAAGTCATCCTCACCAGTTGAAAGCTAATTCTATTTTTTATACTAAATGGGCTCCTCCATCGATTAAAACCGATGTACCGGTTGTAAACCCATTTTTGGCTAGGTAAACATAAGTTTCTGCTATATCTTTTGGTTCGGCAACACGTCCAACAGGTAATTGCTTAGCGATCTCTTTATACATATCCTGTCGTTGATCTTCTGGCATTCCACCATATAGAGGAGTGTCAACGATGCCAGGGGAGACCACGTTTACTCTAATAGGCGCCAGGTCTACTGAAAGTCCTCGGACTAATCCATCTATTGCTGAGTTGATGGAAGCTAGAGTTGTTGCACCTTGAGGAGGACGGACCCCATATACACCAGAAGTTAATGTAATGGAGCTTTCATTATTCAAGTATGGAAGAGCGGCACGAACAGAAATGTATTGGCCCCAGAACTTGCTATCAAAAGCCTCTCTTGCAGTTGCAACTGGCAGTTCGCTAAAGCGGCCCATTGCGCCTTCACCTGCAGTAACTACGAGGTGATCAAATGTTCCAACCTTCTTGAAAAAGTAAGCCACCTTTTCTTCACTACGAAAGTCGATTTCATATCCTTCTACACTGCCAACAAGCTTTTCTTTTGCATCGGATAATTTTGAAGCAGAACGGCTAGCAATAATGACTTGAGCTGATTCATTTAGAAACGCCTGAGCAGTGGATAAGCCAATCCCAGATGTCCCTCCTAAAACAACCACACGTTTTCCCTTTAATGACAAAGTAATGACCTCTTTTATTTGAAATTTTTATAACCAACTTGACGATCCCGATTGTTGACGAGATTTAAGTTTTTCATTACCAATCTTATTTTGCTAAAAGTTTTAGTGATTCACGATTAAATGCTGGAATGTCTTTTGGTTCCCGACTTGTAACAATATTATTGCTGATGACAACTTCTTCGTCTTTATAGTTTGCACCAGCGTTTTTCAAATCGTTGCGAATGGATTTATAACCAGTGATGTCGACACCTTTTAAAAGATCTGTATCGATTAACACTTGTGGTCCATGACAAATCGCAAAAACAGGTTTTCCGTCTTGGATGAATGCTTTTGCAAATTCACCAAAGCGATCGTCTTCACGCAATAAATCAGGAGAAAATCCACCAGGGATAAGCAAAGCATCAAAATCTGCTGGATTTACTTCACCAATGGCTTTGTCAATTTTTACGGTTGCGCCTTTTTTACCAGTTACTTTGTGACCTGATTGTTTGTCTATCGTGATCACTTCATGACCAGCTTCTTTAAAGGCTTGAGCTGGTTCCGTGTACTCAACGTCTTCAAATAAATTTGTTATAAGTGTAGCGATTTTTTTGCTCATATCCATTAACATCTCCTCACAAATGATGATAGAAACAGAAGTATACGAATTATTATTTTCGTAAAGTATTCTTCTGCGTATTGAAGATATTACTGCAGAAAATTCGATTACTCACGTAATTTGCTCAAAGATATAAAATGTAGAGTCAGATAATTACTTGATAATGAATAGTAGAATTTATAAATTTCAAAACATACTGGACGCTTGGCAAAGATAAAATTTCATATCCTTTAAGGTTGTTTATTAATGAGCCTTTCTGTCTTCGGGTATTTCTGTGGACATAATATTCGTCTATACCGGACAGGCAGCTTCATTACTGATTGTTTTAATTCATTAGGCTATGTTAAAGTTCTTGGTTGATTTTGAATAAATCACAATCATTTGTGGTATCCTGATTGTTATTAATGACAAAAGAGGTAATTCAAATGACCGAGCAACCATATTAGCTGACATATCTTCTTTAAACGATAGGGATAAAGAATATATCTTAGGGTTTCTTACCCGCCATTTTACTCCTTCTAGTTCCCAACAAGGAGCTTTTATAGGTGAATTAAGGGAGCGGAAATTTTCTCACGGCTTTCATTGTCGTATTGTGGAAGTATGTCAGTTGTTCGCTATGGAAAGCGAAATGGTCGCCAACGTTATAAGTGCAAAGATTGTATTAAATTGAGCTGTGATTTTAACAAATTCCCCTATGTATCGTTGGAAAAAGGCAGACAAATGGGTTGCATTTATTGAATGTAAGTTGAAGGGGCTATCTCTTCGCAATACAGCCGAAATAGTTGGTATCACTCACGTAACTGCTTTTTACTGGAGACATAAAGTGTTGTCTGCTCTTGGGAAAGAAAGTGTAGGTGCATTTGAAGGAATAGTAGAAGTAGATGAAACCTATTTCTTAGACAGTTATAAAGGTCGAAAGACTATCCCAACTCGCAAATCAAGAAAACTTGGAGGTTCAGCGTCAAAAAGAGGTATCTCCAATGAACAAGTCTGTGTATTGGTCGTAAGAGACCGAAACAAAACAACCCTTTCAAAGCGTGTCGGTTCAGGCAGAATTCTAACCGAACAAATTGATATAACTCTTAATTCCCATTTCCAAAGTCATACGTTACTTATTTCTGATGCTCATAAATCATATAAATCTTATTCGGCTAAAAACAATGTTCAACACATTATCATAAATGGAAGTAAGAAAGAAAAGGTCAAGAAGGGCATCTATCATCTGAACAATATTAATAATTATCACTTCCGATTGTAGAAATGGATAAGTCGATTTAATGGCGTTTCTACGAAGTATTTACAGCTTTATTTAGTGTGGTTTCAGTTCCTTGACATTAGGAAAATGGAAAGCGAGTTAACTAAGAAAATTCATATGCTTATTTTATCAAGTGTTCTCGGAACTTGGGAAACCGCAGATACATTAAGACTTAGAAACACAGCCTTCTAAGATTACAGAATATCTAAACAGGAAATCACAAATATGTACCGGTGGTTTCAATTAAAAATGAACTTGGAAATGTATCTCCAAGCTCATTTATTTTAATGTCCATTTTTTTCAAAAGCACCCATTACTTTAATAAGTCAATTTTATTTAAAATTTTTAAGAATTGAGTAGACATATGTATCGTGTGCTTTACCATTTTGATACATATAATCCCTCAAAATACCTTCTTTTTGAAACCCTACTTTAGTTAGCAAATTATTAGATGCTTCGTTATCTATAAAAACGACAGCCCCTAAGCGAGTTAGCCCTAATTCATCAAAGCCATATTGAAGGACTTTTGAAACTGCCTCCGAGGTATATCCCTTCCTCCATTGTTCCGGATGAATTTCATAACCTATTTCCGCCCGTTTATGTTTAGGAGACCAGGCATTAAAGCCAATTGTTCCAATTATTCCTTGAGTTCCTTTTATTTCAATTCCCCACCGTATACCCCTTTTTTCAGTATAACTTTTTGCAAAAAAATCAACGAATGTTTCCGCTTGTTTTATATCCTCTAATGTCTCTTGTCCGTAATAACGTGTTACATTCTCATTAGAAAAACAAGCAAATATGTCTTTTGCATCATCTATTGTTATTTCTCTTAATAGTAATCTTTCTGTTTCAAATATAGGAAACATCTTTTCTCTCCCTTTTATTTATCTGTTTTTCCGTTTGAACTGTAAATATGCTTTTAAGAATTAGACTTTAAATTAAACCCCGTTAGTTTTAGTAGAAATTTTTATAATCTCATATTCATTTTAACATAAATATCCAACAGTATTCTTTTATTGTCTATTCAATCAACCTTTTCCTTTAACATAGCCATTCATTAAAAACTATGAGATCTGATAGAAATGTCTTAATACAGTAATTGTTATAAATCAGAATATTTTACCTGCTAGTCTAATAAGTATTTGTTAATCAAAGTTATTGTCTAAATAGTAATGGGAGGAGGTTCCGTTCTAACAAATTTGCAAAGCAGCTTAAAGCATTTTGACTTACATGAAGTTAAAAGATTATATGCTAAACATATAGTTGGAAATAAGTTATTAAACAATACAGGGAACTTTTTGTCTGTATGAAAGAGGGAGTGAAAAAGTAATAGACGACTGAATGGAGGGGAAGCGGAGAAATGATTTTACAAACTCTTGTAAGCGGTCTCACCATTGGGTGTATTTATGGACTTGCCGCTCTAGGCTTAGTGTTAATTTATAAGACAACGGATGTTGTGAATTTTGCGCAAGGGGAAATGGCCATGTTCACAACTTTTATCAGCTATATTTTTCTAAATAGTTATGGTCTTCCTTATTATCTTTCATTTATCTTATCTTTGCTGTTTGCGGCCGTATTAGGTATCGTTGCCCACCAAGGGATCATGAGGCCCGTTCAAAAAGCATCTTTATTAAATCAAATCGTATTGACTCTTGCGTTGTATATGTTTTTACGAGGGGTTGCTGGAATACTTTGGGGACATATTCCCGTTGGGTATCCGGAAGCTTTACCGGGAGAACCTTTTCAGCTTGGCCAAGTGTTTATCAAACCGAATGAATTATTTGTTTTAGGTGTGTCACTTTTGTTAATGGTGGTATTTTATGTGATTTTTCATTATACAAAAATAGGATTAGCTATGCGTGCAGCGTCGCAGGATGTGAGTACTTCTCAGCTAATGGGAGTAAGGGTTTTAGGAATTTTTACTTGGGCTTGGGCTATCGGAACTGTGTTAGGTGGGGTAGCTGGGATGTTAATTGCCCCGATTACCTATCTTGATCCGAATATGATGCAGGAAGTTTCTATTCTCGCATTTGCAGCTGCAGTACTAGGCGGATTTGTAAGTTTGCCGGGAGCTGTACTAGGCGGGCTCTTTATTGGGATATTTGAGACGATCGTCGCAACCTATATTTCTACAGAATTAAAAACTCCCCTTGTGTTTCTTCTGATTATCCTGATTCTTTATGTACGGCCAAATGGTCTGTTCGGTGTTGAATACACAAGAAAGGTGTGATGAATATGGCAAAAATACTGCGGTATAAATGGCCGCTACTGCTATTCATCGTCATTTTGTTTTATCCATTGATAGTGGGCGGGTCGAATTACTATATTATCATTGTGAACATGGTCGCCATTTATGCCATCGCCTCCCTCGCATTAAACCTGTTAACCGGATATGGAGGACAGGTTTCAGTGGGACACGCGGGATTCCTTTCAATTGGAGCCTATACGGCGGCCATTTTCTCTACAAAACTAGGAATGCCCTTTTGGATTGCACTTCCTATTTCAGGTGTAGTTACGGGAATAATCGGCTTTCTTATCGGGATTCCGGCGGTTCGTTTAAAAGGGCATTTTTTGGCTGTGGCAACCCTTGGATTTGGTGTTTCCATACCGCTTATCGCAATGAAATGGGATAAACTGACCGGGGGGTTTGCCGGGATATCTGTTTTGAAACCTGCATTGTTTTCAACTAGCTTCAGTTTCTTTTATCTTGTTGTTTTTGCAACTGTTTTCCTTGTATGGATTATATACAACATTATCAACAGTAGCATGGGAAGGGCATTTATCGCGATCAGGGAAAGTGAAATAGCCGCTACCGTTATGGGGATCAATGTTCCGTTTTATAAGGCTATTATGTTTTCTGTCAGCGCTTTTATAACAGGTCTAGCGGGAGGCCTCTACGTCTTTATGGTAGGGTTTATCAGCCCGAATGATTTTACCGTAACCACATCCTTTTTAATTTTAGCTATGATCATCGTTGGAGGGCTTGCTTCACTGCCAGGTTCCATTCTTGGGGCTGCGTTAATGACATTGCTGCCATATATGACCGACAAGTGGATTGGGGTAACAAATACAGTGATCGGATTAGTAATGGGACTTGTCATTATTTTCTTGCCGAACGGTCTCATCTCTATCTTACAAAGAAAAAAGAAAACGTCCACCTCGTCCAGTCATAGCGTAAATCCAATGAAGGGTGGTGAGCGGAATGCTAACGTTTGACAAGGTTTTATTAAAATTTGGCGGATTATCTGCTATAAATGATCTTTCCTTTCATGTTCAGGAAGGCCAGATCTTCTCCTTAATCGGGCCAAATGGCGCCGGTAAAACTACTGTTTTCAATTGTATAAACCGCTTATATACTCCATCTTCTGGATCGATTACATTCAATGGCCAAAATCTGTTGGAATCAAAGGCCCATCAAATCATTCACTTGGGAATAGCAAGGAGCTTTCAAAATGTTGAGCTATTTTCAAAAATGAGTGTAATGGATAATTTATTAACCGGTCTCCATCCACATATAAAAAAGAATCTATTATCGATCGCCTTTAATCTTCCTTCCGTAAGGGCAACGGAGCGAGAGGCGAGAAAGAAGGCGGAGGAAATTCTGGACATACTTGGTCTATCTGATTTAGCTAAAGAAGAGGTTGTTAATTTGCCTTTTGGCTATCAAAAAATGGTCGATATCGGAAGAGCATTGATTGCCAAACCAAAGCTTCTTTTATTGGATGAACCAGTGGCCGGCATGAACCCTACAGAAACGGAAAACCTCGGAAAGCTTATTGTACGGTTAAAAGAGGAAATGAACATCACCGTATTGTTAATTGAACATGATATGTCCCTCGTTATGAATGTATCAGACTATATTACAGTCATGAATTTCGGGAAAAAAATAGCGGAGGGATTGCCTCATGAAATACAAAATAATCCAGAGGTAATTGAGGCTTATTTAGGGGAGGGAGAATCCATTGCTGTCACTTAAACAGGTATCTGTATTCTATGGACACGTCCAGGCCTTAAATAACATCTCTTTACGGGTGGAACCGGGACATATTGTCGCGTTATTAGGTGCGAATGGGGCTGGGAAATCAACGACTCTAAAAACGATTTCAAGATTGGTTACGCCAAAAGAAGGCTCACTCGAGTTTGAAGGTGCGTCATTATTACAATCTTCCCCAAGTGCAGTCGTCAAAAAGAGAATTATCCATTGCCCGGAAAACCGCCGTATTTTTCCAAAGTTCACGGTCGAGGAAAATCTTCGAATAGGAGCCTATACACGTAAGGATCAAAATACTAAACAAGATATGGAAAAGATATTTGAATTTTTCCCTCGAATAAAAGAGCGGTTAAAACAGATGGCAGGAACATTGAGCGGGGGAGAACAACAAATGCTTGCGATTGGACGATCTTTAATGGCAAATCCGCGGGTTTTGCTTTTGGATGAACCGTCTCTTGGATTGGCGCCTAACTTAGTCAAGGAAATTTTTTCAATTATTAAAAAGATAAACAATGAGGGTACATCTATCTTACTTGTTGAACAGAACGCACACATGGCATTAGAAATTTCAGGATACGCTTATGTGTTGGAAAACGGACGTGTGGAATTGGAAGGACCTTCTGAGCAGCTGAAAAATAATGAAGAAGTGAAAAAGCTTTATTTGGGAGGGTAATTTTTTATCCTGAAAGGGGGGATCTTTGGAGCGAATATAACCAATCAATCCTGAAAGGAATCGGCTCGATTATTAATAATGGGGGGATTTTTTTGAAACATTTACGGTTAGTTGGTATGGCGTTTTTCAGCATGGTCCTACTTGTTGTTTTAAGTGCTTGCAATCAGACTAGCTCAACCTCAGAAGGCGGTTCAGGGAAAAATGTTGCCCAGGGTGTGACAGATACAGAAATCCGTATTGGCCACTTTGGTCCACAAACAGGATTTGCTGCTAACTATGATGCGATTCGGCAAGGGGCACAGTCCTATTTTAATCTCGTGAATGAACAGGGCGGTGTAAATGGACGAAAGATCAAATTGATTGCTTACGATAATGAATATCAACCCAGCAAGACGGTTCCAGTAGCAACGAAGCTGGTACAGGAAGACAAGGTTTTTGCAATCGTAGGAACTCCATGTACACCATGCCATCAGGCGGCTGAGTCTTTATTCAGTGAAATTCCGATGATTGGCCCATCACCTGCATCCACTAGTGCTTTCACTGAACCGCTCCGAAAAAACTGGTTTGGCGCACAAACCAATTACGGAATTGAGGGCAGGTTTTTTGTTGACTATGCGGTAAACAAGCTTCATGCAAAAAAGGTTGGAATTATATACGAAAATGATGATTACGGTAAGGAAGGGTTAAAAGGAGCGAAGAGCCAAGTTAAAAGTATTGGCGGAGGGGTAGAAGTCGTAGCGGAGGTTCCTTACAATGTCCAAGATATTGATTTTAGCTCCCATGCGCAGCAGCTAAAAAAGGCTGACCCAGACGTGATTATCATGACAGGCGTTCAAAAGCCCGCTGCTGCATTTAGAACCCAAATGAGCAAAATAGGCGCTGCCGACATACCGCTTATGGTTACCTACGCGATAGGCCAGGATCCAAAAGTCATGTACGACTTGGCCGGGAAGGCTTGGGAAGGAGTTTATTCAACCCTGGCACTGCCAACAACAGAAGAAACGGATAATCCAAAAATCAAAGAGTTTTTAGACCAGTTTAATAAGGATTTTCCAAAAACAAAAGCCAATGGAAGTGCGCAGGCTGGCTGGGCCGCTGCACAGATATTGGTTGAAGGGATTAAAAGATCAGGAGATGACTTGACCTGGGATAACTTCATTGCCCAAATGGAGACAATCAAAGATTGGGAAGGTTCATTATATTACGATGTTTATTACACCCCAGATACTCGTTACGGACAAACAACCATGTACTTAACTCAAGCCAAAGATGGAAAGCTTGCAACCATTGGTGAACCAATTAAATACGATCCTGCTAGTAAAACATTTAAATAGTAAATTGAGAATCGTTCAATTTGGAGGATAGGTACATGACAAAACCAGTCTGGTTCCCGACGGAGGAAATGATTCAGTCGTCGCGGTTGTTTCGATTAATGAAGGATTTAGGGTTTGAAGATTATAATTCATTTTATCAGGCATCTATCAGGGACATACAATGGTTTTGGAAAGAAGCAGAAAAAGCGATGGCCATCGAATGGTCCGAGCCGTACCATCAAGTTCTTAATCTATCAAAGGGAGTAAAATGGCCCGATTGGTATGTTGGCGGAAAGCTTAATATCACCCACAATTCGCTTCATAAATGGTTAGGCGATGAAGAGACGGCAGACCGTTTAGCGCTTATTTGGGAGAGGGAAGATGGAAAGGTTGAGAAGTATACGTACCGGGAATTGGCTAAATGGGTTGACCGTGTTGCGAATGGTCTAAAAAAACAAGGAGTTCAACAGGGAGATCGGATTGCTATCTATCTTCCTATGATTCCTGAGACTGTGTGCGCTGTTCTGGCCATAGCTAAAATCGGAGCCATATTTGTCCCCTCATATTCAGGCTTTGGAGCTGATCCGGTTGCTGCCCGCATAGACGGCGCCAAGGCAAAGATTGTGATAACTGCAGATGGTTTTTTACGAAAAGGCAGAGTTATAGAAATGAAAGAAGAAGCTGACAAGGCTTTAGGTTTAGTTGATTGTGTGGAAAAAGTCATCGTAGTTAGAAGGTTAGGAAGAGAGATTCCTTGGAATGAAACGCGCGACTTAGAGTGGTCTCAGCTAGAACTGGAAGACTCCATGACAGAGTGTGAAGCAATGGATAGCTCAGATCCATTTATGATTTTATATACATCCGGGACAACGGGACGACCGAAGGGGACAGTGCACACACATGCCGGATTTACTGTGAAAGGTGGCTTTGACAGCGGGTATGGAATGAACATTGGAAAAGGTGATGTTCACTTTTGGGTAACAGACATGGGGTGGATCATGGGCCCATTCTTGGTTTTTGGTTCCCTGCTAAATGGCGCTACCATGGTTGTATATGAAGGTGCACCGGATTTTCCGGCAAACAATCGCCTTTGGAAGCTTGTGGAGGACAATAGAGTAACCTTGTTGGGAATATCCCCTACATTAATTCGCTCTCTTATGCCACATGGAGACGGCCCGGTGAAGAAGCATGATCTATCAAGTCTGAAGAGTATAGCTTCAACTGGGGAACCTTGGAATCCGGCGCCGTGGAATTGGTTATATGAAAAAGTAGGAAAAGGCAGGCTTCCGATCTTGAATGTCTCAGGAGGAACGGAGATAGGAGGCGGTATTCTAACAAATACAATACTGCGTCCCATTACACCAACAGGATTTAATACCCCGCTTCCAGGTATGGACGCGGAGGTATTTGATCAAAATGGGTCCCCGGTAAGAGAAGCTGTGGGTGAGCTTGTCATAAGGCAGCCATGGGTAGGAATGACAAACGGGTTTTGGGAGGATTCTGAGCGCTACGAGAACACCTACTATCATGTTTGGGAAAATACTTGGGTCCATGGAGATGCTGTTACAAGGGATGAAAATGGGTTCTGGACAATTGTTGGCCGTTCTGATGACATTTTTAACATTGCTGGCAAACGCATCGGACCTGCAGAAATTGAATCTATTTTAATATCTCATCCAGCCGTGCGCGAGTCGGCTGCAGTCGGAGTTCCAGATGATATAAAAGGGGAAGCCGCCATTTGTTTTACAGTGTTGAATGATGGGTTTAACTCAACCGAAGCACTGGCCCTTGAACTTAATCAATTGGTTTCGGAACGATTGGGGAAATCACTGGCACCAAGAGAAATCCATTTCGTTTCCGACTTACCCAAAACTAGAAGTGCAAAGGTTATGAGGAGGGTGATCCGTGCCTTATACCTAGGCACGGATCCAGGGGATTTATCATCTCTCGACAACCCGCTTTCAATGGAGGAATTTAAAAAATTAATGCTGTAAACGTTAAGAAGCCAACTTGCTGATATAAAAAGGTACATGGAAGGTAGAGACAAAAAGGGAATATGATCTATAAACCAACCGTTATTTGGAAAGCGAATATCCAGATACCGGTTGGTTTTATTTTTGCTAGTTATTTCCCTTACATATTCTCAGGTTCTAACAAGAGCTGAAACAATAGAACTGGTAGGTTAGTTATACAAGAGAAAATTTGTTTTCGTTAGAGGCATTGTATGAAAACAAATATTGATTTTTCCTGAATGGATTGTTCTCTTAGTCTGCTGGAAACAACAATTATGAATAAATGATAGGATTTATGTTAGTTACTAATATTATTCTAATATAATTATGAAGGAAGACCGGAGGGGATTAGGTCATCTGTTCATCTCTTTCGGTTTTAAGTACCTTTGACCTAGGGGGAAGGGCTTATAAAAGAATTAAAGTTATAGTATGATAGGAATGTTATTTAAAACTATATAAAATTGTAGGGGGCTTTTTTATGCGTAAATTTGGCTATATCTTTTTGATATTAGCATTGACTTTAATTACTGCTTGCTCATCGAATGAACAAGCTGCCAACTCAGAAGAGAAAAAGTCAGATACAGAAAATAAGGAAGAAAAGGACAATGAAGAAGTATCAGTGGATAAGGGTCTATTAAATGTAGAAATAACATTGCCGGCTTCAATGTTTGAAGGCGAGGATATAGATACTGTAATTGCAGATGCGAAAAAAGATGGAGTAAAAGAAGTAACGAAAAATGAAGATGGATCTTTGACTTATAAAATGTCTAAGTCGAAACATAAAGAGATGATGCAGGAATTAGAAACAGGCATTAAAGATTCAATCAAAGAAGCCAAGACGAGTGGAGATTTTGTTTCTGTAAAGGACATAACACATAATGATTCATTTTCTGAGTTTACCCTTACAGTAGATAAAGCAGCTTATGAAAACAGTATGGACGGTTTTGCTGCTGTTGGTTTCGGTATATCTGGAATGATGTATCAAATGTATAACGGGTCTGATTCAGACAACACGAAAGTAACTATTTTCGTTAAAGATGAAGCTACTAACAAAATATTCGATGAAACGGTTTACCCGGATGACTTAGAAGACTCAGATACTAATTAATTTCTTGAATTAATCAAATCCAAGGTTAAAGGATGATTGTACATGCAGTTTGAATTTAAAAAAATACTTAATCTATCTCTAATTGGCTTACTTTCCATTGCTGTGCTTGCGGCTTGCGGCCAGGACACTAAAGATGTCTCTATCGAATCTGATGAGAAACAGGAAGAGTCAAGTGCTACGAATAAATCGGAAGATACAGAGAAAAAAGAAGAGACGAAATCCAAACTTGGCTCTCGAACGAATCCAGTACCATTTCAAACAACTGCTACAGTTGAAGACGAATTGTTCAACGATAATGGAGACTCTTTCCCGATTAAATTTAATTTAACGGTAAATGAAGTTGTTCGTGGTGATGCTGCCTTCCAAAAGTTAAAAGGTATGAATGAATTTAATGAACCAGCACCAGAGGGCTACGAATGGGTCCTGGCGAAAGCGAAAGTTAAATTCCTTGAATCAGATACACAAGATTTAGCTTTTCATATTGATGGAATAATGAATTTTGAAATGGTAAGCGAGAGCGGAGACATTTATAGCGGGGATCTAACTGCAACTACAGAACCTGATTTCAGCTTCGAAATGTACGTAGGGAATGAGAAAGAGGGTTATATCGCCCATCTAGTCAAAACAGGTGAAAAAGCTCAACTTCGTTACGACGAGATGATGGATGGCCAAGTTTTCTTTAATTTACAATAAAACTTGATGTAAAAAACAGTAGGAAAACTTAACACCCGTTTTCTTTTAAGGTACATATAAAGGTAAAAAACGAATATAAAAACAACCATCAAAAGCAGTGTATTCGTTGAAATGCACTGCTTTTAGCTTTATATAAAGCTCTATTTTTAAAAAACAGGTGAGCTTTATATAAATAAATAACTCCCTTTTTGGGAGTTAGAATTCCTAATCTGTCTTTATAAGTGCCAGTCCCTTCTTTTTCATAAGAAATTGTAAAGCCGTTTTAAAAGTTGAGAAAGCCTTGAGGTCATTAGTGAACGGTAAACCAGACTTCACCAGTTCTTGAGAAAATTGAGGAGAAAAACCTACCACAAGAACTTCAGCACCCATCAAGTGTAAAGAAGCAGTTAAATTTTGAATATACGTTCCTAAAACATCCAGTTCAGCATCTTTTATTGTTAATGCTGTAAAATCAATGATGACTGATTCATTACCTTCATTATGTACGTGATTTAATATTTTGGGTATGATCATTTGAAACCGTTCAGGAGACAACTCCCCAGCAACAGGAATTAAAACAGTTTTGGGCAAAATGGAAGGAATAATGGGGACCGCCAATTGATCAACTAGGTCTTCCAATTCATTTACTCTCATGGTTAGTCTGTTAATTGTATCCTGCATTAATTCTGGTCTGCTTGTATTTCTTTCCATAAATCCTCACCATCTGATCAAAGTTTATAACGTACCTTATATACCCAAAGTTTAACATACTAACACTAATTACACATTAATTTTCATTAAACATTTATTACAGGGGAAAATTTCTAAAACATACGAAAGTTCTGCTTAAACAACGGAATAGTGAAACAAACGCCTTCGGAAGGTAGCTCGCATTATGTGGAAAACCCTTCTGTTTATCTATACTTTAAAATAATTAAAGTTCTCAGCGGAAAACGTACTCTTCTATAACTCCTGTTTTTTGAAGTTTAGAGATAGTAAAACCAACGAAAAATATAGTAAAATAAAAAATGTTTAGACTATTTGGAATTGTGTGGTCTACCTCGTATCAATAGATTTATCTTGCTAAAGGATTTGTTACCTACGCTTTTTGAATTATTAAATGAACAAGGCTAAACCAGTTCAACGGAGAATCTAAAAAAATCCAGGAGGTAACTATGAAGCATTGGAAGATTGCCTTGATTCCAGGTGACGGAATCGGTCCAGAGGTAATTTCAGAAGGAGTAAGAGTATTGAAAGCAATTGAACAAATAGATTCCCAGCTTTCTTTCTCCTTTACGGAATTCCCTTGGGGATGCGAGTATTATGTAGAAAACGGCAAAATGATGGATGAAGACGGCATTACACAATTAAAAGAATTTGATGCGATCTATTTAGGGGCGGTAGGATTTCCGGGTGTTCCGGACCATATTTCTTTATGGGATTTGCTTTTGAAAATCCGTAAAGGTTTTGATCAGTATGTTAATATAAGGCCTATTAAACTACTGGATTCCACCTTAACGCCGTTAAAGAATAAAAGTGAAAAAGATATTGATTTTTTAGTCATCCGGGAAAACAGTGAAGGGGAATATGCGGGCGCCGGCGACTGGCTCTTCAAAGGAAAACCGGAAGAAGTTGTGCTGCAAACAGGCGTCTTTTCTCGAAAAGGGACTGAGCGGATAATTCGTTATGCTTTTGAAGAAGCTCGCAGGCAGCAAAAAACGTTAACCAGCATAAGCAAAGCAAATGCATTAAATTATTCTATGGTTTTTTGGGATGAGGTCTTTGAGGAAATTAGCAAGGAGTATCCTGATGTTAAAACTTACTCTTACTTGGTGGACGCGGCAAGCCTCTATTTCGTCCTTCAGCCTGAAAGATTTGAAATTGTTGTAACCTCTAACTTATTTGGGGATATTTTAACAGATCTTGGAGCAGCCATCACGGGAGGTTTGGGATTGGCTGCTGGGGCAAACATCAATCCTGAGCGTGAGTACCCGTCCATGTTTGAGCCTATCCATGGATCAGCTCCGGATATTGCAGGAAAGGGCCTGGCCAATCCGCTTGCAGCGATTTGGTCCGTAAGCCAGATGATGGACTTTTTTGGAGAGGTCGAGTGGGGTGAAAGGATTTTAACAACCATACAGAAACTTCTCGCTAATAAGAAGGTTTTAACCCCTGATCTGGGCGGCACAGCTACGACGGAGATGGTGGGGGAAGAGTTTATTAAACGATTAAAGAAATCTACTGTCACCAGTCAAAGTTGAATAACCCATCGGAGAGAAGCGGCAAAAAGATATCAGGAATCCTAAAAATCTTAAATGGATATACAACTGTTGAACATTTTCAGAGAGTTACATGTTAAAAGAACGGTGCTTTACCATGTTTTTTTGCCGCTTATGCAATTGTTAAAAAAATTGGGGAAGAAACTAAAGGTATATATTCAAGTACCGTGAAGAACAGGGCTGCCATTGGGCGGCCCATTGTGTTATGGAACTATCGGGAACTGGACAGGAAGGAACTGTGTTGGTCCCTTCTGATTTATTCTTTAACCCCGATAACACGAATTCTTTTATAATCAGCTATCCAATGACCGTCTTTACATAATGTTTCTTTTAGATTGTTTTCTACTTCTTTTATGATGTAGTCTTTTTTACTTTCTGACATATCTCCAAAAAAGCCACTGCCGAACATTTCAATCCAATTCTTTAACCCATCCTTACCGTCTAAAACAGTTGGTCTATCGTAGTGTTGAACAAAGAGGACCCTAAACCCTGTTTCTTCCATTAAAGAAGAATATTCACCGATACTTGGGAAATACCAAGGGAACTGTTCTGCTTTAAACTCTAGTCCTAATTCCTCCATTTGCTTAATTATTTCATCAGTTATCATTTGGACATTTCCCTTACCGCCAAATTCTGCAACAAACCTTCCACCTTGCTTCAAGCTGTTGAAGATGCTAATTAGTGCTTTCTTTGCTGGTTTTACCCAATGTAGAGCGGCGTTCGAGAATACCGCATCGAATTCGTTATCATATTCCAAGTCTGTTGCATCCCGTACCATAAACCTAATATTTGGGTACTTACTCGTAGCTTGCAAAATCATATTTTTTGATTTATCGACACCCACAACATCCACTCTGCTATCATACAATTTCTTTGCCAGGTCTCCTGTTCCGCACCCCACATCAAGAATCTTCTCGCCCTCCTTTGGGGCTAATAATTCAACTAGGTCATTGCCGTATTTGGAAACAAACGAATGCTTCACATCATATAAATTTGGATTCCACGTATCCTTTGTGCTTTTCACTTTTTCCATATCAATCTCTCCCTTGATTAATAGATTGTATTCTCTTAAAGGTGTAGGTAATTTTTGGTTAATTCGATTATAATGGAAAGGGTTGTTCATGTTAATTAACTAAAAAAGGGGAAATTAATAACGAATTGTTATTAATGAGGATTATATGGATATTAAGTGGATAAAAACTTTTATTTTTGCGGCTGAGAATGAAAATTTTAGGAAAACATCTGAGCAACTTTATTTAACTCAACCCGCTGTAACGAAACACATTCAAAGGTTGGAAGAACATCTTAACGTTCAGTTGTTTGAAAGGGTAGGTAAAAAAGTTGCCCTGACACCGGCAGGCCATAAGTTTCTTTCTTTTGCGAGAGATCTCATCTCAAAATATGAGCAGGGAGTGACAGAATTTGATTCGTGGAAGGAAGGCTATAGTCGAAAGCTGATAATTGCTGCTGCTCCACAAATTGCTTCTTCATTTCTTCCTGATTTATTGCGAAATTTTATTGATGAACATCCAACGATAGAAGTGTTAATAAGTGTACTCAAATCTTATGATATATGCGAGGCAATCAGTGCAGGAAGAGCAGACGTAGGACTCACGAGAATTTTACCGATACAAGCTAATATAAACAGCGAGATTGTACACGAAGAGTCTGTGATTTTAGTTGGACCCCCTCAATGTAAAGAGGACTCTTCTTTTGATGAGCAAACAGTCCTGCATAAATACCGGCTAATAAGCCATAACCATCCAGATTATTGGGATAAACTTTTAAAGGATGTGAAGAGGCATTATCCGACTGTGAAAACGATGAAGGTTGACCAAGTGGAAGTGACAAAGCGTTTTATTGAAGTGGGTCTTGGCGTTTCCTATTTGCCCTATGCGATGGTGAAAGACGAAATAGGTGCGAAAAAGCTGGTTGAAATTCAACCGGATAAAATTGAACCACCAACATCCTCCACCTATGTATTAACGAAAGTAGAAACGGATGAAGTATCAATCTTTACTACGTTTTTAAAAGAAGCTTTGTCATATCAGATAAAAAAGCGATAACAATTTCACAACTTTTCGAAATGTAATATGGTCAAAAAGCTGTAGTACCACTCGCATTGCTCTTGTATTCAAAATCTCTAGACAGGCACGTATATGACGGTTTTTATTTATGTGTCAATGGCAATTATTTTGTTTTGCTATTATTCTTTCAGCCATTTATAATTCTTCTAGGAATGCAAAAAAGACCATGTCGAAAGGACCAGAACAATGAACATCAAGAACGCAGAAACGTTTCAGAATATTACAATAAATGAATTGAAGGATTTATTATTCACATACATATCTCCCTTTAAAGACATGGTCATTACGACTCCGACTCAAGAATTCAACTTGAGTAAGGCGAAATCCATTAAACTTTTACTGAAGCAGCTATCAAAGGATCAACTAAAAGAACTAATCCTGCAATTGGAGCTTTTACAATCAAAAAATATGAAGGATACGATGTATCTGAAGTACATCCTTACGGCGATCCTCTTCACATTATAGATGGAAGCTCAATTTATACAGACACAAAAATCAGGTTACATAGTAAAACCGGAACCTATAAGAATGAAAAATGTAAATACACCAACCGATTCTGGAACTTGACTACCAGTTTTTCGGTTGGTTTTTTTGTTTTTAGAATTTTTATTTACTCAGCATGCTACTTTTGCTCCATTCGGATGTATATAAAAAGCAAAGGATGAACCAATCGAACAATATATTTTGGTTACTCGTTTTGGGTGTCTAGCTACTTACATTTTAGGAGGAATCGTTTCTATGAGTCATTTAATTATTGAAGACAAAACGCTTCTAATCATTACGTCCTTGGCAGTGAAAATTGGGTTAAACGAAGCAGTCATGCTACAGCAGGTTCATTACTGGCTTTCGAAAAGCCAACATTGGATTGAAGGGAGAAAGTGGGTTTATAACACTTATGAAGACTGGCATAAGCAGATGCCGTTTTGGTCTGTTAGTACGATTAAGAGGACAGTGAAGGTACTAGAGAAATCGGGTTACTTAATTTCCGAGAGATTTAATCATTCAAGGATGGATCAGACGAAGTGGTACACGATTGACTATGAAAAGCTGGCTGATGTGGCAAGAGAGACAGGAGAGGTCCAGGTTGACTCTTTAGAGGATCAGGAAGAATTCGTGTTTGAACAGGAAAGATCCGTTGAAGGGAGCACAATGACCAACCCAATACCAGAGAGTACTTCAGAGAATACTTCAAAGAAAAAAGATATATTGCCGATTATCGAGATAATCGCCTACCTAAACAGAAAAGCCAATACGGCTTACAGACCGAATTCCAGAAAAACGAGAAAATTTATTACCGCAAGATTTAGGGATGGTTTTACCTTGGAAGATTTTAAAAAAGTGATTGACCTGAAAACGGCAGAATGGTTAAAGGATCCCAAATGGAACAAATATCTCAGGCCTGAAACATTATTCGGCACAAAATTTGAATCGTATTTAAATCAAAAGCCAGAAAGGAAAAGGATGAGAGAGGAGGATTTGGACTTACATGACTAAGAGAGAGCTGTTTACTTTACTGGATTTAATTACAGAGTATTACGACCAATTTGAAGTGGATCAAAAAAAGGTGGATTCCTGGCATGAAGCGTTGCGGGCTTACTCCTTCGAAAAAGTGAAGGAAAATACCCTTGCTTTCGTTACTACTTCTCCTTATCCACCCAAAATATCGGATCTTGTGGGAGGCAATCCGGTTGCTTCTAGATATGTCCCTGATGATAAGGAAACCGTTGTCGTTCTTTACACCCGTGAAAAGCCGGCATCAGAGGAAGTTATTCAGGAAGAGTTGGCGAAAATGAGACAGATCCTTGGCATCAGGAGGGGGTGACGATTATGGATGCTTGGGGGTTATACAATCAGGAAGCGGAAGAAGCAGTGGTTGGGGCTTTGTTTTTGGAGGAGGATTTGATTAAGGAGTGCGCTTTAACGCCAGACCATTTTTATTTCACCAGGCTGAAACGAATTCTCTGGGCGATGAAGCGACTGGATGAAAAAGGAAAACCGGTTGATGTCATCTCGGTTGTGGAGCAAATCGGCCCGCATAATCTTGAGAAGATCGGCGGCATAGGCTATCTTACTGATTTGGCAGGGAGTGTCCCTTCCACGGCGAATTTCAGCTTCTACCAGAACACGGTGCTGGAGTATTTTCAAAAAAGAAAGGCAGTCGAGATTGCAGACAGATTGATCCAGGAAGCAAAAACAGAAGACATTGGCAGTACGATTCAAAAGGGGATTCAAGAGCTTATGGCGATTAGTCAGGCGGAAACGGGGGAAGAGAGCGGAAGCATTTTTGCATCTCTATCCGATATCTACCATGAATGTGAGCTGGAGCATGGGGATGTAACTGGAATCCCTTCCGGCTTCCAGAAGCTGGATCAGCTTACAGGCGGGTTTCAGGAGTCAGATTTTATTGTTATCGGTGCCCGTCCCAGCGTCGGAAAGACAGCATTTGCCTTAAATATCGCAGCCCACGCAGCTAAAGAACATCTTTCACTTGTTTTTTCACTCGAAATGGCAAAAAAGCAGCTTCTAAAACGGGCAGCGAGCTTCCTCGGAAACATCAGTACGCAGCGAATGAGAAATCCGAGAAAATTTTTTCAAAACGAGGACTGGGTGAATCTATCGGAGGCGATGGGGAGGCTCTCGCAAACCAATCTCCAAATTTATGACAGGGCGGGAATGGATATGGGGTATATCTGGTCCCAGGTTCGTAGGATGAGAAAGGCGTATGGGGATGAGGAGAAGATCTTAGTGGTGATCGACTATCTGCAGCTGATTGTAGGGGACCCCAAGCACAAGCAAAATCGGCATGCAGAAATCAGCGGGATCAGCCGGGACCTGAAGCATATGGCGAGAGAGTTGAATGTGACGGTGATTGCTCTTTCCCAGCTTAGCCGCGGTGTAGAAAGCCGGCAGGACAAAAGGCCGATGCTATCAGATTTGCGTGAGAGTGGACAAATTGAGCAGGATGCGGATCTGATCGCTTTTCTTTATCGCGACGATTATTACAACAGGGATAGTGAAAAAGATAATCTGGTGGAGGTGATCCTGGCAAAACAGAGGAATGGTCCGATCGGGACGGTGAAGCTTGCGTTTCATAAGGAATATGGGAGGTTTGAAGAGGCGAATTCAACATTCAATCTATTATGATCAGAACACACAATTCCAATAAGGAAGTCCAATGCATGAAAACAGAAAAAGAGAAGATGCTGGCCGGAGAGATGTACAATGCTGCTGATCCGGTATTAGTAAAAGAACGTGAGGAAGCAAGGGGAAAGGTTAGACTATATAAGCAAACTTTAGAAACCGAAGGAGACACACGGGCTAGATTATTAAAGGAATTGCTCGGTTCAACTGGAGAAAACATTCTTGGAAGTAGCAATTACAAGCTTGATTACTAGGTTCCATTATGAAAGAAGTACTAAAGTAACTAAGGAACGTCTAAAAATTCAAAAAGGTATTTTCATAAGTGGAAAATATGGAGTCATTGCATACCTGATAGAAATGTTTGAAATCAACAAACTGGGCAGGATAAAAATATAATATTCAGCTTCACGTGGATAAAATAACTTAGGGCGAAATTCAAAGTCGGTGTAATGGTTCTAAGTGTATATAGCCGTGAACGGCGTGCGTGGAAAGTATCGATTGTTTTCAGGCATAGATGGTGATCAAGTGCGCTCTCGCCGCCGTACACCTATACGTCTAGCGGCTGTAGAAGCTAAACGAGGATTATTGGATCTTTATACCAAGAGGAAAAGGAGAGGGCTAATGACTTTAAGATTGGGAGTGAAACATCCCTCGCAAACCATAAAAGGTATGGAAGCAGCGTTTCGAGTTTGGCCCTCAACAGTAATGATGAATCGAAACGTATTTCACACGAACCGACAATGCTGGTCCGGAACCAGCGATAGATTGAAGCGAAAGTGCAAAGATATTTAGGGAGGTTCAAGCAATGCCAGAATGGGTGAATGTAGTGTTACGCGCAGTGTTTTTCCTTATTGTTCTTTTTTTAATCACGAAGTTGCTTGGTAAAAAGCAAATATCCCAGCTTTCTTTTTTTGAATATGTGAATGGAATTACGATAGGGAGTATTGGGGCAGAAATGGTGACCGGACTAGAGCACAGGATACTTATTGGAGTGTTGGCCATTGTAACGTTTGCGGCCGTCCCCTTTGCCGTTGGCTTTATTTCTTTAAAGAACAGACCATTCCGGAATTTTGTGGAAGGGAAAGGTTCTATTTTTATTAAAGACGGCAAAATCATGGAGGATAATTTAAGAAAGGAAAGATACACAACGGACGAGTTACTGGAATTGCTCCGAAAACGCAATGTTTTTCAGGTCTCCGATGTAGAGTTTGCGGTTTTAGAACCAACGGGAGATTTGAATGTTTTGTTAAAAAAAGAAAATCAACCGATAACAGCAAAAGATTTGAAATTAACTGTTGCGCCAGTGAAGGAACCCCAGACTGTCATTATGGATGGGGAATTATTGGAAGAACCTATGTTTTCAACAGGACGAAGTACAGAGTGGTTATACAATGAACTGGAAAAACAAGGGGTCACATTAGAAGATGTCTTTCTGGGACAAATAAACTCGTTTGGAGAACTATCAGTTGACCTTTTTGATGATCAACTTCAGGTTTCCTCTTCTCATGAAAGATCGTTACTTTATGCGACAATGAAAAAATGCCAGGCCGACCTTGAGTTATTTGCATTAAAAACGAAGGATAAGGACGCAAAGGACTCTTTTGAGGAGAGTAGTAAAAAGTTACAAGAAGCGATTAATAAAATTGCATCCATTAGTAAATAAACATGATTCAAATTGAGGCTGCCATAGAGCGGCTTTTTCTTGTTGTCTAACGAGTCGTTAGTTAAAGAACCCGTTTGAAAAAATACACACAGTACGGTTGATTGCCATGTTTACATCCGGAAGAATTACTTCATACATTGCAACTATAGTTTGTGAATGTTGTACTTAAACTAAAGGGTTCGTTACTTCAAGATCACGGCTACCATAGCGGCTTTTTTAGAGAGCTAACGGGACAGTTTAGCTTAGTATCACCTATAACAATTTCAATACAAAAAATTGGATCCGTTGACTCATTAATAATGTCATCCGGGACATGATATTAACTGAGATTAAACCATTCTTCCTAGTGAAGTTACTTAAGAAGAAACAATGCTCGGGTATTGACAATACAAGGAAACTAGTTCGTTACAATAGAAAAATTATTGAGTTTCCTATTGACTAAAACTAAATGAAAACTATGTGTAATGTGTACGATTCCACCTGTTCAAAATAATAACCATCCCAAAGGTGGGGGCTGATATGGTCCAGCTTGCTGTTTACGATAGTATCATCCGTATTCTAACACATGGAAAGCACATTGCTTTTATTGCTAACAGATATGCGAGGTAATTGATATGAACAAAAACAAACAGATGCAAACGGATCGGAATTTAACTCTGTTGATATGGAAAATGGCAATTGGAAGTGCGTTATCTTGGGAATTGGCTAGCCTGTTTGGTTCAAAACATCCCTATCTGGCGCCACTTTCGATTATCCTATGCCTACAAAACACAGTGAATAAAACAATTAAACTGGCTATCCGTCGGATCATCGGAACTGTCATAGGTGTATCGGTCAGTGTCATTATTGCAAGTCATATGAGTGTACACGGGTGGACACTGGGATTAATGATCTTAATCGGTTCCTATATTGGTAAATGGTTAACCGTAGATAAAATTGTATTGCATCAGGTCGCTTTAACGATCCTATTCGTTTTTGTATTTGAACATCAAACCAAACAGTACCCCCTGGACAGGCTTCGGGATACCGCCATAGGAGTTATCATTGCTATATTGCTTCAATTTTTGTTGTTTCCTAGATTTAAAAGTAGTGATAGCGTTAAAATATTTTAATGATTCCCGAATACCCTATGTAAACGTATGGCAAGAAACGGTGCTATTTAACATGACAGATCTGATGGCATCAGTCGTATAATGATTGTCCGCAAGAAACAACTTGCTGCAGTCTTCGAAAAAAAAGGCCCGGGTTGGAACCCGGGCCTTTTTGGAGGCATTCGAACCAAATATCACGAAGAAGAACTGGAAGCCAATCCCATGCTGCCCTTTTACTTTATCTTTATATATGCTTCTTGTACTAATTATCACCCACGCAAAATATATATATCTAAACTATCAGGAAAAAGTGCATGCTTAATGCCCGTCGGTGGAATATCAAGGCACCCTTGTATAATTGCAAAATCAAAGAATGAGATTTGGAGGCCAGTTCTGCATTCGGTTAGAAAGGCTTGTTTTTTATGCTTGAAGATATAATTCTGTTTCATGCAGGAAATCCTTTGAAACGGCAATCATTCTTATGCATGGAGGCTGGATTTTGAAAACAATAGGAAAGAGTGTAATTCGGAAAGAGGCATTTGAAAAGGTAACTGGAACCGCAAAGTATACAGGTGATTATCAGTCACAGGATCTGTTGCATGCAGCACTAGTAGTGAGTCCATACGCACACGCAAAAATTCTGGGTATGAAAACAGCCACAGCAAGGGAGGTACAAGGAGTAAGGGCTATTATAACAGGTGAGCCTTTCCCGCTACTTGGAGAGGAAATCAGTGACCGACCAGCCCTTGCTTATGATAAGGTCCGATATTATGGGGAGCCGGTGGCTCTTGTTGTGGCCGATACGTTATATGCAGCGAAAAAGGCGGCCGCCCTTGTGCAGGTCCGTTACGAACTCCTTCCGGTTGTAAATTCAGCAGCTGAAGCATTTCGAGAGGATGCTCCCCTGGTTCATGAACATCTAGGACGTTATAGAGTTAAACCAAGAATTTTTCCTGAACCAGGAACAAATGTCGCCAACCGGACAAAAATACGTAAAGGAAATATGGATGAAGGTTGGGAAGCTAGTGAAATTGTCGTGGAAGCTGAATTTTCTTTCCAGCCGTCGGATCATGCAGCAATGGAAACGAGGTGTGCTACAGCAGAAATAAAGCCTGGAGGTAAACTCATTATCTCCTCCTCATCCCAAGCGCCATTTATGATAAAGAGGCTGATCAGTGACTATTTTGGTGAAGAAATCGGCAAAATCGTGGTCAATACGCCTTTAGTTGGCGGAGGTTACGGAGGGAAGGCCTCCATTCAATTGGAAATATGGGCGTATTTAGCATCAAAAGCTGTTGGAGGAAGGCCGGTTAAACTGATGAATACAAGGGAAGATGACATGGTTACATCCCCCTGCCATATCGGTCTTACTGCAAAAGTAAAGTTTGGATGTACGAAGGAAGGCAAGCTAAAAGCTGCTGAAATCCTATATTTGTTTGACGGGGGTGCTTATTCGGATAAGGCTGTTGATCTTAGCCGGGCAGCAGCTGTGGATTGCACAGGCCCTTATCATATCGAAAACGTCTGGTGTGATTCCCTTTGTATGTACACCAATCACCCGTATGCTGCTCCGTTCAGGGGTTTTTCCCATTCGGAACTCTCCTTTGCCATTGAAAGGACCTTAGATATACTAGCTAGGAAACTACAAATGGATCCCCTGGAACTACGTCATAAGAACGCCATTCTGCCTGGACACACAACCCCAACCCAAGTCCTCTTAAACCGCAGTAATGTTGGGAATTTACCGGAATGTATAGAGCGGCTGAGAAAGTTGATACAATGGGATGAAGGACAAGTCACAGTAGTGAATGATCGAATTCTTCGGGTTAAAGGTGTCAGCTGCAGCTGGAAAACGTCTACTATCGAAACCGACGCAAGCTCTGGTGTTATTCTGACGATGAACCCGGATGGAACAATCAATCTCATGTCAGGAGTAGTGGAAATAGGAACGGGAACAAAGACAGTCCTTGCCCAGATGCTGGCTGAGTACCTAAAAATGGATGTTAATAATATCTATGTACGAATGAAAGTCGATACACAGACCACACCGGAACACTGGAAAACGGTAGCGAGCCGCGGGACATTCATGGCGGGAAGGGCAGTGATTGAGGCGGCGGATGACATGATTCGCCAGTTGAAGGAAATTGCTGCGTGTGTTCTCAGAGCATCCGAGGATGACTTGGAAATAGCGGATAGCCGGGTTTTCCTTAGAGATGATCCGGGAATTGGATTACATTTCTCCAAGATTGGATATGGATATGAATTTCCGAATGGAAATTCTATTGGTGGGCAGGTCATTGGGCGAGGTAATTATATACTGCGTGGCATGTCGCATCTTGATCCCAAAACAGGTGCCGGTAAGCCCGGACCGGAATGGTCTGTAACTGCACATGCCGTGGAAGTAGAGTTTGATAGACGTGATTACACCTATAAGCTGCTTAAAGCTGTAACAGTAGTGGATATAGGCAAAGTCCTCAACGAGAAAGCTGCAAGGGGACAGGTAATGGGAGCGATGAGTATGGGACTTGCATTCGGAGGAAGGGAAACGTTTGTGTTCGACAAACTGGGAAGGGTCCTCAATTCTCAGCTACGTACATACCGTCCCATCCATTATGGGGAAAATCCTGGTTATATCGTAGACTTTGTAGAAACACCCCATCTTGAGGCACCTTATGGAGCAAGGGGGGTGGGAGAGCACGGGCTGCTCGGAATGCCAGCAGCACTGGGAAATTGTCTGTCAGCTGCAGCTGGAGTTTCTCTCCACCATCTCCCCCTTACCCCGGAGCTGATATGGAGGACAAAGGAGGGAAAGATTACATGATCCCTTTCGATTTTGATTATTACAGGCCGAATACGTTGCAGGAGGCCGTAACCCTATATCACTCATTGGACGAGCAAAGGAAGAGGCCTATGTATTTTAGCGGTGGAACGGAAATCCTTACGCTCGGAAGAATTAATATCGATTATACGGAAGCTGTTATCGATATTAAGGCAATTAAGGAATGTAACACTTTGGAGATAATTGGAGATCAATTGGTTTTGGGTGCAGCGACAAGCTTATCGAGAATAGACGACGCCAATCCCTTCCCCTTATTGACCCAAACTGCAAAGGAAGTGGCCGACCGGACGGCAAGAAATAAAATCACATTGGGCGGGAACATCTGTGGAAGGATATTTTACCGGGAAGCTGTCCTGCCGTTTTTATTAGCCGATAGTCAGGTGGTAATAGCGGGATTAGCCGGCCACAAGTTAAAACCGATAAATGAGGTGTTTCAGCAACAACTGCAACTGGGGAAGGGGGAGTTACTAGTACAAGTGATTACGGAAAGGATATATATACAGGCTCCTTATACTCACATAAAAAGACGAAGGCAGTGGGAGACTGGTTATCCCCTGATCACAGTGGCTTCGTTACGGGCAAAAGGACAGATAAGGGTCGCGATTAGCGGTCTCTGCCCATTTCCATTTCGGTCACCTGCCGTAGAGTCTGCTCTTAATCGAACCGACCTAGCTCCGGAAGATAGAGTAGACATTGCTATGCAGAAACTGCCTCAACCACTATTAAATGATACGGAGGGTTCTCCAGATTTCCGACTCTTTCTCTTGAGGAACACATTGATGGATATCATCACGGAATATGAGGAGGCAGTGTTTTGATAAAGAGAATAACTGTGAATCTAAGCATTAACGAGGAAGATACGGAAGTGATTGTCCGTCCTGCAGATACACTGCTTTATGCTTTAAGAGAAGGGCTGGGATTGACGGGGGCAAAGCCAGGTTGTTTGAATGGGGATTGCGGGGCATGTACGGTGATGATAGATACAAACCCAATGAAGTCTTGTTTGATGCTGGCTGTTGAAGGAATTGGCAAGAAAATAACTACAATCGAGGGTGTAAAAAACAGTCTCATCCAGAATGCATTCGTAGAGAATTTTGCATTTCAATGCGGCTATTGTACCCCAGGTTTCATCATGAACTGTGAGGCATTGCTTCTGCACCATCCAGATGCTGACGATCAAACATTGAAAGAATGGCTGGAGTCCAATATATGCAGGTGTACTGGCTACCAGGAAATCGAACAAGCGGTAAAGTCCTTATTAGTTAGTAATCCGTACCATGACGATTAAGGATGCTAAACAATACACCCGTCGATAAGGCCTTCTAATGTACTTGAATCTAGAAAGAAAGGTTATTCTAAATATTCACAAATTGTACATAATTTATTGGTTAGATAGTCTGAAAGGAAAGAATTCAGGTCTAGTAAGCGTAAACAAATTAACTGATTGGATAAAATTCATGTTTGAGATAAGTTAGACATGACTGCTTTTTTAATATAAGGTAATTTTACTAGAATATGATTATAAAATTTTGAGCAACAAAGACTATATAACTACTTTTGTCTGAGTCAATAAAAACAAAAGTTAGATGGACAAGAAATATGATTGAATAGTAGGGAAAAATACCTAAAACCGGTTGGGCAACTTTCAATCCTTCTGTTTTTATATGAAATGGCTAGGTTCAGCAAATGTTTTTCCTTTAAATTCATAGAGAACCGGCAGCATGTACAATCAGATTTTAGTTAGGTATGTACATATTCAAATAAGTTTAAGTCCTAAACATTAAATTAGGAGAAAAATGAGAAAGGATATGTGTTTTAAGCATGTTGATTTTGGAAGGCTTTTTCATTAATTTTTGTATTCTCTGCACAGGCATTTTCCTGATCCATCATTATTTCACGAGTGAATTGGCACCTTCTAAAAACACGATTCGAAGACCTATTCGCCGTGGCATTATGCACGGGCTGTTTGGGATAATCCTGATGCACTTTGGCATCCAGCTAAAAGACGGCCTATTGATCGATTTACGAAGCATTCCAATCATGATGGCCGCGTATGTGGGCGGGGGGATTTCCGCTGGGATAGCGGCTGCAATCCTGATTGTATTTAGACTGTCCATGTACCCCATCACATTCGCATCCCTAAATAACATATATGTTTTGGGGTTATCCGCCATCGTGTTTTCGTTTATTTGTAGGTCCAGGTTAAGTGATGGAAAGAAGTGGATCCTAATGCCTGCATCGTTTATCGTAATCCTTGGTTCCACGTTTCATTTGGTGGTACCCGAGGTTAAAATGGAAATCATCATCTTCATGCAATACGCCATTAGTGTCGGCTGCGGTGCTTTAGGCACCTATATGATAAAGTCCTATCTATGCCGTAACGATGAAAGTTATGAAAGGATCAAAGAAGCATCTAGGAAAGACCACCTTACCGGGTTACATAATGTCCGTTCCTTTGACCAGCAGATCAATGCCATATTTTTAAACGCTAAGGAACAGGGAAAGGAATTGTCCTTACTGGCGATAGATATTGACCATTTTAAGGGAATCAATGATACCTATGGCCATCCTGCAGGGGACAAAGTCATCGCTAGGGTTTCGGAACTCCTTCTGCTTTCATCAAGGCCGGTCGATGTCGTTTCCCGTAATGGCGGGGAAGAGTTCAGCATATTGATGCCGGAATGTAATTCTCAATCCGCCGAGGCTGTGGCAGAAAGGGTACGGCTGGCGGTGGAAAAAAGCATATTTGCGATAAGCGAACAGGTGGAATTACGGGTAACGGTTTCCGTCGGCTATGCCACCATGAAGGATGGAGACATTGGAACGGTCTCACAGTTAATAGGACAAGCGGACCAAGGTTTATACAAGGCTAAGCTAGGAGGGAGGAACCTGGTCATGGCAGGATGAATGTAGCGTAGCCGTTCACCAGGTAGGAAAAAGAGTGGATTTTTCTATGTAACTAAACATAAACTTATAAATTTGATAGGATAAATGATTTTAAAAAGACAGGAATCATATTGATTTTTGGTAGCTGAATAAGAAAGTATAAATGCTCCTTTGTTGGTTGATTTTGATTGGAAAAAATAAATTTGGCTTACGGCAATTCCGACTAGACGATCTAGTAGAGTTTATGGATTCTAGTGCTTAGAAACAATTGAATCGTAGTACATTCAAGCAAAATAGGGTTGGTCCTATATTTGTTTAGTATTTGTCGAAGAAAACATTACATGTAAATAGGCAAACTTATTGAAAGATGAGGACGCAAAGTATCGGATCTAACATTCTTTTGAATTATGATGGCCGTACTGCCAAATGAGAAAAACTTGTTTGGGGGAGTTATAAAATGGAAGATCAAAATGAGGTATTGAAGAAGATAATAGAAAGCCAGCCAGAAGTCATGCTGAAAAATTTAAACAACTACAATGACCTTAGTATTGTAGACTACATGTTAATTCAAAGTCTCAGAGAACGGTTTCAGTTTAGCGATGGTGTGATTAATATATTGTTACAATACGTAAAAGAAGAAGTAGATCCGTCTTTACAATGGATGTATATTGAAAAGATCGCGATTAATTGGCTTAGAGCAAACATTCAGACGGTTGAACAAGCGTTAGAGGCAGCAAAAGTTTGTCTCCCTACAAAAACGCAGGTAGAACCTTCATTGATATTGGAATACATAGGTAGTCAACTTGATTATAAAGTAAATCAGTTAGTCGAAATGTACAAAACAGAGGAAAGTAAAGAGTACGCATCGATCGGAATTGAAATACTTAGCAATATTTTAAGTGTTGATTTACTAGAAACATATCATTTAAAATAAGGGGCTGCTCCGAAAAGTAGTTTTTGCACCACAAATGTTAAAAAACAAAACCCAAGAATGCTGTTATATCAACATTCGGTTTTTATTTTGGGAGATTTCTACCCTATAAAGGACTTTCTAGACAGCCCCTTGTCCGACGAGTTTCTGACAAAAACACGGAGGTAGAAGGGAAACGTGAAAATACACTGGTTGGCGGGTATCTCAGTTAAAGAAACAAAACAGAATGTATAAGATGTGATTTATTTTGTTAAGGAAATGTAGTATAATTTTTTAAAAACATATAAAGAAGTGAAACCTTCTATAAATTCAATTAGATGGCTGTCGAAAACTGTATAAGAGTAGATAAAATCCAACTCTTTTAAGGGAAGAGTTGGATTTTTTGTGTGATTTAAAACAAAAAGGGGAGAAATAATATATGAAAATGTCAAAATCAATGGCAAATATACTGCTATTGATAACTTCAGTATTTTGGGGTTCAGGGTTTGTGGTAACCAAAATAGCATTAGACGCAAACGTGTCTGCTGGTTTTATAAATTTTGTTCGAGGATTTCTCTTTGTTGTTTGTGTGCTTCTGTTTTTTTATAAAAAAATATGTAAAATGACCTTCCAGGACTTTAAAGTAGGTCTAATTGCCGGATTGCTTAATTTTGGCGGATTTATTACCCAAACAATTGGAGTCATTTATACCACTCCATCAAATAATGCTTTTATTTCCGCAGTGTATGTGGTGATCGTGCCTTTAATGGCATGGATCATTTATAGGAAAGTGTTTCAACTAAAAAGTTTGGTCTCCATAGTTGGTTGTTTATTGGGAATGGTGATTATCACAGGAATATGGAACGAAGAGATTAACATTAATATCGGGGACGTATACACCCTTATCTGTGCGTTTTTTTACGCGGGTTCTATTGTCTACCTGGGATATAGCACACGAACAGCCGATTTTAGTGTTGTAGCGTTTATGCTTGCTGCTGTACAAGCAGTAGGCGGATTGCTGTTTTTCCTCTTCGTAGAGGAAGGGCAACTATCAAATGTTAGTTGGTCTGTTGCCATTGTACCATTGTTATACATGGGAATAATATGTTCCTTTGTGGGTCAAACCTTACAAGTTTTAGCTCAAAAACATACATCTGCAACATCAGCTGGACTCATCATGATGCTTGAATCGGTTTTTGGCAGCATGTTTTCAATCACATTTGGTTTTGAACCATTTACCGTAAAGTTAGTAGTTGGTGGAATGCTTATTATGCTTTCGATTATTCTCATGGAAGTGGAATTAAAGCCGTTTTTATCAAGAACAAGGAAACAGCTTAGTATTAAGGAAAATGTTTAATCACTCATAAGAGAATGGTCGACTTTGCGGGGGGAAAAAGTCTAGCGGTTATCTTCTGCGGGCTTGTATCCCCGCCTTTTTTATTGTCACAAAGATTGTGAAATTTTACACTTAAACTAACGGGATAGGTTAGTGAAAGAAGGAATGGGTAAAAGATTAGTCGAATTAATATTAAATGTAGGGCTTTACTTATTAGGTAAGGCTCTTTTTTTTTTTTAATAAACAATTAACTTAGATTTCTGTATACATATTCAGCTTAGTTTCGTTATAAATGATGAAAGGAGTGAAAATGGTGCAGCCCTCGAATGAAGAAATAACAAGATTATCAAATGAAATATTTCAAAAGCTATGCTCGATGGGGGCTAATCCTCAAGATGCTAAGGAAATTGTTCAAGAATCTTTATATCGTGGTTTCTTGAACATAGAAGGTATAAACGCAGGGTCATTTAGGTCTTGGCTTTACAGAGTTTCCATTAATCAATATTACGATATGTATAGGAAAAATAAACGTTTTACAATCATGGAGTTTGAAGATAATCATATCTCTGAAGAAAATCATCCAGAAGATATGTTAATTAAACAAGAAGATAAAGAAGAATATGAAAAAGTATTAGAAAGATTAAAGCCGATTGAAAAAGCATTAATCAAAATGAAATACGAAGAGGATTATTCCTATAAAGAGATTGCTGGTCATCTAGATTTAAAAGAATCTAATGTTAAAACCTATTTGTATCGTGCAAGGAAGAAACTTGCAGGAATATTAAGGAGGGATATTTAATGACAAATAAACCGTTTAAACCAGGAGATATTGAGGGAATCGTTAAAAATGCTAAAAGGAAAAGTATAAAAAGGAACATAATAATTACAACTCTTTTAATAATTATACTTGGATTTATTGCGATTATAGGTAATGGTGTAATAGTAAGTTGGGCATTTAATAAAGCTTCTGAAGGTAACGAATTGCTATATGAAATTTCAGAACCAAATGTGGTTATTGGTCAAGCTAAACTTAGTTCAGGAATATTATCAGGAGAGTATATCTATCAAAAATACAAATTGATTGAAGATAAAGTGGTCCCGTGGGGAACGGAACAAAAAGCCTTTAATGCTTTAGGTAAGAACACCCCTTCAGCCAAATATGATAGCGTTAGCAGCGGAGAAACTAAACAAGGAATACGATATTATAATCCAACTAACGGACAAAGAATGATGTTATTTTATCACCCATGGCTTGAATATAAAACAATTCAGAACGATCTATCATTGATTGAAAAAGCACCTAGCGATGCAGTGATGGAAGTGGCTATCTCGTTTGATAGACCATTTTCAGTTAATGAGATTCAAAAGTTTCTTAATTTAAGAAAAAAAATTACTTGGTATTGGGTAAATGATTATTATAAAAATGATAAGAAAAATTTACAAGGGCTACATGAAACGGGTGATTCTGCTTCACTAGTTTATGGTTTTAATGCTACTGCTGCTGGTGGAGATGGAGACACTCTAGGTCAAAACGAAGATGATTATATCGCAATCTTAACGAAATTAAAGGGTCTAGGAAGTTATGATTATATTGTAGACCGACTTCTTGAAACTGAAAAAGAAAATAGAAATGATGGACTAATACTTGGAGTAGTTGTGACAGGAACAAAAGATGAGTTGTTAAAACTAAAAGAAGATAAACATATTAGGGCAATATCATTAGGAGCAGTTGCAACAGATTTTTAAACTCGTTCATAAAAATTCGTTAAATAATTGGGGCTTCAGTTAAACAAAGAATTTTCGAGTGAGTTTGTGAACAATTGTACTTACACTAACGGGTACGTTACTTGAAAAAGGGGCTGCCATCAGGCGGCTTTTTCTTAATGCACTAACGGAGCAGTTTAGTGAAATAAGAAAGAATAAAATGTAGTCGTATTCGAAAAGAAAAAAATATATACATTCCGCATATTGTCATCTAGTATGTTATACTTAAACAAACCTTTTAAGCTTTACATCTTTTTTCTTTACCTGTACCATATCCCTACTCGATCGTTGAGTAGGGTTTTTTATTGAGTCTATACAGAGAACATAAAAAAACAGGCTCCATATAAAGAGCCTGTTTGTATAATCGATTTAAGATTAAGCTTTTTGAACGTTAGCAGCTTGAGCTCCACGTGGACCTTGCTCAACGTCAAACGTTACTTTTTGACCTTCGTCTAAAGATTTGAAACCTTCACTTTGGATAGCAGAGAAGTGTACGAATACGTCGTCTCCATTTTCACGTTCGATAAAGCCGAAGCCTTTTTCTGCATTAAACCATTTAACTGTACCTTGTTCCATATTTGTTTCCTCCTAGTGCGTTAACGCACAACGTATTACTATCCTTGCCCAAAGTGATCATCAAGACGAAAAGTCGATACTTATACTATCCTTTACACCGAACAAAAATAATTCTTTTTCATCATAACAGAAAACGGAAGATAATGCAAATATGGATTGAATTACTTTATTTATTACCAAGTAGAAAATTTTATCTGAGGATACCACTAGATATGAGTACGGTAGTGGAGAAATTAACACATTTGGATGCGAGAAAATTTTAGCGGCAGGACACAAATACTCTATCATTGGTTGCCAAGTTTACAAAACACCTTATTACTTAGCGGAAGGTAATTAATGTGATTTTAACTGTGTTATCCCCAACGTCCCTTATCACACCATGATTCGGTATCACGAGAAGGCATGTACTATCTTGACAATGAGTGGATTCCTGTAAAAAAAGGGGACTATATTTTCATGGCACCATACTTACATCAAGCTGAATATGCTGTTGGGAGAGACCGCTAGCCTATGTCTATTCTAAAGATTGTAGGGTCTTCCTTTTATTCACTTGTTTATAAATCATCACCAACATGTTATATTCATATTAATCAGAAAATTAAAACTAACAATAGCGGAAAGTTTATGAAAAATACGATATCTGTATTCTTTTCTTCTAGGGAAAGCATTACACAGAGTAAATTAAGTGAGTTCCTGCTTTAAGAAACCGGTAGGGGGTGAGGCTATAGTAATCGGTATGGCGTCAAACGTTCGGATTAATGTGGCTTAGTTAAATGTAATGTATATGATAAAAAAGGAAGTCTTGTTGCTCAATCTACAAGTACATATATGATTTGAAAAGGTAATGTTGATGGTAAGAGGTTCGAAAAATAAGCATATATTTAACCAATTAAGGTTATGAGGACAAGTTCTTAATAAATAATATAAGGCAAAAATTATACCTATAAATGGATATAAATTGAATGGAGGAACAACAAATGTCAAGAATTCCGTCAATACTTCAGAATTTGCGTATCCCTGTAATTGGCTCACCGTTATTTATTATTAGTAACCCTAAACTAGTGATAGAACAATGTAAGGCAGGAATCGTTGGATCAATTCCGTCACTGAATGCTAGACCTGCATCCTTACTTGATGAATGGTTGGCAGAAATCACAGAGGAGCTCGCAACTCATAATGCAAAGAATCCAGATCGTCCAGCTGCACCATTTGCTATTAATCAAATTGTCCATAAGTCAAATGAACGGTTAGAAGCCGATATGGAGTTGTGTGTGAAATACAAAGTTCCAATAATCATTTCGTCCTTAGGTGCCCGCGAGGAGATATTTGAGGCAACACATAGCTACGGAGGAATTGTTCTGCACGACGTAATCAATAACTCTTTCGCGCACAAGGCAATCGACAAAGGTGCAGATGGCATAATTGCCGTTGCGGCAGGAGCTGGCGGTCATGCAGGAACAAAGAGCCCGTTTGCATTGGTTCAGGAAATCCGTGAGTGGTTTGACGGTCCGCTCGCTTTGTCCGGATCAATTGCTACGGGAGGTGCAATCCTGGCCGCCCAAGCGATGGGGGCTGATTTTGCATATATCGGCTCGCCGTTCATTGCAACACATGAAGCCCGTGCTTCTGAAGAGTATAAGCAATCAATCGTTGACTCTACGTCTGATGATATTGTTTATAGTAGTCTTTTCACAGGTGTACATGGAAATTATCTGAAACCGTCAATCAAGGCAGCAGGTTTGGATCCTGACAATCTTCCTGAAAGTGATCCCTCTCAGATGAATTTTGGAGAAAAGGCCGTCAAGCCATGGAAGGATATTTGGGGAAGCGGTCAAGGCATTGGTGCTATAAAAATGGTTACTGGTGCAGCAGAATTTGTAGAGAAGCTTCATAATGAATATATTGATGCCAGAGATAGTCTAAACAGCCGAAATATAGTTAGAACAATCTGATCTGAAAAATCTTCTCAAATTAACATTTTATGGCCTTATTCGAGATTAGCCGCACAATGGTTTTATTTGTGCGGCTTTTTTCTAAATATGTTCGTTTGTCAGAATAACTATTTATAAATTTCAACACTTCTCTTAGTTATGAAAAGCGTGCGCTTTACTTACTTCAAGTTCGTAGTTAACCCAAACTTTCATTAAACAGGTGGTAAGATTGCATTTTTAAAACTATGTATAGAGGACAGGGCCTTCCCATCCTCAGTATATGGCTTATTTTTTTGATCTAACATTACCACCAATGATGCCAGTGACCATGCCAATGATGAAAATGAGGATAATACCCGTAACCATATCCACCATACATGAATGGCGAGTATCCAAAACCCATCACTGGATAACCGAATCCACCAAAAAACGGAGGCATATAAGCACCTGCTTTCATCAGAATTTATACTACACTTTAGACATATGCACATCTGAAAAAATTGACCGTTTTTTATTGAAAATGGGCACTAGTAGATATGAAAATAGAAATATATCAGAGGACATAAATATTAGCGTCTTAAGAAATTTTTGGTATAATGAATTTTTAAATTTCATTACAAAAAAGGGGAATAATTATGACACTAAAAGATAGTTTGAATAAGCAGATAGCTAACTGGAGTGTGCTCTACTTTAAACTACACAACTATCACTGGTATGTTAAGGGACAGCAATTTTTCACATTACATACAAAATTTGAAGAACTGTACACCGAAGCTGCGTTACATATTGATGAATTGGCTGAACGTTTACTAACTCTAGGCGGACAACCAGTCGCAACGATGACGGATTGTCTGGAGCTAGCATCCATTAAAGAAGCCGAAGGAAATCTAACTGCAGAACAGATGGTTGAATCAACAGTAGAAGACTTTGCTCAAATGATTGAAGAATTAAAGCTGGGAATGAAACTTGCGGAATCAGCTGATGATGAAATTACCGGAGATATGTTCCTAGCCATTCATTCTACTCTTGAAAAGCATGCTTGGATGTTAAACTCTTTCTTAGGAAAATAATGGGGATGCCCAGTCAGTATGGCTTGGCTTTAAATGATAGATGAATGAAGGAATACATAGAGAAGATTTGTTTGTGAAACTATAATCCAGGTGCTTTGTTTGGGATTCGGTGCTGAAATTCGCAGTTCTTTTTTATCTCAAGCTATTGGGACAGTTAAGTAGAACAAGTTACAAGCACTATATAGACTTACAGCCTTTTTACTTCGTTTGAACTTAGTCACGGAAGGGTAAAATTAATATTGAGGTGAAAAAATGAAAGTTACTATAACCAAAGATGCAAATCAGCAGCTAATACATGCACTTGGTGCGGAACCAACCATTAGGATTAATCAAATCCAAACCAGTGGTTGAGGAGCCACGTATGTGTATGAACTTGCTCAGGTTGAGCAGGTAAACAATGATGAGGTATTTAAAGTCGATGAAATTACAATTTTAATAGACCCACTGGTAATTAACCATCTGGATGGAGATATAGTGATCGACCATAAAAGTAATTATGGGTTCATTCTTAAAAATAGTTATGAGATCTTAACCTTTGGGATGAAATTAATTAAAAATTTTTAAAGCCAAATAAATGTAATAAAGCCACTGTATTCAAAAGATGAACGATACCCAGAATAATGGACATTTATAAAAAAGTCCCCTATTCTGGGTTTTTCTATGTCTATATACTCATTTTCCTTAACAAAATGAAAAGAGATTCATTTCTTATAACTATTTATACTATTTACATGGTAAATTTGTATATAACCATACTTTTTTACTGTTTCGTGCCACAAGCATATTTTGCTATTATTTGTGTAAGCGTTAACAATTTGTTAAAGGAGAGAAAATTATGGATTCAAGAGAATTGAGAAACTGTATGGGACATTTCGCTACGGGTGTAACTGTTATAACATGTGATACGGAAGATGGAACTCATGGCATAACCGCAAATTCTTTTACTTCTGTTTCACTTGATCCACCGCTCGTTTTAGTTTCTATAGACAGAAAAGCGAAAGCACTTCAACATTTAAAAAATAATAATTTCACTGTGAATATCTTAAAGGAGGATCAAGAGGATATCGCTATGCATTTTGCTGGCCGCCCGCTTGATGAACCTACTTTTCAATTGCAAAAAGGTAATCTTTCGACCAGGTTGAAGGATACCCTTGCTTATGTGGAATGTGAACCATGGGCCGAGTATGATGGTGGGGACCATGTTCTATATGTGGGTAAAGTGAGTGATTTTACGTATAATCCTGGTCGCCCGCTTGCCTACTATTGCGGCAAATTTTCGGACGTTTTACCAAAATGATCCCGAATTGAAATTATGAAATAGTGAGGGGAGCAGAAAAAATGAAAGCTCATAAGTTACAATTTGATCGTTTAATAGATACTAATCCCCGTACTGGAGTAATAAAGTTTAGTGATAGAAGAATGGCCCTGGTGTCTGTAGAGGCACTGGGCATTCTACGGAGAGATTTGGTGAATACCCTGAGCATGGAGAGAGCTAAAGGGTTTCTCATGCGTTATGGATGGGCATGCGGATACAAGGATGGACAAACTTTAGAAAAAATGTATGAATGGGATTCGCAAAAGGAATTATTTTTGGCAGGTCCATATCTTCATACTTTAGAGGGAATCGTTACAGTGGAGCCTGATATACTAGAGCTTAATGAGGACACTCTTCATTTTACCGGGATATGGAGGAATTCATTTGAAGCGGTTGAACATATCAATCATTTTGGTCACAGCAGCGATCCTGTATGCTGGATTCTGATCGGATATGCCAGCGGCTATTTAACCAGAGTATTTGGAAAAGAAGTGCTTGTATATGAAGAATCATGCCAAGGAAAGGGAGACGATCATTGTTACTTTGTAGCCAAAACCTATGATCCACGTGATGAACGGCATAAGCAGGACTTACGTTATTACAAGTCTGAAACATTACTATCAGAATTAGATCGGGTGTATAAGGAAGTTAGAGAACTCAACGAGAACATAATAGAGTCCGAGCGGGTTCAAAACGAATTGACAGATATGCTGCTTGAAGATAAAAATGTGTCAGAAACGGTTGGATTAATATCAAATATTGTTCAAAAAAGTATTGTTATAGATTCTTTTCATAAGCAGATGGATAGCTGTTTCAAGTCCACTATAGATATGGAAACGTATGAGAGATGGATCAAAAGTGAGGGCCGGTATGAAGCGTTAGATACATACATTGATACATTCCCCATCCGGACTCATGATGTGAACCTAGGAAGAATGGTTGTCATCGGTGATAAACCACTTAGTAAAAGGGAACAAATGATTATAAATAGATCAGTTACTGTATGTACTGTTCAATTGTATCACCAGAGGAAAATCACGCAATCTATATGGAGAAAACGGGAGGATTTCTTTGATGAATTATTAAACAACAAAATTGATGAAAACACTCTTCAACGGCATATGCCTGTATTTGACTTTGATCCCCAGGAACCAAACCGCATCCTCACATTGAAGATAGAACCTTTTGATAATAAGAAAGATATTCTTCAATACATAGGTTTAAATTATCCAGATATTGACGCTTTCATAAAAGATCAATATATCGTTCTTGTATTAACAGAGAAAGAAATTGAGATAGAAACCTTTACAACGAAACTCCAGAAAGTTATTCAGGAAGAATTCAAACATATAAAAACCTATATTAGTGTCGGGCGCATAGCAAAAAATCTCAAAGATTTAGCAAAAAGCTATAAAGACGCATGCCGCATATGTGATTTTATACAGCTTGCCTATCCCACTGACAGCAGGGCTTCTTATTACGAAGAATTGGAACCTGTCATTATGTTCCTTAAAGGGATCGATCAGGAGGAATTGATTGATTTTTGTAAAGAAACCATCGGTAAATTGGTCGAATATGACGATACAAACCAAGGAAATTTAGTTATTACATTGAAGTCTTATTTGGATCATAACGGGAATCTTCAGCAAACTGCAGATGACCTGCATCTTTCCATTGCAGGTTTGCGTTACCGCATAGAAAAGATAGAATCTTTTTGCAAAGCTGACTTAAAAACGGGAACTGGACGTTTTAAATACCAGTTGGCTATTCGCATTTATTTCGCGATGCAAATCATTAACAATAGACCAGCTTTGACAACCTAAACTTCTAATCATTTTAAAACAAGAGTTCGGATATTTTTACTGCTAGGTTTATAACGTTTTGTAAAGATCATGAAATGAAGCGGCTTCCATTGCTTCTTTAGTGGTCTTTTTTTAATGATCCATTCAATTTTTCAAGGATATCCGCTTAAACCAATCTGTAAAAACAATAGGCTGTTTCTTATAGTGATTTCCATACGAATCATTACTAAAGAGTCTAATACCGCAAAAACATGAAATAGAACGATATTTGTCAGTATATTTTTGCAGTTCAAAAAATTTAAAAAACAATTCATAATAAAAATATGAAATGAAAGCGCTTCAAAATTATTCAAGGAGGCTAGAAAATGAAAGTTGATCAAAAAGTATTAACAAAACGGCCATTAACTGGACAAGAATATTTGGAAAGCCTGAGAGACGGCCGAGAGATTTGGATTCATGGTGAGAAGGTGGAAGACGTTACCACTCATCCGGCTTTCCGGAATTCTGCACGCTCCATTGCAAGGCTTTATGATGCTTTGCATGATGAAAAAACGAAGGATATTCTAACAGTGCCAACTGATACAGGAAATGGAGGTTATACCCAAAAGTTCTTCCAATTTGATCAAAGTGCCGAGGATCTGTTGAAATCCCGTAATGCAATCGCACAATGGGCCAAATTAACATATGGGCAAATGGGCAGATCACCGGATTATAAAGCCGCCTTCCTGGCAACGCTCGGCGCAGACCCTGATTACTATGCGCCATATCAAGATAATGCAAGAAGATGGTATAAGGAAGCTCAGGAAAACAATTGGTTTTTCAACCATGCCATCATCAACCCGCCGGTAGACCGACATAAACCTTTGGAAGCCGTATCAGATATTTTTATTAGGGCGGTAGGGGAAACCGAGGAAGGAGTAATTGTAAGCGGCGCGAAGATGGTTGCCACCGGATCGGCCCTCACGAATTACAACTTTGTCGCCCACTATGGTGCAGCTCCAATCAAGAAAGAGGAATTTGCCCTTTGCTTTATAGCACCAATGAATACTCCAGGTGTCAAGCTTGTCAGCCGAGCTTCGTATGAAATGAACGCGGCCGTAATGGGCAGTCCATTCGACTACCCTTTAAGCAGCAGGTTCGATGAAAATGATGCTGTTCTTATCTTTGATGAAGCTTTGATTCCATGGGAAAATATCTTGATTTATAAAGACGTCGAGAAAATCAATAATTTCTTTGCTGAAACTGGTTTCCTAAATCGCTTTACATTCCATGGAGTGACACGACTAGCCGTCAAGCTGGATTTTGTGTCAGGTTTACTTTTAAAAGCTGTAAAGGTGAATGGCACAGATCAATTCCGAGGAGTACAGGTTAACGTAGGAGAAGTTTTGGCATGGAAGAATATGTTTTGGGCTTTAAGTGATGCTATGGCACTAAACCCTAACGAGGGAAGAAATGGAACAGTTCTACCAAATTTAAATTATGGATTAGCCTATAGGGTCTTCATGTCAGAGGGCTGGCCAAAGGTAAAAGAAATCATTGAAAACGTGGTGGCAGGCAGTTTGATTGTCCAGCCTTCCAGCTCACGCGACTTTAAAAATCCGGAGCTGCGTCCTTTTCTTGATAAGCTGTACCGCGGGGCCAATGGTGTTGAGTCAGTGGACAAGATCAAGCTTATCAAGCTGCTCTGGGATGTTGTAGGTACGGAATACGGCGGAAGGCATGAACTGTATGAACGGAATTATTCAGGAAACCATGAAAATATTCGCCTTGAGAACCTGATCGTTGCAAATCAGAATGGGCAAGCGGCTGAGTTTGAGAAATTCGTGGAAGAATGCCTAAGCGACTATGACCTGAACGGGTGGACAAATGATACATGGATCAATCCGGATGATATCAACTATTTTGCTAAATAAATAGATTATCGCTGGACCGAACTAAACGCGAGGGCCATGCTTTCTTAAAAAATGGCCCTCTACTTTAGATTCACAGTTATGATAGTCGACTGTGTTGCTGGATTTTCCCATTCCCTAATGAAAATTTACATGTGCTGGAGGACTCACCATGAAAGTAATCAGAAATGGAATATTGTCGCTTAAACACTCTGTTCTAACTATCGGTGCTTTTGATGGCATCCACCTTGGACACCAGTCACTAATAGCCAAAACTGTGAATCGTGCTCGTGAATTAGATGTGCCGTCTGTCGTCTATACATTTGATCCACCGCCCCGAGTGTATTTCCAAAAGCAAATGTTGTTGACTACTGTTCAAGAAAAGCTGGTTTTCCTCCGAAAACTGGGGGTGGATTATACAGTCATAGCTAACTTTGACACTTACTTTCTTTCAAAAAGTGCAGCGGAATTTATTGAAGAGTTGAAGAGTTTGGCACCCGATGAGATATGGATAGGCCCAGACTTTCAGTTCGGGAAAGGCAAGACAGGTTCGATAAAAGATCTTTCAGAACAGTTTAACACCTATACATTTCCGGTTGTGAAGTGCTCCAGGGGGGAAATCATTTCCTCCACCCGCATTAGGAAATTGCTTGGAAATCAGCAACAACAGCTTGCACATGAGCTGCTCGGAAGAAACAGGTTACAGAAAATCCATTAGGAACTTAAGGGAAATAAAAAATGGGGATTACATGTTTTCCATAGGCCCTGCGACATTAAGTGAGAGGGATAGCTACAAGTTACTCATTGGAAGTATCATTCAGTACCCTTTCAAAGATGAAGTATATGAAAAATGGAAATCCGTCATGAACGACTCTAAGCTGTAAACCGGTTAGCCGGTGATAACTATGCAGTAGTCGGACATGTATTTTCTCTAAAGAGACCGGTTTAGTGCGGAATAATACGCCGATGTGATACTCCCTTCTGGATTAATTCTCTAAATCATCTTGCCATAAGAAAACAATCTTTCTTTTCTTATGACAAGATCGATTAATAACAAAGAATTTAAGCCCTATTTTTAAACTACTAATACTGCGCTGAGTTATAAGCAGCGCTAATAGTCCGGCTGATTTTTTCTGCAGTTTCAAATAAGAGTGGGAGAAATTCTTCTCGGACCGTGTTTTCACTAATACGACCGGCGTGGGCGGAACAGTTAATCGCAGCTATTACTTTTCCTTCTCCATTTTGGATTGGTACAGCGATGGAACGGAGTCCTTCTTCGAATTGCTGGTCAACACCGCCCCACCCATTTTCCTGAACGGTTGCTAACACCTTTTTTAATTGTTCTTTATCCGTGATGGTATTGTTTGTAAACCGTTTGAAGCTCACTTTGTTTAAATAATCTTCAAGTTCGGCCTTTGGTAAAAATGCCAGCAATACATGTCCCATTGATGTGGCATAGGCGGGAAGGCGGGATCCGACTTCGAGATTGATCGTCATAATCCTTTTTGTATGAACACGAGCGACATATAAAATATCGGTACCATCCAGAATCGAAATCGAGCAGGATTCACCCGTTTTTGCGACAAATTCCCTCATGATCGGTTGGGCGATGTTCCATATGTTTTTGGAGGAGATATATGCATAGCCCAACGTAAGGATGCGAGCTGTCAGTGAGAAACTGCCATTGTTTGATTCTACGAAGCCCAAGTATTCGAGGGTGAGCAGCATTCTTCTTGCAGTCGGTCTGCTAAGCCCGGTAATCTTAGCTGCGTCACTAATAGTGAGCGAAGGTGTTTCCTGGGAAAAAGCCTGAATCACTTTGAGTCCGCGGTCAAGGGATTGAATATAATCACCAGATTGTTCGAAATTGTCGGAGTTTTGTATTGACAAAATTATAACCTCCCATGATAAAATAAAAATGTGTACGAATAGTATAATATTGTACGTATATCGTACAACTTCTTAGAGTCTTTTGCAAACACATAAACAGCATGGGGCCATAATCGCCAAACTATTCGTTAAAATGTATGCGATTACATAACTTTATTGTGCCTCAGCAACTATTTTAAACTAGTAAAAAATAGGAGGAATTGATGATGGTAGAAACTCAAGTAAAGAATCAGCGTGTGTTGGAAGTGTACGAAAGCTTTGTCAAACACTTGAAAAACTTTTTGGATGAACAGCAGCTTAACCATGAAGAGTACTCGAATTTCGTGAAATGGGCAGACCGTCTTGGTCGAAGCGGTGAAGTTCCCCTGTTTTTAGATGTGTTCGTTGAAACCCATGTACTTGAATCCAAGTACAAGGATGCGCCTGGAACTCAGCCATCACTGCTTGGGCCATACTTTGTGGAAGGATCCCAGTTATTGGAACAAAAACCATTTGTCATTCCGCAGCGTCCGGATGAAGCGGGAGATAAGCTAATTTTTAGGGGCAATGTTACCTCAGTGGATGGAAAGCCATTAGCCAATACAAAGGTGGAATGGTGGCAGGATGATAATGACGGATTATATTCAAATTTCGACTCACCTGCACCTGCATTTAACCTTAGAGGCCATTTCTATACAGATGAGAATGGGGATTTTGAGGTCCATTCCATCGTTCCGATTCCTTATCAGATTCCGACGAATGGGCCGACTGGCGAGTTCGTTCGTGCGGCAGGTTACCATGCGTACCGCCCGGCTCATATTCATATGATGTTTATCCAGGAAGGGTATGAAACACTGATTACCCAAGTGTTCTTTGAAGGAGATCAGTGGCTGGAAACTGATGTAGCGAAGGGTGTCCGTTCTTCATTATTAACCAAGCTCCATCAAGTTGGTGACCACAAAGAAGCTTCACTGGATTTCGTCCTTCGCCCTTTATAAAAAATAATATACTAGGACCGTCGGGAAATATTCCGATGGTCTTTGTTTTAAGCCACACATATCGTAGGAAATAACTTATTTTAATAGATTAATTTTTTTGTATTAGTGTACGCAAAAAGTAATAAGGTACGTTATGCGTACTTAGTTAGTAATTAATAAAGCGGGGTGTAATTGTAAATGGAACTTTATAAGGTGAGAGTTAATGGTAATGATATTCAAATCGCTGATTATTACGGAACAAAAGGGACTATCATTGCTATCCATGGATTAACAGGGACACATAGAAATATGCATTATTACGCGGAGAAGTTTAAAGGGCACTATCGTATTATTGCGGTCGACCTGCGAGGGAGAGGCAATAGTGCAGCAACAGATGAAGAGACTTCGATATTCAAACATGCTGAGGATATCATTGCTTTGATAAAGGAACTTCAAATTGAAAATCCGATTTTGTTGGGGCATTCCATGGGTGCTTTTATCTCCGCTATTGTTGCTAGTAAATTAGCTTCTGTTAAAGCAGTGATATTACTCGATGGTGCAGCCAAAATGTCTGATAACCAGCGGGCCATTGTCCAGCCTTCACTTGGACGTCTCAGCAAGGAATACGAATCCAGGGAGCACTACATGGCTGAGATTAAAAGTATTTATCACAATTTAGGCATTGCTTGGAATGAAACGCTCCAGCAAACAGTCGAATATGAGGTGGGACCTGTCGGTGGCCACTGGGAAAATAAATCTAATGAGGAAAGAATACTTGCAGATTTTAACAGCTTTTATACATACGATCCTCAAGAAGTCAGCTCACGGATTGAATGTCCTGTTCTGCTTGTTTATGCCAAAGCAAATATCGGGGCAATGCCGCCTCTGTTTAATTTAAGTGATTATGAAGAAACACAGGAATATACAAAGCATCTGAAAACCGTTGTGTCAGACTGCAATCATTACACCATGGTATTCGAGAATAGAGACGACATTAATCAATATATCGAAACGTTTTTAAGTGAAATTGAAAATTAATAGAGTTACAAATGCAGACAACAAGAAAGGTGGATGATTGAAGTGAGTAAGGGATTGGCTTATTTTAAAGAAGTTTATGATGAAGTGCCAGGCTGGGTACAGAAAATGCATGATTATAGTCCAGGCGTATTGGATCATTATACGGGAATTCGCAGTGAAATCATGCAGGACGGTACTCTCTCCAGAAAAGAAAAAGACGTCCTCATTGCCGTGATGAACGCTGCGAGACTCTATCCACGCAGCATGCTCTACCATACCAAGGGGGCCATTGATTTTGGCTCAACGATTCCAGAGCTCGCTGAGTATTTTCTGATTTCCTATTTGTACGGGGGAATCTCTTCCCTTAAAGTATCGCTTCAGGCCCTTTCATATGCCCTTGAACTTAAAGGGACGGCCGTACAGCAACCCGCGACGGAGCCACAGACAATCAATGAGGTGCTGAACATCATGATCGATTGGATGGGCGATGAAGATAGCAGCTTTGTGAAGGACGCTTTGGAAGTGATCCAGACAAATGATCCTGCCAAGATTGAAAAAAAGCTCCTTTCTGACGGCAACGTATCAACGAGATTGAAACACCTTAGCATGGTGGGCAACTATATAGCACAGCTAAGAGGGGAAGAAGCGGTTGAATGGATTGAAAAGGCGAGGCAGGCTGGAGCAACAGAAGCAGATTTGGCAGACATTGGCTATATCTGCATTTTAACAGCAGGAATTCCTTCTTGGTTTGAGCTAAGTGACTCATTAAAACAGGCTGGGCAATAATCTTCGAATGGAGGGAAAGGTATGTCCAAAATTAAACAACAAGTGGAAGATGCGTTATTATGCGTGAAATCAGGCCAAACCATCTTAGTTGGGGGCTTTGGCCTGATTGGCGCCCCGCTAACACTGATTGACGGCCTTACCAAAAAGGATGTTAAGGAACTTACCATTGTTAGCAATAATCTGGGTGAATCAGGTAAGGGACTAGGAATCCTGTTGAATCAAAATAAAATCAAAAAAGGGATCGGTTCCTATTTTACAAGCAATCGGGATGTTGGCGATAAATATCAAAAAGGTGAAATTGAGCTTGAATTACTCCCGCAAGGAACCTTGGCAGAATCACTTCGGGCAGGCGGCGCTGGACTGGGTGGTTATTACACCACTACTGGAGTGGGAACCAATCTGGCAAATGGAAAGGAAGAACGTGAGATAGATGGTGTGACCTATTTATTTGAAAAAGCAATCCGTGGGGATGTCGCGTTGATCCGTGCCCATAAAGCCGACCGGTTGGGGAATCTCGTTTACTATAAAACAGCACGCAATTTCAATCCGCTTATGGCAACGGCCGCAAAAACGGTTATAGTCGAGGTTGATGAAATTGTAGAACCAGGTCAGCTCGACCCTGAAGAAATTGTCACTCCGCATCTTTATATCGATTCCATCATTTTGGCTCAGCAAATCCTTACAAAGGAAGGAGTGGTAGCGAGATGAGTACACAATTAAGCAAACAGGAATTACAGCATCTTATTGCTAAGCGCGTTGCCAAGGAGCTTAAGGGGCCTTGTACCGTTAATTTGGGAATTGGAATTCCGACCCTTGTCGCTGAATATCTGGATGATGACCAGGTCTACCTTCACACAGAGAACGGACTGCTTGGTGTCATGGATGTTGAAGAGGATAAAATTGACCCTAATCTCGTAAATGCCGGAAAGTTGCCCGTAGGCGAAGCAATCGGTGCATCATTTTTCAATAGTGCGGATTCGTTTGCGATGATTCGCGGAGGGCATGTGGACGTTGCCATATTGGGAGCCCTTCAGGTAGATGAAAGGGGGATTATTGCAAATTGGGCCGTTCCAGGAAAGAACATCATGGGTGTCGGCGGAGCGATGGATTTACTAGTGGGGGCCCAAAAGGTGATAGTGACTATGAATCATACTTCGAAGGACGGTCAAAGCAAGATTTTAAAAGAATGTACCTATCCGATCACTTCAACCCGATCCGTCGATATGATCATGACCGAATTAGCTGTATTCAAAGTTGAGGATCACCAACTAAAGCTAATTGAACTTATGCCAGGGGCCAGCATTGAAGAGGTACGGGAGAAAACAGAGGCCAATTTTATCGAGTAGGGAGCAGTTGATAATGAAAATCCATTCAGTTGATGTTTTTATAGTAGATTTGCCAACAGTCCGTCCGCACCAGCTTGCCATGCATACCATTGTTACACAAACAATTGTTGTCGCCCGCTTAAAGGATGAAGAGGGGCGTGAAGGCTGGTCCGAGGTAGCAACGATTGGGGGGGCTTCCTATGGGGAATCGACTCCGGAAGCGATAAAAGTAAATATCGACAGGTACATTACTCCCCTTGTGATAGGCAAGGATCCGGTTCACTTTGACAAAATCATGTACGAGGTTGGAAAACATGTAAGAGGTAATCATTTTGCCAAAGCATTAATCGAAGCGTCCATTATTGACTTGGCAGCGAGGGCCAAAGAGGTTCCAGCGTATGAATTGTTTGGCGGGAAAATTCACTCCTCCTTGCCAGTCGCGTGGACTCTGGCAAGTGGAGATACAGAAAAGGACATTGAAGAAGCAAAAGAATTACTTCAGCAGAGGCGCCATAACATTTTCAAGTTGAAGATTGGAAAAGGTGACCCTAATAAAAATGTTGAACATGTTTTAAAGATTAAAAGTGCCGTTGGAAACGAGGCAAGGATTACGGTAGATGTGAATCAGGCATGGGATGAGGATACGTCAAATTACAGCATTGCTGCCTTACAGGATGGCGGAATCTCGATGGTAGAACAGCCTCTGCCGACATGGAACCATGAAGGAATGGCACGCCTGACGAGCCGCTTTCGAGTTCCCATTATGGCAGATGAAGCCGCGAATACAGTTCAGGATGTTTTCCAAATTGCCAAACACCGGGCTGGAAATTCCATTGCATTGAAGGTATGCAAAGCGGGCGGACTGACGCAGACAAAAAAAGTAGCTGCCATTGCTGAAGGCTCAGGGCTTGGATTGTATGGAGGCACAATGATTGAATCAAGCCTTGGGACAGCAATTTGCGCCCAGCTTTATTCCACACTTCCAGAGCTGAAATTTGGAACAGAGTTATTCGGACCGCTGCTTTTTAAAGACAACCTGACATTGAATAACATTACATACGAGAACTTCGAGATCGTCATCCCGGATGGTCCTGGATTCGGTATGGAAATCGATAAAGAAAAACTAAAGCACTATACAAGGGAATAATGTTTGGATAAGGGAGAGATAAAAGTGAAAAACGTGGTAATTGTCGATTCCGTTCGTACAGCAATTGGCAAGCTTGGCGGCAGCCTGGGAAATGAAACAGCAGATTATCTCGGATCCCATGTCATCGGTGAATTGCTTAAACGTACTGGATTAAACGCAAATGAAGTGGAAGAAGTGATTTTGGGCCAGGCAAAACAAAGCGCTGATGCGTCTAACTTAGCGAGGGTTTCCATGCTCCGTGCGGGCATACCGGAAACCGTTCCCGGCTATACCATTCACAGGCAATGCGGCTCAGGCGTTCAGGCAGTTAATTCTGCCGCCCAGCAAATTCAAGCTGGCATTTCCGATATCATTATTGCTGGGGGAGCGGAATCTATGAGCACCGCTCCATATTACGTAAATGCTGTGCGCTTCGGAACGAAATCGGGAGATGTGTCTTTGAAGGATCCGAATACGGCCAGCCAGCCAGGTTCCCAGCCGAGAGAAATCTATGGGGATTTAAATATGGGAACCACGGCAGAAAACGTGGCAGAAAAATATAAGATTTCGCGTGAGGAACAGGATGAATTTGCCTTAAGAAGCCAGGAAAAAGCCAAAGCTGCCATATCCAAGGGTTACTTTGAAAAAGAAATCACAGCGTATACATTAAAGTCCAGAAAAGGGAATGTTGAATTCCAAGTTGATGAACATCCACGCGAAACAAACATGGAGAAATTATCAGCATTAAGACCAGTGTTTAAACAAGGAGGAACGGTGACCGCCGGGAATGCGAGCGGAAGAAATGACGGCGCTTCCGCCTTGCTGGTCATGTCGGAAGATGAAGCATTAAAACGAGGATACAAACCAAAAGCACGCATCCTTGCCCAGGCTGCAGCCGGCTGTTCACCTGAGTTAATGGGAATGGGGCCGGTTTATGCGACTTTGAAGGCATTAAAACAAACGAATTTAAAGATAAATGATCTGGATGTTGTCGAATTGAATGAAGCATTTGCTTCACAAGCAATTGCTTGTATCAATGAACTAAACCTGGATATAAATAAGGTGAATCCTAACGGTGGAGCCATTGCTATGGGACATCCTATTGGTGCAACAGGTGCCATCCTTTTTACAAAACTGGTACATGAGCTTGAAAGGACCGGAAAAAAATACGGGCTTGTTACGTTATGCATCGCAGGTGGAATGGGGATAGCGACCATTATTGAAAATATCCAAGTATAATATAGATGTATCTACATAAAACGCAGAGCAGAAGATTACTTCTGCTTTTTGTTTTTTAATTTCAGGCTGCATACTTGCTGAAGCCAGCATAAGACGGGTCCATAAATCCCAAAGTTACATAGGAAATATACGGTCTTGGAAGCAAGATTAAATTCTTAAAAAATATTTTCATAAACTTTTGAAATCATAATTGAAATACCTGCCATTTTTTTCTATACTAAAAATGCAAATGGAATTGTAGGAATATTATATAAATAAACAATAATCCTACTCAAAAGTATTAAAGTTTGATATTTCAACCATTCCTTTGTTATAATAAAGTGTTTTTAACATATCGAGGAGGAACATTATTTTAATGTCAATTGAAATAGGAAGTAAGGTACAAGGTAAAGTAACTGGTATCACTAATTTTGGAGCATTCGTAGAATTACCTGGAGGAACAACAGGTCTTGTGCATATCAGTGAAGTTGCTGATAGCTATGTAAAAGATGTTAATGATCATCTGAAAATAGGTGATATGGTTGAAGTTAAAGTGTTGAGTGAAAAAGAAGGAAAGGTTGCCTTGTCGATAAAGCAAACCATAGATAAACCTGAAGGGCAATCTTCTTATAAGCAACGTCCTCGCCCCACTCAAGGTAGAGGGAATGATCGTTCTAGAGGGAACTTTAAACCAAGAGAAACCTTTGAAGATAAAATGTCTAAATTCTTAAAGAGTAGTGAAGAGAGCTTATCTTCTCTAAAACGTAACACTGAAGGAAAACGAGGTGGAAGAGGAGGAAGACGTGGTTAACTTGCTGCGTTTTAATTTCTTCATCATGAAGGCAAGCCTATAAACTGGCTTGCCTTCTTTAATGTGTTGTAATTAAATATTTTTCTGATTCTGTATGGTTACCAAGTAATAAGGGTTCTTGGCCTATATCGTATGAAAACTTGCTTAGGCGGTGATATACTTGATACAAAAAATTTCCGAGCAGAGGCGATTAAATGAAGCGGTATGGGTGGATTTTTTTAACGGCCGTGTTCCTTTTCCTTGTTGGCTGTAATTATGAAAATAATGTAGTTAACAACGAATCATAAGATACAACTTACTTTTTTTATAATCGCTTAAATAATTTCTACCATTTTAAACTAAAGGGTGCTGAGTTGAATTCGGAGCTGCCATTATGGCGGCTCTTTGTGCGACGGGCAGTCGCAAACGGATGACTTCTTGCTTTTCGACAAATCGAAAGAGCAAATTAAGTCGGCTGCCTCTTTGACAAAGGAAAAATTGAAGGAACCTGGCTTAGAAATTTCAAAAGAGAAGACAGAGATTGTGGATTTTCAAAAGAATAATTTCGACTTCCTTGGTTTTACTTTTCATCATTGGAGAGAAAGGATAGCCAGAAACTACATAAGATGCAAAATGCCTGGAACGCATCCTCTTGATATTCTTGGAACATATGGGTAAGCCGTATGCCTTAAAAGGGCACGTACGGTTTGATAAGGGGGAAGCCAGGCGTAACGAACAACCCGAAAAAGCAGCTTTTGACACGGAAGCGGTGTTTATTCATGTTACTAAATTTTTTGAAGCACCAGAGGCATCCGAGGGTTTAAATATTTTAGAGTTTAGCGGAAAAGAAGGAGTTCAATGATTGGTGTGTATAGAGTACCTTTTGTTCTGGGAGGTGCTCTTTATGAAATAAAATGAAATGGGAGTAAGAAAAGTTTCAATGTATATATGTTAAAATCGATGGACCTTTGTGAAATGGTACACTTAAAGTAAAGGGGGCGCTAGGTGAAGTTTAATTTCAGTCCAACTTCTTTCTTTATATAAGTGTTGTTGCGGTAATCCGAGTAAATCATGCAATGAATGCTATCTACTCGGAAATTCTACACTCCCTTAATAACGTTGTGGGAAAATTGGGAAAGTTTATACACTTGAATGTGATTTAATATTGCCAAAAGAAGATGACCTGAATTCAATTGCCCCGACTTCGTTTCCTGCTTTATCGATAAATAAATGACCGTAATTTTTCGACAGTTGGTTAAACATTTCATGGATATTTTCAGCTGTCAAAATTATTGGTTGTTCTTTTCCAGAGGAACCTTTCACAAATACAGTGTATATATTTCTTTTCTTATGTACTACTACCATACAAAGTATCCTCCTGTCGTCATTTTACCTACTTCCTTTTAAATTATAGAGTCTAATCCCAACAAGTTGTGAACAAATCGTAATACAAAAGTTGACAGAAAATATAAAGCTTAGGCAAGTTATTCCAAAAATCGAGAAATTATTTTATTCAACAGTGTCATACCATTAAAAGAAAACTCGAATGCTTTAGAGATGTATAAGTATCATCTTCCAGATGCTTTATAAATAGTAATTCGTCACTAAATCACGTTTTACAACTGAGACAAAATCATTAGTTAGTGGTAAATTGTTTAATGATGAAGTCCACATATTGATCATTTTTCTATGTAAAGATAGTCAGCAAGATGATACAAGATGATAATAAATATGGAAGTAATCCTAAACTTTCAGCCGCCTAATCATAGGCGGTTTTTTAAATTAAAGATACCACCAATTAATTAAGCGGTGGTATCTTTAATCAATTATCCGGTGAACTGCCAACCCCTTGTACTCTTTTTGGCTTCAGTTAAATAGCTAACATCTTCTTCGAACCATGTCTTGTCCCATATTTCAATTCTATCCGGAGCTACCATTTTAATATCGATTTCATAAGTTGTTCCATCGATTTCCCCAACATAATAAACATGCTTAGTACCATCAAAAAATTCATGAGTGCCGCTGTATTGGACGTTTTTAAAGTCGAGTTTTTTTAATATCCGATCAAACGGTTCATTCACCATACCATCTCCTTTTATTTTTATTTATTCTAAAAATTTCCGTAATTTTCTATGTGTAAACTTAAATTCGAAAAGATAAGTCAAAAGTTCGGTGTTTTCTAAAGTGAATAGGGAAAAGATACAAATGTGCATTGAATTAATAAAGGGGGATACTATGGCTGAAAAAGCAAGCGTAGGAGATAATATTACATTTCATGGTGGAATTGAAGGCACTGTAAGGACAGTCAATGAGAATTCCGTAATTGTTGAAATAACGAAGAATAATACCGAGGAAGTTTTCGGTGGAGGTGTCACAGTAATTAATCATAAGAACTACAAAATTATTAAGAAGTAATACAAAAACCCACTGTTATAAATTCAGTGGGTTGGATTATTTTCAAGTATTCATTGTTCAGGAAGAAAAAACGAAGATGTTAACCATTGCCGACCATAACACTGCACTATTTTCTTCCTAACAATAATATATTTTTATGAAGTTGAATTGTACAGAGATACATGCAAAAAAGTACAATTTAACTTCAAGTTTATATTGGGTATATTCCAGATAACGTTTTCATCGTTTCTTTCTCCCGATACTCAGTGGATGATCTCACTGGGTATTTTTATCGTATAAATTATACTATACCCAGAATAAGCGAGAATATTCGTACTAAAGAAGAAAAAAACTACACAGATTCTACAAGGCTGGGAAGGTAGTGGAATCCGTTAGTTTTTTTCTCCGCAACGATTGTTTTTTCTTGAAGTCAAATTTAATAATTGTTCACGTATTACCGTCCGATTACAGAAGTTGGAGGATTTGACCTCATTATTTATTATGGAAACAATCTAGAATTTTTATTCTGGAAAAGAGAATGTTGTATATGATTATAACCACCCGGTTTTTACCAACTAGCTTTTTTCACGCCGGGGATTTGCCCTTTATATGCAAGTTCTCTAAAACAAATACGGCAAAGTTTAAATTTACGAAGTACAGAATGTGGACGTCCGCAACGTTCACAGCGTGTGTACTGTTGGACTTCGTATTTAGGCGTGCGTCTTTGTTTGACGATCATAGATGTTTTAGCCATAATTTGGCCTCCCTTCTTTCTGAAAGTGTTCAAATAAATGTAAAAGCTAACCTATTGCCAGTAGGTTAGCTTTTTCACAGACAAGGAAAACAACACACAGTAAAACCGATGCTTCACAGCGTCCTTTTTATATTTTACTTTCCAATAATCATTATTCATGCTGTCTTATTGATTATTATTAATCTTAAATGTACCGATTCTATAGGGACACATTATTCGTAAATTCTTATGAAGAAGGCTACTATCCAGAAATTTATGGAAAATCCACTGACTTACGAATTCATAAGTGGGAACACTTTTTTTCTAATGGGCAGGGTAGTTCAACCAAAAAATTGCTCATTGATGTCGCATTTGACCCATTTTGTTGCCTAAAAAACCTTGAACAGATATCGACCACTGAGTAGTCATCCAATCAAGGTGTGTGGAGATCCAAGCCACACCTCAAGCATAGCAGTGTTAGAATTAAATGGAAGAGGAATGGGTGTTCTTAAGTAATTTATCCCATTGGGCTGGTAGTAGTCGTCATCTTATAAATAGCTATTGCTGCGAATTCAACATCATCAAAGGTTTCTACAGTTTGGGAAATCGAAATGAATTTTTTGTTTTTAGACCATTCACAGACAATATTTCTTTGTGATTGCGATGGAAAGTATGCGTAATTGCACAATTGCCATAAAAACTCAAATCAACTAACATGTATTTTATTTTATCTATATCCATTTATCTATCATCTCCCCATTATTACACGAAAATTTTACTTTTTATATGTTTCATGCCTTGAAGTTGTTTTTTGGGGAGAGAAGAAAAATTCAAACACTGCTGTAAATAAACTCTGAATAAATGAACAGTACATAAAAATTGTGCAACAAATACGTTTCCTTGTTCAACTAACGGTGCTTAGTAAAAGAAAAAGGGGTGGTCTTTAATATTCATATCTTTTTTATCTATGAAGTCCAACGTCCCCATTACGTTATTGAAGCATAGATAAGGGTTGGATCAGCCACTCTTTCCCACACACAGAACACTACTTCAATTCCGGCTTTACAAGGGATACTCCTTCTCCTCAAAGTCAATACTATGAAAAAAAGTTCGGTTTAGTTGCAGAAAGTTGGTATAAGGAGGTGGCCCCCTGTTCAGGGACGATCATGGAATTGATGAATTTATTCTTATTGGCTGTTCTTATCGCCTTAACAGCTTTCTTTGTGGCAACAGAGTTTGCGATCATACGAGTGAGGCCTTCACGGGTAGAACAGTTGATTTCAGAAGGAAGAAAAGGTGCCCGTGCCGCGAAAGAAACGACATCCAATTTAGATCAATATTTATCAGCCTGCCAATTGGGTATTACCGTAACGGCCTTGGGACTGGGCTGGATAGGCGAACCCACCATTGAAAGTCTCCTGCATCCCCTTTTTGTGGCTATGAACTTAACGGAGGATGTGGAAAATATTGGTTCATTTATTTTTGCGTTTGCCATTGTTACATTTTTGCATGTGGTGATGGGGGAACTCGCTCCGAAAACGGTGGCAATACAAAAAACAGAGGCCATTACGCTATTGTTTTCGAAACCGATTATCTGGTTTTCCAAAATCATGTATCCATTCATTTGGGCGTTAAATGGGTCGGCTCGTGCGCTTACACGGATGTTTGGCTTGGAACCTGCTACGGAACATGAAATTGCCCATTCAGAAGAAGAATTGCGGTTTCTGCTTTCGGAAAGTTATCAAAGTGGAGCCATAAACCAGGCAGAAATGAAGTATGTAAATAATATTTTTGATTTTGACGAAACGGTTGCTAGGGAAATCATGGTTCCGCGGACTGAAATGGTAACCATATCTATAGAAGATGATTTTGAAACCATTCTTGATGTTATACGACAGGAAAAATATACTAGGTATCCCGTTATAAGAGGGGATAAAGATCATGTTTTAGGCCTTATCCACATGAAGAGAATCCTTACAGCCGAAATCACTGGGAACACCAGTGACTTTAATTTGGCCAACTATGTGAAACCAATCATCCAGGTCCTTGAAACGGTTCCTGTTGATCAATTATTGATTACCATGCAAAAACAACGGGTGCATATGGCCATCCTATATGACGAGTATGGAGGCACATCAGGACTCGTTACAGTGGAAGACATCCTAGAAGAAATTGTGGGAGATATACGGGACGAATTTGATGCGGAAGAAGTACCTGAAGTCCGGAAGGTTGGAGAGGGACATTTCATCTTTAATGCCAAAGTAACAATAAGGGATGTGAATGATTTGTTAGGAACCCGTTTATCCGAAGAAAATGTGGACACATTGGGGGGGTGGTTTCTGACCCAGCGTACGGATGTTAAACAGGGTGACGAAATTCAGGAAGGTGGATATATGTTTGTTGTCCAGGGAATTGATGGCAATCATATTGAATATATAGAGGCGCAAAAGATAAGCTAAAAGGGCTGATGCTATCCAGTCATATTTTAATCAGGCGGACTCAATGATTCTTTCGAAAAAAAACAATTGGATCTTTGGTTCAATTGCCTTGTTAGCAGCTGGAATAATTATATTACGGATTGGATGCAATTGATGGTAAATACACTGCTTAAAAATGGGGCTGATCCAAATAATGAAACAAGCGTATATGATGACACCTCTTATGACGGCGGCTGAAAAAGGAAGACCTAAACTAATTGAAGTCCTTCATTCCCCCGGGGCCGATGTAAATTATCAGGATAGTATGACGCCTCTAATTATATGCGGCAGAAGGAACAGATGAGGAGACGGTTAAAATTTTACTTTAACTAGGGGCAGACCCTAGGAATTTATGTTCTCTAATTTTTAAAAACCGTACTGTCTGGCATAACGTCTCATCCAAAAAAATATTTGGCAATAAATCAATAAGCCCAATAATCCGGCACTCCAAATTATCAGGCTTATGGCTATGCTATTTTGGAGGACATGTGGCAAATATGCTGTTTGGCTGTGGATTACATTATATTTTGTACAAGCTATCACAGTGACAGCCTTTTAAGAGAAAGCCTATCAGCAACTTTCTAATTCAACTAATAAGGTCCATAGTTAAAAGGTCAGCTACCATATCTGGCTTTTTTGTATATCTAAGAGACAGCAGTCATGTAACCCAAGAAAACGCGATTGGAGCATAAAAAAACCCTTGGTGATGATAGTAATGTTCTAAACTTGAAAAGCACAAAGGACTAATCAAAACCAGCGGGCTTGTTTATTTGAATGAACCCAAAATGAAAAGAATGCTCAGAGGACGTAAGAAAATATCATCGTTCTGTTTCATCCTTGCCGTTTTCATCTTCATCTTTATTGAACCATAGTGGTTCGTTGTCATCAACATCGCCATTATAATTAATTAGTACCTCTTCTCCTGCTTTTATATCTGTGTATGCATAGAATTCAAATGTATGATTCTTAAAGTTAATGTCATAAGTTGCGTTAGGCTTATAGGAATGATTAAATAGCATGCCATATCCCAGCACAACTGCAGTGTGGTTTTTACCATACTCAAACACATAATCATCAAGTACTGTGTTCTCAATTAAAATATGCTCCCTATTGGGATAGGGGATGACAGGTGCTACATGTATAAGCTCACCTTTTGCTATATCAACTGTCGCAAATACGCCTCTATTGAATTCCCCATCGCTGAGGGGGGATGGTTTTATTTCTAAAATGTTAATCACCTTCGAGTTCTTTAGTCTATACTTCCTTATCATATAATATGAGGGTTTATACTGAAGAAAGCAACTGTTTTAATTAATCAAATTGATAACCTGTGACTTCATAAGCTTTCTGGTTTCCTTTGAAATTGGTTTCAGTGTTGCTGTACATATTAGCTATATACAGTTTAATACTCCTCGCATTTCGAACACGTTTCAGTACGAGCCTACAGGGAATATTCATACGTCTCTCCTATAGCGCACTCGGCGTCACCATTTTATTTTCATTGGTTTATGCGGCAAATAATGTTTTTCGGATGTGGGCCTGTCAGCATTGACTTTATGCTTACATTTCATGGCGTCCTTAACTGTGTCATTTTTGGGATGTTCGGGGTGCTTGGCTGGACACTGGTGCCGCCTCAGTCAAGTCAGGCTGTTTGGGATTTTCCGGTCAGTCAAGTCAGAGGGGAACTAAAAGATACGGGAGATCAAGTGCCGGGGCTTGTGGACGATTTGAATCTTTATGTGGATACAAAGGCGTTATCTAAAACAATTGTCCATTTTAGTAACGCTTTCACTGTCAAATGAGACCCCTATAGAGCTAGGTATCGTGCAAGAACAGCTCGTGATTTATCTGAATATTAACGAGCCCTAAAAAAGAGTTCCCAAGTTGGTAATTCTTTTCTTTATTTTGCGGAAGATAGTGAAACAACTAGAGATAGTATTCTGGGAAGGTGTTAAAAAGGCGTTATTTGATGCGGAATAAGTATACTAATAAAGAAATCCCCTATATTAAAGTTAAATTAGAAAATATGTAGGAAATACAGACGCCGGTATCGAATTAATAACTTAAAAGGAGGAATGTCAATGCTTATTAAACAAAAAACAGTTGCTGAGTTAAAGAAAGGTAATATTTATACTGAACAGGATGTTTACAATTTTTTTCACTCTAATCAGGATGCTATTGTACTTTCAGAAGACATCTCCAAGCTCGACCCTTCAAATACTAAGACTCTTTATTTCATTAAAGACAAGATAACAGCTTTTGTTCATACTGCAGACTCCAGCCAAAATTCCACAGAGAGAAAAGTAATTTACCATATAAAGCATGTGTTTAATCGTTCGTAAATTAAGATAACAATATTTTTATGAATGAACTAGAGGCAGATACTTCTCTGCTTGTTCGAATCATAATGCAAACAGGGCTATATTTACTAGCCCTGTTTGCATTAAAGGTTAGGTGAACAAGACATTGTTTTTTACTAGATCATGTGTTGATTTTCCGACTCAAATACGTGTTTCTATTCAAAACGGGTGCTATTTATAAATATGCAGGAGTGATACGGTTTCATTTTGTCGTTAGTCGGAAGAAGGAATAAAAGGCAAATCTAAATTGTGATAAAATTGCCCTTTGATATTTTTTTATCTTAATTCTGTCTCTATTATTTAGAAATTAATGGAAAAAACAAGACATATAGTTCTTATCTAGTTTTTCTATTAATTAAAAAAGAATATAAAGGATGTAATATAAAAGAGAAGAGTTTACCGTATGTCTAAATAATGTTGCATAACCTTTGACGGGAAGAAGTGGAGGGGCAGTGGTCTTAAGGATACAATAATGGCAGGGGGCATTATTAAATTATGTTGTGCTTGTTTCAAACAGTTGTACATAGCTTTACCGCCAACTGAATTAGCAGAGTGAATCGTTATGCGTTTTGCAAATAGTTTTTCTTTAACCATCGTTTGAACAAGCATGAAACCATTCCTAGTTCTATCTAATAAATCGTGATCCAAAGAGAGATGTTCAATCTCAAAGTTCTGCAATAGCTTTATACATTCGTCAATAGTCTCGACTAACACATAGCCATCGGGTGCTTTCCGATAGTCATCGAGGAAAACGCTAATTTTGTCCATTTCTTATACTCCTTCCTTTAAATAAGGAGTGACTAAGAAAAGTCAAATAATCCCTAGATAATGTGATTTTATCTATTAAGTCTAACACAATAATGTAAGAGTAAGGCATATTCGACTATAAAAGCTAATATATGACAACCTTTTTTACTATCATTGTTCGTTAATCTTCCTCAGGCATCTCCTTTTCTGTTTCACATTATTTGTGATGATAAATTAACATTGTTATGATGTCTTGTAAAGGAGGGATATCAATTGATTGAAAAAGTAGAAAAAACAGTGCAAGAGCGATGGGTTCCATCTTTTCGTTTTGAACGAAACGAGGCAGCACCCTTCACACCCTTTAAGAAAAAAACGACAGAGGCCAAAATTGCTCTCGTTACAACCGGTGGAGTATATATAAAAGGAATGACACCGTTTAACGACAACTATGGTCTAGGTGATGTTTCTTATCGGGAAATTCCAGTTGATACGGATTTATCCACCGTATCATTTGCTCATGAACATTATGATCAAACCAATGCACGGAAAGATCCTAATGTAGTATTCCCTTTGGATGTATTAAAAGAATTACGGTCAGAAGGAAAAATAGGTGATTTAGCGGAAACCCATTATAGTTTTATGGGATATATTCCTGTTCCCCATCCCTTAAAAAATGTTACTGCACCTGAAGTTGCAAAAAAGTTAAAGAAAGAGAATGTGGATGCTGTCATATTGGTTCCTTCCTGACCACTTTGCCAGCAGTCGGCCGGTCTGGTCGCACGAACCATTGAATCTCATGGAATTCCAACCGTAGCACTTACGTTAGCCAAAGAAATTTCTGAAATTGTTAATGTTCCCCGATCTCTTTATAATCGCTTTCCTTTTGGCAGCCCCGTGGGTGGACCCGGAGCCAAAGAACAGCAAAAACAAGTACTCAGTTTAGCACTAGAAGTATTAGAAACGTCTACTGAGCCGGGTACGATTATCGATTCAAACTTAAAGTATCAACGTTAACATCTTTCCGTCTTTTTAAAAGGGGAACTATTTTTGTGTAATATGTAAAAAAGATGTATCAGTATTGAAAATACTCATTCCCTTACATGCAGAAAAAAATAAATCCCCTTAGCTAAAGTGAACTGTGCCCTATAAAATGGACAGTCAAAAAAAGACCTTTTGTGTTAAGCTACTAACAAATGGCTCCGGTATTGCTCCGGAGTCATTGTATTTAGGCTCCATTGATATCATCTAGAACTGTAGTCCTCCATACTCTCTGGTCCGTGCGTATTTCGAAAGATTAATATATGTTTCGGAGTGATATAAAATTGAAGAAGCCCAATAATCAGGCACCCTAATTATCAGGCTTCATTCTTTGCCATTCGCAAAGGAGGAAAATGGCGAATATGCTGTTTGGCTGTGGCTTACTTTATAATATGTACAAGCTATCAAAGTGACAGCCCATTTTTAAAACAAAAAAGCCTCATAAAAAGGCTTGTACCAAATTTTTAGGCTTGTTTTAGATTAGCCCCAGTAGAACATTCTGGCTCCTAAAATGATAATCAGCAGAACGACAATAACAAGAACAAATGCAGCCTCTCGGCCACGTCCGTATTCTTCACCCATAGTAATCGCTCCTTTTTCGTTACGCAATGAGATTTCATGAACCATTTAAGTAGTTTTTAACTACCTCGCTCCTATCCTTTATTAATTTGATATCCTTTCACAAGGTCCTCCTATAAAAATTTTAAAATCTAGACATATACCTATACCCATACAAGAAAGATGACATAAGGTATTCTATCCCTTATGAGAGGTGGTGTTGTTATGTTCGGTTGCTATGGAGGCTATGGTGGTTACGGCTATGGTGGTTACGGCTATGGAGGCTGTGGTGGGTTCGGTGGCGGTTTCGCCCTAATCCTTGTGCTTTTCATTTTATTGATTATCATTGGCTGCGCATGTTTTAACTAAGAAATCGCTCTGTGCCATCTCTTCGACTTAAAAAATATACCGTTTTAACAACGTCTTGCCTGATCGGCGTTTCATTCGAACCATATCCAACAGGATTTAACCGTACCCTGTTCATAAAACTCGCTTCGTTATATAATCATCGCGCTGAGACTTGCCTTCTCAGCGCTTTATTTTGAAACAAATTACTTATTTTATATATAGCGTATGTACTTACTGTCCATCGTTTTTTCATTCATGAAAATATCCTAAATTAGGACTCACGCCTATACCCATACAAGAAAGATGACATAAGGTATTCTATCTCTTATGAGAGGTGGTGTTGTTATGTTCGGTTGCTATGGTGGTTATGGCTATGGAGGCTATGGTGGTTATGGCTATGGTGGCTACGGTGGGTTCGGCGGAGGTTTCGCCCTAATCCTTGTGCTTTTCATTTTATTGGTGATCATTGGGTGCTCATGTTTTTACTAAAAAATCTCCAGCTTTGTACCAACTTTTTCTAAATATCCACTTTTTAACAGTGTGTTTTTTCTGTGTTTTTAGTCAACACCTACCCCAACAATATCCATAGGAATTAGCCGTATCCTATTCATGAAATTCACTTCATTTATATTTGCGCTGAGACTTACCTACTCAGCGCTTTATTTCATGGCAAATTTGCTAAAGCGTATGGTCAACCAGAATTGTAAAAGGTTTTACTTATACTATCGGGTGCTTGGGTTTAAGGTCAAGAAGGCTGTTCGCTTACTTTATAATATGTACAAACTATCAAAGTGACAGCCTTTTTATCAAAAAGGAAAGCCTAATAATAAGTGATCTGACCCAATAAAGTTAG
>NZ_PGUW01000011.1 GCF_002863565.1 Bacillus sp. V5-8f
ATTGCTCTTTGAACACTGAACAAAACAAAGCGCCAACGTTTTTTTAATAGTGAGCAAACACTTTAAAAGCAAATGAGCTATGCAAACATTTCTTCGGAGAGTTTGATCCTGGCTCAGGACGAACGCTGGCGGCGTGCCTAATACATGCAAGTCGAGCGGATTTTCGGAAGCTTGCTTCCGAAAATTAGCGGCGGACGGGTGAGTAACACGTGGGCAACCTGCCTGTAAGACTGGGATAACTTCGGGAAACCGGAGCTAATACCGGATACATTCTTCCCTCGCATGAGGGAAGATGGAAAGACGGTTTTGCTGTCACTTACAGATGGGCCCGCGGCGCATTAGCTAGTTGGTGGGGTAATGGCCCACCAAGGCGACGATGCGTAGCCGACCTGAGAGGGTGATCGGCCACACTGGGACTGAGACACGGCCCAGACTCCTACGGGAGGCAGCAGTAGGGAATCTTCCGCAATGGACGAAAGTCTGACGGAGCAACGCCGCGTGAGCGAAGAAGGCCTTCGGGTCGTAAAGCTCTGTTGTCAGGGAAGAACAAGTACCATAGTAACTGATGGTACCTTGACGGTACCTGACCAGAAAGCCACGGCTAACTACGTGCCAGCAGCCGCGGTAATACGTAGGTGGCAAGCGTTGTCCGGAATTATTGGGCGTAAAGCGCGCGCAGGCGGTCCTTTAAGTCTGATGTGAAAGCCCACGGCTCAACCGTGGAGGGTCATTGGAAACTGGGGGACTTGAGTGCAGAAGAGGAGAGTGGAATTCCACGTGTAGCGGTGAAATGCGTAGAGATGTGGAGGAACACCAGTGGCGAAGGCGACTCTCTGGTCTGTAACTGACGCTGAGGCGCGAAAGCGTGGGGAGCGAACAGGATTAGATACCCTGGTAGTCCACGCCGTAAACGATGAGTGCTAAGTGTTAGAGGGTTTCCGCCCTTTAGTGCTGCAGCAAACGCATTAAGCACTCCGCCTGGGGAGTACGGCCGCAAGGCTGAAACTCAAAGGAATTGACGGGGGCCCGCACAAGCGGTGGAGCATGTGGTTTAATTCGAAGCAACGCGAAGAACCTTACCAGGTCTTGACATCCTCTGACAACTCTAGAGATAGAGCGTTCCCCTTCGGGGGACAGAGTGACAGGTGGTGCATGGTTGTCGTCAGCTCGTGTCGTGAGATGTTGGGTTAAGTCCCGCAACGAGCGCAACCCTTGATCTTAGTTGCCAGCATTCAGTTGGGCACTCTAAGGTGACTGCCGGTGACAAACCGGAGGAAGGTGGGGATGACGTCAAATCATCATGCCCCTTATGACCTGGGCTACACACGTGCTACAATGGATGGTACAAAGAGTTGCGAACCCGCGAGGGCAAGCTAATCTCATAAAGCCATTCTCAGTTCGGATTGCAGGCTGCAACTCGCCTGCATGAAGCCGGAATCGCTAGTAATCGCGGATCAGCATGCCGCGGTGAATACGTTCCCGGGCCTTGTACACACCGCCCGTCACACCACGAGAGTTTGTAACACCCGAAGTCGGTGAGGTAACCGCAAGGAGCCAGCCGCCTAAGGTGGGACAGATGATTGGGGTGAAGTCGTAACAAGGTAGCCGTATCGGAAGGTGCGGCTGGATCACCTCCTTTCTAAGGATATTACGAGAAGCGCTTTTGTTTTGTTCAGTTTTGAAAGAAGCAATTCTTTCAAACTTATACTGTAAATCATCACGCTGTGATGGTTATGGTACTTGTTCTTTGAAAACTGGATAACAGAAATAAGGCAAATTTTTGCGTCAATTTTCAAAACACCGAGTAAGATTTTTCTTAGTTTATGGTTAAGTTAGAAAGGGCGCACGGTGGATGCCTTGGCACTAGGAGCCGATGAAGGACGGGACTAACACCGATATGCTTCGGGGAGCTGTACGTAAGCTTTGATCCGAAGATTTCCGAATGGGGAAACCCACTGTTCGTAATGGAGCAGTACCTTTACCTGAATTCATAGGGTATTGGAGGCAGACCCGGGGAACTGAAACATCTAAGTACCCGGAGGAAGAGAAAGCAAACGCGATTTCCTGAGTAGCGGCGAGCGAAACGGAACATAGCCCAAACCAAGAGGCTTGCCTCTTGGGGTTGTAGGACACTCTACATGGAGTTACAAAGGAACGGGGTAGACGAAGAGATCTGGAAAGGTCCGTCGTAGAAGGTAATAACCCTGTAGTCGAAACTTCGTTCCCTCCTGAGTGGATCCTGAGTACGGCGGGACACGAGAAATCCCGTCGGAAGCAGGGAGGACCATCTCCCAAGGCTAAATACTCCCTAGTGACCGATAGTGAACCAGTACCGTGAGGGAAAGGTGAAAAGCACCCCGGAAGGGGAGTGAAACAGATCCTGAAACCGTGTGCCTACAAGTAGTCAGAGCCCGTTCATGGGTGATGGCGTGCCTTTTGTAGAATGAACCGGCGAGTTACGATTTCATGCAAGGTTAAGTTGATGAGACGGAGCCGCAGCGAAAGCGAGTCTGAACAGGGCGAATGAGTATGAGGTCGTAGACCCGAAACCAGGTGATCTACCCATGTCCAGGGTGAAGTTCAGGTAACACTGAATGGAGGCCCGAACCCACGCACGTTGAAAAGTGCGGGGATGAGGTGTGGGTAGCGGAGAAATTCCAATCGAACCTGGAGATAGCTGGTTCTCTCCGAAATAGCTTTAGGGCTAGCCTCATGATAAGAGTCTTGGAGGTAGAGCACTGATTGGACTAGGGGCCCCCATCGGGTTACCGAATTCAGTCAAACTCCGAATGCCAAAGACTTATTCATGGGAGTCAGACTGCGAGTGATAAGATCCGTAGTCAAAAGGGAAACAGCCCAGACCACCAGCTAAGGTCCCAAAGTATACGTTAAGTGGAAAAGGATGTGGAGTTGCTTAGACAACCAGGATGTTGGCTTAGAAGCAGCCACCATTTAAAGAGTGCGTAATAGCTCACTGGTCGAGTGACTCCGCGCCGAAAATGTACCGGGGCTAAACGTATCACCGAAGCTGTGGATTGACATCTTCGATGTCAGTGGTAGGAGAGCGTTCTAAGGGCATTGAAGCCAGACCGGAAGGACTGGTGGAGCGCTTAGAAGTGAGAATGCCGGTATGAGTAGCGAAAGAAGGGTGAGAATCCCTTCCACCGAATGCCTAAGGTTTCCTGAGGAAGGCTCGTCCGCTCAGGGTTAGTCGGGACCTAAGCCGAGGCCGAAAGGCGTAGGCGATGGACAACAGGTTGATATTCCTGTACCACCAGTAATCGTTTGAGCAATGGGGGGACGCAGGAGGATAGGGTAAGCGCGCTGTTGGATATGCGCGTCCAAGCAGTTAGGCTGGAAACGAGGCAAATCCCGTTTCCGTGAAGGCTGAGCTGTGATGGCGAGGGAAATATAGTACCGAAGTTCCTGATTCCACACTGCCAAGAAAAGCCTCTAGCGAGATGAATGGTGCCCGTACCGCAAACCGACACAGGTAGGCGAGGAGAGAATCCTAAGGTGTTCGAGAGAACTCTCGTTAAGGAACTCGGCAAAATGACCCCGTAACTTCGGGAGAAGGGGTGCTTTTTCGGGTGCAAGCCTGAGAAAGCCGCAGTGAATAGGCCCAGGCGACTGTTTAGCAAAAACACAGGTCTCTGCGAAGCCGCAAGGCGAAGTATAGGGGCTGACACCTGCCCGGTGCTGGAAGGTTAAGAGGAGAGGTTAGCGCAAGCGAAGCTTTGAATTGAAGCCCCAGTAAACGGCGGCCGTAACTATAACGGTCCTAAGGTAGCGAAATTCCTTGTCGGGTAAGTTCCGACCCGCACGAAAGGTGTAACGATCTGGGCACTGTCTCAACGAGAGACTCGGTGAAATTATAGTACCTGTGAAGATGCAGGTTACCCGCGACAGGACGGAAAGACCCCGTGGAGCTTTACTGTAGCCTGATATTGAATTTCGGTACAGCTTGTACAGGATAGGTAGGAGCCTTTGAAGCCGGAGCGCTAGCTTCGGTGGAGGCGTCGGTGGGATACTACCCTGGCTGTATTGAAATTCTAACCCGCGCCCCTGATCGGGGCGGGAGACAGTGTCAGGCGGACAGTTTGACTGGGGCGGTCGCCTCCTAAAGAGTAACGGAGGCGCCCAAAGGTTCCCTCAGAATGGTTGGAAATCATTCGTAGAGTGTAAAGGCACAAGGGAGCTTGACTGCGAGACCTACAAGTCGAGCAGGGACGAAAGTCGGGCTTAGTGATCCGGTGGTTCCGCATGGAAGGGCCATCGCTCAACGGATAAAAGCTACCCCGGGGATAACAGGCTTATCTCCCCCAAGAGTCCACATCGACGGGGAGGTTTGGCACCTCGATGTCGGCTCATCGCATCCTGGGGCTGTAGTCGGTCCCAAGGGTTGGGCTGTTCGCCCATTAAAGCGGTACGCGAGCTGGGTTCAGAACGTCGTGAGACAGTTCGGTCCCTATCCGTCGTGGGCGCAGGAAATTTGAGAGGAGCTGTCCTTAGTACGAGAGGACCGGGATGGACGCACCGCTGGTGTACCAGTTGTCTTGCCAAAGGCATCGCTGGGTAGCTATGTGCGGACGGGATAAGTGCTGAAAGCATCTAAGCATGAAGCCCCCCTCAAGATGAGATTTCCCATAGCGCAAGCTAGTAAGATCCCTGAAAGATGATCAGGTTGATAGGTCAGAGATGGAAGCGTGGTGACACGTGGAGTTGACTGATACTAATCGATCGAGGACTTAACCAATATTTCGGTTCGCAGGCTAAAGGCGTCACGTCCTGTGACAACGCCTGCATGACCCACATCCTGTGGGCCCGGCGACTGTTCAGCTTCGACAGACGTTGGAGAGCCGGCCATCAAAATCATGGTTTTCGATTTTTATGGACGGATCGAAACGGCCGAGAAGTTAGGAGCCGCAGCTAGACATCATTACATGTTTTGAAACATACACAATTGCTTATCTGTTATCCAGTTTTGAAGGAACAAGGTTCCTTTTATAAGTTTGGTGATGATGGCGAAGAGGCCACACCCGTTCCCATTCCGAACACGGAAGTTAAGCTCTTCAGCGCCGATGGTAGTTGGGGGCTCTCCCCCTGTGAGAGTAGGACGTCGCCAAGCAACACAGAAGACCAGCCGTGCAGGCTGGTCTTTTATATTTCCTGGCTTATTTAATTTTCTTGAACGAGGTACCTTGCTTGTAATCTAAACTGTTTAATTTGAGGTCTTGGTTTTTATATTAAAAAGATTCTAAATATAATGCATGTACTTCTTCTAAAACCAATGGAGACGCCTACAACCAATTTGGCGTTATTCAGGGAATTAAAAATTCTTGTCTTTAAGAACCCAATAAGCACGAATTATTTTACCAGTATTTAATTTCCAAAATTAATGTTTTCGCTGTCTGATGTTGACTTGATTCCTCTTTTTATAGAGACGATTCCGCTGGCCACATACAATAGAGAAGCAAGGTAAAAGATGCTGCCGATCGTGAGAAAATCAACCAAATAACCTGTAAGAATAATGGCAATGGCTGCTCCAATGGAAGTCCATACGTGATACTGCCCTATTTCTTTACCGGCGTTTTCTTTGGCCACATTCCTGGCAAGTGAAGCTTTTTCCGTATTTTTTTGGATGGCACCTAGAATTCCCATGATAATCTGCACAATATAAACCTGCCAGGCGTCCGTCATAAGGGGAAGAGCTAAAAGAATTATAGCCATTGACCAAGAGTAAAGGACAAATAGGAAGGTGTCGCCAACACGATCAGCGAACCTGCCTATCAAGGGGTAAAACAAGGCGGAAGACAAGGCAAATAGTCCGTATGCCCAGCCAAATTGGGAGTAGCTATTCCCTGCATTTTTCAGTAACAAAACATAAAAAGGAAAAGTCATGCTGCCTGCAAACGAAATGATACTCTGATAATAGATAAACTTCTGATAGGTCATCTCCCATACTCCTCATAAAATAAGTTAACGAACCGTTCATTGGGATCGTATTTATGTTTTTGCTGAAAGAATTCGCGAGAACCAGGATAAGCCTGTTCAAATTGGTTTTTTGTTGGAAAAGAATAATATGGTAAGTAATAACTTCCTCCATGCTTCAAAGTCAGATTCAACATTTCATTTATGACATTTTTGGTCCGCTTGATATCCTTGTCAGACGTACCCTGATTAATCAAAAACACCAGAGCAAACATATCCGTTTTTGAAAAGGACAAGGTAGCGTGATCGTTTTTTTTCATATACCTAACCGTAATATTTAATAAATTAAAATCTTCTTCATATTCAAGGATTCTTCGTAAGCCTTCAATATAACTTGGAAACTCATGAATAGGTACGAAATATTCTTGCAGAAGCTCCGTTTTTTCAGGATGAGCATATTCCATAAATTTGCTGTCTGACCTCATTACATTGTTTCTGGTTTCGTAGCTTCCGTCTATTGAGTGTATATATCTCTTTTGCTGTTCCCAGAAAAAATTTTTTCCCCAATCACTGTACCTTGATAATCCCATAAAAAATTTAGGCAAGGCTATGATTCTTTCTTCTTTTAATTCATTAAGCCTAGATTGCATCTTCTGGTCATTGGCTAATACATAATCCGTAACATACATTTCCCGCAAAAGTGTGTCTGGTGCAATGGAGATCCGGGCAAAGTGCATTTTAACCTGGTCGTTTGCATTCGCTTTTTCATTAAAGTAAGACAAGTACTCCTTATAATCCAAAGTGTCCGTCCTAATTTTATATAATTCATCATCCGTCAAATGAAGCGTGACGTCCAGTATGATTCCAAACAGGCCGTAGCCACCTATCACTAGAGGAAATAATTAGGCATTTTCCGTCCTGTTGACATTGATAATTTCTCCATTGGCGTTCAGGAGTCGAAAGGACTCTACTGTATCAATGAGTGCCCCATTGCGAATATCGCGGCCATGGACATTAACACTTAATGAACCACCGACCGTAAATATATTTTGAGATTGCATTACTTTGATAGCCAAACCATGAGGGTTTATTTTCCTTTGGATGTCATCCCAGGTAGCTCCGCTTTGGACCCTGATCGTTTTCCCTACTACGTCTAGCTCGAGTATTTTATTGTACTTTTTCATATCGACCATAATGGCATTAGGGTAATAAGTATGGCCACCCTGGCTATGCTGCATCCCGGCTATTGAGATTTTATCGCCTGTGGATTTTGCTTTCGTTACCAGATACTGAAGTTTTCCTTGTCCCCCAGCAGGGACGACATCCTTGATTTTGACCGGGAATAGGCGGCTTTTGTCAACAACCGTTGGATTTGTTGTCTGTGTTCTGTATAAACTTACGGAGCTTGCGAAAAGAATAAAATATACGAATAAAAGGATTGAGAACATTTTTTTCATAATGTAAGTCCTTTCATAGTTATCAAATAGAATTCGTTAATTGTGCAGATTCTACTAGTATAATCTTACAATTGTATTTTAAATTTTCAAACCTTTTCGGATAAATAGAGGAACATCTAAGACTATGCTTATAATAAAAATAGGATTGCCTGATAAACTGGAGCAATTTAAACAACCTTTTAAGGAAAGGGACGCGGTTATAGTGAGTAAGAAAAAAAAGGAAATGTTTGAAGTCACAGATGGAGAAAGCATAGATGAATGCCTTGACAGAATGAAAGAAGCAGGCTATCTTCCGATAAAAAGGATTGAAAAGCCCATTTTTGAGGAAAAGGTAAAGGATGGCAAAGTGGAATATGAGCCTGTACAAAGGAAAATAGTCTTTGAGGGCAAGTTAATAGAGTAAAACACGAACATTTATTTACTTTACCATGTCATTATTCGATATATGACTTGACAGTAGCAACTCTCCCTTGTAAGATGGGGGAGTGAAAAGAAATTCTCTCATATAATCCTCGGGGATACGGCCCGAAAGTTTCTACCCAATAACCGTAAATTATTGGACTATGAGAGAAAGTAGATACTTTATCTGGATATGTCTTTACTCGGATTATGATAGAAAAGACGATGGCTCCGGACAGACTACTTTCTCGAAATTAGAGAGCAGTCTGTCCGGTTTTTATTTTGAAATAGAAAAATAAATCAGTATGATGGAGGAGACCGAAATGAAACCGCAAGTTGGCGTCATAATGGGAAGTGTTTCCGATTGGGAAACGATGAAGTATGCTTGTGAAACGCTTGAGCAGCTTGAAATTCCTTATGAACAAAGGGTAGTATCAGCGCATAGGACACCTGATTTATTGTTTGAATATGCCGAAAGTGCGCGGGATAGAGGGATTAAGGTAATCATTGCCGGTGCAGGCGGGGCGGCCCACCTGCCTGGAATGACCGCTTCTAAAACAACACTCCCGGTAATCGGGGTACCGGTTCAAACAAAAGCGCTAAACGGAATGGATTCCTTATTATCCATCGTCCAAATGCCTGGCGGTGTTCCTGTGGCAACTGTTGCGATCGGCAAGGCTGGTTCAATCAATGCAGGCTTACTAGCCGCGCAAATTCTCGGATGTTCGGACAACTTGATTGCGGATAAGCTTGAGGCAATGCGAAATGAAACTAGAGAAAAGGTGTTAGCGAGCAGTGAGCAGCTTAAATAATCGAACAATCATACCTGGAGATACAATTGGAATTATAGGTGGAGGGCAGCTTGGAAGGATGATGGCGTTATCGGCAAAATCGCTTGGTTTCCGGGTCGCCGTGCTTGATCCAACACAAAATTGTCCATGCGGGCAGGTTTCAGATATCGAGATTAATGGGGCATATGATGATCTTGATGCTTTAAAGGAACTTGCGAGTGTCAGTGATGTGATTACCTTTGAATTTGAAAATATCAGTTCAGAGGCGCTGGAATGGCTGGAAGACCATGCGTATGTTCCGCAAGGCTCGGAATTGCTGAGGATCACCCAAGACAGGCTGCTGGAAAAGGCAGCAATTTCTATGACCGGGGCAACGGTTGCACCATATTTCGCCGTGAATAATCTGCATGACCTGTATAACGGGATTGAAAAGGTCGGATATCCCTGTGTATTAAAAACAGCACGTGGAGGCTACGACGGAAAAGGGCAGCAAGTGATACGTACAGAGAAAGATATTGAGCTTGCCAAAGATATCCTGATTAAAGGCAAATGTGTGCTGGAAGCCTGGATTCCCTTTGTGAAGGAAGTATCAGCTATAATCACCCGAAAGGCAAATGGGGAAAGCAGTTGTTTCCCTGTTGCTGAAAATGTCCATGTAAATAATATTTTAGATAAAAGCATTGTTCCGGGAAGGATAACGGAGAAAGCAGAGGCTGAGGCTGTAAAACAAGCGCAACTAATAGCTGAAGAGCTGGACCTGGTAGGTACACTTGCGGTGGAAATGTTCCTGACCGAAAAGGATGAAATTATTATTAATGAGCTTGCCCCAAGGCCGCACAATTCTGGGCATTATACAATCAATGCTTGTGAGACGTCCCAATTTGAACAGCATATCCGTGCGATATGCAACTGGCCTCTGGGGAATACCGAATTGTTAAAACCGGTGGTTATGGTAAACATTCTTGGTCAGCATTTAGAAGGCATCCTAACGAATCTGTCTAATTTTGCGGACTGGAAAATTCACCTTTATGGAAAAAAAGATGCTAAACGAGATCGGAAAATGGGTCATATTAATATTTTGCGCCCGACTATCGACATGGCATTAACTGAAATTAACGGCAGCGGTTTATGGAAGCCACAGGCCGAAACGGAGGATATTAAATGATTGAACGTTATACACGCCCGGAAATGGGAGCTATTTGGACAGAAGAAAATAGATTCAACGCCTGGCTTGAGGTCGAGATCCTCGCTTGTGAAGCATGGGCCGAGTTGGGTGCCATCCCAAAAGAAGACGTAAAGCTTCTCCGTGAGAATGCATCATTCAATATTGACCGGATCAAGGAAATAGAAGAAGAGACGCGCCATGATGTGGTTGCTTTCACTCGTGCGGTTTCTGAAACATTAGGTGAAGAGCGTAAATGGGTACATTATGGTTTGACTTCAACAGATGTAGTGGATACGGCTCTTTCCTATTTGTTAAAACAAGCGAATGACATTTTGGAGAAGGATCTTGAGAGATTTGTGGAAATCTTGAAAAATAAAGCGCAAGAGCATAAATATACCGTAATGATGGGTCGTACTCATGGTGTCCACGCAGAACCGACAACGTTTGGTTTAAAGCTAGCTCTCTGGTATGAAGAAATGAAACGGAACGTAGAACGTTTTGAAGAAGCCAGAAAGACGATCGAGTTCGGCAAGATATCAGGTGCTGTTGGTACGTATGCCAATATCGATCCATTCGTTGAGCAGTATGTCTGTGAGAAATTAGGAATAAAGGCTGCACCTATTTCAACACAAACTCTACAGCGAGACCGCCATGCCCACTATATGAGCACACTTGCATTAATCGCTACATCAATTGAAAAGTTTGCAACTGAAGTGCGTGGGCTCCAAAAGAGTGAAACACGTGAAGTAGAAGAATTTTTTGCAAAAGGCCAGAAGGGTTCCTCTGCGATGCCGCATAAAAGAAACCCGATTGGTTCGGAAAATATGACCGGAATCGCAAGGGTTATCCGCGGTTACATGATGACTGCGTATGAGAATGTAGCACTGTGGCATGAACGCGATATCTCTCACTCCTCCGCAGAAAGAATCATTCTGCCAGATGCTACGATCGCCCTGAATTATATGTTAAACCGTTTTGCAAATATCGTAAAAAACCTAACGGTATTCCCGGAGAATATGAAACGCAATATGGATCGCACACTTGGCTTGATTTATTCTCAACGCGTTTTACTAGCCTTGATAGAAAAAGGGCTTGTACGCGAGGAAGCGTATGATACCGTCCAGCCGAAAGCGATGGAGGCATGGGAGACCCAAGTACCTTTCAGGGAATTGCTTGAAAAGGACGAAAAAATCACAAGCCTGCTTTCAAAAGAAGAGCTGGATGATTGCTTCGATTACAATTACCATCTAAAAAATGTAGATTTGATTTTTGAGCGGTTAGGACTGTAACAAGAAAATTCTTTTAAGAACCTACCCGTACTGTGGAGAATGTCAAAGTTTACACAACCACAATAAGCTATTTTTCTACATCTTAGACGGTCTGGTGGGCTAATTGCTTTTAAATATTTCAGATTTTTATTGTTCTGCTGCCGATATGTAATCGGTAGCGGAATTCCTAGGTGCTTTAACGATACTAATGTCTTAATTTTCCGAATCCGGAGGGCTGATCGATGAAAAAGGGTGAAATGCTGTATGAAGGCAAGGCAAAACGAATTTTTGCAACAGATGACAATGGGTTGGTATGGGTCGAATATAAAGACTCTGCCACAGCCTTCAATGGCGAGAAGAAGGCAGAGATCTCAGGTAAGGGAATCTTAAATAATAAAATTACGAGTTTGTTATTTTCAAAGCTTCATAAGGAAAATATTGCTTCACACTTTGTCCAGCAGTTGTCGGATAGGGAGCAGCTCGTTAAAAAAGTAGACATTATTCCGCTTGAAGTGGTCGTGCGAAATACTGCTGCCGGCAGCCTTTCAAAAAGGCTTGGCATACCTGAAGGGACGCCTTTCAAGAAACCGCTGGTCGAATTTTATTATAAGGATGACGCATTGGGTGACCCTCTATTGACGGAAGACCATATAGAAACGTTAGCACTTGCCGAAAAAGATGAAGTGGAATTACTGAAAGAAAAGGCCTTGCAAATAAATAGCGTGTTAATTCCTTTTTTTAAGGAGCTGGGCATTCATTTAATCGATTTTAAATTAGAATTTGGAAAGACTGCGGAAAATGAAATTCTGCTGGCAGATGAAATTTCGCCGGATACATGCCGGCTTTGGGATATAGAGACCAATGAACGATTGGATAAAGATGTTTTCCGCCGCGACTTAGGAAACTTGACGGATGCATATGAAAAAATCTTAACGAAGCTGGGGGAAAATCTTCATGTATAAAGTCAAAGTATATATCACATTACGCGAGAGTGTTTTAGATCCACAGGGAACGGCTGTTCAGCAATCATTGCACAGTATGGCGTATAACGAAGTGAAGGACGTCCGGATTGGGAAATACCTGGAGCTTTCCCTGGAAAAAAGTGACCGCGATGTGAACCAGGTCGTTAAGGAAATGTGTGAAAAGCTGCTGGCAAATACCGTGATTGAGGACTATCGATATGAAGTCGAGGAGGTTATCGCTCAATGAAGTTTGCAGTGATCGTTTTCCCAGGCTCCAACTGCGACAGTGATATGTACCATGCGATTAAGGATGAACTCGGTGAGGAAGCAGAATTTGTCTGGCATACGGAAGGCAATCTTGATCAATATGATGGAATACTGCTTCCAGGGGGCTTTTCATATGGAGACTATCTTCGTTCTGGAGCGATTGCCCGTTTTTCAAAGGTCATGTCTGAAGTGGTAAAAGCGGCAGAAGCAGGAAAGCCTGTCCTTGGCGTATGCAACGGATTCCAAATTTTGCTCGAGGCAGGCCTGTTGCCTGGTGCGATGCGCAGAAACAAAGATTTGAAGTTTATCTGCCGTCCGCAAAAGCTCAAGGTGGAAAACAACCAAACACGTTTTACAAATGCATATGAAGAGGGAGAAGTCATTTCCGTACCAATTGCACATGGTGAAGGGAATTACTACTGCGATGAGCACACGCTTGAAGAATTAAAGCAAAATAACCAAATTATTTTTACTTACTACGGAGATAATCCAAACGGAAGCCTTAATGATATAGCTGGAATCACAAATAAAAGCGGCAATGTACTCGGAATGATGCCGCATCCTGAGCGGGCGGTCGATTCATTGCTTGGAAGCGCAGACGGGTTAAAACTATTTCAATCAATCGTAAAAAGCTGGAGGGAATCACATGTCGTTACTGCTTGAACCAACACCGGAATTAATCAAATCAGAACGCATCTATGCACAAATGGGATTATCCGATGAAGAATTTACGAAGGTTGAAGAAATTCTTGGAAGGCTTCCAAACTATACGGAAACAGGATTGTTTTCCGTTATGTGGTCTGAGCATTGTTCTTATAAAAACTCAAAGCCAGTGCTTAAAAAGTTTCCAGTAACCGGTGAAAGAGTATTGCAGGGGCCTGGCGAAGGGGCCGGAATTGTGGACATCGGTGATAACCAGGCCGTTGTTTTCAAGATTGAAAGCCATAACCATCCATCTGCCATCGAACCGTACCAAGGAGCTGCTACCGGAGTAGGCGGTATTATTCGCGATGTATTTTCAATGGGGGCCCGTCCTATAGCTCTATTAAACTCACTAAGGTTCGGCGAATTGGATAACGACCGTGTGAAATATTTGTTCAAAGAAGTAGTAGCCGGGATTGCAGGGTATGGAAACTGTATAGGGATTCCAACGGTCGGCGGCGAAATCCAATTCGATCCTTCCTACGCTGGAAATCCTCTTGTTAATGCGATGTGCGTTGGTTTAATTGATCACAAAGACATTAAAAAGGGACAAGCCCACGGAATCGGAAATACTGTCATGTACGTTGGTGCGAAGACGGGTCGTGACGGCATCCATGGAGCCACTTTTGCTTCCGAGGAGTTATCGGATGCGTCTGAGGAAAAGCGTCCGGCTGTTCAAGTTGGCGATCCTTTCATGGAAAAATTGCTGCTGGAAGCATGCCTTGAATTAATTCAAAACGATGCATTGGTCGGCATCCAGGATATGGGAGCTGCTGGATTAACAAGCTCTTCTGCGGAAATGGCAAGCAAGGCAGGTTCAGGAATTGAAATGAACCTGGATTTTATCCCGCAGCGTGAAACAGGCATGACGGCTTATGAAATGATGCTTTCAGAGTCTCAGGAACGTATGCTTATTGTTGTAAAAAAAGGCCGTGAACAAGAAATCGTGGACTTATTTTTCAAATATGGACTTGAAGCCGTTGCTGTCGGCAAGGTAACCGGTGATAAAAACCTGACCCTTTTCCATAAGGGAGAGGTAGTGGCGAAGGTTCCTGCAGACGCACTTGCGGAGGATGCGCCTGTATACCATAAGCCTTCCCGTGAACCACTTTATTATCAAGAATTCCAGCAAATTGAAAATAGCTCCTATAAATTGACAGACTATAAAGAAACATTAAAACAATTACTATCCCAGCCTACAATTTCTAGCAAGGAATGGGTGTACGACCAGTACGATTATATGGTTCAGACAAATACGGTTGTAATCCCGGGGTCGGATGCGGCTGTCGTCAGAATCAGGGATACCAATAAAGCTTTAGCCATGACAACGGACTGTAACTCTCGCTATTTATATCTGGATCCTGAAACGGGCGGAAAAATCGCTGTTGCAGAAGCAGCACGTAACATTGTCTGCTCTGGTGGTGAGCCGCTTGCAATTACAGACTGTCTGAATTTTGGAAACCCTGAAAAACCGGAAATTTTCTGGCAAATCGAGAAAGCAGCAGACGGAATGAGTGAAGCATGCCGAGAATTAAGCACGCCTGTAATCGGCGGAAATGTATCGCTTTATAATGAAACAAATGGTGTCGCAGTGTATCCTACGCCTGTCGTTGGAATGGTGGGGTTGATTGAGGATCTAAAACACGTAACCACACAGACTTTCAAAAATGCAGGCGATCTGATTTATGTAGTTGGCGAAACGCACATAGAATTCGCTGGCAGCGAGCTTCAAAAAATGATTGAAGGCAGAATATTTGGTAAAGCGCCTGCCATTGATTTAGAGGTAGAAAAGAGACGTCAGTCGGAAGTGTTGGCAGCAATCAAGGCTGGTTTGGTTGCATCTGCGCATGACCTTGCGGAGGGTGGCTTGGCTGTTGCTGTGTCGGAAGCTTTGTTTAGCAGTAACGGTCTTGGAGCCGACATTAAAGTAGCCGGAGATGAAGCAGCTGCACTATTCAGTGAAACACAATCCCGCTTTTTGATTTCCGTTAAACCGGAAAACCACTCAGCATTTGAAGCGATCATCTCTGATGCCACATTGATTGGTAAAGTGACAAACAGCCCTGTACTATCGGTTTTGACTGAAGAAAATCGTCAATTATTAGATGCGGATGTCAATGAATTATACAATGCTTGGAAAGGAGCCATCCCATGCTTGCTGAAATAAAAGGGCTTAATGAAGAGTGCGGAGTGTTTGGTGTTTGGGGGCATGCAGATGCAGCCCAGATTACGTATTATGGATTGCACAGCCTGCAGCACCGCGGCCAGGAAGGTGCCGGCATGGTTTTAAGCGATGGAAACAAACTGACAGGCGTAAAGGGAGAAGGGTTGGTCACAGAAGTATTTACAGCTAAGAAAATGGAGGGCTTATCCGGCGTATCTGCAATCGGGCATGTGCGATATGCCACAGCGGGAGGCGGCGGCTATGAAAATGTACAGCCGTTCCTCTTTAACTCTCAAAACGGAGGGCTTGCTCTTGCCCATAATGGGAACCTCGTAAATGCGAAGCAGCTGAAAGGCCAGCTTGAAGCTCAGGGCAGTATCTTTCAAACTACATCTGACACCGAGGTGCTTGCCCATCTTATTAAAAGAGGGGGCTTCTCTGACTTAAGGAATCGGGTAAAGAATGCGTTGAGCATGCTGAAGGGAGCTTATGCTTTCTTGATCATGACCGAAACCGAAATGATGGTTGCCGTTGATCCGCATGGCCTTCGCCCTCTTTCTTTAGGAAGGTTAGGAGAGGCTTATGTAGTGGCTTCAGAAACATGTGCACTTGATATAATTGGTGCGGAATTTATCAGGGATTTCGAGCCTGGTGAGTTAGTGATCTTTAATGACGAAGGAATTCATTCAGAACGGTTTGCGATGTCAAGCCAGCGTTCGATGTGTACGATGGAATATGTTTATTTTTCCCGCCCGGACAGCAATATTGACGGCATCAATGTTCATACCGCGAGAAAAAATCTAGGTAAGCAGCTGGCCATGGAAGCTTTAATCAAAGCAGACGTGGTTACAGGCGTTCCTGATTCAAGCATTTCAGTGGCAATCGGGTATGCGGAAGCATCCGGCATTCCCTACGAAATGGGTCTGATCAAAAATAGATATGTAGGCCGTACTTTTATACAGCCTTCACAGTCCCTTCGTGAGCAAGGAGTAAAAATGAAGCTGGCTCCAGTCAGAGGTGTAGTGGAAGGAAAACGAGTTGTAATGGTTGATGACTCCATTGTCCGCGGCACAACAAGCAAACGGATTGTCAGCATGCTGAAGGAAGCGGGAGCAAAAGAGGTACACGTATGCATCAGCTCTCCTCCGATTAAAAATCCTTGTTTCTATGGAATTGATACATCTTCAAAGGATGAATTGATTGCTTCCGAGAAATCAGTAGAGGAGATCAGGGAGCTAATTGGCGCTGATTCCCTTACTTTTTTGAGTGTTGAAGGGATGGTCGAGGGCATCGGCAGGCCGTTCGGCGGTGAAAGCCGCGGCCAATGCCTGGCTTGCTTTACAGGGAATTATCCGACAGAGATCTATGAACAGGCTGAATCAGATTTACAAAAATGCTGAACGTGGAGGAATCATAATGGCGAATGCATATAAACAAGCAGGGGTAGACATTGAGGCAGGCTATGAATCCGTTACCCGGATGAAAAAACACGTTCAGCGGACAATGCGTCCAGAGGTCCTTAGCGGGCTCGGCGGTTTTGGAGGAATGTTTGATTTATCGTCCCTCGGTTTAAAGGAGCCGGTATTGGTTTCAGGTACAGATGGTGTCGGAACAAAGCTTCTTTTAGCTATCATGCTTGATAAGCATGATACAATCGGAATTGACTGTGTGGCGATGTGTGTGAATGATATCGTAGTCCAGGGTGCCGCGCCAATTTATTTCTTGGATTATATCGCCTGCGGCAAGGCCCATCCTGAAAAAATAGAAAGCATTGTAAAAGGTGTAGCTACCGGTTGTGAGCAAGCCGGCGCTGCCTTAATTGGCGGTGAGACAGCTGAAATGCCTGGTATGTATGATTCCGATGAATATGATGTAGCTGGTTTTGCAGTGGGCGCGGTCGAAAAATCAAAGCTTGTCACGGGAAAAGACATTGTTCCGGGCGATATTGTGATTGGCCTCGCTTCAAGCGGAATTCACAGCAATGGCTATTCGCTCGTACGGAAGGTATTGCTCCAAGATTCAGGTATGTCCCTTGGTGAACAGGTTGAGGAGCTTGGTTGTACGCTAGGTGAAGAGTTGCTTAAGCCAACGAAGATTTACGTAAAGCCAATACTTTCAGCCTTGGAAAAATATAACCTAAAAGGAATGGCCCACATTACAGGAGGAGGTTTTATTGAAAACCTTCCGAGAATGATGCCTCAGAATACAGGAATAGAGATTGAACTGGACACATGGGATATCCCATCTATTTTTAGCTTGCTTGAGCAGAAGGGAAATCTTGTCCGTGAAGAGATGTTCAACATTTTCAATATGGGAATCGGTATGGCGATTGTTGTTAGCAAGGAAGACCAGGAAGAGGTACTAAACCACTTTTTAAGCTGTGGTGAAAAAGCAGCTGTGATCGGAAAAGTGACCGCAGAGGAAGGAGTGTCCTTCATCTAATGAAAAAAATCGCTGTTTTTGCTTCAGGAAATGGCAGTAATTTTCAAGCGATTGCGGATGCCGTCAGAGAAGGACGGCTGCATGCTGAAATCTGTCTTGTCGTGAGTGACAAGAAGGATGCCTATGTCCTTGAAAGGGCACAAACAGAACATATTGATACATTCAGCTTTTCACCGAAAGAGTTTAACGGGAAAGAAGATTTTGAAAAAGCCATATTACTCCATCTCCAAGAACGTGGAGTAGAGTTTATTGTTCTGGCTGGGTATATGCGTTTGATCGGGTCCACGCTTCTACGGGAATTTCCAAGCAGGATTGTCAATATCCATCCTTCCTTGCTCCCGGCATTCACAGGAAAGGATGCAATCGGCCAGGCATTTGAGGCAAAGGTGAATATGACTGGAGTTACGGTCCATTATGTAGATGAAGGGATGGACACCGGCCCGATTATTGCACAAGCATCCGTCCCGATTCATCAGTACGATACCAGAGAAGCGCTCCAGCAGCGGATACAGGCGTCAGAGCATATGTTGTATCCGACGGTCCTAGAAGAATTATTTAAAAAAGAGCACATACAAGTGGAGGGATAGAAAGTGTCTAAAAGAGCATTACTTAGTGTTTCCGATAAGACCGGTATTATCGAATTTGCAAAAGGATTGAAGGAAGCCGGTTTTGAAATCATATCTACCGGAGGCACAAAAAAAGCCTTAACAGAAAATGGCATTGAGGTGACCGGAATCAGCGAAGTAACCGGTTTTCCTGAAATCTTGGACGGACGCGTGAAGACTCTTCACCCTAATGTCCATGGGGCGCTTTTAGCCAGGCATGGAGATCCAGAACATCAAAGGCAGCTCCAAGAACACCAAATTACACCTATCCAGCTTGTCTGTGTAAACCTTTATCCGTTTCAGCAAACCATTGCGAAGCCTGAGGTTACACCTGAGGACGCCATTGAAAACATTGACATCGGCGGGCCGACTATGCTCCGTTCCTCCGCAAAAAACCATGAATACGTAACGGTTGTGGTTGATCCTTCTGATTATGATACAGTCCTGAAGGAATTGTTTGAACAAGGAGATGTCCAGCCTTCTACCAAAAGAAAGCTTGCGGCGAAGGTGTTCCGCCACACTGCTTCCTACGATGCTGTCATTTCCGAATATATGACTAAGCTTGCAGAAGAAGAAAATCCGGAAAGCTTGACAGTAACCTTTGAATTAAAACAAACGTTACGCTATGGGGAAAATCCTCACCAAAAAGCTTCATTCTATAAAAAGCCTCTTGGGTCATCATTCTCCATTGCCAATGCAGAACAGCTTCATGGTAAAGAACTTTCTTACAACAATATTAATGATGCCGACGCAGCGATTCAGATTGTAAAGGAATTCACGGAACCGGCAGCTGTTGCCGTTAAGCATATGAATCCGTGCGGAGTTGGGACAGGCCAGACGATCTCCGAAGCATTTAATAAAGCATATGAGGCAGATGAAACGTCTATCTTCGGAGGAATTGTTGCGTTGAACCGGGAAGTGGATAAAGAAACGGCAGAGAAACTGCACGGTATCTTCCTTGAGATTGTCATTGCTCCTGCGTTTACGAAAGAAGCATTTGAAATCCTTTCGGCTAAGAAAAACATTCGGTTATTGACAATCGATTTTGGCGGAAATCAAAAAACAGAGCGCAAATTAACCTCAATTGAGGGTGGTTTGCTTGTACAAGATATGGATACCTATGGATTTGATCAGGCAACTATTACTGTTCCTACTAAGCGTGAGCCTACAGAGAAGGAGTGGGAAGCGTTAAAGCTAGGCTGGAAGGTTGTCAAACATGTGAAATCAAACGCAATTGTAATAGCAAATGACAAAATGACACTTGGTGTAGGAGCAGGCCAGATGAACCGGGTCGGAGCTGCAAAAATTGCCCTGGAACAGGCTGGCGAGAAGGCTAAGGGAAGCGCCCTGGCTTCTGATGCGTTCTTCCCGATGGACGATACAGTCGAGGCTGCGGCAAAAGCAGGGATTACCACCATCATTCAGCCAGGCGGCTCTGTACGTGATGAGGACTCTATCAAAAAAGCAGATGAATACGGCATAGCTATGGTATTTACCGGTGTTCGCCACTTTAAGCATTAATATTTGGGAGACTTATATGTTGGGAAACCGGGTAAATAAAAGGAAATGTAAGAGTTCTTCTAAATCGGGATGAGGTGGAATCATGAATGTGTTAGTCGTTGGCCGGGGAGGCAGGGAGCATGCCATTGCCCGAAAGCTTGCAGAAAGCAATCGTGTTGAAAGAGTCTATGCAGCTCCCGGTAATCCGGGAATGGAGGATGTCGCTGAGATTGTAGACATCCAGGAAAGCAATCAAGAGGGACTGGTCGCATTTGCAAAAGAAAAGGATATCTCCCTTACCTTTATAGGGGCCGAGGTCCCGCTGTTAAATGGGTTGGCTGATGATTTTAAAAAGGCTGGGTTACGGGTTTTTGGACCAGAAAAGGCGGCGGCCGCTATTGAAGGCAGCAAATCCTTTGCAAAGGATTTAATGAAGAAATATGGGATTCCTACGGCAGCTTCCGAAACATTTACAGACTTCGAACAAGCGAAGGCATATGTGGAAGAACAGGGAGTGCCAATCGTCATTAAAGCCGATGGGCTAGCTGCGGGAAAAGGGGTAGTGGTAGCACAAACGATGGAAGATGCCTTAGAAGCCCTGCATGAAATGCTGATAGAGGCCAAATTTGGTGAAGCCTCGGCAAAAGTCGTTATAGAAGAGTTTTTGGATGGTGAAGAATTTTCTTTTATGGCTTTTGTTAACGGGGAAAAGGTATATCCAATGGTTATCGCTCAGGACCACAAGCGCGTTTTTGATGGGGATAAGGGTCCGAATACGGGGGGGATGGGCGCTTATTCTCCGGTTCCGCAAATCCCTGATGTCATTGTGGAAAAAGCGCTCGAAACAATCCTAAAACCGGCGGCAGCTGCACTTCTCGCTGAAGGCAGGCGTTTTACCGGAGTTTTATATGCAGGATTGATTGCCACACAGAACGGAACGAAGGTAATTGAGTTCAATGCCCGGTTTGGAGATCCGGAAACCCAGGTAGTACTGCCTCGTCTGAAAAGTGATTTTGTGGATGTCCTTGAGGCTGTACTGGAAGGCAAAGATTTTGAAATAAAGTGGGATGATCAACCCGTCCTAGGAGTGGTACTTGCAGCGGAAGGATATCCGGGAGAATATAAAAAGGGAACTCCGATTCACGGGTTGGAAGAACTTAGCCCTGAATTACATGTATATCATGCAGGCACCGTAAAGAACAGCGATGGCGAGTATGTCACAAACGGCGGCCGCGTTTTGTTATTGGCAGCACGAGGAACAGACCTACTAGCAGCGCAAGCGAATGTGTATAAAGAATTGAAGCACATTGGACAGGAAGGGTTGTTTTGGAGAAAAGATATTGGGCATAAAGCCATTCAATTTGATTTTTCGTGAAAATAACTGGGAAATGTATGAAGGCCGATGTCCAAATATGAGATACGTCCAGTGTAATATGAAACCGAATGTAACTATTCAATTCTAAAAATGGGAAACGCTTGGATCCAATAGATCCAAGCGTTTTTCCACCCTGTTATTATTCCTGCGGGCGCGCTCTAAATTGTTCGCGCTGGCGGGGTCTTTGACCACCGCGTTCATTCTCCTGGTTACTTCCACTCTGGCCGCCAACATAGTTCCCGTTCTGTTCCTGGCTTTTTTCATAAAGGGCTGTTAACGGACAATAACGGAGGATGCCCTCTCCAACTTTCATAGCACCCATAAGTGCTAGCAGAATGTAAGAATCCCTCCATGGCTTTTTCACAAGTTTAGCCGTTGACCATGACAATATTGTAAACCCGAAGGTAATCCTGATTAACGCATTTACTATTCCAATATTTTGTTTGGCTTTCATTTTTTTACTCCTTCATAAAGATTTAACAGAAAATTTAATAACTTTACTGTGTTAAAGTCAGGAAATATGATACTATAGAGAAAAACTAATCTACTTTCCAATTTTTTGGTTAAGTAAAGCGCTTACACTTTGTTCGATTAATGATTGGATGCTTTGTTCATAAGTCGGATCATTTGCTTCATGACTGCGTTTTTTGCTCAATGATTCGGACTTGATTTATGGGTAAACTTGTTGATTTGGAGGAATGTTCATGCTTGAACAACGATACAGATGGAAAAATAAGCATTTGCGTGAGCATATAGATGTTTTGGATGGCAAAAGGGCGCCATACATATTACTGAAAGATGCTGTGTATTTAAATCAGGTTCTAAGAAAATGGATGACAGCGAATATATGGATTTATGATGACCGGATTGTGTATGTTGGGGATAAGCTTCCTGAAAATCTTACGGATTGTGAAATAGTCGATTGTAAGGATCAGTTTTTGGTACCTGGTTACATTGAACCCCATTCGCATCCTTTCCAATTATATAATCCCCTTACGCTCTCCCGTTATGCATCTAATTTTGGGACTACCACATTGATCAATGATAATCTGGTGCTTTTTTTACAATTAGAAAAAAAGAAAGCGTTTTCTTTACTAGGGGAACTACGGAATATTCCAGCTACCATGTATTGGTGGTGCCGGTTTGATTCTCAGTCGGAAATTCAAAATGAGGAATTAATTTTTTCTCACGGTGAAGTGAAATCATGGCTTGAACATGATGCGGTCCTCCAGGGCGGAGAGCTAACAGGTTGGCCTAGACTATTGGCGGGGGATGACATGCTGCTTCACTGGATCCAGGAAGCAAAGCGGATGAGAAAACAAATTGAGGGGCATTTTCCAGGAGCCTCGGAAAAAACATTAGCAAAAATGACGCTATTCGGTGTTGATGCGGATCATGAAGCAATGACTGGTAAAGAGGTGATGAACCGCTTGATGCAGGGGTATACGGTGTCGCTGCGCCAATCTTCAATCCGGCCGGACCTGCCAAAGCTTCTCGATGAGATTCAGGAGCTAGGGATAGAGCATTTCGATAAGTTTCTTTTTACCACGGACGGCTCCCCTCCTGCTTTTTATGAAGAAGGCATGATCGACAGAATGATCAAAATGGCAATCGATAAGGGGATCCCTGTAATTGATGCTTATAATATGGCCACGATAAATGTAGCCCGGTATTACAACTTAGAATATCTTCATGGCAATATAGCAACAGGCAGGGTAGCCAATATTAACTTTTTGGAGGATGTAAAGAATCCGACACCTGTTTCTGTGCTGGCCAAAGGGAAATGGGTGAAGCGGGACGGTGTTGAAAGTACGGAATACGCGGAAATCAATTGGGACGCATATGGACTAGAGCCGTTGAAGCTTGATTTTGATATTGGACACGGGGATCTTGAGTTTTCCATGCCGTTTGGGATCGAAATGGTCAATGATGTCATTACGAAGCCATATTCCATTTCTTCCGATGTATCCTACGAAGAATTATCGTTTGACCATGATGAGTGTTTCTTTATGATGGTTGACGCAGCGGGAAAGTGGAGGGTCAACACAATCATAAAGGGCTTTGCGAATCAACTATGCGGCTTTGCAAGCTCCTATTCCAGTACAGGAGACATCATTCTTATCGGCAAGCGCAGAGAGGATATTATCGCAGCATTCAGAAGAATGAAGGAGATAGGCGGCGGCATTGTTATGACTGAATATGAAAATACTATATTTGAACTCCCGCTAACAATGAAAGGTATTATGACAAATGAGCCAATCAAGCAATTAATTGGGAAGGAAAAAGAGCTGAAGAGCCTTCTGCAGGAAAGAGGCTATCCTTTTTCGGATCCGGTATACAGTTTATTGTTCTTTTCATCTACCCATTTACCGTATATTCGTGTGACACCACAAGGAATGTATGATGTAATGAACAAAACTGTACTCTTTCCCACTATAATGCGTTAAAATATAAAAGAAAAACTAAAAAGAGAATTAAAAGGGGAAGCCTTTTTATAGGCTGAGAATGTAAATCATGAAACACAGCGTGATTACACTTATTTTAACAGCCAGTTTGCTGGCAGGAGGCTGCGGCAAAGAGGAATCAAAGCCGAATAATCCAGAGCCCGCCCAACCTACGCAAACTGCAAGGAAAGTAGTGGAGCAAGAAACGTTTTCTGATACATACCCATTTACAGGAATTGGCACAAATGACAGTCAGGGCAGGGCAATTGCCGTAATGGTGAATAATCATCCAAAAGCCCGTCCTCAATCTGGTCTGTCAAAAGCGGATATTGTTTATGAAATGCTTGCTGAATCTGAAGTCACAAGGTTTTTGGCTGTCTACCAGAGCGAAAAGCCGGAAAAAGTAGGTCCTGTCCGAAGTGCAAGGAAGTATTATATTGATTTGGCAAAAGGCCTCGGTGCCCTATATATTGCACATGGTTACAGTCCGGAAGCAAAGGTTATGCTGAGACAGGGATATGTAGACAATCTAAATGGCATTGCTTTTGATGGAACGCTATTTAAAAGGGAAACTTTCCGGAAAGCTCCCCATAACTCTTATATTTCTTTTGAAAACATTGAAAAGGGTGCGGCTAGTCAATCATACGATCTCGGCCTTCCACCGAAACCCATGATGTTTTTAACTGAAGAGCAGATGGAAGACTTGCAGGGAAGCCCGGCTTTCACCGCTAACATCCGGTATGGTTCAGATATTTTTAATGTGCAATACAAGTACGATCAAAAGTTGGCAAAATATCAACGCTTTTCAAATGGGGAACAAACTGTGGAATATGGGGACCAGACCCCGATATTGCTTGATAATATTTTTATCATTGAAGCACAGCACCGCGTGATTGACAATAGCGGAAGGCGCGAAATCGATATAAAAACGGGGGGAAAAGGCTATCTGCTTCAAAAAGGTAAACTAAATGAAGTAGAGTGGCAAAACAGAGATGGCGTTATCATCCCAGTGAAAAACGGTGTGGAGGTTGGATTAGCCCCGGGTAGAACCTGGGTAAATTTCGTGCCCTCCCAACCGGGGATTTCACAATCCGTTACAATCGAGACAAACTGAAAAAAGAGGAGAAATGCTATGCAAATTGATAAACTTCGAGGGAAAGAGCTTGACCAGCTTTTTCAGGCGATTTTGTCTTTACAAGATTTAGAGGAGTGCTACCGCTTTTTTGATGACTTGTGTACAGTGAATGAAATTCAATCACTGGCGCAGCGGCTGGAAGTTGCCCGCATGCTTCAAGAAGGGAAAACCTATCATAAAATCGAAACTGAAACTGGCGCCAGCACGGCAACCATTTCAAGGGTGAAAAGGTGCTTGAATTACGGGAACGATGCTTATACAATGGCTCTTGAAAGAATTAAAATAGATGAATAACAATGTGTATTTCCTGCTGTGGCTTTGATAGTCCCAGCTTTTTTGTTTTCCTGAAAAGATGTGAACAGAATAGGAGAGAGCCGATGACTGACTCTATTTTCTCTTTTTCTATTCGATTTCTGAAATGCTATAATGGTGTAATGGAAAGAGTGAATGGAGGATTATCATGTACGATTTTCATGAGTGGAGGCACGCTTTCAAGCTTGACCCCAATAAAGACATAACGGATTCAGCACTTGAAGCGGTTTGTGAGTCAGGAACAGATGCTATTATTATTGGCGGTTCGGACGGGATTACATTGGAAAATGTGCTCGACTTGATGGCACGAGTCCGCAGATACTCGGTTCCGTGTGTATTGGAAGTAACCTCGGTTGAAACAGTCTCACCGGGCTTTGATCTATATTTCATCCCGACGGTACTGAACAGCGCCGATCCGGATTGGATGATGAGGCTGCATCATCAGGCGGTAAAACAATACGGGGAAATCATGAATTGGGATGAAATTGTTGTAGAGGGTTATTGCATTTTGAATCCGGATTGCAAGGCTGCCAGACTTACTAAGGCAAATTTGGATTTGGATACAGATGATGTTATGGCATATGCAATGATGGCCGAAAAAATGTTCCACCTGCCGATTTTTTATATGGAATATAGCGGGACGTACGGTGATACCCGCATGGTAAAAACCGCAAAGAACAACTTATCCGAAACAGTACTCTTTTATGGCGGTGGTATCAAAACAGTGGAGCAGGCAAAAGAAATGGCTGAGATTGCTGATGTAATCGTGGTGGGAAATGCTGTATATGATGATTTGGCTATGGCTTTGAAAACCGTTTCAGCTGTAAAATAAAATTTTGGGATCCATTTAATCAATCGTTTGATTAAACAACAGAATTGATTATATTAGGAAGCTGTAAGAATTAATCAATCGTTTGATTAAACAACAGAATTGATTATATTAGGAAGCTGTAAGAATTAATCAATCATTTGATTAAATTAGAAATGATGCATATATAAAGTAGTAAAAAGTTACGTATTCCTATGAATAAATATAGTATAATAGAAACAAATGTTCGGAAAAGGCGGTGTTTTCATGCAGTATTTATCTGAGAAATTAGTAAACGGATTAAATGAGCAACAGCAAAAGGCAGTGAAAGCAACGGAAGGGCCGCTTTTAATCATGGCGGGGGCAGGAAGTGGAAAAACACGTGTGCTTACTCATCGCATTGCTTACTTAATGGTAGAAAAACAGATGGCACCCTGGAATATCCTTGCGATCACATTTACAAATAAAGCAGCGCGCGAAATGAAGGAAAGGATTCGAAGCCTACTTGGAGGAGCATCAGAAGAGATTTGGATTTCCACGTTCCATTCTATGTGCGTCCGGATATTGCGCCGGGATATCGACCGGATTGGTTATAGCCGCAATTTTTCGATACTTGATACAACCGACCAGCAATCGGTCATTAAGCAGATTCTAAAAGACAAAAATATGGACCCGAAAAAGTTTGATTACCGTGCTATTTTAGGTACCATATCAAGTGCGAAAAACGAGCTGATGACTGCGGAAGATTATGCGAAAACGGCTGGGGGCTTTTATGACCAGACTGTGGCCGAGGTTTATACGGAATATCAGAAACGGCTCCGGAAAAACCAAGCGCTTGATTTTGATGATCTGATCATGACAACGATCCAGTTGTTTCAAAGGGTCCCTGAAGTATTAGAGTACTATCAGCGCAAGTTCCAGTATATTCATGTGGATGAGTATCAGGATACCAACCGTGCCCAATATATGCTTGTGAAACAGCTCGCATCCCGGTTCAAGAACCTATGCGTTGTAGGCGATTCCGACCAGTCGATATACCGCTGGAGGGGCGCGGACATAGCCAATATCCTTTCTTTTGAGAAGGATTATCCAAACGCCACGGTCATCTTCCTTGAGCAAAACTACCGCTCCACAAAACGGATTCTGAAGGCAGCGAACGAAGTAATTGCCAACAACAGCAACCGGAAGCCGAAAAACCTTTGGACCGAGAACATGGAAGGCAACAAGATTAATTATTTGCGGGCAGACAATGAACAGGGAGAAGCCCAGTTTGTTGCAGGAAAGATAAATGAATTAACAAGGAGCGGCTCCCGCAAGTTCTCCGATGTTGCAATCCTGTATAGAACGAATGCCCAATCCCGTGTAATGGAAGAAGTACTCCTCAAGTCAAATATCCAATACAGCATCGTCGGAGGCATCAAGTTCTATGATAGGAAAGAAATTAAAGACATCCTTGCTTATCTTCGTTTGATCGCAAACCCTGATGATGACATTTCATTGCGGAGAGTCATTAACGTACCAAAACGGGGAGTTGGTTCAACATCACTTGATAAGATTGCTGATTACGCCTTAATGAACGATTTGTCCATGTTCCAGGCGCTGCAGGAAATCGAACAGGTTGGATTAAGCCCGAAGATTTTGAAAGCGGTCAGGGAATTTCGCGACTTAATCCATGGGTATACCCAGATGCAGGAATATCTATCGGTTACGGAGCTTGTTGAAGAAGTTCTCGGGAAATCAGGATACCGCCAGATGCTAGAAGCGGAAAAAACGCTTGAATCACAGAGCAGATTAGAAAATATTGATGAATTTCTATCTGTCACAAAGAGTTTTGAAGAGAAAAATGAAGATAAGTCGCTAGTCGCCTTCTTGACTGATCTTGCCTTGGTCGCGGATATCGACCAGCTTGACGAAACAGAAGAAGCGCAGGATACCGTCACATTGATGACACTTCATTCGGCAAAGGGACTCGAGTTCCCGATTGTCTTTTTGCTTGGCCTTGAAGAGGGGGTTTTCCCTCACAGCCGTTCACTAATGGATGAAGAGGAAATGGAAGAGGAACGACGCCTTGCGTATGTAGGGATCACTCGTGCGGAATCTGAACTTTACCTTACAAATGCCCAAATGCGTACGTTGTTCGGACGGACGAATATGAACCCGGTATCCCGTTTTATTACGGAAATCCCGGAAGACCTTCTTGAAGACCTCTTGCCTAAGAAAAAAACGCCTTCCTTTATGACACCATCAAGACCAGCCGGATCCGCCCAACGTTCTGCTTCATTTGGCCGTGCAGGTGCTGCTCCTGCTTCAACTGGAGGAGAAGAGATTGGCTGGCGCGTAGGTGACAAAGCCTCTCACAAAAAGTGGGGAATCGGAACAGTGGTCAGCGTAAAGGGTGAAGGTGAAGGAAAAGAATTGGATATTGCGTTTCCTAGCCCTACAGGTATCAAGCGGCTGCTCGCGAAATTTGCGCCGATTCAAAAGGTGTAGTACCAACTACAGGAAAGGATTAGACTTATGGACGTAAAAACGGCTGAAAAGCATGTAAAAGAATTGCAAAATCTCTTAAATCAATACAGCTATGAATATTACGTATTGGACAAGCCGTCCGTACCAGATGCTGAGTATGACAAGCTTCTGAGGGAGCTAATTGAATATGAGGAGCAATTTCCTGAGCTCCGATCCCCTGATTCTCCTACTCAAAGGGTAGGAGGCGCAGTCTTGGAAATGTTCGAAAAAGTAGAGCACCGTAGTCCGATGCTTAGTCTGGGGAATGCTTTCAATGAAGCAGATCTCCGTGATTTTGACAGGAGGGTGTGCCAGGCAGTTAGCGGTGATGTTTCCTATGTGTGTGAATTAAAAATTGACGGCCTTGCGGTAACACTAAGGTATGAAGATGGTTTCTTTGTTCAGGGGGCTACCCGCGGCGACGGAACAATCGGGGAAGACATCACGGAAAATTTAAAAACCATAAAGTCGATTCCATTAAGAATAAAAGAACCTATTTCCATCGAGGTACGCGGTGAAGCTTTTATGCCGAAAAGATCATTTGAAGCGCTGAATAGGGGAAAAGAGGAACGCGGTGAAGAGCCATTCGCCAATCCCCGGAATGCGGCAGCAGGTTCCTTGCGCCAGCTCGATCCGAAACTGGCGGCAAAAAGAAACCTGGATATTTTTCTGTACGCAATTGCGGATGTTGGGGAAACCGGGGTTATGTCCCACAATGAAGGACTGGACTTGTTGGACCGCATTGGGTTTAAAACAAACAAAGAACGAAAAAAATGCGCCAATATAGATGAAGTGATAGCATATGTGGAGGGGTGGGTAGAAAGGCGCCCAACTCTAGCGTATGATATTGACGGTATTGTTGTAAAGGTTGACTCCCTCGAGCAACAAAAGCAGCTGGGAACTACGGCAAAGAGTCCACGTTGGGCCATTGCATATAAGTTTCCTGCTGAAGAAGTCATTACTACATTGCGTGCAATTGAATTAAGCGTGGGCCGTACAGGTGTCGTGACTCCTACCGCCATTTTGGAACCGGTAAGGGTTGCGGGTACGACAGTCGGACGGGCTTCCCTCCACAATGAAGATTTAATCAGGGAAAAAGATATCAAAATAGGCGATCAGGTTGTCGTGAAAAAAGCAGGAGATATCATCCCGGAAGTGGTTAATGTGTTAGCCGAAAGACGGACAGGGGAAGAAGAGGAGTTCCATATGCCTACTCATTGTCCTGAATGCGGAAGCGATTTGGTCAGGCTGGAGGAAGAGGTGGCGCTCCGCTGCATTAATCCAAAATGCCCGGCGCAAATCCGTGAAGGGCTCATTCATTTTGTGTCCCGAAATGCAATGAACATTGAAGGCCTGGGCGAGAAAGTAATCAGCCAACTATTCAGTGAACACTTGATCAAGGATGTTGCCGATATTTATAAACTGACTTATGAGCAGTTAATTGGCCTCGAGCGCATGGGTGAAAAGTCAGTAAAAAACTTATTGCAGGCAATTGAAGCTTCTAAGTCCAACTCGTTGGAAAAACTGCTCTTTGGGCTAGGTATTCGCCATGTAGGTGCGAAGGCAGCCAAAACGCTGGCCCAAGAGTTCGAAACAATGGACAAATTAAGCAGTGCAACTTTTGAAGATCTTACAGCCATCAATGAAATTGGGGAAAAGATGGCGCACTCGGTAGTGACTTTTTTCGAAAGTGAAGAAGTAGGAGAATTGATCAGTGAGCTAAAGGCAGCGGGTGTAAATATGGGCTATAAAGGAGCAAGGCCCGTCAGTGAGCAAGATTCCGATTCATTTTTTGCTGGAAAAACAGTTGTTCTTACTGGTAAATTGGAGCAGTTGACACGCAATGAAGCCAAGGAAAAGCTTGAAGAATTAGGAGCTAATGTTACGGGCAGTGTATCCAAAAAAACAGACCTTGTCATTGCTGGAGAAGATGCAGGGTCAAAGCTCGCCAAAGCGCAAGATCTTGGCATCGAAGTATGGGATGAGGAGAGACTGGTCAGAGAATTAAAAAAATAAGAGGTGTAAGGCATGAAAAAAATCTCCTTGGTCGGACTAATGCTTGCGATGCTTCTTGGCGGGTGTGCCCCGCAATTTGAGAAGCAGCAAGAAGTGGTCCAGGAATCGGATAATTCAAAGGAGAAAGTCATCATTCCGAAGTATAATATATCGGATAAATATTACCGGACAATCCCGCAGTTTGAACCTTCGAAAGCACGTGGGCTCGTCGTTTCCAATTTAAACACGCGATATGATATTGAAGAGTTTGAAACCGGGCTTATGAGAATGGCCCAAACACAATTTGACCAGGACCATTATTTGTACCAGGAAGGCCAGTACTTAAACAAACGGACGGTTCAGCTGTGGCTCAACCGCAAATTCACACCGGAACAGCTAAAAGAAGAGGGCCTGTCACCGAAAGATAATATCGGCCTTAATCCGATGGATCCCGGAAAGGGCGATATCGATAAAAGGAATCAAGAGAACCCGATTTATTTAGCACACATTCTGGAACAAAATTACCTGATCAGAAATCAGAATGACAAACTGGAGCTTGGAGGAGTTGTCATCGGGCTTGCGCTAAACTCCGTCCACTACTATCAAAAAGAAGAATACGGCGCCACCTATAGTTCCAAAGTAAAGAACATGGAACAGGAGGGAAAGAAGATCGCCCAGGAAGTGCTAAAGAGATTGAGGAAAATGGACAAATTACATTCAGTGCCAATCACGATCGCACTTTTTGAGCAAAAAGAAAATTCTTCTGTCGTACCAGGGAATTTCATTTCCTATACGAATGTGGGCGAAGGAAGCAATGAGATTGGCAGATGGAAAGATATTAATGAAAAATATTATTTATTCCCTGCGGATGAGAAAACAAAAAATAAATTCCGCGCAGATGTAAATGCCTTTGAAAGCTTCAAACAGGATGTAGAGAAATATTTCCCTAACTTCAATGGTGTGATTGGGCGTGCTTTCTACGTGGATGATCAGCTGCAAGAGCTGGATATTAATATTCCGATACAATTCTATGGGAAATCAGAAGCGATAGGTTTTACCCAATATGTAACAGGTAAGGTGATGCAGCACTTCCAGGATTACATTTCGGTACAGGTATCGATTACTTCTGTGAATGGACAGGAAGCACTTATTGTTCGTAAATCTGGCGAAAAGGAACCATTTGTGCATATTTATAACTAATGACTGCCCGCTGGTAAAGCGGGTATTTTTATTTTTAAAATAATAACGATTTAATTTTTTGTAATATATTTATAAGTTTGAATACTCAGATTTTATCGGGTAAAATGGTAATGGGAGCACTCTATGTTATACATTGGAGGGGATTTACTTGGTACAGCCATACAAGCATGAACCATTTACTGATTTCTCTCGTGAGGCGAACAAAAACGATTATTTAAAGGGTCTTGAGACAGTTCAAGCTTATTTAGGCCAAGATTATGATTTAGTTATCGGTGGAGAGCGCATTTCAACTGAAGATAAGATCGTTTCTTATAATCCTGCCAATAAACATGAAGTCATTGGCCGCGTATCTAAAGCAGACCGCAAATTGGCAGAACAAGCAATGAAAGCAGCAGATCAAGCATTCCAGAAATGGAAAAAGGTAGAACCTGAAATAAGGGCAGATGTGCTATTCAAGGCAGCTGCAATCTTCCGGCGCCGTAAGCATGAATTCTCAGCCCTGTTAACAAAAGAAGCTGGGAAACCGTGGAATGAAGCAGATGCTGATACGGCGGAGGCGATTGACTTCCTGGAATTTTACGGGCGCCAAATGCTGAAATTAAAAGACGGAATCCCGGTCCAAAGCCGGGCAGATGAATATAACCGTTATGATTATATCCCACTTGGGGTAGGTATTATCATTTCTCCATGGAACTTCCCGTTTGCCATCATGGCAGGGACGGCTGTAGCGTCGATTGTAACGGGCAATGCAATCCTATTAAAACCGGCTTCCGCCACTCCTGTAGTTGCGGCCAAGTTTGTGGAAGTTATGGAGGAAGCGGGACTTCCAAAAGGTGTCCTTAATTATGTACCGGGAAGTGGAGCTGAAGTCGGAGATTATTTGGTTGATCATCCGAGAACTCGTTTTATATCTTTCACCGGTTCTCGCGATGTTGGTATACGGATTTTTGAACGCGCTTCTAAAGTAAATGAAGGGCAAATTTGGCTAAAGCGTGTGATTGCTGAAATGGGAGGAAAAGATACGATCGTTGTAGATAAAGAAGCCGATCTGGAACTCGCCGCCCAATCCATTGTGAAATCCGCTTTCGGATTCTCCGGTCAAAAATGTTCTGCATGTTCCCGTGCAGTTATCGTCGAAGAAGTATACGATCAGGTCCTAAGTCGTGCTGTGGAGCTGACGAAACAGCTTACCATTGGAAACCCAGAAGATCATTCGAACTTCATGGGTCCGGTCATCGACCAGAATGCATATAACAAAATAATCGAATACATTGAAATCGGCAAAAAGGAAGGCAGGCTAATGGCAGGCGGGGAAGGGGACGATTCTATGGGTTACTTCATAAAGCCGACCATCTTTGCAGACCTTGATCCGTATGCACGGCTGATGCAGGAAGAAATCTTCGGGCCGATCGTAGCCTTTTGTAGGGCAAAAGATTTTGACCATGCCCTTGAAATCGCAAACAACACAGAGTACGGTTTAACAGGCGCGGTTATTACCAATAATCGTATGAATATGGAGAAAGCCCGAACTGACTTCCATGTTGGAAACCTTTACTTTAACCGTGGCTGTACAGGTGCCATTGTCGGCTACCAGCCATTTGGCGGCTTCAATATGTCCGGTACAGATTCAAAAGCCGGAGGCCCGGATTATCTCGTGCTTCATATGCAAGGAAAGACTACTTCTGAAATGTACTAATATGTAAGACGGGCCTTCCCTTACTATGTCGGAAGGTTTTTTATATAAGAACGCGCGTCATTTTTTATTTCCCAGACAATATTTGCGGTTTTTCCCGATAATAACCGAGTGTCTAACAGAGTAATTCGACACAAGGCGAAAGATTTTTGAACAGGTAGTGGAGAATAAACCGATGGAAGAGTTATTTCATAATGAACAGGCAGCTATTAGATGAAATAGAAAACACAGAACATCAACAATCATGTTTACCTCGAACTATTGCAAAATAAACACCGCTTAACAAATACAAAAACACACTCCAGCCAGTAGATAGGGGGAGTGTGTTTTCTTTTGTAGGCATTTTATCGCCAATCTTTTCTCCAATTCTTTGTTACAGTATTTTCGTATGGATAACTTTTCTTTTGAACCTGCGTTAAGCTGCCTTTATTATAGTCAAATGCATAATCAGTAACATCCCATTTTCGTGCAGCATTATTATAAACAGCAGTTCGGAATTTGTTTTTACCTATATTCATTGGCCGAAGGGTATATCCAAAGGACTTGTAAAAATTAGACTCACTCATTTTTTTTAGTTTTCCGTTTTGAATATAGAATAAATCAACATTTTCCCAATTCGATGAACCAGTTTCTGCAACTGCGAATAAGTCTGGTTGACTTTTGTATTTAAAAGGAATGGTGTATATCATTCTCCTTGTTAAATTGTAAGTATAGTTTTTATATTGAAATCCAGTATAAATGACCATTGGTTTAGTCCCGGTTCTAAGCAAATTAAGGTGGTAATTCCCTTTATACAAAACATCTCCAGGGCTAACACCTGACCAAGCATCGGTCTGAGTTGCTTTTTTCATTGGTGCGAATCCCATTACACGGACTTGATAATTAGAACCGTTACGATCTTTTACATTGAATCCCCAGCTGCGTTCTGTAACTTGGACCGCTGCCTGGGTTTCCGAAGCACTAGTAAACAAAAGGAACAGGGCAATAAGACTGATGATGCTTTTAATAGTAATTTTACGAAAGCGATTCCTTTCTTTTGTTTTTCCGAAATTATACCAGTTGATTTTGGGTAAAACTACATGTTTTGGATAAACGTGAGGTGTTTATTCGAATCATGGAGTCCTAGTTGCTTCAACAGTCAAAAGTTTGTTATGATTTATATTATTGTTTTTTGACAATTTCCTGTATAATTGTAGTTGTGTTTGTTAAATTGAAATAGGTTGAATGACGGCTTACCGGTTCAGGAATTAAGCCGCTTTTTTAATAACTGCGCATATGCTTTGGAGGTGGAGAAAGTGTCACGTATTACTAAGGAGCAGGTTACGCATGCTGCCCATCTGGCACGGCTTGCAATAACTGAAGAAGAAACAGAATTGTTCACAAAACAGCTAGATCAAATCATTTCTTTTGCTGAGCAATTGAATGAACTTGATACAGAGAATGTCGAACCGACATCTCATGTCCTGGACATGAAGAATGTCATGAGAGAGGATATCCCGAACAAGGGGCTTCCGGTTGAAGAAGTGTTGAAAAACGCACCGGATAGCAAGGATGGACAAATCCGTGTTCCATCTATTTTGGATTAAGGAGGGGAAATCATGTCATTGTTTGAGCGTAAAGTTTCAGAGCTTCATGAGCTCTTACATAAAAAAGAAATATCCGTATCTGACCTCGTGAATGAATCGTACGAGCGGATTGGCCAGGTGGAAGACAAGGTAAAATCGTTTCTGACACTGAATGAAGAACAAGCTAGATTACAAGCAGAAGAGCTGGACGAAAAACTAGCAAAAGGTGAAGGGAAAGGCACCCTATTCGGAATGCCTATAGGCGTCAAGGATAACATTGTGACGAAAAACCTTCGTACAACCGCAGGCAGCAAGATTCTAGAAAATTTCGACCCAATTTATGATGCAACGGTTGTCCAAAAGCTTCAGCAGGCGGAGACTGTAACCGTCGGCAAGCTGAACATGGATGAATTTGCAATGGGTTCTTCCAATGAAAATTCTGCCTACCAGGCTACCCGTAACCCGTGGAATCTTGAGTATGTTCCAGGAGGTTCTTCAGGCGGTTCAGCTGCTTCTGTTGCAGCGGGCGAAGTTTTATTTTCCCTTGGTTCTGATACAGGAGGTTCGATTCGCCAGCCTGCAGCATATTGTGGTGTTGTCGGCCTTAAGCCTACTTACGGGCGCGTTTCCCGTTTTGGTTTGATTGCGTTTGCTTCATCACTTGATCAAATTGGACCAATCACGAATACAGTGGAAGATAATGCTTATCTGCTTGAAGCGATTTCAGGCATTGATCCTATGGATTCCACTTCGGCCAATGTGCAGGTGCCAAATTTTGTGAATTCCTTAACAGGGGATATCAAAGGTTTGAGAATTGCGGTGCCTAAAGAGTATCTTGGTGAAGGTGTAGGGGAAGAAGCGAGAAACTCTGTTCTTGAAGCATTAAAGGTCCTCGAAAAGCTTGGGGCAACATGGGAAGAAGTTTCATTGCCTCACTCTAAGTATGCCTTGGCTACTTATTATCTGCTTTCTTCGTCTGAAGCATCCGCAAACCTTTCCCGTTTTGACGGGGTTCGATATGGTTACCGTACCGACAATGCAGCGAATTTGATCGAGATGTACAAGCAGACCCGTGCAGAAGGCTTTGGAGATGAAGTAAAACGCCGGATCATGCTTGGTACCTTCTCATTAAGTTCAGGTTATTATGATGCTTATTATAAGAAAGCCCAAAAGGTCCGTACCCTTATCAAGAAAGACTTTGAAGACATCTTCCAAAAGTATGATGTCATTGTGGGCCCAACAACGCCGACTCCTGCTTTTAAGATTGGCGAAAAAACCAGTGACCCATTAACGATGTATGCAAACGATATTTTGACAATTCCGGTAAACCTTGCCGGTGTTCCGGGGATTTCAGTGCCATGCGGCTTCGCGAATGGACTTCCGCTTGGCTTGCAGATCATCGGAAAGCATTTTGACGAAAGCACAATTTACCGCACTGCCCATGCATTTGAGCAGGCGACTGACTTCCATAAACAAAGACCGCAGCTGTAAGGGGTGAAAATAATGAAATATGAAACGGTAATTGGACTTGAAGTTCACGTTGAGCTTAAAACAGATTCCAAAATATTCTCGGCCAGTCCGAACCATTTCGGGGCTGAACCGAACACAAATACGTCTGTAGTAGACCTTGGTTACCCAGGCGTGCTGCCTGTCTTAAACAAGAAAGTCGTGGACTATGCAATGAAAGCTGCAATGGCATTAAACTGTGAAGTTGCGACCGAAACGAAATTCGACCGAAAAAACTATTTTTACCCGGATAATCCAAAGGCTTACCAGATTTCTCAATTTGATAAACCAATCGGCGAGCATGGCTGGATTGAAATTGAGGTAAATGGAAATAAAAAGAAAATCGGGATAACGCGCATCCATATGGAAGAGGATGCCGGCAAGTTGACCCATACAGGGGACGGCTTCTCACTTTGTGATTACAATCGCCAGGGAACACCCCTGATTGAAATCGTATCTGAACCGGATATTTCTTCTCCAGATGAAGCGTATGCATACTTGGAGAAACTGAAGTCTATCATCCAGTACACGGGAGTTTCCGATTGTAAGATGGAAGAGGGCTCATTGAGATGTGACGCAAACATTTCGCTTCGTCCAGTGGGCCAAAAGGAATTCGGAACAAAGACAGAGCTAAAGAACCTAAACTCCTTTAACTTTGTCCGGAAAGGTTTGGAGTATGAAGAAAAGCGCCAGGAAGAGGTATTAAGCTCCGGAGGCGTAATTGAACAGGAAACACGCCGTTTTGAGGAGTCAACAGGCAAAACATTATTAATGCGTGTGAAAGAGGGTTCAGATGATTACCGTTATTTCCCTGAGCCTGATCTTTTAAACATTTATATTGATGAGGATTGGAAAGCGCGTATTCGTGAGGAAATTCCGGAGCTTCCGGATGCGAGGAAGCAGCGCTACGTTGAGGAGCTTGGCCTTCCTGCTTATGATGCCGCTGTTTTAACGGTAACGAAGGAAACGGCTGACTTCTTTGAATCGGTAGTTGCAAAAGAGGCCGATGTAAAACAGGCTTCCAACTGGATCATGGGTGAACTTTCCGGTTATTTAAATGCAGAAGGAAAAGAACTGCATGAGGTTGCGCTGACGCCTGAAGCATTGGCAGGGATGATCAAGCTGATTGAAAATGGCACGATTTCTTCCAAAATAGCCAAGCAAGTTTTTAAGGAACTGGTGGAAAACGGCGGGGATGCCGAAACCATCGTGAAAGAAAAAGGTCTGGTCCAAATTTCAGACGAAGGTGCGCTGAAGAAGATCGTCAGCGAAGCGCTAGACAACAACCCGCAATCCATTGAAGATTTTAAAGCTGGTAAACAGAAGGCAATCGGCTTCCTTGTGGGCCAGATCATGAAGGCTACAAAGGGACAAGCCAACCCGCAGCTTGTTAATAAAATTCTTCTTGAAGAGATACAAAAAAGGTAGGAAAACTCTCTTGTTGTAAGCTCTACAAGAGTGGGAAACAGGCGGTTAAACTGAATAAAATCATATTAGTGAACAAAAGGCTGGATCACATTAGTGGTCCAGCCTTTTGTTTATAAAAATACTACGGCTGTTTTAAAGTATGAATCATCAGAATCTATGAAGGTGCAATGGGTATTATGTCCTAATTTATGTCATGGAAAGATATTGAAATATTAGAACGAAAGAATTAACATTTTAGGTAACAAGTGAAAAGGCAAACTTATTGAAAGATAAGGACGCAAAGCTATGAGTCTAAGGATTTATTGCTATGACAGTCGGGCTGCCAAAAGGTACTTAAGAAATAGGGAATAAGTTTGTTATGAAAACTAAGTACGCCCAGCTTCTGGCGTTTTTTTTTTTGACGACGACCCGGGCAGAAAAGTCTATTTCTAACTCCTTATGTGCATTTTCCTGTATTTTTATGATATTTTGCTTACTAGCGTCAAACTATCAAAAGAACGGAGATTTTATAATGCAAAGTTTATTGAATGGCAAACATGATAGGAATCTACGTGAAGATTTACATCCTACTATTGCGGCTTTTATGATAGCTGCTCCACTTCTAAACGATTTGTTTCCCCAGGATCTAACCATAGGTGTCTCTGATACGGATAAATTGTTAGTGAGTGTAGGATCAAAAACAATTCCGCCTTTGAGCGATGGATATATCCTTCAAACAGGCGATGGAATGTATGAAGCTGTTCGTGATGGAGAAATGCAGAGTACAATTTTACCTAAGGAAGTCTTTGGTTTTCCTGTACAGGCTAATGCAATACCTTTATTTGATCAGGACGGAATTGCTATAGGAGCTGTAGGGGTTGCCAGTTCCCTGGAGCAATATAACAACTTATATGATATTGCATCGAAGTTATCCGTGGCAGTGGAACAGGTTACGGCAACTATACAGGAATTAGCTGGATCGGTGACTTCTTTTTCAGAAACGATGTATTTTATTTCCGAGCAATCCAATAGTGTGTTACAAAGTGTGCAGGAAATAGAAAAAGTAGCGAAAATGGTGAGGGAAGTCTCAGACCATAGCCAGATACTTGGCCTAAATGCATCAATAGAGGCTGCTAGGGCGGGTGATTATGGCAAAGGTTTCTCGGTTGTGGCACAGGAAATTCGTAAAATGGCTGGCAATTCCAAGGAACACACCGAAACAATCAGAAACACTGTTTCAAAAATTAATGGCCTTATCTCACAGCTGCATAAGTCCGTATCTAAGAGTAATGCAGAATCAGAAAGCCAGTCGGCTGCCCTTGAAGAACTAGCAGCCACCATGCAGGAAATTAATCATAATACGAACTCCCTGGCGGAGTATGCTGAACGGATTATTAAAAGTTAAGTATAGTAAATGCACATCCCAACTTGCCAATTGGCAGCAATAAAGCTAGTGGATTGGGACGGTTTGGAATCCCATGGATTGTTTAAGAATTTACGGTAACCAAGTGGGTTTCAATTCAGACCCATATAGGAAGTTTCCTTTTTAATTCCTCTTTGTTTTAGCGTTTAATCTAAACGGAGAAGTATAACTATCACTGAACATCAAAGGCTGTATCACTTTACTCGTGGTACAGCCTTTTGAAGTTGAACTAAATAGACCCCTAGGGTGTGTGTTATAATTTCTGAAAAAGGGAAATAAATCCGTAGGCAGGAGTGAGGCTGTGAAAATAAGGCTATTTCTATACTGTTTAATTGTGATTCTGGCAATCACCGGATGTGCACAGGATGAAACAAAGCCCAGTAGAAAAGAAAGCTCCGTCATAATTACGCCTTATAAGCTAGCTTCTAAGGAAGTAAAACTATTAAATTTAGTTTCTGCGAATGCTGGCAACATACTGATCTATGAGATTAACTCAAACAGCAACCGAATCTTTGAAGCAAAAGTGGAACATTACCAAAATGGAAAACTAAAACAGAGCTTGGTTTCCAATTCATTTGATTTATCAGCAGGAACATCTCGTATTTCTTTCGGAATCAAAGATCTAACTATGGAAAGCAAAACCTGGAGAGAGTTTTTTATAGCTGGTGATGGCTCCAGGGCGTCGGCAACTTTGGAAAAAGTACAGTCAAGCCAGGCCGCTTCATCCAAAGTATCCATTACGGAAGAAACGGAAGTACACAACAAATATAGAGTAGTTGGGGCATATATCGAAAATATCAATAAGCTGGAAACTAGAACTTCATCCCTGGAGGATAGTGCTTCTAGTAAAAGTCTGCTTCAGGATAATGAAAATGTTTATGTATTTTCATGCAGGATAAAATAATGAATCCTCTTCTACCGGGCAGAGAAATCTCATAATTCAGCAGAGTGATTTCGAGGAAAAATGGGACTGTAAGTATAATAAAATACAAATAATTATTTTTAGTGATTGGGAGGCGGAAATATGAGTAATCCAGTTGGATTTTGGAGACGATTGGCTGCCCTTATTTTGGATGCCATTATCATTGGTGTACCACTTTCCTTGATTAGTTATGTAATCACAGTGAATTGGGAGGAGAATGCCATTACAACCGGCGGGAATATTGTTTATTCATTAATCATTCCGGTTGTATGGTATGGATATACAGTGGGGAAGAGAATAATGGGTGTACGCATTGCTAAGGTAAGTGGAGAGAAACTAGGAATTGGATCCATGTTAATGCGTACGGTTGTTGCAGGACTTGTTTATGCGGTGACTTTAGGAATTGGGATTATTGCCAGTGCTTTTATGGTGGGGCTTCGGAAAGACAAAAGATCACTGCATGATCTGATTGCAGGTACTTATGTTACGTATGATAAGCCTTAAAGTTGAAGGAAATTAGAGAAACTTAATGCGAAAAAAAAGGGGACTTGAAATTACAGAGTTCCCCTTTTTAGTAAAGTGTGATTGTAATATTATGCAATTCTTCCGATTTAATAGAGATTTTTAATCTTCGGGTGTTGAAAACTCTAGTTTACCCCTTTGTACCAGATGAAATATTAGCTCCGTTCATAAAGAATTTCTGGAAAATAAAGAATACCAATATGGTTGGAAGCAGGATCGTCACGGACATGGCCATTAAATAATGCCATTGTACCTGGACGCTGCCTTTGAAAGTTTGCAATCCAAGCTGCAATGTATACAGATTTTCATCGTTCAGGTAGAGCAATGGTCCTAATAAGTCATTCCAAGCACCGTTGAAGGCGAAAATACCTACCGTAATAAGGGCGGGTTTCGTTAACGGCAGCATAATATGCCACCAAATCCTGAAATGGCTAGCTCCATCCATGATGGCTGCTTCACTGAATTCTTTCGGAATGGTCATCATGAATTGCCGAAGCAGGAATATGAAAAAGGCACTTCCCAAGAAAGACGGAACGATCAGGGGCAAATAAGTATTTACCCAGCCGAGCTTCGAGAAAAGCATATACTGCGGGACTAGTGTAACAAATCCCGGAATCAGCATCGTTGCGAGGATGATGACAAATAAAGTATCTCTTCCTTTGAATCGGATTTTGGCAAAGCCATAGGCAACGAAAGAATTCACTAATACGCTGCCGATTGTGACCACAACAGAAATAAATAGTGTGTTAAGGCCCCAGCGGGTAAACGGTCCAGTCTGCCAGGCCTCAATATAATTAGAAAACTGAAAGGTCTCGGGTATAAAAGCAGGAGGATGCTGAGCAATCTCCGCTGGTGTCTTCAAGGAAGTGGACACCATCCACCAGAGCGGCGTTAGGAGCATCAGGCTTCCGAGTATCAAGACAGCGAGTAAGATGGTATTCTTAACAGTTCGCCTGAATTTGATAGTTTGATAGAATTTTACATTGCTGTTCACTTGTTGTCCCCTCCATCGTAGTGGACCCATTTTTTGCTGAATTTAAGGTTAAATATAGTGAGAACCATGATGATTACGAATAAGAACCACGCCATTGATGAAGCATAGCCCATATCAAACGCTTCAAATGCCTTATTCCACATGTGGAGGTTAAAGAATAATAATGAGCCTCCTGGGCCGCCGTCACCATTTTGAGTCATGACATATGCTTCCTGGAATATCTGGAAGGAGGCAATGGTACTTGTAATGATGTCGAAGAAAATGATAGGTGTCAGCATAGGCAGGGTAATATGCCAGAACTTTTGGAAAGCGTTGGCGCCATCCAGGTCTGCAGCTTCATATAATTCATTGGATACACCCTGGAGCCTTGCCAAGTATAAGAGCATTCCGCCGCCGACACTCCAGAGCTTCATGATAATTAGAGCAGGCTTTGTCCACTGGGGATCAAACAGCCATGAAGGGCCCTGGATGCCGAACCAGGCAAGAATCGTGTTAATGAGGCCTGAAGTAGGGCTTAACAGCTGCATCCAAAGGAAATAAACGGCTACCCCAGATAGTACGGCCGGCAGATAGTAAATGGTACGGAATATTTTCATGCCGGGGATTTTCTGGTTTAAAAGTACCGCAATAAATACGGCTCCCGCTGTTGTTAACGGGACGGAAAATATGACAAAATAAAGGGTATTCCATAATGAAGTCCAGAATAAATCGTCCATTGTAAACATGCGTTTGTAGTTATCCAAACCAATGAAGTTCATTTGTGAGGTAATATTGTAATCTGTAAAACTAACATATAGGGAAAATAGCATAGGGCCGGCTGTTAAAAATATCAGGCCAAGAAGCCAGGGGGATATGAATAAATAACCCATCAGGTTTTCAGTGTTTCCTGCTCGCCTTTTTCTATTGCGTTCGGCTTTTGGAATGGAAACTACTGGCTCTCGTTCGATGCCCCTTTGTGGAGCATATGATTCGGGCATCGACATCGCATTGGATTGTTGCTCTTTTAATATAGTTTCACTCATCATAAAGCTCCTTTCGCTATAGAAAGAAGAGAAGCCAGATGACTTCCCTTTTTTCCAGGTAATTAGATAGCGTTATTTTTTTAGTTTCTTTACGTCCTTCTCCGCTTTAGCCAAAGCCTTTTCCGGAGTTGTTTTCCCCGTTATGGCAGCTTCTAGCTGCGGCTCTACACGTGTTGCATAGTCCGGATAATCAATTGGTGCCGGGTGGAAGCGTGTATCCTCAAGGTTTCGCAACGCTTGTTCATAAACTAGCTTCTCCTCACCAGTAAATTCTTTTGCAACACTTTCGGCGGCTTTTTTATTCGCTACGTTGTCATAATTCTTCTGTGCCCAGTATTTCTGTGCTTTTTCACTTGCTAAGTACTCGATGAATTTGGCTGCTTCTTTCGGATGTTTGGCCCCTTTAGGGATCTCCATTACAAAGCCGCCGCCTTCATTCCAATGTTTGCCGCCCTCTTTAAAGGCAGGGATGGGCGCAATGCCAATGTTCATATCTTTTCCGGAATCACGGATTTGTGTATAGAAGCTTGCAATGTCTGTCCAAATCGCTACTTTTTCAGAAATGAATGGGTTGGTCTGGCCGCTGCCAAACTCTGCTTCGAAAGCCTGTACATTCTTCGCGCCAAGACGATCGTGCCAATTGGCAACCCATTTTAGTGCTTCTACTTTATTCGGTGTGTTAATATACATTTTATTGCCTTCAAAGAAGCCTTTTCCGTCATCAGCATTTGCCATCCAGCTGCCGGCACCAAAGCTGCCCCATGTAGGATAGAAACCGATGCGCTCATACGTACTTCCTTTTTTAACGTCCAGTTTCTTCGCGTGCTCTTCTAGCTCTTTCCATGTCTTTGGCGGCTTTTCAGGATCCAGCCCGGCTTCCTTATAAGCATCTTTGTTATAGAATAAAACCCGAGTATCGGTAGTAAAAGGAACTCCATAGAACTTTCCTTTATATTGAACGGTATCCCAAAGGTTAGGATATAAGTCGTTTTTAATATCTTCGTTTATATACTGGGATAAGTCTTCCGATTGTCCATTCTTTGCACGGTGTGCCACTGTATTGATGTCATTCACAATCACATCGGCAGGATTGCCAGCTGCTACAGCTGCCGTATTCTTCGTCCAAATATCTCCCCATGGGACGAAAGTGTGTTTTACTTCAATCTTGTCCTGGGACTTATTAAAATCATCGACAATTTTTTCAATAACCGGCCTTCTTGTCTCTGAACCCCAGAATGTCTGGAAATCGACTACTACCTTTCCGTCTTTATTTGTTCCTTCAGCCTCGGTATTGTTTGAACAAGCTGATAAAACGAGGCTGCATAGTAGAAGAAGAATGATACCTAAATGAAATCCTTTTTTCATGCTGTCTTTTCCCCCATTTTTTGATATATAACTTGCGACCTCTCTTCTATACCCCGCCATCACATTGCAAAACCTGTAAAAAATTATCTAATTTTGACGAATGGTGCTGATTTAGGAACGGGTTTATAGGACTTCCTTAACAATTTCAACAGGCAATTGCCAAACATTCTTATATTTGATTTAGCGGCGGTGATAGAGGTAATATAGGAAGGAGCCAAAGTAGAACTACCTATGTATTTTACATAGAAACCCACTGAGGATCTGGACCTTGAGGATTTAGACCTGTTTCATTGCTTTTTGAAGCCTAAATCGGTAACATGAAAATTATGGAAATTATTTATTCTTACTAATAGGATGATGGGAAAATGAAAAGAGCAAGATTAATTTATAATCCGACATCGGGGCGGGAAGCGATAAAGAAGCATCTGCCTGAAGTGCTGGAAAAGCTGGAGATTGCCGGTTATGAAGCATCCTGCCATGCAACAACCGGGGAAGGTGATGCAACCCGGGCGGCACGGATCGCAATTGAACGGGGATACGATATTGTGATTGCCGCCGGTGGTGACGGGACCATTTATGAGGTTGTCAACGGTCTTGCGGATGCAGAGAAAAGGCCCAAGCTAGGCATTATCCCTGTTGGAACAACAAATGACTTTGCCAGGGCTATCCATGTACCGCGGTCTGTGGAAACGGCAATCGATATTATTGCAGCAGGCCATACAATGCCGATCGATATTGGAAAAATGAATGACAAATACTTTATAAACATTGCGGGCGGCGGACGCCTGACAGAATTAACATATGAAGTGCCAAGCAAGCTAAAAACAATGCTTGGGCAGCTTGCCTACTATTTAAAGGGAATGGAAATGCTGCCATCCATCAGGGCGACCGAAGTTTCCATCGAATATGACGGAAAGCTGTTTGAAGGGGAAATTATGCTATTTTTGGTTGCGAACACGAACTCTGTCGGGGGCTTTGAAAAATTGGCACCGGATGCTTCGCTGAATGACGGTATGTTCACCATGCTGATTCTGAAAAAAACAAACCTCGCCGATTTTATCCGGATTGCAGGTTTAGCAATCCGCGGCGAACATATAAATGACAGAAACGTCATTTATGAAAAAGCAAATAGAATTAAAGTAACGTCCAAGGAGAAAATGCAATTGAACCTAGATGGGGAATTTGGCGGTTTGGCCCCGGCGGAATTCGTGAACCAATACCGTCATTTTGACGTATTTGTCCCAGCAGGTGTTTTACCTGATGACCCAGCTAATCAATAAATATGCGGAAGATGTGGCGGACCAGCTCTTCTTTCAATTCAAAAACCTATCTCTAATTCCTGTAGAGATAGGTTTTACTCTTTTATACTATCTAGCCGAAAGTGATTTTATTAGATGGGAGCACATTTATTTTCCTGTCTGATTCCTATCGGTGCGTAAGGTGTGGTTATGATGTTTAATGATGGATTCCCCTGGAATGATCCCGTCTGTGGTGGTGTGGCCATCCTCAACTAAAGCTATGTCAAAGCCTAAGGATATTGCAGGCAGGGAAGTAGTGTCCACGCAGTATTCGGTTCTAGGTTTGCGCCATTTTCAAATAGAAGCGGGTATAATTCTGGTCCAAAACTAATGAATCTATATGGGTGGGTTACCAATTAAAAAAAGGACCAGGCTACCTTACAACTTGTATGGCGGCTCAGTCCTTTTATTTTACCAATGTAGGATTGTACATTTTATATTTCCGCATTCATTTCAGCCCAATCTGCAAATGTGCCCGTCCCGTTGCAGCCGGAACAGTCATAAACGTGAGAATAGTAATATTCATTTGGTGCATAGGCATTAAATCCTTTGCCGCGGCAATCAGGACACATCCCTTTTTCCTCCATATTGGAAACATGCTTGGCGTATCTGGCTGCGTTCCATGCTGAAATGGCACTGAATAATCCCATTCTACTCACCTCACCTATTTGTTAATATTTTGCATATAAATAGGATTTTTATACATCACATACAAGTGGTTTCCAGGATAAAACTTCTTCTTACTACTATTTATGAAAAAGGGCGGCATTTTGTGACTAAGCCCGGAAAGAATTTTTGCTATTTTGTTTCGATGGTGCGATATGTGATAAAATACTTTCAGTCTAAGTAGCGGAACGTCCTTCGGAGATTTTGATAGAAAAGGAAGTATAAGATGAAAAAAACAGCACCTGTTGCTAAAAATGAATGTATAGATGTTCTGTTTGAGGATTTGACCCATGACGGGGCTGGAGTGGCCAAGGTGGACGGATACCCCATCTTTGTTCCAAATGGCCTCCCTGGAGAAAAGGCTAAAATTAAAGTAATAAAAGCAGGTAAAGGGTACGGATTTGGCCGGCTGGTCCAGCTTTATGAGAGAAGTGAACACCGGATTGATATACCGGTAGAGGAAGCTCACAAATACGGAGGAACCCAGCTTCAGCACATCAGCTATGAAGGCCAGCTTCATTTTAAAGAAAAGCAAGTGCGTGAAGTACTTGCGCGTATTGGCAAGCTGGAGGATGTCAAATTCCATCCTATTATAGGTATGGAGGAACCTTGGCATTACCGGAATAAAGCTCAGGTGCCGGTAGGGGAGAAGGATGGCAAGCTGATAGCAGGCTTCTTTAAGCCACGCAGCCATGAAATCATTGATACAAATGAAAGCTTAATCCAACACCCTGCTGTCAATGAAGCTATTCAGACCGTTAAGGAAATCTGCAGCGAGTTAGGTATCCAGCCATATGATGAGGCAGCGCACAAAGGAGTGCTTCGCCATATCATGGCCCGCTACGGAAGAACAACCGGCGAGCTTATGGTTGTGCTTGTCACCCGAACAGCAGAGCTTCCACAGAAAAATAAAATCGTCGATGAAATTTTTTCCAGGCTGCCGCATATAAAATCCATTGTTCATAATATAAACTCAAAGCGGACGAATGTGATTGTAGGTGAAAAGACGAAAGTCCTGTGGGGAAATGAAGTGATTTATGATTATATTGGCGACATCAAATTTGCTATCTCCGCATTGTCTTTCTATCAGGTCAATCCGGATCAAACCAAGGTTTTGTATGATAAGGCATTGGAGTATGCTGGATTAACAGGTGAGGAATCAGTCATTGATGCTTATTGTGGGATTGGAACAATATCACTGTTTTTAGCTCAAAAAGCAAAACGGGTCTTTGGGGTCGAAGTCGTCCCAGAAGCCATCGAGGATGCCAGGAGGAATGCCGATTTGAACGGCATGGTGAATGCCGAATTTGCGGTGGGGGAGGCAGAGGCTGTAATTCCAGAGTGGTATAAGAAAGGGAATAAAGCTGACGTTCTGGTAGTGGATCCGCCACGGAAGGGTTGTGACGAGGCTTTGCTAAATACGATTATTGAAATGAAACCAAAAAAAGTTGTGTATGTATCATGTAATCCAGCCACACTGGCTCGAGATTTACGAATTCTTGAGGATGGCGGGTATAAAACTCTTGAAGTGCAGCCGGTAGATATGTTTCCGCAAACTACACATGTAGAAGTCGTGACGAATTTGGAATTGAAGATGTCTAATTAAAAAATGCTCTTGCTAGTTAAAATAGACAATTGCCAGTCTGACCCTGATTCGTTAAAAAATACTTTTGCGAATTCGGGGTCTTTTTCCTGTTAAACCCTTGTCAATCCAGTGTTCTTTCAATTTTTTTTTCAGTCTTTTTTAGCAAAACTTTATTTTAACTCGAACAGTGGAATACTGGTTAATGGGGTGGATTTTAGCAAGAGATATTTTGGTTGTACAGAGATTGTCAAGATAAAATAAACATTTCCGAGACAAACCCCGATTTCATGAAAATAAACATTTCCGATCAGTTTGATAAAAAGTTCTTAAGCATGGTATAAGTGTAAAAGAAGCAGGGGCATTTTGCTTTTTAATTTTGGGAGAAGGGTTTGGCCTCGTATCCCATAATGAGAGGATTTGAATTTGAATATGAAAGATAATTTTTGGCGTGATTTACCACGACCTTTTTTTATACTGGCACCAATGGAAGATGTGACGGATGTTGTTTTTCGCCATGTAGTGAGTGAAGCAGCCAGACCTGATGTGTTTTTTACAGAGTTTACAAACACGGAGAGTTATTGTCACCCAGAGGGGAACCAAAGTGTGCGCGGGCGTTTGACTTTTACAGAGGATGAGCAGCCAATTGTAGCCCATATATGGGGAGATAAGCCTGAATACTTTAGGCAAATGAGTATTGGTATGGCCGAACTTGGGTTTCGGGGTGTGGATATCAATATGGGCTGTCCTGTACCGAATGTAGCACAGCACGGGAAGGGGAGCGGCCTTATCCTTCGTCCGGATGTTGCGGCAGATTTAATACAAGCAGCAAAAGCAGGAGGATTGCCGGTAAGTGTAAAGACAAGGCTTGGCTACACGGAGATAGACGAATGGCACGATTGGCTGACACACATATTGGAACAAGACATTGCTAATCTTTCTATTCATCTGCGTACAAGAGAGGAAATGAGCAAAGTAGATGCTCATTGGGAACTAATCCCGGAGATTAAGAAGCTTCGTGACCAGGTAGCACCAGATACACTCTTGACGATCAATGGGGATATCCCTGACCGTCAAACTGGCTTAATGCTCGCTCATCAATACGGTATTGATGGGGTTATGATTGGGCGTGGTATTTTCAATAATCCATTTGCCTTTGAAAAGGAGCCGAAAGATCATAGCAGTAAGGAATTGCTTGATCTCTTAAGGCTGCATCTCGATCTTCATGATAAATATTCGCTGCGTTCGTTCAAGGCTCTGCATCGCTTTTTTAAGATCTATGTCAAAGGATTTCGAGGGGCAAGTGATTTAAGAAATCAATTAATGAGCACAGAGTCAACAGATGAAGTGCGTGTAATGCTCGATAACTTTGGGTCAATGAATCTTTATGGAATGGGGAACAGTAGAAGTGTCGCAATTCAAGGTAAAAGCGAAGTAGGCCGTTAAACTGGTGTGCCCGGCCCCCAAAGAGTTAGAGTTTATACAAAGCAGTTAATTGGCTGGTGTGATTTAAGACACCCTGGTAAAGGAACATTAATTACTACTGTGTATACTAATAACCGAATAATTGTTCAAACGCACGTTATTGCTTCTTTATTTTAGATGAATTATCAGCCTACAAGTAAAAAACACAGCAAAACTGGCGTCTTATATGAAATATTGCTAACGGACAGATGATACGGGTTCCTTTAGTTTTGTTGTAAAATCACCAACACCCCTTGTGTTGTCCATTACAGTCCACACACGTTGAGTGCGTCTCACAACTAATTTGAAAGGCAGGCAACTAGCCCTTATGGGGGTTGCCTTCTTATGTTTTTGAAACGGAATAACAAAGTTATTATGTTCTGGCCGGTTTCTTGGACCTTTCTCACCCTAATTATAAATATATCTTGTTATTACCAGCTGTATTATATTAATTTCGATTGGCGGTGACGGTCTTAGTCGCTACCGAAAAACTAAACCCCTTAAAATAAAAAGAGGACAACGAGAAAAACTGGCTAACTCAGAATAGGAGCGGGGCAGTTCTCTTCAACAAACACTGTGCTAAAATGGAATGAACCGGGAGGGTGGAAAACTACTCTTTAGTTTGTTAGAGGCGTCAGATTCGGAATTGTACATGAATCTTCGAGTAAAGGCGTTATACTAAAACCCAGAAGCATTAGGACCAAGCACATGAAAATACGATTTGTCACTATGATGAGACAATATATGTAAGTTAAGAATAGCAGGTTTGTATTCTTGTCTACGTTTAAATAAACATTTATGCTAACGGTGTAAACTCATCGGATGCATGTTTTTCATGCTTTTCAAGTCCGAAGTATTTCAGAACCAGCTTTCGAAAACGTAAAATAAAGAAGTTCTTCAATATCTGTACGCATAACATACTAAACTCAAGCAGATTTACATAGATGAACACCGCTACATCAAGCGTTATATTAATCGTCTACATATAGCAGTGGTTTTGTTGGGACTCCTTAGGTTTCTGTATGTATATAATATAAGCAGCAATACTTTAGCTTGTTTTGGCTGCTTTAATACTATAGGATGAGAAAAATAAAAGCATACTAAATCTGCGTATGACTATCCATTGATACTACAACACGGGAAAATGCAATGTTTTAATTATAAGCCCTGTTTCACCGATGAAAGGCACTAATTTATACATAGGAGGTTTATTGTGGATAATAACGATATATTAATTCGACTGAGATATGCTATGGAAATAAAAAATAAAGAAATGGCAGAAATATTTAAACTTGGAGGCGTGGATGTAACAGTACCAGAAGTAATAAAGATTCTCACAAAATCAGACGAGGATGAACCAGAAAGCATCGACCAAATAAAATGTAATAATAGTATGTTGGATTCATTTTTAAATGGTTTTATTATTTTTAAAAGAGGAAAACAAGAGCCTAAACCAGGACAGCCTGATACCCCAGAACCGTCTACTAAGAAAAGTGCGAATGTTAATAATCTCCTGTTAAAGAAAGTAAAAATAGCATTAGCATTAACTACTGATGATATGCTGGATATATTCGAACAAGCAGGACTCACGGTTTCAAAAGGAGAACTTGGCGCTTTACTAAGAAAAGAAGGGCATAAGAATTATAAAGAATGCGGAGATAAATACGCCAGGAATTTCTTAAAAGGGTTGGCTGTCAAATACAGAGGATAATGTATTAAAGAAGGCTTACAGGTGATCACATGATACATACCTACTCAGGTGAAACAATACGCTTTGAAATCAGGTACAAAAATCGAACATCTTTAGGAATTACGGTAGATAGTTATGGAAATATTGAGATCCAGGCTCCAAAAGGGACACCTGATGATAGAGTGGTGCAGGTAATAGAGGAAAAATGGGATCTTATTCAGCAAAAAATAAAAGAAATGAAAGATAGGATGCTTGGGCCACAGAAAAAGGTCTATGAGTATGGCGAGAGTTTTCTTTATTTAGGAAATACCTATCCAATAGAGATCTTTCAAGATATAAATATAACGCAAGAACATGTAATGTTTAAAGAAGAAAAGTTACATATATATGTAAAGCAGTATGACGCTGAAAAAATAAAACAAGCTTTAAAACGTTTTTATTACCAGCAGTGTAAAGCTTTAGTGGAAAAAAGCATATCCTCCTATCGAAGTCATTTCAAAACAAAACCACGTTCTGTTCATATCTCAGATAGCAAAACAGCCTGGGGAACCTGCGATTCAAAACGGCAGTTAACATTTAATTGGAGACTCGCAATGGCACCACGGGAGGTAATCGACTATGTAGTCGTTCACGAAATGTGCCATATGGTTCATCTTAATCACGACCGATCCTTCTGGCGCCTAGTTGGTAAAATAATGCCTAATTATAAGGAAAAAGAAAACTGGTTGACTTTATCAAGCTGGAAAATGACTGTTTAGCAGTTCCAAGCAAGCCAGGTACAAAACGCAACCAGAAAAAAATTAACAGTTGATCAGTGTGGGGAAGGGGAAGGAATAACTCACCAGCATTTTATATGTTGCCAAATAACTCTCTGGGCATGTGGAGTTTGTTTCTTCTAGACTGTTCCCCATAAAAAAAATCTTTTTCTCCCCTTACTAGTTTATCCTTAAAGAGTCCCACTTTACTTATATGCTCAGATTCTATATAGTAAAATCTATTTAAGTTTGACGTCTTTATATGTATCATGATATAAGCATAGATAAAACTATGTTTGAGTAAGTCAGCAGAATAACAAGGGGAGGTTACAAATATGGAACATCATAGCAAAATTTTAGACTGTACCATCCGTGATGGAGGTTTAGTAAACAATTGGGATTTCAGCGTCGAATTTGTTCAGGATTTGTATAATGGCCTAAGTGCGGCCGGCGTTGAATATATGGAGATTGGATACAAAAATTCTGCCAGGCTTCTGAACGTGTCTGAGCCCAATCCGTGGAGATTTCTGGATGATCATTTTTTGAAAGAAATTATTCCTGAGAAAAAGTTTACGAAGCTTTCTGCGTTGGTGGACATTGGAAGAGTAGATCCAGATGACATCCTTCCCCGTGAGCAAAGTGTCCTGGATATGATTCGGGTGGCATGCTATATCCGTGAAGTGGATAAAGGCTTGGAGCTTGTACAACTGTTCCATGATTTGGGTTATGAGACTTCACTCAACATTATGGCCTTATCCAGTGTTCCTGAACAGCAGCTTATTAAAGCTTTTGATATGGTGAAAAAAAGCCCTGTAGATGTTGTATATATCGTTGATTCATTTGGAAGCTTAGACCCAGCGGATATTGAACATCAAGTGAAGAAGTTTAAAGAGTTGATTCCTAATAAACAACTGGGGATCCATACGCATAACAATATGCAACTGGCATTCGCCAATACATTGGCTGCATATCAAAATGGGGTTACTTTCCTTGATTCATCTGTTTATGGCATGGGTCGTGCAGCGGGTAACTGTAACACAGAGCTTCTGGTTAGCTACATACAAAAACCGAGCTACGAGCTTAAGCCGGTTCTTGGAGTCATTGAAAAGCACATGCTAGAGATGCGCCAAAAGTGGGAGTGGGGCTATATTATCCCCTACATGATCTCTGGTGTCCTTAATGAACATCCGCGAGTGGCCATGGCATACCGAGACAGCGATGATCGGGATAATTTTGTAGATTTTTACGATAAGGTAACCACACCTGAAGCTCCTATCGCCCCAGCGTCAAAGTAGATTGGAAAAATAACTCAACTTTAGCTGGTGTATCAAAAGAAACTAGTATGTGAAATGAATATAGTTTACAGTATTTGATATTCGTTTTCGAAAAAGGTGAATTGTGAAACTCACCATACATCTGACAAGTACACATCCAGTTTGGATATGCGTAAGGTTGTTGTAATACATTCTTGTTATAATATTAGGTAAACAGCTGAGTGGCAAAGGTGCATTTTGACCACTCAGCTGTTTTTTTGTCTAGAAACATTCGAAATATTTTCTTAAAGTAACCGGAATAACTAAACGTAAATGTCATCAATCATTAGAATGCTACATGGCCCTTACTGATGCTGATTATTTCAAGTTATATGAAATTAAACTGTTTAATAACTTGTTCTAAGTTCTACTTTTAGCCCATAAATCTTAATTAGGAGGTGAACTATCATATATGATAAGTAGAAATTGGAATGAAAACGCTTAATTAAAGTAAAAAAACTTCTGTACCCTATGTTCAGTATTTCGATAAGGCTCCTAATTTATGATTCTCCTATTATCTGCTTCTACCTATTACTTACTTCCAGCAAAAGTTTTCAATTTTCTCTGAATTGTAGAATACCTATCTAGTTACGAGGGCATTATGCGTCGCCAAAATGCTAGTTACCTATCAAGCCATATGGCGGTGATAGCTTTGAAGTCCTCAATCTTCAAAAATTTGTACAGGTTTCAATTTTAAAAAATAAAAAAGGTGATCAAATGAAGGCAATCTTATATGAAGAATTCGGTGGTCCAGAAAAAATGTTTATTGGTGAATGTCCAGACCCGGTTCCTAAATCAAATGAACTTCTGGTTAGTGTTAAGGCCACAGCCCTAAATAGAGCGGATCTTCTCCAAATGCAGGGATTATACCCTCCTCCGCCGGGAACGACTGAGATTCTCGGGTTAGAAATGTCCGGAGTAATTGAGGAGCTAGGTTCAGAGGTCACTGATTGGAAGGTGGGAGACCGGATTTTTGCCCTGTTGCCAGGAGGAGGTTATGCCGAAAAAGTGACGATTTCGGCAGATTTGGCCATGCCGATTCCAGCAGGCATGAGTTTTGAACAAGCCGCTGCTATTGCGGAAGTTTTCCTGACAGCGTATTTGAATTTGTGTAAGTTAGGGGGCTTGAAGAAGGAACAGGTGGTGTTGATTCATGCCGGAGCTAGTGGTGTTGGTACGGCAGCGATTCAGCTCGTAAAACAGGCAGGTGCCAAATCCATTATCACTGTTCGGTCAAAAGAAAAAGTTGATTTCTGTATGTCACTCGGTGCTGATTTCGTCATTCAGGGAGAAGGAGACTTTGCCCCGAAGATACTGGAATGGACAGAGCAAAGAGGGGTCGATTTGATTCTTGACTGTATCGGTGCACCCTATTGGAGGGACAATCTCGCTTCTATCGCACTAGATGGGAAAATTATCGTGATTGGGGCCATGGGCGGTGGGGAAATCGATGCAGTACCACTGTGGGAATTGATTAAACGGAGAATCAGTGTTATCGGATCAAGCCTTCGTTCTCAGACACTGGAAGACAAGATTCAATTGAGCAAAGGTTTTGCAACAGAATGGCTGCCAAAATTTGAGACAGGGGAACTCAAGCCCGTTGTAGATCAAGTGTATGACTGGGGAGAAGTCACCCAGGCTCACAAATATCTTGCCAAAAACAAAAACACTGGCAAGGTAATCCTAAAGATTTCTCGTTAAGCAATGTAGATCAAAAGGGGGAAAAAGTATGTTCCTTAAAGCATGGAGATCTAAACTAACCTTCATCTTGGCCTTAACATTAATAACAAGTATTTTTCTGGCTGGCTGTAACGGGTCCTCGGAGTCTTCAGGTGAAAATGACAGCAATAAGCCTCTAAAGATGGGAGTCATCGGTGCTTTTCAGCTGGCGGCTGGAAAGGAAATTAAAGATGCGGCCAAAATGGCTATTGATGAAATTAATGCCGCTGGGGGTATAGATGGCCGTAAGATTGAGGCTGTTTATGGAGATACGAAAGCAAATCCTGAAGAAGGGCGTGCGGTTGTAGAACGTCTTTTATTTCAAGACAAAGTGGATGTGATTGTAGGGGAGCACAGAAGTGAAGTAGCACTTGCCGTTCAGCCCATCGTTATGGAAAACAAGAAGCTTTTTATGGTGACTGGTTCTGCTTCGCCTGTAGTGACAGACAATGTTGCCAAGGACTACGAAATGAACAAATATACATTCCGGCCTATGTTGAATTCCACGCAGTTGGGCGAAGGATTCATGAAGCAGTTTGATGAAATGGTCAAAAAAGAAGGTTTTAAGAAGCTAGCCTTAATTGCAGAAGTCGCGGTATGGGTTGATCCAATCGCTAAAGCTTTTGAAGAAAAATATAAAGATAATATTGTCCTGTTGGAGCGGCCGCCAACTGATACGGAAGATTTCTCGATTGAGTTGTCGAAATTGAAACAAAGCGGTGCTGAAGTTGCGATGACGTTATTCTCGGCCAACCAAGGTATCGCATTTGCAAGACAGTGGGCTGAGAGGCAAATTCCTGTTGAAATCACAGGTTACAATGTACAGGCGCAAAGCCCTGAATTCTGGCAACAAACCGAGGGAAAAGCTAATGGACTCCTGAGCTGGAAACATGGGGTGCGGGCTGAAATAACAGAAAAATCAATTCCATTCTGGGATAACTTCACAAAAATTTATAAAAGAGAGCCGGGTTCTTACACAGGAATTACTACCTATGATGGGGTCTATTTAGTTGCTGACGCTATCAAACAAGCCAAAACGCTTGATTCAGATAAGCTTGTCCAAACATTGGAAAATGGTACGTTCACAGGAGCTTCAGGGAAAATAAAGTTTAGTAAAGACCATGGATACACAATTGGAGAAGATTTTGTACCATTCACATATGTCCAGTGGCAGGATGGGAAGATGGTGAGTGTCTGGCCGGAAAGTCTGGCTACCGGGAAAGCGGTCAAACCAGCCTGGATCAACAAATAAAAAGGGGGACACAAGAGAAGGGGGATCACATGATTGCAGATATTATCGTGTTCGGTGCAATTTGGACTGCTATTTATTCGATGATTGCACTTGGATTTTCACTCATCTTTGGTGTGGCCAAGATATTAAATCTTGCCCATGGAGCACTTTTTATGTTTGCTTGCTACTCTTCTTACCTCCTTGCTACATCGGGTATTGGGATGTTTTGGGTAGCGATGGGATCAGTGTTGATCACGATTATTTTGGCTATTTTAAGCTATTGGATCCTGATCAAACCAATGCGTAATATGGAAACCCAGATATTGATTATCACATGGGCATTTGCAATGTTTATAGAACAGGTGATTGTGATTGGTTTTGGTCCGGAGCCTAGATTTGTGCCATCCATTTTCTCAGGAGGAATGAATGTAATCGGGGTACGTGTAACATATCAGCAAATGTTTGCGGTAGGTGTTACGATTGTCCTCTTGCTCCTCCTATGGTGGCTGTTAAGCAAGACGAATATGGGACGAATTATCCGGTCTGTTTCACAAGATCGTGAAATGGCATCAATGCTTGGGGTAAATGCTGAGCGAGTGTCCCTATTTGTTATTGGACTATCTTCAGCATTTGCTGCCATTGCAGGAATATTGGTCGCTCCATTCTTAACTGTTACGCCGGCAATGGGATGGTCTCCTATTCTGGTCGCATTTACGATTGTCGTTTTGGGAGGCCTTGGTAATGTCTGGGGTACGCTGCTGGGAGCGGTGATTGTAGCGTATGCAGAAATGATTACCTCTTACGCCATCACACCACAATTAAAGGATGCCGTAACGTTTTCTATTATGATTCTTGCATTGATATACCGGCCCAAGGGTTTGTTTTCGAAAGGGGTGAGTGAACGATGATAAAGAAAAATAAATATTCATTTGGATTAGTCATTGTCCTTACTCTTACCCTGGCCTTGCTGCCGTTTATAATCGATTCATTTTATGTCTTATCCATTCTCACCATGGCCAATCTTTATGCTGTGTTTGTAGTCAGCTGGGATATTGTTTCAGGCTATACCGGCAAGTTAAACCTAGGGCAAGCCTTATTCATAGGAATAGGTGCTTATTCAGTCGGCATTTTGCATGATTCGATGGGAATATTTCTGTCTTTGATGATCGGGGTCATTGCTGCTGTGGTTGCAAGCGTCATCATCGGTATTCCAAGCCTAAAGTTAAATGGACCCTTCTTTTCCTTAACCACCATGGTTTTACCGTTAATATTGCACCAACTGGCATATACATACAGGGATGTAAGCGGAGGCGAATTCGGGCTTAATGTAGCTGTTCCGTTAACACGCATGGAATTGTATTACGTAACGCTTGTGTTCATGCTGATTTCCGTTTTGGTGATCTTGTACATTTCGAGATCGAGAATCGGGAAAATCTTATTGGCAATAAAAGAAGACGAAGTGGCCTGTGCTGCAATTGGAAACAACGTTGAAAGGTATAAATTGTTTGCTTTTATCCTTAGCGGGATTATTTCCGGGCTGGGAGGAGGCTTGCTTTCCCTTTATTTGCGTCATGTCAGCCCCAACGTTTTCGATGTTTGGCAGTCGGCAACCATTCTGATTATGGGAGTAGTAGGCGGTATGGGAACCATTGTTGGTCCGTTAGTCTCAGCCTATGGGTTGACATTCTTATCGGAATGGCTTCGGGGGACCCAACAGTATCAAGATTTAATATACGCTGGTTTATTAATCGTTTTTCTCTTGCTATTGCCAAAAGGCATCGCTAGCCTGTGGTCTGTAATCAAGCAGAAAAAGGAAGCAAGGAGAGGGAAAGCTGATGAGTTTCTTTATGGTGGAGAAGTTAACGAAAATTTACGGAAAAGTAAAAGCGGTCAATGAGGTTTCCTTCTCTGTAGAACAAGGGCAATTTGTTGGAATTATCGGACCGAACGGAGCGGGTAAGACCACTCTGTTCCATTTGATTAGCGGGGTGCAGCGGCCTAGTTCGGGCTCCGTTTTTGTGAAAGGGAAGGATGTCACGGGAAAGGAGCCCCATCTCATTGTGAGGGAAGGATTGACTAGAACCTTCCAAGTGCCAAGGCCATTTCAGGAATTAACTGTGTATGACAATGTGGACATTGTAAGGCCATCAAAGGATAGCGGGGGAAATCGTTCAGAACGGATCGAAAGAATATTACAGGAGGTGGGATTATGGGGAAGCAAGCAGCAATTAGCAGGAAATCTGCCCCAGGGGGACTTAAGGCGTCTGGAAATGGCGCGTGCTCTTGCTACAAACCCGGACCTCCTCTTGCTAGATGAACCTTTTGCAGGATTAAACTCTGCCGAAATAGAAAGTTTATCGAAACTTCTTCTCCAAATGCATAAGGAAGGCATGACCATTATTATTATAGAACACAAATTAAAAGAATTGATGAAAATGGTTAAGAGGGTAATAGCGATAAATTTCGGTGAATTAATAGCGGATGATATCCCTCAAAATGTAGTCAAAAATGAAAGGGTGCTAAAGGCATATCTTGGTGATAGGAGTTGGAATTTTGCTTACAATCAATAATCTATCTGTAAGTTATGGCAAAGCACGGGTGATCAATCAGCTTGAGCTGCATATCCATCAGGGAGAAATGCTATCGGTTATTGGCCCCAATGGAGCTGGTAAAACAACTTTGCTTCGATGTATTAGTGGGTTAATCATGCCGAATGAGGGAGAAATAAAATTTGAAGGGAAGGCCATACACGGCTTGCCTGCCCATAAAATTGCACGTTTAGGTATTACTCATTGTCCGGAAGGCCGGCGCCTTTTTCCTGAAATGACGGTGCTGGAAAATCTGATGATGGGTGGATTAAATATCAAGAAACAACAAATTGGCGAACGATTGGAATATGTACATCAATTATTCCCGATTTTAAAAGCACGGGAATCCCAATATGCGGGAACGATGTCCGGAGGCCAGCAGCAAATGGTGGCAATCGGTAGAGCACTCATGACCTCTCCCAAGCTATTAATCCTTGATGAACCTTCGATTGGGCTTGCACCGCTTGTAGTTAGCGAAATATTTGAACAAATAAGGGTTATTAAAGAAAGTGGTGTTACGATTTTACTCGTAGAGCAAAATGTTGATGTTGCTCTAACGATTACAGATCGAATAGCTGTAATGGATAATGGGCGAATTTCTTTCATAGGCTCCCCCTCCAATTTACTTAACGATAATAGTCTAAGGGAGATTTACCTTGGGATTTAATATCAACATGCATGGGGATTGAGTAGGAGCAAAGAACTAAATTAAACAACTTCAAATATTATCCGATAAAGATTAGGTAAAAAGTAATATATTTATACAAAATCAGTGCGGCAGGTGATAAAACGTAAAGTCATTATAAAGTAATTGAATTCTTCAAGATGTGCTAAAAATTTAATACATTACTTTTTTCTTAAGAAATGGCAAACCTATCGAAAGGTAGGGACGCAAAGCCGCAGGCCTAAGACAGTATTGTTAGGGCAGCTGGGTTACCTAATAAGATGGCTTTATGTTCCATGAATCCACCTTTTTAGGGTGGATTTTTATTTTGTGGATTATGAAACGCAGAAAATGTTACTATAGGTCATTTTAGATAGTTTGTAAGATTTGGTGTTTGGTTTAAAGAAGCTATTTCAGAATATATGGAGAGTGGCGTCATGAGGTTAGTTGTTAAAAATACGTTAGTGATCAGTTTATTAATTACAATATCCATGATCAGTATTTCCGCATTTGGATATATGAAAGCAAAAGACTTTCTATATGAAAGATTTCAAGATCAAGCTTATAGCCAACTGGAATCGGTAAAAGCGAATATAGATATATGGATAAAAGGTAAACAAGAAACAATGGAATATATCGCTGAATCGGATGAATTAAAAACAAGCAATGTTAAAAAAGCAGATGCTTTGGGCATTGGAATAGCCAAAAGATTGGATAACCCAGATGCATTTGCCTTTATGAGTGCTGAAGGATTCTTATATTTGGGCGGGAATAAAATACCGGCTAGTCATTATGAACACTATAAAGGTGGTATGGAAAAACTAACAAAAGCCTATAATCCAGTTCCTTCGGCATCCCCAGGTTTAAACGGAGCACCAATCGTATTAGCCTCCTCTCCAGTATATGGTCATAATGGAGAGGTTGTCGGAGTTGCATCGAGCGGCAGCCAAATAGAAAGCCTAATCAATATCATCTCTAACATAAAATTAGGGAATAGCGGGTATGTTACCGTCTTTACGAGCGATGGCACGATTGTTGCAGGCCAAAATAAAGAGGATACTCTTAATAAGAAAATTTCAGATTATAAAAATAGTGATTTGGATCAATTAGTTGAGAAAAGTATCAATAGTAAAACAGGCGTAATCGAAACAAACTTTAATGGCGAAAACAGTCTAATTTTTTATAGTAAAGCAAAAGAAATGGATTGGGGCATTATGATTTCCGTTCCAACAAGCGAAGCTTTTGCTGATGCAAACTCCCTTTTAAATTATTTTATTATCATTACAGTCGCAGTTATTCTGCTAAGCGCAATTATTAGTTACGTCATCAATTTTAGATCCTTAAAACCGTTAAAAGAAGTTACGGATAAAATAGAAGAATTAGCAAACAACGAGGGTGATTTAACTCAAAGACTCAGCATCAATAGAAAAGATGAAGTCGGGAAATTAGCAGATAGCTTTAATTCTTTGCTTGATAGTTTGCAGGATTTAATCGGCGGGATTTTGCATAAAGGAGAGGTTGTTGCTGAACACACGTCTGTCCTATCACACCACGCTGATGAAATGGTGCAGCTATCCGGTGTCGTTACAAATAATGTTCAAATTGCAGCCGGAATCTCTACGGAACAAGAAATAGGAAACAAAAAGAATTTGGAATCAATGAATGGGATTACACAAAGTGTGTCAGAAATAAAAGATCATTCTTCATTGGTATCTGAGAAAACAAAGAATTCTTACCAAGTAGTGGAACAAGCGAATGAGGACGTTATTTCTTTGTTATCTCAAATGTCTGACATACAGGATTCGGTTCGTGGTTCATCCGAAATTGTAAAAAATTTAGGGAATCGTTCATCTGAAATTGGCAATATCGTTGAAATGATTACTAATATCGCAGCACAAACCAACTTACTGGCATTAAATGCTTCTATTGAAGCAGCAAGAGCTGGCGAACACGGAAAAGGATTTGCTGTTGTCGCTAATGAAGTGAAAAAGTTAGCAGAGGAATCTGCTCAATCAGCGCAACAAATTTCTAAACTTGTAAATGAGATACAAACAGAGACTGCTAATGCAGTTGTCGAGATGGAATCCGGAACAAGTAAGTTTGGAACTGGTATGGAAAGATTACAAGATGTCAATGGAAGCTTGCAACAGGTATACCATTCGTCAAACGAGTCGTCTAAGGAAGTAGATAAGATATTTATAGAAATAGAAAAACTGCTTTCTAAAGTAGAAGATGTGGAACAAGTCATCAAAGGTAACTCGGAGAAATCACTTGAATCAACAAGATACATCCGTGAAGTTGCAGCTTCTTCAGAAGAACAATTATCTTCTATCCAAGATATTACGGCTTCAATCGAACAAACTGCGAAGTTCGCTGAAGAAATGAGTGACTTATTGAAACGGTTTAAAATATAAGTGAATCACCTCCGTTTTTGTGTGTAAAAAGGGTAAACACTGCTAAATCTGAATATCTTCAACTACTAATTTAATTTTTAAAAAATCGTGAAGTCGGAAAAGAACCTTTGAAGAAGCGAAATGTAAAATAGTTACAAATATTAGGAGTTCACTAAGTTGGGCTCCTTTTGTTGTTCAAATCTTTATGAGGGAAGATCTCTTCCATGTCTTAATAAATGTGTGAGGTGCTGGTTCAGTAAGAGAATTCCTAAGTCTATGAAATTCTCAAGTAAGGAAACCCGTAATAGAATTGTCTGCGGCGCCAGCTCAGATTCTAAAATCAAATGTAATTGATTTTAACAGTAGAAAAACAATTGGCCGAAATGACCCTTTTCCTTGTGGAAGCGGTAAGAAATACAAAAAATGCTGCGGTCAAGCTTAAACCTCCATTGAATTATGATATAAAATCCAAAGTTGCTAAAAGGCTGATATTTGGCAATGTTGTTACTTTTAGCCTTAGAGTTCTCTCGGTATGATGTAACAATTAATTACAAAAATGGGTCAGAGCCCCTTTATTTTTAGAGAGAGTGGATTTTTGTGCGACGGGCAGCCTTATGGGGTGTTAAAATTTCCAAAGCCCTTCGTTCTTTTTCAAGACAGACACGCCACTGCGGTGAAACGACTGGGGGAGATAACGAAACAGAACTTCGCTATGGCCTAAGGATGAAATGACCTTATGGTCACGGTTCTAATAGTGATAAGACTTTTGAACTATTCCAATATATTCAAATTATTCACATTATGATATTATTAATGGTGCAAAGTTAATATCCTAATATAGGTGAGCGCGGAAATTTTGATTCTTTTGCGTTTCAAAATTGCCTTACGTTACTTTATATGAAATTGGTAATTTAGTAATAGAAGTTATGAAGTTACTTTTTTAGATAGGATGATAGAAATGGTTGGAATGAAAAGTCTATTCTTGCAATTTAATGGTAAAACATTTCTTTTTATCTCTATCTTGGGTCTAGTTCTTTTTTGTTCAAGTTTTAAATTAACTTTAGTTTATGGAATCACCTTCACTTTTACCAGTATTTTCATGTTTCTCATGCTTCGGCTATTCGGCCTTGCTCATTCCATTATAGCAGGAATGCTAGCTTTTCTTTTTGTACCCCACAATTTTACAAGTATATTTGGACATACGATTGTCCTATTAGAAATTATATTTGTTGAAGCGTTCTTCTATAGGGGCAGAAAGGCAAAGATGATCTTTGTTGATGCACTTTTTTGGTTGACTATTGGCTTGGCCTCCATATTTTACCTCAATCGCACTGCCTTATCCGAGAATGCTTTATATTTTGTCATGTCTAAAGATTTCTTCAATGGGCTTTTTAATGTCCTGATTGCAGATATGCTTTTAGCCTATTTTCCTTTTTACAAACTACTAGCTAAATTAAATAAAAATCACGTATCCATTCACCAATTTCTAACTCATGTAACGTTAATCTCAATTCTAATTCCTTTTTGCTTAAGTGTTCTGACAAATACAAGGAATTCACATGAATTTATTCATGATATAGAAAGGCAAGCTAAGAGTAATATCATTCAAATTGAACAAGAGCTGCTCCTATGGAATGCGGATGATCTTAGGAAGCTGTCTTTATACGGAAGCACTCAAATGGACAAATTAGATAAGGTTGTTCAGCAAAAAAAATCACGTGATTTTGATATTGTTATTTCGGGTTTTCACAACGATGTAATCGTTTCCACTTCAAACACGATTTCTGTAAAGGAAAAGTATGATTGGCAGCATACGTATGATATCAAAAAGGTTTCAAATAATGTTTATCGGGTGCTGCCAAAAGGACAAGATGACGGCTTGCCTATTATTAAATGGGAGGCAGGAAAATATGTTTATGTTAAACCTGTTGATCCTTTATCGCTTAATATAAACATTGAGTTTCCGATTGTTAAATACCAGGAGTACATATATCGTGATTTTTTGGATAAACTCGGTTATTCACTCGTATTTGCTTTAGGAACGGTACTTCTCATACTGGTTGTCAGTCGAATATTAATGAATAACTTAAAGCAATTGACGGTTGTAACGACAGGTTTGCCTCAGAAACTATTTCATCTAGAAACGGTAGAGTGGCCGCAAAGTAACGTAGCAGAATTGCGGTTGCTCACCCGAAATTTGATGAAGATGGCTGATAAGCTAAAAGAATTATTTCAAGAAAGCCATGAAATGAATGAACAGCTTAGGGACCGGACAAAAAAATTAAAAGAGTCAGAAGAACAGCTGCATCAATTAGCTTTTTATGATGTATTGACCGGATTGCCCAACCGCCTTCATTTCCAAACTTATGTGAAGCAGCTTATTACAAATAATGCGACGAAACATTTAGCGGTTATTTTTATTGATTTAAATCAGTTTAAGCGAATCAATGACACGTTAGGCCATGACGCCGGAGACACACTCCTTCAGTTGACGGCGAGTAAACTGCGTTCCTTACAGAATAGCGAAAGAGAGGTTTTTCGGCTTGGCGGGGATGAATTTGTTGTTGTCCATTGTGTGGAAGGCCAAGAAGAAGTCTCCGAAACACTAGAAAGAATCCTTAAAGAATTTTCAACATGCTTTTCGATTCAAGGACAAACGCTATATATTACCGCCAGTATAGGAATCAGCATGTATCCGGAGGATGGAACGGACTTGGATACTCTGGTAAAGTGCGCGGACTCAGCGATGTATCTTTCAAAGGAAAAAGGCGGAAATGTCCCGCAATTTTTTGATGAATCCATGAGAGACAGATTCCAAGAACGCCTATTGATTGAAAATGCATTACGCCAAGCGGTTGAGAAAGGTGATTTTGAGCTATTTTATCAACCGAAGACTAGAGCTGGGATGGTAACAAGCATGGAAGCGTTGATGCGTTGGCATGACCCGGTTTTGGGGTTTGTTTCTCCATCCACCTTCATTCCGATTGCAGAGGAAATTGGATTGATCCTGCAGATTGATGAGTGGGCACTCATGGAGGCTTGTAAACAAAACAAGGAATGGCATGATCAAGGCTTAGCACAAATTCCGGTGTCTGCAAATTTATCCGCCAAGCACTTTCAACAGGATTATTTGGTTTCAATGATAAAGAAGACTTTGGATGAATCGGGGATGGACCCCAAATTTTTAAAATTAGAGATCACGGAGAGTGTTTTTATTAAAGATGCCAAGCATGTGGCGGAAGTCATCTATAAGCTGAAAAGTTTAGATGTCCACATTTCGATCGATGACTTTGGAAAGGGATATTCGTCCTTATACCAACTATTGCATCTTCCAATTGACGAAATTAAGATTGACCGCCAATTTATTGAGGGAATTGATCAGGATGTAAAAAAAGCATTATTAGTTTCATCCGTTCTTGATATTGCCCATGGACTTGATTTAAATGTAGTAGCGGAAGGAGTAGAAACAGAGAAAGAAAGAGATCTACTGGTACAAATGGGATGCGATGAGCTTCAGGGTTATTTGTTTAGTCCTCCCATCAGTAAAATAAAGATGGCAGAATTCTTATGTGTGGACGAAAGTTTAGCAATGAGTAGTAGCACGAAGATTGAAACAGCACAATAATAACTTAGTTGTAATATAGTGGTAATATGAGGTAGAATAGTACTATGAAAACGGTGGTTAAATAGGACTGTATCGTACTGAGTATTTCATTTTACTAAATATATTTGTACATTGGACATTGCTTAGTATGATAGGGATAAGTTTTATAGAGTTTATAATTATGGGGGTTACGAATGGTTGGAAAGATTGCTTCATTAGAGAATTTAATTGCTGCTGTGCCATTGATAAAAGACTGTTTACCAGTGGATTCGTCAATTACAATCTCTAATTTGGAAAAGGTAGTTGGTGTTTTTCCCGGTGAGAGTGTAAACCTTGGCATAAATGTAGGGGATGTTCTACATCCGCAAACTCCAATCGCACAGGCCATGAAACAAAGAACATCTATTCATGTAAATGTTCCTGAGCATGTCTATGGATTTGAATTTACAGCAAGGGCCATGCCTATTTATGATATAGCAGGTACAATGATCGGTGGCATGGGGATTGCCATGCGAAGGCAAACCGAACTGAGGCTTATGGCTGACCAAATGATGCATTCACTAACTAAAGTTAATGAAGGCATGAGCGACGTTTCAACGGGAGCGGTTTCTTTAGCGGACTTTACACAGCAGCTTATAGCAGAATCACAGCATGTGACGGAAGATGTAAAAAAATCCGGCGAAGTATTACAAATCATTAAAAAAATTGCTGAGCAAACTAATTTATTAGGCTTAAATGCAGCTATTGAGGCCGCGCATGCCGGAGAAAAAGGCAAAGGATTCGGAATTGTAGCTAACGAAATTCGAAAACTATCGAATGAAACAGTTACATCTACCAACAAAATTCGCGAGACATTATTGCAATCTCAGGATGCTACCGCTGAAATTGTGCAATCTATCCAAAAAATGAACTCCATTGGGATGGATCAGGCATCTTCGATTCAAAATATATCGGCCGTTCTAGAAGAACTTCAAAAAATGTCAGAAAAATTAAATCAATTTGCCGAAAAATTGTAAATGATTGAACTGTACCCCAATTGATAAACAATTGGGGTGCTTTTGACATAAGGGGATTTATTTAATGCTTTTAAACCGATTGTCTACCCTCGAATGGAAGATCATCGTCCTTTGTAGTACGTTTTTTCAAAAAACCAAAGAAATTCTCGATTTCCCGTTCTGCACTTAAGAGAGAATCCGAACCATGGATTACATTCTCTTCTTTTATATTTGCAAAATCTCCGCGAATTGTACCTGGCATTGCTTCCGAGGGACTTGTCTTGCCAATCATGAGGCGAGAAACTTCAATTATATTTTCCCCTTCCCAGACCATTGCAAAAACAGGACCGGATATAATAAACTCCACTAATTCGCCAAAGAATGGCTTCTCCTGATGTTCCATATAATGATATTCAGCTTTAGCGCGGTCCACTGTCATAAGCTCTGCATTTAATAACGTAAAACCTTTTTGTTCAAAGCGTTTGATGATTTCTCCGATTAATCCTCGTTGCACTCCATCAGGCTTTACCATAATAAACGTGCGCTGTAATGCCATACGATCACCTCTTTGATAAAATAACTATAAATGTCTTTATCAGAAACATCCCCACTCATGGTGTACTTTACCTCTTCTTAGGAATTAGTTCTGTATCCTTATTCATTATGGATAAAAATCACAAATTTCAAACCAACTCATAACTAGAAAATTTTAAAACATCAGCATACAGGTGGTGAGGTAAGACCGTCACTTTTCAATCACTCATGAAAATTCAAACTGGGACTCCAAGATACATTACGCAGAAAAACAGGCTTAAGCAGGAATGAGAAAATAATAATACTTTAGTAGTTTTACCAGCATTCTACAACAGAGTACCAGTCTGTCATACAGAAGTTTTGTAACCTAGAAACACAAAAACAGAGCACAAAAAAGATTGCGCCCCTTCTTATTAAATCATTACTTATCGTATGTATGCCATCTAAGTTTGATTCGTTGCTATAACAATGCAGCCAAGATACCCCATTAGCAGCCATATTCCATGTCTAATGGGGTTACAAAAGATATATTAGTGAGTAGCGTTACGATGTTGTTTTTGATCAAATACGTAGTAATCAAGATATTTATGGAAGATCCACTCGCATACACTAATAATTACAGCACATATGAGAGAGACTGTTATCAGGCCGTCATCATGAGAAAACAGGATTTCACCCATAATCCAGATGATCAAAAAAGCCAATACGGCATCAAAAGCGGTGGTAATAACATTTCTTTTATCCGGGTCTGATTGATCCCCGATCATACGGAAAATGAATAGGTCACCAGGAAAATAGGTAAGGGCTGTTAAAGATAAGCTGATTAACAAAAGTTCATTAAGTTCTAAATGGAACGCTCCTGGAAGAATCATTCCTAAAGCAACTGCGATCATTACAAACTTGATGAGAATGGGTTTTGCATGTTTCGATCTCTTTTCCTCCCTTATATATGGTTATCCCTTATGCATTTTAGAATAAATACCGGAACATATAGAAAAGAGAGAGAAGATGGTTTCTTCTCTCTGCTATCTTTGTTCTGGATAGGATTTTTAATCATCTTCACGCTGTCTTGCTCTTGCTTCTCCGCCCTTGCGTCCAGCTTCTTCTCTGCTCATTTTTCCATCGCTGTCATCATCACGCTGTTCAGCTCGTGCGTTTCCGCCTTTTTCACCGATTTCTTGATAAAATTCTTTATCATGATTTTCAGAAGTCGCTTCGCCACCCTTCCGTCCAATCTCTTGATAGAATTCCTTGTCATGGTTTTCAGCCGTGGCTTCTCCGCCTTTGCGTCCGATTTCCTGATAAAATTCCCTGCCGTGATTTTCAGCTGTAGCTTCTCCGCCTTTGCGTCCTGCTTCTTCTACCGTCATTTTTCCATTCTTTTCTCTGTCGTTCTTAGCCATCATACATTCCTCCTTGTTCGTTTTATGAAGAAAGTGTGTCTGATACTTCAATTCCCCGATTACAGAATTCGAAACATTGTCAAGGGCATTTTTTATCGATTTTAGACGAAGTAAAAAAAGGGAGTCAGAACTTAAATTTTATTAAAATAGTATATCTTCTGTAAGGATTTCTGATGATTAGCTGTATATTCTTAAATATTATGAATATTTTAATAATTAAATAATTCTTATAATAGTATTGTAATATATCAATAAAAACCTTATAATACTATTTATCAGAAAGACAATTGTCTTTTCTGGATGGAACATGGTGGAATTCCCATTAATCGAGCCGTTGATGTCTAAAAAATTTTATACTCTATAGATGAATCTTTGATTCATTTGCAAACAATGTGTAAGAGAGATATAAATAGCTCCATATCTAGCAGCATAAGAAAGTCTATCTAATACAATGGGGGAACATCTATGACTAATATACTAAAAAAATGGAGTAGGTTGAGTCTCGTCAAGCAAATCCTTGTAGGTTTGATTATTGGGATCATCCTGGCCTTAACGATTCCCGAAGTTGCAAAACCTATTTCGATTTTAGGTTCTTTGTTTGTAGGTGCTTTGAAAGCAATTGCACCTGTGTTGGTACTCTTCTTGGTTATGTCGGCTATTGCCCAACATAAGCGTGGACATAAAACGAATATGAAATCCATCATCGTCCTATACCTTTTAGGGACCTTTTTAGCTGGATTAATCGCTGTTATTGCAAGCTTTATTTTTCCTGTAGGTTTAACACTTGCAAAAGGTGCTGAGGGTGTGACGCCTCCTGGCGGTGTGGTAGAGGTTCTCAAAACATTGCTGCTGAACGTGGTAGATAACCCGGTTAATGCCATTGTGAATGCAAATTATATCGGAATCTTGACCTGGGCGGTAATTCTTGGATTGGCTTTACGAAATGCTGCTGATACGACAAAAACATTGATTGGCAATTTTTCAGATGCTATTTCCAAAATGGTTTCATGGGTTATTAAATTTGCCCCATTAGGAATCATGGGTCTTGTATTTGAGTCTATTACAACGAATGGGATTGAGGCATTATTAAGCTACGGGAAATTACTTGCTGTGTTGATCGGCTGTATGGTCTTTGTGGCATTAGTTGTGAATCCAATCATTGTCTTTGCAGTTATTAAGCAAAACCCTTACCCGCTTGTTCTAAAATGCTTAAAGGAAAGCGGAGTTACAGCATTCTTTACACGAAGTTCAGCTTCCAATATTCCTGTTAATATGAAATTATGTGAAAATCTAGGTTTAAATAAAGACAGTTATTCAGTATCGATTCCATTAGGTGCTACGATTAATATGGCTGGAGCCGCTGTTACGATTTCTGTTTTAACACTTGCGGCGGTTCATACACTTGGCATACAAGTGGACCTTCCTACAGCGATTCTGCTTAGCTTAGTAGCAGCTATATGCGCTTGCGGTGCCTCAGGTGTAGCCGGTGGATCCTTATTACTGATTCCTCTGGCATGCAGCTTGTTCGGGATCCCAAATGAAATTGCTATGCAGGTAGTTGGAGTAGGATTTATCATAGGTGTCCTGCAGGACTCTTTTGAAACGGCTCTAAACTCATCTACAGATGTAATCTTTACAGCGGCAGCCGAATTTAAGGAATGGCGTAAAGAAGGTAAAATAATAGAGATTAAAAAAGCGGCTTAACCAATATCATTATCCGCGAATGAGATGCACCCCGTTGATATAATGGGGTGCATTTTTTATGTAGAGTAAAAATTAGAAAAAACATGTGATGGTGAAAATTCGGAAGGGGTTTTTTTGTAGGGCAGAAAAACACCTATATCACACTTAAATGAGAGGGTGAATTTAAAAGAAAAAAGCCACCTTGTCTTCCGGTTTAAAAACAAACAAAAGGGATGCCCAAGTGAATATGGGCATCCTGAGTAGGAACCTTATTACATTGATTCTGCTGGATTTGAAATCTCCTCAAGTGCTTCTCCTGCCTCATCGTCTAGTTTATCTGTGACAGCGAGGTCCCCAAGCGAGACGATCCCAATTAATTTTCCATCCTCTACGATTGGCAGACGGCGGATCTGGACATCAGCCATTAAATCTGCTGCTTCCTCTGCCGTCATATGGACGGTTCCCCGAACAGGGTCAGTTGTCATCACTTTTGATACAGAAGTATCACTTGGCAGCTGGCTCGCCAGCGCTTTTATGACTAAGTCGGCGGTCTGTTGCAAGGCCGGTTAGCTGGTCCCCCTCACAAATCGGAATCACTCCCACATCCAAGTCCTTCATTTTTTGTGCAACCTCGTAAATAGGGGTATCCGGTGGACATGATTCCACATCCCTTGTCATTACCTCTCCTATTTTCAATGTGATTCCTCCCTTTTAAAAATGTTGCTTTCGTTCTACTTTTTAAATTCCCGGGGAATTCAGGTTAAAAACTGTTAGTTTTTGCAAATTTACATAATCGGTTATCCCATTAACGGTGGTAGACTCTGTTAAAAAACCAATTTTTTTTACATTGACGTGTTCAAAATTTAGAGGTTAGAATCAATGATAGTATTATTCTGATACAAAAGACCTGTTAGTTGTGGTAGTGGGCTTAGGTTTGGGCAATATTCAGTGGAGGCTCTGTAAATGAAAATAGCAAAAGTGATTAACAACAATGTAATCAGTGTCCTTGACGAGCAAAAGAAAGAGTTAGTGGTAATGGGCAGAGGCATAGCTTTTCAAAAGAAGCCTGGCGATGCCGTGGACGAGGCACGAATTGAAAAGGTTTTTACCTTAGAGAATAAAGGTATATCGGACAAGCTACAAAAATTATTAAATGACATTCCCATGGAATATATGACTGTATCCGAAGAAATCATAAACCATGCGAAAGTAAAACTCGGAAGAAAGTTAAATGACAATATCTATATATCTTTAACTGATCATATTCACTTTGCGATTGAACGACAGCAAAAAGGCGTGAATATAACAAATGCATTGCTATGGGAAATTAAAAGAATATATAAGGATGAATATGCCGTTGGTAAAGAAGCGTTACAAATGATTCAACAAAAGCTGGGAATTAATCTTCCAGAGGATGAAGCTGGATTCCTTGCGATGCACATCGTCAATGCAGAACTAAACGAAGAAATTCCGAACGTTGTCAATATTACAAAATTAGTTCAGGACGTCTTAAACATTGTTAAATACCATTTTAGAGTAGAATTGGATGAGGAATCATTAAATTATTTCCGTTTTCTCACTCATCTAAAGTTTTTCGCACAACGGCTTTTAAACGGCACATCGATGGATAGAGCAGATGATTTTCTTTACGATTTGATTAAGGATAAGCATAAAGAGGTTTTTGAATGTACGCAAAAAATCAAAGCTTTTGTCGAAAGTGAATATAAACGTGAGTTAACGAAGGAAGAAATGGCCTATTTAGCTCTTCATATTGAACGGGTGGTAAACCGAAAATAATTATACTGGGTGTGAAAGTGGAACAATTTATTGAAAAGAAAGCGTTGACAAAAATTGAAAGCGTATGCTATTTTAAATGTACAAAATAATATTCTTTGATTTTATTAGGATTGTTACTGATAATGCAGGCAAAACCTAAATTGAACCGTCATTTTTTTGCCGGGTCAATTTGGGTTTTTTTATTTCCTGGCTTCAGTTGAATTCAAAGGTTTCGATTACAGGATTGTTACTGGTCACGCAGGCAAAACCTAAATTGGCTTCCGCTATCACCATGGGCGGTCAATTTAGGTTTTTTATTTTTACAAAAAAGGGGAGGAAAAAAGAGATGAAAAAATCAGAGTTAGCTAGAAGAATTCTGGATTTGGTTGGCGGAGAAAGCAATGTGCAAAGCCTTGTTCATTGTATGACAAGATTACGCTTTAATTTACGCGATGAAGAATTAGCTAAAGAACAAGAATTAAAAAAATTAACCGGAGTCATGGGTGTCGCCAAAAAAGGCGGTCAATTTCAGGTGATCATAGGGGACGATGTTTCAGATATGTACAAAGAGATCATGAAAATTGCCAATATTAACAAAAATGGAAACGATTCCATCGGCATCAAAAAAGAAAAACAAAATATCATAAGCTCGGTTTTTGATTTTATTGCAGGAAGCTTCACGCCGTTGATACCAGTTATCGCTGGTGCCGGTATGCTGAAAGCGTTTGTTGCTCTATTTGTATCACTCAACTGGATGTCTACGGACAGTGAAACATATCAAGTTTTAAATATAGTTGGAGATGCAGCGTTTTACTTCTTGCCAATTTTGCTTGCTTTTAGCGCGGCAAAGAAATTTAAAACAAATGAATACATAGCAGGAGCTCTTGCCGCATCTTTGGTATTTCCTTCTTTTGTTGAGATGGCTGCCAAAAACATTGAAACCATTCATTTTATAGGTTTGCCTATCAAGGTTGTCGGTTATTCCTATTCTGTTATCCCAATTCTTTTGGCTGTTTGGTTCTTATCCTATGTAGATCGATTTTCAAATCGAATCGTTCCGAATGCTGTAAGAACGATCTTTGCACCTATGATAACATTGCTAATTGTTGTTCCAGTTACACTGATTGTGATCGGTCCTTTAGGAAGTTATATTGGAAACGGACTTTCAGGTCTGATGAGTATCCTGCATGGAAAAACGGGATTAGTTACAGGAATTATCCTTGGTGGAACCTTTTCACTGATCATCATGACAGGAATGCATTACGCATTTGTACCGATCATGATCCAAAATATTTCCAAATTAGGCGGCGATTTCGTTTTGCCAATAATGGGTATGGCAAATTTAGGTCAAGCCGGTGCAGCCTTTGGAGTTTACCTTAAAGCAAAAAATAAGAATTTAAAATCTCTGGCTGCTTCCACATCGTTTACAGCACTTATGGGTATTACAGAACCTGCAATGTACGGTGTAAACATGAAATTGAAAAGGCCATTTATCGGAGCTGCAGTAGGGGGAGCAGTCGGAGGGGCGATTGTAGGTGCAGTTGGTGCGACAGCGAGCTCAGTGGTAACGCCTGCTTTAGCCTCAATTCCTATTTTCATCGGCGGCACATTTATTTATGTAATGGTTGGGTTTGCCGTAAGTTTTATTGTAGCTGCTGCAATTACTTATATTTTAGGGTTTGAAGAAGCTGAGATAGGAGAGCAGGATTCAACTTTTACTAATGAAGAAGCAGCTGCTGCAAAATCTGAAATGATGGTTGCCGCTGAAGAACTATACAGCCCATTGAAGGGTGAGTTAAAAGCATTAAGCGAAGTTAATGATCCAACGTTCTCTACTGGTATCATGGGCAAAGGAGTGGCTTTACAGCCACAAGAAGGAAAAGTCGTATCACCTGTCTCGGGTAAAGTTACAACAGTTTTTAAAACAAAACACGCCATTGGCATCACCAGCAATAATGGAGCAGAAATCCTCATCCATATTGGAATAGACACCGTTAAATTAGATGGCAAACATTTCACGGCACATGTAAACGATGGTGATATTGTTAATGTGGGAGATGCTTTAGTAACCTTTGACATGGAGGCAATCGAAGCAGAAGGTTTTGACCTTACGACTCCAGTAATTATAACAAACTCTCAGAGTTACCAATCCGTTTCACCAGTAAATGAAGGACTAGTTAATACTAACGAAAAGCTCTTGGCATTAGGAGTGTAACAGTAAGGGAGATTGCCAGTCTCCCTATATGAGAAATTTAAATAGAGGAGGAAAAATCAATGGATCAATATCAAAAGGCCTTTCCGGAAGGATTTTTATGGGGCGGAGCTACTGCTGCCAACCAATTAGAAGGCGGTTATAATGAAGGCGGAAAAGGGTTAAATACACCTGACGTTCTTCCAGGAGGTAAAGTGCGGCTTCAAGTACTAAAGGATCCTGGTTTTGATTTTGAACTAGATCATGAGAAATATATGTATCCAAATCATGAAGCAATTGATTTTTATCATCGTTATAAAGAAGATATTGCGTTATTTGCCGAAATGGGTTTTAAAGCTTATCGCATGAGCATTGCTTGGTCACGCATTTTTCCTCAAGGAGACGAATTAACACCAAACCAAGAAGGTCTCGCATTTTATGACCGTGTATTTGATGAATTACATAAATATGGAATTGAACCAGTTGTAACGATTTCTCACTACGAAATGCCCATTCACCTTGTAAAAGAATATGGTGGATGGAGAAGCCGGGAAGTCATTACATTCTTTGAACGTTACGTAACAACCCTTTTTACCCATTATAAAAACAAAGTAAAATACTGGATGACCTTTAATGAAATAAATAGCAGCTTGCATATGCCGATTTTAGGCCTTGGTTTTGCTATTCAACAGGAAAGCGACCGTTATCAACCAACTTTCCAGGCTTATCATCATCAATTTGTTGCGAGTGCCCTTGCGGTGAAAATAGGACACGAAATCATCCCGGATTCTCAAATTGGATGTATGATTGTATATCTTCCGACTTATTCTGTAGATAGTAATCCGGAAAATGTACTTTATGCGTTGCAAGAAGAACGTCTTTTTAATTACTTCTGTGCAGATGTACAAGTCCGCGGTGAATATCCGGCATTCACAAAACGTTATTTCAAAGAACATGGAATTGAACTTGAAATTCATGACGGTGACTTAGAATTATTAAAAGAAAACACGGTTGATTATATTTCGCTTAGTTACTATATGTCTCGTACCGAGAAAAAAGATAAATCTCCTGAAGAGGTAGGTCAAGGTAATATTCTTGGTGGAATTAAAAACCCATTCCTTAAAAGAAGTGACTGGGGATGGGAAATTGATCCAACCGGCCTAAGAATATCTTTAAACCAATTGTATGACAGGTACAGGGTTCCGCTTTTCGTTGTGGAAAATGGTTTGGGAGCAATCGACACCGTTGAGGAAGACGGTTCCATTAATGATGGGTATCGCATTGATTATATACGTGACCATATTATAGCAATGCGGGAATCAATTGAGGACGGTGTGGAGCTAATGGGCTACACAAGCTGGGGGTGCATTGATTTAGTAAGTGCATCAACAGGAGAATTCTCAAAGCGTTATGGTTTTATCTATGTTGATAAACATGACGATGGCAGTGGTACTTTGGATCGTAAAAAGAAAAAGTCCTTTTTCTGGTACCAAAATGTGATTCGGACAAATGGAGAACAATTATAAAGGAATGAATAGGTCGGTCATTCATTATTGAGTGGCCGGCCAATTCTTTATTTAGCTAATATTCCATGCTAACTCTCAGTATATAGGCAAATGTAATTACGGTAGTTTCGCAAACAGTATACATTCGTTATCGAATCAACGGTTTCAGACTGAAGGAATCCAAAGCGTAATTGATAACATCAATATCATAAATTTTTTTCTCCAAACAGAACTGAATGACCAAGTCTGCGGTCTCGCTGTTTGACAAGGAGTAACCGGCAGCACCTAAGAGTTCATCCGTGTCCGTTTTATCCAGCTCAAGTGCTAATGCAAGAGCGACAATGATATTTTTTCCGGGCCGGTAGTTTGGATTGGAGCGTATTTTTGAAAAAAGTCTACGGTCAATACCGGCTTTATTGTAGATTTCCGGGTCACTTGCCCCTTTTTGATCGATAAAGCTGAACAATGCTTGTTTGAGCGATGGTTTTCGATTATTTTTTATAAAATCTTCTATTTCCCTCTCGTGTATATCCTCAAGGATAAACTCACTCTCTAAATCATGAATTGGTTGAGATACAACGAATACAAGTTCATGTAAGTGATGTTCTACATATTCCCGCATTTCTGCAAGTATCCTATCATTAAGCAAATGATGTACCCCCCCAAATGTCGCTTAAGAAGCGACCAAAATATGGATAAATCCAACTATTATTATACCATGATCAGTAATTTGAGGGGATGATACGTGTGAACAGAAATTTGACTGAAATCATTTTTTTACTTGATAGAAGCGGTTCCATGGCAGGTCTTGAAAGTGATACCATCGGAGGCTTTAACTCCCTGCTTGAAAAGCAGTGCCAACTGGAAGGGGAAACACTTGTTACAGCCGTTCTTTTTGATGATATGTATGAAATATTATGGAATGGGGTTGACGCTAATAGCACTAGGCTCACAGGCAAGGAATATTATGTTAGAGGATGTACGGCACTGCTGGATGCGGTGGGGAAAACCATCTTGGATGTGGGGCACAGATTATCAGAAATGAGCGAGGAGCTAAGACCAGGCAAGATAATATTTGTTATTACGACCGATGGTATGGAAAATGCAAGCCGTGAATTTACCTATGAGAAGGTGAAAGAGCTCATCAAACACCAACAAGAGAAATATAATTGGGAATTTATTTTTATCGGGGCAAATATTGATGCCGCAGAAGAAGCAGAGAGCATGGGGATTAATGCAGGTAATGCATATAACTTTCAAGCTTCAAGCACCGGTGTGGAAGAAATGTATCTTATGGTCCAGGAAGAACTGTCAGAGAGAAGACGGAAAGAATAATAATTTCTGCCGTTAAGACAATGTAGATGATTTAGCTTTGTCTAACTGTAGCGGGGACTTACATATCATCCAGGTTGCATGAGGAAATCTCCGTTTTTATAAAAGAACTTCGTGAAATTGAAGGGGTTGTTTTAGTTCGGACCAAGATAAGTACAATGTAAAGAAACATAAAGTTCTGAGCTTTTTTATGGAATCATTTTCGCGGTATATAGCAAGTGCTGACCAGTTTTATAATTTTTTTCTACGAGGACACTATATACTTAAAAGTGATCTTTATGAGGTGGAGGCTACTTAATGAAGGTACTATCGATGATTCAGCCTTGGGCAAGCCTTTTCGTTTTAGAAGAAGCAAAATATGAAACGCGGACTTGGAGAACAAGTTATCGGGGAGCTCTGGCGATTCACACTAGTAAAAAAATAGATAAAGAAGTCTGTAGCTATCCGGTCATTCAGTCGTTGCTTGGCAGGCACAGGTATACTGTTGAAAATCTTCCTACTGGTAAGATCATTGCTGTATGCAACCTTGTAAATTGTTTAAGGGTAACGGAAGACAATGAAACATGGGCAGTATTGGAGGATGGGCGTGTAGTATCGGGTAATGACTATCTTTTAGGCGATTTCCCTGTCGGTGGTTACGTTTGGGAAGTTAAAGATATGCACATGTTAGATGAATTCATTCCAGCTAAAGGAAAGCTTGGATTGTGGGAGCATGAGCTATGAGAATTCCAGTGGCTGAATTCTCTCTAGGTTATTGGTTGAAATGGCTTTTAAAAAAACCTATAGATAATTTCCATCCGCGGTTACTCCTCAATTTATTAGGGCTTTGGCCGGCGTTACATTATATATAGGTATTTACGTAATTAATATCTTTCACACCTAATCATATTAATTTTCCTAAATATTTATTGAAATATTCAAAAGCTTGAAAGTACGTCAATCCATTTTAAAAAGGGTATAATAAATTGATAGAAGGACTCATTATAATGTCTAATAAGAGGATCCATATAACCTGTTTATAAAAAAATGAATAGCACTTGTTTTTGTTTTCAGAATAAGGACACAAGAAGGGAAAGGGGATACGATGACAAAAGAAATAGGATGGAAATTTGATAATAGTTATGCCCGCCTGCCCAAAACTTTTTATACAAACCAGTCTCCAGATCCTGTAGAGTTTCCGAAGCTAGCCATACTCAATCAGTCGCTTGCGGTATCATTAGGACTTAATGTTGAGGCTTTGCAAGGTGAAGATGGCATAGCGATTTTTGCAGGCAACAAGGTTCCTGAAGGCGCTTCCCCACTTGCCCAGGCTTACGCGGGCCATCAGTTCGGTCATTTTACTATGTTGGGTGATGGCCGTGCAGTATTACTGGGCGAACAGATTACCCCCCGGGGTGAACGGTTTGATATTCAGCTCAAGGGCCCCGGACGGACACCATATTCACGCGGGGGCGATGGCCGGGCGGCGCTTGGCCCAATGCTTCGTGAATACATCATAAGTGAAGCTATGCATGCCCTGGGCATTCCAACTACACGAAGCCTGGCCGTGGTGACTACCGGTGAGGCGGTCATCCGCGAAACCCACTTGCCAGGTGCCATCTTAACTCGTGTAGCTGCCAGCCATCTGCGTGTTGGCACTTTTCAGTACGCTGCTACATGGGGGTCACCCGGGGAACTTAAGGCCTTGGCAGATTATGCGATAAAGCGCCAGTATCCGGAAATTGAGGGTGATAAAAATCCTTATCTTTCACTACTCAAGGAAGTAATCAAGCGACAGGCAGCCCTGATATCAAAATGGCAGCTGGTTGGCTTTATCCATGGTGTGATGAATACCGATAACATGACGATAAGCGGAGAAACCATTGACTATGGTCCTTGCGCCTTTATGAATGAATATGACCCGGCTACGGTATTCAGTTCTATTGACACGGGAGGACGGTACGCTTACGGCAACCAGCCGGGTATTGGAGGATGGAATCTCGCCCGATTTGCGGAAAGCTTGTTGGAGCTTATTCATGAAGAACAGGAACAGGCCATAGAACTGGCCCAGGACGCGATTGCTGAATATCCAGATCTTTATAAACAAAATTGGCTTTCCGGAATGAGAGCAAAACTGGGATTGTTCAATGAGGAAACACAAGATGAAGCCCTTATTAAGGACCTTCTGGATGTAATGAAGAAGTATGGGGCGGACTTTACTAATACCTTCCGGGCTTTGACCATTGGGAAAACAGAAGGTACTGACCTGTTCGGCAGCTCGGAATTTGCAAAATGGCATGATGTGTGGGTGGAAAGATTAGGAAGGCAAGAGGAAACAAAAGAATCCTCACAGGAATTAATGCGGAACAGCAATCCTGCTGTAATCCCAAGGAATCACAGGGTAGAAGCGGCACTCGAAGCTGCAGTGGAGCGCGGAGACTTCACCGTAATCGAAAAGCTTCTTGAAGTTCTTTCACGCCCATACGCCCACAATCCAGAACAAGAAGAATACACCACACTTCCTGAGCCATCAACCATTCCTTACCGTACTTTTTGCGGAACATAATCCATAAATTTGGAATTGTGGGTCTATAGCCATGATCATTTCGTTTTTTATATAATTGTTCCTCAATCAAAAATAAACTGATTTGTGTAGTTGGTGAAGTATGTAGGAAAAGGCATCATTCCGGTGAAACTGGAATGATGCCTTTAAATTTTTTCGGGAATAATGATATTATAGATTTTCAAAACTATTTTACTTTTATTTTTTATCAGGAGAATGGAATGTTCCTTCTACTTCAACAATATCATCCTGATTTAAGCGATCCACTTCAACAATTGTGCGTGGTGGGTATGGTCCCTCACCCCAAAGCTCTTCTTGGATTTCATTCACTAATGGGCGGTATCTGAACATATCTGTAACATACACTACAAGGCGGGTAGCATCTTTAAGGCTTGCCCCTTCAGACTCAGCAATTAGCTTCATGTTTAGGAACGCCTGGCGAATCCGGTCTTTTTCATCTTTGACTAAAGCATCCGTTGCAGGATCGATTCCACGCATACCTGCAACATAAACGGTATCCCCGGCAAGAGTCCCTAAACTCCATGTTCCAGTTGGCTTAATGGCACCTTCAGGAGAAAGTGTCTTTACGCCTAGCTTGCCCTTCAATGGGACATAGAATGTTCCTTCTACTTCAACAATGTCATCCTGGTTCAAACGATCCACTTCAATAATTGTTCGTGGCGGATAAGGACCTTCACCCCAAAGCTCTTCTTGAATTTGGTTCACCAACGGGCGGTATCTGAACATATCTGTGACATACACTACTAAGCGGGTTGCATCATTGAGGGATGCCCCTTCTGATTCCGCAATTAGCTTCATGTTTAGGAATGCCTGGCGAATGCGTTCTTTTTCGTCTTTGACTAATGCATTAGTTACAGGATCGATTCCGCGCATACCTGCTACAAAAACAGAATCCCCGGCACGAGTTCCTAAACTCCATGTTCCAGTCGGCTTAATTGCGCCTTCAGGAGCAAGTGTTTTTACACCCGATTTCTTCTTCAGAGGAGCATAGAATGTCCCTTCTACTTCAACAATGTCATCCTGATTCAAGCGGTCCACCTCGACAATTGTACGCGGCGGATATGGCCCTTCACCCCATAGTTCTTCTTGGATTTCATTCACCAATGGACGGTATCTGAACATATCTGTGACATACACTACTAAGCGGGTTGCATCATTGAGGGATGCCCCTTCTGATTCCGCAATGAATTTCATGTTTAGGAACGCCTGGCGAATCCGGTCTTTTTCATTTTTTACCAATGTATTGGTTGCAGGGTCGATTCCGCGCATACCTGCTACATGAACATAATCGCCCGCTCGAGTTCCTAGACTCCAGGTACCGGTCGGCTTGATTGCCCCATCCGGGGACAAGGTTTTAACACCATTTGGAGATAAATCGGTTTTTGTTTTAGCAAAAATGTCTTGTCCGAAACTAGCAAAAAACAAAATAAGTATAGCAATAATAGACAAAATTTGTCTGTATGGCTTTCCTGCCAAGTAATCCTTAAACATTATTACCACTCCTAAAAAATTACTTTGTTATCAAATTTCACAATACATTAACCTGTTAATTGCTATCACTGAGATAAGATGATTTAAACAAAGCGTCAGTATTTATTCTATGTTCAACCAGTTACCATCTAAGTTTTAGCAATTAATGCATCACCGCCCACAATTATCCTGAAATAATAGGACTAAATATAAAGAACTAGTTTAATATTTGTCAACTATAAATCTTTCAAAGAGTCAATAAAAACTATTTTTATTAAAAAAACACTATGAGACAGTGTGGTTTGGAACAAGTATCTAAACTTTTATTAAAAAAAGACGATAGGTATTTGGTCGGGGTAATTATCAATAGAATGAAATTGGTTAGTGATAATTCTTGTTAAATTAGGCAAAATATACTATACTTCAGCTGTGGGAATTTGTCGAATAAACTCGAATTTTTTCTTAATGTCGAATCTTACTATGTATATTTAAGGTTTGTAAAACAATTGAATAGGCACACCCATTGAAAAATGGGGCCGCAAAACTACAGGGGCTACAACGTGAAACGTGTTATGCCAGCCAGTTGCCGAAATTATTGGAATCCTCCTATTTCGGGGATTTATTTTTTTGTCTAAAACATAGAAAGGAGATCATTGTGAAGTTCACGGTGTGTATACGTTAAATTTTATAAAAATCTATTATAAGAGTGTTTCATGTCGATTAAAGACGAAACCTGCTTTAAAGCATGCATGATTCGTGATACTTATTTTATATAGTAGTGAATGTAAAACTCGAAGAGAATGAGTTTCAAAATCAGCATTTGGAGGACAAATAAGAAATGAAAACCAGAAAGAAACCAAGAGGGAAACTGAAGATGAGGATGAACATCAAGACTCGTTTGATCATCGCTTTTATGGCGATTTTGATAGTTCCAACTACCACGATCGGATGGTTTTCCTATCAAAAAGCGGCGAACCAAATAACAACTGAAATTGAGAAAAACGCTGTGAAAGACGTAGAATCTGTAAACAATCAGATTAACGAACTTCTATCATCAAGCCTGGAGGACCTGGATTACTTAGCGAAAACGGTAAATGGGAAGATGGTTCAAGGGGAAACAAGTCCTGAGCTCAGAAAAATTCTTGATCCAGTCAAGGCAGTCCAGCCTGAATATGATCACGTTCAATTTGCAACGACAACCGGTGTATTATTAAATTCACCGCAGCAGCAATTTGACGCAGGATTTGATGTCAGGGAACGTCCTTGGTACATAAAAGCAATCGAAAACAAAGGAACTGCACTTGTTAACAGCCCGATCATATCACAGGATGAAAAGGTGATCATTGTTCCGTCGAAATCCACAAATGATGGTTCAGGAGTTGTCAGCGTAGTTTTAAGTTTAAGTAATCTTACCGAGCGAGTAAACAAAATCAAAGTCGGAGATAAGGGATTTGTGTCTATTATGGATCAGGAAGGTAAATACCTTACTCATCCGAAGCTTGATCCTGGGACTGAAAATAAAGACGCTACCGTTTCTAAGTTTTACGCTAAAGATTCCGGAATAATCGATTATGAAGCTAAGGAAGAAAGAATGGTTTTTGTCACAAATAAAATGACAGGGTGGAAAATTGTCGGCACCATCGAAATGTCAGAGGTTGCGAGTGCGACAAATGGTATTCTTTATACCACTATTGCTGTTATTGTAGTGTCTATTTTAATCGGCATCTTGCTTGTTCTGTGGAATGTGCGTTCTGTTACCTCACCTCTTAATCAATTAAAAGAAGGCATGAAAGAAATAGCATCGGGTAATTTAGCATATAGAGCAGATTCTAAGCGAGATGATGAGATTGGCCATATATTCAAGCATTTAAATGAAATGAGTGAAAGTCTAAAACATCTAATAGGTAAAATTTCCGCAAATTCGGAGTTAATATCATCATCGGCCGTTCAATTAACAGCGAGTTCTGAACAAACGAGCCAGGCAGCGGAACATATTTCATATACAATCCAAGAAGTTGCTTCGGGAACTGAAAGACAGAGTGAAAGTGTTGAACAAGCAATTAAAATCGTTAGTGAAATGGACCGGGGTGTTCAGCAAATAACCGCCAATGCTAAAAACGTATCGGTAAATGCAAGCAACACTTCCGAGAAAGCAAATATCGGAAACCAGGCGATCCAAAATTCCATACAACAAATGAATGCAATCCAAACAACTGTTAATAATCTTGGAGAAGAAATTAAAGGGTTGGGAGATCAATCCAAACAAATTGGAGATATCATTCAAACGATAACCAACATTGCAGGACAGACCAATCTGCTTGCTTTAAATGCTGCAATTGAGGCTGCAAGGGCAGGAGAGTCGGGCAAAGGGTTTGCCGTTGTAGCGGATGAGGTTCGCAAATTAGCAGAACAATCAGCGGCTGCTGCTGAACAAATCACACATTTGATATCAAAAAATAAGCAGCAAACCGATGTGGCTGTTAAAACAATGGAAGCTACTACACAAGAAGTACTTGCTGGTATTGAATTGGTAAATACAGCTGGCCAATCATTTAACGAAATCAGGAAAGCGACAGATGATGTTACAAAACAGACGGAAGAAGTGGCTGCGGCAATTCAACAAATTTCCGAAAGTGCAAAAATGATTGTAAGTTCCATTGATACAATTGCGGAAGTGGCGCAGAATGCGGCAGCAGGAACTCAAAATGTATCAGCATCGACACAGGAGCAATTAGCTTCTTTAGAAGAAGTATCTGCATCTGCTTCTTCATTATCGGGAATGGCAGAAGAATTACAAATGCTGGTTCGCAGTTTTAAAATATAATTCTATTTAAATCCGTAAGGGCTCCTTTAAGGTTAGGCTTGAGAACGGTTTTGTAAGCAGAATGAAGAGTATCATCGGTTAATTACATTATTTGTTGTGAAAATGGGTTCCTGAAAAATGGAATCCATTTTTTATTGTGGACTTATCCTACCTTCAAATCCTAAAATCGATCTTCATAAGTTAAGGGGAATAACTGATAAGTGGATAGATCTTTTATCAGTTATTTCTCACTTCATGATCTACTTCCAGAAAGTTTCAATTCTTAGAATTTATCATTCTCTTTAATATTTGAGTGGATTTCATCATAAGGTATTTTTAATAGCTTTTAAATAATTTCAGTAACTCATTAAATAGACCAAGGCAGGACCTAGTCTGGATTGAATCTTATATTATTTGAAATTCCCTCTTAGGGCTGGAAGAAAGAATCTACCTTATTTTAATAATTTTCAGCTGTGTCTTATAGTACATAGATTTCCATGGTTTATGCTGTTCACAAAATAGACAAAAAAGCTTGAAAACGTTTAATAATTGCCGATATAATCTTTGTGTAGGATAAGAAATTTACTATTTTTATATACTAAAGTAAGGAGATTTCTTATCTACAGCACAAGTATTTCTCTTTTAATATAAAAGTGGGGTGTTTTTGTCTATGTCAAGATTTGAAGATTTAAATAAAAGTTTTATAAATGGTGAGTGGGTGGAAGGGAATAGCTCACGCACTTTTGATATAACAGATCCTTATGATAACTCAGTAATTACTACTGTCAAATTAGCGACCGCTGAACAGCTTAAAGAAACTTTTGAAATTGCTGAAAAGGCTCAAAAAGAATGGGCTAGATCTACAGCCGAACAAAGAAGAGAAGTTCTTCGAAAAGTACTGGAATTCTATAAGCTAAATCACGAAGAAATCGTGAAAGTGATCGTACGTGAATCGGGTTCTACCATTTTAAAGGGAAATATCGAATTAGCCATTACATATGATGAACTGGAAGCAGCAATCCAATCAGCTGGAGAGCTGGATGAAGTGAGAACGATTCCTGCCCAGATTCCCGGAAAGGAAAATTATATCCACCGTCTCCCTTTAGGTGTTATTTCATCGATCACACCATTCAATTTCCCAACTAACTTAAGTATAAGAACAATCGCTCCAGCTATTGCTCTAGGAAACGCGGTTGTTCATAAGCCTGACATTCAGGTAGGTCTGACTGGTGGCCAAATTATTGCAAAAGCTTTTGAATATGCCGGTCTTCCTAAAGGCGTATTCAACTCCATTTTAACCGACCTGGAAGAAATAGGTGATGGGATGCTTGATAACCCTATTCCGCGGTTGATAAGTTTTACTGGTTCTACCGCGGTCGGCAGACACATTGGCAGGATTGCTGGTGAAAATCTGAAGAGAGTGGCTCTTGAACTTGGCGGTAATGGCCCACTGGTTGTCTTGAGTGATGCGGATGTTGATCAAGCTGTAGATGCTGCCGTTTTTGGTAAATTTGTACACAATGGGCAAATTTGTATGATTACAAACCGTATCATTGTACAAAAAGACAAATACAAAGATTTTGTGGAAAAGTTTGTTGCGAAGACAAAGACACTAAAAGTCGGAGATCCGAAAGATCCTTCTACTGTGATTGGCCCGATTATCAATGAACGGCAAGCTGAAAAAGTAATGGGGTTTGTTCAAAAAGCTAAAGAAGATGGGTTAAAACTGGCTCTTGAAGGTAAGCGTGAAGGAAATGTGATTTCTCCATTCGTATTCATTGATGTACCAAACGATTCTACACTTGCTCAAACAGAGATTTTTGGCCCGGTGGCTCAAATTATCCCTGCTGAAACTGACGAGCAAGCGATTGAATTTGCCAACGACACTGAATATGGCTTATCTTCGGCAATCTTTACTGCTGATCTTGAAAGGGGACATGAATTAGCCCTACAAATCGATGCTGGCATGACTCATATCAACGATCAGACAGTAAACGCGCAAGCTGACGTAGCATTCGGGGGCAACAAAGCCAGTGGTCTTGGACGATTTAGCCATCCTTGGATTGTTGAGGAATTCACAGTCACGAAGTGGGTTTCTGTTCAAAAACAACCACGGCAGTTTCCTTTCTAAGTAAACAAACCTTTGCAAGAAAACTTATTTCATATTGATATTATCCCCTCTAAGAAGATAAGTGTAGAAATCCACAGCTAGGATATTACACTTTTTATGGTGGGGATTATGCTATAGAACGTAATGGAGAAATCTACTAAAAAATAAGAGAATAGTTGAATTAAGGCTGAATTACAGGTTATGTAATTTCAGCCTTATGTTTTTCCCCTCTTTTTTGCGAACAGAGTATGTATTATTTTCAGTTTTTCGGACAGGTAGATTGGTGATTACCATATGATATCAGCTCTAATTCAAAAAGGGTATTATATATCAATAAATAATCCTGTTATAAATGCTTCTTGCTCTTGAAGGCTCATTGGTACCGTGGATAATTGCACGGCCATCTTTAAAAAGGACGATTCGGTATTCTTCAAGAGAGAATGATAGCAGGTATGGATTTAAAACGACATTCTTTACAGACTCTTTTAAGCGTTCAGATAAACTCTCAAGCTGAATAGGGCGGGGGATTCCCGGTCGAAGTTGAACGGCATCCCTCCCGCACAACACATCGGTTTTTGATTGATTTTCGAACATCAAATAAGGAAAAGTGGCATTTTCGCTACATGTTGGGCAATCACAATTTTTTAATCCCTGTATGTTTATTGCTGTCTTTTCATTTTTCCAAATATCAAGGGATTGCATGATTGGCAAAACCTCTTGTCCGGTAAGAAGCTTAAACACGTTTGTGACCTGAAGAGCTGCAATGATTTGGACAATCGGGCCAATCACACCGACTGTGTCACATGTCATGCCGTCGGCTGGCAAATGATTCAGTAAACAATGCAGGCAGGGGGTTTTTCCCGGAATAATGGGGAAAGTCAGCCCATAGCTAGCCACACATGCCCCGAAAATAAATGGTATTTTTTCCTTTACAGCCGCATCATTGACTACCAATCTAGTTTCAAAATTGTCGGTAGCATCAATAATAATGGTTTTATTTTTTATTAGTTCTTCGATATTCTGGCCATTGACATCGGCTATAATACTTTTTATATTTATTTCGCTATTTAGTTCCTCTAGGCGGGCTTTAGCGGCAATTGCTTTAGGCAGTTTTGAATTCGCATCGTTTTCGGTATATAACTGCTGGCGCTGTAAATTACTCCACTCTACGTAATCACGATCAACAATCGTAATATTTCCGACTCCTGCTCTTGCAAGCATCTCTGCACTTGCAGATCCGAGTGCCCCTGCGCCGATAATAACTGCATGGGCACGTTGCAATTTTAACTGTCCCTCTTTCCCTAAAAATAATTCCTGCTTTGTATATCGATGATTCAAGAAGTCACCATCCCCATAGGCGGGCTGCTTGCTTCTGCGTAATTTTTTTCAGAGATTCTTCCCGCTTCAAAACCAAGTTGTCCTGCTTCAACTGCCAGCCTCATGGCAAGGGCCATTTTTACGGGATCTTTGGCACCGGAAACCGCCGTATTAAGCAAAACACCGTCGGCTCCGAGCTCCATGGCATAGGCGGCATCACTTGGAGAACCGATGCCGGCATCAATAATAACAGGAACGGTTGCTTGTTCAATGATCAGCTGCAGATTTAAGGGATTTACGATTCCTTTTCCGGAACCTATCGGCGAGGCACCTGGCATAATTGCATGAACTCCCAGTCGCTCGAGCCGTTTTGCCAGGACAACATCATCTGACGTATAAGGCAATACTGTAAATCCTTCGGCCAACAACATTTCCGAAGCTTTCAAGGTCTCAATGGGATCAGGCAAAAGGGATTTATCGCAGCCAATGACCTCGACTTTTATCATGTCGCATAACCCTGAAGCTTTAGCAAGCTTGGCAATCCGCACCGCTTCTTCAGCTGTTTTGGCACCAGCGGTATTAGGAAGTAAGGTGTAGTTTGACAAATCCAATTGTTCCAGAAAATTCGGCTGGGATTTCTCAAAAATATTCATTCTTCGTACCGCAAAAGTCAGGATTTCAGTCCCTGATTCTTTAATCGCTTGTTTTTGAATTTCAAATGATGGATATTTGCCTGTACCGAGCAACAGCCTGGAGTTAAACGTTTGGCTGGCTATTTTAAGCATGGTCATCCTCCTCCTACAAAATGAACGATTTCAACGGTATCTCCATTGGCCAAAAGCCGTGAAGCATACTCCTCCTTGTTTGCAATTTCCTTGTTCAGTTCCACTACAAGAATTTTATTGTCTAACTCGTAAAATGAAAGCAAATCCTGAATTGAGCATACGCCCTCAGGCAAATTTACTTGTCTGCCATTTAATTGAATGGTCACTTGTTTATCACCTCCCTACACAGGTACCATGTTGCGGTCAATTCTGAATGCTTCTGCCCACTCTTTTTTAACTTCCTTTTTTAGAATATAATCCCGAATCATTTGCCCGGTGGCAGGAGCAAGTAAAATTCCATTCCGGAAATGGCCGGCTGCAAACAGTATTCCTTCCTGTTCGGGATGAGGCCCAATAAATGGCCTCTGATCAAATGTTTGCGGACGAAGGCCTGACCAGAAAGATTCGATTTTCATCTCGGTAACAGACGGCAGCATGGTCTTTGCCTTTTCAATCAGCGATTCAATCCCTGCAAGAGTGGCTTTTTCAGTCCAGTCGTTTTCAACCATGGTCGCCCCGATTACTAGCCTTCCATCATTTCTTGGGACAATATAGCTATGATCATGAAATAAAGTATGTTTCAGCATGATGCTTTCATGAGAAACGGATAGACATTCTCCTTTGACTGGAACAAGCTGATGGCGTAAACTAAGCTGGGTAAAAAAAGAACTGCTCCATACACCATTAGCCACTACGACATATTGCGATTCAAAATTTCCTGCAGTCGTTTTTGTTACATAAGTGCTGCCCTTTTGATGTATATCCAATACATGAGTATATTCCAGAATGGACGCACCCAGTGACTGGGCGCTTTTACTAAACCCCCTGCATACTGAAACAGGCAAAACATGTACATCGTCTTTAATATATGCGGCTCCTAAAATGTTTGAGGCTATAGCAGGTTCATATTTCCTGACATCTTGTTCGTCGTACCATTCAACAGTAGGCAGGGAAAGTGTGTATCTAAGCAGGTGTTTTTCAAACATTGTATAGACAAGCTTAAATATGCCGCCCTTTTTAAGCTGTATGTCAATTCCACTAAGTTCCCTTATCTCTTCCTGAAGCTTCAGATACTCCAATTGGCTGCTCCTTGCAAAAGGATAAAATATGTCATGCTCATCATCTATTTCTGAGTGGGCGCCAAGCATTCCAGCAGCGGCGCCGGTGGCTTTATTGCCTATTTGCCCGCTTTCCAATACTGCAACGTTTATCTGTTCCTTAGCTAAATAATAGGCAATCGAGCAGCCGATAATGCCTCCGCCGATTACAACAACATCAAACTTGTTTTTCATGGCTTTGTTCCTCCTTACATGCGTCCTTAAAAAGCAGTGCTGAAGATAACGGGTTGTATGCAGAAAATATTCCCGACATAACCGCAATTCCATCTGCATTGGTTTGTTGTATTGCTTTTACCCGTTCTGCCGTAATTCCCCCGATTGCATAAACCGGGATTTGAAGGTCTCTTTTCAAATCGCCGATTGTATGGGCCCCATTAGCAGGTATCCCCTTTTTACTGTTCGTCATAAAACAATGACCATATAAAACATAATCCGCCCCATCTTTTTCGGCTTGCCTGGCTTCCTCCAAGGAGTGAACGGAACGTCCAATACGGAGATGAGGGAAATGGTCCCTTACATATTTGATTGGAAGACCGTGGGAAGGGAGGTGAACATTGAAAATACTCATAAGTAGTGCTGCATCCAGGCGGTCGTTTATGACGATTTTTTCTTTCTTAACACCTCCAGCTTCTAAAAGCTGAATTAGTAAAAGCAATTGCTGGATATTTTTTGTTTTTTCCCGAATATGTACGTAATCGACAACATTTCTAATTGAAATAATGATGGAAGCTATATCCTGGACAGAATGCAAATCATCGGTTACTGCAATTAATTTCATTAGCCTTATCCTCCATCAGAGAATTGGAACAAAAACTTTTCCAAACAGAAAAACCACTCTCCGAAACAGGAAAGTGGTTTGTAGTTTTGTACAAGAAAAATACAAGCACAAAGAAACAATATGAGCCACTTTCCTACGCAGGTTCGAACCTGTTCAGGTTATAAGGGTTTAAAAGTCACTACTTTATTCTCAGCCCATAACATGGGATCCCCTAGTGAGATTGGTATTTTATTTGGTTATGAAATAAAAATAACATAAAATTCTGAACAATACAACGAATTGGTGATTTTTTTGATTAGATTGCAGAAGAAGGAAATTCGTTCTGAGTTAGAGAAGGGTATATACTATGGCACAAATGGATGGAGGGAACACATTGAAACATATACACATCGTGGTCAGCGGCCATGTACAGGGAGTAGGTTTCCGTTATTTTACCCAAGTAAAGGCCCTGGAACATCATATAACTGGGTGGGTAAAAAATAGGGAAGATGGAACGGTTGAAATCGTTGCTGCAGGAAATGAGAAGCAGTTATCCATGTTTATTTCCTGGCTGAAAAAAGGGAATCGCTTCTCGACAGTGGAAAATGTCAGTGTTACCCCGTTGTTTGAGGAAAAAACATATTCGAATTTTTCTATAAAGAAGTAATCTCCTGAATAAATGTAAGAAATGCATTTTTGGCTAGGGTGCCTCATACTTTATGATCGCTGATTAAACTAAAGGAGTGAAAGGCACCCTTATTCACCCAAAACTGATAAAAATCTTTTCATTTTTACATTAATGCCTGAAACAGCACGGCAACACCAATTCCTCCACCACTTCCGATTGCCGCGAGTACATATTTGCCCTGTGTTCTTCTTTGTACTTCGTAAAACAGCCGAGATACCAAGATGGCACCAGAAGCCCCATACGGATGGCCCATGGTTAAGGCTCCCCCGCGAATGTTCAATTTTTCATATGGAATGGAGAGTTCCTGTGCACATGCAACGATCTTTGAAGCAAATGCTTCATTGATTTCCATTAGACCAATTTCCTCGATTGTCAGCTGATTTCGTTTCAATAATTGCTGGATTGCCGGGACAGGGGCTATTCCCGGGTAATGGGGGTGTACGCCTGATACCTCGCTATCAATGAATCGTAAAACAGGCCGAAACCCAAGAAGGTTAGCGGTTTCTTCTTCCATCACCAATGCTGCGCTTGCACCGTCATGAATGCCGCAGCTGTTTGCAGCTGTGACCGTTCCGCCTTTTATAAAGATCGGTTTGGCCCGCTTTAAGACCGCCCGCATGTTCCGCTCCCTGGAAAATTCCTCATCCTTATTCCATTTATCAATGGTCAGTATTTCATCCTCAAACATGCGTTTATTATAGGCTTCCCAACTTCGTTCATAGCTTAATAGCGCAAACTCATCCTGTTTTTCTTTTGGAATCTGATATTTCTGAGCCACATAATCTGCAGCAACACCCATGTCAGGGTCACCTATTCGATCTGGAGAGAATCGGGCTCTCTTTTCATAGGGAGAGGTACTGGTGCTTTCGGTACCACCTGCAATGTAGCAGTTTCCTGCTCCCCCTTGAATCATATAACAAGCCATTCGAATCGCTTCGAGTCCTGCGCTGCATTGCCGGTCAAGTGTTAATCCGGGAACAGAAAGAGGGAGTCCTGCTTCCAAAGCAGACAACCTTGCTACATTTCCTCCAGGCCCTGTTACATTTCCAAGAATCACATCGTCAATCTTATCCTCTATTCCACCTGCCAAGTCACGGAGAAGAGGTGCGGCCAGTTCATGTGGCTGCAAGGCTTTAAGCATTCCATTCCTTTTTCCGACAGGTGTTCGTTTTGCTTTTACGATTACCGCGCGTTTAATGGCTTTTCACCTCTTGTTCCAGTGATTCCTTTAACTTCGCCCGGGCAATCTTCCCGCTTGTTGTATGTGGCATTTCATCGACAAAATACCATTTGCGGGGGATTTTATAGGATGATAATTTCGTCCTGCATAGATTTCTGAGATCCGTTTTTGTGGCGTTCCCTTTTATCACAGCAGCCGCGACTTGCCCCCAGTATCGGTCCTCCAGACCTATAACTGCGACTTCGTCTACATCAGGGTGAAGGGATATAACTTTTTCAATCTCTTCAGGAAAGATATTGATCCCGCCATATAAAATCATGTTTTTTTCGCGGCCCGAGATATATAGGAAGCCATCTTCATCCAGATAACCCATATCATCAACGGTAGCCCATCCATTTTCGTCCCGAATCGGTTGAATGCTTTGATAATCGTTATCGAGGTAGCCTGTGAATAGCATGTTGCTTCTCACATATATTTTTCCAACTTGATTTGGCTCAGCTGTACTCATGTCTGCACGGCGGATTTGCAGTTCCACATTGTGGCACGGTTTTCCCACAGATCCAGGCTTCTGATTGTTTTGGTCATCAGTTAAAACAGAAACAAAACTCAGCTCACTAGCCCCATAGAATTCGTACATAGACATGTTAGGAAACAACTTTCGGATCGCGAGCTTCGAATTCTCTTCCCACTTAGCACCGGATGAAATAAATTTCATCTCATTGGCGGTGGTGTGCCCATAGGTTCGGAGGGCTTCGATCATAGTCGGGACTAAATATACAATCGTAATCGGATATGTATGTATAAATGATAAAACTTGAAAAGGGGAGAATTTTTCAAGCACGTAGACGGTTCCGCCTAAATATAAAGTACTTATTGCTCCATATAAGAAATGAGAAAAAATAAACGGGCCTGGAATGAGAACATGATCAGTCTCATCAATATGGAAATCAAAACGGTTGCAATGGAAGCTTTCAACCCATGATTCATGGGAACGGATAAAAGCTTTCGGATTTCCGGTTGTTCCAGAGGTAAACCCCATATAAAAGGGTGTATTTCCTTCCAAGGTCCCTCTTTCAACAACAGCAGCCTGATTCATTTCTTCCTCACAATCATCCCATATCCTTACATCAGGATGGAGATGATTTAAATGACGATGCATGTCCCTTGTCGTAATCAGCACAGAAGGTTGAGAAAGGGACAAACGTTTCTCTATCTCCTCTTCCTTCCATTTCATATCAAACGGGATTGCGATCCAGCCAGCCATCGAGGCTCCTGCAAAGAGCTGCAGGAAAGGTACACTGTTGGGCATAAAGATTGCTAATCTCTTATTTACATCGCCTATAGAGTCAAGCCAATTTGCTGTTTTGCAAATCAATTCGTGCCATTCGTAATAGCTTAATAGTTGGTTATCCGTGTGAATGGCTACTTTTTCTGGATAAAGTTCAGCATGTTTAGCGTAGGTTTCAGTTATTGCAGCCAAGGGAATTCTCCTTTCTAGGCAAGAAGGAAAGGAATAATCTTTCCTTCCTGCATAATAAGAATACGACATAGACGACACATCCATGGCAACATCTTTGTGATCCAAAATCGTGTGGCCCTAAAAATGAGTCTGTCTTCGCGTTAAAGAAGCATATCTAATCTGCGAGGTTTCTAATAAAAAGAGACACATCAATGTGCCTCGAATGTTTTGGATAATTTACGGTAAAAGACAGGAGACTTTAGCAGCCTGTGTACGAGAATAGAAGCAATTATAGCTTTCAATGTATCTCCCGGAATATAAATAAGGCTTAATTTTATTGCCTGTAGAAGATCAATATTCATAACAAAAGCTTGAATGGGTATGCCAATTAAATAAATCAAGAAAATTCCGACAGTAAGATTTAAAAGTAAAATATTTCGCAATGATAATGTGCGGAAACGCGAAAGTAAATAACCGATGCAAAACGCAGTAAGCGGGTAGGCAAGCAAATAACCGGCACTTGGCCCTACAAAAACACCGATTCCGCCGCGGCCTCCGGATAGAAGAGGGGCACCGGCTGCCACAATTAACAAGAAAACAATTTGGCTTAAGGCTCCGAGTCTTGCTCCCAGAACTCCTCCGGCAAGCAGAACACCCAGTGTCTGAAGGGTAATCGGAACCGGAGTGAATGATAACATGATAGGCGGCACTAATCCTAAAGCGCCCATAACAGCTGCGAATAAAGCAACATACGTCATATCTGTGGTCTTCATAAATAATCTCTCCAATTTTAAGAATAATAGATAAATTATAACTTTAATTGTAAATGCTTGTAGGAAAATGTGTCAACTGCATAATTATTTATGTTTACATATTTAAGTGTATAGAAAAATCGCCTTTTCCGTTTTTTACTAAGTGGGATGGACAAATGCATTTGGAATATTGGAATTCAAAATTATAAAATGTGGTTAGTTAAAGTCATCTGCCATCAGCCTATGTAGAGATTTTAAAGGCGGAAAAAATGAATGATAAGCTTGTGGAATATTGTTATCGTCATATGTCCTTCATTCAACATCTTTATCAATATCTTTTGAGCGATTATGTTAATGAAGTTAATGAGCTGTTCAAACGTTTTATTGAAACAGAAGCTGAGTTACCGAATAATAGGAAAAAATATAGGAGTATATGCTCGATTATATTAATCAAATATCTATATACGAAGAGTATAATAAATGAATCATGCAAAAAGCACTTCGTAAAAACTTGTACAATGTTTAAAGAAAAATTTAAAATCTAATTAATCATATAGGGCAGACCTTTTGTTGTCTGCTCTTTTGTCTAAATCAAGGAGGATAACATAATGATCATGATCCAATCAGAACAACAGTTTAACGAAACAATCAAGAAGGAACATCCTGTCGTAGTTAAGTTTTTTGCAGGTTGGTGTCCGGATTGTAAAAGAATGGACGCCTTTTTGCCTTCCGTTTTAGAGGGTGATTTCTCAGACATTCCATTCTTCGAAATAGATAAGGATGCTTTTCCTGAAATTGCTGAATCTTATGATGTTATGGGAATCCCGAGTTTACTAGTGTTCAGAAACGGAGAAAAGCTAGGTCATTTGCATAGTGCAAACGCAAAAACTCCCGAACAGGTAACAGAGTTTCTTTCAAAATATTTTTCTTAAGCTATTCAAGAGCTTACTGCTTATCTAGTGGTAAGCTCCCCTTTTTGGTAATACTTCTAAAGGTACAGTAAAATTTCTTAAACCCATTCTTAAAACAGGTTTATGATGAAATCCCCAGAAGGGAGCTATAAAAGATGAGTTCTAGTATTAAAGCATTTATATTTGATGTGTATGGTACATTATTTGATGTCCATTCCGTAAAAGAAAAGTGTGATGAACTATACGGCGGCAAAGGTGAAGAAATCAGCTTGTTGTGGAGGGAAAAGCAGCTAGAATACGCATTTTTGCGTCAATTGATGGGTAGATATGATACGTTTGTAAACATAACAAAGGACTCATTAAAATACTCCCTGAAAAAATTAAAGCTTGAACATAGCATTCAAAATGAACAAGCACTAATTGAGGCATATAAAAACCTAGCTTATTATCCGGAAGTGGAGAATGTATTAACCCAACTAAGGCATAAAAAACTTTCCGTTTTTTCTAACGGGTCCCGGGATATGTTAGAACCGCTTCTTCATAATTCCGGTTTATCCAGTCTGTTTGATGAGGTAATTAGTGTAGACGATATGAAACAATATAAACCCACACCTGCCTCTTATGGTCATGCATTAAATATCCTGGGCCTTGAGAGGGAAGAAGTGTTATTTATGTCTTCCAATGGCTGGGATATTTCAGGAGCAAGAAACTTCGGCTTTAAAACTGCTTGGATTAATCGAAACAATCTCCCAGTGGAAGAACTGAATTTGGAACCTGATCGAATTTATTCGGATTTAAAGGGGATACTGGAATGGCGGTAATTTCTATAATCGATAAAAATCATTAGCCATTGCTACAAAAGTAATAGAATAATTTTCAGAGAAACAAACCCATTTTGAGCAATTTGGGCGTTATTTCAATCGTTACCATCCCAAATCATAGAAACTATATCGAAAAGAGGGTAAAATAAACCTACTTAATGTCGTTTACATCATGGAAGGTGTTGAAGATGGAAAGTATTACGGTAGTTTCCCTGTTGGACGTTATAGGGGAATTGTTTTCAGACGAAATATCAATTGCTGTATCAAATACGAAGGAATATATTTATTACCGACCGAGCAAACGGATTGATCTTAAAATCCGGCCAGGGGATCCGGTAAAAGAAGGGACGATCACTTATAAAGCATTAAGGTCCAATCAAAAAGTCTCTGAATTTATTAACCGTGACGTGTTTGGCATTCCTTATCACGGTATGGCCATGCCCTTTCTGCACGAAGGAATACTGCAGGGATGCGTAACGGCTATTTCGCCTGCTTTAACGGATGGAAAATCGGTTGTCACATTAAAGACCCAAGACGGATGGATTCCCATTCCTTTTACACAGGTTACTTACATAGAGTCAAAAGAGAAAAAGACTTTTGTTCACACCGAAGGCTTGACAGGGACTCATAAAAACTCGCTTCAGGAATTTGAGTTTATATTGCCAAAGGACTATTTTATCCGATGCCATCGATCTTTTATCGTGAATGTGAATCATATCAGCGAAATTTATCCTGATACGCATTCTACGTTTTTACTATCGATGAATAATGGTGACAGAGTTCCTGTAAGCCAGTCCTATTCCAGCTATTTTCGGAGACTGCTAGGATTTTAGGGTAAAAATATGCTGTTTAGGGAGTTGATTTCGCTGTTTTATCTGAATTTTCCGTAACCTATCCCTCGATTGAAATCTGATGTTCTATTCTGGGTAAAATGATTTCATATTCACTTTTGAGAGAGGGATGGCTAAATGGAGAACTTTAGTGAACGGATTAGAAATCCTCATCTGCGGAATCGTGTAGTAACAGCTGAAGAAGCTGCGTCCTGGATTGAAGATGGCATGACTTTGGGATTGAGTGGCTTTACACGTGCAGGTGATGTCAAAGCGGTGCCATTCGCTTTGGTGAAACGCGCCGAAAATGAATCATTTAAAGTAAACGTATTTACAGGAGCCTCTTTAGGTTCTGATGTTGATAAAATGTTTGCGGAAGCCGGCATCCTTGGCAAGAGACTTCCTTTTCAGGCAGATCCTACGATGCGGAAGGGAATCAACCAGGGGGACTTTTTATTCGTGGACCAGCATTTGTCCCATACTGCAGAATTAGTGCGTGGAAATGTTATGGACCCTGTCGATATTGCAATATTGGAAGCGGTTGCATTAAATGAAGATGGAATGGTTATCCCTACTACGTCGATCGGGAACTCGCTATCCTTTGCTCTGAACGCGAAATCCATCATTATTGAAATTAACATGGCCCAGACCACGGAATTAGAAGGTTTGCACGATTTGTATGAACCAGGAAAACAAGGAGAAAGGGATCCGATTCCCCTAAAGCAGGCGGATGATCGAATTGGCACGGCTGGAATACCAATTGATATTAATAAGATTAAAGGAATCGTGTTTACAAACCAGGCGGATTCTCCATCGACTATCGTAGCACCGGATGAGGAAACAGTGATCATGGCACAGCATTTGATTGAATTCCTGCGGAAGGAAATAGATGCTGGCCGCTTGACTGAACGGCTTGCGCCGCTTCAATCAGGAATCGGTTCCGTTGCAAATGCTGTTTTGCATGGGATGTTAGATTCCGAGTTTGAGGATTTAGAAGTATATTCGGAAGTATTGCAGGACGCAGTTTTTGATTTAATGGATGCAGGAAAGGTTCGTTTTGCTTCTTGTTGTTCTATTACTCTTTCGGAATCAAAGATGAATGACGTGTTCTCGAATTTTGGAAAATATCGTGATCGTTTAATTATGAGACCGCAGGAAATTTCCAACCATCCTGAAATCATCCGCCGCCTCGGATTGATTTCCATTAACACGGCATTGGAATTGGATATCTACGGCAATGTTAATTCAACCCATGTACTTGGTACGAAAATGATGAACGGAATCGGTGGATCTGGCGATTTTGCCCGGAATGCCCGTCTCGCCATTTTTGTGACAAAATCAATTGCAAAGGATGGAAAAATATCCAGCATTGTTCCTTTTGTTTCCCATGTGGACCATACAGAACATGATGTAGATGTGATTGTCACAGAGCAGGGATATGCAGACTTGCGGGGATTGGCACCAAGACAGCGCGTTGAATTGATCATCGAACGCTGTGCCCATCCGATGTATCGTAAACAGCTTTGGGAATATTATCAGGAAGCCCTCACAAGAGGCGGACAAACTCCTCATGTATTGGAAAAAGCTTTTTCCTGGCACACGAATTTTGCACAAAACGGAACCATGCTTGAATCTGCTGCTTTTGCAGAAACTATTTAATCTAAAAAAATAAAAGGAGGTTTTCCCAGGTGGAAACCTTTCTTTTTTATTTTAAGGATAGCTCCTAAACCTGCAGAAGTAGAATTTTTAGTTCTACAAAGGCTCTATTGTGCAGTCGGGAATCCCACAGTATTTTTTCGCTAAGTGCAACTCCTCCTCGTTAATGATTAATATCCATAAGAAGATTCACTTTCGATAGGGACTACAGTAGATTTAGGAATGATATTGTCATCGATGGTTGCGCTATTGCTCATATTAGGAGGTTCATAGAGTCACTAGCCAGAATTCAATTTATAAAACTGCATTCAATGGCAGATTGTAAGAAAGGGAGTTAAAAATGAAAACAATGACCGGACAAATTCCTGCTATTGATAAAGAGACAGGACGAAAGGTGAAAGAATATATTGATACGTTAACGAAGCCGGTGGGGAGTTTGGGTAGACTAGAGGAAATTGCGATAAAGTTGGCAGAAATCACATCCGATGAATTTCCTGTTGTCACACCTCCTGGGGTGATTGTATTTGCTGCAGACCATGGTGTCGTGGAAGAGGGCATCTCCGCTTATCCGCAAGAGGTAACGGCACAAATGGTGCATAACTTTGTCGGCGGTGGTGCTGCGATAAATGTGTTTAGCAGACAGATTGGCGCCTTGTTTGAAGTTGTGGATGTAGGAGTCGCACAGGATCTGCAGTTCGATGGTGTTGAGATGTGTAAAGTTCGATATGGAACAGCAAACTTTTGCAGGCAGGATGCCATGAGCAGAGAAGAAACGGAAAAAGCAATCCAAGTTGGATACGAACGAGCTGAAAACATGATTAAGAAAGGCATCAGATGCTTGATACTTGGGGAAATGGGGATAGGGAACACAACTGCAAGCAGTGCGATATTGGCTGTTTTAAGCGGTAAAAGCCTCGACGCATTAGTAGGGCCTGGAACAGGAATCGGCAGCAAAACTATTGCCCATAAACAAATGGTTATTCAGCGTGCACTAGAAACTCGAAAACCGGATCAAAACGATCCTATTGATATATTGTCTAAGATCGGCGGACTGGAAATTGCAGCGATAACAGGTGCGATGCTAGCAGGGGCGAAGCATCGAATCCCGGTTCTTGTTGATGGGTTCATTTGTACAGTTTCCGCACTTGCTGCAAAAGAAATTTGCAGTACAACAATTGACTATATGTTTATTTCACACCGTTCAACTGAACCGGGACATGAGATAGCAATCCGGATGCTGGGTAAGGAGCCGATTCTTGATCTGGGCCTTCGATTAGGGGAAGCTAGCGGGGGAGCTGTGGCTTTCCCAATAATACAATCAGCATCTTTAATGCTGAGGGAAATGGCTACTTTTACATCTGCAGGCGTTTCTGGTATAGAGAAAATGTAAAGGAAATGGTCTAATGCTAAGAACTAACTAGTATATGAGGCACCGGTGAGAGGGGTAAATTAAACTAGCTGTGAATGACGTGTTTGAAATGTCGCTGTCTTTTCTATCGACGGGTTAGTAAGGAAGGATGGCTCAATATACAGAGAACAAGGCAAAGCTTAATTTTCATTAGTCTGTCAGGAGAGGCTCTTGTTCTTAGTTGTAGAAGAAAAAACCAAAACTGGCCCGTGCCTTGAACAGTTTTTGGACTGAATTCCTTATGAAGCGAATAAATGATTTCCAATTCTTTTTATCGTTGAACGTGTGAATATCCAATCGCTTGTAGCATGTTAAGGATTATAGTAGTATACCGCACCTTTTGATGTGCTTCTGCATCATTGCAAAAACTAAATTCTATCATTTGATTCCAATTGAAGAATATGCCTAAATGAATATAGGACTGGAATATGGTTCCCACATAATGGAACTTACAATGTCCCCTATATATAGAAGATGGAAAGGGCTGATCAATCAAATGAAACTCGAACTGGAAAATAAGACGGCACTTGTTACAGGAGGAAGTAAGGGGATTGGGAAGGCTATTGCCTTGGCGTTTGCTAAAGAAGGTGCAAATGTTATTATATGTGGACGCGGTCAAGAGGCATTGGATGAAGCGAAGAAAGAAATAGAGGAAAACGGCGGAAAGGTTCTTGCTGTCCGGGCCGATTTATCGAAGCAGGAGGATGTAGATCATCTTATTTCTGAGGCGATACGTCAATACAATACTATTGATATTCTTGTAAACAATGCAGGGGTGGCAAGTGGATTTGATGATTTTGAAGCACTTGAGATTGAGGACTGGCAGCGTCTTTTTGATATCAATCTTTTTGGTACCGTACGTGTTACAAAGGCTGTTATTCCGTATATGAAAAAAGCCGAATTTGGACGGATCATTAATATCTCCTCTGAATCCGGAGTGCAGCCAGACCCATTCATGCCGCATTATAACGCTTCAAAGGCAGCGCTGATCAACTTTACCAAGAGCTTGTCAAAAGCATATGCCGATCAGGGGATTCTCGTTAATACCGTTTCTCCTGCCTTTATTATGACGCCGATGCTGGAGAAGCTGTTAAAAGATAATGCTGAAAAGCAAAACATCACGTATGAAGAAGCTACACAGCAGTTTCTAAAGGAAAACCGGCCACACGTGGAAGTGAAACGGCCGGGGACAGTGGAAGAGGTCGCATCAGCTGTTTTATTCCTGGCCTCTGGCAAGGCTGGCTTTATTAATGGAGTGAACCTTCGTGTAGACGGGGGCTCTGTAGCGAGTCAATAATATTGTTTTACTTAACAAATTTAGGCACCGTTGCATTTGTGTTACCGGTGTCTATTTTTTATCCCTGATATTCAATATCCATCTAAGGTTCCTTTGCTGTCTTAGTTAATAATATCGATCTTTCACATTGGATTAGAGTTGAAGTGCAATTTATCAATTTGAAATCTCATGATGAAACTGGAATACGCTAGTTGGGTAAACAGCAAACTATTCTAGTGAGTAAAAAAGGGGATTCCTTGATGATATTAGGGTATAAGATGTATGTCAGCTAGATGGAGGAATATACATGAATGGTACATTAACGAATCAGTTCATAATTGTTACAGGTGCTTCAAGCGGGTTAGGTCTAGCGATGGCAAAAGCGCTCCTTATGCAAGGTGCAACGGTTGCCTTGGCTTCACGCTCGGGTGCTAAGTTAACAAAGGCCGTTCAGCAGTTGAGGGAAATGGGATTTGACGCTGTCGAACTGGGGATGGATGTCCGATCCGAGCAATCCATTAAAGAAGCAGCAGAATGGGTTAAAAGGGAATGGGGAAGAATTGATGTTCTCGTGAATAATGCCGGGATTGGCATGAAAACGGTCAATCCGAATTTTTTGACCGAACCGCAGCCGTTTTTTCAAGTATCACCGGAAGGTTTTCGTGATTTGATGGATACGAATGTGACAGGATATTTTTTGGTATCACGCACTTTTGCGCCTCTAATGGTACAGCAAGGAAGCGGAAAAATCATAAATATCTCCATGAATTATGAAACAATGAAAAGAAAAGGCTTTGTCCCGTATGGTCCATCACGTGCCGCAACGGAGTCTCTCTCGTTTATCATGGCTGAGGATTTGAAGGAATATGGTGTAACCGTTAACATGCTGCTTCCTGGAGGAGCAACTGTAACAGGGATGATACCCGAAGAAGTAAGGGAGCAGCTGGAGGGAAAAGTCAATCTGCTTGACCCAGAAGTGATGGCAGAACCGGTTGTGTACCTCGCTTCAGCAGAATCCGATGGGCTTACCGGGGAACGAATTGTAGCAGTGGAATTCGAGAAATGGAAGACAGAAAGGGGAAGATAAAATGGAAAAAAGAAAGCTGGGTTCACAAGGGTTAGAGGTTTCTGCGCTTGGATTAGGATGCATGGGTATGTCTGATTTCTATGCAGGCCGCGATGATGATGAGTCGATTAAAACGATTCATTATGCACTCGAGCTTGGTGTCAATTTTCTTGATACAGCTGACATGTATGGTGTCGGAAAAAATGAAGAACTGGTTGGCAGGGCGATAAAGGACCGCCGTGACCGCGTTGTTGTTGCGACGAAATTTGGAAACGTCCGGGGCGAGGATGGTGCTTTTTTAGGCGTCAACGGGCGGCCTGAATATGTTAAGAAAGCCTGTGATGATAGTTTACGCCGCTTAGGCGTCGATTATATTGATTTGTATTACCAGCATCGAGTGGATCCGGATACACCGATTGAGGAAACGGTAGGTGCGATGGCAGAACTGGTATCTGCGGGAAAGGTTAAATATTTAGGGCTGTCTGAAGCTTCTGCTGAAACGATTAGAAAAGCTCATGGTATCCATCCGATTTCAGTGCTTCAAACGGAATATTCACTTTGGAGCCGGGAAGTGGAGGACGAAATTTTACCAGCTATCAGGGAATTAGGAATCGGTTTTGTACCGTATAGCCCTTTAGGAAGAGGTTTCTTAACCGGACAGATTCAGAAGTTTGAAGACCTAGCGGAAGATGACTACCGTAGATTTTCACCAAGATTTCAGGGCGAAAACTTTGAAAAGAATATCCAATTAGTCGATAAAATCAAGGAAATTGCAAATGAAAAAGGCTGTCAGCCATCACAACTGGCGTTAGCTTGGCTCCTTGCGCAGGGGGATGATATCGTTCCAATCCCAGGAACAAAAAGGAGAAAATACTTGGAAGAGAATGTCCGCGCTCTAGACCTAAAATTAACTGGGGAAGACCTTGCACGGATTAATGAAGCAGCACCCCAAGGGGCAGCAGCCGGCACGCGATACCCTGAGGCCGGAATGAAGGGTGTAAATTTATAACCGTTGGTACCGGGAATTTCTCAGGTTTGTTTACGAATAACTTTAACAATCAGAGCAGGACCTTTAATGGAACAAAATGTTTGATTTAGTAACCAAATAAAATTATTGCGGTTCATTTCAACGCAAAACTCTCGTCACCAAGTGGTTACAATCTCTGATGATTCGTTTGGTATTTGTAAATATTTCACAAATAAATGGAAACCGGCCTATTGGAATAATGCTTCCAAAAGGAAACAGCTGAAGTAATCATCTGTTTCCATTGGGAGCTTTTTCTATGGGGTGTGGCCAGCAAGCCGTTCTTAACTAGTTAGTGAACCTAGCCTGAATAAGTATAAATGTGCTTAACAGCTGTCAGGTACTGAGCCCCATGGCAAGGAAATTTTTACATAGAGTGCGATAAGATAGCAGTGCCATCAAGTGATTTCAACGATTTTAAAAGCATACCCTCTTACAAGGGACTAGGGTAATTCGAAAACGTTTTTGGGGAACAGGATGGCAGGTTTGAAAGTCTTAAAAGCACAATACTAAAAATGTTCTACAAAATTCGGAAGTACTGGAAGGTAAAATTATTTGAATTTTAACATTAGATATAATAGTGTGTTAATACAGTAATAAATAGATATTAAATAAGGGAGTTCAATTTTATGCCAAAAACTCATTACTTTCCAAATGATGTTGTACATTTTAGCTGGGATGCAAAGCGTAAACCTGTATTAACAATAAATAGCGGCGATACAGTTATTTTTGAAACACGAGAAGTAACTGATGGGCAATTTAATCTTGAATCATCAACTGATGCAATTGCTGAGCTTGACTGGGATCGTGTTTATCCATTGGCAGGACCCGTGTATGTCGAGGGAGCGGAACCCGGTGACACATTGGCAGTGGAAATCTTGGATTTAAAAGCAAAGGGCTGGGGCTGGACTGCGGTTCTGCCTGGGCTTGGATTATTAGCCGAGGAGTTTCCAGATGCGTATCTGCGTACATTTGATTTATCAGATGGGGAGTATATTCATTTTAGAGAAGATATTAAAGTGCCAATTGAGCCGTTTTTGGGTACGATGGGTGTCTGTCCAAAAGATGCGGAAGGTGTGTCGATTATGCCCCCTGGAACCTTTGGCGGCAATTTGGATACCCGCCAGCTAACGATTGGCACAACGTTGTATCTTCCTGTCCAAGAAGTCGGTGCTCTTTTTAGCTGTGGAGATGGCCATGCTGCTCAAGGTGATGGCGAGGTTTGTGTCTCTGCGTTAGAATGCCCGATGTATTCCAGTTTAAGATTCACTTTAATTAAAGGGAAAACAATCCCGGCTCCACAATTCCAAACAAGGGGACCATTGACACCAAAAGTGAATACAGCAGGCTTTTATGGGACAACAGGGGTTGGAGCTGACCTTCTTCAGGCATCCCAGGACGCTCTTCGCGCAATGGTAGATTATATTGCTGAAACTTATAGTATGAAAAAGGTTGATGCCTACTTGCTATCCAGCTTGTGTGTAGATCTTAAAATATCCGAAATAGTCGATGCTGGGCAGTATGTAGTCAGCGCAGTCCTGCCACTTGCAATTTTTAAATCGTAAGAACGAATCCGTCTAAAAACATACAAACTCTCCTCATCATGTAGGCAGGTGAGATATTTCAACAAATTCGGGGAGTGACTGGCAGAGCCTTTACGCTGCTGAATTGTAAAGACCATTGAATAATATATACATCATGGAGGTTTTCCCGTGGGAATGCCTCCTTTTTTATTTCTGCACCCTTTGAATACATATTTTGCTGATATTTTGAGAATACTATACGCCATACATGCAAAATTCGGTCAAAGGGTGGGTTTTTGGTGCTTAAAATTTTATCTGTCCCGTTTGCGGAAAATAATATGAATGAAGCGGTCAGTTGGACACATGAGAGAATGGAGAATTTTCTTCCTACGTTCATTGTAACGGCGAACCCGGAAATCGTTATGCAGGCTAAAAGAGATGCTGCTTTTCATCAATTAATCTCTTCTGCTGATATGATCACACCGGATGGAATTGGAATTGTCTATGCGTCCAAAATATTAGGAAATCCGTTGAAAGAGCGGGTTGCAGGCTACGATTTTCTGCATTCTTTACTGCAGCATCGGGAGAGTATTGGCGCGCCTACTAAATTGTTTTTACTTGGTAGCACGAGTGATGTTGTGGAAGCAGCTGGCGAGAAATTAGCGGAACAATATCAGCAAGTTCAGGTCATGGGAACCCATCATGGGTTTTTCGAAAAGGATTCCGAGGAGGAACGCTTTATTGTAAAACTTATTTCTCGTGAGAAACCTGACCTTCTATTAGTAGGTGTTGGCAGTCCGAAGCAAGAGGAATTTATCCATAGGTTTAGACATGAACTTGGTGCAACTGTCATGATTGGTGTCGGTGGCAGCCTCGATATTTTATCCGGCCGTATTAACAGGGCCCCGGCGACCTTCCGTAAATTAGGATTAGAATGGTTTTACCGTTTAGTATGTGAACCGAGGAGGATCAAAAGGCAATTGATGCTTCCTGTTTTTGCGTATCAAGTGCTTATAGAGAGACTGACACGAGGTAGTGCGGAGGTTGAAGTGAAGTCGATGAAATGAGTGATTTGCCTTTCTTAGACACTCTGCACAAGGATGTAATTAGGAAGCTGAATAGCTTAGCATACCCATCCGATTCCTAAAAGTTGTACAATTTTGAAATTACATATCGGGTTGTTTCTATAAGTTAGTTGAACTGACTGAGGAACAGCCCCTTTATCGTTATACAATCAAATAAAAGGAATGCCTTTATGTCCCGATGTTTGAATAAAATAACAGATATATGTCGATAAATAGTAGCAACCAAATAGTAAGTTAAGTTTGAATTTTGATCACTAATTTTGGCTCATTCATGTGTTAAAGTTGGAAGGTTTCTCCCGATTCATAGGCGACAAGTGCGGGTGAATTCTCCTGTCCAAGGTAGGAACATTCTTATAGTGATTTAACAGTTCAAAAATTAAAGAAGGTTGGGAAGTCTGTTGGTTCATGTATCATGGATTTTTAAAACAATAAAGTTTAATAAAAATCGAAAATTTCACTATAACGCAGACGGATATTATGTTGTGGATAATAAACTCGAAAACAGAACAGTTCAAACCAAAATAACCGTGGTGACACCAGTTTATAATGCGGAAAAGTATTTAAAGAAAACGATTGATTCTGTTATTAACCAAACAATAGGATTTGACAATATAGAGTATCTCTTGGTTGATGATTGTTCGACTGACTTATCAAGGGATATTTTAATAGAGTACTCTTCCAAATATGAAAACATTATAGCTGTCTTCTTGGATCGAAACACCGGAACACCCGGCCATCCACGCAACCTTGGGATTCAATTATCTACCTCAAAATATATAAGCTTTCTGGATGCCGATGATTGGCTGGAACCGAATGGTTTGGAAATCCTGTATACGATTTTAGAGGAAACAGGTGATGACTATGTTGTTGGGAAAACAATACAGCTCAAATCGGAGGGTTCGAAAATTGTAGGGGAGCATGAATCCTGTAAAGAACGCAGAAATGTTTCCCCCTATTCGATTCCTCATATATTTCAACACCTAGGGCCACGTGCAAGAATGGTGAGAGCGAGTGTTATTAAAGATAATGGAATATTGTTTCCGGAAATGAAGTTTGCAGAGGATAAACAATTTTTCATGGATGTTTTAATTCATTGCAAAACAATCTCCACAACGCAAGCGCCTATTTATTATTTAAACCGGTTTGATGATAATAATGCTTCCCTAACAAAACAAACGAATATCATGCAAAAAACAGATAGTAATATAGAAGTGATCCATCATATTATTAATAAAAATTTAGAACCAGAGAAAGAAAAAATGATCCTGAATCGATTATATGAGTTCGATTCCATTACGCGTCTGTTTAACACAGGGCATTTTCAAAAAACGAAATTGAAGGCGCTTTATTATAATAAATTTAACGAGATACTGAAAACAACGACAAGTTTACGGTACGAAATATCGGATAATTTTTTTAATCCAGTCAATAAAGTGGCGTACGAGCTCTTTAAAGAAGGGAAGACTAAGCAGCTTGAAAAGCTGTTTGAGTGGGACAAAAAAGAAAAAGTGAAAAATGTCTTAATTAAAGACAATCTCCCTTATTATGTAGCCCCGTTCCTAGAAGAGAAATACCGGAACATCCGGGTATCCATGCTCGCGATTTTTAAAGCCGACCACTTTTATGATAATAAATATGTTCTTGATTTCATGGTGTATGGGGATTATGTCGATCGGATAACCGATGTTATTATCAGGGACCGGGAAAATGTAACTCTCGAGTATTCGATTCCCGTTCATGTACACAAAGGCAATGGACGGCTGGAAGTGGACATCAACCTATTGAATCAACTTCCATCAGCGGGGTATGCTATGTTCCTTCGCTATAACGACTACCAAAAAATTAATATTAGAAAAATCAATGAAAATCAAATCCAATATCAAAACCGTGATTTTATCTTTTATACAACCATTCATTCGAACGTAGGCCTAAAAGTAAAGTAGGTTTTCTAGGGGTCGGTCCCCACTGCATTAAAGCTTTAAACCAGTGGGGGACTGACCCCTATGTTTTTTCATTTTTCTCTGGAAGTTTCGTTATGATCGATTCGTCTCCGGGCATTAATGTCCACCCTTTTGTCATCACAAACCGAAGCCATGTTCCTGGGATCCAGGAAGTGATTAAGGCCAACAACACGAGAACTGCAAAGAATTCCTGATTAATAATGCCTGAAGTAAAGGCAACAGAAGAAAGTACAATCCCAGGACCGCCACGATCATTTATGGCTAACCCTAAATTTAAACTAGTTAACCGATCTTGCTTAAGAAAACGGGAAGTTAAGTATACAGCCACTGTTTGCGTCAGGGTTGCAAACAATAAATACCCAATAAAGAAGATGGGATTGAAATTTTTGACTAGATCAAGTTGTAATCCTACAATAGCAAAATAAAGCGGAATGAACCAGGAAAAGGAAATATTTGAAATACCTCGTTCAATACTGGCCGAGACGTCAGTGGGCAGTGAAAGCTTGGTGATGATGCCTGCAAGTAAAGCACCAAATATGATTTCTACATGTAATCTCCCCGCAATAGCTGCCAGCATAAACATGATAAACAAGAAATATCCCAGGTTTGAGGCCCTAAATAACAAATTCTGTTTAATGAACGTGAGATGGTTTAATAATATATATCCAATTGTTAACGTTCCTATAATAAATCCTAAGGTCATTCCGATGCTTTTTAATGCTGTTTCAGCTGTAAATAGACTTGCGTTGCTAACAAGAGCTGTTGCGAAACCTAGCGCAATCCATAATATAATGTCATGGATCCCAGCACATGCAATCACAATCTTGGAAAACCGTGTGTCCATAATTCCTAAGTCATGGAATATTTTGGATATTACTGGAATTGATGTTACTGCTATAGAAATTGCAATCACAATTTTGAATGCCAGAGGATTATTAGCGCTTCCAAGATAAGGAGTAATAGTAAACATGTCAGCAGCGAGCCACCCAATAATAAATGCGGGGATGGTGGCACCCACAACTAATGCGGATATTAGCTTAACATCCTCTTTATTAAAATTGGTCTGAAACTTAAGTCCTGAATTGAACATTAGCATGAGCAAACCAAATTGATAGATTAGCCCAAATAGCTTATCTTCTGTTTGAAACCCCAAAAACATCCAATTGAATGCTTCCGGGAAGAAATGCCCCAATAATGTTGGACCAAGAACTAGGCCTGCCGCTACTTCCCCTATTACTCGAGGGATAAATAACCGTTCGGCTATAAATCCTAAAAAGTGGGCGGATGCCAATAGGCAACCCATTGCAAACAAAAAATGACTGATTTCTGCACTGGTTAAGCTAAACATAAAAAACCCCCTCCGAAGTAGAACATTATGAAATTCACATACAAACTAAATTAGAAAATGGTACCTAACCAGTTTGTTATTTTAGGGATTTAAATATAAAGGGCACGATAATCCTGAGTTTTTTTAATATAGACCTAACCTAGGGAATAAAGGAGTACTGGAATACTCTTTTGAAAACATTATATGCAGGCAAAGTAAACAGGATTGGGTATATCCCTCATATTCAAAACTAATTGCGTATCAATCGGAAAACAGGCCGTTCAATGCAGGGACTGATAAAATCCGCTAACGGTTTTGACATTATGGGGGTATAATGAATAATTTCATTTGGAGAGTACATATTAAAAGCGAAATCAATCATAAAGGAGTAAACAAATGGTGAAAAAGATTCTTTGCGTAGTGAGTAGCTTAATTGGTTTTGTTGTTGTATCTCATTTAGGGTTCCAGCCCGGGCTTGTCTATGCTACTGAAGGCATTAGCATAGAAAAAGCCAAAGATATCGCCCTTCAAAATGTAAAAGGAAAAATCGTAAATGTAGAGACAGAAGTCGATGACGGAGTTACAAAATACGAGGTTATCGTGCAATCAAGTAAAGGAATGTATGAAGTGGAAATTGATAAAGAAACTGGTAAAGTGCTAGAGGTGGAAAGGGAAGGTACAAATGTAGAAGGAGATGATGATGATCGTCATGATGATGATCGACATGATGACGATGATCGTTACGATGACTAAAAATATTTGTACATGCGCATGAGAGGATAAGACATGATAAAAATTCGTATATGTATTCTTCTATTATGCAGCTTGCTGCTTTTCACGAATGTTTGTACTGCACAAGAAATAGAAACAAACCGGGAACCTGCTGATGGATTAAACGATCCAGAAATGAACTGTACAAAAAACATTAAATTTACATCAGCTCAGCTTAAAAGACTGGATTATATTTACTATAGAATCTATAAGGACTATATTGATTTAATCGAGACTTATGCGTGGGCAGGTGCTTTATCTCAAGATCAAAAACAATTAAGGTATAAAATGCTGAGTAATTATATAGATACTTTCCATGCAAGAAAGTATAGATGGTGCTCGGAACATGAACCGGATGAATGGGAAGAAGAGTGGTATAACAGCGATAATGAGGATTAATGTATCCCATAATAGTTTTTTTATTAGATGGACAACCATACGTTCATCTAATTCTTTTTTGGACTTTCATGACATACAATGAAATAAAAAAACTGAGATGATGGGATGCAAATGGGCTATTTGGCTGTAGGGATTGGCGGTATTGTTGGAGCTATATTGCGATTTTTGGTTTCTGACTTATTGACAAATCATTTTTATAATTTTTTCCCTTTCGGTACTTTATTTGTTAACCTGACTGGTTGTTTTATACTTGGGTATTTCCTTGGGTTTGCGAGGGTATTTCCTATGCCGAACTGGTTAGTTTTAGGATTTGGCACGGGAGTGATCGGATCCTATACGACTTTTTCAACATTTAGTAATGAGGTTATTTTTTATTTTATTGAAAATAAAATCATAGCTGGAATAGCATACATATTGGCGAGTGCTATTGGGGGAATTAAGTTAGTCGGAGTAGGGTTTGCTCTCGCTATTGCAAAGGATGGGAAATAAATGTTCTACCAATTATTGTTAGTTGGCGCAGGCGGATTCTTTGGAGCGATTACGCGTTATGCTGTTACTGTTTTCTTTTCCAGGCTCAATCTGTTTTTCTTTCCTTTAGGTACATTCCTAATAAACGTAAGCGGATCTTTTTTATTAGGTTTTCTGTTAGGATGTTCCTACTTATCACCTAGTCAGGTTCTATTTTGGGCCACTGGCTTTTTAGGGGCGTTTACGACATTTTCAACATTCAATTACGAATTATTGATGTTAAAGATGAATAAACGTCTTACTGTTCATGTACTATATTTTTTGAGTAGCTATATAGTTGGCTGCTTATTTGCTGCTCTCGGTTATTCGCTTGGTATCCAGTTCCAAATTCTATAGAGAAGCCAAAGATATTTTCAGCTATGCTTAAGCTACCTGTATTAGTTAAATTAGCACTACTGTTTTTATTAGTGCTTTATGATTCTAACCTTACCCTTGGAGAAATTATAATAACTAAATATTTCAATTCTATACCCGTGACCGTCAGGAAGGTTTGAAAACGTATGGGTAAAACCATTTATATTCCCTTCATTTCGAATTTGACTGTAAATGGTCTTTTGCCCCCACCATTTCATTTTAATAATTGAGTACATAACGATATCATTTTTATCCATAACTTCCTGATAGCCTACAAGAGTCACACAGTTGTTGTGAACAGAGAACTTTGAACTATAAAAAACAGGTACATCTATACCAAGACCCCAGTTCAAGTATTCTTTTTTCCTTATATTCGTTAGTGTCCTGTTCACTACTAAACTTAATAACATGCATACGAAAAAGATAATGGCAGATAATACATGTTGGCCCAGCATTCAATCGCCTCGTTTACATCATTTATTATAGTATTTGCAGGATTTCATAAATAAGAAACGGCGAATATCTTAGTAAGGCAATTATTATGTTGAAATTATTCAACTTTTCTAGTAACTTATGACTATATATAGTTATATATACTTACGTTTTATTTTCCGATAACAGCAAACCTATTGAAAAATAGGGACGCAAAGCCTAGGGTCTAAAGCAGGGATGCCATGATTGCCTGGTTGCCGAAGAAAGTTGTGACGGTGAATGAAAGTCCGCTTTTTCAATGAAGCGGGCTTTTTATACGCGTTTATAAGGTGGTTTGTATAAGAATGAATTAGATTAAGCTGACGTTTATGTTTCTACTTTTTTTAAAAAACATACATATAACAGACATCAGGAGGACCAAATGCTTAAAAGATTAACACTACGAAACAAACTGATTCTCTCGTTTATATTTATCTTGCTTGTGCCAAGTCTAATTATAGGGTTTTCGTCCTATAACAGTGCGAAAAATAATATAGAGCAGCAAATGATTTCAAACGCCAATGGAAACATTGAATTATTGAACAGCTTGATTGATGCAACCATCCTGCCAAAGATGGAACAGTCGAACTTTTTGGCATCGACTCTACATGCAGGAATGCTGAAAGACCGGGAATATAAAGAGCTGCAAAACCAGCTTCAGAATTTCACATCATCCAGCAAGGAAGTATTGTCAGTTTATGTCGGGACAACTGACGGCAAGACCATCATCGAACCGGTGGTGGATTTGCCAAAAGATTTTGATCCAAGAGAGAGAGAGTGGTACAAACAGGCCATGGAACGTAAGGGGCAGGCTATTGTAACGGCTCCCTATACGGACGCCTCCACAGGCAAGCATGTCATCACCATGGCTTCCGTCTTGGAAGACGGCAGTGGCGTTGTAGGGATTGATGTAGATATCGACAGCATCAACAAAACGATTTCCACTGCGAAAATCGGGGAAAAAGGGTTTCCTTTTGTGGCGGATGCAGATGGCAACATGGCGTTCCATCCCACGGATAACAGCCGAAAACCATTAGTCAAACAAGTGGCAGGCCCGATGTTTGGAAAGAGCCAAGGAAAATTCTCCTACGAAATAAATGGCGTGTCTAAACAGCTTGTTTTCTTGACGAATGAAACGACCGGATGGAAAGTTGCAGGAACTATGGATAAGTTGGAATACACGCAAGCTTCCTCGTCCATCTTCAATATTACTATCCTAGTGATTGGGATTATGGTGGTCATTGGCGGTTTGTTTGTATACCTTGTGATCCGTTCCATTGTCCGTCCGATTCAAAATATGGTCTCGGTAACAGAAAAGGTCAGCAGCGGGGATTTGACAGAGCGTGTGGCAATCAAGACCAATGATGAACTTGGCAAACTCGGCGCAAGCTTTAATAAGATGATTGATTCTGTACGGATGCTTGTTTCAAAGATTAACCAATCTTCAGACCATTTGGCCGCATCAACTCAGCAGCTAGCCGCGAGCTCAGAGCAGACCGCCCAGACTACCAGGGAAGTGACAACTGCTATCACACAAGTGGCAATTGGCTCAAAGGCGCAGATGGCAAGTTCCATAGAAGCAGGAAAGTCCATGGAAACAATAACAGAAGGCATCGGGCGTATTGCGTTTAATTCTAGTACTGTATCGGAATCTTCAGTCGCTGCCCATAAAAATGCGGAACAGGGAGATCAAGTGCTTGAGGAAATGGTAGCACAAATGAAAAACATTAGTGACTCCGTTAAACAAGGCGTTGGCATCGTGAGGCTTCTCGGGCATCATTCCGAACAAATCGGGAAATTTATCGAAGTGATTACCCAAATTTCTGATCAGACAAACCTTCTTGCTTTAAATGCAGCGATTGAAGCCGCACGTGCAGGCGAACATGGACGCGGCTTCGCGGTGGTGGCCGATGAAGTACGGAAGCTTGCCGAGGATTCCAAACGGTCTGCCGATCAGATTGCACAGCTGGTGGCGACCATCCAGAGTGATACATTGAAGGCCGTTTCCTTAATGGAAAAAGGCGAGGAAGAAGCGAATAGCGGCCTGATGGTGGTAGATACAGCTAGCAAAGCGTTCCAGCACATCCTGCAGTCTGTGCAGGAAGTATCCAGCCAGATTCAGGAGGTAGCGGCTACCTCTCAAGAAATGTCGGCAAGCTCGGAAGAAATTGCGGCCACTGTGGAGCAAGTTTCGCACATTGCAAGTGAAACCGCCGAAAGCACAAGCCAGGTTGCAGGCAATGCCGAACTGCAGTTAACAGCCATTCAGGAAATTTCACAATCCATTCATGAACTGGGCACACTGGCAGCGGATCTTCAAGAAACCGTAAATCAATTTAAAATATAGTGTTTTCCTGTAATAATCTTTATTAATGCAGATAACTAAGCCATTTAAAAAGGGAAAAGTCCATAAAGGGATTTTTCCCTTTTTATACTAATAAGTGAACAGAAGTGGATCCTAGGCTTGTTTGAGAGGGAAAATTTTTTCAACGATTTGACGGGTTGAATCTCCACATTCTAAATAACAAAATTTATTATAAAACTCATCGTACTCTGTGGGTCTTTTAAACCCTTCCGCTTCTAGCTTTTTTACAGTTTGAATGACTTCTTCAGTCGTCTTTACTAAAGGGCCAGGGGCTTCCTGTTCAAAGTTAAAATAAAAGCCACGAAGATTGTCCCGGTATTGATCAATATCATATACATAGAATATCATAGGCCGTTTCAAGTTGCCGTAATCAAAGAATACTGACGAATAATCAGTGATTAAGATATCTGACATTACATACAATTCACGGATGTCTTCGTGATTCGAGAAATCATAGGCAAAGCCCTGGAAAGGCGTTAAATCAAGATATTCTGAAATCAAATAGTGCAACCGGCAGAGCAGTATATAATCGTTTTCCAATTTCTCCTTCATTACATGAAGATCCAGATTTATATCAAAGCGGTATTTTCCGACTGTATAAAATTGATTGTCCCGCCATGTTGGAGCATATAAAATTACTTTTTTGTCCAAAGGGATTCCATAATTTTGTTTCAACTTATCAATGGTTTGCTGATCATTGTGGTTACAAATGAAATCATTTCTCGGGTAGCCGGTTTCCACCACTTCTTTATCAAATTGAAAAGCCCTTCGAAAGATTTCGGATGAATAGGCATTTGGAGAAATTAAATAGTCCCAATTTTTTGCTTCTTTAATGAAGTTTTTCTTATAATTTTCAGCTGTTGTTCCGGGCATATGCACTTCTTCCATATCCGCAGCCAGCCGTTTTAGAGGGGTGCCATGCCATGTTTGAAGGTAAATGGTGTTTTTTGGTTTGGGCAGCCATAAGGGCATTCTGCTGTTTGTCACCCAGAAACGGGCACGCGGCATGATCAATAGCCACTTCAAAGAAAAACGGCGGATGCACTTTAGATTCTTGTCCTTGAAATTATGAAGATGCTTTTTGTCGACGCTCCAGTAACATTTATAAGGATAACGATGATCTTGTAGATACTCATAAATCGCACGTGGGTTATCGCTAAACTGTTTGCCAAGGAAACTTTCAAAAACAACTATTTTTTGCTTTTTAGGCAACATTCCGATCGAATAAAAAACTCTTTTATAAAGTTTTTTTATAACTGGGTGTCTTTTGATATAGAGAAATTTCCCTTTTACTGTTGTTTTTATTTCATTTTTAAAATTATATCTTGAAAGCTTAATATGTAATTGTTTTGCTTTTTTGGTTCTGCTTATGGTTACCCGTTTTTTGTCGCCATTGACCTTCTTGACCAGGGATTGTTTCTTGAAAGTAGGAGATTTAAGCACTATGGGGGATGTCTCGGCAGTTACTTTCTTATAGCCCACGGTATAGGACATTTCAATCCGTGCTTTAAATGTGATTGCTTCACTTTTATATGACAGGAAGGCTTTTATTGGGATCACGGCTTCAAAAGCGATTGGAAGGACATTATTATCCCTTTTATATCCTCTTGTTACATACCCCTTATCCACGATTAATAAAGGTACTTTAATGAGATGTTTCTCATCATTTTCCATAAATACCAAGGTTGCTTTTGTATCAACAGTCTCCCCTGATAATAAAGGATGAACGGTATAACCTTTTATGCCTATCGTGCCTTTATTGATAAAATTTATATGTTCTACCTTGGCAAAAGGTTGGGCTAATTGTGACTTGAATGAAAGGTTTCCATGATTTGTAGTGAAGGGTGCCAACATTTTACCTTTTTTTAGGAAGAACAATAGCTCCAAATCCATAAGTTCGCTGTGTATCCGTATTCTTTCAGTTGAATGGTCGGTTCCATACGCCACATAAACATCCCAGTCTTTTCCGTTCATCAATAGTTCCTCTAAATCTACTTCTGTTAAAGCTGCCTTAAGATTATGTTTTTTGTTATCAACGAAGGTTAAGGGATACTGTTTCTTTTTTGTTGTATATCGTTCAACAAATAGCAGAGTCAGTTCGTTCTGAAATACAAAGTGCAGTTTGGGAAACTTGATCTGGAGGTATAAGCAAGAATTCTCCAAATATATAGAATCCAAATGACAATTTTTAATAAAACGGGTTCTTCTTCTCAAAATATTTGTCCCCTAACGTAGAAAAATCCTACCTTTTATTATTTACCGGTAGGATAAATATATACATTTTCACTTACTGCTTGCGTTTTAGGAGGTCAGACCCCCAATGCGGTAAGGCAATAAAGCATCGGGATACATTATCAAATACGATAACCCAATAAATCTCCAGGTTAGTTACTGCTCCAAAATAGTAATACAATGAATAAACCGGTGAAGGTCTGAAACCTAAGTGATCGTAATTTTGACATTTCCGGAATAAATATTGAAATTTTTTCCTATAATTACTAAAGAAAAATTCCCATCAAGAGGAGGGCTCGCGTATGAAAAAGGTGTTGACATACGGAACCTTTGATTTACTGCATTTTGGGCATATCAATTTACTGAAGCGCGCAAAAGCATTAGGGGATTACCTAGTCGTTGGCCTGTCCACTGATGAATTTAATAAATCGAAAAATAAACAAGCCTATCACAGCTTTGAAAATAGGAAGATGATTTTGGAATCGATCCGCTTTGTTGATGAGGCCATTCCTGAACGAAGCTGGAACCAGAAAATAGAGGATGTCATGAAACATAATATTGATATTTTTGTTATGGGGGATGATTGGGAAGGACATTTTGATTTTCTAACTGACCATTGTGAGGTCATTTACTTGCCAAGGACGATTGGCATCTCTACTTCAAAGATCAAAAAAGATTTGAATGTAGTGAACAATGGTTAGGGAGCTAGCCATTTTTCTTTTTCTGCTTGTCTTTAGGCTTGTTTTTTTTCTCTTTAACCTCTTGCCACTTAAGGATAAGACAACTTTTATTGTTAGCTTTGGTGATAACAGCAAATATGTTTTGGAAGAAATGTGGCGGCAAAACATCGAGGTTGAAGTGGCAGTCCTTTGTAAAAGAAATAGAATGGACCTATTCATTGACTATACACATATTGAAGTCGTTCCTTTTGACACACTGACTGTCTTTCATTGGTTGAAATCGATTTATCACTTAGCAACGTCCCGTTATATTATGGTGGATAATTATTATGGCTTTCTTGCCGCTGTCCATTTTAAAAAGGGGGTTGAATGTATTCAATTATGGCATGCATCAGGCGCCTGGAAGAAGTTCGGACTTGAAGACGAATCGATCAAGTATAGAAGTCCAAAAGCAAGAAAGCGCTTTTCACGGGTTTATAGTAGATTTCACAAAGTAGTGGTTGGCTCGGATGCCATGGCGGCTGTTTTTATGAAATCCTTTAGCCTTAACGCGCAACAAATTTTAAGAACCGGTGTCCCGCGTACAGATTTCTTTTTTAATGAAAAACTGGTAAAAAAGGCAAGGCATACATTAGCTGTTCAATATCCTATGTGGAAAACCAAAAAAGTCATTTTGTATGCACCTACATATCGGGACAACGAGCTTGAGCAATTTACGCTCCAACTTGATCTCCAAACAATGGCTGAGAAGCTAGGCAATGATTATATTCTTCTTCTGCGTTTGCATCCTGCCATCCAGAATACAGTTATTTTTTCTAAACAATATTCGGATTTCGTTGTTGATGTATCCTCCATAAAATATGAAATGAATGAACTGCTTGTTGCCGCCGACTATTTAATTACGGATTATTCATCCATCGTATTTGAATATTCGCTTATGAAAAAACCAATCATTTTTTTCATATATGATTTAGAGCAATATAAGCATTCCCGTGGAGTTGTGGAGGAATTTGAACATCATCTTCCAGGCCCCATTGCGAGAGCTACGAATTCAATTATTGAAACAATCCTTTCCAATGAGTTCAATCTTCATGCGATCCACGATTTTTCCGAAATATGGAACAAATATTCTAAGGGTTATTCAAGCTATCATTTGGTTCAATATATGTTTCCTGAAAAAGTCCGGAGATAAAAGGATAAGGGTAAGCTTAATCCTTTAAATTGAAAAATGGCTTAGAATGTTTATTTTTGGGCAATGACTGTAATAAAATCCTTATTTGTGTGAGGGAAGGACAGGCTTTTATTATGAAGTCACTAATTACAATTGTAAGGGAGCAAATTAGTTCCTTTTATCTAATTCTAAGACTCTCTGCCTTTGAAATAAAAAGTGCCAATAACAATAATTATTTGGGCAGGGTTTGGGAAATATTGAATCCGGTCATCCAGCTTTCAATTTACTGGTTAGTGTTCGGGATTGGAGTACGCGGCGGCCAAGATATTACAATGGAAAATGGTGTGCAAATTCCTTTTTTCATTTGGATGGTAACGGGGATGATTGTTTGGTTTTTTGTGAATCCGGCCATTTCGAAATCCTCCAAATCCATCTATTCAAGGCTTCAATTGATTTCTAAAATGAGCTTTCCAATGAGTGCGATTCCGTCCTTTGTTATCATGGCTAATTTCTATACGCATCTTATGCTGGTTGCGGTTGTATTGATTTTCTTACAATTTACCGATTTTAAACTATCCGTCTATTATTTTCAGCTTCCTTATTTCATGTTGGCAACGCTAGTGTTCTTGATTGCTCTTGCTCTTATAACATCAACTCTTTCTACAATCATTCGTGATATACAACAAATTGTTCAGGCTGTTTTAAGAATGATGCTATATTTAACTCCACTTCTTTGGCATACACATGATTTTGTGCTTAAGGGGATTGATTTAACCTTTTTGTTTAAGCTGAATCCTCTATATTACCTTGTCGAAGGATACAGGGCGTCGTTGCTGGGGACAACATGGTATGCTGTTGAATACACCGGATACACGCTTTATTTTTGGGTATTGATTCTTGTTATGCTCATTGTGGGTTCTGCTTTACATTTGAAATTTAGAAATCGTTTTGTAGATTTCTTATAGATAGATGAGGGACATAAATTGAGTACAACTGTTGTGGTGGAAAACGTTTATAAAAAATATAAGATGCACAAATCACCGAAAGAAAAACTTTTGGATGTTATTTTGCCTGGAGGCTATGGGGAAGATTTCTATGCCCTTCAAGATATTTCATTTACCGCGAATCAAGGGGATGTAATTGGGCTTGTTGGAGTAAACGGTTCAGGAAAATCAACCCTTTCCAACATCATAGGTGGTGTTATCCCACCAACATTTGGTACCGTAAAGACAGTTGGGCAGACTTCAATTATTGCCATCTCATCAGGACTTAATAACCAGTTGACCGGAAGGGAAAATATTGAATTAAAGTGTTTAATGCTCGGCTTTAGGAAAAAGGAAATCCAGGAGATGGAAGCGGAAATCATTGAATTTGCTGATATTGGGAAGTTTATCAACCAGCCAGTTAAAAAGTATTCAAGCGGGATGAGGTCCCGCCTCGGCTATGCAATCTCAGTTACCGTAAACCCCGATATACTAATCATCGACGAAGCCCTTTCAGTAGGTGACCAGGTATTTGCACAAAAATCAAAAAACAAAATGCTTGAGTTCCGGAAAAAAGGGAAAACGATTTTCTTTGTAAGCCATTCAATGGGCCAGATTAAAGAGTTTTGTGAAAAAGCGATATGGCTTGAATATGGTGAGATAAAAGACTTCGGCCCTGTAAATGAAGTGATTCCAGAATACGAAAAGTTCTTAAAGAAATATAAGGCAATGACAAATGAAGAGCAGAAAATATTCCGCGACGAAGCCATACTGAAGCAAAGCGGATTAACTCCTTTAAAGAATAGGAAGGAAATCTCACAATAAACTCACGCACGATTGAAATGGGTCGGGCCTTTCTTTTCGAAGTTTAAAATAGCAAAGAATGGCTTCTGCAATGCGGCGGGAGGCTTCACCGTCTCCATACGGATTTTTTGCTTTACGCATTTTAGAATATGCGATGGGGTCTGTTAACAGATGATCAACCATTTTATAAATGGTTTCTGCGTTGGTTCCCGCCAATTTTACAGTGCCCGCGGCAATGCCTTCCGGGCGTTCTGTTGTATTCCGCAAAACAAGAACAGGGATGCCAAGAGAAGGTGCTTCTTCCTGGATACCTCCTGAATCTGTGAGTATTAAATAAGAACGCGCCATAAAATTATGAAAGTCAATAGCATCCAAGGGATCAATCAGATGTATCCGGGGATGGTTTCCCAATATGTCCCGGGCTGCCTGCCTTACTGCCGGGTTAAAGTGAACCGGGTACACAACAGCAATATCATTATGCCTTTCAGCCAACCTGTAGATAGCTCTAAATATACCACGCATAGTCTCTCCAAAAATTTCACGTCGATGGGCAGTCACTAGAATAAGACGTGAACCAGCTATTTCCTCGAACATTGAATGATGATAATCCTTATAAATGGTTATTTTTTGTGCATCAATAACCGTATTGCCAGTTACGAAAATCGTTTCTTCCAATATATTTTCTTTTCGCAGATTGTTCGCTGAGATCTCGGTTGGGGTGAAGTGAAGATCAGCGATAATACTGGTAAGTTTCCGGTTTATTTCTTCAGGGAATGGTGAGTACTTATGATTTGTTCTAAGACCGGCTTCGACGTGGCCAACTGCGACTTGATTATAGAAAGCTGCTAAACTCGCTGTAAAAGTTGTAGTTGTATCACCGTGAACCAGAATCATGTCCGGTTTGGCCTTTTTTATCACATGATCTAAATCCTCTAGTGCACGCGTCGTAACATCCATTAGGCTTTGCTGGTCTTTCATTATATTAAGGTCAAAATCTGGATAGATTTTGAACACATCCAGCACTTGATCAAGCATTTGGCGATGTTGGCCAGTTACACACACATACGTATCAAATTCCTTATGTTTTTTTAGTTCATTGATAATAGGAGCCATCTTAATAGCTTCCGGCCTTGTCCCAAAAATGATCATGATTCTTTTCTTTTCATATGAAGGACACATTTCTCTCACCTTATCTGCAATTAACGGAATTGTTTACATAGGTTAAAACTGATAAATTGAACGGGGGAATGGTTATATTACATAGATAGTCTTTGAACAAGCCGCTTATTCCTCTAAATTTATAAATCTGCCGGTTTGTTAAAGCCCTGATACCGGGGAAAACTGGGCCTTCCTTCAAATGGTATATATTCTCACAATGTGCAAGGTTGGGCGCCTTGCTGATTTAAAACTTGGTATGTTCCGATTACTTTATTATCTCAATGCAGCTGCGAGAAATCGGGGAGTCACATGCAGTCTTTTTTAGGTGTTAAAATGCTGCAGATTAATGATGTAATCTTTAATGGATTCAAACAAAGGGAAATTTAAAACAAAAAAGCCTCATGGTCATGTTAAAAGGTGACTCATGAGGCTTCATTTATGGTGAGAAGGGTTGCCACTTACGATAATAGTATGGTCGTTCCGGTAGCTTCTCGTCCTCTCTCCACGAAACCTACTTTTTTATAAAAGTTCTGTTTCCCCTCTGCCGCAAATACTTGGATTTTTTTAATTCCTTCTTTCCTGCACTTTTCTATCAACCGTTCTACTACTTTTCTTCCCAACTCCATATTTTGATACTAAAAATCCAACTTTTTTATTTAGATCACAATTTCGATTATCTATTACCCGCGACCGGGGCCTGGTAATCTCTTAGAAGAAAGAATCGATTCAAAAAGGCAAGTCATGGATCTTTAAAGGCAAGAGTTGCTATCTTTAAGGTGGGAGTCTTTTTTCGAAATAAAAAACAGAAAAAATACCTTCATTTGCTTTACCGGATTAAAGGATGATATCATTTTATTTACTAATGGAAGAGAAAGGATGAAAAGGAATGTCTTTGGAAACTGTAATAGCCCATTTTAAACAGTGGAATCGCGAAACAGATGTGATGGAGTTTGAAACTTCCAGTGCAACGGTTGAGCAGGCTGCTAATACAATTGGGGTCATCCCTGCTCAAATTGCAAAGACGCTATCCTTCAGGGGAGAAGGGGACAAAGCAATCTTAATTGTCGCTGCAGGCGATGCCAAAATCGACAACCGGAAATTCCGGGATACATTCCATTTAAAGGCTCGTATGCTATCGCCAGACGAAGTTCTGGAGCAAACAGGTCATGTAATTGGAGGAGTTTGTCCATTCGGATTGGCAAATGATTTGGATGTCTTTCTCGACATTTCATTGAAAAGATTCACCACAGTTTATCCCGCCTGCGGAAGTATTAACTCTGCAATCAAGTTAACATGCGAAGAACTATACCAATATTCATATGCGAAACAATGGGTGGAAGTTTGTAAAGGATGGGAAGACGAACAGGAAAAGAAGTCGGTATCTTAAACATTGTTAAGAGCAGAGAATTTGAAATAGCATGACAATGTCGGGTCCTGGACTAAAACCATTTGAGGTATAAAGCACGGGAATCAGAGGGATATCCCCCATATTAATTAAAGGGGTTATTTATCTTGTTAAATCATAGGACAATCAAGATTCAGAAAAATAAAAATGTGGAAATCTAGTATTTCGAAAGAAATAACAGGTATGGGAGTGACAGGCACCTCATTTGGATAATCCCTGTCACTTTTCCTGGTAATCCTTTTAAATTTTCACCTAGTAAATGGTGATCGCTGAAATCTGGCTAATTTTCGCTTAAATCTATGCTGCTTTCGCTTAATAATTTTTCTTCCTACTAAATCAGTAAACTTTTCGGCTAATCAGTAGTTTTCACATTACATATATTTCTCTTAAACTTGTCTTCTATGTTGTACGAACATACGAAAACTCTTTAAAGCACTCTACTGCCTTCGCAGGATCCACCGTATAGCCCAACTCGTTCATTGTTTCCCCAATCAATAGAATCGCTCTTTCAAGCATTTGTTCCGTTGTATTTCCCATATGGCCGATCCGGAATGCTTTTCCTGCTAAATGCGCTAGTGCTCCCGCGACAATGAGGCCTTTTTCTGCAAGAGCGGAACGGAAAGCAGGATCGTCCATTCCTTCCGGATAGAGGATACAGCTGAGTGTCGCAGCCGCGGCATCCTCATCAGCTAAAGCTTTCATCCCATATTCCGCGAGTGAGGCTCTTACGGCTTTGCCGAATGCTGAATGGCGTTTATATCTTTTTTCCATCCCTTCCTCCAATACCAATCTCATTCCTTCATCCAATGCATAAATGAGGTTTACTGGAGGAGTCGCAAAATATTTTTGAGGATCATTCATGATTGGAATCCAATTATGAATATCACAATAGTATGCCGGTACACGTTCCATTTGTTCCCGCGCAGCCAAGGCAGTTTTGTTAAAAGCCACAATAGCCAGACCTGGCGGCACGCCAATCGCTTTTTGGGAACCGGTTAGAATGATATCGATTTTATGGGTAGGATCACCATACGTTTTGCTCATATCTTCTTCCATAGCGGCGGTTGCACAGACGCCATCGACAATAGCGAGTGCCCCGTGCTTTTTAATGAGTGGGACAAGTACATCCAAATTGGCTGCTACGCCCGTTGAAGTATCTGCATGTGTAATAGTAACTGCTTTAAAGTTTCCATTTGCAAGTTTCTTTTCTACATCAACCGGATTAACCTGCTTACCCCATTCGGATTGGAGTACATCCACCTCAATGCCAAAAGCTTCCCCCAATTTAATGAAACGATCGCCGAAATAGCCGTGGCTGATTACTAAAAGCTTTTCCCCCGCTGCTACGGTATTCACAAGTGCCATTTCCATCGCCACAGTTCCAGAACCAGCTATAACAAACACTTCACCGTCTGTTTTCAGCATCATCTTTAATTTCTCGATTGCACTTCGATAAATAGCGGCAAACCTTGAGTCTGTATGACTACGGGTTTCCCCTGCTAGCGCATCATAAATGGAATCGACGACTGGTGTCGGACCAGGGATGAGCAGCATCTCTTCGTTTCTCATTTTCCATCCTCCCAAGTGACTTACTAAAATAAATGGAAAAATCCATTTCTTAACCTAACTATTTCTGGATGAATCATTAAAAATCCTTTTTTTCTCTATTAATATGAAAATATAGCATTTTTCCTACCGGAATATCATATAGGAAGCCAATGGTGCCGGCTGATTCACCTTTTAATTTTTCTATTTAAAGAGGGGCGTTCATTCTTTAACTCATAGTTGCCTTTTAGCTGCAGCAAGGCTGTCAACGAGGAATCATTAACACAAAAGTTTGTTCGGATGCTATAGAGATGAGAAAATTTCAAGGTTAATTTCGTGAAGATTCTCTATAATAAGAAGAAGCCATCCAAAATAGCCCCACCTATCAGCGAATGGTTATGGTACTTAACTGTTTGACAGATGTTATTTGAACTGATATATTTATTTCGAATTAAAGATGTTTTAAAATGAGATATAAGAGCTGATATAACATACACCAAACTACACAGAATCTCTCTTGGAGGTAATAATAAATGAACGGATTAAAAGGGATCCATCACGTAACAGCCATTACAAGCAGTGCAGAAAAGAACTATGAATTTTTCACATATGTTTTGGGGATGCGTTTAGTGAAGAAAACCGTTAACCAGGATGATATCCAGACCTACCACTTGTTTTTTGCAGATGATACGGGCAGCCCGGGTACAGATATGACGTTTTTCGACTTCCCAGGTATCCCGAAAGGTGTTCATGGCACTAACGAGATTTCAAAAACATCATTCCGTGTACCAAGCGACGCAGCATTAAAATATTGGGTAAAGCGTTTTGATCGTTTGGAAGTAAAGCATACAGGCATTAAAGAACAATTTGGCGTAAAGACACTTTCCTTTGTAGATTTTGATGACCAGCAATACCAATTGATTTCGGACGAAAATAATAAGGGTGTTGTTCCAGGGACACCATGGCAAAAGGGGCCGATCCCTCTTGAATATGCCATAACTGGTTTAGGGCCGATCTTTGTACGTGTCGCTAATTTTGATTATTTTAAAGAAATGATGGAAAAGGTTCTACTCTTTAAGGAAATCGCCCAAGAAGGTTCCTTCCACTTATTTGAAGTTGGAGAAGGAGGAAATGGCGCACAGGTAATTGTTGAATACAACACAATTCTCCCAGAGGCGAGGCAAGGCTTTGGCACTGTTCACCATGCGGCATTCCGTGTTGAGAACCGTGATGTATTGGACGAGTGGACCAATCGGATGGGAAGCTTCGGATTCCAAACGTCCGGTTTCGTTGATCGCTACTTTTTCGGGTCATTGTATGCTAGAGTGGCACCGCAAATTTTATTCGAATTCGCGACGGACGGTCCGGGATTTATGGGGGATGAACCGTATGAAACACTTGGGGAAAAACTATCTTTGCCTCCATTTTTGGAACCGAAGCGGGAACAAATCGAAAAAATGGTTCGGCCTATTGATACTGTAAGAAGCACGAAAGAATTTGTTAAAGAATAATGTAAGGGAAAGCTCATCTCACATTAAGATGAGCTTTTTTATTTTAGGAAGCTGTCTTTTTTTGGGTAAAGAAAGATTCAATTAACTTTTCCAGGTTTTGAATGTCGTCATGCCAGGCTTTGTTCTCCTTCAAAGATAAAAGGGCGCTTTCCACAAGAAATCTCCTTGGTTCTTTTGAAGTCAAAAGTTCATCTTGAATAAAGTCCAACAAATCTAAATATTTCGACTGTTCATTATGATGTTTTGCTTCTTGTTTTAATGTTAATACACTTTGATAGAGCTTCTTTTGAAAAGTCGGGTCAGAATTTTCGCTGTCGGAAAGCCAATGATTTAACAGTTCGGGCTGAATTAATTGCTGGCCCGCTTCCGAAACGTCCTTAACTATCTTCACAAGCCGTTCCACACTATAACGGACCACCTGATGGAGGCTGTTATTTGGGGGTTGCAATATGGCCTGGTATTTAAGGCTGTGGTGTAATATTCCAATAAACATAATGGCACAATCCAACAAATAAGGTTTTTTCTCTTCGCCAAAGATTTCTATAAACCGCTGGAATAACCAGCGTAATACTCGTACCTGGCCTTGTTTGATAAATTGTTTAAGGTCTGGATCATTTAAAATAAGGAGCTCTTCAAAAAGGGTAATTAATTTATTCGCTCTATTAGTATTTAAGTGTAATTCAATTTGTTTAATAAATATTTCTATGTTGGAAGGATCTTGTCCAACAAGCAGTTCACTGCGATCCTGTTCCAGCTTATTGTAAATTGTTTTAAGAAGGGTGATTAACAATTCATTTTTCGAGGAAAAATAATTGTAAAAAGTTCCTTTGGATATACCGCTATATTCCAATATATCCTGAATGGACGTGTGTTGAAAACCCTTGTCTGTAAATAATTGGTGGGCCATCTTGATAACATGCTGCTTCCTATCGTTCATTTGATCACCTTTTTTAGTTGTTATACTGCCTGTATAAAACCCATAGTACATGATTTATTTCTTTTTAACAAATCCAGTAATATCAAGCCTTTTTTACTTTACAATATTTGAACCGATGGTATATGATATGTGTTGGATGAAACTGGAGTCCAATATATTGAACTAAAAGTATACAGGGGGTACAAATGGACCATTCAAATAAAGAAACTAATCGTCCACCATATGGAATTCTTGCTGTCCTGATGATCGGTGCGTTTATTGCTTTCTTAAATAATACGTTATTAAATATCGCATTGCCTTCCATAATGAAGGAATTGGATATAGGCCCATCCACCGTACAGTGGCTTACGACAGGATTTATGCTGGTTAATGGAATCTTGATTCCAACCACAGCGTTTTTAATTCAAAAATACTCTGTAAGACGTTTATTTCTCGTAGCCATGGGATTATTTACTGTCGGTACCATCATTGCTGGAATTGCCCATACGTTTCCCATTTTATTGACGGGCCGTATGGTTCAGGCATCCGGTACGGCAATCATGATGCCTCTATTAATGAACGTTATGTTGGTGAGTTTCCCGATTGAAAAGCGCGGAACCGCAATGGGAATCTTCGGATTGATATTAATGTCTGCACCGGCAATTGGCCCAACCTTATCTGGTTGGATTGTAGAACATTATGACTGGAGAATGCTTTTCCATTTTGTAACGCCAATTGCAGCACTTATTCTTTTGAGTGGCTTTTTCCTGCTTAAGGATAAAAAGGGAAGAGTGGATATCCATCTTGAAAAATTTTCACTTTTGTTATCCAGCGTGGGTTTTGGCGGTTTACTATATGGGTTTAGTTCTGCCGGTAATAGAGGATGGGATAGCCCGCACGTATATCTGGCAATTATTGCAGGTGTCATTGGTTTGGTATGGTTTATCTTGCGCCAATTAAAGCAGGAAAGTCCTATGCTAAACTTCAGGATCTTTAAATATCCTATGTTTTCTTTGTCGTCCGCTATAACAATGGTCTTAAATATGGCGATGTTTTCCGGAATGTTATTGCTCCCGATCTATGTTCAAACAATCCGTGGGATTTCCCCGTTTGATGCGGGATTGATGCTATTACCAGGGGCTATTTTAATGTCTCTTATGTCTCCTATTACAGGGCGATTATTTGATAAATTTGGGGGACGGGTGTTAGCCATCATTGGATTAGGGATTACAACGGTAACTACCTATTATTTCAGCACACTGACACTCGATACTACCTATACTTATTTAATGGTCTTACACGCTATACGGATGTTAGGTATATCGATGGTGATGATGCCTGTTTCTACGAATGGTTTAAACCAGCTTCCGGCAAGGTTCTATCCACATGGAACGGCAATGAACAACACGTTGAATCAGGTATCCGGGGCCATTGGTACCGCGTTGCTTGTAACGGTTATGTCCAATAGGACAGAAACACATGCGGAAGAAATGGCTGCAGATGCTATGAAGAATGTGTCGGGCCAGCCTTCACCGGCTGCTGTAGCTGAAATGAAACAGCAAATTGCCATGAAAGCGATGCTGGAAGGAATTAATGATGCGTTCTTGGTAGCCGCCTTTATTGCTGCAGTCGCCTTTATTCTCACATTCTTTATTAAAAGGGCTAGACCAGCAGAAGATCCAATAGAGCAGCAACCTGCAGGCAGTAAAGCTTAACTGAGCAACTTGAAAATGGACACTCGATTTATTGAGTGTCTTTTTCCATGTAAGGAGGAGAAATGAATGAGGGAGAAGGATTATGATAAATTACTTAACATAAGAACAGAAGGAGTCCAACTAGGGTTTAATAAGTCGTTCCATTATCATCGCTATGAACCAACACCCTATAGTGCATTGGAAGTTTTATTTCGTGATTATGATTTAAAAAGCAGTGACCGTATCGTTGACTTTGGCTGCGGAAAAGGAAGGTTGCTTTTTTATATCAATTATTTGTGGAATGCCTATGTCACTGGAGTGGAAATGAACGAGGAACTATACACAGAAGCAATAAGAAACAGAGACAGTTTTTTAATGGAAAACAAAAAGGGCAAAGACAAGGTTCATTTTTATTATGGTTTAGCACAGGATTACCAGATTGATTCATTTGATAATCGGTTTTATTTTTTCAACCCTTTTTCGATTCAAGTGTTTATGAATATCGTAAACAATATCTTACGTTCAATGGAGAGGGCAGAACGTCAGGTGGATCTGGTTTTATATTATCCCTCAGAGGAATATATTTATTTTTTAGAAAATCAGACCGCTTTTGCATTGAAACAGGAAGTGAAGTTGAGGGGCAATTACGGACATAATGCGAATGATAGATTTTTAATTTATCGATTGGTATTGTAGCAAGGAGTAACTTCTTTTTCAACAAAGAAAGGTGTGACAGTGTATTGTGGCATATTTTTGGTAATATAAAAAGGGTTGACGAAAAAAAATTTATGGGGATAATATTTTTTGGCAGGAATCTTGTTGGAACACATACTTTATAAATTAGGATGACCAATATGTTGCATGAATTTACAATTTCTTTTTTACATAAGCACGTTGATGAAATGATTGAAAAGTTAAACCTTCACGGTTATTACAACTTATATTATGATCAGCCAATTGAGCAATTCACAGAGGAAAACGGATATGGTTTTCAAGAAGTTTTGGATGCTGATATTGATTTGAAAATTATTTTGGAAGAAACCGCTCAAAGCCCTGTGAATGTTGAACAAGCAAGAGAACAGATTGCATCTGTTTTAAATGTTGATAGGGAAACGATTCATTACGAGCCCATAGAAATTCAAGATTGGCAGCAACCCTTCCCGATTATCGATCTTCAAAACGGGTGGAAAATTAGGCCAACTCATTCGGAAGAAGAAGTTGGAGGGCGTGTTATCCATTTTGAACCGCCACGGGCATTCGGCTCTGGATTACATGAAACGACACAAGACTGCCTGCGTTTCATTTTACGAGAAGATTTACGCGGGAAGACAGTATTGGATGTTGGCTCAGGGGCAGGTTTGCTGAGCATTTCAGCGTCGCTAGCCGGCGCGGAAAAAGTAGTGGCTATAGACATGGAGGATGTAGAAGCCGAAGTGCTATACAATGCCGGTTTAAATGGAGTCGAAAAGCGTATTTCTATTCAACAAGTTGATGTGCTAGATCCAACAATTAAAGTGGACGGGCTTTTTGACTGGATTTGTGTAAATATCGCTGCAAAAGAGATCAAGGAATTATACCCTTTCTTAGACTCCCATCTCGTGTCAAATGGGCATCTGCTTTTATCGGGCATGTTGGATTGGAATTTCAAAGATGCTTTAGATTTATATAAAAATTATCATGTTGATCAAATCTCATATTCTGATGAGTGGGTTACGGCACTATTAAGGAAGAAATAGGTATACATGTAACCCTTTATGAAAAATCAAACCAAATTACGTTAAAAACAGGAATAGTTTAGTCTCCATTAAGCAAAACTTGTGTTTATGGCGGGTTTTTTGGGGGATGTCGAGGAGGCAAGGCACCTGTTTAAAGGAGGAAGTAGTGTGAAGAAGGTAACGCCATTCTTAATGTTCGAGGGAAATGCCGAAGAAGCGATGAAATATTATACGTCTTTGATCGAGGATTCAGAAATAACTAGTATCACGCGTTATGGAGCAAATGAAGTTGGTCAAGAGGGAAGTGTAAAGCAAGCAACCTTCTCATTGAAGGGGCAAGAATTCATGTGCATTGATAGTAATATAAAGCATGATTTTTCCTTTACACCTTCGTTTTCTCTGTTTATTACATGTGACTCCGAACAAGAAATTGATGGGCTTTACGATCAATTAACTGTTAGCGGTAGTGTTCTCATGCCGATGGATCATTATCCCTTTAGTAAGAAATTTGGTTGGATTGTCGATAAGTTTGGTGTTTCCTGGCAGCTAAATCTGCCAAACTGAAATAGAAAGACAAAATCGCTTTAAAACGAATGTGGCTAGAAAGTACATAAGGTTGTTAATGAAGAGAGTCTTTCTTGTAATGGTAAAGAGTTCTGTACTTGTGGGAGGTACGGATTTAATTAAAGAGCTGCAGAGCATTACTATTCAATAGTACCGCTTGATAAACCTCCTGATGTAGCTTTTCATTAGCACACGTTTGCTATCATCAGGTGTACACTTTCGTAAATCCTCTGCCTATATTATATGTACCACCTATTGAGATAAAGAATTTGATATTCTAATAGAGAGCGAATAAAAAACCAGTAATGACGGCCAGCCCATCTAAATAATTGAATAAATAAGCTTTTATCAGGATATAGTCTAATGGTTTATATCCATCTATTAGTATATTTCAGAAATCTTATAATATTTAAAAATTATACTAGACTAAATTTAAAAACTGTACTAAAATACTATTTATTATCCAGAGATTTTACACCTGTCTTTATCAGAAAAATCAGACATAAGGGAGAGTCATTTTATGAAGAAGAAATTTTCTAAGGTTCTTTTAGCTTCTACACTAATGGCCGGAATTTTAGCTGGCTGTTCCGGGGCTAAAGAAAGCTCAGGGGGAAGCGGCGGCGATACAATTAAAATCGGGGCCAACCTGGAATTATCGGGCCAAGTTGCTTCTTATGGAGAGTCAATCGCTCAGGGCTTGGATATTGCTGTTGAGGAAATTAATAAAGATGGCGGTATAGATGGCAAAAAGATAGAAGTAGTTAAAGCGGACAATAAATCAGAAGCTGCAGAGGCTACAAATGCAGCAATTAAGCTAACGAGCCAGGATAAAGTAACAGCCATTATCGGTGCTGCGACGAGTGGAAACACCCTTGCACAGGCGCAGATTGCCAAAGATAATAGCACAATCTTATTATCTCCATCTGGTACAGCTCCAAATGTTACGGTTGGTACAGATGGAAAAGTGAACGAATTTGTATTCCGTACTTCCTTCATTGATCCCTTCCAAGGAACGGTAGCCGGAAATTTTGCTGCAAAAGAATTAAAAGTGAAAACTGCGGCTATTTTCGCTGACAAATCAAGTGACTATGCGAAAGGTCTGGCAGCTTCTTTTAAAGAAACTTTCGAGGCAGCAGGCGGGAAAGTAGTAGCGGAAGAGGCTTATATGGCGAAGGATACAGACTTCCGTTCTACATTAACTAGAATTAAAGGCGAAAAGCCGGAATTCGTGTTTATTCCTGGTTACTATGAAGAAGTAGGATTAATCATTAAGCAGGCACGTGAATTGGATATCTCCGTTCCTTTCATGGGCGCTGACGGCTGGGATTCTCCAAAGCTAGTGGAATTAGCCGGTGCCGATGCATTGAATAACACTTATATCACAAACCATTACTCTTCTGAAGATCCAGATGAAAAGATTCAGAAATTCGTAGAAAGTTACAAGAAGAAATTTGACGGAGCTTCACCTAACGCATTCAATGCCCTTGGCTATGACTCTGTTTATCTTTTAGCGGATGCCATCAAGCGCGCTGGCAGCACTGATGCAAGCAAAATTAAAGACGCTCTTGAACAAACGAAAGATTTATCTCTAGTATCCGGGGTAGTTACTATTGACGAAAACCATAACCCTATTAAATCAGCAACCGTATTGGAATATAAAGATGGAAAACAAGTCTTCAACACGAAAGTAAATCCATAATATTTTAAAATAAACTGGGACACATGATCCCAGTTTATTTTTTATTATTCTTGAATTGGCAGGATTTATACAAATATGAACAAATCAACTGAAGTAAGCGCGAATATCAACCGTCCCGGAGTATATCAGAACATCGCTAAGTGATATAACCATTGCCACCTATATCAGCCGAAATAGTTTTGTTCTAAAGTGTTTCAATTAAAATACTACCGATATAAATCTCTATCGAAATATTCACGATTCGTGTTGTCAAAAATCCCCTCATTCAATATCGTAGCATTTTGGTCATCAAGTATGACCGGGCCACGGCCTCCTGAACCAATATCAGGGTTTTGGTGACGGTTGGTTGACAAACTTTCAACATTTACTGCTCTATCTTCTGGGGATTCTGCTTTGTTCTTGCGTTTCAAATATTTCCGCCGTCTGGCTGCCATCAATTTCACTTCCTTCCATAAGATGCTCCTATTAATTTTTCCTCATCGCTAGAAAAAATAACCTCCTGCTTGAGATACCTAACTTCCTTTTCTACTTCCATTTTGACAAAAATTTGGGAGTGATATACACCCTAGTAGTTCATACTAAGGGGTAGTCATTGTGGAGAAAGGAGATAAGGGAAAAAGGTCAAGACCGGGATTTCCAAGGAAAAGCTTAAAATTCTTACGTTTACTTAGTATATGGCGCCTCATTGCTGCCATGAGTTTTTAACCCAACTATAGGCTGTCATTAGTAAGAGGATAAAATGTAATCAGGGTAAGCCTTAAGGTATTAGGATAAAAAACCAAAAAATACCAAATGTTTCACATGAAACGCTTATTCATAGGAGGTATTCGTAAAAATGAACATCATACATATGTATTACCTGTCATCGGCACTAGGAGTCGCTGTGATTGCAGCGAGCTGCGTGATGCTTTATTTTACAGACGGGAAAAGGCAAAAACTCAAAGATAAAAATTAGAAAATATCTTCGATTTTTCATTTTGACAAAGAGTGAGACGGAGGCCACAGGTTAACGGCTTTCGTTTTTAGAGTGAAAAGAAAATATACAATATAATTCGGCTGGCTCAGGTTGAGTGGGTTCATATCCTCTTAAGAGCCAGCTGTTTTTGTGAAGTGATTACAAGATAAATGAAAAGCATGGCTTTACTTACTTCTGTGAACACCCTTCATGTAGCTATTTGGTTCGCCTCGCCTTCAGTGGTTTTTTTGCATGTAACGTAAAGCTTAACTTCATTGTTTTCTAATGGTTTAAGTGGGGATAGATCCTAGGCAAATTATGTATTGGACTTCGGATATTTTAAGTTTCGTTTAAATATAAGCCTCAAGTCTTAGAATGCTATACTTTTATGGTTCTATAGAAAAAATCGCTATTTTAGTGTATTGTAAAAGAGAAGATAAAAAATGACATTTTTATATTTTTTCTTTGCAATTTGAAACCTATTTTCCCTTTAAAACGTATTCATTAACAAGAATCATGACAGGAGTCGATATACAAATGAACCCATTTATCGCGTATTTTATTGGAGTGTTGTTTGCAGTCCCGGCAGCCGTCATTGTTTGGTTGGTAAGTGTTTTTGCTTTCGGCCAGTCGTTTTTGTCTTCTGGAGCCTTTTCGCTGGTTGGGGGGATCCTCCTGTTTTTCCTGGTACCTTCCTATCTCAAGTACCGTATGTTGAAGAAGCATGGTTTGACGAGAAAGGAATACCATTATATCAGTCAAAATCTACGGGAAGCAAAGCTTAAAATTTCCCGGTTGAACAAAGCGCTGTTTTCTGTTCGGCAAATTGCTTCTCTTAAGCAAAATATTGAATTAATGCGGGTCATAAGGAAAATACACAGCTTGACCAAAAAGGAACCGAAACGTTTCTACAAAGCGGAACGCTTTTATTTTTCACATTTGGATTCGGTAGTCGAGCTGACGGAAAAATATGTTTTCCTTTCCTCGCAGCCTAAGAAGAGTCCGGAGCTTGAGCAATCCTTGAAGGAAACCCGTAGGATGATCGAGGAAATGAATCGCTCCATAGAGCAGGACCTGTACCATGTGCTTTCTGATGACATAGATGATCTGCATTATGAAATAGATGTGGCCAAGCATTCGATCAATACTATCATAGATTCACCATTTCAAGAAGAAAGCAGGAGTCTAAGATGAATGAGACCAATCCATCCCTGTTGAATAATACCGCCAGTACGAATTTAATGGATGACTTGCTTTCCGATCCATTTGGGGAAAGCCATACCGCACCTAATCTTGAAATTCAGGAAGAGAAGCCTGTACGGCTGATTGATGTGATCCCTGAGGAAAACAGGGCAAAAGCCTATGACCTTGCACAGCAGATTGATCCGAAAAACCACCAAGCGATGATTTCTTACGGAACCCCTGCACAATCAAAGCTTTTGTCGTTTTCCAACACTATGCTTGAGCATGTTCAAAAGAAGGATATAGGCCAGGTTGGTGAAATTATCAATGACTTGATGCGGAAGCTGAACGAAGTAAACCCGGATGAGCTAAAGCCGGACAAGCCAGGTTTTTTTGGCCGCATGTTCGGTAAACTGTCAGGCTCGATCCAAGAAACCCTCTCCAAATACCAGAAAACGGGCGCACAGATTGACAGAATCAGTGTAAAGCTCGATAACAGCAAAAATGTCCTGCTTTCTGATATCGCCATGCTAGAAAAACTGTATGAAAGCAATAAAGAATACTTTCAGGCGTTAAATGTGTATATCGCTGCGGGCGAGTTAAAACTAGAGGAATTGAATATAAAGACGATTCCGGAGCTTAAGAAAGCAGCAGAAGCAACAAATGACCAAATGAAGTTCCAGGAAGTAAGCGATATGGTCCAGTTTGCGGACAGGCTGGATAAACGCATTCATGATTTAAAATTAAGCCGGGAGATCACAATCCAAAGTGCCCCGCAAATCCGCTTAATCCAAAATACAAACCAGGCGCTTGTCGAAAAGATCCAATCATCGATCATGACAGCGATCCCTCTATGGAAGAACCAGGTTGCGATTGCCCTGACTCTGATCAGGCAGCGCCATGCCGTAGAAGCACAAAAGCAGGTTTCGAAGACAACGAATGAGCTTTTGCTGAAGAACGCGGAAATGCTTAAGACCAATACCATAGAAACGGCAAGGGAAAATGAACGCGGCTTGATCGATATCGAAACGTTGAAAAAAACCCAGGAAAACTTGCTGTCCACGCTTGAAGAAACAATGCGTATCCAGGAAGAAGGCCGAAACAAACGACGCCAGGCAGAGCATGAGCTGGCTTCTATGGAAAATAGTTTAAGGCAAAAGCTTTTAGAAATAAAAGGCGGCTAAATTGCTGTAAAATTTTATAAGAATTTAGAAGCCTCTGGCTAATCAGCCAAGGCTTTTTTTCATGCTTGATAAATGAGAGAAAAGTTTGAAAATTATGTGGATGTTTGTTAATGTAAAGCCATGAAGGATTAACTGCGCTAAAATACATAGTGTGAAGGGTTGGCTTCTTCCCTGGAAGGGTAGGTTTATGGATCAGATTCCTTTTAAATCATTGTTAAAAGAAAGGTTTTCCCGATTATCAGCAGGCCAACAGAAAGTGGCTTCTTATCTGATTGAACATCCGGATGAAGCAGCATTTAAGGCTGCGTTTCAAATTGGACGCAAAGCTGAGGTAAGTGAAACTACGGTCATCCGTTTTGCTTACGCGTTGGGCTTCGAGGGCTTTAGCGAAATGCAGGAAAGTATCCGAAAACAGCTCATTCAGAAGAGTCAAAGGGATCATTCCAGAGAGCGCAGCGTGGGAGTGCATCAGAAAGAGAATCCATTTGCTAAAGTGATAGAGAATCAGATTCACATATTAAATAATTTATTAGGCCAAACAAACGTGGAAGACATTTGGAAAACTGTTGATGCCTTGATAGAAGCAGACCAAATCTTGATTGCCGGGCAACGAATCTCCTATACGGCAGCTTACTGGTTTTCTTATACGCTCAGCTCAATAAGGGAACATGTTAGTCTATGTTCCCCCTCGGGAGATTTTCTTGAAAAGGCTTGTAATCTTACGAAAAAGTCCGCCATTGTTGTCTTCTCCTTTCCGCGATATGCAAATGAAACAATCAAAATGGCGGAGTTCGCGAAGGAGCAGGGGATTCGTTTGATTGCAGTGACTGACCGGCTGCTCTCTCCTGTCGGGCGAATCTCCGATATTGTTCTGACAACGGAGGAAAACGTGGAAACTGGGACCAATTCAATCGCATCCGTGATTAGCTTACTGGACTTAGTCATCGCAGGCATCCACGAAAAAGATCATAAACGGATACATAGGCACCAGCAAAGGCTAGAAAAGCTGTATTCAAGCTATGAAGTTTTTAAAGAATAACAACTGATTTTGCTTATATATGTAATTTCTTACGTAATCATTCATTTGGTTGTGAAAATAACCTGTGTGCACTTATTAATTAATTATAGCTTAATCAAAGGTTTATCCTTCGGTTAAGTACTGAGAGGTGTTTTGATCATTGAATCCAATTGAATTTATTGAACAGAAAAAAGATAGACTGATAAATACATATCATGACCTTCACTCCTTGGCTGAGCCAAGCTGGGAGGAGAAAAAAACATCTCTTTATATACGGGAACGCCTAACAGAGGCTGGATTAACCGTAAAAAATTTCAGCTCCCATTACGGAATTGTAGCCGAAATTCCTGGACAGTCCGAAAAAGTTGTCGCGCTAAGGGCTGATATGGATGCCCTTTTACAGGAAGTGGATGGAGAAGTGAAGCCCAACCATTCATGCGGGCATGACGGCCATAGCACAATGGTTTTATTTGCAGCCTTGGCCATTGCCCAGAGCGGCATCCAGCCGAAACATACCTTGCGTTTTATATTTCAACCGGCAGAAGAAAAGGGGGAGGGTGCGCTACGGATGATGGAAGAAGGGGCACTGGAGGATGTAACGCATTTGTTTGGCTTACATGTGAGACCAAGTATGGAGGTCCCATATGGAAAAGCTTCACCAGTTATTATCCATGGTGCATCCGCCACTATAAAAGGAACTATTAAAGGGCTTCAGGCTCACGCTTCTCGCCCTGAAGACGGGATAAATGCTATCGAAGCGGCAGCTTTGATTGTTCGAAAATTGAAGGAATACAAGCTGGAAACTGAAATTCCATACTCAATTAAGATGACCCAGCTGCAAACAGATAATGAGGCTTCAAACGTGATTCCTGAAACCTGTACGTTCACAATTGATGCCAGGGCCCAGACAAATGAAGTAATGACTGAACTCAAGTTGGTTGTAAAGAGAATCATGAAAAAATCAATGGAAGAATCAGGTTCAACCATTTCCTGGAAGGTTGAAGGATTTGTACCGGCAGCGATCCAGAATGAAAAGGCAATAAAGATTGCCGAGACTGCAATAGCTGCAGAACTTGGAGCGGATAATGTTGCGCCGGACTGTGTCTCGCGGGGCGGGGAGGATTTTCATTTTTACACAGTGAAAAATCCCGGGATAACAGCAACTATGGTAGGGTTAGGCTGTGGCCTGGAGCCGGGCCTGCATCACCCTAAAATGACGTTCAATTTGGAGGCACTAGTTTATGGAGCAAAAATCTTAACACGGACAATACTGCTTGCTTCAGAACAATAAAACAGCCCAAACTGTAGCTTTAACAAGGTATTTATATGTAAAATTTTTTATCACATCCTATATAAATGACCATGCATTGCGTAAACTGGACCACAAGTGCAAAACGAGGGATCTGTCGATCAATACGTGGTCTGTTCATTTCTCAGACAAATTTCTCCGCATTTATGGGGGCGGAGTTCGACTGGCATTTAAACCATAATGTCACCGTAGGGCTTTCCTTCTTTTTGCTGGTGATCTTTGGGCTATATAATTATTAGGGCACCAAATTGATATCATTAAAAAAAGAGGCTAATTTCAGTCAGGAAAAAGACCTACAGGAGGGAGGCCATCTTGAAAAAAGACGAGATTGAAATCCGTTCCCTTCAACGGATTGAGGACCTTAATAAAGTTAGAAAGCTTGAAGGGGAAATCTGGGGTTCAGAGGACTCCATCCCGACCCATCAAACCATCACCGCAGTGAAAAATGGCGGATTGGTTTTAGGGGCTTATCTTGACGGACAGTTGGTAGGTTTTCAATACAGCTTTGCTGGTTTTAACGGTAAAATGCCATATCTGTGTTCACATATTTTGGGGACTGCCCCCAAGTTCCGAAATAAAAAAATTGGGGAGAAATTAAAGTGGGCCCAGCGTGCGGAAGCGCTACAGCTTGGGTATTCCCTAATTACCTGGACATACGATCCTTTGGAGAGCATTAATGGTTATTTGAATATTGCCAAGCTTGGTAGTGTGTGCTCCACATATATCCCAAATTGTTACGGGGAAATGGAAGATCTGCTAAACAGCGGGCTTCCTTCCGACCGGTTCCTCGTGGAGTGGCATATTGAAAAGGAAAAATCTGCTACACTAAAGGATGCGGATTTCAGTTTGGATACCATGCTTCACAACTCCTTAATCCAATGGCAAAGAAATGAAAAAGACTTACCGGTTCCTTCCGGTATACTCCCTTTACCGCAGCACGACATTGCCTTTGTGGCAGTACCAAAGGATTTCCGGAATATAAGGGAGATAAATATGGAAGCTGCGATGGATTGGAGGATGAAATCCAGAGAGGTTTTTGTAAATCTTTTTGAGCAAGGATGGCAAGTTACCGGTTTTCATAAGAATTCCATTGCTGAACTGCCTGTACAGTTCTATATACTCTCCAAGAAGAATGAACGTCTTTTAAAAGAAAGGTGTGTTCATGGTGAAAATTAAACAAGTTGTTTTGCGGCAGCTTAAAATGGAGCTGCTTTATCCCTTTGTCACCAGCTTTGGAACCGAATACGACAGGGATTTTATTCTGGTCGAAGCGATAAGCGATGACGGAATTTCCGGTTGGGCAGAATGCGTGGCAATGGTAGACCCATTTTATAATGAAGAGACGGTTAAGACATGCTGGCATATTCTTGAGGATCATTTAATTCCAATTATTTTGCAGAATGAAATCGAACATCCTGACGAAGTGTCTGAAAAACTGTTCAGCCATATCCGTGGCAATTATATGGCTAAATCCGCGCTTGAAGGTGCCATTTGGGATTTATATGCAAAAAAGCAAAATACATCTCTCGCCAGCTTGCTTGGCGGGACAAAAAAGAAAATTGATGTGGGGGTAAGCATTGGGATCAAAGATTCGATGGATTCGACCATAGAAGTGATTGCATCCCGGCTCGCAGAAGGGTATAAACGATTTAAACTAAAAATTAAACCGGGCTGGGATATTGAGTTGATCGACAAGGTCCGTAAAGCATATCCGGACATCCCTCTAATGGCAGATGCCAATTCCGCCTACACGTTACGGGACATTGACCGGTTAAAGGCACTAGATGATTATAACCTAATGATGATTGAGCAGCCGCTTGCCTATCATGATATCATCGACCACGCCGAATTGCAGTCGCGGCTAAGGACACCGATTTGTCTGGACGAGAGCATACATTCATTTGAGGATGCGCGGAAAGCAATAAAATTAGGAAGCTGTAAAATCATTAACATCAAGATTGGCCGGGTTGGTGGCTTGACCGAAGCAAGCAAAATCCATGATTTAAGCCAGGAGCATGGAATTCCGCTATGGTGCGGGGGCATGCTCGAATCTGGAATTGGAAGGGCACATAATATTGCGATCACCTCTCTTCCGAACTTCACCTTGCCTGGTGACACTGCAGCGTCATCCCTTTATTGGGCAGAAGATATCATTGAACCGGAAGTCACAGTGGAAAATGGAACAATCACTGTTCCGGATGCACCAGGAATCGGATATGAACCAAACCTAGAAAAGATAGAAAAATACATGACCCACAGCAAGACATACTAATATAGGGGGTCAGTCCCCCGCTCTATTACCGCATTAAAGCGGTGGGGGACTGACCCCGTAGTGTCATGTTAGGAATGTATTCATATAATATTCCATATATATACCGGTTTTTAAGGAGAGAAAAGGTTTTGTCTTCTTCATTATGTAAACCTAAATTGTATTTGGCGGAATTGGCGAATAAGCAAAAATCCAATCAAAGCATTTATTTTTCAAATAAAGTGATCGAGTTAAGAAATGAGGTCCATGCCCAAAAAAAGACCATCCAACGATTAAAAAGACAACTGGCTAGAAATGAATCCCTTCAATATAAGCTGGTTGAGCACCTTTTCAAAAACCACGAGAAACAGCATCCAATTGCTTCACTGTTATCTTTGTTGCCTGGAAATTACCCTGTGGGCAGTATTTTTATTAACGGAAGGCAACACAGAGTGAAGAAATTTTTAAACCTCAACTTTAAGGATAACATTGCGATGTTTCAAGATGATGAATCGGTGAAGGCATTCGACATCGAAAGTATTGATGGCATCATTTGGGCTCTAACTGGTAAGTGAGTGATTCACCCAAAAAGGCATTAGTCTTTATGGCAGGCATGCTTAACCCACAAAGGCTAATACTCTTTTTGGTTTGGTTAAATGAACGTTCGTTTGCTCAGCCTACCTCAGTTTCTCCAAAACCGATACCATCAATCTTCGCTATGTCTATGACCACCGCCTGGCCTTCTTCATCCATGAAATAAGCAAGGCCCGTTTCATGATTTTGGTTTAAAAAAGTGCTCACACGAACTGGAACCCCATTTAAGTACACTACACCTAAAGGATAGTTAACTGGTAGATTTTTTAAAAAATCCTTTTTGTGATCATGGCACATTATGTTTCCTCCTCATTTTCAATCAGACTTACTTCCAGGGATAGTATCAATATATGGTTCACCCAACGTTTGGTATAGACTAATATAACTGAAAAAAGGAAAAGGGCCATTCACCTATCAACAAAAAAGACGACTGGATAAGTATCAAACCGCCTTTTTTGATTACTCGTTAAACTCTTAATGCAAAACATAATATTGATAATGTAAGCGGCAGGAGGATAATGCTCAAAAATCCAAAAAACAAAATCATGGTTTGGTCGCTGACAGCTGCAACAGGCAGGCTGCATATGGAAGGATCCATGGCGACCGCCCCCATCATGGTTCCCATAATTCCTCCAACTCCCCCGTTAAACAATCCAGCAATGAAAGACTGTGCGTTCACCATGGCACCGAACACAGCGCCGACCCCAGTTCCTATAAATAAATTGACCCCGCTGATTACGAAAAAGTAGTCGGGAAATAACAAAAACAAATTCAGGGACGTCACAAGGCTTACGATTGTACTGGCGGTTACCGCGACAATGAAGGCGAAGCGATCGCTAAATAAGTATTTTGATTTATTTAGATATCGGTAGCTCAGGAAACTTATCAAACTATTGATTATGAGTACACATATGAGGAAGAATTCCATTTCCTTGGCTAGCTCCCATCTCTTACGACAATTTTGACGCGACAAGTACCATCCCGAATGAACCGATAATAAAGATTTCAAGGAATAACATAAAAGGCACGCTTCCAGAAGAAGCCGCACCAACCATTGGGGCCATGAGGCCCATCAAAAGCCCATTGATATACCCTGTCAAGAGAGTTTGGTAATCGAAAAGTCCTCCAAATAGTACACCGGTGAGAATCCCCGTTACAGCTGATGCTACCGTGATCTCCATGTAATGCAATGGAAATTGGTTTATTAAAGCAACCCCTGTTCCCAAGGAGAGCCCTCCTCCGGCAATCATCGCAATATTCATGCCAAGGTGAAACCCGATTAATTTTCTTCGTTTAAATAGATACATATACGAAATAAAAGCAATCAGGAAATTAGCATAGAAAAAGATAGCGAACCATTGTTCCATTTTATTTGATCCCTCCTGTGCCAGCATATGATGACATTCGCCTATGGGTGAATGCACACCTTTTATGCCAATTCATATATTATTTTTGAAATTATGTCAGGGGGGATAGGGTGAAACTGAGGATGAGGCTTAATGAGTATACGGAAGTCTTGTTGGAGAAAAGGAAGAATGAAAAGAGAACAGACGCCACCATATATGAAACCAGTGAAGGCATAACTTCGCCACCTGGTGCCACACCTACCGAGGAAATTCGGATTTTTACCGAATATATGGAACAGGCGAATCTATTAAAGATTGCAGAGGCAGCTCCCGAAAAAAAAAACCGCTGATGCTTAAACGATTCTTCAAGATGAAACGAAACCAACAAGTGGTGGTTTATTCGAAGGCTGGCGAGGAGGCCATTCAAACATTAGGCAAAGTAAGCGCCATTGGCCGTGATTTTGTCATGTTAACCAATTTAAAGGATCGGTTCTGGATTTCCTATGAAGCTATTGAATCAGCTAACATACCTCAAGGAGTACCGAACTTTTCTAACAGCCATCAGTACTTTATATATGATAACGATCTAAAAAGAAAACTGCTCTATAACTTTGGAGAAACGGTCTCCAAAAGGGATGTGCTTATCCAGCAATTTTACGAAGAATCGTTGAGCACCAATTTACGGTCATGGAAAAATACATGGGTGAGAGTCAGGACAGGTTCCGATACGTTGTTCGGAAAAATAATGGATGCTGACAAACTAACCTTAACCATTGCGTTGTGGAATGAGCAAACCAAACTGGATCTAATACACATAACATACGTTCAAAGCATACGTTTTTTGAGCCTAGTATCTTTACTTGGAAGGCATCAAATCAAAAAAGTGTTTCAATAATGGTTATTTTAAAACCAGTAATTATGCCAAAAGAAAAGGGGATGTAAAATGAACCGGACAATTCCGAGTACCGACCAATTATTCCTGGAGTTAAATAACCTTATCGGTGAAAGCATTCTGGTTGTTACGGAATCTACGCAATTAAATTTGTTAGGGCAAACATTCAGGCCGATTTTCTGCGGACCGATTGTGGAAGTGGAAGGGGGCCACCTCACAATATTTCCAGTTACCATCAAAATTCTTAACGCTCCATTTTTCCAATTTCCTACTCCTTTATCCATTCCACTTGAGAAAATAGCCCACTGGACTCCAAACTTTGATTGTGAAGCTCGGATCCCTCTCACATAAGCAGAAGGTCGGGTAAGAAAGGAGGATATCAGCATGACCCAGCATCGTTTTAATCGAAGACGGAATTCATCCCAGCCACCGGGCAATAATGGGGATTTAAGGTCCGATTCATTTCAACAGGAAGGTAGATCATTTGATAACAGGCCGATAAATGAGATCCATGATGAAGAGCTCATTAATCATTTTAGGGAAGGGATCGGGAGCAAGGTGTTTGTACTCTCGCCCTCGTATCCATTTATATTTATCGGCGAAATTCTTGACGTGGTCGAGGATATGATTGAGATTGCCGTTGAAACGACGCATTTTCAGCCATTGGAAAACAGGATATGGTTTATACACGTTCATAACATTGAAGTCTTTTATATTGAACGTCCGGGAGAGTCGAGAATACCGGAATTAAATGATATGACGTAGTAACGAAACGGGGGAAGTCGATGATCAGGCGTTTTCATGTTGTCGCCATTCCAATTCGCATAGTGATTAACAACTTCGGCGATCATAATCCGGATGGAAGGATGTATGTATTAAAGGAAAATCTGTCGAAGGTAAAAGAACTCGTTGATAAAAATCCCTTTACACCTGTAGAGCTTGTTCAGCCGCTGACTATCAGGGCGAATGAAGGGGATATAGTGGAAATCCTTTTTGAAAATCGGCTTAACCTTGCCGCGGGTATGCATTTCCAGGAAGCAGATTATAACGTTTTGACTTCTGACGGGGCAAATGTGGGATTAAATCCAAGCTCGTTAGCTGAGCCTGGAACAACGATCCTGTACACAATCAATACAACTAATGAAGGGATTTATTTTTTTACGGACCTTGGAAATGTGTCCAGTACAGAGCAGGGATCCAGCCTCCAAGCCCTTTTCGGTGCCCTGCTAGTTCAAAGAAGGGGTTCGTGGTGGACGGATCCCGTAACCGGCGGGCCGATTAATAGCGGAGTATATGCAGATGTCCATAATCCGTTTCTGCCTTCATTCCGGGAGTTTGCCTGGTTTTTCCATGATGAAATGGAAGTGGATGATATAACCGGAAACCGGCCGATCCACCCTGTGACCGGACAGGATGTGGATTCGTTTCACGGTGTGAATTATCGATTCGAGCCGCTATATAATCGGAAAAGGCTGATCGAAGAAGGTGTTGTCAGCCCTGATGTGGATGGGGAAGAGGTTCACCATGATTCTTGGGTGTTCGGTGATCCGGCGACACCGATCTTACGCGGCTACAGAGGCGACCCCACTTTGATACGGTTAATTCATGCAGGTGTTAAGGAAACACACACATTTCACTACCATGTGCATCAGTGGCTAAAAGATCAAACGAATATCCATTCTGAACTTGTGGATACTCAGGCAATTAGCCCTCAATCGCATTACAATGTGCAGCCACTATATGGAATGGGGAGCCTGTCGGGAAGCATTGGGGATGTAATCCTCCACTGCCATTTGTACCCGCACTTTGAAGCTGGGATGTGGGGAATCAACCGTATATTCGATACGCTCCAGGATGGCAGCCAATGCTATCCGAACGGCATACCGATTGCTCCGCTTCAGCCCTTGCCTGACAGGCCCTGTCCGCCAAAGCCAACGAAGGAAAAGCCCGGTTTTCCTAATTTTATTCCCGGTAAGGTTGGATGTAAGGCTCCAAGGCCGCCGCTGGGTATCGTCGGCGGCAGGGAAATGACAGAGCTTGAAAGAAATGCAGCCGTCCCGAATGCAAGGCCGGGAGCGGTTTTTACCGATTCATGCCTTGGAAATCCGGTGGTCGTAGAATTTGATGTCTCTGTGATTGAAATGCCGGTCGTTTACAATAAAGCCGGCTGGAATGATCCAAAAGCAAGATTTTATGTACTCGATAAAGACCTTGATGATGTTCTCTCTGGAAGAAAAGAACCCGAACCTCTTGTGCTCCACATGGAAGCCGGATCTTGCATCAGGATGAATTTTACCAACCGGATGCCACATGTCCTGGATGGAGACGCGTTCCAGCTTGTGACAAGAACCTATGAATGTGGATTTCATGTGCACTTCGTAAAGTTCGATGTCCTTGTTTCAGATGGTTCAAATGTAGGCTGGAATTATGACAGTTCCGTCCTGCCTGGTGAGACGATCCGGTATGAGTGGTTTGCAGAGTCGGAATTAAAGGCGTTTTTTTTCCATGATCACCTATTCCCTGTTTCTTACCAGCAACACGGGGTGTTTGGTGCAGGCTGTGTTCAGCCGCGTTTTTCCAAGGTAATGGATTCACGCACCGGTGAGGAGACAGATCGGGGGGCACAGGTTACCGTGGTGAATCCAATCATTCCTGATTACCGGGATTTCGCTTTATTTGTCCAGGATTTCACATTACTGTTCGATAAGGATGGCCGACCCATTGAACCGCCGGATTTTCCGGGTTCAACGGATGACCCTGGAATATTCGCCGTCAACTATAAAAATGAGCCACTGCAATTCCGCCTCGGCAAGGATTGCGACCCGGCTTATTCATTCAGCTCGTTTGTGGGAGGAGATCCCGTTACGCCGATTTTGCGCGCTTATGGGGGCGATCCGATTCGGGTTCGGCTGTTGCAGGGGGCCCATGAGGAATCCCACAGCTTCGTTATGCATGGTTTGAAGTGGAAATCGGAGCACCCGGATAACGATTCTGTCCTCAGGGACCAACAGCATATCGGAATTGCAGAGTCATTTACTCTTGAGTTGGAAATTCCAAAGGCAGGCGATTATTTGTGGGCGTTCGAGACGGAGGAAGATGTCTGGAATGGCACATGGGGATTGGTTCGAGCGTTTGACCACGAAGTGGATGACCTTATCCCCCTTACCGACCGGCCATGGCCTCCCCGCAGGAGAAGCGCCCTGCCTGAAGTAACTGGTGAACCGCCTTCCCTTGCCAATTCGCAAAGTACCTTGCCTCCTGATTTGGCAGATTTTCCTGAGGGCGCACCGATTCGACGCTTTCGTGTTGTCGCGTTCCAAACCCCGATTATTTATAATTCTTATGGGGACCACGACCCTTATGGCATTGTTTTTGCCCTGGAAGAGGATGTGGAGGATATCCTGTCAGGAAGAAAGAATCCGGAGCCGCTTGTTTTGAGGGGAAATACTGGTGATCTTATTGAAGTCACCTTAACAAGCCGGTTAAGATTTGAATTATTCCCTTTCCCGGACGGCATCCATCCATATCCACCAGTGAAGGAACAGGCCTTTTATCCTCCTTCAGTACGTATTTCAATGCACCCAAGCAGCTTGCTTGATTATGATGTGACGACATCAAGCGGGGATACTGTCGGGTTCAATCCGGATCAAACGGTAGGTCCCGGTGAAGAAATTACGTATCGCTGGCATGTCGGTGATGCAGTGGGCACCTGTGCTTTATGGGATATGGCGGATTTGCGAAATCACCGTTCGTTTGGAACCTTTGGGGCGTTTATAGCAGAACCCCGCTTTACGAGCTACCTTGATCCAAACACGCTGAAGCCTGTCAACACTGGGACCAGTGTAATCCTTAGCAATCCATTGCTGCCAACTACTAGAGAGTTTGTTTTAATCATGCATGATGGGGTAAGGCTGGAAGATAAAGATCGAATATTGATTGTTGATCCGATGGCAGGTATTATACCGGAACCGGAGGAATTCGACATAGCGGATACGTATGATAACGGTTCCCGCGGTTTTAACTATCGCACGGAAAGACTCATTAATCGCTATCGGGACCACCCTGTGTTAGCAGACTTATTCAGTTCAAAAGTATTCGGCGACCCAGCGACTCCTGTTTTTGAAGCATACGCGGGGGATCCGGTAACCGTGCGTCTTGCGAATCCATCAGAGCGCCGCAGGTCGCATACTTTTCACATTCACGGCCACCAATGGAAATTCAACCCGCTTGATGTATTTTCCCGGAATGTTTCATTCGTCGGCCATAGTGTCGCGGGAGCAACAGATGACTTATTCCTGATTGGTGGCGCGGGAGGAATTTTAAACTTCCCTGGAGACTACATGTATCGGTCGGGCAATATCCGCTGGGATATCGAGCAGGGGATGTGGGGAATCATCCGCGTTCATGATAGGGTTCAGCCGCACTTGCCATTACTAGAATGAAAATTTGTTTCCAGTGAGGCATTCGCCTTGTGCTTATATACCTGACCTTACCCTTTATTTCCCCAATCACTTGTTATTAGCTTAATATTAAGAAAACGATGTTGCCCGTCAACATCGTTTCTTGGTGTGTGCCCAAATGCAAATATAAGTGTGTTTCTTATAAGGATTCCACGAATTTAATTTTTTCAAAAGGAATGATTCTGAATTTTCCTTTGCAGCCACAATCTTCTTTTTGTCGTCTATTTTTCTTTTCGCTAAGCATCAAAACCTCAATAAAGTCTGTGCCGACATGATCAATTCTGGCTTCGAATACCTCCTGATCTTCACACTCAATTCTCACATCATGGTCAAGCAGCTGGCGTAATCTAAAGGCCAATCCGCCCTGTAATCCTGCTAATCGAAGATGAAAACGGTCACCACATATGAATCGTCTGTCGAAACATTTGTCAAATCGGTTTTCGAAACGATTATCAAACCTGTTCTCAAAATCTTCCTCAAAGCGATCCTGGAATCTTTCTTCAAAGCGCTCCTCAAGTTCATCTGAAAAATGGCCGGTATGGCGGAATTCTTTACATCCACAACCTTTTCGGTCATTGCGCTGTTTCCTGCATTCAGAACAGTTGCAATGGCGTTTCTTGCTCATCTATCTTCCTCCCTTAGTGTAAACCTATTTCTTTAAGGTAGCTGAGCCCTTTTAATGATTTTCAGCAAATTGTGTCTTGCGGCGTCAATTTATTTTTGATCTCTTTATGGTTGGAATCTGTCTCTAGAAAACGTGCGGGAGTTACCTCTGAAGCTTTCGGTTTGTTAGAGGTGGCAATAACCGAGTTTCTTTCACTAATTTGTCGCTTTTGGGTAGTGAAGTGAAGAACTTATCAATAATCTCCACTGGATTGTCCTTGTCAAAAAACCTTATTAAACAAGCAGAAGCACAGCAGGACCCTAAGGAGGATTCCAGTTCTCGATGCCGTCGGGACATACCATTATGGATTGTTCCGCAATTCTCACATTGCTGGAAATCTGTCATTTATCACCCTGACTCCTTTCCATTAAGCTAGTAATATACTATGTCAGGCATTTTTACCTGAATAAACATCAGCCCTCTTGTGGAAAATTTATCTGGGCAATTGTGTGTTTGACAGCTCCCAAGGTACGCCTTATATACGGGAAACATACTATGAAATGTGAGTGAACGGTATTTAACTAATCTTATCATCCAGGTTGCTAACTTACAGGGGGTCAAAGTCAACCTGTTTTTTCACAATATAAAGTAAGAATGTCATTTATCCTCATAGATAGGAGGTGACCTAATGAAAAGAAGGAAACGAAAAAAGGAAGGGGTTCGTTGTCCAGAAATTGTCTCACCAAATGCTCCGGATGATTTCTGTATTCCGGAAGCATGCTGTCCCGTACGTTTCGATACTCCTAAATTTCCCGCCCCGACTTCATGCCTCCCCGATGAAGAGACTAAGGAACTTGAAGAAAGAATTAATGCTGCTAATGAATTATTGTTGGACTTGGCTTTATCCAATGAGCGCCCTGAAGAAGGAATGATGCGGGCTTTTGAAGGGTTATCAGGACAGTGGGTTAAGCTAAAAATTGGCCAAGAAGATGAAGAAGAGGAACAAACAGAAAACATGCAGCTGAATGAAGTAATGCCACCCCAGGAAACCGGGGAAGTCCAACAAAGTAATTCTGGTAGAACAAAGAGAGCCCCATCATTTTCAGGTGGATCTCGTACCTCGGAAAATCAACAAGAAGAGGTAATGATGTCTTGTTCAACTGACAAATTAATTCTCGACAATCCCGACATAGTTAAAAAGAAGCCTGCTCGAAAAGGTGTAAAAAGAAAAAATAAAATATATATCAGATGGCAAAAAGCTCCCAAACGGAAATCAAGCAGGAGGACACAGGAACAGGAATCACTAGAGCAAGAAATGGTACGCGACGAGAGTGGATTTTTGGCAGGGCGTGTAAAAGTTGTTGGCAAAGATTTCGTGCTGTTAAAGGATGGAAAGAAGGAATTCCTAATCCCATTCGCTCAAATACGATCTATCAAACTTGAAAATCGTTTCGTACACCGGCCCCATGAGCCAGAATTGCTTGATATCGATCCGTGCCTGCGAAGATCGTTAACATTTAATTTCGGGGAAACAGTTGCCTCCTCACCGGAATTAATCCGAATATTTTTCAGAATGAATCTGAGTATGTTTTTATTGCTTCACTTATGGAAACCAATAAAGATCAAGCTTAAAGGTGAAGAAATTGAGGGTATTGTAGTTGAGGTTAGCCAGGAATCCATAGCGATTCAAATGGCAGATGAAAAAATAAGAGAGGTGCCGTTCCATTCCATTTTCTTTATGAGAATGTAACAGGATCCATTGCTCGAATAACCCTTGCAAGCCAAGGGTTATACATAATAAAGAGTTGTTATACAACTATTTATAATTATAAATAGGCATTTTGATTCTTTCAACCTTGCAATCTAGAAAAAAACGCTGTTACAATAATATGTAAACGCTTTCCTACATTCTGTTATGTATATATTTTATTTTTACTCCAGCAAAGATAGTAACCGTCAGCAATGAGGATAACGTAGTGGCAAAGGTAGCCAGGGCTAAGTATTAATAGTATCAAATAAAGAGCGAGTATGGTTTAGACAGATAGGAGGAAGAAACAAAATCCACTTGTTCCGTGAAAGTCCCTAGAAAGCTTCCGGCCAGTCAATAGGAGGATAAAATGAAAATTGTGATCGCACCAGATTCCTTTAAAGAAAGTTTGGCCGCAGACCAAGTGGCAAAAGCAATTAAGTCTGGGTTTATGGCTGTTTTCCCGAACGCGGAATATCATCTGCTCCCAATAGCAGACGGTGGTGAAGGAACCGTACAGGCGTTGGCTGGTTCAAGTAACAGTAGAATAGAAACCATTTCAGTCACTGGACCTTTAGGTGAGCCGGTAAAGGCCAAAATCGCTTTTTCTAACGATGGAAAAAAAGCTTTTATTGAAATGGCAGAAGCTTGCGGGCTGCATCTTGTTCCCGGTAATTTGCGAAACCCATTACACACGACTTCCTATGGGGTGGGGGAACTGATTGTATATGCAATGGACAGGGGCGCTGCCGAACTGATTATTGGGGTAGGCGGAAGTGCAACAAATGATGGTGGAATGGGTATGGCTTCTGCACTCGGTTATCAATTTTTTGATGTTTCAGGAGAATTGTTGAGGGGCCGGGGTGAGGATGTATTCGATGCAGAATCTATGTCTGTTATTTCCCGTGATAAACGTTTAGATCAAACAAAAATTACGATTGCGGCAGATGTGGAAAACCCCTTAACAGGCAAAAACGGTGCAACATATGTTTATGGGCCTCAAAAAGGGCTGCTTGGCAGCAGTTTAGCTGATATGGATAGGGCCATGGGCGAATTTTACAAAATGGCTTCCAGTCATTTAGGAAAAGAGGTAGCCGATTTGCCAGGAAGCGGTGCAGGCGGAGGAATGGGGGCTGGACTCCTTTTATTTGCAGGAGCGCAATTGAAAAAAGGTGTGGAACTTGTGCTGGAGCATTTAAATGTTAAGGACATTTGCCGGGATGCAGACATGGTAATCGTCGGTGAAGGAAAAATTGACGGGCAAACCCTATTTGGCAAAGCACCAGCAGGGGTGGCGGCATGTGCTCCACCGACATCCAAAGTCATTGCTATTTGTGGTAGCGTGGGAGAGGGCAGCGAAGTGCTTTATGATCATGGTTTTGACGCAATATTCCCTACTATTCCCGCCCTATTGCCCTTTAAAGATATCATGGGTGGGGCTTATGCCAATGTAGAACGAACGGCCCGGAATGTGGCCGCATTGCTTAGAAAAGAGTGAAAGCAAGTTACTTGATGGATATGATTTGTTTCAGGGCAAGTCAAAAAATTGTTGTATTGGAAAAATTGTTTTGACAATTCTATATTGTTTATATTATGATGTTTGTAACCAGTTGAATAGTTCTCCTAAAGGGGAGTAGCTTTTACAATAAAGTCGTCATTTCGGAGGGGAAACGCTCCCGGCTTTGTTGGCAACATTTGATCGTTGTTAGCAAGACCTTTGCCTAGTGGTGAAGGTCTTTATTTGCATTTTTAACCTTTACCATATTTTGGTAAAGGTTTTTTGTTTTTCAATTCCTTTAGGCAGTAAAAAGGAGACAGCAACTAAATAAAAAGGAAAGGAGGATTAAAAATGAAAAAAAGAAAATTGTCCTTTTCAGAGCTTATCAAGAAAAATAAAGAGGAGCTTCTGAAAGATAAGGCAGAGCTTGAGAAAATTGAAAAGCGTGTTGACGAAAAGTATGTAAGTGCAAGATAACACCTAAAAACCATTCATGATAAAAATTTTACCCTGGAGGGTCTTGATTGATACTGAGGAAATACATGTCTCTTTTAGGAATTGGTTCAGCAAAAATAGATCTTATTCTTGACAAGGAAGCCTATATGCCTGGTGAACCGGTACATGGCCAGTTTTATATAAAGGGTGGCACCATCGACCAACGCCTTAAACGCATCGACTGTGATTTGGTGGCCATTGATAACACCGATGGCTCCGAAAAGGTAATTGATTCAAAAACCATTCTTTCGTCGGCAAGCATTTTATCGGATGAAATGAATCAAATTTCATTTGCTTTTCAACTGCCGGAATCGGTAAGAGCTTCTACAGACCGGTTAACGTATCGATTTGATACAAGGCTGGCGTTTAACGAGGGTGCCAGCAGCAGAGACCAGGATGAAATCAAAATCGTTTAAGAATAAATTTTAGGACAAATACAGGAGTAGGAACAGATAAGAAGGAGGTGGCCTTTTTGTTTAAATTCTTTAAAAGACTGAAATTCATCTTGAAATTCTGGAAGTTCATTCCTTTTCTAAAAGATTTTTTTCAATCAGAAGAAGTGCATCTTCATAAAAAAGCACTTGGCATTCTGCTAATTCTCACATATGCCTTCTTCCCGTTCGATTTAATTCCAGACTTCCTTTCATTGATTGGGATTGTCGATGATGTGGTGATAGCTGGCTTTGTTTTAGAACGAATGGTCAAAATGGCCCCCGACGCCCTGAAAAGGAAACACGGGCTAACCTAGAGTAAAGAAAAATGCAATATATGCGTAATGGGAGGATTCAATGGAACTATCAATTTTGCTGGAATACGGCTGGGTGTTATTATTATTAATTGCAATAGAAGGGCTTTTGGCTGCGGATAACGCTCTTGTGCTGGCGATCATGGTAAAGCACTTGCCAGAAGAGGAGAGAAGAAAAGCATTATTTTACGGTTTGGCAGGAGCATTTGTTTTCAGGTTTGCTTCACTGTTTGCCATTTCGTTTCTTGTCGATGTATGGCAGGTCCAAGCGATAGGCGCCCTTTACCTGTTGTTTATCGCAGCTAACCATATTTTTAGAAAACTGGTAGTGAATAAAGGCAAGGAGAAAACGACCGAAGTTAAAGAAGGAAAAAAATCCGGGTTTTGGGCTACGGTCTTTAAAGTGGAGTTGGCTGATATTGCGTTCGCGGTCGATTCCATTCTGGCAGCCGTTGCATTGGCGGTAGCCCTGCCTAACACTAACCTTCCAAATATAGGAGGGCTTGACGGCGGAAAATTCCTTGTCATCTTCGCAGGTGGTATCATCGGGCTCATTATTATGCGATTTGCGGCTAATTTCTTTGTTAAGCTGCTCCACACAAAGCCAGGCTTGGAAATTGCGGCGTTTGTGATCGTCGGGTGGGTTGGTGTAAAGCTTTCCGTTTACACGTTATCACACCCAGAGCTTGCTGTATTGCCTGAAGGGTTTGCAAGCTCAACAGCATGGAAAGTTACGTTCTATACGGTTCTTGTCAGTATTGCACTCGCTGGATGGTTTCTTTCGAAGGAAAAGGAAGATCTGGCATCACAGGAAAGTATGGAAAGTTAAATTCATTCTAAAAAAGAAAAGTAGCATCCTATTGACAATTCTTAATGAATAAAATGGCTCGCTAAACGGAAAATACAAAGAAGGGAGTCTTGCAAGGCAGGAGTGCTCCCGATATAGGCGAGCCGTAATTGTATGTTTATCCAACCTGGAGGTAGGTCTGTTGGTAACTGAAATATTGGTACTGTTGGTACTGATTATTCTAAATGCGTTTTTCGCTGCTTCGGAAATCGCACTCATTTCATTAAATGATAATAAAATAAGGATCATGGCAGAGGAAGGGAACAAAAAAGCCAAGCTGCTTCATAATCTTCTTTCTGAACCAAGCCGGTTTCTGGCAACGATTCAGATCGGGATCACGCTTGCCGGGTTTTTGGCGAGTGCGTTTGCTGCCGGAAGCTTTGCAGGAGTGCTGGCTGGGTGGCTAGTAAATATTGGAGTGCCGTTTTCGGAAGATTTACTTGAAACCATTTCCGTGGTTGTAATCACATTGGTCTTATCCTATTTTACTTTGGTTCTGGGTGAGCTTGTCCCGAAGCGGCTTGCTTTACAAAAGGCAGAAGCCATTGCCTTTTTTGCGGTAACCCCTTTGACGCTTCTTTCCAAAATTTCTGCTCCGTTTGTCAAATTACTAACCTTTTCAACCAACGTAATTGTAAGACTTTTCGGTGTAGATCCTAATGCCGAAGATGAGAATGTAACGGAAGAAGAGATCAGGATGATGGTTGATGTTGGAAAAGAACGGGGAACCATCCAGGATTCAGAAAAAATTATGATCGACAATATCTTTGAATTTGATAATAAGACTGTATCTGATATAATGACACACCGGACAGGCATTGTTGCCATTCCTATAGATATAAGCCTGCAAGAAACGGTACATCTGGCGACTACGGAAAAATATACTAGATTTCCGGTTTATGAAGAAGATATCGATCATATCATCGGAATCTTGCATACCAAAGATTTAATCCAGTTTGTCGAAAATTGTGATGAAGGATCGTTTAATTTAAGAGAGCTGATCCGTGAACCATTTTTTGTCCTGGAATCTCTTAAAACGGACCACTTATTTCGAGAAATGCAAAAGAACAATGTCCATATGGCCATCGTCATTGATGAATACGGCGGTACCGATGGGATTATTACCATTGAAGATTTGATCGAGGAAATCGTCGGAAATATCTTTGACGAATATGATGAACCTGAAGAAGAACTGGATGATGAAGAAATCATTAAAGTTAGCCAAAACACTTATGTAATTGGCGGCCGTGCCAGTCTTGATGAAGTTGAGGATGCCTTGAATATTCAGTTACCTACCGATGATTACGATACCCTAAGCGGTTTCGTCATTGGGCAGCTCGGCTACATTCCGGTAGGCGATGTGCATCCGTCGATTGAATACGAAGATATTACGTTTACAGTGGCTGAAATGAATGATAAACGAATTATGAAAGTTAAAGTAAGTGTTCAAGAAAAAGAAAATGCAAATCTATCATAAGGTCAGACACCATCCAGTTTTTTTGGGTGGTGTCGTGTTGTTTTGGGAGGTGAAAAATATTGGAAATACAGGTAAAGGATATCGTGTCAAAAAGTATTTTGACGCCTGCCAAAGGTCAATTAGATGATTATACTCATTCGCTGAATCCATATGCCGGCTGTGCGTTGGGCTGTAAATATTGTTATGTACGCCAGCTTCCGGTATCACTTTATCGTGAAGAAGAGTGGGGCACCTGGGTCGATGTAAAAACAAATTCCGCCGAGCTGTTGAAAAAGGATCTAATTAAGGCAAAAAAGAAAGGGCCCGTTTATATTTTTATGTCCTCCTCCACGGATCCGTACCAACCTCTAGAGGCGAAAACTCAATTAACACTAAGGTTATTGGAAACTATGCTTGAAGAGCCTCCCGACTTCTTGTTCGTCCAAACACGTTCCCCCCTGGTGAAGCGGGATATTGATATCTTCAAAAAATTCGGGGACAAAATCCGTATTTCAATCACGATTGAAACCGATAAAGAGGAAATCAGGAAGGCATTTTCACCGGCCGCTCCGCCGATCCCAGCTAGGATGTTGGCATTAAAAGAAATAACGGAAGCAGGGATTCCGACTCAAGCGACAATAGCCCCGTTGCTGCCATGTTCAAGGGAGTTTCCTGAAAAATTAAAGAATCTGGCCACCCGCGTCGTGTTGGATGATTTCTGGATGGGTGATGGCAGCGGTGGAAGACGAACAGAAAGAATGGGTGTTTTTCAGATATATCAACAGCTCGGAATGGAAAAATGGTTCAATCCGACTGCTTATAAGGTTGTATTAAAGATGCTTCAGGAAGAACTGGGTGACGTAGGAATTTCAAAAGCAGGGTTTAAGCCAGATATAAAGTAAAAGGTCCTCTTAACAAATATGCTTAGAGGGCCTTTATCCAGAATTTTGGTGGATACTGGTTCTATGCTAAAATATATACACAATGACAATTTTACGAAAGCTGTGATCAAAGTGTGTCTAATTCTGTTTGCATATCAATCACATCCAAAATACAAGCTTATTGTTGCGGCCAACCGGGATGAGTTTTACAAAAGGCCCACTGCTCCTGTTCATTACTGGCAGGATCATCCTCAAATCCTTGCAGGTCGGGATTTGGAAAAAATGGGAACCTGGATGGGTGTCACAACAACTGGCCGATTTGCGGCATTGACCAATTATCGCAACCCGCAGGAAAAAACAGAAGGAAAACGTTCCCGTGGAGAGCTGGTTGCTAATTTTTTGAAAACCCATGAGATTTCTAAAGACTATCTAAAAAAAGTAAAGGTGGAACGGGATTTATATCCGGGCTATAACTTTCTGGCAGGCGATGCAAACGAGTTATATTACTATTCCAATGTTGAAGACACTGTGAAAAGGCTGGACCCGGGAATCTATGGTGTGAGCAACCATCTTTTAAATACCGCCTGGCCAAAGGTACAACGCGGGAAAGAGGGATTATCCCAGATAGTAGGCGACAGTGTCGAACAAATGACAGAGAAACTTTTAAACTTGTTGCAAAACGCAGATCCATTTCCTGATGAACTTCTCCCAAACACAGGTGTTTCGCAGGAGTGGGAACGGATTCTCTCGCCATTATTTATCAAAAGCGAGGGGTACGGGACGAGAAGCTCGACTGTTGTTTTAATGTCAGAAGGGGAAATCTATTACCGGGAACGAGTTTTTGTAGCGGAAAATAGCAAGGATCAAGAATATACTATTCATCTATAAAAAACTGACTAAACGAGGTCCAATCCTACTGGTATTTTTGATCGAATACAGCTCTAAATATAGAGTGGATTGGCCCCTTTCTTCATGGTTTTTATTTGCTTCCTGGTGCAGGTTGATCAACGCCCTTTACGCGATGTCTGTGTCCACTGTTTTCAGTGGTATAAAAATCATAATAATGTACGTGCATCCCATTCCCAACAGGTATGGCAGGTCCAGAATATGCCTTATACTGATGGGTATGGCCATCTTCATAAACAACGTATCCCTCGGTATAATGAATGTGGCCCCCATCCTGGGTTTGGATTGGAGGAGATGTTACATCTAAACACTGATGCACATGACCCGCATCAACTGAAGTATAATCAACTGAACCATGATTATGGTTTGGAACAAACCCAGGTGCAAAATCATCTTTCCCTACTCTATTCATCCATTCACCCTCCAAATACTTTATTCCTGTTTACTCTTTTTAATTGTTCAATGACTTTTCTACACTTGTAATGAGTAACTCTACATACACACTAGTTGACTAAAGTATTAATGGAGCCGTACATTTGGTGAACCTGTTGAGGTCAAATCGTGACTTTTCACCTCCTGCTGTAGGATTTAATACTATAATTTATTTGTTTGCTCATTCGAATATGTTTCGGAAGGGTTAGGAAATTTTAGTTTTACATTAAGTAAGCCTGATCGGTCTCCTTAGACCACCTGAACTTGGGAAGAAATTAGGCGTATTTTTGTTCCTCCGATAACAGGATGATTCTTGAATATTACATAAGCAAATTTTTGAATATTCTATCCCATCTTTGGGACAACGTAATAAATGCAAATGCCCGACAGGCCAATGTTAAATCAAGTTGCCTTTGACAATTGTCTTAGTCTTAAGTGGCTAGATTTCAGTAAACCTGGTATTTGTTGATAAGAGCTGAACTTGTTGAAGTAACGTGTAATTTGTGGATATTCATTTGAGTATGTTGATATGATGCAAATTTCGTTGCTATATCCCGCACTGTTATTGATCTGTCAGATGAAGTTGGTACTCATTAGGTTTTGTCGATATATTGACAATGGGTGGCCTTCCATTCGAAATATAGGTAATCGGGTAATTTTCAATTCATGTAATGGATAACAATTGCGCCCATCAATGATAACGGGTTCATTCATATAGACCCCATATAGCTGCAAGGGGAATTCTTTGATATGTTGCCATTCGGTTGCAATAATTGCTAACGCAGCATCCAAAAGAGCATGACGAATGTCAAAAGTATAATCGATCACCCTATAACCCTTCGTGTGTTACGTACAGCTATTGGGTCATAGGCCCTCACTATTGCACCTTCTTCGAGCAAATCTCGTATGATCGTTAACGAGGCAGCTTCGCGAATATCATCTGTTTCCGGCTTGAACGCCAGGTCAAGAACAGCTACCTTCTTACCTCTCAAAGTTCCTGACAATCCCTTCGCCTTGATTACCGGCAAAGAATGTTGCCGATTGTTCACCTGGATAACTGCCTTCAGCAACTCAAAAGGATGTTTGAGAATTTCCCGGAACTTGCACAAGAGCTTTCGTATCCTTTTGAAAACGCGATCCTCCATAACCAATCCCACGCCTGAAGAAAATACCAGCCGATCCGTTCATCCTTGCCATGCCATCCGCAACCTCATCGATATTTGGCCCTACCTTTTCACAAATAGCCTCTATTTCATTGATAAACTCCCAAGTTAAAAGATTGTAAAAGACTTGTAGATACTAGGGCTTGCATGATAGGAATGTCCTAATTTTTCCAGGCGCATAACGCGTTGCATTATGTGCTATGTTTAGCCGCCAGCCCTGTACTATTTCCCCCTAACAGAGAATAATGCCTATACCGACCACAACTGCTTCCCATAGGATATAAGGATAATGAGCGAGATAGAAAGGAGGGCATACCAGTGACTCTTCGTAATTTCATCGAAGTTCACATTTCTCCTGACCATGAATTTCCAGCGGAGGCTGACCTGATCCTCCCGGAAATCGTCGTTAATAAACACATGATGAAGGATAACCAGCCAATTAAGCTTTGTTATGGTTTAAAGGAAATAGCCCTGCACTTCCAGCCTGGGAACTCATTTATGGTAAAAGAGTCCGCTTCCAAGTTTCTTCACTTGGATCCTGATGGGCAAATGTTCGGGTTCCACTATGACAGAAAGGCGCGGCGGTTGGTCATAGGCCCACTTATAGGAATTCTCATGTCCGGTGTATCCAAGACAGGTGAAGAAGTATTTGGCGGGATGACGGATTTCTGTTTGGAAGTAGCTGAGAAAAGCAGAAGCAGGGGGGGAAGAGCGGTTTTTTTTACCCTTGAACAGATTAATGAAAATACCGAAACTATTGAGGGCTGGATTTATAGTAACCAAAAATGGATTCAAAGCGTTTTTCCCACACCCTATTGCGTCCATAACCGAATTAGTTCACGGAGGCAGGAAAAAAAAGAAGAAACGCAGATGAAAATAAATCTCTTAAAACAAAGAGGGGTTTTCTTTTATAATGATAAATTCCTCGATAAATGGGAGATTGTGCAGCAGTTGAAAACCATAAAGAGTGAAACCGTCTTTTTTCCACATACCACGCTGTATACAGGTCCTGATTCCCTTAATATAATGGCAAGCAGGTATCAGGAATTATATATAAAACCTTCGGGAGGAAGCCTTGGAAAAGGAATAATCCGGATAAAACGCTATGGCGAAAGCTATAGTTGCCAATACCAAAAAAATGGAGAAACCATTGCAAAGAAGTATAGGTCTATCACTGACCTTGGACGTATGTTGCAATCACGGATCGGATTAAGGCCATACGTTATCCAGCAGGGTATCGACCTTATTAAACAAAATGGAAGGATTGTAGATTTTCGGGCCCTTGTACAAAAAAACAAGAATGGGAAGTGGGCCATCACGTCCATCGTAGGACGGAGAGGTCCTGAGGAAAGCATTGTGTCCAATGTTTCGACTGGAGGGACTATATTGGGCTTGCGGGAGGCGTTAGAATCTTCCAATGCTCCATGGCTGCCAGTTGACCAGGTTGTCAGTGTTCTTAAAAACAAAGCGCTTAAGTTGGCAGAAGTATTTGAAATCGGAGCGGTGGGTAATTACGCGGAACTTGGCATTGATTTTGCTGTAGATCAATCCGGAAGGGTATGGGTACTGGAAATAAATTCAAAACCTTCAAAAGCTGTCCACTCGGTTGGCAGCCAGGTGAAAGGGGCGCGCCCATCCGTGAAACGGTTAATCGATTTCTGTTTTTACCAGAGCGGGTTCCAAAAGCATAGCAGGAAAAAACAGTCAAAGTCTCGAGGTCCCCGCCCAGCGTTAGGAGGATTAAAGGAAAATGGAGAAATCATTGGACTACCTGGGAATACTGGCAACTCCAAAACAATCTAATCCACCTTTTACCAGGGAAGCATTTTATAAATTATTATCGATTGAAGGCATGAGCATCGGTTTGCCTGTCTATGTATTTCTTCCTGAAGGTGTGGATATGCAAAACAAGATGGTAACTGGTTATAGGTATCTTCCACAGCAAGAATTATGGGAAATGAAAATCTTCCCCCTTCCATCGATTGTTTATGATTGTCTATGGGGGCGAAGGAAATACAGGACACAGCTCAAGTGGCTGAAGGAGCAGCCAGATGTCACTTTCCTGAATCATTTCCTTCGAAACAAAATAACTACGTACAAATCCCTTGTAAAGAATGAGGAATTGGCTTCATTCTTGCCTCCTACCAAATTAATCACTTCCCAGAACGTAATAAACGAAATGCTTCAAGTCTACGGTATGGTTGTGATTAAACCTGTTCAAAGCACTAGTGGCAAGGGTGTTATGAAGATTACCTCAAATCAGACCGCCCATCTGGCAGAAGGAAGAGACCTAAAAAATAACATTTTTCGGGTACGATTCGAAAATAAGGAATCTTTATTAAAATGGATCGAGAAATTGCCTAAAGTAAAAAGACTTGTACAGCCCTATCTTCACCTGTCAACTCCGGAGGGTACTCCCTTTGATATTCGGGTGCTTGTACAAAAGAATGACAAGGGGCAATGGGTTGAGACGGGAAGAGCATTGCGTTCGGGGGTACTAAATGGGTTAACCTCAAACTTGTGCGGAGGCGGGCAAGCCACCACTGTTTCTCCTTTTTTGGAAAGAATGTTTGATGAGCAACAAAGGATAGAAATAGAGGGAAAAATAAGCAGGATTATCCATAACCTTCCTTCTTACATTGAAAATAAGCATGGCCGGATGGTTGAGCTCGGCCTTGATATCGGTATAGACAGGAAAGGAAAAGTATGGATCATCGAAGTGAACTCAAAACCTGGAAGAAATTCCTTCAAAAAAATTGATAATGGCGCAAAGTACAAAACCGCCTTAACATCCCCCATTAAATATGCCCGCTACCTATTGAATAGAAAACAACAAGAGAAAGGTCAAGTGCCATGATTTGTAAAGGAACGCTGTCAATACAATCGCTAAATGGAACCTGGGGCCTTCACTTACCCTCAACTGGTTTTTGTAAGGAGTTGTTAGAGAAGAAAGAATTAATGATTAAATTAGGAAAATGGAAGAAGACCGTGATCATTACAGAGAAGATGCCAAACGAAACCGCGTTGCGGTCGGAAATTTATATACACAAACAGTCGGACTCCTATGAAATTGGTCCCTTTATCGGCATTCTTACAGTTTCAGGAGAAGATTCCTTCCTAGGAAACAGATCTAATTTTACCGATATTATCGAGACAGGACGAAAGCTCGGGGCACTTGCCTATGTCATCGCAGTAGAAGATATCGATTGGGAGTCGGGAACAGTAGTCGGATCGATATTTGACGATGAAAGGAAAATATGGGTAAGGCAATCGATGCCGTTCCCACATATCGTCTATAATCGTATTCCTAACAGGACTGCAGAGAACAAACAGCATGTAAAATCCACCCTGGAAAAGCTTTCTGCTTTGAAAACCATTACTTTATATAATCCGCATTTCTTCGAAAAGTCCCAGTTATACGATATTTTACAAAAAGACAAAAAAGTTTCGGTTTTTCTTCCAGAAACGGTTTCCTTTTCTCGGGAAAACTTAGTGAATATGGCTGCTAAACACCCCATTTTATACATGAAACCTACAAATGGCAAAGCCGGACGGGGCATTTACCAACTGCAGAGAAAAGATGATCGTTTCGTCCTTCAATACCAATTGAAGAAAAAGAAGATAAACAGATTCTATCAAACTGTTTACGGATTATATGATGCTGTTAGAAGAATAATGAAGGAGCCCTATTTAATTCAACAAGGAATTTGCCTGGCCACTTATCAGGAAAGGATTTTTGACATCCGGGCACTTGCCCAAAAGGATGGCCAAGGAGAATGGGGGATTACAGGCATGGGTATCCGGATTGCAGGTATTGGGGGAATCACCACCCATGTTCCCCGCGGCGGTACTATAGGAGATCCAGAAAATATTTTGTCTGCTGTATTTCCCGAGACCGATAGTAAAAGCATGATAAAATCTATCCATGATATGGTGCTCACGATTGCTCGAGTGCTTGAAAAGGAGTGGCCGACACTTGCTGAATGCTCAATGGATATTGGTATCGACAAGTCGGGGAAAATGTGGTTTATCGAAGCCAATTCCAAACCAGAAAAGTTTGACGAACCCCACATCCGAAACCTCTCCCTAAAACGAATCATCGAATTTGCCCAGCATAAATCAGGCTTCCAAAAAGGCAGCAACACACAAAAAAACGATAAAAGTCATATCGACCGAACATGACAAAGGCAGGGACAAAAAACACTTCCCTGCCTTTTGTGTTGAATGTGTCTGTTGGGGTCAGACCCCCAGTGTGGTGAAGCGATAAAGCATCAAAGGGGGTCAGACCCCCAATGCGGTAAAAGCAAATTGTGTCGAATAGGATAGATGTCAATGAACCTCTATTAATATAAATCTATCAGGTTTCTGAGTTCAAGGATGAATTCAGAGCATTTTTTTTCGGCAATTCCCGTATTGCCAGTTATGATTACATAGCCGTATTCTCTGTTGGCGATCACATCCATGTTTCGGTTTATGTGTAATTCGAAGCCTGCAGGCTTATAGTGCTGGATCAGCTTATGGTAGTTTCGTATGTTTTTTATTTTCCCGGATTTCGGAAAGCTTAACTTGTGGGCTGCCACTGGTACATTTTTGGGCATGGGGAATTCAACCTTCATTCCGCTGGCAAGAGCAACAGAAGCTTTAACAAGATCAATGCCGGTGTGTGCCAATATTGTTTCCGGAAGGACGGTGCCGCCTGCCCGGGCGCCAATCTCAATGATATGCGGCTTACCCTTTTTATCCAGACTGATATCAATTGTACTGGGGCCATTCATAATCCCCAGACTGCGCAGAGCCTTTGAACATTCCTCCTCAATAGCCCTAATTTCTTCCGGTGAGAGGGAGATTGGAAAGGAATGGCCAAGCGACACAAATGTTGGAGAGTACGTTTTTCGAGAGATAAAACATTTTACTAATTCGCCATCTATACTGAACCCTTGCGCTCCGAGTTGTTGTCCATTAACGAATTTTTCAACGATGACCTTTTGGTTGTTTGCACGCTTTAGAGCCTTTGCCACTGCTTTGTCAAATTGTTTAATTCTTTCAATCTTTGTAATTCCGATGCTGCCTCTTTGATCGGAAGGTTTAACGATGAAGGGAGAATCCAGCAGGTCTATTTCAAGCTCGGCCCTTACCTTTTCAAGTTCCTCTTTATTTTCAATTTTATAGAAAGGCTCAGGCATTACGATCCCATCACGCTTAAAGGCCTGTTTCATTACATATTTATCCCTTACGGTTTCGCCTATGCCCTCGCCCTGCTTGGGGAGGTGTAACGCCTCATTTAGATAACAAACGGTTGCCACATACAGCTCGTTTCTGGTCATACTGCCTACAACATTGTATTTTCTTGCTATGTTTTCGACACATTCCAGACAATTTGGATCTTCCACTTCAAAATAGTTAGCCCGCCTTGCAGCGACTGCGTTTTTGTCAGGGTCAATCACTAAAACCCTAAGGCCTAACTCCTGCGCTTTCCTGATGACTGGCAGGGAGTTTTGGGTACCACCCAGGACGAGAAAAACCGGCTGCATATCATCCACCCTTTCCTTCTTGTGCAATCGTCCCTTATTAATATTGGTATGAATTTTCCATAAAAATGGTTTCACTTTCAGCAAAGTATTATTGAGTCTCCAGCCCTTAAAAATAACGAAAACTTCATGTATAATTATGAATATTAAAGGTTTTTGGAGTTGAAAATATGGTAACCATTGCAGATATAGCTAAAATCGCCGGCGTTTCCAAGAGCACAGTATCGCGGTACTTGAATGGAGGCTCCATCAGTGATGCCACCCGGAAAAAAATTGAACGTGTGATCGAGGAAAACAGTTATTCCCCAAACAAATTTGCCCAAAGCCTGAAAGCCAAAAAAACCAATATCATCGGCACCATTGTCCCACGTCTTGACTCGTTTGCGACTTCACAAACCTTGATCGGGATTGATGAACAGCTTCGCGAGCTCGACTGCCAACTAGTGATATCCAATTCAAGCCAGGATTTGCAGCGTGAAATAGAGAACATTTACAGCCTGGCAAAACAAAAGATTGCTGGAATTATTCTGCTTGCTACTGAAATCACAGACCTGCATTTGGAAGCATTCAGACAGGTTCAAATTCCGGTTATCCTGGTTGGGCAGCAGCATGATCAGTTTCATAGCATTATTCATAAAGATTATGAAGCAGCGTATGAGCTTGGGAAACATGTCTTACAGAAAGGCCATCGGAATATCGCTTATCTTGGCGTTACGGAAAAAGACATTGCCGTAGGAGTCAAACGAAAAGAAGGCTTCAAAAAAGCGGTGAAGGAGCAGTCGAATGCCACTGTGAACTATTATGAAACGAGCTTCAATATAGAAGCTTCAATGAAAAAGGTGCCTGAAATAATTAAGGAGCACCAGCCTTCGATTATTGTTTGTGCCACGGATAATATTGCTCTTGGTGCGTTAAAGGCGGCCTATATGAAAGGGCAGCGCGTACCGAAGGACCTGTCGATTACAGGTTTCGGCGGCTATGATGTCACAGAAATCACATATCCGGGGATCACGACGGCAAAGTTTTTTTATAAAGAAGCCGGTAATCTAGCGGCAAAGGATATTGTAAAGCTAGTAAACGGGGAAGAGTTAGAAAAAATTAAGTTTACAAAATATAAAATTATTGATAGGGAAAGCGTTGACAATCTTTTGTGAGAATCATATAATAACTGAAACCGGTTCCAACCATATAAAATGAAATGGAACCGGTTCCGATACAGTCATTATTATTTTTTTAAAATAAAGTGGAACCGGTTCCGCACCTTTTTTTAACAAAGTTTGGAACCGGTTTCTCCACATGATGTGAGGGTGAGGAGCAGATGAATTATAACAACATCGCACAAGAAATTTTGGAAGCCATCGGCGGAAAAGAAAATGTCGATGCAGCAGCGCATTGTGCCACCAGATTACGCTTGGTATTACACGATGAAGGAATTGTTGACCAAACAAAACTGGACGGAATGGATGTAGTAAAAGGGACATTCTCCACTGGGGGGCAATTCCAAGTCATATTGGGATCAGGTACTGTAAATGAAGTATACAAAGAATTTGCCAAGCTGACCGGTCAAGCTGAAATGTCCACCAAGGATGTCAGTAAAGCTGGAGCAAAGAAAATGAATCCGCTTCAACGGTTCGTAAAAATGTTGTCGGATATTTTTGTACCAATCATTCCGGCAATCGTGGCCGGCGGTTTATTAATGGGATTAAACAACTTGCTTACAGCCCAGGACTTTTTTATTGAAGGGAAGTCTTTGATTGAGGCTTATCCTGAAATGGCGGATCTTGCAGCTTTGATCAATACGTTTGCCAACGCGGCATTTGTATTCTTGCCGATTTTAATCGGGTTTTCCGCAACCCAGCGCTTTGGGGGAAATCCATATTTGGGAGCGGCGCTGGGTATGCTGATGGTTCACCCTGATTTGTTAAATGGCTATGGCTACGCAGATGCCGTTGCAAAAGGCGAAGTGCCGTTCTGGAAAATTTTCGGCCTCGAAATTGAAAAGGTTGGTTATCAGGGCAGTGTGCTTCCTGTATTGGTTTCTTCCTTTATTTTAGCTAAAATTGAAACATTCTTAAGAAGAAGAGTTCCTTCTTTCCTAGATAACTTAGTAACGCCTTTATTATCCATTTTTATTACCGGAGTTCTAACGTTTACTCTAGTGGGGCCTTTCACACGAAGTGCGGGGAACCTGCTCACTGATGGGCTCGTGTGGCTATATGATACAACAGGCTTTGTTGGTGGTGCCATCTTCGGTCTTTTATACGCGCCGATTGTTATTACAGGTATGCATCATAGCTTCATAGCGGTAGAAACCCAGCTGCTTGCTGATATGGCAAAAACGGGTGGATCCTTCATCTTTCCAATTGCTGCAATGTCCAATGTCGCACAAGGAGCAGCAACGCTTGCAGTACTCCTTCTCGCACGTGACGCGAAAGTAAAAGGTACCGCTTCTGCAGCAGGGATATCAGCGCTTCTAGGCATCACCGAACCGGCAATGTTCGGGGTGAACCTGAAATTGAAGTATCCGTTTATTGGAGCGATTTCAGGAGCGGCGGTTGGTTCTGCATTCGTTGCTTTATTCAAAGTAAAAGCGATCGCTTTGGGTGCTGCTGGCCTTCCGGGTATCATCTCCATTAAACCGGGAACAATCACCTTCTATATTGTTGGTATGGCGATTACATTTGCGGTTGCATTCCTTGTGACGATCGTACTTGGAAAACGTGATGCTAAAAAACAAAAAATAAACTAATAAATAAAAAAAGAAAGGGAAATCATAACTGGTTTCCCTCCTTTACTTTTAGCTTAGCAAGGTTATACCAAAACATTTTCGATCATTAAGCAATTTCGTAAGGAGAGCAAAATCATGGAATGGACTAGGGAAAAAAGATACCGGCGGCTTGATGAAGCAAGCCCCGAAGAGATACAGCAATTGACCCATCAAGTGGAGGCATCTCCTTGGCGGCAAACGTTTCATATCCAGCCGCATACAGGACTTTTAAATGATCCCAACGGTTTTTCATATTATAATGGCTTTTATCATTTATTTTATCAGTGGTTTCCGTTAGGTCCAGTACATGGAATGAAATATTGGTACCATGTGAAATCTAAGGACCTCGTCAATTGGGAAGATGTCGGGATAGGCATTGAACCCGATCGGGATTATGATAGCCATGGGGCTTATTCGGGAAGTGCTATCGAACATGAAGGCAAACTGTATTTATTTTATACGGGAAACACGCGTAACGAAAATTGGATAAGGCACCCTTACCAATGCCTGGCTGTCATGGATATAGAAGGTGATATTAGGAAACAAGAGGAGGCAGTAATCCGCAGTGTGCCATCAGGTTATACAGACCATTTCCGTGATCCGAAAATTTGGAAAGATGGCGAAACATTTTATGCCGTAATCGGGGCCCAGCGTGAGAACCAGACAGGTTGTGTGGTGTTGTATAGTTCTCTGAATCTAACAGATTGGAAATTCGAAGGAGAACTGGGTACCAACCTAAAAAACTTCGGTTATATGTGGGAATGCCCGGATTATTTTGAAGCCGATGGCCGGGGTGTCTTCATTTTTTCTCCACAAGGCATTGAACCTTCGGGTGATGAGTTCCAAAATATCTACCAGTCTGGTTATTTGATTGGTGATCCACTGAACCTGCCCGACAGAACATTTCATCACGGTGATTTCCGCGAACTGGATAGGGGCTTTGATTTTTATGCTCCCCAAACGATGGCAAGCCCAGACGGGAGACGGATTCTGGTAGGTTGGATGGGGCTTCCGGACATTGACTACCCGACAGATCAACATGGCTGGGCGCATTGCTTGACCCTTCCACGTGAATTATCCGTCAAAAATGAAAAGCTTGTACAAAAGCCTGTAAAAGAGTTAGAATTACTGCGGAAACAGGAATTAGCGGCAACATTCGTAGCAGATAACGAAGCAAAAAGCTTAGAGGGCTTTACCGGCACAAGATTTGAACTTCGATGTGAAATCTCGGATTTTAGCGCTGAAGAGTTCGGTATTGAATTTCGTGCTAGTGGAGACGAGAAGACGGTCATCAAATACGATGCCATCCAGAAAACAGCGGTTCTGGACCGCAGCGTTTCAGGCGCACAAGTTGGTGTAGAGCATGGAACCACGAGGTCGTGCAGCGTTGATGCAGACAAGATCGTCTTCCATTTGTTTGTAGACACATCTTCCGTTGAAATATTTTTGAATGATGGTGAAGAAGTTTTCACTTCAAGGATTTTCCCAGACGCTGGAAGTGACCAAATCCACTTTTATGCAAAAAACGGAAACGCCACGTTCAACACCCGCAAATGGGATTTGGGGGTCTGACCCCCGGCGCGGTGACGCGGTAAAGCATGGGGGGCAGACCCTCGTGCTGTTTAAAGGAACGAATAGTTTTGCATCGTCCATATTTAGGAAGGAGGAATACATTAATGGGAAAGCTATATTCAATAGGGGAAGTGTTAATCGACTTTATCCCTCTTCAAAAAGGCAGGGCACTTAAGGATGTAACAACATTTGAGCGTGCGCCTGGCGGGGCCCCTGCCAACGTGGCAGCTGCTGTGGCCAAATTTGGAGGAGTATCCTCCATGATCACGAAGCTGGGAAAAGACGCATTTGGTGATTTCCTGGTTGAAACATTGGAGAAATCCGGCGTGGAAACGGATAAAATCATACGAACAGACGAAGCGAATACTGCGCTTGCTTTTGTTTCTTTACGCGAAGATGGCGAAAGGGATTTCTCGTTTTACCGCAAGCCATCAGCTGATCTCCTGCTTACGGCGGATGAGATCAACGAAGACTGGTTCGGGGTAGGGGATATTCTGCACTTCGGGTCAGTTGATTTAGTCGAGAGCCCGATGAAGCATGCCCATATAAAAGCAATCGAGCAGGCTAAATTAAAGGGAAGCTTAATCAGCTTTGACCCAAATGTCCGGCTGCCGCTTTGGGAAAGCCCAGAGGATTGTAGGCAAACGATTCTTGAATTTGTACCTAAAGCACATATTCTCAAAATTTCAGATGAAGAATTGCCATTTATTACAAACGTGAAAGATCCGGAAGAAGCTATACAATCTCTGTTCATCGGGGAGGTAAAAGCAATTATTTATACAAAAGGCTCCCATGGTGCGGACCTTTACATAAAAACAAATAAATATGAATCCAGAGGCTACAGCGTGGATGTACAGGATACCACCGGTGCTGGTGATGCATTTATCGGAGGATTTCTTTACAAACTGTTAAGCAGGCGTACCACTCAAGAAACCCTAGAAGAGATTTGCCAGGCAAACCATCAGGAATTCCTGGCATTCTCCAATGCGAGCGGTGCCCTCACAACGACCGGAAAAGGCGCGATCAGCTCAATTCCTGCTATTGAACAAATTATACAGCTACTAGAACAAGCAAAATAAGAAGGAGAATTCGCAGTGTCCCAAAATAAAAAATGGTGGAAAGAAAGTGTTGTTTATCAAATTTATCCGAGAAGCTTTATGGACAGCAACGGAGATGGAATCGGGGATATCCCTGGAATCATCTCGAAGCTTGACTATTTAAAGCATCTGGGGGTGGATGTTGTTTGGCTTTCTCCAGTTTATCAATCGCCAAATGATGATAATGGATATGATATCAGCGACTATCAGGAAATCATGGAAGAATTCGGTACCATGGAAGATTGGGACCGGCTTCTCGACGAAATGCATAAACGGGAGATTAAACTGGTTATGGACCTGGTGGTAAACCATACCTCTGATAAGCATGCCTGGTTTATGGAAGCAAGAAATTCGAAAGATAATCCATACAGGGATTATTACATTTGGCGTCAGGGACGAGGGGGCCTGCCTCCTACAGACTGGGAAGGCTCTTTTGGAGGATCTGCTTGGGAATACAGCCCGGAAACGGAAGAGTATTATCTTCATATGTTTTCGAAAAAACAGCCCGATCTCAATTGGGAAAACCCAGCTCTCCGGAACGATATCTATTCCATGATGAAATTTTGGCTCGATAAAGGCATTGACGGATTTCGTATGGATGTCATCAACATGATCTCTAAAAAGGAATTCCTGCCCACTTATGAAGAGCTCGCAGAGGGAACCGCAAAACCACTGCCTTATCAGTTTAATGGAGCAAGTGTACATGACTATCTGCAGGAAATGAATCGTGAGGTCTTATCAAAATACGATATCATGACAGTAGGCGAATGCCCTAAAGTCACCCCGGAACAAGCTGAACTGTATACTGCGGAAGAGCGAAACGAACTAAATATGGTATTCCAATTTGAACATATGAGCCTCGATAAACAAAAAGGAAAACAAAAATGGGACTTGAAGACGTTAGAGCTGTCAGACTTAAAACAAAACCTCTCAAAATGGCAAAAACAGCTCGAAAACCGCGGATGGAATAGCCTGTATTGGAACAACCACGACCAGCCCCGCATTGTTTCCCGCTTCGGGACTGATGGGAAATACCGGGTTGAATCTGCGAAGATGCTGGCTACGCTGCTCCATTTTATGAAGGGGACTCCGTATATTTATCAAGGTGAGGAAATCGGCATGACCAATGTCCGATTCCCGGGGATTGAAGATTATCAGGACATTGAAACGAAAAATATGTATCAGGAAAGAGTTCATGAACTAGGCTATGATTCTAAGGACGTTATGGAGTCAATATACGCCAAAGGGCGCGATAACGCGAGAACTCCAATGCAATGGGATGATTCGGAACATGCAGGCTTCACAAAAGGAACTCCATGGTTTAACGTAAACCCGAATTATACAGCGATCAATGTTAAAAATGACTTAGAAAACAAGAATTCTATTTTCTATCATTATAAAAAACTTATCGAACTTCGAAAAAAGCACGAAATCGTAGTATATGGAAGTTATGATTTAATTCTCGGAGACCATGAATCCATTTTTGCTTACATAAGGCAATTAGGGGATCAAATGCTGCTTGTAATCAATAATTTCTATGAGAAAGAAGCAGAATTTGAATTACCTTCTTCTATCACTTTTGGGTCAGGTGAGCTATTAATCAGCAACTATGACGACCATAACGTGGCCGACATTGCGAAATTCACGCTGCGACCTTATGAATCAGTCGTTTATCAATTGGAAAAATAATGACGAACTCCATAGAAATCAACATTCTATGGGGTTTTTTATTCCGTTTTCGCGGTTTTGCAAGCGAAGTGGAAAATTCCAAATGCTCTCTATACCAACGCAAATCCGAAAGATTCCAAGAAAATCCCAATGCGTTTTTAGCCAATCCTTATGGGAATTCAGCACATTTAGAAATTACTTAGCCAAGCCTCACCGTCTTTAGATCATTAAGCTAACCACTTAAGAGTATGCGGTCTTGGTTACAAAAGGATATGCTCTCCTTTTTCCAGCACCACTGCTTTCAGTTGAAGGGATTCAGGATATTTGATTCCCACGCCGGTACTTAAACAAGCCACCGATTCTCCAGCTTTGATCCAGTTATTCCCCCTTAAGATTCTAGCTGCTGCAAAGGTTGCTGCTCCTTTAGGGCAGATAAAGTTTCCTTCTAGGCTGGCTACTTCTAGCTGGCAGCTTTTGATACTTTCTTCGGAGACGGAAATCGCACAGCCTGCTGTTTCCCGAATAGCTTGTAATACAAGGAAATCACCAAGAGGTTTCGGGACATTGATGCCAAATGCGTTTCTGTTAGAATTTTCTCATAGTTCCGACTTGGTCTTACCTTCTTCCAAGGCCTTTACAATTGGTGCGCAGCCCTCTGCCTGTACGGCGACAAGGCGCGGAAGTTTCTCTCCATTAATCCAGCCTAGTTATTTTAGTTCTAGTAAGGCTTTGTAGATGCCAATCATTCCAACTCCCCCTCCGGTAAGAAACATGACTTTCCTCCTTTCATACAAACGTTAGACATTTTTTGGTACAGAAACGTTTCAATAGTAAATAAATTTTTCCAACTGTATACAAATATCTTATAGGAGAGAACGGGTTTTATGATGCTTCGACTCTGAAAGAGCCCTACAGGATTGAAGGTAAGAAAACAATGGGCTACGAAATAGCCGAACAAATGGACTGGAAGCTTCCCGATGTCATTCTTTTTTTACCCTAGTAAAAAAAGCGGTTAGGGGAAATGACAAGGCATTTCAAGAACTGATTGAAGAAGAAAAACATAAGCTCTACCGCACGGCCTTTCTTTATGCAAGGAATGAAAGCGACGCACTGGACATTGTACAGGAATCGGTCTATAAAGCCTATGTATCTATTAAAAATTTGACAGTAAAAAAGAGTATAAAGTCAAAGGATTTTCATACTCTGCCCATCCTCAGCCTATGACAATGTGGATAAAAACAACTATCTCATCCACCGATCCTGATAAAGTGGAGGTTGGGCAGGAGATAGAAGATACGATATTGGAGTTTCTCGAATCAGAGGAAGCAAAGGCTGCCATCCAAAATGATGAATACAAAATCATTGTGCTTAGCAAAGATAAAAAGAAAATAAATTAGCTCTTGCTCTGGTTCCAAGATTCCTTGCGGTTGCTGTTGCTCCGACACTTTACTTTTCCCTTGAATCAAAGCATGCAGCAAAGCCTGTATTAGTGATCATTGCGAATCAGTAATACAGGCTGTTTTCCTTTTACAATTTTGGTATATAAACGTCTTTAACCAGGTTAGATAATAGGATAGTTGAAGCCATAACGCGGATTGGTGTAATAGGGTGGCCTCCAACCAACTTCGGACATTGGCCAGGAATGATTGATATAATCCATCCTTACTTTTTCATATGACCTGTTGACCAGCAGTAGTTTTACTTCCGGATTAAATTCAAATCTCAAAGAGCAGCCTCCTTACTTTTTTCTCACGCTTTACCCTATTCATGCGTACTTAAAATGGAGCAAGTACCAACAGCCTATAACGATGAGATGTAGCGCATTTCTGAATTGTTTTTATTTCTGTTTTCTTTTGGATAACAAGCACTTTGCAGGGCGGCTTCACATACGGTAAACAGAAAGTTTATTACCAGGAGGTCTCCAATGAATCAAGAAAATAAAGATCGAAAAATGTTCCAAATAGATCAAATGAATGATATGGATTCCATGGATGAAATTAATTTTATCGATCAAATAAACACAGTGGAACATATACCGCAAATGCAAGTACAGCAAAGCTATCAAATTCCACCATACTCTTTGCCGCACATCCAACATGCCAATCAAATAAGACAATATGACATGCCACAAATGGACCAGTACCGAGCAGGGAATATGATAGGGCACCAGTATCCAGGCGGCAACATGATGAGGCAGTATCAAGATGATAATATAATGGGCCAATACTATGATGGCAACGTGATGGGCCAGTATGAAGATGATAATATTATGGGCCTGTACTATGACGGAAACGTAATGGGGCAATATCAAGGTGATAATGTGATGGACCAGTACCATGATGGCAACGTGATGGGGCAATATCAAGGTGATAATGTGATGGACCAGCACTATGATGGTAACGTAATGGGCCAATATCAAAAAGATAGCGTGATGGGCCAGATGGATCAAATGAAGCTGCAGCAGATCAGGCAGCTGCAACAATCCTTTGATGCTAATAAAGTAGAACATCCATACCCAATGTACCCAAACTATGGGAAAATAACCCGTTATGAAGAAATCCCGATCAATTTGCCGGAACAGCGCCAGCTTTTTCATCCTGGTGTGGAAGGGTTAATGGTGCCCCGTCCGATTATTGAAAATCCAAATTATAAAGGAAGCGGTAAGTTAAGAGGAAAAGTTGCGCTGATTACAGGCGGTGACAGCGGAATTGGGGCGGCGACGGCCATTGCGTTTGCCAAAGAAGGCGCAGACGTAGCCATAGCTTATTTAAATGAACATGAGGATGCAAACCGGACCAGAATGAGGATTGAACAACTTGGCCGGCGTTGTATATTGATGCCTGGTGACTTGCGGGAAAAACGGCAGTGTGTTGCGATTGTAGAGCAAACCGTAAGGACGTTTGGCCGTCTTGATATCCTTTGTAACCATGTAGGCATCCAGTTCCAGCAGTTGCGTTTGACTGACATTACAGACCAGCAATTCGATGACACCTTTAAGGTGAATATTTATTCCCACTTCTACACCACAAGGGCAGCGCTTCCATATATGAAGCCGGGAAGCTCTATTATTGGCACTACCTCTGTTGTGACATATGTCGGTGAGAAACAAATGATTGATTACACGGCTACCAAAGGTGCTATCGTAGGCTGGACACGCGCCCTTGCGAATAATGTCGTCGATCAAGGTATTCGTGTCAACGCAGTAGCGCCGGGACGGATCTGGACGCCGCTTATCGCCGCAAGTTTCTCTTCAGACCAGGTTGCTGTGTACGGGGCCTTTAATAAAATGCAGCGTGTGGCCCATCCATTCGAATTGGCACCTACCTATGTGTATTTGGCTTCCGATGATTCACGCTTTGTCACAGGCCAAGTGCTCCATGTCGACGGCGGGGAATCTACGCATTCATAATCATATTTTTAAGGGGTCAGTCCCCCGTTGCGCTAACGCTTTACCGCTCCGGGGGACTGACCCCTTAACTTGTTACCTTTGTTCAAACAACCTGGCTATTTCAATGATTACGTTAGTGGCTTTTTCCATATTGTCTACTGAAATATATTCAAATTTGCCGTGGAAGTTTTCACCGCCCGTGAAGATATTCGGGGTAGGCAGTCCCATGTAGGAGAGCTGGGACCCGTCCGTGCCGCCGCGGATCGGTTTTATGATCGGGTTGATGCCCAGGTTTTCCATAGCCTGATGGGCAATGTCGACAATTTCCTTTACCGGTTCAATTTTTTCTTTCATATTATAGTATTGATCATTCATTTCAAGATGGATGCTGTCTTTTCCGTATTTGTCCCCAAGCTCATTCACAATGTGCTCAAGAGCAGCTTTTCGATCGTTAAAAGCATCCCTGTCAAAGTCACGGATGATGTAATGAAGTTTTGTTTGTTCCACATCGCCATTTATGCCAAGAAGATGATAAAAACCTTCATAGCCTTCCGTAAATTCAGGAGCTTGTTGTTCAGGCAGCCGTCCGTTCAATTCCATGGCAATTTTAGCCGAATTTACCATCTTGCCTTTTGCTGTGCCGGGATGGACGTTCGTTCCTTTGACCGTAATTTTTGCCGCAGCCGCGTTAAAGTTTTCAAACTCAAGCTCACCAAGGGGCCCACCGTCCACTGTATAAGCGAATTTGGCATCGAAGGCGGCCACGTCGAATTTATGCGGGCCTCTTCCAATTTCTTCATCAGGGGTAAAAGCAACCCTGATTCTTCCATGCTTGATTTCCGGGTGTTTAATTAAATAAGCCATGGCAGTCATAATTTCGGCGATGCCGGCTTTGTTATCTGCCCCGAGGAGAGTCGTGCCATCTGTTGTTATTAAGGTGTGCCCTTTGTAATTAGAAAGCTCCGGAAATTCTTTCGGTGAAAGAACGACTTGCAAAGCTTCATTTAATACGATTTCATTGCCGTCATAGCTTTCTACAATTTGCGGGTTGACGTTCGCTCCGGTAAAATCAGTGGCTGTATCGACATGGGCCAGAAATCCAATCGTCGGAACATTCTTATCTGTATTGGAGGGGAGAGTGGCCATCACGTATCCATTTTCATCAATAGTAACTTCCGTCATTCCAATTGCCTTTAATTCATCAACCAGCATTCGTGCAAGAGTTAACTGCCCAGGCGTCGAAGGACAACTTGAGCTTTCTTCGTTTGATTGGGTGTCTACTTTTACATAAGAAGTAAAGCGTTCAATTATTTCTCTTTTCAATTTCTTCATCTCCTAGAATGTAAAATTGTTCCGTTCACGTAATTGGCAAAGCAATTTTTATTTTTGTACCAGAATCTACTTCACTTTTGATGGAAATTTTACCCCGATGTGCTTCAATGATCCTATAACTAACGGTTAACCCTAGTCCTGTACCTTTTTCTTTGGATGAATAAAAAGGCTCCCCCAGATGTTTTACCCGATTTTTCTCAATACCGCATCCATTATCTTTTACTGTGACCGTCACCCATTCCTCTTCTACCTGGAAGTCTATTTGTATCTTCTTAGAGGATGCCTCGAGGGAATTCTTTATAATATTAATGAAGACCTGCTTTAATTGATTCGCTTCACAGGATATCAAAGGGAGTTCATGTCTCACATCGAATACCATCTGTGCACCGTAAAGGTTCGCTTGTGGCTCTAATAAGGCCTTTACATCTGACATTAAATGAACAAGGTTATGCTCTTGGAATTTCATTTGCTGTGGTTTCGCAAGCACCAACAATTCACTTACGATTTGGTTGATCCGGTCCAACTCATTTAACATAATGGAATAATAATGCTGATGCTGGCTTTCCCGATCGTTGAGCAATTGGACAAATCCTTTTAACGAAGTCAGGGGATTTCTTACCTCATGAGCCACACTTGCCGCCAGTTCCCCAACGATGGAAAGCTTTTCGGTCTTCCTCAGCCGTTCTTCTGTTTCCCGAATATGGGTAACATCCTTTGCATAACTGATAATTCCTGCGATCTCATCATCGATAAGAATGGGGACGAAAGTGCAAGAAAATATCGCAATCTTGTCCTGGATACAAAAATGTACATCGCCTGTGTTTATTCCGGTTCTATGTTTTTTAACGTATGCAAAGGAGTCCATAAGTTTGTTCTTTTCTTTTTCTGAAGGGAAGATAAAGTCATTTATGGATGCACCTATTAATTGATTGTGGGACAAGCCAACAATAGATTCAAACTGGGGGTTCACATTAGTGAGGATTCCATTTAAATCCATCATATATACAGGATCGGGATTGTAATCAAATAATGATTTGTACTGCTGCCTGTTTTCCGATAATTTTTTCTCGGCCATGATCCGCTCGGTAATATCTCTCCCCATAACCACCAGGCCTTTTCTAGAACCATCATGATGGAAGAGGGGTACTTTAATTGTATCAAACGTTTTAAAACCGCCATTAGGCAATGGAATTATCTCTTCACACCTGGTGACTTTCTGCGCTTTCCACGCTTCTTCATCGGAAACTTCACAATACTTTAGCACTTCGTTATAAAAGTTTGAATATTCCGCCAGCTCCGAATCCCTTTTCCCTTTATAATCAACGCCCTTCAATTCGAAAAGATTTAATCCGAATTCATTGGCCTCAATCCATTTCCCGTCCCCATCTTTGAAATTCACAAAATCAACCATGGAGTTAATCAGCGTATGTAGGCGCCGTTCTTCTTCCTTTAATGCTAGGTATTTTTCATTTTTAGATAAAAAGAAATAGAGCAGCAAGCCAGTAATAAGGATAAAAAATAGCCCCTTTATCTTTTCGACTATTATTAATAGTTCCTGATCATTAATGTAACGATATAGAATGAAATCTGTAACAAACACCCATAAGGCACCAAAAAGTAGATATAAAAGCAAACCCTTATGTTTGGACATCATAATGTTTCTCCCTTACGATCATTTCTCTCTGTAATAATGAAATAAGTAAAACTCCTAAATTTATATTATATCAAAGCTGCAACTATAAAATATATAGAAAGTGCATTTAACTGTTGCAGAAGGGATGAAAAAACCCCGTTGATTTTTTCTCCCCCAAAAAATGTAGTTGGAATCCTCTAACCATTCCTTCGATTTATTTTAGAACACTCGTTCTTACCTAACAATCCTTACCAATATATTTAATAGAAAATGACATAAGGCCTATGTATGCAAGGGATTATATGGGGATTTTTGGTAGAATCATACCTATTTTAAATATTCGCAATATTATAAAATAGGCACTGAATCTACTAATTAAAGGAGGAATTCTATGAAAAAGCCTTTTATTTCGCTAGCGCTCGCTTCATCACTAACATTCAGCGCCGTCGGGACCCATGCCGTTTTCGCTCAGCCCGCCGAAGTAAGCCAGAAACAGACTGTCCATCCACAGGATAGGAAAGTCATTAATAATATTAATGTGAATAATATCTATAATACAATCGAATATCTATCAAAAACGCCGCGGGTGGCAGGTACAGAATCGGAATATAACGCAGTGCAATATATTAAGAAGCAATTTGAATCATATGGATATGAAACCGAAATCCAGCCATTCACGTTTGAAGCATATACACCTCCAAATACGGTCAAATTGACGGTTGACGGTTATGAGGGGGAGCTCAATCCAACCTCATTCACATATACGGTAAACGGCAATGTTTGGGGTGAACTGGTGGATGCCGGGTTAGGCACACAAGATGCACTTCAAAATAAGAATCTAACAGGAAAAATCGCTCTTATTCAACGTGGCCAAATCACTTTTGCTGAAAAAATATTAAACGCAAAAGCAAAAGGGGCGATAGGTGTTATTATTTATAACAATTCAGAGGGCGTGATTAACGGTACTCTTGGCGAGAATAACGAATATGTACCGGCCGTGGCGGTAACGAATGCTGAAGGGGAGGCCCTTGCTGCCAAATTAGGTAGTACTGCTACAATTACAATTGACGGAGCCAGTGTCGACAATAAAACCTCCCATAATGTAATTGCAACGAAACAACCTACAAACAAAAAGAAGGCAAATAGCAATATTATCGTGCTAGGCTCACACCATGATTCCGTAGCGGCGGCGCCTGGTGCAAATGATGATGCATCGGGGACAGCCATGACATTGGAGCTTGCCCGGGTGTTTAAAGAGCTCCCTACCGATACGGAAATCCGCTTCATCACGTTTGGTGCCGAAGAAGTGGGCCTTCTTGGTTCGGAACATTATGTTAATAACCTTTCAGAGGATGAAATTGATCGTACCATCGCCAATTTTAACCTTGATATGGTCGGCAGCAAGGATGCAGGAGACCTGGTGTTGATGACGCATGATGGACAGCCTAACCTTGTAACGGAGCTGGCACAAGCGTCCAGTACCCGTTTGAATGGAACACCGACACCTTATGAAGAGGGCGGGCGAAGCGATCATGTTCCATTCGGGGAAGCTGGAATTCCGGCTGCATTATTTATCCATGATCCTGCTGAGCCATGGTATCACACTCCAGAGGATACCATTGATAAAATAAGCAAAGAAAAACTCCAGGATGTCGCTGAAATCGTAGGTACAGCCATGTATGAAAGTGCCCGTTTTGACAATCAAGGGCCAAAAGAGAAAAAACAAAAACAACCAAAGGCACCACACTTATACTATGAAGAAGAAATAGAATAAAAGAAGGGGTCAGTCCCCCACCACTTTAAAGCAGTGGGGGACTGACCCCAATTTTGGTATAATAAAAAGAAAACCTGTTTAGGAGAACGGAATGATCAGTAGAATCAAGGCATGGGCAAGACGTCTAAAGAAACAATTATTCACCCTTTATTTTTCATATAAAGATCCCAGGGTTCCCTGGTATACAAAATTATTTACTGTTTGTGTAGTGGCTTATGCATTCAGTCCTGTTGACTTGATACCGGATTTTATTCCAATCCTGGGTTATCTGGACGATATCATTATCGTGCCACTGGGAATCACGATTGCATTACGTTTAATACCGGAGAATGTTATTAGTGACTGTTCAGAAAAAGCTTCGGAACTAATGAAAAAGGGAAAGCCTAAGAATTGGATTGTAGGGTCTTTGATTATTCTAATTTGGTGTCTGATTATAGTTTGGGCATTACTAGAGCTACGCCGCTTTTTTTAGATATGTTTCTACGAGCCAGATATAGTCCGCCGTTCGGATGGAGTACCTGGCCAGACATATAGCTGGAATCATCTGATGCTAAAAAGACATATCTTGTTGCCACCTCAAATGGCTGGCCTGCCGTGCAAATTGCTGGCACATAGCTTCCTCCCGCAGGTCTCCCGGAACCAACAAACATTCTCTGCCCAGCTGTTCAATCCTGCTTTTTGTTTCATTTGCATCCTCGTGCTCATTAAGATAATTAATGACAACATGAGCGCCTTCTTTCGCAAAAGCGTAGGCAACCGCCCGCCCTATGCCGCTATCCCCGCCTGTAATAATCGCTACTTTATCCTTTAATTTGCCGCTTCCTGTAACATTCGGATTTTCGGAAAAGGGCTTGGGAACCATAACGTGTTCTAGTCCAGGGTGCCTGTTCTGAGGCTGGGCAGGAAAAGCAATCTGAACCTCCTTGCATTTTGTCTCCTTACCTAGATACTTATAGACTGGGTACGTCCAGTTTCACCTCTCTAGATGAATTATAACAATCAGACAGAATTGTTCATTCAATTAATTACCTAAACGTTATGAAAGATATATTCTTTGACGCATTGATACATTCCTCATTAGCTTGTTCTTTATAGTCAATTGTAAGTGCCGCAAACTGTCGTACAAATTCTTAGGAGAACAAAAATAAGGACCTGAATCTCAGATCCTTGCAGAACTGCCTTATTTAACTTTGTAACGTTTTATTTAAAATGCTCAGCAAAATTTGAATATCAATAGGCTTTGTTACGTAATCTGTAAAACCCTTGTCGATTGTTTTCTTAATATCATCTGGCATGGCATTTGCACTTAAAGCAATGATGGGTACACCTGCGATGTTTTTACTTTTCTTCAGAGAATCAAAAACTTCTTCGCCATTCATATCTGGAAGGTTTAGATCTAGTAAGATAATATCTACATGTTGTTCGTTTGCTAATCTTAAACCTTCAATACCAGAACGGCCCACTATTAATGAAAAAGCAGGGTCTGATGCTAACACGCGGTCCAGTAGGTGAATGTTTGATTCATTATCCTCAATATATAAAACTCGTTTACGTGCAGTGCTACTTGGTTGAGAATGTGTATGTTCCAACATGAGCTTTTCGTGATGTACTCCAAGTGGTATTTCGATGCCTAATTCAAACCAGAAATCACTACCTTTTCCGACAACGCTTGATACACCGACTTCACCACCCATTAACTTTATGAATTGCTTCACCAGGGAAAGCCCAATTCCAGCTCCTTGTTCTGCCGTTCCGTCAATTCTATGAAACGGTAAAAATATATTGTTATATTCATCTTGAGGAATACCAATGCCATTGTCCGTTATATGAACAATAAGCTTGTTGGATAATGTTTGAATTGTTATTGCCACTTCACCATTGACCCGGTTGTATTTGATAGCATTTGTGAGAAGGTTCAATAATACCTGCTTCAAACGAAGCGGATCTGCGTATACAAAGATCTTGTTTTCATCATCAACCTGTTTATTTATTGTAATATTTTTACTCATCGCCTGTGGTTGAATACTTTTTATGCTTTCAGTAAGAACACTATTGAAATTTATAACTTCTGATTTTAGCTTTAATTTTCCTGAATCAATTCTGGATAAATCAAGAACCTCATCAATGAGATGTAATAGGTGTTTACCTCCATTTATTATTTCTTGTATAAAATCCAATTGTTCATCGGTTAAGGATTCATCCATTTCCAGTAATTGTGCAAATCCAAGTACACCATTCAGCGGAGTACGCAGTTCGTGACTCATTTTAGCCAGGAAATCAGACTTTGCCGTGTTTGCTCTTTCTGCTTCTTCCTTAGCTCTGGTAAGGGCCTTTTCCATTTTCTTTCGTTCTGTTATATCGGTGAATTCAAATATATTGCCGCTAAATTTGTCCTGCATATTAAATGGTATATAGCTGGATTCGAAAGTGTACCCGTTCTTGGTCTCCATTTCTTTTGTAATTTTTACTCTTTCTTCAACCGTAAGGCTATCCAGTTCAATTTTGGTAGTGTTTGTTTTTTCTTTCCACAAGTCATAAAATTGTCTGGCATGTTTACCGATATAAAAGTCTATTTCTTCCTCCAGTTCAAGCATTTTATGGATCTTTTTGTTAACTAAGGTTACCCTTCCCTCATGGTCAGTGGCAACGACACCACTTTCCAAATTATCAAGAAGTGTCTTTTGAAAAGCATAAGATTCTCTCAATTCCATTTCTTGTTCCTTCTCAATGGTGATTTCGAAGAATGATACTAGAGCTTTCGTTTCCCCAGATAAATTTAAAGGATTTGAATTTAATCTGAACCATCTCAGTTTCCCGTTCCGCTGTATGGAGGCTATTACGCCCAGTACCGTTTTTCCGGTTTTGATGGTTACGAACCCGGGCCAGTTTGCATAATCCAATGTAGAGCCATCTTCATTAAAGAACTCTATCCCATATTGGGCAGCAGAGGCTTCATCGTAAAAACCTGTTGTAAGCCCGGTTAATTTTTCTACATTATCGTTTAACGTAGTGATTTTCCCACTCTTATCTACGATCAAGATTGCTTCTGTCATATTTGTTACTACTGAACGGTACATTAATTCCCTATGCCTAATCTCCTCCTGTTGAACTTTTTGGTCCGATATATTGATGGATGTTGCAATAACCTCCACTACTTCTCCATTTTCTATTAAAGGTCTAAGGGTGGTTAAATAATAAACCCCATAGATAAAGGTTTCATATTGCAGGAATTCACCTTTCCATGCTTTCTCGAAAAACTCTGTTTTAGCTTTAGCGATATCTTCTGGATAAAAGTCGTAAATTTCTCGTCCGATGACATCATTGGGCGTCAGTCCCAACCTATAAAGTAATTCACCTTCACACATGGTATGTATGAAAGAATTACCGAGTTTTTTTACTTTAAAAATCATTCCTGTATTGCTTAGGTCTAATTGCGAAATGTAATGGGAATAAGGCATCTTTATCTCCTCACAATATATCTAAAAAGTAAAATGTACTTAACAGAAGCGAATGACAACTCTAACTCTTTCATTATAAACAAATACATAAATGAGTTTATTTGGTATTATTTTGAAATTGGTATAGATGTTATTGGAATTTCCCGTAAGCAAAATACTTTCAAACCATACAAATTTAATCAAAATAAATATCTTCTATGTATTATCGGCTCACGTCATTCCATTATGAAAAACGGGTCGTGAAATTACCTTGCGTTTCATAAAGATTAATACACCGATATCATATTACGGAGGACACTATGGAACATAATCGATTCTTAAAGGCTAGGCCCTATCTCACCACCCGAAAGTTAAGTCCGGAGAATCAAGAATCCCCAGTACATTTTATCAATGCAACAACATATCCCCATGACTATTTCTATAGGCGAAATCATTTTCCATACCCGGAACTTATATCGACATCTTTAACAATCGCAGGGCTTGTAGAAAAACCAACGAGCATCTCGCTTGAACAAATTCGCAGTTTACCGTCTAATCGGCTAAAGGTAGTCCTAGAATGTGCAGGAGATAAAAGAAATCTGTTTGAACCAAAAGTATATGGGGAGCAATGGGAAAAAGGTGCCATTAGCCAGGGGTACTGGAGAGGTGTACCATTAGGAGTTTTGCTTGAATACACTGGTCTCATAACAGGGGCAAAGGAAGTCGTGTTTGAAGCACACGATTATGGAAAACGGAAGGGTCTAGATCAAATTATTCCTTTCGCCAGAAGCCTGCCTCTGGAAAAAGCCTTGCATACTGATACACTGGTTGCTTATGAATATAACGATAAACCGATTCCTTTTAAGCATGGTTTTCCTTTCAGGCTAATTGTCCCCCAGTGGTATGCAATGGCGTCTGTGAAATGGGTCAAATCAATTACGGTAATTGATAAGCAATTTACAGGCCCGTTCCAGGCAATTGATTATGTCTACTATCCTAAGAAGGAAGAGGATACTGGCAAATTCCCTGTAACATCGTTAAATGTAAATTCGACAATTCAACAGCCATTAAATATGGAGATTTTAAACACCGGTAAGCATCTTATAAGGGGCATTGCCCTCACAGGACAAGGCAGGATCAGAAAGGTTGAAATCAGCTTTAATCGGGGAAAGACATGGACCCCAGCTATAGTGGAATCTGGTGAACAATATGCTTGGGTACGCTGGAAATACCTGTGGGAAGTACAGGAAAAAGGTGAATATACCATCTCATCTAGGGCCACGGATACATCCGGACGAACACAGCCGGTCACCTCGTATTGGAACAGAAAAGGCTACGGATATAATGCAGTGGATATGATAAAAATGAAGGTAGAGTGAATATTTTAAATATTTTCAAAAAATATCCCCCTCACTCCTTATTCAGGTTATAATAAAAGCATTATCAGTAAAGGTGGAAGCTTACGTTGACAAGGATTCACTATGGGTGGGTTATCCTTGGGATAACCTTTTTTTCAATTATTGTCGCCGGAATTATCCGTTCTTCTTCAGGTGTATTTCTTGTACCGTTTGAAGAGGAATTCGGTTGGGACCGGGCGTTTATTTCCTTATCATTCGCTATAAGTCTAGTGATCTACGGTTTTTCCGGTCCCTTTATAGCTGCAATGTTTGAAAACGTAGGAGTTAAAAAAATGATGCTGCTTGCCATGTCGGTGCTGATGCTCGGTATCGGATTTACCTTTTTTATGGAATATTCCTGGCAATTGATCCTGATTTGGGGCATTATTTTCGGTTTGGGTTCCAGCGTATTTTTAACCGTCCTTAGCACTTATGTGGCTAATCGCTGGTTCGAAAAAAGAAGGGGCTTGGTAATAGGCATTCTCACGGCAAGTACGGCTACCGGCCAGTTGATATTTCTGCCTGTTCTTGCGTCGATCATTGAGAAATCTTCCTGGCGATGGGCAATGGGGCTAATCCTTGCTCTAAGCATTGTTATGATACCATTGATATTGGTATTTATGAAAAACCATCCAAAAGAGATAGGGCTTACGCGTTATGGCCAGATGTCGGCTGAAACGGAAGCAGCAGCTTTCCAAAAGAAGAACCCTATCCATAACGCGTTTACAGTCCTGAAAGAGGCTGTAAAGGTAAAGCAGTTTTGGCTCCTTGCAGGTAGTTTTTTTATTTGCGGGTTGTCGACGAGCGGCTTGATTGGCACGCATTTTATCCCTTTTTGTATCAGCTTCGGGATTCCTGAAGTGACCGCAGCCGGGTTAATTGCTTTTATGGGGATTTTTGATTTAATTGGGACAACGTTGTCAGGGTGGTTGTCGGACAGATACGACAATCGCTGGCTATTGTTTGGGTACTATGGGTTTCGGGGACTTTCCCTGCTATTGCTTCCATTTGCCCTGGCTGAAAACTCAACTTTCTTTTTAATCGTATTTGCCATTTTTTTCGGTTTGGACTGGATTGCAACAGTACCCCCGACAATCAATCTCGCCACTCAGGCGTTTGGAATAGAAAAAAGCGGCATTGTCTATGGATGGATTTTTGCAGCCCACCAGGCCGGGGCAGGAGTGGCAGCGTTTGGTGGCGGGCTCATTTATACGATTTGGAATTCATACCAGCTGGCTTTTATATTAGCAGGCGTTTTTTGCTTGCTCGGTGGCGCGTTTGTTTTAGGGATTAAAAAAAATCCAGGAATTGCAGGTGAACTGCCAAAAGAACAAGCGCTATAATTAAACAAAAAGCTGTGCAGGATATAGAATCCACACAGCTTTCTTTCTAAATGAATATACGGAAAGTAGTGTAAAAGGTCCTTTTTATTTTCCGTAAAATTCACTATATTTTAACTATACATATCTTGCTAAAGTACTAGAAGGGCTATAAACCTAATGGCTTATAAAATAGTCAAATTTGTAAAAGAAAGGAATATAGTATGGACGGGAATTTTTTTGCTGACTATAAGAAGTTTATTGTACTGCCTGAAGAAGAAGTTAGTAAAGAAGAATATAATCCAAAGGATTATGCCTCATATTATATTCTTACAATATCACTTTATGATTCCCTGATCTCAAGCTGGAGAGAGGCTACAAAACACGAAATAGACATAGAAAAAAGTATTGAAACCGTATTGGAAGAGTTCAATCAAAGACAAAAAAAAGCATACCATCTCCAATTGCTGGAACTTGGCGATACGAAGCCTTATTTTATTTTGGCCCTGTCCTGTAAATCAAAATTTGAGGATGGGGAGACGGATGCACGTATTTTCTATTTTATAGACAAGATGATTTCGAATTCCTTTTATGTCGGCCAAAGCTGGTACAAGCTGATCGGAGAAAAAGGCAGAGTGGAACGGAAACTGTTTTGTTATTCGTTTAGAGAATATCCTAAATAAACGGGAAATGAGAATAAAAATGCTGTGTCCAATATGAACACAGCATAGACTCTATTATTTCGCATAAAAATTTTCTGTATAATAAGGGCGGGAGTTGGAATCGAAGGCGACCCCGACTCCCAACAGTTCAAAGTCTTTTTGCAGGATATTTTTTCTATGCCCCATGGAGTTCATCAAGCCTTCGTGGGCAAAGACCGAACTAAATTGGCCGGTTGCAAGGTTTTCACCGGCAGTCATAAACCTTACCCCATCGTCCTCCATGCGGTCAAATGGAGATTCTCCTTCAAGATTGGTATGGCTAAAATACTGGTTTTTTGCCATATCGGCACTGTGCTTGCGCGCTGTTTCTCTTACATGGGAATCCCAATTGAGAATGCTAAGATTATGGTTAACTCTTGTAGCGTTTGTTAAGTCGAATAATTGATATTCAAACCCTTCCATGAGGGCTGGGCTGCCCGGTGAATAAAAGTCCCTCTTGTTATTCTCGAGATCCTCGCTAATCATTTGAATGGAGGTTACTGTGTTCTTTTGGTGCTTATCATAAAAAATGGTGGTATAAGTACCATCGATTCGAAATACATCATAATCCCTGTCTTCTTCAAATTGATAGTAGGCCATACCCTTGCGGATTTTCGCCAAAGGTTCGCCTAGCTGTGAAAGAACTGTTTCTTTAGGCGTGCCTCTTTTGATTCCTTTCGTGGATGCGATGAGGTCCTGGTTTGTATACAACCCTGCTACTTTATTATTCTTATCATAAGCAACCATGAAGAAGTGCTGGTAGTTTTTGTGATAAGTACTCCACCTGACTCCGTACTCATTAACGGATGAACGTTTAGGGGCACCGGTTTTCTTTTCTACCTCAGCCTTTGTGTCACCAAGCCCTATATTGTACACTGTGAACACATCTTCTGTCGGTGTGGCAAGGTTTGGCCTTTCAAGTCTTTGCGACTCAACTTCCTGTTCCTCCTTAGGAAGTTGTTCAATCGCACTATCTATTTGTCCCACAAGCTGAACGAAACCATCTCGCAATGTATGAACTGCGTCCTCGAATTCCTGGCTTTGGGTAACGGATGTAATCTTAGATTCTATATTTTCTATAGATTGTTGAAGGTCCGTGTTATTGGCTGGTTTTCCAAATTCAGACCAGGAAACATAAATGACAAACGATAATAATAGTAAAAGAAATAACCGCCTCAGGCTCATCTCCTCCGTTTCTACTCATATTCTACCCAAAATTGGGGGAATATAAAAAGTATATGTCTTCTCTAAGCTGCTGTATGTTCCCGCTTTTACCTTCCATTTTTGTAAAAAAAATTTGTGAATCGATAGAAAAAGATATTCCCACCTGACTGCTCTAGCCCAGCCATCAGAGGAGATGGGAGAGATGGCAGCGAGAATGCTGTTTCAAATCCTGGAAAATGATTAGATGGTAGAAGGCCGGTTTATAACGGATGGTATTGTTGAAAGAATGCGGGTATAAAGGAAAGTGACAACATTTTTTATGTGCGCATTTACGTAATTTGCGAAATTAGTAGTGTTTATGCCGTTTCCAATTCTTATGCTTCCATTGGTTAATCAAACAAGTGCGGTTCGCCTCTTATATAATGGCTCTTGCTCCGATGAACATTGCCTATATTTCATCCAGAAATGAATCATCAGAGGGGTTATGAAGGGGTCGATTTAAAAAGCAAGGATAGGAAAAGATTGTTTATAAAATGTACAAGAGAAATTATCTGAAACAATTGCCTTTCCAGTGGCACCTGGAATAAATTGTACTATACCATACGATCGGAGTGAGAGGGATGACCAGAACCTGGTGGAAAGAATGCGTCATTTATCAAATTTACCCTAGAAGTTTCAAAGATTCTAACGGTGATGGAATTGGCGACTTGAATGGAATAAGAGAAAAGCTCCCTTATCTCAAGGAATTAGGGATCGATGTCATTTGGCTGTCCCCTGTATACAAATCCCCGAATGATGACAATGGCTATGATATTTCTGATTATAGGGATATCATGGACGAATTCGGGACGATGGAAGATTTCGACAACATGCTTATTGAAGCCCATAACGACGGGATCAAAATCATGATGGATCTGGTTGTCAACCACTCGAGTGATGAGCATGCTTGGTTCCAGGAATCCCGAAAGTCCAAGGATAATCCGTACCGAGACTACTATATCTGGAAAAAAGGCGTCAATGGGGAACCTCCAACCAATTGGGGGGCTGCATTTGGCGGTAGTGTTTGGGAATATGATGAACAAACAGGTGAATATTACTTGCATTTATTCAGTAAAAAGCAACCCGACCTAAATTGGGAGAATCCAAAACTTCGCGCAGAAGTATACGACATGATGCGTTTCTGGCTTGATAAAGGGATTGACGGGTTCCGAATGGATGTCGTGAACTTCCTTTCAAAAGATACCAACTACCCACAGGGAGAGATCCGGGAAGGAATGAAGTATGGGGATGGCGGCCAGTATTTTATAAACGGGCCACGGATCCATGAATTTTTACAAGAAATGCATAAAGAAGCCCTGAGCAAATATGACACCATTACTGTCGGAGAAATGCCTGGTGTAAACATCGAACAAGGCAGGCTATACACTGGGGAAAACAGAAACGAATTAAATATGGTGTTCCACTTTGAACATGTTGGTCTAGGTGATGGAAAATTTGGCAAGTGGGATCCAAACCCCTGGAAGCTCACAGATTTAAAGAGAATCTTCACAAAATGGCAAAAAGGATTGGAACATGATGGATGGAACAGTCTGTATTGGAGCAACCATGACCAGCCAAGGGCAATTTCGCGCTGGGGAAATGACTCGGAGGAATACAGGGTAGTTTCTGGAAAAATGATTGCAACCTGTCTGCATATGATGCAGGGCTCTCCTTATATTTACCAAGGGGAAGAAATCGGAATGACAAATGTGAAATTTCCAAGTATTGACGACTACCGCGACATTGAAACGTTAAATGCGTACCGTGATTTAACTGGCGGATCATTGACTCACGAAGAAATCTTCAAGGGAATACATGAACGAGGCCGTGATAATGCCCGGACCCCGGTACAATGGGACGCAAGCAGCAATGCCGGATTTACCACAGGTACTCCTTGGATCAACGTTAACCCGAATTTTAATGATATCAATGCTGCAGCTGTGCTACATGATGAAAATTCCATATTCCATTATTACAAAAATCTAATTCAGCTTAGAAAGCAAAATGAAATCATTGTCTATGGAACCTACGATTTATTACTGGAAGATGATGAACAGATTTATGCTTACACAAGGACACTCGGAGATGAAAAACTATTGGTCATCTGTAACTTCAGCTCAGATTCTCCAGTATTTACGTTACCTGACGGCGTTGAATTCTCTACAAAAGAATTGCTCATATCAAACTATAACGAGACCAGTGTCAATGATCCCATTGAACACATTACATTAAAACCTTACGAAGCAAGGGTTTATCGTTTAATAAAATAAAACGGGGTCAGTCCCCCGACGCGTTAAAGTATTAACGCGATGGGGGACTGACCCCTATCTTTATTGTATGATACTAGCGCCTACGAGGGATTCCGGTGTCATTCCAAGGATTAATAGGCTTATATTTGCATATCCGGTTTCTCTAAAGTTATTCAATGTTTCCTTCAAAACAGAGGCATCCATATCTTCCTTTAACTTTTGAACTTCTTTTTTATATAAGCGAAGCACAGAGCCTTGGACAAAATTCGGGGCACAATGGCTTGGGTCTTCATCCATTATTAAGCACCCCATATATTGATACTTGAATTGCAACGCACGTGTGAGGTTAACTACGTCCACCAATTTTTCAAAAAGGCCGGGATAGGAATTCTTAAGATTATCAATAGCTTGCTTGGTTTCTTTTAACTCGTCATGACTGGTTATCGTAATCATCTTTTTTCCTCCTTTTTTATTTATCCCAAGGTTTTTCCAGAGTAATATAGCGGGCTAATTCCTTACTCTTCTCTCTCCTGAATCTCCGCATTTCTGCTCTTTCTTTCCCTGTCTCATAGAGGAACTTTTCTTCCTCCGTTTCCGGGATCACTGCAGGAACTTCAACTGGGCGTTTATCCTCCCCAAGTGCTACAAAGGTTAGAAATGCCGTTGCGGCAATTCTGCGATCTCCCGTTAAAATATCTTCCGCAATTACTTTACAAAAAATTTCCATTGATGTTCTTCCTGTATATGTTACAAATGATTCCACACACACGGAATCACTTTGATGTATTGGACATAAAAAATCTATTGAGTCAGTGGAAGCCGTTACACATTCCTTAACGCGGGAATGTCTTCTTGCTGATAGAGTAGCGGCGTCATCAAGCTTCTTCATTAAAACTCCACCAAAGAGAGTATTATAGTTATTCAAATCCACAGATAATACTTGAGCAGTATTAACAATGCGGCTGTCTTTAGTTTTCTTAGCTTCCATTTCGAGCTCCCCTTTATGTGAATATCATGATGTATATAATGAAAACTCTATATCTAGTGTACGACCAAGGATTCTGTCAGTAAAATGGATAAAAATCATATGTTCCATAGACAATATCTATGTAAAGGTTTCCAATTGGCTATAGGACCATTCCGGTAAAAAAGACGGTCCCCGTAAAGAAGGACCGTCTGCAAAAAACATTACGTATTAAAGTGTTCATTACTCAGTTTTTCTTTAGTGAACTGGAGCCATTCCCTTGCAGCATAGGAGAGGTATAGATCTTTACCCCATATAATGGCAAGGTTCCAGCTGATGGAAGGATTTTTGATCCTGACAGATTTGACTTCATCCGACAAATGATGGCAAATGCTTTCCGGTAAAAGAGATACACCAAGCTTTGCCGCAACCATATCGGTAATAAATGACCATTGGGAGGTCTCAGAAATAATATGAGGATCAAAGCCTGCGCGTTTACAAGAATCAATGATTCTATCGTGCAAAACAAAATCTTTATTAAACAAGATAAACGATTCGTCTGCCAAATCCTCTAAATTCACTTCGGTACGGTTGGCAAATTGATGGGATGGATGCAGGATCAGATTGAAATCTTCTTCCATAAACGAAAAATGGTTAAACACCTCATTGTTGGTAGGAAGAACAATAACACCTAAATCCAGGAGATTATTCCCGACATATTCTTCTACTTTTTTCGAACCGTGCTCGATTATTTCAAAAGTAATACCTGGATACTTTTCATGAAAGGAACCGACAATTTTAAGAAAGGATCGCGCATCGAATATTGGAGGCAATCCAATACGAATATGCCCTTTCTTTAACCCTAGAAGGCTGTCGAGCTCATTTTCCAGGTTATTGAAAGCTTTATCAATCAACTTTGCCTGCTCCAAAATGATTCGGCCTGCATCTGTCAGAACCAATTTTTTCCCAGACCGATCAAAAAGCGAAACTCCAAGCTCTGTCTCAAGGTTTTTAATCATTTTGCTAATGGTTGGCTGGGTGATATATAAATGTTCGGCAGCGCGCGAAAAGCTATTAAATTTCGTTACTTCAATAAAATATTGTAAATGCTTGATATCCAATGCCTTTCCACCTGCTTAATTAGAATTCTGGGTCACTGTATTTCTTATTATTAGCATAACGATTGGACATGTACCATAACAAAATCTTTATTTGTAAAAATCTTAATAAGTATTAATAAAGTAAGTATTGTGTGTTTTCCACTTTTTAGAAAATGAAATTTGAAATGTTTTGTTATCTTTTTGTAAAAAGGGGTAAGTAGATAATAAATAAAATCAAAATCAAAGAAAGCAGGGAAAAGATATGAATCCAGAATACAAATCGAGAAAGTTTTTAAAGGACCAGTATATTAAGTCAACATCTGAATTAAAGGATACGGAAGACTTAAAAACCAAAAAAATCCTCGCTAACGAACATACAGAATATACAGCAGGGGCCAATCGAATCATCCAGAAAGTGCAGCAGCAATATCTTCAAAATAAACGATACATGGAAATTGACAAGGCACTTGATGAAAGGGATAAAGAAAGATTTATTGCTTTGACATCTAAAGGATGGGAACGAGTTCTATAAAAAGAGGAAAAGATCACATGGGGACTAATGCTTTACTAAAAACTTGTCCAGAGATACATGGTCAATTAATGGATGGCTGAGTACTCTGGACAATCTTATTTTTGGTAGAGACTTCTTCTTTTACAGCATCAATTGATAATAAACGACATCTTGCCATTCACCAAACTTAAAGCCAACCTCTTTGATGCAACCTGCAAACTGAAATCCGAATTTTTCATGCAGTTTAATGCTGGTTTCATTCCCAACGGTAATCAAGCTTATTACAGTATGATATTTGAGCTCTCGGGCCCTTCTGAGAATTTCTGTCACTAGAGCAGTGCCTGCCCCTTTACCTTGATGTTTCTCTGTAAGATAAACCGACAACTCAACAGTACCGGCGTACGCTGCTTTCGGATTGTATGGCGATATGCTGCAGTAGCCTGCCACTTCACCGTCTATTTCTGCGACAATCAGCGGGTAGTTTCCGCCATACTTCTCAAACCAGGCCTTTCGCTGCTCCAGGCTCTGTTCATCTAAATCAAAAGTTGCTGTCAGGTTATGGATCGCATAGTTATAGATTTCAAGCATTGCTGGAAGGTCCTCTATAACGGCTTCGCGAATATGTAACATCTTGTACCCCCCTCTAAAAAAACAAACCTTTGCCTAATCTTGCTATTTTAACTCTTCTAGTTGTGCATTGAGCTTCTTTAACTCCAACTCTATCTCATTAAGCTGCTTAAGCAGAGGGGATATATTACCACCTACTGATTCCATTCTTTCTAAATCACTCTGCAAACGTACATAATCCGCTTTTAAATCTTGTATTTTGTACTCTACCTCAGCTTTGTTCATGTTTTTCACCTCATTATTCATTACACCATAAAAATGAATCATTCTACTACAAAAATATTATGAATGTAAAATTTAAGATTTCAGTATTAGTTATTAGGATACTTTTCTCCCAAAAAAGCTATGGACTGGTTGATCAAATCTTTCATTTGATTCATTCTATTTTTGGTTTCGCTTAAATAAACAAATCTTCGCTTGAAAAAGGATTTTTTCGCTTAAATCCCAGATTTTCCGCTGAAATACAAATGATAAAAAAATACATCAACTAGCACACAAAAAACTGGCATCCGCCGATACAGGTGCCAGTTACTTAGTTTCATCCATCAACTTTTCAACAGCCGGTTTATCAGCAGGAGCCCATCTTAATGAGCTTAGATTTTGCCTCTTAAGCCAGATAAGTTTGGAATGCTCTATTGCTGTTGGTTTTCCAGCGACAATTTTGCATTTGATTGCCAGTAAGTTAATAATAAATGTTTCATATTCATGGGTATGTTCATTCAGTATTTTAAACGTTTCTATCTTGCAACCTAATTCTTCCTCTATTTCCCTTTGTAATGCCGCGTAGATATCCTCATCTTTTTCCACTTTGCCCCCAGGAAATTCCCACATATTTGGCATCGTCATGTTAGGAGACCTTAACGCACATAATATTTCATCTTGCTCATTTTCAATGACAGCTGCTACCACTTTTATGGCCTTTTTCAAATGAATCACCCTACAGATTAGATACCTCCTATCATATAGGTCGAAAAGGGGAGAAGCAAGGGGCTACTCCGCTTGGAGAGGCGTGTAATGTTTCACCCTGAGTGTTAATAAACATTATGCCTTGGTTTTGTCAGCCAGACATTTATTCCGACTTTTTTACATATTGTGAAATAATGCATGAGCGTTAGTAGGACAATTCCCATGTTCATCCCTATTATGACGCCCGCCATATTTAAATGTGACTGGGAGCCGAGGATGTACATCATCGCAAACGAGACAATATGGGCCCACACAGAATGAATAAAAGTGTCCTTCACTAATCCTAAGCCAATTAGATAGGCTTGCATCGGAATTACAAAGAAATGGAACAGGAAGTATGGCCATAAAAGCTTTAAATAAAATGCAGCAGCCGTTGAATGGAAGAAGGTGGAGGTTAAGGGTTCTGCAAAAATGTAAATGGCCAAAACAGATGGAATTCCGTAAATCATTGTAAACGACATTGATTGCTGCAAAAGGTGTCTAAGTCTTTCGTAATTTTTATTTGCATAGGCATCTGAAACGTTCGGGATTAACATGACCATCAGTGAATGGGCGATAAAGGCTGGAAAAAAGCCAATAGACATAGCAACGCCTGTTAACATCCCAAAATGCTCGGTCGCTCTAACAGATCCAAACCCTGCTGTAATCAGGGCGGACTGAATTAAAAATGGCTGAATGGCATTTGTGATCGCATTGAAAATGCGAAGACCTGTGGTCGGCAGTGACACCGCAAGCAGCTTTTCGTGTGCATATTGCCGTGTCATCATGGCGTTCGAATTTCTTTTCATAGTTTGCATTTGAAGAATAAACAGGCTGACTAAATAGACAAATACAATAAATTCACTTGCTGTTAGTGCACTAAGTGCAATGAGTAAGGAAGTGTCCCGGTCATAATGAAAATAATGAAAAACTCCTAAAAGCATGCCAAATTGAATGATCTTTCTAAGAAAATTAGAAACTGCAATTTTTCCCATCTGTTGCACGCCCATAAAATATCCTTTGGCAATGGATGAAAAGGCGGAGATTGGTATGATTGCAAGCATTAGCCACTTAACGTAAGGGTGGAATCCGCTGAGAACGGCAGGAAAAGACAGTACAATGAAAGTGGGTATAAATATGATAAGCATTACGGATGTGGCCAATCTTAAGGCATGCTTTAGCAAATGATAATGGAGGTCTCGTTTATTCTCAGCCACGAACTTGGAAATTGATATAGGCAGCTCAAGGCTTGCAATTATAAAGACCAGGAAGATAATTGGCAAAATCGACATGTAATGCCCCATGCCTTCTTCCCCCAGCTCTCTAGCAAGGATCATATTCACAAATAACTCTACACACTCACTAAAAAAAGCCACGACCACCAGCAAAGCAGTTCCCTTGAAAAAAGAATTAATCTTGTCTCACTCCCTTCTATACAAAAGATATGAGACAAGTCCTAACATTATTCTGGGGACAGACCCCCATTGCTTTACAGCATTACCGCGCTGGGGGACAGACCCCAGTATTTAATAAAGTTTCGAAACCTCCTTCCGAACCATTCGGAACTTTATTTCCCAGGTTATGTAAGCTTCGGAAGCCGGTTTCGAGAATCCATTTTACTGAGAAGATTAACGAGCTACAAGTTGTTTATTCAGCATTTTGTATTGTATACATTTTATCGAATACCCGAATGTTCCCGACGAGCAGAAATAAGAAAGTGTTTTATAAACAAAAAACCCCGAAGAGGGGACAACTGTTTCTGTCCTGCTCTTCAGGTTTTGTTGTTACGCTTCCTTCGGTTGTTTTCTTGATTTTCTTCTTAGTTTACTGATAGCTTCATATACAATCGGTACAATTACCAAGGTTAGAAGGGTAGAGCTCGTTAATCCTCCGATAACTGTAACGCCAAGCCCTTTAGAGATGATCCCGCTTCCTTCCAGGCCTAAAGCTAATGGAATGAGGGCTCCAATCGTTGCGATTGCTGTCATAAGGATTGGACGAAGGCGGGTGACACCAGCGTCAAGCAAGGCTTCGCGTGTAGTCATGCCTTCATTTTCTTTATGAATAACACGGTCAATCAACACGATGGCGTTTGTCACTACAATTCCGATTAGCATCAATGCTCCGATCATTGCGGATAAGCTTAATGTCTCGCCGGCAATCAATAATCCTAACAGTGCCCCGATTACTGTAAACGGAAGGGAGAATAATATCGCAAATGGAGCAAGTCCCCCTGCAAAAGTTATGACGAGTACGAGATACACAATGGCAATAGCTGCTAACATGGCAAGGCCAAGCTGTGTAAAGGACTCCTGAATGTCTTCTGTGACACCGCCCATGCTGACGTCAACACCAGATGGAGGATCCAGTTTATCGATCTTTTCTTGCAAATCAGCAGAAACTTTTGCTACATCATCCGTCGTTAGCTCGCCGCTTACAGAAACATATATTTTCCCGTCACGTCTAGTAACAGTATCAGACGTTGTACCTTCCTGGACGTCTACAACATCCTCAATTTTGATGGAATTTCCAAGAGGTGACTGCACAGTTTTATTTGTTAAATCATCTACAGAGTCAATTGATTCTGTTTCGACTTGAACATATACATTCAAGTCTTCTCCGTCTTTTTCAACTGGTGTTAGAACAGGTCGTTCTCGCTCAGGTGCAAGGGCCATTGCCACTTGGCCTGCTGTCAAACCGAGCTCGCTAAGTTTTTTCTGGTCGGCAACAAATTTGTATTCATCGTAGCTCTCTGCAATGCTGGAATCAACCTTAGTCAGGTTTTTATTGTCTTTTAAAATATCCTCCAGTTCCTTAGCCACCGGTTCAATATCCTTCATGTTTTCACCGAAAACCTGCACTTGAATTTGATTGCTGGCTCCGCTTTGGCTAAAGTCTTGGGACCTCCATTCACCTATATCAGTGAAGGCTTGCAGTTCTTTAATAACATCTTCTTTTTCTTTTTCAAAGTTTTCAGTATCGCTGTCATATTCTACAAAGAACATGGCACTGTTCGTATCACCTGGCATCATAGGGTTTTCTGCTCCGAGTGAAAGCTGGACAGTTTTTACATTTTCACGGTCTAGATAGAATTTTTCTGCGCTTGATACCACATCTTCAGCCTGTTCATCGGTCACGCCTGGATTAGGATTAAACGTCGTGATCATCATCTTCTGTTCTTCTTCAGGAAGGAAACTTACCCCAATGGCCGGGATGAGTGCTAAGCTTCCAACTAGCATTAGTACCGCGATACCAGAAGTAATGATTTTATGATTTAGCGTCCAGTTTAGAACACGTTTATAGCCAAGTGCCAGTCTTCCGGGTCCTTTTTCATGGGTTTTTGCTTTCATACCTTTTTTAAACATGGAGTGTGCCAGCATTGGAACAATTGTGATAGCCACAAATAGTGATGCAGCCAAAGCGAAAACAATCGTCAGTGCGAAAGGCATGAATAACTCACCGACCATACCACCGACAAGGCCAAGAGGCAAGAACACAGCAACCGTAACAACGGTAGAAGAAAGGATGGGAATAAACATTTCCTTCGTAGCCTCACGGATTAAATCTCCGCCTTTTAATGGTTCGTCCTTCAATGACATCCGCCTGTAAATATTTTCGATAACAACGATCGAGTCGTCTATAACACGTCCGATAGCGACAGTCATAGCTCCTAGCGTCATCATGTTTAAGGTAATATCCATTTGGTTCAAGAGAAGAATCGCGATTAACAAAGATAGCGGAATGGATATAACAGAAATAATAGTAGATTTAATATCCCTTAAGAATAACAGGATAATGATCATGGCGAAAACTGCACCAATTATAGCTTTGCTAAGCATGGTGTTAACTGACTCTTTTATTGGTGTCGCCTGGTCGAAGGAAGTCACAACTTCCAACCCATCAATATCCTTTTCAAACTCTTGAACTGCTTCGTTTACTCGTTCAGCCACATCAACTGTATTAGCATCAGAAGCCTTTACAATAGAAAGTCCGATGGATTCTTTCCCGTTAGTTCTAGAAACCGATTCTGTTTTGCCAACTTCTTTAATGCTGGCAATTTCACTTAATTTAATAGTTGGCAATTGAACATTGGCAGGCGCTTGCCCTTGTGCAGGTGTTCCAGCAGGTACCTGGTCCTGACCAGTGGCTGGCGTTTGCTCCGATTGTGCGTTGGCAGATGCTTGCCCTTGTGACTGCTGGTCAGGTGCCTGACCCTGACCAGCAGTTGGAGTTTGCCCGGATTGCGCTGCAGAATGCATACCAGGAGTTCCAGCAGGTGCCTGACTCGTGGCTCCACCGGCAGGCGATTGTGCATTAGCGGCTCCTGTAGAAGGAATTAATGGAATTTCCAGGTTTTTTAGGTCTTCGATCGTTGTCACATTGCCATCGATTTGAACGGATTTTTCAGTATCTTTAAAAGTGAATAAACCAAGAGGAACAGTTACATCTGAACCTTGAATGATTCCTTTTACGCTCTCTTCGTTAAGTCCAAGCTCCTGCATTTTTTTCTCGTTGAAGGTCAATTGAACTTCTTCGAGTTGCTGTCCAGAAATTTGAACGTTTGAGACTCCCTCGATCCCTTCTAAAGCGGGTGCGATTTCATCTTCAACAGTGTTTGTGAGCGCTGCGAGTGACTCTTTTTCATTTGCTACACTCAGAGCTAAAATGGGAAAGGCATTAATATTGATTTTTTGAATGTCTGAATTCTGAACTCCTTCAGGTAAATCCAGGTCTGAAAGGGCCTCCTCCACTTCATTCTTTGCTTCATCCATATCAACTTCGTATTCAAATTCAATCTGGACGGAAGATGCATTTTGATAAGAAGTGGAACTCACGACCTTGACAAGGTTTAAATTTGAAACCGCCTGTTCAATAGGCTGTGATACCTTTTCGTTCACCTCATCTGGTGTAGCTCCTGGGTAAACGGTTGTAATGTTAAGCATTGGAATGTTAATATCAGGTATACTTTCAAGTTTCATTCGTAAACCCGAATATAATCCCGCTACTACCACGATGATGGTAATAAGCCAAACAGCAAGCTTATTCTTCAAGGTGAAATTGATGATTTTATCCATCTTTACCCTCCAGTAAATTTTTGTATTTATTGACCGATCGGTCATGATAGTTAATAATATATCTGACCGAGTAGTCAAAGTCAATTAATAACTAATGAAAATACATTTTACTACCAATTAATCAGTAAGCAATTTGCTTTGGAGGTGAACGATTTGAAAGAAAAAGAAAAAGTCATTATGGAAGCAGCAATTAAGCTTTTTGGAAAAAAGGGATATGACGCAACATCTGTTCAGGAGATTGTGAATGAAGCAGGTATTTCAAAGGGCGCCTTTTATCTTTATTACAAATCGAAACAAGCATTGCTGCTTGCCATTTTCCAGTACTACTATGACAGGTTTGTAAAGGAATTCAATGATTTAAAGGGACAAGATCTTCCGCCTAGGGAGATTTTTATCAAGCAAATGGAAGCCCAGTATAGATTTATTTTAGAGCAAAAGGAATTCCTGATCATGCAGGCTCGGGAAAGAATCTTTAATGAATCAATAGGTCAAATGCTTAACAGGATGAGAAATGTCATTTCTAAAACCCATAAGGAAAGCTTGAGCTCTGTCTATGGCGATAGAATTGATCCGTATGAATGGGAGCTCACTCTACTTGTCCAGGGAATCATGAACCCATTTTTGGAACTGCTTATTTTTGATAAGATTCAAATAGATTTGTATGACTTGGGAAAATACATCTTAAGCCGGACAGACGATCTTGCAGAGGGACTGATAAGATCAAAACACCATTCTCTTGTGACTGAGGATATTGTGATGGATATGGACATTCCTTTTCATAAAGCGAAAATTGGTAAAGAGGAATTGTTAGCCGCCATACAAGAAGCTAAGGGGAAATATCCGGATTCCCCAGACCTATTAATAACAATAGAGGTATTGGAAGAAGAAATAAAGAAGGAACAACCAAGGCTTCCTGTCATTGAGGGCATGCTTGCCAATTTAAAAAAGCAGAATAAGCTGAAAGGGCTGCAAACCCAACTCCATGAGGTATTTAATTTGGAATAAAAGATACAAACACTGCTCCATGATGTCTGACCGAGTGGTCATGATTTGGTGTTCAGGTAGTGTTATATCCAGTAAAATCCTGCAAAAACAAACAAGAGACCCAAAATGGGTCTCTTTTGCTTTGAAAAACAACATTATATACCTTGTTGATTTCTAAGCTGTGATTCTGCCAGAGCAACCATTCGCTTGGTCATTTCTCCCCCGACAGAACCGTTTGCTCGTGCGGTTGTTTCTGCACCAAGTTGAACTCCAAACTCATTGGCGATTTCTTGCTTCATCTGATCAAGTGCATTTCCTGCGCCTGGTACCAAAAGTTTGTTTCTTGACATGATACATCACTCCCGACGAAGTAATTGAGGCAATGAGAATGCCCCTTTTTAAGGTAACCATTTTAGCTATCCACGATTCCTTTTCTGTGTATCCTACATACCGACAGTATATTCCATTTTTCAGCATAAAATTTTCCTATTGTAGAAGATTGTTAATTTTGTTAAAGGAATCATGAAGAAAATTAGGAAAAAGGTCTTTCATGCATGTGCAAATCTATGGGCAAATAAACAGAATATTTTAAATGGTTGTTTTACTTCTTCAAAACCGTCTCTAGACCTAATTTGAAATACCTAAATTAAAGTTAACTGCTTTACAAATCTTAACAAGTATTTTAAAAAGCCCATTACAACAGGTAAACAATGATCATCCTAAAAAGCCAATCTTTGTTTTTCATCATCAGCCTATGAAAAACACCATGTACGGAAGTGAATGGGGCTTTGAAGAAAACAGGGATCTACTGTATAACACATTTAAAAAGTATCCGCAGATTATCAGTTTTTCAGGCCACACCCATTATCCATTAGATGAGCCTAGGGCTATCCATCAAAAGGATTTTACTTCAGTTGAAACGGCATCTTTAAAAGATATGTGGGTCGAAGCCGGATACATACAGGGTGAAATGCCTCCTGGCGCTGAAACCTTTAGCCAGGGCCTGATTGTTGAAGTGCATGGTGAAAAGGTTGTCATCCACCGTCGCGATTTTCGTGAAAATAATCCAGTAGGACAGCCATGGACGATTGACCACCCTTCAGATAAAGGATCTTTTCAGTATACTGAAAGAAGAGATGAAAGAAAACCTCATTTTCCTAATAAATCTAACTTAGTGGTGCTGGATTCTACAGATACCGAAATGAATATTTTAGTTCCACAGGCGGAGGATAATCTGCTGGTGCATTCTTATAAAATTGTCGCAAAGAACAAATCGGGTCAAGTAGTAAAGGAAATTGCAGCTTTTTCCGAATTCTACAATGATCCAGTTCCGGATGAATTAGTATTTCCAATCAAAGGATTACAGTCTGGTACAAGCTATACGATTGAAGTATACGCCATTGATTCATTTGGAAATAGCAGTACCCCTTTAAAGGCCGCGGCAAAAACTAAAACGAAAATCCTTTGATAACAGGCATTCCACCTTGGATAGATGGTACAATAAGTGTAAATACGCTATTGAAGGGACGGGGAATGCATTTGGGAAAATTAGAAGGGAAAAAAATCGCACTGGCGGGACAGCGCAAAAATGAAGAATTAAGCAAGCTGGTTGAAAATTTGGGGGGCATCCCGCTTGTCCGACCTGCACAGGGTACTGTATTTCTCGATGAAACTAATATTGAATCAGACATCAAAGAATTAGTTGGGGGCAATTTCGACTGGTTCATTTTTACGACAGGTGTAGGCACGGATACCCTTCATACCATCGCTGGAAAGATGGGGCTTGACCGCGAATTTGTAGAAGCTTTACGTAATGCTAAAGTAGCTGCCAGGGGTTATAAGACGGTGAATGTCCTGAAAAAGCTCGGTATTACACCGCTTGTCCGGGATGATGATGGAAGCACTGCCGGATTGGTAAGGGAGCTTTCTGCACATGATGTGAAAGGGAAGAAAGTAGCCCTTCAATTGCATGGAGACCCAGCTCCAAGGCTTATAGGATTCCTAGATGAACAAGGCTGTGATTATAGAGAAATCCTTCCTTATAAACACGTTCCGCCACAAACAGAGGTAATGGAGCAATTACTTTCGGAATTGTTGAACGGAGATATTGATGCGGTCAATTTTACTAGCACGCCGCAGGCCCGTTTCTTAATGAGCTTCGCGCGGGAAAAGAATGTTGAAGAACAAATTCTTCATACATTCGCTACTAATGTTGTCGCAGTAGCAGTAGGTAAGGTGACGGCCCAGGCATTAAGGGAAGAAGGGATTGAGCGGATCATCGTCCCTGAAAACGAACGGATGGGAAGTGCCATTGTAGCATTAGGGCAATATTACCAGGGGCAGCAAGAGGTGTAAAAAACCTTCTGTTTTGATACTCTTGTTTGCTAACTTAAAAGCTTAAGAAAACCAAAAGATCAGAAGCAGGGATCAAATTGACTACCTGCTTCTCTATTTTATGAAATGCTTAGAATTCACCATCCGCCTGTGAAAACGGTATATTAAGTCTGCTTTCCACGGCCCGAAGCCTTTGGTTCAATCTTTGAAGGCGGCGGGTATGACGTTCATCATTTTGATTGAACCTGTCGTGTTCCTGGTTAATCCGTTTAATTTCTCTATTGATTCTGGTAATTTCCTGGCTTATTCTGGTCAATTCTCTTGTTTGCCGTTCATTTTGCCTTTCAAGGGCGTCCAACCGCCTGTTTATGCCCTGGAACTGTGACTGTTCTCTGTCGGGGTCGAAATCATCCTGAAATGATTCATACGGATGAAAGTATTCCTGCTGTTGTGTATACGGTACAGCTTCATGTTCAAATTCCATATACGGATTAAATTGTTCCTGATTTTGAATATAAGGGATATATTGATGTTCTAAAGGTAAATACGGATTAAATTGTTGTTGTACCTGTCTGTAAGGATCTTCAGGGACAATAGGAGTGAAATCATCCTCCGGAATAAACTGGCCATTTTGATGTGGTGGAAATCCAGGGTGAAACAGATAAGGATTCATAAGGGTCAACTCTCCTCTTTCACGTTAAAGTAGGGATAAATCCCTTATAAGGTATGTGGGCAAAGGGTAAGTGCCACGGCAAAAGCCTATGAAACCCATATTGAAAAGAGTTTGAGCGATTATTCTGTGTAAGATATTGGGGTTAAAAATAAAGAAAAAACTAATCTTATTGTAAATATAGGCTCTAAAAGAAGGAGTGCTTTATGACCAAAAAAATTGGACATGTTACGGTCTTGGTTAGGGACTATGATGAAGCTATAGAATACTATACAGACAAACTGGGATTTGTGCTGTCTTCTAACAATGATTTTGGAAATGGTAGGAGATGGGTAACAGTTTCACCTTCGAAAGAAAGTGCCACAGCTATTGTATTCGTCCTAGCGGATACAGATAAAAAGGACGAGCGCGTGGGCAGCCAGGCAGCCGACCATGTCTTCCTCGTAATTGAAACAAATGATTGTCATGGAGATTTCGAGAAGATGAAATCAAAGGGTGTCAAATTTTACGGGGAACCTAAGGAAGTTCCATGGGGGATTGAGGTCGTTTTTGAGGATTTGTACGGGAATCGATTTGATTTACTTCAGCATAATGGATTATAGGAGTGGCTATTAGTGTTGGACGGCATGTTCCCACTAGAGATATAAAGTATTCATCGTTGCGGCGGATCCTCACAAAATTAGGTAGACAGTGAGACTACACCAATTTACATACCTGCAAGCCGTTTCTTTACCTAAAAAAAGCTGACAATGTCCGCTTTTTCGAATTATATGGGGAAGTTTTAGTAACCATATGGGTAGGGGACAACAAAAGGAAACACAAAGGCATAGTAAGGATAACGACGGCGCCGAAAGCGTCTAAATCTGCGTCTGTAGCCTCTAGGATATCAGCCATATCCATCAAATCCATGATATCCACCATACCCGCCATGTCCACCAAATTCCCTCATGTCGTCCTGTTCGCCATCTCATCTTCAGGTACTAACATAGTTACACCCGTGTGGTCCATATTATCCAATATTCCTTCAACTCTTGAACCATCCTGCATATGGGCTGTAACGGAATAATTCATATATCTTTGGCATCTTCTTCTTAATTCGTCATCATCTTGATTCATCTGTTGCTGTCTATTCATCTCTTGGGGAGCCAGGGAAGCACTATTTACCTGGTTGTAATTGTAATTGGTACTTATTCCTCCCCGAGGATCTAAGGGAAAACCATTGACATTGTTATAAACCATATACATACCTCCTTTTTCAAAGATATGATATTCGCCTAGAATGAAAAAGTGACAGTTATTGTTTTTGGAAGAGAGTTGAATGGATTCATGTATAAAACTAACGAATTCAAATTTTGAAATTGTTAAACCCTAAGTGTAGAATTAGCTGTGCTTCAAATTCTAAAAGTATACGAAAGGGAATAACAGCACAGTAAAAATGAGAATAGTCCACCCATAATTATTGAAAAAATGGTTTAATTAAATGAAAGTCAACCAGTAGAAGGAAGCCGCAGGTGAAATATGGTGAAATTTAATGACTATATAAGTATCCTTATCCACCAAACGGATTTATCCCTCACAGGCCTTATTAAGAGTAAATTGGCCCCGCTTAACCTTGCTCCTGAACAAAATTTGATTATGCTTCTCTTATGGGAACAAGATGGGCTAAGCCAAAATGAAATTGCGGAAAAGCTGAGCAAGGATAAGACGAATATTGCGAGGATGGTATTCAATTTGGAAAAGAAAGGATTTATCAGAAGGGACATTAGCCAAACCGATCGTCGTTCATTAACGGTCTTCCTAACAGATGAAGGGCATGAACTGGGCAAAAAGGTAATACCCATAACGGAAGAATTTAATCGGACTGTTTGCAATGGGATTACAGAGGAAGAATTGAAGACCGTAAGAGAGATTCTTGGGAAAATGCGCCAGAATGCGAAATAAACATAACTGCAAGAGTAACATTCTGGCCAAAGCAACGAAAAGTTAAGCAATTTGCTTGAAACTATCCTTTTGCGGGAGTAAGATAAAACGGCATCAAGCAATTAGAAATAGAGCTGCTTGGTGGAGAAATGCAGAGTAATGACATTTTATTAACGAAAAGAAAGGGAGTTGAAAGGATGAATAACGCCAATTAGTTGCTGTAGCAACATTGTGAAGTAAAGATATTCGTTTTAGATATTCTTTTGTCCATTTTAGGAATGAAGTCACCCCAAAAAACGAGTCTTTTTGCTAAGTTTTAAATATACTAAGACTTTTTCCTTGATATCGGGAAAACGCTTTGCTATTTTGCTTCGGAAATGGGGAATTATTTAAGTTATGGTAAAATAGTTAAGTTGTGATTTTAATCTGGTAAAAAGAAAGAAGAGATCAATATGGAAAAACCGAAATTATGGACGAAGAATTTCTTAAGCGTTTCGTTTGCAAGTTTTTTTATTTTCCTTGTGTTTTATATGCTAATGGTAACCCTTCCTATTTATATTTCGGATGAGCTTAACGGGAGTGGAAATGTTATTGGATTGAACACGGCAATTTTTGTTCTTTCCGCAATCATTTTTCGTCCGTTTGCAGGTCAGTGGCTTGAATCGGTAGGCCAGAAAAGAGTTTTATTGATCGGGGCTTCGATTTTTTTGGCCGGATCCGTGTTGTATATAGCTACTAAGTCCGTTTTATTGCTTTTATTGCTGCGTTTTTTCCATGGCATTGGGTTTGGGGTGGCGACGACCGCGACTGGTGGGATAATCGCCAACGTTATACCTGACCAACGCCGGGGCGAGGGTATGGGCTATTATTCGACATTCATGAATATCGCAATGGTTATTGGCCCTTTTTTAGGCCTTTCCGTTGTTCATGGTGGAAATTATACTTTATTGTTTAGTTTGGCTATCCTATTTGCTGTCCTGGCTTTGGTATGCTCCATTACACTTTCGCTTACGGAAGAGAAAAAGGCACAAAAGGTAACAGCGGGTTTCCGATTGGCAGATTTATTTGAAAAGACTGCTATGCCAATTGCACTCATAGGTTTTACGCTATCGATTGTTTATTCGGCTGTTCTGTCGTTTATCTCTATTTATTCAAGAGAACTGGGCTTAGCTGAGACAGCCAGTTTCTTCTTTGTTGTGTATGCAATATGCCTTCTCCTCTCCCGTCCTTTTACCGGGAAATGGTATGACCAGTATGGGGCAAATGTAGTTGTCTATCCATCCATTTTTCTATTCGGTGTCGGGATTTTGTTGCTGAGCCAAGCTTCGACCAGTTTCATGCTATTAGTGGCTGGAGGAATTATCGGCGTGGGGTTTGGAACTTTAATGTCTTCATTCCAATCGATTGCGATCCAATCTGCCGCTCCAAAAAGAAGGGGGCTCGCAATGGCGACATATTTCGTATTATTTGATCTAGGCGTTGCAGCCGGTTCATTCTTGCTGGGAATATTAGCTGCTTATATTGGGTATGGCTCTGTCTATATGGTGAGTTCCCTGATTGTCTTCTTTTCAATTGGGCTATATTATTTGCTTCAAGGCAGAAGAGTGAGGAAGCAACTTCCTGACAACGGAAAGTAACGTGGGTAGGCTGCTAAATAAAGTATGAGGATTTAGGGAATAATTTAAGAATCAGTATATGTATCTTTATTTAGGAGTGATAGTTGTGGAAGATTTCGGCCTTTTAATTATAAGAGTTATTGTTGGGCTATACTATGCTGCACATGGTGCGCAAAAAGCGTTTGGTTGGTTTGGGGGCGGAGGGCCTGAAGGAACAGCAGGCTTCTTTGAACAAATCGGGATAAAGCCAGGTAAACCGATGGCGCTATTAGCCGGTTTGGGAGAATTTGTGGGAGGCATCTTATTTTTGCTTGGATTTCTCACTCCTTTGGCAGCACTGTTAATCATAGTCCCTATGATCGTGGCGATTAAAACTGTTCATGGGAAAAATGGCTTGTTTTCAGATAAAGGCGGCATTGAATATAACGTCGTCCTTATCGCAATTGCTTTAGGAATCATGTTAACAGGTCCAGGTGAAATATCTCTGGATGACGCATGGAACTTGTATTTCTGGTAAAATAAATGCAAATCAGACTATGCTCGCATGTTTATGCCGGCATTTTCTATGTGATTGAAAGTTAACGGCCTTTATTCTAGAAGGGCCGTTTTTTATTGGAAGAACTTATGTCCCTGGTTTCCATCACTTCGCGGAGAATTTTCTAAAAAAAGAAAATTAAGTGGCATAAATTCAATAATGATGCGTCTAGATAAATAAAAGATATTAGTGGAAAGCGGATGGGGCGTTGGACAACAACGATCATGTTTTCATAAGTATTTATCCTTTTTTTATTGAGCTGAAATGGTTAACCGCCAATTAATTCTAAATATATTTATATGACATAATTTTTTAAATTGCAAAAAGATTCTATTGACCTTATTTTTCGAGCTTGTTATAATCGTTTTATTATTTTTAAATAGCAAGCGATGATCGTTGTGGGTAACACTATAACGGGAGCAGCTTCTGGAGAGACCGCATATGCGGCGCCGAAGGATTCACGATCTCAGGCAAAAGGACAGAAGAGTAACTTATGGCGTATCTTAGGTTATTCTGCTGACTGTTGAGATTGGAGTTTATCCAATCTTTTTTTATTATAATGTAAAAAACTTCTTCAAGGAGATGGACAGGATGAGACGTGCAGTAGTAAGTGTGGTCGGGCAGGACAAGGTAGGCATTATTGCGAAAGTGACAACGGTTTTATCAGAGAATGACGTCAATATTCTCGATATTAGCCAGACGATATTACAAGACTTTTTTACGATGATGATGATCGTCGATGTTACAGGAAATGAAAATCTGGATCGTCTTCAAGATTTGCTTAATAATGTAGGGGACGAGCTTTCATTGAAAATAAACATCCAGCTGGAAGAAATATTTCAAGCAATGCACCGTGTGTGACTAGGAGGGGAAATGGATGACAATTGCACTTGATGAAATGATGGAAACGATCCGGATGATTCAGATGGAAAATCTGGATATCCGCACCGTTACGATGGGAATCAGTCTTCACGATTGTTCCGATTCCGATTTTGAGGTTATGAACAAGAAAGTATACGAGAAAATTGTCAGCTATGCGGCAAATTTAAAGGCAGTCGCTGAAGATGTGGAAAAAGAATATGGAATTCCCATCATCAATAAGAGAATATCCATTACACCTATTGCCGAAATCTTAGGCAATGCTACGAAGGAACAGGCAATTGAATTGGCTAAAACTCTGGACAAGGCTGCGGTTGAACTTGGTGTCGATTTTATCGGCGGATATTCTGCGCTTGTACATAAAGGAATCACAAAGGGTGACCAGACGTTGCTTGACGCCCTTCCGGAGGCTTTAAGCGTAACAGAGAGAGTTTGTTCTTCGGTTTCGGTAGCTACAACTAGAACAGGAATCAATATGGATGCAGTTCGCCAGATGGGCCAGATTATTAAAGAGGCTGCTGAACGGACAAAAGACCAGGATGGAATGGCCTGCGCCAAACTGGTTGTATTTTGCAATCCGGTGGAAGACAATCCGTTTATGGCGGGAGCTTTCCATGGAGCCGGTGAAGGAGAAGTTGTCCTGAATGTGGGGGTGAGCGGCCCCGGGGTTGTGCTAAATGCACTAAAACGCCATCCAGATGCAGATTTAGGTGAAGTCTCAGACGTTATCAAAAAAACCGCCTTTAAAATCACCCGAGCCGGGGAGTTAATTGGGCGTGTTGTCGCAGAACGGTTGGGCGTTCCGTTTGGAATCATGGATTTATCGCTGGCACCGACGAATGCAATGAATGATAGCGTTGCGGAAATTCTGGAAGAAATTGGGCTTGAACGTGTGGGCACTCATGGAACGATTGCTGCGCTGGCGCTTATGAACGATGCAGTGAAAAAAGGAGGCGCCATGGCAAGCTCGTATGTGGGAGGCCTTAGCGGTGCGTTTATTCCAGTCAGTGAGGACAATGGAATGATTCAAGGAATTGTGGATAATGCTCTGACTCTTCCGAAGTTGGAAGCAATGACATGTGTTTGTTCGGTCGGCCTTGATATGATTGCCTTGACCGGTGATGTGTCGGCAGCAACCTTGTCAGCACTGATAGCTGATGAAGCAGCAATCGGTATGATTAATAAGAAAACGACAGCAGTCAGGGTTATCCCCGTACCTGGGAAATCAGAAGGGGATATGGTAGAGTTTGGAGGATTGCTCGGCCGTGCGCCTGTGATGGGAGTCAATCCATATAGTTCCGAAAAGTTAATCCGGCGCGGCGGGCGTATCCCAGCGCCACTTCAGGCACTGATTAATTGATTGGGTAACTATATAATTAGTGAGAGAGTTGGCTCTACGAGTGGTAGAATCAACTCTTTTTCACGTTATTGATATGTCATGTGATTTTGTTGATAAAAGTTTGACTTTGTTAGGATGTTATTTAAAACTGTTTAAACATGTTGAAATGTCGAGCATAATTATTGGAAATAATCTTGAAATTAAGATACGCAGTCAATTAAGTTCATATAAAATTTAGAAAAACCTGCTTGACATATTACCATTTCTGTACCAATTATTATAGTAACGTAAAAGAGAGTGGACAGGAGTGATACAGATGGGGTTGCCTGACAAATTTATGGAACGGCAAAGTGGTTTAAATTCCGGAACACAAATGAAAAAGGACCATTTTTTACAGCATTTAACGGTCCAGAATGTATCATCAGGACTTATTTCGAGCACGCTGGTTATGACAGGCCCTGCAATCATCATTTTAGAAGCTGCAGCTGCAGGCCATTTCACGGATCAGCAAACAATCAATTGGATGTTTGCCGTATATTTTTTCGGGGGGCTGTTCGGTATCCTTATGGCAATGCTAAATAAAATTCCCATTACCGGCGGTCACTCCATTACAGGTGTTGCTTTTTTGGCAACTGTGACATCCCATTTTACATACCCTCAGCTTATCGGCGGTTACGTTATGTCCGGGCTCTTGATTTTTCTTGTGGGCATTTCAGGATTGTTTACAAGAATCATTAAGTGGGTTCCAAAGGAGATCATTTCTGCGATGCTGGCAGGTTTGGTAACCGGTTACGTGGTTAAACTCGTTCCTTCTATTAAAGAGTTACCATTGGTTGGGGTAGCAGCACTGTTAGGTTTCTTCATAACTACGAAATTCAGCAAGCGATTGCCAGCTGTAATGGTAGCGGTAGCCATCGCTTTCGCTGCTCTGGCTGGGACAGGTGGTTTAAATATAAGTACTGTAGACATCCCGTTTTCCTTTCCGTCCTTGCAAACGCCTGAATTTTCTTTGATGGGACTGCTTACACTCGCGCTTCCTCTTGCGATGTTGATTTTGAGTAATGATGCGGCTCCAGGTATCGGGGCTTTGGAAAGTTCCAACTTTAATCCTCCGATTCGAAAAATCGTTTCTATCAGTGGGATTTTTTCGATGATTACTTCTTTTTTTGGAGGGCAAAGTGCTAATATCGCAGGCATGATGACAGCAATCAGTGCCGGACCTGATTCAGGTCCTAGGCCAAAGCGATATATAGCAGCTATCGTATCGGGCATCGTAATTCTATTGTTTGGAATCTTTGCATGGAAAATCGTCCCGTTCATTCAATCATTGCCAAAAGCATTTATCTCTCTTCTAGCGGGTTTTGCACTGATAGGAGTTTTGCATTCAAGCCTGCAGATGGCATTTGCCGGAACGAAATATCGTTTAAGTGCGTTATCGGCGTTTATTATTGCACTTTCAAACATATCTGTTCTACATATAAGTGCACCGGTGTGGGCTCTTATATTCGGTGCAGTTATAGCACGTACTGTAGAAAACCGGGATGTATAAGGAGCACCTACGCAAATCACAGCCTTGAACGAAGGTTAGCCCGTAGGCATTTTCCGCCGACAGGCTAACCAATCATTCATAAGTTGGGAAGAATCTAGCTACCTGTGAGGATTTGAAGAGATTCACGAATTTTCTTACCGTATTTCCTTTGATTCTTCATTATAATGTTCGCTCAAATAAGGGTTTTCAGTTGTTGCATAGTTGACAGAGAGAAGACTGATATCCGGATCCAGGCCGTATAAACCTTTTTCCAGCTTATCCACTGATTCCCCGCTTTCAAACTGCGGTTCTTTCTCTTTATCATATACCATCATCTTCACCCTCCTATTGGTTGGACTTTCTTGCACTACAACATACATTTCCCTTAAAAAATATAAATATACCGCTGCATTTTTACGTAGCTTTTTAGGAGAGAGTTATGCATATATTATTTTTTGCTCCCTATTTTAACCAGCCAAGAGGAAATTCTACCACAATCAAAAGAATAGTTCATTTCCTGCATAAGGAAAATATAAATACATCGGTCATCCCTTATTTAGAGAAGGATAATTGGTACTTTCCGAAAGCTGATATCTATCATATTCTGCATGCGACCCGTTTCTTGAAATGGTCCCGGGAGAATGGGTTCGTGTTGGACCGGCCTTACGTGGTCACGATGGGCGGTACGGATATCAATATTGATTTGCAGAAAGATATGGACAATGAAATGTTTGCCTTCCTGGACAATGCCAAATATATTACCGTGTTTACGGAGGATGCAAAGGAAAAAGTGAATCATTTATCCGCGAAATGGATGGAAAAAACGATTGTCATTCCTCAAGGCGTTTCGCTGCCGTGGAATATTTCAAAAGGGGGCCAGGAAATGAAACCTTGCATTCTTCTCCCTGCTGGTTTACGTCCGGTTAAGGATGTTCTTCACGTTCTTCCTGCGCTAGATCGGCTAACAAAGGACTATACTGGCATCGATTTCACTATTCTTGGAGCAAATTTGGACGAGAGTGTTTTTATGGAGGTCCAAAGAGCGGCAAGCATGAGAAAGTGGATGAAGTATGCAGGTGTCGTTCCTTATGAGGTTATGAAGATTTGGTATGAACAAGCCCAAATCGTCATAAACACTTCCCAATCGGAAGGCCAGTCCCTTGCTTTGATGGAAGCTATGGCAATGGGCCGCCCTGTTATCGCGCGTAAAAATGAAGCCAATGAGGCTTTGATCAGTCATGGTAAGACTGGCTGGCTTTATGACACCATGCCTGAATTTGCCGAAGCAGTCGAAACGATTGTCAACGAACGTGACTTGAGAGACAAGGTGGTCCACCAAGCCAAGGAATGGATATTAAAATATTATTCACCGGAAAAAGAGGCCAGGGAATATAAAAGGTTGTATCATACTATATGATATGACCTATGTATAAACACTTATAATCTCTAAGCCCTGGAGTTTTTCTTGGCATAGTATGTGTCCTCCTAAAATACATTGATGATATGGCACGCATGAGGAGGATACATGCACATGGAAATTAGTATTACACACGTCAAGAAAAAGGCCCTGTCAGCTTTACACGGAAAATGGGGAAAGGGTGTACTGCTTACCTTTATATTATTCTTCATAACAGCCATAGTGCCGGCCATTATTGAGATTATGGTAAGCGGAGGGTTCTCCAACTGGTTAAGTCAGGAGCGAGTGCCGGTTGCAGCGGATGTTATTAATATTGTTATCGCTATCATTTTAATTCCGTTATCCGTATCTGCTTATTGGTTTTTTTTATCGATTGCAAGAATGGAAAGACCTTTGGTTTCAGAAGTGTTTGGTGTATATAAGGATGGAAAAGCCTCCCTCCAATTAATTCTGGTTTCACTCTTAATGGGAATCTTCGTATTTTTATGGTCTTTACTGCTTATCATTCCTGGAATTATCAAGTCACTTTCCTACTCGCAAACTTTCTTTATCATGAGGGATCATCCGGAATACTCGCCATTACAAGCAATAAGCGAAAGTAAGCGGAGAATGAAAGGATTCAAGTGGAAGTACTTTTTGATGAACCTAAGTTTTATCGGCTGGGGCATTCTTTGTGTTTTTACAATGGGGATTGGTTTTTTATGGCTTGCTCCTTATATATCAACCTCCATGGCAGCATTTTATAATGAATTAATAGAGGTGGAATGACCGGTTAGTGAAGGGAACGGGAGAAGTTTTCTTCATGTAAAGGGCTATATGGCGGAGTGGATGGGAGTGAAAGCGAAATCCACTTTTTCCATGTAGCCCTTTTTCTGCCTCAGGAAAATTTGTGAATTAGTAATTTAATGAAGTATATCACTATTTCTATCATGACTGTAAAATAAGAGGAGGGGGGAATGTATTGAAGGTATTTGTCGGCTCAATTATTGTTGTGATTTTATTATGTATAGGGATCTGGTTGTTGTTATCACCTTCATTTAAAAAGGTCGGTGATACAGCCCGAAAGGTAAAAAAGAAATTAAGGGAGGACAAAGATGGAAACGGCAACAAATAAAAAGAGAAAAAATGGTAAAGTTATCGGCGGCATTATTGTCGGTGCAGCCATTATGCTTGCAGTCTTTATCACTACATTATTTATCGAGAAAATCCCAAATGGCTATGTGGGAGTTGTTTACAGCCCTAACGGAGGGGTTCAAGATGAGACGCTTGGCCAGGGCTGGCACCTTGTGGGCTTATTTGACAAAGTGACAATCTATCCTGTAAGAATGCAAACCGTTAACTATAATGATATCCAAGTCGCTACTTCGGACGGTAAAAACGTAACGATCGATTTTGCGTATAATTATAGTATCCAGCCAGACAAGGTAGTAGATGTATTTAATAAGTTCGGCCCGATCGAGGTTGAACAAATAGAGGATTCGTATTTAAGGACACGGCTTTGGGATGCCGGGCGTAAAGCCATCGCTAAGTATTCGGTTATAGACACTTACGGGGAAAAATCTTCGGAAGCGGCTGTCGACGTACAAAAGATCTTTGCGGATGACATTCTTGAGTTGGGATTTGCAGTAGATAACTTGACTCTAGGTGTACCTAAACCGGATAAAGCCACACAGGCGGCGATTGATAAGCGGGTGGAGGCAGCACAGGAGCTGGAAAGGAAGCAGATAGAGCTGAAAATTGCCAAAGCAGAAGCGGAGAAAAAACAAATTGAAGCAAAAGGAATCGCTGATTACAACGAAACGATAAAAAAATCGATATCTAAAGAAGTCATCCAAAATAAATGGATAGAGAAATGGGACGGTAAGATGCCGAAAGCAACTGGGTCCAACCAGATGATTCAGATTCCTATTGACGAGAGTCAAAAGTGAGCAAATAGAACTGGGGTTAATATGGGTCTGTAAAATCAGGCCCTTTTTATCGTGGGGAAATTTGAAGAGAAAGAAGAGGTATCCGTCAAATATGGATACCTCTAATTGAGAATATGAGAATGAAAATGAGAATTTATAGTATACTATATTTTTTATCAATTTAGCTACTGACTATACTTGAACTGGTACTGACAACCCAAGACCTTGCGCAACGCGAGTTCCATATTCTGGATCAGCTTTAAAGAAGTGCTGGATTTGGCGAAGCTTAATTTCTTCAAGGGCAACTGGCTTCATAGCTCCTACGATATTTTCCACCAAGCGTGCGCGCTCTTCTTCACTCATCAGGCGGTATAAGTCACCTGCTTGTGTATAGTGGTCATTATGGTCATAGGCAACACTTTCAGCAACACCAGAGATTGGAAGCGCTGAAGTTTTATGTTCAGGAGCTTCTTTTGGTCCGCTAAAGCTGTTTGGTTCATAATATACAGAACCTCCGCCATTGCTGTCGAAACGCATTTGTCCATCACGCTGATAGTTGTTCACTTCAGCTTTTGGACGGTTGATTGGAAGGGCATTATGGTTTGCCCCAACACGGTAGCGGTGTGCATCTGAATATGCGAACAGACGGCCTTGCAGCATCTTGTCCGGAGACGCTTCGATACCAGGTACGAAAGATCCTGGTGAGAATGTAGCCTGTTCTACTTCAGCGAAGTAGTTTTCAGGATTTCTGTTTAATACCATACGTCCAACTTCCATTAACGGGTAGTCTTTTTGTGACCAAACTTTTGTTACATCGAATGGATCGAAGCGGTAAGTATTTGCATCCTCAAGTGGCATGATTTGTACATATAGCTTCCAAGCCGGGAAGTCGCCGTTTTCGATGGCATTGAATAGATCCTCTGTATGGTAATCAGGGTTTTCCCCTGCAAGCTTGGCAGCAAGGTTTACATCAAGGTTTTTAATGCCTTGTTCTGTCTTGAAATGGTATTTCACCCATGCGCCTTCGCCTTTTTCGTTCACCCATTTGAATGTATGGCTTCCGAAACCGTGCATATGGCGCAATGTTGCAGGAATACCACGGTCAGACATCAAAATAGTTACCTGATGGAGAGATTCTGGAGAAAGTGACCAGAAATCCCATACGGCTGTAGGATTCTTTAAGTGAGTTTTTGGATCCCTCTTTTGAGTATGAATAAAGTCAGGGAATTTAATCGCATCACGAATGAAGAAAACTGGTGTATTGTTTCCGACCAAGTCATAATTTCCTTCTTCTGTGTAAAATTTAACGGCAAAACCGCGCGGGTCACGGACAGTATCGGCAGAACCAAGTTCACCGGCAACAGTTGAAAAACGGATGAACATTGGTGTGCGCTTCCCTACTTCAGAGAGGAACGCAGCCTTTGTGTATTTGGAAACATCGTTTGTGACTTCGAAGTAACCATGTGCACCGGCACCTTTAGCGTGCACAACACGCTCAGGAACACGTTCTCTGTTAAAATGAGCAAGCTTTTCAAGAAGGTGGACATCCTGGATCAATGTAGGACCGCGCTGGCCTGCTGTCTGGGAGTTTTGGTTATCGCCTACCGGGGCTCCCCAACTGGTGGTGAGATGTTTATTCGTACTCATAAAAAGGATCACCTCTAATAGATTTTTTAATATATGCTTATAATAGCATTTAGTAAAAAAAAATCAATACTTTTTTATAATAATTATAAATAAATAAGTAGTTTAAAGGTAGATCAGTTTTTCCTTCTGGTAACTGGGGAACAAGCATATCTCATCTTTATAACTGCCGAGTGTAGACTGTTTAATTAGTTTTATCAACATAATAAGAAAGATTAAGAGGAAGGAGGATACTGAGCAGAAATACTTTATAAAAGAAAAATAACCCCTATACACGGGGTTACGTAAATGCATTTTTATTAATTAAACTATGCTAGAGGCTGTAGTTGAGAATTGACAAGCAGGGGGGTTAGTCCCTTTAAACTCGTAGAGACTTCAAGAAACATTTATTTACTTTTCCCTCGCTGCCGGCCGGATGCTCATACGGGTGATAATTGACAGCCGCAATCCTAATTAAAATGTTTGTTGTTGCTGAAGCTGCATCAGACATTGCTGTGCAAGCTGCTGAATTTGTTGCAGCTGTTGGACAGCATTCATTTCCCGCTGTGCAAATACTTGGGCTTGCATTCCGAATTGAGCCCCATTTTGTTGTTGCTGAAATAGCATTGCATTCTGTCTTTCCTGTTGTTGCAAGATTTGGGCAACCTGTTGAATTTGCTGAAGCGATTGTTGTGCCGCGATTGCAGCTTGATAAATTTGTTGTGGCATTCCTCTTCACTCCTAATCCATTTTTTAGTACAAGATATAGAATGGCCTTTTGAACTTAAAAATATTCCAGGGCATGATCCATGTTTCAAGACGAATGAAGGCTGCCTGCTTTCACAGGCAACCAATCCATATATCATTAGGTTTTATTGATGCTTAACGAGAAGAGTTCGGTGGTGCAACTTGTCCAGACAATTGGGATTGAGCTGTAGCGATCAGACGTTTTACGATTTCACCGCCTACTGAACCGTTTGCACGCGCTGTTTGGTCAGCTCCAAGCTCAAACCCAAACTCAGCTGCGATTTCATACTTCAGCTGCTCAATTGCCATTTCTGCACTTTGTACTAAAAGGCGATTGCGGCCTCCACGACGATTAGACATGTTTCGTCACCTCCTCATTACCTATGTTCTCTTATTGTTAAAAACAAATGCATTCAAAATTTGGGAATACGTATCGTTGAACAATTCTACTATTATAAGATGTTAATTGTTTTTCCCCACTTGAAAGTATATTCGGTTGCCAAGGGAGGTGGGGAACAGATCCAAAATGCGTTCATTCTTAAGGAGGATTTGCAAAAATACTATTAATGAAATATTTGATTAAGTTAAGGAAGTACTGACATCCTGTTTGATTTACATAGGGAAAAGGAGAAGTAACGATGGATGGAAGAAAGATTCGGGAGTTACGAAGGGAAAGAAACATTTCAATAACAGAACTGGCGGAATTCATGTAATTCAAAAAAATCGCAAAGGAACTACAAGTAGATGTTCATTCTTTATTAATAACGATCAAACAAAACCAAATCCCGTCCGTTTAGATAAAGAAGTCATTGATCTGGCAATGGAAATGAACAAATCCAATATTGATAAGGAAAAGCTGCGACAGTTAATACAGTTGTTAAAATGAAGGCTGCAAATCGGTAGGTAAACTATTGATTTGCAGCCTTTATTTTTTTATTCCGCATTAACCGTCAGTAGGTTCCGACTGAAGAAAACCTTCTTTATGTTACTGCAGCTTTTCTATACTTTCTTCATCATTTTATTTCTTTTCTACATAAGTAAAGTCAACTCTCCATAACTGGAAATCAAATTATTCTTTATTTATAAGGAAACAAGCGATAATTGTTCTTTATTAAGAATATTAGGCCGTTTTAGGGGTTTTTCAAACAATTAACCATGATATATACTCAATTCATGAGTTCTTTACAAAGAACAAACTAAACCGATAAAACGGATGATTAAGGAAGTTGTTCGCTGTATTCTACCATAAACCTTTAGAGGTTTGTTCGTAATCTAGTAAAAAATAAGTTTGTTCACTTGTAAGAACAAACGAAGGAGTTTAGGAGCATCATAGGCTTGCTGTTAGAGCAAATATGTGGATTGACCATTGGGACAGGCAATTTAGATTGAAACATGGCGGTCAATGATTTAGAGGATATAGAAAGTAAAAAAGAAGCAGGATACAGCAATGATTGAGGGTTCAACAGTAACAGTGAAGAAAGCTGAGAAGATTAATGAGGTTGAAGGAGAAGAGATTGATTCTTTAGCTATAAATAAGACAGTAAACAGATTAAATAAAAGGCGGGGAAAAATGAAAAAGGTAATGAAACTCACCAGTAGCGCAATTAGTTTTCTACTATTCTTAGTTCTTATAGCAATGATTTTTATGGTTATTTCTTCGAAGGCATCGGGCGGAGAACCACAAGTATTTGGATACCACTAAAATCAGTTCTCTCAGGTTCGATGGAGCCGACATTTAAAACCGGCTCGATTATAGCCATCAAACCGGTAGAAGATGCAACCAGCTTAAAAGAAAGGCGATGTGATTACATTCCAGGAGCAAGAAGACAAGGTTGTAACTCACAGAATCATTGAGGTCATCAAAAATGGTGAAAACACCATGTATCAAACAAAAGGTGACTATAATGAAGACGCTGATACTCAGCCAGTATTAGCACCAAATGTAATTGGAACATACACAGGTTTCACGATCCCTTATCTGGGATATTTCATAGATTTTGCTCAATCCAGCAAAGGAACAGCTATCTTGCTTATCGTACCAGGTGTACTGTTACTCCTTTACTCTGCGATCACCATCGTTGGAGCACTAAGAGAACTCGACAAAACAAGCAAGAATCAGGAAACTGAAAAACCAGCTTAAGATTGATTGTACTCCTTGGAAACGTGAGGGTTCAATTTAGTAGGCGGCGGAACTTGGGCAGCATTCATTGACACGGCAAAAATCAACAACCATTTTGCGTCAGGGGAACTAGATCTGGCTGTTGGAAAAAGTGGTTCTAAACCTATTAGCTTTGACCTTAGCAACTTGAAACCTGGTGACAATGTACAAAGGATTTTTAAATTAAACAATGCCGGTACATTAGCAATTAAAGAGGTGTTGTTGGATACCACTGCTGGTAACTTTTTTGATGGTGGAGATAAGTCTTCTCAATACCGAATTTTTATCTCAGTTTGTAGTTAACTTTGCACAAGTTGATGGTGAATCTACTCATTGAGAGCCTAGAAATAACGTTGTTAAATCTAACGAAACATTAACTTTAGCCGATCTAGTTGGAGGTCCATCTGTATATGGTGATAAAATTAAAAATGAGTATAAAGGTGCAGGCGGTAAAATCAATCTTGCTCCACTAACAGTAGCTGCAGGGGCAGAGGCTGAAAGAGGTATCCCTGTAAATCCTGTAGACAGTGATGAAGTGTTTATTCAGATTACCTATAAGAACGAGCTTGCAAAAGATGCTAACGGCGAATATCTCCAAAACAAATATATAATGACAAAATTGACTTTTTCTTCAACCTTGAAGCAACTCAATGGGATGTTGTACATGTAGATACTCACAACGGTAATGGTGCTGTGAACAATGGTGTACAAAGTTCTTCAGAGGGGCCTAATACACCTGATCCAAAAACTATAGATGCAATACTAGGACATACTCAAGAAACAACAGAAGTAAACGCCGACGACCAATAATTTATGAAATTTTTTCTATTCATGTCATGAATTTTTTTTACATAAGCGAGCCATTTCTCAAAGTAAGGAAGGTTAAACAATGAGGAGTATTCTTTTAACAATCACTATCCTATTATTATGTTCACCGATACAAGTGTTTAGTGAAGCTAACACTGAAGAGGCTAATTCATTAGAAGAAGCCGACATCTCAGAGGCACAAGAAGTTCTTTTTAATGTCAGCAACTTTAAGCCAGGAGATTCCTTTACACAAGTTCTTATTGTTAAAAACAGTGGGCAAGAAGATTTTGAATATAATGCAAAAAGTAATTTCACTGCTGGATATAAGGATCTTTATGAACAATTACTAGTGAAAGTAGAAGATGCTAATAAAACAGTTCTATACGAAGGTTCATTGTCTAGTTTCAGTAAATTTGCTTCACGGTCTTTAGTGAGTGGCGGCACAGAAGATTTATTTTTTACGATTGTAATTCCTGATTTAGATAATAAATTTCAAGGTACCTTCTGTGAATTCGAATTTGGATTATATGTTGAAGGGACAATCGGTGGTATTCTACCGGCTGATGGCCCAAAGGTTCCGAGTATAGGACCTGGTATGACTGATGAGATTATAACAAGCACAAGTGCAGCTTTATTTACAGGTGGAATGATGTTTTACCTGCTTCAGAGAAGAAGAAAACAAATTAAGAATAATGAAATCCGACCTTGATGAAATGTTACATAAAATTGAGGTCTTTTTGTGTTTTTGATTTACTAACTGTATCAAATCCTTTCAGTTGATTTTAAGCGAGAATTAATTTGTTCTATATTTAGGTTTATTATAAAGAACCAAAAAATGAGAAATAGAACTTTATGATGAAACATAGAATCGTTAAGGGAATATTCAATTTTATTCTTTTTAAAGAACTAATATGTTCTTTTTATAGGTTGAAAACTGAGTGTCAGGTAGATATAATTTAAACTAATAGTTCTTCATAAAGAACAATTGCTAAAAAGGTTTATTTACAAAGGATAATAAAGGGGCCTATCTCCACTTTTTTTAGAGGTGGAGAAATGAAATTACATAAGCCAAGAAGGTTTTTAAAAGGAATGCAATTATTTAACCGGGGGTGGACATGTCCATGAGGAAAAAAAGATCAGCAACAGAGAGACAAAGGAAAAAGCGGAACAGGAACGCTTATCGCATCGCCAGTATGTTGTCTATAGCATCGTTCGGTATCGTGCAAACAATCCCTTCTTCTTACTCAGCCTTTTCAGATGTGGCAAAAGTAGAGAACGGATTCGTTTCAGCTTCCTTTGTTTTTCCAAGCACAATCGAAGATATAGTAAATGAAGTAACGAAACAGAAAGAAATTGTGGATGAGGCTAAAAAACAGGCAGCAATCATTCTAAAACAATGTACATCTACACCCGATTCCAAATCGGCTAAGGAATGTGCAACCGAAATTGAAAAGTTGCTGGAATCAGCAAGTAAGGAAGCGAATATGGGGTTAGAAAAAGCTGCAGAGATTGATCCTTATGTAACTCGAGCAAAAAAAGAAGCGAAGAAAGATAAGTCTATGAAGGCAATTCTTACTCTTGTACAAGAGGGAGAAAAGCAGGTTCAAGTATTGAGGCAAAATATAAATACAGGTATAAGAGAAATGGAAAAAATGGCTGACGATGCTGATGAGTATGTAGAGGCTAAAATACTTGAGGAAAAAATAGCAGAGGAAGCACTCCGGAAACAGATGGAATTAGAAAAACAGTTAGCAGAGGAAGCACTCCGGAAACAGATGGAATTAGAAAAACAGTTAGCAGAGGAAGAAGCGAAGAAGCAGGCTGAATTAGAAAAGCAGTTAGCGGAAGAAGAGGCGAAGAAACAGGCCGAATTAGAAAAGCAGCTGGCGGAGGAAGAAGCAAAGAAGCAGGCTGAATTAGAAAAGCAGCTGGCAGAGGAAAAAGCAAAAAAACAGGCTGAATTGGAGAAGCAGTTAGCGGAAGAGGAGATGAAGAAACAGGCTGAATTGGAAAAGCAGTTAGCAGAAGAGGAAGCGAAGAAGAAATTAGAAGAAGAGAAAAACAAAACTGAAACAGGAAGTGAAACATCAAAAGGTGATCAATC
>NZ_PGUW01000012.1 GCF_002863565.1 Bacillus sp. V5-8f
GGAAGCAAGCTTCCGAAAATCCGCTCGACTTGCATGTATTAGGCACGCCGCCAGCGTTCGTCCTGAGCCAGGATCAAACTCTCCGAAGAAATGTTTGCATAGCTCATTTGCTTTTAAAGTGTTTGCTCACTATTAAAAAAACGTTGGCGCTTTGTTTTGTTCAGTTTTCAAAGAGCAATTTCATCACCGTGTTTCGCGGCGACATTTATTATCTTAGCACATCAATAATCGGTTGTCAACTTCTGCGAAAAAGTTTTTTCTTACACAATTTGCGATGTGAACTAGCATGTCCTAACGACAAAATTTATATTAACAAAACCAAAATCGGTTGTCAACTTCTGCGAAAAAGTTTTTTTAAAAAAACATGTACTAAGTTTCGCTGGCTGTTAGAGGTGTCGACCTGGTCGTTCCGAAAGTATTTTGAAACGAGATCCTCGTTAAATGATCAGAAACCTTTTCGGAACTTCTGAAACATTTCGAGGTCATTTTCGGAGTCACCAGTTGAATTGTGATTTTTTTTAAATGCAAAATAAATAGCATGTGATTCGCATCAATTTCTCTTTTGTGTGTTTTACAATATATTTTAATCTTGTTTTACATTGTTTTAAAACCTTTTCGGGCTCAAAAAAGCTAGGTGTATCAAGGGTTTGAGGCACTTAACTATAACAAAAATGGTGCGAACTATAACAAAAATGGTGCGAACTATAACAAAAATGGTGCGAACTATAACAAAAATGGTGCCTAACTATAACAAAAATGGTGCGAACTATAACAAAAATGGTGCGAACTATAACAAAAATGGTGCGTGTTATAACAAAAAAAACTTTTGTTATAGTTGCGGATTTGTCATAATAATTTTCGGAAGGAGGAACTCTTTGGTGAATACAATAGTGGTCAAAGAAACACGGACTAGTCAGCTTGTGACAAAGTCGAATATGCTCATCGAAGCGAGCTACAAACTTGGTGTCATTGAACAGAAGCTTATACTGTTTTTGGCTAGTAATATAAATCCTGCAGACGCTGATTTTAAGACATATGCATTGTCCGTTAAAGAGTTTAATAGCAAGTTGTTAGGATATAAAGGCACTCCTAAATACACCGAATTAAGGCAGATCACAAAGGAATTAATGCAGAAGGTTTTTGAAATCCGCATTAACAAGAAAGTGATTCAGGTCGCCTGGCTTAGTTACGTAGCTTATAACGAAACCGAAGGGACTATAGATATTCGTTTTGATCCGTTCTTACGTCCATACCTGTTGGAGCTGAAAAAGGAATTTACGAGCTATAAACTCGAAAACATCGTGAAATTAAAAAGTTCCTACGCCATTCGTATTTATGAATTATTGAAACAGTACGAGAAACTGCATGAGAGGACCTTTTTGCTGAGTGATTTACGCAAAATGTTAGGAGCAGACGACATTTACCCCGCGTACGGCAATTTCAAGCAGCGTGTCCTGGTGCCGGCCCAGAAAGAATTAAAGAAAAAAACCGATATCTCCTTTGAAATTGAAGAGGTAAAAGTCCGCCGAAGGGTCGATAAAGTAAAGTTTCTCATCATGTCAACGAATGAAAGAAACACCGAATCATTGGAACAAGAGATTGTAGATCAAGTGAAAGTCCCTAATTCATTTCTTCAGAATGTAAAGAGGTTTGGCTTAAAGTTAGGAGTACAGATTAACGACGAGGTTATTCATTCATGGGAAAGATATGGACAAGATAATGTGATTAACCTGTTGGAGAGAATAGAACATAGAACAGATATAGACAATCCGATTGGGTACATAACCAAGGTTCTAAGCACTTCCGGATCCAGTGAAGCTCATGCCTTATCAGAAAATGACGAAATACTTGTTGGGTTAATTGCGGACTTTAGAAAATCAAAGGAGTCTTTGCCCGAATGGTTTGTTCAAGAGAAGGCTATAGATGAAATTCAAAATAGACTCGGTGTAGACCCCGATACAGCGAAACATAAATTTATGGAAATCAAAAACGAATTATACGGAATTCTCAATATCACGGAGCCTGTAACGGAGAACTCAGTGGAAGAGAACATAGAAGAGTGGAAGAAAGACATTGAGGCGCGGTTAAATAGGTTGAACCAATAGTTGCAAATAGTACGGGACTAAACACATGTTTAGTCCTTTTTTTTTCTCCTTATCACTAGGTTGTTTTTATGGTATTTTATCGATAAAAGGTGTACGGTACACTTTTTAGAGGAGAGAATATCAGAATGAAGGCCACAATTACAGGAATTGATTCGTTGAGCAAACGGATTATGTTAGATCTCGATAGAGGTACTAAAGTTTCAGACATTCCGGAAGCGTATGCTGTTTCTCTAGACCAAGCGAAGCGGCTGTCTAGGTATTTAAAGATTTTAAAGCTGGCACACAATCATTTAGATTCGGCTTTATATGAAAAAGTCGGAATAATCGGTTTAAAAGTGCTGCCACTTGCTAGATTGTTTAAACAAGAAGATTGGGAAGGGTTGACCGAAATTTTATCGACAGTCACAGATGAAACAACGAGAGATGAATTAGAACTAATGATCAGAGGGTTATGGGAAAAAAGGCAGCGCATCCGGACATTTAAAGAAGAAGCCGATTATACGATGCAACTGCTGGAGGAGCAGAAAAGGGATTTTCGGCAGGAAGAAAAGCAGTTGCGGCAATTACAGCAAGAATTGGAGGGCCAAATTCGTTTTTTTAAAACATACCCAAAATCCTCTCATGAATTTCTTTTGGCGCATGTAGGGTTGTATAAAGGCCGACTCGTATTAGCTAAACGACTAGATGTCAATTGGCAGAGAGAATTGAAGAAAAAAGCAGTCCTTCGTTATGACCCGCTTGAATATGTGTTTTACATCGATGATTTAGAGGATTTAGTGATTGCTTATGAGGAAAAGCTAAGACACGGAAAAAAGCACCTTTGGGATTATGAAACGGATAGTAAAAAGATAAGGGAAGATCATTTTTCTATTCCAAAGGATGGTCGTTACAACCTTCCAACAGGCGTGGCTGATCTTCGATCTGCAAAAACCGAGTTGGATAAGGAGCTAAAAGAAATTAGGAAACAGCAAAAACAGATCGCTGCTGAATTAAAAAAAACGAAAACAAACACAGTCAGGACCTATATGGAATCAGTAGAAGCCATCAATACATTGTCCGTCGAGGAATTGAAGAAGCATAATGAATTGCAGAGTTTAGCCATGAAGTGGTTATACAGCCGCGGATACATTGTGGTCAGTGGATTCATTTTACCGAATAACCGTCGCACTGATGTGTTTGCTTACAATGATAGCGATGATATCGTCATTGTCGAGATGAAGGTTTCCCAAGAAGAGTTAGTCCAGGATAAAACATGGCTAGAATGCCTGAATTATTGTGATGAGTTCTATTTTTTAACCCCCAGCAACCTGTCTTCTGCTCTGGATGGTTTGACTAAAGAATGTGGGCACTTAATTGAGACTCCAAAGGGCATACAGATAAAACAGGAAGACTTATTGCTTCATAAGGTAGATGTTGACCGCACAGCCCTTAATTTCAAAGCTGGCCGGATGCTCGCCAAGAAATTCGTTTATGGATATTAAAACTCAAGCGTGGTTTCAAAAGCCGCGCTTGAAGAAACGAACGAAGAAAAGAAGAAAACAACGTTTATTCGTTTATTGTCTCTTGAAGAATGTGTAATGTTGCCTTTAGAATTAAAGAGGAAAACAACGTTCGCAGAAAGGAACGTGGATTATGGCAATTACCATTACAATGGGCATTCAAAAAGGAGGATGTGGAAAATCCACTACAACAGGGATTCTTGGGCATTTATTAAGTGAAGATGGCTATCAAGTGCTCGCAGTGGATATGGACTCTCAAGGCAACTTAACAGAATTATTGTCTGAAAAGCCGTCAAATCAGTTTATTGGCAAATCAGTTTTGGAAGCTATGCAGCACAATAGTGTAGAGGAATACATAATCAGTATCAATGAAAATCTTGATTTGTTGCCGGCCAATAATTTTCTGGCGACTTTCCCACGTTGGCTCTATACAGGAAGGACATATCAGGGGGAAACGATCCCGTTTCGGGGAAATCCAAGTCACGTGCTGGATCATACATTAGAAGCAGTTCGGGACCGATACGATTTCATCATTATTGATACTCCACCATCCCTGAGCGAGCAAACTACAAATGCCCTGTGTGCGAGCGAACACGTCGTAGTCTTATTCGAGTGTTCAAACTGGTGTTATTCAGCGATTCCTAACTTTATGGATTCCATCCAAGGTGCCAGGGAATTTGGAAAGAGAAATACACAAGCGATTGGCGTTTTACGTACAATGAACGATGTACGGAGAAGTGATGCAAAAGCTTTCAATGAACTGATCGCAGAAGATTATCCAGAGTTAGTATTCCATACAATCATAACGAAGAAAGCACCGATCGGCAGATTGTCTTTGTATGGGTTTAATGAAAACCCTGAATTAAGACAAGCCTTAAGCCAGTATGAAGGATTTTATAAGGAGTTGATCAGTCGTGTCGAAAGTAAATGATATTAAAAGTAAAATGCGTAATCAAAAGCATATCAGCCCTACATTTGCACTAAATGAAGAAGTTAAAACGGATGAAGAAAACAACGTTGGAAGAAAAGAAGAAAAAAAGATTGAACGAAAAAGAGTGTCATTTGATTTACGGACGGATCTTCACAAAGAGCTCAAAATGCAATCTTTGCTCCTGGAAAAAAATATTTACATATTGATTGAAGAAGCTGTTGAGAAATATTTGAATGAAACGAAATAACGGAAAATTCATGTACCAACTTGGTTCTGGTGTCAAAACTTAACAGTATTGACTCTATTATTCGCATGTACTATTTATAAGGCGTGAAGATATTCAAAACTTAGTGTCAAAAATAATGCGAATAAGGGGCGGTATTATGAAATACGGATATGCACGGGTCAGTACAGTTCATCAAGATTTAGAGTCACAATTACAGGCTTTAACGGCTGAAGGTTGCGAAAAAATTTATCAAGAGAAGGTTACCGGCACCCGTATGGATCGATTGGCATTACAGAAGCTGCTCTCCGAATTAAAAGAGGGTGATACCCTGGTTGTAACTAAGCTCGACCGCCTGGCGCGTAATACACGAGAAGGTATTGACGTTATAGAAGGTTTGTTTAATATGGGCGTCAGAGTTCACGTACTGAACGTCGGCTTATTAGAGAATACGACTTTGGGGCGATTCTTCTTAACGACACTTCTAGCCGTTGCTGAAATGGAACGGAATATCATTATTGAGCGCACGCAAGAAGGCAAAGCCATCGCTAAGCAGCGTGATGATTTCCGCGAGGGAAGACCGAAGAAGTTTTCAAAGAAACAGATCCAGCATGCGTTAGAATTACTCGCCAATAATTCCTACAAGCAGGTTGAGGAAATGACACGAATATCTAAAAGTACATTAATAAGAGCTAAGCGTAAGCAGTCGGTTGAAAAATTGGACAACCAACTGTGAAAACAAGGCATTGCTCTCTTTCGTTTTTCAGTAAAACAAAGCGTAAATAAGAAGTCACTCAATTTCCTTCTTATTTACGCTTTGTTTCTTTGTTAATCCCTTTCAGTACGCAGGTTGAGTGTCTCCTCCTTTTTCGCAAACATCAGAAGACCTCGCCCTGCCAACATACATGGCATGACGAGGTCTTCTGATACTCCAAAGTCGTCGACTGTAGAGTTAGTGTCCATTTGTACATGTTCAACAGCAATAAGGAATTGAAACGATGCTGTAAGAGGCACAAAATATCCCGGGAGTAATTTATTGGTTAAAGATATATGAAATAAAGCAAAATGGTTGGTGAGAACCAACCAAAGAAGAATTATATGTAGATAAGGTCAAAGATAGATGTCTGAAAAGACTAATTTCAAATAAAAAAAACCCTTCTGGGCTTTTAGTTCTCGTACGCGCCTTAGAGGATTCGAACCTCTGACCGACAGCTTAGAAGGCTGTTGCTCTATCCAGCTGAGCTAAAGGCGCATTATATGGCGGAGAAGGAGGGATTTGAACCCTCGCGCCGCTTACGCGACCTACACCCTTAGCAGGGGCGCCTCTTCAGCCTCTTGAGTACTTCCCCATAAACACAAAAATGGCTCCGCAGGTAGGACTCGAACCTACGACCGATCGGTTAACAGCCGATTGCTCTACCACTGAGCTACTGCGGAACAATAAAGAAATGTATTTTATTATGGTGGGCCTAAATGGACTCGAACCATCGACCTCACGCTTATCAGGCGTGCGCTCTAACCAGCTGAGCTATAGGCCCATATATAATTGGAGCGGGTGATGAGAATCGAACTCACGACATCAGCTTGGAAGGCTGAGGTTTTACCATTAAACTACACCCGCATAAAAGCGAAATACCGGTGGTCGGGGTCGAACCGACACTCCGTGAGGAACACGATTTTGAGTCGTGCGCGTCTGCCAATTCCGCCACACCGGCAAAATATGGAGGCGGCAACCGGATTCGAACCGGTGGTAAAGGTTTTGCAGACCTTGGCCTTACCACTTGGCTATGCCGCCAATTCTGTAAAAGCGAACGAAGATTCCAAGGTGTACTTTCCCACTGGCTGCTTTATCTAAAGATGACTGGGCTAGCTGGATTCGAACCAACGAATGACGGAGTCAAAGTCCGTTGCCTTACCGCTTGGCTATAGCCCAATAATAATAATGGGGCGGCTGATGGGAATCGAACCCACGAATGTCGGAACCACAATCCGATGCGTTAACCACTTCGCCACAGCCGCCATAATCTTGGCAGGGGCAGCAGGAATCGAACCCACACCAGAGGTTTTGGAGACCTCTGTTCTACCGTTAAACTATGCCCCTATCATCAGTGGTGGAGGGGGACGGATTCGAACCGCCGAACCCTGAGGGAGCGGATTTACAGTCCGCCGCGTTTAGCCACTTCGCTACCCCTCCATCATTATCGGGGATATATTCAGGTATGTGGTGGCGCGGGACGGAATCGAACCGCCGACACAAGGATTTTCAGTCCTTTGCTCTACCGACTGAGCTACCGAGCCACACAATATATAGTAACAGTAGGTGTTAACCTACTGAGTAAAATATAAAACGGTCCCGACGGGAATCGAACCCGCGATCTCCTGCGTGACAGGCAGGCATGTTAACCGCTACACCACGGGACCAGATTGCGGGGACAGGATTTGAACCTGCGACCTTCGGGTTATGAGCCCGACGAGCTACCAGACTGCTCCACCCCGCGATAATAGGAATGATACAATTTTGTGATAAATGGAGGAGGTAGAGGGATTCGAACCCCCGCGGGCTTTTACACCCCTGTCGGTTTTCAAGACCGATCCCTTCAGCCGGACTTGGGTATACCTCCGTATTTATATTTACAACTGGTGGATCTTGTAGGACTCGAACCTACGACCGGACGGTTATGAGCCGTCTGCTCTAACCAACTGAGCTAAAGATCCATATATTTTTACTGTGGTAGCGGCAGAGGGGATCGAACCCCCGACCTCACGGGTATGAACCGTACGCTCTAGCCAGCTGAGCTACGCCGCCATCATAAAAATATATGATGTAAAATATGGTGGAGCCTAGCGGGATCGAACCGCTGACCTCCTGCGTGCAAGGCAGGCGCTCTCCCAGCTGAGCTAAGGCCCCAAATATGAATTCACATGGTCGGGAAGACAGGATTCGAACCTGCGACCCCTTGGTCCCAAACCAAGTGCTCTACCAAGCTGAGCTACTTCCCGTCAAATATGGCGCGCCCGAAAGGAGTCGAACCCATAACCTTCTGATCCGTAGTCAGACGCTCTATCCAATTGAGCTACGGGCGCATATAAAATTTAATGGTGCCGAGGACCGGAATCGAACCGGTACGGTAGTCACCTACCGCAGGATTTTAAGTCCTGTGCGTCTGCCAGTTCCGCCACCCCGGCAGATCAATGGAGCGGAAGACGGGATTCGAACCCGCGACCCCAACCTTGGCAAGGTTGTATTCTACCACTGAACTACTTCCGCACAAATGG
>NZ_PGUW01000013.1 GCF_002863565.1 Bacillus sp. V5-8f
CTAACATTTACGGGGCAGTTCAAAGGCATGTACCATATTATTAGGCTTTTATTACATTAGCAACCCCAAGTACAGAAACCTGCTCCTATGATGATTACCAATAAAACGAAAATGACTAGAACAAATGCAGCTTGGCTGCCACGTCCGTATTCACTCATCGTAGCCACTCCTTTTCACTTTGCTTAATTTATAATATGTACAAGCTCGTAATGTGACTGAGTTTTTTACATATATTTATTTAATAGATGAAAAGACACATTTTTCATTAGGACAAACTTTGGCTCTGTTAATTGGTCAACTACTGAATGGGCCTGGCATTAACCGTAGTAACTTTGATGAATATGTTGAGTCTCAAATTCAAATGGAAATTCAACATAAAAAAGAGGATACATCGTTTTTGTTACATTTACTTGTATTCCACTTGTAAGTGACGGGAAAAAAATGGGAAGGATCATCACATTTAAAAATATCAACCATAATCAAAGTAAGAAAATCTCAAATATTCAAGAAATGTTCGCTAATTTTAGAGAAATCCCAAAATATCATCTCTTCTATTTCAGGCGACGGCGTATTTACTTATATCTCTCCGACTGTGCAGGCATTACTGGTATATACTCAAGAAGAGGTCACCAGTTTGTAGGTTAGTCCCTACAAGCGGCACGTTAACATACCTCAAGTTCCCGAAACCTGTTAATTGAATTTTACCTGCACTTTTCAATCTCCATGTAAAAAGCATTCAGGGAACTGTTCCTTGAATGCTTTTCGCTTCTTTTTATTTAGAGAAAATTTCCTGTACGCGTCCAATCTGTCCATCGGTTAGCCTGACTTTGATTCCGTGGGGATGGGTGCCCGATTTGGTAAGAATATCTTTCACAATCCCTCTGGTAAGCTTACCCGTTTTTTGATCCCTTTTTAATACAATATCCACACTCATGCCTGGTAATATGTCTTTCCGGTTTTGTCCGTTCATTAGACACCCATTTTTCTGCGTGTATTGCTTGGTTTTTTCGTTTGCTGGCTTTTCATTTTTTTTGTTGAAAGGTCGACACTCGCTTTTCCTTTAACAGCAGAGGTCTGGTTCTTTTTGTTTTCAAGCTGCTGCTTCATTGCCTCTCTCAGGCTGATTTTCTTTCTTGGTGCTTCGGATTGATTATTCTCAGTCATAGGAAATTCCTCCATTTAAATAGGATAGTTAATCAAGTATAATCTATTTTTGCTTTTTTGTGAAAGAACAACGAAGTAAATATGATCGGGATCATTATGGTTTTATACGTTTAATCATTTATATCATTGTGGCGAGCCGAAGTAGGTATCTAAAATATCATTAAGTCATCATGAAAGGTTCAGAAGCTGATTCCTTATTCGACTAACAGGGCAGGGGAGTTGAAGAACAAGTAATTATCAGGTTATATAGTAGTATTAAAGTGAAGAGGTAAAGGAGTAGGTCAACAAATGATTAAGGAAATCCTTAAAATCGCATTTGATGAACTTCATTTACATAGAGTTAGTGTTGGCGTATTTGACTTTAATGTTTCTGCCATTGCCTGTTACGAAAAATCGGGAGTTATAAAAGAGGGTTTACTTAGAGATTCAAGAAAAAATGGTGATGAGTATTGGAGTTTATGGGAAATGAGTATTTTAGAAAATGAATGGTTAAAAACCAAAAACGTTTAGCCTTATCCAACTAAGCTGCGTTACGGAAAATCAGAGCTGTAGGCAGCTTTTCTTGTTTTACTATCGGGCCAGGTTAGTGGAACAAGGCTTAGTGAAACTTATGATTAATTAATTCGAACTATAACTAAAACAATTAAAAGAATATTAACTTGTATTGGAGATGTTTTTGCTGCAATTGCGGGTTCATTTTTTTAATAAAATAGATAATGATGAATGAATAAATACCTGTCTACGAAATATTCAGTTTTTCTTGTTTATTGCCCTGATTATTCATAAGAAAGTTGTGGCGAGTTAGAAGGCTTACCTTAAGCTCTTCGCTGACCCTATTTGAATCGTAGGCACAAACAGAGAGAAGTCTTTTTTCACTAACAATTACATCAGCTTCTTTTTCAGAGTCTGATAACTTTTTATGTACTTCGCGTTCATCTCCCCATTCTACATGAGCCCAGCTACGGACAGCAAATTCCTGTTCTCCATAACCTTCAATTAATCTCGGAAGAAACTCGAAAATTGAATTACATCCAAAATCTCCCTTGGCAAAATAGAAGTCAAAATTATTGATGAACCGTACTTTATTTAATTGACTTTCATTCAACATCGATTCAAAGACTTTTTTCAACAATGGACTAATTCGGTCATTTTCTATTATTATGGAATACTGATTCTGTTCCAAACCGGAAATAACAAAGTCAACAACATTTTTTAAATAATCTTCTACGTTCTCAAAAAAATATATTACATGTCCCTCGGTAAGGTTTTTAAGGTGATTTATCACGTCTAAATTCTTTCTTTCCAAAACAGCACCCCATTCAAATCATTTATCTTGAAACCGGTAAAAAACGTATCGCTAAGCTGTTTTGTACAGTTGCAGGCGTTACAGTGTATCTTCTTCTTCATAGCATAACATTTATTTATGTAATTTTCACAAAATTTCGTTATAAAGTAAACCTTTTTAGGAAAGATTTCGACCTGGATTTTATGGCTGAAAAAGTTTTGAATAATTGTACTTAAACTAACGGGTGCTTGTGCGGCCGAGCTTAGGTCGTGTCATATAGCGGGTGGGATTCCTGTCGAGTAAGAACTAGCCATTCGCTCGTATCGAGTCTTGGAGGGATGATTTTGTTTGTTGTTTTCAATATAAAAGGAAGCCCAGCAATTCTTCCACTCATTAAAGTTGAGATTAAAGAAATCAAGAGGTACTTCGACTAACTGGGCAGGTAATTGAAGAAGCGTATCTTTTGAAAAAGGTGGAAATAGTATAACCGTAATACACGATCCAAGTGGATGAATCTAACAGTATTAGACCTGCTGCAAATTCCATTCAATAACGTTAAAGACTAAATTCTTTGAGCTTGTTAACTTTATTAACTAGTCTTATAGCCATGCAAATTGTAGGATTGTGGTGTAAACTGGCAACAACAAGTTAGATGGGAGAAATCCTTATGAACATTAAAACCGTGGGTACATGGGACGACGAACTTTGGCAGGACGTGAGCCCCCTCTATTGGGAGGCATTTGGAGGTTGCTCTTTTTATGAAACCCAATCATTTTTGTATGATAGACTTTCCATAGTCAAGCAAAATTCTTGGTTTGCAAGAAGCAAACGGGGATAATAAAGTGTATCAAAGACAATCTAGTAGTAGTTGATAAAATGAACTGGGGTGTTGAAAATGATTGGTTTTATCGGCCTGGGTATAATGGGAAGCCGAATGGCAGATAATTTATTGAATAACGGCCACGACCTGATTGTTTATAATAGATCCAGGTCAAAGGCTGAAACACTTATATCTGCAGGTGCAAAATGGGCAGAATCACCATTAGAAGTGGCGATCAATTCTGATATTGTCTTTACAATGCTTGCGAATCCCCATGTTGTAGAATCCATTGCCATAGGTGAACATGGATTTCTAAATGGTTTGAGTGAGGGGAAGCTATGGGTAGACTGCAGTACAGTAAATCCATCCTTCACAAGAAAAATGGCTGAGGAGGCAGGCAAACGAAACATCCGTTTCTTGGATGCTCCAGTGGCAGGATCCAAAATACCAGCTGAAAATGGCGAGCTAGTCTTTCTTGTTGGAGGCAATAAAGAAGACCTGGAAGAAGTCAGGCCGATGTTGGAAGTTATGGGGAAGGCAATCAATTACCAGGGGGAACATGGAAAAGGGACTTCCATGAAATTGGTGGTTAACCTTATGTTAGGACAAACGATGGCAGTTTTTGCTGAAGCTGTTAATCTGGGCGAAGCAATGGGATTAGACAAAGCTACCGTCATTAATACATTGCTTAACGGTCCTACTACGGCACCGTTTCTAAACGGGAAAAAAGAGAAAATTCTACAAAATAATTATGAAGCAGAGTTTCCTTTAGAACTTTTGCAAAAGGATTTACAGCTTGTATCCCAAACGGCATACGAGAACAACCTGGCAATGCCGATTACTAATCTTACTAAGGAAATATACGGCCTCGCAAAACAACAGGGCTTAAGCAAGGATGACTTCTCGGCCATTTATAAATATTTATCCAACAAAAAATAATATAATTGATATTCGCTTACCATTCATTTTGTAAACACCTTCACCCATCAAACCAGGAGTGTGTAACTATGGCAAAATTTATCGTACTTTATGAAAAACCGAAGGATGTTGAAGGATTTCAGAAACACTACAACGGTGTACATATGCCGCTCGTTGAGAAAATGCCGAACATCCAAAACTCATCACAGCATGCAATTGTAAACGCACAAAATACTGATGCCAACTATTATTTAATAGCTGAACTGGAATTTGCTTCTTTAGATGATCTGCATGCTTCACTTTCGTCTGAAGCAGGCAAACAGGTAGCAGATGATGCGGCAAATCTCGCTCCATTTCTTCAGAAGCCCCCTATCATCTTGATTACAGAGTAAACACTGACTCCAATCTTAAACCATAAAAGCGTAAGGCAGAAAAGCCTTGCGCTTTTGTGATTTTTTCAGACAGTTTGTTTTCACTTTTTTTCACTCTCCTAAGTCGGCTGAATACAAGAAATTATAGTCATAGGTTGTAAAAGTTCAGTACAAACCAAACGAAATGAAGCAGATTGGTAAAATAACTCCATTCTAAGCACGATTACCGAAATGTTTCTTTACAATTTAACCCTAAATCAGACCGGATTTTGAGATGGTTTTTTGTTTTTTCACTAAAGGGGGGGATAGTGGAAGAAGGATGTGTATTGTTTTCCAGCCCTTTTAGGGGATTGTAACAAAATGAAGAAAATTTCCGTCTATGTTAACAGGAGGGATGTTTAATGAAAAAGACCGCATGGCCGATAGGCCTGGTTGGTTTAATTCTGTTGGGAATGTACATAGGCGCAGGGATGCTCCAGACTCAACCGCCTCAACCCACAGTAAGGGCGGATGGGAAAACGGTAAGGGCCTACCTCGGGTCGTATTGCTGGAATTCCATGTTTAACGGAAGGTGTGTGGATACCATCGGTCCGGTTGGGATCATTGAACATCACCATGCCAATCCCTTAGCAATATCTCCAGGATCCACCATCACAGTGAAGTACAGAAAGAAGCCGACCAAAGACAGTGTGGGAGCAAACCTATGGAATCAAAATAATGAAAGAAAAGCGGTCATCCTCAAGAGGCACTCCTTTACAGCACCCAAGGAAAAAGGGACATATGTATACGATGTGTTTGCAAGTTGGGAAAAGGGCAGTGCCAGCCACGTATTTGTCATAACAGTAAAATAAAACACAGTAACTCCGAAGGTGCTACAGTGGTCAGCATGTTGGCTTACATTAAGGCAGAGTCTTATTGTTCCACTGAAAAGCAATTTAGTTTAATAACAAATGACTTTATTTACGGTTAAAGATATAATTTTGACCAAAAAGGAGAGTAGGTGCGATATGAAAACCGAAAAGATTAAAGAAGCTTTATTCGTTATGGGCACGTACACTTTCCTTTTTGAGATTTGATAACGGCATCATGCTGTTCCTTCCGATTTAAATGTCCAATAGTTATTCAAAGTGAAGTTTATCAAAGGAATAACCAAAATTGTTACCAATTCTCCTACTAAATAATGAAAAGAAAATACATGCAGTATTGTAAACATGATTGCATAATTTAAAATGAATCCAACTGTAGACACAAAAATAAAACGAATAAATTTCTTGTTAGTATAATGACCACCAAACGTATACTTTTTATTTAAAATAAAGGAAAAAATCGTCATTATGACAAATGAAATGGAAGATGCCAATATGGGATCCTTCTCGAAGACTTCTATTAAAACAAATATTGACAAAAAATAGATTACTGTGCTTATGAAGCCTACAACGCTGTATTTCATAAACTTAAAGAGTAAGCCTTTCCTTACAACCATAACTATTTCCTTTCAAGACAAGTATCTCTGTTTTATGAATATTATTATATATCGACTTGATTCTTTAAGTTTTTAAATTTTGCTTTTTATCCTTTGAAAAAAAGAAGTTCTAGTAATGAACAATAGTACGACAAAAAAAACACATTGAACAAAATTATATTCAATCGATAGTGGCTTTTCCTTTGCTTTAGATGCCTCAGGTAGTCTATGGAAGCGAAAAATTTAATGGAAGAGTCAAGCGATTACAATACTAAGGTGGTTAAAAAGAGCATAATAAAAAGGTTTCCGTTTTTCAAACATTCATAAACATATTAGATGATCGTTTTGATAATAATGTAAATTAGTGCACACTTATTATTTTAGAGATGGGGTACAACCCAATGAATGTATCCGGGAACTTGTAGCAGTGGAAAAAGCAGACGTCCAATTTGCTATATGACCGCTTAGTGGACATGATAACCACAATTGTACGGAACAATTGCGGACATAAAGGGGAGTATGGTGTGAACGTGATAATTGAAATACAAATTGAGTCGCCGCGTGGCAACTTCAGCCGAAAAGGTAAATTATTGGTCAAGCCGTCCGACTTTAAACGGGATCCGGACGAAACCGCAGCCATTGCTGCGTTTGAGTGGCTACGTGAAATACGACTTGTTCACGGCTTTAATTTAGGCGAACACGTAGTCCAGAAGGTAATCTATAACGGGGAGCACGATATAACGGAGATTGTTCACCAGCTTCATCCGATGCTTGATGATTTGCCGTTTTAACAAACAAAAAAGCCTTTTAATCGGCATGCTAACAGAATAATGGTTTCGGTATTAGAAACCGCCATAGAACCAAGAACAACTCATACCTTGCATCTCCCTGTTTTACAAAGTGTGTACCATTCCAAAAGCAGGAATATGGGTGGTGGAGGATTACAATTACAAGCTATTTTTCCACGAAAGGGATTTCGGCAACTGATGCATTCAAACTGGTGATGAAGATTCGGTGCCTTTAGAGGAATTATCGTTTAAACGACTGTCATTTTCATTCAGTTACACAGTTTTTTTGTATGTTTTGTACATAGACGACAAATAATAAAATTGGAAGTTGAATCAAAGTGTTCTGGAGTTCATAATCATACGGTAGGTGTACATTTAACTTTTCAGAATACATCTTTGTTAGGAAGCAGGGAAATGTATAATGGATCACAAACAATCTAAGAATGATGAATTAACGTCTGAGAAAACACAACGACCAGGATCCGAATACAACTTGATTGCAAGAAAAGCGGGAGATGTAACCGGTTCCGGCGGACGTTCCGAACACCCTGATGTTATTGATGATACAGGGGTTGGTCCAGAGAGCCAAACATGGCGAGATGAATGAGCAATTACTTTATCTAGATAAAACTCCTTTAGATGTCCTATACAGTTACTCAAGGATTGCCTTCACTGGGTAAAAAAATACTGTGGAAAACAAAGTTAGGTGCATCAACAAGATAGACAGGATCACGATAATGAAGAACATGAAAACGATGAGACTGGCCACAATTAATGGATAAAACAACAGGTGTACCAATGGCCCTTAAAGCGGTACACCTTTTTGATTATCAATGCTACTTTTTCCACATAAACGGAGCGAGTGTGCGCACGCTCCATCCTCTAGTATGCACTAGGCTGTGTGTGGAATTTTAGAAATGAACACTGTTGCTCCGAATTTAATTAATATCCCCGCCTTGTTATTCCACATGGTAATAAATATCATTGGTTAAGGATATTTAGCAAAGATTTCTAGACTAACACAATAAAACCTTACGGGTTACCCGGAGGTTTTCGTCTTCAAATAAATTAAAAATTCATACATTTTGACCATGTGAAAAAATTGGAAACACTGTATACTGGAGTAAATACTGGCAGAGAGTGAACCCCAACGTTTTGCCAGGGCAGGCTGAGTCTTCCACCTACTCAGCCTGCTTTTTATTTTCTCCAAACCTGACACATTTTCATATTCCCTCGTAGTAAGTGATTGCCAGCTTTTGATTATCTCCAATTAGGTCTGAGATTACTGCAACAAGAAAAAATCGGGTGAAATCGCTACAGCCGATTTTTGATTGGGGTAAAGGAAATCTTGACTGGTATTATTATGAAAAGCATTGCAATGAAGTTTTCGAGATTCCCAACTGAAACCGGATATAGAATTTCACAAAAAGGTTATGTTGGTACTTGAAAAAGAAATCTAGGAGCAAATTGAGGGGTTAGAATGTTTGTACATAAAATTAATGAGGAACTGTCTTTAAAGTTAAGTATGAATACAGTTATTTTATATAAGGGTAGTTACGTTGGAATTGCTGGATTTTATGAGATAAATTGGTTGCAGATAAAACAGCATATATTGGTTATTGGCTTGGTCAACAATTCCAAGGGAACGGCCATAATTACTCAGGCAGTTCATGCATATATCTATCTATTTAGTTTCCTTGCACAACAATTAGGGAATAGAAATACAACATGTTCAGGGGGGTATGACAAGTGCCAGCAGAAAACGCTATATTATTACACTAATAAAATGGGGTGTAACCGTCCAAATTGTTGTTATTGCGTAGTACCTTGAAAGTATGTATAGAGATTTCTACCGATTGTATGGTGATTTTGTAACAGATGTGAAAGGGAAAGACACAGGAACCATTTCCTTCAGAGGTATAGATTTATTTCATTCAGTAAAACAAGAATGCCATATATCAATGGAAGCAAAACATACAGTGATTAATCAAGGAGATACACAGTGAATAGAGAGCTATTTGAATTAATGACAAAGATACTAAATGAAGTGGATGGTATTAAAGCATATATCGAAGAAACGAAACAAGATAGTAGAATGAGCTTGCAGGAAATCGAGAGAATAATAAACAGGTTAGAACATATCGCAAAGGAGGCAGATAATGAGTTGAATGATACCCTTATCAGGATTGAAGAGAACTTTGATGTCGAACGGGCGAAGTCCAGAAGAACCGAGAAGGAATAAAACAAAAGTCGTCTTTTCGGGCGGCTTTTTTTGTGCGGACAGGGCAGGTTAAGAGAGGGGCAACACATGTTATAATGTGAAAAACTACCACATGGAATGGTGATAAGTATGAAAATACAAATATGAATTAACTGGAACTGGCTGGGACGAATGTCAGATACGACTGTAGTCCACAAGTGTTTCATTCAATGCAGGCCACCTAACTGATGTTTTTGGCGAATTGCTTGAAGGCTTACGTAAGCCTTTTTATACAGAAGATGTTTATATAGAGCGTGGTTATGAGTTTTTCTGGGATTCGGAACCGAGTTGAATTGGTTTCTGTCGAATTGCGTAACACATTAAATCGTTGTTGAATCCCTGCATTGTTCACTAACACATTCACTTCTGGGTAGTTCTCTGTTACCCAATCAAACAATGCTACACGCTCGGATCCAATATCCAAATTACTTACACGCGTAATAAGGCTAGGGAATTTTTCTTTCGCATTTTGAAGTGCATTTTCACGTCGTCCACAAACAATAACTATATTTTCCAGCTTTTATAAAGCGTTCTGCAAAAGCTAATCCTATTCCAGCATTTCCGCCTGTAATAAGTATTGTATTTCCTGAAAGTTTCATTATAGTTCCTCTTCTCGAATTATTTTCGTTATTTAATAAAAAACTTACGACTTAAACCGTGGTTTAAGTCAACATAAAACTAAAAATACTTTTGTCTGTAGTGCTACGTATAGAAAAATCAACCCTAATTCATCAACAACCCTAGCTCGATGAATCAGTAATTGTTTAACCTTTACTCTATTTGGTAATTTTTTCTGTGATTGTTCAGATGAAACACCCTGCTATATGATGAATAAAAGGAAATGAATTCCTTAAAAAAGAGGGTAAAGATGAAAATATTTATAACGGTGAAAAGCTTGGCTAAAAGAAAAAGATATATTGACCGGGTCATATTTGAGTTTGCGACAAAACCGTGTACTCTTAAAGAACTTATAACAGCGATTGTAACAAAAAACGTTACCGGCTTTAGGGTGGGTGATGCGAGCGATCAGTTTTTTGGTTTTTTGCCAGCTAGCGAAATTGAAATGCAAGCTTCGAGCGGCAAAGTCGGATTTACCCACAAATACAATAGTAAAAAGGAAGATTTGCAGCAGTCTATCGTAACCGCCATTACAGCCTTTGAAGACGGATTATACAAAGTGTTCATCGGCGAAGAAGAAATAGAGCAATTGGACTCGCCGATACTGATGCAGGATGAGGATGTTGTCACTTTTATTCGGGTTACCATGCTTGCGGGAAGAATATGGTGAAAAAGGGGGACTAGCTTTGAAGGACAGGTTTCAATATTATAAGACACTCCAAACGAGATCAGAAATGCTTAATGAATCGGATCAGCAAATTGCAAAAGCAGTGATCGGTATTTTAAGAAGGCCATACTATAATGAAGAACTGCATAGCAATAAGCTGGAAGGTTTATTATCGCCCCGTTCAAATAGTAAGACAACTGCTTTTTTTGAGCCACTGGTTCCGGTGGTCACCCAATTGCTTGGTGAGTATCAGGGGAATATTATCAAATATATCATTCAGAATGCATTTGATTATCCGTACAGTTCCGGGTATTATCGGAGGCCTTTCCGCACGGCCAATTCCAGACAGCATCTTCCCGTAATTTTGGGGAAAGTTGTTTCACTGCTTGAATTATATCAATCTGAATTTGATGTAATCAGCTATCTTTCCATGCGGGATTACGATCGGGATGCAGATGTAATCAGCGATATCATTGCTTTTGAAATTGACCAGGGAAATGAACAGGTTATTCAGGCATTAAGGGATATCATATACGGTGATAACAATACGGCCCTCCTTTCAAGAACCATGGTTAAAGGCATTTTCTTAAGCCATAATCGGGAGATGTATACCATGCTTGGAGAATTGCTTGTGGCTGCCAAGCTTCAAGAGGGCTTAAGGCAAAGCATTGTGGAAAGCATGGACCAAGGAACCCTGGAAGCTACGGTACATATCCTGAAAATAATTATTGATCACAACCTCATCAGGTACAGTTCTGTCATTAGGGCTCTGGATGTGTGGACGGGCCTGGAATTGGAAGCAGCCAACAAAAGAGTCGCCTCTCAAAACATTGAGTATATCTATCATTGTTTAACCGAGGAACAGCGCCGCAGGGAATACCTTGAGGATGAAAATGCAAAGAAAATCTATATAAGCCTGTGGGCGACCGCAGTGCGGGATGAGATGGATTTGGAGGTTTTGATTTCCGATTTGATGGAAAACGGGGCAGATTATCAAAAAGCAGCCGCCCTCCATTTATTGAACGAAAGCCAGAATGAAACACTCCGGTTTCAAATAGCCCATGATCATTTAAAACAGGAGAATCTTGAACTCCAGTATCTGGTGGTTTCTAATTACCCTTATGGATACAGCTTTCCTGGGACCAGGTTGGGAAAATTTCAAAAGCTAGAAAGCAAGAATGAGAGGCTTCTAGACTTTACGATTCTGAAAAAAGCCATGGTCAATATGCCCAAGAAAGAAGTTTCCATTCGTTCAAGTATACATGATCATATGGTTACCTATACTACAGACGACATTGCCGATCGTATGATTTTTCTTATCGAATACGATATGGACCGTGACTGGATTGCCGAGCTGTTTTCGATGAAGGATTCAGTTAGTGCTGATCAAAGATGGAGGATGTTGGACTTGCTTACAAGTGCCAGGGATGACAGCTGGCAGAGGGAAATGATCTTTAAGTGTCTGTCGGACCGAAGCATGGCCATTCGGGAGTCAGCCTTATCAAAAATTAAAAAGCTAGAGCTTACTCATGAAGAAATCGAAAAAGTTGCTTCGTTATTAAAGCTAAAAACCGGTTCATTAAGACAGGGAGCGATCCGTATATTGCTTGGTCTGGAGCAAACGAAGCTTGAACCGGCCCTTGAAAGCCTTCTCACAAGCAAAAATGAACTTCAAAGGCTTGCAGCGCTTGAGATCATTTCTAAATTAAGCAGCAATCGGGAACCATTCATCGAGAAGCTTACCTTGATTAAGGAACCAACTCACAATGAAAATATATTGCTATCAAAGCTTACCCATAAAGAGGAGTATACGTGGGAGAACGGCTACGGTCTGATTGATGGCCAGGAAAAGCCGATAGAAATCGCTGAGGTGAAACCTTCAAAGGATTTCACGATAAAAGGCTTTCTCACTTTATCCGAGTCTGATATAAAAAAGTACCTTTCACAAATATCAGACGCAGTACACCAGCAGAAGGATCATGAATATGAATTCGAGTGGTCGGATGGTTTTAAAGAAACAACCTTGATTGGATCTGAGTTACGACCTGTCCAAGACAATAATGGCATGAAGGTCGATGCCCTCCCGCTACCTCAAGTTTGGCGGAATACTCTGCAAAATAGCGGGCTGAGAAATAGTGAATTACTTCAACTGGAATTCTATTTAAACAGTGAAACGGTTTATAAATACTATTTTAATCAGCTGGAATACTGGGAAATGGAAGGATTAAAGCGGGCCGATAAATGGAAGAAAAGTTTTATTGCGGAGCTTTACCCAATCGAGAAACTGAAAGAGGTTTATTCGTTTTTAGGAAAATTGCCTTATCCTGACCAGGTTCTGACGCTAATTTCGGCTTTTGCAGAAGACAGCGATAATAAGGAACGTTTTTCCCTGGCCCGGGATGTGATTAGTACCATTATAAACGCCATACCTAAAGAAAAGCTTTCAAAAGAGAGCAGGCTGCTGAGATTCCTGACCGAACAGTGGAATGAAGCATTGCGTGATGGCATAAATGACGATACATCATTTAGAGAGAGCTTTTTCTTAAAGTACAAGCTGTATGCTTCAAGCAATTACAGGGATTGCCCGATTTCCCTGGAAGAATTCGCAAGAGCCCTGGATCTTCAATTGATAGATCAAAACGCGCTTTATCGTGAAATCATTGGCAGGAAGAAAAACGGCAATATGATTAGGGAAATCACGGAAATGAGTTCCGAGCTTCAAAAAAAATATCCTGTTTTACGCGATATACGGGATCAAATCATTGATAGGATTCTTGGTATCGAGTTGAAAAGAGGCGACCTCAAAACGGAAGTTACTGAGCTAACCATGGACATCTTGAGTTTTGAAGGAATTGACTATTTCGTTCAAATCCTGACAAGACTGGGCAGAGAACCGTTTGTCCGCGGCTATTACTACGGATATGGTGAGAACATCACGAAAAAAGATAGCTTTAGCCATCTATTGCAGATTTGCCATCCGAAAGAGAATGAAGATGAGAAAGATTTGGGCAGGTTGCTGCAGGAACATATGGTTTCAGAAAAACGGCTGTTAGAAGCGGCCATGTATGCTCCCCAATGGATTGATATCATATCCCGATATTTGCAGTGGGATGGTTTGCGCAGTGCGGTCTGGTATTTCCATGCCCATATAAACGAAGCCTTTTCTGCTGAAAAAGAAACAATTGTTGCGCATTATTCCCCGATTCCACCAGTGGAATTTAATGACGGAAGCTTTGACATTGATTGGTTTAATCATGCATACAGCACGCTTGGTGAAGAAAGATTCTCCATTTTATATGATTGCGCCAAATATATTTCAACGGGTTCGCGCCATCGCCGAGCCCAATTGTTTGCTGATGCAGTATTAGGGAAATTGAAGCCGGATGAGCTGAAAAAATCCGCCAAAGAGAAAAGGAATAAAGACCATCTTTTATCCTATTGCCTTATACCGCTCAAAGAAGACGGTGATGTGCTTGAACGGTATGAGTTCATTCACGAGTTTTTACGGGAAAGCAAGCAATTTGGCGCCCAAAGACGTGCCTCTGAAGCGAAAACAGTCAGCATCGCCCTTGATAATCTAGCAAGAAATGCAGGGTATAAGGATGCGTTGCGTATGCAGTGGGCTTTGGAAGCAAAAAAAATGAAAGAAATCAACAAATATCTGGAGCCTAAAGCAATCGATGATCTTACCGTCCAGTTGGTAATCAATGAGGACGGGAAGGCCGATATTATGGTGTCCAAGAAAGGCAAGCAGCTTAAATCGACACCTGCAAAGTATAAAAAACACGAGTACATCGTCGAGCTCGCAAACTTGAAAAAGGATTTGAGAAATCAATATTCACGAGCGAAACAGGAGCTTGAACAATCAATGGAAAATGCAAGTCACTTATCTAATGTGGAACTTAAGCATATTGCTGAAAATCCGGTTGTTGCTCCCTTAATAGCAGGGATCGTCTTTAGGGCTGGCAGCGAACTCGGATTTTACAACAACGGAGTATTGGTGAATTTGGCTGGGGAACGATATTCGGTTAAGGCAAATGATGAGATCGTGATTGCCCACCCTGTCGATCTTTTTGATAGTGGAACTTGGAGTGATTTTCAAAAGTATTTTTTTGACCATCAAATCCAACAGCCCTTTAAACAGGTGTTCCGGGAGTTATATTTACCGAATGAGGATGAAATCGCGAACGGGACGTTATCGTACAGATATGCCGGACATCAGGTACAGCCTAGAAAAACCACAGCTTTGCTGAAAAATCGAAAATGGACGGTCGATTATGAAGACGGCTTACAAAAGGTGTATTACAAAGAAAATATCATCGCGAAAGTATATGCAATGGCCGATTGGTTCTCGCCTTCCGATATCGAGTATCCAACACTTGAAACGGTTGAATTTTACAAGAGAAACACCTATGAACGGCTAAAGCTGGAAACCATTCCGAAGCGCATTTTTTCTGAAACGATGAGGGATCTTGATCTGGTTGTAAGTGTGGCGCATGCCGGCGGAGTCGATCCGGAAGCCAGCCTGTCAACCATCGAGATGAGAATTGCAATCGTCAATGAATCATTAAAATTCCTGAAATTAGATAATGTAACAGTAGAAAAAAAGCATGCCCTGATTAAAGGCACCCTTGGTGACTACAGTGTACATCTGGGAAGTGGGACTGTTTTCAAGCAAGCAGCCGGTGCTTTGAATATCATTCCTGTTCATTCTCAGCATAGAGGAAGAATCTTTCTGCCCTTCCTCGATGAAGATCCGAAGACGGCTGAAATCCTCTCCAAAATCATCCTGCTTGCCCAGGATACAAAAATCAAGGATCCATATATTTTGGAGCAGATGTGAAAGACATAGAGAAATCAATTCGATCTTATTCTAAATTATTTGATGCCGAACCAGTGAAAGAGAAACCAGGCTATGCAAAATTCCTGGTAGAAAACCCGGGCTTAAATTTTACCCTAAATCTAAAAGACGAAGTGTCGGGTAACCAAGTAGTCCATTTTGGTTTCCAGGTGGAAAATGTGAAAGGAGTGCTTCAACAAAAATATCGTGTGGTAGCACTCCATAAAACAAAGGTTAGTTGAATTATGTAGTGTCTATTGTTAGTGTTTTAAGAAATTGTGAATACTTATACATAGGGGTCTTTAAAATGAACCGGGGGAAATTATATGAGTGCAAAACAAAAAAAATCAAACATACTTAAAAAGGTTTCAAGAGCTTTATTAGTAATTATCGGTGCCTTTATAACTGCCTATGGGTTGGAAGCAGTTTTAATCCCAAACAACGTATCAGACGGTGGGATCACAGGCCTAAGTATCGTCGGTTCAGAATTAGCTGATTTACCTCTTGGGATTTTAATAGCCGTACTGAATATTCCATTCATATTTTTAGGATATAAACAAATTGGCAAGAGTTTTGCCATTTATTCAGTGCTCGGAATTGCTTCTCTTGCGGTAGGCACTATTGTTATGCACCAAGTACATACAATCATTGAAGGCGATACTCTGTTAATAACGGTAGTAGGTGGAATCATCATTGGTCTTGGGATGGGATTAGCAATACGAAACGGTGGGGCATTAGATGGTATTGATATGTTAGCCGTACTGCTTTCACGAAAATTGCCTTTTGGGACAAGTGACCTCATCTTATTTTTGAACCTGTTTGTCTTTATTGTGGTTTCAACAGTATTTGGACTACAAGGGGCTATTCTATCGGGAATTGCTTATTTTATTGCTTCCAAAGTGATTCATATTGTTGAAGTAGGTTTAAGTGGTTCTAAAAGCTTTACAATTATTACCGATCAACCAGAATTAATGGTTGAAACCATCCGTGACCGTTTGGGCAGGGGGGCAACATATAATATTGTTGAAGGCGGGTATTCAAATGAGCAATTCAAAGAAATCACCTGTGTTATCAACCGTCTCGAAGAAAGTAAAATGAAAGAAATTATTAATGAAATTGATGAACGTGCTTTCGTCACCGTTTATGATGTGGCGGAAGTAAAGGGCGGGAACTTTCGAAAGCGTGATATTCATTAATTGTGTGTAAATAACGAGTGAGAAACGAAGGCGTTGATCCGGGAAGGATTAACGCATTTTTATTAAATTGGCTTTTGCTCGGATGGAGTATGTTCGCCGAATAATTTGTTATTATGCAAAAAAATAGATTTTTCGGGAGGAAATAAGATGGTTACATGCTATCTGAAATATGTTTTTGACCCGTATAAAGTAAAGGGCTTCGAACAGAGGGTAACATTTGTATACGATTGGTTAATAAATTAGGCGGTACACATCTGGGTTATTTCATTCCGCATTAGGCTGCCAATAACTTTGAAAGATGGGAGAAAGGCCTACTTGGAAAACGGCGTTAACACTTTGAGAGCATCATTAATTCATTGATTATTCGAAATTTCTCATCAAGAAAGCTTGGTCTCTTTTAGACGTGAAAATCAACAATATTTCTGGTTGCTTGTTCAACTAAGGATATGTGAATCAAACTCAGGGCTGCCATTTGGTGGCTCTTTTTACGACGGGCAGTTGCAAAGGGTGCTGGCGAATATCGTAGCACCCTTCATTCAGAGACGACATTTCGATAAAACGATTGGTTTGAGGTGAAAAGAATTGAATCCCAGATCAGATGGTGAAAATCCATCCCCAAGGAGACTGCCCTAAACTTGGGAAGCCTAATCTAGGGCTATTTCGTGAGTATCGTCTGAAGGAGTTGTGTCAATCGGGAGACCGTTGTCGAAAAGGTAGACCATAATGCAAGAAGTGTGAAGCACGCGGCGAGATAACTTGGCGACTTTTCGAACAAGCATAAAGGGGATTATCAATAATTGTCACAAAATTATATTAATATATTAATTCGGACATTTATTAATTCTATTGATATTATATTTTTTATAGATATACTGATATTTATCCCTATAAAAATTATATCCTTGTATAATATCAGTGAACATGGTCTGATAGTTTCTACCCGGCAGCCGTAAATGCAGGACTACAAGGAAGTGTGCAAAATAATAGAGTCTACATATATTGGCTTTCCAGCAGGTAAACTAACCCACTACGGATAGGCCTTTACTGTTACCTAGCTCTTATTTTTCCATGCTTTCGGTCCAACTGCTGAAGGTATGAAGAATAAGGGCTTTTTCTCTGTATCAGAAGGATTTTTTGGGGAAAAATTACTGGAGGTTTTGACATTGTACTTTCTATTGAACGCCATAGGCGTATTCGTTGTGCTTGGTCTAGTATACTTATGCTCTCCAAATAAACGCAATGTGAAATGGAAATTCATCCTGCTGTTATTAGTAACGGAATTCCTGCTTACCTGGTTCATGTTATCGACAAAAATAGGAACCTGGGTTATCAATCAAATCGCTTCTTTCTTCACGTGGCTTATTTCATGTGCAAACGAAGGAATCTCTTTCGTATTCCCTTCAGCCATGGCTAATGAACATGTCGATTTCTTTTTTAGTGCATTGATGCCTATCATTTTTATCATTACCTTCTTTGACATTTTGGCATACTTCGGGATATTGACGTGGATTATTGATAAAGTAGGATGGGTCATTTCAAAAGTGTCCGGGTTGCCAAAGCTGGAGAGTTTCTTCTCCATCCAAATGATGTTCCTGGGAAACACGGAAGCACTGGCTGTTCTGCGTCATCAGCTCAGCGTCTTGCAGCAGCAGCGTTTGTTGACTTTTGGAATCATGAGTATGAGCAGCATCAGCGGCTCCATTATAGGAGCCTATCTATCAATGGTACCCGCAACTTATGTATTTGTAGCGATTCCGCTAAACTGTTTGAATGCATTGTTGATAGCAAACATGTTAAATCCTGTCGATGTGAGCAAAGAGCAGGATATCGTGTATGTGCCGGATAAGGGGCAGCGCAAGGATTTCTTTTCTACGATATCAAACAGTATGCTGGTTGGTATCCGCATGGTGATTGTCATTGCGGCTATGGTTATTGGCTACGTGGCTCTGACATCAAGTTTAAATGGGATACTGGGATTCTTTGTTGAGGGATTGACTATCCAGAAAATTTTCTCCATAATTTTTAGCCCATTCGCGTACTTGCTCGGCCTGTCAGGAGAGGACGCCAAGTATGTTGCCCAATTGATGGGCATTAAGCTTGCTACTAATGAATTTGTGGCAATGCTTGACTTAAAGGATTCGATTGACAGCCTTGCTCCGCATACAGTAGCGGTTGCAGTAACCTTCCTGACGTCATTTGCGAATTTCAGTACAGTAGGTATGATTTATGGTACTTTTAATTCTGTGGTGGATGAGGAAAAATCCCAGATAATCGGAAGAAATGTCTGGAAACTTCTCGTCAGCGGAATGGCTGTTTCTTTGCTAAGCGCGATGGTTGTCGGATTGTTCATATGGTAAGCATAAAACAGTTTACAAAGCAATATTACTAACGGCCTAGTTATAAACCGCTTTTTTAGCTTGTCATGCGTTGATCAGTTTTCCTGATCAACGCTTTTGTCTGGAGGAGAAATTATAGAACACTTCGGCTTTGTTCTTAAACTAACGGATTCTTGAGTTGATAATTGCGACGATCTAAGGGGAAGTTTTATTAAATCTTATTAAACATGCAATATTAGGACGCTAAAAAGACTCCTTTTTTCGATGAATATATGAAAACAATTAAGAGGAGGTACAGGCTAGGACAATGCGTAAGCAAAAAAATCTTATATTATTTAGGCCTGCCTGCGTCTGTCTGTATGACACAGGAAGAACATCCTATTTTCTTCAAAGCGTCTTTCAGAGGTAAATCGCCGCGTAGCTCATGGACAATCATGTAATGTCTTTTCTATCAAAAGGTATTAGAAGCGGTTTAAATAAAAAATATTTGGAATATTTAGTTAAATACTTGATATTTTTTATCAACAAAAGTAGAATAAATTTAAATTTTAAACAATGTTTATTAAATGTTTAAATTTCCCTTTTATCTTTTTTTTTGCAAAAGGCGTTGTTCCTGGAGGTTGTTATGACTATTAGAGAAAGGAAGAATGCTAAAAAACGAGAAGATATTTTACGATCCGCAGCCGGCATTCTCTCAAGAAAGGGCTATCAACGTACAACAATGGAGGATATCGCTGCCGAGCTGCTGATGACCAAAGGGGCCTTATACTATTATTTTAAAAATAAGGAAGACTTAATGTATCAATGTCATAGCTTTATCTTGTCGAATGCAGTTGATACTCTTGGTAAGATTGTCGCTGTTGAAGGAACGGTGGTCGATAAATTAAGGAAAGCCATTATCACTCATATCGATTTTGCTATTAACGAAAAAGAGACCTTTAATATGATCATAAAACCAGATCAAACATTCACCGATGATCGGCTCATGACGATTTTGGGACAACGTGAGGTGTATGCAGCGATTTTTGATCAGTTGATTCAGCAAGGTGTAGACAATGGGGAGTTTCATAAAGTGGACGTAAAAATGGTCCGCATGATTATACTAGGTGCTACCAACTGGATCCAACAATGGTATTCTCCGAAAGGACAGTACAATCAGAAGGAAGTCAGTAAGCTGTTTTCAGACTACCTATTAAGAATTCTGATATAAAATCTGAAGTTAATAAACTCAACCAATCCGCTTTTATACATTTTTGTAAGGGGATACAATACTCTTATAATGATTCCTCATCATAGCCAACGTCCTGAAAAAATGAGACTTCAGCCACAGAATTTACTTTATCCCATCGCATTTGCCTATTTGAATTTTAATAAAAAAGTGTAAGTTATGCGTCTATCTATTTACTTAGTAAAATATCTCTTTAATTAGATTAATTGACTTTAGACGAAACGGAATATTAATCTATCCGCTGTATAATTCTGGAGAGCGTTTCGTATCTGGTGCAAAACAAAGCAATTAGTCAAAAACTTTATTCGTTTTATAAATAACATTGAGGTGAGATGAAGATGAGAAGATGGATTGTAAAAGAACTTGGTGATCCTGAGACGGCCCTGCAACTGGCGAATTTAACAGAGGCTTCTCTAGAAGAGGGACAGGTGCGCATTGATGTCGATGCAGCGGCCCTTAATTTTTTTGATATCTTGCAATGCCAGGGAAAATACCAGGAAAAACACCCATTACCCTTTACACCGGGTGCAGAGATAGGAGGGATCATTTCTGAGGTGGGGCCAGGTGTATCTCTTAAAATCGGACAGCGGGTGCTTGCCACTCCCAAATTGCCGAATGGGGGACTTTCCCAAAGTGTGACTGTGCAAGAGGAAAATGTTTATCCGATTCCGGATTCCATGTCCTTAAGCGATGCCGCAGCATTGTTTATTACTTACCAAACGGCATATTATGCCCTTCATCGATCTGCTGGAATCCAAGCGGGCGATGTACTATTGGTTCATGCAGGTTCTGGCGGTGTGGGCTCCGCTGCCATACAGCTTGGAGTGGCCGCCGGTGCACGTGTCATTGCAACGGCTGGCAGTGAAGAAAAATGTAAGATATGCGAGGAGCTTGGCGCAGAACGAGCCATCAATTACAGCACGCAGGATTTTGTCAGCATCGTGAAAGAAGTAACAGACGGAAAAGGAGCCAATATTATCTTTGACCCAGTTGGAGGGGATACATTCGATCGTTCCCGCAAATGCATCGCGTTTGAAGGCCGGCTCCTGGTGATTGGATTCGCTGGCGGACGCATTGCTGATGCCCCTACCAACCATGCTTTAGTTAAAAACTATTCCATTGTAGGTGTCCATTGGGGACTCTTTGGAAGGCTGTTTCCTGAAAAGGTGGTACAGGCACATGAGGAGCTTATCTCTTTATATGAGAAGGGGGCGATTAAGCCTCTCATCTATAATGAGTTTGCTTTTGAAGAGGTGCCTCATGCCCTTTCATTATTGGGAGCACGAAAAACCTGGGGAAAGCTGATCGTCAGGCCGCATTCCTGATCATTCACAGACAATGTGCACTGTATGCCAATAAGCTTAAAGGGGGTGGTGGTTTTCAATAAGGAGAAAAAACAAGTACAGGGATACTGTTTCTAGCGGTTCTTTTATCCAAAACCGATCGAAGGAAAGATGTTTCGTTTCGCGAACAAATGGGGGTGAAGATCATGGCCGATTATTGGGGTCAAACTCATAAGCTTGTCTCCGAAAGCGATGTACAGGGCATTAAAATAAAGGTTTACAACACAAGGCCGCGTAATTTAAATGAAACGCTCGCGGAAGCTGTAAGGCGTTTTCCGGATAAGGTTGCCCTTGTTCATGAAGACCAACAGATTACCTACAAAGCGCTCAAGGCGAAGGTAAATCAAATCGCCTGGCAGTTAAAAAATACGTATGGAATTAAAAAAGGTGATCGAGTAGCTTTTCTACTAATGAATGGCATTCCATTTGTTGCGGGAGTATACGCAGCCCTACAGATCGGAGCGGTCGCGGTCCCGCTAAATACAAAGCTGAAAGCAACTGAATTAGAGTACATGCTCACCAATTCGGGAGCGAAAATTCTGATTGCAAACAAGGAATGGTGGCCGAATGTTGAGCCGGTCAGGAACGCCATACCTACAGAAAAGATTTTTATTACGGACGAACAGACACCGGATAGGACCCTTCCTTTTTCACGCCTGATACAGGGACATCCTGGGGAAATAGAAGAGGAGCAACTAGACGAACACGACAGTGCGTTCATCATGTATACCTCGGGCACTACCGGAAAACCAAAAGGGGCTTTAATAACCCACTTCAACATGATCCACACAGCCATGAATTATGAGCATTGCTACAACCTGTCATCTGACGATTCAACTGTCATTGCGGTCCCTGTTTTTCATATTACGGGACTGGCGGCACAGCTTATCACTTTTATATATTTGGGTGGGAAGATTGTTCTGATGCCAATGTTCAACCCAAAAAAATTCCTCGAGATTCTGCAAAACGAACATATCACTCACGTTATTGCCTCACCGACCGTTTATGTCATGACACTAATGGAACCAGATCTGCAAGATTACAAGATAGAAAGCTTTCGTGTAGGAGGCTTTGGTGGCGCTCCAATGCCAGGGGAAACATTAGTCGGTTTAAAGAAATGGATTCCGAACATCGAACTCCATAACACATACGGTTTAACGGAAACAACCTCACCTGCTGTTATCATGCCAACTGAACATCAAATGCAAAAAATTAGTTCTGTAGGGGTGCCTACACCAGTTACGGAAGTCAAAATCGTCAATCCTGATACCAATGAAGAAGTTATGCTGGGAGAAGTCGGAGAGTTGGTTTTTAAAGGACCGATGGTTATTCGGGAATATTGGAACAATGAAGAAGCTACCAGCAAGGCCATTAAGGATGGCTGGTTTTCTACTGGCGATCTCGCCATGATGGATGAAGATGGCTTCATTACGATCATGGACCGAATTAAAGATATGATCAACCGCGGCGGGGAAAAAATCTATTCCGTGGAAGTGGAAGATATTTTATATGCCAATCAAAAAATTATGGACGCAGCGATTGTTGGCGTGCCGGACGATAAGTATGGCGAAGCAGTTAAAGCTTGCGTAGTCCCACGTGCTGGTGAGGAACTTACGGAAAAAGACGTCCAGGATTGGGTGAAAGAGCGACTAGCGAAGTATAAGGTTCCCAAATACGTTGAAATCATGGAGGTTTTACCACGAAATCCAAATGGAAAAGTGATCAAAACACAATTGCGTTATATTCCTAAATTTATTTAAAAGGGGAAATTATAATATGAGCAAATTAGTCAATACAGTGTTAGGTCCAGTATCCGCAGACGAATTGGGAAAAACGTTAATGCATGAACACTTCTTTTTCCAGGTTATTATGCCAACCCGATCTATGCTGTTGACCGAAATGAGGTCGTTCGAGTTGGTGTAGAGGTGCGGAAAAAGTTAAATCGCACGGGGTAAGTACCGTGGTCGACGTGACTCCCAACGATACGGGAAGGGACCCTGAAATCTTAAGGGAAATTTCAGAACGGACCGGTATTCATATCATTTGTGCAACAGGCTATTATTATGAAGGAGAAGGGGTTCCGGCCTATTTTAAATTCAAGCAGGCTCTGGGGGCGGCGGAAGATGAAATTTATGAGCTGTATATGTCGGAAATTACAAATGGAATGGCGAAGACCGGCATAAAACCTGGTGTAATAAAGCTTGGTACAAGTAAAGACCGGATCACCAATTACGAGGAAATATTTTTCCGAGTTGCGGCAAGGGTCCAAAAAGAAACGGGGATCTCCATTGTCACACATACCCAGGAAGGGACAATGGGGCCTGGGCAGGCTGCCCTTTTAACCTCTGAGGGGGCTGATCCTAAGCGGATCCTAATCGGGCATATGGATGGAAATACCGATATTAGTTATCAGCTGGAGACACTAAAGCACGGGGTTTTTGTCGGATTTGACCGATTTGGAATCCAGGGCTTTGTCGGTGCGCCGATGGACTCGCAAAGAATCGCAGTATTATTGGGGTTAATTGCTGCAGGATACTCAGAGCAATTGATGATGTCCCATGATACCGTAAATGTTTGGCTTGGAAAACCACCGGTATGGCCGGAGGAAATGAAAGAATTGATTAGATATTGGCAGCCAGGCCATATCTTTGAAAATATCATTCCTAGATTGAAAGAGGGCGGAGTAACAGAACAGCAGCTAAAAACGATCTTCGTAAAAAATCCCAATGCGATATTTGGCGGAAGTGAGTATGAAGCAAGGTCAAACAAGTTGACGGATCCCATTGCACGGTAACCAGAGGAACACACATTTGAAAAGTGCGGGAAAGTGGGTTTCGCTTTTCCTGCCCACTTTATATACGGATGGAAACATAAAACGGGCAGAAGCTCGTATTAAAACTTTAACTTGTGAGGAAGAACCCAAGATGATAAAAACGATTGCAGTAATAGGTGCCGGTACCATGGGATGCGGGAGTCGTATTGCAGGATGTGCACGAAGGAATCATTGAAAGAGGCTTACAGGAAATTTCAAATAATATTCAGCGAGGTGTACATAAAAATAAGATCAGTCAACAGGAAGCCGATCAGATTTTTGAATGTATTGAAGGAACCATTGATTTCATGGAAGTTTCTCAGGCTGATGTTGTCATTGAAGCGATCACTGAAAAAATGGAGGCTAAAAAAGAATTATTTAAAGAACTGGATACAGTTTGTAAACCAGCCGCCATTTTTGCTTCGAATACCTCGGGTTTAAGCATTACCGAGATGGCATCTGCTACAAAACGTCCTGAGCAAGTAATCGGCACTCATTTTTTCTATCCTGTGCCACGAATGGAACTCGTTGAATTGGTCAGGGGGCACAAAACGAGCGACCAATGTTATGAAACCACGAAACAATTCATCGAGACTTTAAGAAAAAAAGAGATATCAGTTAAAGAAACTCCCCTTTTTGTGGTAAATCGAATCCTGATCCCGATGGTAAATGAAGCAATCTTTGTATTAGCAGAGGGAACAGCCAGTGCTGAGGAAATTGACGTTGCCTTAAAATTAGGAGCCCATCATCCCATTGGGCCACTGGCACTCGCAGATGTCATCGGACTGGACACATTATTGCATGTGATTGAGACTTTATTCACGGAAACGGGGGATCCGAAATACCGTCCTTCTCCACTTCTGAAAAAAATGGTCCGGGCAGGTACGCTCGGTCGCAAAACTGGCGTTGGATTTTTTACCTACTAGTGCAGGGAAAGGGGACCACCGCGTGAAATGGTAAAGGACGGAGGAAAGGGAAACAACACATGAAATACAATCTGCTCCTGTCGTAGATTACTTTTTGTCAGTGAGGAAGTCTGACATACTTATGGAATTTTTAAAATATATATGTAAACGGTTTCGAGATAAGTGTAAAGGGGAGATGGATAAGATGACGAGGGAAAAGATTAAAAGTGCTCTGAAAAATACGTTAGACCAAGTTTTGGCTAATTCTGTAAGTAGGGCTGGGGGCGCGCCTGGTGTAGTTGCAATGATAACTGACCGTGAGGGTAACATTTACGAAGGAGCAGCAGGGGTACGAGAGCTCGGCAAAAATACCCCAATGACTACTGACACAGTGTGTGCTCTTTTCTCAACCACTAAGGCCATCACCGGTGCAGCATTGATGCAATTGGTCCAGGAAGGAAAGGTGGGCCTTGATGATCCGGTCAAAAAATATGTACCAGAAATTGCCGAGATTATGGTTTTAGAGGGATTTGATGCAGAAGGGCAGCCTAAGCTAAGACCACCAAAGACAGACATTACCATAAAGATGCTCATGCTCCACACTGCCGGCTTTGGTTATGATTTCTTCAGTGAGGAAGATCGTAAATATCGCGAGGTAAAGGAAGTTCCTTCTATACTTAGCAGTACTTTTGATTCGATTAAGAATGTGCTGCTATTTGAACCGGGTGAACGCTGGAACTATGGGGCTAATATCGACTGGGTTGGAAAGGTTGTGGAAGCCGTACGCGGTAAGCGGCTAGGCGAAGTTATGGCCGAGTATATCTTTGCTCCTTTGGGCATGACCGATATCGGATTTACGCTTACGCCGTCCATGATGGAACGCCGAGCAACCATGCACAGCCGAGAGAAGGACGGAAAAATCACACCTGTACCTGATTTCATGCTGCCACAATCGCCTGAAATGGATATGGGAGGACACGGTCTGTATGCTAGCGTCGGCGAGTACATGAAGTTTATCCGTATGATACTAAATGACGGTGAAGGCGTTCTCGACCCACAAACGGTTGAACAAATGTCTAAGAATGGGCTCGATTCTTTGAAGAGCGGAGGATGGCTCACGTGCAATCCATCGTTATCCAATGATGGTGAGTTCTTCCCTGGTGTATTAAAGTCTTGGTCATATACATTCCAGGTAAATGACGAACCCATCCCTACAGGTCGGCCAGCTGGACAATTGATGTGGGCGGGGTTGGCCAATCTGTTCTACTGGATCGATCGGGAGAACGGCATTGGCGGATTCGTAGCTACCCAAATCCTTCCATTCCAAGACGTGGCTTCTTACCTAACATTCATTGAGTTGGAGTCAGCAGTATACAGTACGTTGAATAGAGTAAAATCGGATTCGCTTCAGAAAGTAGAAATTTAATAGATCCGTTTATCCCCGATGTAACGTCCTAAAACTATCAACTGGATTGCTTTTTGATGAGAGTGGGGAAACTTTTGCGAAACCTTGTCATTGCAGAAATCAGGAATAGCTGAAGTGTGAGCCTTGTATGGATCTGGCAGATATAATATGGAATTCGCTTATAGACGTGGATTTCGCTGATATATCTTTTGAGCAGGTTCTTTCAGTAAAATCATGCTGATCTATAAAAAAACAAAACGGTGGGTTAGCAAAAAACTAACCCACCGTGGTGCTGTTTTACACAATTAATTGTTTTTTATTGCGTCTTTCAATGCTTTACCAGCACTAAAAGCAGGTACTTTTGATGAGTCAATATACATTTCCTCACCCGTTTGCGGATTCCTTCCAATACGTGCAGCTCTCTCGCGCACTTCAAAGTTTCCAAAGCCAAGTATTTGAACTTTATCTCCATTTTTTAATGCATTCGTAATAGATGAGAAAAATGCTTCAACTACTTTACTTGCATCTTTTTTAGAAAGCTCGCTTTTTTGTGCTACTGCATTTACTAGTTCTGTCTTATTCACTATGTATGTACCTCTCTTGTTGAAAAATAACAATCTAAGATTGCCACTACTAGTTTTAACACATAATATGAGTATTGCGCAAAGAAAGTGATTAATCTTATTAAGAAAAAGAGTTCCAATGAAACAAATTCAGTAAGAAAGTCCTAAGCATATGCACAATTTGTTACCTCGTTAATCCTCATAGGGCCAAAACCCGAGTAAAGGAACCGCCATTCTCATTTAAGTGAGTATATTTCCTCCAACATTTCAACTAAACAAATCCTAAACTTCACTGATATCAAAACCTCTGTTAAAATAGAAAACTTCTAACGATTAGGATACATTGTAATTTCTTTGTTCTGGACAAATAAAATAGAATCTGGACAGATTACCAGCGATTTTGGACAAATAAATGAGGTGTATATTTGCGTAAATTACATTCTATCTATTTTCTCTCCATTAATTCACCAAAACCGTTTATATTGCTTCTATCTTACAGAAAAGTGTGAATTTTTTAAAAAGGTATATTGTTTATAGTGGAATAATGTTATAGAATGTTTAAATTGATGTGTCGGCAATAGTGCTTTTTTCCATTTGATAGAAATTAAAATGTATTGAGTGTTGGAGGCAAGAAAAGATGTTGGGATTAATTTTAAAACAACCAGGTCAGTTAGAACTACAAGAGCTTCAATCTTTATCCACTCTTAAAGATGATGAGGTGAAAATTAAAGTAATATACGGCGGGATTTGCGGGTCGGATATTGCGGTCTTTAAAGGGAAATTGAAGCATGCGTCCTATCCAGTCACACCCGGCCATGAGTTGGTAGGTACGATTATGGGAGCAGGACAAGATGTCGAATATACAATCGGCACGAAGGTCGTGGTTCTTCCTAATTCCTATTGTGGGACTTGCGATATGTGCGTAAAAGGGAAAACAAATATATGCCGCCATAAGGAATCATTGGGTGTCAATGCGGACGGAGGATTTTCTCAGGAGTTTGTGATTTCGTCACGTTTTGTATTGCCTATTCCTGAAGGAGTACCTGATGAGAGAGCGGTGTTAATTGAACCATTTGCCGTAATCATTCATGCCTTTCAAAAGGTTGAAATGACAAAAGATACCTCAGTTGCAATTATCGGCTGTGGCACTGAAGGAATGCTGGCCGTTTCATTGGCCGCTTATTTAGGAGCCCAGGTAACAGCGATTGATATCAACCAGGATAAATTAGAAAACGCAAGAAGCTTCGGCAAGATTCGAACCGCTATGCCCGATGAGATTAAAGATGAAACCTTTGATGTCGTTATAGAGGCGGCGGGGGTCCAACAGTCTGTCGAGCAAGCGATCCAAATTGCCGCTCCTGGTGGCTCAGTAGTTTTGATTGGTCTAACACCGGAAGCCAATGTTCCTGTAGTGCGAGTGGTGAGAAATGAATTGAATATATATGGATCTATCATTTATAATTTCCCATCTGACTATACGAAGGCGCTGGAATATTTAATGCGCGATGATTTTCATGTGAACCCAATCATTTCCGAGATTATTCCTTTTAAAGAGTATGAACGAGCATATGAGGCAGCTGCTACAGGAAAGTTTGGAAAAATTATCTTGGACTTTAAAGAGGGTAATGGGAATCGAGCTCATTGCTCATCGATTCGTTAAGTATCTGCGTGTCTTTGTGCCCTTACATATATCGCGATTTACCCATTTTACAAACCAATATATTCAAAACAGTAAAACCCATAGTCAATATGAAGGAAACTACCCGGGAAACATCGAGTGAAATGTCTTCTATTCGGGAGATTCGTCTATTTAATCAAGGCACAAACAGATTATAGCTGGATAGGAGATTTGTGTTAGTTTTTATAAAAATATGTACTAAGATTTCCTGTCAAATATATGGAAGTGATTTCAATCTCAAGATGGAGCATCACAGAGGATGGAGGATAAGTATGAAAAAGCATCGTTGGTCAATAGCCTTCTTAATTGCGGTTGGAGTAATCGTAAACTACTTTGATCGAACAAATATGTCAATCGCGATTCCTATGTTAAAAGAGGAATTTGATTTAACGCCAGGTCAGATGGGAATTTTTCTATCTGCCTTTGCATGGTCGTATGCTTTATTGCAAATTCCTGTCGGGCCATTGCTTGATAAAATAGGTGTGAAATGGGTCACACGAGTTGCTACAATAATATGGGCGTTAGCCTGCCTTTTAACAGCAGTGGCAAATGGGTGGGGATTAATTATCTTATCCAGGATTTTATTAGGTGTCGGTGAAGCGCCATATTTCCCGGCTGCCGCCAAGGCTATCAGCCATTGGTTTCCGCAAAATGAACGTGGAAAAGCAATTGCTAGTTATGATGCTCAATCCAAGCTTTCCAATGCTATCGGGGCTCCGCTGCTCGCCTTAATCGTTACCGAATGGGGCTGGCGAGCTGGATTTTTCGCCACTGCCATTATCAGCATCATATATGCCGTTATATTTTTCATTTGGTATCGTGAGCCACACGAAGATGAACGTTTAACAAAAGAAGAGTATCAATACATTATTGATGGCGGTTCACAAAGTGGAGAGGAACAGTCAGGAACAGCCATGCAAAATATCCGTTATCTATTGACTAAACGAAAGGTATGGGCAGTATTTATTGGTTTTGCCGCCTATGGATATTCTTGGTTTTTATTCTTGACTTGGCTTCCAGGATACCTTGCCACAGAAATGGGAATGTCGATATTAAAATCTGGTTGGTATGCAGCCATACCATGGGTTGTAGGGACCATTACAGAAATTGTCTTTGGAGGTTGGCTTGTAGATCGTCTAGTCAACAAAGGCTATAATTCAACCCGTGTAAGGAAAACCACCCTTGTAATTGGTATGCTTTTCGGTTTAGCAATCATTGGTGCAGCGTTCACACATAACCCAAATATAGCAGTGTTATGGATTTCTATAGCCCTGGGTGGTCTTGTAGTTACTTCTGCAGTTGCTTATAGCATTCCTACCTTTATTGCTCCAAAGGGAAGCGTAGGAACCTTAACAGGACTTTTAACCTTTGGAAACAATTCCATGGCCATCGTCGCTCCAATTGCCACAGGATTTATCGTTCAAGCGACAGGATCCTTTATGTATGCATTCCTTGTTGCAGCAGCTTTTCTGGTTGTCGGAATTCTAAGTTATGTATTCCTGCTTACCGATCTGGAACCAATTGAACCTGCTTCCTTTCAGGACAATGGATTTAATAGAGTAAGCTAGTATCGCGGGTTTGGTCAATCAGAAAAAATTTTATACGCAGTGGATGTGTAAAATCCACTGCTTTTTCTTGTTTGTTGATAGCCTTGGCTATTATGAATGCTTTTTACTGACTATTAACTAGTTAACAGATATATATTGGAATCTATTAATTGGTCATCAGCTTTATCCATTAAATAGTACGCGCCTTCCCGCAAAAAGCCTTAAAAAGTAATCTCCATAAACTGTGAGCCTTTCCAAATATATTCTTTGAAAATAAGAAAACGCTTCCAATTTACCCGAATGCTTAAAAAGTTGTCGAGTTAGTTGTGAAAAGTTTGTGAACATAAAGAATTTTTTCGACAATTTTCTGTTGTTTTTTCTGCTTTTAATGGATAAATTTGGTTATGTTACCCCTCGTTAAGCTCATTAAAAGTCTGAAAACATAGAAAGTAGTAAAAAAATGTCGAAAAGGATATGGTTTACAAAAAGTTTTTTTAAAACAATAATCTAAATATTGGCACTACATTGTTTTGTGACATCATGATAGTGTATTCAAAAAAATGAAATAAAGGAAGGCATTGGGGAGGAAAAGAAAGATGGTCTACCAGCAAAAAACATGGTTAAAATTTTATGATCCAATAATAAGTGAACATGTTTCTGTAGATTACGATTCTCTTTTCGATTTGTTAAGCAAGGCAGCCAGTGACCATAACGAAAAACCAGCCATGACTTTTTTTGGAAGGACATGAAGCTTTAATCAAACAAAGTCTATTGCGAAAATGCTCGCTGCATCCCTGTTTGCAAGCGGATTTCAAAAGGGTGATAGGCTTTCCATTATGCTGCCGAATAGCCCCCATTATATTTTTACGTTATTTGCGGGATTCCGTTTAGGTGGGATCAATGTTCAGGTGAATCCTATGTATGTTGAAAGGGAGATTGAACATGTCCTGAACGATTCCGGTTCAAAATACATTGTAGTATTGGATACCTTTTATCCAAGAGTGAAGCAGGTACAGTCACGGACATCTCTAGAAACAGTTATTGTTTAAGCTTTGGCAGTAGCAAAATCGATCTCGAGCCGGGTGACCATCACTTTGATGAATTCCTCGCCTCAAACGGGAGTCTGCCAGAAGTTGCGATTGACCTTGATGAAGACGTGGCCAAGCTGCAATACACGGGCGGGACGACAGGTGCTTCAAAGGGGGTTATGCTTACTTACAAGAACCTTCTTTCCAATGTGATTCAGGTTTGTGATTTTACTTATAGGACGTGCGAGAATCGGCCAGACGATTTCAAAATCATGAGTGTCCTTCCGATGTTCCATGTTTATGGTCTCAGCTGCAACGCGCTTTCCGGAATTAGAGAAGGGGCCAATCAGCTGGTATTGCCGAGATTTGATGTAAAAGAAATGATGGACATTGTCAAACGGGAAAAACCGTTCCAAATGTCAGCCGTCCCAACGATGTATTTCGCATTGAACAGCCAGGAAGGATTGGGAGAATGCGGCTTCGAAGACATTTATTATTTAAGCAGCGGCGGGGCACCACTGCCAATTGAACTAGCCAGGGTTTTTGAAGAGAAAACAGGGTGTAAGCTATACGACGGTTATGGGCTTTCAGAAATGTTACCATCAGCCATTTTCACTCCCCCATTTCTGCCCCCGAAGGAAGGAAGCATAGGGATTCCGGTTCCTGGAACCGAAGCAAGAATCGTGAAAGTAACAGGAGACCATGTTGAAGACGTACCTGTTGGGGAAGAAGGAGAGCTGATTGTTATCTTGGTAAATAAGAATTTAAAAGGTTATTAGTCTAAGAGTCTGGCGAAGCAACAGCATGGAGGGTTTTATGTGTCCTTTTGACGGTGATTCAGCAAAAGTCTATAAAAAAATGGAAGAGGATTTGAATCGGAAAATCCGCTGCATGACTAACTCAATGACTTTTGTGAAGATGGCCGGAGAAGCAATGGATACCCATTTGAACCACGTAGTTGCCATAAGAAATCAATCACAGAAATGGCTCGACAGAAACAACCTTGCCTCAAGGAATGACATGGCGGACATGGCCAAACGAATCATTCGGCATGAGGATCGGCTGGATCTCCTGGATGATGAGTTATATGACATTTTGACTGAAGTGAAGAGCCATCGAATCCAGTTAAGAAGGCTAACTGATGAATTATCGGAAATAGCAGAGGAACTGGAATGTAAAGAAAAACATCTCAGAAAGAAAAGAAACTATACAAGAAGCGGAGGAGAAAAGCATGGAAGAAAAGGAAAAAAGAGAAGTAAATGAAGCAAAAGAACAAGAGCTCAAAGTAAAAGTGAATAGTGAGCTTGAAGCAAAGGTGGAGCAAGCGGTAAACGAGGTGCTTGAGGCAAAAGCCGGTGAAGCATCTGTAAAAAAGCTTGAGGCCGTGACGGGAGCAACTATAAAAAAGAATATAGAAGAGTCTGAAGAAGCTGTGCTTCCTGTGGAGGTTGGAGAAGTGGAAGAGCAGCTGTCCAGCCTTGATTTACTTTGGAAGAATGCATGTAACGAGCTGGACAAGTGGGCCGAGCGTTCTGAAAATCGGGATGAGGATTTTCTACAAAGAGTTAAGCGAATTTCCGAAAGCGTAAAACGTAACATGGAAAACATCAATGAAGTTAACGAGCAATTCCAAAAAGAACTGGCGGCATGGGAGAAAACAGCCCGGGAAGAATTTTTGATGTCTACAACCTCCTTTCAACGCTTTTTCCCTGTGAAGTCTTATGAAGAAATGAATCAACTCTTCAATGACATCCAAAAGCGGACAATTGCCATTATGGATACGCCACGCCGCACACTTACAGGGCAGGTGAGCTTCGAAAAGTACGTTGACATGATCGAGCACTACGTCACGCTACGGAAAAAAGCTAGAATCGAATATATCCGTACCGTCAAACAGTCAGCCAAGCTTATCTATGAGAATCAAAAATTATTTGTAAACCTGTTTACAAAACCTTTCAAAACCGCCTTTTTACCATTCAATAAATATCTGGAAAAAATTGAAGAACCAGTCAAATCTTAATCTTCGGGGGGATAAAGAATGTCAAACGATAAAAAGTACGATCCATACAAAGGGTTCAGGCAGCTAAGCGAAATGTGGGAACAACAAATGAACGGCGTTCTTTCCACGTTCACAGATACCAACGAATTTGTCAAAGCTTCCAAGATCGGGATGGATTCACATTCCCGTTATATGGAGCTGTTTAGAAAGAATCAAGAACTGATTGCAAGCTACATGAATCTTCCCACAAAAAAAGATATCGCTAATGTGGCACAGCTTTCCATCCAGGCTGAAGACAAAATAGATCTACTCGAGGAGCAAATCTGGGAAATGAAGGACGAGTTCATTTCTATAAACAAAGAAAATATGGAATTCTTCGAGGAAATTGTAAAAGTTACCAAGCAATTGAAAACGGAACTATCAAAAACAGCAAAAGAACTCGCTGAAACAAAGAAAATGAACGCTAGCCTTCAAAAGCTGAGCGAGGGGCTTGCTGATACAAAAAACATGAAAGCTGAGTTACAAGCATTGAGGGAGGAACTTGCGCACACGAATAGTGTCCAGGCGGAGCTGCAAGAATTGAAGCTAGAGCTCATGGAATCAAATGATATTAAGGCAGAGCTACAGGATTTAAAACAAGAGCTTGTCCAATTTGCTGAGATTAAGAATCAATTGGCACAGCTTAAAAATATGGATGTAAAAGAAAAAGAAGAAGAAGCGGCGCTGGTTGGAGTGGGCGCAGGTAAATAAACGGTAAAGGTAAGGGTGACATATGGCTAGTACTGAGACAACATTAAAAAACCTTGTTCCAGTCGTTGATATGGAAAAAGAAACGAATAGGTGGAAACAAGTCTATAAAATCGTCAATGATCCAAAGCCTGACATCGAGCATGCCCCAAGGCAGATGGTGTGGCGTAAAAATAAATCCGTTCTTTGGCATTATCCTGCGAAAGAAAAAAAGTATGACATCCCGTTATTTTTTGTCTACTCGCTCCTTAATAAGCCATATATTTTAGATATCGGGCCTGGAAACAGCGTGATTGGCGGCCTTGCAGAACTTGGCTATGATGTTTATTTGCTGGATTGGGGTTCCCCAGCTTACGAGGACAAAGGTATCAGTATTGAAACCTATATCCTCGATTACTTGGAAAGGGCAGTCAAACGGGCATTACGGCATTCTAGGGCAGAGGAAATATCGTTGATAGGGTATTGCCTGGGCGGTACGATATCAGCCATTTTCACTTCCATTACGAATCTGCCGATAAAAAATTTAGTTCTTGCTACGGTTCCAATTGATTACAGCGTTGGAATCATTCCTGAAAAGTGGCTGGAAGCATTAAATAATGGGACACTCAGTGTTGACCGATTGGCTGATGTTTATGGGGTTATCCCTCCTGAATTTACATATTCCATGTTCAGGGGACTCTCACCCATCTATGTAAGCCCTTATGTAAACCTGGTTAGCCGGGCACATGATGATCGGTATGTTGATAAATGGCGGCGGATGGATAAGTGGACGAGGGATACGGGATCATTTGCAGGTGCAGCATTTAAGCAGATGTTCAATGATTTATATAGAGATAATAAGCTAATGAAGGGAGAATTGGTGATTGGCGGAAAGAAGGTCGATTTAAAGAACATCACCTGCCCTCTGTTTGTCGTCTCATCTTCCAATGATAATCTTGTCATGGAGGCACAAAGCCTTCCGATCATGGACCTTGTAGGAAGCGAGGATAAAACCTATAATCTGATCGAAGCAGGCCATGTATCGCTGGCACTGACGGGAAAGTTTGCAGTTGTTGCAGACCAATGGCTTTCAAGCCGTTCAAATAAAGGTTTGCAAGCATAAAAGGAATGGACGAAAATGATTCATTAAGCGGGAAGAATTGTGTTACTTCCCGCTTTGTTTTTCAATAAACCATTGGTGTAATAAAAAAGCTGCATGCAATTCTTATACATTGATTGTCAGGCAGAAGCATTAAAACGTTTTCGTCGGGTACTGGCTTTTTGCTTGCGGAGAAAATTTCTTATCAGCCGGTTAAATCTGTCCTTAGCTTCATATTTAGGCATATGCCCCGTATTTCTCATGATAATGAATTCTGAATCGGGCATGAGTTTATGCATCCACAGCTGAAGCGATACTGGCAGGACCGAGTCATACTGGCCGCCAATAATGAGCGTCGGTATTTGAACGTTGGGCAAGAGGGACAAGTTATTTACATGAAGGCATGCGTTCATGGATGCTAAAAAAGCATCACGGTTCGGTTGGTAAAAATTGCTGAAATCCCGTATGTTTTCTTCCTTCCAGGAATACAGGCTCAATTTAGCAGCTTCTTCATATCGGGGCTCTACTGTTAGACTTTCAATTTTCGATTCCCTGGACTTCAAGAACATTTTGGCAAGTTTCTTTGGGAAATAATGAAACGTATTGATTAACAGTAGCGATCGGCACTTGTCAGGAGCCTGCCGGTACATTTCTTGTGCAACTGCGCCTCCCATGGAAAAGCCTAGTATGTGAGCGCTGTCAAGCGACAATTCTTTCAATAAGCCAATGAGATCTGAAGCAAAGCTTTGTATGGAGATTCCTTCTGTCTTTGCATATTCTCCATGGCCGCGCAAGTCGGGAATGATCAGTTCAAATTCATCCGATAATTCAAATTGATGAACCCAGCCTTCTTTGAATTCGCCAAGGCCATGGATCAACAATAAAGGTTCGCCGCTGCCAAAGTGAAAATAGGGCATTCCTGATTCAGTTCGTCTCGTTTTTGTCATAAAAAACCCACCTTGAAATTTTTGTTCTAAATCCACCCCATTATTTTTCTATTAAGATATTTCCAATTTAGGAAATGTGTAAACGTTAATTGCAACCTTTTCCTGTGTATTTTATGCCAAGTTGACAAAATATTACCTATAGATGTAAAATACACATATGAGTTAAATTAGTTGGATTAATAAAGGTCGGCATTTGACTCGGTGAATCCTTCATAAGAAGTTGCGCTTGCTTAGGTGAGAACCAAATTATGTTTAACAGGCTGGAGTCAATTGGTCTCCAAGGTTGAGTAGAGCAATGTCTATCGACTGGCAAATCAGTTGGAGAAGGGCAGATGACAGGAAGAGGTCGGCAAAGAAGAGGACTGGAACTACATACGAAAGAGGCTTTGCTAATCATCTTGAAGGTTACCAGTCTATGTTTGACCAAAGTTTTACTATGTAGTAAATCATTTTTATTGAACTCTATTTTTCTTCTTTTTTAAAAGAAGGATGTCATAGGGAAAGAAAGCAATGAAAAGAGGAGGAACGACAATGGTGCAGAAAAAGAGTGAAGCTGTTACTGAGGAAGAAGTTGTTGCAACTGAGGAGCCTACATCGACTGGTGTATTTGTAGATTCAGTTTGGAATCGGTATGAACAATCAATAGAACGGGGAAGACAAATCCGTGAACGTAGTGAAGATGCCTATATCAATGCGTTAAAGGAAGTAGTCCAGTTCAATAAGCAATACAGGAAATCATTCGTAAGCATATTCGAGCAGTCAAGAAGGACAAACAGAAAAATGGTTAAAGGTTTGTTGGGTAATTACTCCCGAAGAAGAGAAACCGAGGCTAATACACCTGAATCAAGTGAGCGTACTGAACTCAATGGCCAGCTGAGAGATGTTTCCAAAAAGGTGGAAAACCTGGCTCTAACTCCTCTCAAATCCACATTAAACATGCTCGACCAGTTCGAGGACAGCATTCAAAAGAGTGTAGAATCGAACGTGGCATATGTGCGTAACCGCCGCCGTGAATGGCACAAGGTAACGGATGGTTATGTACAACTGGTCCGGAACAATCATCGTAAGGCTGTCGTACGCAGTGTGGAAGGACTTAAAGGAATTGTAAAAAATGGCGGGGAAACCCCCAACAAGATGGCGAAAGCGAAATAACTTGACTGGTCGATATATAAGATTAAGCATTTGCTTATAAAGGTTTACCATTTATACACCCAATTCAAAAAGAGACGCTTTCAAAACTTGTGCCAAATCGGTTAGAAGAAATATCTTAATAGAATGAGTGACTTAAATCAAAAAGTACATTTAATGGTAACGAAAAAACAGACCTTCAAATGAATAAGGTCTGTTTTTATCGTGTACGGACAGACTGCCTATAAGATAAAGAACTTATACGGACCATCTCACTAAATATATTAGATTTGCTTCTTTAGTGTAGCTACATACGTAGGGGGTTTGTTCAATACATCACTACATACTGGACTGTATAAGCGTTTAATAACGATATCTACGATCTTCATACCGATCCCGGTCGCGGTCTCTTCGATCGTGATACCGATCTCGATCACGTTCTCTTCGATGGTGATGTCGATCACGATCATAGTCCCTACGATCGTGATACCGGTCCCGGTCATATTCCCTACGGTCGTAATAGCGTTCATTATCATAATCTCTACGGTCGTAATACCTTTCTCGATTATATTCCCTGCGGTCGTAATAGCGTTCCCGGTCACGTTCTCTATCGTATACCATAAAAAACACCCCCCTTAAGTTTTTATAGAATATTATATACGGCGTTTCAAAAAAAGGATGGACAAGTATCGGTAGTTAATGGCACATTTTTTTGTGAAAAATATAATTAATCCATAAAGATTAATAGGAAAAGCCTAATAGCTAGGGGACTGACCCCGGTGCTAACTAATAGGCTTTTTTTTATACTTTCCCACAGGAGGAAGCATAATCTATACAAGCTATCAAAGTGACAGCCCATTTTTAAAAGAAAAAGCCTAACAATGTACTGCACCCCAAAAGTTAGAGTGAAATCTAACTTTTGGGGTGTTTTTTAATGGCTAAATATAGTGAACAATTTAAGTTAATGGTAGTTAAGGAGTATCAGAAAGGGGGAATGGGATATGACCTCTTGGCGAA
>NZ_PGUW01000014.1 GCF_002863565.1 Bacillus sp. V5-8f
TTCAGTTTTCAAAGAGCAATTGGAATGTTGTTTCTTTTAGAAGCAACTTTATGAATATATCATATTCAAACTACTAAGTCAACAATTTACTTTTCTGTATTGCTGACTTTGTTATTATATATAGTTCAATATCAAAAATCAAGCAGATCATATGAATTCGCAATATTTAATTATTACTTAGTAAAAGGAAAAAGCCTGCGTGTTCGGCAGGCTCACTAAATACTATAGCACATCTTCAATAAATAACTCTCTGTTTTTTGTCAGGGGCAAGATTTCCCCGCTATCCAGTTTGACCATCGGCCGCGTTGGAGCGTTAGATTCAACAAAGATAATTTCAGCGATATATCCATTGGAAAGTTTCACCCTACTTCCAATAGAATAATTTGTTATACAGGATAATAATGTCTTTACAACACCTATGTCGAACTTTCCAAAGTCATCCTGCAAAATCATCTCTGCCACTTTGAAAGGGGATTGCTTTTTACGGTAATTCCTTTCTGAGGTCATAGCATGGTACACATCCGCTACTGCTACAATCCTGGAAAAGGGATGTAAAGCTTCACCTTTTTTTCCAGAGGGATATCCGCTGCCATCCAATCGTTCATGGTGCTGAAGAATGGCATATTTTACAGCTTCTTTCAAAATAGAACTGTTTTGCAGCATTTGCAGACTGTAAATAGGATGTGGTTTCACTTCATTAAACTCATCGGTCGTAAGGCTTGTCTTTTTCTCTAGAATTTTCAGTGGAATTTTTGCCATCCCAGAATCAACAAGGCAGCCAGCCATCGCAATTTGAAGAACGTCTCCCCGTTCAAGATTTAATTTCTTTGCAAGGTAACCGCTCAATAATCCAACCGAAATCGCATGATGATATAAATAATCGGTAGTGGTGCTATAGTGGTGCAACAAAAAAAGCTCTGACGGATTATCCATAGCTTTATTAAATAATGGGATGATCAACTCCCTTACCTTGGATACGTCCATCGGCGTGCCAGCTTGCCAGGTTTTAAATAATTGTTTATAGCTTTGCACGGCTTTTAAATAAGAGGGAATGAAGCCTGAGTCACTGCTTTCTTGCTCTTCTCCTTCTTGATCGATAATTTCTTTCGGAACAAATGGTAAACCATTAATCAAGGTCTTCTCTACACTTACATCTGTCACTAGAAATGCTTTCAATACTTCTATATGATCATGATCTAAGATGGTCTTGCCAGCCATAATTGGACGGTTAGCCAAGCCTGGTACATCTTTTGAAAGAATGGTACCTTCAATTAAATATTGTGTTTTTACACGCAAACTTGTCCACCCCTGTAAGAACTGCATTGGTCGATTACCATAAATATTACTGTATTTTCCTTTTAAAAACTAGTTAGATTTCTAGTTTTTTCTAAGCTGCCTGATGTCAGAGACTCCGAATTAGTAAAAAAAGAAGCATCCATTGCGGATGCTTCTGTTAACTATATATATCACTCGTCAGTCTCATCACTTTCAGAGGAAGATTCCTCAGCCTCTAATAACTCATCCTTAAAAGGCTCCTCCGGCTGAGTTTCATCGATATCCTCAATGAGTTCTTTTTCTTCTTCTTTTTCGACCAGGGCAACGGTAGAAACTGATTCGTTCTCATTGGCATTCAGACTAATCAGTTTAACACCCTGTGTGTTTCGGCCGGTTCTGGATATACTGTCCACAGCCATTCGGATTAACACGCCACCCGCTGTTATTAACATTAAATCTTCTTCGCCGGATACGGTTTTTACAGCAACTAGTTCACCGTTCTTCTCGGTGACGTTACATGTTTTGATACCTTTTCCTCCACGGGTTTGAATGCGATATTCACCGGCTGGGGTCCGCTTTCCAAATCCTTTTTTCGTAACAATGAGAACCTCGCTATCTTCTTCAAGGATTTCCATTCCTACCACTTCATCGTTATTTCGCAACGTAATCCCTTTAACGCCGGTTGCTGAACGTCCCATTGAGCGGACATCTGTTTCAGGGAAACGGATCAGCATACCATGTTTCGTCCCGATAATGATATCCTTTTTCCCATTTGTCAAGCGAACAGAGATTAATTCATCTCCCTCGCGTAATCCTAAAGCAATGAGGCCGTTAGTTCGGATATTTGCAAAGGAAGATAACGGGGACCGTTTGGATATACCTTCTTTCGTGGTAAAGAACAAGAACCAGTCATCACCAAAATCTTTTACTGGGATGATTGCATTCACCCATTCATCCTTTTCAATTTCAAGTAGGTTAATTATTGGAAGCCCTTTGGCCGTACGACCATACTCAGGTATTTCATACCCTTTCGCACGGTATACCTTTCCTTTGTTTGTAAAAAATAATAAGGTATCATGCGTCGAGGTGGTCAGTAACTGTGCGACAAAATCATCCTCATTTGTACCCATTCCTTGAATTCCTCTGCCACCGCGTCTTTGGCTGCGGTATGTTGACACAGGAAGCCGTTTGATATATCCATTTTGGGTCAATGTGACAACTATATTTTCTACAGGTATCAGATCTTCATCTTCAATATTTTCCAATCCAGTCACAATGATTTCAGTACGCCGCTCATCATTGAACCGTTCTTTAATTTCAGAAAGCTCCTCGCGAATGATGTCCAGAACTTTTTCTTCATCAGCCAAGATTCCTCTTAGTTCAGCAATCAAAGCGACAAGGGATTGGTATTCATCCTCGATTTTCTCTCGCTCTAAACCAGTCAAACGCTGCAGACGCATATCCAAAATTGCCTGTGCCTGCTTTTCGGAAAGATTGAACTGAGTCATTAATCCTTCCCGGGCAATATCAGTTGTCTGCGAGCTGCGGATCAGATTGATCACTTCATCGAGATGGTCAAGTGCGATTCGCAACCCTTCTAAAATATGGGCGCGAGCTTCCGCTTTGCGCAGTTCATACTCCGTTCTGCGCCTTATCACAACCTGCTGATGTTCAAGATAATACTGCAAGCATTGTTTTAAATTTAGAACCTTTGGCTGCCCCTCCACGAGTGCCAGCAGGTTGATTCCGAAGCTTGTTTGCATTGCCGTGTGTTTAAATAAGTTATTTAATAAAACATTGGCATTCGCATCTCTGCGAACTTCCATGACAATGCGCATACCGGTTCTATCGGACTCATCGCGAAGATCCGTAATGCCGTCAATCCGCTTGTCACGAACCAGCTCTGCAATTTTCTCGATTAGCTTCGCTTTATTTACCTGATACGGCAATTCAGTGACAACAATTACTTGTTTTCCGTTAGATTTTTCTTCGATTTCAACCTTGGCACGCAGGGTGATCGACCCTCTGCCCGATTCATATGCCCGCCTAATTCCGCTGCGGCCTAAAATAAGTCCGGCAGTAGGAAAATCAGGGCCCGGGATAATTTCCATCAACTCTTGAACGGTAATGTCGGGATTTTTGCTTACGGCCAAAACTCCGTCAATCACTTCCCCTAATTGATGAGGAGGGATATTTGTTGCCATCCCTACGGCAATTCCGGAAGAACCGTTGACTAGCAAGTTGGGAAAACGGGCCGGAAGCACAACCGGCTCTTTTTCGGAACCATCGTAGTTTTCTTTGTAATCAATGGTGTCTTTATTGATATCGCGTATTAATTCCATTGATATTTTTGACATTCTTGCTTCCGTATAGCGCATAGCTGCTGCTGGATCGCCATCTACAGAGCCAAAGTTCCCATGACCATCAACAAGCATATAACGGTAGTTGAAGTCCTGCGCCATCCGCACCATTGTTTCATATACAGCAGAATCGCCGTGCGGGTGGTATTTACCGATTACTTCACCGACAATACGGGCCGATTTTTTGTATGCTTTATCCGAAGTCATACCTAAATCGTTCATCGCATAAAGAATCCGTCTATGCACCGGCTTTAACCCATCACGTACATCAGGTAAAGCACGTGACACAATAACGCTCATGGCGTAATCCAGGAACGATGTACGCATTTCCTGGCTAAGGTTTATTTCCCTTACGTTTTCTATTTCAGACATGGAGCAACCTCCTTTTTTAGAAGTGCACTTTACAATAAAAAATTTCCAACATGTACCAATGGCTAGCGCAAGAGGCCCAGTCCTGACGTACAGGACCTCACCATATTTTTTATGGCTGCGAATTATTTCAGAGAGGTATTCCGTCTGCTGCCACTGACGTTGCCTGAGGACTTGGCGGTCTAATCGCCATTCGTTAAAAGACAGGATAGATGCAGCAGCATCCACCCTGTTCCCAATTATACATCCAAGTTTTTAACGTAGATTGCATTTTCTTCAATGAAATCACGCCGCGGCTCAACCTTATCGCCCATAAGCATATCAAAAGTCGAATCCGCTTCAATGGCATCTTCTAGCTTCACCTGGAGAAGCGTCCTTGTCTCCGGGTTCATGGTGGTTTCCCATAGCTGTTCAGGATTCATTTCACCCAAACCTTTATACCTCTGTATGCCTGGTTTAGGCTGGCTTGGAATCTCCGCCATGATCGCATCAAGTTGCCGGTCATTATATGCATACTCAATTCTCTTGCCTTGCTGCACCTTGTATAAAGGAGGCTGGGCGATATATATATAGCCAGCATCGACAATTTGCCTCATATAACGGAAGAAGAATGTTAATAATAGTGTTCTGATATGCGCACCATCTACATCAGCATCTGTCATAATGATAATTTTATGGTATCTGGTCTTTGAGATATCGAACTCTTCACCAATTCCCGTTCCTAAAGCTGTGATGATTGTACGAATCTCCTGACTTGAAAGAATTTTATCCAGTCTTGCTTTTTCGACATTCAGGATTTTTCCTCTGAGTGGCAATATCGCCTGGTTGTGGCGGCTGCGCCCCTGTTTTGCTGAACCACCTGCAGAGTCACCCTCAACGATGTACAATTCACTGATGGACGGATCCTTCGACGAACAATCGGCTAATTTCCCTGGGAGACTAGACACTTCCAATGCGCTTTTTCGCCGTGTCAATTCACGTGCTTTTTTGGCAGCCAAACGGGCTCTGGCAGCCATTAATCCTTTATCAACCATTCTTCTGGCAACCGAGGGGTTCTCCAGCATAAATGATTCTAGCTTTTCCGAGAGGACCGAATTGGTGATCGTGCTGGCTTCTGAATTCCCTAGCTTCGTCTTGGTCTGGCCTTCAAACTGAGGGTCAGGATGCTTTACTGAAATGATTGCGGTTAACCCTTCACGAACGTCTTCGCCGGAAAGGTTGGAATCACTTTCTTTAATCAGTCCATTCTTCCTCGCATAATCATTAATAACACGCGTCAGTGCAGTTTTAAAACCAGATTCGTGGGTTCCGCCTTCATACGTGTGAATATTATTCGCGAATGAGTATAAATTACTTGTAAAGCCTTCATTGTACTGAAGGGCGATTTCAACGGAAATCCCTTCTTTTTCACCTTCAATATAGATGGGTTCTTCATGAAGAACTTCTTTTGTGCGGTTTAAGTGCTCTACATAGGACTTAATGCCGCCTTCATAATAATATTCATTGGAGCGTTCTTTCCCGTCACGCTTATCTTCAATGGATATCTTAATACCCCTGTTAAGGAAGGCCAGTTCCCTCAACCGGGTAGCAAGCGTTTCAAATTCATATTCAAGTGTTTCAGTGAAGATTTCACCATCCGGCGTGAAATGGATCGTAGTTCCTGTACGGTCCGTTTGGTCAATAACCTTCAGGTCTGCCTGAGGGACTCCACGTTCGAACTTCTGGTAGTGAACATTTCCTTCACGATGGACAAAGACCTCCAATTCAGTGGATAAGGCATTTACGACTGATGCACCGACCCCATGAAGACCTCCGGAAACCTTATAGCCTCCACCGCCAAATTTTCCTCCCGCGTGAAGTACGGTCATGATTACTTCCACCGCAGGGCGCCCCATTTTTTCATGGATCCCAACCGGAATTCCACGTCCATTGTCAATGACCGTGATGCTATTGTCCTTTTCGATGATTACCTTGATCTCATCGCAGAACCCTGCCAGTGCTTCATCTATGCTGTTATCGACGATTTCCCATACAAGATGGTGAAGTCCTTTTACAGAAGTAGATCCGATATACATTCCCGGACGTTTTCTGACAGCTTCTAATCCTTCTAGAACCTGTATCTGGTTTTCATCGTATTCTTGTCCCTGAACTTCCTTTTGTTCCATTGCCACATCAATCACCTACACTTTTCTGATCGCAATTTTCTATGCCTGTAAAATTTCAAAACCTGTATATTTCATATCTATTTATTCATCAATTAAAATCGATTTTTGCAGGGAGCGCTTTTTAAGTGTGCCGGATGCAAGAGGGGAATAATAAATATTTTTTTCAGTAACAACTATTGATTTTATTGACCCTTTTGCAAGATTGACCGTCACTTCTTGTTTTTTTTCCAGGAATTCCTGCATGATTGGGGAAGACTGGAGGAGCTGTTTATCTAAAATGGCTATTACATCATCTGTTTTAACAAGTATATCCTCACCAATATGGAGATACATAAGCCCACCTCGTCATTTCACCTTTGATAAAGCCCCCTGAGCCACGTAAAAGGTAGAGGCATCACGCAGCGTCTGGTGGTCGATGCCATCTGTGGATGTGGTAGTGACAAAGGTTTGGACTTTTCCCTGGATCGTGTTTAACAAATGGGACTGGCGGTAATCGTCCAGCTCCGATAAAACATCGTCCAGAAGCAAAATAGGATACTCCCCTATTTCGGAGTGAATCAATTCTATTTCAGCAAGTTTCAAAGAAAGGGCGGTAGTCCGCTGCTGACCCTGGGATCCGAACGTCTGGACATCGCGTCCATTCACAAAAAAAACCAGGTCATCTCTATGCGGGCCTATAAGTGTTACGCCCCGTTCAATTTCCCTTGACCTTATTTTATCAAATTTGTCTTCGAATTCTTCTATCATTTTCGTCAAATCCATAGATTCTGATACATCAAGCGATGGTTTATATTCGATTTTAAGCTGTTCCAAATTCCTTGATATACCGGAGTGAATCGGTTCTGCCCAATCCTGAAGCAACGAAAGAAATTGATACCTCTTCTCAATGATTCTTGCAGCATATTGGATAAATTGCTCTGTCAACACATCAAGCATCGCCGTATCAGTCTGTTTTTTGATTTGAAGAAGCTTCAAGTAATGATTTCTTTGCTGCAGGATTTTTTGGTATTGGCTCATGTCATGAAGGTATACGGGAGAAACCTGGCCGATTTCCATATCAATGAAACGCCGTCTAACCTGAGGGCTTCCTTTGACCAGATGGAGATCCTCAGGTGCAAACATCACTACATTCATCGTACCGACATACTGGCTTAGTTTTTGCTGTTCAATGTGGTTGCTTTTCGCCTTTTTTCCTTTTTTGGAAATCACCAATTCCAGAGGAATGGAAGTATGCCTTTTGTGTATCCTTCCTTCTATTTTAGCATATTCTTCGTCCCAACGAATAAGATCTTTGTCATTTGATGTCCGATGAGACTTCGCCATCGCTAAAACAAAGATGGATTCCATTACATTAGTCTTTCCCTGTGCATTCTCCCCGAGGATTACGTTCACGTTATTTTCAAAGCTAATCTCGAGCTCTGGATAATTCCGATAATTCTTTAAATTAAGTTTTTCTATATACATGATAGGTTCTTCCCTTATCTTAGAGCGAGCGCAATCACAAAGCTACCAATTTTCGGGATAAATACCCGATCTCCTTCTCTAAGCTTTCTCCCTCTCCTTGTGTCCAGTTCATCGTTTACAAAGACTTCATGCTCACTTAAAAACCATTTGTCCATGCCGCCGCTTTGAATAATATCTGCCACTTTTAAAAACTGGCCCAGCGTAATATATTCAGTATCAATCTGAATTTCAGTCATGCCGCATTCACTCATTTCCACATAGTCTCTAATACTTTATTTTACTAAAAAAAGCGGATAAACACAAAGTAAGCGTATATTCTGTTAAATAAATAAGCCGCCGGTGGTTACCAGCAGCCTATTTAGATGTTTAACACCTGTTATTTTTAATATGTCCGAACCGGCAGGATTAATTGCAGCATTGTGTCGTCATGCAAGGCGCGAATAACAAACGGCCTCATGGCGCCTGTAAAGTTAATCTTTATATCAGTACCTTCCAAAGCCTTTAATGCATCCATTACAAATTTGGCACTGAAGGAAATCTTTAATTCCTCCCCTTCAATAGATTCAGCTGTTACTTCTTCGATCACTTTCCCAATTTCAGGGCTGTTGGATGAAATTTCAATAACTCCGTCTTCTTGTGTGGATAGCTTAACAACATTATTCCTCCCTTCTCTTGCCAACAAGGAAGCTCGGTCGATAGCCTGTAGGAAGTCCTTAACGTGGACAGTTATAGCGGTCTTGCTATCGGTTGGGATTAAACGGGATGTATCAGGATAATTCCCTTCCAAAAGCCTTGAAAAGAATAACAAGTTTTTCGCTTTGAACAATACTTGGTTTTCCGTAATTACTATATCAATTGGTTCGTTTGTATCATCCAGAATCTTACTTAATTCATTTAAGCTTTTTCCGGGAATCACGACATTATAGCTGCCGTTCACTTCATTTTCCAATCTAGCTTTCCTCATTGCTAAACGGTGGCTGTCTGTTGCAATACAGGTGAGCTCGCCGTTTTCAACCTTGATGTTTACACCTGTCAAGATAGGGCGTGTTTCTGAGGTGGACACTGCGAATACTGTCTGGCGTACAAGGGTTTTTAATAAATCTGCAGGGAGCCTTAATACATTTTCTTCTTCAATCATAGGCAAATGTGGATATTCTTCTGCGTCCAGCCCATTTAAATTAAATTCTGCTTTTCCAGAACGAATGAAGGTTTGCAGGTTATTTTCGACCTGTAACTCCACTGTATCCATAGGTAATTTTTTTACGATCTCACTGAAAAACCGGGCATTTAATACAATACTGCCTGTTTCTTTAATTTCGGCAATCTCATTCCCATCTTCTTCAGCAGGTATGAAAGACTCGATCGAAATGTCAGAATCGCTCCCTGTTAATGTGACACCTTCTGTTTTTACGGTGATTTTTATCCCGGTTAAGATAGGAATTGTTGTTCTGGATGTCACAGCTTTCATTACTTCTTGCACACTTTGAACTAAACGATCACGCTGGATAATAAATCGCATTTCGAATCCTCCAATTGAGTAATGGTTAGTTGCCTATTGGCATAGATTTTTAGTTATTTTTCTTTTAAAAAAATAGTAATAGTAGTAATAGGGCGTGTGGATTTGTGGATAACTCCAAAAACATAAGGAAAAACAGTCTATCCACATGTGGACAGACTGTGAGTAAATAAGAACCTGTTATTCACATTATTCAGTTAGGCTACACTTTTAATTGATCCTGGATGTCTTTCAGCTGCCTTTGCAGGTCCGTGTCCGATTGCAAAAGCTTTGAGATCTTTTCGTGGGCGTGGATTACAGTCGTATGGTCGCGCCCTCCGAATTCGTCTCCGATTTTTGGAAGGGAAGAGTCTGTCAATTCCCTAGAAAGGTACATTGCAATTTGCCTCGGAAAGGCGACTGATTTTGTCCGTTTTTTTGCCTTAAAGTCCTCGAGCTTCACACTGTAATGCTCTCCGACTGCCTTTTGGATATCATGGATCGAAATGATTCTTGGTTTTGAACTCGGAATGATGTCTTTCAGTGCTTCGGCTGCAAGATCAGCATTGATATCCTTGTTGATCAAAGAAGAATAAGCAACGACCCGGATTAAGGCCCCTTCGAGTTCTCGTATATTGGAGTCTATCTGATTAGCAATATAGAGCATCACTTCATTTGGGATATCAAGTCCTTCCGCTTTTGCCTTTTTACGCAGAATGGCAATCCTTGTTTCCAAATCTGGCGGAGTAATGTCTGTGATCAGGCCCCATTCAAACCGTGAGCGTAGGCGATCTTCAAGCGTCGGGATTTCCTTTGGCGGACGGTCACTGGAAATGACAATCTGCTTGCTTTCTTCATGAAGTGTATTGAACGTATGGAAAAACTCCTCTTGGGTTTGTTCTTTCCCGGCTAGAAATTGAATATCATCAATAAGGAGTACATCTACGCTTCTATACTTGTTACGGAACGCTTCTGCATTATTATCACGGATCGAATTAATGAACTCGTTCGTGAATTTCTCCGAAGAGAGATAGACAACTTTGGCAGAAGGGTTATGCTCCAACACATAATGGCCAATCGCATGCATTAAGTGCGTTTTACCGAGACCAACTCCTCCATAAATGAACAAAGGATTATATGCTTTAGCGGGTGCCTCTGCTACTGCAAGAGAAGCAGCATGGGCAAAGCGGTTTCCCGACCCAATGACAAAGGTATCAAATGTATTTTTTGTATTGAGCATATGTTGGGGAAAATCGCTATTATCGTCAGTCTGCTTTTTTTTCTTTTTGGCAGGGGCAGGCACATCGAACTCGTCTTCACCCTGGTTCGGCGGAATGATAAATTTGACTTCAAGCTCTTCCCCAGTCAGATCAACTAACACACCGGCGATAAGATGGGAATATCGCTCCTCTAGCCAGTCGCGTGCAAACTCATTTGGTGCCGTTACCGTAAGGATGTCCCCTTGCAGCATGTGAGCTTTAGTGGATTTTAACCATGTTTCAAAGCTCGGTTTACTGATTTTTTTCTCGATTTTCCCAAGAGCCTGGCTCCATAAAGCATCGATATTCTCCAATATAATCCCTCCTTTTCGAGGTTTTCTACAAAATGCGAGTTTACTGGCCGATCTTTATGCCTGTAGCACAACTGCTAACGCAGCTGATATATGCTTACTTGGCAAATTAAAAGTTTGTAAACGTCAAAATTCGACTGAACAAAGCCCAGCCTAGGTAGACCATTTTATTTTGTATTTACACGTTTAAGTATGATTGCTGTATAACTGTGTATAAATATAAATAAAAATAATGAAATTATTCCAGCAGGTATATTTATTCATCAACAGCTATATGGGAATAATATATTATAAAGAAGAAAAATGGTTTTTCGACAATATCCACTGTTTGTGGACAAATTCATCTACAACCATTGAAAAAGCTATCCACAAGTTATTAACAATCTGTGGATAAAATAGACTGTTGATAAAGTTATTAAGAGTGAAAACAAAAATATAATATCAGATATTTACCTTGCTTGCAATGGTTTTATCGGTTTATCCACAACTATCCCAACTTGTGGGAAAAAGATTTCCACAAGCTTTTACTATGTGTAAAACTTGTCAATTAGTGTTGTGGATAGTGAAAAATATGTCGAAAACATATCCACAGGCTAGAAAAGAGTTTCGGGAATGGGCATATATGGAGAGAAAATTTGATAGGGTGATTTAGGATCAAATGCAACTAGGGGATAAATAATTTTTTTTATAAGAGGTTGCTTTTTTTTAATATCCTCTATATAATCATAGGGACTGTCTTAACTGTTATTCCTCAGGGAGGTGTCATAGATGAAAAGAACTTATCAACCAAATAAGCGCAAGCACAGCAAGGTTCACGGTTTCCGTGCACGCATGAGCACAAAAAACGGACGTAAAGTATTAGCTGCACGCCGTCGCAAGGGCAGAAAAGTATTATCTGCATAGACCACTGAAAAGTCTCAGTGGTCTTTTTTTCCATAGAGGATAACATTCTCTTAATAAATGGGTTAATTTCGTGGTAAGATTTTACCAGGTACGGGCTAGGGATTGAAATATAGAATTCCACCCCAATTTACTTTATTGAAGGTGTAAGGATGAAAAAGAAACTAAGAATTAAAAAGAATGATGAATTCCAGAGAGTGTTTCAAAAGGGTGAATCATTCGCGAACAGGCAATTTGTTGTCTATGTCCTTGACAAGCCAAATCAGGATCATTTCCGGATTGGCCTTTCCGTAAGTAAAAAAATGGGGAATGCCGTCGAGAGGAACCAGATAAAAAGATACATAAGGCAATCTTTCCTTGAATTGATGGATGACATAAAGACAGGCCGTGATTATGTGGTGATTGCAAGAAAGCCTGTAGCGGAAATGGACTTTTTCCAGGTCAAAAAAAGCCTGATCCATGTAATGAAACGCTCCCAGTCTTTGTCATACAAAAGTAGAAATGTAAATATGGAGTCATAAAACCTATCCATTCTTCATTCGTAATATATTTGGGTGGAGGCCCACACGGTGTGGGTCACACAGGCGTTGCTACAAAACGTAGCGCACTTAGCCTGTATAAAGAACCGAATCCCATATACAACGATAGAAGCAATGACTTGCGTTACGGGACGTTTTCCGAAAAGCAGCATTGTTTTGGACAAGTTTTTCTACTAGAAAAAGGCCAAGCAATCGTTTTAGAAGATTTGTATAAAGACAGGAGGAAAAGACGGTTGAAAAAGAGAATATTACTGATTATCGGGCTTGTTTCCATTATGCTCTTGCTTGCTGGATGTACAGAGGTAAATAAGCCGATTACTGCAGAAAGCAAAGGGTTCTGGAATGAATACATCGTCTATCCATTGTCCCAACTGATTACGTCTGTTTCTGAGTTTTTTGGAGACTATGGTTTAGGGATCATTGTTGTAACTATTCTTATTCGCTTGGTGTTATTGCCATTAATGATTAAACAAACAAAAAGTTCGAAAGCGATGCAGGCCCTTCAGCCGGAAATGCAGAAGCTTCGTGAAAAATACAGCTCAAAGGATGCTGCTACCCAGCAAAAGCTTCAGCAGGAAACGATGGCGTTATTCCAGAAATTTGGCGTTAACCCATTGGCAGGCTGTTTACCTTTATTAGTCCAAATGCCAATCTTGATTGGTTTTTACCATGCCATCACCCGTACAAGGGAGATCGCAAACCATAATTTCTTGTGGTTTGACCTTGGTAATCCGGACCCATATTATATCTTGCCAATCATAGCAGGTATCACAACTTTTATTCAGCAAAAGATCACGATGGTGGGAATGGACACAAATCCTCAAATGGCTGCCCAAATGACGATGATGCTGTATGTTATGCCGATCATGATCGTTGTATTTGCGATTAATTTCCCAGCTGCCCTTTCTCTATACTGGGTGGTCGGTAATATATTCATGATTGTTCAAACATATTTCATTAAAGCTCCGGACCTTAAAAAAGCAGCGGCCGGAAATGCGGGGGGAGCAAAGAAAAAGTGAAACAGGTAACTGCTACAGGACAATCTGTCGAAGAAGCAGTAGAATCCGCTTTAGCTCAGTTAAATACTTCCCGGGAACGTGCGGAAATTGAAATTGTTGATGAAGGTAAAAAAGGGTTCCTCGGCTTGTTTGGAGGCAGACAAGCGGTTGTGAAGGCCACTTTGCAGCCGGATGCGATCGAGGAAGCCGTGAAGTATCTTGAAAACGTCAGTGAGAAGTTGGGAGTTTCCGTCAGGGTTGATGTTCAAAAGGAAGGAAAAAATGTTACATTTGGTCTTTCTGGTGAAAAGATTGCCTTGTTAATTGGAAAAAGAGGACAAACTTTAAATTCTCTACAATATCTAGCACAGCTTGTTGCGAACCGTTATTCGAAGCAATACCTGAATATTACAGTGGATGCTGAAGATTATCGGAAGCGACGTATTGATACCTTGGTCCAGTTGGCTGATAGAATGGCTGCACAGGCTGTTCGGTCCGGCAAAAAAGTTGCGCTCGAGCCGATGCCTTCCTATGAAAGAAAGGTCATTCACACAGCTTTAATGAATTACCCGAAAGTTAAAACCACTTCGAGTGGCACGGAACCATATCGGCATTTAGTGATAACCCCAATTAAAAAGTAAACATATCAACAGTAAGCCCCTTGTGACATTGTTTCACAAGGGGCTTTGTTGTATATGTTAACAGAAACCTGGCAATTTTTTTTGTTTGTTTTGGGCTAGAGTTTAAGCGGGACGTGTTAAGAAATCAGAATGGTCTGTTTGTCTTTTGAAACGAACGTAATAGTTTCGAAAAAGCTTCTCGCTGCGTTTGTTGTTATTCACATGTGGATAAGTTAAAATAAAGGTTGCAAATTTCATTTACTTGAGAATGTGGATAACTTGGGCTTTTGAAATGTTATCTACTTTTCATAAATGTCCTGTCTGTGGTATTGTATTTATTTAGGGAAAAAATAATAAAAATTTAAAATAGATAGCACTTCAACAAAAGAGGTGAAAAACATGGAGTACGATACAATTACTGCGATATCAACTCCAATGGGTGAAGGTGCAATTGCCATTGTAAGGATTAGTGGTGATGACGCTTTGTTCATCATTGATAACATATATCAGGGACCAAAGGGAAAAAGCCTTTCGAAAGTTGATTCCCATACGATCCATTACGGACATTTGATTGATCCGAAAACAGGAGAAATAGTGGAAGAAGTCATGGTATCCATTATGAGGGGACCGAAGACCTTCACTCGTGAGGATGTTGTTGAAATCAATTGCCACGGCGGTTTAGTTTCTGTAAACAGGGTGTTGCAGCTTGTTCTTTCTCAAGGTGCCCGCCTCGCTGAACCTGGTGAATTTACGAAAAGGGCGTTTCTTAACGGACGAATTGATTTATCTCAGGCGGAAGCGGTCATGGATTTAATCCGTGCTAAAACGGACAGGGCGATGAATGTTGCACTTGGCCAAATGGAAGGGCGATTATCAAAACTGATTCGGAAGCTTCGCCAAGAAATCCTTGAAACGCTCGCACAGGTAGAAGTAAACATAGATTATCCAGAATATGATGATGTAGAAGAAATGACCCATCGTTTGTTTATGGAAAAGGCCCGGTATGTCGGGCAGGAAATTGAAAAACTGCTCCGGACATCACAGCAGGGCAAGATTTTACGCGAAGGTCTGTCGACGGTCATTATCGGCCGGCCCAATGTAGGGAAATCTTCTTTATTAAATAGCCTTGTTCATGAAAATAAAGCGATTGTTACCGACATCCCTGGAACCACGCGGGATGTGATCGAGGAATATGTGAATGTCCGCGGCGTGCCGCTTAGGCTCCTTGATACAGCGGGGATCCGTGAAACGGAAGACATTGTGGAACGAATTGGTGTGGAACGATCAAGGGCCGTTCTGAAGGAAGCAGATTTGATCTTGCTTGTACTAAATTATTCAGATGATTTAACGCCAGAAGATGAGATGCTTTTCGAAGCGGTGAAAGGCATGGATGTCATTGTGATTGTAAACAAAACCGACCTTCCGAAAAAGATTGATTTAGAACGTGTGAATGAGCTTGCAGGAGGCGGTCAAGTCGTAACCACCTCATTATTGGAAGATCAGGGAGTCGATGAATTAGAAGAAGCTATCGCATCCTTATTCTTTGAGGGCAATATTGAAGCAGGTGATATGACTTATGTATCAAATTCCCGCCATATTGCCTTATTGGGACAAGCTAAACAGGCTGTAGAAGATGCGGTTTCGGCAATAGAAGCAGGAACGCCTGTCGATTTAGTGCAAATCGATTTTACAAGGGCATGGGAATTGCTCGGGGAAATTACTGGGGACAATGTCCATGAAAGCTTGATTGATCAATTATTCTCGCAATTTTGTTTAGGAAAATAACAGCAAGGAGGGAAAGCCGTGCAATACGAAGCAGGCAGTTATGATGTGATCGTAATCGGGGCAGGCCATGCCGGAAGTGAAGCAGGACTTGCCGCCGCCAGGGTTGGCGCAAAGACCCTTATGATTACGATCAATTTGGATATGGTGGCATTCATGCCATGTAACCCGTCCGTAGGAGGACCTGCAAAAGGGATTGTCGTGAGGGAAATTGATGCCCTTGGTGGTGAAATGGGTAAAAATATCGACAAAACGTACATTCAGATGCGAATGCTTAATACAGCAAAAGGACCGGCCGTTCGGGCGTTGAGGGCCCAAGCCGATAAATTCTTATATCAGCAGGAAATGAAAAGAACGATTGAAAACGAACCAAACCTTACCTTAATTCAGGGAATGGTAGAGCGATTAATTGTAGAAGACGGGGTATGTACCGGTGTGATTACACAGACAGGCGCGACATATAAAGCAAAAACAGTTGTCATGACGACCGGGACATTTATGAGAGGGGAAATCATCTTAGGGGAACTTAAGTATTCGAGCGGTCCGAATAATCAGCAGCCTTCAATCCGTCTTTCAGAGCACTTGGAAGAATTAGGATTTGATTTGGTCCGATTCAAAACAGGGACTCCTCCACGTGTGCACAGTGAAACAATTGATTACAGTAAAACGGAAATACAGCCGGGTGATGAAGAGCCGAGAGCGTTCTCATATGAAACGACCAAGTTTATCACCGACCAACTTCCATGCTGGCTTACCTATACTAGTACGGAAACACACCAAATCATCGATGACAATCTTCACCGCTCACCGATGTACTCCGGCATGATTAAAGGAACAGGTCCAAGGTATTGCCCATCCATTGAAGATAAAGTAGTCCGCTTCAATGATAAACCTCGGCACCAGATTTTCCTTGAGCCTGAAGGCCGCAATACACATGAAGTATACGTACAGGGACTGTCTACTAGCCTTCCGGAAGATGTACAGAGAAGGATTTTGGCAACCATTCCTGGACTTGAAAACGTTCAAATGATGCGCGCCGGTTATGCGATTGAATATGATGCAATCGTACCTACACAGCTTTGGCCGACACTCGAAACGAAAAAAGTGAAAAACTTGTATACTGCTGGTCAAATCAACGGGACATCCGGTTACGAAGAAGCGGCGGGCCAAGGGTTAATGGCCGGGATAAATGCCGGTTTAAACGCACTTGATAAGGAACAATTAATCTTAAGCCGTTCGGACGCCTATATTGGCGTTTTGATTGACGATCTTGTGACAAAAGGGACAAATGAGCCATACCGGCTGTTAACATCCCGTGCCGAATACCGTTTGCTGCTGCGACATGATAATGCTGACCTGCGCTTGACAGAGATTGGGCATAAAATTGGTATGGTCAAGGAAGAAAGATACCGGAAATTCCTGGCCAAAAAAGCAGCGGTTGAAGCAGAGAAAGTAAGGCTTCAATCCATCATCATCAAGCCGAATGAACAAACGCAGGAAACCATTAGGCAAAGTGGAGGAACTGAACTGAAAGATGGTATCCGTGCCTCCGATTTATTGAAGCGCCCTGAAATGAATTATTCGCATATCAAGCTTCTGGCACCTTACGAAACGGAGCTTGATAAAGATGTAACCGAACAGGTCGAAATCCAAATCAAGTATGAAGGGTATATCGAAAAATCACTCCAGCAGGTTGATCGCCTCAAAAAAATGGAAAATAAAAAGATCCCTGAAAATATTGATTATAATGCGATTTCAGGACTTGCGAATGAAGCGCGCCAAAAATTGAATCAAGTGCGTCCGCTTTCGGTCGCGCAGGCTTCACGTATTTCAGGGGTAAATCCTGCGGATGTGTCCATCTTGCTGGTATATCTAGAGCAAGGAAAAATAGCGCGGGTCTCCCAATAATCAGGATGCCAATATTCGAAGGGTTCCGGACAGATGTTCAGAACTTCCGAAAAGGAATGAACAACCTATGAAAATTGAACAATTTCAACAGCTGCTTAAGGAGAAAGGCATCGACCTTACTCCTTTCCAGCTGGAACAATTCGAAATCTATTACACACTTCTGGTTGAGTGGAATGAAAAAATGAATCTTACCGCGATTACGGATAAGGAAGAAGTATATCTAAAACATTTCTATGATTCCGTGAGTGCCGCCTTTTATTTTGATCTTTCTAAGCCTTTCAAGCTTGTTGATGTGGGAGCGGGCGCAGGCTTTCCGAGTATTCCCTTAAAAATTGTCTTCCCGCAGTTGCATGTGTCGATTGTTGATTCCCTTAACAAAAGAATTAGTTTTTTAGAGCACCTAGCGAAATCCCTGAATCTTGAAAATGTTGCGTTTTATCATGACCGAGCCGAAACCTTCGGACAGAAGACAGCGCATCGGGAGGCATATGATATTGTGACCGCGAGAGCAGTGGCGAGGATGTCCGTACTAAGCGAGCTTTGTCTTCCGCTCGCTAAGGTGGATGGCACATTTATCGCCATGAAGGCTGCAAGCACAAACGAAGAATTGGACAATGGGAAAAAGGCGATCGCGACTCTTGGAGGGGAAATTGAACAAATCCACCATTTTCTTTTGCCAATTGAAAACAGTGATAGAAATATCATAACGATCAAAAAGGTGAAACCTACACCTAAAAAATATCCAAGAAAACCAGGAACCCCGAATAAGATGCCAGTTGAATAAGTTTTGAAAGAAGTGTTAGGCAAATTGGAAAAGAATCCTGTATGTGGGAAAATGAAATTTGGGTAGCGCCCATTACAATTTTCTTTTACTATAAAAGATAGATAGATACGCGGCGGACCTATATATGTTTAAATTTGCCAAGCTTCAAGGCAGGACTTGTCGCTTCGATAGAGAATATGTAATATGGGAGTTTCTTAAAGGTGGTGTAGGCAGATGAAGCATCCTTTTTCGCGGTTCTTTGGCATAGGTGAAAAAGAGGAGCACCAAGATGAATTGGAAATCGAAGAACCAAGAAATTTTGAAGAAATAAAGAACATTTCCATTTCCAATATTGTGCCTAATCGATATCAGCCAAGAACGGTATTCAATGAAGATAAAATCACTGAATTGGCCCAAACCATTCATACACATGGGATCATTCAACCCATTGTCGTAAGAGAATATGAAGAGGGGAAATTCGAGATCATCGCCGGTGAGCGTCGTTTTCGCGCTATCCAAAAACTTGGCTGGGAGACAGCCCCGGTGATTGTTAAAGATTTCAATGACACTGAAACGGCTTCAGTTGCGCTTATAGAAAACTTGCAGAGGGAAGAGCTTTCCCCGATTGAAGAGGCCATTGCTTATGGCAAGCTGCTTGAGCTCCATAACCTTACACAGGAAGCGCTAGCCCAAAGGCTCGGGATTGGCCAATCGACAGTGGCCAATAAGCTTCGACTATTAAAGCTGCCTGGCGAAGTGCAGGATGCGTTACTGCAAAAGCTGATTACAGAACGCCATGCCCGTTCTTTAATTCCTTTAAAGGATTCAGAAAAGCAAATAAAATTATTGCAGGAAATCATAGAGAAGAATTTAAATGTTAAACAAACTGAAGATCGAGTGGTCAAATTGCTCGACAATACTGTTGATAAACCAAGGCCGAAAAGAAAAGCATTCAGCAAGGATATGCGGATTGCTGTTAACACAATACGGCAATCCTTAAATATGGTCACGGATAATGGCATCAATTTGGACGCGGAAGAAGAAGAATTCGAGGAATACTATCAATTCACAATAAAAATTCCAAAGAAAAAAGCATGATAAATGCTTAATCACTAGCTTGGCAGCGATGGACTGCCGGGCTTTTTATTTTGTGGCTGCCTTCCGCTCTATTACAATTATCTAAAAATTCATCGGATAACCGAGAAAAAAATTTCAACTCTTATTTTTCATGATAAAATAGAAAAGCGTTTACTAGTTTACAGATAGAAGCCAAATGAAGCTCCTTTTTACATAAATCGTAAATAGTAAGGACTGAAGGTGGGTGACATCGTGGGAAAGATTCTCGCGATTGCGAATCAAAAGGGCGGGGTAGGAAAAACGACAACTTCCGTAAATCTTGGCGCCTGTTTAGCATACATTGGGAAAAAAGTATTATTGGTTGATGTTGACCCGCAAGGGAATGCCACAAGCGGTGTGGGCATTGATAAAGCAGATGTGAATCAATGCATCTATGACGTATTAGTGGATGATATTGAAGCTGAAGAAGTCATAATGGCAACAAAGGTAGAAAATCTGTACACCATCCCGGCGACAATTCAGCTTGCGGGTGCGGAGATTGAGCTGGTGCCCACGATTTCAAGGGAAGTTCGCTTAAAAAGGGCCCTTGAAAACGTAAAGGAACGATATGATTATATCATTATTGATTGTCCGCCTTCGCTAGGACTGCTTACTTTAAACGCGCTGACTGCTTCTGACGCGGTTTTGATACCAGTCCAATGCGAGTATTATGCGCTCGAGGGCTTGAGCCAGCTGCTCAATACGGTCCGGCTCGTCCAAAAGCATCTGAATCAGGACCTTAAAATTGAAGGGGTACTCCTAACGATGCTTGATGCAAGGACCAATCTGGGTATTCAAGTTATTGAAGAAGTGAAAAAGTATTTTCAGGACAAAGTCTATAAAACAATTATACCGAGGAATATCCGTTTAAGCGAGGCACCGAGCCATGGTGAGCCAATCATTATTTATGATCCAAAATCAAGAGGTGCAGAAGTTTATCTAGACTTGGCAAAGGAAGTGGTGGCAAATGGCTAGAGGAGGACTTGGAAAGGGATTGAACTCCCTGTTTGCGAACATGGAAGCCGGAAAGGAAGATGCTGTTCAAGAGATCCAGTTGAAGGAGTTAAGGCCAAACCCTTACCAGCCGCGAAAAGTATTTAACCCTGAAGCGATCGATGAATTAAAGAACTCCATTATGGAGCATGGCATCCTGCAGCCGATCATCGCAAGAAAGAGTATCAAAGGATATGAAATTGTCGTAGGGGAAAGAAGATTCCGTGCAGCAAAGGAAGCTGGTTTGGCTACCGTTCCGGTTGTGATTAGGGAACTGACGGAACAGCAAATGATGGAACTCGCTATTCTTGAAAACTTGCAACGCGAGAACCTTAACCCGATAGAAGAAGCTGTTGCTTATCAATCCTTGTTGGAAAAATTAGACCTTACGCAGGAACAGCTGGCAAAACGATTAGGCAAAAGCCGTCCCTACATTGCGAACCATATTCGCTTATTATCCCTTCCGGAAGACATTCAAAAATTCATTTCAGAAGGCAAAATATCGATGGGACATGGCCGTACTTTACTAAGTTTAAAGAAAAAGAATCTTCTCAAGTCCGTAGTCGAAAGAATAATAAAAGACGGCATGAATGTCCGCCAGCTTGAACATTATATCAATCAGTTAAATGGCAATGTTTCACGTGAAACTTCACCGCCTCCAAAGCCTCAAAAGGATATTTTTATTAAGGAACGGGAGAATAACCTGCGTGAACGCTTCGGAACCCCTGTCACCATCAAACAGAGCAAGAAAAAAGGCAGGATTGAAATTGAATTTTATTCAAAGGAAGACCTGGAAAGGATTCTGGATCTTATCGATTCAGAAAATGTTTCCTCTTAACCATCCATAAGAGATGGTTTTATTTTTATTTTTTTATGCTACTCGACATATTAAACAAAAAGGTGAATGGAAATGGTACTTACAGGAACGCTTGTCAACGGTGCTTTGATTATTATTGGAACCTTGCTTGGAAGGGTTTTCCACCGGATCCCTCAAAAAATGAAGGATACAGTCATGTACGGAATCGGTCTTGCCGTGGTGGCATTAGGCCTGCAAATGGCTTTTAAAAGTCAGCAATTTTTGATCGTTATTTTGAGCCTTGTGGCTGGGGCGGTTTTGGGTGAATGGATGGACTTGGATGCGAGGCTGAATTCGCTCGGGAATTGGCTGGAAAAAAAGCTGGGAGCAAAAGAAGGAAATACCATTTCCCAAGGGTTTGTCACGGCTACTTTGATTTTTCTTATAGGAGCGATGGCTATCATTGGGGCCTTGGACAGCGGCATCAGAAATGACCATGATGTTCTTTACACCAAGGCAATTATTGATGGATTCACTGCTACCATTCTCGCTACTACATTGGGAATCGGCGTAATTTTTTCGGCGGTTCCGGTTATGCTTTATCAAGGTGCAATCGCCTTGTTTGCCACTCAAATAGACATGGTGGTCCCAAAAGCTTTAATGGACTCATTTATTTTGGAAATGACGGCAACCGGCGGTGTGATGATTTTTGCGATAGGGTTGAACTTGATAGGCATAACGAAGATCCGCGTCGCTAATTTGCTTCCTGGAATTCTCGTTTCGGCCGTTCTGTCCTGGATTTTTTATTATTTTCATATTAAGCTGTAACAAAATAGAAAGCAGAGGTAAAAAATCCTTGTTCATTCATTGGTAATGACAAGGATTTTTTAAAAAAGTTTATCATTTGGTATTTACGGTGTTTTTTCCTGGTCAAATGCCCAGTCAAAACGGGCAAGATTTGTTTTTCTATGGCGCAGACTCCCTGCAAAATGGATACCGTTGGCAATGGTTCTGGCCATTTTCAACACTAGATTTAAACGAGTGTTTTGGAGTACCATGAATTCCATAAACCCACTAACATTCACAATCCCGGTAATATGGGCATTCCCAACTGATGGCAGCTCTTTATTCACACCTGCCCCAGGCTTAACCGGACCTTCACCGACCTGTACAACCCCTACGCTCTTTAACCGCCCTAAACAAGCATCCACGCCTATGATAAATGGATCCACATGCTCTGTTCGAATCTCTGCAAGCTTTTCCTCGAGATTCATAGCATGAATTGGATCCTCGAGTGTTCCGTATACATGGAAGTGAGAAGTGGCTTTTTCTTGGAGAAAGGTACCGACAAGCGGGCCGAGTGAATCACCGGTTGAACGGTCCGTACCGATGCAAACAACAACAATAGGCTGAATGCGTCTTTCAGGGAGAAGGGCGAGCAGTTCCTGGGAAATCTTTCGAGGTGCGTCCAAATCCTCATGCATAATCCGGCTCATTCTATTTTTATTATCAAAAAAGCTGCGCTTTAGGTTCATCGGTACCACTCCTCAGTAATAGTATTAACAGTATACGGAAATAAACGGCATTGTATACATGTGCCGACCGGGAATCATAAAAAGAAAATAGGCAATTTTAGAGACAACATTTGGGAGTAAACTTTATATATAATGGCTGGCAAGTGTTTTACCTATATACCCATAGTTTTTTTATACAAAAACCCCTAAATTACGATACAATAATCTCTAAAGGAATTTTCAGTAAAAGCAGGTGTAAATCATGAATTATTATGAAAAGATGAGAGACAGTTTCTCGGAGCAATTTTTTAATGAGGATATATGGGTCAATATCGGACAAGGCATGATAAAAATCCTGTTAATCATTGTGATTGCTGGTTTTGTAATTAAACTTGGAAAGACTATTATTAAGAAGTTTTTTGAGATGAGGGAACGTAGCCCACTGCGGGTTTCCGAACGACGTGAAGCGACAATATTAAGGTTGTTGCAGAATATCCTTACTTACGTAGTTTATTTCATTACTTTCATTATGATTCTTGAAATCATGGGCATTAAGGTAGGGGCACTGCTAGCTGGTGCAGGGATCGTTGGCCTGGCTGTCGGGTTTGGTGCCCAAAGTCTGGTCAAAGATATCATTACTGGGTTTTTCATCGTTCTCGAGGATCAGTTTTCAGTCGGGGATTACGTACGGGTCGGCCAGTTTGAAGGGGAAGTGCTTGAAATCGGACTCCGGACAACGAAAATAAGAAGTGCAACTGGGGAACTGAATGTACTGCCAAACGGAAGCATTATAGAGGTTACCAATTTTTCAATCCTGAACAGCGTGGCGGTAGTAGATATCAGCATCCCTCATGACAGCGATGTGGAGCTGGCGGAGAAAGTGATAAAAGAACTGCTTCAGGGAATGCCAGAGCGTTATGAGGATATGGTAAAGCCGCCAGAGTTATTAGGGATACAATCCATAACCCCAACAGAAATCGTTTTGCGTGTCCTTTCTGAGGTACGGCCAACGCGGCATTGGTATATCGGCAGAGTCCTTAGAAAGGAAATCAGGGCTGTCTTGGATGAACATGGAATTGAAATTCCCGTTCCGCGGATGCTCATGTCTAACCGTAACGATCGGGAAAACAAAGGACAGATACAAAATAAACCGGAATAAGGAGTGGGAGAAAGGAATGGAAGAAAAGGAATTTGCCCTGAATGATGTAGTGGAAATGAAAAAGCAACACCCTTGCGGAGCCAACCGCTGGAAAATCATCCGTTTGGGTATGGATATCCGAATAAAATGCGAAGGATGCGGCCACAGCGTCATGCTTCCCAGAAGAGAATTCTCAAGAAAAATGAAGAAAGTATTAGAAAAGCATGAACAATAATCATGCTTTTTTCTATTTTGAGGGGTCAGGCCCCCGGGACTTTAAAGTGTTAAAGCGCCGTACGATATTTGCTTGTGTTTTCGTCTAGTAAAACCTATAATTGTGAAAGGTTTATAATGAATTCTTTTTTTATAATTGAAATGATGGTTTCTTAATAGATTAGGTATCTTAAAGAGGAGTGGAAAGTATGGCTTTAACAGCAGGGATCGTCGGGTTGCCGAACGTGGGCAAATCGACTTTATTTAATGCAATTACACAGGCAGGTGCCGAATCTGCCAATTACCCGTTTTGTACAATTGACCCAAACGTTGGGATTGTTGAGGTTCCTGATCATCGTTTGCAAAAATTAACAGAGTTGGTGCAACCTAAAAAAACCGTACCTACTGCATTTGAATTTACCGATATCGCTGGAATCGTTAAAGGCGCAAGCAAAGGGGAAGGCCTTGGAAATAAGTTTCTTTCGCATATCCGCCAGGTAGACGCGATTTGCCAGGTTGTCCGCTGCTTTGCTGATGATAACATTACACACGTGTCCGGGAAAGTGGACCCGATTGACGACATCCAGGTAATTAATCTGGAATTGATACTGGCCGACCTTGAAACCGTTGATAAGCGGATTGAGCGCGTTGGCAAAATGGCCAAGCAGAAAGATAAGGAAGCCATGTTTGAACATGAAATTTTAATTTTGCTAAAGGAAGCATTTGAAGCGGAAAAGCCTGCCCGTACCATTGAGTTTACAGAGGAACAATTGAAGGTGGTAAAAGGCTTGCACCTTTTAACGATCAAACCAATCCTTTATGTAGCAAATGTTAGTGAAGACGAAGTAGCAAATCCTTCTGATAACGAGTACGTTCAAAAAGTCCGGGAATATGCAGCCGAGGAAAACGCTGAGGTAATCGTGGTCTGTGCTAAAATTGAAGAAGAAATTGCGGAGCTAGAAGGGGAAGAAAAAGAAATGTTCTTATCCGAGCTTGGCATCGAGGAATCCGGCCTTGATCAATTGATTCGCGCTTCTTACAATTTGCTTGGCCTGGCTACTTATTTTACAGCCGGTGTCCAGGAAGTGCGTGCCTGGACATTCCGTAAAGGCATGAAAGCTCCGCAATGTGCTGGCATCATCCATTCTGATTTTGAACGCGGCTTCATCCGTGCCGAAACAGTTGCTTACGAAGACCTTTTGGCGGCAGGAAGCCATAATGCAGCAAAGGAAGCCGGGAAAGTGCGACTTGAAGGGAAAGATTATGTCGTCCAGGACGGCGATGTCATCCATTTCCGTTTTAATGTGTAATAGTAAGCTCTGCAGATTTTCTGCAGAGTTTTACTATTTTAAGGATTCGATGTTATTTATACTAATGACATTAGTTATAAGTAGATTGCAATGAATCGGAAACTGTGATATACTTTCAACTTGTGAGTAATTACTTAATATAATTGCTCCTTGCCCGTTTCGGGCCGTTTAGACCAAAAGGAGGTGACAGTGATGAAAAAATACGAAATTATGTATATCATCCGTCCAAACATTGAGGAAGAAGCTAAAAAAGCTGTAGTTGAACGTTTCAACACAATCCTTACTGATAATGGTGCGGAACTTACAGAAGCGAAAGAATGGGGCAAGCGTCGTCTTGCTTATGAAATCAATGATTTCCGTGACGGTTACTACATGCTTCTTAAGGTTAATGCTCCAGCTGAAGCTATTCAGGAATTCGATCGTCTAGCTAAGATCAATGAGGACATTATCCGCCACATGGCAACGAAAGAAGAAGAATAAACCGATCAAGATAGATAAATTTCCAATTAGTTGGAAGGTTGGGGGTGATTCTGATGATGAATCGCGTAATTTTAGTAGGACGCTTGACTAAAGATCCTGAATTGCGATATACACCGAATGGAGTACCTGTTGCAACCTTTACTCTTGCTGTGAACCGTGCATTTACGAATCAACAGGGTGAACGTGAAGCAGACTTCATTAATTGCGTAGTTTGGCGCAAACCTGCGGAAAATGTGGCGAATTATCTGAAAAAGGGTAGTTTGGCCGGCGTGGATGGAAGAGTCCAGACACGTAATTACGAAGGACAAGACGGCAAACGTGTATACGTGACAGAGATTCTTGCCGAGAGTGTTCAATTCCTTGAACCACGAAGCAGTTCAGCGGGTGAAAGAAATGAAGGCGGTCCTTATGGCAATCAGAGAAACAATGATAACCCATTTGGACAAAATCAAAATCAGAATCAGCGCAACAACAACTACACTCGTGTAGACGATGATCCATTTGCAAACGATGGCAAAACCATTGACATTTCAGATGATGATCTTCCATTTTAAACAATAAGATGTTGTGAATAAAATTAAAAATACAAGGAGGGAATTTTTATGGCAATGGGCGGACGTAAAGGACGCGGTAAGCGTAAAAAGGTTTGTTACTTTACATCACAAGGAATTACTCATATCGATTACAAAGATGTAGATCTTCTTAAGAAGTTCATCTCTGAACGCGGTAAGATTTTACCTCGTCGTGTAACTGGTACAAGCGCTAAATACCAACGTAAATTAACAGTTGCTATCAAGCGTGCACGTACTATGGCATTGCTTCCATACGTAGCTGGAGAGTAATACTAAAAAACCCTGTTTGCTAGTCGGCAATCAGGGTTTTTCTGTACTAGAATACTTTTAGCAAGACTTTACTGTTAATTTCATAAGATCTGAATCTGTTCAGTACATAATCTAAATGAGATGAACAGAAGAAATATCGGTTATTTTTACATTGCCTTTAGGGTTCAATTTATGTTTCCTCCATAGAACAAGAGAAAAGTGAGCATTTTCTAGACTTGCAGCAGTGGAAATGATCTTTTTGAATTTGCTGAAATGCAATGGAAAACTTTATATTAATTAAATCTAATAATGTAGCAGTTATCATACACCGAAAAAAAGCGCAGCCGGTTGGCACGCGCCTTTTTTCGCCCCACTTCTTCAGCGGGAGTGGGTGGGAAAAGAGCGGGAAAAGATTCTAGCGCTGCGTATATCGGTTCAACACCGTAGTCCCTTTAGCCCGAAGGGAAAACTTCCCGTACAAGGCATCCAATACTTCAGTTGAAGTCGCTGTTAAACTCATGTTTATCAGTCCCTTTCCTGTTTGGTATTGTATCATCCTTGCATTTTTTATATACCCGTCCTTTCAGTTCTAAAACATTTCTTCTTTAAAAGTTTTATCAAGTTCCCTCACTTTTATCGTGTTCCCATGGATAAAAAGATGCTTCGTTTGAAAAATGGCCAAAAAAATGGCTACAATACAAGAGAGCCTCTTACTTTGCATTTTGTTAAAGTACTACTAATATAGAGAAGGTTGTGGAAGTTTGTATAATGGAAGAAAGATTGCCGAAGGAGGAGCACTGTTAGCTCTTTTTAGCATTTTATTATTTTTGTCCGTTCAAATTCCCTTATTGGGTATGCCTTTATTTTTCTTTTTGCCAATACCTTTTATCTTGACAGCCGTTAAGCATGATCTTGGGTGGTCCATTGGGTTTCTTGTAGTGGCATGTTGCCTGTCAGCATTGTTTGGCACAATTTCTGCGATTCCGATGACTTTACTAACGGGAGCAACAGGAGTTACCATCGGGGCTTTAATCAGAAGAGATAAACCTGCTTATATGGTTTATATCGGAGCAGTCCTGATTCTTATTATTGGAATCATGGCAATGTACGGGGCAGCAGCCTGGTTCTTCAATGTCAATTTCATAGAAGACTTTATTCGCTTGTTAAGGGAGTCTGTTAGGAGGTCCATGGATATGATGGCCGCTATGGGCCAAGAAGTGCCTGAAACCCTTACCAAACAGTTTAACGATTGGGTTACTATGTTGAATACTTTATTGCCAGCTTTATTGGTCACGACTGCGATGGTAATGGCCGGTCTTATATTCCTTGCCTCCCACCCATTTATCAAAAGATTCAGCGAGAAGAAAGTTTCATGGCCTCCATTTAGAGAACTTCAACTCCCCAAAAGTCTTTTGTGGTATTATTTAATTACAATGGTAGCTGGTTTTTTTCTACGGCCGGAAGACGGCAGTTATTTCTACATGGTGATTGCCAATCTTCTCTTGGTTTTGCAGCTATTGATGCTCATTCAAGGGTACTCTCTGTTGTTTTTCTTTAGCCATATAAAAGGCTGGGCCAAGGTGGTTCCCGTTCTGATTCTGGTCTTTTCTCTATTGTTGCCGTTCATACAGGCGTTTGTCCGAATCGCTGGGATCATTGATTTAGGTTTTCCAATTAGGGATGTCCTTCGAAAAAAACAGCAATGATCGGTTATCATAAATTATGTTAATTAGACATGCTTTTAGGAGCTGAAAATATGCCATCTTTTCTACAGAAGCAGTCTATTAGGTATCCCATTTATGGCTTGCTTGGTGCAACGCTCGCACTTGTTGGAGTTGTTGCCTATTATTCCTGGTGGATTGCTTTAATAGGGCTTGTGCTTCTATTTGTATTATTCTTCTTGGTGCTCAGGATTGAATATAAAAACCGCCGCGAAACGGAAGAATATATTTCTACTTTATCTTACCGGCTGAAAAAAGTGGGCGAAGAGGCACTTCTTGAAATGCCAATTGGGATTATGCTCATTAACGATGACTATTATATCGAGTGGACGAATCCTTTTTTGGCCTCCTGTTTTGACGAGGATTCACTGGTAGGCAGGTCGTTGTATGATGTTGCAGAATCCATTGTGCCACTGATTAAACAAGAAGTGGAAACGGAGACCATCACGCTTCGCGCACGAAAATTCAAAGTGATCCATAAAAGGGAAGAACGGCTGCTCTATTTCTTTGATGTGACCGAACAGGTCGAAATTGAACAGCTTTACGAGGATGAACGTACAGCACTCGCCTTTATTGCTCTGGATAATTATGATGAATTGACACAGGGAATGGATGACCAGCGAAAAAGCAGCCTGAATAGCCTGGTCACCTCCCTTTTGGACAAATGGGCCAAGGATAACGGAGTATTTTTTAAACGAACTTCTTCGGACCGGTTCATGGCCGTATTTAATGAAAGTATCCTTCAGCTGCTTGAAAAAGGAAAGTTCTCGATTCTCGACGAAATCAGGGAAACGACAGCAAAGCAAAATGTTTCTCTTACATTAAGCATCGGTGTCGGATCTGGTGTTTCCTCCCTGCCAGAATTGGGTACACTCGCACAGTCCAGCCTAGATTTAGCTCTTGGAAGGGGCGGTGATCAGGTTGCTATTAAATTGGTTAATGGGAAAGTAAAATTCTTTGGCGGGAAAACCAATCCAATGGAAAAGCGGACTAGGGTCCGTGCCCGTGTGATATCCCATGCACTTAAGGATATCGTTCTCGACAGTGACAAAGTCATTGTCATGGGACATAAGCATCCGGATATGGATGCGGTGGGATCCGCCATCGGGATTACCAAAGTAGCCCAAATGAATGAGCGCGATGCCTACATCGTCATAAATTTTAACGAGCTCGATACAGGGGTCCGCCGATTAGTGGAAGAAACAAAGAATAAACCTGAGCTGTTTGACCGTTTCATCACACCTGAGGAAGCATTTGAGATGATTACAGACGAAACCCTTCTTGTGGTTGTCGATACCCATAAACCGTCCATGCTAATTGAGGAACGGCTGCTAAACCGGGTCGATAAAGTGGTAGTGATTGACCATCACAGGCGGGGGGAAGAATTTATCAACAATGCGTTGCTCGTTTATATGGAACCCTATGCATCGTCTACGGCCGAGCTAGTCACGGAGCTTTTGGAATACCAGCCGAAGCGGAGCAAGATCGACATGCTTGAATCGACGGCTTTGCTGGCAGGTATCATTGTCGATACTAAGAGCTTCACACTCAGGACAGGATCACGAACCTTTGATGCAGCCTCTTATTTACGGGCACATGGAGCCGATACTGTTCTAGTCCAAAAGTTTCTGAAAGAAGATGTGGATACGTATATTAAGCGGTCTAAATTGATTGAAACAGTCTCTTACTATAAAAACGGGGTTGCAATTGCAAAGGGAACACCTGACGATTTATATCACCAGGTTTTAATTGCCCAGGCGGCAGATACCCTTTTGACCATGGATGGAGTATCGGCCTCCTTTGTGATTGCAAAACGTACTGAAGATATGGTTAGCATCAGCGCGCGCTCCCTTGGGGACATCAATGTACAAATTATAATGGAAATGCTGGATGGCGGAGGGCACTTAACAAATGCGGCCACGCAGCTCTACACATCTATTGAGGAAGCGGAAGAACGATTAAAAACAGCGATTAATGAATATTTAGAAGGAGGACAAAGTGAATGAAAGTCATTTTTTTAAAGGATGTAAAAGGAAAAGGTAAAAAAGGGGAAGTAAAGAATGTGTCTGATGGCTATGCGCAAAACTTCCTTCTAAAACAAGGATTAGCTGTTGAAGCTTCTAATGCGAATATGAAAGCATTGGAAGCACAACAGAATAAACAGAAAGTTGTAGCAGCTGAAGAGCTTGAACAGGCCAAGGAACTAAAGGAAACACTTGAAAAGCTTACTGTTGAGCTACAAGCAAAAGCCGGAGAGGGCGGCCGCCTTTTCGGTTCTATTACAACAAAGCAAATTGCTGAGGAACTCCAAAAGAAACATAAAATCAAAATTGATAAGCGCAAAATGGATCTTAGTGAAGGAATTCGCACCCTTGGCCATACGAAGTTTCCGGTAAAATTGCATCCTGAAGTTACGGCAACTCTTACAGTTCATGTTAAAGAAATTAACTAATTTTAGTTCTTTTCTATGGGAATAAAACTAGTTAAAATAGAATGTAAAGGAAAAATGTGATTGGGCGTTATGTCCTATCACATTTTTTTACGCTAATAATAATTTGCATATGTTTTATATACAGAGGTTTTACATTATAACAATCCCTTTCCTGTGAAAAAGGAGGTTAGTAGAGTGAATGAATTATTTCAAGATCGCCTCCCGCCGCAAAATATTGAAGCCGAACAAGCGGTGATTGGAGCCATTTTCTTAGAGCCTTCTGCTCTTACTCTTACGTCTGAAATCCTCATTCCTGAAGATTTTTACCGGAGTTCCCATCAAAAGATCTTTAATGTCATGATCAAGCTGAACGACCTTGGAAAAGCAGTAGATTTGATTACGGTCACTGAAGAGCTGGCGGCCTCCAAAACTTTGGAAGAAGTAGGAGGAGTCTCGTATTTGAGCGAGTTGGCAGGGTCCGTACCGACTGCTGCCAATATCGAATATTATGCACGGATTGTCGAAGAGAAGTCGTTATTACGTAGATTGATCCGCACCGCTACAAATATAGCCCAGGAAGGCTACAGCCGGGAAGATGAGGTAGAAAGCCTGTTAGGGGAAGCGGAAAAGAATATTATGGAAGTGGCGCAGCGAAAAAATGCGGGTGCCTTCCAAAATATCAAGGATGTATTGGTTAAAACCTATGACAATATCGAGGTGTTAACCAACCGAAAAGGGGATATCACTGGTATCCCGACTGGATTTACAGAGCTTGACCGGATGACAGCGGGCTTTCAGCGTAACGATTTGATCATTGTAGCCGCTCGTCCCTCCGTGGGTAAAACGGCTTTCGCTTTGAATATTGCCCAAAATGTGGCTACGAAAACGGAAGAGAACGTAGCGATTTTTAGCCTTGAGATGGGTGCTGAACAGCTTGTCATGCGTATGCTATGTGCCGAGGGCAATATCAACGCCCAGAATCTCCGGACAGGTTCGTTGACGGATGAAGATTGGCGCAAGCTGACTATGGCAATGGGAAGTTTATCAAATGCGGGTATCTATATTGATGATACGCCCGGAGTACGAATTGGAGACATCCGTTCCAAGTGCCGCCGTCTAAAGCAGGAACAGGGGCTTGGGATGATCTTGATTGATTATCTGCAGCTGATCCAGGGTAATGGCAGATCCGGCGAGAATCGACAGCAGGAGGTATCTGAAATTTCCCGTTCTTTAAAGGCACTGGCCCGTGAACTTCAGGTGCCTGTTATTGCCTTATCCCAGCTTTCTCGTGGTGTGGAACAGCGTCAGGATAAACGCCCGATGATGTCCGATATCCGTGAATCGGGAAGTATTGAGCAGGATGCTGACATTGTAGCTTTCTTGTACCGTGATGACTATTATGATAAGGAATCGGAAAATAAAAATATTATTGAAATTATCATTGCCAAGCAGCGTAACGGCCCGGTTGGAACAGTATCCTTGGCGTTTGTGAAGGAATACAATAAATTTGTGAATCTTGAAACACGCTTTGATGACTCGGGAATGCCACCGGGGGCATAATCAGTCATCCACCGCGTTTCAGTGGTGAAGCAAAAAACTATCCCTATTTTTATGCAGGGATGGTTTTTTGCTTTTACAAAGGCAACGCAGCATGTAAGAGAAATTAATAGATAAAATGTTATGGATGTTACACCTTGCATTTCATATGAGCAGAAATGGGACTTGCCAAGGAACAGTCAATGGATATAGCATAAAAGAAACAACGACATAATTTACGAACAAATAAACAATTTAAATTTGTAATGTTCGGTTTTTGTTGACTTTGTTACTGCAAAACTGATAAAATGAGTTTGTTTGATAAGAACCGGTTGTCCAGGCGGCACCGGTATTACGTGAAACTTTGGAGGTGCAACGCATGACATCAGTAGTAGTAGTTGGAACACAATGGGGAGACGAAGGAAAAGGTAAAATAACGGACTTTTTATCAGAAAATGCGGAAGCGATTGCCCGTTACCAAGGGGGTAACAATGCCGGTCATACAATTAAGTTTGGCGGCGAGACGTATAAGCTTCATCTCATTCCATCTGGAATTTTCTATAGTGATAAAATTTGTGTCATCGGAAACGGTATGGTGGTTGACCCGAAAGCGTTAGTGAATGAATTGAAATACCTCCACAGCCATGGTGTGACTACTGGTAATCTGCGCATCAGCAACAGGGCGCATGTGATCCTTCCTTACCACTTAAAGCTTGATGAAGTGGAAGAAGAGCGTAAAGGCGCTAATAAAATTGGTACCACGAAAAAAGGAATTGGACCGGCTTATATGGATAAAGCGGCAAGAATCGGAATTCGGATGGCCGACCTTTTGGACCGGGAAGTATTTGAAGAAAAGCTTGCTCATAATCTAGAAGAAAAAAACCGGCTCCTGGAACGTTTTTATGAGACAGATGGCTTTAAGATTGAAGATATTCTTGATGAATATTATGAATACGGCCAGCAGGTTAAACAGTATGTATGCGATACATCAGTGGTATTGAATGATGCACTTGATGAGGGCCGCCGTGTCTTGTTTGAAGGGGCCCAAGGTGTAATGCTTGATATCGACCAAGGGACATATCCGTTTGTCACTTCTTCAAATCCAGTTGCAGGCGGTGTCACAATTGGTTCAGGCGTTGGTCCTACCAAGATCAATCATGTTGTTGGGGTTTGCAAAGCGTATACCACCCGTGTTGGTGACGGACCATTCCCTACGGAATTGGACAATGAAATCGGTAACCAAATCCGTGAAGTCGGCCGTGAGTACGGAACGACAACTGGGCGTGCACGCCGTGTTGGCTGGTTTGACTCCGTTGTAGTCCGCCATGCGCGCCGGGTGAGCGGGATCACTGATTTATCGTTGAACTCTATTGATGTGCTTACTGGAATTGAATCTTTGAAAATTTGCGTCGCTTATAAATACCAGGGAGAAATCATCGAAGAGTTTCCAGCAAGCCTAAAGGTACTTTCTGAATGTGAGCCTGTATATGAAGAGCTTCCAGGATGGACAGAAGACATCACAGGCTGCAGGTCACTTGACGAACTTCCTGAAAATGCCCGCCACTATATTGAACGTGTTTCACAATTAACTGGCATTCCATTATCGATTTTCTCTGTGGGGCCTGACCGTACACAAACAAATGTAGTAAAAAGCCCTTGGCGCCAGATATAAAAGCCTGCGGAACTGCTATTTTGGCAGTTCCTTTTTTTAATGGTAAAACTTACGAAACCCTATTTCTGGTAATGCGTAATATATAATATCCAGATTATGAATTGAGGTAGGATCATGGAAAAGACGATGCTTGAATATCGACCACGGTTCTTATTATTATGGTGGAAAATACTATAAGTCTAAATCACTGCTCAATAAGGCGACGGGATTTTCTGCCTATCAAAAAAATTACAAATCCGGAATAGGAAGCGGCTCCAAAGGTGGGTTTTTCGGTGAAAAACTGCAAACAGAGCTGGAGAAATGAACGGTATGATATCTATGGACAGATTCCTGACTTCTGGCATGATTTATACAACAGTGAATATGCATTGCTTGATATAAAGCTGGAAACGGTGGAACGGATTCAGGCAATACGCCGAGCGGCAGAGAACGCAGGAAGGATTTTTTTCAAAACGGCCCGTCTTCTTAGAATGCTAGATGATGAAACATTGATGAGACTTGGTTTTCCTCGGGAAACCCTTTCTTATACAAGGATAAAAACACTTGAACAAGAATCCGTGATTGCAAGGATTGATTTTGTTGTTAACGCGCGGGAAATAAAAGTAATGGAAATTAATTCAGACACCCCCACTTTCATTAAGGAAACCTTCCACGTAAATAAGTATCTCTGTGCCCACTTGAACTATCAAAATTCGAATGAAGGATGTGAAGAAGAGTTGGCGGCAGCTATCCAGGAAGCCATTTTATCCGAATTAAACAGGCAAAGAGGCTAACAGCACCTGTGATTATATTCACTTCACATCAGGAACATGAGGAGGATTACCTAACGACACGTTATTTAATGGATAGGTGCGGGTTTAAAGCACGGTATATTCCGCTTAGTGATCTCAAGCTTTTGGACGAAGACATAATGATGGACGGAGAATGTATAATGTCCCGAGGACTTTATACACCAGAAGGAAACAAGGTGGACGTTCTGTACCGCCAGACGTATCCCATTGAGCATCTAGCTGAAGACAGTGCCCCGGAAACAGGAGAGAGTGTAGGCAGTTTGCTTATGCAGCTTGCCCGGGAAAATGAACTTGGCATCATTAATCCGCCTTCAGCATTTTTACTGCAATCGAAAGCGGTTCAAGCATTAATCTGGGGCTTGCATGAAGATAAGAATGAATTTTTTACGGTTGAAGAACTTGCTATTATAGCAACCCACTTTTTGCCTACATACTTGGATCCCGACGTTTTTATCTCAGAGTCTTGTAAATATGTAAAGAAGCCATCATTCGGCCGTGAAGGCGATACAGTTGTGATATTCGACGAACAGAGCAACATGCATCTTCAGGACCGCCAACGTACTTATGAAGACTCCCTTCCTGTTTTTCAAAAATTTATTCCACTTCCGGAATACGAAGTTAGAACAGATAGCGGCAGGAAAACAACCCATATTATGTATGGTTGTTTCCTGGTAAACGGTGCTGCAAGCGCCATAGGGATCAGAGCAGGCGGACAAATTACGGATAATGAGTCTTATTTTTTGCCCGTGGGTTTACAAAAAGAATAGGGGGATAAATAAAGAATGAATGATATTATTTCGCTAGGCGCATTTTTGAATTTTTTGGCGCACGTGGGCACAGGCTTTTCCCTAATGATACTGGGTCTCATCGCCTTTGCGCTGACCACAAAATTTTCCGAGAGAAAACTGATTAAGGAAGGAAATCTAGCCGTTGCCTTGAAATTGTGGGGAAAAGCAATTGGCCTTGCCATTGTCATTTATACGGTATGGTCCGGAAGTATAAGCCTCATCGATGCAATTATCTGGGGGCTGGTGGGAATTGCAGCCCAAGTAATTGCTTATTTAGTAATTGAATATATTCTTACCCCCTCCATTGATGTTGCTAAAAAAGTAGAAGAAGGGAACCTTGCAATTGGGTTCAGCCTGTTTTCAGCTTCTATTGTAGTGGGGATCATCGTTGCTGCCAGTTTGACATATTAACAAATATGGGGCACACGGAAATTTTACGGTGCCTTTTTACTTTCTCTTTAAAATAAAATAAATTTTATTTTAAAATACTATTGCCTAACCTTCCTATTCTATGATATTATCAAAAGCGTCGTCACAACAGGAAATACATAAACAGAAACGACACCATTTATATTACCGAGCCATTAGCTCAGTCGGTAGAGCATCTGACTTTTAATCAGAGGGTCGAAGGTTCGAGTCCTTCATGGCTCACCATTTATAGATGGCCCCTTGGTCAAGCGGTTAAGACACCGCCCTTTCACGGCGGTAACACGGGTTCGAATCCCGTAGGGGTCACTA
>NZ_PGUW01000015.1 GCF_002863565.1 Bacillus sp. V5-8f
ATTGAAGAGTATATCAATTATTATAATAACAAGCGTATAAAGCAAAAATTGGCAGGCATGAGTCCGGTTCAATACCGCATCCATACCAGCCAATTAGCTGCTTAATATAAAACTCTAACTTTTTGGGGTCACCTCACAATAGGCTCGTACCACCATGGGCTTGGCCACTTATTAGGCTTTTTCTGATATAGATACTATTAGTAGATATAAGAGAAACCTAAAATAATCACCAACAGAACGAAAATAACAAGAACAAATGCAGCCTCTCTGCCTCTTCCGTATTCTTCACCCATGGTAATCACTCCTTCTCAATTGTTTTAATATCAAGCCTTACAGGAAAGGTATGGCTTACTTTTATAATATGTACAAGCTATAAAAGTGATCGCCCGTTTTTGAAAGTGCGTGTTTTTTAATATCACGTCACTTTAATGCCTATGCAGTCGAGGAACTAGCCTAGGAAATTACTAGGATAGGGGCTGTCCGAAAAGTAGTTTTTTCAGCACAAATGTTAAAAAAGCAAAACCTAAGAATGCTGTTATATCAACATTCTTGGGTTTTTATTTTGGGAGGGTTCCACCCGCATAAAGGACTTTCTGGACAGCCCCAGAGTGTGAAAAAGTAAACATGGTCATTTTCCCATATTTTTATTCTCATTCACCCTTGTCCACCATGCCACATAGAATAGCAATAAATTAGAAGGAGGGATCAAATGGATAATAACTTCTTTAAAAACGTGGGAGACAAAACGGGAGTAAATATGGGTGATGTGTTTAAACTGGCGAATTCCCTGCAAGGTGCAAACTTTAAGGATGAAACAACTGTAAGGAAAATGGTAAGAGATGTCGCCAAATTGGCAAATAAGCCGATCAGCAAGCAAAAGCAGGATGAAATAGTAAATTTCATCCTGAAAGATGGCCAAAATCTTAACTTTGGTACACTCGCGAAAATGCTTAATAATAATAAAAAGAAATAATAATATAACTCTAAATAAAAAACGAGACTACAATATTAATTGTACCCACAGTTATAAAACAGAGAGCAACATGAAGCGGACCTGTATTGTAAAAGCCGATCAATAGACAGTAATAAACCAGATTGTTGTAAATAGTCTGAGTCTGTATTCGTATGGACTCAGGTTATTTATTTTCTCTAGGAAACGCTGGACGAACGATTTCATTCGACCTGAACTTACGCAATAAAGTTGGTATGAAGAAGTGGCTAGACAAGAGCTTCTATCTCTAATTCCTTTATGTGACATCTTTCTTCCTGGCATCGAGGAAGCGGAATTCCTTCTGGGCGAATCTAGTGTTGAGTCTTACGGGGCACACTTCCTGGATATGGGTGTAAAGATAGTAGGAATGAAACTAGGCTCAGAAGGATCAATCGGGTTTACAAACTTCCATTCTATAAAGGCATCGCCTTATCGGATAGACCATGTGATTGATACAGTAGGAGCGGGAGATGCTTTTGCAGCCGGCTTCCTATCTGTTATGTTGGACGATCCGGAACTTATAAATGGTACAACTCCTGCCCAAACATTGAAGGAAGCACTAGAAAGGGGAAATATTCTAGGAGCTTTGGCTACACAATTTAAAGGGGATTGGGAAGGAGCTCCTACCCTTGAGGAAGTAAAAAGAATTGAAAGTGGCCATCAGATGGTAACCAGATAAATCAAAATAAAGTATCGAAGCCTTGTCATTCCTGCCAGGGCTTTTAGCCATCTCGGAAAAATGGACATTTTACTAGATTGAAAGGGGAAGAACAGGAATAATACATAATTTAAAATGAATAATCATATCGGGAGGTTGCTTAGCCTTCTCTTATTTATTTATTTATTTAATTAACTCCTCATCAGAAAGCGTAGGTATCTAAATGGCAGTTGATATCTCCTTTTCTTCTTAACTATAAATGGGTGTAGGGATAGCTACCAGCATAAAAATTAGGTTTAACAGTAATAAAGATAGGTTACGAGTATAAAGTAGAAAAAAATCCAAAGAGATTGACACTTGAAGTCTGTGTTTAGAAGTACATAAATGTATATTGCCTACATCCATTGTCAAGAAGGTAAAGAAAGAGTAGTGACATGACGTCATTTCTGCCTCCCATACATCTTCTAACTAGGGATTACTTTATACATAAAGGAGTCTACAAACTTCCTGCGTTTAGGCAGTATATAAGTTAAGGTGATATAAAATGTTCAATTTTCCTTCTGTCCATCATTTTTTGTGGTTTGTTTTGTATTTATTATTGATCATTATAGGGAACTTCCTATTAAAATGGTTACTTACTACTCGCACGAAAAAAGAGCCAGAGTTTAAGAGACGTTTCTATCATTCCTTAAGTTCGTGGTTAGGGTGGATCACCTTTTATTCCATCATTGTTCTATTCTTGTTTTATTTTTCAAAAGAAGAGTGGATGTTCCATCCGTTATATACGCAGGGCGATATTGATGTTTCTGTTTTCCTTATCCTTGTTGTCATCTTGATTGTTTCACTTGTCCATAAGCTCATTAAAATAGTAACACAACGCCTGCTGAATCCTTTTTATAAATATTATGGTGTGGATCAGGGGATGGGCTATACCATCAATCAAATTATTTATTATATAGTGATGATAACGGCTCTTGGTATAAGTTTTACTACAGTGGGTGTGGATTTAACAGCACTAGGAGCCATATTTGGAGTCTTGGGGATTGGGATTGGGTTTGGTATGAGAAACATAACCGGGAACTTTGTTTCCGGAATTATTATTTTATTTGAAAGACCGGTTGAGGTAGGGGAAGTTATTCAGGTAAATGATAAGGTGGGAAGAGTGGAGAAAATCCGCTTAAGGTCAACCGTGGTGAAGACTGCCAAGGAAGGTACGTTAATTGTTCCCAATCAATATTTTATTGAAAATATTATTAAAAATCGCACGGGAGCAAAGATGATGGCACAGGTGAAGGTAAGTGTTGAATATGGAATTGATACGGAGAGGATAGACGATATTCTTTCCCAAGCAGTGACACAGGTAAAGGACAGCTCGTACGGTATACTGGATGACCCCGAAGCGGATATTAGGTTTATTGATTTTCGAAATCATGCCATGGATTTCTTGGTAGAGATCCCGGTTGTTGATTTTGAAATAAAGGAACAAATCGAAAGTAAGCTGAGGCACGCCATCTCCCATTTATTTCTACAGGAAAAAATTAAGCTCGCTCCTTACGGCATGCAGCCTATTTTATATAGTGAAAATCACAAGCTTGAGCATAAGGGAGATAGTGGCTAAAGGAGGGACTTCCTATTTTTTCGTTAAGCTTTTTCTTTGCTGTCGGTTTTGCGCTTATCCACTTTTTATCTAAATACATGACTTTTATTAGGGAAACGCCGCGGAGCCGCTTTTTGTCTGTCGCCGGAGGAGTGGCAGTCTCTTATGTGTTCTTTCATTTGCTGCCGCAATTAAACGATTATCAACAGAGAGTTGAGGGCTCTATAAACGGTGAAATAGGAAATTATTTTGAAAATCACATCTATTTGATTGCCTTGCTTGGACTTGTCATCTTTTATGGACTTGAAAGAATGGTGAAAAAATCAAAAAAAAAACAAAAAAGAGGTTCCATCTGCGGGGGTATTCTGGATCCATATCTCTTCCTTTTTTGTCTATAATGCGATTATCGGGTACCTCTTACTAAGAGAGGAATACCGAAGTAAATGGGGAATGGTATTTTACTTTATCGCGCTGTGCATCCACTTCATTACAAATGACCGGGGGCTTAGACGGGATCATCAACATATTTATGATAAGTATGGACGCTTGTTCTTGACATTTGCGGTACTATTGGGATGGTTAACAGGAGTCTTTGTTGAAGTAAATGAAATAATCATCTCTTTTTTGGTCGCTTTTCTTGCTGGAGGAGTCATACTCAACGTATTAAAGGAAGAACTGCCAGAGGAGAGAGATAGCAGTTTAGCGTGGTTTTGCATAGGGGTGGCTGCATACACACTGCTACTAGTTTTTGTATCACTGTAAGGAGGAATCGAGAGAATTTTAGCGGCATATAAAGATAGTTAAAATTTTTGAATTCTTGAGTGCACAATAATGCGTAAAGCATGTTAAATGCCACATTGGCAATTTCACAAATACTCCCTATCTTGTCAAATAGGGAGTATTCTTATGTTACCGATTATTTAGTAAGAACTGGCGCAACTCTAAGCTTTGTAGCTTGTTCATACGCATAAGCCATCCCAATGAGGTTTGCTTCGCTCCACATCTCGCCAAAGAAGGCCAGAGCAAAAGGAGAACCATTTTCGTAATAACCGGCAGGAACTGTGATCAATGGCAACCCGCTTATGTTGATTTCTGAGATAGTGGTTGATTTCACATTATCAACTTCACGTGTCGGAAACGCCTCAGGCATCTGTGGGTAAACGAACCCGTCTAGCTGGTGTTTTTCCATCACTGTGTTGATAATCCGCAGCAGTTCCGCTTTCACCTCATTAAATTCGGTCAAGTCTGGTAAAACACTTGGATCTACAGCTGCTTTTTCAGCATTAACAAAATCGGAAACTAAACTTAATGGACCTCCTTCTGCCCAAGGAACTTCTCCCGCTTTTTCAAATACTTCTTGTATGGAAAGCTCAGGATTTGCATTTTTTAAGTATTTTTCAAGATCATAGAAGAAGGTTTCCATTCCGATAAATCCATTTTTTGAGGCCATATACTCAGCAAAACCTGTGCCAGCAAAAGGATCTGCTATCACTACAGCGCCTTGTTCTTCTAATTCGTCAATGGCACGGGCATACAATTCTTGTGTTTCTTTGGAAAGTTCCTCTGTTCGCCACCCTGCCCCATACAATCCAAGTCGTTTTCCTTTAAGTGCTGCTCCATCCAGGAAAGCTGGGTATCCAGCATCAGGAACATTACCCTTAGCACCTTCTGTTTTGATGTCTTCATCAGAATATCCAGCCATCACATTTAGCATGATGGCAGCATCTTCAACCGTACGGGCGTGAGGTCCTAACACATCCCTTGTGCTGCCTGCAAGGGGAGTCACACCGTTTGACGGAATTAATCCAAAGGATGGCTTAATGCCAACCAAGGCTTGCGCTGCAGCAGGAACTTGAATTGAACCGGCTGTTTCTTCGGCGACTCCAAGCACGGCAAAGTTGCCTGATACAGCCATGGCAGTACCGCTGCTGCTGCCACCAGGGGAAAGTTCGCGATTTACTGCATTATAGGTAGGGCCATCCCAACTATTGTTAGCATTATAAGCGCAGCTGAAGGCAGGAATATTTGTCTTTCCTAGGATGATCGCACCCGCTTCTTTTAGGCGTGCTGCAACGGTTGCGTCCTTTTCGGGCATTAATTCAATGCCCCCGCTATCTTTGCTGAGAGGAGCCCAGCCAAATGTAGAAGGGTAGCCTGCGACATCTACAGCTTCCTTTATGACGATCGGTATTCCCGCCAGAGGCCCAAGTGGTTTTCCTTCAGCGCGCAAACGATCAATTTCTTTAGCTTCTTCTAATGCATTAGGATTCATAAAAGTAAAAGCATTGTAATTATCCTCAAATTCCTCAATTCGATCTAGAAAGGACTGGGTAACCTCTTCTGCTGTAAATGCGCCTTCCTTATATCCTGTTAAGAGTTCATTTACGCTCACTTCTGAAAAACGAAATTCTTCTTTTGTAGATTTAACTAACATACTATTTTCCATTATTTTTTCCCTCTCCTTCGACAGTTTGATTCTAGAACAACATCAATACTAGAATCTTTTCTCACTTTCCATCTTATGCCTGTCCCTTGCTTATTAAAACAAGTTTGTTAGATAATCTGACATAAAAAATGGAGAAAGATGAAATTCTGCCTGTTTAATTAAGGTTCCAGTTATCACAAGATAAGGTACTTATTAACCGCAAAGAAAATTTATATATGGTATATGGAATAGAAAGGAAGCAGGCCTCATTGATGTTCGAATCTTTACTGTATTTTGTTGTTACAAAAAAAGCGTTGGCTGTCTGCATTCTTATACATATCTAGCACGCGTAAATATAAACTTATTAGTGCATAAAAAATATAGTATACTAATCTATATGCCGATTTTTTTTAAGTTATCAAAATTTTGGTGTAATTTATGATTTTTAGTTTAGAAAAAAGAAATAATTAGTTTCATAATCTAACATGGACAATTCATCACACAGGAGTAGCTATATGGATTTTCAATATGATCGACTTCTTCTCCAGATGTTAATTGTATTAATTCCTATAATCCTCTATCTGGCAACATCAAGTGATCGAAAGGGGAGAACGAGGGAGAATATACTATGGGGAGTCGTATGTGCCTTTACATTATCTTTAACCATTGTAGTATCAATCATTTGTGATCCAGGGATACGTCTGGATTTGAGAATGGTCCCCTGGTATTTATCTTTTATCTATGGAGGAACCGGTGTAGGGATTTTTGTTACGGCATGTTTCTTTATCATTCGTTTCCTGTACGCAGGCGTGGGAATGATTCCGGGATTTATTGCGATGACTATCTCCCTTATAGGTATTTGTTGGTTTCAAAAGAATTTCCATTCTTGGAGCCAAAAAAAGAAGATTTATCGGTCGATCCTGTTCGTTGCTTTCACGTCAGCAACGCTTCCGATCATTGCAGTTTTACTTATAACTGAACCACTGAACGTGGGAACCACCGTTTATTACGTTGTTTTCGTTGTTGAAAATGGGATTATGGCCTGGTTTTCCATCTACTTGATGGAATCGCATCGGGAAAAGATGGCGCTGATAAAAGAAGTTCAAAGAAATGAAAAAATGCAAGTGGTTGGTCAGCTGGCAGCAAGTGTAGCCCATGAAATCAGAAATCCGATGACAAGTGTAAGAGGATTTCTTCAACTGTTAACAGGATCCAAGAACTTATCTTCAGCCGAAAAAGAATATGTATTTATCAGTTTGGAAGAATTGGATCGTGCAAATTATATCATTTCTGATTACCTGTCTTTAGGAAAAAATCAGATCATCCAAACAATGTCTCCTGTTGATATTGGACAAGAGGCAATAAAATCAGTGAATTCGCTCTCATCCTATGCGACTTTCCATAACGTGAATGTTTCTAAAGATGTCACTGAGAAGGCTGTAATACTGGGGAATCCAGGAAGGTTACAGCAAATGTTCGTTAATCTCATCAAAAATGCGATTGAAGCAGCACAAGCAAAAGTTGAAATTAAGATAGTTCCAAACAAAAGCGAGGTCAATATCTTCATTTCAAATGATGGGGAAGGAATGAACACAGAACAGATTGAAAAACTAGGTCTGCCTTTTTACTCCACTAAAGAAAAAGGAACAGGTTTGGGATTAATGGTAACCCTTCAGATTATTAAAGAAATGGGAGGAAAGTGGAAGGTAGTAAGCGACGAAAAAACTGGAACAGTCTTTGAATTAACATTTCCGCTGTCAGACAGAAATGAATGAAGAAATTCAGAGTAATCAAATCAGTTTTTTACTACCATCTATATTATTGCCTTTCCACATGCGCGTTAACGAAGCCATTATGATCTAGAACAAACAAGCTGCCCGCTTGCGAGGATAGCTTTTAGCGGTGTTATAAGGGAATTAACAAAAACTGAAGCACAAAAAAAGGAGAATGCGGTGGCCATTCTCCTTTTTTGTGCTTTATTAATGAAAGTTCCCGCTTAAGAAATCACGTTATACATATGATAAAAGCCATATAGAATGCTAAACATGCAAACGACTTTTGTCAGGTTAGAATGCAGGGCCCGGTTGTTTTGGCCGAGAATAAAAGGCAGGGCAATGATACTGCTGAAAATGAACATCCCAATTACAGTACCGATTCCAAAGAATAATATGTAAAGGCATGCCTGGAGGGCTGTGTCAACGGCTGCTACCGTGGCCACGATCATGGCTCCGCTACCGGCGAGCCCGTGAATAATTCCTATTACTGTAGCTTTCTGGTAATTACGTGCTTTATGTATCGGATGTTCTTTCTTTCTATTGTATTGATATAAAGATAAACACCCTAATGCAACGAGCATGATCCCCACGAAAAATTCAAAAGAGCTTTGGAGAATAGCAGGTATATTAGCCTTTAATAGAACGGCAGCTAAGCCAATCACAAATAATGTGAAGGTATGGCCAATCCCCCAAAATACACCGGTTAACGATGAACGGGAAAGCTTTTTATTTTCCCCTGCCATTGTGGAGACTGCAGCGACATGGTCAGGCTCTAAAGCATGGGTGCAGCCCAATACCAGACCAAGCAGTAAAGTAGTTAGAAGTGTAAATTCCATTGTAAAACCCCATTTCATAAAATTGATAAAAAATATTGAAAATTTCATTAACTTATATGATAATGATTATAACATAACAATGTTAGAAAATGTAACATAAACTTAGCTTTTTGTTGAAAGGTAGGAAAATATGAAACTAACAAGCCGAGAACAAGAAAAATTAATGATTGTTGTTGCAGCTGATTTAGCTAGGAGAAGAAAGGAGCGAGGATTGTCCCTGAATTACCCGGAAGCTATCGCGTTGATTACATATGAGTTGATGGAAATGGCGCGGGATGGTAAAACGGTTGCTGAAGTTATGAGGGATGGGCAAACCATCCTGACGCGTGAGGACGTAATGGATGGCGTTCCTGAAATGATTCCGGATATCCAAGTAGAGGCCACGTTCCCTGATGGGACAAAGCTTGTAACTGTGCATCAGCCTATTAAATAGAGGAAGAGAGGGGATTCCATGATTCCGGGGGAATATGTTTTGCGGAAGGATTCCATTACATGTAATGAAGGGAAGGAGATTACCAGCTGCACTGTGCTAAACCGGGGTGACCGGCCAATTCAGGTGGGATCGCATTTTCATTTTTTCGAAGTGAATGAAGGCCTGGAATTCATCAGGGAAAAAGCCTATGGAAAGAGGCTGAATATTCCTGCCGGCACATCTGTCAGGTTTGAACCTGGCGACCCAAAGGATGTTGAACTCATCCCTTTTGGCGGGGAAGGGAAGGTGTACGGCTTTAATAATAAAGTTGATGGTGATTTGCGTGGGAAGGGAGGTTCTTAACATGGGTTTCGAAATGTCCAGGAAGCAATACAGTTCCATGTTCGGTCCTACAACAGGAGATAAAATCCGGTTGGCAGATACAGAGCTATTTATCGAAATTGAAAAGGACTTCACATCATATGGAGACGAAGTAAAGTTCGGTGGAGGAAAGGTAATTCGTGATGGTATGGGCCAGCATCCGCTGGCAGTTCGTGCTGAAAGTGTAGATACTGTTATAACAAATGCCGTCATTGTTGATTATACGGGGATTTATAAAGCGGACGTTGGGCTTAAGGATGGATATATTTTTGCTATCGGTAAAGCGGGCAATCCTTTGGTTATGGATGGTGTCAATATCATTATTGGAGCCTCGACGGAGGTAATCGCCGGAGAGGGAAAGATCCTTACAGCGGGAGGTATTGATGCGCATATCCATTTTATTTGTCCCCAGCAAATTGAGACAGCGCTAAGTTCCGGTGTGACTACGATGATTGGGGGAGGTACTGGGCCTGCAACAGGAACGAATGCCACTACATGCACGCCGGGTGCCTTTCATATTCACCGTATGATGGAAGCTGCGGAAGCCTTTCCAATGAATATTGGTTTTTTGGGAAAAGGCAATGCTTCACACACCGCTCCTTTGGAGGAACAGATTAAAGCCGGGGCAATTGGTTTAAAGCTGCATGAGGATTGGGGAAGCACTCCATCGGCCATCCATCATAGTTTACTGGTTGCAGACAAACATGATGTCCAGATTGCTATACATACAGATACGTTAAATGAAAGCGGCTTTGTGGAGGACACATTGCGGGCAATCGATGGACGTTTAATCCATACCTATCATACCGAGGGGGCAGGCGGCGGACACGCTCCGGATATTATTAAAGTAGCAAGCTATGATTATATCCTTCCGTCCTCGACCAATCCGACCCGGCCCTTTACAAAAAATACGGTCGACGAACATTTAGATATGTTAATGGTTTGCCACCATCTTGATCCATCCATTCCTGAAGATTTGGCCTTTGCCGATTCTCGTATTCGGAAAGAAACGATAGCAGCTGAGGATATCCTCCATGATTTAGGAGTTTTCAGTATGATTAGCTCTGATTCCCAGGCTATGGGGCGGGTAGGGGAAGTGATTGCGAGAACCTGGCAGACAGCCCATAAGATGAAAGTGCAGCGGAATCGGCTGCCGGAAGAATATAACGACGGAGATAACTTCCGGATCAAAAGATATATTGCCAAATATACAATAAATCCTGCATTGGCCCATGGGATTTCAGACTATGTTGGCTCGATAGAACCTGGCAAATTCGCCGACCTGGTTCTCTGGGACCCTGCCTTTTTTGGAGTTAAGCCAGAACTGATCTTAAAAGGAGGGGGCATTGCGCATAGTTTGATGGGTGATCCGAATGCGTCCATACCTACCCCTCAGCCTGTTATGTACCGTCCGATGTTCGGTTCCTTTGGCAAAATGACTAGCACGACAAGCATGACATTTGTATCAAAGGCAGCATATGAAAGTGGAATTCAATCGATGCTGGGTTTGAAAAAAGTGATCAAACCTGTCAAAGGCATTCGGAGCCTGACGAAAAAAGATATGAAATGGAATGACGGGACACCTGAAATCGATGTGGATCCGCAAACCTATGAGGTAAAGGTTGATGGAACTTTAATAACGTGTGAACCATTGGAAGTTGTTCCGATGGCACAGAGATACCATTTATTTTAAAGGAGGGGCTTCTTGTGATCATCGAAAAAGTAGTTGGAAATATAGAAGAAATATCGGTTAACCATCTTCATAATGAACGGGTGTACCTGGAGAGCAGTGATTTGTTGAAACGGATACAAAGGGTTAAAACAGACCATGGCCGTGAGCTGGGGATCAGACTGAACAAGGAACGGGCGCTTCAACGTGGCGATATTTTATTTATGGATGAAAAAAACGCGATCATTGTAGATGTTTTATCGAATGACGTCCTGGTCATTCGCCCGGAAACCCTTGAAATGATGGGGACTATAGCACATCAGATTGGAAACCGCCACACTCCTGCGCAATTTTACGGGAACGAAATGATCGTGGAATATGATTATTTAATAGAAGAAATGCTCACGCAGCATAACGTCCTATTTTCAAGGGAAGAGCGTAAATTGAAAGAAGCGTTTCGCCCGATTGGCCATTCTCATGACTAACACAGCCCTTACATTGATGCAGGTTTGTGATTCAAATTTTCCAACGGGAGCATTTTCCCATTCGTTCGGATTGGAAACCTATATCCAGGATGGGAAGGTCTATAATACAGAGACGTTTGCAGGATGGCTGAACTCCTATTTGCATGGTGTTCTTTGCTATAATGACGGATTAGCCTCGGCATTGCTCTTTGATGGCTGTGACGTATTCGAATTAGACAGAATGCTCTACGTATCTTCCCTTTCGCGCGAGACAAGGGAAGGTACGAAACGGATTGGTATCAGGATGCTGGAGCTATTGATCCAATTAAATCCTTCTGATGTTTTAGAAAATTATCGTACAAAAATCAAGCGAAAAACGGCGTTTGGACATCCTGCGTTAGTATTTAGTTTGTTTTGTAAGGAACTTGGGATTGCAAAAAGTGAATGTCTATCATCTTATTTTTACAATTCTATTTCATCAATGATTCAAAATGCGGTCAGGGGAATTCCGCTCGGTCAAACCGATGGGCAGAGACTTCTGTTTTCCTTTCAAGAGGAGATTGAAAAAGCTTTGATTAAAATAGATTTACTTAAGATTGATGATTTAGGAACTTCACCCCCTGGTATGGAATTATCCGCAATGCTTCATGAAGATCTGAATGTTCGTTTGTTCATGTCTTAGTCAACCAAAATAAAGAGAATGGAGTTGGACATAATGACAGTGAAAATTGGAATCGGGGGCCCTGTTGGCGCCGGCAAAACGATGTTGGTGGAACGGCTGACACGCGCTTTACATCAAGAATACAATTTGGCGGTTATCACCAATGATATCTATACGAAGGAAGATGCACTTTTTCTAGTAAGGAACAGCGTGCTACCAGAAGACCGGATTATCGGTGTGGAAACCGGGGGATGTCCACATACGGCGATCCGGGAAGATGCAAGCATGAACTTTGCTGCGATTGACGAGCTTGAAGAAAGGCATGACGGATTGGATATTATTTTTGTTGAAAGCGGCGGTGACAACCTCGCAGCCACCTTTAGTCCGGAGCTTGTTGATTTTTCGATTTATATTATTGATGTGGCCCAGGGGGAGAAAATTCCACGTAAGGGCGGACAAGGAATGATCAAGTCCGACCTTTTTGTTATCAATAAAATTGATTTGGCCCCTTATGTAGGCGCAAGCCTGGAAGTAATGGAAAAAGATACCCTATCTACACGCGGTGACAAGCCATTCTTTTTTACAAATTTGAAGGAAGATATCGGGTTGGGCCATGTGATTGGATGGATTAAAAAAGAGTGTATGTTAGTAGGATTGGAGCATGGGTGAGTGGACCGGATATGCAAAGCTGGAAGTTGCAAAACAAAATGGAAGAACGATTATTGTACCCGGCAAATTTCACTACGGCTCATTTAAAGTTACCCATCCTTTGTATTTAGATGATGACTGTCAAGCTACTCTTTATTTGCTAAGCACTGGCGGCGGTTATGTGAATGGCGATGCATACAGGCTGGAACTTCATGCTAGGGAAGGCAGCATCGTTTCTTTAAGAAATCAGGGAGCCACAAAAATTTACCGTACGATTGATACTCCACCGATTCAAGAAAATAGGATGTTTCTTGAAAAAGGTTCTTTTGCGAGTTTTATTCCCGAGCCCACTATTTTATATAAAGATGCCAGGTTTTATCAAAAGACTGAAATATCGATGGAAAAAGGGGCAACCCTTTTTCTGGCTGAAATTTTGACGCCGGGATGGTCTCCGGACGGTGAATTTTTTTCTTATAAAGAATATCGGTCTGAAGTAAAGATTTTTTACGAAGGGCAAATGGCAGTATTGGACCGTCTAAGACTTCTTCCTGAAGAGGATTTCAGCAGGATTGGCTATCTGGATTCATATACCCATTATGGGTCATTATTTGTCATTAGTGATTCGTTGCACTCTGACATGAAGGAGATCATAAAAAAATCACTCGAAGCCCAGAAGAGTTTTGCTAAGATAGGCATTTCCGCTTTGCCATACATTGAGGGAGTTTGCATCAGGATTTTGGCTAATAATACTGGAATCGTGGAAGAAATTATAACATCAGTTTACAAACTGCTTCAAAATACTCTAAAACAAATACAAACTGTTCAACGCATTGGGTGATCTTTACCCAATGTTTTTTATTTTAATCCGAAAATTGAATCCATGAAAATTAGATATGTTAACGTTTCTGAAAAATAATCCCATAAAATTCTAATTACTCATTGTAATTTTCAGAAAAATCCATATAATTAAGTTATGTTAGGTTTCATTACATAACATGTATAAATAATTCACTTAGAATAACAGGAGGTGTTGAAAAGAAAAAGGAGTATCTTACTGCCATAAGATACCCCTTGCAAATCAGGCATAAAAACGGTTAGCACATGCCTGATTTTAATTATACACATTTATATAATTAAAATCGAAGGAAAGTGGGTTTGGGAATGAAAAAAGTTGGATGGTTAAAAACCGCATTCATGATGATGTTTATTGTGATATTGTCCTTAGGTACATTTGGCTGTGCTGCTTCTAATCTTGTAAATAAAGAGGGAGAAGCTGAAAAAGCCAAAGCAACGGAAAAAGAGAGCGGTTCTGAAGAAGTAGAAGTTGGAATCCTGCATTCCCTTAGCGGAACGATGGCAATAAGTGAGGTTTCCTTACGAGACGCTGAATTAATGGCCATTGAAGAGATTAATGCTTCGGGAGGGCTCTTGGGAAAACAGATCAAACCGATTGTCGAGGATGGAGCATCAGATTGGCCTACTTTTGCTGAAAAAGCAAAGAAACTTTTACAGAAGGATGAGGTAGCTACTATTTTTGGCGGATGGACCTCCGCCAGCCGTAAATCCATGCTGCCAGTAGTTGAACAAAACAATGGCTTGCTTTGGTACCCGGTTCAATATGAAGGGATGGAGCAGTCGCCAAATATATTTTATACAGGCGCCACAACCAATCAGCAAATCGTTCCTTCTGTATCCTGGTTGTTAGAAAACAGAGGGAAGAACTTCTTCCTCATTGGATCGGATTATGTGTTCCCGCGTACCGCCAATAAAATCATTAAAGCGCAACTGAAGGCTGAGGGCGGCAAACTGCTGGGCGAAGAGTATACTCCAATGGGCCACACGGATTATAGTACCTTGATCAGCAAAATTAAAAAGGAAAAACCTGAGGTAGTTTATAACACATTGAATGGAGATAGCAACGTTGCTTTCTTTAAACAGTTAAAAGATGCCGGCCTCACATCAAAGGATGTAACGGTACTTAGTGTAAGTATTGCTGAAGAAGAAATTCGCGGAATCGGCGCTGAAGTTCTCGAAGGACATTTAGCAGCCTGGAATTACTTCCAGACAACTGAGACTCCAGAAAACAAGGAGTTTGTTAAGAAGTACAAAGAGAAATATGGAGAAGGCCGCGTTACCGATGATCCGATTGAGGCTGCCTACTTTGCCGTCCATTTATGGGCAGAGGCTGTAAAAAAAGCTGGATCATTTGATGTAGATAAAGTGAAGGCAGCATCCGACGGTATCGAAATTAATGCACCAGGCGGAAAAGTGAAAATTGACGGAGAGACACAGCATGTTTATAAAACAGTGCGAATTGGTGAAATCCAGGCTGATGGGCAATTTAAGGAGCTTTGGAATTCAGGAGAAGCTGTAAAACCGGATCCGTACTTAAAAACATACGAATGGGCTAAAGGACTTTAGGTGACGTCTCAGAGAGAAGGAAGGAATAATCCTTCTTTCTCTCTGAGAAAATAGGATTTCTTCCTGATGGAGGTGGAATGGATGGAAAATATCATTACTCAGTTGTTTAATGGGATCAGTTTAGGTTCGATCATGCTTTTGATAGCCATAGGCCTGGCGATTACATTTGGTTTAATGAAGGTCATAAATATGGCACACGGAGAATTGATCATGATTGGAGCTTATACCACCTATGTTATACAAAATATTTTTTCAACATATTTCCCATCGCTATTCTCTTACTATTACTTTATAGCGATTCCGATTTCATTTTTGGTTGCTGGATTTATAGGATATTTAATCGAAAAATTTCTAATACAGTATCTGTATCATCGGCCCTTGGACAGCTTGCTCGCTACATGGGGAGTCAGTTTGATTCTGCAGCAGGCAGCAAGAACCATTTTCGGGGCCCCTAACGTTGCGGTGGCTGCCCCGTCCTGGCTTGATGGAGGGGTGGAAGTCTTAGGTGCTGTACTGCCATATAAACGGCTGTTTATTTTAGCGATTGTTGCTCTAAGTGTCTTCCTATTATATATGTATCTTGAAAAATCGGCATCCGGCCGAAAAATCAGAGCAGTCACTTTGAACCGTCCGATGGCATCCTGTCTTGGTGTTTCCGTCCGAAAGGTTGATGCAATGGCTTTTACGATTGGTTCCGGCTTAGCTGGAGTCGCTGGGTGTGCGTTAACTGCCATTGGTTCAATCGGTCCTACTATAGGAACCTATTATATTGTTGATGCCTTCATGGTTGTCATATTTGGCGGCATTGGGAAAATTATCGGCACAGTTTTTGGGGGATTCGGAGTTGGCCTGATCTCTACCTTTGTAGAATATTCGTCAAGTGCCACAACGGCTAAAGTTATTGTCTTTTTATTTATTATTCTATTCTTGCAATGGCGTCCTTCAGGTATTGTAACAGTAAAAACACGTACGCTAGATTAGGAGGGTAAACGTGAAAAAACTTACGTATTCCAACTGGATCATTTTTCTCGCCCTGTTTCTGGCCCCGTTTTATTTAACGGAATTCCGGCTTTCGTTATTAGGGAAATTCTTAACATTTGCAATCATCGCGATTGGCATCTCCCTAATCTGGGGTTATACCGGTATTTTAAGCCTTGGACATGGGGTGTACTTTGGGATCGGTGGCTATTGCATGGCCATGTATTTAAAAATGGAAGCAGCAACTGGTTCACTTCCTGACTTTATGAGCTGGAGCGGTATCGCCTCTTTGCCATGGTTCTGGAAACCATTTGACAGTTTTGGCTTTGCTTTGGGTGCTGCGGTCTTGTTGCCTGCATTCTTAGCTGCTGTTATTGGTTATTTAACGTTCAAAAACCGAATCAAGGGTGTTTATTTCTCGCTGATTTCGCAAGCGATAGTAGTGATCTTCGTTACGTTGTGCATTGGCAACCAGCAATGGACAGGAGGAACAAATGGGCTGACAAACTTCCAGACGGTCCTAGGAATCTCTTTAACCGATCCTGTGACACAAATTATTTTATATTTTATCACAGCAGCAGTGCTACTTATGATTTTTCTCTTATCCCGTTATATCATTCAGACAAAGGCAGGGAAATTATTGATTGCTGTAAGGGATAGTGAAAATAGGGCGCGCTTCTTAGGGTATAACACCACCATCTATCAAGTACTGGTATATATACTTTCCGCTGCATTTGCCGGAATAGCTGGTGTATTGTTTGTCCTTCAAGTTGGATTGATTTCTCCTGAAATGATGGGAATTATTCCTTCCATTGAAATGGTGTTATGGGTAGCCATCGGCGGCAGGACTTCCTTGATTGGAGCCATTATCGGTGCGATTGTAACCAACAGTGCCAAAACCTTCTTTAGTGAAAATTATCCTGACTACTGGTTGTTTTTATTAGGATTTATGTTTATCAGTATTGTTTTATTCATGCCGAATGGTCTTGTCGGGCTTTATCACTCTGTACGGCAAAGACTAAGACGGCCCAAGGAAGTGGAGGAAATAAAAAATGAAGCAGATACTGTCATGCAAAGAAGTTGAAGTCTCCTTTGATGGATTCCGGGCACTTCAAGGGGTCAACTTGGAAATCCATCAGAATGAAGTGCATTTTTTGATTGGGCCGAATGGTGCAGGTAAGACGACTTTACTAGATGTAATTTGCGGAAAGACGAAGCCATTAGGCGGGGACATAATATTTAGCCAGCAAGAATCGCTAACCAGGAAGAAGGAATTTGAAATTGCAAGGCTTGGGGTAAAACGGAAATTCCAAACCCCTTCTGTATTCCTCGATTTAACTGTCGAAGAAAATTTAGAACTGGCAGTACTGTCATCCGAACGGACGGCCACTTTATTTAAAAGAAGATTGAATGCAGAATCAGTTAAAAAGGTAGAGGAAATTCTTCATTTTGTCGATTTGTATGAACTGAGGGCCATTAAAGCGGGATCTTTATCGCATGGCCAAAAACAATGGCTTGAAATAGGCATGCAGCTTGTAACAGATCCGTTGCTGCTGCTCCTGGATGAACCGATTGCCGGTATGAGCGGATATGAAAGAGAAAGGACTGGAAAGCTGATTCAGGATATTGCCAAGACATGTGCAGTAGTTATTGTGGAGCATGATATGGATTTTGTGCAGCAATTTTCAGAGATAGTTACGGTTATGAGTGAAGGGAAAGTTTTATGTAAAGGAACGATGGAAGAGGTTCGCCAAAATAAAGAAGTTGCAGAAATCTACCTGGGAAAGAAGGAATAGTTATGTTAACAGTTGATCATGTTGCGGCGGGCTACCAGGAAAGCCGGGTTCTCCACAATATATCCCTCCAGGTGGAAAGAGGCGAGCTTGTCGGCGTTCTAGGCCGCAACGGAGTCGGTAAGACGACTTTGTTAAAAACCATTATTGGACTGCTTACATCACAAGGTGGCACCATCTCTATTGACCATTTCAACATTACTAAGACCGAACCCGAAAAACGTGTGAAAAAAGGGATCGGATACATCCCCCAAGGCAGGGAGATATTTTCCACTTTAACTGTAGAGGAAAATTTATTGCTGGGTTTAGAAGCCCAAAATACAAGAAAACCATTACTTCCTGAAGAAGTCTTTCAATTATTTCCTGTCTTGCTTGAAATGCTTCAGCGAAAAGGCGGCGACTTAAGCGGGGGTCAGCAGCAGCAACTTGCCTTCGCGCGCGCCCTTGTCGGAAATCCTTCTGTTTTATTGCTGGATGAACCGACAGAAGGGATACAGCCTTCGATTGTATCTAAAATCCAAGAGGTTATTATTCAATTGGTCAAGGAAAAAGATATTGGCATCATTATGGTTGACCACAACATCGATTTTCTTTTGGAGAATGCGGACTATTTATATGTATTAGACCGGGGGACTGTAATTCTGGAAGGGAAGCCTTCCTCGATTGATGTAAACCTGTTAAAAACCCACCTAACTGTCTGAATTGTAGAGGAAGCAGTAAAAATACTATCCTGACAGAGGACCTTCACATATACTAATATATTCTTTGTTTTCATACAGAGTATTCCTGATTAAAAAGGAAATGCTAATCAAAAACTGAAACCTGGAGGCAATATGAAACAGGACGAAAAAGACAATAATAAAATTGATGAAGAGCTAGAATCTGTTGATATGCTGGATATGGTTCGCGTTATGGGTGCTGGTGGTGATATGGGAGAGATTACCCAAATTTTAAAAGAAAACAAAAGGGCGCACGACATAAAGGAAATAAATAAATGAGGGAGTACCAGCTTGAAAAAAGGCTGGTATTTTTATTTGCGGGATAAAATGACTAAAACTCCTGCGATGAAAGAGTTTAACAACATGTTTTTTCTATAAAAAGACATCCTAATAATAATTGAAATCACAAAAACTATGCACCAGCCCTCCACGCTTATTACTTATGTTAACCTTTTAAACTTAAATTGAAGGGGGATTTACTTTTGAAATTATATCAGGTAAGAAAAGGGCAATTTGTATATTTTAACAACGAGTTACACAGAGTATATGGAGTAAAACCAATGTTTAAGCTGTCTGTTCATCTTGTCAAGCTTAGGGACTTATCACAGCATATAACCAAAGCAGTTCATGTGGAAAAGTATATTCCAAAAGAGCTTGACAGCTTTATCTTTGATCATAAGGTCTATACGCTTAGAAATAATCAAAACCCTGCACCAGGAGATTATATTTTAATTAATAATCCGACACCCGACACACTGGACCATTATTCATTAAATGAAATTGAAGTGGTGGAAACTGTTGATAGAAAAGGGATCATCACCAGTGACTCTAATGGAATCAAGCATAATGAATATTTATTAATGGTACCTGGCCGTGCTCCTGACAGCCATCCCATAGATTATAAAGACATGATAAATTTTGAAGAAGAAAACCTGGAAGACACTGGCCAACAAATCATTCATCCTTACGGCGAGCTATCTACGCAGTTGGGGGATGTCTATAAAAAAAGGGATAGTGATGAGATTTTTGAAGCCATGGTAGTGGCAATCAAAGGGAAAACGATTTACCTTGGAGGTGGAGTGGAGCTTAAGCATGAAGAGTTGATGGATACCGATAAGTGGGAATTCCAATATAATCCGTTTAATACCTGAGCAGCCTTTTGATGGATATATATTTTTATTAAAAAACACAATAGTCTTCAACATTGCCAGGAGGTCTCCATGGATAACAACAAATTTAAAGAAAATAGTGTCTTTATTATCTCCTTATTGCTTACCCTCATTTTCATTCTATGGGGAGTTTTTTTTACAGAAAATCTTACTAAAGTGACCAACGCCGTGTATCAGGGCTCGATTGATTATCTTGGATGGGTTTATCTTGGGGCTACCCTATTCTTTGTGGTCTTCTCCATCTATTTACTGTTTTCCAAGTATGGCCATATCCGTCTCGGCAGGAAAACGGACAAGCCGGATTTCAGTACAGGTTCCTGGCTGGCAATGTTGTTCGGTGCCGGTATGGGTATCGGGATTGTGTACTGGAGTGTCGCTGAACCGGTCACTCACTACACAGCTCCTCCGTATGGAAAGCCTTATACCGCTGAGGCAGCCAACACCGCAATGAAATTCACTTTTTTTCATTGGGGCCTTGACCCGTGGGCGATATACACTGTTATTGGATTAGCCCTTGCTTTTTTCCAATACAATAAAAGACTCCCGGCGGCTATCAGTTCAGTATTCCATCCGATCTTAGGAGACAGAATCCACGGGCCAATAGGCAAAACGATCGATATTCTGTCTATCTTTGCTACAGTCTTCGGTATCGCAACCTCTTTGGGACTTGGGGCCATGCAGGTTACAGCCGGAATGCATGACATATTCGGCATTCCTAATACGTTATTTATCCAGTTGGTTGTGATCATCGTCGCAACAGTCCTTTTTATAATTTCCATTAATACCGGCTTAGAAAAAGGAATAAAGTATTTATCCAACGCCGCGATTATCTTATCAGTTGCAATCATGCTTTTGATATTGTTTGTCGGTCCTGCATTGACTGTCATTCAAGTTTTTTTTAATACAATGGGTCTTTATCTTGGTGACTATTTGGAAATGAGTTTAAGGTTAAATCCATTTGGCGATAAGGAATGGATAGCATCGTGGACATTATTTTACTGGGCATGGTGGATTGCCTGGGCACCATTCGTCGGCATGTTTATTGCCCGGGTTTCAAAAGGAAGGACAGTACGGGAGTTTGTGGTCGGGGTACTTATTGTCCCCACTCTCGGAACATGTTTATGGATGTCTGTATTTGGAGGTTCAGCGCTTGATCTCGTTCAAAATAAGGGAAATCATGAATTGGCCAAGAATATCGCTGAAAACGTAAACCTGTCCATCTTTACATTCTTTGATTATCTGCCATTAAGTACCTTGTTAAGCGTTCTGGGATTTGCTGTGGTCGCAATCTATTATATAACAGTTGCCGATACCGCAACATTCGTATTAGGGATGTTAAGTGAAGGCGGAACATTGAATCCTTCAAACAGAATTAAAATGACATGGGGTGTCATCCAATCTGCTGTAGCCGCTGTATTGCTATTGGCTGGAGGCTTAGACGTTTTGCAAACTGCTTCCATCGCAGCAGCCCTTCCATTTGCCATTATCATGGTAATCATGTGCTACTCCTTGCAGAGAGGGTTAAAAAACGAGGCAGAACTACAAAGAGGGAATAAAAGAAGTGTGAAACGTTCATAGAACTGGTTAACAAATTAAATGCACCTGAGTGGGTCGACGATTGGGAAAATAAACATCTTGAGATGTGATAAAAGAGTAGATATTTCTTTAACGTCCATAAATAGACTAACAACAAGGCGTACAAATAAAAACGTATAAAGGATGGACAACCATGGATATAAGATTAGATGTTGTTGATCATGGCTTAACAGATGTGATCATGAATGTTGAAGGAATTGACTATGAAATCGGCTCAGTGGAGGAACATCCTACAGCAGAGGGGTATTTTCGAGCATATGGCTATAATGGTTCATTATTAGAATCATCAAAAGATAATTTTGTTTTTGTTGACTTTGACAAAGCGGTAAATTCACTAATGGAAGCATTCGATGGAATGCCAAGATAGATGATACTCAACCCATAACCATGATCTCCGTGCGTGTGAAATTGATGTGACATTTGTTTTTGCATGAAAATCTGGGACTTCGCAACAAAAGCTGAAACTTTCGCAACTAAATATGGAATTTTACAATGAACGCGCGTTTCATACCTAAATATTGAATATCGTGACAAATTAAATGTGTCGAAATAAGTTTGTAAAAACATCTATAAGTTCTTATTATGAACTGGAAACGGGTGGAGTGCGACTTCACCCGTCCAAATCTGTGTTGTCCTAATATATTAAAGGTAATAAAAGGATTCCTCTTATAAATCTTCTGTAATAAAATCTTTCCACTAGTTGAACGTAGCAACCGTTTTTAAGACCTTACTTGATTAATTGAAACACCAGCTCAATACTTGTAGTATAACCAAGAAGGTAAATTATACCACATGGAGGAAAATCTGAATCAATGCTGCTGAAGACGGACAGGCAGGATTACATTCTGTCATGTTGCTTTCAAAGGCATTAGAATATATAAAAAATATATATAACAAAACAAAAACGAAAACGATTTCATCGTTTGATAACAAAATGTCGAAAAATGTTGTCAGAATTTTTGGAATTTATTTTATTGTTCTAATAAAATCAAGCATGCTAGGATGATTTAAAGGTTAGATATTTTCATTTTGCTGAAATCCATTTCATGAAATAAACAGTTAAATTACCAATCAAACAAAAGGAGGCAAATACTCAATAATAGGCAAGTTCTTTTATTTTATCTTTAAGTTTTACTATTTGAAATGCATTTCATGCTAATGAAATTGTAAAAAAAGCAATAAATAACTTCTGCTGGCGGGTTGGGGAAGAAGTGTTTAGAGAATGCATCAATGGTCTTTCCAAATCAATTGGGGTGAAAGGAATAGGAAATGGTTCGTATTACAGATGTCGCTAATTTGGCCAAGGTTTCTCCCGCAACTGTATCACGTGTACTAGGCAATGAGGTAAATGTTGCAGATGAAACTAAAAGAAAAGTGTTAGATGCCATTGATCAATTGAATTATCGACCTAATATTTTAGCTAGACAATTGCGTAGGATGGAAACAAAAACCATTATGGTAATCATTCCGGATATAACAAATCCCTTTTTTTCAAAGATTCTAAAAGGAATTGAAAATGTTGCACGCAAGAAAGGTTACAAAGTATTACTAGGTAATACAGACAATCAACCGAATCGTGAAAAGGATTATTTGGAACTGCTCCCTCAAAAGCAAATAGATGGAACGATTCTCCTTACGGCTAGAGTGGAACATGAATTTATAAAGGAATGGTCAGAACAGTACCCTGTAGTTTTAGCATGTGAGTATTTAGAAGGTTCATTTATACCTACTGTTTCAATCGATAATGTAAGCGCTTCCCGAAAAGCGACGGATCATTTAATAACATTGGGACACCGTCGTATTGGTTTAATTACTGGACCTATGGACAATATTTTAAGCCGTGATCGCCTGAAAGGGTATTATCAAGCCTTAGCCCATAATGATATACCGATGGAACCTTCACTTATACAAGAAGGTGACTTTTCTAGCAAATCTGGATTTAACATGATGCTTAAATTCATGGCGTTAGAAAAACCACCTAGTGCCGTATTTGCAGCAAGTGATGACATGGCAGTCGGTGCAATAAAAGCAATAAAACAGAATGGTTGGAGTATTCCAGATGATGTTGCCATCGTCGGGTTTGATGGAGTCTCACTTGGAGAAATTGTCGAACCGGCATTGACCACGATTGTGCAACCAATGTACCAAATTGGCTATAAGGCCATGGAGTTATTGCTTGAACTAATTGAAACAAAAGAATTGCCAAAAAAACAATTTATGCTTGATGACCATCTTATAATACGCGATTCTTGCGGAGCAAAAGCGGGTCGTAAATTTCAACTTTAACTACTTAATTTTTTATCAAAAAAGTCTTTCAGTAGATAAAATTAAACCCAATTTTGTAGACACTTACAAAAAAATATCTTTAATGAAGGGGATTAACTATGAAGAAAAAAATTGCTTATTCTATCTTAGCTGGATCGTTATTAAGTACGGGTATACTTGCAGGCTGTGCGGACGTAACTACAAAGGATAACTCATCAAATTCTGCTGCAACGGAGAAAACTGCGAAAGAGGGACTTGCAAAATTACCACCTTTGAAGGAAGAGCAAGCACTTGGTGAACCAGCTGGCGTAGAAAAATTGGAACTTACTTCTGCTGAGATTGAAAAAATTAAAGAGATGAAGCCTTATGTTGGTTATTCTGTTCACTTTGGAGATATCGCCTCAGAAAAAGTGATCGGGCAAGCTATTAAAGAAACAGTAGAATCCTTTGGAGGAAAATATACGTTAGTAGACGCTCAACGAAATTTAAATAAGCAAATCAGTGATGTTGAATCCTTAATCCTGAAAAAAGTGGATGGTGTAGTTGCCATTGGAGTAGATACTGCTGCCTTTGGCCCGGCCGTTAAGAAATTAAATGATGCCAAGATTCCTGTTGTATTAGGTGGAGGACCGCCAAATCAAGGAGAGTTTGTAAGTTTAGTAGACCCTGATGGTTATGGTGGGGGATTTGAAGCAGGTAAAGCATTGGTCAAAGAGTTAAAAGAAAAAGGAATTAAAAGCAAATCTTTAGCCACGGTTGGATTACGTTCTTACATATTAACCTGTGAACAAAGAGTAAGAGGCTTTGAAGATGCTGTTCGAGAGGAAGGTTATAAAATTGTAGCGAGAGGCCAAGCTGATACGGCTGACCAAGCTCAGCAGGAATTCGAAAATATTATGACGGCAAATCCGGATATAGTTGGAGCGTTTGGAGTTTATGAAACCCCTGCCCTAGGTATGGAAGCAGCTGTTCGTTCTTCTGGTCGTGATGATGTTCTTGTAGTAACACATGATCTAAGCGATCACCTTGCACAGGGCATGCAAAAAGAAGGTGGAATTGTTGTATTCACTTCTTCCCAGGATCTTTATGCTGAAGGAAAATATAAAACCCTTGCTTTGTTAAAGAAAATGGCTGGCGGTGAAGTTCCAAAATATGTAACGGTTCCAACACTTGCTACTTCATCTGATAATGTAGACGAAGTCTACGATAAAGTATTTTTTAATAAATAAGTTCTATCATCTAAATCGATTTGGGTTAGTACTCTAACCCAAATCTTTTAAGGGGGATTAATGTTGGAACAAAATGTACTGGAAATGAAGGATATAACAAAAATCTTCCCTGGTACAAAGGCTTGTGACAAAGTAGAATTCACCCTTCGAAAGGGAGAAGTTCATGCCTTGTTAGGAGGTAACGGGGCAGGAAAAACAACCTTAATGAAAATTCTTGCTGGTGTTTATAAACCGGAAGAAGGAAAAATAGTAATTGATGGCCAGGAAGTTGAAATCAATTCTAGAAAGAAATCTCAACAACTTGGTATCGCTATGATTTTCCAGGAATTAAGCATTCTGCCAAATCTTACGGTTGCGGCCAATTTGTTTTTATCGAGAGAAAAAACAAAAGGAATTGCGCTGAATGAAAGGGAGATGGAAGAAGAAGCAAAAGGCATTCTCGAAAGTATAGGACTTACTATAAATCCCGCTAAAAAAGTTAGCAGTCTAAGCATTGGTGAGCGTCAAGTAATCGAAATAGCCCGCGCAATCTCAAGTGAGGCAAAGATTATAGTTATGGACGAACCAACAACAGCATTAACAAAAGAAGAGCAGGAAAAACTATTTGAAGTTATTAAAACACTTAAATCCAGAGGGACTGCAATAGTATATGTATCTCACAGGATGGATGAAATTTTTGAGATATCTGATAGGCTGACTGTTCTTCGTGACGGAAAAAAAATTAAGACTGCGAATACAAAGGATATGGATACAAAACAGGTTATTAATATGATGATTGGCAATCAGCACTTCAATGAATTGGCTACTAAAAAGCAGATAAAGAGATTTTCAGGAACACCTGCTTTGGAAGTAAAAAACCTTTCATTTAACAAATATAAAAACATTAGCTTTGAGGTGTATGAAGGAGAAATACTCGGAATTGCCGGCTTGCTTGGAAGTGGAAGAACTGAGATTTTAAGGGCTATTGCAGGAATGGATCAAATCTCTTCAGGGATTATAAAGTTAAAAGGTAAGGATTGCAACATTAGAAGCATTCAGGATGCAATTAGAAATGGCATAATAATGGTGCCTGAAGACAGGAAAAATGAAGGGATTATCCCCGGCATGTCCATACAGAAAAACTTAACTTTAACTAATCTGTCTAACTATTTTCCAGGTGGAATTACCAAAGAAAAAAAGGAACAAGAAATAGCAACCGACAATATAGCTAGTCTTAACATTCAGCCACCCTATCGGAATAAACCTGTAGGGAAATTGAGCGGGGGAAATCAGCAAAAGGTCGTCATTTCTCGATGCCTAAATTTAAAACCAAAGGTGCTTTTATTGGATGAACCGACCCAGGGGATCGATATAGTTGCAAAAACTGAATTGCAGGTTTTGTTCAGAACTTTAGCAGAACAAGGGATGGCGATTGTCGTCGTTTCTTCTGAATTGCCGGAGCTTGTTGCTTTAGCGGATCGTACACTGATTCTTTATGACGGACAAGTCAAAAAAGTACTTGTTGGAGAAGAGATTAACGATAATAACATCCTTTACTACTCTACAGGGGGGGCTTAATCTATGACTCCGGAAATACAAAAACCAAAAATCGCTAAAGCACCTTTAGGAGAAAAAAATACATTAAAACAGTTTAGAAGTATATTGGGTCAATCGCAAACGATTATTTTTATAGGTTTGGTATTATTGGTCCTTATTTTCAGTTATCTTTCCCCACATTTTATGAGCTTTACCAATTTTATGAATATCGTTAGGCAAACAGCCATGATTGCCATTGTTGCGTTTGGGATGACTTATGTCATTATTGCTGGGGAAATTGATTTATCAGTAGGTGCAATCATTGGTATCACAGGTATGACAACAGCCATTGGTCTACAAACTGGATTAAACCCATTTTTGATTATAATTATATCCTTGCTCATAGGAGCTTTTATCGGGTTAATAAATGGTTTGATGGTTGTGAAGGTTCAGGTAACCGCTTTTCTGGCAACATTGGTCACAATGTCGATATTGCGAGGAATGTCCTTAGCATCAAGTCCTGGTTCAGCACCAATAACTATTAACTCAACTGTTTTTGTGGATTTGGCGACCATGAACATTGGCCCAATCCCGATTGTCCTTATTTATCTCGCCGCTATTCTATTGATTGCCCACTATACATTGAATAAAACTGTTTTTGGAAGACATATTTATGCTACCGGTGGAGGAGCACATGCAGCTTCATTAGCAGGAGTCAATGTAAAACGGGTGAAAATTATGGTGTTCGTAATCAGTGGATTGCTTTCTGCTTTTAGCGGACTTATTTTAGCAGGCCGTCTGTCAGCAGGCTTGCCCGACTCTGGAACAGGTTGGGAACTAGATGCCATTGCGGCTGCTGTTCTTGGTGGTACAAAGTTTAGCGGCGGCTACGGAACAGTTATCGGAGCATTGGGAGGAGCGTTAATAATTGGTGTTCTAAGTAATGGTCTTACTTTATTGGGTATGACATACGCTTATCAACTAATGATCAAGGGTGCCATTATTGGATTGGCAGTAGTTTTAGATATATGGGTACGTAGGGAAGAAGCTTAAAATTGGAGGGAAGCAGAGATGACTACCATCGAAATCGAAAAGCTGGAACCAAGTGGAGAAAAAAATAACTTTGAGCATCTTTTTAAACCAATTACATTAGGTAACGTCACCATTAAAAATAGAATCGTTTTTCTCCCGCATTTTAACGCTCTTGCGGCAGAGGATGGAACACCGACAGAACGCGATGCATTATATTTGGCTGAGCGGGCAAAAGGCGGTGCAGGACTTGTTATTATGTATGCAATCGCTTGTTCCCCATCCGGAAAAATGTCAGACCGCTTCTTACATGGTTGGGACCCCAATATTGTTCCAAAGCTTAAAATGTATTCAGAACTTGTTCACGAAAGCGGCGGAAAGATTTTTGGCCAGATTAATCATGGAGGACACACGACGTTAAAAAATCCACCCGAATTATTATATGCGCCTACTCAAATGCCGGAACCCTCAAGTCAATTTAATACAAAAGAAATGGAAATTGAAGACATTCATGAGGTGATCGAAGGCTTCGCTAAAACAGCGCTTCATTTTAAGCAGGCCGGCTTTGACGGAGTAGAAATTAAAGTAGCACATGACGGTCTGCTGCGTTCATTTGTATCTGAATTTTTTAACCGACGTACAGATGAATATGGCGGGACGTATGAAAATAGACTACGTTTGCCATTAGAAGTCATCGCTGCCATAAGGGAACAAGTAGGGGATGAATTCCCTGTAGGCATCCGTCTCTGCCTGGATGAATATACTACATGGGGTTACAATCTCGATTATGGCGTCAAGCTTGCAAAAACATTTGAAAAAACAGGCCAAGTTACATATATCAATACCGATGCAGGAACTTTCTCCAGCTTTCAGATGGAAATACCGCCTGCAGCAGTCCCAAAGGGATTTGCGGTACACATGAGTGCCGCTTTGAAAGAAAATATTAAGCTTCCTGTTGTGGCATTCGGACGAATAACAACACCAGAGCAGGCTGAAAAAATATTGGCAGACGGCCAGGCTGATATGATTGGAATGGCTCGACCGCTGATAGCTGACCCTGAGCTTCCAAACAAAGCGCTGACCGGAAATGCTGGAGATATAAGAGAGTGTATCAGCTGTAATGATGGATGTATTTATCAGGTTATGCAGGATAAGGCGATCCGCTGTATCCATAACCCGGCAGCTGGGCGTGAAAAAACCTTGGGTATTGGCACATTACAGCCGGCTGTTGAAAGAAAAAATGTTGTCGTAATTGGCGGAGGACCTTCAGGATTAAAGGTAAGTGAAATTGCGGCACTACGTGGCCATCATGTCACCCTTATTGAAAAGACTGACCGATTGGGAGGCCAGCTGCAGCTTGCAAGCACATTGCCTTATAGAGATCAACTCATTAAGGTTTCTGATCATCTTGTTAAACGAATCAATCGTTTAGGTGTTCAAGTTATGTACAACTCAGATGCTACCGTTGAGAGTGTTCTGGCCCTTCAACCTGATGCCATAGTTGTTGCCACTGGTTCGTGCTCCGCACAAATCAATGTACCAGGCTCGGAGCAGGACAATGTTTATAACGTTTATGATGTCTTGGAAGCAAGAGCAGTCATTGGGGAGAATGTCTTGATTATTGACGGAGGAGGTCAATTCAAGGGGGGGGGTCTCGCTGAACAGTTAGCCTCTGAAGGAAAAAACGTCAATATTGTTACCCCATTACTGTATGTAGGCCAAAACTTAGAGCCTAGCAACAGGACGATGCTGTTAGAACGTCTCTCAAAGATGAATGTAATTATGACTCCTCATCATGCATTGGTAGCAATAAATGGAGATCAGGCAACTATTAGGAATGTGTATTCAAACCAAGAGATAGAACTAAAAGGATACGATACATTTATTTACATCACATATAATCTTTCCAGACAAGATCTGTATAAGTCATTGAAAGGCAAAATTAATGAAGTATATAGGGTTGGTGATTCGGTTTCTCCAAGGATGATTGAGCAAGCCATCTGGGAAGGTGAAATGATGGGACGAAAACTTTAGTTTGGAGCTATTCTTCTAGAATCGCATTTTAATTTGGGAGCATAGGATGAACTACAAAATATGTGTATATGCTTTATTTTAAACAATAAAGTAACGGTGTATTCAAATCCAACCTACTATATTTTTATGTTAAGCATTGAAATCGAGATCCCAGCGATTACCCTACTTCTAACTGAAGTGGGGTTTTTGTTATATAATAAATAATCCACTGTATCTGAATACAGTGGATTGCATTTTAATATTATTTATTTTACTGCTGTCCAGACAATTCTCTTTGAAATATGATTTGCTATACCCTTTGTAGTCTTGAACGATTGGTAAAATAAACAATAATAGTAATTCATCTATTTCAGCTTGCGTAAGACTTTAAACAAATTAATCACTTCTTCTGGTCCTATATCGTGATTCTCAAAGTAATCAGTTACCTCTCTCCATTTTGTTTCTTTAGGAGATTCACTAGTAAAAAACTCATGGATTTGAACTTCTAGAATATCTGCCAGGTTGTAAAGAAAGAAAACACTCGGAATAGCTTCGCCACTTTCTAGCTGTGAAACGTAACCATTTGTTAATTCTAAGGTAGCGGCTAGCTGCTCCTTTGTAAGTCCCTTGTCTAGTCTTATCTGTTTAATTCTTTCTCCGATGTTATACATAACACACCACATACCTTTTTTTGTTTTAAAGTTGTTTCGCTTTAAACTTATTATAAAATTGTTATTTTAAAAGTCCATAAATATTCACCATTTATAACCTGAATCCTTTCAGTCATTTATAGGGTGAGTTAAAACTATTAAATGATACACTTTAAATCGAACATATGCCCCATTCAGAGAAAATTAGAAAATGAAATCGATGTATTTTGCTCTGTATAATTGATTTGATAGCTGTACCCCGAAAAAACCTTCAATAGTAATTCAATTGTGATTATTTCGTCCGCTAATACCCCACAATTAGAGTAGAACATATCGTCATCCAGTGGTCCTTCATCTTTATACATCTTTTAAAAGTTTCAACATGTTTTTACTGTTTTATGTAGATGAAACCTATTTCCATATTGTTCACCCATGCCGGGAGCACTAAGAAGAACTGCGCAGTGATAGCATTGTGCGTTAATATAACATTCCAACGGAGGAATAGAGAAACAAATAGAAGCCGATCGTTTAAAACAGGAAAAACGACAGCAAGAAACTGCAATATAAGGTTTGTGTGTCAAGATCTGGCAGTTGGTGTAATCTGTGTTAAAAGTCTTATAACATTCGCGAATTTTAATTTATTGAAATTTTCTTTCAATTACAATTTAATTATGGTAATATGAAACAAAATTACAGTATTACTAGAATTTTTACAAAATAATAAATATTTTCTGTAATACTGACTATAGTTTTATAGAACAAAAGCGGGAATATTGAGTCTTGCATAAAAGGAGCATGGTATGGATGAAATCTACCAAAAGATAAAGGATTTGAGGGTCAAAAATGGTTTGACGCTTAAGGAGCTGAGCGAGAAGTCAGAGCTTTCTGTTAGCTTCCTGTCACAAGTGGAAAGAGGGGCCTCCTCCTTGGCGATTACGTCATTAAAGAAAATTGCGGATGCGCTGCAGGTGAATATTACCGAGTTTTTTGAGGATTACTCGAATGCCAATTACATAATCAAGGAAAGTGAACAAAAGCCTTTTCAAATAGAAGGTTCTCAGTTTACATATACCCGGTTAAGCGGGGAATTCCAGGGAAGAAATATTGAACCGCTCCTGGTAACCTTGGCGCCGAATCAGAAACAGACCCAGAATTATAGCCATCCTGGCGAAGAGTTTTATTATGTCCTAAAGGGTGGAGCGCTTTTTAATGTGGATGGAAAAGAATATTTTGTCCGAAAAGGGGATTCGATTCATTTTCCTTCAACATGCGCTCACTTTGTCGAAAATCCTTTAAATGATGAAACAACCTTATTATGCGTGTTGACACCGGTTATTTTCTGACCGTGCTAGAGAAAGAGTTTACCAGAAAGGTGGATTATTATGAGAGTAGCAACCGATATTGGCGGTACATTTACAGACCTGGTCTACGTGTTAGAGGATGGGGAAATTGGAGTGGCAAAGAGCCATACAACCCCTCCCAATTTTGAAAAAGGGGTCATCGATGTTATCGAAAAGAGCGGCATCGACCAGACGGCGATCAAAACCTTCATACATGGCACAACTGTCATTATTAACGCCTTAACAGAAAGGAAGGGTGTTAAAACCGGCCTGATTACGACGAAGGGCTTCCGGGATGTACTTGAAATTGCAAGAGGGAACAGGCCTGATCTTTTTAATGTTCGCTATCAAAAACCAATTCCATTTGTAGATCGGTATCTACGAAAGGAAGTTGACGAGCGTCTGAACTATAAAGGGGAAGTAGTTACCCCATTGGATATTGAGCAGCTCAAGGAAATCATTGAATACTTCAAACAAGAGGGAGTCGAAGCAATAGCCGTTTCATATTTACATTCGTATGTAAATTCTTCCCATGAACAGGAAACAGTCGAACTGATTAAAGAATTGTGGCCTGAAGTAGCTGTAACTGCCTCCTATGAGGTGACTAAAGAATGGCGTGAATACGAAAGGACAAGTACGGCTGTCTTTAATTCATATGTAAAGCCAATTGCTGCTTCCTATGTAGATCGCCTTCATGGAAAACTGCTGGAGGGCAAAACGGAAAGCCAGAACTACATCATGCAATCAAATGGAGGAACAACTACGTTTGATAGTGCCAAGCAAACGCCTATTAACATGGTTGAATCTGGTCCTGTAGCAGGCATTTACGGGGCAGCCGTCCTGGGTGAAATTTTGGGCGAGGAAAATATTATCGCATTTGATATTGGAGGTACAACAGCGAAATGCTCCCTCATTAATAAAGGGGAGGTAAAGGTATCTACAGACTATTTCATTGAAAAAAATGAACGGAATGCTGGCTACCCTATCAAGGTTCCAGTTGTCGACATCGTGGAAATCGGAAATGGCGGCGGTTCTATCGCATGGATCGATGATGCAGGATCACTAAAAGTAGGTCCTCAATCAGCAGGGGCAGTACCGGGTCCGGTAGCATACGGCCAAGGCGGTACAGAACCTACTACAACTGATGCTAACCTTTTAACTGGGCGCCTTTCGCCGGAAAACTTTGACTTTGAGGTGGATTTAGAACAAGTTAAAGATGCGATAAAGGAAAAAGTAGCGGAGCATTATGAATTATCCGTTGAAGAAGCAGCACTTGGCATCATTCGGATCGCCAACTCTAACATGTTGAATGCATTAAAGTTGATTTCCATTAGAAAAGGTCACAATCCAAAAGATTTTACCCTTGTGGCTTTTGGCGGCGGCGGCTCCATGCATGCAACAGCATTGGCCAAAGAATTGGGCGTTAAGAAGGTGATTGTTCCGGTGGCATCCTCCGTCTTCTCGGCTTGGGGAATGCTTATGACAGACTTGCGACATGACTATATTCAAACCTATATCAAGAGTCTGGCGAATACGGAAGCAGGAGTGCTGAATAAAGAGTGGGACAAGTTGGAATCAAAAGCCTACCAGCAATATAAAGCAGAAGGGATGGAAGAAAGCAGCGTAGTCTTTTCCCGTTTTGCTGATATGAGATACACCGGACAGGAACATACGGTAAAGGTACCTGTGCCAGGAGGAAACTGGACTAGCGAAACGATTGCAGATGTTATAGGACGCTTCGGACAACTTCATGAGCAAAACTACACCTTCAAACTAGATGGTACGGATGTTGAAATTGTCAATCTTCATTTAACCGCATTTGGTAAGGTAGTTAAACCGCAATTAAAACAGATCGGTGGAGAAAACAAGCCTGCAGAAGAAGCATTAAAAGAAACGCGTCCTGTTTATTACGAAGAAATTGGCTGGGTTAAAACCAATGTATACAACCGTCAGTTATTAGGCTCAGGTGCAAAAATTCAGGGGCCGGCGATCGTGGAAGAACAATCAGCTGTAACGGTATTATACCCTGGCCAGAGTGTGGCAGTTGATTCTTATGGAAATTTAATCATTGATACAGGGGTGGAGTAAGATGGCACAAATGAAAACAAAGGTTGACCCATTTACACTCGAGATTGTGAAGGATTCGTTAATCGCGATTGGTGAAGAGATGTTTATTGCGCTTGCCAGAACCTCCATGAGTCCGATCATTTACGAGACGCTGGATTATGCAAGTGGTTTATTGGATTCAAAAGGGCAGCTTCTTACCCAGGGCAACGGGGTAACAGGGTTTATTGGCATGCTTTCATTTATGGTGCGGACAACCATTGACAAGTTCGGTGATCAATTGAAACCAGGGGACATCATTATCATTAATGATCCATATGGGGGAGGAGGCTCCCACCTTTCGGATGTCGGACTGGTTATGCCGATTTTCCATGATGGCGAGATTGTTGCTTTCTCTGCCAACAAAGCGCACTGGACGGAAGTTGGAGGGAAGGATCCTGGTTCTTTCAGTAATGATGCGACAGAAATCTTCCAGGAAGGATTGCAGTTCCCTTGTGTAAAACTTTTCAGTGAAGGGACAGTGAACGACTCATTAATTGATATCATTCGTTCCAATGTCCGATTCCCTGATCTTTCTTTGGGTGATTTATGGGCACAGGTTGCCGCTCTCAGAACAGGCGATAAAAGGGTGAAAGAGCTATGTGACAAATATGGCAAAGAAGTCTTGAAGGATTCAGTGAATCATTTGCTCGATCACGGGGAACAAATTGCTAGGAAAGAACTAGCTAAGCTTCCTAAGGGTATATTTGAAGCAGAAGATTTTATCGATGATGATGGGTTTAAGAACGGCCCATTTAAAATCAAGGTAAAAGTGACGATAACCGTTGAAAAATTCATCGCTGATTTCCGCGGGAGTTCCCCACAGGTACCTGGACCGATAAATTGTTCGTACACCGCCCTTGTTTCAGCTGTAAGAGCGATTTTCCTTGCGATCACAAATCCTACCCAGGATGCGAATGACGGCGTCTTCCGTTTGCTCGAGGTCATTACCGACGAACGTTCTGTTTTGTCAGCCGAACGCCCGGCACCTGTATCGATTTACTGGGAAAGTATGTTTGGTGGAGCCGACCTGATTTGGAAAGCACTCGCCCCTGTAATGCCTGACCGTCTATCAGCTGGACATTTGCTATCCGTTTGCTCTGTTGTTTTATCTGGCCTACATCAGGATACCAATTCACCGTTTCTTATTGTTGAACCTTCAGTAGGCGGATGGGGTGCAGCTGAAGGGCAGGATGGTGCAAGAGGACAATTCTGTTTTGGTGACGGTGAAACGTATAATGTTCCTGTTGAGGTTGCTGAAACACGATATGGTGTCATGATTGATGAATACAGTCTTCGAACTGATGGAGCAGGAGCAGGAGAATACATCGGTGGTGCCGGTGTAATCCGTTCATATAGAGCCATGACAGACAACCAGACCGTCTCTGCTACATTTGGCAGAAATCAATTCATGCCTTGGGGCGTAGGTGATGCTAACGAAGGATCTGCAAATGAATTCATCATTGAAAAAGCAAATGGTGAAGTGGACGGACCGTTTGGAATCTACCCAAGATATCCGTTAAACAGAGGCGATGTCGTGAAACTGATGACGGCAACAGGCGGAGGGTATGGGCACCCATTTGACCGTCCTGCTGAAAAAGTGGCGCTTGATGCGAAAAATGGCTATATCACTATTGAACAAGCAAAAATGGATTATGGTGTGCTAGTCCACTGTGTATCTTTTGCTGTTGAAGGAATTACAGAAGAAAGGCAAAAAAGGGGGGCGTAAGGATGGAAGTGTTGAAAATTGACAAAGTGGATGTTGATCCACTTTCTGCTGTACCAATGCGAAACCTTTTCGAAAAGATGAATGTGAGCGGAAATTTAAAGATGGGTACTGTATCAATTCCTGCAGGGAAGCGTGTTCCTGTTGAAGGGGTCTCCAAGCACACAGAAAATGAATATTCCATTATTGTAAAAGGCTCCCTTGCTGTGGAGAGCGGCGGTACTACTTACCGTATATCTAGTGGAGACGCCACATTTATTCCAGCAGGCGAAGAGCATATTGCTTTCAATGATGGTGAAGAAGATTGTGAGATTATTTGGGTGCTGGTTGGGTGAGGTTGATTATTTAGGTTTTACATGTGACAAACCTGGTGTCTGCATTAAAAACTGACATCAGGTTTGTTCTTTTTTATAGAGAAATAAATTTCACATCTGCAACCATCAAAATGAGCACCTACTGGAAATTCAGTATCTATATGCTTTTTGATTGGCTTTAAATTTTCATCATTCCTGTACAATAAAAATGAAACGATTTAATAAGAGTGCGTGGATGTTATACGAACAAAAAAGATAGCGGCTCAAAAGGTCACTATCTTTTGTGGATTTCTCATTGAATTAGTATCGCTTGTATTACATATCGCTCAGGCGCATTTCCTACATAATTAAAGGGATAACAGGTGGTTAGCGTCAATGTAGGTTCTCCTTTTTTTACAATCACAGATCGGTCATTTTTTTCCGTTATAAATATGTTTTGGATAGTATACGTGAATAGGCTGCCATCATACTCCACGTTAAGGACGTCTCCTTCCTTTAGCTCATGAAGATTGTAGAATACTGTATCCCGGTGTCCGCTTAGGACAGTATGGCCGCCGCCTTTCGGCGTTGTTGTTAAGTTACTGACAAACATGCCCACACCCCTTTTCAGGACATCTGCGTCAGTTCCCCAGTATACTGAATATTTTTGGCCGATTTTTGGAATCACGAGCATGGCCACCTGTTCTCCTTTTGGGTAGTGCATAGATGTAGATGAGGTTTGCTTGACGTAAGGGGCTTCTTGCTCGTTTAAGTCTGAAACCTTAATATCCTCATGTACTGCTTTTTCTATCTTTTGATATTTCTTCAGTTCCTTGTTGTCCAGATTTTCAGCAGCTGAACGGCCAGTGTGCCACTCTAGAGAGAAATAAGCCCCAACTATCAAACCTGCAAGCATTAAGGAAATTCCTATCCATCGTGTCATTCTTTTGTCTCCTTACATGTAAAGAAGGCGACAGGCTGCCCTGTCGTCTTCCTATAATTAATCATTTAGTTAGTTTCCTTTTTCCGGAACACCAACACAGAGCCGGCTAGTAACAATGCGACACCAAAGCCAATCATGGTCATGTTGTTGGTAGCAGTATCTGGCATTTCTTCTCCTTCACTTGCGTTGGTAGATGTGTTCATTTCGGTATCTGAATTGTCGGAATCATCATTGGAGTTTAGAGTTGCGGCAGCCTGGTCTAAATCAGCTTGCGAAGTTTCACATGGAAGGCCGTCGCCATCTGCATCAAGACGGTGCGGGTCATTTGTGGCAGAATAGCCGTTACTCACCCAAAAATTTGCCACTTCTTCGCCGCTAGAAAATTGCGGGCAGTCCCTATCTTCTTCAGCGTTTGCTTGTGTGTACCCAGTGAACAATGTGACAAAAACTAGAAATGCTGCAAACCAATTCTTCATAAATTCCCTCCGTTGATGTGTATTTGTAATACATTTACCATCTTAGGGATATATCGACAGATTTTCAAATGATAACCATAATAATTTACAATATTTAGACAATTCTTCCTATTTTTCGCGGAACGGATTAGGAAAACAGGCTCACCTAATGGAATTGATATTTTGTAACGTTTTACGGGGTTAAAAAGGAGGGAGGGGGAAGATGCAAACATTGGTAATAGCATGGATTTATATAAGGGAGTGCATTTGTTTTTTCATAGCTTTAATATATAAGCGAAAAAATAGATATTTAAGCGAAAATCTAATATATAAGTAAAAAATCAAATATTTGAGCGAAAAGCTTTATGAACGAAGTTAGAAGAATGGCGGCATTATGCTTTTGCCTAAGGGATATTTTGTTAAATACCTTTAATGGAACAAATGAATTTTCTTTTATTAGCCAATAATAAGAAGGAGTAAAAGCATAAGGAGGAGATAAAGTTGAGACATGATCCAACTGGCGAAAAATCAAAAAACAACTTTGAATTTACTTGGGATGACTCGTTCCACTCAATAACAGAATTAGAAGATACTGATATTAAGTCTAAAGACAATGATTTAGCTACAACCAGGGCCCTTGAGGACGATTCTTCAAGTAAGTGACGAAAACAAATATTGCACATAATTTGTCCTTAAAGTGGCAATAGCGAAAGACTAAAACAAATGTAGATTAAAATATTGAAAATTAAGTGTCCATTTATGGATGCTTGTTTTTTGTGAGTAAACCAAACTTTGATCCCTGGATAAAGAGATATAACGGAACGATTTAATGTCGTGCTAAAGGAACCGGAACATCACCTAATCAGTTTGTCAAAGAAGGGTAAAAACTTTTTAACTGCAGTATTTACGAAGATTAAACTGAATATTTAAAAGGTAATCTAACTCTTGGCTTCTTTGTACAGTGATCGGAGAGCTTAAGCCATATTTTAATCCAGCATCAATCATTTTTGCTCTACGTTTTTGTATCATATATGTAAGTAATTGACTGGTCATGCTTAAGATCCTCACTTTCTAGAAATGTGATATCAATACAATATTTTACAATGTAAAATTATGAAAGAAAATAGGTGATGAATGTAAAATTTGACGAATTTGTGACAATAGATGTTAGCGCCACTTTTTTTGGAGAAAGAAGTATACAAACAATTGTCTTCGTAATTTACCCCCACTATTTTTAACTTAAAAAATGTTTTAAAATCCTGGTTCAAAAATGTGAGAGGTACTAGTAACTTTATAGTAAAATTATGTTCATATCCACTTGGCTAATTTCTAGAGTTGTCCTTCATGTACGGATGAAGAATATTTAACTCGCCTGATCCCAGGATTTTTTCCTTCAGATCCCCGATAAAAGACATTTTATTTGTCTAATACCGGGGTTATGTCCTTCATGTCCGCAATGAAGGACATAATGCATAATGTATTAAAAAACTAGTGGTATCTTCTATGGAACAATAAGGCAAGATGAAAAAATTCGTAATAATCATGTTACTGCCGAAAGGACTAAATAAATGAAACAAAAAATTTTACCTGCTTCCGCAAACATGAAGGACTTCGAAGCGTTTTTGCAAAGCTCCTACGAGATTGGTGTTTTTTTAGATATGCATATGGCCCAGTTAAAGCATATTGATAGAATGGCGAAGGAAAAAGGCAAGAAGATGATCTACCATGTAGATTTAATCCATGGTATGAAGAATGATGAATACGCCACAGAGTATATTTGTCAGGAATACAAGCCTTTTGGGTTGATTTCAACTAAATCAAGTGTCATCCAAAAAGCAAAGCAGAAAGGGGTTATTGCTGTACAAAGAATGTTCCTCATTGACAGCCACGCTCTTGAAAAAAGCTATAAGTTAATCGAAAAAACCCAGCCTGATTACATAGAGGTCCTTCCTGGAGCTATGCCTGCCATCATTTCGGAAGTAAAAGAAAGAGTGAACCTGCCCATTTTTGCCGGGGGGTTAATCCGGACGCCTGATGATGTAAATGCAGCCCTTTTGGCAGGGGCAACAGCCATCACCACTTCAAAACGGAAATTATGGGACTTGTTTTCGGAAGGCACAGAATAAGTATTAAGTGATTGACACCGTTTTTCATGGAATTATATACTTACCACAGGAAGTGCATATTCAGACTACACATATAATAGTAACGGAGATATGGAGATTCACACAGCAACCAACTCGAAGGTTTAGGTCTGTCCGTGGGTCTCCTTTTTATCTATGGCAGAGTCCTGCAAGACATATATAGTTGGTTAGAATTAATCAAAATAAAGTAGTCTGCTTAATTAACGGAGGGGAGTATCTTGGAAAAATACATATTATCTCTCGATCAAGGGACAACAAGTTCTCGAGCGATTATTTTTGATAAGAATGGTGAAATTGTACATATCGCTCAAAAGGAATTCACGCAGCATTTTCCGAAACCAGGCTGGGTGGAACATAACGCCAATGAAATTTGGGGTTCTATTCTTTCAGTAATTGCAGGAGTCCTGTCCGAATCGTCCATAAAACCCGAACAAATTGCAGGAATTGGGATTACAAATCAGCGCGAAACAACTGTCGTTTGGGATAAGGAAACGGGTACACCGGTTTATCATGCCATTGTATGGCAGTCTAGACAAACTAGAGAAATTTGTGAAGAGTTAAGAGAAAAAGGCTATAATGACCTTTTTCGTAAAAAAACCGGGCTGTTACTTGATGCTTATTTTTCCGGAACAAAGGTAAAATGGATTCTTGACAACGTGGAAGGGGCACGTGAAAAAGCGAATCAAGGAAAGTTATTGTTTGGAACGATTGATACGTGGTTGATTTGGAAGCTTTCTGGGGGCCGTGCCCATGTAACAGATTACTCCAATGCATCCCGAACCTTATTGTTCAACATCCATGAATTAAAATGGGATGATGAATTGCTGGAAATTTTAGGCGTCCCAAGATCAATGCTCCCAGATGTTAGACCTTCCTCTGAAATCTATGCAAACACCGCCGATTATCATTTCTTTGGCAAAGAGGTTCCTATTGCAGGGGCGGCGGGTGACCAGCAAGCCGCCCTATTTGGACAGGCATGCTTTGAAAAAGGAATGGCGAAGAATACGTATGGTACCGGCTGCTTCATGTTAATGAATACCGGAGAAAATGCTGTTTCATCTGATCATGGATTATTAACCACCATAGCATGGGGCTTGAAGGGCAAAGTGGAATACGCACTTGAGGGTAGTATTTTTGTGGCTGGTTCTGCCATTCAGTGGCTTCGTGATGGATTAAAAATGCTGCAAGATGCAAAGGAAAGCGAGGGCTATGCAACAAAGGTTGAATCAACAGATGGCGTTTATGTAGTTCCGGCTTTCGTAGGTTTAGGCACGCCATACTGGGATAGTGAGGCTCGAGGGGCTGTTTTTGGTTTAACCCGCGGCACATCGAAGGAGCATTTTATCCGGGCAACATTAGAGTCATTGGCTTACCAGACGAAAGATGTGATCGCTTCTATGGAAGCTGACTCAGGAATTGAACTGAAAACCCTTCGTGTCGATGGAGGAGCAGTTAAAAATAATTTCCTCATGCAGTTCCAAAGCGGTCTTTTGGATGTTCCGGTACAAAGGCCTGTCGTAAATGAAACAACAGCATTGGGAGCAGCCTACCTCGCAGGACTTGCTGTTGGTTTCTGGGAAAGCAGAGAGGAAATAGCGAAGCAATGGTCCGTTGATCGGCAGTTTTCTCCAAACATGACGGCTCAACAACGTGATGATTTATATAACGGTTGGAAAAAAGCGGTACATGCAACAATGGTTTTTAAAGCAAATTAATATTCAACTGAATTCTTTTATGGTAAAATGAATCCAAGTTAATATTTGGCAGGAGATTCGGAGAGACCACAAAAACATTATCATATTGATAGTGTGTTTTGTGGTCTTTTGTTATTTAATTTGGAAAATCAACATCAGGAGGGATCCATTTTGCAATTTTCAAACCTAAACCGTAACGATTTTATAAACAAATTTAAGAATCAAGTATTCGATGTTTTAGTAATTGGCGGGGGAATTACAGGAGCTGGGATTTCCCTCGATGCCCAGACAAGAGGAATGAAAACAGCCCTTGTTGAAATGCAGGACTTTGCAGCGGGTACCTCTAGCCGGTCGACGAAATTGGTTCATGGGGGGCTTAGATACCTGAAACAATATGAAGTGAAAATGGTTGCAGAGGTCGGGAAAGAGCGGGCGATTGTATATGAAAATGGACCGCATGTGACAAACCCTGAATGGATGCTATTGCCCATCCATAAAGGCGGCACTTTTGGAAAATTTAGTACTTCAATTGGGCTCCGTGTATATGATTTCCTGGCAGGTGTTAAAAAAACTGAACGAAGAAAGATGCTATCTTCAGAGCAGACATTAGCCAAAGAACCACTTCTGAAAAAAGCCGGCTTACAAGGAGGCGGCTATTATGTTGAATACCGTACCGACGATGCGCGGCTTACCATTGAGGTGATAAAGGCTGCGGTGGAAAAAGGGGCAACTGCCTGCAATTATACAAAGGTATTAAGGCTTGTTTATGAAAATGGAAGGGTATCAGGTGTTCTTGTACAGGACCAATTAACGGGAGAAAAGTATGAAATACGTGCAAAGAAAATTGTGAATGCAGCGGGCCCTTGGGTTGATGAAATTCGCGTGATGGATCAATCCAAAAAAGGGAAGTTCCTACAGCTCTCTAAAGGAGTTCACGTAGTCATTGACCAGTCGCGTTTCCCCTTAAAACAAGCGATTTATTTTGATACGCCAGATGGTCGGATGGTGTTTGCAATCCCGCGTGAGGGGAAGGCCTATGTAGGAACCACGGATACGTTTTATAGTGGGGATGTTGTAAATCCTTCTATGACAGCAAGCGATCGTTCTTATATATTAGATGCCATACACTATATGTTCCCTGAACTGAAAATCAGTGAAAAAGATGTGGAGTCCAGCTGGGCAGGTGTCCGTCCACTTATCTTTGAAGAAGGAAAAAGTGCATCAGAAATCTCCCGGAAAGATGAAATTTGGGAGTCGGATACAGGTTTAATCACGATTGCAGGCGGTAAGCTAACAGGCTACAGAAAAATGGCTGAAACGGTAATTGATTTACTCGCTCGACAATTCCGTTCTGAAGAGGGACTCATCTTTGATTCTTGTATAACAAAGCATCTCCCTATTTCAGGTGGTGATGTCGGCGGTTCAAAACGATTTGAGTCATTTGTTGCGGATCAAACCAAAAAAGGTGTTGAAATAGGTCTGACTAAGGATGAAGCGGTAAAACTAGCAAGAATATATGGTTCCAATAGTCAAACGGTGTTTCAATTATTGAAAGATCATATAGTTGATGCAAAAAAATATCAATTGCCTTTAGACATATTTGCTAAGCTGCTTTATTCAGTTGAACAAGAAATGATTGCTACACCAATCGATTTTTTTAACCGTAGAACTGGAGCCACTTTATTTGCTGTTCAAAGCGTAAAAAAGTGGAAGAATGGAGTAATCACCTATTTAGCAGACCGATTTAATTGGACTTTCCATGAGAAACATCAATATATGTCCTCGCTGGAGGAGGCATTAAGAGCTGCTGTTATTCCTGTATCAGAAGAATAGCTTCCTTTTGTTTTTACATGTCCGGTTGTGCTATACCGGATTCAATAATCTTGAAGGGATGATGGATGAACGGTGAATAACTAATCTTATTTTTTAACTTTGAAATCAAATATTTCAAATGAAAGAAATAGGATTAGTCTCCCCATTTACCTATAAATTGTTGAGCTACGAATCGTACATAGCTTATTTGATTATGTTAAGGTACGGCTAATCCTTCCAAATAACTGGGAGGGTTTTTTATTGGCTACTAAGCTTAGCTTTATCAGCCCAACCGACGCATGGTACAGAGAACTTGATAAGAAATTTAAAGAGTTAACGAAACAAATAAATGAGTTAAAGTAAAGAAAGCAATCATCTTTTTAAATGGAATGATTCAAGCAGGGGATTGTTGTCCTCACTATGTTTAAATTTGGCATTTTCACATTTATTTTATAAAAAAAGAAACGGGGCTCCGGGTAGTCAGAGAAACCGACTTGCTGGAAGCCTCGTTATTTTATCGTCCGTTCACATAGAAATTCTTTTTTGTTAATGCCTTAATACATTCCCTTATGATATTTCTTGGCATAAGTCATTGCTGAACGGATCCTGGTTTCAAATCGATACGTGCCATAGTCGTAAAAGTCTTCAACCCAACCAGATTTCGTAATATCCTCTTGGAGAAGCTTTCCATCAACCCAGACCCATGCTAACAGACGGCTGTACTTGTCGTACTTATCTTTGCCATCTAACTCCAGCGTAATTTTCTTTGCCTGCTTCAGTCGGGAGCATGTGTAATTGCTTGCTTCTTTTCCATACTTTTCTTTTGTTGTTGTATACTCCGGCGTATCAATGAAAAGGAAACGGGTTTTTGTTACTTTGCCATTGATTTTAAAATTGGCTGTATCTCCATCTACACAGCTGGAGAGAGTTGCTGTATATTTTGTGTTTAAAGTTTGTGCCGGTGTTGGTGCAGTACCGTTTGGCAGCTTATAGCCGTCTTCTAGGTAGATCTTGTTCACTGTAAGCTTATTCTTACAAGAGTTGCTGCTGTGCTTTTTAATTAGGGTAAGCAATTGAGCTTTGCTTTTTGCTGTTTTGGCTAAACTAGTAGGCTTATGTAATAAATAGGCACAATCAGAATTCCGGAAATGTCCTCCTAATTTGTCTAATCCCCCAGAGTGAGCGTCAGACTGATTTGGGAAAATAGATAAAAGTACAAAGGTTACAACCACAAGCAATAATTTTTTTACCTTCCGCATAATAACCACCTTTATAATGTTGGTAATTAAGTAACATGCTAATATTACCATATAAATGGATATATAAGGATGGTAAATCAAACCAATATTGCATTCGAAATTTTTAACATTAGTTAGTCGGGAGCGGCCATGCTTCTTTGAGGGTTTCGAAGATACGTTGATACGGAGATGATAGGCAAAAAAATACCCAATCTTTTAATTGGGTACCTTTATACCTTATTTGTATTTGGATCGTGGTTATTTTCTTCCTTTGCGTTTCTTACGTCAGGTCTAGCAATCGCAAGGTCTTCTGATGCCTCAGTTTGAAATTTAGCGTTGTTTACCCTGCGGTTCTCATTTGTGTTTGTTGCTTGTCTTTCATTTTCTCTTCGAGGGACAATCCGATGATAATAGAATTCCAAAATGGTAATAAACGAAGCTCCTAACAATGACGCCGTGACCAAGTAAGCTTCATTAGTTACGATAGAACTGATGTACATGATCACCAGAAATGCCAATACGGAGTCTGCAATAGTCGCAATCGTGTTACTTGTTCTTCGCAGAATGTAGAGGTCACCTAAAAGATAGCCAATTGCACTTAACCCGAAGGAAATATACACCACATCGCCGACCGAATAATCAAATACCACTCCAAGAATAATCCCAAGAACAACAAGTGTGGAAAGAAACTTAATTAAAAAAGCAATCACATGTCGCATTTCATCCATCTCCTTTTGTAATATGATTCCAGATATGTGAGAGTGTTATTCGAGGAATATTCGACTCATGGCTCTTTAGTGTCTGTATGCCGATTGTTTAAATGAACGGTTTGTTTGTAGGATTCCTTCATGGTGAAAAAACGATATATCGAAGCACACGAAATAAGAGATTTCGGTCTCATGACAGTACACGGAATGCTTTGCCTAACAAGCCTGTAGTTATGTAAATCATATCTGAGCTTAATAACATACATATCGACGGTTTCATTAATGTTTCCCACACTTGGTATCATACACACTTTTAGTAACCCATATACAGAATTGATTGAATCAATATTTATTCAAGGTACAGTTGTAGATACCGAAAAATATATAGAAAAGTACATAGTAAGTAGCTTCACGCTTTTTTGTTGACGATGTTTATCACGAGGACTATTATAGTTACGTCATGTAACCTAAATAAAAAAAGTTACTCTAAATCTGAATACAGAAAGAAGGGAAAAGGATGAAAGAAATAACAGTAGTCGTGAACCTAAATGGACACAAATATCAAACCAACGTAGTTGTGAACGGCAAGGCCCGGCAAGATGAGATCCTGAACCTGGCCGAAGAACAAGTCAGAAAACAATGGGCAAGATAAAGATGATTTCTATTGGGAATCACTAACAAATTCTCTTCTATTTTTAAAAGATGTAAAGAGAAATTACTTAGCGGAAGAAACTTAACGCGAAAGGAGAGTGAACAAAGTGAATGAAAAACGGATGGTTGGTGAAAAAGCGGCAGAGTTCGTGAAGGATGGCATGGTTGTGGGAATAGGTACGGGTTCAACAATTTTTTATACGATAGCAAAGCTTGGCGAGTTTGTTCAACAAGGCCTGTCCATTAAAGGGGTTGCCACTTCCATCCAAACAGAACGACTGGCAAGACAGCACGGGATTCCGATTGTGACTTTTAGTGAGATTGATGGAATTGATTTGGCACTGGACGGAGCGGATGAAGTGAACGATCATTTCGATCTTATTAAAGGAGGTGGCGGGGCGCTCTTGCGTGAGAAGATCATCGCACACGCAGCCAATACTTTTATTGTTGTTGCTGATTCTTCCAAAAAGGTAAAGACATTGGGAGCATTTGGACTTCCTGTCGAGGTTGTTCCTTTTGGATTTGAAATGACTGCAAAACATATCCACGCACTGGGAGGCAATCCACGCCTGCGTCGCGAAAAAGGGATACCATATAATACTGATAACGGTAATTATATTCTCGATTGTGATTTCAAGGAGATTTCTGATCCAGAAAAACTGGAACAAAGTCTAAATATGATTCCGGGTGTTGTCGAAAACGGGTTATTTGTCCGTATGGCTGACAAAGTCATTACATTGAACGAGAACAAAGAAATTATATTGAAGGAGCGCAAATCAGAAAACGGGATGTAATGCTGCGAAAATCTCCTAACCGAGACTTGGCCCATAAATCTGATTTTTCGCTGATATAGTAATTTTCGCTCATAAAACGGGTTTTCACTGGTACATATCAATTTCCGCTGATACATGTAATTTTTCGCCCAAACATCCTATGTGTCTATTAGTCGGGCATTTCCGTTATGAATCACAGGAAATCCAAAAGAAAATGCGAGGTTGAATGAAATGGTTAAAATAGCACCTTCTATCCTGTCTGCTGATTTTTCCAAGCTGGCAGAAGAGATAAGAGAAGTAGAGGCCGGTGGCGCCGATTATGTCCATGTAGATGTAATGGACGGCCATTTTGTGCCTAACATCACAATTGGTCCACTTATTGTGGAATCAATCCGTCCTGTCACAAGATTGCCTTTGGATGTGCATTTAATGATTGAAAAGCCGGATGTTTATATTCCTGCGTTCGCTAAAGCCGGAGCTGATATCATCTCGGTTCACGTTGAGGCGTCCCCTCATTTGCACCGCACGATCCAGCTAATTAAACAATATGGAAAAAAAGCAGGGGTCGTTTTAAATCCGGGTACTCCGGTCGAGCAAGTGAAAGAAATCCTCCAGGATATTGATTTAGTCTTATTGATGACTGTAAATCCCGGTTTTGGTGGACAAACATTCATTGAAAGTGTTTTGCCAAAAATCAAGCAAATGTCTAGGATGATCAAGGAACGCGGGTTATCAACTGAAATTGAGGTCGACGGAGGCATTCAGGCACAAACGGCTAAATTATGCGTGGAGGCCGGAGCGAATGTTCTTGTTGCAGGCTCTGCTATTTATGGGCAAAGCGATCGAAAAGCCGCGATTGAAGCCATAAGAAACAACATATAAAATAGGCAGCAATAGGCATAAAACAGAAGTCGCTATGTATTTTAGTGCACTTATAGTAACTTGTGTATTATTAATTAGTTAACCGCTTTCATTTTTATGTTTCGCAATTCGGAAGATTGTGTCTTTTACTTATTGGTTTTACTTTAAACATTTTGCTTGACGCTTAAAATAAGCAGGTTTACTATAGTTATGAAAAGTAACCAATTGAATAAAAAATTCCTGTAATGTTTGTTTTTTTAGGGAGATAAAGATTCCTCTGGTACGTGTGCGTTCTTTGTGCCTAGCTACCTGCAATCTAATGAATATCCCGACAAAGGCATAAAAACTAGTTACATAAATAAGGGGGAACGAACATGGAATCGATGTCCTTTGTTTTATTTGGGGCAACAGGGGATTTAGCGAAAAGAAAAATTTACCCAGCGTTATATAATCTGTTTGTGGAAGATAAATTGCCTGGGCCCATTTCAATCATTGGGTTAGGCCGTAGAGGAATGTCGGATTCCGATTTCCAGGCTAATGTCAAGGAATCGATCGAGACATTTTCCAGAAGATTACCAGACGATAAGAACAAAATGGACGAGTTTCTTGAAGCCTTCCGTTATTGTATCTTTGATGCAACAAATAAGAATGACTACCAAAAACTTTTAGAGCTTGTCGAGCGGCGTGAAAAAGAATTGAACATTCCGGACAATCGGATGTTCTACTTATCCGTTGCACCTGAGTTTTTTGACTTGATCGCATTAAATATTAAAGACAGTGGTTTAGGTTCTACCAATGGATGGAAGCGTCTCATTATTGAAAAGCCTTTTGGCCATGATTTGAAATCAGCCCGCGAGCTAAATGAAAAACTTAGCAAAGCGTTCGACGAAGAGGAAATTTATCGGATTGACCATTACCTTGGAAAACCAATGGTTCAAAACCTGGAAGCCCTTGAATTTGCAAATCCCATCCTTCAGGCTTTATGGAACAACAAGTATATTGCCAATGTCCAAATTACAGCAAGCGAGACGGTGGGTGTAGAAGAGAGAGCCGGTTATTATGATCACTCCGGTGCAATTCGTGATATGGTCCAAAACCATATGTTGCAGATGGTCATGATGACAGCCATGCATCTTCCTGAAGAAATCAGCGCGAACAACATACGTCAAGAAAAGATTAAGGTACTTGAAGCCCTTCGTCCACTCAGCAAAGAGGAAGTTGGTACACACGTGATACGTGGACAATATGGTGCGGGGAACATTAACGGGCAGCAGGTTGTTGGATATAAAGAAGAACCTGGAATCGACGCTTCTTCAAACAACGATACCTTTGTTGCCGCGCGACTGCTGATTGACAACCCTTTCTGGAGCGGTGTTCCGTTCTATATCCGAACAGGAAAACGGATGAAAGAAAAATCGACACGTATTGTAATTGAATTTAAAAACTCCCTCAAAGAGATGTACAAAAACCAGAAAGGGAATGTAAATCCTAATCTGTTAATTATTGAAATCAATCCGAATGAAAATATTACGCTGCAATTGAATAGTAAAAATCCATTCAATAACGGTGGAATCGAACCAGTGAAGGTAAACTTTTCTGCTGAGCAAAAAGGGGTACCGGAAGCTTATGAACGATTGATTTTTGATGCCATCCGCGGCGATTCTACATTCTTTGCCCATTGGAAGGAAGTTGAATTGTCCTGGCAGTGGGTACAGCCTGTTATAGAGGCTTTTGAAGAAAAACTGTTGCCTCTTCATTCCTATCCTTCAGGTTCTTATGGTCCCGAGGCAGCCCATAACTTGCTGAAAGAGGAAGGATTCAACTGGTGGCTGGATGAAGATCCTTCGGAAACCGATGAAATAGCCTTATCCGTTTAATGTAGAAAAGACACCACGAGGAGGAAAAAATATGGCTCTAAACATCGAATCATTAGCCGTTAATACAATACGAACTTTATCTATTGATGCAGTCAACAGTGCCAATTCTGGCCACCCGGGCCTTCCGATGGGAGCAGCCCCTATGGCTTATGCATTATGGGCGAATCATTTAAACCATAATCCTGCAAATGCCAAGTGGTTTAACCGGGATCGATTTGTTCTTTCTGCCGGCCACGGTTCCAGCTTGTTATATAGCTTGCTGCACCTGAATGGGTACAATGTATCCATTGAAGATCTGAAGAACTTCCGTCAATTAAACAGTAAAACACCGGGCCATCCGGAATTCGGCCACACAGATGGGGTGGAAGCTACCACAGGTCCTCTGGGGCAAGGAATTGCGAATGCGGTAGGAATGGCTATGGCTGAAGCGCATTTAGCTGCGAAATTTAACAAAGATGGGTTCCCGGTAGTTAACCATTATACTTACGCCCTCGTTGGAGATGGGGATCTGATGGAAGGGATTTCATACGAAGCCATGTCTATGGCTGGCCATATGAAACTTGGCAAGCTCATCGTTTTATATGATTCAAATGAAATCTCATTGGATGGGGAATTAAATCTCTCATTCTCAGAAAATGTTCAAAAAAGAGCGGAATCTTTCAACTGGCAATATTTGCGTGTGGAAGACGGCAATGACGTGGCAGATATCACGAAGGCCATTGAAGCAGCAAAGCAAAATCCTGACCAGCCAACACTTATCGAAATCAGGACCATTATCGGCTACGGCAGCCCGAAAGTGGCCGGCACAAACAAAGCTCATGGTGCACCGCTTGGCATTGAAGAAGCGATCGCTACAAAAGAAGCATACGGTTGGGGCTACGGTGAAGATTTCTTTGTTCCGGAAGAAGTTAAGGGCCATTTTGCAGAACTTAAACAAAAAGGCATGGAAAAAGAAAATCAATGGAATGAGCTATTCAACTCTTACCGAGAAGCGAATGCTGAATTAGCTAATGAATTGGAACAAGCCATCAAAGGCGAATTTCTGATCGAAGCAAAAGACATACTAACTTATGAAGCTGGAAAGTCGATTTCAACTCGCGTAGCAAGCGGGGAAGCGATCAATCATTATGTGAAATCAGTTCCTGCTATTTTTGGAGGAAGCGCCGACCTTTCTCATTCAACTATGACTGATATCAAAGGTGAAGATGCCTATGCGGTGAAGTCGTATAGCGGACGGAATGTATACTTTGGCGTGCGGGAACACGCCATGGCGGCAACTGGAAACGGGATGGCCCTTCACGGAGGCGTGAAGCCATTTGTGAGCACATTCTTCGTATTTAACGATTATATGCGCCCATCCATCCGCCTGGCAGCTCTTCAAAAATTACCTGTCATCTATGTGTTGACGCACGATTCCATTGCCGTTGGTGAAGACGGTCCAACTCATGAGCCAGTCGAGCATCTAGCCAGCCTACGTGCGATTCCGGGGCTTACTGTCATCCGCCCGTCTGATGCGAATGAAACAGCGAGTGCTTGGGCTTATGCTTTACAGCAAACGGATGGTCCTGTTGCGCTTGTCCTCAGCCGTCAAAACCTGCCGGTGTATGAAGAAACAAAGAGCAATATCGAAAATGTTTCTAAAGGTGCTTATGTATTGACACAAACAAACGAAAAACCGGACGTACTCTTGTTGGCAACCGGTTCAGAGGTCTCATTGGCTGTTAACGCAAAAGCGGAATTAGAAAAAGAAAACGTATCTGTACGAGTCGTTGCTATGCCAAGCTGGGAATTGTTTGATCGACAACCAGAAGATTATAAGGAAATGGTTCTTCCTTCTTCTATAACAAAACGAATTTCCCTTGAAATGGGCATCTCTCTAGGTTGGGAACGTTTTGCAGGCCTGCAAGGAAAAGTACTTTCTATTGATACTTTTGGGGCTTCAGCTCCTGGTAATCAGGTCATGGAGCTATTCGGCTTTACAACAGAAAACGTTGTTCAAACAGCAAAAGAATTATTAAAGATTTAAGTTTACTATTAAGCTTAGAAGTCAACGAGCATTGTAGCATAATGTGAGGGTTCCTATGAGGGAAAAAGGATGTAATTGTTTCAATCGAATTGTTTCTATCGTCAACCTTCATAGGAAGCTAACGGTGTCATCAATAGAAATATAGAAAATGAAATACCGCAAATGAAAGACAAAATCCAGGAAACAGGCAAGTAAAACGTCCTTCCTTGCTCATGAAGGACAAAATCCTGGAGTCAGGTAAGTAAAATGTTCTTCATCGCTCATGAAGGACAAAATCCTGGAGTCATGCAAGTGAAATGTCCTTCATCATAGACATCAGGATCAAATGCCAGGAATCAGGGCAAGTGAAATTTCCTTTATTGCGGAACGAAGAATAACAACAGAGATGAAACTATAGGGGGAAATGAGAATGCAAGTCGGACTAATCGGCCTTGGAAAAATGGGTTTAAACCTTGGAAAAAACTTAATTGATCATAAACATGAGGTAGTCGCGTTTGATTTAAATACTAACGCGGTAGAAGAAATGACGTCTTATGGCGCCAAAGGAACTTCTAGCCTACAGGAGCTCGTTCAATCGCTGGACACTCCAAGAGTTCTTTGGATTATGGTTCCTCATGGGGTTGTAGACTCCGTTATCGGTGAAATAACACCATTATTATCCAAAGGTGACATTGTGATTGAGGCAGGCAATTCACACTATAAGGAATCGATTCGCCGCTATAACGAGTTACACGAAGCAGGCTTGTACTTTATGGATGCAGGAACATCCGGCGGTATGGAAGGTGCGCGCAATGGAGCTTGCTACATGATCGGTGGAGACAGCGAAGCATGGGAAATCGTTGAGCCGATCTTCCGTGACACTTCTGTGGAAAATGGCTATTTATATGCTGGAGGAGCAGGAAGCGGCCACTTTTTGAAAATGGTTCACAATGGAATTGAATATGCCATGATGGCTGCCATCGGCGAAGGCTTTGAAGTATTAGAGAAAAGCGAATTCGATTTTGACTATGAAAAGGTAGCGAGGGTTTGGAATAATGGCTCCGTCATCCGCTCATGGCTCATGGAGCTGACAGAAAACGCGTTTTCCAAGGATGCGAAGCTGGATGAAATCAAAGGGATCATGCATTCCTCCGGTGAAGGCAAGTGGACGGTGGAAACAGCTTTGGATTTACAGACAGCTACTCCTGTTATCGCCATGTCCTTATTGATGCGTTATCGTTCATTAGAAGACGATACGTTTACAGGCAAGGTAGTAGCCGCCCTTCGCAATGAATTTGGTGGACATGCTGTAGAAAAGAAATAAGTAGCTTATTTTACCAATAGTATTCAAAGTATTGTATAATTCATTCATGTCTAGCGCAAGGACCCAGTAATTTTGTATATTAACATCGGCATCTTGACATTTCTTAAAGGGTGCTTGCGCTTTTCTTATAAAAATGGAGGTTAAGGAACATGAAATTTTTTATTGATACTGCAAACCTAGAAGAAATTAAAAAAGCGTACAAAGTTGGTGTATTGTCAGGAGTTACTACGAACCCTTCCTTAGTTGCAAAAGAGGGCGTGAAATTCGAAGACCGTATCGGTGAAATCCTTCAAGCTGTGCCTGAAGTTGAATCCGTCTCTGCCGAAGTCACTCCTGATGCTGTTACTGCAGAAGATATGATTGCACAAGCAGATGAGTTGATCAAAATTAATGGCGGAGATAAAAACATTACAATCAAGCTGCCTATGACTCTAGCCGGCTTAGAGGCTACTCGTTATCTAGCAAAAAAGGGCGTTAAAACGAATGTTACCCTAATTTTCACAGTGAACCAGGCGCTATTGGCTGCACGCGCAGGCGCTACATATGTTTCACCATTCTTAGGCCGTCTGGATGACATTTCTGAAGATGGTGTGCAATTGGTTTCAAAAATCGCTGAATTATTCCGAATCCAAAATCTGGACTCACAAATTATTGCAGCTTCTGTCCGCCATCCGGATCATGTAACCCGAGTGGCTTTGGCTGGGGCACATATTGCGACCATTCCATACAAAGTCATCGAACAGCTTTCCAAACATCCACTAACTGATCAAGGCATTGAAAAATTTGCTGCCGATTGGCAAAATGCTGTTAAAAATTAAGTCAAATTTTCATGCCGGATGACTGTTTCGTCTAATGCTTTTTCCTTTATGAAACAAAGTGAAGTTGATCATTTGAGTGCGTGAACTCAGCGGACTGATGATGGTTGTCAGGTCCGAATGATCAACAAGATGTTTAAAGGATTGGAAGATAAGCAAGCAGAATAGGTGAGATGGTTATTCAAATAGATTGGCAAATGAAAATCCCCTTATCAGTCTCTCACCGATAAGGGGGTTTTTTATGCTGAATCTTTTGAAATGTTAAAATGTGCCGCTGCTTCTTTAGTCCTTGTAATCGCATCCTCTTTCATTTCGTGCGCTCGTTCCGGAAATCTTTGATGTCTTTCTCCGTGATGTTCTATAACCAAGCTGGTCTTAAGTACAATGAGTAAATCTCAGATTTTTTCTAATGATAAGAGAGCTTATCGATCTAACACCGCCTGCCTAATAAGGCATGGAGGTTAATCTTTGATCCAGCTTTCCGCCCAATCGCTAATTGGGCCAAGAATCTTCCCCAATTCCGTTCCTTTTTTCGTAAGTAAGTATTCGATCCTTACAGGACGATCAGTAATGACATGGCGCACAACAATATTGTGCTCCTCCAATTCCTTCATTCTCTCATTGAGCATACGTTTGCTCAAATCGGGAATCATGGTATGGATTTCACTAAAACGCTTTGGTCCGCTCATTAATACATAAATAATTAAACCAGTCCACCGTTTTCCGATAAGTTCAAAGCTCTTTTCAACCTTGGGACATAAGCTTGGCTGTTCTTCCATCCGATTTCATCTCCTTTTGATTTGCACGAAACATATCTTATGCACTTATTGTAACCATTTTAAATCTGGTAAAAAAGGTATTTTCTCGATATTTAACAAAAATGTCTAATTTGAATAAAAGATTGTAAGTAAGGAATTTTTTCCTTGACATTTGAGGATTTGAAGAGGGGAAACAGTGGTTGATAAGTATGGGGAAAAAACAAACTATATTCTGTTTTTTCGCCAGATGAAAATGTTCCAAACACTGGCTAAGAGACTCTCAAGCCATTATTTTGCTTTGAAATGCCTATTCAATATCTTCATGACGTATATCTCGAAGTTTTTCTAGCAGTTCCAGTCTTCCTCTAACTTCTTTTATATCATCTTCAGTGACAACATTGGTTTGTCTAAGCTGCTCAATCCTCTTAGTAATCATTTTCTTAAATGTATGGGATTCTGTCAGGACATAATCCACCAACTCTTTCGTCCCTTGCGTTTCCTGTTCGTTTTTCACTGCAAAAATACTTTGCTGATGGGGTTCGAAGATGGCAATGGATTGCATGTCACTAGTTATTCTAATTCCAAAATAGTTTTTTTCCCAGCCATAAAATTTATTATCCCTAATTCTGATTAAATCCAGGCCGATCATGCATTCATAATAACGGAGGTCTTTTTTGGGGAAATGGACGCTACGTAGTTCGATGCTTTCGCTTTCATCTATAAAAATTTCTGTTTCAAATTTTGTATGAATGACCTTTGAATCTAACAAGTTCATTTTGGCACCTCGCTTTTTTATTGTGATGCTGTATGTTGTCTAACTAAAAAGTAACAGATGCACAAATAGTAACCTTGTTATTTTTATTTTAATTAAAAAGAAAACCAGTTTCAAATAAATAAGCTTGGATATTTTATAAAAGCTAAGTGAATTTACCACCTGCTGTCCATATTAGTCTTTAGGAAAAAGGGCAAGGTTTGTTATAAAAATTATTATTTAACTGTAGTGTTTAGTAAAATAGATAGGAGTCTAAAAGAGGGAAGGGGGATCTACATGAGAAAAGTTGAAGTAAAATCCTTTAACGAGGAATGGATTTTGAAGTTTCAGGAAGAAGCCAAGCTTTTACATGAGATTTTCGGTCCTGAAATCATTCATATCCATCATATTGGCAGTACATCTGTAAACGGCTTAAAGGAGATCAGATGAGTACAAAATCGAAGAGAGAGCACGAACAAAAGGAATCTATCAAAGAAAAAAATCAATTAAAATACGCTCAACAACATTTAGCGAATGAAAGAACATATCTGGCCTGGATAAGAACAGTTGTGTCAATTATTGGCGTTGGATTTCTTACGACAAGCTTACATTTTACCATAGGTGTCCGTAATGAAATGATTGATATGATAAGTATTGTGTTAGGGCTTTTTGCGTGTGTTCTGGGAATTGGGATTGTTTTATTGGCCACCCAAAACTATGTGCGTAAGAAACGAGAAATTATAGAAGAAACGTTTTCACCTTCAAACGTACAAGTTACCATTGTTTCAACACTCATTATCATTCTTGTCTTCATGGTTATCATTTATTTTCTATCTATAAAATATTAAACATACCGTAACATTGCACCAGACTTTAAAAACCCTATTCCCAATCAATACTGGGATTAGGGTTTTTTCGTGTTTTTATAAACTCACAATGTGATGGCTGTATAGCTTTCCATTTAAAATAAGGCAATTGCACTCGGTGAACTATGAACCATTCTGAAAACATTTCTTTAATTAGGAAAATAATTAACAGAAGATTAAACGGCCTCTCCCCGTTTGTATGCCGGAAAGAGGCCGATGTTAGAAAAATTTTACTATTCTAATAATCTTTATCAGTTTTGATTTAGGGAATTAGAATGCAAAGAATCCCCTCTGGTTTTTCCCATCCTGCTGAAAATCGTTGCAAGGATAGGTCCTGATATGTTATGCCATACGCTAAAAATGGCTGATGGTACGGCTGACAACGGGCTGAAAAATTGTGTTGCTATAGCCGCTCCCAATCCGGAATTCTGCATTCCTACTTCGATGGCAACCGCTTTTTTCTTGGATAAATCCATTTTGAAGATTTTCCCGAATACAAATCCAAGTGTATACCCTAGCAAATTATGTAATACAACAACTGCGAAGATCGTTAATCCCGTTTTGGCGATTTGCTCTTGACTGCCCGCTACGACAGCTGAAACGATTGCCACAATTCCTACCACGGATACAAGCGGAAGGGCTTTAACACTTGCTTCAGCCTGCTTTTTGAATAGTTTCTGTACAATAAACCCAAGCAGGATTGGAAGCAGCACCATTTTTACAATGGATAAAAGCAGTGCACCAGCATCGACAGGCACCCATTCACGTGCAAGAAACAAGATAAGAGCAGGAGTGACAATCGGTGCCAGAAGTGTAGTAATGGAAGTGATCGTTACAGACAATGCAACGTCGCCCCTGGCTAAAAGGGTCATAACATTAGAGGCCGTTCCACCTGGGCAGCAGCCTACCAATATAACGCCTACCGCGATTTCCGGCGGAAGTTGTAAAGCTTTTGCCAATATGAAGGCGAGGGAAGGCATGATTACAAATTGTCCTACAACGCCAACGGCGACATCCTTTGGACGTTTCAGTACCTCTTTGAAGTCATTAGCGGATATGGTTAATCCCATTCCGAACATAATAATTCCAAGTAAGGGAACGATGTATGGAGCGATCCAAGTAAAAGTAGAAGGAGAAAAGAAAGCGAGAGCCGCAAACAATAGCACCCAAATCGCAAACGTGTTCCCTACAAAGTGACTAATGCGTTCTAATGTTTTCATGTTGTTTACCACCAATCTGTTTTTTCGACAAGGTATATCTTACACAAAAAAATGAATTGTTGCAATATAAAGAATATTGGTGATTACTGAAAATATCGTGATAATAGGCTCGGTGAGCAGGTTCCAAAAGAGCTTGAAGTATTTGATCATTTTGTTAAACGAATGGATCATCAGCCGTTTTAAAAAGAGGAAGGAGTTTTAAGCTGATCGCTAAATTTAGACGGTCATTATCATTTTTTAAATCAACGTTGCACAGCTTTTCTACGGATTCAATTCGATAACGAACGGTATTATGATGCAGGAATAATTTTTTTGCCGTTAATCTGTAATTTCCACCCGTTTCTAAAAAGACACGCAAGGTTTCAAGTAATTCTTTGTTTTCCTTCTGGTTTGATATAAGAGGGTTGAGCATTTCCTGAAAGAATAATTCAAGCTCACTGCGTATTGCTTCGTGATGGAAAATTCTATATAGCCCAAGCTCGGAAAAATGTGTGATATGATCTTGGCCAAAAATCCGTAAACCTATTGTTAATGCTTGAATCGCTTCTTTGTAAGCTATATGAATCCCCTTATATCCTTCGTGGAACCGACCTGTTCCAATGTTTAGAAAGGCGGTTTCCTGACCCATTTCCTTCAACAGATAGGATAGCTTCGATTTCAATTCCTTTGTAAACAGATCTAGTTCAGCATTAGTATTTCTTTCTAGATTTATTGGATGCAAAACGATTAAGCGCTGTCCACCATCAAGGCCTATAATGACACCTGAAGTAAAAAGGCGTGAGAAATTCCTTAAAATATACTCTTTTATCTCCCAAATCGATCGCATTGGATGGGCGGGATTTTTTGGTTCTATATGTATATCGATAGCTGTGACAACATAATGTTCTCCTAGCTCCCAGCCGACCTCTTGAAATGACATTTTAGCCATGTTGTATGAGAAAGAGTCGTCTTCAAACATTTGGCGAAGAAGATTATGCCTTAGGTTTCGTTTCGCTTTTCGATGTTCCTCCATTTTTTCAATTTCCAATGCGGCTACAATGGTGGCTTGCTCTAGAGGGATGATATCTTCCGGACAAAAGGGCCTGTTTTTTTCCAGCAATACAATATAACCGGTCTTCGTATGAAGGGCTTCAATCGGGACGATTACCCGGGGGTTGCTCCCCCGGATGCGGGAAATTTTCGGGATTTCTTGAATCACTGTAAGTGCCTCATCTTTTCCGGGCAGATAGAGTCCAGAAACGGGGTCGGTGCCAGTCAGAATCGGCATGTTTGAGTAGGAAGAAAACAACTGATTGGAAGCCAAGTCAATGATCGCAACTGGATTTTGTACAAAATTCACCAATAAACGGGCTATTTCCAGAAGTCCTCCGTGGCCAAGCACCTGTTCAATCAACTGTTTTCGGATATGATTGGAACGTTCTAGCTGGGCAGCCTGCAGATTGATAATTTCCGTCATAATTGGGTTGATAATATCGGTCCAGGAGCATTCATAGGGGATGGAAATAATCGGTACTCCCAATTCGTCAGCCACAGTGGCAACAGTATCCGGTAATTGAGTTAAATAGCGGTTAAACTTAATGCCTAGCCCGCTTACATTAGCTTCTTTAAGGAAAGGAATGCTCTTGACCAAACTTTCTGCATTTCCCTGAAAGGCGAAACCAGTCGTTAAGATAAATTCATTTCCGCGCAGCCATTGATAGAAGTCAGGCACATCTGTCACAGTTACCGAGGAAACATGGCGATCTATCCCTGAAGCTCCAGCTATAACTTGTGCCCTGGAAAGACAAGGCATATTCATGATTTCACGAAGTGTGATCATCGACAGTCCTCCCGAACAAATAAAAAAGCAATAATTTACTATATACCAACTAAATTTGAGAGTCTCCGCTTAAATTTAGGAAATATCATCTAATGTTGAGATGTGTCAGCCAGGTTTGAGATAAATCAACTGATTTTCGAATATATCAGCCAAGTTTGAGGTAGATCTGTTGAATTTCGAATAAATCAGCCAAATTTGAAATATATCAGCTAAATTAGCTAGAGATATATCAGCCAAACTGACATCTATCAGCCAATTTAAGATATGTCAGGCTAAGTTTAAGTTAGATTCATTCCATATATATCAGCATATTCCGAATACACCAGCTATACTTTTATTCTATTACAGTCTTCAAAATTCCTTCTATCTGCCCACAGCAGCATTTTTTAGACAAATATACAAATAGAAGTACAAAAGTTTGGATGATTGTTCAATGTTTCCGAAAATTCAAAATGTTAAAATAGTCCTAACATATGATAGGGAGCTGAAGATGATGACGAAGCAAGTAGTATGGACCAATGATGCACCACAGCCGGTAGGCCAGTATTCACCAGCAACAAGGTATGGCAATCTTTTGGTCGTTGGCGGAAACGGACCTATTAATCATAACACCGGAGAAGTGGTACGCGGGAATTTCAAGGAAGAAGCGCGTTTAACGTTAAAAAATATGCAAGCGGTCATCGAGGCTGGAGGATCGTCATTGAGCAATGTATTAAAAGTGACAGTCTATTTGGCTAACATTAAGGATTTTGACGAGTTTAATGAAGTATATTCAGAGTTCTTTCCTGATGTAAAATCTGCACCAACACGTGCTGTAGTCGGGGTAGCTGGTCTGTGGGGCGGTATATCCGTTGAAACGGAATGCCTTGCTGTCGTAAATGAAGAATAAAAGAATATAAAAAAGGGGGAAGCGGTATGTCATTAGAAATCCGTATTATGAATCTTGGAGATATAGAAGCGGAAGCTAGCTTTACAGTGTTAGGACATGCTCCTGGCACAACCGTTAAGGTACCAACCTATGCTTTTCTGATTTTAGGAGCGGAAAAGCCAATTTTGGTTGATGCAGGATTTCGTACTACCGAAATAATGGGGCGTTTGGGGATGAAGGCTACACAAAGAGAAGAGCAAAAAATTGAAAATCAGCTAGCCATACATGGTGTAAAACCGGAGGATATTGGCCATGTCATCCTAACCCACCTTCATTTGGATCACGCGGGCCTTGTCTATAAGTTTCCAGATGCAGTTGCAGTCGTTCAACGTAAGGAAATGGAAGCAGGATTCAGCGGAGTTATGGGCGGGCAGTATGTTTATGAAGATATGGAGCATATGTTCCAAAGGCTTTATAAACCTGGCTCTTTGTGGCTATTGGATGGACAAGAATCAGGGCCTGTTAGTGTCGTTCCTGGATTGAAGTGCGTTTTTGCGAAAAGCCATTCACCAGGAATGCAATTCGTGTATGTCGAAACATCAAAAGGTACTGCAGTTATTTGCAGCGATGCCATTTATAATATCGGACTTCAAACCCGCCATTATCGTGAAATATATGGGAACTACTGGCCAAGCGGTAACCACTACTGGACCAAACGCGACGAAATGGCTGCAGTTGCCCGTGCATGCAATGATGCTGATTTCCTGCTTGCATCCCATGATTATGAAGTAGAAGAAAAGTATGGTGATAGAATCATATAATTTGTACAATAGTCTATGAAGCTTACTTTTTAACAAAGGAAAGCTCCGACATCTTTGAAAAGGGGAATTTTGTATGCGCTTACTAACAATCAGTTCCAGCCATGGTCTTACTTTAGGTGTTAAAACGGACAAAGGAATTATCGATGTTGCCCTTGCGAAAAATCACCTTGGGGAAGAGCACGGCATCCCGGTTACAATGGACGAGCTAGTACGTGGAGGTGAAGCTGCTAAAAGTAACTTGGATCACTTTATTTCTAACGCAATTCAGGAAGAAAACAAAGCGGGACCCTGGTTCCATGAGGAATCTTCGATAACAATTGGGCCAAGCGTACCATCTCCTGGAAAAATCATCTGTGTAGGTCTCAATTATAGGCGCCACGCAGACGAAACAGGAATGGCCATACCGGAATTTCCAATCTTATTTAGTAAATTTAACAATGCAATCACAGGACATCTTCAAGAAATTTCTCTTCCGGAAGACGGAAATCAATTCGATTATGAAGCTGAATTGGCTATCGTTATTGGCAAGAAGGCAGAAAATGTAAGCAGGGAAGCTGCACTTTCGCACGTGTTCGGCTACACAAACGCAAATGACTTTTCTTGCCGGGATCTGCAGTTCCGTTCCGGTCAATGGCTTTTAGGCAAAAGCTATGATACATGGTGCCCAGTCGGTCCTTATATTCTTACGGCTGATGAAATTGAAGATCCAAATAACTTGGGAATTCGCTGCATTGTTAATGGTGACATACGGCAAAATTCAAATACAGCAGACATGATTTTTGCATGTGATGAATTAATCTCATATATTTCCAAGTACATAACCTTGGAGCCGGGAGACTTGATTCTAACTGGTACACCAGAGGGAGTGGCAATGGGGATGGAATCGAAGCCATGGGTAAAACCAGGAGATGAAATTGTTGTCGAAGTGGAAGGGCTCGGTACTTTATCAAATCGTGTCGGTGAAAGAAAAACATCCACAATTTAAATCGGGGAGGTATGTGAATGATTTCTGTTAACCAAATTTATGACGTGGAGCTTGAAGCTAATATACCAATCGTCATGCGAGATGGCGTTACTTTGCTGGCGGATATTTATTATCCGAAAGGAGATGGCAAATTTCCTGTTCTGCTTATGCGTTCCCCGTACGATAAATCACATTCTGAATTTATGAGCTATCTTCATCCCGAATGGTATGCCAGGCAAGGGTACATTGTAGTAACCCAGGATTCACGAGGGAAATTTGCTTCTGAAGGCGAATTTAACCCTTTTCATTATGAGCGCCAGGATGGACTAGACACGATTGAATTTGTGAAAGATTTGCCGAGATCAAACGGGAAAGTGGGCATGTATGGATTCTCCTATGTTGGGGCGACCCAATTGCACCCTGCTGTTGAGAATCCTGATGGTCTAACGGCGATTGCCCCGGCTTTTACAAATGACGGATATTATGAAGATTGGTCATATAAAAATGGTGCGACCCATTTAGCCTTCCTGCAATCCTGGTCTGCCTTTTTATCGCTGGACCAGGCTATGAGAAAAGGGAAGCCGGAAGCAGCCCGGAAATTAATGAAGATTAATACAAGCATCAACGAAGAATACGACCATCTGCCACTTACCGATCACCCTTTGATCGACCGTGATATTACATCATTTTATTATGAATGGCTCTCTCACCCGACCTTTGACGACTATTGGAAAAAATGGCACTTGGGGGATAAATACAATCAGTTGAATATACCTTCCCTGAATATTGGAGGATGGTATGACATCTTCATAGAAGGAACCATACGAAATTATACCGGAATCTCAAAATTGAATAAAAATCAAAAATTGGTAATAGGACCTTGGTATCACATGCCATGGACCAACTTTGTCGGTGACATCTATTTTGGGGAAGAAGCGAATAATGTTGTTGATGAAATTCAGATTCGCTGGTATGACTACTGGTTGAAAGGTGAAGAGAACGGCATTATGGAAGAACCGCCGGTATCCATTTTTGTCATGGGTGAAAATAAATGGAGGCAGGAGCAGGAATGGCCATTAGCCAGAACGCAATATACTCCTTTTTACATTCACAGCAAAGGTAGAGCAAACTCTTTAAATGGAGATGGAACCTTGAATCGCCAAACACCAGACAGGGAGATTCCGGACATTTATGTTTATAACCCGCTTGATCCTGTACCAAGTGTTGGAGGACATAGCTGCTGCAACGCTGCGTTAACTCCAATGGGCCCTAAGGATCAACGGATAGTAGAGGGGCGCAACGATGTATTGGTTTATACAACGGATACACTTACTGAAGATTTAGAGGTGACCGGACCAGTCCAGGCTATTATTTATGCCTCTTCCTCTGTTGACGATACTGATTTTACTGTAAAACTTGTGGATGTTCATCCAGATGGAAAGGCTATCAATCTATTGGAAGGCATTCAAAGGGCCAGCTATAGAGATTCTAATGAAGATCCAAAACCAATTACTCCAGGAGAAATTTATGAATACCGCTTCCATGTAGGAAGCACGAGCAATTTATTCAAAAAAGGCCATAAAATCCGCGTCGAAATTTCAAGCAGCAACTTTCCTGCATTTGACGTAAACTTAAACTCATTTAGAATAGACAAATCTGGAACTTATGCAGATAGCAAGCTAGCTACCCAAAAAATATATCATGACGAGAAATATCCAACGCATGTTGTTCTACCAATCATTCCAAGATAAGCGAAGTCTATAATCAATAATCTACGGTCATTAAACTAACAAAGACAACTGCTCCTTATGATATGGGACAGTTGTCTTTTTGCTGGGCTTAAATTCCACCTCATACCAGTCTCGTGTGATTGGTTTCTCTGTTCCCGGTTTTACGGCTCCTTCGTGTTCAACTAGTTTGGCGGTACCAGAGGACAATTTACCCTTTATTATTATCCACTGTATTTCTCTACGGTTTCCTATGGTCCATTTTGACGAATGTACAAGCAATAAACGCTCTTAAAGAATATATTGTTCTAGATTAATGGTCAGGAGTGAGCATTATTACGCATTTTTTTGCAAGATTAACCGGAAGAAATGAAGTTCCGCCAAGAAGGACTAATCTCGTTGTTTTCAAATGAAGCACCGGAGATTAGTTCTTTTTGAGGTGTTTTTAAAATGATGTCCGATGGAAGTTACTTCTTGGATATATCTTCTTTTGTCAGCACACTATAAAATAAAGGAATCGGGGTACCCATTATTATGGAAATATATTGTGAATTGTTAAGGATTTTTACAAAAGCTTAACCATCGTCCGGTTTTTTTACATTCAATACATAGCTACTTAACAATCATATATTACTATGTTTTCATAGATAACACGAGTGGGGGAAACATAATTGAGTAAAATCAGCAAAAAAGTAGCAGGACTTACTCTAGCAGGAGCTGTAGCGATTTCATCTCTTGCGTTAGCTCCAAAAAAAGAGGAAGTTGAGGCACAGGATAAAAAGAAACAGCCTACAAATGTAATTATGATGGTTATGGACGGAACCAGTTCCACTGCTACCACATTGTCTAGATGGTACAAGGGCGGGAATCTTGCCATGGATCAAATGATGGCTGGTGGAGTAAGAACATATTCAGCCGAGTCTGCCATCACAGATTCAGCACCAGCTGGTACGGCACTGGCAACCGGACATAAATCAGATGATAAATATATTGGCATATTGCCTTCAGTAGTTACATCACCAGGCTTGGAACAGGTTAGTGAAAAAGATGCACAAAGACCGGTTGCAAATGTATTGGAAGGTGCAAAGCAGCAAGGTAAAGCAACGGGGCTTATCGCCACATCGGAAATTCAGCATGCAACGCCAGCTGATTTTTCAGCCCATACTACACATCGCAGCAATTATGGTGACATTGCAGAACAGCAAGTCTACCAAAACATTGATGTAGTATTAGGCGGCGGTAAAGAATCACTCTCTCCAGGAACTGGGAAGAATGCCAGAAAAGATGGAGAAGATCTTCTTCAACAACTGGAAAGAAAAAAATATGATTTTGTAGAAAATCGTGATGAGCTTTTAAATACTAAATCAAATAAAATCTGGGGAAGCTTTGCTCCTGGAGCACTTGCCTATGATATGGACCGTGCAACTACAAAGCCATCTGAGCCTACTCTTGCGGACATGACTGGTAAGGCTATTGATACACTGAAAAAAGACAAAGATGGATTCTTCCTATTCGTGGAAGGAAGCAAACCGGACTGGGCGGCACATGCGAATGATCCGGTAGGTATGATCAGTGATGTCTTGGCTTTTGATGCTGCTGTCAAAAAAGCTGTAGACTTTGCGAAGAAAGACGGCAATACGATGGTTATCGCAGTAGCAGACCACGGAAACAGCGGTCTGTCCATTGGTAGCCAGAACACGAATTCAACTTACCCTCATACGCCTGTATCAGCTTATATTGATCCGTTGAAGAAAGCGAAGATGACGGTCGAAGGTGCACTAAGCCAGTTGAAGCCAGATAAATCAAACCTTAAAGAAGTTGCTGCTCTTTACGGGTTAGATGACTTAACGGCTGAAGAAGAACGAAAATTAATGGAATCCAAAAATCTAGGTCTTGAGATGGCACATATGCTTGCAAACCGTGCAAACCTTGGAATCACATCTACAGGTCACACTGGTGAAGATGTATTCTTATATTCTTACGGACCAGAAAGACTATTTGGATTGGTTGAGAACACGGACTTACCTAAGAAAATGGCAAAATTCATGGGCTTTGACCTAGGTCAGCTAACGAACAAATTGTACGCTAATGCAAAAGAAGGTTTCGAGAAGAAAGGCTATACAACACGTATTGACACTACTGATGCCAATAATCCGGTTTTTGTAGCGGAAAAAGGAAACCAAAAGGTTGAGCTTCCAGCTAACAAAAACATCGTGAAGGTTTCAGGTGTTGCAAATGAATTGACTGGTATCAACGTATACAACGGAAAAGACTTCTATGTTTCAGAAAGTGTATTCAAGCTAGTTAAATAATATCCTTTAAAACAACCCCCGGTTTTCACGGGGGATTGTTGTATTTATCAGAGAATAGATACATAAATAACACAGCATACATAAATTAAAAAGAAGAGGAAAGTTGGACCAATTTGACCTTTCGAGGAAGCGGTGAAAGTATCGTTTAAGCTGACCTGAGAAAATCTGGTTTATAGTATCAATAAAAAAACCTCCAAATATGGTCCCTAACTCGGTTAATGTCAGGACAAGCATTTAAAAAATAATGTTGGGAAAAATAAATAACATTATATATAAAAATTGTCCAACTGTTGTTAGAATCCTACGTAATATTCTAGTTATTAAGGTGTGAGAAGAGAAATGCCAGAAAACATTAATTTAAATGATCCGGCGTATTATAATAATCGCGAATTGAGCTGGTTAGCTTTTAATCAACGTGTGTTGGAAGAATCAGAAGACAATCGGAACCCTTTACTGGAGAAGCTTAAATTTTTTTCAGTTCGAATTTGGACGAGTTCTTTATGGTCCGGGTCGCTGGTCTTAAAGACCAGATACACGCAGGGTTTACAAAGCCTGATAATAAATCCGGGTTGACTCCCAAACAACAAATGCAAAAAATCTCAAAGCTGACACACGACATGGTAGCAAGACAATATGATCGTTACAAAGAGCTATTATCCCTATTATGGAAAGAGAATGTAACTTTTCTTTCCATTCATGACCTTTCGCCAGAAAGTTTAATCAAACTAGAAAGGCACTTTGATGAAGTTGTTTTTCCGGTGTTAACACCTATGGGTATTGATGCTTATCGTCCTTTTCCAATGCTCGCTAATAAACGTATCAATCTTGCGGTTGTTCTTACTGATGAAAAGGAAATGCCCCCTTTAGAAAAGAAAGTGGCGATTGTTCAAGTACCTAAAGGATTTAACAGGTTTGTGGAAGTGTCGAATCAAACGGAAACTGGCGAGAGACAATTTATTTTAATTGAGGATTTGATCAGCCATTTCGTTTATAAGCTGTTTCGAGGTTTTCAGGTAAAATCCGTAACACCATTCAGGATTACTAGAAACGCTGACTTAGAATTACAAGAGGAGGGAGCAAGGGATCTCCTTAAAGAAATTGAAGAAGAGCTTAAATTCAGGAACTGGGGAGAAACAGTACGATTAGAGCTTTCAAAGGAATTAGTTGACGAAGAAATATTTGACTACTTGTTGAATCAGCATAACATTCATGTGAGCGATTCGTATTTGGTATCAGGGCCTCTGGATTTAACCTTTTTATTTAGTTTTTATAAACACATTGCTCCTATTAAGGAACATTTAGTTTTTGAAAAGTTAATCCCTCATCCCTCAAAGACGCTAATTAGGGATATCAGCGAGGAAAAGCAAAGTATTTTTGATGTTGTGGCACGGAAGGATATCCTGCTCCATCATCCATAAGAATCGTTCGAGCCTGTCATTGATTTTATCAGATGCGCTGCTGAAGATCCCGATGTTTTGGCAATCAAACAAACTCTTTACCGTGTAAGTGAGCATTCTCCAATCATTGAGAATTTAAAAAAGGCTGCAGAACGGGGGAAGCAAGTGTTAGTGCTTGTTGAACTAAAAGCGCGATTTGACGAGGAGCATAATGTTCATTGGGCTAAAGAGCTTGAAAAATCTGGATGCCACGTGATTTATGGTAAGACACTTTTAAAAACTCATAGCAAGATCACTCTCGTTGTCCGGAAATCAGACAGCAACATTCAACGGTTTGTGCATTTGGGAACCGGTAATTATAATGAAGAAACAGCCAAAATATATACGGATTTAGGATTTATTACATCACATCCTGAGTTTGGAATTGATGCAACAAACTTTTTCAATTATCTGAGCGGTTTTATGGAGAAGCCCAATTTTGAGCATTTTTCTTTGGCTCCCTTTCACATTCGCAATGATTTTCTTCAGTTAGTAGAGGAAGAAATCAAGTACCATGAACAATATGGCAATGGCAGGATTATTGCAAAAATAAACTCATTGACAGAAAAACAAATCATCAAACAATTGTATGAGGCCTCCCGTGCCGGAGTTAAGATTGACTTGATTATCAGAGGCATTTGCTGTCTTCGTCCAGGTATAGAAGGGGTTAGCGAAAATATTAGGGTTCGAAGCATAGTGGGACGCTTATTGGAACATAGTCGGATCTTTTATTTTCACCATAACGGAGAAGAAAAAACTTTTCTTTCGTCAGCTGATTTGATGACACGAAATTTGGAAAAACGAGTGGAAATTGCCTTTCCCATATATGATGAGGATCTTAAATACCGGATCAAACATATTCTTTTAACTCTGCTTAGTGATAATGTAAAAGCACGTGAACAAGACTCTAACGGTTGTTATTTGTATGTAGAAAAAGCGCCCGATGAAGAAGAGATTGACAGCCAAATGATGCTGTTTGAAATGGCTTACGATAAAAAGGATGACGAAGAATAGAAAGTCAGAAATAAAAAATGCTTTCCCCAAAATACATATGTTTCCTCGGTTCCTTTTTGTTTACATGGTTCTTCATCAATATGGAAATAGTAAAAGGGAAAGGACGGTGCTATATGTTTAAAGGGGTATCATTTTGGGCAGGTGTATTATCTGGAGGCATGGCTCAAATAAATGACACGCGGGCATTGGCGGCTGGTGCTATGGACAAAAAAGTGTATGCTATTCAAACCACCAAAAATGTCACGGGCAGTTTTGGTACTATGGCTGGACTGGAATATGGTGCAATCCTTGGATCAGCGATCATTCCGGGAGTGGGAACAATCATTGGATCTATGATCGGGAGCATGATTGGCGGTCGGATTGGTACTTATGTCGGTCATAATGCAGGAAGCATACTATTTAACAACCCAAATGGGACAAACTACCGATTGTTACATAATGAAATGCCAAAACTCACTCACTCTGAAAATTGCATCACATGTTAACTAGAATCATCAATTGAGTTCTTATAAAAAGTTGGCTAAAAGCAAAAGGCAATAGGGTCGCAATATATTGAAAGACAAAATTGGAGAACCAGGCTAGTAAAAAGTCCTTCATCCTGGCCAAGAAAGACAAAATTCAAGAACCAGGCAAGTAAAATGTCCTTAACCGTAGATCTGAAACAGGCTCCTTTTCGATTTTATTTCTCCTATATTACCATGAACGAAACACTTCGTTACTACTTGCTTTGCTAACAGCTTCGTTCAATAACGTGTTAATAAACAATAAGAGAACCGAGAGTGTTTTCGACTTACGTTTTAATGTAAATACTTTTTAATACTAGTAGAATACATAAAAAATTAACAAGGTACACTACTATAAGATAGTAATGTACCTTGTTATGGATTGTCTCTTGTTTTTCCTGGCCTTTATGATGAGTGATTTCTCTTTTTCTATTCAATTGTTGGTTTGCTTATCAGCGTATTAAAAGCTTGGTCACTCAGAACATTTGGTGCATTATGCTGTACGTGAATATTTTTCTTTTTTACGGCGACTTTCTTAGCTGGCTTCTTGGTAACCGTACCATTAGTGAGATCATCATTCAATTCTCTAAAGTTATGATCCATAAATTCTTCACTGGTTTCCATAGCGTGAGATAAGCCTGACAGAGGTTTTTCTACCGGGAACTTCATATCATCAAATACTGAGTTCATTTTTGTTTTTGTATTTTGTCCAACATTCTTCATCATCTCTGAAAAATCTGGCAAGGCCATTTGTTCTTTTTCCACTTTTGCTTCATCAACAAATGTGCCCAGTTCTTTTCTCGCCCCGAGCGTTAACATTTTTACTTGATCGCCAACGGAAAGCAAAGCCCCAGCACCCTTAACCAGCATTTTACGCGTTCCTTTCCTGGCTTCAGGTGACACAGTCAATATAATAGCGGCTGCTGTGAAGGCTATTCCCAATGGATTGCTAAATGATAATAAACGCTTTAACATGTTGAAAAACCTCCTCTTTTTCATTAAAGTTTGCCCCAAAAAAGACAATTTTATCCCCAGAAAATATGTAAAACCGACTTTCCGGTTTTGGCGCCGATGAATAAATCAGCTACAAAAGAAAAGAATAATTCTATTATCTAACCGGGGAGGTGCCAAAAGCATATGGAATTATCTTTTAAGAAAAGAGCCTACCATGCTTTGTCAGGGAGGATCCGTACAGAATTGTATGGGCTGAAAAACAATCCCGAAGTAGGACTTCGCTTTACAGATATTTTCTCCTCAATAGAAGGAATTCTCCATGTGGAAGCAAGTATCATCACAGGCAAGGTTCTTGTCTATTATGATGAAAATATTCTTCCGCTCGCTCAATTGTGCTCCTATATCGCACGCTTTGAACAAGCCCTGTTTACTCACCATTTGGGTGTAAATGGTCCAGTAGACAAGGAACCTCATAAACATGGCATGGAAACAACACAAGAAGATTCCATGGTCTTTAATGAAGTAGCTGTATCGCATGAACTTCCGTTAGGGAGAGGTGGACAGGCTCCGCAACAAATGTTTGGGTCCATGTTACGAAACCTTCCAAGCCATTCTAGAGCCCGGGCACCTTCAGATGATAAAGTGCCCTTGCCCCTAGCCTTATCGGTTGGGGGGCTAGCAATTCTGGGTATAAAACAATTATTTTTCGGTAGGTGGCAATGGGGAAGGCACCCTGTTCCTTTTTATATTGCGGCGGGGTTGTCGATTGCAACAGGTTACCCATTTATAAAGAAGAGACTTAAGATGCTATGGCGAGAAAAGAAGGTTAATGTAGATGTTCTATTATCAGCAAGTGCTATCACTTTGGCATTGATTCGTGAAAATTTGATTGTGTTAGCTGGCTTAAGCTTGATACAGTACTTAAATTGGAAAAGAAGAGCAACAGTCCGTAACGACCTGATGGATCAGGAATTCGTTTTAGAGGAGATTGAAGCATACAGCCGTATTTCATCAAAGCTTGGGTTTCTCGGAGCAGCAGCTGCATTTGCAGTCACTCGAAACCCGATGGTGTTTTTAGCTGTTTTGCTTGCTGCAAATCCACGTCCAATCACTGTTTCCACTGAATATGCGTGGAAACAGGCAGAGCATGCGGCCAGAGAAAATAAGAAAGCCATTCCTAAGAATGGGTCTGTGTATCAGTTAACAAAACTAAACACGATTGTGTTTGAAGATGCTTCACTTTTATCCACAGAAGGATCTATTTTAAAAGAGTGCATTCCCCTGTTGACTCTTTTAGCAGGTGGGAAAGTTTCATTTATCAATAACGAATATAAAATTAATCCTAATCGTTTAGCAGAAAGCCTAAAAGAATTCAGGATCGAGTTGATCCCGCATGATCAACTTCAAATACAAAAGCGCGAAGATGTACTTGTAGTTGTCAAGGAAGAGGCTCTTGAAAAGAATAAAGTGATTTCCTTTTATCCATACTGCACATTTGACGAAATACGGGACGTAACAAAAACGATGGATTATAGCCTGGGTCTAAAGAGGTTGGTTAAACAAAACGGATTATTAACCAAGCTTTGGAACGTAACAGGGTCCATTTTGGCGATGCCTCTAGTCATTAGTGCCCCGCTTATAAATTTAATAGGTGATGTATTATCTTTACAGTTCATGTCGAGAGCAAAGGTTTGGACGGAACGCCAGTTATCTAGTTCTGGTATCCGCGGAAGTGGACTTTCCAAGACAGGTAAAACACCATGGCATTCAATGCAAGCTGGTAAAATTTTGCGTCACTTTAAGACGGATACTGAGAATGGCCTAAGCGATGAACAAGTAAATGAGGCACTTAAGCTGTATGGCAAAAACCAGCTTATATCGAAAGCCCGTCCTCATTGGATAACAACCTACTTAGCCCAGTTTAAAGAATTTACCACGCAGGTATTGGGTGCGACCGCGCTTCTTAGCATGTTTACAGGCCATTTGTTTGATGGTCTTATCATGGGTACTATTCTTTTGGTTAACGCCGGAATTGGCACATTCCAAGAAAGAAAAGCAGATCGCGCAGTTGAAATGATGAGCCAATTTGTTCCTCCAACCTGCCGGGTCATTCGCGAGGGTGAGGTAAGTGATATTGCAGCGCACGAACTAGTGCCTGGAGATATTGTTGAGCTCGAATCTGGTGACCGAGTGCCTGCTGATCTTCGGATAATCCAATCCTGGAGCTTAGAGGTTAATGAATCAGCATTGACTGGCGAATCGCTCCCAGTTGCAAAGCAGGAGTCCCACATAAAGGAAACTGTGCCGATTACAGACAGAACTAACATGATCTATATGGGTACGCATATTACTCGTGGAAAGTGTAAGGCGGTTGTTGTCCAAACAGGCAAACATACAGAAATGGGCCATCTGTTAACCCTTTTAACCGAGGATGAAGATCATGCCACACCGCTTCAAAAGCAAGTGACATCCATAAGTAAGAAATTTATGAAAGGTGCTCTGGCAGTGGGGGTACTTGTTTTTGTCTCGGGATTATTAAGGGGAGTGCCAATTACGCAGATGGTTAATACCTCCCTGGCTCTCACAGCTTCAGCGATACCGGAAGGACTCCCGATGACCATTACCTTTGCCCTGACAGCAGGCATTTTCCGTATGGCAAAAAATAAAGCACTGGTACGAAAATTATCCGCCCTGGAAACATTGGGGAGGACGACCGTAATATGTACTGATAAAACTGGTACTTTAACGAAAAATGAAATGACTGTCAAACGGATTTTAACTCTAGACAAAGAGTTTCTGGTTACTGGAGATGGTTATAACCCAGTTGGTGGAATTATGGAAAATGGGGTAACTGAAACAGAGTGTCCCGATGTAGAGCAGCTATTGAAGATAGGTCTGGCCTGCAATAATGCTCACATCTATGAAGTTGAGGGGAAATGGAATGTTAAAGGTGATCCTACTGAAGGGGCGCTTCTTTCGCTTGCCGAAAAATCTGGGTTAACAAAAAATAACCATCGCTTTAAACGGCTTGAAGAAATTCCTTTTGACTCAAGCAGTGGAAAAATGAGTGTTGTTTGCCATGAAGAAAATAACGAGAACCAATGCTTTGTTATGACAAAGGGTTCTGTTGAAAAGCTCTTAAATATTTGTACACACTATCAGAAAAACGGCAAAATCTATCAGTTAAATGAAAAGATTCGTTCGAAAATTATGGAACAAAATAATGCACTGGCAAGTCACGCCTTACGTGTTTTAGGTTTTGCATATCGTAAAATAGACAAACCGGTGGGCAAGCAAGTCATGGAGGACATAGATTCAGGACTCATTTATGTTGGACTTGTCGGAATGATGGATCCTCCAAAGCCGGAGGTCGAAAAAAGCATCCGTGAAGCTGTTGAGCTAGGAATTAAGCCTGTTATGATCACCGGGGACCATCCGCTAACAGCGCTGGCAATAGCTAAACAAATCGGTATATATGATGCCAACAAAAAAGTGCTGACAGGCCACGAATTGGATCGCCTATCGGATGAAGAGTTGAAGAATATCATAGAGGACGTTGTCATATATGCGAGAGTTAGCCCTGAACATAAGCTGAGGATTGTAACGATGCTTCAGAAAAAAGGGCATATCGTAGCGATGACGGGTGATGGGGTAAATGATTCCCCGGCAATAAAAAAAGCAGATGTAGGAATTGCAATGGGACAAACCGGTACACAGGTAACAAAAGAAACGGCTGACATGGTTCTAAAAGAAGATCATTTCGGTTCCATTGTAGATGGAGTAAAAGAAGGCCGGACCATTATCGGAAATATTCGAAAAGCGATTGGATGTCTTTTGAGCGGAAACCTGGCCGAGATTCTTGTGACTTCGATGGCTGTTATTGCGGGGTTACCATTGCCAGTGGTTCCGGTACAAATTCTATTAATGAATATGCTTACTGATGCTCTACCTGCCATGATTCTTGCTGTAAACCCAGGCAGCAAGAAGAAAGAAACAAAACGCCAGGATATTGTGGACCGGAAATTATACCGAGAAGTTCTAACACGAGGGGCTATGTTAGGAACCGGATCATTAGGTTTGTTTATTTGGAGTCTAAGGGTTGGAATGTCTTTGGGGGCTGCACAAACTATTGCATTTGCTACGTTAGTGGCAGGCCAGCTTATCCAGACATTCTCATGGAGGCAAGCTAATTCAGGCGAATCCCTAAAAGATTTAACAAATGACCGCTTTTTGATAGGAGCCCTTGGAATCTCTTGGCTATCCTTATTAAGTGTGGTTTATCTTCCCCCATTATCGGGGATTTTTAAAACGGTTTCATTGCCATTGTGGAGCTGGGGCCCAATTCTTCTAGTAGCAACAGCTGCCGCGCGGATCGCAAGCCCTGTTTTAAATTTACGCTTCTTCCCGACTTCCCTGAAAGGCCATGAAGAAATGGAGGCAGCCGCTTAGTTCGGGGGTATAAAAAAACAAAAACATGACCAAATAAGTAATAACGTTCAATAAAGGAGGCCTGCTCATGCTAGAAAGGAATTTACAACGCATTGTGATTGGATCTGCAATGGTTCTGGCTACATCGGCACTATTGCCTGTTGTAAAAAACTCCATGCGCCCGATCGTCAGGGATGTATCGAGACAAATGAAGTATTTGATCGTTATGACCAAAGAAGGAATTGAAGATTTTGCGGCAGAGGTTAAATTTGAACGAATTCGAAAAAGCCTGGATAAAGATATTTTTATCGATGGGGAAGCATATGAATCTGAAAACCAGAACCGTATCTTTCATTAAAAGTAAGATGTATGGCATTGAAGGAGAGATAAAATGGAAAAAAATCAGGATAATGAAGTAATTGGCCATTTGAAACAAGCCCTTACGCATCTTGATCAGGCATTGCATGCAACCATTGCATCACTCCGGGATGATCCTTCTGCAAAAAAAAGCCTTGGCCCCCTTTGGGAAGAATTTCTTGGTGCCTTTTTTGGTCGCGTACGTTCAGTGGGGAAAGAAAATAAAATCAATTTATTAAACCTGATTTCATTTGCAAAGCTAAGAAAATTTTAATGAAAGCCGGATCCATTCGAAACCTGAGGTATCGTGCAGGGGAATGGCTAAATGCACGTACCTTGAGTATATTAAGCTTCAGGCGACAGTTCCATAACAATTATTGGACAAGTAATAAAACCCTCGTTGACTCCAATTAGAGTGATCGAGGGTTTTTCGTAACAAGGCTGGAAAATAATGTCTCTAGGATTTAAAGATCCCTATAGCTTGCTTCAGTTTTTCTGTAGAAGAAGCCAGCTCGGCCATTTTACTGTTGATTTCCGCCATGGATGCTGTTTGCTGCTGTACTGCTGCTGAAACCTCCTCAGAAGAAGCGGCTGTCTCTTCTGTAACGGCACTAATAGTAAGTAAAGACTCCAAATACTACATCTTTTGCTACATCCATCATCTCCTTATAATTTTCATCTTTACAAATGCTCCTTGCGGGTTGTTTGATATAAAAAAAACCTTGTGCGATGAGGGCTTTTTTTATTGAGTGGATGCTCTGCTAGGGTTTATTTTGTTGCCTTAAAACTGCAAGAATAATTGGAAACAGACCTATTAAATGTAATTTGTAAATTGGATAACCTGCAACGGTTTTATATTTTTTGCAAGAATTAACAAGCTTATATGTGCACTTTGCTTATTTTTACTTCAATACTTATACTAGGTTTAGACTCTATTTTCTTAAGGCATACCTATTTATATTCCTCGCTAGTGTCTATTGCTGCTATTATAGAGTAATCCAATGTCTCAACACCTATGGTTTTCCACTCATTGGAAATTTTTTCAATGGAGTCCTTCGGTAACTTGCCATAGTGCTTTGTTGCAATGCAAGATAGCAGAACATTAATTACTGGATCTGAAAATTTTTGCCGTAGTGAATGGATTATTTCATATTATTCGGGAGTTGTTTTTTTAAACATTTCCTTAATGAATGCATCGACATTTTGCATTGATATGGACCGCCTCTCTTACTATAAAATATGGGTAATTTTGCCTATATAATGATATGCTCAATAATTAAGAAATAAAAGATTAATATTTTAATATACAAACGATTTTTTTTTAGGAGGAGACACCAAATTCATAAACTTTTCTGAAGCTAAAAATATTCTCGACAAGTTAATTATATCAGTGCAGAAAGTTCAGAAATTGGACAATGGAATAAGGATACACTCAAACAATAACGGGTTCATTTTCAAGAAGTAATCACTAAGGATAATTAAAGAAGGAATACAGAAAAACAAAACACTTCAAAATCCGAACTTAACATGCTAAATTATAAAAATATGAATTAAGGGGAGTTTTTCAGATGAGTAATATTACTGTATACACTAAAAATGGTTGCCCTAGGTGCGATATGACAAAGAATGTTTTACAGGGTGAAGGTATTGAATTTCAAACATTCAATGTTGAAGAAGATGAAAAGGCATATGACTTCGTGGTAAATACATTAGGGTTGCGTGAAATGCCGGTAGTTGTTGTAGAGGGGCAAGAACCTTTCACTGGTTTTCAACCGGATAAATTACAAGCGTTAAAGAAGTAATGTTAATCGTTTATCTTTCTTTAACAGGTAATGTAAAAAACTTTGTAGAGCGGGTTGGGATGGATTCCGTAGAATTAAATTACTCCAACCCTCTTACAGAGGTTGATCAAGAATTTATTGTGATAGCCCCTACCTACGATGATGATATTACAGATGTGATAAGCAGCTTTATTGAACATAAAAAGAATATTCACTTTTTAAAAGGCTTTGTTGGAAGCGGGAATAAAAACTTTGATATGAGCTATTGTTTTAATGCAGAAGAGTTATCAAAGAAATACGGCAAGCCTCTGATATTCAAATTTGAATTTAGCGGTACCGACAAAGATATCATGCAATTTAAGAAGGAAGTGTCATCGATTGAAGAGTCCAGAGCTCAGCCTCAAAGTTAAAGAAGATACATATTTTAAATTAAATAACTTATTAAACATACCAAAGGGCAATAAGATACAGCTGGATAAGGATAAAGAAGCTGCAAAAGCATACTTCTTGGAGTATGTAAATCCGAATACTGTTTTCTTTCATACGTTAGATGAAAAGCTAGATTATTTAATCGAAAACAATTTCATCAAAGAAGATTTTTTAAATCTATACAGCAGGAAATTCGTGAAGGAACTATTTAAAAAAATCTACAAGCATAAATTCCGTTTTCGATCTTTCATGGGTGCCTATAAATTTTATCAGCAATATGCGTTGAAGACAGATGATAAACAACGCTTTCTGGAACGATTTGAAGACCGGCTGGCTTTTAATGCACTGGCGCTCGCAAACGGTAATGAACAATTGGCTCTTGACTTGGCAGATGAATTGATAAACCAGCGCTATCAGCCTGCAACTCCTACTTTCTTGAATATTGGTAAGAAACGTGCAGGGGAAATGGTTTCATGCTTCTTATTAACTGTTTCGGATGACATGAATTCCATTGGCCGTTCTATTAACTCTGCATTACAGTTATCAAAACTAGGCGGCGGCGTAGGGATCAGCTTAACCAATATTCGTGCAAACAATGATCCAATCAAGGGAATATATGGACTTGCAGATGGTGTCGTTCCTGTGATGAAAATGTTCGAAGATGCCTTCTCATATGCTAATCAGGGCGGAGCGAGAGATGGAGCAGGTGTGGTTTATCTAAGCATCTTCCACCCAGACGTTGTTGACTTCCTTTCTGTACGAAAAGAAAATGCAGATGAAAAAGTACGAATCAAAACTCTTTCACTAGGCTTGGTAGTGCCAGATAAATTTTATGAATTAACAAAAAATAACGAAAATATGTATCTGTTTTCACCACATGATGTTGAAAAGGAATACGGTGTACCATTCTCGCATGTTGATATAACCAAAGAATATGACAGCATGGTAAACAACCCTAACATTCGCAAGTCGAAAATCAAGGCACGAGAGCTTGAAACAGAGATTAGCAATCTGCAAAATGAAAGTGGATATCCGTATATAATCAATATAGATACTGCCAACAATGCCAATCCTATCAGCGGAAGAATCGTAATGAGCAATCTTTGTACAGAAATATTCCAGGTCATGAAAGATTCAATCATTCGTGATGACCAGAACTATGAGTTTTTAGGTCACGATATCAGCTGTAATTTAGGATCAACTAATGTTGTTAATCTGATGGATTCGCCGGATTTTGGAAAATCCGTAAGAGTAATGCTTCGTGCGTTAACATATGTTTCAGATGAATCTAATATCGATGTAGTCCCTACCGTTAAGAATGGTAACGATATGTATCATTCTGTCGGCCTCGGAGCAATGAACCTGCATGGATACTTCGCCAAGAACCAAATCATGTATGGTTCACCGGAATCCATTGAGATTACAGATTTGTACTTCTTGCTGTTAAATTATTGGACCTTGGTGGAGAGTAACAATATCTCAATTGAGACCGGCAAGAAATTTTATGAATTTGAAAAGTCCACTTATGCAACAGGTGAATACTTTGAGCACTATTTACAAACCGATTACACGCCAAAGCATCCTAGAGTGGCAGAGCTGTTTGCGCATATTCAGATTCCGACAAAAGAAGATTGGGCGCGGCTTAAGGAATCAGTGCAGAAACATGGTATTTACAATGCATATCGACTGGCTGTAGCACCTACAGGTTCCATTTCATATGTAAATGAAGCTACAGCATCGATTCACCCTATCACGCAGCGCATTGAAGAAAGGACAGAAGGCAAGCGTGGTAAAGTTTATTATCCTGCACCATACTTATCGGATGATACTATTAAATATTATCAATCAGCGTACGACATTGATCAGCGAAAGATCATTGATATTTATGCTACCGCACAAAAGCATGTTGACCAGGGATTGAGCATGACTCTATTCATGAGATCGGAACTTCCTGAGGGATTGTATGAATGGAAAGCCAATAGTGAATATCCAACAAAGAAAACAACACGTGATTTAAATATCTTGCGTAATTACGCCTGGAAGCAAGGTATTAAATCAGTCTACTACATTAGAACCTATACCGATGATGGCGATGAGGTTGGGGCTAACTATTGTGAATCGTGCTCAATCTAAGGAGGATTTGTTCAAACATGAATCGATATAAAGCTATAAACTGGAATGCGTTAGAAGATATAATGGACAAGAAAACATATGAGAAGTTAACGGAACAGTTTTGGTTGGCAACTCGGATGCCTGTATCAAAAGACAAGGCAGATTGGACAAATCTTCCTGATAACGAAAAGCGCCTGGTGGAGAGAGTATTCGTTGGGTTAACCATGCTAGATACGCTTCAATCTGAAATAGGTATAGATGCATTGAAGCCGGATGCCAGGACGAAGCATGAAATTGCTGTATTGAATAATATCGCCTTCATGGAATCTGAGCATGCTCGCAGTTACTCATCTATCTTTAGTACATTAAATACAAATAAAGAAATCCGTGAAATCTTCGAATGGTCCGAAACACATGAAACGTTACAAATTAAAGCAAGTATCATCGATGAAATTTATAAAAATGGAACAGGCTTGGAGAAGAAAGTAGCTAGCGTATTCCTGGAATCATTCCTGTTTTACTCCGGATTTTATACACCATTATATTATTTAGGAAAATCTAAGCTTATGAACGTTGCAGAGGTCATTAAGCTTATTATTCGTGATGAGTCACAGCATGGAGGATATATTGGATATAAGTTCAAATTAGGTTATAACGAGCTGACACCAGAGGAACAAGAAGAAATCAAAGCCTGGACTTACAATCTATTATTCCAGTTGTATCAAAACGAAGTGAAATACACGGAGTATCTTTATGATGAAGTTGGCTGGACAGAGGATGTAAAAGTGTTCCTGCGCTATAACGCCAATAAAGCATTGATGAACTTAGGCTTATCGCCTTTATTCAATGATACAGCAGATGACGTCAACCCAATTGTCATAAATGGCTTATCAACTGGAACAACGAATCATGACTTCTTCTCGGCTGTTGGTAATGGCTACCTTATGTCAGTTGTCGAACAAATGAATGATGAAGATTATGATTATTGATAGTGAGGATAGGTTGTGGATCAGAATATGAAAATCAGAATTAAATACTTCAATAAAGACCTGCCAAAAATCACGAAAATCGAAAAGGGAGATTGGATCGATTTACGTGCAGCAAAAACAATGGAGCTTAAAAAAGATGAGTTCACCCTCATTCCTTTAGGAATAGGCATGGAGCTGCCCAATAATTTCGAAGCGCATGTTGTGCCACGTTCAAGCACATTTAAGAACTACGGAATTATCCAAACGAACTCCATGGGAGTAGTTGACGAATCCTACAAGGGTGACAATGACCAATGGTTCTTTCCTGCTTATGCATTGCGTGATTCTAAGATTGAGTTTGGGGAGCGTATTTGCCAATTCAGGATTATGGAGAAAATGCCTAAAATAGAATTTATAGAAGTGGATCAGCTCGGGAATGAAGATCGTGGAGGCCACGGCTCAACTGGAACGAAGTAGAAAAATGTATGTTTTAAGAGCAGCGCGCTAAGAGCATTTGTGTATTTTGTTAGCTATGGATGAGGGCAGCCAAAACTTGTCACTTCCTCTGGATAAGCTACAGGAGAATGATCGAATTATGATGATGAGATGCTGATAGCCATTGACTTTATCAATCATACAAAGTATACAAGACTACTATCGAGCTAAGCTAAGACGATAAGGTATTGTGTTTTTAAGCAATAGGAGTCAATGGTGCTAAGAAGAAAAAGGGCCATTGGCTCTTTTTCTTCTTAGCATTTAACTTTATTCATCTATCTTTGATAAAAGTTTAGCAGCTTTTTATATTAGGCTAGATGTGGAAAAAGAACACAAGTTTCGGATATGGTAATCAAGTATAGAATAATTTTCTCGCATGTTGACTTTTTTTGATCGGTTTTCAAAAAAAGGCCCGGTACAAAGATTAACCGCAGCATTAATACTGTGTACAAAACAAGTACCGAACCTTACCTTACCAGGTGATTGTAGTTATATCCTTAACTGATTTACTTGTCTGTTGATTCTGTCTGATCTTGTTTTGATTGTGTTCCTTCATGTGCAGCCAAAGTCCATGACAAACCTGGTCTTTCAAAATCTGGTCCTTGCATTGATTCACCGTTTGTGTTTTCAGCGGCTTCCTTTAGCATTTTTTCCTTATTGTTTGGCAATATCGTCACCTCCGTTATTTGCTATTTTCTGTTTGAGCAGTTGAAAATATTCCAGTACGATTAGGGATAAGGACTAGATTTATATTTCTTAACCATAATGTTTACCATTTTGTGAGGGTCGGTAAAAAGTTTGTTAGAATTCAATAAGGGGGAAAGGTGTATATGAAAGTTGTTGAAGCGAACATTGAGGTATTAGAAGATATTGTACCTTTATTTAATGCATACCGTATGTTTTACGGTCAACCGAACGATGAGATGGGAGCAAGAGAATTTATTCAGGAACGAATAACAAATCAGGAATCAGTTATTTTTGTTGCTTATGATGATGATCCTCAAGCAGTTGGCTTTGTACAAGTGTATCCTACTTTTTCATCTGTGGGTATGCAAAGAGCTTACATACTAAATGATTTGTTTGTAAAGGAGTCCGGGAGAAAAAAAGGAGCTGCCAGGTCGCTGATTAAGCGAGTATACCAGTTTTGTGAAGAAAAGAATGCAAGGTATGTGACATTACAGACAGCACCCGATAATCACCCTGCAAAAGCGTTATATGAGGACATGGGGATGTCTATAGATAACGTATATCATAGTTATATTAAATATTTTTAGTTATTTCGAAAAAGCTGCTGCCTGAGCAGCTTTTTTTGATGATGGACACTTATATTAAATTAGGGAGCGACAACTTATTCTATGACGTTCGTAACGCTTTCAGGGATTTGCAACTAATGCAATAAATTTCGTACCAAACTGGGCTCATTTCGCAACAAACTGCGGAAAATCCGCAACAAACACACATTGACGCGGCTGGAAAAATGTCAATTTGATGGGAAGCAAGTTTACATATATTAGTTCATCATTGAGTTGTAAAAATATCGATGTACTATCCGATATAAAACAGAGGGAAATGAATTTTTTATCACCTTTTGTAAATAGGTTGATTGTATTTTTTGTTGTTTTCATGGAGTGGGGTTTATGGGTGTGTCTAACAGTCTGCGTGCACGGTTATCCATCACTTTTGGATTAATGGTGTTTATTTTAATTTGTACATTAAGCATAATTATAGGACAGCGTTCTGTTAAGGAAGTCGAGACAGAAATCGGTAATTCGCTTGGAGAAGCTGCTTATACAATGGGAGAAAATTTGGATCAATACATGTGGTCCAGATATGGAGAAGTATCTCTTCTTAGTGAATTAAAGGAATTAAGGGATCCACAGGATGTAGAAAGTATTGAAAATTTACTAAATAAATTACAAGAAAATTTTCCGTCCTTCGCTTGGGTAGGATTTACGGATAAAGACGGAAATGTACTTGCTTCAACACACGGTATTCTTAGAGATGCTGATATTTCTGCCCGGCCAGTATACAGAGAGGCGTTAGAGGAGACGTTTATAGGCGATGTACATGAGGCAGTGCTCCTTGCGAAATTATTGCCTAATCCTTCAGGCGAAGAATTGAAGTTTGTCGATATAAGTACACCTGTTTATGGCTATGATAATCAATTCATTGGGGTGTTAGCTACTCATTTAAGCAGGGAATGGATGAAAGAAGTAAAAGGAACCATGGTAGATTCTTTAGAAAATCGAAAAGGAATTGAATTTTTTATAGTTAGTGAAAAAAACAATGATGTAATACTAGGACCCAACGACATGCTAGGCAAACCTTTGAATATAAAAAGTGTCGGTTTAGCCGGAAGCGAAAAAAAGGGTTGGACGATTGAAACATGGGAGGATGGAAAACAGTACCTAACAGGATATGTCCGAGCGGATGGCTATAAAAACTATAAAGGTTTAGGCTGGACCGTTTTAGTTAGGCAGCCTGTGGAGGTTGCTTATGCACCAGTAAAAGAAGAATTAAAACACTACTATGTTATAACTGGAATGGTGTTTGTTATTCTTTTTGCGTTAGGCGGATGGTTAATTGCTGCCCAAATTACACAGCCTTTGAAAAGAATAACGAAAGTGGCGGACCGCCTGAGTGAGGGAGATACAGTTGAAATTCCGCCATATAAAGGAATCAACGAGATAGAAAGCTTGTCAAATTCATTAAGGAATCTTATTACAAATCTAACGAAGACAGAGACTGCCTTAGAGAAAATGGAGATTGTTGCCCACCATGATCATCTTACAGGCCTTCCAAACCGAAAGGCCCTTGATATATATTTAGAAAGCGCAACCCGAACATATGAAACCTTAACGATTTTGTATTTAGATTTAGACGGCTTCAAAGCTGTAAATGATAAACTTGGCCATGACGCTGGGGATATACTTCTTAAACAAGTAGCCTTACGTTTAAGACAAAATATAACAAGTGACGAGTACGTTTCAAGACTTGGCGGCGATGAATTCATTATTGTTTTAACCTCAATAAATGACCCAATCAAACAAGCAAAAATCATAGGTGAAAAAATCATCTCAATGATAAATAAACCATACTACATAAATGGTGAAACCGTCCATGTCGGTTGTAGTGTTGGAGGAGCAGTGTGGGATGGCCTAAAGTATCCTGGAGTACATGAAACTATTAAACAGGCTGATCAGGCTTTGTATAATGTTAAGCGTACAGGAAAAAACCGAGTTTATATATACGAAAAAAACATTGATTTTGCTTCATAATAGTTAAGATTAGCTGCCTTATTTGGCGGCTTTTTTCTGTTGACGGAAGTTTAGTTTTTGCAAAACCAGAAATGAAGAGTTTCTAAGCATGGAAAATTTTATAAAAACGCATGCACGCGAACTCCCATAAACTTCATATGCCAAACAAACGTAATCATTTTAATTTATAAAGCGTAATGATTACGAATTAAAATGTTTACAATATGCCGATAATAGTATAGACTATAAAACGTAATGATTTCGATTATCATTAAATAAATTTTGAGGTGATAGCATGAAACCAAATATTCATCCAAACTATCGTAAAGTAGTATTTATGGATTCCAACACGGGGTTTAAGTTTTTGACTGGTTCTACAAAGGCATCCAATGAAATGATCGATTGGGAAGACGGGAATTCTTACCCTCTAATTAAAGTCGAGGTTAGCTCAGATACTCATCCGTTTTACACAGGAAAGCAAAAATTTGCTGACAAAGGAGGAAGAGTGGATCGATTCTTGCAAAAGTATAATTTGAAAGATAAAGAATAATCAAACACTAGGTTAGATTGAATTTTAATGTTTCACGTCTATTGAACTGGAAGTACTTGAAGTGTATTAAGTAAAAGGGGATAGCCCTAAATGTCTAGGAGGATTTCCAAGTGGCAAAGAAGTCAAAAGTTGTTAAAGAGATAAAGAGACAACAATTGGTTGACAAGTATGCGGAATTAAGAAAAGAATTGAAGCAAAAGGGAGATTACGTTGCGCTGAGCAGACTTCCTCGTGATTCTGCTCCCGGGAGGCTTCATAACCGATGCCAAGTTACCGGAAGACCACGAGGGTACTTAAGAAAGTTTAAGATGTCTCGTATCGCTTTCCGTGAATTAGCACATAAGGGACAGATCCCAGGTGTTAAGAAATCGAGCTGGTAATCAAAGATACTGGCATGTGTAGGGTTTCCTATCTGTCTGCATTTAATCGTAGTTACTGACATAGGAATAATCAGTATACAAGAATGAATATACAATAAGGAAAGACTCGGCGTAGAAGAAAAGACGGGGGGTGTTTGTATTGAATGAAAGAATGATGGAAACTTTTGCAAGGCATATTGTTGCTTCTCTGCCAAGGAAAAAAAGGCGGGTTTATCAATTTATAGAAACTATAGAAGATATGCTTGCCCAACAATCTGAAACAAAGGAGCAATTTTTATCCCTTTTGAAAGAACAGTCACCCCACCATCAGGCAGCCAATCACTTTAAAATGACAATTAATGAAACAATTACATTAATGTATGATATTGAAGATGAAATAACCAAGAAACTGGATAAGAAATTAAGGAATTATAAATGGATTGACTATACCGACGAGGTAAGAAAAATTGATGCTGAGGCAAATAGCAACAAACAGTATTTCTTGATTATATCGTAGTATAGGATCGCTTCCAATGCTGCTTGGAATAAAGTTAGTAAAATCAAATATTCAGAAAGCCAACAATTAATAGTACCGGGTAAACGATATAGTTGAAGGTTTGCAATACTTTTTAGAGACATAACTATTCTATTTATATTTTGTATTACTCTATGAGGGCATCCATTTATGGGTGCTCTTTCCATATGCAATCAATCATGTTGTTACCTCTTTACTGTTTTAATTTTTAGTTATTTATCAATAGTAAATTAGTCTGTGTTTCGTGAAGCTAGTTACAAGAATTTGTTGATTTACAGTAAATTTATCCCTAACTAAATGTGTTTCCCATATAATGTCCTTAAGCACATTGAAAAGAGGCGAATATTATGAAAACCTTTAAATATGCTAAAGAATTAACCTATCTAATGACGAAATTAAACATCCATGTTTCTGAGGCAAAAGAGTATTCCGGGCAATCAATGAATTAAAAATGGCATTGGTGAAAAATGAAGGAGACTGTAATAGGGTTGAACGTAAGCTTCAAACTTTATTCAAAAAAAAATCATTCAGGTAATGGTGAGCACTGGAAACACTGCTTCATAATCCTCGATTACGCTTTCTGTGACTTCTACCTCCAAACTACAATAATAACTATTTATTTAGAGAGCAGTACTCGCTTACTTACGAGTGCTGTTTTTTATTGTAAAACGATTCTTTAATTTTATTCTTTTTTAATGGATAATAGGCAATTAAGCCAAAAAGCTAGTACATTGTACTGTAGGAGTACAGAATCAAATTGCGTGTAAAAACCTGGTCAAACCCCTATACTATAGAAGATTAAAAAATTGGAGGGATAAAATATGCATATTGAAATGTGGACCGATTTTGCTTGACCATTTTGCTATATTGGCAAACGGCGTCTGGAAGACGCCATTCAGAAGATTGACCATGTAATTGAAGTGACCTACAGGTGTTTTGAATTGGATCCGACAATGGGACGGGACATAAAAGAAAACATGTATGAAATGTTATCCAAGAAATATGGCATGAGTATAGACCAAGCAAAGGCAAATACGGCTAATATGGTCCAGATGGCGAAGGAAGTCGGATTGGATTATCAGTTGGATACCCTAATCTTAACGAACACCTTTGATGCTCACCGTTTGACGATGTTTGCGAAAAAGCATGGGTTAATGAAAGAGATGACTGACCGTATTTTACGTGCATATTTCACCGAATCCAAGCATATTGGTGACCATGAAACATTAACGGAGTTGGCAGCGGAAGTGGGCTTAAACCGGGAAGCTGTTGCAAAAATGCTTTCAAGCGATGAGATGGCCGACGAAGTTCACGCTGATGAGCAAACCGCACAACAGTACGGGGTTTCAGGGGTCCCATTCTATCTTATAAATAAAAAGTACGCCCTTACTGGTGCTCAGCCAACTGAGGTGTTCGTACAGGCATTGCAAAAAATCCTTGCAGAAGAAGAATAACTGTTTTAAACAACCAAGATGGCCTATCTGTGATGACGATGGATGTGAAATCCCTAAAAGATAGGAGTTAGTTAAATAACTCATGCCTATACATTGTAAAATAAGAAGTGGTCTCCGTGAACCTGTAAACAAGGAAATCGGAGGCTTATTCTGTTTTTGAGAGGCATGTTTTCATTTGTTTTTTTTCTAATATTGCCAAGGGACATTTTGTGGGTATCGTTGAATATATTCGGGCTGTGTTTGGCACCTATTTCGTTGGGGAATGATTTCTCTTACTCTATTGCAGTCCTTGTAAGGACCAATATATGTTGATAAAAAACGGATAACAAACCTATGGCAGTTAAGTGCCGCTATTTGCTAATAAGAAAAGCCCGATAATAGGTTCGACCGATTACCAGGCTTTAAATGAGGATTAATAACCTCCGCAAACTGTGCAGCCAATAATCACCAGTAATACGAAGATTACAAGGATAAAAGCAAATTGACCGCCGTAGCCGCCGCAAGAGTATCCACTCATATAGTATCCTCCTTTGTGAGTTAGTGAAAAAGCGATCCTTACACTTTTCATACTATGTACAAACCAATCAATAGGACAGGGGAGAAAGTTTGTCCTATTAAAAAATGTGTCTTTTCATCAGTTAAACTAATGTAAAGACTCAGCCACCTTACGAGCTTGTACATACTATAAACGCGGAAGAGAAAAAACGTTTACATCAAAAAAATTACAAATTCTTAATGGATATTTTAATCGGTTAAAAGTAAAAAAGGGACGACATATTTTATGTAAAATGTCGTCCCTTTGATTTTATTGACCTTGCCTTACCCTATCTAGAGATAAGAGTAATGGCGTTTTTATATAAAATTATCTGTTTTGATTATTGTTTCCTTGGTTGTTGCGGTTATTATTTCTATTTTGGCCAGTTATAGTATCAACCACATTTTCCAACCCTTGCCCAATTGCGCCAAGAAAACCGTTTTGTTGGTTATTGTTTTGGCCATTATTATTGTTGCGTTGGCCTTGATTTTGATTTTGATTTTCCATGCGTATCACCTCCCCTAAGTGTATGATGTACAATATTGATGTAATTTATTTAGAGTATAACAGTCGTTGCTTTTATTAATATTGGGCGTGCATTGCGTAGTTAGATTGTTGATAACCAAGCTTATATTTGGTCACCCATTTGTGCTCTGTATTCATAACCTTGGGCTTTATGTTCGCTTGCCCTTGCTCGGTTACTATAATAAGAACGAGCATCATGTGCTGACGCTTCCTTCATCCGTTTATACTCCTCGCTTTGTGAAAGATGATACATAAATGCGCTGTAAAGATCCTGTTGACAAGTTTGGTTTCGATATGGATTTTGATTAGCCATAATTTTTCCTCCTTATTAAATCCTCAAAGGACCCATGAACCACAGTCAGTAGAGGCTAACTGCTACTTGTTTAAGAAGAAAAAAATTTCAGCTAACTTCCTAATATAACTGCGGATTTTTCAGTGTATCAGCGAAGAAAGATTTATCAATCGATTTTCCGAGGATAAAAATAAAGGAAATAGAGTACCCGATCAACCATTTTACAAAGAAAACGTATTTGGCCCCGCCTTCGCCAAATACTATAGTAGCCACTCTTGCTACCTCACCTAAATGTAATTGCAACATGGTAAACCGCTGTGAGTGATAAACTTTCCCTTTCTGCTTGAAAATAAAACATGGGAATTTTTTCAAAAAAAGCCTGACACATCCTGATAGAGAATTGTTGATATATGTAAAGGAAAAATTTTCGAATGTTAAACCGAAATACTACATATGTCTAATTAAAGTAAATCAGAAGTTCTTGCATCATCCGAATTCCGTTTGAAGAGCTTTTTCCCAAGAAATTTTCGCTCACTACTTGGTAGTTCTTATGATTAACCACTGTTCTTTCACTTAAAAATTCAAAATCTGTAGGATTGCTAATAATCCTAACAATAACTGAATTCATGTTAACTTTTTCGATTACTCCTCTGACTGCTTGTTTGAAAATGATTTCATCCCCGATTTTAGCTTGCAATTGTTGTGCCATGTGTTCAGCCCCTACATAAAAAATTCACCATTTGTTTGTAAACCCTTACATGTGTTTCTTGTGGTTTACTTCTTAATAAAGAACTCCGCCGTTCGTTTGATGGCAGAGTTCCTTGAGGAGGTGTTGCATATTTTTACCCTGTATTGTTTTGTGTTAAACATAGTTACAAGATTATACTCACCTTTAGGACCTGAAATGCCTGAGATGTTGGTGCAAAGATAAATCCCTTGTAGAAAAAATCAGGACTCATTAAAAAAGATTTTAGAGAAACCCATCCATTCTGATTCATTTCGGTATGGCGGATGGGGTTGGATCGTTCTTCCCATTATTTTTATCACGACTATTTTCTTAGCTGGGATTAATGTTGGAATAAGAATGTCAGAATAGAGTAATGAAAAGGTAGAAGGGATGAATAACGCCAATCCCTTTTTGATTTCGCAAATGATGAGATGGTTAGTGTCCAAAAGATATTAAAATATTTATGAATGCAAGCAGCTAAATTGTATGGTTCCCAACATAATATCTTGGCCGTTAAAAATAGATAGAAAGAAGCACACTATTTAAAAAGTACATGAAAGGGTTTCGAGTATGCATATTACAGTTGCCATTCTAACGATTATGGCTTCTTTTAAGTGGGGAAAGTGGAATACCTGGAGAGAATACCATGCAAGTATGCTATTTATTGCCACAGGAGGTCTGCTTTACGAATATATAGTAAGAGACTATTCTTTATGGAAATTCCATCCGGATTTTCTGTTGGGACATGATATGACTGTGATTGTTTATGCTCTTATTACTATGCCTGTTAGCGTTTTTCTATATCTTTCTCACTTTCCTATACACTGGGTTGATCGACTTCGTTACATATTTCTTTGGTCAGGAATTTATATTGCGGTAGAGTGGATTTTATTAGCATTAGGGGGAATCACATATGCTCACGGATGGACCTTTTGGTATTCCTTTTTATTTGACCTTGTTATGTTTTCAGTGATTGCATTGCATCATCGATATCCTTTACCTACATATGTCTTGTCAATATTTATTATCTATTTCTTAATATCTTACTTCCACGTACCGTTTAAGCTTTTTAAAAATGATTAGCAAAAGATTAATCAAACGATCTTTGTGGATCATAACGAAAAAATTAAAGGTTAAGCTTATGACGGGGTTGATTATCTCACATTCATCTTTTATTTCATTGCTTTTTTTATGCCTAAATACAGAACGAATTCATTGGTACTCCACTCGCTGTAGCTACTTTCACCATATTTTCAACTCTGTTCGAGATTCCTTTTTCTACAAAGAGTTTTTCGTCTGCATCGTCCATAACGAGTTCTTTTGCAACAAAGTCATCCAAAATTTTAGGTTAAGCAAATATACTGTGGTATGCTCGACCAAAAGCTTATACTAAGGAAGTTAAACTGGACTAGTTAGGCTTCATGCAATTGCCTATTAGAAGCTATTGATCCTTATATACAGATCATTGTTTTATCTAGCTTTCTTCCTGGAAATTACATAAAAGCATTGATCACGTACGCACAAAAAGAAAAGGGGGAGAGCAAATAGCATGGTTGAGGTAGAATTAAAGCCAGGAAATGTTACAGAAATGCTTAAGGAACATCAAAATTTCTTTCATACCAACCAAACAAAAGATATAAATTTCCGTTTGCGCCAACTACAAAGATTAAAAGAAGGAATTATGAAGTACGAATCTAAAATAACCGAGGCTCTCGAGCATGACCTGGGAAAACATCCTTTCGAATCCTACACTTCCGAAATCGGATTTGTGTTAAATAGTATAACCCATACGATGAAGCGTTTAAGAAAATGGGCGAAGCCGAAAAAGGTAAAAACACCGTTGGCGCTGTTCCCGTCAAAAAGCATGATTAGGTACGAACCATATGGAACAGTATTAATAATTGGTCCATTTAATTATCCTTTCCAGCTTCTGATAGAACCGCTTATTGGTGCCATTGCCGCTGGAAACTGTGTCGTTCTTAAGCCTTCGGAGGTGGTGCCAAATGTCTCTCGGGCCATCACAGACATGATCGAAACGATTTTTGACAAATCCTATATACGTTCGGTTCAAGGTGGAATCGAAACAAACACATCTTTAATCCATGCACCTTTCGACTATATTTTTTTCACAGGCAGTGTACCAGTAGGAAAAATTGTCATGGAGGCAGCCGCCAAAAACCTTGTGCCCGTTACGCTTGAATTAGGCGGCAAAAGTCCTGTTATTGTAGATAAGACTGCAGAAGTAAAAGTTGCAGCACATCGAATCGTATGGGGCAAGACATTAAACTCGGGACAAACGTGTGTTGCACCTGATTATCTGATAGTCCATGAAGAGATAAAAAAAGAACTGATTGAGGAAATGAAGCAAACTCTTAATGCCTTTTATGGTTCCAATATTGAAGATAGTACCCATTTTGGTCGTATCGTTAATGATAAACATTTTAATCGGTTAAAGACAATCCTAGAAAAGGATAGGGATCAAATCATTTTCGGAGGAGCAATGAACTCGAATACACGTTTTATTGAGCCAGCATTAATCGAAGCCAATTGGAATTCCGCTTCAATGGAAGATGAAATATTCGGACCGCTTGTTCCAATTTTAACGTACAGAGATTTAAATGATGCGATCAAATCGATTAACAAGCTCTCTAAACCACTGGCACTTTACCTGTTTACATCTGACAAACAAGTGGAAGAAAAAGTGCTAAGGGAAATTTCATCAGGAGGGGTAAGCATCAATAATACCATAACGCATTTGGCAAACCCTGAGTTGCCTTTTGGCGGGGTGGGAAACTCCGGAATAGGCGCTTACCATGGTCATTATAGCTTTATAACGTTTTCCCATGAAAGAAGTATTCTCAAAACTAGTACGAAGTTAAATGTGAAACTGCTTTTCCCGCCATACAATGACAAAAATCTTAAGCTGGTTCGCCGTTTTTTGAAATAATATCCATTGTTTCTGATGGACTTCGATGCGATGAGTTTCCGGGATATAAAGATAAATGGATCTTTTGTGTATGAAGTTTGAAGCGATATTTGGAAGAGGGAATAGAAATTATCGAATGAAATCTAAAAAATATGTGGCCCTATACATAATGATGATGGAAACCTTGATACTGAGTTTCGAAATAATGAATACGTTAATCTAAAATTTAAACCGCATTTGTGGCGGCTTTTAGTAATGCAAGGCGGCAAATCCATTATCTTCACTAGTGTTTTCTACTAATTCATCGATCACACGAGCAGCTGTTTCTAAATCAGTTAATAGTTCAGCATTTTGTTCATCCATGAAGGTGATTAGGAATCGGTATGGATTTTTCCCCTTTTTCAACGTAACGGAAAAAGGGACTTCATACTTTGAAAAGAAATAAGTGATATCCGTATCCTTATATTGGATTAACTCATTTAACATGTATTTAATGTGATTTAAAGGCATCTTATTATCTCCTAACTTAAAGGACAAGTAAATAAATAGACTTGAGGATATAAAATTTGATAAGTTATATAATGCCAATCCCAACAAACCTGGCAAATAATTGTTTGCGTAAACCGTAATAATAAATTGTATGGAATCGAAGAGTGTAAATGTCTTTGGGAAAGCGGAAAAAGATATTTGGCACCACCTTCGCCCAATATCATGTTTGCCACCCCGCTATCCAACCTCGTCTACTACCTGGGTACTTTTCCCGTATGTTTAATAATAGTAAACTAGGAAAACTTGACTATATTTTTGTCTTTTGGAAAAAGGGAAGATGATATCTCCCTGCAATCTTTTAATTGAACACCATCTTTACCTGAGAGGGCGTACAGTATAAAATTGAATGCAGGTTCAGCATTAAATAAACAGAAGATTAAGAGAGAACTTTATCTTATGATAATCCACTGTCTTTTGTCATGTTAGTTATAAAAGCGAACCTTGTAATAGGTAAGAAGAAAGATGTGCAACATAAATGTACCTTTTTGTATGTACTTGAATTGTTTAAAACAGATATCTATTTCGGAGGTTATGAAAGAAATGGAAAGTGAATTAAAAATTCTCGGGGAAGCAATATTAGAAGCCAAGCATGATATAGCTAAAAGAGTTCATGAAAATAGAATTGCTGAGGCTAATGAGATACAAAAACAACTCATCTCACAATTGGATGTAGAAGAAGTTATAAAGATTAGGGCCAATTTTGTTGCACTTTTTGGCGAAGCCCTTGTATATGGAATAGATAAAGAAAAAGCTTATGATAATATAGAAAAATGGGGCAAAGAAACAGGGCAATTTGTTTACAGTTTAGGTATTCCATTAGATGAGGCACTGAGAGATACTGCGTATTATCGAAGTTTTATAAGTGAAGTCCTAGAAAAAGGAATACTAAAACATAATATGTCAGTTCAAACAGTGTTTGCAGCTTCCAGGGCTATTGATCCACTTCTTGACCATGCTGTTTATTGTTTTAGTTTGACCTATGTGGATTACTATAAGAAAACCATTGATAATGCAAAAACTGCCTTTATGGAGTTATCAGTTCCAGTTGTTCCACTGTCTAAGGGTATTGCTGTTTTGCCTTTGATCGGCAACATAGATACAGAAAGAGCTGGACTATTAATGGAACAAACATTGCAAGAAGCTGGAAGATTACACTTATCGCATCTAATCCTTGATCTATCTGGGGTAGTAATGGTTGACACAATGGTAGCAGACCAAATTTTTAAAGTTATGGATGCATTAAAACTGCTTGGAGTAAAAACCATTGTAACAGGAATTCGCCCTGAAATCGCACAAACTGTTGTAAGTCTTGGATTGGATTTCAGTAAGCAGGTAACTAGAGCTAATCTGGAACAGGCATTAGCCGATATTCACCTTTTCCGTGATTAATAAACATAATTTTTCTACAAAAAAATGGATGAAACGATAGCGCCTATTTCTGAGTAGTTGTTATGCATGGTAATGATTACTTTAAAGAAAACTTATTGAAACAACTGGAAAAACGACTAGAAAGCTAATTTAGCATATTGAAAATTTTGTTCTAGAAGATTAAATGCCCCTAATCATGCTAATGGGGCTAACATATTTAATAAATTTATAAATGCATTCACCTATGTGGGGAAGCGGATAAATTTACGAAATAGCGGGTACTTCTTTCTTCAAAGACATGACTTTCTGGCATAATCAACTTTTAAGTTAATTTACAAAGTTGCCGCAGAAGACATTGATGGATTTTATATCCGATTTTTCTCCTGATTTAACTTTTTCTCGTTGTATTACCTTTCAATAGTATGCATGGGATGTTCATGCAGTAAAAGGCCGGTAGATAAACTTTGGGTAATAAATAACGATTAGTTTGTCCCTCAAAACAGCAATAACTTCAGTCTTTAACCTCCACCATTTTATTTCATAAATCATCTCCTTCAAAAAACCACTATAAAATATTACTTTTAAACCGAAGGGACAACATTTTATGACTGAATAACATTTTCTACGAAATTCATACCCAACTAAACCATCAAATACGATCATCCCTAACTCTCACTATAGTTAATCGATATGTACCTATTTAGAAAAAACTTTTATTGACAGAGTAATAGAGATCGATTGGACATTACTAAAAATGAAGGATGAATTGAAATATATAGCTGAAACCAATAGAACAGCTTACCCATGCCATTATTAATACCAGAATTGGAATAGGGCTAATCGTTTCACTTTAAATGGAAATACTAAAAGAATAAAACGAAAAAAGGAGGAACATTATGCCGCGCAAACCTGCAGCAATCAATAATGATCCAGAGAAGGAAACGAACAAGCCTTCACCAAGCAACGATACAAACAAAGATGAAATCAGTAACCTGAATCGTATGTTAGCCGCTGTATTAAATTATCTTTCAGATGATGAAGTAGAAGAGATAGATTTTGACTATATTGTCGATAAAACGGAAGGACTTCGAGATTGGTGGGATCGTTACCGAGAAAGCAACAGAAAAAATATCGAGGAAGAGATTCGAAAATCGTTAGGGGAACTGTCCTTGGAAGAACTGGAAAAGATTCGTGAACAGATCAAAGAAAAACAGGATTAACCAAAAGATGTTCATTCAAACAGTGTAAAAAGCAATAAAAATGGTTTTGGTTAATAATTATTTGTCGGAGCAGGATCCAAAAAAACATTAGTACCAGCTCAGTCCTGTTTCATTGGAAATTAATCTTTATCTAATTCTGTATGATATGATTTAAATGTATGTTCCATACTAAAGAAATCTATCATTACAATCTAATTAAAGACGGATTTTTCAAATCCCATAAAAAATCTGACTAGACTATGGAGTGAAGGACTGAATATATCAGTTACATTTGGTATATACCAGCGAAATCCAATTGTATCGGTTAAAATCAGCATATGCAAAGTGAAACTTCCGGATATAAGCGTCCCTACTTTTAGATATTACCGGGGTACAATAATAGATTAAAAAAGAGTCGCCGAAGCAACTCCCCAAGTATATATATAACGTGAAAAATTCTATTCAAGTTGTTAAGTACTGTTTCAATGCCTGTTGTAGAGTTCCTAATGTTTGGGTGTTGTTATCAAACCTGAAGCCTAAGCGGATCATTTTTCTAACTACCTCAGCTCGCAATCCTGTAATTACTGTTTGACATCCCATCATGGCACTTCCATCAATAATCTTAAGTAAATGATCAATCACTTCAATGTCCATCTCTGCAATACCGGACAAGTCCATAATCAAAGTTTGGATATGTAACTTTCCAATCTCCACCAAAACCTTTTCTTCAATGACATTGGTTCGAAAAGTATCTACCGAACCAATTAAAGGTAAGATACAAATACTTGGTGTAATTGGAATGATAGGTACCGATAAATTTTCCACCAATTCTCGTTGAGCCTTTATCAATGAATCCTTGTAATTAGTATAATTGATAAAGAAAACATTCAAAAATTGGTCGATCAGGCTGTTAATTTGTTTTTCCATTAAAAAAAATTCCTCGTATGGAATATTATTTGTAAAATCATTATATTTTTGTAGAAATTCCCATAGGGTTCTTCGAATAGCTTGAACCCACTCTAATTTAAAAGCTAACGTGAGTTCGAATGTAGCCCACGCGATACCCTCTTGTTTAGCGAAGGATTCAAGTTCCTTATCCTGCGCATCCACAACGTAGCGAACTAACTTATGTGCATTATTTACTAGGTCAATGTTTCCTAGTGTTAAAATGTCATCGATTTTTTCTCTTACATTCGACGCTTCGTTTAGTAAATCGTTCTCAAAATTCTGTTTATTTTCTTGGAGGAAAGTCATTAATTTATCTGTTTCTAGGACCTTTTCCATGTTTTTCTCCCCTTTTTTAAGTGAAATAAAACACCGCAAAATTATTATACCCAATTTTTAAAGAAATAAACTATATACTAAAAATTTATTTCATAATAATAAATGTAGTATTTTTTTGTATTATTTTATTACAAAGTGCATGTATTGCAATTCAATACCTAGACCTGTATTTAATTGGGGTAACATACATCTTCTTTAAAATCCGACTTTCATGAGGTGATTGTTGGCATCTAATGGAAGCTAAACCAGTATAATTAGAAAATTTAAAATTTATTTTCATGGAACTGGGACAAAGCATATTAGAAGAAATTTATTGCCAGGCTTTGGACTACCAAGCTTTGATAGATAGTCATTTTCGTTACTTATACAATCCTAAAGCAAACGATTTGGTGGCGAACAGATAAAACACTTTAAGATTCTATCGCAAACCACCCGGTCCATTTCTTTCTTTTGATATTCTTTATCATGAAGGGAAGCCTGTCTTCCTTTATGAAAGAGAAAAGAGATTTCGTGTAAAGTTTCGAAATTACAAAAAGAAATCGCTATTACGGCAACCAAGTTTTGTAGAGTGGGTTTGAAGCCACTCTTTTTATTTTTTCAATGTTTATTGCTGTTCATCAATAAAAAATTTTTATTAAATGTTAGGGTAACTATGGTAAAATAATATAAATTATTTTAAATTTCTGGAGAAAGTAATGAGGGTTTATAGGCTAAAAAAGAATTATAAGGATTTGTACAAAAAAGGCGCTAAATTTTTTCTTATTGCGCATTCTGAATTCATTGGAATCAAAGAGTTTGTACTACAATCCCAAGACTTGGAGACCAAAATAAATGTAAGTGATGAAGAACTTACTACTTATTTTGTATTACTAAATGAAAAAAAATCTTTTATACAGGAGAGTAAATAATGAGAGAATTAATCAGCGATTGTATTATCGATGCGTTAGGAATGCCCCCAAGTGACGAACAAATCGACACTGTTATTAAAAATATGCCATCGGAGTTAGTCAGCTTAGCCGAACAAAAGGGGGAAAATGACCAGGAAGTAAAAGAAAAAGTTTACGTTTGGGTAAATGAAAACATTAATGACTTTTTATAAAAGTCGATTCGCCTAAAAAGGAAAGCCAAAAGAGCATGAGGGATCAGCCCCATGCTTTTTTCTATTAATCTGCTTGCTGCTTAAGCGGCTTCCTGCTTTTGATAAAGAAGGATAAGAACAAGCTTATTGCCGAAAGGACAGCAACGACAATAAAGGAAATATTGACTCCGTATATATCGGGATGGGGAATATCCGGACGATGCTTTGCCAATTCAGTGCTTGTGGTCATTACTGTGATAAGGATTGCTGTTCCAACCGATGCGGCAATCATTTTCATCGTATTGTCCATGGCAGCGCCGTGCGGAAGTAATCGATTCGGGAGAAGATTTAAGGCGGCTGTGGAAATCGGCATCATGACCATAGACAGTCCGAGCATCCGGATGCTGTACATGACTGTGATATAGGTAATAGTGGTTGCTGGCCCTAAGTCGATAAATGCAAAGGAAGATAGTGTAATAATGAACAGCCCTGTAATGACCAGCCACCTTGCTCCGACTTTATCGAAAATCCGACCGATAAAGGGCGCAAGAATACCGGTTATCAAGGCTCCAGGCAATATAGCAATCCCTGCTTCAAACGCTGTGAAGCCACGCATGTTTTGCATGAAAAGGGGAATTAGCGTTTCGGCTCCAATAAGTCCCATAAAGGCTATCATCCCAATCAGGATCGCTAGCGGGAAAAAAGAATATTTAAACACCCGGAACTCAAGCATAGGTTGTTCCAGCCGCAGCTGCCTTACAATAAAGCAAGTCAGGGCTACAATTCCAATGAATAGGGACAATATCGTATTTTGTTCCGTCCAGCCATAGTTGCCCGCGCTAGTGAAGCCGTATAGCAATCCGCCAAACCCAAACGATGATAAAACAATGGAAAGAACATCCACTTTAGGTTTAGTAACTTCTGTAACATTCCGTAGTGCCTTCATTGCAATTAAAATATCAATCAAAGCGATGGGAAGTATGATGAAAAACAATAGTCTCCAGGAGTAATGTTCCGTAACCCAGCCAGACAATGCGGGACCAATCGCCGGTGCAAATGAGATAACAAGACCCACTAATCCCATAGCCGCCCCGCGTTTATGTACAGGAAAGATCATCAAGAAGACAGTCTGCATAAGCGGCAGCATGACACCAGCCCCGCTGGACTGGATCATCCTTCCAAGTAAGAGCATTCCAAAATTGGGTGCAAGCCCTGCAACCAGTGTTCCAAAGGCAAATATACTCATCGCAGAAATAAACAGCTGCCTAGTCGTAAAACGCTCCAATAAAAAGGCGCTGACAGGAATCATGATCCCATTTACAAGCATAAAAACAGTCGTCAGCCACTGTGCACTGTTAGCGGTAATGTTCATTTCAGCCATCACCGGCGGTATTGCTGTTATCATCAATGTTTGATTCAAGATCGCGATGAACGTTCCAGCAAGCAGCAGAGCAACAATTGTTGACTGATTATACGTTGGTTTCTCCATTCTTCTGTTCTCCCATCTGTTGTGTTTGTTCAATTTTATCCTCAGGGACTATTAGGTATCCCATTTGTCATAATAGCTAAGACCCTTTGTAGTTTACATGAATTGATTTCAAGATTCCATGAAATTGCGCGATAACGGCCAAGATTTTTCGAACAATAGAATATTGTAGTAAAACATAACAAAACCAGGCCCCTAAGTTAAATAGAATCAGTTACAACAAGGGATATTAAAACCTCTTTTTGTCCAGTAATAATTGTTTCCGAATTAGATTTGTAATCATACATAAAATAAAAACAGCCTATTTGGCTGTTCTGTATCCGGGTTATCTTACATTATTTATATTTTAATATTTAAGACCCATGGATCGTGTTCGCCATTTTCTGTGACTTTGGTTGAATTACAAGGCCTAATTGATTGAGAGCCTGCTGCATAGTCGCTGCCGTTTTAATGTCCTTAAAATCTAAGCCCAATCTTACAATGGTTTGTGCTATTTCTGGTCTTATACCGGTTATCATTGCTTCTATACCAGTCAACCTCAACGCAGTTATGATTTTAAAAATTTGATCAGCAACCATTGTGTCAATGATCGGGACACCAGAGACATCGAAAATGATGGTTTTTAGATTAAGCCGGGAACCTTCAGATAATGAGGTTTCCATCATTAATTGAGCACGGTTGGTATCAATGGCACCGACTATCGGAATAGCAGCGATCCCTTCTATGATAGGAACAACAGGCACTGATAATTCTTCTAAAGCGCTATAAGCTATCTTCATTAATTCGTTGCTTCTGTTTTCATACACCTCACCCATCACACTAAAAACCTTATCAAGCAATGGATCAATAATCTTGGATACATCGAGCATAGTAATAGCCGCAAATTGTTTTTTCTTCAATTCCTCAGTAAAGACATCCCAAATCACAGTCCTATAAAAAGAAACGGCTCTTAATGAATTACTTAATGAGACATCGTATTGTATCGCAAATGCCGCCGCCTTTTTGCCCCAGTCAATCACTTTTTTAGAAATTAATTCTCTATCCTCGTATAGCGCCTCTCCAAAATATCTAACTAATTCTCCTCTATATTCAATAAGTGTTGATGTCGGAGCACCGGCATTTTTTAAACCTTTCGTATAGTCTGAGTCGATAAGTTCAGTTATCTTTTTGGCTAAAATTGATTCATTTTCAACGATTTTATGGCCAATATATTGTAATTCTTCCTTCACTATAAAATCCCCTTATAAATTTACATATTTGAATCTACTATACAATTTATTCCTCTGAAGATAAAGACTTGGAATATTAATCTGTGTCCTAGATTGTATAGCTAAAGTTAGAAATAAAACGCTATATTGCGTAAAAATGTAAAGTGGTGCATCAAGAATGGAGTTTTTTAAATCCGCATTTTACTTTATTCCTTATTATAGATGATATTTGGGGGGAGTATAATGGATAGCAGATATCCGATTGGAGAATTTAGAGTAAATGAAAATATAACCAAAGATGATGTGCAACACTGGATAAATGATATAGAAGCTGCACCGAATCACTTATTTGAAGCAGTAAAAGGATTAACAGACCATGAGAGTGGTATAGAAATAAAGATAAAGAAAAGGCTGCTTGTTGGCAGCCTTTTTAAAATATGATGGGAGGTTGTTAACGTACATTAGATTGCGGTTTTAGCCATATAGTGTTTTTGTTATAACCTGTAAAGACGGCTTGATCGCAGTAGTCAAGGCGTTTCCAGTTAAACCTTATAAGTGGTTGTTTTCTCTTTTCCTTGTTAAAAAATAAGCATTAATCCATGAAGTTATTGGGATAATCAGACCAATACCAATTCCAGCACAAAATATAGATATTATTTCAGCACTAAATATTTTAGAATTTATAATCTGGCCCAAAGAATAGGATAATTCCTCATACCATATAAGTAAACCCATATAGCCTCCAATGAATGCGAAAAATAAAGTATTCGTATTTGTCCCCAAGATATCCTTTCCAATATTAAATCCAGAAGTGAATAATTCATGCCTGCTAATTAAGGGATTATGATAAAAGATTTCACGCATGGGAGATGTAATAGAAATGGCAACGTCAGTAATGGCACCTATTGTACTCATAATCATAACGGCTGCCCCAATTTTAACAAAATCTACTCCTATATAAAGGGAAAAGATACTTAATTCCTCTATTTCTTCTTTACCAAAACCCTGAATCATGGAAATTCTTGTCACGATGTTAATAAAAAAAAGCAAAATGATTATCGTGATCATCGTAGAAATGAATGCTGTTATTGTTTTACTATTCACTTCGTTAATATAAAAAAGATTAATACAACTAATTACTGTACATGCAATCAACGTTAAGATAATCGGATCAGCATTTGGGTCTGCCATAAAAATAACTGTGATAATTACCACAACAAAATTTAAGAATAACGAAATAAAAGACCGTGCTCCTTTTTTACCGCCAACAACCACCATGAGTAAAAATAAAATAGACGCCAGCCAAACTAGTACATTCATTGTCTTGCCCTCTTTCGGTTAATGAAAAAAATAGACGTATAGAGTCCTATGGGGATAGTTAACACGATTCCAATTCCACCTGCTAGGGCTCGAGCCAATTCTAATGAAAGGTTCATGGAAAGAGTATAACCAAATGCAGAAGCATTTTTGAAATACAGTATTAACATTGGAATGGAACCACTTATATAAGCAAAAAATAAAATATTTGTCATGGTTCCCATAACATCTTTTCCAATCTCCATCCCTGAAGTCTTAAGTGCTTTCACTGGTATGTTGTTATTTGTTTCATATAAACCGAATATGGAAGAAGACATTGTAATGGCTACATCCATTACGGCACCTAATGATCCTATTAGTAACCCTGCCATAAACACCATTTGATATTTAGAAGTTAGAAATTGCATTTCTTCATACCGAAGCCCATTTCCGGAAGTGATCCACATAATCATATAAGTAATTACAATTGTGGAAAAAGTGGCTAATAAAGTAGCAACAATAGCAGCATAAGTTTTTTCATTAAAACCGCTGACAAGTAATAAAGAAAGAATAGTAAAAAAGATAACACTTACACTGCAAATCAATACCAAACTAATGTTTGATGTGTTTAGATAAATATCTAACGCATACGACAATATAACGGCATTAGCTACCAAGCTTATGATAGAAAAAAATCCATGTTTTTTTCCAACGATAAGTAGAGTAAAGATAAAAATCCATGCAATCATTAAAACATATTGATCACGTTTTACATCTTTTATGGTTCCAGTAAAATCCGAGTTTTCAACTTTTTTTGAATTAATCGCAACAAACAACTCATCTCCAACCTGATATTTTTGATCATAAGCACCTGAAGATGAATACTCATTAGTTAAATGGATAAGATGTCCCTTTTCTCCTCCATTTTTTAACTCGGCTATTATACTCTGTTCGAATAGATTATCTTTATTATCGTGTACATCAATCATATTAGTTTTATTAGTCAACGTAACTTTAATTACTTCGGCTATGGGACGATCATAGAATGAATAATTATGATTAACGAAAAAAACAGAGGCGGCAAAACAAAAGCCTAATATGCCATACATAAAAATCTGTTTATAAGTCATTGCTTTTATTTTGTTTACTGTGTTGTTCAAAAAAATTCCTCCAACGATAAGAATGGGATTGTGTTACAAAGTTTGGATTTATTGTTGTCCAAGTTCAATTAAAAATTTAAATCCTTAACTTCCCCTATGGATGGTGCAAATCAGCAGATATGCAATCTCACCAACGAGCGTACTCGGTTAACACAGGACATAGAATAACAATTGACTTTTCAAATCGCAAGAAAATGTCTTCCACCTGGTTTCCTTTAATGATGATAGGTTATATTTCATAATGAAAGTAATTATTATACATGTTAAATAATTGACTATCTTATGCATTCACCTTAAAATGTTTCCTAAGGTAAACATTTTAAACTTCATCTATATGGGAATAAAAGGAGAGTTTCCGTCATGGTTCATTTTTTTCAAGATTTTAACCCTGTCACACAAGCATTCATCGCTACTTTATTTACTTGGGGAATGACGGCTTTGGGAGCTGCTCTCGTGTTCGCAACAAAAACATTAAATCAGCGGCTGTTGGATAGTATGTTAGGGTTTGCTGGCGGGGTCATGATTGCAGCCAGTTACTGGTCCTTACTATCTCCAGCGATTGAAATGTCGAATGACAATCCAATAGGGGCTTGGTTTCCAGCGGCCTTTGGTTTTTTACTAGGAGGTATATTTTTATGGGGGGTTAATAAAGTCATTCCCCACCAGCATCCGAATGCCGACATCAGCAAAGCGGAAGGATATCGTTCAAAAGGGAGAAAAAGAAGCACATTGTTGGTACTTGCGATAACGCTCCATAATATCCCTGAAGGATTAGCGGTTGGTATTGCTTTCGGTGCACTTGCAAATGGGGGAACCGAAGCCTCTTTAGCTGGGGCTGTGACTCTGGCCCTTGGAATCGGTATTCAAAACTTCCCAGAAGGTGTTGCGGTTTCCATGCCTTTAAGAGGTGAGGGAATGTCCCGAAGAAAAAGCTTCTTGTATGGACAATTTTCAGGAATGGTCGAGCCAATTGCTGCGGTGATCGGTGCAATTGCGGTTTCATTTATTGAACCATTACTACCTTATGCATTAAGTTTTGCGGCCGGAGCAATGATCTTTGTTGTAGCAGAAGAAGTTATCCCTGGTTCACAAGAGAATGGCCATAAAGATTTGGCATCTATGAGTTTAATGGTTGGATTTGTGTTGATGATGATATTAGATGTAGCATTGGGGTAAATCAACTATCGGGATAGGTAATTTTGATAGAATAAAATAGAAACAACTATATATGTAACGCTTAGACATTCTTCGACCAATTTTTAAACTTAAGGACCGATAATGTTAAACTGGTTCGAAAACAGCTTGTTTACTTAAAGAACAATACAACAATGAAGGAGTGTATCTTTAATAATATTCCTGCCTACAACACATTTTGAATTTGCATGAACATTAATAATTCGTTATCCTGAACAAAAATGGTTTTTCCACAACAATGAATGGAGGAAAGAGTTATGAAAATATTAGTAACTGGAGCAACAGGGAAGCTGGGTACCAAGATTGTCGAAACGTTACTGAAGACTGTGCCAGCGAATCAATTGGCTGTCAGCGTCCGTGATCCAGAGAAAGCAGAAGGGCTAAGAGCACGCGGGGTAGAAGTCCGCCAAGGTAATTTTGACAATCCGCAAACTTTGGATTCTGCTTTTGCAGGGATTGACCGCTTATTAATTATTTCAGCGGATGGAGACAACGAAACTAGAATTAGACAACACACGAATGCAGTAGGCGCGGCAGAGCGGGCAGGAGTTCAATTTATTGCATATACCAGTATCGTTAATGCACAGAAAAGCAATATCTTCCTTGCACCGACTCATAAGGCAACAGAGGAAGCCATCTTGAAAACAGGTATTACTTACTCGTTTTTACGCAATAACTGGTACTTAGAGAATGAAATTTCAAGTATTCAGGGGGTCATGGCAGATGCTCCTTGGGTAACCTCTGCGGGAAAAGGAAAGGTAGGCTGGGCACTCCAGCAAGAATACGCTGAGGCTGCAGCGGCGGTACTGTCAGGCAACGGGCACGAAAACACAATTTACGAGCTTTCCGGAAAGTTATTGACACAGGAAGAACTAGCAGCGGCTCTTGGCGAAGTATTGGCAAAAGAAGTATCTGTACAGCAAGTTGATGATGCTGCTTACGCCGACATAATGAAAGGAGCGGGTGTACCGGATTTCCTTATTCCAATGCTGGAAGATATCCAGAAAGGTATTCGTGAAGGCGAACTGGCGATTGAAAGCAATGATTTCAAAAAACTTCTCGGACGACCACTTACCCCCATCAAAGAAGCTCTGGCACAAGTGATAAAAGAAATACCAAAACAATAATTCAATGTTTGAAAGCCGACCTCCACACAGAATTGGGAGGTCGGTTTTTTCATAGGCGTTAGTCCCAGTTACAGGTGCGTCCTAAATGGATAAATATTACATTGAAATTTTTATATAATCTTCCTAATTCTTAACGATATAATGTTGTTATGTTCTTTTCGTAGAATAGCAAAATTTACTAAGCAGGTTTATTTAAAAGATTAACACGGCGACACAACAGAAGGGGATATCAGCCTTGAGTGAATTAAGACACATAGGTGAACAAATAATTCAAAATAACCAGAAACTGGTACGAACCATTGATGAACTTCAGAACAAATACAGGCAAGATGCCGGTAAAAAGTGGTATTTTTTTTTAGAAACAATCGATAGGGCAGAAATCATCAACTTTTTTGGGCGGGCTTTATATGAGGATTATAACGAGTTAATGCCTTGTGCGATTAAATTTGGCAAGAATGTGGCTAAACTTGCGGTTCAGTATCATTTTTCATTAAGTGATTCACTTCGTGTAATTAACACATACAGAAAAGTCATATGGGACATCATTGTTGAAATCGTGCAAAAAGAACAATTTCAAACGAGAACAACTTTATCCGTGTGCAGTATTATTGAACCCATGGTAGATGATATTACCGCTATTTTTGTGGAAACATATGAAATGCATAGTAATAATATTAGGCGTGAAAAAGAAGCGGCTGAAAAAGCGAATTTGGCAAAAACGGAATTTTTGTCCAAAATGAGCCATGAATTACGGACACCTCTTAATGCAATTCTTGGCTTTGCGCAAATTCTGGAGATGGATCAAGAGTTAAATCAACAACAAATTAGCTGCATATCTGAAATTTTGACCAATGGAAATCACTTATTATCTCTAATTAATGAAATATTAGACCTATCTTCCATTGAAGCGGGGAAATTGAGGCTATGTTTCGATGAAATTAACATACATGCCATCGCACAGGAGAGTATTCGATCTGTTCAACCAATGGCAGCAAAGAAGAATATAACTCTTCGTAGCCAGCTTGATCTTCTGCAAGAAGTTACTATTTTGGCAGACCCAATCCGTATAAAACAAATCCTGCTTATTTTGTTGGATAATGCCATTAAATATACACCAGTTAATGGAATGGTCACGATGTACACAGTAATAGAAAAAGAAAGTCTTATCATTCATATTAAAGATAGTGGACAGGGATTCTCTATTGATGAATATAAAAAAATATTTGAACCATTTTATCGGATTGAGGGAACTCTAGAAGACGGAGTAGGGATAGGCTTATCGATCGTTAAACAACTGGTTCATTTAATGGAAGGGCAAATTGGAGTAAAAAGCATCATTGGAAAGGGAAGCGATTTTTGGGTTCAGTTTCCTTTAATTGTTAAGGAATCAACTGATTTACACGGTGTTGCTCTAACTGAGGATATTGTATATGAACCCTGTCTTTCGGCAGGCCGTGTTCTATATATTGAAGATAACGAGTCCAATTTAAACTTGGTCGGTCATATAATGAATTCTCAAAACATTGAGCTCATAACTGCACGAAATGGCAAAGAAGGTATTATAAATGCCCAAGGGGGAAACATTCATGTAATCTTGTTAGATCTCAATCTTCCAGATTTAAGTGGCTTTGAGGTGTTTGATATTTTAAAAGCTAACCCTTTATTAAAGGATACGCCCATTATAGCCTTAAGTGCCAATGCTATGGAGAAAGACATTGAAATTGCTTTAGCTAGGGGATTTGACAGTTACGTAACAAAGCCGATAAATGTTCGTGAATTTATTGCGACTGTGACAAAGCTACTCTCACATAAGAAACTGGAACATCTTCTTGATTGAAAAATTTAACAGGATTGAAAGACTGCATCATATCTGGTGCGGTCTTGTTTTGTTTGACGTGTTTACCTATTGTTTCAAGTCATGTAATCCTTTATTGTTTGGTATTTCTCGGGGTATTTTGCAAAAAATAATTTAGTATGAAAGAATTTTTTAGGGCTGATCGATCAGCCTGGTTCGTAAGAAGATCCTAGCTCTACTGTAATAATAGTCTATTTACCATCTATACATGAAGGAGGAATCAATATGAGTGATGAACAATATAACTGCCACAACATAACCAAAAGAAAAGACATTAGTAAAGATGAATTGAATCAGTATTTAAGTGAAGGATGGAAACTCATTAAGATAACAGTGGGAGAAAAGGAAACGCCATTTACAGTTGGGTGGGAAGAGGCAGGGAATTATCATTAATTTTGGAAGATGAAAAGACAGGTGACCAATAAGCAGCTACCTCTTCGAGTCCCGGAGAAGTCCCTTTCCATCCGTTCTGTTTCGAACTGTATATCCCTCATGAAAACAAGTCCATCGTTTTAAAAAGGAGAGGGTTGAAATCATTTCTGTTGCTTTGCATGGAGCGCCATAGATTTCCCAATAAACGCGGCATCATTTGTTTAGAAGGTATTTTTCCATATTCCATAAAATAGAGATAAAAGTTCAAATATAAAATACTTGTATTAGGAAGATGGATTTTATAGAAATACTCTTCATTTTCCGAAATGGTTGCAAATGAAAAAGATTCAGCACCTGCTAGAAAGCGGGTTTCTTTTTTATTATAAAAATTTGAAATGTAATTAAGCTTATCAATGACAATCGGGTCGTCATCTCCGTCAGCATTGGCAAAGCGGGACTGCTGTTTTGGGGACAATGATTGGATGTCCGTTAGGAAAACAGACACGTGAGCAAAAGCTTTGTCAAAGCCATCTGAAATGGGGGTCAGCTTCAAATGGTTCATTTTTTCAATAAGAGGGTATTTTAAATCTTGATCAAGATATTCCGGTATAAAGGCCTGCCTTGCTAATTTTAATTCTGCGAGAGTTTGCACCTGAAAGCTGGTTATAAAAAAGCAATCACCATTGTGATTAATTGATAACCAAGCCTGTTCTTTCTCATTTATTACGTAATCATTGTAAACATTTTGGTCAAAGGCAAAGGGCTCTATTTCTTTTCTGTTTAATTTGTTTAAATACTCTGGTACGCTCACTTTGATTCCAGTGTGTAAATATATTTCCATTTGTTTACTCATTGAGGACCACCTTGTTCATCTTTAGGTTTGAAACAAATTGTAACCATGTTGCTGCTATAATTTACCCGTTACAAAGGAAATGTAATCAGCTTATTGCATGATTGATCTAGTAATAGTAACCTTTGGGTGTTCCATTTTTTGAACAGATTATTTGATACGGGGTTTATTTTACGAAATAATTTTAGTGCACAATATAGTAGATCGAAAGGAGTTTGAGGAATGAAGGTATTCGTAGTCGGAGCGAACGGACAAATTGGCCGTCACCTAATTCAGTTATTGAGTGAAAGTAAGGAACATACAGCAAGAGCTATGGTTCGAAAGGAAGAACAGGAAGAGGTTTTTCGTAAAATAGGGGTGGAAACCACAATTGTCAATTTAGAAGGCAGTGTGAACGAAATCGCAGAGGGAGCAAGAGGCTGCGATGCGATTGTTTTTACTGCGGGATCCGGCGGGCACACCGGCATGGACAAAACGCTTCTCATCGATTTGGATGGAGCTGTGAAAACGATGGAAGCTGCCGAAAAAATAGGAATTCAAAGGTTCTTAATGGTAAGTGCATTACAGGCTCATCATAGGGAAAACTGGAACGAAAAAATCAAGCCGTATTATGTAGCGAAGCATTATGCAGACAGAGTGCTAGAGCAAAGCAGTCTGATATATACCATCATTCGTCCAGGCGGCCTTCTGAACGATCCGGGGACAGGAAAAGTTTCAGCCGCCGAGAATTTAGAAAGAGGATCTATCCCTCGTGAAGATGTGGCCAAAACTATCATGCTGGCTTTAGATGAGGAACGTACTTACAAACGTTCATTTGATCTTGTGTCTGGAGAAACTCCGATTTCTGAAGCATTGAAGTCGATTTAATTCTTATTTAGGAAAACCAATAAGGATAAAAAATAGGCTGCTTTGTCCGGCAGCCTTTCTGCTTGTAATGAGACAGTATTAATTTTTGAAACAATTAGGATATAAGCGGAAATTTGGAAATATAAGCGAAAATTGAAATATATAAGCGTCCGACTACTTAAGAGAACAGTCATATAAGCGCAAAACATTGTAGAACGATTATCTTATTAAAAACCTCGATAGAATATATCCAATAAATTACTAAATCCACATTATGTACGGATTTACACTTATCAAAAAAAGATTAAACGCTTTTCTTTCCATCCTTAATCCACCCGAATGACCGGCAAAGTCTCTCCAGTTTCGAGGAAACTCTTCAGATTACTGAGTACGGCTGGCCATCCATTATTATATCCCTCAAAGGTATCATCATTTTCTACGAAATCTGCTGCCAATAGATTTTCATGCTTAAGCGTAAGTTTTACAGTTTTATCCATTGGTTTGAGTGTAAAAGTGACTCGTGTTGGACTCTGACGGGGTGTGTTATCCCCCTTATAGGTCCATGTAAACGAAAGCAGGCTTTGTGGCTCATATTTTAGAACATTTCCATAGTCGCTAACCATCCCGTTACGGGAGTATGTGACTGGCGAACCTACTTTCCAGTCAGAATCAACCCTGGTCCCGAAAAAGTATTTTTGGCTGATATCTCCGTTAGTAAGACCTTCCCATATCTTCTCGGGCGTTGTTGAAATGTAAGTTACATAGACAAATGTTCGATTATCCATCACTTTTAACCTCCTCATCTTATTTTTAACATAATGTATTTTTATATTCCATGCAATCCTTTATACAATACATGCAAAGTTACCATTCCCAGGCATAATTATATTTTATAAGAAACCTCGTTAGAATATTTGTTACGAATCATAACGCCCGAAAAAATTTCTTACCATTTTAAGAGAAATCATTAAGCGTTCATACACATGTGATTAAATACAACAAACGCGAAGAGGATTTCTTCGCGTTTGTAAACTACCATGCTATAAAATTATTTTGTAAGAGATTCTTCAATTCGATCTATGGAAAGTTCATTGGCAATCAAACCGTTTATTGTCCAATGGCTAGGGTCATCCATTTTATAGACATGGCCCTTTTTAACCGAAGGAAGACCTTTATATATATTGCTTTGTTCTAATTTTGAAAGGCCGGGCTCCTCTGGTTTGCTGACTAAAAAGAGGTGATCGGCATCAAGTCCGGATAGAGACTCGAGTGAAATGGGCTGCCAAGCGGCTTCTGCTTTTGGCAGTTTTTGTACCATCTCAGGTTGGGATACACCCAAGTCATTGTAGAGAACATTTGCTGCAAATCTAGTATTTTCAAATAAGTAATATTTATCTCCTGCAATCCAGATCAATGCAGCTGTTTCTTCTCCAATTGCCTTTTTGATCTTTTCGGATGCGTTTTTTGTTTTCTCTTCATATTGTGCTATTTTTTCTGTTGCAAGCTTTTCTTTTCCTGTTATTTTTCCCATTATTTCCAGCTGTTTTTTCCAATCAGCGCTGTCTTGATCTTTGTATACGTAAGTTGGGGCGATTTTCTTATATTCTTCATATTGTCCGTTTTGAATTGAACCAGCGGAGCTGAAGATGATTAAATCGGGTTGAGCCTTAATTGTCTGTTCTAGAGGCAAATCCCAGCCGATTTTCGGTACATCTTGTAAATCAGATTGAAGGTACTCTAGAACCGTCGTTCCAATTGACCACTGGGCAGCCGGAGTTACATCAAGCGCAACAAGGGAATCTTCCAAATAAGGTGCAAGAATCCTTTTAGGCTCAGATGGAATGGTTACTTTTCCGTTTGCATCTGTTATAGTGATTTGTTTTGGTGCGTTATTTGTTTCTTCAGCTCCATTTTCATTCTTACCGCAGGCTGAAGCAAGTAGTAGAATAGAAAGCAGAGCAGCAATTGCCCCTATGTATTTTTTCTGGGATCTCATAAGTCGTTTTCCTCCTCATAAAGCATATACATGGAAATGATAATCATTCTCACATTAAAAGTCAATATAATCATAGGATAAATATTATTATTTTACACAAATATCTTGTAAATACTATTGAATTAATTTTATACTTACTACATTGAAAACGATTCTCAATATATAAAAACAACAATAGGAAGGCTGAATGTAGTGGGGAAGGACCAAATGGAAGAAACCAATATACCAGCAGGGCGAACTGTACGAACGGGATGGATTATGCTAGCTGGAATCATTTTTCTTGCTGCAGCCTTTGTTATTTCTCTCAGTTACGGCTCAACAAATATTGAAATAAAAACGGTTTGGCAGGCTATTTTTAATTTTCATCCGGAGCTCAAGGAACATCAGGTGGTTCATGAAATTCGATTGCCAAGAGCCATAACAGCGGCCATAATTGGGGCTTTTCTTGCGCTTTCTGGGGCAATTATGCAGGCTTTGACTCGAAACCCCTTAGCTGAGCCCGCAATAATAGGAGTATCACACGGAGCTGCCTTTGCACTAGTAGTTAGTTTAACGATTTTCCCTGGCATTTCCCGGTCGGGATCTATTCTAATATCCATGGCAGGGGCAGGAGCCGCCGTGGTGCTTGTCTTTTCCCTTACAGCTGTCTCAAGAGGAGGAATCGCGCCGGTAAAACTGGCTCTTGCCGGGGTTGCGATTGGCATGTTTCTTAGCTCTTTAACTTCTGTGATTGCCATCCATTTTGATGTCGCGAAGGAGCTTAGTTTTTGGTATGCCGGTAGTTTAGAGGCTTCTGATTGGGACGGCATTAAGATGCTTGGAGTGGTCGGAGCAATAGGGATAGCGATCGTTATGATCCTGGCCCGAGCTTTAACCATATTAAGTCTGGGAGCTGAAGTGACGAAAGGTCTTGGAATCAACCTACAAATCGTGAACATGCTGGGGGTCTTTGCCGTTCTTCTGTTGACTGGGAGTTCAGTTGCTGCTGCCGGAACGGTTTCCTTTGTCGGTCTTGTTGTTCCACATATAAGCCGGATGCTGGTTGGTCCGGATTACCGTTTTTCCCTTCCTGTAACAGCGGTCTTTGGCAGTTTGCTGTTGGTACTGGGGGATATTGGCTCAAGAATGATCAATCCGCCTTACGAAACGCCAATTGGAGTAGTGACTGCGGCAATAGGTGTTCCATTCTTTCTATATTTGGTTAGAAGCGGAAGGAGCAGATTATGATAAAACAGAAAAAAGACCGTTTCAAGTGGAATATCCTGATTTTGCTTGGCCTCCTTTTGCTATCCTGTCTTATAAGCCTGAATCTTGGTGCTGTATCTATCGCCCCAACGGAAGTGTTTCAGACTTTCCTTGGAAACGGATCAGCTCAGCAGGAATTAATTTTGTTTCAATTTCGTCTTCCTGCCATTGTATTAGCGATTATGGTTGGCGCGGGGATGGCTATATCCGGCTCGATTTTACAAAGCATTACTCGGAATGAACTTGCTGATCCAGGTATCCTGGGCATTAATTCAGGTTCAGGGCTTGCCGTTATTATTTATATCACTTTTTTTCAAACTGTAGCTGGAGGTCTCAGTTTGGCAGGTACCTTCATTCTGCCTATTTTTGCATTTCTGGGAGCCCTATTGACAGGCGGCCTCATTATGGGGCTGTCATGGAAGAAGGGGATTCATTCTAGCCGTTTGATACTGGTGGGAATCGGCATAAACGCAGGATTAAGTGCCGTTATCATCGCCTTGCAATTAAGATTAGAACCCAATGATTTTGTAAAGGCCATGGTTTGGCTGTCAGGTGACCTGTGGGCGACCCAATGGCCGTATGTATGGGCGTTATTTCCTTGGTTTATGATTTTATCTATATATGCACTATTAAAAGCTCATACCCTAAATATCATGAATCTCGGAAGCCAAATGGCGAGCGCTCTTGGTATCCGTTCATTGCGAGAGCGCATCATTCTCCTTATAATTGCAGTCGCACTTGCCGGCCTTGGAGTAGCAGCGGGGGGAGGGATTGCTTTCTTAGGATTGATCGCTCCACATATTGCACGCCGCCTAGTTGGTCCAAAACATCAATTATTGCTTCCAATTGCTTCAATAATTGGCGCTATCATATTAGTGCTGGCAGATACGATCGGGAAAAATGCATTATCCCCTACGGAAATACCGGCAGGGCTGGTAGTTGCTGTTGTCAGTGTTCCGTATTTTCTAGTTTTATTAATGAAAAGTAAATGAGGAGGTTGACGGATGACAACCCTGTCAGCAGAACAATTAACGATTGGATATGAAGAAACTACGATTGTCCGGGATTTGGACTTGAATGTTAAAGCTGGCCAAATTACTGCTATTATTGGACCAAATGGCTGTGGAAAATCGACAATCCTGAAAACGATGGCTCGGTTGCACCCGGCAACTTCCGGAGCAATCTATCTTGACGGGAAAGTAATCCATCAAACTCCTGCAAAGGAAGTCGCAAAAAAACTGGCCATTTTGCCGCAGGGCCCAGAGGCAGCAGAAGGTTTAACAGTTTATGATTTAATTTCCTATGGACGTACTCCCCACCAAACCGGGTTTTCACGCCTGAAAAAGCATGATCGGGAAATGATAGATTGGGCACTTGATGTTACAGGCTTAGTTGATTTGCAGAAACAGGCTGTCGAGACACTTTCCGGGGGACAGCGGCAGCGGGCCTGGATTGCCATGGCCATCGCACAGGAAACGGATTTACTAATGCTGGATGAGCCAACAACCTACCTGGATTTAGCCCATCAATTGGAAGTATTACGGCTTTTGGAAAAAATCAACCAGGAGGATGGCAGGACCATCATCATGGTCATACACGATTTGAATCAAGCTGCAAGATTTGCCCACCAGTTGGTTGCTCTGAAAAATGGAAAAATTGTTAAGGAAGGCTCCGCAGAAGAGGTAATGGATCGGGCTGTACTCAAGCAGGTGTTTAATATAGATACAGAGATAGTAGTCGACCCAAGAACCGGGAAGCCAGCCATGATTTCATACGATTTGATTAAATAAAGGCGGGAACAAAATGCAAGAAGTAGCGATTTGGAAAGAACTCGAGCGCTTTAATATCCTTTGTGATGAAAAAGTATCAGTTGAAAATTTTGCTAAGGATTTATCATCCGTGTTTGAGCTTGCACAGCAAAGAACGAATGCATCAAAGCCTCATGCTATGGCCTCGGTCCTAATGAGAAATGCTGCATTTGTATATGTATCCCAATTATTCATCTTAAGCAAGTATCGTATGAAATGGTCAGGAGATTACGGAAAGGTTGGCCTTTTAGATGGGGATGTAAATGGAAGGTGGTCACCTATGTGGGTTTTTCCTCAAGGTGAATGGGTTCCCGTGGAAGGAGACGCAGAAACACATTCCGCACTTCAGACATTAATCTGTGATCAATGTAGGCAGCTAATAAAAGCAGTAGCGAAGGCTACAAAATCCTCACCATTCGTACTATGGGAAAATGTGTGGGGATATATGCTTTGGATGTACGTGCAGCTATTTCAAGAATCTAGTGACATTGCGGACCGGGCGAGGAAAGACATTGAATATTTTTTACGGGATGAAACATGGAGGGGGTTGGAACGAAGGTCTCCATTCCAAAAGTTCTTAACTGGTCAAACGCCTGAAGAAAGCATGGCAAATTATGCACGGATTACTTGTTGTCTTTATTATATGATTCCAGGCAATGATAAATGCCCGTATTGTCCAAAGGTTTCAAATGATCGGTGCCTGATATAATCTTCAAATTAATGCAGCTTACTTTTATGAGTTCATGAAACAAAGGAGATCACTTTTATGTGGTCCTTTTTTCTAAGAATTATTGAAGGCATTGGAGAGAAAGGAATAAACGTAATGTTGCTTTGCTTAAGGCCATTCACGGTATTTGATTGATCCTGAACCTATGTATACAAAATTCACTGAGTAATTGATTATTTGAGGAAAAAGATTGATTAACCGAAAGAGGCGGATTCCATATTCTCGATAAATGATGGAGCAATATGTTTGTATTAATGGGTAATATTGGCGTATGATAAATATTATTATTCCTTTACATGGTGAATTTAGATAGGAGGATACAAAATGGCAAAAACATTTAGAGAAATGGTGGAAGAAGCTCGTGAAAATGTTCCAGGCATTAGTTCAGCGGATGCTCGTGAAAAGATAAAGGAGAATCCAAATACTTTAGTAATTGATGTACAAGACGCTGCAGATGCAGGTGCGTGCGGGTTAATTCCTAGCAGTCTCAATATTTCACTTGGCATGCTGCCAATCAGGGCAGACCTTGAGCTCCCTGAACATTTGCGGGAACCACAGTTAGCTGATCGAAACCGACCTGTATTGGTGACTTGTGGTGCGGGCGGGCAAGCCACACTTGGAGCCTATCTTCTTAAACAAATGGGATTCACTGATGTAGCCTACATCCAGGGAGGAACTACAGCTTGGAAAGAGGCTGGTTTTGAGGTAGTCGGAAACGAATAAAGAAAATGATTGAATTGAGTATATATAGAGCAGGTTACTCGAAAAGGCTGTAATTATTCCTTTTTGGGTAACCTTTTTCATGCATTACACGAGTTTTTTTACGTGGAAATATTTTATTAAAAACCTCAGCAGAATATATGATGAGAAATACTGTTCAGTCAGTATATGAATTGGCAGAAGGCTAATTAATAGGGTGATATAAAAGAGGAGAGTTGGGATATCTGAATTAATGTTCTGTTAATCAAGCTTTCTGCAATATTCCAGACAACAAGTAACGGGGAGAGATAATGGCATAAATAATTTAATTCGTATAACAATCGGAACCTGAGAAGCAAGAATGGGTGATTTTCAAATTTCCAATCTTGCCGCTCAGGTTTTTATTTTAGCTTCACAAGAGCGGAAAATTAACCTTGGATATTTGGATATTTCTCTAAAATATCATTTAAATAACCTAAGTCCTTTACGGGTACATCTTTTTTATGAGGGCATTGTACATGTGTAAGCGCATTAGTTTCATCTATTATAATTAAGTCGATTGCTTCTAATTCTTTTTGGCATGATGCGCATTTCATAAGCTGTAAGTTATATATATTCATAAATAAATATTCTCCCTTTTTTTTCTTAGAAAATTTATTCTTTATGTTTGATTATTTATCCTGCATGTTCACAAAATTGACAAAACTGAAAATAAGAATTTCATTTGGGTCCTTTGTTTCTAAATGTTGGAGTCTATGTACGATTCAAAAAGGGCATGAGTAATGCAATTGTATATACCTGTTAATCTCTGCACCAAGATAAGTGGAAGGGTCCATATATTAGACTATTAAAAAATTTCGATTGCCAGAGAATGATAAGTAATCAGACAATGAAGGTTATTTTAGAATACAGTATAAAGACAAAAGGGGATGTTTTCAATGGTTAAACTGCATATTAATGCAAATGATTTTGGGTATAGCAGCAGGGTCCATTTGGGATTATCGATAGCCATCTCTAGGGAATCGTAGCATTCAACGACAATTATGTGAAGATTCCGGGGGCAGAGCATTCGGTTGAATCGGGAAAAAAGAATCCGGGCTTGCAGGTGGATATTTATATTGTCTTCACATACGGATGCTTGCAGGAGCAAATTTTCCGTCCCAGGTGATCGAAGATCGCAAATTTAAATTGAGGGAACATTGAAAAGCAAGTGATATTTCTATGGAGGAGTTGGAAAGGGAATGGGTCTTCTTACAATCTTACCAGATTCTAACGAACTTGAAATAATTACACTCGTTACATTGCCTGAAAATACACGCTTTTTTAATGGGTAAACCGATTAGTACTGCATCGCTTATTGTACAAAAAAACCGTGAACATAAAAGGTTTTATGTTAGTAAGGATTTTTAAAATATGAAAAAGCAAGGTTGTATATTTGACCTTGCTTTTCTGGGCTATTTCTTATTGGACCGCATCAAACTTGTTTACCTTCCAGCCAGAGGACGTTTTGTAGAAAGTAACCGTCCGTTTGACGCTTCCTCCTTCTACATCAGGAACTGTAAAAAGATAAGAACGGACATTAGATCGCTGATAAACCAATTTGGCCTTTGCTTTCTTCCATTCCAGCATCCCGTAGCCGTCTCCGACAGGGCGGGCCAAATTTCCCTTATACGTAATATATTTATAGTTTGTTAACCCTTTTTGTATAGCGCTTATAGTAAATGTTGCTGACAGGTATTTAACAAGTTTATCCTTAGTATTGAATTCAGGGCAAATATATGAATATTCCATGCCTTTGTAATGAAAGCTTTTTTGTAAACAAGAGCGGCTTATGTACCCATGAAGTGCATTCCAGTAACGGGTGCTGGCATTGTCGGCTATTTTTATCGCGTTTGCGGCAGACAAATTCTGTGCTGAAGAATCTGCTGAAACTCCAGAACTTAGGGAACATAGGAATAGAATGGATAATAGGATGGCAGTGAGTCTTTTCATTTTTTTCTCTCCTATCTAAATGAGTTACTGTGTAACATATTTTTTAATAATATTACAAATGTTACATTTATATTACAACAATTGAGGGGAAAGAGAAAGAAAAGTTTATTAGTATAAAATATATTTTTGTTATACCCTAAACTCCACGCGTTAAACCTTTTCAATATAAACGGAAACTTTTATATAAAGGGAAGCCAAATCATTTCATTATCTAATTCGTAAGTTTTAATGTTGAGATTTTTACTGAAAAAATTAAATGGAATCAACAATATTTTAAATACATATGGTGCGTTTTTGAAAAGCTTAGATAAAGAGAAAAGGTGTGTGCTCAAAAGGGTTTTCATATCTTTAGGGATCTCCCCTTTTATTTTTACGTGAACCCGGATAAAGTCATAATAGTGTTGTCACTGAAATAATGTAAGCTTAGGGAAGTGTTACATTAAGGTGATTTTCCGGGATAGAAGGTGAATCAATTTTGAAGTTAATAAATGAAAAAAGTAGTCCTTGGGGATATAAGAAACACAATGACGAGAGTATTGACCCTTTAGATTTGATTGGAATACAGGAAAGGTGTTTATTTATTGGTGTTAGCGTAGGTTGCAGCTACCAGAATGAAAGAGACTGTGTGGTACTCATGTATAAGGATAGAACAAAGTGGGAATTGAAGGCAAATGAAAATGAAGATGCGTTCGAATTTTTATATCGTAATATTAAAAAATTCTCCAAAAACAGATATAAAAAAACGAATAGTACTTTTTTAAAAGAATATTTAATTTTGACCTCTAATGCTTGTTTAAACGTACCGGTAAAACCAGAATATTATACTCGTGACGTAGACCTTGTACAGTATGGTAATAATCCGATTCGTCAAAGATGGCAGTCTGAAAGTTATCTAAAGATTACTGATTGGTTAAATCATTTTCCAGTATCGGGAGCATCAAAGCGAGTGTTCTTGGAAACTAATCCTATTAGTAATTTTCCTTTCTACATTAAGGAAATAAGAGATATTGAGAAAGAAAAGTCTTTTTTAACAGAAGCGTTTATAAAAATCAGTGGGTTGTCCGGCTCTGTTCCAAACATTAGAGGGTGGAATGAAGAAAATTTTAAAGATGATTTTTTCCGGGATGCTTTTGTATCAATGCTAGTATCCATGGCGTATTCGAGATGGAAATCAAACGATAAAACAGGAAACGATGACTTTCTGAAAATAATTGTAGATCATGACGGCATTTATTGGCTTCTTGACCACGCACCTATCAATCAATAATCACATGTATAATGTCCAATATGAAAAGCCTCTTTCACATGAAAAAGGCTTAGTGTTTTCTTTACAGCTTTGATAAACCTCTATTATTTTTTGAAGTCTGGGTCTTCAAAAGGATGAGCTACCCAGCCAGTGGCATCGATAAATAAACGCACGGCCACTACTTGGCGGTTCTGCATTAAAGTAAAGAAATGGGGAGTATTGACCGGTACAGAAATCACGTCTCCAGCGGACAATTCTACATCAAAATAACCGTTATCCCCCTTAATTGTAAATACACCATTGCCCGCAGTAATGGCACGAACTTCATCTTCGGTATGCACATGAACTTTTTCGAACTTCGTCAGAAGCTCGTCCAAATTAGGAGTTGCTTCCGAAAGGGCAATAATGTCCCATTGTTCATAGCCGCGCCGTTTGGCAAGAGATCTGACCTCAGAATCAAAGACTGCTAAAATCTCCCTTTTTTGCTCATCGGAAAGGATAAAATTCTCACGTAAATGTTTTGGTAACTTGTCCATATCCCAATGCTCGTAAAGAACCCCTTGTTTATCCAAAAATTGTTTTACTTCTTGCTCTTCTGACAATCTTGTATTGGTATTGCGCAATAGAATGGTTGCCATTGTAACAATCTCCTTTTATAAGTTTTTACAAAGTTTCATTGTTTTTTTTAAAAAGAAGCATGTTAGTTTGATATTCAAATAAAAACTCAAATGCTTCTAAATGACGTTTAGCAGCGAAGTCACTGTCTCCCCATACATAGATCCCATGATTATGGATCAATACGCCTGGCACCTTCGGGTCAATGACTTTCCTGACTTCTTCTGCTAATTTAGGAATATAGGCATGATTTTCTATAATAGGTACGGAAATCGATGCATTTTCTTCCCAAATATCAAAAGCTTTAATCATTTCGTGTCCCTTAAAGGTCACTTTTCCTTGATGATTGTAAAAGTGGGAAATAAGGTTGTTATAAATGGTATGAATATGAAAGATAGCTTTACAATCAGGGACTGATTGATAAATAGAGGTGTGGATTAACGTTTCAGCAGAAGGTATTAACTTGGTAGGGAACACGGGATTTCCATCAAAATTGACTAAAAGAAAGTCCTCTGGCGTATGGCGCGATTTGTCCTTTCCGCTAGTTGTTATCGCGATAACGTGCTGGTTATTCTCTCGGGAACTGTTCACAAGAATGGATAAATTCCCGCTTGTTGCCGGAAACCACCTTTTTTCCGATAAGGTTGCTTTAACAGCTTGTAACGTTTTAAAAGCATACTGTATTTCTTCCAGATTGATTTTTTCAGTTATACGTCTTCACCCCAGTCATCGTTCATCTGGTTTAAGATGGTAACCACATCAAAAAACGAATGGAATTCTTCATAATGAAGAGAATGTTCTTTACATTTTTGTACGAGAAAATCCCTTGCAATGACAAGGTCAGCCATTTTTGCTACTGCCAGGTCTGTAATACTGTCCCCAATAACAATCTTCATGGAATCGTCAAACGCAAGTGAACGAAGGATGCTTGGTTTGCACATGCCGCACTTGTTGCTGCATTGCACATCGCAGGGAAAGGGCCAGAGAATTTGTATATGCTTGCCGCTGAAATCACTGGCATTACAATAAATATCCTGTTTTGACAAGGAAAAGTTTGACAAAATAGGGAAAACGAAAAAGTCTATTCCTCCACTTGTTACGAGCAAGCGGATGTTCCGTTCTTTACAGTATTGGATAAATTCACGAAATCCTGGTCGAATCTTGGCTGTATTAATAGAAAAACTAGTGATTTCCTCACGGCAGGATGCAGGCAATAACCCAAACATCCGACCGACTCCTTCACGAATGCTAATTCGTCCACTTAAAATATTATTCTTTATCGGTTCCCAACCGGGAGGATTGAAATGTTTCATTATTTGAATGATGTTGTCATTTTCGGTAATCGTTCCGTCAAAATCACAAAAGATGATCATTTTTTTAAAGATCGGCACGGTTATATTGCACCCCATTTATTGATTGCCGCTAGAAGTTCAGGAGATTGTTGTGCTTCTTCTTCAAGTGTACGACCTTTAACGACAGCCTGTACAGCATCAGCAAATGCTTTCCCTCCAGCTGCGGTTCCTCTAGGATGCCCGTGAATTCCTCCTCCGGCATTCACAATAAAATCTTCACCAAAATCACGGTACAGCGTTGGAACGAGACCAGGGTGAATACCTGCGGAAGGTGTTGGAAAAGCGGGAAGATGAATGTTGCTGTGAGATTTCAATTGTTCTGCTATTTTAAGAGCTTCATCTTTGGGAATGGCTACTGAACCATAAGGAGAGGGAAAGAGAACTATATCAGAACCTAACAAACGCATTAATTTACCCAAAAGAAGCGGAGTTGATAATCCATAATAACGGGATGGATAAATAGCACCGGAAAATGCAGGATGTGCCATGATTGGTACATTCACGTCAGGATCAGCGGCTATTCGGTGGAGTATATCAAATCCGTATGGGGCTACATTCAGCAATAAACAAGAAGCTCCCGCGTTTGAAAAATACTTTGCTTTTTCCACCATCTCAGTAACTGGACCGGTTAAGTTCACCGCATAAAGCACTTGCCTTCCGTTTTTTTCTTTTTGGCGTTGATTCCTTTTTTCAAAAGCAGCGATTCGTTTCAAAGCTGGTGCATAATCATCCCGAAAAAAAATCTCGTCGTCTTTAATTAGATTGACTTGTCCATCCAGCTGGTTTTGATATTCTGTTTCCAGTTCGTCAAAAGGAAGGCCGATACATTGTTTGAAAATGCTCATGAGCAGTGGACGATCATAAACATTGACCAGCTTTCTAACACCTTTGATACCAAATTTTGGGCCGGGAAACTGTGAGAGGAGCGAATCCGGCAAGTGCAAGTCTAGCAATTTAATCCGGCCATCCATAGAAAGCTTGCCAAAAACTGTTGTGAGGATAGATGGAATATCCGGATTCAAATTAACAAGCGGGTAACCAATCTTTAACACGGCCTTCGGTAATTCATCTGAATTTTGATTGAAGACACTAATATCTATTACTTTCCCTACATGCGGTTGCATCTGATCTTTTCTTTGCTGTGGGAGTTCAGTCCAGGTTCCGACCGTAAGTCCTACTGCAATCTCTTGTGCTTTTTTGTGAAAGTTTAGTTGCCCATGAACCAAATAGGTAGCAATGACATAATCCGGGTCAATTGTCACAAATACTTCACCTCCTGAATAAATCGTTTAAAAGATAGATAATTTAGAAATGCGTTGCAGAGCTTCCCGAATGCGTTCCTCTTCAGAGAGCAATCCTACTCGAATATACCCATCTCCATAAGCGCCAAATCCGATTCCTGGAGCAACCATTACTTTTGCTTGTTCCAATAGAATGTCAGCAAACTGGCTTGAGGTAAATCCCTTTGCGACGGGCAGCCAAGCAAAGAAAGAGCCTTTAGGAAGCGGAGCATCCCAGCACAACTCTTTTAATTCGTCAAACAAGGCATTGCGCCTCAATTCGTAGGTGTTGACTAGCTCACGGACACATTCCTGTGAGGATGTCAAGGCTGTTACAGCCGCGTCCTGGACCGCTCCGAACAAACTGACGAAATAATGATCTTGAATTTCATTGATCAAGCGAATCAGCTCTTGGTTTCCAAGGGCGAATCCAACCCTCCAACCAGCCATATTATACGTTTTTGACATCGTATAAAATTCGATGCCAACATCCTTCGCACCTGGCCGAGATAAATAGCTGATCGGTTTGTGTCCATCAAAGCCAATGGCTCCATAGGCAAAATCATGAGCAATAATAATATTATGTTTTTCTGCAAAGCGAATGGCTTCATCAAAGAATGTACTGGTTGCACAAGCTCCCGTAGGATTTGAGGGATAATTAAGAAACATTAATTTTGCCCGTTTGCATTGGTCTGGAGTAAGGATTGAAAAATCGGGAAAAAATTCGTTTGTGGCTTGAAGCGGCATTTGGATCATTTCAGCGCCAGCAATGGCAATTCCTGACCAATAATCTGGATAGCAGGGATCTGGTACAAGAGCCGAATCTCCTGGATTTAGCAGGATTTGCGATATTTGGACGAGCCCTGTTTTTGCTCCAAACAAGATGGCCACTTCTTTTTCAGGATCCAATGTAACACCATGCTCGTTCTGATACCAAGTGCAGATGGCTTTCTTCAATTCTAATTTCCCTGAAAACGGAGGATATTTATGATTAATAGGATTTTCTGCAGCCCTGTTTAACGAGTGAATAATATGAGACGGGGTAGGCAGGTCTGGATTGCCTTGTCCAAGATTAATAACATCATAACCAGCCTGAATAAACCCATTCACCTTTCCAACCAATGTAGAGAAAAATTGTTTTGGCAGTCGATTCACTTGTTCAGATGGATAGATTATAAGTTTTTTATTTAGAATATCGATTCACCCCTCTCTTAAAAATAACATATGATACAGTACCTTTTTTGTGAATAATTGGTAAAAAAACAATTAGTTGTCCTGCTTTTACTAGAGTAATAAATACACTAGTGGATTTTGCTCAGGAAAAGGTTCAAAAAGGAGAGGGGGACACAAATGTCAAATATAGGTTACCATGCACTAAATGAGATGGAGGCTATACAATATGTTAGAAAGATTGCGGGTATATTTCCGGAAAATGCCCAACTTATTTGCAAAGAAATAGGGGATGGGAATTTAAATCTAGTATTCCGTATTATGGAACAGGGATCGGCAGGAAAGAGTATTATTATGAAACAAGCCCTCCCATATGCCCGCATTGTAGGGGATTCTTGGCCTTTAACATTGGACAGGGCGCGTATTGAGAGCGAGGCATTACTGATACAAAATAGTATTTGTCCAGGCTTGGTTCCAAAAGTTTATCATTATGATAATGAAATGGCGTTAACAATCATGGAGGATTTATCTACCCATATCATTATGCGCAAAGGGCTGACCGCACGTAATCGTTATCCTTATTTTGCAAGACAAATTGGGACATTTCTTGCCAGAACTCTGTTTTTTTCCTCAGACTTAATGTTAGATTCCCACCACAAAAAACAGAAAGTGAGGCAATTTATAAATCCTGAATTGTGTAAAATTACAGAAGAACTTGTTTTTACTGATCCATTCTATGATGCAGAAACGAATCAATTTAACCCGTTAATTAAGGATGATATAAAAGATATTTGGGGTAATGACGAGCTCAAACTGGAAATTAGCAAGTTAAAAGAAAAATTCCTCACTCATGCCCAGGCACTCATCCACGGTGATCTTCATACAGGCAGTATAATGGTCACCGAAACGGATACGAAAGTGATTGATCCAGAATTTAGCTTTTATGGGCCAATGGGTTTTGACATCGGAGCTTTGATTGCGAACCTTTTACTCAGTTACTGCTCTCATGAAGGTCATACCCTCGATAAAACAGAACGGCTTCATTATCAGGACTATCTGTTAATGACAATAGAGAATATTTGGACAATTTTTGAAGAAGAATTTAAAGCCTTATGGCAGGAAAATGCAAAAGGATTATATGTCTCGATACCGCGATATAAAGAAGATTATTTGCTACGATTGCTACATGATACTGCAGGATTTGCAGGGTGTAAAATGATGCGTCGGGTGATCGGACTAGCACATGTTCCTGATTTGGAAAGTATAAAAGATCCAGAATTACGGGCAAGAGGAGAAAGATTAGCCCTTGCGGTTGGACAAGTACTAGTACTAAAGCAGGGGACAGTAAGTAAAATTACTGATCTAACAACATTAGTAAGGAACATCGATACTTGGGAGGTAGGGGACGATTCATAAGTCGATTCAATCACTTCAGTGGAAAAATGATCAGCTCATTTTACTGGACCAATCGCTTCTTCCGGAAGAAACGGTGTTCCTGTCTCTGTCTACTATAGAAGAAGTTTGGGAAGCGATTCGCTATCTTAAGGTACGCGGTGCCCCTGCTATTGGGATGGCAGCAGCTTATGGCCTTTATATAGGGATTCAAAACACACAGGAAAGAGATATAAATTCTTTCATTGAGGATTTGGAAAAAAAATCGGACTATTTATCCTCAGCCCGGCCGACGGCAGTTAACTTGTTCTGGGCACTAAAACGATTAAAAGAGAAAGCTTATGATGGTCAAAAGAAAGGAATAAATGTAGAGAAAATCAAGAAAATTCTTCTTAAAGAGGCTATTGAGATTCAAGAAGAAGATGAAAAAGTTTGTCGGAAGATTGGTGAACACGCGCTTGGCTTATTTCAAGACGGAATGGGTATTCTCACACATTGTAATGCAGGAAGCTTGGCAACTGCGCTATATGGAACGGCAACTGCTCCATTTTATATCGCCAAAGAACGAGGGTGGAATCTAAAGATTTTTGTCAATGAAACTCGTCCAGTTCTTCAGGGGGCACGTCTTACCGCATGGGAATTGCAGCAGGCAGGGATTGATGTCACCCTTATTTGTGATAATATGGCAGCCGTGGTCATGGCAAACCGTTCTGTACAAGCTGTTATTGTTGGAACAGACCGGGTGGCTGCCAATGGAGATGTTGCCAATAAAATAGGAACCTACATGGTAGCTATTTTAGCGAAAGAGCATAAACTCCCATTTTATGTCGCCGCTCCATTTTCATCTATTGATTTAAGTACACCAACCGGAACAGAAATTCAAATAGAAGAACGTTCTGGGGATGAAATTATATATGGATTAGGGAAAAAAATTGCACCGGAAGGAATCAAAGTGTTTAATCCTGCATTTGATATCACGCCTTATTCACTTGTAACAGCCTTTGTAACCGAAAAAGGTATTGTATATCCTGATCAGGCAGGCCGATATGACAACGTTCTTCATAATTTAAAATAGATGCAGTCATAACTATGATGGTGGGGCTGTCCGAAAAGTAGTGTTTTCAGCACAAATGTTAAAAAAGCAAAACCCAAGAATGCTGTTATATCAACATTCTTGGGTTTTTATTTTGGGAGCATTCTACCCTATAAAGGACTTTCTGGACAGCCCCTTTTTTAATCTAAAATAATTGAGGTAACCAAATGGTAGACTTTACACTTATTTTTTCTTTCATGGTAAATAGTACAAACCCTTCTCAACAGGAAGCCATATCATATGTTATGCAACCATAGTAAACCTGCCGAGGTTTTCCAGAAGTGTTTCATTTCAAGAAAGAAGAAGTTGGACAAACCGGTAGCGGGATAAAAAAATGCAATAAAGGTTTAAGTGGGGTCAAAATTTTACTATTTGGGAGGTTAACATATGATTTATAAAAAACAACGACATCTTTTTACATCAGAATCGGTTACGGAAGGCCATCCTGATAAAATGTGTGATCAAATATCTGACGCTGTATTAGATGCTATTTTTGAAAAAGACCGAAATGCTCGTGTTGCTTGTGAATGTTCAGTTAGTTCTGATCTAGTTGTTTTAGCTGGTGAGATTACAGCAAACTGTGAAGTTGATTTCGTGAAAATAGTGAGAGAAACTATTCGAAATATCGGTTATACAAACCCCGAATATGGGTTTGATGCTGAAACATGCAAGATTTTAATAGCACTGAATAAACAATCTCCTGATATAGCCCAAGGTGTTAATCAAGCGCTGGAAGCCCGTGAAGGACTAATAAATGAAGATGAGATAGAAGCAATTGGTGCAGGAGACCAGGGATTAATGTTTGGTTTTGCTTGCAATGAAACCCAGGAGTTAATGCCGTTGTCAATATCGCTGTCAAATAAACTTGTCAGACGTCTAACAGAAGTGCGGAAAAAAGGGATCATTCCTTACTTACGTCCAGACGGAAAGGCTCAGGTGACTGTAGAATACGATGGAGCAAAGCCTGTTCGGATTGACACAGTTGTGATCTCTACACAGCATGGTCCGGAAGCAGAGTTAGATCAAATTAAACAAGATTTGCATAAATATGTTATTTCTCATGTGATCCCAGCGGAACTGATTGATGAAAATACTAAGTATTTCATTAATCCGACTGGCCGTTTCGTGACAGGGGGACCAAAGGGGGATGCGGGCTTAACAGGCCGTAAAATTATTGTTGATACGTATGGAGGATTTTCACGGCATGGGGGAGGAGCTTTTTCAGGAAAAGATCCAACCAAGGTTGACCGTTCTGCAGCTTATGCCGCACGTTATGTTGCAAAAAATATCGTGGCAGCAGGCCTTGCGGAAAAATGTGAAATCCAGCTGGCATACTCCATTGGAGTGGCTACTCCAGTGTCAATAGCAGTTGAAACTTTTGGGACTGGCACATTGGAAGAAAGAGAGATTGTTCAACTAATAAGAAAGAGCTTTGACCTTCGTCCTGCCGGTATTATTAAGATGTTAAATCTCCGGCAGCCCATTTATTTTCAAACTGCTTCCTACGGGCACTTTGGCAGAACGGATATCCAATTGCCTTGGGAAAATACGGATAAAGCAGAGTTGCTGAAAAAAGAAGCAGAAAAAATATCTAAACAGGGATGATACTACAAGAGCTTAGCTCATATCCAAATCAATAAGACGACTGGGGGAGAAGCCGTTCCACTAGATGTTTAATAGCATTAGTAGAAGATAATTTAAACTTCCCCGATACTAGCGATAATCGGAAAGAAAATATGACAAAAAGGGAGATGTATATGAGCAAGTACAGATATTCGAAGGTTTCAGGGGACGCTTCAATAAGGGAATATATCAGCCTTGAAGAAGACATTGACGGGGAATATACGATTGTAAGTAAATTGAACACTCCGCTCCATAAAATTGCCATCGTTGAACAGGAAGGCAATCTACTGGTATACAGTGGCGGGTACGTGATGTTTAGTACAACAGATGATGAGGACAGATACTCAGAAGCTATGGTACACATTGCGATGGCTGCCGCAGCTAAGCGGAAGCGTGTTCTCATCATTGGCGGCGGTGGAGGAATCACGACCCGGGAGGCACTTCGTTATTCTGATGTAAGGAAAATCACTACTTTAGACCTTGATGAAGTGATTATGAAAATCGGTAAAAAACTTGAGCCTGTCGTTGCATTTAATAAAGGCTCATTGAACCATGATAAAGTAAAAACCGTCAATGAGGATGGAAGGAAGTTCTTGGAGGAAACCGATAAAAAATGGGATGTTATTATTCTTGATCTTCCAGAGCCTAGCCGTAAAAGCGTGGAGGTATCCCGTCTTTACAGCGTGGAGTTCTACTCTCTTTTGAAAGAACGCTTAAACCCAGGAGGCGCAATCAGTATAGCTTGTTCCAATGGAGACTCGACGCCTCAGTATCTTTGGAGCATATATGCAACACTTCGGGATGCCGGATTCCATGTACTTCCATATTACTATTTAGAAGAGGATGATGCAGATGATTGGCTATATTGTCTTGCTACTACCTCAGAGGTTAACCCCAATGACTTAAGCATGGTGGTTTCTACGAAGAACTTGACTACTGAACGGCTAAGGCAGATGTTCGACTTGCCGTATTATCTAAATATTGCCAAAAATACAGGAAAAATCCAGACAGACGACAACACGGTTCTGGTTGATATAATCGATAAAGCGTATTACAATTTCGAATGAATGGGTTTTGACATTATTTTTTCCCAGTTCGATCAAACAATGGGATGTGTTTGAATTCCCATGGAAAACCTAATTTTAAAAAACTTGTACCCTTTTAAGTAGACACAAGGAATAAGTCTGCTTGTAGGGTACTTTTTAACATGCAGAAAAAGGTAAATACTACATAAAAAAAAGATGATCCCAGTTAAATATGGCGATCATCTTTTACTAATTCTGGCTTAAACAAATTTTTCACAATACGTACATTATATTCAGCTTTTTAAGCTGTATGATAGTAGATTATATTATTTCATACTGGTAGATATCATGCAATAATACTTTTTCAGATTTATTAACAATTGCCGCGCGCTTAAAGTACAATATTTCACTTTGAAAATGAAATAAACTGGCCAAGTCAGCAGGAAGTGTTCGGCAACCATCGGGTGATTTTTTCAATTCAGTAGGTAACGGTTTTTTAGATCCTAATTGAAATCCCCAATCTCCGAAGGAAGGAACGATGGTATGGTAGCCCTCTGTATAAAATCCGGCTGCTTGAAGGGTTAAGCCAATGCTCCAAAATACAATAGGTGTATAAAGAGGTGAAATGGCCTGGCAGGCAATCATCCCATCATCTGCTAAGTGGTTGCCAAGCATTTGGAACATTTCCAGTGTATACAGACCTGCAAGTTCCTCATCCGCAGGATCTGGAAAATCTACAATGATAAGGTCGTACACTTTAGTATTTTTTCTTAAAAATTCTCGGGCGTCATTCGCATGGGCCTGGACTCGTTCATCAAAAAGCGCTCTTTCATTAAGAGCTACAATTTCAGGCAAATTTCGGGCTATATTTAAAATTTCAGGGTCAATGTCAACAAGATCCACTGATTTGACATCTGAATATTTTAATACTTCCCGTAATGCAAGTCCGTCGCCACCCCCTACTATTAATATGTGGTCATGTGAATTTCTAAGAGCCATAGGCACGTGAACAAATGCCTCATGGTAAATTCGCTCATCCAATGAACTAAATTGTAATTGTTCATCCAGAAATAGACGAATGTCTTTAGCTTCTACAATCTGGATATTTTGATACCTGCTTTGTCCTTGAAATAACTTAGTGCTGTTACCTGCTAACATCTCTCTAAGGCTAATTCTATCCCACTCGTCTCCACGAACTTTTTTATCGGGTTGCTTTACTTCTTGTCGTTGCTCAACCTTATATCTCAATTTTCTCCTAGATTCTGGAGGTCGTCCAAACGATTTTATTATGGATGACCTAAGGGATTTCCTTATGGTTTCCCTGATATTTTTCCTATTTAATTTTTTAGTTGCTTGACTAGTGGGTTTTTTGCCTGGTTCTTGCTCACATTCTCCAAGATTATTTTCACTACTCATTTTTTTTTCTTCACCTCTTTGTCAAAAAGCTATTTTATTTTATGAAAAAAAACAGTTCAGTGATTGGACAAATGTTTACTACATTTTGATTCCTCTGCCACATGGACGAAAGCTTTGCATGTAAAATAACCCTGGTACGAGCTGGGATCGGCCTCAGTAAAACGTGGATTTTTTTAAAGATGAAGATGTTTGCCATATACCATTTTATTTTATAAACATATTCTATTTAAACAGATGAAAGCAGTTCATTGTGAATGTTGAAGGGCTAAAAGAGTGTTGGACAAGGTCAAATCACCAACATTTCTAAAGCGACTGGAATCTAGAGATCAGGGGGACTACCATTGAATTTTTTAGAAGAAATTCAATCTCGTATTTTAATTGCTGACGGAGCAATGGGGACATTGTTATATTTACATGGAATTGACCGCTGTTTTGAAGAATTAAATATTTCAGACCCTGACAAGGTAAAAAGTATACATGAAGCGTACATCAAGGCCGGAGCGGATATTATTCAAACCAATACGTTTGGCGCCAATTACTTAAAGCTGTCCCGGTATGGCATGGAAGAGGAAATCAAAAAGTTGAATGAGGCAGCTGTTCAAATAGCAAGGCAAGCTGTAACAGATAAAAACTTTGTGTTCGGGACTATAGGTGGGGTCACAGCGTTTAAAAAAACCGCCTATTCAATAGAAGATTTAAAACGAAACTTTAGGGAACAGCTTTATATTCTTTTAAATGCCAATGTAGATGGGATCCTATTAGAAACCTACTATGATTTTGAAGAAATGACAAATGTATTGAAAATCGCAAGGAAAGAAACGGATAAACCTATCATCGCAAATATGTCTTTACATGAACCCGGTGTCCTGCAGGACGGAACAATCCTTAAAAAAGCATTTCAGCATCTTGCTGATCTGGGGGCAAATGTGGTTGGATTAAACTGCAGGCTGGGACCGCTTTATATGATTCAGTCTTTGGAGAAAGTTCCTTTACTAAATAACGCATTTCTTTCCGTATATCCAAACGGGAGCTTTCCAGGCCTTGATGATGGGCAGATCACCTATGAATCAGATGTATCTTATTTCACCCAATGTGCATTAGAATTCCGAAAACTAGGGGCTAGATTGATAGGGGGATGCTGCGGTACAACACCAAAACACATTGAAGCAATATCTAAAGCTGTCTCCCACCTTGCCCCAATTACGGAAAAACTGGTGGAAGATGAACCGGAAGTGATCATCCTTCCAGACCGAAAAGGAAGAAAATATGAACCACTTCAGTCGATTGTAAAAGAAAAACACTCCATTATTGTTGAACTGGATCCTCCCAAACAACTGGGAATAAACAAATTTTTACAGGGTGCTCAAGCTTTAAAAAGCGCCGGTATAGATGCGTTAACACTGGCGGATAATTCGCTTGCAAACCCGCGTATCAGTAATTTGGCATGCGGGTCAATCGTGAAAAACCAGCTGGAATTAAGGAGTTTAATTCATATCTCATGCAGAGACCGAAATTTAATTGGCCTGCAATCACACTTAATGGGCTTGCATACACTTGGATTGACTGATGTTTTGGCCATAACTGGGGACCCATCAAAAATTGGTGATTTTCCAGGAGCCACTTCCGTCTATGACTTATCATCCTTTGATTTAATCAGTTTAATTAAGCAGTTTAATGAAGGACTCTCTTATTCTGGCAAGTCTCTTGGAGAAAGGACCGATTTTTCGGTAGCTGCAGCTTTCAACCCGAATGTAAAATATTTGGATAAAGCCGTTAAAAAGCTCGAGAAAAAAATTGCTTCCGGAGCAGACTACTTTATGTCGCAGCCTATTTATTCGGAAGAACTTATTCAAAAGGTTTACGAGGAAACAAAACATTTGCCCACTCCTATTTATATTGGCATTATGCCGCTAACGAGCAGCCGGAATGCTGAATTTATTCACAACGAGGTACCTGGAATCACCATTCCCGATAAGATAAGGGAGGCAATGTCAAAAGCAGGCGGGAATAAAGAGCAGGCACGCAACGAAGGGTTAGCCATTGCCAAAAGGCTGATTGATGCTGCGTACGATTTATTTAATGGAATCTACCTGATTACACCTTTTCTGCAGTATGATTTTTCAGTTGAATTAACCGCCTATATCAAGCAGAAGGAGAGGGATATTATAGATGGCTGACATTCACGAACAGTTAAGAAAAAAAATACTCATTATAGATGGCGCGATGGGAACCATGATTCAGGATGCCAATTTAACAGCAGCTGATTTCGGCGGAGAAAAATATGAAGGATGCAACGAATATTTATCCATTGTTTCTCCCGCTATAATTGAACACATTCATGAGGCTTATTTGAAAGCGGGTACCGACATTATCGAAACCAACACGTTTGGAGCAACCAGAGTCGTCTTGGATGAGTATGATCTAGGAGATTTAGCACTTAAGGTCAACATAGAATCTGCAAAACTGGCAAAAAAAGCAGCCGAAAAATATTCTGCATCAGAATGGCCCAGATTTGTTGCCGGATCTATGGGACCTACTACAAAGACATTATCCGTTACAGGCGGCATTACGTTTGATGAGCTTGTTCAAAATTATGAAGAACAAGCGAGAGGACTGATATTAGGCGGAGTTGATTTATTATTACTGGAAACCAGCCAGGATATGCTTAATGTTAAAGCGGCATATCTTGGAATCTCTCAAGCTTTTACAAAACTTGGCAAAAAAATCCCCATCATGATATCTGGAACCATTGAGCCAATGGGGACAACTCTTGCAGGCCAGGATATTGAGGCCTTTTATATTTCATTACAGCATATGAGTCCGATTTCAGTCGGGCTTAATTGTGCGACAGGACCGGAATTTATGACTGACCATATCCGTACTTTATCGGGCATAGCCAACTGTGCGGTAAGCTGTTATCCTAATGCCGGACTGCCAGATGAAGAAGGCCATTATCATGAAACCCCTCAATCTTTTACCCAAAAAATAAAAGGGTTTGCAGAACAAGGCTGGCTTAATATAGTGGGGGGATGCTGCGGCACAACACCGGCCCATATAAAAGAACTGAGGGAAGCGTTCAAGAATGTTACACCTCGCCCGTTAACCAAAAAACAGCTGCCCCACATGGTGTCGGGCATTGAACCATTAATCTATGAAGACAGTATGAGGCCATTGTTTGTCGGAGAACGCACAAATGTAATCGGTTCACGTAAATTTAAACGTCTTATTACAGAACAAAAGTTTGAAGAAGCATCTGAAATTGCACGTGCTCAAATTAAAAATGGAGCACATGTGATAGATGTTTGTTTAGCAGATCCGGACCGGGACGAGATGAAAGATATGGATTTTTTTGTTCAGGAAATTTCTAAAAAGGTGAAGGCTCCCCTTGTCATAGATTCAACCGATGAAAATGTCATTGAAACGGCTCTAAAACAAACACAGGGAAAAGCGATTATTAATTCCATTAATCTTGAGGATGGGGAAGAAAGATTTAAAGCGGTTGTTCCCCTAATTAAAAAATATGGGGCTGCCATCGTGGTCGGAACCATTGACGAAAAGGGAATGGCTTTAACTGCTGAGAACAAACTGGAAGTGGCAAAACGTTCTTACGATCTTTTAGTAAATAAATATGGTCTAAATGGCAATGATTTGATTTTCGATCCGCTTGTCTTCCCGGTTGGCACTGGAGATGAGCAATATATTGGTTCAGCCAGCGAAACAGTTAAGGGAATTCAATTAATAAAGGAACAGCTTCCTGAATGCCTGACTATACTAGGGATAAGCAATGTTTCCTTCGGTCTTCCACCCGTTGGCCGAGAAATATTAAATGCCATCTACTTATATCACTGTACACAAGCCGGGCTTGATTATGCCATTGTAAACACAGAGAAGCTCGAACGGTTTGCGTCCATTCCGCCGGATGAAGTAAAGCTTGCAGAAGAACTCTTGTTCCAGACAAGTGATGAAACTCTTAAAAAATTTACGAATTTTTACCGCGAGAAGAAAAAAGAAAATGCAATACGTGTTGAATCCCTGCCATTAGAGGATCGGTTGGCACAATACATTGTCGAGGGCACAAAGGAAGGTTTATTGCCAGACCTTAACGAAGCCTTAGTTAAATACCAAGACCCCCTATCCATCATTAATGGTCCCCTCATGAAAGGGATGGAAGAAGTAGGAAGGCTCTTTAACGATAACAAACTAATTGTAGCAGAGGTACTCCAAAGTGCTGAAGTAATGAAAGCTTCTGTAGCCTTTTTAGAACCGTACATGGAGAAAAAGGAGGATGGAGGTAAAGGAAAAGTGATTCTGGCTACTGTAAAAGGAGACGTCCATGATATTGGAAAGAATCTTGTAGACATTATCTTAAGCAATAATGGGTATAAGGTTGTCGACTTAGGTATCAAAGTAACACCGCAGCAATTAATTCAAGCCATTGAAAAAGAAAACCCGGATATAGTTGGATTATCTGGATTACTTGTGAAGTCAGCACAGCAGATGGTCATCACAGCCCAAGACTTGCAAAACGCCGGGATCTCGATTCCTCTTTTGGTTGGTGGCGCTGCCCTTTCCAGAAAATTTACTGACATGAAAATCTCACCCAACTATAAAGGAATAGTATTGTATGCAAAGGATGCCATGGATGGCCTTTCCCTTGCAAACAGGTTAAGGACAGAACCTGGTTCTTACCAGAAACAAGAACCAAAAGCGGAGAATACTGCTTCGCCAAAAAAAGAAATTTCCCAGGAAAGTCCTGTAGATCTCCCAACACGGTCAATCATTAAAGAAGCTCCTGTTTTTACTCCAAAGGATTGTGAAATACACTTCTTTAAAAATATTGATTTAGCTCAAATTCTGCCTTATATTAACCTCCAGATGCTTTTGGGCCACCATTTAGGTTTAAAAGGGAACATCAAAAAAATGCTCGCTGAAAAAAATGAAAAAGCACTTGAACTGAAAGAAATCATTGACTCGCTTGTTCATGATGGGACAAAGCAAGGCTGGTTTCAGCCTTCAGCGGTGTATCAGTTTTTCCCTGCCTCTAGCGAGGATGAAAAACTCCGCATTTTCAATCCTTTAAATCATAGCATCATTCTTGAAACCTTTGAATTTCCAAGACAAAGTTCCAAGCCATATTTATGTATATCCGATTTTGTAAAACCAATAGGAACTATCGATTTTGTTTCTTTTTTTGCTGTTACGGCCGGTAAGAAAGTGCGTGATGTTGCCCGGCAATTTAAAGCCGAAGGGGAATATTTAAAAAGCCATGCTGTCCAGGCGTTAGCACTAGAATTAGCAGAGGCCCTTGCAGAAAGGACTCACCAGTTGATTAGAGACCGCTGGGGATTTCCGGATCCATCTAATTTTACAATGGAGCAGCGCTTTTCGGCAAAATACCAAGGACAGCGCTATTCATTCGGTTATCCGGCCTGTCCAAACCTGGAGGATCAAAAAAAGTTGTTTCATCTTCTCCACCCTGAGTCCATTGGAATTCATCTTACGGACGGATTCATGATGGAACCGGAAGCATCAGTTTCTGCAATAGTAGTTTCCCATCCGGAAGCAAGATATTTTAATGTGATCAACTAACCTGATGGCGGGAGCAATTGTCAGGCTAAAACAAGCCATTGTCCCGTCTCTTGATATCTAATGTGCACAAAATGAAAAATCACTTGTGTTTCATTCTACAGGAAGAAGCATAGGATTTACCCAAAAATGATAGGTGGCGTCTCTTATTTTGAATTGAAAACATAAATGGTTAAAGGCGATAGATTCGTGGTCGTCCCATCATAACCACATAGAATCTATCGCCTTGAATAATTCCACCCCGCTATACGCCTGTCCTTTTAGCGGGGAGCTTATTATACTGATGCTAGGTCTGTCTAGGAATCAAGTTCCTGTGAAGTCTTTTCTTTTAAATGATCAAATGCTGTCATTTCATTAAACTTAACCAACTGAGGTTGGGAAACGCCCCGCTCCATGGAGTATACCATCGCTTTCTTTGTAGACAATCCTCTTATAAGAAAGTCTACTTGGGCAGTAAGGTCTTGATCCCCGCATGTATAAAAATCTAACGACGCATATCTCTCTTCAGGCCAGGTATGAATGGACAGATGTGATGTTGATAAAAGTAGAAATCCAGTTAATCCCTGTGGCTGAAAAGGGTAGAAGTAAGAGTTTAAAACCTCCATGCCTGCATCCATCGCCGCTTTATTGCACAAAGCTTCTAAATACGTTATGTTATTCAAATGTAATGCATCGCACTCGAACGCATCAATGATAATATGCTTGCCTTGTATGATCAAAATCTTATCATTCCCTCCGTTTTCCTTTATAAATTATGATATGATTTCTACTAAAAATGGCTTGTACGTTAATCATTGTTATTGCGAAAATGGACAAGTGTAATGGAATGAGTACAATAATTTACGATTTACTGTAGGAGTAAAAACTGAAGTAGTGAAAATTGTAAATGAAAGGGGGAATTCATTGAGTAATTTGCCTGATCCTTTTACATGTTCATGAAAATTAACTTTAGCTAAAGGCAATTGGAATGCCTGCTACCCGGTAACGTCTAAGTACGGGAATGAAAATTTGAAGGGGAAGGAAGTAGGGAATAGAACTTTTTTCTATTCCCTAGAATGACTGTTAATCAATGAAAATGATAGTCGGTTGTGAAGAAGATAAAACGGGCATTTTGTAGATAAGTCTCTGAGATTCGATGATAAGTGCTTCGGAAATTAGCTTATGAATCTCGGAAAGTTTAACTATAATCCGGAAATTGGCTCACTCATAAACCCGGATTTTTGATTAAAATATAAGAATTTCTCTAATAAAACAGGGCTCTCACTGAAAAATCTGGTATTTCTCTGATTATGTTAGTACTGTGAATGAAGAAGATAGTATGCTAGCTGGGTGTACATACCTGGTGCCCCTTTAAGCAAAAACACAAGAAGGCAAGAGTTGAACGTTAGGTACATGAAGATACAATATAAACAATCAGCAAGCTCTGTTGAAGGACCTTTTCCTTTCCGGTGGCTAGGATTTTGTCCTTCATAGCCCAACTCCAATCAGGTAACATTCTCCTTCACTGGCTCAGATTTTGTCCTCTAGTTTGCTTTTTTATTCGTCATTTCATGTAATCGCATGTCAGTCAATACAGAAGCTTCCAGGCTGTCGAAGCTGCCATATTTCTCCTGAACAAAACAAAGGGCGATACACCCAATAATGCTTGGAATGGCAAACGCCATAAATGCACTCTTCGGCTCAAGGGTGGTTGCTAGGAGCAGTCCGATTACAAGAGGGGCCAGGATTGCACCGATTCGACCGACTCCAACGGTGACTCCAACTCCTGTAGCGCGCACCTCTTTCGGATAAAACTCGGAAATGTATGGATTCGCTAGGTTTTGTGTTCCGCCTGTGCAGGCACCGCCTAGAGCAATCAAAATATAAAGTAAAAGTGGATTAGATGTAATGCTAAGAGCAATAAAGCAAATCGCACCAAGCACATACATTGATAGTAGTACTTTGCGATGGCCGATTCGGTCAACTAAATAACCGCCCAACAAAGATCCTCCGATTTGGCCGACTCCTAAGACAAGGCTGAACGAAAGGCTGGACGTTAATCCATAGCCGGACTCCTGCATGATTTTTGGCAGCCATGTGTTTAACCCGTATATCATCATCAGACAGCTGAATACCATGAGCCAAAAAGCAAATGTACTCACAGCGCGGTTATTGGCAAACAATTTTTTTACTGGAAAGCCTTTCGCACTTTCTTTTGCAGTTTCATATTGATAATCATCTGTTGCTTTGTAATTTCCAATAGGGTCAACCTGATTTAATATGTTTGCAAGCTCTTTTCCCTTTTTTCGAACAATGTAATAGGAAAGGGATTCAGGAAATTTTTTTAAAAAGAAAGGCAAGGTGAAAAGCGGAATAATGCCAAGCCAGTACAAAAATCTCCAACCTAAGTCGTCCATAACATACATCCCAATAAGAGAAGCAAGAATACCCCCTATAGAATATCCGCAATACATGGTCGCGACAATTAACGCACGGTTCTTTTTCGGTGAATATTCCGTCATTAAAGAAATTACGTTCGGCATAAGACCACCCATCCCGAGTGAAGCTATAAAACGCATGATCGTGAAAATCGTTATATTTGGTGCCAAACCGGCCAAAAGGGAAAACAAACTGAATAAAAGCATGCAAATGGCCAGAACTTTTTTTCGTCCTATCATATCCGCGAGCGGACCAAAAATAAACGCACCAACCATCATTCCAATAAGTGTATAGCTGCCGACAGCGCCCGCCTCGACCGGAGAAAGCCCGAACTCTTCCATCATTAATGGCAATCCAACCCCGTACATGGCAATATCAAATCCATCAAAACCAATTGCATACACACACCATAAAAAAACCAGCAAATGAAAACGATTTAACCTGCTAGAAGCAATTACTTCGGAAGCATTAATTTTTCGCATTCTGTTTTATCTCCTTTTCTCTAACATTATTGGTTCGTGATTCTTTTAAACTTTCAACGATCCAAAAGCCACTGAAAATAAGAGAATAAAATGGTGCTTTTTCTGTTATTGTTTTCATTGTTTCTTCTCCCTTAAGCTGTTTAATGTGTTTGTATCATAGCATGGGAGAATGGTTATAGCGTAACTGTTAATTCTGATAGTAAGCTATAGCTAAAAGCTATATCAAGGTGTTAAATAATAATCGATTAGTTGCTTCAATTCAGCCAAATATATATTCGCCATTCTGCTTAGCCTTGTTTTTTTATGCACAATCCAGCCGACTGATATAGTCTCATCTTCTTCAAGCGGTACGGAAACGATATTAGAACCATTTAAATCCGTACTCAGTATACCGGTTGAAATCGTATACCCATTTAGGCCAATTAAAAGATTGAACAAGGTAGCGCGGTCACTGACATGAATGCTTTTATTACGAGGAATCGTACTGAATAGTTCTTCTGAGTAATAAAAAGAATTAAATTCTCCCTGTTCGAAGGAAAGTCGCGGATATTCTTCCAAATCTTCAAGAGTTACAGATGATTTAGAGGCCAGCGGGTTTGAAACACTGACAAATATATGCGGCTTAGCTTCAAAAAGCAAATGGAAATCCAGCCCTTCATCCTTCATCATTTGAAGCATTACTTTTTCATTAAAAGAACTGATATACAAGATCCCGATTTCACTGCGCAAATTTTTCACATCTTCAATTATTTCATAGGTTCTGGTTTCACGGAGGGTGAATTGGTATTCCTGGGCGCCATGCTTTTTAATCATTTCAACAAACGCATTCACCGCGAAAGCGTAATGCTGCGTGGAAACGGAAAATAGCTGCCGTGAGGGGGTAGCATTAAAATAACGGCGCTCCAGCAGCTCGGATTGCTCCACGACCTGGCGAGCATACCCGAGGAATTCCGCCCCGTCTGTTGAAAGGGTGATTCCTTTGGAAGTACGGAGGAAAATTTCGAAGCCTAGTTCTTTCTCCAGTTCTCTTACGGCCTTTGATAAACTTGGCTGCGACATATATAAACGCCGTGCTGCTTCATTGATTGATCCGCAAAGGACTATTTCGATCACATATTTTAATTGCTGCAATGTCACTTTTCATTCCTCCTTTTTTTCTGGAACATAAATAGAAGTATATCAACATTAGTTATCATGGAGAACCCAATACTTCAAAAAGTACTATTTATTAATTCGAACCCAATTTTACATCCATTCTTGGGTTTTGTTCAAAGCATGAGAAGCGAACATATAAATATTTATCCGTATGAGATGGTACACCTGAAATAGTGGGGGATAACCCAAAGGCTATGAAAAATCTCATAACGTAGGGATCAAACCATGGAAAATGAACTATTTACAAATGTCCTGATACAGTTTATATTCAATTTAGACAATTTAAAAGATTAAAACTAGGGGTGTCCAATTAGCTGGGCTGAGAGAGAAACGCATTAAAGTTTCTTAACCCTCAGGACCTGATCTGGTTCATACCAGCGTGGGGAAGTTAGATTATAGTGATAATAATGACGGATTGTCATTATTTCGTTCATGCTAACGTGAGCCGGGTCTTTCAAAAAGACCCGGCTTTTCCCGCTGAAATGGGAATTAGATTTCGTCCTTTTTAATCATTAAAAAGGAGAGATTAAAGCTATGGCAAATCGTTCAGTAACAGAAATGAATGTTTCCATCATGTCAAATTTTTCAGGAAGCAAGAAAGTGTATGTCGAGGGCACAAAACCTGACATCAAAGTCCCTATGCGTGAAATTCAACTAAGTCCGACAAGTGGACCGTCTGGAACAACAGAAAATAATCCTGTGCGTGTGTATGATACAAGCGGTCCTTATACGGATTCTGAACAATCCGTTGATATCCGGAAGGGACTGGATCCCATTCGGCGTAATTGGATCCTTGCTCGCGGGGATGCAGAAGAGTATGAGGGACGTGAAGGAAAAGCTGAAGATAATGGTTATAAAAATGATGATCCCCGGACAAATTTGGACACCTTTCCTGGACTAAAACGAAACCCATTACGTGCAAAGATAAGGGAAAACGTAACCCAATTACACTATGCGCGTCAAGGTATTATTACCCCTGAGATGGAGTTTATCTCCATAAGAGAAAATGTCTCGCCTGAGTTTGTTCGCGACGAAGTGGCCCGTGGGCGCGCTATTATACCATCTAACATTAATCATCCTGAAAGTGAACCAATGATCATTGGAAGCCGTTTTCACGTGAAGATAAATGCAAATATAGGGAATTCAGCTGTCACTTCTTCCATTGAGCAAGAAGTTGAAAAAATGACGTGGGCAACACGATGGGGAGCAGATACCATCATGGATCTATCTACCGGAAAAGACATACATAAAACCAGGGAATGGATTATCCGCAATTCGCCAGTACCTGTTGGAACCGTGCCTATTTATCAGGCGTTGGAGAAAGTAAACGGGATTGCTGAAGACTTAAATTGGGAAGTTTTTCGTGACACATTAATTGAGCAGGCAGAACAAGGTGTTGATTATTTTACTATCCATGCGGGAGTTTTGCTTCGTTATATACCATTAACAGCAAAACGTGTAACTGGGATTGTCTCTAGGGGCGGTTCCATTATGGCCAGATGGTGCCTGGCACATCACAAAGAAAATTTCCTGTACACTCATTTTGAAGATATCTGTGAAATTATGAAAACATACGATGTATCTTTTTCTTTAGGAGATGGACTCCGTCCCGGGTCCATAGCGGATGCAAATGATGAAGCTCAATTTGGAGAATTAGAAACATTAGGAGAGCTTACAAAGATTGCCTGGAAGCATGATGTACAAGTGATGATTGAAGGGCCAGGGCATGTGCCTATGCATTTGATAAAAGAAAACATGGATAAGCAGATGGAGATTTGCCAGGAGGCTCCATTTTACACACTTGGCCCTCTTACAACTGATATTGCGCCGGGTTACGATCATATTACGTCTGCTATTGGGGCTGCCATGATTGGGTGGTTCGGGACGGCAATGCTTTGCTATGTAACTCCGAAGGAACACCTTGGGTTGCCAAATAAAGAAGATGTCCGGACAGGAGTAATCACCTACAAAATTGCCGCACATGCTGCTGACCTCGCAAAGGGTCATCCTGGAGCCCAAAAGCGTGACGACGCCCTATCGAAAGCAAGATTTGAATTCCGCTGGCGGGATCAGTTTCATTTATCTCTTGATCCTGAAAGAGCGGAGGAATATCATGACGAAACACTTCCTGCAGAAGGTGCAAAAACAGCCCACTTCTGTTCCATGTGCGGTCCAAAATTCTGCAGTATGAGAATTTCACAGGACATTCGGGAAATGGCAAATGAAAAGGGAGTGGCTTTTGAATCTGTCATTGAGGAAGGGATGAAAGGGAAAGCGGAAGAATTTAAACAATCCGGCAGTGAGATCTATAAATAAAAGAATCCCTTAATACCAGCACCCAGCCCTGTTAAATTTACAAGGGAAAAGGCAATTAAGTGGATAGCAGCTGTATAAGGTTGCTATCTGTTTATTTGTTTTGAAAAACCACTACAACCTACAAAATAAACACGTGTAGAAATATTCTTTAGCATAATTACAAAGAGAATCTTTTTATTGCTCTTGAAGATGTGTGAAGATTCGGAGGTTTTTAGCCAATTAATCATTTCCTCCTTAAATTAAAATAGATATTATATAAGTATGTGAACATGGAGGGATGAAAATGGGTCTACCGATTTATGTAGTGGATGCTTTTACAGATAAAGCCTACAAAGGAAACCCTGCTGGTGTCTGTATCACAACTGAGCCGTTGGAAGATTCTCAAATGCAAAACATCGCGGCAGAAATGAATTTATCTGAGACGGCGTTCTTATTTCCGTTTGAAGATGGTTACTCGCTAAGATGGTTTACTCCAGTTGCTGAGGTAGAATTGTGCGGACATGCAACTTTGGCAAGTGCTCATATTTTATGGGAAATTGAACATTTAAAAAACGATATGCAAGCTGTTTTTCATACAAAAAGCGGACGTTTGACTGCAAAGAAAGAAGGTTCATGGATTTATCTTAACTTCCCGGTGGAAGCTGGAGTTGAATGCAGCAGTTATCCCTCTGACTTAACGGAGGCACTAAACATAGACCCCCTTTACGTAGGGCAAAATAGATTTGATTACTTGATTGAAATTGAATCCGCAGAGGTACTGAAAAGTATAGAACCTAATTTCTCTTTGTTAAAAATGGTCCAAACTAGAGGGATTATCGTAACGGCGAAATCAAATGAGTTTGATTTTATCTCCAGATGTTTTTATCCCGCAGTAGGGATTGATGAAGATCCTGTTACTGGATCAGCTCACTGTTATCTTGCACACCATTGGAGCCAGAAGTTAGAGAAAATTCATTTAAATGCCTATCAGGCTTCCTCAAGAGGCGGCATCCTGAAAATTCATTTAGAAAATGACAGGGTTATATTGGCAGGACAAGCAGTTACCGTTATCAAGAGTGAAATAATAATATATTGACTGGTAGTAAAAAAATGCTCATTTTAAGCTTGCAGATCTCTGCAAGTTTTTTATATTTAAATTTATCTCTATTAACCCATTTAATTGATTGCTCACTCTTTCCGATAGTATAGTGATTGGTAAACAACTATGAAGTAACGGAAAGGAGTTATTGAATGTTATCCAAAATCAGAAAGGTAAAATTTAGTACAGAAGGCAAAAATCTGAATTATAAGGTAATTCTTGAGAGTCCTGAAGGAAAAGAGCTTTATGTTCACTTTGATTATACTTATGCGACAAAAACGTATTGGCCATTGGAAGTCTCCTACGACGGAAAACATAAAGATGCCAAACTGGCATGGTATACCAGGGATATTGAAGGCATGATGGTAACAGAGTTTTTGGAGTCTATCGCTAAAAAAATAAATAAAAAATATGGATTCTCTTTAAACACATAGGCTAAATGAAAAATTATTTCGAATAACTCATCTTAATGCCTTATTCATATATCTTACAATATTCATTTAGTACTGAAAGACGAAAAAATGGCATAAAAATTAAAAATATTAGAATTTTTTAGAGTTTTATAATATACTAACAGAGATGAAACCGTTTTAAGTATGAAAATTCAATATGTAGGAAAGGTTCCTTGAAATGCTAAGATTCAAGGATGAAAAGGGAAGAACGGTGAAAATCCGTCACGGTACCCGCCACTGTAAAGGGGAGTTTCATTGCATAAGTCACTGAATCCAATCGGGAAGACGCAATGAAATGGTGAACCTAAGTCAGGAGACCTGCCTTAACCTATGTATAAATCTTTTAACCTACGGGACTATGGGTGAAATGCTGCATAAATGCTATTGTTATTAGTATTTGCCATTTTATTTTGCACCCCTAGTAGTAGGGGTGTTTTTTATATTTTACATACATAGAATGAGGTTTGGGAGATTTGTGCAAAAAAATTATGGGATTTGCTGAAGATATCTTAATAATCTGTCTAAAATACATTTGAATTTGTCCGCAACACCATATAAGTCTGTTGAAAGATCGTTTTTCATCCACAAATTAATAAGTTAGGCAAAGGTGTGCATGAAAGAAATGCACTTAAAAGGGAAGAACGGTGAAAATCCGTCACGGTACCCGCCACTGTAAAGGGGAGTTTCATTGCAAAAGTCACTGAATCTATTGGGAAGACGCAATGAAATGATGAACCTGAGTCAGGAGACCTGCCTTTGTCTGGATACCTTCTTTAATACCTACGGGGACATAGGTGGAAGCGCTGAATAAATGAAAGATTCATTACGTATTCTTACATTTAGTATGCTCTGGACCCCTATCTTATTAAGGGGTCTTTTTTTACATAACTTAAAGAAAAGGGAGATGTCTAATGACCACTTGGAATTTACAAGGCACGAAGCATCACATATTCATTTGTAACGGAAGCAGCTGTATGCGAAAGGGAGGCGAAGAGGCAACACAGGCTATTCGAAACGAAATCACCAATCTGGACCTAGAATCTTTTATTCATACTACTAGAACGCGATGTAATGGAAGATGTAAGGACGCGCCGGTTGTTATTGTTTACCCGGAGGGAACCTGGTACAAAGAAGTTACACCTGAGGTTGGCAGTAATCTTATACGTAACGGCTTAGCGGCAGGAAACGGTTTTAGTACTAACGTCATATACCAATATGGGCAAGATGGCTTTGTGGCTCCAGAAAGGACAGGCTGCGTAACAGGAATCTCTAAAACATCAAAAAGGAGTGTGTAGCATGGGTCTAATAACGTTTGCTTTTTTGGCAGTCATGATCGGCATGCGGCATGGAATAGATGGAGACCATGTGGCAGCAATTGCTGATATGGTAGGCAGTGAAAAACAGAAACGAAGACAATTATCCTTAGGAATTATGTACGCGTTTGGACATGGCATGATTGTGCTGATTATGGGATTGATCACCATCTTTATCGGTGTTGAGCTTCCGGTTGCGACCCGTAGCTTTTTGGAAGTGCTTGTCAGTTTAACCTTGATTATACTAGGCCTATTTATTTTGTTTTCGCTCTTACAGCAAAGAAGCGAATATGAATACAAAAGCCGGCTAAAAATTGTTTATGAATTTATTGCGACCTTCTTTTCCAAAAGGAAGACAGGAAGCAAGAATAAGAGTTTGTCATCTATCAAATTGGGAATTGTTAGTGCCTTTGTAATTGGAATTATCCACGGAATCGGGGTGGAAAGCCCGACGCAAATTGCCCTGCTTACTAATGCAGCGGGATTGAATAACTATACTGCAGCCACCTCTCAGCTCATTTTATTTGTTGTTGGATTATTAATTTCAACAGTTGCCATTACCATTTGCTTAACTTGGGGATTTTTGAAAGCAAGAATTAAAAATCGGCTTTATATAATACTAGGTTCTATCACAGGATTATACAGCCTGGGACTGGGAACTACTTTGTTGATCGAATTCTTGAAAGGGGGGGCTTAACATGAAAGGGAAACTGTTAGTAATAGGGTTTGGCCCTGGGAGTTATGAACACATTACAAAAAGGGCAAGAGAAGCCATTCAAGAAAGCAATATCATTATTGGATATAAAACTTATGTGGAATTAATTGAAGGATTATTAACAGTACAGGAAGTGATTAGTACGGGAATGACGGAAGAGGTAAGCCGTGCCCAAGAAGCTGTTAAGCAGGCTGAAAACGGGAAGAAGGTTGCCGTGATTTCCAGTGGTGATGCTGGAGTCTATGGTATGGCTGGCCTTATTTATGAGGTATTAATCGAAAAGGGATGGACCAGGGAAACAGGGGTGGAAGTAGAAATAATACCTGGAATATCCGCAATCAACTCCTGTGCTTCTTTATTGGGAGCCCCTGTCATGCATGATGCATGCACAATCAGCTTAAGTGACCATCTCACCCCTTGGACATTAATTGAGAAGCGAATTGATGCAGCAGCGCAGGCGGATTTTGTGATAGCGCTGTACAATCCAAAAAGCGGAAGAAGAACGAGGCAGATCGTTGAAGCCCAAAGAATATTGCTCAAATATCGTTCACCTGATACTCCTGTAGGCCTGGTAAAAAGCGCATTCCGTGATAGACAGCATGTTGTGATGACAAATTTAAAGGACATGCTTGATCATGATATTGGTATGTTAACTACCGTTTTGATCGGGAACTCTTCGACTTTCTTTTATGATGGGTTGATGATTACCCCGCGCGGATACCAAAGGAAGTATACATTAACTGGGAAAGAGCAGGCATTAAAACCTAGCCAACGCTTGAAAAAAGAAGCTGAGCCATGGGCTCTCGAACAGTTGGACCAGCCGGTGGGAGTTCCTGCAAATAAAAAGATAAAAGCATTATCCTCTTCTAAAGAAATTGCTGAGGAAGCCCTAAAGCGTATCTTGGGTGAAAACCATGAGCAGAATGAAAAACCGCTCATCAGCCAGCCTATCCAATCAATTTTTGAGCTTGCTGTAAGTCCGGGTGTTGCCAACAAAAAGTTCACTCCACAACAATTAATGGTGCTAGCGGAGACAGTAGGAGAAGAAGGCGATATGGAATACAGCCCGGATCACCATATTAAGCTTAAGATCGCAACCTCAGATCCTGATAGTGTGATAGAAAAACTCAACGCAGCAAAATTTTTACTATCTCCTGTAGGTCATGTTTTAACGGTAAAAGCGTGCGACTTTTGTGATGGGGAGAAGAAGGACTCCATCCCATATGCAGAAGAGCTTCAGCAAAAGCTAGGAGGAATGGAGCTTCCAAAGGAACTGAAACTTGGAGTTAACGGTTGTGGAATGGCATGCTACGGGGCTGTTAAAGACGACATCGGCATCGTGTACCGGAAAGGAGCTTTTGATTTATTCTTAGGAGCCAAAACAGCAGGAAGAAACGCTCATGCCGGACAATTTGTTGCTGAAGGGATCGCACCGGATCAGATTGTAGGCGTCATTGAGGGGATTATACAGGAGTATAAAGATAAGGGCCATCCGAATGAGCGTTTTCATAAGTTTTTTAAGCGTGTAAAACAAGTAAACGGATTTGAATTTAAGGATATAACCCCGGACTTAAAAATAGAAGTGGCGGCATGCGGAGATTAATCCTTTATATCGTTTGAAAATTTAATTTGGTTTACATTAAAAGGAGGAATCAATTATGAAAGCAATTCTGTTCGTTGGCCATGGAAGCAGAGATCCTGAAGGAAATCACCAAGTACGTCAGTTTATTCATAACTTGAGCGCAAGCTGGGATCAATCAATACTGATTGAGACTTGTTTTCTGGAATTTGAACGTCCGACGGTAAATCAAGGTATTGATATCTGTGTACAAAAGGGTGCTGACCATATTGTTGTCATCCCTATCATGCTTCTTCAGGCAGGACACTCCAAGATTCATATTCCTGCGGCAATCGATGATGCAAAGATAACATATCCCCATATTAAATTTACATACGGACGCCCTATAGGCGTGCATGAGGAGACATTTGAAATTTTAAAAACCAGATTGGAAGAGGCAGGGGAGGATTGGCAAAATCCCTCCGATGATACAGCTGTCCTTCTGTTAGGGAGAGGCGGAAGTGATCCCGACGCCAATAGCGATTTATACAAGATTACTAGACTTCTTTGGGAAAAGACGAATTATAAAATTGTAGAACCTGCTTTCATGGGGGTAACGGCCCCGCTTGTCGATGAAGGAATTGATCGGTGTGTGAAGCTAGGAGCAAAGAAAGTCGTAATCCTGCCATACTTTTTGTTCACCGGAATATTAATCAAGCGTTTAGAGGAAATGATCGCTCAGTACCCCAATCAGTATCCGAACGTGGAATTCAAATTAGCGGGTTATTTCGGCTATCACCCTAAGTTACAGACCATTTTGAAGGACAGGGCAGAAGAAGCGCTTCAGGATGAAGTAAAAATGAACTGTGACACTTGCCAATACCGCCTCAATGCCATGGAGCATATCCATCATCACCATCATCACGATCATGACCATGGCCATCATGATCATGATCACGACCATGGCCATCATCATCATGACCACCAAGAGCACGAGCATGCGCCACAACCTGTTCAACAAGGGGAGAAGGTAGGGGATTTAACATGATCCTGGTTCTTGCCGGAACAAGCGATGCACGGGCACTGACAATTAAAATGAAGGATTCAGGCTACAATCTCCTTTCAACTGTTGTAACCGAAAATGCAGCAACTGAAATGAAACACGCCGGAATTCCTGTACAAGCCGGTCGTCTAAAACGTGAAGATATGGTGGGTTTGATCCAAACAAAAGGTATACACGCCATTATTGATGCAAGTCATCCATTTGCAGAAGAAGCATCCAGGAATGCAATCAGTGCAGCAGAGCAAACGAAGATACCCTATATCAGATATGAGCGGGATTCCCAATCGTATGAATATGAAAAATTAAGTGTAGTAGATAGCTATGAGAAAGCTGCAGATTTGGCAGCCACAAAAAAAGGGGTTGTTATGCTGACAACAGGGAGCAAAACCTTACAGATTTTCACCGAAAGGCTATTAGGAAACCCAAATATTCGGCTTGTCGCCCGCATGCTACCGAGAATCGATAATATGGAAAAATGCGAACAGTTGGGCCTGCCGCAAAAAGATATTGTAGCCATACAGGGGCCCTTTACGAAGGAGTTTGATCGGGCTCTTTATAAACAATATGACGTCACAGTTATGGTTACAAAGGAAAGCGGCAAAGTGGGGTCTGTTGACGAAAAAGTGGAAGCTGCCAAGGAACTTGGAATTGAGATCATCTTAATTGGACGGCCCCAAATCAATTATGGAACGGTCTATTCAAAGTTTGAGGATGTTATGAAGGCATTAAAAAAGAATGCGGCTCACAAAGCCATACAGCCATCTTCATTTTAACAAAGGAGTGAACACAATGGATTTTCTTACAGAATTTAAACCAGTCACTGTACAGCCAGAACAAATTGAAGGCATAAGCTTTCAAATGATTGATGATGAAATTGGGGAGCATTCCTATACAGAGGAACAATATCCCATTGTACAGCGAATTATTCATGCATCTGCCGATTTTGATTTAGGCAAAAGCGTCCTCTTTCATTCGGATGCCATACAAGCAGGCATTCGCGCCATCCGAAGCGGAAAAAAGGTAGTAGCAGATGTGCAAATGGTTCAGGTTGGAGCTAATAAGGCACGTATTGAAAAGTATGGCGGAGAAATTAAAGTTTATATTTCAGATCCCGACGTGATGGAAGAGGCAAAACGTTTAAATACTACCCGTGCCATCATTTCGATGAGAAAAGCAGTGAAGGAAGCGGATGGAGGTATTTTTGCCATCGGGAATGCGCCAACAGCTTTACTTGAGCTAATCCGCCTGATTAAAGAAGGCGAAGCAAAGCCAAGCCTTGTAATCGGGCTGCCGGTCGGGTTCGTTTCAGCACCAGAGTCAAAAGAAGAATTAGCCAAATTGGATGTCCCTTACATTACAAATATCGGCAGAAAGGGCGGCAGTACTATTACCGTTGCAGCCTTAAATGCAATTTCCATTCTTGCACACAAGGTGTAAACATGAAAGAGGTTCCAAAGGAGCAAAAAAAGCTGCGCGAAGGGTATACAACCGGATCATGCGCAACTGCTGCAACCAAGGCGGCACTGACCGCTTTAATTACAGGAGAAGAACAAACAGAAGCAACCATATATTTACCGGTTAAGCGCTTTGCCACCTTTCAGATAGAAAGCTGTGACCTAACTGGAAAAATGGCAACCGCAAGTGTTATTAAAGATGCCGGAGACGACCCGGACGCAACACATGGGGCTTTGATTATTTCGGAGGTTTCCTGGTCCGGTGAGCCTGGCATAAGTCTGGATGGCGGAATAGGTGTCGGCCGGGTAACGAAGCCGGGTTTGCCGGTTCCAGTAGGGGAGGCAGCTATCAATCCTGTACCTCGTAAGATGATTGCGGAAACTGCTGAAGCAGTTTTGAAGGAATTTGGAATAGAAAAAGGAATCAAGATTGTGATTTCTGTCCCGGATGGCGAGGAAATGGCAAAAAAGACTTTGAATGCACGTCTGGGCATTATTGGCGGAATATCTATATTAGGCACACGCGGGATTGTTGTTCCCTTTTCCACTGCGGCATACAAGGCAAGTATTGTTCAAGCAATCAGTGTAGCAAAAGCAAGCGGCTGTAATCACATTGTTATTACGACTGGGGGCCGGAGTGAAAAGTATGCCATGAAGCAGTTTCCTGAACTGCCAGAAGAAGCCTTCATAGAAATGGGAGACTTTGTTGGTTTTACCTTAAAACAGAGCACGCGACAGGGCATGAAAAGAGTTTCCCTGGTCGGCATGATGGGAAAGTTTTCAAAGGTAGCCCAAGGGATCATGATGGTTCATTCAAAAAGCGCACCGGTTGATTTTGATTTTTTAGCCAAAGCAGCCGATGAAGCCGGCGCTCCTGCTTCTCTCGTTGAGGAAATCAGGACAGCCAATACCGCTTCGCAGGTTGGGGACATCATGCGAGAGCATGGATATCTGCAATTTTTTGAACAGCTATGCGGATATTGCTGTGATTCCGCATTAAAGGAAATAGGCGGGGGCATGGTGGTTGATACCTCATTGTATACGATGAAAGGCGAATTTTTGGGAAGGGCGGTGCGTAATAATGGCGGCATCGATTAAAATGATTGGAATTGGTGATGACGGAAAACAAAGCTTGTTGCCTTTATATGAAAGATGGATTTATGACAGCAGCGTTTTAATCGGTGGAAAGCGTCAACTTTCTTTTTTTCCCGATTATGAAGGTGAAAAAATGGTTATTGAGGGCGGAGTGTCCTCACTGGTTGAACGCATAAAGGATGAAACAAGGGATGTCGTTATCCTAGCTTCTGGGGATCCTTTGTTTTTTGGGATAGGAAGCTACTTATCGAACAAATTATCAGTTCAGATCTATCCTTATTTAAGCTCGGTTCAGCTTGCGTTTGCAAGGATGGGAGAACGCTGGCAGGATGCATACTTTGTCAGCGTGCATGGAAGAAGCATGAAAGGCCTTGCCCAGAGAATAGATGGAAGGGAAAAGATCGCTATTTTAACGGATACTGAAAATTCCCCAAATAAAATTGCACAGTATCTTCTTTCCTTTCACATGACGGAATACCGGGCGTTTGTCACTGAAAACCTGGGCGGGCCTGGCGAAAGGTGCCGTTGGTTTGATCTCGAGGAGATGAGGGACGCAGAATTTTCAACACTTAATCTCGTTATTTTGAAAAAAATATCTGAAAGTAAGTCATGGACACTCGGAATTGATGATCAGGAGTTTATCCAGCGGAAGCCTGATAAAGGATTGATTACGAAGAGGGAAATTCGGACATTAAGCATAAGCTCACTCCGTTTAAAGGAAAACAGCGTAGTCTGGGATATCGGAACCTGTACAGGTTCAGTGGCCATCGAAGCAGCAAAAATAGCTCGTGAAGGCGAAATATGCGCCATCGAAAAGAATGAGGCAGACCTTGAAAATTGCAAGCAGAACCTGGGAAAATTCCGGGTGGATGCAACCGTTGTCCAAGGAAAAGCACCGGTAGGATTAGAAGCGTTTTCTGATCCGGATGCTGTTTTTATCGGAGGAACAGCAGGAGGAATGGAAGGAATTTTGAATATTTGCTGCAGCCGGCTAAAGAAAGGCGGCCGCATTGTATTAAATGCAGTCACAATTGAGAATTTGGCAGAGGCAATAGCAGCATTTAAACAGCGTGGGTTTGAAACAGATATTACGCTTGCCCAAATATCCAGAAGCAAGCCGATTCTTAATTTAACACGCTTTGATGCATTGAATCCTATATACATAATAGCCGCCAGGCGCCAGGAAGGGGAATAATATGCTTGGTACATTATACGGTTTAGGAGTAGGACCTGGAGATCCGGAGCTAATCACTGTAAAGGCATACCGTAAATTAAAGGAATCTCCTGTGATTGCTTACCCTAAGAAACAAAGAGGAAGTAAAAGTTACGCACAGAGAATTATAGACTCCTATTTTCATCCTAGTGAAAAAGAAATGCTCGGGCTTGTGTTTCCGATGACAAAGGATGCAGCTACATTGGAAAGAAAATGGGGAGAAACGGTCGAAAGCGTGTGGGAAAGGCTGAATGAGGGCAAGGATGTTGCCTTTGTAACCGAAGGAGATCCCCTTCTTTACAGTACATTTATACATATAATGCGTTTAATGCAAGAGCGCCATCCTGATGTGCCGATTGAGGTTGTACCAGGTATTTCATCGATAAACGGAGCGGCAGCCAGGCTTGGAATCCCTTTAGCTGATGGAGATGAGCATGTCGCAATCATCCCTGCCAGGGACGACTATGAAACAATGAAAAAAATGATCGAAGATAATGATTGTGTCATTTTTATAAAAGTCGCCAAGGTGATCGACTTGATGCTCATGGTTTTGCGTGACCTAGATTTGCTGCACAAAGCTTCTGTTGTGACCAAGGTTACGTCTGACGAGGAAATTATCTGGAAGGCTGACGAGCTTGAGGGAGCAGATCTGGAATATCTTACGTTAATGGTGGTGAGAAAATGAAGCTTTATATCATTGGTGCCGGCCCGGGGGACCCTGATTTAATCACTGTTAAAGGGTTAAAGCTGCTTCAGGAAGCGGATGTTGTCCTTTATGCAGATTCCCTTGTTAATGAAGAGTTAATTGCGAAATCCAAACCTGATGCCGAAGTGTTGAAAACAGCGGGAATGCACTTGGACGAAATGGTCAAAATCATGGTCGACAGAATCCATGCAGGGAAGATGGTTGTTCGTGTCCATACTGGAGATCCAGCTGTGTACGGTGCAATCATGGAACAAATGGTTCTTTTGAAACAGGAGAGAATCGAAGTGGAGATTGTTCCGGGTGTAAGCTCTGTGTTTGCTGCTGCTGCAGCGGCTCAAGCTGAGCTTACAATCCCCGATTTAACACAAACCGTTATCTTGACAAGGGCCGAAGGAAGAACTCCTGTTCCTGAATATGAAAAGCTTCGGGATTTAGCAAAGCATAATTGCACGATTGCCCTATTTTTAAGCGCTACCTTAACCAAAAAAGTGGTTAAGGAATTGGTTGATGGCGGATGGAGTGAAAATACTCCTGTTGCAGTCGTTTATAAGGCATCATGGCCCGATCAAAAGATCGTACGCACCACTCTCAGCCAGTTGGATGAGGCAATGCGTGTTAATGGTATTCGTAAACAGGCAATGATTTTGGCCGGATGGGCACTCGATGCAAACATTCATCAGAAGGAGTACCGTTCAAAGCTTTATGATAAATCCTTCACCCATGGATACCGTCGGGGGGTGGAGGCATGATTTTAGAGCTGCAGGAGGAGAAAAAGCCTACCGTTGCACAGCAAGGTGATTATGCAATTGTAGCGATTACAAAGCACGGAGTAGACATTGCAAGGTCACTTGGGCAATCTTTTCAGAACGCAGATGTCTATTATATGAGCAAATTTGAAAAGGGAGATGAAAAAGCCCGCAGCATTCAAATGTTCACCGGAAGCGTTCGCCTTCTGCTGCCGTCTCTTTTTGAAGTCTACAATGGAATTATTCTGATTATATCTCTGGGGGCAGTTGTACGGATGATTGCCCCTATATTAAAGGATAAAAAAACGGATCCTGCCGTTGTCGTAATTGATGATAAGGGTGAGCACGTTATCAGTGTACTTTCAGGACATATCGGCGGAGCTAATGAGTTAACACGAGAGGTAGCCGCTGTTCTTAGCGCGCGTCCCGTTATTACAACGGCTTCTGATGTACAGGAAACCATACCCGTTGATTTATTTGGAAAACGCTTTGGCTGGGTATGGGAGTCGGCCGACAAATTGACACAGGTAAGTGCTGCAGTTGTAAATGAAGAAGAAATCGCAGTCGTACAGGAGTCAGGGGAGAAGGAATGGTGGCACTATGACCGCCCGCTCCCAGATAATATAAAGGTGTATTCCACTGTATCTCAAGCTATTGAAGCTAAGCCTGCTGCTGCACTTGTAGTCACCCATAGAAATCTTTCACAACAGGAAAACCAAATATTACATAATGGAGTGCTTTATCGGCCTAAGGTGCTCGTATTGGGAATGGGCTGTAACCGTGGCACTTCGGCTGAAGAAATTGAAACGGTAATTGATAAAACGTTATCGGATTTAAACTTTTCCATCAAAAGCGTCAAAGCGCTTTGTACTATTGAGTTGAAAAAGGATGAACCAGGATTGCTGGAGATTGTAAAGAAAAATAGTTGGGAATTTGTCTGTTATACAGCGAGTGAACTGAACGCGTTGGAACTTGTAGAGCCATCAGAAACGGTATTTAAATATACGGGTGCTTATGGTGTCAGCGAGCCAGCTGCGCGAATGTACAGCGGTGCGGAAAAATTGGAACTGGTAAAGAAGAAGTCAGGAAACGTTACCATTTCAGTTGCAGTGATTCCATATTAATTCGAGTATAGTATAAAGAAAGGGGGGACCATTATGTCAGATCGAAGACTTGTTATTGCCGGTACAGGAAGCGGCGTTGGGAAAACAACCTTAACAATAGGCCTTATGTCAGCTTTGAAGAAAAAAGGATACATCGTGCAAGGCTTTAAATGCGGTCCGGATTATATAGACCCGACTTATCATACCGCCGTAACGGGAAGGGTTTCAAGAAACATAGATAGCTGGATGCTTAATCATGAAATGGTAAAGGAAATTATTAACCGGGGCAGTGAAGGCGCAGACATTTCCATTATTGAAGGGGTTATGGGTTTTTTCGATGGTAAGAATCCAACAAATAATGAAGGTTCCACAGCAGAAATCAGTATGATAACAAGGAGCCCGGTTATCCTCGTTGTGAACTGCGCCAGCATGGCCCGTAGTGCAGCTGCCATAGTAAAAGGTTTTCAGACATTTCTTGCTGATACGAATATCGTCGGTGTAATTGCAAACCGTGTCGGAAGTGAGGGGCATTTTAAAATTGTGAAAACAGCCATTGAACAGGAATGCGGGATTGCGGTTCTTGGTTATTTAAAAAGAGAAGCGGATATCACCATTCCTGAACGGCACTTAGGCCTGGTTCCTTCTATTGAACGTGGGGAACTGGACTCTTTTTTTGATCAATTAGGAAACCTTATGATCGAAACGATAGATGTGGACCAATTATTTCAATTGGCCAAAGCCCCAACAATCCAAATTAAAGAATCCCAATTTAGCAGTAGGGAAAAGGAAGACAAGGTTCGGATTGCTGTTGCCCGGGATGCGGCCTTTAATTTCTATTATCAGGAAAATCTTGATATGCTCGAGGCGTATGGTGCCCAGCTAGTAGACTTTTCGCCATTACGAGGTGAAACTGTGCCGGATGATGTGAGCGGCTTGTATATCGGTGGAGGATTTCCAGAGGAATTCGCGCAAGAACTCTCATATGAAGCTGCAGTCCAGCATTCCATTCGGACAGCTATTGAACAAGGGATGCCTACGCTCGCGGAATGTGGCGGTTTTATGTATTTAACGGATGAGATTGAAACAACAGATGGGAACAAGCATGAAATGGTAGGTATAATTCCCGGGAAGGTAACGATGCAAACAAAACTAGCAGCGTTAGGCTATCGGGAAATTACAGGTGAAAAAGGGAACTACTTATTACAGGGAGATATTGAAGCAAAAGGACATGAATTTCACTATTCTACGTTTCACCCTCAATCAGAAGTGCAGCATGCATACAAAACAAAAGGAATGCGCGGTATAAAGGAAGAGGGATACATGAAGGGGAATTTAATTGCTGGCTACACTCATTTCCATTTTGGCTCATGTCCGCAAATGGTGGAGAACTGGGTAAAGAAATGTAAAGAGTTTAAAGCAATTGATTAAAGCGTTCACATTATGTTCAAATGTATGTATTCGCTCGGATAAGAGAGAAATTATTTAAATTTAAGGATAGTAGTGCTTCATCAAAAAAGTAAACGGTATCTCACGATATTCACTTGGATTTCTTCGGAATCCAAGTGTTTATTTATTTTATCTCCGTTTTTGGAAAATCATATCTCTATTTTCAGAACTCTTCAAAATGAAAATGTAATTAGATATGGTTGCAGGCTTTGATTTTAAAGGCTAAGCCATATTATTGGGCTTTCCTTGTCTTATCTTTTCCTATTTAGTTTCTGCCAACGAATTTCATTTAATGGAATACTACCTGGAATACTTTAATGTAGAAATTACCCTCAGTTATCTAAGGGTGTATGTGTTACTTGATTAGTGTTTAATGATAATAAGGTATTACAAAAATTGCGATTGAGCTGCTGAAGGATATTGATTACTGAATGTCAGGTTAGCTTGAGGTATTTCACCTGGAGAGACGGGAGCAAATACTCTCTGTTCATAGCGCCTGTTGGCTTCATAAAATTGATCCTCTAAAAATCCTGCTTGTTCATGTGTTAACTCTAACACAATCTCATTATTGCTATCATCATAGGCCCTAAGCAGAACATAGCTCTGATTGTCTCGCGAGACATTCCCTACTTTAAGATATAAATTCTTTATTTCAAATCTAACTCTCATTCCATCCATTATAATAGCCTCCATCAAAGAATTATTGTTACTTTTTGCTGTAGAGAAAAAAATATACAAGGAAAAAAGCTTCTAGTCATTGGATTTCTCCCTGGGAGTTTTCGGTTTCAATTCGTAAGATAAATTTCTGGGCCAGTTCATTATTAACCAAATTTCTTTCCTTATTAGATTGACTAACAAAAAGCCCGCTACCAAAAAGGCAGGGGCATTCTCACCTATTAAATTTAATCCTAAATTACTATTCAGCCTTAACTCGACCTGATACCTGCGAGGCGCACTGATACAACCCTTTTTTTGGCTCAGTACTACAACCTGCGGCGTAGTTTTAGATCGATTATATAAAGGTTTGTTTTTATAATAAGTACTTCTATGAGCAAATAATAACACACAAGAACTAATGTTCGCAAGGGGTAAATTGTAAATTTCTTTCCTTTTTTTGAAAAGTGGGAAGCCTTCAAGTACTCTTTATTAACGATTACCAAAGCCTTACGTTGGAAACCATACGATCCACTGTGAAATTATTTAAGTGAAATTGGTAGGACAGGAGCGGAAAATTTATTTTTTAAGCGAAAACCGGAGCATATCTCCAGCAAATTAATTTTACAAGCGTAACTTCGGTTCTATAAAAATGCATACTAATTTGACCAAACCTATCCGTCATTATTTAATAGAAGATATAAAGATAGAATGGAGTCACATATTTTATGGTTCTCGGTGCACGTGTGTTAAAAACAGGTATTGCTGTTACTGCAGCTTTATTAATTTGTTCGATCCTTAATTTACAGCCTGCTGTATTTGCTGGTGTCGCGGCTATTTTTACGATCCAGCCCTCTGTTTATCGGACCTGGAGACATTTATTAGACCAGGTTATTACTAATATAATTGGTGCACTGGCTGCTTTATTTTCGATTTACTTTTTGGGCGATAGTCCTATTATGATAGGGCTGGTCATGATTTTGGTCATTTCACTTTGTTTAAAATTGAAAATGGAAAGTACGATCCCCCTAACTTTAGTTACGGTTTTAGCCATCATGAGTGCTCCGGCCAATGAAAATCTGGAATTTATTTTTAACAGATGTTTAATCATTTTTGTAGGAATTGCATGTGCCATGGTCGTGAATTTTGCCATCTTACCGCCAAAATATAAACAGAATTACTTAGATAAAGTGAATTCTGCATTCACTAATCTCTCATTATTATTACGCACGGCGGTTTCAAATGAAATGAAGGAAAAGTCTTTTCAGGAACACCATGAAAAATTACTCTCCGACATTGGGAAGCTTGAAGAACAATTTAAACTCTTTGATGAAGAAAGAGGAAATCTTGTTAAATTAAATGAACTGGATGTTAGGGAAATTGTTGTATTCAAACAAATGTTAAAGACAATAAAACAAGCTGAACAAGTTTTAGAAAATATTAATGAACACTATTTTCAGAGTAGGGCAAATGACGATGAAGATGAATTTTTCGATCAGCAGCTGGAAGAATTAATCAAAGAGCATGAATATGTGTTGCTTAAATTTGAGGGGAAAATTAAAGCGGAGGAAAGTGACTTTGAAAATGATATGATGAAAAAAAGTGAAGCGTTCTTTGAACAGGTTCTTCATAATTATTTGCAAAATAAAGAACAGAAATTCAGGCTAATGATCATTGCTTCCTCCATTGTCGAATATAGCTACCATTTACGGCGGTTGAATCAATTAATCGGCCAGTTCCAGGCGGCTAAAAAGAAATAACACTATCAGCTATACCGATTTATCGATCTTTTACTAGAAGTACGCATGGAAGATATGTGTGCTTCTTTTTGTTGACCTAATTGATTAGGAAGTAGGGAATAAAACCTAGGTGATTGTCCATGGTTTAGGAATACAGGAATCATGGATTCAAGGAAAAGTAATTGCTGCCCGTATATCTAAGAAGGGATGGGAAGTCCATTTGGATTATGACCGTGTTCTTCTCGGTCGAAAACTCGTGATCGCAATTGGGATTGGGGAACAGCCTTACTGGCCGGACTGGGCAAGGGAATTTCAAGATAAACAGAAAAACTCAATTTTCATATTTTTGATCATGATCTGCCTTCCTTTTCCAAAATGAAAGCACCTATAACCATTGTTGGAGGGGGAATCTCATCAGTTCATTTAGCACTTAAGTTGAGTAACTATTACCCGAGCAACGTCACGTTTTTAAAGGCATCCGTTTAGAATCCATGATTTTGACAGTGATCCCGCCTAGCTTGGCTCGAAAAAGCAGCGTCTATTTCATAAAGAAAGCAGCTACCATAAACGACGTGAGAAAATTATTCATGCAAGACATAAATTTATAGTATTTAGTTTAGGGCGATCAATATTTTAGGCAATGTATATACCAAGATTGAAAACAGTAATTAAATGGGAGAATTGAATGAACACTGAATCCGTTTTATCTCTTTTGCGTGGAAAGCTAAGTTTAAACAATCGACACACCAAGTATTGTTAAGATACAATAATGTGTAGGATTCTTATGCGAAGGGATTATGGTGGATCACATGCATCGTAATAAAGAATTATATCACTTTTTATTGGATAAAACTTGGGAATTGACAGAACAATGGTATCAGTCCTTGGACAAAAGTAACCAATCGGGTGTTTATGCCTCGTCCGATCCAAAGGTAATCGAGGGATTAAAAAATCAAAATCACGAATTTCATAAACGTTTTTGCAAAGTTTTTGTTGATGAAGAATGCAAATTCTTTGAAACCTTCGAAGAATGGATTTTGGAAATCGCACAAGATCCGGAACATTTAAGCACACCGATCCATTTTATATTACGGGAGTTTTTCAGGACACAACAACAGTACCTAGTTTTAGTTAAAGAGTTTGTTTCATTGCATTCAGGAGAGTTTTCGGATGAACAGATTGACTCTTGGAACCAAATCATTATCAAAACTTTCAGCGAAGTGATTACTTGGTTTACGAGAGAAAATTATACATACTCACAAAAGCTACTCCAAGCACAGCAGGAAATGATTTTAGAATTGAGTTCGCCCATTATATCTTTAAATCGTAATACTGCTTTGCTTCCTCTGATTGGTGATATTGATACTGAACGGGCCAAATTTTTACTGGAAAATACGCTCCAGCAATGTGCGGCAAAAGGGGTTAATCACCTTTTTATTGATTTATCAGGTGTTGTGATCATAGATACAATGGTGGCCCACCAAATCTTTCAATTAATCGAAGGCTTGAAACTCCTGGGGGTACAATCAACACTTTCTGGATTAAGGCCAGAGATTGCCCAGACAGCCATGCGACTGGAGCTTCCGTTTGATAAGATTTCCATCACTTCAACGCTAGAAAAGGCAATAAATCAACTCTTTAATGATTAAAAAACACTAAAGTATTTTATTTAAAAATTATAGTAAATAAAACTGCGGCCTTTCCCGGATTACAGTCGGGAAGGGTTGTTGCTTTTTAAAGTGGGCGAATAAGATACCCGCAATTGACACGGAAGTCAGTTTTTTAGCATCTTAGATTAAGTTCTTCTTACGTAAATGTACACAAAATAATGTTGTTTTCTATCTTATGTATAGTAAAATAGGACTAGTTATTATTTACCATTTTATCTATTATTTATAGGAGAACAACGGAGGGCATTGCTATGGGAAGAAGTCTTCAAACAAGAATGATCATTGTGTTTTCTACCGTTATTTTGCTGTCTTGTCTCATCATTAGCTATTTGAACTATCGTTCCTATTCCAAATTAGTTGTTGATACAGTCAGCCTTCAAGCAAAAACGATTACGGAACAAGCTGTTAAAATTTTAGATATTGAAAAGTATAAAGAAATCAAAATTGAATCAGGTAAAACAGATTACTATTTGCAGCTGCGTAGTCAATTAAATGACATAAGAGAAAAGAATGGCTTGGAATTTCTCTATACGATGGAAAGAAGCAAAAAGGGTGACGGGTATGAGTATCATTATATGGTTGACGGTATGCCAATTGGCCATAAAGATGCCTCCAATTTAGGAGATATTGAAGAGGAAGCTGATAAGTATCCACAATTAATTAAAGCATTTGAAACCGGAAAGACCCAAGTAGGAGAAATGAGTGTAACGTCCGGTTACGGTGCTTTAATTTCAGCTTATGTTCCAATAAAAGATGATTCTGGTGAGGTTATTGGGATTGTGGGTGCAGATTTCAATGCTGAACATGTCCATAGCCAAATGGAACGCAGCAATCAAAATATGATCGTAACGACTGCCATTATCTTAATAGTGAGTTTATTGATTACCTACTTTTACTCGAGATTATTAATAAACCCAGTAAAACGGCTGGCTAAACAGGTGGAACTTGTTGGGAAAGGGGATCTTTCCGTAGAAATAGATTTAAAAAGAAAAGATGAAATAGGTCTCTTATCTAGCTCAATACAAAATATGATTCATGACTTAAGAGACATTATTAAAGGCATCACTGATAATACATCTAAGCTGAATCAATCCTCAGATAAGTTATTGGTCAGCTCGATAGTAGCGCAAGCAGCTAGTAATCAAATAAATGCCTCCATTCAAGAGATTGCTGGAGGCACCGAATTGCAGTTTAAAAGCACAGAAATCTGTGCCTCTTCCATAGGAGAAATGACAGGTGGAATCGAAAATATTGCTTCTTCTTCCATGGAAGTTTCAAAATTGGCGGACAAGTCGTTGAGTGGTGCTGAAGAAGGTTTTCAACTGGTTCAAAATTTCATCAAACAAATGGAGGCCATTCATCATTCAGTTGAAGACTCATCCAGCACCATAAAAACTCTCGAAACCACATCGAAAGACATTAATGAAATCATAAAGGTCATTAAAGATATTTCTGCTCAGACGAATTTACTCGCTTTAAATGCTGCTATTGAAGCTGCGAGGGCAGGGGAGGCCGGCAAGGGATTTGCCGTCGTGACAGATGAAGTTAGAAAGTTGGCTGAGCAGTCTGAAAAATCAGCTAACCATATATCAAGTTTAATCCACCGTATTAAAGAGGACACTCAACTAACTGTTGAATCCATGGAAAAAGTAATTTCTGCAACAGGGGAGGGAATCCAGATTTCTGAAGGTACCGGCCGGTCCTTTGAGTCTATTCTTCTTTTAATAAAAAACGTTACATTAGAAATACAAAAAGTTTCTTCCACCTCAGAACAGATCTTGGAATCCACGAAGGAAGTTACTGGTGCGATTGATGAAACAGCTAAAATAGCGAAGAAAACCGAGGGTAATACTTTACAGATGGTGAATGTAACCGAAGAACAAGAAATGTTAGTCGCCAACATAGCCTCATCCGCACAAGAACTAAATCACATGTCTCAGGGATTGAATGCTTTAATCCGAAAATTTATATTGAAATAAAAACTACGAACTACGGGGTCAGTCCCCCGGTGCGTTAAAGCATTAACGCGATGGGGGACTGACCCCTTTTTTATTCAGGAGTCCCGTAGAGTATTTCAGATGTTAAGAAGGCTCCAACGGGTGGCAGGCCATGAGTGCTAACAGGAGGTCCGGTAAGAGCAGTTTCAGTTGAGGCAACCCAAGTTCCATATTCGCCTGCTTGTGATGATGGCGGCTTCATCCTAAGCCGTCCTCTAACAAGTAAATGCCGGACTCTTATTGATGGGTCATCAAATATTTCCAAATTACCTGAATAGGTTGCATAGGGTGTATCAAATTGAATTTGTCTGGAGCCTGGATTCCAACTGCCATTGACTGGAATGGGCCTGCCTCGAAAATTTATCGTTCCAGTGATTCTGTTATCTGTGACGGAGTTGATAATGAGGGTGCCGTAAACGACCGGTCTGCTACCTACAGTAGCGTGTATTCCCCACCTGGATGGGGCTGGGATGTTTACCTGTGTCTGCCGAACAGTTTCCAAAATGAATCTCTCCTTAATTAGTCCTAAAAATTACATGCCATTTAACTTCCAGGCTATAGGTTTTTCCTTTGCATCCATAATGTAAATTCCATTGCCGCCCTGATGAAAGTACCATTAAAGTATATGCAACCATTATTAAATTGTGTCTTAACGGGTTAGATACACATCGTGTTAAGATGAGGGACTGACACTTATGGTATGTAAGCATTTAGCCTAAAAGTTGGGAGACCATTAAACTTGCTTTGGCAGACATCCTTTTAATCGATAGTATGAAAATCATTTAACTAATACTATTTTAAAAAGGATTGAAGCTCTTTAAGCAGTAAATCAGGAATTTCTTCTGGAATAAAATGGCCACAAGGCATCCTGCTTCCTTGTACTAGAACAGCCACTTTCCTCCATTCTTCTAATGGATCGAAATATCTTTCGACAACTCCTTTTTCTCCCCAGAGGACTAGCAACTCGCATTCAATTTTTTTGCCTTTTTCCCGGTCATCCCGGTCTAAAATTAAATCAATCCCGGCACTTGCACGATAGTCTTCACACATGGCGTGAATAGCAGCAGGATTGTTGAAACAGCGAAAGTATTCAGAATAGTTTTCATCGGTAAGCCAAGGGGGAAGAGAATCTTGCGGCGCAAATCCACTTAAACTATTTCTTAAAAAAAAGTCCACATTGGATTCTATTAACATTTCAGGAAACGGTGCTGGTTGGATAAGAAAGTACCAATGGTAATAAGAACGAGCAAATCCCAAATTAGCTTTTTCATACATTGCAAGGGTTGGAGCGATATCCAGCACTACCAATTTTTCAACATGCTCGGGATAATCCGCGGTTAAACGATGGGCAACTCGGCCTCCTCGATCATGACCCACTAAATAAAATTTTTCAAATCCCAGATAGCGCATCACTTCCAATTGATCTTTTGCCATTACTTTTTTTGAGTAGTTAATATGTTCGGGTAATCCCTCAGGTTTACTGCTATCCCCATAACCACGCAGGTCAGTTGCTACTACCGTATAGTTTTGGGAAAGTTGCTCTGCTACTAACTTCCAAATCACATGGGTTTGGGGGAATCCGTGTAGCAGTAAAAGTCCTGGACCTTTACCACCTTTTACACCATGAATGTTTACTCCATTTACATTAATATCAAATTCTTCAAAACCTGTGAACATGATAATTGTCCCTCTCTCCTCTATAAGGTAAATCAACTCTTTTTATCTTTATACGAGAAACATACAACTAATCCTCTTTTCGCATTGATAAAAACTATTCTTGTAGTTTCATTGAACGCTAGATCATAATTACTGTAGCTTCGGAACCATTGCCTGCTAGGAGCAAAGGTCTATTTTTTTACTAGGAGCGTGTGTATCAAAAGGATGATAATAAATCTTCGATATACCTGACAAAATGTTTAAGGGATATATGCGCTTTCACTCACAAATAATCTACCATTTGTTGAATATTAAATGGAAGAATACCTGGGTGATTTTTAGTGAATTATTTTCTATTTATACTGATAGGTTAAGTACCATAGCGTATTATTGAGGTATCATAGTGGGGGACTCCCAACAAACGACTCTAATTTACGTAAATTGAAGAGAATTTAATGATCAAACCGCATTTTTGATGAAATTAAAATAGTATTTCTAGTAAGATTAAATAGTTAAAGACTTTCTAACAGATTATTTCATTGTACAATTGGTATATAAGTAAATTGGAGGTGATCATTGTGAATTTTGAGGCTAAACATTGGATTAGATGGGGAATTCCCGGCTGGGTTTATTTATCATCTATCATAGCTTATTTTTGTGTAAAAGACCTAGGTGCGTCTTCCGAATTTATATTCAGTAATCAGGTATCAAAAATTGTAGCGTCAGCTACGATATTCATACTTGCAGGAATCATTCTTGGCCAATTAATCCATCAAGTCAGCATAGGATTGGGTTTTGTTATATGGACACAACAGGCCAAGTATTTTAGGACGGAGTATGAAATTGACAGAAGAATCATAAAAAACGATCGAGGGAAGGAGATTCAAAGAATATATAGTTATAGGCTTGGAAATCTGCATGCCGTAAGAGCTCTATTGACAAGTTTGGCATTGACCCTCACGACTGTAATTGTACTTGCTTATATGATTGAATATTCGACTGCCATACTAGTTTTATTGATTATTCTTTTTGTCCTTTTTGTCATTGTGTTTATAAATTATCTGTATTTTTACAATAACTTTATTTACTTTGTGAATAATATTTTAATTGAATTTGAGAGTGAATAATCAAGGTGTGAAAATAGGGTGAGTCTCCGGGAAATAGATATACCGGAGGACTCACCCTCATTTTTTTATAGTATGGAATAGCTGCTATCTTTCATATCGGTTATAAACATGTGGCCAGGCGCGTGGGTAATCATTAAATCAGGTTTGCTAGACATCGCCACCGATTGAGGTGTTACACCGCAAGCCCAAAATACAGGTACCTCGCCATCCTTCACTGTCACTGAATCACCAAAATCAGGCTTAGAAAGATCTTTGATCCCAATCACTTCGGGGTTACCAATATGCACCGGTGCACCGTGTACAGATGGGAATCTTGATGTGATTTGAGTAGCCCGGATTGCATCGTTAGGTGAAAAAGGACGCATGCTCACGACTAAGTTTCCATGGAAAACTCCTGCCGGTTCACAAGGAATGTTTGTGATATACATTGGGACATTTCGTTTTTCTGCGATATGTCGAATTTCAAGCCCGTTTTCGAGCAGGGGAAATTCGAATGTAAAGCTGCAACCTATTAAAAAGGATACCAGGTCGTTTCTCCAGTATGCTTCGATATCATGAACTTCTTCGACTAGCTCTCCTTTTTTATATATGAAATATTTCGGCACTTCATACCGCAGATCCGAATTTGGCGCTGTCAACCTTGGAACTGGAGAACCTGCATCCGTTACCTCAATTAACGGGCACGGTTTTGGGTTTCGCTGGCAAAAAAGAAGGAAGTCATAAGCTAGCTCCTTCGGCAAAATTACGAGATTCGCCTGTGTATGCCCATGGCCGTATCCTGCGGTAGGCCCGGTAAATTCATTGTTTCTTAAAAGCTTTCGTAATTCTGAAAGTTCAATATTTTTATCCATATAATCATCTCCTCGGTGTGCTTTACTGCTTATGCTCGGTTCACTAGACCTTTAATCCAATCTTTCAAACAGAAATATACTAGGGTGAGATTCGAACCTATAAACCAGATTAACAGAATATATGTAATTATGACAAATCCAGTTTCGCTTAATATCATTATTACATACCTCCTTTACTGAACGCTGCCTGATACTGGAAGTCATGGTCAGGTGCAATCCATGTGCCAATCAGCGGAATGCCAGCAGCAATGATGTGTGAAATTAAATAACCTACCCATAATGGAACAATTGGATCCATTAAACCTGCACCGGGAAGTACAGCAAAGAATAAAGCGGAAACAGTCCCTATAATCAAGCCCCAGAAAGCAGCTGTCTTGTTCAGCTTTTTCATAAAAACGGATAAAACGAATGGCCATGTCATCGCTAGTGTAAGTGCACCCACGGCGTAATTTAAATATAAGATCGAGAACTGAGCCAGACTGAAAAGGGCAATACCCGCTCCGCCCACGATAACAACAATACGGGCCACCATAATTTCTTTCCCTGGATCCATTGGTTTGTTTTTTCTGATATAAGGAAGGTAAATATCCCTCACAATTAGAGTTGATAACGCATTTAAACATGAATCGGTTGTGGATAAGATCGTAGCAATCATGATAATTGCCATTGCATACGCTCCCCATGTTCCAAGCAATTCTCCCACAACTGCGGGAAATACTTCGGAAGGAGTTACATCAAAGCCTTTTGCCAACCCAACCATTCCAATAAGCCCTGCAACAGCAGGGATAGGAAGCCATAAAAAGGTTGTACCTAATATCAGCTTTGATTCTGTTCCCCTTTTACTAGCGTAAACACGCTGCCATACACTTTGGTCGATGATCGCATAGTTGATAAACGAAAGGATACTAACGAGAAGCCATCCTGTTACGCTTTCTTTCGTCCAAAGCTGTGTTGCGGTTTCAACCTTTGAATTAGCAAGGCCTTGATAGATTTCACTTGGCCCGCCAGCTACCCATAATGTCACCGGTATGACAATTGCCAGAAGGACAAGCAGCATCATAAAATGGACAACATCAGTTCCAATAGAAGCCCTAAGCCCACCAATTGCAACATAAATGGTGACGATTAATGTACCTAAAATAACTGCAGCTGCGTGAGGAATTCCAAACAATACATTCATCACCAGGCCGATTGCCGTAATTTGAAGCACGGCCCAAAAGAAGGATTGAAGGATCCCGACAATCGCGAAAATTAAATGAGTCCGTGTTCCGAGCCTGAGCTTCATAAATTCCGGTAACGTGCTTATTGATGGCGCTATTTTTCTAACCCTCTTAAACACAGGCCATCCGATTAACAAGGATGACATCAGAACGGAGACGCCGTACATATAAAATCCTGCAACCCCAAAATTATATGCCCCTTCGGCTGCGCCCATTAACGAACTGCTCCATACCCACACGACCACTAACGAGCTCATCGTGACCGGTAAGCTCATACTTTCCCTAGCGCTTAAAAAGTCATCCAAATTGTTTTTCCCTCTATTTTTCATCACAATAGAGATGCCGACCATAAGAACCCCAAAAATAATCATCATCAAATATCCAATATAACTATCTAGCATTTTTTAACCCCCTTGTTGAATCATCTTTCCATCCAAAGTTGTGATTTCTCCTTCGTGAAGGTCCTCCAAACGGAAGGATACGTGCCGACCCCAGCTTTGCATTTTCTCCCCGCTGCCGCAAGGAGGCCCATAACAGTAGAACATTTCGCGACAAAAGGGATCGAGAATTTCCGAACTTACTGTGCCAAATTTTTCACCGTGATTACAAGTGGATGATCCCCAATCTGTACCATGCTCCTTTAGCTCATGATTTCGAAGGAACGAGTGCAGAAAATCGAAGCTATTACGCTGTTCATCATGATTAATCGCACTCAATCCGGATTGGTAGCGAAGAATCGAACACGTTTCAATCATCTCCTTTTCGTTTGTGAATGGAAGCCGAACATAATGGTTAGTCCGGAACATAATATCATCGGGATTCCATTCAAGATGATTCTCGCTTGGATGAATTTCAGCTGCCAATAGATTGCCTAACCCGTCAGCGAAAAGGAAATTGCCGTGAACCTGGAGTGGCTCATTCTGAATATAACTTTCAATTTCCTTTAATGATTGAAAGCAGCCGAGAACATAACTTCCAAATTCTTTAAAACCAATGCCGCCTTGATAAAATTTAGGATCGCTATCCACATATGCGAAAGTAAAGCTGATCCCTTTTTCGTTTATTCCCCGGGTTACCATATTGGCCCATGGTAAATTATCATCCGGGCAAATAAGCTCTGTTCCGATAAACTTATAATTTTTCCCCTGGCTAACGCGTAGTCTTGTCCTTGTATCCCATGGGTTGTCGCTGTTTGAAGCCAATATGTAACGCCCTTCAGATTTAATCGCAGCAATGCTGCAACCTGGTATTGACATAATTTCCACCCCCTGATTTTATCTATGCAATTATTGTGCCAAAAAAGAATTGTAACCATTATCTGAATATTTAAATGATTATGATATAATTTAAGTCGAAATAAAATTAATTAAGTTGAAATTAACTTACAGAAACGACTTAATTGTCGAGGGGGAGAGCAATGAAGGACGATTTACTTGAAAGTTATCCTTATTTTGAAGAGAATAATGAAACATATAGCGGGGACCTACAGAGTTGGCATACTATGGTTCCCCGTGTCAAAGGGGGAGAATATATCGGGGTTGAACTAAGGGAAGGGAACCAATCTCGTTTAACATATTTGCAGCCGCTCATTCTTGGACAAGAAATCAATCAGTTTACAGTCACAGAGAACATCTTTTATTACCCAGCAGTTGAGTACGTGGATGGCCGGCCAATTTATGTAGGTGTCATTCCAATTACAGCTTTACATAAGAACATTCAAAAAAAATTAATGGAACTGGATGCGGTAATCGAGAATTCCTATGATGGGATTTACATATCCACACCAGAAGGAGTGAACCTTAGGGCGAATAAGGCAATTGAACGATTGACCGGGATTAAAAAGGAATTTTTTGTTGGAAAAAGCCTGGACCATTTAATTTCTCTTGGAGTTTTTAATGATGTGGTCACTTTGAAGGTAGCAGCGACTAAAAAACCATATAGTACTATACAAAGAGTAAATACGGGAAAAGAAACGTTGGTAACGGGCAGTCCCGTTTTCGATGAACAAGGAAAGCTATATCGGATTATCACGAATGTAAGGGATGTATCTGAACTACATCGATTAAAAGATGAACTTGAAGCAGTGGAAAAAGAAAAGCACCGGCTTGAAGTACAGTTAAAGCAGGCACACTCATCAATCTCTAACGAAAATATGATCGCCCAGAGCATGGCGATGCTTAAAATTTACAAATTAATAACAGAAATCAGCCATTTGGATGTATCAGTGTTGATTACAGGGGAATCGGGAGTTGGAAAAGAGGTCGTGGCTGAACAAATTCATCACATGAGCGGCCGTAAGACAACAGGCGGATTTCTGAAAATTAACTGTGCTGCTATTCCTAAGGAATTGATCGAATCAGAACTATTTGGGTATGAAGATGGCGCATTTACAGGTGCAAAAAAAGGGGGCAAAAGCGGATTATTTGAAGCAGCCGATAACGGCACGCTTTTTCTTGATGAAATCGGCGACCTTCCCCTCGAAATGCAGGCAAAGCTATTAAGAGTGCTGCAAGACCAGGAATTTCGACGGATTGGTGGAACAAAGCATATCAAAACAGATGCCAGGATCATCGCTGCCACAAATCACAACTTAAAGCAGCTTGTAGAGGAAGGTAAATTTCGTAAGGATCTATACTTTCGCCTAAATGTGATTCCCATTGAAATACCGCCGCTTAGAGAAAGGAAGGAAGATATTGATGTGTTAGCCTTATACTTTCTGGATCGTTTCAACCGAAAATATAAAAAGAACGTTACATTGACATTTGATGTATTGTCTCTGTTAAAGAGCGTAAATTGGCCTGGAAATGTGCGTGAGCTGTCCAATTTGATAGAACGATTTGTAGTGTTAAATGGTGAAAAGGGAGTTTTTTTAGAATACAACAAAGATGGAGGTTACCAAACGGAAAATTATAACAACATCACGGATTTAAAAAGAGAAGTCGATTTTTTTGAACAAAGGATTATTACAGAAACGCTTTTGAAAGAAGGAAGTACCTATAAAGCTGCAAATAAGTTAGGTGTCTCCCAGTCCTACATAGCAAGGCGGATAAAGAAATACGGAATACAAAATGTAAATTCCTGATGAATGGGGACTGCATTTAGATTCCAGTAAACGTGTAAAAATCAATAAATGAGAAATAATATAGTTACAAAATTTCTTCGTTGCCTCAATTTTCTCCTTGGATAAAATGTTTCCTTTTCTTTAAAAAAATCCCACGATTAAAACCGCAACCTTTTTGACATCATAAGTAAGAACATGTAAATGGCGGTGTAAATATGCATGAATTTCCTGTTGTAAAAGAATACACTGAAAAGTACCAAACTCAAGTGGTTGATTTAATTCTTAGGATTCAGCAAGAAGAATACAACATTCCAATAACCAAGGATGATCAGCCAGACCTCTTTACTATAGAAGAGTTTTATCAGTCTGGTAAAGGCAATTTTTGGGTAGCACTATATGAAGAAGAAGTAGTAGGGACAATAGGTCTTATAGACATCGGCAATGATCAAGCTGCATTAAGAAAGGTGTTTGTAAATAAAGAATTTAGAGGTTCAAAATTTAATACTGCACGTCTTTTATTAAATAATGTTATCCAATGGGCTAGGGACCAATCTATTAAAGAAGTGTATCTTGGAACAACGCCTCAATTTTTGGCAGCCCATAGATTTTATGAAAAAAATGGATTTATAAATGTAGCGCAAAGCGAATTACCTGAGAATTTCCCGGTTTTACGTATAGATAAAAAGTTCTACAAATATAAAGTTGACTAGGTCAAAATGGATATCCTCCAAAAGTATGCAAAGTTTATAACAAAACAAAGCCAGCAGCTGTTCTGCTGGCTATTGTGCTATAAATTAATAATTGTCATTTATGTATGAAACTGCAATCAGGGAAGTATTACCTTAAAACCAATCATATCATAAAATTATTTTTGGCCAGCTTGAATCGTACCAGTAGAATTTCCAATTTTTCTTACAGCTTCGTGAACGGGTAACTTGCCTGATGGATTTTCATTATAATATTCGTCCAACTTATCAATAAAATAATATTCCTCAACAATTATGGTTAATCCACTGCCTCGTAGCTTTTCCAATTCTGTTGTAACCAGAATATGTTTTTGATTTCTATCTAGTGAGTTCCAATATTCTGCAGGTGACATACCATTAAATTCATGATCATTACAAGCAACCATAATAAAAATCATTATAAAAGGTAAAGCAAATACATTAAATTTTCTAAGCATCCCAATCTCCTATGTTTTTCCACAATGACTTGGTCGTAGATAAGTAAAACTTGCTCCTTGCAATACTTCCTTTTTATTGTACTAAACTTTCACAGCACTGACTATCATACGAGTTTTTTGTTTTTCTCTCCTGTTATTCCCCACCAACACGAGGCAATAAAATTCTTTTAAGAAAATAAATATCCCTAGGTTGTAAATAATATGGGTAATTACCCAGATAAGTGTTTGAAGGAGAACAGATGGAGAGAAATACCGCGATTGATTTTATAAAGTTCTTTGCCATTTCTGCTGTTTTAATCATTCATATATTCCCTAGAGACAACCAGATGGGATTATTTGTTCTTGATAACCTGTCAAGATTTGCCGTGCCTTTTTTCTTTATTGCGTCCGGCTATTTTTTCGGTAACAAGATTTTGCAGACAAGTGACGCACATCTTTATTTTAAGAAGTACATTGTTAAAATTATTAAACTTTATATATCATGGCTGATCTTTTATATGATATATGATTTTTTTACTGATTTTGGAAAAGGTGCTGATTTTCAAAAAACAGTTCAGAATTATTTAAGCCGCGTTTCCCTTATTGATCTCATTTATTATGGTGGTGGTACGAGCGGATACCAGTTGTGGTTTTTAACTGCATTAATTTGGAGCCTTACAATTGTTTTTATATGCTTAAAGCTTAAAAAAATAAAGCTCCTTTTAAGCGTAAGCTTCATTTTGCATCTTATAGGCCTTTTCGGGCAATCTTATTCTGTTTTCTTCGATTTTCCTGAAAGTACCCGTGATCCTTTGTTTTTTGGTCTTTTTTATACCACCATGGGCTGCTTCTTTGTTGTTGAAAGGAGCTTTATAAAGGCAAGAACATTATCTACAAGAACCTGCTTATCCTTGATTGGTGTGTTCTCTGTTATGCAGGTTACAGAAGGATATATTTTAGAAAAGATGATGTCAGGCAATCACGGAGAATATTTTATTTCTACTATCTTTTTATCAGCCTTTCTTTTTCTATTTTCCTTGCAAAATCCTACATTAGGTAAGGGAATGTTCATAACGAAAATAGGGGCAAGAGCTGTAGGGATCTATATTGTTCATGTATTCTTTATCAATCTGTTTGATTTGTTTTTATCGGGTTTGCTAACGAAGGAAATAGGTGACAATTTATTCGTAAATCTAATAAAGGTCTCTGTTATATTTTCTATATCGTATGTAGCTTATGATCTTCTTCAAGAATTAAAAAGATCATTAAGGGAACTATGGTAAGAATGTTTTTTTTAGTTTGTGTTCACGATGGTGAAAAAAATCGATTCCCTAGTGCTGTTTTTATAAAAAAACAAAGGTTCTCTGTCCATGGATGGAATATCCTCACCACTTTATCTCATTGCCAGATTTTTCGGAAAACCACATCGTTTTCTAAACAAATGATTGTTTTTTTAAAAAAACATTGACGAATAAAGGTCTGACCTTTAAAATGATCGAAATAACTAAAATCACTCGTATAATCTTGGAAATACGGTCCAAGAGTCTCTACCGAACTACCGTAAATAGTTGGACTACGAGAGATGAACGCAATTTCTATCGAAATTTTTCATAGGTTCTTCTCTTTTAGTCTAACTACTTCTTATCTAGAGAAAGGAGTAGTCATCATGTCCACAATAAATTACACTACGCAAATCGAAGCTGCCAGCAAAAAAATTCCAGCTGATATAGTCATTAAAAATGGAAAAATCATCGATATTTTTAATCTTGAAATTATAGAAGGGGACGTTGCCATTTCAGGAGGGATGATTGTCGGAATTGGAGATTATAATGGGCATAAAATCATAGATGCAAAAGGCCGTTATATTTCTCCGTCCTTCATCGATAGCCATGTGCATATTGAATCCTCAATGGTAACACCGAGAGAATTTTCAAAGCTTGTAATCCCACACGGTGTTACAACGGTAATTACCGATCCACACGAAATAGCTAATGTTGCAGGTGTGAAAGGAATTCAATTCATGCTAGATGATTCTGAAGGCCTTCCCCTGGACGTCATGGTGATGCTCCCTTCGAGTGTGCCTGCTACTCCTTTTGAAAGCAGCGGTGCTGTTCTCAATGCCAAAGATTTAAAATCATTTTATGAGCATCCTCGAGTCATTGGCTTAGCTGAAGTTATGGATTTTCCTTCAGTCAGGGATTGTTCCCCCGAAATGCTTGGTAAACTGATGGATGCTTCCTCCCAAAAAGCTATTATAGATGGCCATGCAGCAGGATTGGATATAACAGGCCTCAATATATACCGTACAGCCGGCATCATGACCGATCATGAAAGTACGACTGCAACAGATGCCTTGGAACGGTTGAAGCGAGGAATGTATGTATTGATTCGTGAAGGCTCGGTCGCCAGAGATTTAAAAGCTTTACTTCCTGTTGTGAATGAACGAAATGCCCGCCGTTGTTTGTTTTGTACGGACGACAAACATTTAGACGATATTCTTGTAGAAGGATCTGTCGATTATAATATCCGCCTTGCCATTGAAGAAGGGCTGGATCCCTTGCTAGCCATACAAATGGCTTCACTAAATGCCGCAGAATGTTATGGATTAAAAGGAAAAGGAGCAATTGCTCCTGGTTATGAAGCAGATTTCCTCCTATTAGATGACTTGAAGACGGTAGAGATTTTTCAAGTATACAAGAACGGTGAATTAGTAGCGGAGGAAGGGGAATATAAAAATATCTTATCTCAACATGATTCGATAGCTGAAGAGCTGACAGGCTCTGTTCATATTCCTCCTCTAGCTCGTGAAGATTTACAAATAACGATGAAAAAACATTTGGCCAATGTCATACAAATAATTCCTAACAGCCTAACTACAAACCATCTGGTGGAATCAGTCGACATGAATGGGGAAACGTTTATTCCTTCAATTGAAAAAGATTTTTTGAAATTAGCAGTGATCGAACGCCACCATGACACTGGAAATATCGGACTAGGAATCGTAAATGGATTTCGTCTTACTGGAGGGGCGATAGCCACAACCATTGCCCATGATTCCCATAATCTTGTAGTAGTCGGCACAAACGACGACGATATGCTTCAAGCAATCAAGGAGTTGAAAAAGCTAGATGGCGGAATTACAGTTGTAAGAAACAAGCAAACCATTGCATCACTATCTCTGCCTATTGGAGGGCTTATGACAAATGATTCATTTCATCAAGTGGATAAATCACTAAAGGGTCTTGATTTAGCTTTACAACAAATTGGCGCCCCAAACACATTTAATCCATTACTTACACTTTCATTTTTGACCTTACCAGTAATTCCAAAGCTGAAACTAACGGATAAAGGACTCTTTAACGTCGAAACCTTTGAACATATCACAGTCGAAGCGTTTCCTATGAAAATAACCTCAAGTCTTGGTAATTAGCATCGCGATGAAGCGCCCCCTGATAACTATACAGGGGGCGCTTCACTTACAATAAATCATCTTCTTAAAACAGCATAGCTTTTATGAAGTGTCCTTTGCAAAGTGTATTCGAGAATCAGTATTTATTATTTTTCAACCCACTTCCCATCACTATCTTTTTTATATTTATGTTTGACGGCACTCCAGGCTACTTTAAATGCAGTTTCTTCTTCTTTATATTCCTCGCTGGCGGAGTTGAAAGCCTCTTTAAAAATTTCTTGGGCATGGTGGGGTAAGTTCTCTTTTACTGAATCTGGAAGTTCATTCAAGGAACTATAGGGCATGGCATATCCTCCTTTTCCTATTTTTATTTCTTTTACCTGAAATTCATCATTTTAAACAATGCAGACATAAGCCTAGGAGGAGGCGAAAATATTTTTTGATTGGCTAAGAAACCGTAAATAAGAGAAGGCAAGTAGATTTTATAATAAAAGATTTCTAGTTTCATTTCTGCACACAGCTATAGAATTATATGATAATGTAGACTTGGAAGTTTTGTCCCCATAATACATATTAAATTTAATAGAAAGTTGCTAATTGAAAGTGGTGTTGTGCTAATGAATAAACAGTTTCGCTCGGTGACCTTTTTTTCTTCCATTCAATGGCTTTTTTTTATTTTTGCAAACACGGTAGTTGTGCCGATTTCAGTAGCGTCAGTGTTTGAGCTGAGTCCAGATACAGTAGGGAGCATGTTAAGGGCTTCGCTGATTATTACCGGGGCAGCTTGTATGCTGCAAGGCTGGCTGGGTCACAGGCTTCCAATTATGGAAGGACATTCAGGGTTGCTGTGGGGGGTCATTTTGAATCTTGGGATGTCGGCTTCTGCACTGGGAATGAGCCTACAGGAAATTGGCGGAGGCATTGCTACAGGGATATTGCTAGCTTGTGGTGTTACCTTGTTGTTTGCCATTTTCAATGGAATACCCATTCTTCAATCAATTTTTAGCCCGATGGTGATGACTGTCTATCTCTTTTTATTGACCTTTCAGCTGATTTTTATCTTTTTTAAAGGAATGCTGGAGGTCGCAGATAATGGAACAATCGATATTGCTATTAGCCTATTATCTGTAGCGATTGTTGTACTTGTCAGCGTGTTAAAAATTAAAGGAAATAAGGCCTTAAGTAATTTCTCAATCCTCATTGGACTTTTGGTTGGCTGGCTGGTGTATGCCCTGCTCTTTCCAAATGAAATAAAGCAGCCTCCACAATCAGGCGGATTTTCATTTTCATTGTTCCCATTAGGAAAACCGAACCTTCAATTTGGCATCATTGGTGTTACGTTTTTTGCGTGTGTAATGAACCTGACTAACACAATGGCATCAATAAAAGCTGGTGCAGCAATCACTCAGGAAAATCCGACCGCAAAGCAATATCGTTCATCAATGGCGGTCACTTCAGTTTTTACTGCCATTGGAACAGGGTTTGGATTAGTGCCATATACTCCCTTTACCTCTTCTATCGGATTTTTGCAAAGCACCCGGATTTTCGAGCGGAAACCGTTCTTCATCGGGGGAGGGCTATTAACATTAATGGGCCTTGTTCCGGTATTGGGTTCCTTTTTGTCCACCATGCCTGTCACAATTGGTAACGCTGTTTTATTTGTTGCTTATTTACAGTTATTCGGAACTGCCTACAGTAGTATAAACGGAAGCACCTTTAATTCGAATACCATTTTTAGGTTGGCAGCCCCATTGCTCGTAGGGATTTCACTAATGAATTGCCCAGCGTCGATGTTCACTAGTCTCCCTATGTTTATTCAGCCATTTATCTCAAATGGTTTGATCATGGGAGTGCTGCTTTCCATTGTTCTTGAAAAATTCGTTAATTGGCAAGAATATGAACTGGAAAGGAACTGAACGGTCTAGTTCTGGTAAGAAGAGCGGCATTGGAATGATTAGATAGAATCATCTATCTTAGTTTTGGAAACAGCTAGACTTTTCAAAACCCTCTCAAAAGTTCACTTTTGTTTTTTCTGATTGAAGTCCTGAATGATAGGGTATTAAAGAAATACATCATTCTAAAGGAGTTAATCAACATGGAAAAAAGAGTAGTAGGTGTTTACCAAAATGAAAGACAGGCAAATGAAGCGGTGAATGATTTAAAGGCGAAGGGCTATAGTATGGAGGAAATATCGATTGTTGCAAAAAATATTGAAGAATTAGGCCCGGATGCTGAACAGGTACAGCCTAAAAAAACTGATCAAATGCTTGCTGGAGCTACAGCAGGGGGAGTAATCGGTATTACAGGCCTTTTAGTCGGTATGAGTGCCCTTGCCGTTCCTGGCATCGGGCCGATTGTCGCAGCTGGTCCGATCTTTTCGGTGCTGGGCGGTGCTGTTGCTGGAGCTGCCTCCAATGAAGGCGGATTGATGGGAGCCTTGAAAGAAATGGGGCTTTCTGAAGAAGAAGCCCGACAATATGAAGGCGAAGTGAGGGACGGAAAAATCCTCGTCCTGGTGGAGAGACAACAAAAAAACCCGTCTACATTGCAATAAAATCTAAAAAGCAAGTAAATAAGAATATAAAAGCGTGGCTACTGTCAGTCTAACCATTGGAAGCTTTATGAAAGTATGGAGTAGGTTTAAGTAAACGATAACCGCCGTTCAACATTTAATTAAATAATTAATTTATACTTCATACAAGAAACCATTCTAAAAAAAGCACGTTTTGACGGATTTGTAGATACATCGTGATAAAGTTTATCCTAGTAGTTGTCGAATCATGGTGGACTTTACGTCAATAAAAAAGGTCTATTGTTCCTTTAAACAAGGTGAGGTGACCCCAAAAAGTTAGAGTTTTATATTAAGCAGCTAATTGGCTGGTATGGATGCGGTATTGAACCGGACTCATGCCTGCCAATTTTTGCTTTATACGCTTGTTATTATAATAAATAATTGATATACTCTTCAAT
>NZ_PGUW01000016.1 GCF_002863565.1 Bacillus sp. V5-8f
GTTTGCTCACTATTAAAAAAAACGTTGGCGCTTTGTTTTGTTCAGTTTTCAAAGAGCAATTTTATTATTCCACTTCTCTTAGAAGCGACTTTACTAATATATCATTTTTAAAAGCAAACCGTCAAGAGAAAACTTACAAAAATTTTTTATTTGTAATTCTCAAGAAACTCGTTTGAAACAACAGATATAAATATAACACCATTGAGTTAAGTGTGCAATACTCTTTTTAAAGTTTCTGCAGAAGAAATTTTTTCTTCGTAAACTATCATTTTTACATTCAATTATAAACCTCAATTGAGAACGATTTATCCAAAAAAGAAGCCGATCATCATTTCTTTAGTTTGGTTGTTAAGAAACTAAAGTTCCGGGATAATCGGCATCTTAAATCAATATAAAATTAACGGTGGCGCATCAATGGGAATAATAATACATCACGAATAGATGGGGAATTGGTTAATAGCATGACTAAACGGTCGACACCAATACCTAGCCCACCTGTTGGTGGCATGCCATATTCCAGGGCTTCAATGAAATCCTCATCCATTTCATGCGCTTCATCATTGCCCTGTTCCTTCTCTCTAAGCTGTGCTTCAAAACGCTCACGCTGATCAATTGGGTCATTAAGTTCTGTGAAGGCATTTGCATGTTCCCGCCCAACAATGAATAATTCAAAACGGTCGGTAAAACGAGGGTCTTCCTCATTCTTCTTGGCAAGCGGTGATATTTCTACCGGATGTCCATAAATGAATGTAGGCTGGATCAATTTCTCTTCCACTACCTGCTCAAAGAATTCATTTACAATATGGCCAAATTCCATGTTTTCCTTTACTTCGATACCATGTTCTTTTGCCAATGCATGAGCCTCTTCCTTGCTCATTTGTTTCCAAAAGTCTACACCAGTATATTCCTTAACGGCATCGACCATGTGCAGTCGCTTCCATTCCGGCTTGAGCTCTACTTCATATTCACCATACTGTACAGTGGTTGTCCCCAAAACTTGCTGTGCAATATGAGCAATTAGGTTTTCTGTTAGACTCATGATATCACGGTAGTCAGCATAGGCTTCATAAAGTTCAATCATTGTGAATTCAGGATTATGCCTGGTCGATACACCTTCATTACGGAAAACACGGCCAATCTCATACACTTTTTCAAGGCCGCCTACAATCAACCGTTTTAGATGAAGTTCGATTGCTATCCTCATGAATAATTCCATATCCAGAGCGTTATGGTGTGTGATAAATGGTCGCGCAGCAGCTCCCCCTGCGATAGAATGCATCATTGGTGTTTCCACTTCTAAATATCCATGGTCATCCAGATAACGACGCATTTCCCGGATGATTCGGCTACGCATAATGAATGTTTGCTTGCTTTCTTCGTTAGTGATTAAATCAACGTAACGCTTGCGGTATCTTTCTTCCACGTCTTTTAATCCATGAAATTTATCCGGAAGCGGGCGAAGTGCCTTGGTTAAAAAGATAAAGTCATGCGCCTTAACCGAAAGTTCCCCAACCTTTGTTTTAAAGATTGTTCCACTAACGCCCACAAGGTCTCCAAGGTCGGTTTGATCAAATACCTTGTACTTATCCTCGCCGATAGCATCAACTCGCACATAAATTTGAATTTGCCCGCTAATATCCTGGATATGGGCAAAGCCTGCTTTTCCTTTACCACGCTTCGTCATCACGCGTCCGGCTAAAGTGACTTCTATATTTTTTTCATCCAATTCCTCTTTTTTTAGCTCACCGTATGCTTCTGTTAACTCCTCAGCCAGGTGTGTTCGGTCAAATCTATGGCCAAATGGATCTTGTCCGTTATCCAGCATGGCTTGCATTTTGTCACGCCTTACTTTCAGCTGGTCATTTAATTCTTCATGACTCATGAATTATCATCTCCATCTTTATAATATGTACCTGTATATGATAGCTCGATTGTCGAATTTTGCATTCCTTATATATTTTTACACAAAGTAATTGAATCGAACAGTCCTTTATAACAAAAAACAATCTCGAGTCCAAATAAAAACTGCCAGGAATACTGGCAGTTCAGTTAAGCGTATTATAGGGAAACAGTATAGCAATGTCAAATGTTCTAGACAGCCTGTACATTTTGTTCCTTTGCTTCTACTTCCTCGACAAGACCGTAAAGTAAGTTCACTACATCTTCTCTTGTATTGCATTCGTTAATGCCTTTTCTTGCTATCGCATTGCCACGGATTCCTTTTAGGTACCATGCAGCATGCTTGCGCATTTCACGAACCGCTACATTCTCATTCTTTAAAGCTATCAGGCGATCCATATGCAGAACGCAGACATCGATTTTTTCACGTGCGGTCGGCTCTTCGAACAACTCGCCAGTTTCAAGGTATTTTACGGTGCGGTAAATCATCCATGGATTGCCCAGGGCGGCTCGGCCGATCATGACACCATCAACGCCTGTTTCTTTTAACATTCTCTCAGCATCCTGTGGTGTTTCTACATCCCCGTTTCCGATAACCGGGATGTTAACAGAATTTTTGACTTCACGGATGATATCCCAGTTGGCCTTTCCTTCATACATCTGGACTCGGGTTCTTCCGTGCAAGGAAACAGCACTGCCTCCAGCTCGCTCCACAGCCTGTGCATTCTTCACGGCAAAAATATGGTCTTCATCCCAGCCCATACGCATTTTAACTGTAACTGGCTTATCTACCGCATCCACAACTGCTGAAACCATTTCATATATTTTATTTGGATCAAGCAGCCATTTGGCTCCTGCGTCACAACTTGTGATTTTCGGAACTGGACAGCCCATATTAATATCAATAATATCCGCAGTTGTATTTTTATCAACAAACTTGGCAGCCTCTACGAGGGATTCCTTTTGCCCGCCAAAAATCTGCAAGCTTAGCGGCTTTTCTCTTTCATCTATATAAAGCATGTTCATCGTCTTGGCGTTTTTAAACAGTATTCCTTTATCACTAACCATTTCTGCACATACTAGTCCCGCACCAAACTCTTTTACAGTTAGTCGGAATGCAGAGTTGCACACTCCGGCCATCGGTGCAAGCACGACCCGGTTCTTCATTTCAATATCACCAATCTTAAACATGGGTTAGATCCTCCTTTGAATAAGATATATATATTATTTGAGTTCCGGCGGCCTTAGTTCTTCAATAGATACATGAAGCATTTCGGCTACCTCAACCAGAAAGTCATCTGTCGGCTTTCGATTTCCTCTTTCAACTTCACCCAGAAGCGAAACGGAAACCCCTATTTCTTTGGCGAATCCTTCTTGTGTGTATCCCTTCAATTTTCGAAAAGCGCGAATACGTCTTCCCCATTTTTCCGCTTCCATAATCGAACTCCTTCTCTATCCTTTATCTGTTTAAGAACATGGGTTAAAGGCTTTTCCATCTTCGGAAGCATGATGTCAGGGTCTATTTCCAATAGAGGGATGATTACAAATGCTCGTTCTAGCATCCGAGGATGTGGAACAGAAAGATTCTCTGCTTCAATATTTTCGTTATTATACAGTAATATGTCAAGGTCTAATGTGCGGGGACCCCAATGAATTTCCCTTTTCCTTCCAAGTTCTTGTTCGATCTCTAGGCATTTATTCAGCAGTTGTTCTGGCGAATATTCAGTTTCTATCTTTAAAACAGCATTTAAAAACATGTCCTGTTCCGTATATCCAACTGGATCAGTTTCATATAATGAGGACATATCTATTATTTTTATCCCTTTGTCACGATCTAAAAGCTGTATGGCTTTTTTGAAAAAAGTGACACGTTCTCCTATATTTGAACCTATCGAAAGAAATGCTATATTTTCCAAGCTACCGTCCCCTTTTGATTTCCACAGCAACTGACTGGTAATGACCCGGAATTGGGGGATCCGGCTTATAGACCTTTACCGTACAAAAGTGGACAGCTTTATAATTCTCCAATACCTGTGAAGCAATATGTTCAGCAATGGACTCCACCAGGTTGAATGTTTGACCTTCAACAATATCTTTGCAAATCAAATAGAGTTCACCATAATTGATAGAATCGTTAAGATTATCACTCTGTCCTGCCTTGGATAAATCCAGCTCGACTGTCAAATCCACGGCAAATCGCTGGCCGAGCTTGTTTTCTTCTGGGAAAACACCATGGTACCCGTAGAACTGCATGCCGTTTACATAAATTTTATCCACTGTATTCTCCCTTTCCAGCTAGAGCATCCATCATTTTTGCCATGCGCGCTATCTCTTTTACATCATGAACTCTAACAATTTGGCAGCCTTTTTCGATGCCATAGCAGATTGTGGCTCCGGTGCCCTCCATTCTTTCTTGAGTAGGTAAATCCAATACATGTCCAATCATCGACTTTCTGGAGGTACCAAGTAAAACTGGGAAGCCTAATGCTACAAGCTTATCAAGATTTCGCATCATTTCCAAATTTAGTGCCAGGTCTTTGGCAAAGCCGATTCCTGGGTCAAGGATGATGTTTTCATCTCTTACTCCGGCCTTCTTTACCAGATTCACGCTTTCAAATAAATCGGTGAAAACATCCCGGATAAAATGGGAGTAACTTTGGTTGTCCCGGTTATGCATTAAAATAATAGGGGCTCCTGATTCAGCTGCCACATTGGGCATGTTTTCATCTGCTTTTGCCCCCCATACATCATTTATGATATGGGCTCCTGCTTTCAGTGACTGCCTGGCGACCTCTGCTTTATATGTATCTATTGAAATAGGGATATCAATGTTTTTGGATATCGCTTCGACAACGGGCAGTACTCGTTCCAATTCTTCATCTAGTGAAACCGCGATGTGATTAGGCCTGGTTGATTCACCGCCTATATCGATTATATCCGCACCGTCCTTCAGGAGCTGTTCAGCATGGTTTAATGCTGCATCAATCCGATTATATTTACCGCCATCAGAAAATGAATCAGGCGTGACATTCAATATTCCCATAATCAATGTTTTCTTTCCATAATCAAGTGTATACGGACCGCATTGAATGATAAAAGAACTCATAAGTTAACTCCCTGTATGTTAGATTTCACATCTGCTATATAGCGAAGTGCGATAATTTTTGTAGGCGTCGTAAAGCAAATTAGTTATTTTCCCACTCCTGCCTGGATATACACCAATACCATCTATTTGGCTTAACGAATAAATCTCTTGTATGGAGTTGGTACAAAATACTTCATCCGCTGCAGCCAGATCCTTTTTTAAAAACATTCCTTCTTTTACATCGATTCCTTTTCTGACTGCTAGCTTTAATAAAAATTGGCGGGTGATACCATTTAAAATCCCAGTTGCAATAGAAGGCGTAAATAGCACCCCCTGTTTTACCCAAAATAAATTGGAAACAATTCCTTCGGCAAGAAAACCACTTTCCGTTAAAAAAATCCCCTCCGCTGTTACATTATTTTTAAGTTCCCTTTTGGCGGTGATGTTATTTAAATAGTGGTGTGATTTCAACCGCTGAGCGGTTTCCGGTGTATTTCTGCGGGTTTTTAATATGGTGCCGGGCTTTTCTTGCAAGCCGGCAGGGACAGAGATCTCTTGCATAAATAGTAGAATATTTGGCCTTTCATATGGTGCTGTGTGCAGCCCGACCGGTGCTTCACCGGCAGATACATTTAATCGAATGCGGGCATTCGCTAATCCGTTTTTTACTACAAGTTCCCTAAGTATTTGTTCCACCATATGGCGTTTGAATACATAGAGAATATTCATTTCTTTCAATCCTTGATTTAGGCGGTCTATATGATCGTCTAGCAAGAAGGGATGGCCATCATAAATCCGGAACGTTTCAAAAAGGCCGAGACCATATAAGAATCCATGGTCAAAAGGGGATATAGAAGCCTCATTTTCCTTGAGTATTTTTCCGTTCATATACATAAACATTGCGATTCTCTCCAATAAAAAATAAGCTTAATTCGGCTGATTTGCCCGGTAGGTGTGCAGGAAATTCTTCAATAGCTGTTTACCGGATTCAGTCATAATCGATTCCGGGTGAAATTGCACTCCTTCCACTGGTAGTTGTTTATGCCTGATGCCCATAATTTCTCCCTCTTCCGTCCACGAGGTCACTTCCAAGCATTCTGGAAGTGACTCCGGCTCAAGAATCAGGGAATGGTACCGTGTGGCGATAAACGGGTTAGGGACATTGTTATATAGGGTCTCACCATTATGATATACCCGGGACGTTTTCCCATGCATCAGCCGCCTAGCCCTTATCACTTTTCCACCAAACACCTGTCCAATTGCCTGATGTCCTAGACATACGCCAAAGATTGGGATTTTTCCCGAAAAGTATTCTATAGCCTTTAAACTAATTCCAGCCTCATCCGGACTGCAAGGTCCCGGTGAAATCATTAAAAAATCAGGCGAAATCTTCTCAATTTCTTGAATCGTAATTTGATCATTCCGCTTCACTAGTAAAATCTCACCCATCTCCCCAAGGTATTGGACAAGATTGTAGGTGAAAGAGTCATAGTTATCAATCATCAGAATCATTGAGTTTCCGCCTTTTCCAAAACTGATTCTGCCATTTCTTTCGCTCTCAGGATGGCAGTTGCTTTTTTAAGTGCTTCTTTATACTCGTACCTTGGATTGGAGTCGATTACTACCCCTGCCCCGGCTTGGATATGTGCCAAACCATCCTGAACAAGCATTGTTCGTATAACAATATTAAGTTCCATTTCACCTGAATCACTAATCCAACCGATAGAACCAGTATAAATGCCTCGGCGGACAGGCTCCAACTCCTCAATGATTTCCATTGTCCTTACTTTCGGCGCCCCAGTAATCGTTCCACCCGGGAAAACAGCATCAATAACATGGAAAGCATCCAATCCTTCCGCCAGCTTCCCCTGAACGTTTGACACAATATGCATGACGTGTGAATATTTTTCAATCACCATAAACTCATTTACTTCAACCGTTCCATATTCACATACCCGTCCCAGATCATTTCGCTCCAAGTCAACCAACATTACATGTTCTGCACGCTCTTTCTCATTTTCAATAAGCTCCCGTACCAGCTTTCCATCCTCTTCAGCCGTCTGTCCACGGGAACGGGTGCCTGCAATAGGTCTAGTGCTCACTTTGTCTCTTTTCTTTTTCACGAGCAGTTCCGGCGAACCGCTGACAATCTGGAAGTCAGGAGCGTGGATGTATCCCATATAAGGGGAAGGATTTAATTTCCTGAGTTGTTCATAAACAGCAATTGGCGAGGCATAAAGTGTTTCTGATTGCCTTACCGATAAATTCACTTGAAAAATATCACCTTGAGCAATATAATTTCTTATTTTTTCTACAGCCCCTTGAAAACGCTCTTCCGTTAGTGAGACAAACTCTCTCGAGGTTCTTTCCCCATTTTTTGACGTTTCACGATCCATTGAGTGACTAGCTGTTAACCATTGCTCTTTCATTAAGGCAAGCCTGTGGTCGGCCTTTTCATTTTCGTGTGTGCCGCACACATACATAAACCAAAGCAGCTTTTTCTCATGGTCATACACAATTACTTCATCAAATGCAAGAAAGTAGAGATCAGGTGTATTCAGATCATCCGCCGCAATAGCGGGAATTTCTTCAATATAACGAATATAATCATAGCTAATGAAACCCATCACACCGCTCTGAAAGTCAGGAAAATCGTTTTCCTGTTTCAGTTGTCTCTTTCCCATCCATTCTTTTAATAAGTGAAGCGGGTTTCCATGAAATTGCTTTGTCGAACCATCTTCGCTACTTATTGTTAATACATTATCTTTGCCCGTTAATTCAGCTATAGGATACAACCCAATGATTGTGTACCGTCCTCCTCTTCCACTTTCAAGCAAGATATGTTTAGGAAGGGATGCGGACAAAACTTTATATATTTGAAAAATATTATCCGGCTCATACGGGATATTGATTCCAAAAACTTTTCGCTGTACCTCCAACCGTTTCAGCCCCTATCTTTTATTGTGACGGAAAACTATTCAATAGTTAGAGTTTACTAATAACCCGAGAAAATGAAAATAAAAAAGCAAAGTCCAGGTTAGGACTCTGCTTTCTAAAAAGATTTATTCGAAATTGTAAAGTGGAGTGCTTAGGTAGCGTTCGCCATTACTTGGAATGATAGCGAGTACTTTTTTGCCTTTGCCAAGCTTTTTTGCTACTTCTAAAGCTGCATAAATGGCAGCCCCCGAAGAAATTCCGCCAAGGATTCCTTCTTCCTTAGCCGCGCGGCGCGCATATTCAAATGCTTGCTCTGTACCCACTTGAATAATCTCATCGTATAATTCAGTGTTTAAAATATCTGGAACGAAGCCAGCACCAATACCTTGAATTTTATGCGGGCCTGGTTTCCCACCAGATAAAACCGGTGAATCAGAAGGCTCTACTGCATAGATCTTAATTTCCGCATATTTATTGCGAAGTACCTCACCTGCACCGGTGATTGTACCTCCCGTACCGATTCCAGCAATGAAAGCATCCAGCTGGTCGCCCATTTGTTCTACGATTTCCTTACCGGTGGTTTCACGGTGAACTTTTGGATTCGCTTTATTTTTGAATTGCTGAGGCATAAAGTAGCCGTTTTCCTTTGCCAGCTCTTCAGCTTTTGCAATGGCACCCTTCATTCCTTCAGGTCCAGGAGTCAGTACAAGGTCAGCCCCATAAGCGCGAAGAAGATTGCGGCGCTCCAAGCTCATTGTTTCTGGCATTACAAGGATTGCGCGGTAGCCTTTGGCAGCAGCAACCATGGCTAATCCAATACCTGTATTCCCGCTGGTAGGTTCAATTAGTGTATCGCCTGGCTTTAGGTCTCCACTTTCTTCAGCAGCCTCAATCATTGCAAGACCAATACGATCTTTAACACTGCTTCCCGGGTTCATATATTCTAATTTCAAATAGACATCTGCACTGTTTTCATCCCCGAGGCGGTTTAATTTCACGATCGGTGTTTCGCCAATTAAATCGACTACTGAGTTTACAATTCGCGCCATCTTCTCCACTCCTAATACCGAGTATTTTTATTGGTTTTATAATATAAAAGTACCGTTTCAAATTAGCAATGTCAATATTTTTAAATTATTTCATCCACTTTTTAAAAAATATTTTACTATACCATGTGCTAATGGTTGTTTAATCAAAGAATGGCATGAAATGTACTTATTATCTTCATACACTTCCATTTAATTTCCCGAAAAGAGAAAAACCTTTTATTGCTAAAAGGGTTCTCAGAACTTCATATTGTTATTTTGCGGTTTCTTCCAATTCTTCGAGCTCTGCTTTGGAAAAATGATACTTTTCATTGCAAAAATGACATTGGGCTTCTGCCTGTCCTTCTGTTTCAATGATATCCCGTATTTCCGCTTTTCCTAGGCTGATAAGAGCATTTCCAATCCGTTCTCTAGAGCATTGGCATTGAAATTGTACAGGCATTGTTTCAAGGATTTTCACATTTCCTTCCCCAAGAACCTGCTCTAGAATTTGTTCTGGGGTTAAGCCTTGCTGAATCATTTTTGAAATCGGTTGAATTTTACCTAGTCTATCTTCTATTGCTGAAATGGTCTGATCATCTGTTCCGGGTAGAAGTTGGATGATAAAACCGCCTGCTGCGAGGATTGAGTTATCAGGATTAACCAATACACCGACACCAACTGATGAAGGCACCTGTTCTGAAGTGACTAAATAATAAGTGAAATCATCACCTAACTCACCTGAAACAATCGGGACTTGCCCACTGAAATTTTCACGAAGGCCTATATCCTTTACAACTGTTAATGTTCCTTCTGTCCCTACTGCCCTACGTACATCTAGCTTTCCGTGTTCATTCAAGTCAAAGTGTGTTTGGGGATTGGTTACATATCCCCTTACCTCACCTTTAGCGTTTGCATCGACAAGGATAACGCCAATCGGCCCGCCGCCTTCGACTTTGATCGTCAGTTTATCCTCACCTTTAAGCATGGCACCCATCATAACCCCTGCCGTCAATGATCGGCCAAGTGCTGCGGATGCTGTCGGCCATGTGTAATGCCTTCTTTGCGCTTCACCTACCGTTTCCGTAGTAGAAACCGCGTAAGCCCTCACCTGGCCATTATATCCTAAAGCTTTAACTAGATAATCGTTCATTAAATCTGCCCCTTTCCCCGGGTGTAATTCATCTTTTATGCGGGTCACTGTTTCGTTTATAAATTAGTTGCAGTCCTTTTAGTGTCAAGAACGGATCAACTATATCAATAATATTGGATTCATGGGCAATTAAACTTGCCAATCCGCCTGTAGCTATCACTGTAGGCTCTTTTGAACTTTGCGCTTTCATTCTTCCAACAATACCCTCAACTTGTCCTACATACCCATATAATATACCTGCTTGCATAGCAGCTACCGTATTTTTACCTATGATATCTTCAGGACGGGCTATTTCAATTCGTGGAAGCTTTGCTGCTTTTGAATATAGCGCCTCCGTAGAGATATTTATCCCTGGGGCAATGGCCCCGCCCATATATTGTTTCTCCTCATTAATATAACAATACGTTGTAGCCGTTCCGAAATCGACAATAATTAAAGGGCCGCCGTATTCGTGTATACCGGCCACTGCATTAACAATCCTGTCAGCGCCCACTTCCCTTGGATTTTCATATTTGATATTAAGCCCTGTTTTCATGCCGGGCCCAACTACCATCGGCTTCATATGAAAATATTTTTGACACATGCGCTCAAGCGAAAACATGATCGGAGGTACAACTGATGAAATGATAATCCCATCGAATTCTTGAAAAGACAAACCCTCATGCTCCAATAGAGACTTAATGACCATGCCATATTCATCTTCTGTTTTGTGGCGATTCGTTTCGATCCGCCAGTGGTACTTTAAATGATCGTCATCATACACACCCAAAACTGTATTCGTATTTCCTACATCCAATACAAATAGCATCATCTCATCACTCCGCCAAATTATTCTCCCACATCATATCATACATGTTTTTTCCTCCGCCATCATCCACGCTCAGAGAACGTTTTTAAATTGTGTACTGGCTGTTGCATATCTATAGGAATTTTATACTTTACAGAATAAAAAAGGGTATCCCCATAGTGGAAATACCCCTTAAAAAGTTATTCGTTATTGTTTCGATTGTTATCTCTTGGCAAGGAGCTCGGTTTGTCATAAGTACGGCCTTCATTCATTGGAGGTGTCTTTATGTCATCCCTTACTTCCATTAGATCCTCATTCCGCTCTTCTAATGGGTTTAGGAGCGCTTCTTTTTCTTCTTTCTTAGAACCTATTTTCACCTTGACATCATCATCATTGTCGAGTCTGCCATTGATCGGTTTATAATCACGCGCTGGCAGCTTGCCGGTTTCAAACAGGCTCCTGATTTGTTCTGCATCAAGCGTTTCAACCTCAAGCAATGTGTTGGCAATGGTATCAAGCTGCGCCCTGTGCTCCTTGATAATTTTCGTTGCCCGTTCATACGATTCCTTGATGATACGCTGAATCTCAAGATCTATTTCGTATGCAATCGCATCAGAATAATTTTGGTCATTATTGAAATCTCGACCCAAGAACACCTGGCCTTGATTCTGGCCAAATTGGAGAGGCCCAAGCTTGTCGCTCATACCGTATTCAGTTACCATGCTTCTCGCAATCGCAGTTGCACGCTGGAAGTCATTATGGGCGCCGGTACTCACTTCACCGAACACAACCTCTTCAGCGACTCGTCCGCCTAGTAGCCCTGCAATCTTATCCAAAAGCTCCGGTTTTGTCATAAAGAAACGGTCCTCTTTAGGAAGCATGACAGCGTAACCGCCAGCCTGGCCCCGTGGAACAATCGTGACCTTATGGACAACTTCAGCCTCATCCAGCACAAGTCCAATGATTGTATGACCGGCTTCATGGAAAGCGACAATATTGCGTTCTTTTTTAGATATCACCCTGCTTTTCTTTGCAGGCCCTGCAATAACACGGTCTGAGGCTTCATCCAGGTCAGACATATCAATTTTCTTTTTGTTTTGCCGTGCAGCAACAAGTGCAGCCTCATTCAACAGGTTTTCCAGGTCCGCACCAGAGAAACCAGGAGTCCGCTGTGCAATGGCCTTTAAGTCAACACTGTCGCTTAGCGGTTTATTTCGTGCATGTACCTTAAGGACCGCTTCACGTCCTTTTACATCTGGACGCCCTACTGTGATCTGACGGTCAAAACGTCCCGGACGAAGTAATGCTGGATCGAGGATATCGGCACGGTTTGTAGCCGCAATAATAATGATGCCCTCATTTCCGCCGAAACCATCCATTTCAACAAGCAATTGGTTAAGCGTTTGTTCGCGCTCATCATGGCCACCGCCTAGACCAGCACCACGCTGACGTCCAACTGCATCAATTTCATCAATAAAGATAATACATGGAGCATTTTTCTTCGCGTTTTCAAACAAATCACGTACACGGGACGCCCCAACACCGACAAACATTTCTACAAAGTCGGAACCACTGATCGAAAAGAAAGGAACCCCGGCTTCTCCGGCAACCGCCCTTGCAAGTAAGGTTTTACCTGTACCAGGAGGTCCTACAAGCAGAACACCCTTTGGAATACGGGCACCAAGCTCTGCAAATTTACGCGGGTCTTTCAAAAATTCAACAACCTCTACAAGTTCCTGCTTTTCTTCATCTGCACCAGCAACATCCTTAAAACGAACCTTCTTCTTGTCATCATTATACAATTTAGCCTTGCTTTTCCCAAAGTTCATGACACGGCCGCCACCGCCCTGAGCCTGGTTTAACAGGAAGAAGAACAGAATGAAGATAATAACAAATGGAATAATCGAAGTGAAGAAAGTTACCCAGCCATTTGTCTCTTTGGCAGGGAGGACTTCGGTTTTCTCCACTTTATTGTCATTGATTGCTGCATCAATGCGGGCCTGTGCAGTTTCACTGCCCGTTATATAAGTAAGGAAATATTGGTTTTTATCATAATCCTTCAGCTGCCCTCTTACCTCGAAAACATTTCGTTCGGGCTGCATGGTGAACGATTTTACGTCCCCTTTGTCCAAGTGCTCAAAAAATTGATCCTGAGTTATATTCACAGTTGGTTCATTGTTATTATTAAAAATGCTTACAATACCAATGATCACCAAAAAAATAAGTAAATAAAATATCGTATTACGGAAGATCCGATTCATTCCTTACCTCCTCCCACGGTAAAACAAACTATAGTAAATCTTATCATAAAAAATAATTTAATTACAATAAATAAACATCTCTGGTTAATTTAGATAACTGTCGGCAAAGATTTATTCATTATTTTCATAAATCTCGGGTTTTAACACTCCGATATAAGGAAGGTTACGGTATCTTTCCGCATAGTCAAGGCCGTATCCAACCACAAATTCATCAGGGACAATAAAGGCAGTATAGTCAGGCATTATGTCTGCTTTTCTGCCGGATGGTTTATCAAGCAGCGTAACAATTTTAATGGATTTTGCTTTTCTATAACGGAATAATTCCACTAAATAACTAAGTGTTAAACCACTATCGATAATATCTTCAATAATTAATATATCCCGGCCTTCCACAGAGGTATCAAGGTCCTTGATGATCTTTACCTCACCTGAAGAAACGGTGGAATTGCCATAGCTGGAAACGTCCATAAAATCCATTTCCAGATGTGCATCAATACGTTTTAACAGGTCTGCCATAAAAGGCATAGCCCCTTTTAGCACACCTATAGCGAGCGGGAAACAATCTTTATACTCGTTTTGAAGCGTTCTTGCCAGCTCCTTGATTTTGCCTTGAATCTCTTCCTCCGTTATTAATACCTTTTCAATGTCATTTTGCATGGTCATTGTTACCTATTGCCCCCTAGAAGAATTAAGCTTTTTATATTCTAAAAAAATGAAAGACTGTCCATCATGGCTTTCGGCCAAAGCCTGGTCTGATTTTTTAAGCCCGGGCAACCATAAAATTTCCCCCCGTTGATTTTGCACCACCGGCCAGCCATTTCGCCGGGACATCGGGATCTTTTCATCGATAAAAATATCCTTAAGCTTTTTTGACCCACCTAATCCCTTTACAGAAATCCTATCCCCGTCCTTGCGGGTTCGAACAATAAGCGGAAGATCAGATTCCCGGGCCTGGATGATAAAAGAATCATTCCCAAATGAGTTCGGGATTTCTTCATTTATATATTGTGCTTTAATTTTATATCCATTCGGAAGAATATTTTCACCGGGAATTTGTACAAGCAAGGAATATTCCTGACTTTCCGGCTGGAAAAATCGAAAAATACCTGTATTGTATGATTTTTCCGCAATGAGACCGGCCGGAAGATGCAATTCAGCGGATGGTTGAGGACTAAAAAATAAAGCAAAGAGCTGGTTGATATGTAAGGCTGAAAGCGATGAAGGTCTCTCGGTATAAAGATAATCTAATATTAGTTGAATAGCCCTTCGTTGTAAAGGTTTTGGCATTGTCTTCAACCGCTCGATTTCGATTGACGCATACCCGTCCTTCTTTTCCACCCAGACGTCCTCAAGTTCTTTTGCAGCAAGCTCTTTGAAAAAAGCTTCATCCTCAAATAGCTCTTCGCTAAATCTCTGATAATGTTCATGCGCACGCGGATTTTCACTCTTCAGGAAAGGTAATACTGAATGCCTAAATCGGTTGCGCATATATACATCTTTTTCATTACTGGGGTCAAGTCTAGGTTCAAGACCCCTTTCCCTGGCATAATCGATAATTTCGTCTTTACTAACGACCAGAAAGGGACGTATCACCCATCCATCATTAAAACGCCTTTTTGCGGGTATTCCAGCCCTTGCCATCCCGGTCGCACCACGGGTTATTCTCATCAGCATCGTTTCAACCTGGTCATCGCCGTGGTGGCCTAAAACCAATAAGGAAGAGTTTTGCTTATCCATCACTTCTTTAAAAAACGAATAGCGAAGCTGCCTAGCTGCATTCTGCGTACTTTCACCGGTTATGGCCATATAATCGGGCACATTGATTCTTTTTCCCTCAAAATGGACATTCCACTCCCTGCAAATACGCTCTACAAACAAATAATCTTGATATGACTCATCGCCTCTAAACATATGGTCAACGTGTGCAGCTGTTAACTGAAGTTGAAAATCTTCCTTTATGGAATTAAGAAAATGAAGGAGGACGAGCGAATCTGGTCCTCCGCTTACGCCAACAACAAGACTGGAATGACCGACTAACAGATTATGCTTGTTGATATAATCACGAATTTTGTTCTTAAACATAGCATCTTCCTTTTTCTGCCTTGGGGAATAAATAATTAGCCAGTACTTTAAGTACGAATGAAACCCGATATGGTTTCATTTCATCCTAATTAATCGTTGTATATTTCTCACTATATCATAATAACTGGCTATAAATGTACAAGGTATACAGTAAAGATACAATAACAATTAAAAAGAGGGTTTCAAAAAATGCATACTTGGGCTTTCTCTTGCTTATACGTTTGTTTTGGGATCTTCTTGCCTGTCTGGTTTCAGCCGGTTTTCTTGATGGACTAATAGGGAGTGTTGTTTTCTTATAAGACTGCCTGCTCAAAACCTGTGCCAACTCATTTCTCATCTCTTCTGCGGAGGTGTATTTCCCTGCCAATGCTTTTTCCAATATTGCTTGGTAAGGGGCCAATTCCTTCTTTTGTCTAATCATTACCTTAAGCTGCCCCAGCCCTCCTTCTTTTCTGGAAAAACGTTTTGGATAGGCAGAATTCAGCATGATCATGGCGACAGAGAATAAGTCATATTGCCGATCTGCTTTTCTTGAGCCCATCCCCCAATACCCTCTATCAAAAAATTCAGTAAACTCCTTTACTGATCTTCCGATTAAAGTGGTTCCTCCAACATCAATACAGCGGATTTTATAAGCGGGAAGTGTAACAATTAAATTATCCGGTTTTAAATCCCCAAAAATCCACCCCTGTTTATGAAGTATAGACAGGCTGGAAAGAAGCTGAAGAATTAAAACCCCCATCCATTCCTGACCTTTTCTTTGAATGAATGGCAAATATCCCTCCCCTTTAATATATTCCATAACATAAAAGGGCATGTTTTTTCCGTTCAACACAAAATCATCCGCTTCCATAAAAGAAGGCCCGAGGACGGATCCTTGGACCTTGGAAAAGGCTTTAAGAATGTTCATCTCGGAAATAATGGAGACGCCATTATCACTTAGTTTTAGTGCGACTTGCTGGCGATTGTTCTCTGCTAAATAGACAATGCCATTCGCACCACAGCCTAATTCTTTTATGATTCTATAGTTATTATGATTCCATTTCCCTGAAATGACCTGCCCTGGCTGGAACTTAAATTGATTCCTCAAAGTATTGTTCATCATCATGTGATAACAATCCCCTTAATGAGCGTTTTTTATTAAAATAGTCCAATGCTTCTGTTATCGCCGGGCCTGTTGGTGTAATACCTCCAGTTGTGAGCTTTGGAAACACCTTCGTCAATACTTCGAGCTTTGGTGTCCAATCCAGCAGTTTTTCGACATCATTTTTTTTCCCGGGAAATACAAACACCGAAAACTGGTTTTGACCGAGGCGTGCATTCATGCTTAAAGATAGGTCAAGCAGGGCATCTTTCACCGTAGGGAGCTTCAACTTCATGCTGGCGCTTGTATCGACAAGAATCAACACTTCCAGTTTGCTCGTTTCTCCTAGCTCGTCCACTACTTCCATGACTTCCCCTCTTTTTTCAGGCGGCAAATCCTCCATTGTTACAGAATTGCCGAGTATCTGCTGCAATTCTTTATTAACAACTCCCTGGATCGTTTGTGTCATCGCCTTTCTCGTGACCATCTGCACTGTTTGTGAAAGCTGTTGGGAATAGACAATCTGGCTGACACCTCCACCGGAATGGGCAATGGCTTCAATTTCCTTCATGCCCTTCTCGTCAATTATGTCATTTTCCATGACTCCGATCACATTCACCGTAATCCCTTGTTCCCGGGCAAGTGCTGCCATGGCAGCCGGGTCCTCCCCTTGATTTGAGCATCCGTCCGTAATAAGCAAAATTTGACGCAGGGTTCCTGGTCTCATGACAATCTCCCCTTCTTCTAAAATGGTGTTACCATCGTAGACGAAAAGGGGAGATTTTATACTAATAATTATCTCATTTTCAGCTATTTGGGAATTGATTTTTATGTGTTTGGCTATCATGCCCTTTTCCTGAAAGTATTAACCGGTATCGCCGCCCATTTTGGGGTGTTGTGTTTAATCTTGGCCGTTACAATTGTCATATCATCATCAATCGTCCCCTTAGCCCTAATCACCTCTTCTAGAATAACATCCGCTATTTCCTGCGGATCATCAGTCTTTAATTCTCTAAGCTTACGTTTCATCCAAAATTCGAAGTTTTCTACGTTGCCCGGTGCATCAAATATGCCATCGCTCATCATAATCAAGAGATCACCTGCCTTTAACTGTTCACTCACGACGTCCACATCGAATTCGTTAATGATCCCCATCGGAAGATTGCTCGACTCTATTTTGATCACTTTATCCCCTCTTTTAATAAAGCTTGGAATCGAACATATCTTTAAAAATTTCGCTTTCGCATCCTGTAGGTCGATCATGGCCAAATCGAGCGTTGAGAATATCTCATCCGTTGTCCTAAGGGAGAGAACAGAATTCACTGATTTTATTGCTATCTTTTCTTCGATTCCTGATAATAGGAACTTTTGCAAGAGTTTCAGTGTTTCCGTACTTTCAAAATGGGCCCTTTCACCGTTGCCCATCCCATCACTGATCGCGACAGCATATTTTCCGCACCCGATTTCCATAGTTGTATAACTATCACCGGAGATCAATCCTCCTCCTTTTGCCGCGTGGGCTACCCCTGTGTCAATTGTAAATTTTTTCGCAGACCGGAAGACAGCATGGCACTGCCCGCTTGGATAGGCCGCACATTCTTCAGAATGTACAACAATGGTTTCTCCTATTATATCGGAAAGCATAGGAGCAATTAACTTTTCACATTCCCCCCGTCCATGGCAATAAGGGACACTCATTTCTATATCTATATTTCCCTGCTCAAGGCTATATATTTCTACGTGGCCAATTGCCAAACCAAAATCCTGGATGGCCTCCAAAATTTGTTCTTCTTGAAGGTGGTGGTTTTGCCTTTCTCTTTGAATTTCCTTAGCAAAGTCATCCATTACCGCCGAAACGCCAAGGAGCTGGTCAGCTACCAACTTTCTGCTCTCCTTCACTTGCTTCTTTAACCTTTGGTTAGCCTGATAATACATCAACTCCTGGGAAATGACAGAAATAACCTGCTGGCTTTTTGTGCAATACTTCCCCCAGTCTTTCATGGTTTGCTGTGGAAGTTGTCCATCATTTTCATATAATTGATGCATAATTTCCTGCATGCTTTCATAAGTTTTATCAAAATTCTTTCCCCAGCATTGGTCCTTTTTAAAGCAAATCTGGCATGTTCTTTCGGTAACATTACTTAGGAAATAATCCAATTCCTTGTCTTCCTCAACGATATCTTCCCTTTCATCTAATTGTGAAAAGCTTGCCGATAAGGCTTCAAACACGTTGGAAAATTGGGCAACTCGTTGTGCGGTCACATCTCTTATTCTCTTCATATACTGTTGCTGTTCATAGGAATGTTCCATTGTCCCAGGTATATGTTTCGCGATATTCGCAATGATTGCTGCCGGTGTTAAGAGAAAGAGCACGACCGACGCAATAGATTCATACATGGTAATCATGATATTACTTGATCCTTCACCATATAAACCTATTAACATCGTTGCAATCAGAAGCCCAATTGCAACCCCTGCCTTTTTTCCTTCTTTTAAAAGGCCCCCAAGCAGGCCCGAAAAGGCAAGCAAGCTCATTTGGTACAAGCTTGCAATGCTAGCCAGGCTAAAAATTAAACCAGTCACCACACCTACAGTGGATCCGATTGCTGCTCCTCCAGCCAAGCCGAATAAAAGGACCAGATATCTTGATAATATATGTTCAACAGATAAGTCGTATATAGTCCACCCAATCGTGCCAGTCATAACGGAAGCAAGCAAAATAATGACACTTATGATTTCTTCCGTCTTTAATCCTTGTGTTTTTTTCCTAACAGATAGTAGCGGAATGCACTGAATGAAAATCAATGTTAGTATCATCGCTAGCCCTGCCTCTATACCTATCATCATGCCGTCATATATCTGAAAAGTTCGGTTTTTGATATATTGTTCTGCAACTCCCACGACTACAAGCGAAATAAATACATACAGGGACATTGTTCTAAACTGGACATCCAAGCCCGGTTCCTTAAGTTTATACAGAAGCAATAATAGAAAGACTGAAGCGAATAAAGTTATCCCATTGGAGTAATGCACGGAAAGCGCTCCTGCGACCAAGCCGATTAGCGAGATCGGTGCCCTATCCCGACGGATTAGATACACTGCCGCGAAAAAAGGCAAAGCAAATGGAGCAAGCTGGGATAGGATGAGGGCTCGTCCTAACAAAAAACCGATAATGGCAAGGACCACTCCCTTTCTCATAAAGATATCCTCTGCTTTCTTTTGTAAATGCTGCATCCAATTGAGTGCACCAGTTTTTGCTTCATGTAAATGAGCTTCGGTAATGGGTTCTACCATACTTCGTTCAACCTTTTCCATTAAGAACACTCCCATACGATTTGGTTGTGTTTCATTATATATTTCATTTACTTATTAATTTGTCAGAATTTTAAAAAACTCATCAAGAAATATTCGACTAATTTCCTGCTAAACAGGCAGAACAAAACAATTTTTTAGTTAGATATTTTACATTTTATAAAATAAATGGATATTTTTTATCTATTTATTGGGGATAATAGTAGGAATAAAATGCTCCTGTATGATTTACGACAAAAATTCTATTTTCCGTTGACAATTGATCGAGCGCTATGTAAGATATTATTTGTGCTTGAAAACATCCTGGCGGCGTAGCTCAGCTGGCTAGAGCGTACGGTTCATACCCGTGAGGTCGTGGGTTCGATTCCCTCCGCCGCTATATAAGAAGTTTTGGATCGTCGACTAAGTGCTTTCATATCTGGTAGCAACGTCGATTCCGCACCAGGAATGCGTAAAGCAAACACTTCATAGGCGTAACATCCTGCGAAGGTCCGGCCCGTTGGTCAAGCGGTTAAGACACCGCCCTTTCACGGCGGTAACACGGGTTCGAATCCCGTACGGGTCA
>NZ_PGUW01000017.1 GCF_002863565.1 Bacillus sp. V5-8f
GATCAATCAGAAGAACCGCCAGCCACTCCGGGCGAAGGAAATGTACCGGGACCGAAAGTAGAAACCCCAACAGGTGATCAATCAGAAGAACCGCCAGCCACTCCGGGCGAAGGAAATGTACCGGGATCGGAAGGAGAAACCCCAACAGGTGAACAACCAGAAGAACCGCCAGCCACTCCGGGCGAAGGAAATGTATCGGGACCGGAAGGAGAAACCCCAACAGGTGAACAACCAGAAGAACCGCCAGCCACTCCGGGCGAAGGAAATGTACCGGGACCGGCAGTAGAAACCCCAACAGGTGAACAACCAGAAGAACCGCCAGCCACTCCGGGCGAAGGAAATGTACCGGGATCGGAAGGAGAAACCCCAACAGGTAAACAACCAGAAGAACCGCCGGCCACTCCGGGTGAAGGAAATCCACCAGGACCGGAAGCAGCACCTCCAACAGGTGAACAACCAGAAGAATCGCCAACCGCTCCGAGTGAAGGAAGTGCACCGGGATTGGAAGAGGGGAGTGAGACAGGAACAGAAGAGGAAGTCCCAACAAGTGAACAGCCGACAGAAACCCCAGCAAACAGGGAAGAGGAAACAGTATCGGACACGACAGATAGCCAGTCGAATGATAATTCAGTGGGTGAACCTCCTTCTCAGTCAGATAAAGAAGAAACAAACTCCGATTCCGAAAATGGTGCATCAACAGGTAACCAGAGTGAGAATGCTTCGTCTGAATCAAGTGAAAAAGAGGCAGATTCCAATTCTGAAAGTAGTGAAGCGACAGGTAGCCAAAATGATAATACTTCATCTTTTTCAAATAAAACACAGGTTGCGCATTTTAGAAATAACTATAACGTCAAGGTGACAATTGGGTCTAAAATAGATGACTGAACTTAAAGTAAAAAATCGGATGAGGGTGAAATCACTGGTCATAAAAGCAACGAATATTTTGGGGATAATGCTTCTATTAATATTTGTTTACTTGATTCTATTCTCAAAAATTAGTGGAGGAAGCCCACAGTTTTTTGGCTATCAGTTCATGACGATATTATCGGGTTCCATGGAACCTGAAATCAATAGAGGAGCAGTTGTATTAGTAAAATCAATGAAAGACCCAGCAGCACTTCAGGAAGGTGATGTTGTTACATTTCGCTCGCCAAGAGATAGCAATCAACTCATTACACATCGTATCATGGATATTAATGAACAAGGAATTCATACCGAGTTTATTACGAAAGGCGATGCAAATCTTACACCTGACGCTAGGCCACTTTCTGCCAATTTAGTAGTGGGAAAATATCAGGGTGTTACTTTTCCGTATCTCGGTTACTTAATCGAATTTATGAAGTCAAAATTAGGTTTAATCATTTTCTTGATTATTCCTGCCATCTATATAATAGTCTCTAATATTAAATATCTTCAAACTGTTGTATCGGATTGTAAAGAGGGAGCCAGTTAAAGGGAATATCATAAAATCTTTGAACAATTATGGCCGTAACAAAAAAAGGTGAGAAGATTTTCTCACCTTTTTAAAAATTTAATGATGGAGTTTACATAGGAAGACGATTATAAGTTTTAGTCTTTCAAACAATCAGCAACAAATATCATATTTTTCTATTACTCTATAAAGATTATCCATTCGAAAGCTAGGTGATAAAAGTGAGTTCTAAATATAAAATTACGAAAGGAATCATCTTTCTCATTAGTGGCTTTATATTATTAATTTCGGCTGTTATTCCTCAAGGTACATGGTCCCTTTTTAATGACATTGAAACGAAAGGGCACACATTAGCGGTGGGAAAATGCAATATTGTGGTCTTTTCGGATTTTGATATTGATAACGTAATGCCAATGCAGGTTGAAGAAAGAATATTGACTATAGCGAACAGCGGGTCTTTACCAGTAAATAAAGTTTATTTGCATACGAAGTTAAAATTTACAGATGGCACGGATAATAAGCTCAATCCTAAAAATGGAACCACAGCAGAAGAGTTTACTGAACAGTTCGAAGTAAAATTTCGATTAGATGATGCATATGTAAAAAACGAAGATGGAAGCTTCTTCAAATTGACACTTGCTGAATTAGAGAAAAAGCCACTTAACATTGCTTCGTGGCTTCCAGGGGGCAAATTGAATGTATCTGAGGGGATTGATCTAGAAATTGAAATTTCTTTTATATCTCAATCAGTAAATAAACATAGAAATGAAATAAACAATGAAGGGCAATTTCAGGATGATTCTTTATCTGTTGATTTTGATATAGAAGGGATTTGTGGTGGAGGCGACGGTGATGATGACAAGAACGATGACGAACCAAAACAATGGGATAAAAGTTCATTAAAATTCATTGACCAAGGTCGTGAGGGTAATGCAATATATGCTGATGTAAAAAATGGGGGCTCAGGAATGGGTGGCCCTGTAAAATATGAAGTATACTGGGTTGCACAGGGTAATCCTAAAGGAGGGGAAATTGTAGCAACTGGTACAGTTCCTACTCTAGGTTCCGGCCAAACATATAAGATTATGTATAATCCAAAAAAATCTGGAACCTATATGATTAAAGCATACCAGCGTCCGGGTCATCGTGGTACAGGGGAATTGTGGAGTGGAGAAATTAATTTTCCAAAATGAAGAGAGTTATATAAGGTAGATGAACTAAAGAAGGACTGATTTGCTTTGGTGAAGTAAATTTCCTGATTTCGTTCTTTGAGTGAGGGATGTTTCCTTTTTTTAAATAAAGAAAGAATAGCGCAACTGTATAAGACCTTGATTGAATAAAAAGTAACAATCAAGGTCTTTTTAAAAGTATCAATTCTCAATTAAGAACAGATATTTTTTTACAAAGAGGTGATCCAAATGAAACACCTATTCCAATACCTCGCTATTCTCAACCTCCTAGCCGCTTTCCTTACATATTATGGCTTGCTCAATTCCCATATCACCGAAGCAAATCCTCTTATGAACTCTTTATATGAAACCCATCCTTTTTTGTTTATGACGGTCAAATTGACGCTTTCGTTCCTATTATATGTTCTTAGTTTATACATAAAGCCCCGCCCTGCTTATTGGATAAAAGGCATCTCCATTGCGGATTGGCCTTCTATACGTTCATATGCTTGCTCCACGGTTATTGGCTGGTCCTCGTTATATAAGTTTGCGCCTTTCCCCTATATTGAGTAAAAGGATCGTCCCAATTGTATCATTGATTTACTGCGAACATCCTGTGTCCGCCTTCAGGAAGATAGGCGATTTCCCCCTTCGGATGGGGAAGTTCCCCGATATGGAAAACACTATTGTAGGCGAATAAAATGATTTTTAACATCATGCGGGGATGATAAGCAGAGCGGCCCCCACCGGATAGAGACTGGCGAAAATAGAAGGACTAATCTGGTCGACGGCATGGCTGACGATCCGGAAAAGGTGGTGTTTGGGGATGAGGATTTCAATATCCATTGGAAGGATTAGCTGGTCAATGTTATACTGAATGTACATAAGAAAACATTGCTTTCTCGTATGATTTGGTGTGGTACTTTATTATACCAAAAGGAAATGTTTTCTTATTTTTTTATGCCCACAAAAAAAGAGGCGCCCAAAAGTCACTTTTGGGACAGCCTCAATCCATATATCATTAGGTTTTATTGATGCTTAACGAGAAGAGTTCGGTGGTGCAACTTGTCCAGACAATTGGGATTGAGCTGTAGCGATCAGACGTTTTACGATTTCACCGCCTACTGAACCGTTTGCACGCGCTGTTTGGTCAGCTCCAAGCTCAAACCCAAACTCAGCTGCGATTTCATACTTCAGCTGCTCAATTGCCATTTCTGCACCTTGTACTAAAAGGCGATTGCGGCCTCCACGACGATTAGACATGTTTCGTCACCTCCTCATTACCTATGTTCTCTTATTGTTAAAAACAAATGCATTCAAAATTTTGGAATACGTATCGTTGAACAATTCTGCTATTATAAGATGTTAATTGTTTTTCCCCACTTGAAAGTATATTCGGTTGCCAAGGGAGATGGGAAACAGATCCAAAATGCGTTCATTCTTAAGGAGGATTTGCAGCAATACGAATTAATGAATGTACTTGATTACGTAAAGCGTAAAATATTTTGAAGATATGCAACTCTTATTTATTGATAAGAGAACGGGACTTGTTGATGAGCAACTTAATTTTTACTTGCTGTGGGCATTTTCTTGCATGGGGATTACTGAAAATAGTGGTGTTAAACCAAGCCAAGTTCCTTTTTCAAAAAACTGGCTGAATATGGAGTGAATATTTTTTTATAAAATCAAAAAAATAGTAAAAAAATGTATAAAAAAGAGACTCCTGCAAAATCTATAAGTGTTGGTACTAAACTTCAAGGAGGAATCAACATGTCTCAATCACAACAACAGATGCAACAAAGAGCACAACAACTAGGGATGCAAGCAGGTGGATTTGGTATGCAGAGCGGAATGTCTGGAGCATTTGGCGGCCCCGTTCAATCTATCACTCAGCCAGGATTTGCAGGAACCAGCCCTCAGCAAGTAAGACAAGATATTCAGCGTGACTTGCAATATGGTTCTCTCCAGCAGCAAGGTGGTTTCGGCAGTCAGGCTGGAATGCAAGCTGGCGGTTTGGGAATGCAAACAGGTATGACAGGCGGATACAGTTCACAGCAAATGGGCGGTCCTTTACAAGCGGTCATGCAGCCAGGATTTGCAGGAACAAACCCTCAGCAAGTAAGGCAAGATATCCAACGAGATTTACAATATGGGTCTAGCCAACAGCAAGGCGGCTTCGGGATGCAAGCGGGATCGACAGGAGGATATGGTTCACAGCAAATGGGCGATTCGATACAATCAGTCATGCAGCCAGGATTTGCTGGAACAAACCCTCAGCAAGTAAGACAAGATATCCAACGAGATTTACAATATGGTTCTAGCCAGCAGCAAGGCGGCTTCGGCATGCAGTCAGCTGGAATGCAAGCAGGTGGATTTGGTATGCAGAGCGGAATGTCTGGCGCATTTGGCGGCCCCGTTCAATCTATCACTCAGCCAGGATTTGCAGGAACGGATTCTCAGCAGGTAAGACAGGATATCCAACGCGACCTGCAATATGGTTCTAGCCAGCAGCAAGGGGGCTTTGGCATGCAATCAGCAGGAATGCAAGTTGGCGGTTTTGGCAGTCAGGCCGGAATGACAAACGGATATAGTTCACAGCAAGTGGGCGGCCCCGTTCAATCTATCATGCAGCCAGGATTTGCAGGAACGGATGCCCAGCAGGTAATACAGGAAATTCAAGCAGCTACCGAACAAGCTGGCCAAACAGGATTTACAAATGGAATTCAAGGTGGTCTTCAATAATAGGAACATATTGCGTGAATGCCCTTCTTTGTGAAGGGCATTTTGCGTTAATACAGCTTCAATTGTTAAAGAAGTTCCATCAAGTATTTTCTGGTTAGAGTATAATGGAAAAATAGAAAACAATAGAAGGAGGCAATTCGTTGTGAAATTTATTTTTCCTTTGCTTGCATTAATGGGCGGATTCGCGGTTGCTGTTCAAGCCCAGATAAATGGCGGATTGGGAAAAAAAGCGGGGGCGTTTGAGGGAGCGTTTGTTTCATTTCTCATTGGGACACTTGCTTTATTCTTTTTGATGCTGTTCTTTGGAAAAGGAAATATTTTAGCGGTGCAAGCTGTGCCCAAATGGCAGCTTATAGGCGGTTTACTTGGTGCCTTTTATGTCACTGTCATGATTCTCGTAGTCCCAAAGATAGGTGTTGCCCCCACATTGGTTTCTGTTATTGCCGGACAAATTATCATAGGGGCCGTCATTGATCACTTTGGATTGTTTGGTGGAGTAAAAATACCAATCGATTTAAAAAAGATTATGGCAATCGTTTTATTATTCGTATCACTCTACTTATTTAACTATAAATGACTAAAAGAAAAAATGAGATCCCGTCTTAAAAATGCGAGGGAGAGCGATATTCTAATAATAATAAATTCCAGGATAAGGGCGTGTGCGCTCGACATCAGTTTGACTGAGACGATTCTTGCTTATGAGGAGTACACAGACAAGATTATCAAAAATAGGAGAACGGAAGCGAATGAGTTATCGGCACCGGTCGTGCCAATCCAGGACGGGATGGCTGTTCTTCCATTGATTGGGTCCTTTGATCATGACAGAGCCGAACATTTAGTAAATAAGGTAGTCCCAAAAATCAGTGAACTTGGGGTAGAATGCTTGATTATTGATTTTTTCGGCATTGTAACGATTGATTCAGAGGTTGCCAACCATATCTTTAATGTGTATAAAGTGCTTCGGCTGCTGGGAATTCAAGTGATTGCCACCGGAATCCGTCCGGATTTAGCAACTAAGGTAATAGGGGGCGGCATGGATTTCTCATCGATCAGAACGTTCGCAAATGTGAAGCAGGCGATAGAAAGCATTGGGTGAAAACCATATATTTATAGAGTTCCATTAAATAGTAATTACTGAATTTATTAGCATTTTATTAGATTTCATTTGTACCGCCACTTCAAAACCCAAAACATAGATAACCTTGCAGGACAAAAAGAACAACAGTAAATAAATAAGCTTGAGAAGGAAGTTGAACAAAGAACGGAAGAACTGGCAGTATGATACCAAAATGACGTAACAATCGATACACAACATTAAATTGAGCCGTTTTTGGCGACGATTTTTTCCATAAGGATTGAAAGGCCTCCGTCACTTATCGTGATTAGCTGAAAATGGATAGGGTATATAATCGGTGGAAGCTATCAACCATCAATCCATTAGGAGTGATAAACAGTGTTATCTTCAAAGCCCGCAATATCAGCGGAACTTGGACAGACGGATGACATCACGCTTGGCCAGTATTTATTGGACTGCTTAAAGCGTGAGGGCATACAAGAGGTCTTCGGGGTACCGGGGGATTTTAACTTTACCCTTTTGGATACGCTTGAAAAACAAGCAGATATTCGATTTATCAATGGCCGAAACGAGTTGAATGCCGCTTACTCAGCAGACGCATATGCCCGATTAAAAGGAATAGGGGCACTAATAACGACCTTTGGAGTTGGAGAAATGAGCGCCTGCAATGCCATTGCGGGTGCTTATAGTGAAAATGTGCCTCTTATCCATATCGTAGGAACACCAAAGTCAAAGGAACAAAGGGAGAAGAAGCTGCTGCACCATACCCTGATGAATGGGGATTATGATGTTTTCCGGAAAGTATATGAGAATATTACCGGCTACACAGTGATATTGACGCCGGAAAATGCGGAGCTAGAAATCCCGGTAGCAATAAGGATTGCTAAGGAAAAGAAAAAGCCTGTGTACTTGTCAGTCGCCATCGACCTTGTAATGAAACCGATATTGCGGCACAACTTGCAGCCAACTGACGAAAAAAAAACAAAAGAAAATTCGTTACGGGCGGCCGTCAGCCATGTTGAGGAAATGTTAGATTCTGCCCGGAGTGTTGTGCTGTTAATAGATACATTAACGATTCGGTACGGTCTTCAAAATGCTGCAATGCGTCTAGCTGAAGAAATGCATGTGCCTGTTGCGTCTATGATGCAAGGGAAAGGTGGATTTGATGAAAGCCATCCCCTATATATAGGAACATATGGAGGTCCATTCGGAGATAAAGAGGTGTGTGGCATCGTTGAAGGAGCCGATTGTGTCATTATGGTAGGACATGTGAAGTCTGATGTCAACATGGCAAAATTTACGGCAAAGCTGAATCCGTTGAATACGGTAACGATTCAGCCTCAATTTGTTATAGTCAGCGAAGCTGAATATGAGAATATTTATGCAGAGGATATGCTGGATGCATTGCGGAAAAGCGGCTTTCGGCAGCGGGAAACCCCTAGTAGCAAAGGTTTTCCATATGACGTTGTTAGAGGAGGCCAGGATGAGCTTATTGCTGCCTCATCCTATTATCCCCGGATTCAACAAATGCTGAAAGACAGTGATATCGTAGTAGTCGAAACAGGTACGTTTTCTTATGGAATGTCACAGGTTAGACTGCCAAAGGGAGCGAATTATATTGCTCAAGGGGGATGGCAGAGCATCGGGTATGGGGTTCCGGCAGCGTTTGGTGCGTGTCTGGCGGAAAAGGATAGGCGGGTCCTTCTTTTTACTGGAGAAGGCTCGCTTCAGTTAACGGTACAGGAAATTAGTTCGATGCTGGAAAACGATTGTAAGCCGATCATATTCGTTCTAAACAACGAAGGATACACAATTGAAAAATATTTGAATGTAAAGTCTGAAAATCAGAAATATAACCAGATACCCGCATGGGAGTATACGAAACTGGCTGATATTTTTGGCGGCATTGCGTTTACTGCAAAGGTGCGCACAAATCAGGAGCTGGATGAAGCCATAAAGCAGGCAGAGACTGAGTGCAAGGATAAATTGTGCATCATAGAAATGGTCGTTCATGATCCAATGGATGCTCCTGAGTATCTCCAACGTATGCGGAATTATCTGGAGGAGCAAGAGAAATTGCAGAATTAACAGTACCGTGTTGGAAAATCATGATTATGCTTAATAAAGACAAAACCCACTCTTGCTATGAGTGGGTTTAACAGTTTAAGCTATATAGGACAATGTCTAAGCAAGCTTTTTAATTTCATGGCGTTGTTCGATTCGTTTATCGATTTTTTCTAATTCTTTTTTGTCGTTAAGTAATTCCTTTTTATTTTCCTGTACCAATTCTTCTAATGATTTCGTTAATCGGCGTCGCATTATATAGGCACTCCTTTAAGTGTGTGAATTAATATATCTGAAAATAATATATATTTTAAATAATATGATATATAAAAGGGAGTATCATTTTAAAAAGTGACAGTTTCATGACATTTTTAAACACTTTACCCTATAGCAGTAGATATATCGTAATCTTCTAGATTGATTTCCGTTTCCCATCCAAGGGCAAGTCTTGACAGTTGGTCTCCTAAATATGGGCCCATCGTCAAACCAGAAGCACCCAATCCATTTGCAATCAATATTCCGTCCCAACCGGGTAGCGAACCTATAACAGGGAGAAATCCAGGTGTATAAGGACGAAAGCCGGCTCGTGCTTCTAAAAATGTACTATTCGTTAAACCAGGAGCGGTCTCAAGTGACTTGTTGATCACTTCCTGCAATCCTCCAGCCGTAATACGGTTGTCGAACCCTTGTATTTCATTTTCATGAGTAGAGCCAATTACAACCCTCTGGTCCTCGAATGCCAGAAAATATTGGTTACTGGATGGCATTGCTACTGGCCATTTACTTGTATCAGTGTCGGGTATGCGTAAATGAACAATTTGTCCTTTTTGCAAGCTCACTTTAAAATCAATACCGAGTGGCTCCAACAATTGGTTGGCCCACGCACCGGCACATACTATTACTTTATCAGCAGTATAAGATTGTTCACCTACAGAAACACCTGTTACATGATCACTGTTAAAGTGAAGGGCAGCGTTGCCGTAAATCAGCGTAGCACCGTGTTTTTGAGCTGCCCGCAATAGGGCATCCCGTAGAGAGCGTCCATCGACCCGAGCAGCACCACTTACATGGACAGAGGAATACCCTTCTGCTAGTGGTGGAAAACTTGCCTTGGTTTCTTCTATGGTAAGACGGTTGATGCTTCCGATTTCCGGTGCTTCCACCTTACGAATTTCCGCACGTTTCTCCATCGCAAGAAGTTTCTTTTCGTCAGTATGTAAACTAATTGCACCGACCCGGGCATAGCCGGTTTCTGTTTCCCCATCGGCCTCAAGCTGCTCGATCAAGCCAGGGTAAAAGCGGGCCCCTGCTTTTGCCAGTTGGTACCAAGCCTGGTTGCGCCTTTGGGATAACCATGGGCAAACGATCCCTGCAGCGGCACTAGTGGCCTGACCCGCATCTTTTCGATCTACAATGAGGACTTCCGCCCCCTTTTTTACCAGCTGGTAAGCAGTTGAAGCTCCTAGGATTCCAGCCCCGACAACAATGAACTTTTTCACAAGTTTGCATCCTTTCATTAACGGACTAACTGGGATTGGCTGTAAGCCAAACCGTGAAATTCGTGAATATGAGTAGATATAAAGGAAGTATGTCATTAAAATGACTCCAATGTCAAAAGCTATAAAGCTTCATCAGAATAATCAAGGGAAAAGCTTTGCAAATACAACCCCTACTATTTTGATAGTTTTATGCTAATGATAGGACCGAAATTCATAGTGATTTGCATAACAAACCAAATTTAACAAAAGCTATCCGAAAGAAAAAGTGAATTTCGGAGGCATAAAATGGTTGGAGTATTTAAAAGAAAAAACAAGAAGCTTACATCTGAGGAAAAAGAGCCTAATATTATTCCAACTCTCGCAGCTATACGGGAGGAATTCAGGGATTGTGCAGATTTGGTGGAAAATGATATCACCCATCTATCGTTACAATACACGTATATAGAGAATCTCGTAAAGGAAGCAAAAGTACAAGAGCTCCTTGTTGAACCCTTTGACAAAGGAAAACCAGACGATGTAATAAAAATACTTTCAGAAACAAGATATCAGGAAGTAGCGGATAATGAAACCCTGTGCCAGGGGGTGTTAGATGGAAAAGCTGCTATATTTTATAAAGAGAAAGCTTATTTGGTAAATGTGTTTGGGCCGGAAGCCAGATCAATTGCTGAATCGCAAACGGAATCGGTCATCATTGGCCCACACGATTCATTTGTAGAATCTGCGGGAAATAATCTCTCTCTTATACGAAGGCGAATTAAGAGTTCCAGCTTGAAAACGTTAAAATTTCGTGTAGGTAACGTATGTAACACAGATGTCTATATTGTTTATATTGAAGGAATAGCAAACCCCGAATTCGTATCACTTACGAAAAAACGGATACTAGCGATTGGAAGAGACGGGATCATTGATTCTGCTATGCTCGTTCAAATGATTGATGACCAGCCATATTCTGTTTTTCCGCAATTCTTGACGACTGAAAGGCCCGATTCCACAGCTTCCAAACTTTTAGAAGGGAAAATCGTCATTATGGCTGACGGGAGCCCTTCCGTCATAATTGCCCCAACCAGTTTTTTTGAATTCTTCAATACCTCGGAGGATTATTACCAAAGATGGGCAGTTGCCACTTTTTTACGAATCCTTCGGTATACGGCATTCTTTATTACCATTTTTTTTACGGCCTTTTATGTTGCCGTGACAACGTTTCATTACGAAATGATTCCGCGGCCCCTATTGATGACGCTTCTTAAATCACGGATGCGAGTTCCTTTTCCGCCTCTGTATGAGGCATTGTTAATGGAGGTAACGGTGGAATTATTACGGGAGGCAGGAGCTAGGCTGCCTACGAAAATTGGCCAGACAATTGGCATTGTTGGAGGTATTGTGATTGGGGAATCAGCGGTACAGGCGGGTTTAACGAGCAACATTTTGATTATCTCCACCGCCATTTCGGCCATTGCCTCTTTTGTCATTCCGAGCTATATGATGAGCCAGTCGATACGCCTGGTTCGTTTTGGTATCATTCTGCTGGCAGGAATCTGGGGGAATTTCGGCATTATGATAGGCCTTGGGTTTGTGCTTATTCATTTGGCAAGCCTGACAAGTTTAAAAACATCTTATATGACACCGATTACTCCGATGGCCTTTGGTGATTTGAAGGATATCCTCATTCGTGCCCCATTTTCTAAATTGAGAACGCGACCTTCCCAGTCAAGAACCGATCATTCTATTCGCAGGAAAAACGGAGAGTAGGGACACGTATGAAAGAAAAATTGCATTCATTTCATCTTGTTATACTGGTTTACTTGACTCAAACCGGCGTTGTCCTGTTTGCCCTTCCCCACACACTGGCGGTACATTTTGGTACAAATGGATGGCTTGCGTTGTTTCTTGTGTCAGCTCTGGCTTATCTCAATATATTCTTAATAGGAGCCGCATACAGGAGAGCAAAGGGACAATGTATCTTAGACCTTATTGAGGAGCGTTTCCAGCGTGTAGCGGCCTACCTACTTTTTGGATTTCTTGCTGTGGTTTGGAGTGTGATTGCCTGCCTAATTGCCAAACAGTATGTAACCCTCTACCAGCTTTTGTCGTATCACTCAACGCCTACCCTGGCGTTAAAATTAGCATTTGATCTTCTTGTGTATATGCTTGTGATAAAAGGAATTTATATTATCGCAAAAACATCCACTTTCATTTTTTCCATCTCGGTAATATTGTCCGTCCTATTCATGTATTTTTTCAGGGAGATCGAATTGGCCCGTTTTACTTCATTCGTATTTAAGGAAGGGGATGGGTGGACAAGGGGCATATTTCAAACATATTTAACGTTTATCGGGTACGAGCTCTCCATTCTTTTTTTTCCGTTTACAAACAGGGAATCCAAGTTCTTCAAATCGCTTATGCTAGGACAGTTGGTCACAACCATAATCTACGCCTACACGTCTATTATTTGCTTTGGCTTTTTTGGCCACCAGTATTTAAAGAAAATACTATTTCCCTTATTGGATGCCCTTTCTTATATTCAGTTCCCTTTCGTGGAACGATTGGAAAACTTCCTTTATGGTTTATTTTTATTAAAGACTCTCATTTCTGTTACGGTGTTTTATTGGGCTTCTATTCAGGCTGCAAATCGAATCTTTAAAACAATAAACCGGAATTTCCTGTCTGCACTAATCATTGCCGGGACACTGGCCATTTCGGCATTTGCCTATTCAATGGAGGAAGTGGAGAATTGGTTGACTAATTTATCCATCGTTGAGATGGGCATCGGATTTTTGCTGCCTGCTATCACTATACTGCTAACACGCCAGCGGCAAGAAAGAAGGCAAGTAGATGGATAAATATAGAAAGTGGCTGATTTTACTAATCCTCCTGACGGGTTGCGGAGACCAGCGAATTCTGGAGGATCAGGCAATGGTTCAGACGATCACGTATGATTTAGCGGGGAAACAAAATGGGATGGATCAGATCCAGGTCAGTGCAGCCCTCCCCCTTGCGAAAAAGGAGGAATCTCAGAAAATCATTTCCACCAAAGCAAAGAGCATGCTGGAAGCACAAATGAAAGCGTCAGAACAAACAGACTGGGACATTGTGCATGGGCAGCTAAGAACTGTGTTATTCGGGAAGAGTGTCGCTAAAAAAGGTCTCTCAAGTTACTGCGATACACTTGAGAGAGACCCTTCAGTCGGACATCGAACGCACATCATGATTACTAATGGAAACGCTGCAAAGATGCTTTTTGACAATTATCAACAGCAAAAGGGTACCTATGAGTATATCGACCAATTGATAGAGAAAGAAAGCAAAAATAATCGCCTGCCTGAAATCAATAGCTATCAATTCATGAGGGACCTGTATGATGATGGAATTGATCCAGTCGCCCCGCAACTGGTTAAAAAGAAGAAGCATGTAGAGGTAGACGGAATTGCCTTATTCCGTGATGATCATTATATCACCTATTTAGATTCTTCCATGGGTCCCTTTTATATGCTTCTAACAAAAACGGTCAAAAAAGGGCGTCTGACTTTTACATGGGAGGGAGGCAAGAATCGGGAAGCGGAGTTATTGACATTTTCCATTACGGACAGTGACCAGAAAATAGATATAAAACGCTCTGTCCGCCATCCTTTTGCTCTCGTTATTTCGGTAAATGTGAAAGGCACGGTTCTGGAGTATATGGGAGAAGGCAATATAGCAAACCCTAACCAACATAGCCGTATTGAAAAGAAGATGGAAAAACATTTAAAGGAAAAGATGAAAAAAGTTGTTGCCTTTACACAGAAACATAGGGTCGATTCACTTGGTATTGGAAAAGTGGTCCGTAACAGCTTGAACTATGAAGAATGGAATAAGCTAAATTGGCGAGAAACATATTCAAATATCCCGATAACAATACATACGGATGTTCAACTGCGGGATTACGGAAGAGTGAACTAGTAGTGGGACTCTGAAACTTATGGGAATTTATAGTGTAAGGGGGCTAATGTCGTTAAAAATTGCCACCACTGCATTCATAATCTATGTTTTTAACCGATATAGAAAAGAAAGATATAAAGAAGAGTGGGGATACAACTTTGAACATCAAGGATTTATTACTGAAAATCAACCAATCTGTAAATGAACTTGACCTAGTGACCACCAGGAAGTACATTGAAGAAAATTTAGAGATCCTGAATGATAATAGAAATCTATTGAAGGGAAATGCTCGTGTGTTGCTTGAGTTTCTTACTAACAGAAGGGACGCAGGCCATGAACCTCTTACAAGGGGGGAAATGGCTACAGCAAGTGCCATTAATTCCTTTGCTTCCAAGTTTGATGTAAGATCCGTTAAAGTAACGATAAAAGATAAGGAGAAGCTGCTCATGCGGAAAGATTTTATCGATCACTTGAATGCTGATGCGAAGATCATTCTGGAAGGAATGGGAGCAATCCAAAAGGGATAAATTTTATTGATAGGACAGGAATATTAAGTGTTCCTGTCCCTGTTTTTCTCTGCCATCTGAAAGCTACTATTTTCTAATGTGCCAGAATCTATGCTGTTCATCGCACATCTGTTGCTGGCCGACCGGTTTACAAACAATATTCCTCCTTATTTCTCAGGACTACTAATTCCATCGATTGAACTCAGCTTAATCGAAAGAGTTCCGATTATAAAAGTAGCCTGCGGAAAGTAGCTCCGACAGGCGTTCTTAGAAGGGGATTAAATATTGCTCATTAACCTTTTTAAGATTCTATCATAATCGTCTCTATCAATGCCAGGAGCAAATTGCTCAGGCTTTTCCTCAAAGTCAGGAATAGGCGCTCCTTCAGGGATTCCATCAATTACCCTCAATGGTTCACCAGTTTCTGGGTTTTTCCCTTTCCATATCATGCTGATGTCTCTATATTCAGGTTCATCCCATGTATACAGTACATTGTGCAGGCCTTGATCCATATATTTTTTTGCAGCATCAAATTTATAATTGTCCAAACTTGGGACTGGCAGCATCTTGCCTACTTCAACCCCTGTTGCGACCTCAAGTGCTTTGGCATAAGCAAGAATATGCGTACCTCCGCGAACGAGAAGAAACCCGCACAGTTCCCTTGCAGTAGGATGGTCTGTCATTTCATAAACCCTCATCTTGTGGGTCCGTGCACCAATTTCCAGCATGTAATTATACAATAAATCCTCAACCAAAACGCCTGTGTTGGTCACATATTCACCGTTCCATGGCCTTCCCATTGAATCACCCGGATAAGCTGTTTGTGCCTGAAGTGTATAGTACAGGGAATACCTTGCATCTTTACCTTCCTGCAAAGGTGCCGCATCAGGATCTGCCGGATAGGTATTTCCGAAAGTTAAAAGATTAATGGTATTGGCTACAAGCTCAACATGGGCAAACTCTTCTGCTGATATGCTCGCAATTAGATCGTGGAAAGGCTTTAATTTTTTCTTGCCGCGAAAGTTAAAGGATTGGAACATATAGTTATTCAAAGTGGACATTTCACCGAATTTGCCGCCTAATAAATCTTGTACCGCTGAGGCAGCGTTTGGATCTCCGTGTTCGGGCCGTGGAAGCTCCACTTGTAGCCTATTTATGCGTTTAATCATAATAATCCCCCGATCGTATAAGGTTTGTGCATACATCAATGCATATGTCGGGGGAAGTTTGTATTATTCCAGTGTATAAGAGGGATTCGGAACCACCCAAACAATTTCCTTTGTCCTAATAAAAAAATTATTGCCGCCCATTTCCACAACGATATGGTCGGGCATGGCGTTTTTTAGGATGCCTCTTACTAAGAATTTAGTTGTTTGCACGGCTACATGCGCTCCTACAATTGATGATAATGTTTGATAAACATATGGATCTTCCAGTTTCCATTCAACCTCTTCCATCTTCTCCGCTCCCTTTTTATCAATTTCCACTGTGCATTATATGAACAGGATACAGAAATGGGTATTTGTCTTGATGAAAAATTTAGCGGCCAGCCATTGAGCGAGCAGACCCATCGACACGGTGGCGTATTAAATACGGTGGGGATGTGATCCCACTCGACAAATTTAGTGGAATAATTCCAGAAAATCTTATAAGCTATAGTTTGAAGGTTCTTTTTATAATATATTGGAGGTTGAATGGATTGATCCGACAGGAAAAGTTGGGATTGCTGGTGGACGTTGAAACCACGGGATTGGGTCCTGCGACTGACGAAATAATTGAACTTGCTGTCAAGTTATTTTCCTTTAATGAAGATACAGGAGAGATTATAGAGGTGATCGAGGAAGAGTCTTTCCTGAGAGAACCGTTATCACCTACTGCAAAACGAAATTATCCAAATGCCTACCGGGTTCATGGAATACCTTATGATTTAGTGGAAGGCAAGAGCTTCCTGGATGATAGAATTAAAGCTTACTTTCACCAGACGGATGCTGTCTTTGCCCATAATGCTTCCTTTGACCGAAGCTTTCTCTATCATATGTATCCTGAAATTAATGATGCAAAATGGTATTGTACGATGCGGAATGTACCCTGGAAAAACTATGGATTTGCAGATAGCAAACTGCTAACCCTGCTTAAAGCGCATAATATAACGAGTTACCAATCACACAGGGCGATGGATGATATTACATACTTGATGGAGCTGTTAAGTCAAATCAATCCCGCCGGTGATACCTATCTTAAAGAAGTCGTTTCCTATGGCCATATGAGAAGATACCAGCCTTCAGCTGCAAAACGGGGGAACTGGGTGAAAAGAAAAGCATAAATAAAAAGGGTCAGAATCACCGCCTTAAGTCGCGGGGGTCTGACCCTTTTATTGCTATGTTTATGATGCTTTCATTTCTACTTCTTCCGATGCTTTTCCCTCACTGCCCAAATGGCTTAGGATGATGCCAATTGCTGTACCGACAAGGGCCGGTACAATCCATTGAAGACCCACTGATGAAAGCGGTAGGAAATCCCTGATCGTCTGCAATGGCCCCAAGTTAATGCCAAACGTTGCTAACCCATCGATTACAGCAAAAACACCTGTGAATAACATAGCACTGCCATATACTTTTCTTGAATTCCTAAAGAATCGATTGAAGAATGTTAAAGCGATTAGAACAATTGTTAATGGATAAGCCGTGACCAGGAATGGTACGGAAACTTTTAAAATTTGAGCCAAACCTAAGTTTGAAAGAGTAAAGCCTACTAAAGTTACAGCTAATACCACGGTTTTATAGCTTGCTTTCGGGATAAGGTTTGAAAAATATTGCCCGCAGGCAGTAGTTAACCCGACAACCGTCGTGAAACAGGCCAATGTGAAAATGAACCCTAGCAGCGTTTTACCGCTTTGACCCAATAAAAGTGTGGAAGCGGCAGATAGGATCTGTGTTCCGTTTTCAAAAGAACCTTCAGACCCCATTTTTCCACCAATTAGTCCAAGGCTGATATAAACCAATGATAATAATGCACCGGCAATCAAACCGGCTTTCAGTGTATAGCTTGTCAATTGCTTTCTATCACGTATGCCCCTTTGCTGAATGGAAGTGAGGATAACGATTCCAAACGCCAAGGCGGCCAATGCATCCATAGTGTTGTATCCTTCAATGAATCCTTTAGAAAACGCCCCGGATTCGTACGCGGCTGTAGGAGCTTGTAAAGGAGTGTCCAATTTTACAAAGCCTACAACGCATAGGACAACCATTGCTAGGAGAAGGGCTGGTGTGATCCATCGACCCATGTACTTCTCCATTCTGGTTGGGTTTAAGCTGATTACATAGGCCAGGGTGAAGAATACGGCTGTGAATAGTAATAAATATAAAGATGAACTTTGCGATTTACCTAGAAAAGGAACAATTCCCATTTCAAAAGCAACATTGGCATTTCGCGGGATGGCGAGAAACGGCCCGATACTTAAATAGATGACCACCATAAAGATTGTGCTAAATAAAGGATGAACGCGATTTCCAATCGTTTGAACACCGTCCTTTACAAGTGATACAGCATACAATACGGCAAATGGTAGCCCTACCCCCGTCAAGATGAAGCCCGACATCGCGAGCCAATAAGAAGTGCCTGACTCTGCACCCAAGAAGGGTGGGAAAATCAAATTGCCGGCACCAAAAAACATGGAAAATAACATCAAACCAATAAATAAAGTGTCTAATTTCTTCATTGTAATTTCTCCTTTTTGTTATTTTAAAATAAAAAAACTCGTCCCTATAGCCAGGGACGAGTTTGTGCTCGCGTTACCACCCTTATTCCGTCTCTTCCACTTAAAAAGATAAACGGCTCTCAGTCAACGTACAATCATACGTGCTCCAAGGTAACGGCGGAAAACCCGTCAAAGCTTACTACATTCGGCTTTGCATCTCAGAGATGATCTTCGGATAAGTCTTGTGCACCTGCTCCCACCAAACGCAGGTTCTCTGTAGGACAAGGATCCCATCTTACTCTTCTCATCATTGATTTTTTTAATATAAAAGTAATTTACCAGAGCAAAAAAGTTATGTCAATATATTTTGACAGTTGAAATAATTCCCCTTTTTCTTTATTGAAGGAAAAAATACTATAATTAATTAGGAAAACGAGAATGTAAAGAGGGGCTTGAAAGCACCATAAAAAGCACAAAAGGGTTATGAACGTGGTAAATGTCCTGGCTATTAAAAAGTAACTTCCAGGTCTATTTTTTGTTTTGCTTGATTTTTTTACTTTTAGATGTTATTGCTTGAATTATAGAATTTTGGGGTGGCTTGTGAAAGTTGAAAATTTGAATGCAATATCCATTAGCATAAGTTTTCTCACACATACACGGAATGTATCGAGTAAATAAGCGGTGCTAATCCCGGTGAACGTCTTAAAAAGTTTTTCAGCTTGCCCTTTAAGCAGAAGAACATTCATTAGAACTAACGTAAAAGAAGGAAGGATTTTATGTATTTAACCATAAAAGAAACTGCGGAATATTTATCGCTGACAGAGGCGCATGTAGAGAGCTTGATCCAGCAGAAGCGGATTCGGACGGTCCATGATGGTGACCAGTTCTTAATCTATAAAGAACAGTTCAAAAGCCATTTTGAACAGCTTGAAAAGTATAAACAGCAACTTGCTGACGAGCAGGGAGAACCGATTCCAGATGATCCTGATGTGAAGGACGAGGATTAGAATCCAGAACCTTCCCCTACTATATCTGTACCTATAAAAAATACAAATATGGATATAGGGTAGCGGGGCCTACCCTTTTTTCTAGTCAGCCCCGTGACCCTTATCCCTTGTACAAAGATTGAATTTCCTTTAAATCCTCTAACAGCTGATGTATTTCATTTTGGCTAAGCCTTACGGGCATTTGATCATACAGTGTGATGATCTGCCCGTCTTGATCATTTTGGTTCTTCTTTAAATATTCATACAAATTGGCCAGCTGTTTTTGATTGATCACTGATTGTGTATGGAAATCCTTCACTTTTTGTATCGAAAATTCATTTGAATCGCCATCAAATTCTCCAGATAAAATGTTTCCTTCCAAATAATACATGAACCACCACTCCTTTTATGTTATTTTCCCTTAAAATCGGGTAAATATTTCAAAATGGAAAATTTTGATTGGGGTTCAATCTCCCAGCTGAATTACCCCTTTAAAGCGGCGGGGGTCAGGCCCTTACTAGTTTAACGCGTCACCGTACTGGGGGACTGACCCCTATTTATGACGTCTATGTACCTGTTATTATTACAATATAGTAAAATATGATAAGTAATTGTAAGGTGAATGAAACTTTTGATAAGTAATGGTTTGGTAAAATAGTAAGTTAGAGATTATATATATTTCAATTTCGAATAGATGTTCTAATTATGTTTTAAAAGCATAGACATTACTTTCAATATTTTTTATGGCGGAGGATAACCAAGATGGAGGAAAATACTTTCATTACTAAAAAGTATTATGAAACATTGCTTGATTCGGAAAAACCAGTGAATCCGCTCGAGGCACTGGGCGATGCTTTTTTAGCCGAGCAGAAGAAAGAAATTCCTGATTTGACGCCGCTTCGCTTTGCGCAGGGAGAGGTATATTTTCATTACAAAGACTATGAAGCTGCCATTTTTAAATGGGGCAATGTAATAGGCGAACTTGAGCAGTGGGCGAAAAAAAATATTGCTGACGCTTATTATGAAATGGGAATACTCTCCACTGCTGAAGAAATGTATAAAAGCATTTCAACTGACAGCCTGGTCCTTCGGGCTGAAGTTGCGTTGCAATTGTTTTCCCTATACATAGAGGAAGAAAGATTCGATTTGGCATCGCGAACAATCAAGGAAGTTGTTTCCTTCCATCCTGATTATCCAAATGTTACGGATCTTGCACGCGTCTTTTTCGAAGAACAAAAGGATTACAGCAGTGCAATCGAGCTTGCGGTTAACGAAAGCATCCGCACAGAGTCACTGCGTTGGTTTGATGCACTGCAGATATATGTTGAAGAAGGGTATACAAAGGACCTGCCTCCAGAGTATTTCCTGCAGGTGATGCAAACGATGTTCAAATCTGATCATGCGCGGTTTGAAAAGCTAGTCCTTTCACTATGGGATATTTATAAACAACAGGATGCTTATTTCTCTTGGCTTGTATCGCTAAACCATTTCTTTCTACAGGAAGAAATCGGGGAATATGATAAGTTTCAAGGTTTATCTACAGCCTATAAGGATACGTATCTCGAATTGATAGACGGGAGATATTTCATCAGGGAAATTGAGGGACTCGTTCCTGGTTTGTTGTCTAGCTGGCTGAAGCTTGTTGATGAAACCAATGCCTTGTTTTCCTCTGCTTCTGTTCTGTCCTGGAGCGAAATTTTCCCTGATAAAGTACACTCACTGCCTGTGAGCGATGCAGAACATCTTCTTATGAACTCCAGGAATTATATGAAATCCCTAGAGGAGTCACAGGCCTTGTTGGGAGCCATTGAGCTGTGGGCCGAACAGCGCGAAGTACAAATAAGCCAAAAAGACAAATGGATGGTGCGTCAGCTATTGAATTTAGAGACGAAGCATTTATTGCTTGCGGGTCCCGGCGGCACTGGCAAATCTTCTTTCATTAATACAGTACTTGGAGAAGAGATTATCCAAGATACTACTTCGGCCTTCGTTTTTGTAAAAGATAGTGACCAATCCGGGATATTGGAGATTTCCGATAATGAGATTAAGGATCTGCCGGATCTGGAGAGCATCTCCAAGAATCGCAGTCAGCGGGACTCCTTTTTTGAAATTGGATTCCCTTCCGAATTTTTGCATCGAAATGGAATATCCTTGATTGATACACCAGGAGTAAACGGAAACGAGCTTGTAAAATATGAGATTTACAATTTGCTCAATGCTTCTGATGGCCTGCTTTTCGTTTTGGATGCACAATCGCCGTTCACAGACCGTGAACGTGACATGATCATAGACATGAAAAGGAAGTCACCTTATACGCAGGTTCATTTCCTGTTGAACAAGATGGATAAGGTAAACAATGATCAGGATGCTCTCCGAATACTAGAGGAAACGACAGCAAGGATACAATCATTTTTACCTAAGTCGAAGGTATTCGCGTTTTCTGTAGATTACAATAATAGAAAAAACCTGGACGATTTAGCCCAGTTTCTATCAAAAAATTTCCAAGCGGCACACCATGAGGACGAACGAGCGGACAAACTTTTGTATTTTATCCGGAAAGTGTTGACTTCCATGCTGGATAAACGGGTGGAAATGGAAAGCAAGCTGGTTGACTCTATCAGCTGGAATGAAGATATGGTCGTTAAACTCAATGGTGCTATCAATCAGTTAAACGATCTGGAAAAGGAAAAAACCAGAAACATCAAAAACTCCTACCGCCTAATCAAGGAGGACGTGAAAAAAGAGTTGAACGCCAAAATCCCGGAAATACTGCGGGATTGTGCAGAGATGCTTAAAGAAGACAGCGACTTCCGTAGGATCCATATCGAATTGAATGAAGCCATGAATGATCGAATTCAGGAGTATATCAACCATACCGCACTGCCGAAGTTCTATACATCGCTTAAAGGGTGGATTTCAGAGGCTAAGGAAGAATTCAGCCAGAGCCAGTACTATTTAGAAGAAATGGCCGATGGATTCAACTCTATGTATGGCACAGACAGAATGAATCTGGAATGTGACTTCAAGGTGCTTGATGACTGGCGCCGAGACGCAGACCGATTGACAAGCGGCGCGTATATAGAAGAGGTCAATATACTTATGCGGCATACGCCTGCACAATTGCTTTTAAAGAGTGCAGGGAAATTATTCGGAGCGATCGGCCAAAATAACACGGCTTTGTATACAAGATACAAAAAGTTTTTAGAGACTCAGGATTACGAGGACGTAACAGCTTCCATTATCCGTAAATTCTTTTCCCAATTTGAATTGTTTGAGAAATCGATTGATCGAGATATTAGCTTGTTTTTTAGAAATCCTCTTAGCAACCTAAATGATGCGGTCGAAGAAGCTCATACCGAAATCAAAGACAATAAGGCAGCTCTCCAGAAAATGCGAGAAAAACCAGAGTTGTTCCGTGACCCGATTAACCTGTTTGAAGTCCGTTTGCGACAATATGAATGGATGCTGAATGCTAGGGAAATCAACAATAATCCTCAGCTTCATTCCATAAAATCAAGTTAATAGTACAAGGAGGGAGAAATTAAACCCTCCTTATTTTTTTGGTACCAAATATATAAACCGGGGTCAGACCCCTGAGACGGTAACGCGTTAAACTATTAGGGATAAACCACTCAAACATATAAATTTTGAATTTTCAGATTAAAATTGATAAACTTGGTCTTATAATTCTTATTTTTGAAGGGGGAAATTATGAAAGCGTTAACAAAAGTGTGTTTGGCGGTAGGAATTGTTTTGTGCCTTGTTTTTTCCCAGACTGATTTTGCCTTTGCCGATGAGGTGGAGCCTATGAAGAAGAATAGTTATCCAATCGTTCTTGTACACGGTCTTACTGGCTGGGGAGAAGATGAAATGCTTGGATTCCGGTATTGGGGAGGAAATCGAGATTTAAATGATTTCCTTAATAGCAAAGGGTATGAAGTCTATACTGCTACTGTAGGGCCTGTGTCCAGCAACTGGGATCGTGCCGCAGAACTTTACGCCTATATTAAAGGCGGAACGGTCGACTACGGGGCAGCCCATGCCAAGAAACATGGACATGCCCGATTTGGCCGGACCTATGAAGGGCTGTATCCCGAGTGGACCGACAACAGCAAAATCCATTTGGTAGGCCATAGTATGGGCGGTCAGACATCAAGAATGTTGACGGAACTATTAAGAAGCGGCAATGAGGAAGAACTGACTTACCATAAGCAACATCCGGAAGAAAAGGAAATTTCGCCTCTTTACCAGGGGAAGAAAAAATGGGTACACAGCATCACTACGATTGGAACTCCGCATAATGGCTCTACCTATGCTGACAATATCGATATTTTTATGCCATTTTTGAAAGACCTGATCCTGACAATGGGTGTGTTATCCGGACAAGGTCCAACTTCAATGGTATACGATTTCAAACTGGATCAATGGGGACTAAAGAAACAGCCTGATGAAACCTTTCTAGAATATGCAGACAGGGTATACCAAAGCCCTGTCTGGAAATCCAGGGACATCAGTATACATGATTTATCCACTTATGGTGCGAAGGACTTAAATACGAAAATGAAAACCTATGACGATATGTACTATATTTCTTATACCGGGGATGCATCCTACAAATCGCTTTTGACCGGGCATTATCTGCCGTTAGCTGACATGATTCCATTATTCCTTGAGCCAAGCAGATTCATAGGAAGCTATTCTCGTAACCAATTCGAACCATATATTGATAAAAGCTGGTGGCCGAATGATGGCCTTGTAAGTGTCATTTCTTCTCTATCTCCTGCCGGTCATGAAGCTGTTCCGTTGAATGGGACAATCGCAAGGGGGATGTGGAATTATACGGCTCCCAAATATCATTGGGATCATATGGATTTAGTGGGTATCGGCAGGGTTACTGATAGCTTAAACATAAACCAGGTTGAAGACTTCTATATTTCTATTGCACAGGAATTGTCCTCTTTGCCAAAATGATAGACCGGCTCTTACGGGGTCAGTCCCGTACTGCGTTTTTGCTTTAAAGCAGTGGGGGACTGACCCCAAATTTGTTGTTATAGTAGAAATATTATTAACAGGGTGGTTTTTCCTTCACTACTCCTAATTTATAATTTTATGCTTTCTTGCTTTAAAGTAATCTCTTTACTAGAATAAAAAAAATGTTATAATATTTTTAAATATACCAAATTACTGCATGATTATACCGGATGAAACGAGGGGAATTTAATGAAAAAGGTAGTTATATTTGCTATGACATTTGTTTTCTCCGTATTCTTGGCTGCCTGCGGGTCAGAGAAGACTGAAAGCAATGGTAATACAACAGGTGGTTCAGAGGGCGAGAAGAAGACGGTCAGGGTCGTAACGGATGCGGCCTATGCACCTTTTGAGTCAATGAAGGGTGATGAAGTTGTCGGATTTGATGTTGATTTCACAAAAGCAGTCGCAGAAGAGGCCGGTTATGAGGCGGAAATCGAGCATGTCGGTTGGGACCCTTTATTTGTAGAAGTGAAGAATAAGAGAGCGGATTTTGGGATGTCAGCCATTACGATAAATGACGAACGGAAACAGACATATGATTTTTCTGTCCCATATTTCCTATCAACCAACAAGATTTTAGTTCCTAAAGGCAGTGATATCAAATCGGCTGCCGATCTTAAAGGTAAAACAGTTGCTGTACAGAATGCCACTACCGGAGCTGAAGCGGTTGAAAAATTATTTGGCAAAAACAATAAAGATATGAAGAAATTTGAGAATACTAACCTGGCTATCATGGAGCTGAAAAGCGGCGGTGCAGATGCAGTTGTTGCAGACAACACTGTAATCGAAGAGTATGCAAAGAACAACCCGAAAGACAAACTAGTCGTCATCGAGGACACTAACGCATTTGAATCCGAGTTTTACGGACTCATGTTCCCGAAGGACAGCGAAATGAAAGCGGAGTTTGATGAAGCGATCAAAAAAGTAATGGAAAATGGTAAATATGCTGAGATTTATAAAAAGTGGTTCAAGGTAGAACCAGATCTTGATAGATTAAAAGAACAACAATAAGAAAACAGAGAATTGCGTAGCCCATCCCAATGATGTGTTACGCAATTTTTGACTATCTGGGGGAGAAAATGAATGGATTTTCGCTTTGATATTATCGTCGAATATGCCCCTTTCTTTCTGGAAGGAACCCTGCTGACGATCGGCTTGTCACTGGCGGGCATAGCACTTGGCACCTTGCTTGGTTTATTCATTGGTTTAGGAAAAATGATGAAGAACAAATGGCTGGCATTCCCGTTTGAATGCTACATAACGATTTTTCGGGGAACACCCCTTATGGTTCAAATCTTATTGATTCATTTTGCGGTTGTGCCATTTTTTATTGGAGATACAAATGGAGTTGCTGCAGCCATCATTGCTCTTTCTTTGAATGCGGCTGCATACATTGCCGAAATTTTCCGGGCTGGGATCCTTTCCATCGATAAGGGGCAAATGGAGGCTGCCCGTTCTCTTGGGATGAACCATGTCCAGGCTATGAGATATATCATCTTGCCGCAGGCATCAAAAAGGATGATACCGCCGCTTGGTAATGAATTTATTATATTGATTAAAGACTCATCTTTGGCTTCGCTAGTAGCAGCGCCAGAAATCATGTATTGGGGACGAGCTATGAACGGGCAATACTTTGCAGTGTGGGAGCCGTACCTGACTGCAGCAGTTATTTATCTAGTATTAACTCTCTCATTGAGCTTTTTATTACAGCGTTTGGAAAGAAGGCTGGCAACGGAATGATAAGAGTAGAAAAACTAAAGAAGTCATTTGGTACAAACGAAGTTTTAAAAGATATCAATATTACAATCCAGCCGAAAGAGGTGGTCGTAGTAATTGGCCCTTCCGGTTCCGGAAAATCGACATTCCTTCGATGTATAAACAGGCTTGAGTCTATAACGGAAGGGCATATTTATATAGAAGGCAAGGATATCACTGATAAAAACACAGACATTAATAAAATCAGGGAAGACGTCGGAATGGTGTTTCAGCAATTTAACCTCTTCCCGCATAAAACGGTCATAGAAAATATCATGCTGGCGCCTTTGAAGGTGAAAAAAGCAAAAGAAGCAGAAGCCAGAGAAAAAGGAATGGTCCTGCTTCGGAAAGTTGGGCTTGAAGAAAAGGCGAATGTCTATCCTGACTCTCTATCCGGCGGGCAAAAGCAGCGCGTCGCTATTGCAAGGGCGCTCGCCATGGAGCCAAAGATTATGCTGTTCGATGAGCCTACGTCGGCTCTTGACCCGGAAATGGTGGGAGAAGTTCTGGAAGTTATGAAGCAGCTTGCAAAGGAAGGAATGACAATGGTCGTGGTTACCCATGAAATGGGCTTCGCGCGTGAAGTGGGAGACCGGGTTATCTTTATGGATGGCGGCTACATTGTCGAAGAAAATATTCCAAAAGCGCTTTTCGAGAATCCACAGCAGGAAAGAACAAAATCTTTCTTGGGAAAAGTTTTATAGAAAAGAAAGACTCGAAAACAATAAGAAAAAACCAGCCCTTGAGATTTTTCTCTCAAGGGTTTAGTTTATATATTCTATATGCTTTATATCTCTATTTGAATTTTTCAATTTCCTCATCCTGCATGGATTCATCTTCTTCCAAAATCCCCATTTCTTCGATATGGCGTTTTGCTTCCATATCGCCTAATTGATAGATCATCGCATATATTTTTTTCATGCTCTGGTCGTATCTGTCGTTAGCTGGATCTTTATGATATTCAACATAAGGGATATGAGAACGTACGTATGCTTGCAAATCCGCGGTGTAGCTTTCCTGTAAATAGGTCCTTAACTCATGTAGCTCCATATCTGTCGCTTCTATTTTAAAGCTTGGATTTTCTTCAATTGCACGGCGGTCAAGCACATCTCCACTGACAAGGTCCACATAATAAGTTTTCTTCCCTGGATTCAATAAACTCACTCCTATCCATTTTTATCCTCTATTTACCACAAATTATGAAAAAGTAACCACCGGTTAAGAAAGAGGTTGTAAGGAAGAAGCAGGTAAACAGTGAAAAATAACGAATTAATAATAGGTTAATATTTCTAATAGAAGAAGTTGGAGGGGAAGGTATGGAGGAACAATATTCAGTATTAGAGGGAGCAGAGCCATTTTATTTTGAAGGAAACAAAGTTGGAATCTTGGTTTCCCACGGTTTCACAGGATCCACTCAAAGCATGAGGCCGTTAGGGGAAGCATATGCAAAAGCAGGATATACGGTGTGCGGCCCGAGACTTAAAGGCCATGGAACGCATTATGAAGATATGGAAATAACAACATACCAGGATTGGATTGTGTCCGTCGAAGAGGGGTATCAATGGCTAAAAGAGCGTTGTGAGGTCATTTTTGTAACTGGGTTATCAATGGGTGGAACCCTTACTCTATATTTAGCGGAGAACCATCCGGAAATCAAAGCAATCATCCCGATAAACGCGGCAATTGAAATTGACAATATGGCCGCAGCCCAAAACGTTGAGGTGCGGTTTTTGGATGCGATCGGATCGGATATAAAGAAACCGGAAGTAATAGAACTTGCATATGAAAAAACTCCTGTCCGCTCCATAGGTGAAATTGTAAAGTTAATGGGACAGGTGAAAGGGGATCTTAAAAAAATCACATGCCCGGCATTGATTTTTGTATCCCGGGAAGATCATGTCGTGCCGCCGGATAATTCGCAAATCATTTATGAACAAATTTCGTCCCAAGAAAAAAGGATTGTTCACTTGGATAATAGTTATCATGTAGCCACGCTGGATAATGACCAAGAACTTATTATTTCAAAAACGCTAAGCTTCATTGAACAGATTTTACAAAAATAAAAATAAGGGCTGAAAGCTAGGGGGGCTGATTCTCCCGTTAGCTCAGCCCTTTTTGTATCTTTTATTTGTCAAAAATGGAATTAGAAAGCAGGCGGAACAGATAGTCCGTGTGGTCACGGAATCCAGGCTCTAAGCCGATCAGGGTTACGTCTTTATCATTTTCCTGCACTACAACAGCCTTGCCCTGTGCGTCATTCCTATTTGCCCAGTGGCCGGCTATAAAGAAGCCTGGTGAATTATCAAGGGTTGCTAACACCTTATCATTTTCTGTTCCGGTATACCATGTAGGACGATATACAAAGCCGATATCATCATTTTTATAGCCGGTTGTCACATCTGTTCCCGTGTAATCAACCTTAACAATTCCGTTGCTGTTTGAGCCGCCGGTATTGACTGTGTCATCCGTTAGACCAAGAATAAAAGAAGCTTTTGATGCGCCAGCACCAACGGCAATATATTTCCCGCCTTGTTTCAAAAAGCTCTCAACATTTGCTTTAAACACATCAAATTGTTCATTCGTCTCAAAACCAAATTCTTTATTAGCAGCACTCAGTTTTTCTGGCAGTGCGATTAGACTCTCAGTTCCGCTGTATACAAACACATTGAAGTTTTGCAGGCCTTGCTTTGCCACTTCTACAGATGTAACCTCAGTTACATTGAAGCCCAGTCTCCGTAAGGCGAGCTTTGTTCCTGAGTGGGACTGCTGCTTGCCCATACCGCCATCTTTTAGGATCGCAACCTTTAAATTGGATATCTTGACCGCATCCTTAGGATACTGGGCGGTTGTCACTTGAACGCCGGAAGCTTCGACCTCTGCAGCAATTTTATTTGCTGTTGTTATTGCATAAAAATCCCCTTTGGAATCACGTTTGATTTGGACTCCCTTTTGAAGCAGGGAGTTAACCAGTGCCACAGCCTTTACTGAACTGTTTTTAATTAGGTAAGGTCCTTTTCCTGTAACTGCTCCCTGATAATCGACCTCTTTTACCTTGATGGTTGTTACGTTAATTTCACTTTTTACAGGGTTTGCCTCAAAGCCCCATAGTTCAGGGAGGCTCCATGCGGAAATATCATACATGGCCGGCGTATCATCGGTAATGTCTTCTCCATCCCAAAGCATCGTATTCGCAAGTCCAGCTTTTGCCTGATTCATCTTTACAATATACGTTCCCTTTGGATAAGATTGCCCTTCAGCTGTAAAATCTTTAGAGGCCTTCACAACCTCGATGTCGTTTTTAATAAAGTGGTTGACGGCTTTCTCAGTCACGGTTGGATCAATTTTATCAACCGGTAAAACATAAGCTCTAGGGAAGAATCCCTGCTGATGGAATGGGTGATCAAAATTAATGCCACGCTTAAACATCTCAAGCTGGTCTGTGATCATTCCCTGTTTATTATCAGTGGCATACTGCAACGCACCCATTATCGCGTCATATTGCCAGCGAACGCCATCCAAGTCATTAGTAGGCGCTTCTAGTGTGTGCCCATATGCACCATGATACATGGCATACATAGGTGTAAAGATTGGTGGATAGTCATCCCAGCCGGCAGAATCGTCACGCTGAGGAATATAGGATCCTTCCATTTCCTTGTAGAGAGTGCCAGTATACTTGCCTTTATTTTTCATAACTTCAGCTTCCATGGCTTCTGCTTGCTTATACGCCCACTTGTTGTACAAGTCATATTCGTAATTAGGATTATGAGGTGGCGTACAAGGCTCAATTAATCCTTGCAGATTTGGTGCATAGTTTTTTACATAGCCGTGAGTATCAAGGAATACCATTGGATTCCATTCTTTAATAAGCTGAACAGTTTCCTGTGTCTCTGGCTGCGACTGTGTGATGAAATCACGGTTCAAATCGATCCCTTGTCCATTAAAGCGAGTGGCATCAATTCTTCCATCAGGGTTTTGAACGACATTAAAGATAAGTATGTTGTTTGCCAGTATCTTTTTTGTCTGTTCATCATTCTGTGTCGCAAAGCGTTCAATTAACTGAATAACCGCATCAGTTCCGACAAACTCAGTTCCATGAATGGAGCCATTAATCATGATCGGCACTTTGAAATCAGGATTATCCTTGATCCAGTCCTGTGCTTTTTGTGGATTTTTGAACATTTGCTTTCTTAAAGTCTTGTTTTTTCCAAAATTCCCCTGGGCTTTAGGGTCGGAAATGGTTACTACATAAAGCGGGTGTCCGTCAGCTGATTTGCCTTTCACTTCAACTTTTACGCGTTTTGAGTTACCTGCTATTTGCTGTAGCGTTTCGCCAATTTTTGAGAACTTAAGATAATCATAGTGTTCACTGTTGAATTTACTGTGATTTTGTTCTTCATATGTATTAACATTTGTCGACTGTGGAGCAACTGCAAAAGAGCTTGTCCAAGGCGCGGATGTAAGTATACTTGCTGCGATAACACCGGTTAACAATTTCTTTTTTTTCATGATTGTCCTCCCTAGTAAAAATCCATAGTTTTGTATAAATATTCTATAAGGCTAATTTTAATTCACTAATGTGATAGGAACAATAGGACCATGTTACCTATAAAAAGACAAAATCTCATTTTTCATATGGAAAACACACGCATATTGATGCATTTATAAGAGACTTACCATTTCGCAAGAGACCAACCGTATAAATTAAGCAGCTTAACAAACTCATAAAACTTAAAAAGTAAATATTACCTTCCATTAGGCTAACGTATTTTTTGACAAACAAACCTCGATTTGAATAATATAATTCAAACAGAGATTTGATTATTTAAAGTGGTGAAATCAATGAATCAACAAGACGTTTGTGAGATAACCTGTGTGGATAAGGAAAAGGTGAACCGGTCCAAGGGAAGATTGTTCAGCAAAAGGTTTGAGGCTGCTTTAAAAATTTTCAAGGCATTATTTGATGAAACTAGAATGATCCATCTGGAAGAGACTGGGGGCTTAAAAGCCATTGCTTTTGATAAGACAGGGACTCTAACGAAAGGAGTACCTGCCGTTACAGATTTTACCGTTTTAGAGGAAAATAGATACAAGAGCACTTTTTTCATATATAGCGGCACTTGAGTATCGTTCGCAGCATCCTCTTTCCTCAGCCATTCTGAAGGGACGAAAGACCTTTTAAAGAAGTAGCAGTAGAAGGCTTCACTTCAATTACTGGAAAAGGGATTAAAGGGATCATTAAGGGAACGACGTATTACGTTGGGAGTCCAAAATTGTTTGAGGAAGTTCAAACAACTTTATCAGAAGATATAAAGGCTACTATTGCAACTCTTCAAAGTGCTGGGAAAACTGTAATGGTTACGGGAACGGATGAGAAAGTATTGGCTTTAATTGCAGTTGCTGATGAAGTCAGAGAAAGCAGCCGTGAAGTGGTCCGGAAACTTCATGATCTGGGCATAAAAAAAACAGTCATGCTTACAGGTGACAATAAGGGTACCGCTCAATGCCATCGCGAAACATGTGGGTGTGAGTGATTTCCAAGCGGAATTGTTGCCGCAAGATAAACTGAATGTGATCAAGTCGCTTCGTAAAGACTTTGGAAAAGCAGTGATGCTCGGCGACGGTGTGAACGATGCACCGGCATTGGCAGCTGCAACTGTAGGAGTTGCGGTGGGTGGAGCGGGTACAGACACCGCATTGGAAACAGCTGATATTGCCCTTATGGGTGATGATTTGAGAAAACTTCCGTTCACCATAAAATTGAGTAGAAAAGCGTTGGAAATTATCAAGCAAAACATTAGTTTTTCAATAGGCATTAAACTGTTGGCCCTCCTGTTGGTAATCCCAGGCTGGTTAACACTCTGGATTGCTATTTTTGCAGATATGGGGGCAACGCTGTTAGTGACAATAAACAGCCTGCGTTTACTTAGGGTGCAAGATTAGATGGGTTTCCTTGTAAAACGGAAAACCTTTTCACTTTGGGGTATTTTATATAAAGATGAAATTACGGTTGAAATAATAAATTTAGAATGCGTAGCCGAGTCGGGTCCGATAAGGCCTTAAAGGTTTGGGAGACGATGAATAATGTCTCTTCATCTAGATCGCCTGCGGCTGCCGGCTGGTTCTATTTCTCATGTTCCATTGTAATCAACCTCCCTATGCAACATTATAACGATAATAAGAAAGAAAAAAAATCATGGTTCCTTTTGGAGTCATGATTTTTCGCTTTCCTAACAGGTAGGTATATATACACTTTTATTTGTAGAAAAATACTTTCACACAACCGTGATCATCAATCGTTGCTAGCAAAATATCTTTTATGTCCGTATGAAATGTTCTCTTTATCTGCATTTTAAGCCACATTTCATCTTTTTTCATCTCCCTTAATACATCAAACTCAATTTTTCCTTCCTTAATGATCGTTCTGGGAAAAAGAAAAGGCTTAGATTCGAGGTTCATGTCCATTGGAGTGACCGCTTGGTTTTTTGGATCTAAAAAAAATGAAATAGTCCCATCTGCCTCCCATAAAGCGAGGGACACCTTTTGCACATCTACCACCTGGTTTTTTCTTAACTCTAATAAAACAAAGTCAAGTGGAATCTTTGCTTTCTTCAGATTTTTAAAGATAAATTGTCCATCTTTGATAAGGGGAAAGGGAGAAGGATCAAGAAAGCCTCGGACCGTTTTTGATTTAAGACACAAAAAAACACCTATATTATGTAAAACCACTAATCCAATGATTGAAATAAAGGATCCCTTTAACCCTAATTTCGGGTCAGACAAGGGATGGGCAATGATATTTCCAAATACTAATGCAATAATAAAATCAAGTAACCTTAACTGGGAAATGGACCGTTGACCCATTATTTTGACCGTAACAAGCAAAAAGAAAAAAGAACAAACCACCCGCAAAATCCACTCAAGGGTGGTTAGTGATTCCTGGCTGAATAGAAAACCCATTAAAGTATCACTTCCTTAGTTATTCATAATTCAATTCATTTTTTAGATGTACCCACATGGGATGTTCAATAAAAAACTTTTCTAATATATATACAATTGGGTAGATGCGAAAAATGTCAAGAAAAATATGTTTAAAACTACTGAAAAAGTTTGACAATATTGTGAACTAGAGGAATAATATATACAAAGGAGGTTGAGTAAGATGGATGTAAGAATACTCAATGCTGTAAAGTATATTGGTGGTACAGTACTTACGATTGGCACTATTATATTTTTGTTCGGCTTTTTTGAAAGCGGTTACAGCTTGTTAACTCCTATTGGAATCGGAACAGTTGTCGGTGCTACTTTTATTTTTCTAATGGGTGTATTCCTGGTAGCAACTCAAGAGATGTTAGAAAAAACACATAAAGGGAAAAAGGTAGTATTAATGAAAAGAAAAAAAGGAGCACCTTTCTAGGTGCTCCTTTTGGTTAAAAGGTTTAAATATAACCCCAGATCATACATAGTAGTGTACCAAAAACGGTAATTAATGCGACGAATACTCCGTAATATACATTCGTATAGATTGCTGCTTTATCCTCAGATTCACCAGCATGCATAAACACAACCAATTGAAGGCCTGCTTGTACGAATGCTGTTACAAGCAGGATTGTCATACCGAGTTCAAAAGACATGTCCCATAAAGCAACCGAAAGAGCTACTACAGTCAGGACCAGAGAAAATACAAAGCCCATTACTTGTTTAGCAGGAAATAGTTCTTTCATGTTTACATCATTCCTTTCAGGTAGATGAAGCTGAAAATGAAGATCCAGACTACATCAAGGAAATGCCAGTATAGAGAGAAAATGAATGATTTATTGGCAGTTTCCGGAGTCAATCCGCGTTTTTTAACTTGCAGCAGGATAAATAATCCCCAGAAGAAACCAAGTGTAACGTGCGCTCCATGTGTTCCTAATGTAGTTAAGAGGATCGAAGTGAAGGCACTTGTTTGTATTCCTGCTCCTTCATGAACATAGTGAACAAATTCATATATCTCAACACCCAAGAATACAGCACCGAGAAGAAGGGTAACACCAAGGAAAGTCAGCATGGCTTTCTTGTTGCCCAGACGCATTGCATGAACTGCAAGCCCAATGGTAAAACTACTTGTCAAAAGGACGAATGTTTCAATAAGAACAGGCGCTATTTTGAAAAGCTCTGCTCCATCAGGCCCTCCCGCCGTACGATCAACCAATGTGAAGTATGAGGCGAAAAGTGTTCCGAAAAGCATGATTTCAGCACCCAGGAAAATCCAAAAACCTAATATCTTTAAGCGATTTTCTTCAGTACTATATTCAAGTGGAAGCGAGTTATCTATTTTCATTATTTAGCACCTCGCAATTTTGTTTCAGTTTCTTCAACTTCTTCAACGGAAATGTAATGACCATGATCCTTTTCAAATGAACGGAGGGCCATACATACAAAGATGCCAATCGTTGTAAGAATCAAAGGAATCCAAAGGCCGAATACAAATGAGAAGCCCCAAGCGAAGAAGATACAACCCATTATAAACGGAATCCCGCTGCTGTTTGGCATATGGATCTTTTGATATTTATCTTTAAACAGAACGTGGCCTTTTTTCTTAGAATCCCAATATGCTTCAATTGAGTTAACCTGTGGCACAACCGCAAAGTTATATTCAGGTACAGGAGTATGGGTAGCCCATTCAAGAGTACGTGCATCCCATGGATCTGAACCGATGTCTCTTGAAGCATAACGAGTGCTGTAGTAAATGTTATATACGATTAAAGCAAATCCTACAGCAAGTATTAATGCTCCGATAAATGAAACCATATTTAAAGGACCATAACCACTTGCTTCAGAGTATGTGTACATACGTCGTGCCTGGCCGTCTAAACCTGTGAAGAACATTGGCATGAATGCGACTAGTGTACCAACTGCAATTAACCAAGCCGCCCATTTTCCAAGTCTTTCATTAAGCATAAATCCGAACATCTTCGGCCAATAGTAGGTTAGGCCGGCAAGCATAGCGAATACCACACCAGGAATGATAACCATGTGGAAGTGAGCTACTAAGAACATCGTATTATGATATTGATAGTCAGCTGCTGACATTCCAAGCATAACCCCAGTAACCCCGCCGATAGTGAAAAGCGGAATGAAAAGAATTGCGTATAGCATTGGAGAGGTAATTTCTATTTTCCCTTTCCAAAGCGTAAACAACCAGTTAAAGATCTTGACTCCGGTCGGAACGGCAATCGCCATTGTCGTAATCGAGAAGATGCTGTTGGTTAATGCTCCCTGACCCATTGTAAAGAAATGGTGTGCCCATACCATGAATGAGTAGGCAGCTATGATAACCATGGAGTAAACCATTGCTTTATAACCATATAGGTTACGGCGTGAAAAAGTAGAAATAATCTCACTGTAAATACCGAATGCCGGTAAAATCAAGATATATACTTCAGGGTGTCCCCAAACCCAGAACAAGTTCGCCCAAAGCATATCCATACCGCCATTATCTATAGTAAAGAAGTTTGTTCCAAATAGACGGTCCATTGTACCCATCGCTAGCGCAACTGTTAATACTGGGAAAGCGAAAACGATGATAAGGTTAGCGACAAGTGAAGACCAAGTGAACATTGGCATTTTCATCAAGGTCATCCCAGGTGCTCTCATCTTAAGAATGGTAGTCATAAAGTTGATACCGGTCATCAATGTACCGATACCGGCGATTTGAAGCGCAATCATATAATAGTTTGTTCCGACTGATTCACTAAAATCATTGCCTGCAAGCGGGAAATAAGAAGTCCAACCCGCATCAGGAGAACCGCCGACTACGAATGAGATGTTGAACAACATCGCACCCATGAAGAATAACCAGAAGCTTAGTGCGTTCAAACGCGGGAATGCTACGTCACGTGCACCTATCTGTAACGGAACCACAAAGTTCATTAAAGCTATGATAAATGGCATAGCCATGAACAGGATCATTACAACCCCATGAGTCGAAAACACTTCGTTATAGTGCTGTGCATCCAATAGCTTGGATTCAGGAGTAGCGAGCTGCGCGCGCAGCATGATCGCGTCGACTCCACCACGGAATAACATAAGCAAGGCAGAAATCAGATACATAATACCGATACGTTTATGGTCTACTGTTGTTAACCATTCACGCCATAAATAACCCCATTTTTTAAAATAGGTCAAGCCGGCTACTATGGCGACCATTGTCAGAGCAATGGCAACCATGGATGCGTAAATCGCAGGGCTTGGATGTGGTATGGCGAATCTATCAAAAAAGTCCATACTTTGCTGACTCCTTTCGGAAATTGTATTTCTAAGCTTGTCTAAACTATCATCTATCAATCTTCCAAAATGTTAGTGATTTTTATGTTCTGAATGTTCATGAGAGTCATGCTCAGCATGCTCGTCATTCTGATGTTCCTCAGATTCATTCGATCCATGGTCATGGCCGCCATTTTCACCTGTCGGCGGTGGGCTGAATTCCAGATGAGTGCCTGTATATGTTGATTTCCCAAGGTGGCCTGGCTCTAATAAATCATCGAATTTTTCTTCAGTAAGAGGTTTAGCAGTAGACTTAACTTCTTCTACCCATTCATCAAATTCAGCCTCAGGCATTGCTTTTACGTCGAAGGTATTTTCAGCAGTTCCTTTACCACTGAAGTTTGCATTTCGCCCGAAGTATTCCCCTGGAACGTCAGCGGCTAAATGCAATGTAGTCACCATGTTTGCCATCGCGTATTTTTGTCCTCCAAGCTGCGGAATCCAGAAGCTTGTGATTGGCCCGTAAGAATATAATTTGAATTCAAGAGGGCGGTCAGTTGGAATATATAAGTAGTTCACAGTTTCGATATCTTCTTCTGGGTAGCTAAAGTGCCATTTCCAGTTAGATGAAGAAGCATAAACGACTAAAGGTTCTTTATCCTCGTATCCTTTTGGTGTTGCCTCTACTTCATAATTTGATTTAACAGATACATAGGAAAGGAACGCAACGATCAAAATCGGAATCCCAATACAAATTGCTTCAACAAGCTTATTTCCCTCAATGTGTGGAGGTTCATAATCTTTGCTTTGTTTTGAAGCACGGAACTTTACTAACATATATACTAATAGTGCAAAAACGACAAGGACAATAAACAACATGATCCAAATCGACAACATGATGTCATCTGCTTGCGTCTGGGCTTGTGGTCCTTTAGGATCCAGCACCATTAAGGGTTCACAACCCGTTAATACGGTGACAATAGTAAAAAGTACAGTTATTAAAGCCCATTTTAATCTCATAATGTAACCCCTTTCTTAAATAGTGACTACTAAACTACAATGTGAAATATAAATTTTTACTATTTCACAATTGTATTGTAAATGTTTGTAAATTTGTTAATGCGTTCACAAATCGACATCTTTATATTAGTACCATATAGGAAAAAAAACAAATGAAATTGTACTATGTCACAAAACGTTCAATATTAGAGAGGGAAGGGGTGGTAGCGCAGTATAAATGTGGTGAGATTGCTAAAGAGGAGATGATGAGGAAAAGGTAACTTGCTAACTATTTTATTAAAATAGTGATGGAACCATTTTCTTCTTTTTGCGGGACAAATGCAAATATTGGCGAAATGAAGAAGCAGGTACCTTTGGTTGCCTGCTTGACTTTAATCCGTCCATTGTTTTTGAACCTGTTCGAGGGCCTTTCGGAAAATTTCTTCCTCAGCTGCGTCATGTTTCGCAAGTACATTCGTTTGATAGCTCTTACCTAAATAATCAACTTTTACAGTTACTTGAACCATGTTTGTCATCCTCTCAGTTGAAATATGCCTTACGCGTTATTGATACCTTCTATTAGTGAAATATAAACCTGGGAAAAAGAGGAATATATTTAGTGATAGTGAGTATTCCAGTTTTATGTTCAAAACTCAAATATTTTCATTGCATGATAGGATTGTGACTTTCTATTTCTGCAGGAATTTCGCAGGTTTTCTATTACATTCCAATTTAAATTTCATTTTATTCGCCGCTATGTTTGTTTATGGCAAAAGTCGTTGACAGGGTTTGTATTTTTCTCTATAGTGTCTTTGATAAAATGATTTTTATTCCCGTGTACATGGGAGAGGTTCATAGCAGCACCCTCTATAAAAAACTATGGCTTTGATTACGTGTGAATCAACCATATCAGAGGAGATATGGTTATTTGTTTTCGCGGCTGCTTTTTTTATGGAAGTAATCCTCTTTTATGGCACGGTTATTATAGGGAGGGTTTATTATGTCTGGCAGGACAGATGAGGAATTACAAGACATTACACTATTAGGAAATCAAGGGACTAAGTATTTATTTGAATATTCACCTGAGATTCTAGAGTCGTTTGATAATAAACATCCAAACCGTGATTATTTCGTGAAATTCAATTGTCCAGAATTTACGAGCCTTTGTCCAATGACGGGCCAGCCGGATTTTGCGACGATTTATATTAGTTACATCCCCGGACAAAAGATGGTGGAATCAAAGTCGCTTAAGCTATATTTGTTTAGCTTCCGCAATCACGGCGACTTCCATGAAGATTGCGTAAACATCATCATGAACGATTTGATTGAATTGATGGATCCAAAATTTATTGAAGTATGGGGGAAATTTACCCCAAGGGGCGGAATTTCCATAGACCCATATACGAATTACGGAAAGCCAGGAACCAAATATGAACAAATGGCTGAGCATCGAATGATGAATCACGATATGTATCCTGAAAAAATCGATAACCGTTAATCATCCAAACATGCCGAAGAAGGAAAAAGTCAGCAAAATATGTTTAGATTGCTCTAAATATGGCACTCTAAGAGTGAGATTATCTTAGGAGGTGCTGTATGAGGGACGAAAAGAGCAAGATTCAATATGATGCCCAGGGAAATGTGATTCCTGCCTTCGCAAAAGGAAAGGAAGCAGAGCTCGATTCCAAACGCGGGATACAGGACGAGAAAAATCCTGATGATTTTGACATCTACGAATAAGGAAGATTGGCAAGGAAGGCTGGTGCGGCCTTTCTTTTTTTATTTTCTAATGGGTATTTTTAACGGAGATACATGTGAAAGGTTGCGGGTAAATTAAAGGCCTGGAGGTGGTTGCAATGGCAGGGACCAATCAAACTCAGACCAGCACCAACGCAAAAGGAGCGAGGGAACTCCAAAGGAACCAGGCTTGTATCAACCAGTCTGTGGAGAACTCTGATTACGCTCCAGGAATGAATGCGGCCGCAACCTGTGACAATCAGGCGGAGGCAGCACAGAACCAAGCTGGATCTTCAGGTCGTTTTGGAGACGAATTTCCGAGCGTTGATAACCAAGTCAATAAAAAGTTAACATAAACAAGGTACCCACTTGGGTGCCTTGTTTTATTGATTTTCACTGTTGGAATGTATCAATAGTGAAACATTTTATATCCTTTATTGCTGACTCCGCCAGAGAATGATGAAAAGAGTAACCATAAAGGCTACTCTTTTATAAAAACACGGAAGTTTTCACGATTGACTGCCAGCTGTTCCTGGGTCATTCCAACATGATTCAAGAATGAATCGGCATCCATTCCTAACTGGAAGCTATCCAATTCATGGTTATTTAACATGAAATCTCTATGGAAGGTATTCCCCTCGATAGGCCTTAGCACACCATCTTCTCTAGGCATGGTTACTCACCTCCTACATATATGGTGTGGAGTAGATAAAACTATCATGACAGGGAGTAACAGGAAATGGTGAAATGGAATGAAATGATACATTGTCCCATCTTACAGGATGATAAAACTTTAGTTATGGAAGAGACTTATCGAACTTGACATTTGTTGCAATATAAATCAAAAGAACAAGGTCTAATATCGCTATGAAAACAAGAGAGATAATTTTCTGTTCTTTTCTGTTTCTATCAAAACAATTTGCGCGGATTACAGTAATTTCATTATAAAGCTTTTTATGTAGATAAAACGATGGGACATCAACAAATTTCTATAGGTCTGTTGTTGTTGTCGGAGTAGAAGATTGTGCAAAAAAATGAAGGAACATGTGGAAATGTAAATTATCTAAAAATTCTGCTCGTGGTGATAAATAGTTTCCTTTTATTTCCATAAAAAAACCCCCAATAAATTTGGTATGGTAAAATATAATGGGTTTTTATACAAAGTAAATATAATAAATACTTTTAAAAGAAATTTAAGTCCTCCGTGCGAATACATTTGTTTTTATATCGTGGAATTTTTAACTTGATTGTTTGGTGAAAAAGAGTAAAATAAAAGACAGTGATTTTACTGATAATTTTAAAAATTAGGGGATGTAAGCATGAAGGTTGTAAAATTTGGCGGTTCTTCGCTGGCGTCAGGTATGCAGGTTAGAAAGGTGCTTGATATTGTTACGGCAGACCCGCAAAGAAAGGTAGTCGTGGTATCGGCTCCAGGAAAACGGTATGCTGATGATGTTAAAGTAACCGATTTATTGATAGAATGTGCCAACCAGCATTTGCAGTCCGGTGAAGCACCGGAACTTGAGGATGCGATTGTAAATAGATATGGAAGCATCGCTAAAGAATTACATTTGCCTGAAACCATTGTGGAACAAATAAGGGAGGATCTCCTCACTCTTCTACGTGGTGATAAAAGCAACCCTGACAGATTTATGGATGCCGTTAAGGCTAGCGGCGAAGATAATAATGCCAAATTGGTGGCTGCTTACTTCCAAAGCGAAGGCTTGGATGCCGTTTATGTGAATCCTAAGGATGCGGGATTAGTTGTTAGTAACGAAGGAGGTTATGTCCAAATTCTTCCTGAATCCTATGATAATCTGTATAAATTACGGGATGAGCCTGCAATAGTGGTTTTCCCAGGTTTTTTTGGATATAACAAGGCTGGCGAGATTGTGACTTTCTCAAGGAGCGGATCCGATATAACTGGGTCAATCCTGGCCAATGGCGTAAAAGCGGATTTATATGAAAATTTCACGGATGTTGATGCCGTATACTCTGTGAATCCGAATGTGGTGGAGAATCCAAAAGAGGTCAGGGAGCTTACATATCGGGAAATGAGGGAGCTTTCATATGCCGGTTTCTCGGTGTTTCATGACGAGGCGTTGATTCCTGCTTTTCGGGCGGGTATCCCTGTGAATATCAAGAATACGAACAATCCATCTGCAGAAGGCACCAAAATCGTGAATAAGCGGGATAATACGAACGGACCTGTCATTGGTATTGCGAGTGATAATGGATTTTGCAGTATTTATGTGAGCAAATATCTAATGAACAGGGAGATCGGATTCGGGCGAAGGCTGCTGCATATCTTAGAGGAAAACGGAGTCTCCTATGAACATATCCCTTCAGGAATTGACGATATCTCGATCGTATTACGCCAGGGACAGCTAGACCAAAACCTTGAGGACAAAATTGTTTCCCGCATATACGAGGAACTGCAAGCTGATGAGGTAAAAGTGCAGCATGACCTATCTCTGATCATGATCGTTGGGGAAGGCATGAGGCAAAACGTAGGAACAACGGCGAGGGCTTCCAAGGCACTGGCAGGGGCGCAGGTGAATATTGAAATGATCAACCAAGGCTCCTCAGAAGTGAGCATGATGTTCGGGGTGAAAAATAAGGATGAAGCAACAGCGGTCCGGGCATTATATGAAGAATTTTTCGCCGCGGTCCCGGCTACATGATGACATAACTTCTAACCCATTACATTATATGTAATGGGTTTTTTATGGCAGGAAATTGGCTTATTAAAAGAAATAAATATAAGATTGTATACTAAGAGGTATGTTTCCAAAAAAGAGGAAAGCTTGTAATAAGGGAAGGGAAATCTGGTGAAAGATATGAGAAAACTTGCTTTTTTTCTAAAGCCCTATAAGCTCCCTATTGCCGTCGCGCTTTTTTTGATGCTCTTTGAATTGGCAGTCGAGCTCATCCAACCGCTTTTAATGGCGAAAATCATAGATGAAGGGGTATTGCAGAAAGATCTGCGGGTGGTGTATCTGTGGGGAAGTATCCTCGTAGGTGTGTCTATCCTCGCTTTTATCGGCGGTATTGTTAACTCCTATGCTGCGGCCCACGTCAGTCAAGGTTTCGGATTTGATATGAGGAAGAGCTTATTTCATAAAGTCCAATCCTATTCATTCACGAATCTTGATAAATTTCCCGCATCATCCCTGATTACCAGACTGACAGGAGATGTCACCATTCTTCAAAATACAGTGTTTATGGGCCTGAGAATTATGATGCGAGCCCCTCTGCTCGTCATTGGCGGGACAGTTATGGCTTTGTTGGTAAATGCGAAATTAGCATTCATTCTGCTGATTACAATCCCTATCCTGGTTTATTTCCTTTTCTGGATTATGGGCAGGGCCGGGCGGCTATTTAGGGAGGTCCAGTCAAGGTTGGACACCGTGAACGGCATCATGCGGGAAAATTTAAATGGAATGCGCCTTATCAAGGCATTTATCAGACAAGACTTTGAAAATACAAGGTTCCGGCATGCTACTGAACGGTTAAAGGAAAAAACCGAGGCTTCTTTAAGATTAATAGAAACGACACTACCCATCTTATTGTTCGTTTTAAATATAGGTGTTATCGTGATCCTTTGGTTTGGAAGCCAACAGATCATCTCGGGGGATGCGCAGGTCGGGGAAGTTGTTGCGATAGTCAATTATGTAACGAGAATTACCGCATCATTCTCTGTTTTTTCCTGGCTTATTATGGCCATGTCAAGGGCTGGGGCTTCAGCTCAGCGCTTAAACGAGGTATTTTCTACAAACATCGATTTACTAGATTTGGAGGATGGGGATGAATCTTGTGAAATAAAGGTTGGAAGCGTAGAATTTTGCCAAGTTTCGTTTCAATATCCAGCCGCTGCAACACATGTTTTGCAGAACATATCGTTTGTGGTGAAGCCAGGCGAAACGGTGGCTATTCTAGGAGGTACAGGTTCAGGGAAAACGTCCCTTTTCCAATTGATTCCCCGTCTGTATGATCCTGATGGGGGAAAGGTTCTTATTGATGGCACAGATGTCAAAAAGTTTAAGCTTGATACATTAAGAAAACAGATTGGTGTTGTCCCGCAGGAGGCGCATCTCTTCACCGGTTCGATACGGGAAAATATTGCCTGGGGAAAAGAAGAGGCAACAGATGAAGAAATTTTAACAGCTGCCAAGGATGCACAAATCCATGGCACAATAGAAACACTCCCGAAGCGATATGAAACAATGGTTGGACAAAAGGGCGTTAATCTATCAGGCGGCCAAAAACAGCGGTTATCCATCGCAAGGGCCCTGGTCAGGAGACCAAAGATTCTTCTTCTGGACGACAGTACCAGTGCACTGGATGCCAATACGGAATCCCGTCTTCTTGAGGCATTGGAAAAGTATCAGTGCACTACTTTTATTATCACTCAGAAAATTATTACAGCCAAAAGTGCGGATTTGGTTTTGCTCCTCGATAATGGTGTTCTTATAGCACAGGGCAGTCATGAAGAGTTGCTTAGAAGCGAGCCGCTTTATAAAAGTATTTTTGAATCACAGTATAGAGAGGAGGCCCTTTAATATGAGACGGGTAAACCCTTCAACAGGTCCCGCCCATCACCACGCCCCTAAAACTCCGATAAAGCCGCGTAATGGGGCGTCTACCATTAAGCGTATCTGGATGTACCTGTGTAATAAAAAAAGGGTTTTAATCCTTGTTTTATTAATGGTGGTTTTAAGCTCCTCGTTAAGCCTGCTAGGCCCGTATCTCGTGGGAAAGGCAATAGATAACTTTATTGTGACGGGGGAAAACAGCGGCCTGATTGCGCTGTTGCTTTCTTTGGTGGTCGTTTATTTCGTGCATTCCCTTACAGTATGGCTACAGAATTTCTGGATGATTGGAATCGCTCAGGATACGGTAAAAACAATGCGAAACGAAGTGTTCGGGCATCTGCATACATTACCGATCAAGTTTTTCGACGACCGGCAGCATGGAGAATTGATGAGCCGGGTTATCAATGATATTGAAAATGTCAGCTCCACTTTGAATAGCTCGGTTATCCAGATATTCTCTAGCCTTCTGACATTGGCAGGGACCGTAGCCGTTATGATTTGGTTAAGCCCATTGCTGACATTGCTGACGCTTTTGATCGTGCCCTTGATGTTTGGAGGAATGAAGTGGATCACTAGCAGGACAGGCAGGCTGTTTAAGGAGCAGCAGAGGAATCTTGGAGAATTAAATGGATTCATTGAAGAAACTATTTCAGGACAGCGCATTGTGAAGATATTCTCCCAGGAAGAGAAAGTCCTCGGCCGTTTTGTTGATAGAAGTGAAAAACTTAAGCAGTCAGGATATCTTGCCCAGGCTTATTCAGGTTTTATTCCTAAATTAATGAATGTATTAAACAACCTTAGTTTTGCGATCATTGCCGGTGTTGGCGGGATATTGGCCGTGAAAGGAGCCATCTCTATCGGGACGATTGTGATTTTTACGGAGTATTCAAGGCAGTTTACCCGTCCATTAAGCGACCTTTCGAATCAATTTAATACCTTGCTTTCAGCAGTTGCCGGTGCAGAAAGGGTTTTTGAAATTCTAGATGAGGAAGAAGAAGAGGAAGATAAAAAAGAAGTTGAACATCTAGAGCAAATGAGGGGTAGAGTGTTTTTTGAAAATGTTTGTTTTTCCTATGAAGAGGGTTCAAATACACTCAACAATGTTAGTTTCCACATCAACAATGGGGAAACAGTTGCCCTTGTAGGTCCGACAGGGGCCGGGAAAACAACCATCATCAATCTTCTCACCCGTTTTTACGAACCGGATAGCGGCCGGATTTTGATTGATGGCCATGATACCAGAAATGTTACAAGAGGCAGCCTTCGAAAGCATATGGGCTTCGTATTGCAGGATTCTTTTTTGTTCGAGGGAAGCATCCGCGAGAATATTCGTTATGGCCGGCTTGAAGCCACGGATGCCGAGGTGGAGGAAACGGCTAAGCTCGCTAACGCTCATTCCTTCATCATGAAACTGCCGCAAGGATATGATACGGTCTTGAAACAAGATGGCGGAGGGATCAGCCAGGGACAGCGGCAGCTGCTATCTATCGCTCGAGCCCTATTGGTTGATCCGAAGATTTTAATTCTAGATGAAGCAACCAGCAGCATCGATACCATCACTGAACTACAAATCCAGGAGGCATTGGAGCATTTAATGCAAGGGAGGACCAGTTTTGTAATTGCGCACAGGTTAGGTACCATCCGGAAGGCTGACCAGATACTTGTCCTCCAGGATGGGCGCATTATGGAAAGGGGCACTCACGATTCATTGCTTCGCCAACAAGGTTTATATTACGGGCTCTATAACCGCCAGCACACTGAAGGGTTTTGACCGGATGAAGGGGACGTTTATGTCCTTTTTTTGTGAAGAGGGGAATGAATAGGGTTTTGGGGTTTCAAGAAAAGGAAAAATTTGTAGTACTAAATATTTTCAATAAATGTTAGGCCGGGCGGTTCGGTACGAAAGGACTGTTTATACACCAAGATGAAACGAAATGTCCCGGTGATCGTATAGTCTTGAAAGGCGCCTTCGGCTTAAGTGTATCAAAATGGCAAGGTAAAACAAAAATTTTTCCTTTTTTCATGCTATAGGCTAGTACAAGTAAATGAAGGAGGTTTATGAGAATGAAGCGAATTGGTGAATATGTTTTAGGAATCATTGGAGTCATTTTGTCGGGGCTGATGCTAATATGCGGATTATTATTTTTATTTATCGAGGGAAATGAAGAGATGAAATCGGAAATGGATAAAATGATGCAGAGTGATCCGGCTCTAACAGGTACCGATATAACAGCTGTGCTGAACATGTTCGGGGCGATTGGATGGGCGTTTACGATTGCGTCCATTCTTGGTCTTGTGCTCGGGCTAGTTGCCATTTTTGTACTAAAGGCGCGAAAGCCAAAAGCAGCCGGAATACTTTTTATATTGGCTGGCGTCCTCGTAGCGCTGGTTTCGATATTAGCGGGGTTTTTACCAGGTATTCTTTATCTGATTGCAGGAATCATGTGTCTGGTGCGTAAACAGCGGCCAAGTGATTTAGTTTCCAGTTAAATATATTTTGCAAGACTGAACGCTAACAAAAGCTTGCATAGTTCTATATGCTGGCTTTTTTTAAGTGAAATTCTCGGTAGAAAAAGGGGTAGTTCAAAAATAGAAATTGCATTTATGAGAAAAAATATTTTATAATTGAAAATAGATAGAAAATTCTTAACTTTAAAGAAAAGAGGGGTTATTAGTAAAAAACAGAATATCATGTAAAGAAAAAAATTATATTTGAGAAAGAGGTGGGGAAAAATGAAAGCGCTTAAATCAATAGTGCTGTGGGGAGTTATTTCTGCTATCGGGGCTGTTAGCTTTAGTTATATTGCCTTGAAACGCGGAGAGAGCATTAATGCAATCTGGATATTGACTGCTGCTGTCTGTGTATATGCGGTTGCCTATCGTTTTTATAGTAGATTTATCGCCAATAGGGTATTTGAGTTAAATGACGATCGCATTACTCCGGCAGAAGCTAATAATGATGGAAAAGACTATGTACCGACAAATAAATGGGTCCTGTTTGGGCACCACTTTGCTGCTATTGCAGGTGCAGGCCCTCTTGTAGGCCCAATATTGGCTGCGCAAATGGGTTATTTGCCTGGAACCCTTTGGATTGTAGTAGGAGTTGTTTTGGCCGGTGCCGTTCAGGACTTTGTTATTTTATTCGGCTCCATGAGACGAAACGGGAAATCACTTGGTGAAATGATAAAAGAAGAAATCGGCCCTGTCACAGGGACAATTGCAATGTTTGGCATTCTCGGAATCATGATTATTTTATTAGCAGTTCTTGCTTTGGTTGTGGTTAAAGCGCTTGTAGGAAGCCCTTGGGGTATGTTCACCATCGCGGCCACGATCCCTATTGCGATTTTCATGGGGATTTATATGCGTTACATAAGACCTGGCCGGGTTGGGGAAGGTTCGATTATCGGGATTGTGTTATTGCTTCTATCCCTATATGGAGGCCAATTGGTTTCTAAGAGTCCGACACTTGCTCCCATGTTTACATTTAGCGGGGAATCGATTGCCCTTATGATGATTGCCTACGGTTTTATTGCTTCCGTTTTGCCTGTATGGCTTTTGCTCGCCCCGCGTGATTATTTAAGTACTTTTTTGAAGGTCGGAACCATTATAGGCCTTGCTTTAGGTATTCTTATTGTGGCACCAAACCTGGAGATGCCCGCTGTAACCAAGTTTATTGACGGAACAGGGCCTGTTTTCGCCGGAAATCTGTTTCCGTTCTTATTCATAACAATAGCTTGTGGTGCTATCTCAGGTTTCCATTCACTCATCTCATCAGGTACCACACCTAAAATGATCGAGCGGGAAACGCATGCCCGGCCCATTGGTTATGGGGCGATGCTTACCGAATCCTTCGTAGCTGTTATGGCTATGATTGCTGCATGTGTATTGACGCCTGGTATTTATTTTGCGATCAATAGTCCGCCTGCAGTAATTGGTCCAGATGCAGTTACGGCTGCAGCCACTATTTCTGACTGGGGCTTCAAGCTGACTCCGGACGATTTAACAGGTTTGGCTGATAAAGTAGGAGAAGAATCCGTTATTTCACGGACTGGCGGTGCGCCGACCCTGGCAATTGGGATGGCGGTTATTTTTGCTGAGGTTATCGGCGGGAATGCTATGATGGCATTCTGGTATCACTTTGCGATACTCTTTGAAGCATTATTTATCTTGACCACGATTGATGCAGGAACCCGGGTAGGTCGCTTTTTGATCCAGGATCTTGTTGGAACCTTCTACAAGCCTTTTGCAAATACTGAAGCGTGGGTTCCGAATATCATTGCAACGGCGCTTTGCGTGTCAGGCTGGGGTTATTTCTTGTATCAGGGTGTAATCGATCCATTAGGCGGTATTAATACTTTGTGGCCATTATTTGGCATAGCAAACCAAATGCTTGCCGGAATTGCGCTTCTACTCGGGTCCACCATCCTGTTCAAAATGGGGAAGAAGGCATATACATGGGTTACGCTCATTCCTACTACCTTTGTGTTGATCGTAACAATGACCGCCGGATGGCAAAAGCTGTTTCATGAAAACCCAAGGATCGGTTTCTTGTCGCATGGCCAGGTTTTCAAGGATGCGATTGATAAAGGTGAAGTACTGGCTCCTGCCAAAACTATGGGGCAAATGAGGCAGGTCTTGTTCAACGATTATGTGGATGCGGCCCTGTGTGCCTTCTTTATGTTAATTGTTATAACAGTATTTATTTCAGCAGTCCGTTTATGGATGAAGGTGTTGAAAAACCAGGAGGTTACGCTCCATGAAACTGTCCATACACACCGGGCCTAAAAAGGAGGGAAAAGATGCTTAAGAAAATATCAGAGATACTAAGCTATCGAAAGCAATTTATCAGCCTTCTAGTGGGGGTGCCCTCGTATGAAACGTATGTCGACCATATGCGTTCACATCATCCGGGTGAGCCTGTAAAGAGTCGCAAGGAATTTTTCTGTGAAGCACAAGAAAACAGATTTAATGCAAAGGGTGGGAAAGTCTCCCGGTGCTGTTAATCAAAAAAGAGATCTGAATAAGCAACTCAAAATGAATGGTACTCTCCTCATGAGGGTATCTTTTTTTTATAAAAAACTAATGTAAGGAAACATAACATAAAATTGAAAATTATTGAAATTTTACTTGAAATTTAATTATTTAGACTTTATGATAAGTTTAACAACAAATTATGTTAGAAAACGTAACATTAAAACAAAAACAAGAAAGGGTGGAATGATATGGAATTAGGAGATGCGGTGTTTATGTTTATCGCAACATTGTTGGTCTGGTTAATGACTCCAGGAATTGCGCTATTTTACGGAGGAATGGTTAGAAGCAAAAATGTGCTGAGCACAGCAATGCATAGTTATATGCCAATGGCAATTGTATCGGTTTTATGGGTGCTGGTAGGATATTCGCTTTCTTTCTCTACTGGAGGCAATGCTTTTATAGGGAACCTTGACTGGGTAGGGTTAAAAGGAGTAACATTTGAACCCAATGGGGACTATAGTGCCACCATTCCACATAACATGTTCATGATGTTTCAAATGACCTTCGCGGTTTTAACGGTTGCCATTATTTCAGGAGGCTTTGCTGAACGGATGAGGTTTTCAGCATTTATCGCTTTTATTATAGCTTGGTCGTTGCTTGTATACGCTCCAGTAGCCCACTGGGTATGGGGAGTTGGCGGATGGTTGCGGGAGCTGGGTGCCCTGGATTTTGCGGGAGGAAATGTTGTCCATATATCCTCTGGTGTAACAGGTTTGGTGTTGGCAATTCTTTTGGGGAAACGCAAGGATCTAGAGTCAAGCTCCCCACACAATCTTCCATTAACCTTTTTAGGAGCAACCTTGATCTGGTTCGGATGGTACGGCTTCAATGTCGGCAGTGCTTTAACAATTAACGATGTTGCCATGACGGTGTTCGTCAATACAGCAATTGCTGCTTCCGCCGGAATTATCGGATGGTTGTTGGTTGAATTTATGGTAAATAAAAAGCCCACAATGCTTGGGGGCCTCTCAGGAGCGATAGCCGGCCTGGTCGGAATCACACCGGCGTGCGGGTTTGTCACACCTTCAGCATCCATTATTATTGGGTTTGTCGGAGGGATGGCATGTTTCTGGGGAGTAACGTATCTAAAGAAGAAACTAGGCTACGATGATGCGTTGGATGCGTTTGGTTTGCATGGGATTGGCGGCGTATGGGGTGGCATTGCCACAGGCCTTTTTGCAACAACATCTGTTAATTCCGCCGGCGCCAATGGCCTTTTTTATGGCGATATAAGCCTTTTGTGGAAACAGGTAGTGGCAATACTAGCGACATTTATCTTTGTCTCTCTCGTAACTTACTTTATCGCCAAGTTGATTAATGTGGTAGCACCAATCCGCGTAGACGAAGAACAAGAATCTCTTGGGCTTGATTTAACGCTGCACGGTGAAAAAGCATATCATGAAACAAATTTTTAAGGGGGACCTAAGATGGGAGAGGCGTTAACAAAAATAGAGATTGTCACACGTCCGAGCAAATTTGATCAGTTCAAACAGGAACTGGCGAAAATAGGCGTCAGTGGAATCACGGTTTCTGATGTAAAAGGAACAAGCTTACAAAAAGGACTTATCGAGACATACCGGGGTATGAAGCGGGAAATCACACTTTACGACCGAATTAAAATTGAAATCGTCGTATGTGAAGTGCCTGTAAAGGATGTGGTTGAGGTTGCGAGACGATTTTTAAATACTGGCGAGCCCGGGGATGGAAAGATATTTATCTATGAACTTTCAAATGTCATTAAAATCAGAACAGGTGAAGAAGGGCATGATGCGTTAAAAGATGATAAATAACTTCCAGGCGGACTGTTGTGCAGGAGGGGGACGATGGGAAAGTTAGTGAAGCTAGTTAACACGGAAAAGTTAAAGATAATAAACTTACTTATTCGTGAGAAGGCATATCAACCTGATGATCGCAACTATTTGTTTAGCCTGCCGTTAAAAAACTTGGAGGAAAGGCTTGAGCAATTGAAAAAATAATATAAGAGAAAAAGAAGCAGAAACGTGGTTTTTGCTTCTTTACTTCCTTTTTAATGTAAAGAAAAATAAATGATTACCCTTTTATCAAAAATGAATTTCCGTCTTCATCTTTAAAGGTAGCGAAGGTTCCCCATTGCATTTCATTCAGCCCGCCCTCGAATTGTACTCCATTATCCTTCATTTGTTGGTAACTCTCTTTTACATTGTCGGTTTCGAACACAATCGATGGCTTCAGTTCCGCCCAATTTTTCATCATGCGTTTCGGGTAAATTACAAGAGCTGTTTCCGCCCCTTTAGGACCTACTTCCAGCCAATAGCTGCCCGGCGCCATTTCTCTTTCCGCGAAAACATCAAAACCAACTTTTTCTGTCCAAAAAACCTTGGCTTTTTGCTGGTCTTCCACATAAATAGCTGCAGTTGCGATTTTAGTAATCATGAATTTGCTCCTTTACAAAAATTTTCAATAACTTTATTTTATCGGTTATTCATACACGTTATCAAGTGAACTTTGCGGACGATGGTTTCACCTGGATTTTTCTGAAATTTAAAATTTTTATGCTGCCATGAATGAAAGAACTTTAAAGGAGATCCATCCGCGTGCTGGAGGGAACAAAGAAAAAGGATTGCTAGGATGCAAATTTATATGATGGTAAGGATTCGTTTGTTTCAAGGTTTGGTGAGGGTTAGATTGAACTATTAGCACCAGTCCCTTGAAGAGCGGATTCTTGACTTAGGATGTGGCACAGGTGATTTAGCCAATAAACTTTTGCATAGCGTATACCTACCCTACAAAAAACTGAAACGCAATCACTAATATGTTAAGGATGCATATTTTATTTCATGGGGTGGGCTAGAATGGTGAACTATGCAAATTCAAACAGCATTAAAAAAGAAAACAAAATTGCCGAGCTAGAGAAGCAGGTCTCTTTAGGGCTTTGGATTCAATCAATCGGACAGATTATCGAACTTAGCGGGTTATCAGGTCTGTTACAATTGGAGGATGGAGATTTAACTGGTGAAAAACAAATATTAAGCGGTGTTTGGATTAAGACAATTGGCCAGGTATTGGAAGCCATCTCTGTATCAAGGCAGATAGGAGAAACAGATAAGGCAAAATTGTTTGAAGAACAAAAAATCGCCATAACAGGAGATTTGCTTGTGTCTATAGGGGCTGCTATAGAAGTGGCAGGAGGAATAAAAGCGTTGTCTGAAGAGGGAATTTCAGGGATTCCTTTGATAATTCCATAACGAAGAAAGCTGCTGCAGTACCCCCAGTTCGCAGGAAGAAAGACAGAGATAACAGTTACTATAACAGTTGGGATCCTCGGCAACCCAGTGGAGAGAAGGGAGGGACCCAACTGTTTTGGTTATCGTTTCAAAATACTTTCTGAACGGCCAAATTGTCGATCCGCATGCTTCTCCATGCGGTCTTCAGTTTGTCCTATAAGCCCAGTGAAATATATTTCACTTCTAAAAACTCGTCAATTCCAAAATGGCCGCCTTCGCGACCTAGGCCGCTTTGTTTAAAGCCGCCGAATGGAGCCTGTGGGGTTGATGGCAGACCGTCGTTTAGCCCGATAATTCCATATTCCAGGGCTTCGACTACTTGAATACCCTTAGTTATATTTTCTGTGAAGACATATGCTGCAAGTCCGTATATTGAATCATTGGCCCGTTGAATGGCTTCTTCAGTTGTTTTAAATGTAGAAATCGGCATCAGTGGCCCGAATGTTTCCTCCTGCATGCAAAGCATCTTGTCATTAATATTTGAAAGCACTGTTGGTTCGATAAAAAGGTCCTTGCTCGTACCGCCGGTTTCAAGCTTTGCCCCAAGTGTGATTGCATCATCAATGTGGGCCTGCACTTTATTGATAGCCTTCTTATTGATTAAAGGCCCAATATCCGTTCCTTCCTCTAGACCGTTTCCTACCTTTAGTTGTTTTACTTTTGGTATAAGTCTATCAATAAATGCCTGATAAATTGATTCGTGAACATACACTCTGTTCGAACAAACACAGGTCTGGCCTGCGTTGCGGAATTTTGAGGTGATAACACCGTCAACAGCTTTGTCCAAATCCGCATCTTCAAGGACGATAACAGGTGCATGGCCCCCTAACTCCAGGGATATTTTCTTTACGGTTTCTGCAGAACCTCTCATCAACAGCTTTCCAACTTCGGTTGAACCGGTAAAGGTGAATTTTCTCACACGCTCATCCTCAAGCCAAGCTTCCCCAATTTCTTTGGCGTCACCAGTCACGACATTAATAACCCCTTTTGGAATACCTGCTTTTTCGCTGAGCTCTGCCAGTTTTAAAGCGGTGATGGGAGTTAATTCAGCAGGCTTAATGACTGCCGTGCAGCCAGCTGCCAGGGCAGGTGCGATCTTACGGGTAATCATTGCTGCAGGGAAATTCCAAGGAGTGATTGCCGCTACCACACCAACCGGCTGCTTTGAAACAAAAAGCCTCTTATTACGGTGGGTTGCCGGGATTGTTTCTCCATATACACGTTTCCCTTCTTCCGCATACCAGGATAAGAATCCATTGGCATATGACATTTCCCCTCTTGCTTCTTTTAAAGGTTTTCCTTGTTCGGTTGTCATCGCTACAGCCAGATCTTCCAGATTCTCGTTGATTAAATCGTACCACTTCCGGATAAGTTCTGAACGTTCGTATACGGAATAAGCGGACCAATCACTAAATGCTGCATGAGCAGCATCCACCGCAAGCTTAGCTTCATGCGAACCACCGTTTGGGACCGTCGCAATGACCTCACCCGTAGCCGGATTTTCTACCTCGATTGTATTAAAACCTTCACCGACCCATTCGCCATTAATAAACATTTTATAATGCTCCATGTAAAAACCTCCCTTTGTATTCTAAAATATCTACTTTGTAAATAGTAATTGTGTCCTTCATGATGGCTATTTCTTTTCATTATAAATGATTCGCATCCCAGGCCGGAAAAATTTTGCCTTAATAAATGAAGGACAAATGGTAGAGTAGGAAATTCTGGATAGAAGATATAAACCCAAATACTAGAATTTATAGACATTTCCTACTTAAAAAAACATTTCTTTAAACAGTGGTGCAGAAACGCCATTAACATTAATATTCTCATCAGGTCCAGTTTTTGACAAAAAAAATATGATTGCCAACGGGGGTCTTTTTCGTTAGATTGAGGATTACTCCGAGATGAGAAATAGAATTAAATTCATAGAATTGGAATGACATAAAGGTTTACCTGAACGACTTATAAATGATGAATCTTGTAAAATTCCGAAATGCGGATTTAACCCGGAACAGATTTCAGAAGGTGTCGGCCTCTTCAGTATGGAAGAGAGGGCGCGGTCTGCAGTTGGGAAAACTGAAATCCATTCCTCCTCAAATAATGGAAAAAAATTATTTTAAAAGCGCCAAAAACCTATAGATGAAAAAGAACCGGGCAACACAGCTGACTCAAGGCGATCCTGTAGGTGAGGGAGCTATTTTTTAATTCCGAGTATTTTAATCAGAAAACTTATTGACATGACCAAATATTATGATATTATTTAAAATAATTAAACTTATCAAGAGCGACGGAGGGGATTGGCCTGATGAAGTCCGGCAACCTGCAAGGTGCTCCATCCAACAAAATGCAATTGGAAGATAAGGAATGTTTGGTACATTGCCTAAACTTATCTTTCCGAAAAGGAAAGTTTTTTAAATGGGTAATATAGAAATATTGGGCTTAACAATGATTGATTTTGGGTAACAGCACACCTGTCGCCGGAATATATTTTTACAAACAAATAAGGATGGCTGACTAGACAAACTACAGGCGGTATTGACGTTTTTTGGTTGATGCTGCTTTTTTGGGGGCATATTACATGGACAATTTATTGGTTTATGATCGTTATGATACGTTTTCCCCTGTGGATTTTTCAATTGATAACGACACAAAAGGGGCGTTGGAGGTCTTAGAGTGGGCGTATGGACACTATGGGGATGACCTGGTGTATGCCTGCAGTTTCGGGATTGAGGGAATCGTATTGATCGACTTGATTTCCAAGGTTAATGAACGCGCGAAGATCGTGTTTTTGGATACAGACCTTCATTTTAAAGAGACTTATGCCTTAATAGAACAAGTAAAAGAGCGATATCCGCTGCTGCAGATCGAAATGAAAAAGCCGGTGTTTTCGCTTGAAGAACAGGCAGCTCAGCATGGAGAGGCTTTATGGGAAACTGCACCGAACAAATGCTGTGAAATCAGGAAGGTCATCCCACTTAATGAAGCTTTATCAGGAGCCAAAGCTTGGTTATCTGGACTGAGAAGGGAACAGTCAGAAACAAGAAAAAACACCCAATTTATTAATAAAGACAACAAATTCCAATCGGTTAAGATTTGTCCGCTCATCCACTGGACATGGAAGGATGTCTGGCGCTATGCCCATAAAAACGGGCTACCGTATAATGTTCTTCATGACCGCGGATATCCGAGCATAGGTTGTGAAAAATGCACCCAGCCAGCCTTCACTGAAGATGATTTAAGGTCTGGGCGTTGGAGCGGAAAAGGGAAAACGGAATGCGGACTTCATTTGTAATCAATTATTAAAAGATTGATGAGCCTTATTCTTTCTAACATCAAAAATTGTAAATCAAAATGGAGGTATAATAATGACAATTAGCAAACCGCATGGAGGAACCTTGATCAATCGTTGGAACCCGGAATATGATTTCTTCCACATCGATAAGGAAATTGAATTGGATGCAATGGCACTTAGTGATCTGGAATTAATCGGCACTGGAGGATATAGCCCAATAAAGGGATTCCTTGATCAAAAAGATTATGATTCCGTTGTCAGCGGAATGCGCCTGGGGGACGGAACGGTTTGGAGTATCCCGATTACGTTGCCTGTTTCTCAAGAAGTGGCGAGCAGCCTTGCAATTGGCGAAGAAGTCAGACTAGTTAACGACGGAGTAACGTATGGTGTCATTAAGGTGTCGGATATTTATCAGCCGGATAAGAAACATGAAGCAGTGGAAGTCTATCGTACAGACAGCGACGAGCATCCTGGTGTACAAAAATTATATAGCAGGGGCGATACCTATATCGGGGGAGAAATCCAACTTGTTAAGAGAGTTTCTCGCGATAAATTTGCGGAATTCCATCTAGATCCGGAAGAAACAAGAAAGGTATTCCAAGAAAAAGGATGGAGCACAGTTGTTGGTTTCCAAACGAGGAATCCAGTTCATCGTGCACATGAATACATCCAAAAGACAGCTCTCGAGATTGTCGACGGCTTATTGTTGAATCCGCTAGTAGGAGAAACGAAGTCAGATGACATCCCTGCAGATATCAGGATGGAAAGCTATCAGGTTCTTCTTAAAAATTATTACCCAGAAAACCGTGTATTCCTATCGGTATTTCCAGCAGCGATGCGTTATGCAGGCCCAAGGGAAGCAGTGTTCCATGCGCTTGTAAGGAAGAACTACGGTTGCACCCATTTTATCGTAGGCCGCGACCATGCTGGAGTAGGCAACTACTACGGAACATATGATGCGCAAAAGATTTTCACCAACTTTACGGAAGATGAATTGGGAATAACCCTCCTTTTCTTCGAGCACAGCTTTTATTGCACCAAGTGTGAAAACATGGCATCTACGAAAACATGCCCTCACGGTAAAGAGGACCATGTGATTCTTTCTGGAACGAAAGTAAGGGAAATGCTGCGTAACGGTGAGGTTCCGCCAAGCACATTCAGCCGGAAAGAAGTAGTAGAAGTGTTGATTAAAGGCATGAAAAAAGATACGGTACAGGTTTAACCTGTGATGGAGGGCTAAAAATGGCAAGTACAAATGTTACATGGCATGATTCTTCAGTTTCAAAAGATGTCCGCAGGGGCCAAAACGGGCACCACAGTTTTGTCATCTGGTTTACCGGCCTTTCGGGTTCAGGAAAATCGACAGTTGCCAATGCAGTGGCTTCCAAGCTTTTTAAAGATCGAATCAGTAATTATGTGCTGGATGGGGATAACATCCGGCACGGTTTAAATAAAGATCTTGGGTTTTCTGAAGAAGACCGCAAAGAAAATATCCGCCGGATCGGTGAGGTTTCTAAATTGTTTGTAGATAGCGGACAGGTTGTACTGACTGCGTTCATTTCTCCTTTCCAGGCAGACCGCGATATCGTCCGGGACCTGCTTGAAGAGGACGAATTTATTGAGGTTTACGTAAAATGCTCTCTGGAAGAATGTGAAAAACGTGATCCAAAAGGTCTATACCAAAAAGCAAGGGATGGATTGATCAAGGACTTCACCGGCATTGACTCTCCATATGAGGAGCCAAAAAAACCGGAATTTGTACTTGAAACCGACCGTTTTTCCGTTGATGAGTGTGTCGAACAGTTAGTTAACTATTTAACGGAACGGAATTTTATTTAAAAAAAGGGATAACATACTAAAATCCGCGTTCACGGAATTTTATCGATAAATCGCGAGGGATTAAAATGGATGCTATTCTATATATCTGCCATGGGAGCAGGGTAAAAAAAGCATGCGAAGAGGCGATTTCCTTTGTTAAAGCATGTATGAAGGATAACCCGGCTCCCATACAGGAGTATTGCTTTCTTGAACTGGCAGAGCCGACAATTGAAGAAGCATATAAAAGATGTGTCGAGCGAGGCGCAACAAGGATTATTGTGGTCCCTATTTTACTCCTGACCGCGGTTCATGCAAAAGAAGATATCCCTAATGAACTGAAAAGGATAGGCACCGCTTTTCCTGATGTTCATATGGTATATGGAAGGCCAATCGGCGTTCACCCATATATGATTGATATTCTAGTTGAACGTATTTCGGAAACAGGAAAAAAAGTCGACGAAGACTCCGTGGTACTAATCATTGGCAGAGGAAGCAGCGACCCGGATGTAAAACGTGATTTATCCGAAATAGCTGGACTACTGAAGCAGAAAACAGGAGTTAGCAAGGTGGAAACATGTTTTTTAACAGCGGCTGAACCAAGTTTCGAAGAAGCTTTGGAAACTGTAAAAGAAAGCAGCTTTAAAAAAGTATTTATCATTCCCTATCTTCTGTTTACTGGCATTTTGATGAATTCCATCCAGCAAACAATTAAAAAAAGTTTCCCAGATGGAGAGAAAGAGTACGTATTGTGTAATTATCTTGGATATCATCCTTTAATCGGCGAGATATTGCAAGAGCGCGTTGAAGAATTATCGGGTTGAACGCCGGAATGATACGTTCAGATTGTGGGATTTCCCTGGACGCAGCCTGGCCGACAAAAGGAGGGTGTAATGAAAAAGTTACTTGTTTTGGCTTTTATTGGTTTTCTTGCGCAATTGATTGATGGTTCGTTAGGAATGGCTTATGGAGTTACCTCCTCTTCCCTTTTACTGGCCTTTGGTATTGCTCCCGCTGTAGCCTCTGCTTCTGTTCATTTATCTGAAGTGGTAACGACGGCAGCTTCGGGGATTTCCCATATCCGGTTTGGAAATGTAGATAAGAAAATGGTGTTTCGTTTGATTATACCAGGATCTGTCGGTGCTTTTGCTGGTGCCTGCTTTTTAAGCAATTTGCCAGGGCATCTGGTAAAACCATATGTTTCTACATTTCTTTTAATACTTGGAGTTTATATCATACTCAGATTTCTGTTTTTATTTAAGCCGACCGAGGAGCGGGAAGCCCCGCCCCTGCCATACTCCCAATCTATTCCGTTAGGATTGATTGCCGGTTTTGCCGATGCCACTGGAGGGGGCGGCTGGGGGCCGATTGCAACTCCGATCCTTTTATCGAAAAAAGGAATGACCGCCCGCAAGGTAATTGGGACGGTCGATACTACTGAATTTGCTGTCGCATTGTCAGCTACCCTTGGTTTTGTCATTTCCCTAGGTTGGGACGTAGTGAATTGGATGTGGGTAGCTGCCCTAATGATTGGCGGCGTGATTGCAGCCCCTATCGCAGCATGGCTTGTGAGAATCATACCTGGGCAATTAATGGGTGTTTTCGTCGGGGGTTTCATTATTATTGTCAATGCACGGACAATACTAAGTTCTTGGCTGCCTAACTCTGCTGAGCACTATCCAATGATCTACACTATCTTTTTCATATTGTGGGGAACTGCAGTAGCATTTTCAGTAAAAAAATATATCTCAGTCACAAAAAATAATAGTCTCGTAAGTGAAACAACGATTCAGAAGTAAAGATAGCCCAATAAATTGGGCTCTTTTTTATGTTTCTAACAAATAAAAGGGAACTTAGTATGAAAAAATCGCTTGAAAGGAGGGCTGGTTGGACGAGAACCGTCTTTATGCCAGATCATTTGGGGTGGCTTCAATACAGTAGATGGACGAAATTAGTCTTTATGTTCGGAGAGACCCCATAAACTGTGATAAATACAAAACGAAATTCTGCATTTATCAATAAACCATTTGGTGGGATATCAACATTTTTTGTTTTCATCAGTAGAAGGACATTTTCCTATCCTTTTGTTTAGAAATTGTCCTTCATAGTCCCGATGAAAGACATTTTCCTTCCCCGTAGCTAAGATTTTGTCCTTCATAACACCGATGAAGGACATCTTCCTTCCCGGTAGCTAGATTTTTCATTCATAACACATGACAATAAGTGAGCTGTAGGGGCTAACGTTAACAACTATTTCTCTCATGGAAATCGCACGGTGCTTCGTCTTAAAGGAGTAATTACACGAGTCACAAATGGCAGGTTGCATCTATAATCTCCTCTAAAGCCAATTTCAGAACATTGATATGAGAAGTGTGCGCTTTAAATAGAAAAGTCGAAGGAATCCTCAAGTAAACTTTCTGGAAATGAATCGGCATTGGGTGAATGAAAAACTGAGCAGTCTACATACACAACTTGTAAAAATGAAAAAACAATTCGGTGTGCAACAAGATACCTATGGAACAATAGGACAAAAAATAAGTGGCCTTATCCTTTAGAATAAAGGGTTAAAGCCACTAGTGTTTTCTTACATAAAATGCTGTCTATGTAATAGGGTAGACTTACTTTTTAACTTTGAACATATTAATTTTGTAAAACAGAGCCTTTATCCAAGGTAGCTTTGGCAGCTGCTTCCGAGTCGAACTCTCCTTCTGATTTTGAGACCACAACGGTTGCAACACCGTTTCCGATTAAGTTAGTGATCGCACGCGCTTCCGACATGAATCGGTCAACACCTAGCAGGAGAGCGATTCCTTCTACAGGGATCATTGGGAAAGCCGCAAGTGTCGCTGCAAGTGTGATAAAACCGGACCCTGTAACACCAGCAGCCCCTTTAGATGTTAACATTAACACACCGAGAAGCGTGATTTCCTGCCAGATGGTTAAATCAATGCCGTATGCCTGGGCGATAAAAATGGCAGCCATCGATAGGTATATAGATGTTCCGTCCAGGTTAAAGGAATATCCGGTCGGAACCACCAATCCTACAACAGGTTTTGAGCAGCCGTATTTTTCTAGCTTGTTCATCATGCTTGGAAGAGCGGATTCTGAAGAAGAGGTTCCTAGTACCAATAGGATTTCTTCTTTGATGAAAGCAATGAACTTAAAGATATTAAACTTATAGAATTTTGCTATTGCGCCGAGAACAATCACGATAAACAAGAACATTGTAATATACACGGAACCCATTAATTTTCCAAGGTTAATAAGTGAACCAAGGCCGAATTTTCCGATCGTATAACTCATGGCGCCAAATGCCGCAATTGGAGAAACCTTCATAATCATATTAACAATACCGAAAAAGATATCCGTCATTCGTTCAAAAAAAGTTACAACAGGCTTAGCTTTTTCACCCATAGCAGCCATGGATAGGCCGAATAATACAGCAAAAAACAGGATTGGCAGCAGTTCGCCTTTTGCCATTGCGGCAACGACGTTGTCCGGGATGATGTTTACTATGAAATCTATTGTACCATGGCTTGTCTCTTGTGCGGCTGATGTATATTGAGAGACGTCTCCACCTTCAACACCTTCTTTGTTGAATCCTTCGCCGGGCTTAACAAAATTAACAACCAGTATTCCGATTGCAAGGGCAAAGGTAGTGACGATTTCAAAGTAAAGTAAGGCCTTTCCACCGATCCGGCCGACTTTTTTCATGTCTCCCATGCTTCCGATACCGATAGCGACGGTAAAGAACACAATCGGGGCAATGACCATTTTAATGAGTTTAATAAAAACGTCAGCGAGCACTTTCAACTGTTCGCCAAAGGCAGGAAAAATTAAACCGACAATAATACCTAACACAATACCGATTACAACCTGAACAGTTAGGTTCTTTAATATTTTCATATATGTCACTTCCTTGTAAAAGATTTGGTAGCGCTTTCTTATAATTATATGATAGCAGAAAGTTCAGAAAATACTTGTTTATGGTTATATTGTTCTTATTGGTCTTTTTGGTCTTGGTAAAGAAAATTTTAAGATTATAAAAATAAAAAAGTATCGGAAAAAATCCCCGATACTTTAAATAGATTTTATTTTTCGAAAGGTTTTATTAATCCATATAGCGTTTCCACAATAGGGAGGGAGATGCCTGCTTCACTTGCAAGTCTTAAAGCCCCACCCTGCAGGTGTTCAACTTCCAAGGTCAATCCTTTACGTCTGTCCTGATGCATGGAAGAAGTGGCGGTAGCCGGGAATTTGTTAAATTTCACAAATGCTTGTGCAACTTCTTCATCAGAAAGGGTAACTCCCTGCAAATTGGCGAGATTCTGCATTTCTACTAATACTTTTTTCAACAATTCAGCTGTCGGCGGTGACGAGAGGATATCTCCAATTTCCAGGTCTGACGCTGTTGTCACTCCGGAGAATGCAGTGATAAACATGTATTTGTTCCATAATTCCTGAAGGATTTCATAGGAAAGTCTGCTATTCATTTTCGCATCCCTGGAAACAGCTTCAAGCTCTGAGCAAATTTCCTTCTGGGAGGAATGGAGCGGACCAAACACGATGTCATGCTGATCACTTGAATGTACGACATGCCCTTTTTGATCCAATGTGGCAATTATATAAGCGCTTCCCCCGATGACCGCTTCTTCACCTAGTTCCTTCTGCAGAATGTTGATATGCTCGATGCCGTTTAAAAGTGGAAGGACCTTTGCCCCGTTCTCAACAAGTATTTTTAATGAAGGGATTGTCCCTTTCAGATGATAACCTTTTACTGCCAAGACCACTAAGTCTGGATTTTCAATTTCACCAGCATCTCCAGTAAAATATAAATGATCAAAATGATAATTCCCATGGGTACTGTTTATGTATAATCCGTTTTCTTCAAGCTGCTGAGCCCGGGCTTCCCTCACCAAAAATTGTACCGATTGTCCGGCTTCAGCCCATCTGCCTCCATAGTAGGCACCTACCGCACCTGCTCCCATGATAACTATATTCATAGACAGTCCCTCGCTTTTTTACTGCTATTATATCATTTATGTAATTGTTTGAATATTCTCGAATGAAGCCTCAAGCAGACAAACACCTGGGAACGAAAAAAGCCTGCAGCAATGCAGGCTTTTTGAATTATTTCTTATAAACCTTGATTGTTACAGTCCTATTTCCCCATAGTTGAGCTTTTGATTTTGAAGGGATGAACAAATCAATCTTTTTGCCTCTCATGGCGCCGCCAGTATCACCAGCAACTGCCATCCCGTAGCCCGGCACATAAACCTTTGAACCAAGCGGTATTACTTTCGGATCAACCGAGATTACTTTCGCGTTTGGGTTTTTCTTTAAATTGATTCCTGTAGCAGTGATTCCGCTGCAGCCTTTACAGCTTGCCGTATAAGCGGTAGCTTTTACCGTCATGGTTTTGTATGATGCACTGCTTGCTGCTGCCGTTTTTACTGCTGTTGTTTTAACAGGTGATGCCGTCTTTGCTGCTGTTCCTGAAGTCTTTAGTACCTGCTTAGGCTTTATGGTATCGCTCTTAAGTTTGTTCCAGCTCTTAAGCTGGCTGACTGTTACTTTATGTTTTTTTGATATGCTCCACAAGGTGTCTCCGCTCTTTACCTGATATGTACCAGCTGCCGATGCTGCCCCTGAAAATCCAAATACTAAAAAGAATGCCGAAGTCGTTAACAGTAGGAATTTTTTCAAAATATAAAATCTCCTTTTGTTTTATTCGTAAACATAGAATAACAGCTTAATATAACAGGCATGTTTCAAAGGATTGCTAATTATGTTACAAATTGAAGACATTAATAGGTCTTTTGTAACAAAAAAGATAGCATTAATATATTTGCCAGCTAAAAAAACAGGTTCTAATGGGAAACGTACTCATTTTTTTATTCTCCATATGCTGTAAAAAGAATAGGGGGTATATTATGTATTATGATTACCGTTATTACTCACGCCAACCCAACTATGATTTCATCTCCAATATAGCGAAGGCAATAGATGGGGAATTCAGTGCGATCCAATGCTATAACAAGCTGGTCAAAATGGTGCCTACGGAAAAAGAAAAAAGTGTCATTACAGAGATTATTAAGGATGAAAACAACCATTTGGATAATTTTACACAGATTTATTACAGCTTGACTGGCCGGCAGCCGGATATATCTAAATCGCATGAATGCCCAACAAGGTTGAAGGATATATTAGAGTATTCTTTTGAGGACGAGCAGGAGTCAGTTGATTCTTATATGGATATCGCTTATTCCACTGATGATCAAAACATAGAAGGTTTTTACCCGCGCCGCAACAGATGAACAAAACCACGCAATATGTTTTTTATACTTCCTAACAAAGACAAGGCTATAAAAAAACCCTCCACTCGGGAGGGTTTTAGGAAACTTAAACGTGTATTTTCGGTTTCGAAAATTCTGTTGCAAAATCAATTAACATTTCTTCATAAACCGATACTGAATCGAGTTCTACATATTCATTGTCACCATGCCAGTTTGCACCGCTAGGGCCAAATTCGATAGCTGGTATGCCTAAAGCGGCAAAATAGACCGTATCAGCAGCACCGTGCTGCCCGAATATTTCAGCCTCTTTATTTGTATGTCTTTCAATCACTGGCCGCAGTAGGGAAACGTATGGATTATTCACATTTGTACTGACGGGAAGGCTGAACATTTTTTCTATAACCTTTCCATCGGTGGCACTGCTTATTTGTCTAATTATTTCGTTTTTCTGCTGGGAAGGGAGGTAACGGATATCAAAGCTGATCAAACATTTATCAGGAACTTTATTATAAACCTCGCCTGCCCTTATTTTTGCAAGATTAACAGAAGGGGATGCATAGAATTCCGTCTCTTCTCTTGTAAAGGGGAGATCAAGGATCTTTTCATATACATGATACGCTTTTTCAATAGCATTAATTCCTTCCCAAGGACGGCTGCCATGGGAGGACTTCCCGCTTATTTCGATGTCTGCTTGAAGAACTCCTTTTGCCTGAAGGCCAATGCCCAGCTGTGTCGGCTCGGAGCAAATGACGAAATCTCCCACAAAGCCCTGTTTTACAAGATGCCTGGAGCAATTGAATCCTCCTGTTTCCTCATCTGATACTATTTGCAGCTGGATCTTCAGTCCGAGCCCTTCGTATTGCAGCCGAACCATGGCGCACATCATTGCCGCAACACCGGCTTTCATGTCGGCTGCACCTCTGCCGTATAATTTTCCATTTTTAATCATGGGGATAAATTGGTCCGGTTGTCCGCTAACTACGTCCACATGACCATTAAAAATCAATGTTTTATCACCTTTGCCTATCTCACAAACAAGCATTTTGTACCCGTTATTATCGATAAGGTCTACTGTAAGCCCCTGGTCTGCAAGCCAACCAGAGCAATACTCCACCGCTTTGTTAGCACCTTCTTTTGTGGAACTGTCAATTGCTACTAAATCCTTTAATAAATCGACAAGCATATCAGTAAAACAACCTCCTTATGTGCCACGGCCCCTATCCCTGCAAACGAATTTCTTCTATAAAATGCCTGCACCCGTTATTAAGCTTATACCCTTATGAACAAAAAATAAATATATAATTCCATTTTATGCGGTTATATTCATAAAACTTTCCCATTCTGGGAAAAAATAATAAGAAGAAAGCGGTTGCGATTATTGTTGACTAATTTGTATATACAAGTTACACTGTAATCACAGCATGTATATACAAGTAGTTTTGTTTAGACGCACAGGATGTGGGTCACACAGACGAAGACATGAGGCCGTGGCGCAATTAGTCTGTGTTCAACTTTAAATACTAAACAAAATGAAAACGTTCGCAGAGGGAGGATTTACAATGGCGAAAGATTACAGCCAAGACGTAAAAAAAATAGTGGATGCCATTGGCGGGAAAGAGAATATTGCTTCTGCCACACACTGTGTTACACGTCTTCGTTTTGCCTTACAGGATGAAGGCAAAGTAGATAAACAAGCTTTAGAAAATATCGATGTAGTGAAAGGTTCATTTTCTGCAAATGGCCAATACCAAGTCGTGATTGGACAAGGTACCGTTGATCAGGTTTACCGGGAAATGGCAGAACAAACTGGAATCGGTATGGCTTCAAAGGAAGAAACAAAAAAAGCAGCGGAGAAAAATCTGAACCCGCTTCAACGTGCCGTTAAAACATTGGCCGACATCTTTATTCCAATTCTTCCAGCTATCGTTACTGCGGGTCTCTTGATGGGGATCAATAATATTCTTACTGGGCCTGGAATTTTCTTTGACGATAAGTCAGTGGTAGATGTGTATACTCAATGGAAAGATTTTGCGGGAATTATAAACTTGATTGCGAATACAGCGTTTACATTCTTGCCAGCTCTAATCGGTTGGTCTGCAGTTAGGCAGTTTGGCGGGAATCCGCTATTGGGGATTGTTTTAGGTTTGGTGCTCGTCCATCCTGAACTTCTGAATGCTTGGGGATATGCCGATGCAAAAGCAAAAGGCGAAATTCCTACATGGAACTTATTTGGCCTCGAAGTTAATAAGATTGGCTACCAGGGACAGGTGCTTCCAATCTTGTTTGCTTCCTATGTACTTGCGAAAATTGAGGTTTTCTTGAATAAACGGGTTGCTGACTCAATCAAACTATTGGTTGTTGCACCGGTGGCACTATTAGTAACAGGTTTCTTGGCATTCATCGTTATCGGACCAATCACATTTACAATCGGTAATTTGATCACTTCATTATTTACGGGAATTTTTGACACAGTACCAGTAATCGGTGGCTTGATTTATGGGGCATTATATGCACCGCTTGTTATTACCGGTATGCACCACACCTTCCTTGCTGTGGACTTCCAATTGATCGGCAGCATCGGCGGAACGTTCCTATGGCCAATTGTGGCAATTTCAAATATTGCACAAGGTTCAGCAGCGCTTGCTATGTTATTTGCAGCACGTGATGAGAAGCTAAAAGGATTGTCACTTTCTTCTGCGGTTTCTGCCTATCTGGGAATCACAGAACCAGCCATGTTTGGTGTAAATATCCCTAACCGGTTCCCGTTCTTCTCGGCTATGATCGGATCCGCTCTTGCAGCAATTTTCATAACCATGAATGATGTTATCGCTCCTTCGATTGGAGTAGGCGGTCTTCCAGCCATCTTCTCAATCGTGCCTGAAAAATGGGGACCATTTGCGATCGGAATGGTCATTGCAATTGTCGTACCATTTGCGTTGACATTTATAATGGCTAAAGTAAGAAATAGAAAAAATGCTTAAGGAAATATTGATGCCATTGGTTCATTCCAATGGTTTCCTTTGTTTTTAGCAGTCGGGGTCATTTCCCCAGCGCATGCGTGTATTAAAATAGACTAAAATTTATTTGGTGGTGTTTCCCTTGAAGGAATGGTGGAGAAAGTCAACAGTTTATCAAATTTATCCGAAGAGCTTTAATGATACGACCGGGAATGGCACGGGCGATATTAATGGAATCATTGAAAAACTGGATTACTTAAGAGAACTGGGAATTGATGTTATCTGGCTGACGCCGATTTATAAATCCCCACAGCGGGATAATGGCTATGATATCAGCGACTATTATGCGGTACATGAAGAGTATGGAACCATGGAAGACTTCGACAGGCTGTTATCGGAAGCACACGATAGAAATATTAAAATCATCATGGATCTAGTTGTAAACCATACTTCCACTGAACACGAATGGTTTAAAAAAGCCAGTGAATCTAAAGAAAATCCATATCGCGATTATTATATTTGGAAAGACCCTGTCGACGTAAAAGAACCAAATAACTGGGTTTCCAAATTCGGCGGATCGGCTTGGCAGTTTGACGAGAAAACCGGGCAATATTATCTGCATCTGTTTGATGTTACACAGGGTGATTTGAACTGGGAAAATAAAGCAGTTAGAAAAGAAGTGTATGATATGATGCATTTCTGGTTCGAAAAGGGAATTGACGGATTTAGGCTGGATGTCATTAACCTAATCTCCAAGGACCAGAATTTCCCGAATGATGACGGTGCAACCCCACCAGGAGACGGTCGTAAGTTCTACACGGATGGCCCGCGTGTCCATGAATTCCTTCGTGAAATGAATGACGAGGTACTTTCTAAATATGAAAGCATTACTGTCGGGGAAATGTCTTCAACGACAATTGAAGATTGTATCCGGTATTCAAACCCGGACAGCCGGGAACTTAGTATGACATTTAATTTCCATCATTTAAAAGTAGATTATCCAAATGGCGAGAAGTGGGCTATTGGAGAGATGGATTTTTCTGCTCTAAAAAACATTCTGTCTAAATGGCAGGTTGAAATGAATAAAGGTGGGGGCTGGAATGCGTTGTTCTGGTGTAATCATGACCAGCCACGCATCGTAACTCGTTATGGAAATGACGAAGAATTTCATAAAGAATCTGCAAAAATGCTTGCAACGACGATCCACATGATGCAGGGTACTCCATATGTTTACCAGGGTGAAGAATTCGGCATGACCAATCCGAAGTTTGACAGCATTGACCAGTACCGCGATGTGGAAACATTAAACTACTACGAGATCATGAAACAACAGGGGAAATCAGAAAAAGAAATCATGGAAATCATCAAGCAAAAATCGCGTGATAATTCCCGTACCCCGGTTCAATGGAATAATTCTGAAAATGCCGGCTTTACCACCGGTACACCATGGATCGGTGTGTCCCAGAACTACCCGGAAATCAATGCGGAAAAAGCGGTGGCTGATAAGGACTCTGTTTTTTACCATTATAAAAATCTAATCGCGCTCCGCAAGGAATATGACATCATTACGTACGGGGACTATGAGCTTCTCTTCCCGGAACATGACCAATTATTCGTGTACAAACGTGAGCATGAAGATGAGATTTTAATTTCATTTAATAATTTCTACGGACGAGAAGCGGTTCTCGATTATTCAGCGAACTTCATGGAAGAGGAATATGTCATTAAAGTACTGATCTCCAATTATCCTGAAGCTCCTGAATTTGGCGGTCGTATGACTTTCCGTCCGTATGAATCCGCCGTTTATCATTTGAAAAAGAAGTGATAAAATGGGCCTGGTGATTAGCAGTGAAAAATAAATTCATGAAAATATATGAAGAAATTGCTTCACAAGTCCAGGAGGGGAGCCTTAAATCAGGCTCCCTCCTGCCATCCGAGAATGAATTAGCCACCCAGTACAAAACATCAAGAGAAACAATCAGAAAGGCGTTAAACTTGCTCTCTGAAGAAGGGTATATCCATAAGGTACAAGGAAAAGGCTCGATTGTCCTCGATGTAAAAAGGCTGGATTTCCCGATATCAGGCCTTACTAGTTTCAAAGAATTAACACAGAAAATGGGGCAACGTGCCAAAACAAATGTAGCATGGCTGGAAAAAAGAATCCCTGATTTGTATATACGTGAGCAGTTAAAACTGGCAAAAAACGACTACGTTTGGGAAATCGCGCGGGTTAGGGAGATTGACGGGGAGAAAATCATCCTGGACAAGGATTTTCTTGCTGCAAAATTTGTTTCAAACATCACGGAAGAAATTAGCCGCAATTCCATTTACGAGTATTTGGAAGGAGAGCTTGGGCTATCTATTTCGTTCGCTAAAAAAATCGTTACGGTAGAAGAACCAACAGGAGAAGATAGAGAATATCTTGATTTTGCAGGCTTCCAAAATATTGTAGTTGTCAAAAACTATGTGCATCTCGATGACGCTAGCTTATTTCAATATACCGAATCACGGCACCGGCCTGATAAATTCCGTTTCGTTGATTTTGCACGAAGAAAATAGCTTCCACAGGAAATGGAAGGTTCTCTTACCTAATATTATTGGAAGGTAAGCATAGCTTTTTCAGAATGTGCGGCCGTTTACGTGCTACGGCGGCGTGGCTGTACTAGCGGATGTTTCTTTAAAAAAGGGCAATTACGCTTTTTATATCTATGAATCTTTTGCATTAGTAAATAATGGAAAAAATATAGTTCATGTTATTCGTCCTCCACCACGGGTATGTATAGACTAGAGTGATCATAATTCCCAAAAGGAGGATGATTAGAATGGATAAAAGAGTAATTGGAGTTTACGACAATGGTGATGAAGCGGTCCGCGCAGTTAGGGAATTAACGGCGCAAGGGTATGACCGTGATGATATTTCAGTAGTTGCAAGAGACCGCGATGAAGTAGACGCTGTAAATGCAGAAACAGGTACAAAAACCGAGGAAGGCCTTGCAGCGGGGGCAGCGACCGGAGGAATCTTGGGTGGTGCGGCCGGATTATTAGCAGGCGTAGGCGCCCTTGCCATTCCGGGGATTGGGCCAATTCTAGCGGCCGGTCCTATTGCCGCTACATTAACTGGTGCTGCTGTTGGTGCCGGAACTGGCGGGCTGGCAGGTGCATTGGTTGGTATGGGGATTCCGGAAGACGAAGCGGATCGATATGAACGAGATGTCAAAGATGGCAAGCTGCTCGTTCTGTTGGACCCAAATGCAACGAAGAACGATTCACTAGTAAATAACGATTTAAATTCAACTACTGATTCATTCATGGATTCGCGTAACCATTATGACCGTACTGTAGATACGGACCGGAACTTTCCTCCGGATGGTGACGATACACTGCGCAGATACTAATTTCTAAAAAAGAAGGATAGATGGAGACCGGGATGATCCTGCTCCATCTATCCTTTTTTCATGTATTCAACCTTTAGGAACGATTATCTTTTCTGCATCAACCCGACCTGAGAAAAAGGTAGCCCCGCCGCCCATATCAGAGATTCTATCAGGCGTTAGTGCATTAACAAGCTGTTTGGTTCCAGGCGTGTCTGCCCATAGGCCCTGGCTGACCAAAACTCCTGGAAGTACATTTTCTCCAACCGCCGCCTTTAACACACATTCACCACGATGATTATGGATTCGGACCATATCACCATCTTCTATACTAATTTTTGCGGCATCACTTGCATTCATGTGTAGCCTCGGCTCTTTTTCCAGTGCGATGTGGCGTGCGTTATTGGAAAAGGTTGAGTTAAGGAAATTATGGTTTGGCGCAGGCACGAATAAAAATGGCAGATCTCCATCCTCTACAATTGGATGATAAACAGGAATTGGATCAAACCCGTCTTTAAACATTTGTTCGGAATACAGCTCTATTTTTCCACTTGGCGTAGGTAGCGAGCCTGAAACAATAGGCTTGACACTTGCTTTCAAGTATTGCCTTTCCAATAGACCTTTTAAAGAAATGCCTTCAAGATACGGGTTTGCCGGATGATCTAATGCTTCTTCAATCAACTGTTCATCCGTGGCTTTGAAAACTTCCTCGTCATAGCCCATTTCTGCAGCTAGTAATCTAAAAACCTCTGTATTAGACTTAGATTCCCCATACGTTTCTACTACTGGCAGTTGAATTTGCATATAGTGATGCCAATACGAAGCATAGAAATCAGTTGTTTCAAAGGAGGCTGCAGCAGGGAGAACAATATCTGCGTAGGCCGCCGTCTCAGTTAAAAATAAGTCATGTACAACGGTAAATAAATCCTCCCGCATTAACCCCATCCGTACCTTATTCGCATCGGGGGCAATTATAGCCGGATTTGAATTGTAGACAAACATTGAGCGGATGGGCTCTTCCAGCTCCAGTAAAGCTTTCCCAATTGCGTTCATATTAATAATACGGGTAGATTTATCCTTTAATAAATCGGGACGTTGAAGCGCCCTCGTATTATAGGCCAGATAACCTGAATTCCCTTTTGTGGCTCCGCCGCCCTTTATGAGCCATTGTCCGGTAATTGCCGGTAAACAGGAAATCGTACGGACACACATGCCGCCGTTATCATGATGCTGCAAACCATTCCCAATACGGATATAGGAAGGTGAAATTGTTCCGTACATACGGGCCAGCTTGTATATATCGTCCACCGATACGCCTGTAATAGCGGACACGGTTGCAGGATCATACTGGGCTGCGCGCTGTTTTAATTCTTCGGCACCCACAGTGTATTGCTTGAGGAATTCTTCATCTTGCATATTTTCAGCAAATAGAACATGCATAATTCCAAGTGCCAGCGCCGCGTCAGTGCCTGGCAGGATTGGTATGAACCAATCAGCCCAGCGGCCGGTTTGGTTTTTATGCACATCGATTACGACAATTTTGGCACCGTTTTTGCGTGCCTGCTGGGCGATTGTGACCTGGTGCATATTTGTGCTAACGGCGTTAATACCCCAAAAGATGAAAAGCTTTGAATGGGCGGTTTCCTCAGGATCTGTTCCAAACGATCCTCCCATTGTATATTTATAGCCGGTGCTGCCTGCTGCATTGCATATTGTTCGTTCGAGTCGGCTTGCACCCATGCGATTGAAAAATCGCCTGTCCATACCTTCTGCGCTTAAATTCCCCATATTACCGTAGAAACTATAGGGAAGGATGCTCTGGGGTCCATGCAGTTCTATAAGATCCTTCCATTTAGAGGTAATCGTTTCAATTGCCTCTTTCCAGGTGATTCTCTCAAACTTGCCTTCACCCTTGGCACCTACTCTTTTTAAGGGGTATTTCAGGCGTTTTGGGTCATACAGCCTGGCTGTCATATTACGGACCTTATTGCAGATATTTCCTTTTGTTACAGGGTGGGTAGGATCGCCTTCCACTTTTATAATTTTCCCATCCTTTTTATGCAGGAGCAGCCCGCATTGATCAGGGCAATCAAGCGAGCAAACGGATGGGAAAATGCCATCTGGTTGATTTATATATGATTCCATATAATTCTCCTAAAATATCTGATGTAATTTGCGAATAAAACTGCAAAAATATTATAATTTTTACCTTCTATAATAGAATACTTCTTATCGCTAATCAAATAGAACAGTCTGGAAATCAATTTGAAACGCTTGAGGCTGTTAACAAATGTCGATTTTTTTGTTATTCTGCTATAAGCTGCTAAAAAAACTAGGAATAAAGGGGGATATTTATGGAGTATGGTGTAATTGTATCAATTTCCATTTATATGGTTGGGATGCTAGCGATCGGATACTTTGCCTATAGACGCACTTCAAATCTGACAGATTACATGCTTGGCGGGAGAAATCTGGGTCCGGCGGTAACGGCATTAAGCGCGGGGGCATCCGACATGAGCGGCTGGTTATTAATGGGCCTTCCAGGCGCTATGTATTTATCGGGGCTAAGCAGCGGATGGATTGTCGTCGGGCTGTGTGCAGGGGCATATTTGAATTGGCTTTATGTTGCGCCACGTTTACGAACATACACAGAAGTGGCCAATAACTCGATTACCATTCCGGATTATTTTGAGAACCGATTTAAAGACCATACCAGGATTCTACGGATCACTTCCGCATTAGTTATCTTAATATTTTTCACATTTTATACATCGTCAGGGATGGTTTCGGGAGGACAGCTTTTTGAGACTGCATTTAACATGGATTATACGACAGGCATTTGGCTGACGGCGAGCGTAGTTATTCTTTATACGTTGTTTGGCGGTTTTCTTGCGGTGAGCTGGACTGACTTCGTACAAGGAACGATCATGTTCATTGCGTTAATCCTTGTCCCTGTTGTAACAGTCACAAACATCGGAAGCCTGGATGCAACCTTCAATGAGATTCAATCAATTGATCCTAAGCTGCTTCAGGCTTTCGAAGGAACAACGACAATTGGAATTATATCTCTACTTGCTTGGGGACTCGGGTATTTTGGGCAGCCTCATATCATCGTTCGCTTTATGGCAATTACATCAGTAAAGGAAATGAAAAGTGCGCGAAGAATCGGCATGAGCTGGATGTTGTTCTCGATAGTGGGTGCAATGATTACGGGACTATTCGGCATAGCTTATTTCAATATAAAGGGTGCGCCGCTGGCAGAGGGGGCACATGAAACGGTATTCATCGTCCTTGCTGAGCAATTATTCCCATCCATGATTACCGGCTTTCTTTTAGCGGCAATCCTCGCAGCCATTATGAGCACGATTGCTGCACAGCTTCTTGTTACATCAAGTGCACTGACAGAAGATTTTTATAAAGCATTTATTAGGCGCTCTGCGTCAGATAAGGAATTGGTGCTAGTCGGCAGGTTTGCTGTTCTAGCAGTGGCCTTGATTGCCCTTGTGTTGGCCTTAAATCCGAGTGAAACGATCCTCAACCTGGTCGGGTATGCATGGGCAGGATTTGGGGCGGCATTTGGACCGGTGGTTTTGTTTAGCCTTTACTGGAAACGGATGAATAAAATGGGGGCATTTGCAGGAATCATTGCTGGCGCCGCAACAGTCATTATCTGGGAGCAGATCGATAAATTTAAAGAAGTCTATGAAATCATTCCAGGCTTTATTGCCTGTACGATCGCAATTATTGTAGTAAGTTTGCTGACTTCAAAACCTTCTAAGGAAGTGGAGGAAGAATTTGAGGCCGCTGTAAAAGCACTATCTTGATTTATGGACCCATGCCTCTTCTTTTCGCATAGTAAACAGGGGACGCAGCATTGTTATATTTATCGGTTACTGTGGTTAACATCTTTTTGTAAAACTGGCACGGTATGATTTTATCCACATCGAAAACCTTAAAATTTAGGCGAAGGCACATAGAATCCTATAATGATAAATTATTCTGAAATGATTGAAACTTCATGAAAAAGAAAAGACGCTCACCATTGTTAAGTAGACAGTAATAAACAGCACAATTAGGCAGCCTGGGTCCTGTATTGATATGGACTCAGGCTGTTTAATTTCCCTTCAGTCCATTAGGGTTTTTATCGTTTTTCCACAGTGATCCTCTTTTAATTAATAACCACTTTTTTACCTTAAATATTAAAAAACCCCTTTTAACAGTGTAAGATTTATTTAGGAATATATCAAAACGGAGTTCATTATTTTATATGTAAAAGGTTATTGGGGTTCTTACCATAAATTAAACGGAGGTATTGAATTTGCCGTCAATTTTTAGTTGTGGATGATTTTTAGCGGTAGAAGAAAATAATATCGACAAGGAAATGATGGATTAATTGCATCTATTAATGCTATTTTCCCTGTTTTTCGGAGCTCTACTTATTTTGATTGCTGCCAGATATATCGTAAACCCGCTCCTCCGTTTGACGGATGCAACGATGATCATGGTGAATGGAGAGTTCGGGGAGGAGCTTATAACCAAACGAAAGGACGAAATCAGTATTTTCACCGCTAGCTCTAACAATATGGCTAAACAACTAACTAAGTTGGATCAAATGCGGCAAGATTTCGTATCTAACGTGTCACATGAAATCCAATCACCTTTAACATCCATCTTCATTTAGAACCTCAAAGGGCAGAGAAACAAATTGACATCAATCTTCAGCTTGAGGAAATGAATATACAAGCAGATGAAGACCAACTGAATCAAGTATGGACCAATTCGCTTAGTAATAGCATCAAATTTACGCCCCGATGTTTTTATAAAGCATTCGTTGATATTAAACAGAAAGAATTAGGTTACGACATAGAACCTGTGTCCTTTATCGTAGGCAATCCTAGTACTTCTACACATGGACATGGGATTAAGCCAGACACAAATCTGGCCAACACGTAGATGGAGAAGATGTAAATTAAGTATTAGTTCCTTAAGGGCTAAGCAACCGGTAACATACGCTCAAGTAGATGTGGAATTGGCGTTAACTAGGCATGTTTATTTATCCAGTTGCAGTAGACTTCGACCCTTCCTACATCTTTTCTATAAGAAAAGAGCTTGTGAGAGAAGTTATCTGATGCATTATGTAAATACTAGCAGGCATGGTACAATAATTTGTAAGTTTGACAGGAATGATAAAAGGAGATTCTTATGACCGAGACACCGCAATTTATATCAAACATGAAACCGTTTATCCAAAAAGCCTGGGAAAAAGCAGGGTTTGAACAGGGAACGCCGATTCAGGAAAAGGCCATTCCCGCTATACAAGAAGGCAGGGACCTAATTGCCGAGTCACCGACAGGAACAGGGAAGACCCTGGCATATCTGCTTCCATTGCTCGAAAAAATAGATCCCGCAAAACAATCGATTCAGGCTGTGATCCTTGCTTCATCCCGTGAATTGGTGATGCAGATTGCCGAGGAAATCAGGACTTGGGCTGAGGAGAGTGGAATTACAGGCGCAGCGTTTATCGGAGGTGCCAATTTGAAACGGCAGCTTGAAAAATTGAAAAAACGTCCTCAAATTATTGCTGGTACACCGGGGCGGCTTTATGAGTTAATTAGCCAAAAGAAAATTAAGATGCATGAAGTGAAAACGATCGTACTTGACGAGGGGGACCAATTGCTTGTCCCTGAGCACATGGGGACAGTACGCAATATTGTTAAAGCTACATTGAAAGATCGGCAAGTTCTGTTGTTTTCCGCCACACTGCCGCCGCACACGGAAAAATTGGCTTTGGAATTAACGGACGATCCAACAATAATCCGTATTGGAAAAGATGAAAACATTCCATCAAAGGTAGACCACATTTATTTCGTAAGCGAAAAACGCGACAAAATAAAGGTGCTAGAAAAAATTTCACGGCTTAAGGATTTAAAAGGGCTCGCCTTTGCGAACGATATCGGAGAAATCACTGTAATCGGTGAAAAATTCGATTTCAAAGGCATTGAATTGAACATCCTTCATGGAGAATCTAATAAAATGGAACGGGAAAAATCGCTGCGTAATCTTCGATCAGGAAAATCCCCATTACTGCTCGCAACGGATGTAGCAGCCAGAGGTCTTGATATAAAAGGGTTAAACACAGTGGTCCACCTTGATGTTCCTCAATCAACCGACCAGTACGTTCACCGCTCAGGCAGAACAGGACGGGCTGGTGCAAGCGGGACGGTTATGTCCATTGTTACAGAGCGCGAGGAAAGAGAATTAAAAAAGATTGCCCGTGAGCTAGGTATTTCCGTCAGCAAAAAAGACTTTTACAAGGGCGAAATAGTAGATGCAAAATAAACGAACGGGGTCAGTCCCCCACTGCGTTAATGCTTAACAGCAGTGGGGGACTGACCCCGTTTTTTGCAGTTTCTGCTGTCTTGATAGCTTTGACAAAAGCGGGCGACCATATTGTTTGTTCTCAAGGGTTGTATGGCTGTACATTCGGGCTATTGCAGCTCATGAAAAACAAATACAATATCAACCATGATTTTTGTGCGATGGAATCTGTTGAACAGCTCTCGGCGCTGATCCGCCCGGAGACAGCATGTACTTATGTCGAGACTCCGATAAACCCGACCATGAACAAACTTGACCTTGAGATGATTGCACAGGTTGGAAAACAACACGGAATCCCCGTTGTGGTTGATAATACGTTTTCAACTCCCTATCTTCAAAGGCTGCTTGACTGGGGATGTGACATTGTTCTGCACAGCGCGACAAAATACATTTGCGGACACGGTGATGTCGTGGGCGGCCTTGTTGTCGGAAAGAAACAGTTTATTAATAGCGTAGCCATAATCACACTAACTGAAATTGATGCGTGAACATCCTGACATGAATTGTGTATTTCTAAGAGATATGGAATGCCTAACATTCTTATAATTTTTGGATGATTTTATCCAGTTTCTCTTCAATCCTTTTAAACTTTTTGTCATAGTGCCTATATGTTAGGTATCCAGTAATCGCTTTAGCTAAGAAAAACAAAGTGGCTGCAATAGCAACGAGAAAATAGTTATGTGCCATTTGACTTAATATCTTATTAATTTGAACCATACCTTGTTCAACCCCTTTTTATAAAATAAACGAGTACCGGAGAAATTCAAGGCTGGCATACTGTAAACCGGCGACTCTTCCTTCGATATACAATGAAGAAGCTGAGCATGTTACTTGAATAAAAGACCTACGGCATTAGTTTCTTGTTCGATTAAAAAATTATACAAGTGAGCCATTCATTTCATTGGTATTATGATAGTATCTGTATATAAACTCCCCATCACCTGAGAACAATCATAAAGAAGGCTGGAAGATTAAAATCTTCGTGCTTGGACAACCTAATTGCATTTTTCTACTTTAAGTGTTAAAATCCTATACAAATAAAGGGCTTGCATAATAGGGGAAATGTCAGAATTTAGAGATTCAAAAAGTCTGAATTACAATTCCCTATGAAACACGTTTTTAAAGCCCGCACAAAAGATTAATATTTGTCCTTCGGGGTCGGGTGAAAGTCCCAACCGGCGGTGATGAAGCAATTCTAAGCCCGCGAGCCTAACGAAAGGCACGATTTGGTGTGATTCCAAAGCCGACAGTACAGTCTGGATGGGAGAAGGACACAGGAAAAATATATAAGCTTAAAGTCTATTGGAAAAATATTGTTTAAATAGGCTTATTTCGTTGTATATTTTGTAAACAATTTCTCCCTTTAATAACGACCCTTCAGGTTTATTCCTGGAGGGTTTTATATTTCAGGAAGGAGGATTAGTACGAAGCAATCGATTGAATAATAAGGATAGGCCTAAATCAAGCTAATGATGAAATAAGGTGAAAAGATGTTTACAGGAATCATAGAAGATATCGGAACGGTATCATCGCTTAACAGCAGTGGCAACAGCATGGTCCTTACAATCGCTTCACGAAAAATTATTGAAGACGTCCATTTGGGTGATAGCATTTCTGTTAATGGGGTCTGTTTGACAGTGATTTCCTTTACTAATGAAACCTTTACAGTAGATGTCATGCCTGAAACAATGAACGATACCTCTCTTAGGCTTTTAAAACCCGGTTCACCAGTGAATTTGGAGCGGGCTATGAGTGCAAATGGCAGGTTTGGCGGCCATTTTGTTTCCGGCCATATTGACGGCACTGGTACGATTGTAAAAAAAGAAAAGAAAGACAACGCTGTTTATTATGTAATCGAATTGGATGATTTCCTTAGCAAATACTGCATACCCAAAGGCTCCATCGCAATTGATGGGACAAGCCTGACAATCTTTGATATTAGGAATAATCTGGTAACGGTATCCCTGATTCCACTCACCCACCAAGACACCGTGCTGGGAAGGAAGAATGCCGGGGATATCGTAAATATTGAGAATGACATGATTGGTAAATACATAATCCATCAGGCAGAAAGCAAGAAGCAAAAAAAAGAAATTACATTGGATTATTTATCTGAGAATGGATTCTAAACAAGGTGGTGGATCATATGTTTAACACGATAGAAGAGGCGATTGAAGATTTGAAAGCAGGTAAGGCTGTTATTGTAGTCGACGATGAGGATCGCGAAAATGAGGGAGATTTTGTTGTGCTCGCTGAAAAAGCAACTCCTGAAGCGATAAATTTTATGGCAATCCATGGCCGCGGACTCATTTGTACGACCATTACCGAACAGTTGGCTACAAAGCTGAACCTGCATCCGATGGTAGACGTAAATACTGATCATAAAGGAACCGCTTTCACTATCAGTGTTGACCACGTCAATACGACAACGGGAATCAGTGCGTTTGAACGGTCAACAACGATCCTCGAGTTATTAAATGAAGATTCTGTACCAGCGGACTTTACAAGGCCTGGACATATTTTTCCGATTGTTGCCAAAAAAGGCGGCGTGCTGAGAAGGGCCGGGCATACAGAAGCATCAGTGGATTTGGCTAAGCTGTGCGGCGCAGCTCCGGCCGGTGTCATTTGTGAAATCATGAAAGAGGATGGAACGATGGCACGTGTTCCTGATTTGATCGAGATTGCGGAAAAACACAACCTGAAGCTAATTACTATTGCTGAACTAATTCGCTTCCGGAACAAGCATGAAACACTGGTCAAGCGTGAAGCAGAAGTGAACATGCCCACTGCATATGGAGAATTTAAGCTAATCGGGTATTCCAATCCTCTGGATGACCTAGAGCATGTCGCATTGGTTAAGGGAGAATGGGAACCTGAGGAGCCTGTTTTGGTGCGTGTGCATTCTGAATGCCTCACCGGCGATGTGTTTGGTTCATTCCGCTGCGATTGCGGACCTCAGCTTCATGCGGCCCTTGCGCAAATCGAGGAAGAAGGAAAAGGAGCCTTGATTTATATGCGTCAGGAGGGCCGTGGGATTGGCCTGATCAACAAGCTGAAGGCATATAAACTCCAAGAAGAAGGCCTTGATACTGTGGAAGCGAACGAAAAGCTTGGTTTTCCCGCGGAGCTCCGTGATTACGGGCTAGGTGCACAAATTATCAGAGATCTTGGCATTGAGAAAATGCGATTATTGACGAATAATCCGAAAAAAATCTCTGGATTGACCGGCTATGGATTGGAAATTGTCGAACGCGTTCCAATCCAAATGCCGGCCAAGAAGGATAATGAGCAATATTTAGAGACAAAAAAAACGAAAATGGGACACCTGTTTTTATAAGGAGGAAGCAGCATGGGACAAGTATTTGAAGGAAATTTAATTGGCACGGGTTTAAGAATTGGGGTCGTAGTAGGAAGGTTTAATGAATTTATCACAAATAAATTGCTTAGCGGTGCAATGGATGGATTGAAGCGCCACGGTGTTGATGAGGCTGACATCGATGTGGCATGGACGCCGGGAGCGTATGAAGTACCAATGATCGCTAAAAAGCTGGTGAATACCGGGAAATATGATGCAGTAATAGGACTTGGCACCGTAATCCGGGGTGCTACAACCCATTACGATTACGTTTCTAATGAAACGGCTAAAGGTATTGCTTCGGTATCGTTAGAAACGGGCGTACCAGTTATATTTGGTGTCCTAACCACAGAAAATATTGAACAGGCTATTGAACGGGCAGGAACAAAAGCAGGAAACAAGGGATATGAAGCAGCTGTTTCCGCAATTGAAATGGCGAACCTCGGTAAAATGATCGGGTAAGGCAAATCTCACAGAGACTATAAAGACTTAACTGGCGAAACCAGCGTAAAAAACCGGAAGGGAATAATCCTTCCGGTTTTTTTAGAAGATCTTTAAACTAGTTAATCCTATCTTAGCTATATGATTCAATCGCTTGATCCAGTGCGTTAAACGCCTGGCCGAATGCACTAGAAGATGAAACATCCCCTGCAATGTCCAACTGCCGTTGGGCATGATGGGCCTGTGTTACCGCCGTAATCACATTTTCAAGCATTTCTTTTTTTTCACCGGCTGATTCCTTTGCCCCTTCCAGCATGTCAATGCATTGTGCGAGCCTTCCTGATTCAGGATGGTCATAGGTGTATTCCAGGATTTCTTTTGCTTGCTGTAATAGTTCTTTCACTTATATACCCCTCTTTTCCTGTTAATCACCATTATTGTAGACATTTCAGTAACCTTTATTCAGAAATGGAATTGCGCCATAAATGACGGGGTAAAAGGGAATACTAGCAATAGGAATATTTACAGGGGAGGAATTAATGTGTATCGTCTTTTAACACACAACGATTTGGACGGAGTAGGCTGCGGCATTCTTGCAAAACTTGCGCTTAAGGAACATGTAGACGTCAGTTACAACTCTATTTCAGGACTTAATTATCAAGTCGCGGCATTTCTTGAAAGAGGGGATGTGGACACAGAGTTATTCATTACCGATTTATCAGTTAGCGAGGAAAATGAAAAAAGAATTTCTGACTTTGTCTCTTCAGGAGGAAAAGTGAAGTTAATTGACCACCATCTTTCAGCCGAGCATTTAAATCAATATGGCTGGGCTTCGGTCACGGTGTCCCAGCCCAATGGGAAGCAGGCATCAGCGACTTCGTTATTTTACCGTTACCTGGTCCAAAGGGGGCTTCTTAAATCAACAGCCATCATGGATGAATTTGTTGAACTTGTTAGGCAGTATGATACGTGGGAATGGGATGCGAACAACAATGTTGCAGCAAAACAGCTGAACGATCTATTCTTTATGTTTTCTATCGATGAGTTTGAGGAAAATATTATCCAAAAACTCACTCAACAATCCACTTTTTCCTTTGATGAGCTCGAGAAGAAGCTGCTTGATGTGGAAGAAGACCGAGTTGAAAGGTATATCCGCAGAAAAAAACGAGAGGTTTACCAAATGGAGGTCGGCAAGTATCTTGCGGGAATTGTGCATGCCGAATCTTACCATTCCGAGTTGGGGAATGAGCTTTCTAAGGAGTTTCCACATTTGGACTACATAGCCATGATTATGGTCGGAGGAAAGCGCATCAGCTTAAGGACGATTCATGATGATGTGGATGTTTCAGAAGTAGCCGCCGAATATGACGGCGGGGGCCACCAAAAAGCATCAGGCTGCAATTTAACCCCAAAAGCCTTTCATGAGTTTGTGGAAAGGACATTCCAAATCGAACCATTGAAAAGGGATGCCTTCCGCAACAGATACAACAATAAAGGTTCGGCGCAAGGGAGTCTATATTTAGGGAAACACGACGAGAAAATCTTTGTATACTTAGAGGAAGGAAACGGATGGTTTTTCGAAATTAATGAGAAAAAGGACGAGCAGATGTTTCCTGATTTCCGTACCATTGAAAAGCATATTAAACGTGACTATTATGCTTATTTGGCAAGGGATGATAGATTTGTTGAGTATTTATTGAATTTTCACCAAAGGATGAAAGGGAAATAGGCATTAGTTCATACAGCCTGCTATACGATTGCGGGCTGTTTGTGTGTGGAAGGGACATGTTATTTAACATCGTGAAGATACAAGAAGCTGAAAAGCTTTCTACCCTTTAATTTTCATCCCTCAGTCAAATCACACAGTAAATCAACTAAATTTTCAGGATTTCCACAAAGCCTGAACGATTTTTATCATAATAAAAACACCCGGCAAAAGCCGGGGTGTTTTCATGTAGAGATAGGGGCAGTCTTGGAACTGGTGCGTTTGCTGGCAACAGTGGATTGTCTATGGAATAAGGCATTAATTTCGCCGCCAATCACCAACGCAAGCCCTGTCAGGTATAACCATAGCATAAGGACAATCACACCGCCCAAGCTTCCGTAAGTGGATGAATAGTTTCCGAAATGGGACACGTAAAAGGAAAAACCTAAGGATATTATCTGCCAAATAACTGTGGCGGCTACAGCTCCTGGAATCACCTGCTTAAACGGATAGTGTTTGTTCGGGGCAAAGCGATACATCATTGCCAATACAAAGGCTATGACCACGATGGCAACGACCCAGCGGAGAATGCTAAACAAGATTTGCATGCTCTCGGGAATAGAAACAATTTTATTTATCAAGTCCAATATGATTTTACCGAAAACAGGAAGGGAGAGCGCGACAATAAAAGCAAGGATTAATCCTAGTGTCAATCCGATCGAAAGCAATCTCGCTTTAATGAAGCTCCTTGTTTCATCAACATCAAACGCAATGTTCATAGAATGGATAAAAGCATTCATTCCATTTGATGCAGACCAGAGGGTACCGAGAATACCAAAAGTCAATAATCCTCCATTTCGATCGCTGACAATGGTAATAATATTGTCTTTAAACACATCTGATGTCTCGGCTGGCATCACAGTTCCTATAAAATCAATCGCTTTCTGAGGTTCAATGGACAAATAAGGCACAATGGAAAGGAGTAAGATCAGCATAGGGAAAAGTGCGAGCATATAGTAATAGGCCTGCTCAGCCGCTAATCCTGTAGCACGATCCTCCTTTATTTCTTGGCCGAGCATTTTCCCAAAGGAAATCAGTTTGTTCATATTCCAGCATCAACTCCTGATTAATTGCTAAGTATAACAACCCTTTTCCCGATTGTCTGCCCAATTAACCCTACAAAAGAAGATTTGCTTTACGAGCTGAGACTTTATTGCTGTGACGCACTGGGGGACTGACCCCCAGTTCAGTCTGAAGATTGTTCTCGTGCTTTGCTTGTTTTTTGGCTCCATCTAAAAATCTTATCCAATATTTTATATATATTTTTAGACTCCCTTGTTAATAGTGGCCCGAGGATGGCGAGGATTAAAACATAGAGTGCTGAGAATGGTTTTAAAACAGGCATGAGTCCGCCTGCAATACCCAGGTTGGCCATGATGATGGAGAACTCTCCTCTGGAGACAATGGTCAACCCTATATTTGTGGAAGCTTTATGCGACAAACCTGCCCGTCGTCCCGCAATCATGCCAGCAATAAAGTTACCGAGTATGGTCAATACCACAGCGCCTAAAGTAAGCCATATTGCACCGCCCAAAGTAAAGGGATCAATGCTTAAGCCAAAGCTAAAGAAAAAGATCGCACCAAAGAAGTCACGGAATGGAACGACTAGATGCTCGATGCGGTCACTATGTTCCGTTTCGGAAAAAACCAAGCCCAGTAAAAGCGCACCAATAGCCTCTGCGACGTGGATTGTTTCTGAAAAGCCGGCAATGAAAAACAGTGAGGCAAACACCACAATGATAAAAATTTCATCTGAGGAGATATCAAGTAGCTTATTTAAAAGAGGTGTGGCTTTCCTGGCCACTATAAAAAACAAGAGCATATAGCCGAGGGAAATAAGGATGGACGTAAGGGTCCCCATAAGACTTGTTGCATTACCTAGAACAAGACCAGACACTACGGAAAGGTAAACAGCCAAGAAAATGTCTTCAAACATTATGATTCCAAGTATTAATTCCGTCTCTTTATTCCCGGTCCTTCTAAGGTCGACAAGTACTTTGGCCACGATAGCACTCGAAGAAATGGTAATGATACCAGCAATAATTAAAACTTCCAGGAGGGGAAAGCCCAACAGTAAAGCATAAAGTACCCCAATGGCGAAATTAATTAAAATATAAATCGTTCCCCCGGTTACAATAGACCTCCCTGATTTAATCAACTTTTTTATGGAAAATTCCAATCCAAGATAGAAGAGGAGGAACAATACACCGATTCTCCCAAGAAAAGCAATGATTTCTTGACTCTCGATAAAACGCAGGTCAATAACACCGAATTTTGGTGCATGAGGGCCTACAAGCATTCCAAGAATAATCAAAAACGGGATGATTGAGAAGTTGAATTTTCCGGCCAATACTGCTGCAATTGCTACTAATACCAGAGCAGTGCCGACCTCAAGAACCAAGTGATCCATTCTATTAATCCCCCCTTTCGTTAGTTAACAGTTCTTTAATCATTTTTTTAAGTTCCTGGCGTTCTCCTGAAATGACTACTGTATCGCCTGTTTCTATTACGGATTCAGGTCCTGGGCTTAGCTGTTTTTTCATATTCTTTTTTAGGATGGCTATGACGGTTACATTATAATTACTTCGTACATCAATTTCCCCGATTGTCTTCCCGATGCTGCGCGCGCCAGGTTCTACCTTGAACCATTCAATAGCAAGACCTTCAAAAGCCATCTCAATCGTTTCCAGTGCTTGTGGTTTATAAACCATCCCGCCTAGTATGGCAGCGATCTGACGAGACTCGGAATCGTTAAACGTCACACTTGAAACGCTTTCTTCATGATCTGTATCGAAGTGGTAAATTTCTCGCCGTCCATCATCATGGATGACGATGACAACCTTCTCGTTATTACGAGTAATAACCTCAAATTTTTGGCCAATGCCTGGAAGCTCGATTTCTCTGATTTTCATTAAAAATTCCTCCTTGATTATTTTTATCATGCACATACAGTATTGTCCTTACCTTTTTCGCGGTAATCTAATTTAGTTCCGTATTATTACACATAACTATAATTTTAGTTCTAAAAAACGAGGCCTTACCTGAGAAAGTTGAATTTAGTTGAAAGCTAGGCGCATATTGCGAGACCCAGTTCATTTTTTGTATTTTCCAAGTTATAGATTCACGTCTATTACCGTCTTAATATTTTCATCTTTTTGAATGCCAAGGTATTTAAGTGTTTCGGAAGGGGTGGCATGATGGAAGTGTTTCTGGATAAGAGTAAGAGAAACACCTTGTTTATAAGCGTGATATCCAAAAGTTTTTCTCATGGAACTTACACCATATTTACCTTGTATCCCTAAGCCATCAACAGCCTGGTGAATGATTCTATGCACTTGCTGGCGGGTTATCGGTTTGTTTGTCTTGGGAGAGACGAATAAATAATCTTCGCTTTCAAATCTGGATGTCAGAGAGTAAGAGAAGAGGGCGTTTTTAGCCTTTCCGTTAAGATAGACTTCTTTTTCGGGATGGTTCTCATATGCCGGTAGTGTGCAGAAATTTTTAATATTCCCTTGTTCATCGACCACGTCCTTTACTTTCAGATTCAGGATCTCATTTACTTTCAAGCCGGTGTTAATACCTAGGACGAAAAACAAATAATCTCTTTCAGAGTGTGCCTTCAAAAATTTCTTAATTGCCTGTATTTGTTTAATATCTTTAAAGGCTTCGACGTAGTCCAAGGCGATCACTCCTGTATATTACTTTACTTAATTACAGTATAACGCAGGTTTATGTAACATTCAAAACATAGGCATCCATAAAAGATAGCATCCGCAGGTAACCCCTAGAATATATATTTCTCTCACTAAAAGGAAGAGGCGGCATCTCATTGGATGCCGCCTGACTCAATCTATTTTTTGGATGGTGTTTTTTATATCATCTTTTATGTGGTTCCATAGGACCTCGTCTGTGGTAAACCGGCTGGTCACAGATTCAATGAATAAATGAAAACTTGCTTCATAGGCCGGATCTTCCTTAGCAGGAATTGTGTTCCTAAGTTCATCAACGAAAGCCTGCACTTTAGGTGCCCGGGGACCCCATTTGGAGACTTCCTCTCCATTTTGATTAATAAAAATAAAAATCGGTATGGAACGGGCTGTACCATTGGTTAAATATTGGTCCATCAATTCAAGGTTTTCATCGCGAATTAAGTAGCGCGTGTCGATATTGGCATCCTCAGCAATTCTCATTAATATAGGAAGATTAACCATGGCATCGCCGCACCAGTCTGCGGTTAGTACAATTGCGCGAAGCTTCTTTTCCTTAATTGATGTAATCTCTGCCTTATCTTGTTCCTTCAACTGGAATCTTTCGTAAATCGATTCAAGACTGTCTTTGTGTTTTTGCATACTTCCTATATATTCTTCTTTCGTCAACCCTTTATTGAACCAGCTATTAAGTGAACTCATATGGCAATCCTCCGCATTATCAATCTTTTCTTAATGATAACTTGCTTTAATATAAATATGAAAGCAATATGCAATCATAATTCTCAGATATTAAAATGCTTAAGAAGGATAGCAGCTGACTCATAAAAAAGACTCCCGCGGCCATTAAGCGGGAGTCTGATATACTTCGATTATTTAGCAGCTTTTTGCAGTTTGTGGATGACATCAAGGGAACGGCCCGTGCCGATTGCTACGGATTCAAGTGGATTTGGGGCAATATGGACGGGAACAACGATTTCGCTGCTTAGCCAATCCTTCATGCCGTTCAGTAGAGATCCTCCACCTGTGAGTACAACTCCCTGGTCTACGATATCGCCGCTCAATTCCGGAGGGGAATCCTCCAGTGTAGCCCGGATGGCTTCAAGGATATGAAGCAGTGACTCGCGGATCGCGTCCTGAATTTCGTCAGAATGAAGCGTAACCGTTTTTGGCAGGCCGGTTACTAAATCACGGCCTCTTACTTCCATTGATTTGCGTTCATGTTCGATTAATGCATAGCCAATTTCCATTTTGATCAATTCAGCCGTTCGCTCACCAATGAGAAGATTGTATTTTTTTCTGACATATTGCACGATATCTTCATCCAATTGGTCTCCGCCAATTCTGATGGAATTGCAGGAAACAACACCGCCGAACGAGATGATCGCTACTTCGGTAGTTCCTCCGCCAATATCTACAACCACGTTCGCTATCGGCTCATCTACTGGAAGATCTGCCCCAATTGCAGCGGCAACAGGCTCTTCTATCAGATGTACATGCTTTGCACCGCAGCTTTTCACTGAGTCATGGATGGCGCGGCGCTCAACCGAGGTTGAACCGCTAGGCGTGCAGACAACTACGTTAGGCTTGCGGATTGAAAAGCCTAGCTTCTTTCCTGCTTTTTTCATTATTTGCTTCAGCATCTGTGATGTAATATCAAAGTCAGCGATAACGCCATCCTTTAATGGGCGTACCGCAATGATGTTTCCTGGAGTTTTGCCGATCATGTTTTTGGCATCAGTTCCAACAGCCAATACCGTTTTGGTTTCAGTGTCAATGGCCACAACTGATGGCTCATTCAATACGATTCCCTTGTTTTTACTGTAAACAAGCGTATTGGCAGTTCCTAAATCAATTCCTATTTCTATGCTAGATAACAATATAGCCACTCCTTTAATCAGAGTTTGAACCCCATATAAGCATTCTACAGAAACTTGTCGATTTATGGGTGTAGGAATTTGTGGAAATTGCTAACTAACTTGTTTAAAACCATTGATATATAAGGGTTTTAGCCGCGATGGAACTCGTTGTTAAGTTTGCATGACAGTTATTACTAATTCTGACATTTACGACATGATTTTGTCATAACAAATAGAAAACGGCCCATTCTTTATGGACCGTTTTCTATCAACCCGCATGTTATGCCTTTTTAAGTATCAAACCGCCTGAACATAATGGAATAGAGCAATGCGCTTAATAACGTAAGGACACAAAGGGTGGTAAATGTCCCCATGTAACCGATCCATTCTGTCATCGGTATCGCAATTGGAGCAATCATCCTTCCAATTGTATACCGGAGGCTTGCTGCAGCAAAATATTGCCCACGCATGTGCTCCGGGGCAAGCTTGGAAATAAAGCCTTGCTGTATGCCAGCCGTCATCAGTTCCGCAAACGTGAACACAGCCATTGAGAGAATCAGTCCCCAAATCCAGTTGGTGATTCCGAACATGACCATGGATGCCCCATACATAATTGATGAAATGATAAAGACATTCTTTTCCTTATATCCCGCCATCCATTTGGTAATGACGATTGTGAGCAACGCTACGAGAAATCCGTTTTCCGCAATCAGAAACCCGAAAAGCTGCTCGCCCCTAATATCAATAGACCAACTGCCACCGAAGAAAAATAAGGTTTGGGCCTCTACCGTTTCCTTTACATATACAGGAATAAGCAAATCCAGCTGCATAAAGGTCTGGCCGACAAGCACACCGGCCAGGATGAAAAGAAGAAAGGTCTTATCCCGAATAATAACCTTATAGTCTTGCAGTTGGTGGAGCAAAAAGCTATACCAGTTTCCAGATGTCCCGGAAGCTTCCATTGCATGGAATGGGGGAGCGGTTTCCGATATCCATTTTCCTAGAACAAGGCCCAATGCGATATTTAATAAACCGGCCATTAGTAAAAGTTCAAATCTGTGTTCCGCGTAAAAAATTCCTCCAAGGATCGGGCCAATCACTACAGCTATATTGATGGATGTATAAAAAACAGCAAATACGTCGTTGCGGTTTTTTTCATCGGTTACATCTGCCACCATTGCCTGGCTTGCAGGCCAATAGAATGAACCAAAAATGCTTACTAGAGTAAAACAGATAAAGCCAAGGATCGGCGAGTCACACCACGGGGAGCTTGCATAGGCGAAGAATAGGAAAGCAACGCCTTGGCCAAAAGATGACAAAACCATCATTTTTTTTCTGCCGAACCTATCCGCACAATAGCCTCCTAGTATATTGGCTACAACAGAAAACACTTGGGAAAGAATGAGCAGAAAACCGGCCATTGATTTTCCGAAAGACTCTGTAAAATAGATGGCCAAAAAGGGAAAGAACATCCAGAAGGTTATATTAACAAGCATTTCTCCGGTCAGACGGATTTTTAAGTTAAAGTCCCAATCTCTTAGGTGCATAGTATATTCCTGCTTTCTTGTTCCTGAGCAAAAAAATTTTCCATTATAAATCATACAGTCATGCTATAGATGAAAACAAGCATAAAATGAATAATGTAAATGGAATTTTGCTTCCAACTAAATAAAGGGAAAACAATGTCGAAATTACGAGATATTTCCCGGACAATAAATTTCTGTCTGTCATGTAAAGATGAAAGAAACAAAATAGAGGAGTTATATGCTCCGCTATAACAAATACTCAAACGGCGGAAGAATACTCAGAACAACCATGTAACATGGTTTTGGCGGGGTGAATAAATTTGGGGGAAACATCATATTGGAACAACAAGGATAGAATCCTAGCTTTGGTAAAGAGACTTGTGAGAATTCCAAGCATTGCCGGCACAACAGATGAAAATGTAATGGCAGACGAACTCCTGACCATTTTAAAAGAAATACAATATTTCAGGGAGAACCCAGACCTCATTTTTGAAAAGCATATTGAAGGAGATTTTTTGAATAGGAAAGCTGTTGCTGCTTTACTAAAAGGATCGAAGGGTAAATCGAATAAGACCGTCATTCTTTTAAGCCATTTTGATGTTGTAGGTGTAGAAGACTATGGCTATCTCAAAAATTATGCATTTGACCCCGATGCCTATTCGGAGATATTAAAGGAACATTCGCTTTCAGAGGATATTATGAAAGAATTACATTCAGGCAGTTGGCTTTTTGCTCGCGGCATAATGGATATGAAGGCCGGCATTGCGCTACATATCTCCCTTTTGGCGGAATATGCTAAAGAAAGAGATTTTGAAGGTAATATCCTTTTTCTGTCCACCCCTGATGAGGAAAGGAATTCGGAAGGGATGTTTGCAGCTGTTGAATTGCTATCCAGCCTCAAACAGCAGTATGGCCTTCAATACAGCATCGGGATCTGTTCAGAGCCTTCCTTTGCCAGTTATCCGGGCGATGATTCAAAGTATATTTATCTGGGGTCTGCCGGAAAATTGCTCCCCATGGTATTTTGCAACGGAAAAGAAACCCACGTAGGCGAGCCTCTAGAAGGTGTCAATGCATCCTGGATGGCAGCAGTGTTTACGGCGAACATGGAATTGTCCAAGGTTTTTATTGACCAGGATGGAGAGGAGCGGAATCCGCCGCCGACCTGCCTGAAACTCACAGATTTAAAAGAACAGTATAATGTTCAGACACCTACCGATGCCTATGTATTATATAACGTATTAACATTACGGCAGACTCCCGATGACGTAATGGGTAAGCTAAGATTGATAGCCGAGCAGAGTGCAAGGGAAATCCTGGAGAAGATGAGGGAAATGTACACCTCCCATGTAGGATCTGAATTGGATTATGTTAAGCCAAGGGTCTATACATATTCCTACCTTTATCGCCTTGGAATAGAACAGTTTGGGGAAAGGTTTGAAAGGGAAATGGAGGAGGTGCATGATCAACAAACGGATCCCCAGTTTGATTACCGGCAAAAGACAGTGGAGCTGGCAAAGAAAATCAGCGGGTACTTTCAGGATATGGCTCCATTTTACCTCATCATGTTTGCTCCGCCGTATTATCCCCATGTAACGCTGCAAAAGGACGGAGGGAGGGACGAAAAGATCCGTTCGATAGCAGAGGCGGTCAGTAAAATGGCAAAAGATATGTATGGGCAAGAGATAAAGCTGAAGCAATTCTTTACGGGGTTGTCCGATGTCAGCTACTGCCGGCTGCTTGATGCTGACCGTGTCATTCCTTCGTTAAAAGATGAAATGCCCCTGTATGGAAAGAAATATAGATTACCGCTTCAAGAGATACAGGAATTGGACATCCCGACCATTAATCTTGGCCCTTATGGGAAGGATGCCCATAAACGGACAGAACGTTTAGAGCTTAGTTTTTTCTTGGAAACACTGCCCCATCTAATGAAATACACGGTGGACTCTGTTCTCTCAAATGAAGGATAAGTTTAGACCTAAAAGCCGAGGAGTTACTGCTCTTATATTTTGAGTTATTTAAGAGCGTGTAAGCTTAAAAGGTATCTCCAGGCTTCCGGGGCTCACCAAAAACGGTGATGCCCCTTGTCAAAGACAGATGACTTTTAGTAAAAACGATAGAGTAACTGTAGAATATTTGTTATCCTTACCTAAATATAAAAAGAGACATGCCCACATTGAAATATGCTACCTATGGGGCATGCTTTAAAAAAACGTTTTATTTTAAATCTCCAGTTCTGTTTTTAAATGCTTCAAGGGCGACGATATCAGGTTCCTCATGTTCACCGATATGTTCTTTTTTAGGTGCTATGCTATTTTTAGGGAATTCACCAGGATGCCCTTTTTTCTTTGAATTAAAATGCTGACCTCTGCTCAAGACATAATCATCTCCTTTATCCTACTACCTTAAAGTTTGGCCCATCTATACAATAATTATGTCCCGACCTGCTCATGAATTGGGAAGTAAAGAATATTGCATGATATAATATGACCGCCTGAATACACACAGAGGGGAATGAGCGTAAATGGACTTTGTTCATATTGTGGCCGAAGATAAAATCCGCAAGGCCATACAGGATGGGGAATTTGATCATTTACCAGGAAAGGGAAAACCTCTGGTCATTGATGAAATGCCGGGAATACCGCCGGAGCTTCGAATGGCATACAGAATGTTAAAAAATGCCGGGATGCTTGAAGAAGCGGACAATGGGTATCGAAAAGAATTGATGCGCATTGAGGATCTATTAGCCTCATGTGAAGATGATACCGAAAGAGAAAAACTGCAAAAGCAGCTGAATGAGAAACTTCTTGCTTTTAATAAGGTCATAAAGAAAAGGAATGTTTCAAACAGCACAATTTTCAAAGAATACCAACATAAAATAGATCGACTATTTAAATAAGATTTTTTTGAAAAAGACATTTCTACTTAGGGAATGTCTTTATTGAGTTAGACGAATTTACCTAAACCTATTCATCTTTTTCGTTTTCCTTCCGATATAAATAAGAGATTAGAAAAAAATGAATGGGTGAGTTCTCATGGATAAAACATCGTTAGTCGGAATACTTCTAGGGATTGTAGCCCTAGGGGTAGGGATGACGCTTAAAGGAGTACCCGTAAGTCAACTTGCAAACCCTGCGGCTATCTTAATCATTATTGCCGGTACAGCGGCAGCCGTAACTACAGCGGTTCCTGGTTTCGAATTGAAGAAGCTTCCGAAGTTATTCAAAATCCTTTTTCAGGAGCCAAAACTGGAGAAACCTGAGGAATTAATTAAAACTTTTTCAGAATGGGCAGTCGTGGCGAGAAAAGAAGGGCTTCTGGCTCTGGAAGGCATTGCTGAACAGGTTGAAAACCAATTCTTAAAAAATGGTTTAAACCTTGCTATCGAGGGCCAAAACGCAGAGTATATTCGTGATCTATTAACTGAAGAAATTGAAGCCATGGAGGAAAGACATGCTGCCGGTGCCGCTATCTTTACACAGGCCGGAACGTACGCGCCTACGCTTGGTGTATTGGGTGCTGTGGTAGGACTCGTTGCTGCCCTTGGAAATATGGCAGATACTGAAGCCTTGGGACACGCCATTGCAGCAGCATTTATTGCAACGTTAATGGGTATTTATACCGGATATGTGCTATGGCACCCGTTCGCATATAAGTTAAAGCGTAAATCACAACAGGAAGTGCGCATAAAACAAATGATGGTAGAGGGGATTCTGTCAATCATTGAAGGAGAAGCTCCAAGAACGATCGAACAGAAACTAGCATCATACCTGCCGGCTGAAGAGCGAAAAAAATTGCTTGAAGGCAGCGTGAAGCAGGATGGCTAGGAAGAAGAAACACAAAAAACACGAAGAGCATCTCGATGAATCCTGGTTAGTTCCATATGCAGATATCTTAACACTTCTCTTGGCGCTATTTATTGTTTTATTCGCCAGTAGCTCGGTTGACGCAAATAAGTTTAAACAAATGTCCACTGTATTTGAACAAATCTTTGATGGTGGAACAGGTGTAATGGACCACCAAAGCCCTGTACAAACTGACACTCCTTCTGATACAAAAGAAGCTAAAACAACTAATAATAATCAAACAGCTAAAGGAGCTCTTGGAGAGAAAGAGCAGAAGGAGCTTACAGACATTCAACGGAAAGTAAATCAATATATCCAGACAAAACAGCTAACTAATAAGCTGGGCACTTCGTTGACAGATGAAGGATTGTTAGTAACAATCCGTGACAATGTCCTTTTTGAATCTGGGAGCGCTGAGGTTCCGACAGAAAATAGGGAAGTTGTTAAAGAAATATCAAATTTATTGATAATGGACCCGCCAAGGACCATTGTAATTAGTGGCCATACGGATAATATACCCATCGAAACACAGCAATATAGTTCAAACTGGGATTTAAGCGTGATGAGAGCTGTAAACTTTATGAAGATATTATTGGAGAATAAGAAATTGAATCCCGAATGGTTTAGCGCAAAAGGCTTTGGTGAATTTAAGCCCGTTGCCTCAAACAAAACGGATCAAGGCCGCTCAAAAAACCGGCGCGTAGAAATCTTAATCATGCCTCGGTCGGCGGCCAATCAATAATAATTAGTAGAACCTGTCGGGAGACAGGTTTTTTTACTTCTGCAACGTCACATGTATAGTCAAAGTTATTCCTCGGCAGGTGTTTGGGATGGGGCAGGAGCAGGCATACACAAAACCATTAGGAAACCGGAACGGGCTATAAAAACGATCGGAATGGCAAAATTTAAAACATGAAGCATGGCCATTTCAACATCCTCCGTTTTTCCAGGATTGATTTTTATACCATTTTTATATTCACAATTAGTCACGCAGAACACAATTTCGTCAGAAAGTTCATGATTTTTTTGGTAGTGTAATCCAGTTGGCTACAGGGAGTGAGTGGAAGGCTTTTTAAAACAACTACTGGAATTAGTTGGAATGTTCGAAAACAGGTTTCCACTCAGCGATATTTTTGATAATAATAGATTAAGAAATTTCCCAGGAGAGTTCCTGCTATTTGTATAATGGAAGTGAGTAGATGGAAAAAGATTATGTCAATGTTATGGAAGAAATCGTGTACACGATCGTGAATTTCTTGATGTCCGGGACAGAATATCAAACTTTTTGCAAGTGTTCAAAATGCAGGAAAGATATTATTACGCTAAGCTTAAATAAACTCCCAAGCCACTACGTTACAACAGAAGAAGGAAGACAAAGGATTTATGAACAGCTCAACACCGCGGAAAATAGAAAGTGGATTAATAAGCGAATCATTAGCGCGATACATGTGGTCGGGAAATATCCGCAGCACGATAACAAGTAGGGTCCAAAGAGTGCACTTCTACGCATCTTTCAACAAAGAGGGAAGGGGTTAGAAACCAGGCCCTCCCCTGCATTCAGCAGCAAGATGTTGATCCAATACCAATAGTTATTGATCCAAAAATCGAATTATATGCAATCGGCAGGCCGGCTTAACTAGGCTTGCCATTTTTTATATTCACACGTATATCTACGTTTAACAGCGTAAACAAAGGGAAGAAATATAAGGTCAAAACAATCATTTAACTAAAGGGGAGGAAGTATGATGGCTAAAAGAATAGCTTGTGTAATCACTGACATGTTCGAGGACTCTGAATACACCGAACCAGCGAAAGCCTTTCAAGAAGCGGGCCATACGGTGGTAGCGATTGAGAAGGAGCAAGGAAAAACAGTTACGGGGAAGAATAAGGAGGCCACTGTTAGCATCGACGAGAGTATCGACAATGCAAATCCTTCTGACTTCGATGCTTTGTTTATTCCAGGTGGTTTCTCTCCTGACCAACTTCGCGCGGATGAGCGCTTCGTAGCATTTGCTAAATCGTTCATGGATGAGAAAAAACCGGTATTCGCTATTTGCCACGGTCCTCAATTGTTAATAACAGCCAAGACTCTCGAGGGGCGAAATGCTACAGGCTATAAATCGATTAAAGTGGATATGGAGTATGCGGGCGTTACTTACAAGGATGAAGAAGTTGTCGTTTGTGGAGGTCAGCTTGTTACAAGCCGTGAACCTCGTGACATACCGGCCTTCAATCGTGAGTCATTGAGTCTGCTTAACTAACTTCTACGAGGCTGTGTTGTAAGGAATAGTCTAGTCCCTACTATAATTCAATCTGTGGGGGGGAATCAGTTCCTTTATGACACAGCCCCCTCTATTTTCTGTAATAAACTCACCTCCAACAAGATTTTTCCATATATAATTAAGGATACATCCCCTCAAGTAATCTTCATAAGCCTCATAATTCATATCTCGTATTATTTGGAGTAAAATAGAGATAGTTTCAATGAAAAGGGTGTATTTCCCTCGCGGAGGTATCACTTTATTTCGGTAAAGGAAGTGTAATAGTTGATCGTATTGAAGTCAGAGCGCGAAATCCAGGCTATGCATGAGTCGGGAAAAATTTTGGCGGCGTGCCATAGGGAAATCGCTAAGATGATTGTACCCGGAATTACTACCTGGGAGATTGAAGAATTTGTAGAGAATTATTTACGTAAAGCGGGAGCAACACCTGAACAAAAAGGATATAAAGGCTACGAATATGCTACTTGTGCCAGCATAAATGAGGAGATTTGCCATGGGTACCCACGAAAGTCTCCTTTAAAAAATGGCGATATCGTTACGATCGATATGGTTGTAAACTATAATGGCGCACTTGCTGATTCTGCGTGGACGTATAAGGTCGGCAATGTCTCACAGGAAACAGAGCATCTACTCAAAGTGACAAAAGAATCGTTATATAGAGGAATTGAACAGAGTATTCCAGGAAACCGCATTGGCGATATTGGACATGCGATTCAAACATATGTCGAGTCTGAGGGCTTTTCAGTTGTCCGTGACTTCATTGGCCATGGAATAGGGCCATCCATTCATGAGAAACCGGAAGTTCCGCATTATGGCCTGCCTAAGAAAGGGCCGCGCATAAAAGAAGGAATGGTCTTTACAATTGAACCGATGGTGAATATAGGAACGTATCAATCTGTAAGAGACCCAAATGGTTGGACGGCATCAACCGCTGATGGAAAATACTCCGCCCAGTATGAACATACCATTGCAATTACGAAAAATGGCCCGATGATTCTTACCGAACAGTGAAACACAAAGAGCTGCCCCATTAGATGGAGCAGCTCTAAGACTTTAGACAAACCCTAATTATAATTTGCTTTTTTTGGGGCATATGTTGGCCCCCGCAGGTTTACTTAGTTTTTTATCGGCCGTTCAAGCGATGTTAGATCCTCATCCATCATCATTACTCTGTCTTGAACGACAGCTTTGGCGTCTTGAACACCCCTGTTATAAATATAGGGTCCGATTTCCTTTATAATGAATTCTAAATAGTTCTCAGCTGCAAGTTCTCCGATTTCTTCATCGAATTCACGTTTAACATATTCCTTGATAAGGGATTTCATCGCACTTTTCTGGTCTAGCGGAAATTTAATAAACATTAAGCACCTCACCATGGCATAGTTTGCTACCCATTAACTTCATCTTGATTTTCTAAAAAACCAGTCGCTAAAGCCGTCCAAGTTTACGTCAAAAGCAGGTACTCCTGAGATCTTGCTTTTACTAGGTCCTTTCATTTCGGGCCAGCAAATGACGGCTTGAATATTTTCGAGCTCTTCCAGCAAGACAAGGTCGCTTTCATGCCTTATTACTACTGCCTTAGGAAATGTTTTTCGTTTATAACCTTCAATAAGGATTATGTCCGGATTGAAGGTTGCAAGAATATCAATATTCTTGCTTAGTAAGTCACATCCAGCTGGCAGGCTTGCAGTAAGCTGGATGGTTCCAGCGCCTTCCACTAAGGCTGCCTGTGCGCCACTTGTAAAAAGCCTTGTTGAGTCTTTGTCGGGCAAGTCGGGCGCGCCGCCATGTCCATGGTGTTTGATTACGGATACAGTAAGCCCAGCCTGATTTAACTGATGGGTTAGCTTGGAAATAATCGTTGTTTTGCCACTATTTTGATAACCTACAATTTGAAATATATAGGGTTTTACCATGGCCAAGCGCTGCCTTCCTGATCATCGAGGAGAAGGGCGAAGACGGTGTCTCCTTCCGTAAACCCGCGTGACCCGCCAGGTAGGATGGTGAGTGTATTGGATCCCGCCAGGCTTGTAATGATATTTGATTTGTCCATGCCGCTAGGGACAACCGTCAATTGTCCGTCCATATAGCTAAGCTTTGTTCGGACAAATCGCATAAACGGATTTGGCTTTTTAAAATCGGCACCTAATTTAGCCTGTACTTTTTGAAGGTGCGGTTTATTGGAAAACAACATTGTTCTAACAATAGGCCTAACAAAGAGCTCAAAGCCTACATAGCATGCAGAAGGATTGCCGGATAGCCCGAATAAAATCTTGTTTTCCAAAGATGCGATAGTCGTAACACTACCCGGCCGCATTCCTACTTTATTAAAAAGGACTTCGGCACCGAGCTTATCATAGATATCAGGCAAAAGGTCATAATCACCAACCGAAACTCCTCCTGTTGTGATAAGGAGATCCACTTTCTCTAATTCTGTACGGATTGCTTCAAAACTAACTTCCAGATTGTCGGCTAGTTGTCCAAAATAGAGAACATCCGCACCTGCGCGCTTAATTTGTGAAGAAATCATATGAGAATTGCTGTTTCTGATCTTCCCTGGCTGGATCGGTTCAGAAACATCCAGTAGTTCCGATCCGGTAGCAAAAAGACCGATTACCGGCTTTTTTGCTACCGGCACCTTATCGTACCCGAACGTTGCAAGTACCGCTTTTATTCCAGGGTTTATGATTGTCCCTTTTTCGACAAGAACATCCCCTTTTTTGGCATCTTCACCCTTAAAGGAAACATTTTCCCCTTTTTTGAGAGAACGTTTGAAGCGTATGTAGTTTTTGCCTTCTTTTTTAAATTCTTCAGACAATTCGAGCATAAGAACCGCATCACATTCAATTGGCATCTGTGTCCCTGTCATGATTCGGACAGCTTGATTCTCCTGTACCGGAATTTGTGGTACCATTCCGGCACCAAGCTCCTCCACGACTTCAAATTCAAGTGGATTTTCTCTCGAAGCCGAGGCTGTATCTGAGGACCTTAAAGCAAAACCATCATAAGGTGCCCGATTAAAATGGGGGACATCATGCGTGGCTACTATATCTTGAGCGAGAAAGCGCCCGTCACACTCCGAAATGGATACCCATTCCACTGAACCCTCCAGTTTCTTGCTCATCACTTTCTCAACTGCTTCAGACACACTGATGGGTGTCCTGCGCTCTACCATGCTGTTCACTCCAGTCTTTTATATAACATGGGCTTTATAATAAGTAGCCCTTTTTGATTCTAAGTATCAATATTTACAATACAGTAAAAATCCCTAATTAAACTATATCAAAATCATACGAAGGATGGTAATGATGCATATTGCAAATGAAATTTGTTGAAAGGAATGCTGATATATGTTGAAATTACCCCTATTTTTTGGATTTCGTTAATATACCATGGATATGGCTGAAGATCATTCACACTTACACAGACATCCTTGCAAAACAAAAAACAGACAGTGAAAACCGTCTGGATTTAATTTATATCTTTAGTTTTTATTTATTGATTTCTTAACTTCCCAAGTTCTTCGGCTATTGCCTGCATCTCACTAGGACTGAAATTGTTTTTCTTCATCACCATTTCATAAATTTCAACAAGCTCTTCGTACATTTCCGCGTTGAAGTGAGTAGATTTAATGGCACCAATATTCATTACCTTCAGTTTCTCTTTAATCGCTTCAATTATGTATTCCACATTTTCTGCTGTATTTTTTGTTAAATCCATAAAAAAATCCACCCTTCAAGAATTTTATTTTCATCTTTTCACGATTGGAGCGATAAGTCAACTACTAGATGAAATTGGACCTTTAAAAGGAACTGCCGAAAAATAACCAACAATAAGATTGTCGGTTTCCGCAGATAATAAATGCGAAGAAGCCTATACAAGCGCATAGATTCTTCCAATAAAAATTAAATCAACAATTACTTCCATACTCCCTTACTGAAAAATCACATCAAGAGGAGGTAGCAAAATGGACGTCTATCAGAATAAAACAAGAAGCAGATTTATGCAAGCTATGTTATATGGTGCAATTGCTGGGGCAGCAATCAGCCTATTCGACAGACAGACACGCTATTCGGTCATGAATAACAGCAGAAGATATCTAAATGATATGAGAACGATGGCTTCACACCCAAATAGCACCATGAATCAAGTGAAAGAAGCCACAAGCAAGCTTCGAACAACGATGGAAAATATTGCAGAAGATGTTGCATTCATCTCTGCCCGAATGGATGAGATAAAAGAAATTCCGCCCCAATTGGCCGAAATGGTTAGGGAAACAAAGGATGCATTCGTTTCCGAGGATGGTCTACATCACGTAAACCAAACCTTAAAACATTAGCTCAGGACAAACCTAGGTTAAGGATCTTCAAGAGGTGGGAGTATGATGGAAAGACAGGAAAGGGCAAAACGGCCATTCATGATCAGTCTAATTAAACGCATGTCCGGGGATGAAGCTACAGGTCTCGCAGCACAACTAGCCTATTTTTTCCTGCTTTCACTGTTCCCTCTCTTGATTTTTTTAGTTGCAATCCTGCCATACTTATCTTTATCCTACCAGGATATTCTGAATCTTGTACGAGGTTATGCACCACAGGAGTCCATGCAGGTTATCGAGAGAAACCTCAATGAAGTATTAAAAGGTAATGGAAAGGCTCTCACTTTTGGTATTTTTGCCACATTGTGGTCTGGCTCAAATGGAATTAATACAATGGTACGGGCCTTTAATAAGGCCTACGATGTCGTAGAAGACCGGCATTTCTTAGTTGCACGGGCGATGTCCATTGTTCTGACTATTGCCATGATTTTTGTTTTTGTTGTTGCCTTACTTCTTCCCGTGTTTGGAAGACAGATCGGGCTATTTTTAACTTCCAGCTTCGGGCTGTCTGACGAATTTTTGCATATATGGAATGCAATGAGATGGGTAGTGAGCTCCCTTGTATTATTTTTCGTCCTGACGATGTTATATTGGATTGCACCCAATAAAAAGATTAGCTGCCTGAGCGTGTTGCCAGGCTCTCTTGTTGCTACGATTGGCTGGATCCTGGTTTCACTTGGATTTTCGTTCTATGTAGAAAGGTTCGGCAATTATACCTCAACATATGGAAGTCTTGGCGGAATCATCGTGCTCATGATCTGGTTTTATTTATCCGGATTCATTATTATTATTGGAGGGGAGGTCAATGCAATCAAAAGTGACCGAAAACAACCCTACTGCTGAACGCATATATCCTCGATAAAATCAGCAGGTCTATCTGTGAGATAAACATTAACATTTACTGAAGTAAAAATAAAAGAGCCGGCTTGCGGGTTCAAACCCGGAGCCAGCTAATTGTGATTAATTTTTTAATAAACGTAAGCTGTTAAGGATAACCAGTATGGTGCTGCCTTCATGACCGATCACGCCGTATGGTAGATCCAAAAATTGAAAGAAATTTGAAGCGATTAACAACATGATGACACTGATCGAAAAAATTACATTTTGTTTAATGATTTTATTCATTCTCTTTGAAAGCTTTACGGCCTCAGCAATCCGAGGCAGGTCATTCTTCATAAGGACAACGTCTGCGGTTTCTAGCGCGACATCAGTGCCTTCCCCCATGGCGATGCCAACAGATGCTGTAGCAAGGGCAGGAGCATCATTAATTCCATCTCCAACCATCGCAACGGTGCCAAACCGATTTTTTAATTTTTTGACTTCCTGCACTTTCGTTTCAGGAAGACAGTCTGATACATATTCATCCAAATGGCTTTCGGCGGCAATTGCTTTCGCTGTTTTCTCACCGTCGCCTGTCAGCATGACGGTGTAGATTCCTTCATGCCTTAAATCTTCAATGGCTGAAATGGTTTCATCACGCACTTGATCCTTTAGGGTAAGGATTCCGGCAATCCCTTTATCGTCACGGGCGAATACGATTGTCTTTCCTTCAGCGCTCAATGAAGCAGCAATGCCACCCTGGAATTGTTGTGCCTCTTCAATGCCGACAAAGTCAGCCTTGCCGACTTTCCATTGAACAGTCCCAAACTGAGCTTGCACGCCATAGCCTGATATATCCTCCATCGCTTCTGGCTTTATCAATTCTTTATTGATATTTGCTATAGCATAACGAACGATTGCATTGGCAAGCGGATGGTTCGAATAGTTTTCAATTGATGCAACGTGGTAGAGGAATTCCTCAGTTGTTAAATCTTCTCTTAAAATAACATCAGTTACTTCCGGCTTTCCTCTTGTTAATGTACCTGTTTTGTCAAGGGCAATGGCCTTCAAATTTCCCAAATTCTCCATGTGAACTCCGCCTTTAAATAAAATTCCATGGCGAGCCCCATTGGAAATGGCCGATAATGTTGCTGGCATAATGGAAGCGACAAGGGCACAGGGTGATGCCACTACAAGTAAAATCATCGCACGGTAGAAAGTCTCTGTCCAACTCCAGCTGAAGATAAAATGGGGCAGGAACATCATTAAAACAACAATGAGGAGCACAACTTTTACATAAGTACCTTCAAATTTCTCAATAAACAGCTGAGAAGGTGATTTTTCGCTTTGGGCTGATTGTACAAGCGTAATGATTTTTTGGAAAAGGGTTTCACTGCTTGGTTTTGTAATTTCTATCGTAACGGTACCGCGCAGGTTAACGGTTCCTGCAAACACCTCATTGCCCGGTACCTTACTGACCGGCATAGACTCCCCTGTTATCGCAGCTTCATCAATGTTTGTTTGTCCTTCAGTGATGACTCCATCAGAAGGAACGCGTTCACCGGGTTTTACCAAAATGAAATCACCGACAGCAAGCTTTGAAACGGGGACCTTTTCCTCCATGCCGTTAGGATTGAGTCTTAAGGCTTCCTCAGGCTGCAGATCCATCAATGCGGAAATTTCTTTATGGCTTTTATTCATTGTGTATGTTTCCAAAGCACCACTTACCGCGAAAATAAATATTAAAATAGCACCTTCTGTCCAATAGCCAATGATTGCGGAGCCGATAGCGGCCAGCACCATCAGCATCTCTACATTCAATTCCTTATTTTCTATTGTTTCTTCAATGCCTTCTTTGGCTTTTGCGTAACCCCCAATTACAAAGGCGAGCAGGTAAGAAACGATAGAAGCGGTTTCCATGTTGTTTTTTGATAAAATCCAACCGGTCAAAATCAATACACCACTTAATAATGCTGCAATAAGTTCCAGATGAGGCATGATTTTTTCAAAGGAAAGGAAGTTTACGTCTTTCCCGCGGGCCATTGTTTTTGTTTCTGAAGTCATATACGTTCCTCCTGTAGATATTTTCTAGCAAATTGGATGCAAAGGGTTATGAAACAATCAATCTTCTATTTAAATGAGAAAGATATTCAACATCATTACCCCTAAAAATAACGAAAGCTGTCATCGAAGCCGATGACAGCGTATACCCATAAGAATAGAAATTAATAAAATTATTTTATGTTTATCCTACCATACATTCTATCCTAAAAAAAGAAATTTGCTTATTCTTTCCATTCTAAATATTAAATATTCTTATGGGGTGCCCATTCCTGTGTATCCGGCAAATGGGCTGCACGTTCCTTTACAGAGCTAGAGCTAGGAAGATGAGCAAAAGCATGAAACTGATGACGAAAAAAAAGCTGTCTCCTTTTAAAAATTCGATGACCAATCTGCCCGATAAAAGGGCCGCAAATGCTTCCGACACTGAAGAAGATACCACATAATAAATTTCCAGTCGGCAAAAGGTTTCTTGGAACAAGGTCAGCCATATAGCTGATTCCAAGAGAAAAGGTGGAACCCACCATTACACCGGTGAGGAGGAAACATAATAGCAAGCTAATCGGTGACTTGTACAGGAATCCGGAAGAAAACAAGATAAGAAATCCAAAAAAAAGGATAAACAACAATACTTTTCTTCGTCCTATTTTATCGCTCATTACGCCAAACGGGATTTGCGACATCAAGCTCCCTGCCGAAAAAGAAGTAATAATGATCGAAACCATGCTTATATCAATCCCAGAACGAAGAGCATGTACAGGAAAATTCCCATTAAGAGACGCTTTAAGGAATCCATAGCCAAAAGGAGGAAGGAAGGCCACCCAAGCATATTTACTAACTTTCAAAAAGCGCTTCAACGTTCCGGTGAAGGATGTTGTTTCAATATTACGTTGAGATGACTTCTATAAAATCTGCTCTCTTGATGTTACTTGGTAACGGGATGATTAATCAAGGGTAATTAGGGTATATGTTTTCTAGAAAATACATACGGATGGGTTTCATGTTTCGCGGAAGGAAAATAATGTAATGTAAAATTAGCTGGAATATATCCAATCATAAAATGAATAGCACGTTAGGGACTATATTTCATAAAAATCTAAATTTATTAACTGGTGAGGTTGTACTGATGAACAGAATATTTTTGATTCTAGTTTTAGTGGGTGTCCCACTTTCCGTAATCGGATCTCTACTGCATTGGTCTAGTATTCTAATGTTTGTTGTTTACTGCTTAACGATTATTGCCTTGGCCGGATTTATGGGAAGAGCGACAGAAAGCCTGGCAGTAACCATGGGGCCACGGATTGGAGGGCTTCTCAATGCAACATTCGGTAATGCGGTGGAACTAATCATTTCTATCTTTTCTTTAAAAGCTGGGTTAGTTGGTGTAGTGCTTGCATCCCTTACCGGTTCAGTGTTAGGGAATCTGCTTTTAGTGGCAGGCTTATCTTTTTTTGTGGGAGGCTTAAAATACAAACGGCAGAAATTCAATGTGTACGATGCAAGGCATAATGCAGGACTATTGATTTTTGCTGTAATTGTAGCTTTTGTTATTCCCGAGGTTTTCTCCCAGGGGATGCCGGAAGGGAAAACAATGGCGTTAAGCATTGGCACCTCTGTAATCTTGATCACATTGTATCTTGCGGCACTCTTCTTTAAACTTGTTACCCATCGGGGGGTATATCAGTCGAAGGAAAAGGGCGGAGCAGAGGCGAGTCATGAGGAAGAACCTGAATGGGGAAAAGGAAAAGCGATGGCGATTCTTGCTGTAGCCACCATTGCTGTTGCCTATGTTTCAGAGCATCTTGTCCATACTTTCCATGAAGTAGGGGAAGCTTTTGGATGGACTGAGTTATTTATCGGTGTCATTATTGTTGCAATAGTTGGAAACGCCGCGGAACACGCTTCGGCTGTCATCATGGCATATAAAGATAAAATGGATATTGCTGTTGAGATTGCTGTTGGTTCTACGCTTCAAGTTGCTATGTTTGTTGCACCAGTGCTTGTTTTACTTTCATTATTTTTCCCAACATCCATGCCGCTGGTATTCACATGGCCTGAATTGATCACGATGGTAACGGCTGTGTTTTTAATCGTGATCATCTCGAATGACGGAGAAACAAACTGGTTTGAGGGGCTTACCTTGTTAGCGGCTTATGTGATTATGGGGATAGGATTTTATTTGTTATAAGATATTTGCATAAACTATAAAAAATGACTCTGCATACCTTGATTTGCAGAGTCATTTTCATTGTTTTAAAAAAGGTAAGTACATATTGTTATCCAAAATTATTATCGTATGTTGCTTGCTTCAGCAATCAATAATTCTAGAAATTTCACCCGCCTTTACCGGTAGCATAGCTTGAAGAGAAAATATCCTTTTTGAGCTAATGATTGATAGGTGATTTAATCGATAAACATACCTCCTTGAGATGGTTAGGTGTTAGGTATGAATGAATTCGCCTCCTTTTTTATAGGGTAGGTAAAGTATACAACAAAAATATAAAATTGTAAATATTCAGAACATTACAAAAATGTTACAATCCGTAGAAATTCATTAAACACATTTAAATTATCAAAGGTTATCTCATCCAAAGTTTTATATTTGTTGCCAATAGCAGCGCATAAAAAAAGGGACGGCAGTGAAATCTAAACTTAAACAAGATTACCTTACAAGGAGTGCGACATCATGAAACGCCTTTTATTACTGTTTATGATTCTGTTAGCGATTGCTTTTCAACCAGGCAACACTACTGCAAGCCAAAAGGCAGCTCCGGATGAATTGCCAGCCGTTTCAAAGGTCAATGTACCCCCGTCCGTCCAAAATATTACAAAGGAAAATACCTACCCAAATCCTACCCAGGATTTACCGTTCTTACAACCTAGCAGGCTTGCCAAGCTGTTGATTGATTCATCAGATACAAAGATTGAAAATCCTGAACTTATTCATATGCTGAATGAAACCAATATTGCTAAAGCACCATTTGCATTTGGCTATCGTGCTACCATTTATTTGGGACATTGGGCATTGAATTACCAATCAGTTGAAACTTCGCCCAACTGGGAATATCAGAAAATCAATACGAACTATTTCGATAATCGAGGCGGCAAGGATACGTATAAAATCCATTATGTTCAAGAAGCCCAGAAAAAAGTACGTGGTGGGCTGACCGCAAAAATTCCAGCATCGGATGATGTTCAAAAGATGATGCTCTTAAAAGCAACGGAAAAAACAAATCTGCCGCTAGCGTTTGAAACGATTGTAGGCGCAGGCACCAAAAAGGACCAACAGTATAATATCCCTTCGAAAAGACTCGGTTATTTACATGCCTATGCATCGGCTGTTAATGAGAAAGGGAAGGTTACGTATGGAGAAGTCTATTTGATTCTTAAAGGCAATAAACGTTCTATTGCCTTAAAAAATGTCACCTCTCAAGGCATTGGTGCCTGGATACCGATTCAGGATTTAGTCTCTTTTAGTTTTACTTCGACTAATGTACAAAAGTAAATAAAATATTGCCCGGCCTTGAGCCGGGTTTTTACTTGCCTCATACTTTCCTGGCACTTCACAAGGTAGAAAAACAAAAAAAGCTGACTTTTGAGTAAAAAAACATTACCTACCGTACTCTCCATAGCTAATCAAACTAGATCATTCTATGAGCAGCCAGCTTCTAAGAATTAAATATTTGTTTTTCGTTCATTGAAATTTGTACCGGGATAATAAGCATTTTTTACAAGAACGTTTGGACCAAGACACTGAACCGATGGACAATGGCAGTTCAGCTGTTTAGCCAGCTTAGACTTCATCCAGATATCGTATGAGGCCGAAAGCGGCTGGTCTACAATATTGCCGAGTGCTGGTGCATCACCAAAATCGGTCACAATCACTTCCCCGGTAAAAATATTAACATTTAACCTAGAACGGCCATCCGGATCATTCCGTACTGTCACGTTTTCGGCTGCAAATAGCCTTCTCAGCAGGTTCAAATCCTCTTCGTTACTGCTACATGGATAAAATGGAAGCGTGCCAAACAGCATCCATGTATCTTTGTCACGAATATCAAGAAGATGATGAATGGCTGCCCGCAATTCGTCTAACGATAACGTTTCTAGGTTGGATGCCCAGTCACTTGGGTACATTGGATGAACTTCATGGCGCTGGCAGCCCATTTCTTCAACAATTTGTTTATGTATATGTTCCAAATGGGGAAGGGTCCGCTTATTAAGCATGGTTTCTGCCGAAACAAGGACACCAGCTTTGGATAAGGCGCGTGAGTTCTCGATCATTTTTTCAAACAACCTTGCGCGTTGTTCCCTTGAGGGCTTCCGTTCCATCATGGCAAAACCGCCATCTATGAAATCATCAAGAGTCCCCCAGTTATGTGAGATATGGAGAACATCTAAATAAGGAATAATTTCGTTGTAGCGGTCGAGATCTAATGTTAAATTGGAATTGATTTGGGTGCGGACTCCTCTTTTCCGGGCATACTTTAAAAGGGGCACCACATATGTTGCTACCCCTTTTTTAGATAGCATCGGTTCGCCGCCTGTGATGCTGAGCGACCGCAGGGCAGGTATTTCATCCAGTCTTTGAAGCAGCAGTTCAAGCGGAAGGGCATCAGGGTCCTTTGGCTGGAGCGTGTAGCCGACTGCACAATGCTCACATCTCATATTACACAGGGTTGTCGTTGTAAATTCTATATTTGTTAGAGTTAGTTTTCCGTATTGCTCAACGTCTGTATAAGCTTCCCATGGATCATAATCAGGGGTGATTGGTTGTAACATTTTAGTTTTTGTTGTCATGGTAAAGAATCTCCTCACTTTGGGCTTGCCCTAACCCATTATCGAAAAGCAATATAACAATGTCAATATCAGAAAGGATTATCCCTATACATGGAAATCATTTGCACGATTTCCCGGTTTTCGGTAGGATAGTAGAATCGAAGGGAGCGACGAACATGGGCAAATCCATTAGTAATAAGGATGATCAATTAACATATTTAAAAGAACGCCTCTCAATGTTTATGGAGGTTATCGAAAATATAGAACCTGAAAGCACAGAACTCGACGACATCGATCGTCTCATCACTATTATTGATGATATTGAAACAAAAATGGAACAATTTAAAAAACGGTAATTTAAGGGGTCAGTCCCCCACCGCGTTAAAGCGGCGGGGGACTGACCCCTTATACATTAAAGCGCTGAAGTTTATTGCAATCGGTTGCAACAGATATCTTTTCTATTTTTAGCTATAGGAGTATAATGGACGGGGAATGAAAATTTCGATTATTCTATTATTGGAATCGCCATAAAACGGTATCCGACTGCTTGTCATAAGGCGGCTGGAGAACAAAGGGAAGCAAGAGGGGGAAAAAGTATCATGAATATTGAAAAGCTTCAAGAAAGTATGTACAAGCTCATTGTTGAGACGTCCACGAACCTTCCAAGAGATGTCCGCAGAACGATCAAAGCCGCAAAAGAACGTGAAAACGCCGGAACACGGTCAGCTATGAGTTTATCCACCATCACACAAAATATCTCTATGGCTGATGAGAAGGTGTCGCCGATTTGCCAAGATACCGGGCTGCCGACATTTAAAATAAAAACTCCGGTTGGCGTCAACCAGCTGGAATTAAAGGAAGCCATTAAGAATGCTATGATCCAAGCAACAAAACAAGGAAAGATGCGTCCAAACGCAGTAGATTCCCTAACAGGGAAAAACAGCGGCGACAACCTTGGGCTTGGACTCCCTGTCATGAAGTTCGAGCAATGGGAAAATGATTACATAGATGTACGCCTCATTTTAAAAGGGGGCGGGTGTGAAAATAAAAACATCCAGTACAGCCTTCCTTGCGAGCTGGAGGGGCTAGGAAAAGCCGGCCGCGACCTTGATGGTATCCGTAAATGCATCCTTCACTCGGTCTACCAAGCCCAGGGACAGGGCTGCAGCGCCGGATTTATTGGTGTGGGGATCGGTGGCGACCGTTCTTCCGGTTATGACCTGGCAAAGGAACAATTGTTTAGAAGTGCTGATGATGTGAATCCGCATGAAGACCTGCGCAAGCTCGAAGAGTACATTATGGAGACGGCAAACGAGCTTGGTATCGGTACGATGGGCTTTGGGGGCGAAACTACTTTGCTGGGCTGTAAAATTGGAGTCATGCACCGTATTCCAGCGAGCTTCTTCGTTTCAGTTGCCTACAACTGCTGGGCTTTCCGCCGTTTAGGGGTTAAACTGAATCCGGAAACAGGAGACATTCGTGAATGGCTTTATCAGGAAGGTGACAACATTGACTTTGCGGCAGAAGCAGAAAAAGAACTGGCAGCTGTTGAGACTGCTGCGTCTGCGGAAGCCGCTCCTGCTCCGACAAACCGGGAAGTCGTTTTGACAGCCCCGATTACAGAAGAGCAAATCCGTGAATTAAAAGTGGGGGATGTCGTCCATATTACGGGCATGATGTATACAGGACGCGACGCCATCCACAAATACCTAACAGACCATGATTCACCTGTGGACCTCAATGGGCAAGTTATTTATCACTGCGGTCCTGTAATGATGAAGGACGAAGCAGGAAACTGGCATGTGAAGGCTGCTGGTCCGACTACCTCCATCCGTGAGGAACCGTACCAAGGGGATATCATGAAGAAATTTGGCATTCGTGCTGTGATCGGCAAAGGCGGAATGGGCCCTAAGACCCTTGCAGCTCTTAAGGAACATGGCGGTGTATATCTAAATGCAATCGGTGGGGCAGCACAATACTATGCAGACTGCATTAAGTCTGTTGAAGGTGTCGACCTGATGGAGTTCGGCATTCCAGAAGCAATGTGGCACCTGAAGGTAGAAGGATTCACAGCTGTAGTCACGATGGATTCACATGGAAACAGTCTTCATAAAGATGTTGCACAAACATCTTTGGAGAAGCTTGCCCAGTTTAAGGACCCAGTATTTAACTAGTATCGTATGCTCACAGCATCTGCTGTGGGCTTTTTTTATTGAATAAAATTTTGAAATTGCTAATGTAAGCGCTGACACAAATCGTGCGAATAGCATAAATTAGTATGGAAGGGAGGGAATTATCATGGATTTTAGATTATTGTTTCTTGCAATCTTATCTGGCTTTGCATTAGTTTTATTGCCGGGTCTTGAAATGACTGGAACTATGAACAGTATCGTTTCAGCCGTTGCCCCAGTTACAACAGCAATAGGTATTATTGATATACTCGTACTTTCACTATTCCTTATTTGGAGCGGTTTCAAATCCTTATTTAAGTAATTTTTGATGGGCAGCCGCATTACATGAGCGGGCGGCCCATTTTGTATATTTTCTTCCTGTTATGTGACAATAAAAGAAAATGGAACACAGGAGGAATTCGAATATGAGGACAAAGGCACTTCTTCTTATGGCGTTGTGTTTCTTTATGTTGCTGTCTACTAAAGCTCTTGCAGAATCCAATTCACCACATAGCTGGGGATTTAGAAAAGGAAGAAACGGTGTCCCTGCCGAAGCTGGGCAGGTATTTGACGAAATGATTGCGAAATATGGCGCGGTCTATAAGGGTGATACGACAAAAAAGGAGATTTACCTCACCTTTGATAATGGCTACGAAAATGGTTATACAGCAAAGGTGCTGGACGTTTTAAAAAAACATCATGTTCCTGGTACATTTTTTATAACAGGGCATTATCTGAATACGGCCCCTGATTTAGTAAAAAGAATGGCAAAAGAAGGGCACATTATCGGCAACCATTCGTGGCACCATCCTGATATGACAACACTTACAAACGAAAAAATCAGACAGGAGCTTGAGATGGTCCGACAAAAAACCGAAGAGCTCACCGGACAGAAAGAAATGGCCTATTTGCGCCCTCCGCGTGGAGTTTTTAGCGAAAGAACGATGGCTGTGGCAAAAAAAGAGGGATACCAGCATATATTTTGGTCACTCGCATTCAAGGATTGGGTAGTGGATCAACAAAAAGGGGCTCAATACTCTTATAAAGAAGTGATGAAACAAATCCATCCCGGAGCGATCCTGCTTTTACATACAGTTTCCAAGGATAATGCAGATGCACTTGATTCCATAATCACGGAACTGGAGAAACAGGGATACACCTTTAAAAGTCTGGATGATTTAATGATCGGGCAGCAGCTGCCGGATCAGATGCTTTATTAATAGACATATGTTTGTGTCAGGTAATTTGCAGCAAAACATGCTATAATACGTGGAAAACTGCAAAAGGAAGGATTTCTATGTGGACTGAAACACTGGAGGTCCAGGGGCCCTACAATTTTGACCTGGTCCTTGAACGGTTGCAATTGGACCCTCTTCATGTAGTAGACACCGAAAATCGCATGATTAAGGTACCTCTATATATAGAAAAAAAGCCAGTTGTGTTAACTGTTCAAAGTATCGGAAGAATGGACAAGCCTGTTTTTGTCATAAAAGGCGGGATGGATGCACCAAAAAGTCAGGCAATGGAAAGACTAAAGAAGATTTTTCATTGGCACAAGCCTCTAAGCGAAATTGCGGCCCATTTCGAGAAAACTGACTTGAAGGATATTTTTGAAAAACATTATGGGACTGCGATTGTGTTAGACTTTGATTATTATGACTGTCTAGTGAGAAGCATTATCCATCAGCAGTTAAATCTTTCTTTTGCCTATAAGCTGACAGAACGGTTCGTAAAAACGTTTGGATTCGAATTTGAAGGTGTGTGGTTTTACCCAACACCAGAGCAGACGGCGGCATTAGAAGTGGAGCAACTGAGAGAAATCCAGTTCAGTGCAAGAAAAGCAGAATATATTATCGGTCTTTCCAAAGAAATCGTAGAAGGAAGGCTGGATTTAAACGAGCTTGTAAAGAAATCAGACCAAGAGATTATCGATGGGCTGGTTAAAATAAGAGGAATTGGAAAGTGGACGGCAGAAAGCTTCCTTTTATTCGGAGTCGGCCGGCCGAATCTGTTTCCGAAAGCGGATATCGGCATTCAAAAGGCACTGCAAAAGTTATATGGGCTTCCACAAAAGCCGACACAGGAAGAGATGGAGATTTATAGCAAAGACTGGTCTCCATTCTTAAGCTATGCTTCTTTGTACTTATGGAGAAGCATTGAAAAACGGAGTGAAAAAGATGGCAAATCAGCAAGATACGAAGCTTGAAGTGAAGCAAACCTTCCCTTTGACAATAAAACGGCTTGGCATTAATGGAGAGGGAGTAGGCTATTTTAAAAAGAAAGTGGTTTTCGTTCCCGGGGCACTGCCAGGAGAAGAAATCGTGGCAGAAGCAACAAAAGTGGAGCCTAAATTCTCAGAAGCAAGAATAAAAAAGATCAGAAAGCCATCGCCGCATCGGGTAAAACCGCCATGTCCGGTATTTGAAGAGTGCGGCGGCTGCCAGCTCCAGCATTTGCGTTACAGCCAACAGCTAGTAGAAAAACGGGATATCGTCCTCCAATCAATGGAGCGTTATGCACGTTTTCCGCTTCAACCTCAACAAGTAAAAGATACGATCGGCATGGAAAACCCCTGGAACTACCGTAATAAAAGCCAGTTCCAGGTCGGCCTGAAAGACGGGGATGTTATAGCGGGCTTATATGGTCTGAATTCTCACCGCTTAATCGACCTGCCCAACTGCATGGTCCAGCACCCTGCCAGCAATAAGACAACTTCGGTGATTAAGCGAATTTTAAAAGACCTGAACATTTCCATCTATAATGAAAAGAAGAAAAAAGGGATTGTACGGACAGTGATCACTCGGGTCGGTTTCCAAACAGGCGAAGTCCAGGTCGTTATTGTTACAAGCACGGAAGGTCTTCCTAAAAAGGATTTAATTATTAAAGCTATAACGGAACAGCTTCCGGAAGTTAAATCAATTGTCCAAAACGTGAATAACAGGAACACATCCCTGATTTTTGGAGAAAAAACCGTTCACCTTGCTGGTGAACAAGTGATCAATGAAACATTAGGCGACCTTTCCTATGAACTCTCGGCCCGCACTTTCTTCCAGTTAAATCCCGTTCAAACGGTTAAGCTGTACGATGAAGTGAAAAAAGCGGCGGCATTGACTGGTAACGAAAGGGTGGTCGATGCGTATTGCGGAGTAGGCACCATCGGGCTCTGGCTGTCAGAAGGGGCGAAAGAAGTCCGCGGGATGGATGTAATCAAAGAATCCATTATAGACGCACGTAAAAATGCTGAGCGCCATAACCGGAAAAACGTCAAATATGAAGTTGGAAAAGCAGAGCAAATCCTGCCAAAATGGATTAAAGAAGGCTGGAAGCCCGATGTCCTAGTAGTGGATCCGCCACGAACGGGCTGTGATGACGCCCTGCTCCAAACCATTTTAAAAGTAAAACCTAAGAAAGTAGTATATGTATCATGCAATCCTTCCACGCTTGCAAAGGACCTGCAGAAATTAAGCAAGCTATACAAAGTAGAGTACATGCAGCCTGTGGATATGTTTCCACAGACGTCGCATGTTGAAGTAGTATCGCAGATAATTTTAAAAGTGTAGCCCAATAATAAACTCCTGACCTTTAAAACAAACCCATAGGATATTCAATTTAAAGTTCTGACATCTGTGGAAAACGTGTGGACAAAGGCAGGAATTACAAGCAGGAAAGAAAGGATGGGAACAGGAATCCCATCCTTTTTCTTTTCTAAATAGGCATGTCGCTTCAGAACGGAGAATTTGGAACAGGTTGAGGCTCAAGAAGTAACTTCGGAACGGAAAACGGTGCAATAAACCAGAGAAACCTGATGTCTAAAGAAAAGGGAGAGGGGTTCTCTGAACCCTAAAACCCTGAAAAAAAGCAGGTGAAAAGCCTGGATTTTCAACACTTAACTAGACAATTTCCTTAAGGTGTTCAAGTTTATAATCAATCGGGCTGACATACCCAAGTGTCCCATGAATTCTTATGTGATTAAACCAGTGAACGTAGTCATGTAGTTTTCGTGTCAAATCTTCTAAACTATCAAAACTTCGTCCTTTAACAAACTCCGTTTTGATGATTTTGAACGTTGCTTCTGCGACGGCATTGTCATAAGGGCAGCCCTTCATGCTTAGTGATCGCTTAATCTTACATGTCCCTAGAGCATCATCTCTCAACTTATTCTTAAACTCGTTTCCTCTATCTGTATGGAAAAGAGTTGAATCTTATGAAGGTCCACCTTGATGGAGGAAAGTGCACGATAGACAAGTAATGCATCATTGTTTGGTCCTGTGCTATAGCCCACGATTTCCCGATTAAAGAGGTCAACAAATACACATACATAGCGCCATTTTTTATCGACTCTTATGTACGTCAAATCGCTCACTATCACTATCATTTCTTCTTCCTGGTTAAACTCACGGTTTAGTTCATTCTTCAGCTCAGATTCATTACATGATTTAGTATGTGGCTTAAACTGGGCCACGGTATACGTGGATACAAGACCCTGCTCTTTCAAAATCCGTCCAATTCTTCGTCTGGAGACGATTAGGCCACGTTTTTTTAACTCAACCTTAATTTTTCGAGTCCCATAATTTTGACGGCTCGCCTGGAAGATTTCAATGACATCCAAGTGATATCATCCTCTGCTACTCTTACTTTTTCTTCATAATAATAGGTGCTTCTAGGTAGTTGAAGGACTTTGCACATTGCTGATATCGAGTATTTGTGTGTTATTCCGTATCACATTTACTTTCGTCCCTAGTATCAGCGCAGGTAGACTTAATACAAAATCGTGATTATGTAAAGAAGTTTACGCCGCCGGCCCACTTCTATGTAATAGGCTCAGTTAAATTCCATTGTTGAATTTTAACCCAAAGAAAAAAACCTGCTTTATTGCAGTCATTGATTTTTTCTTACGGAAATAACGCAAGATGATAAAAAAATTATTGGATTTCCATATTAAAAAAAGCTATCACCATCGTTATAGGCACACTCAAAATAAAAGTGAAGAATAAGGTAGTTTTCAAGTTGATTCTGCGTAAAGGGTTGTAACTGACCTTGAACATACTAAGTAGCATAAAAAGTACAAACAAACATATCCACACACTCAACAGAGTAGCCAAACCAACAATGTCACACATCAAATTCCTCCACAAAGATAAAATCAAGTATATTTTTATCAATATATGATAGTCTATGTTTTACATAATTGGGCATATTATAGAACAGCATAGAACCGATTTCCTCTTTCTACATACAAAAGTTTTTTCTATATCCTTTATAGGCAAAAGCAGTCTAAAAAGGAGGAATCATCAAATGAATCAAGGATCTACTTATTTTAGGGAATTAAAAGAGCAGATAATCAACCAAGAAAAATGGGATAACCAACACTTCCATGTTTTTATTATGAGGCAGGCACAGGGAAAAGTAGACAAACATGTCAATACATTGGAGAAATGACAAAGGAACATTCTTTTAAGGTGTTATATGTCCAACTTTTCGTAAAGAATGATGAACTTGTAAATACGGTTTAAAGTGGACCCCATCGTCAACACACGAGTTATATATTTTTAAGGTGGGGCAGCACGCAACCTGAGTGTCTTCTTTTTTTGAGCCAAGGTGCTTACTGGGCCTAAAAGAGGCTAGTTATACACATTTTTTGGGAGCAATTCATCCTTCTTTTATTTTTCCTTCTCTGGGGAGGTTCTGTCAAGAGCGAGCGAAGCGAGGGCGTAGCCGAATCCTCGGCAGGTTCACCCGTGAGAAGGAGACTCTTTTCAGGATGAATCGTTCACAGGCCATACATGGATACAGGTGGTTTATAGCCTAATGACTGGTCGGGGCGCTCCTGGTTGTAGAAGTCGATATAGCTGCCGATCTCTTTCTTGCTTCTCTGGGAGTCTGGTAATCTTTTAAATACACTTCCTCATACTTGATGCGTCCGCCATAATCGCTCCGTAATAATATTGTCCAGCGCCCGGCCTTTACCATCCATGCTGATTTGAATATCCTTTTCAGACACCAAATCCGTATATTTCGGACTGGTCAAATGACCGCCCTGATCACTGTTTAAAATGACCGGCTGGCTCTGTGAAAGCGCCCGTTTAACGGCTTCCAGGACAAAGTCTATTTCCAGTGTCTGATCCAATTCCCAACTGACAACGTACCGGGAATACCAGTCAATGATTGCGACAAGGTACATCCAGCTGCATTGAAGCCAAATAAATGATGATATTGGTAGTAGTGGACAGCATTGTAGGGTTACCTATACGTGATTAAGATGCAATAAAGATGATTGCAGAATAAATCAGGAAGGAAGTATTTGAAGACAGAAAAAAGTTTATAATCGAAAAAGGCGGAATGTATAGGAAACCAGATGTAGAAATTCTTTTAGTTACCTTGACGTAGATGATACATAATCATACAATATTCCTAGGATATTGGATGGGGTTGGTTTGGTTGGAAAATAATTCAAACATAGAATGGTTCGAGAAACAATTTCCAATTTTAGATAGTGATGCTCTAAGAACTCTCATTTCTTTGATACAGACTTCTCATGAAGTTCGCAATGAGATGAGTTCTAAGTTATCAGACTTTGGGCTTTCACAGGGGAAATTTAAAATTCTATTGGTCCTTTACCGTTTCCCATCTCCACTCAAGCCTTCAGAACTGGCGGCGTACGCAAAGGTTACACGCTCTACGATGACAGGTCTTATTAATGGTCTTGAAGGAGATGGATTTATTAGGCGAGGATCCCATGAGGATGGTAGAATGACGGCTATCCATTTAACAGAAGCTGGAATAGATATCATTAATCGATTGCTTCCATTTTACGCTGCGCATAATGCCGATTTAATGTCTGAATTGACGAAGGAAGACCACAAATCTTTGCAAGCTTTATTAAAAAAAGTTAGGATTGGCCTCAATCGTATAAAAGAATAGTAATTTATTAGTGTTATGCCATGTTATACAAATCCATTACGCCGCAATAGTACGGTTCCGAACTATTTAATGAAAAATGTACGTATAAACTTAAATGGGAGAGAGAAAAATTATGAAAAAACGTATGGTTTCCTCGGTGGCTCTACTAGCTTTAATAGGCGCTTTAGGGGGAGGCGGCTACTTAATGGCTATGGATGGGAAGGATGCTGTGTCTGTAGCGGCCCAAGAAAAAGGCGGAATATTGACGGCTGATGTAGTCACTGCTTCTTTTCAGCAGGTAGGCGGGAGGGTTGCTTCAATTCAGGTCACAGAAGAACAAAAGGTAAAAAAAGGGAGCGTCTTAATGACGCTGGATTCCAAAGATATTGATTTGCAAATTGAAAAACTAAAGCTCGATATTTCCCAAATGGATGTGAAAATTCAGCAGGCAAAAGATGGTGTACAGATGGGGAACGACAAAGTAACCACCCAGGAACAGGAAGCGCGTTTAGGGATTGAATCGGCTCAGGCAGCGGAAAGCTTGCTTAATTCGGGAACACGTTCTGAAGATTTGAAAAAGCAGGAGCTGGCTGTACAATCAGCTCAGCAATCTGTTGGAGTGGCACAGGAAGCCGTGGAATCCTCACAAAAATCCGAAAAAGTAGTACAGCAGTCTGAAAAAGCGGCCCAGCAATCGGTTAAGTCTGCGCTGGAATCACAGAAATCGTCTCAACAATCACTGGACTTTGCTGAAACCAATTATGATAGAATGCAAAAGCTATTTAACGAAGGATTAATTTCACAAGCTGATTTAGATAAAGCAAAAAATGAAGTCGATAATGCTAAAAGCCGGTTAGAGACAGCAAAAAACCAGGTGGATGCAATGAAAACTCAGGTAGAAACAGCAAAAGCTCAGATCGAGGCTGCAAGAAATCAGACTGAGGCAGCCGAAAAACAAGTAGCCATAGCGAAAAATACTGTATCGCAACAACAAACGGTTCTAGAGAAAATGGAGGCAGGTCCTACATCAGAGGAACGCGAGCAGGCAAAAGTTACAACTGAAAAAGCGGAAGTAGGTTTAACAAAAGCCCAGCAGGCCGGGCAGGATGTTGAAAATAATGCATATAATATAGACTTTCTTGCAAAGCAGAAGCAATCGCTGGAAGTTCAATTAAAAGCACTGCAGGTCCAAAAGGACAGGTTGGTGTTAAGAGCGCCGATTGATGGAAAAGTGACGCGCGTTGTTCCTAAAGTGGGAGAAAATGTAGCCCCCGGATCACCTGTTGCTATGCTAGAAACTAATCAACTATATTTCGAGGTTTATGTAGATGAAACTCAAATCTCAAAGTTGAAAGCAGGAGGAAATATCCCTTCCCATATAATTTCCTTAAATAAAGACATTCAAGGTAAGGTTCGCTATATTAGCCCTGCTCCGCAATATGCGAGTATTCGTATGAGTGGTGAAAAAGGGGAGCCTGATATCAGTTCTTTTCTCGTCCGGGTAGATGTGAAACGTACTGCGCAATTGCTGCCGGGCATGACTGTGGAGGTGAAACTGGGTGAGCCAGCTAAGAGATGAATGGAACCATATTATTAATGGCAAGTTTATATGGCTCATGCTAACGGTTCCCTTGATAATATCCGTTGTATTTGGATATGTCTTTAAGAATGGCCAGATTAATGAAGCACCTATTGCAATAGTAGATATGGATAATAGTGCATACAGTCTTCAGCTAATCAATAAATTGAACGCGTCCCAATATATTGATGTGTCGGGCATTTATCATAATTCTATCGATCCAAATAAGTTGCTTTACAATGAAAAGTATGTAGGTGTTCTATATCTTCCGGAAGGGTTAGAGACCTCACGTTTGCAGGGAAAACAGACGAATGTAGGCTTTTATGTAGATATGGCTCTCCCGGCAGCTACGGGAAATGTTCGTTCCGGTGTGACAGAGGTTCTTAGTGCAGAAAATTCGGCCTACGCACTGGGAAGAATTAAAGCAACCGGTTTAAGCGATAGTCAGGCAAGCGGAACCATTTCAAACATGGCTATTCAGCAACGCCTCTTATACAATCCAACGAATGACACAATGAGCAGCTCTGTCATTGGTTTTGTAAATACTATTATGCTATCACTATTATCGGGAGCTGTTTTAACCATTGTCCCTCGTTTACGAGAAGAAGAGAGACTGAAAAATGCCTTAGATAACCCGATAGGAATTATCTCCCGAGTACTTCCTTACGCTGTTATTGCCTGTGCGGCTTTATATTTAAGTACCGGATTGTTGAAGCATTTCGGGGGATTACGTTTTGAAGGAAATGTCGCTCAAGTGTCTATCCCATTTCTGTTATTCACCATTAGTGCAAGTTTATTCGCAATGTTGCTTGGATGGACGGCTCCTACCTCGGCAAAAGCAGGCGGGAGAGGGATGTTAGTTATATTGCCAGCATTTCTGTTGGGGGGAGTGCAATCCCCTGTTATGATGCTGCCTGACCCATTACAGCGGATAAGTAATCTCCTTCCTATAACGTGGCACTTTAAATTTATTCGTGGAGTAGGATTACGCGGTGGCGATTTACGTTACTTCATCCCTGAACTTGGCGGAATTTCTCTTTTAATTGTCGGACTGTTAATAGGTATTTTTCTCCTAATTTTAAAAGAAAAGAAAAAACTGGAGTCGTTTGCCGCTGAAGAAGAACTCGATCTGATGCCTGATTTAATGAAGGAATCTGCTGCTCGGTGAACTTAAATCTATTCGCTTTTTTGTCTAATGCAGGAAGGCAAAATTGACTATTCAAGCTATGTGAAGGCTGTGACGAAAATAAGGTTGAACAATAGGGGTTCAAAAAAGGAGCTAAGTGGAAGATGATAAGATTTCCACTTAGCTGTTTTTTTGCATGTATTAAAAGGATAGAAAACTACTTGTTTAATTATTAATATAACAAATTTATTAATATAATATATTTGGATTTTTTCTCTGCTAGCTAGTTTTGTTTGTAATTAGGCAGCAGTGAATTTTACCAATATTCTTTCTGTTTTAATTTGCATTATATTATTGTATAATACCATGTAAGAATAAGATGCCGACGTCGAATTATTCAATGTATACAATTTAATACTAAACAAGCGATGAATGCTAGGGGTCAAACTTTAGCAGGAGCAGTTTCTGGAGAGATCGCAAATCTTTGCGACGCCGAAGGGTTCACAATCTCAGGCAAAAGGACAGAAGTATAATAAAATATTATTTATTATTCTATTGATTCACGAGGATAATACAGTGTATTTTTTATATTCTGAAGCCTAAGAGATTGGAGAGCTCCAATCTCTTTTTTTTTACCCAAAAAAGGAGTAGGTATAATTTTTTGGATAAATACTAGCTTTTACAATACAGCATGGGGGAATTTATCGTGGCACACCAAGAGTTAAAAAGGGATTTGAAAAATAGACACGTGCAATTAATAGCAATTGGCGGAACGATTGGCACAGGTTTATTTTTAGGTTCAGGTAAGGCGATACAATTAGCAGGTCCATCCATCCTGCTGGCTTATTTAATCGTGGGAATGGCAGTGTTTTTTGTCATGAGGGCATTAGGAGAACTACTTTTATCAAATTCGGGTTATCAATCATTTACGGACTTTGCTGCAGATTATATTGGGCCATGGGCGGGTTTTGTGACCGGATGGACGTATTGGTTTTGCTGGATAATGGTAGCTATGGCTGATATTATAGCTGTTGGCCTATACGTTCAATATTGGTTGGATATCCCGCAATGGATACCGGCTTTAATCTGTTTAATCATTTTACTTGGTTTAAATTTGCTTACAGTTAAGCTTTTTGGAGAGTTAGAGTTTTGGTTCGCCATAATTAAAGTGATCACGATTCTTGCTTTGATCGCTATCGGGATCATTTTGCTAGTCATTGGGTTCCAAACAGATACTGGAACTGTTTCTGTAAAAAACCTTTGGGAACATGGCGGTATATTTCCGAATGGGGTATCTGGTTTCTTGCTTGCCTTCCAAATGGTTGTGTTTGCATATGTCGGTGTCGAATTAGTTGGGGTTTCTGCAGCGGAAACAGCGAATCCACAAAAAAACATTCCATCTGCAATTAATAAAATTCCTATGAGAATTCTATTTTTCTATGTGGGGGCCCTTTTCATCATCTTAACCATCAATCCTTGGGACCAATTAAATGCATCCAGCAGCCCGTTTGTTCAGGTGTTCAGTTTGGTTGGTATTCCAGTTGCAGCAGGAATCATAAATTTTGTCGTCTTGACATCAGCAGCTTCAGCCTGCAATAGTGGGTTATTTTCAACGAGCAGGATTTTATATAACTTAAGCAGCATTAAACAGGGACCAGCCCGGCTAGCCAGATTAAATAAAAACCATGTGCCTAGTAACGCTTTGCTTACTTCAGCGGTTGTCGTTTCCATTGGAGCTCTTTTAAGTTATCTTCTTCCTGAACAAGCTTTTAGCATTGTGACGACCATTAGTGCAATTTGTTTCATATGGGTTTGGGGCATTATCTTAATATCCCATATTCGATATACCAAATTACGTCCGGATTTACACGAAAAATCAACGTTTAAAGCACCATTTACGCCATTTATAAATTATGTTGTATTAGCGCTATTTGCCTTTATTTTAATCATTATGTTATTTGCTGAAGCAACCCGTTTATCCGTGATGCTGACACCTTTATGGTTTGCGCTTTTGTTCCTGTTGTATTTTTTCAGAAGGAACAAGAAAAAAGCATAATTTCATTTCAAATCGGATTTAAAGTTCGACAACCTTTAAAAAAATTATCATTTTATTATTTCTTTAAACATTACCCTGATTAATTTGGATTTATGATCAGGTCTAGATTAAAGTGCATAAGTTAATGTGAGAAATGGGAAAATCCTGTTTCTCCTTTTTTTTTGAAGTGATTAGACTTAATAGAAACGTTGCTTGCTCAAACCCGGATATAAACTTTAGTGAATAGGTTATGGCCATGTGACATATTCTTCAAAAGCATAAACACAATTACCTTATTACATCGAGGAGGATATAAAATGGCTTAGTGAAAGCCTCATATAAGTTGAATTTCAATGATGTTTTTAGTACAGAATGTAATTACGTGATTGGCTCTTTTTTTGAGAACTTTTTGTAAGAATTTCATCCAGGCAGGATTCCTGCTCGTTTTATGAAGGATTTTACCCATGAAATGCATAATGAATTAGGAAGATGTTCATTCGTCTGGGGGAGAAGAAAGTGAGAGATGCCGGATTAAATGGGTGGGTTGTAATTCTTGTTATTATAGCCGGAGTGGTGGTGGGACTAAACATAGATTCCCCTCCGATGGGTTTTTCACCACAAAAAACAATGGATTCTTCAGAGGAATCAAGTACATTGGAACTTGATACAAACGCGAAGCGAGCACTTGATGAGCTGATGTATCAGTCATTTGGAGGAGGAGTCATTGATTATGAAGCCAGTTGGTATAATAGTGTAACGAAAAGCGGGGTATTGGAAGAAGATGGTGAAAGGATCGTCATTCTCCGTTCACGAGGGGACGGTTACGATATGGAGGCAGAAAAATATGCCCTTACGGTAAGGGAGCAGTTCTTAGATGACCCCGTAATAAATGGTTCCAAAGTGATTTTATTAAATAGCGCTGGATCTAAAATAATACTCGAACTCCGTCGCAAGCATTGATCATTTAATCGGAAAAAATTTTGTAGAGTTCCAATATCGTGCATTTGCGTCCCTCCGAATGTTTCACAACCAGGTTTCGAACCGGAACTCCGGACCCTTCGTGAATGTCTAGCATCCAGGTTTCAAAGAGACAATCTGGCAGTTCCGAGCGTTTCGGAAGGTCGATTCAAAGTAGGGTTTATCATACATAATATAGATGACCGGATGATTTTGGTCGCTGTAAGGAACGAATTCTTTCAGGAACTGAGTTGATTGTCTGTTTTATCTTTTCTTCCAATGATGATCATCCCAAATGGGAATAAATAAAAAAGGATCTCCAGCCTTGAAGATCCATTTACACATATCACCTATTCAGTCTAAAATTTTAAACCTTAGCAACTTTCCAGATCTTTTTGTTTTTCTTGGTGGAACCAGCTTTTGATATTTTAGATTCAAACTTTCCAAGGTATCCTCGATAAAGAACTGCAGGTCACAATCAGTAACAGGGATTTCTAGCTCTCCTTTTTTCCTTAATTCCGCTATTTTTTCCTCGTAATTCGTTTGCAGCATGATCCTTCACCTCATTTTTACTATATTGATAACTTCATATCTTATAAGTACGATATTACATAAAAAATTTCCTTGTATTTAAAGTCTTTTTTGTCGCACTGTGTAAAATATTTTTCCTCCCGTACAGGTATTCTTTTAGTGCACAAGCATATAATATATTGTGTCACATAATTAACAAGCCGCTTCGTTTGACGGCGACAGTTCTATACCATATAATCAAGTTATAATATGAATTTTTCATTTAAGGGGAGTAGCTGGATACAGCAAAGTCGTCAGTCCGGGATATCATATCCTCGGCTTTGTTGGCAACTCACGTTGTTAGCGAGACCTTGCCGTTTATTTGGCTAGGTCTTTTATTTGTTTAGAGACGTTATGGCCAGGGAAACGGTTATAACGTCTCTTTTTGTTTTATCTGAAAAAGGAATTCCTACTGAAAGGAGCTGAGAAATATGCCAGGATATAGCAGTCTTGCAGAAAGTGTACAGATAGGCATAGAGAAAAACAGGGCTATACTGTTGCAGTTTGATGAGTCTTTGGAGTTAATCGGAGAGGGCAGGAGCGCTTACGTTTTCAGAATTCGGTCAACCAATAAAGCCTTAAAAGTGTTTTTTCCGGACCATATTCATGTGGCACGGGAAGAAGCGGAAATCTATAAAATTCTCAAGGGCATTCCTTATTATCCAACCTTATATGATTCAGGGGAAAATTACTTAGTGATCGACTTTATAGAAGGAAAAACCTTGTTTGAATGTTTGGTTCACGGGATTCAAGTCAGCCAGGAACAAGTCAACGAAATTGACCATGCCTTGCACTTAGCACGAAAAGAAGGCCTTAATCCGTCAGATATACATTTGCGGAATATTCTCATTACCTCAGACCAAGAAATCAAAGTTATCGATGTGGCTAGGTTCAGGCAGACCAAACAATGCAGGCAATGGAAAGATCTTAAATCCGCTTTTTACAAAGCGTATGTAAAACCGTTTTTTCCTAAGAAAATACCTGCTTCTATCCTGAATTTTATTGCTGCTCTTTATAAGAAGAGCCTGATTTCAAATGTTGCTCTTGGAAATTCGAAGTAACAAAATACAATCAATTGGGGGTAAGTCTTGATGAAAAGGATCATCACCACGCTTGGATTGTTGTCAATGCTCCTATTAGGCGGATGCTCGTTACTCGAGGAGGCCAACAATTCATTGGATTATGCAGAGAAAGCAACTAATTATCTTGATAAGGCAAGCCAATTTGCTGAGGATGTGCCTCAGATGGCACAGGATGCCGTTACAAACCAGGAAGCCAGGAAATCTCTGGAGAACGAACTTATCTCCATGAAAGAAGAAATCAAAAACTTCAATGAAACGAAAGCCCCGACTATCGCTGAAGACATTCACAACCAAATAATCGAGTATAATGGAAAACTAAATAACGGAATCGATTCGTATTTGAAAAACATTGAAAACGGCAAGTGGGATCCCGCCATCCTGCAGGATTCCGAAATTATGAAGACAGTAAATGAACTCTCAAGCCTTATTGATAAGGTTGAAAACTTAGGATTATAACACGTGCACAGAATCACTTTCTTTTTAGGAGGTGATTTTTTTAAAATTAAGGAACTCTTGATTTCATATTGGAAATAGGAATCAGAAAAAAGTAGATATCCTTTTTCATATTAAGAATAAGCCCAAAAGTTTGCGGTGATGAGACCTTTAGGACTGAATGAGGGATCAACCCGATTACTTGGTACAACATAAGGCGATGTATAGTCATAACATGTATAACCGCCCTTACCTTCATTTTTCTTTATAAGGTAACCAAACCTTCTGTATTGGGATCAACGAAAAGACCTTCAAGAGCCTAGTAGTTTAAGAGTCCGATTTTACGCTTCTTCTTTGTGTTTCAATTTCATAAATTTTTAAATGGTTTTAATCTATGTATCTTTTATTTTCTTTGATATAATATTGTGTATTCAGAAAATTTAGATATTAAATTTTCGATAATAATGGAAAAAGTTGTAAATTGCGTTTCTATTGCCGTTATCACCGGTATTTCATCCTGGTTAGGGGTAGTCAGAAATTTGAAAGATAGAAAAGCTTTTACAACGGATATATATGAGCAAAAAAGGAAGCGCTTTCAAAAAAGGGGGTAGGTCAGTGTTAACTTGTTAAGGCTGATGTAACAAATAAACAATTGTATAAAACGCCTAAACCTCGACGATGCACAAATTCGGTTCAACTAAGACCGTTACAATTGTGCTGAAACGCAGCTGAAATGAATGGTATACAACCGAATGATGAGGAGAATCAATAATGAGACACTTATATTTAACTGAAGAACATGATATCTTTCGTAAATCATTGAGGAAGTTTCTCGATAAAGAAGCATATCCATATTATGATCAATGGGAAAAAGACAGGATGATTCCACGGTCCTTTTGGAGTAAACTTGGTGAGCAAAGATTTCTTTGTCCGGATATCGACGAACAATATGGCGGATCCGGTGTCGATTGGGGATTTGCTGTCGTCATTAATGAAGAATTGGAGCGTGTAGGATCAGGCCTGGTGGGTGTAGGCCTGCACAGTGATATTGTCGTTCCATATATCACAGCGTATGGAACAGAAGAGCAAAAACAGCGATGGCTTCCCAAGTGCGCGACCGGTGAAATCATTACAGCAATCGCAATGACGGAACCGGGTACAGGTTCAGACCTGGCCAATATAAAAACGACAGCAATTCTAGATGGGGATCACTATGTTTTAAACGGTCAAAAAACCTTCATTACAAACGGGATCCTGTCGGATTTAATCATTGTAGCCTGTAAAACAAATCCAAATGCGGTTCCAAAACATAAGGGAGTAAGCCTGATTGCGATCGAAAGGGATACACCTGGCTTTTCAAGGGGCCGGAAGCTGGATAAGGTAGGGTTGCATTGCCAAGATACAGCAGAATTAATTTTTGAAGATTGTCGTGTGCCAAAGGAAAACTTGATTGGGGCAGAAGGAAAAGGTTTTATATACCTTATGGAAAAGCTGCAGCAGGAGCGTTTAATAGTAGCGATTGCAGCCCAAGTAGCCGCAGAAGATATGTTTGAAATCACACTCGATTATGTAAAGTCGAGGGAAGCTTTTGGCAAACCGATTGGCAATTTCCAAAATACTCAATTTAAAATAGCCGAAATGGCCACAGAAATTGAGATGGGAAGAGCGTTCCTTGATCAACTCATTGCCAGTCATATTGCAGGGGAGGATATCGTGACCAAGGTATCGATGGCCAAATGGAAGCTGACTGAGATGGCAAGGGAAGTTGCGGCACAGTGCATGCAGCTGCACGGGGGATACGGCTATATGGAAGAATACAAAATTGCAAGGAGATACCGGGATATCCCTGTGGCAAGCATCTATGCGGGCACAAATGAAATTATGAAAACCATCATTGCAAAAAACCTCGGGCTATAAGAATCCAGGAAAACAGACGGAAGATTTCTGCGTTAAATCATAACCGTTTAAGGACTGCTTTGCTTCAATATAAATAAACGTTTTAGGAGGGAACTATACATGTCAACGACAATTGGCAGGATATTTGATTTGACGGTAAAAAATTTCCCCAACAAAGAAGCGCTTTATGACGAACGGAGAAATGCCCGCTATTCGTTCTACCAATGGAGTGAAAGGGTCCATTCCCTGGCAAATGCCTTATTGGCAGAAGGAGTGAAGAAAGGAGATCGGGTATCGACCTATTTATACAACAATGAAGAGCTTGCGACTGCGTTTTTTGCCTGTGCCAAAATAGGGGCTGTATTCAATCCGATTAACTTCCGTTTAATGGCTGAAGAACTTGCCTACATATTGAGCGACGCGAAGCCTAAGGTAGTCCTATTCGAAGAGGCGCTGAAGTCAATAGTCGCTGATATTGAAACGCATTTTCCTGAGATCGCTTTTTGGTTTATTGATAAAAACACCCCATCTTTTGCTGCAAATTACCACGAAAAAACAGCTGCCGCACCCCAATTGGAAATTAACGAAGATATCAAGGAGTCAGACCTTTATGCAATCATGTATACAAGCGGCACCACAGGCAGGCCTAAAGGAATTATGCATAAGCATCGGGATATGGTAGAACAAAGCATGCTGTTGGTAAATGGCTGTAAATGGAACAGCTTAGACGTAGGGTTAATCACGGCTCCGATGTTCCATTGTGCTGAATTGCATTGTACATTCCTGCCGCGGGTCCATGTAGGTGCAAAAAATGTAATTCTCCATCAATTTAATCCTAAAAAAGTACTTAAAGTAATCGAATCGGAGGAGATAACCAAATTTTTTGCTGCCCCAACAATGTGGAATATGCTCCTCCAGGAAAACCTGGAGGATTATAATGTTAACAGCCTTAAGCTAGGACTGTATGGAGCTGCCCCAATGGCACCTGCGCTTGTAAAAGCCTGTCAGGAAAAATTGGGCATTGCGCTTGTTCAGGCGTACGGTATGACGGAAATGGGCCCGGCAATTACCCTTCTGTCTGAGGAAGACCAAATCAAAAAAGCAGGGTCTGCCGGACAACCATGTCTTAACCATGAAATCGTGATCGCACGGCCTAGGGAAAACGGACCTTCTGACCCTGACGATCTCATGCCAACCGGACAGAACGGTGAAATCCTCGTCAAGGGCCCTTGTATGATGAGTGGTTATTACGGGAGGGAAGAAGCGAATGAAATGGCATTATACAAAGGCTGGTACCATACAGGGGATATTGGTTTCCTTGACGAAGAAGGTTACCTTTGGGTAAAGGATCGGGTAGATGACATGATTATTAGCGGCGGCGAAAACATATATCCGAGAGAAGTGGAAGATACACTCTACGAGCACAATGGTGTGTTGGATTGTGCTGTACTCGGACAACCGGATGACCATTGGGGAGAAACTGTTACAGCTTTCATTGTTGCAAAAGATCCCTCATTGACTGAAGGTGAACTTGAAGAATGGTGCAAAAACAGCAAGACCCTGGCAAACTACAAGCGCCCAAGAAGATATATCTTTGTAAGGGAGCTCCCAAGAAATGCAAGCGGCAAGATCCAAAAGTTCCTGTTGCGCAAGCAATTTGGGGATATGTATTCTATGTAGGTTTTTATATCTGTGCGCACGTATAGTTTCTAGTTTTCCATCCGATATAAATAGAGAAGGCTTGGCGTTGGGCCCTTTTGACATCATGTATAGATGAATGACAGCATTCGAAGTTTAAGCCAGGGGGCAATATATCATATGGAAAAACAATATCGGATTTCATGGTATACTTTTGTGGAAAACGAGGAACTTTTTGAAGGCAGAAGCCTGATTAAAGCAGAGAATGAGACAGATGCCGCTCAAAAACTAGTGATGGAAAAGGCGTATGAATATAAATTAAAACCGAATCTTATACGTATTTTTTCATTGCACGAGCTGATAACTAGTGAATCATAATTGGTGCAGCCTGGTACAGGGTATTTTAGGAACCTGTACAGAGGCTGCGTTTTTATATTTTATCCACAATCTCCAAGACCAATTTTGGAAGCTTTTCGTTAAGTTATACACAGTATCCACAGGGTTATCCAGAATTCGGGTTATTATTCTGTGGATAACTAAAGCAAGTTAAACTTCTGTTTTGAAAGGGTTTAGGAGCCTTATCCCCATTATTCACACCCTTGTGGATATCTTGAGCATTCTGGATAAAGAAAAAGTATGATCGTGATGCTATTTCGTGGAAAAATTATGAAATTTCTTGCTATTCCATTATGACACGAGTATGGTAAGAGTGTAAAAAATAGTGAAATTATTCACAATTAAAAACGGCCCGGTGTTTATTACTACGGTGTGGACAGATTTGCAGTCCCTTTTTTCAAAAAGAAATTTTGGCAATCGAAAAGGGATACACAGACCGCATCGTAAGGCAGCAGTTCATTAAAACACCGGAAGAACAGGGAGAATTCTCCCTGTTCCTATTTTATCTGTTTCTTTGTCTATTTCTTGCACGCTCGTCGGCAGCTCTAGAACGGGCTTGCGCTTCAATATCCTCATGATCGGCAAGCTCACTTGAATATTCAACATCCAGCCCGTCCCTTTTTAAATTCTTTGGCACTTGTGGAAGTCTTTGCTTGTTTTTATCACGATTATGGTGAATGCTATTCCTGCCCATAGTCAGCCGCCTCCCAGGAAAATTTGAATGACCAATTAACTCTGGCCATTACAGCTTTATTTTTAGCAATGGGAATTGGCAATATGTATGGGAATCATTAAGTCAGGCGGGTTCTGCTTCCTTTTTCTGTATAGCCGGCAGCACGATCCGCCATCTTGAATTCACGTGAGTACAAAACTTCCTGTGTGCTGGTAAGTGTGCTTTTTGTCTTATCTTTTTTCTTATTATCCATCTTGAATCACTCCTTTGTTTCTTTCTATTTCCTTTTTTCCCATTCTGTGCGAGTTCCAAACGGGTGGAAGGAAGAAAAAGGAACATTTACTGCCTAACTTTTGGTTATTGCAACAGATCTTGTAAAGCTGGTTTTAAGTTAGGATATGAAAAAGTAAAACCTTGGCTAATCAATTTTTCCGGCAGAACCTTTTGTCCTTCCAATATCAACATACTCATTTCTCCAAGAACCATTTTTAAAATAAATGATGGCACCGGAAACCAGTGTGGTCTTTGGAGAACCTGCGCAACGGTTTTACCAAAGCAGTCCATTTGTATAGGGGTTGGCGCAACAAAATTTACTGGACCATGTATTTCATTTTGATGGATGCAGAATAAAAGGGCCCTGACAACATCCTCAATATGGATCCAGGACATCCATTGTCTGCCGCTCCCTATTTTTCCGCCTGCAAAAAGCTTATATGGCATGGCAATTCGTGGTAGTGCCCCCTCTTTTTTACCCAGAATCACACCGAAACGAGCTAATACGAGCCTTGATGTAAAGGGCTTTAACATATTCGCTTCCTGCTCCCAGCGTGTCACCGTGCGTGCCAAAAAATCATTACCGATAGAAGCTGAATTCTCAGTGAATTCCATCGATTCAGAAGTCCCATAGAAACCGATTGCACTGGCATTAATAACAATTTCAGGCTTTTTATCGACAACGGAAAGAATGCGGCCCATTTCTTTTACAGATTGTACACGGCTTTCAATAATTCCTTGTTTTCTTTCATCGGTCCATCTTCCGCTGTTTAAGGATTCGCCTGCTAAATTAATAAAAACATCAATCCCCTCCAGTATTTCTTCCGGCTTTGTGCCATCGGCAAGCCAGTGTACGTATTGGAGCGAATTACTTGAACTTTTCCTATCAGGGTTTCGTGTCAGGATAAAAAGCTCATGATTTTGATTCATCAGTTCTTCTGTCAATTCAGTGCCAACAAAGCCGCTTCCACCTGAAATAGCAATTTTCATAGTCAGCCCTCCTCTATACAATAATTTCTGTTCTTTTTTGATAAATCCTTTTACCCGGATGTGATACAGTATTAACAGAGGTGATCCTTCATGCCGCAAATTACAAAAATAACGACCCAAAAACAGCGTAAAGACCGCTATAATATTTTCATCGATTACGGAAAAGGGGAGGAATATGCATTTAGTGTTGACGAAGAAGTCCTATTAAAATTTCAGCTGAAAAAAGGACAAGACATTGGTGATGTTGACCTCGATGATATCCGATATTTCGATGATATACAAAAAGCAGTTTCAATGGCACTAAATTTTTTATCGTATCGAATGAGATCCGAGTCGGAGGTTCGTGCTTATCTTAAGAAAAAACAAATAGATGAACCGATCATACAGGAAGCTATTCACAAGCTGTATCATTACAACTACTTGGATGATCTAGAATTTGCAAAAGCATTTGTAAGAACACAGATTAACGGTGGTCAAAAAGGGCCGGTCACCATTCGGATGGAGTTAAAGGAAAAAGGAATTGAGGACAAGAAAATTGAAGAGGCGCTTCGGCTGTATTCAATTGACCTTCAGGAAGAACATGCACGAATGATTGCCGAAAAATCGATGGGCAAAGAAAAACATATTTCAACACGTGCATTAAAACAAAAGATTGAACAAACATTGATGCGCAAAGGTTTTTCAACAGATGTCATCACGGAAGCCCTGTTAAACATGAACTTCGAGAGAGATAGTGAAGAAGAATGGGAATCTCTATGCCATCACGCTGCGAAAACCCGCCGCCGTCTACAAAAGTATACAGGCTATGAATATGAACATCGACTGAAGCAAGCCCTTTTCCGCAAAGGATTCCCGATTGATTTGATCGAACGCTATTTATCTGAACAAGAAGACTTTGCTTAAATAATTAAACGATAAATTTCTTCTTCATTTTTTGCTTTTTCAAAAAGTGGGAAAAAACAGGTTCAGGTCGAATGCACCCGTTACCGAGCATCCCTTTCTTTCAAGTTCAAATTTTAGGAACTATGGAAAGGAAATGTGAGAGGCGGTGTTGTTTTTGGGACGCCTGCAATTTCCGGACCCTTTCGAAAAATATCATGTTTTAAGCCCTGCGAACCCGTTGGCCGGAAACAGTTTGATTAGGATAACTGAACAAATTTAATTCCTCCAAAAGCGTTTGCTATAATAAGAACTGGAGAGGTGCTACTATAAATGAATGAAAAAAGATATAGCCAGATGACACAGCATGAACTAACCCAGGAAATTGCTGCCCTTAAGGAAAAGGCGCGCAAAGCGGAACAACTTGGCATGATTAACGAATTTGCCGTACTTGAACGCAAAGCCGTCATGGCACAGGCTTATTTAGTGAAGCCGGAAAACTTTAAACCGGGGGAAGTTTACCAGATTTCAGGAGATCCGGGGGCGTACTTTAAAGTGGAATATCTTAATGGAGTATTTGCTTGGGGCTTCCGCTTAAACGGAAATGGACAGGAAGAAGCACTTCCCATTTCCATGCTTGCGGAAGTGAAATAAAAATAAAAAAACAAATACTAATAAGGTCTAACTCTGCATTCTAACACGTTGGGCGTATGGGTCAGCATTGGAAGGCATTCTCCCGGTACGGTAACACATTTTTAGCGCCGGGGGAGATACCCCCAGCACAAAAATGCTCTAAAGCGTAGGGAAAAAGGATTCGCCACGTCGTATAACCAGCCTAGTTATCGGATTGTGTCGGAAACTCGTTGGTTAGATGCCTTCATTCGTTCTTGGGGGTGGGTGTTTATCGTGCCATCCGCGCGTTTAGAAGCGTATTCTGCTTTGGCACGCGGTTCTCCTTCCAATCTGTTGTTTAAATCAGGGAAATCCTTTGCTTTATTCCTCATGTGTTTCCCTCCTGCGAAGCTGAGTATAACGCGTTTCCGCGCGTTATTAGTATGGGTAAAAGGATAAGAAATATAATATGAGCAGCATCTTCAAAAAATGGCAGAGAGGTGATTGAAAATGAAGGAGCATCAGGAAATGCTGACAGATTTGCTTTTAGTAAAAAATCGTGAAATCAGCTTTGAGCAGGCCCGTACATGGATTGAGCTGTTGTGGGAAGATTTTGAAGCCACCTATGCGAAGGCTGGCCATGAGTATGCAGGCCCGGAAATGACAGCACGTATGGTCAGGAAATTGGTGGAAAACCATGGTGAACGGCTGCATGATTTCTTTACCAACAATCCAAAGTACCGTCATCTTTTAGAAAAAGAAGATAATCTTCATTAAAAAAGCTGGCCCCTCGCTTTCCCTCCATTACGGAAGGACTAGCAGGGCCAGCTGATTTTTTGATCATATAGCAAAACCATACTGACTTTAACTCGGTAATATGTTTAATTTTTTCCGAAGCTTTGCTTCACTAAAAATCCAGCCGGTATAAGAATTTGTAATATTTAAATCTCGGTCAAGATGGACTACCGCAACAAACGGGTAGTATGCGTTGCTCCTGTACCTAAGGTCTATGAACCGAACCTCGTGATAATTGTCCTTGCTTTCAATCTCCCAGCGATATACCGGAGAAAATGAAAGGAAAGCGGCAAGGTTTTTGTCATGCTTTGCCGCATTTAAAATTTCACTCTTAGGTAAAGGTATGCGTTCAAATTTATCCAAAATTGTCACATAGCCATTATTCGCCCTTGCTACATAAAAATGCTTGTCGGTGATGACAGCTACCTTCCAACTGTGATACCTCATTGTTGGTGACATTATAATTTTTTTTGCTTCAGGAATTTGGACTCTTACCGCGTTTTTTATAATTCGCTGTTCCCTGAACCGTGCAAGGTAGTAAATAAACAAAATCCCATACATGGATAGGAAAGTGTATCCGGGTGGGAAACCGAAGCCCCATAGAATGAGGCAGGCAATATGGATGCCAAAAATGAATGGGTCAAAAGTGTTGATGATCCCCAGGGCTACCCATTTAGACGAAATCGGGCGGATTGCCTGAGTACCGTAAGCATTGAAAATGTCCACGAATACATGCAGGAATACGGCTAAAAAGGTCCAAAGCCAAAGATGAAGAAAATTGCATTCCGGAAAGAAAAGGAAAATCACACCGGCAACCAATATCGGCCAAACTAAAACTGCGGGTATCGAATGGGTAAGTCCGCGGTGATTACGGATATAAACGGCATTGTTTCTTAATTTTAAAACTGTATCTACATCGGGAGCCTGGGAACCAAGAATTGTACCCACCATTACAGCTGACGCCGTAATAGGACTGCCTGCTATAACGGGATCTAAAGTGGCAAGTCCGCCGAGTGCGATTCCCATGACAAAGTGAGTACCAGTATCCAAAGAGCCTTACCTCCTCTGCACCATATTGCCAGGTGCAAAACCATAGATCATTTGTGTAATCATATCGTATTATTCAAGTTAAAAGCTGTCCAATTTAATTTTTTGAATGTTGTCTGACAGAGTATATTATGAGAAGGAAAAACGTAAGGTGTTCGATATTATCCTTATCGTGTCAGCAGCTTTTTATTAATGGAACAATAGGTTATTAGTATATTCCCTTCTCGGCAACGATTTTAACATCGCGGAGGCCACAAATGTGAAAAAATATGAAATCAAAAGCTTATCAAAAATAAATAAAGCCGAATTCACAAATGATTTAATATCTTGGTTTGAGAGGGAGCAGAGGGACTTGCCATGGAGGAAGAACAAGGACCCGTATAAAGTCTGGGTGTCCGAAATTATGCTACAGCAAACCAGGGTGGAAACGGTAATCCCATATTTCAACAGGTTTATTGAATGGTTCCCTACCATGGAGGAATTTGCAGAGGCAGATGAGGAGAAGATCCTGAAGGCATGGGAAGGATTGGGGTACTATTCCAGGGTGAGGAATTTGCATAGTGCAATAAAAGAAGTGCGGGAAAATTATAATGGAATCGTACCTGAAACCTCGGAGGAGATTTCTAAACTGAAGGGAGTAGGTCCTTATACAGCTGGAGCCATTTTGAGCATTGCCTATGGAAAGCCGGAACCAGCGGTGGATGGAAACGTGATGCGAGTCCTGTCCCGAATACTTCTAATCCAAGAAGATATTGCTAAGCCCAAAACCCGAAAGATTTTTGAAGAAGCTGTGAGAGAACTAATTGATCACAGTAACCCGTCTTTTTTCAACCAAGCACTCATGGAGCTGGGTGCTTTAATTTGCACCCCTGGAGTACCTGCTTGTTTACTATGTCCCGTGCGGGAACACTGTGTTGCTTTTAGGGAAGGGATGCAGGTAGCATTGCCTGTGAAAACGAAAACGAAAAAAAGCCGGGATGTTCAGCTGGCGGCTGTTATTTTAACGAATAGTAAGGGACAGTTCTTGATCCATAAACGTCCCGAAAATGGGCTGCTCGCAAATCTTTGGGAATTCCCTAACTTTGAAATTCACAATCAGCTTTCGCCAAAGCGTGAGATTTTTCAGCAGCAATTTTTTGACCAATATGGCGTTAAGCCAGAGATTGGAGACATGATTACGAAGATTGACCATGTTTTTTCTCACCTTGTCTGGAATGTTGATACTTTTGCAGGGACACTTGAGGAACCAATTGACCAGCTATTAATGGAAAAACATAATTTAAGATGGGTAAGCAAGAAGGAAATCGAGGATTATGCTTTTCCAGTCTCTCACCAAAAAATGTTTGCCGCGTATCGGTCTGGGGACGGGAAATAATATGTCAGGCTTCTAGGGGAAGAGAGTGCTCTCTCCCCATGAACCCGGCAATTAATCATAAGTTATCTCGGTTCCATGCGTGTAATCGGCTTCGTGCCTGCCAAGCCCCCCGCGCTTTTCTATTTCCTGTATGATTTCGCGGTGCTTTGTCTGTCCTTCCTGGTTTAAATAAGGTACCATTTGTTGCAGGGAGTGATGGAAAAAAGCTAGCTCGCTTTCTTTCCATTCTGACATTGGAAGCATTGATAATTCGGTCATATCCCGGCCCACATACATAATTAGCACACTCCTTTTTTATTTATTTTTCTAGAAATGTTGTTCTTTATGCATGTATTCCCACTATGAAAGGATGAGTAAACGTGACCCAGAAAGTAGCGTTAGTAACAGGTTCAAGTCGTGGCATTGGAAAACAGACAGCTATGCGTCTTGCAAAAGAAGGCTATGACCTCGTCATTAATTATGCCCGTAGCAAGTCAAAAGCGATGGAGGTTGCTGAAGAAATTGAAGCCATCGGAAGAAAGGTACTTGTTGTAAAGGCAAATGTAGGGGATGTAACGAAGATTAAGTCGATGTTTGAACAAATTGAAGAATTCTATGGGAGGCTGGATGTATTTATTAATAATGCAGCATCCGGAGTGCTGCGTCCAGCTATGGAACTACAGGAAACTCATTGGAACTGGACAATGGACATTAACAGTAAGGCATTTCTTTTTTGCGCCCAAGAAGCCGCAAAATTGATGGAAAAGAACGGAGGAGGGAAAATGGTTAGCATCAGTTCCCTTGGTTCGATCCGTGTGCTTGAAAATTACACCTCTGTCGGAGTTTCCAAGGCAGCGTTAGAGGCGTTGACCAGATATCTAGCGGTTGAATTATCGCCTAAGAATATCTGTGTCAATGCCGTATCCGGTGGAGCCATTGACACGGAGGCGCTGACTCATTTTCCAAACCGTGAAGAGATATTAGCAGATGCGGCAAAAGAAACACCAGCCGGCCGGATTGTGGAAATGGAAGATATGGTGAATGCAATCATGTTTTTAATCTCTGAACAATCAAGCATGATCCGGGGCCAGACAATCATTGTCGATGGCGGACGTTCCCTTACTCTATAACCTTTTATTAACTTAAATACCCTCCGCACCATTAGGTTACCTTAATAGTCTGGGGGTGTCTTACAATGGAAAATAACAATAACCAAACACTAGCAGGTACTAATATCCAGCGTGTAAGCCAGCAAAACCAACAAGCAACCACAGGAACGATCCAAGCGGGCCAGGGTGAATTCGGCACAGAGTTTGGAAGTCAGAGTCCAGCTGCAGAGCTAAGGCAGCAGAATCAACAAGTGTCCGCCGGCAGGAACCAAGCTGGCCCAGGTGAATTTAGCACAGAGTTCGCAAGCCAGAATCCAGCTGCACAACTAAGGCAGCAGAATCAACAAGCATCGGCCGGCAGAAGCCGGGCTGGGCAGAGTGAATTCGGCACAGAGTTCGGAAGCCAGAATATCGCTGCACAGCTAAGACAGCAAAACCAACAAGGTGGGGGTATGAGTCAAATCAACCAAAACCAATTTGGCACGGAGTTTGCTAGCCAGACGAATGCTCAGGAAGTAAGAAACCAAAACCAGCTAGCATCCGCAGGTAGCAACCAGCAAGCTGGTCAGGGTCGATTTGGCACAGAATTTGGCAGAGAAAATTCTGCTTCTCAGGTACGACAACAAAATCAACAAAATAATCGATGATTATGACGGGCACCCGATTGGGTGCCTTATTTATTTAATACAGCAGGTATTTTTATATTTATCAAGCATTTGAATGAATTATAGATGATAAGCAAGGAATTGTTTAAATTTACACACGACTTATATGAACAGTATATACAAATAATTCTTTATCTTTTAAGAAAAACAAAATTATTTTAAAACTTGTTAGGTGAATTTATTTCCCCTTCAACACATTCGACAAAACCTCCACCTCATCAACAATAAAAGTCAAAGGATAAATTGCCCTTAAAAAGAATACATAACTCAAGAGATGATGAAATAACAGAATCGTGAGGTGCAGAATATGAAGGAGTTCGATCGTTTAATTAATGAACAGTTGAAAACAATGGAGAAGCTTTTGTTTTTACAGTCTGAAATAGAGAGATGCCAGGAGATTGAACAGCAGTTGAGGGATTTGCAGGAGCAAACGGAATTGGATTCAATAAATGATGAAATAATAAGGATGAAGCAAGAGCTTTCCGGCATCCAGGATATGTTTGAGCAGCAAACGGAAGAAGTAATCCGCTTTTACCAGGAGAGCCATACGGCACTTACTTAGTAAATATTGATAATAAAGAGCTAACCAGACAGTGTAGCTTACCAGCCTGATATGTAGGCATCCTTCTTTTCGAGGGGGATATCTGCGAATTTCCGGGACGGAAGTAATTTTCACTGGCAGGTTAGCTCTCTTTTGTTTTAAATTTTCCTGTAAATCGCTATAATAAAGGAATATAAGTAAAAATTAACATTGGACAAGTTGTGAATGGCTCATCTATCTATGCAGTTGTACAGAGAAAGTAGGGGAAAAAAGACATGGGGATTCCCAATGAAGGAGGAAAAATCCAAATCCACAGCTATAAGCATGACGGGCATATCCACCGAGTCTGGGAAGAAACCACCGTATTAAAAGGGACACAGAATCTTGTTATAGCGGCAAATGATCGGACAATGGTAACGGAATCGGATGGAAGGACGTGGATAACCAGAGAGCCCGCTATCTGCTATTTCCATTCCAAATATTGGTTCAACGTCATTGGAATGTTGAGGGAGGATGGCGTTTATTATTATTGCAATCTCAGTTCACCATTCATCTATGATAATGAGGCGCTAAAGTATATTGATTATGACCTGGATATTAAGGTGTTTCCGGATATGACTTTTCATTTATTGGATGAGGATGAATATGAACGGCATCGCAGGGAAATGAACTACCCGGATGTGATTGACCAGATTTTGAAACGGAACGTGGACCATTTAATTTATTTGATCCGCCAGCGGAAGGGACCTTTTTCTGCAGAATTCATTGATTCTTGGTATGAGCGTTTTTTAACCTATCGATAATATGGAAAAGAACAGGCCTGTTGAGACTCGCAACAGGTTTTTATTTAGCAGCTGGCTTTAGTTTGTATAATTGAAAAATCCTTGGCTGATCTGCCATTCGCCTTTGGAAAAGGCGTGCCCATCTCAGGCCTGATAAGTGTAGAGCAGCATAAAATTGTTAAATCGGGGGAATTATGTGGACAGCGTAAAGAGATACCTGCAATTTGTAAAACCGTATAAATGGCAAATCATTGGAACAATTATTATTGGATTGATTAAATTTGCCATCCCTCTTTTAATTCCTATTTTAATAAAGTATGTGGTAGATGATATCGTAGGGAATAACAGCCTTTCAAACTCAATGAAAACAGATAAGCTATTTTGGATTATGGGGATTATGCTCGCGATTTTTGTAATACTCCGTCCGCCGATTGAATATTACCGGCAATATTTTGCCCAATGGACAGGAACAAGAATATTATATGATATTCGAAACCAGCTGTTTACCCATATTCAAAAGCTAAGCTTTAAATATTACTCAAATACTCGGGCTGGAGAGGTCATTTCCAGGGTGATCAATGATGTAGAACAAACAAAAAACTTTGTGATTACCGGTTTGATGAACCTCTGGCTTGATATTGCCACAATCATCATTGCAATTGCCATTATGTTTACAATGGATATTACCCTAACAATAGTATCACTGATTTTGCTTCCATTTTATGCGTTATCAGTAAAGCACTTCTTTGGGAAATTGAGGGGAATCACAAGGGTCCGTTCCCAAGCACTGGCTGATCTTCAGAGCCACCTGCACGAGCGTGTGCAGGGGATGCCTGTGATTAAGAGTTTCGCGAATGAAGATTATGAACAGGAGAAGTTTGATAAGCAAAATAAAAATTTTCTTGATAAGGCGCTCCAGCATACAAGCTGGAATGCAAAATCCTTTGCAGTAGTAAACACTATTACGGACATCTCTCCGTTGATTGTAATTGGCTATGCGGGGTACCAGGTCATTCATGAAAATCTTACATTAGGGACGATGGTAGCTTTTATTGGGTTTATCGATCGGTTATATAATCCGTTGCGCAGGCTGGTCAACTCGTCGACCACAATGACCCAGACCTTGGCTTCGATGGACCGGGTATTCGAGTTTATTGATGAGAAATATGATATAGATGATAAACCGGGTGCTAAGGAACTTATGGATGTGGAAGGTAACATCCGGTTTGAAAATGTTACGTTCGCGTATGACGAAAAGGAAAAAGCGGTATTGAAAAATATCTACCTGGACGTCATAAAGGGCGAGACCATTGCTCTTGTAGGGATGAGCGGAGGTGGAAAGTCTTCACTGATAAGCCTTTTGCCGCGTTTTTATGATGTGAATGAAGGTCGCATCATGCTAGATGGCACCGATATCCGTGATTACAAAGTACGGAGCCTGCGGGATAAAATCGGCATGGTCCTTCAGGACAACATTTTGTTTAGCGAATCGGTATTGTCAAATATTTTAATGGGGAATCCGGAAGCCTCGAAGGAAGAAGTAATCAAGGCTGCGAAAGCAGCGAACGCCCATGATTTTATTATGAATCTTCCAGAAGGCTATGATACAAAAGTCGGGGAAAGAGGTGTGAAGCTTTCAGGCGGGCAAAAACAGCGCGTGGCCATTGCTCGTGTGTTCCTGAAAAACCCTCCAATCCTTGTAATGGATGAAGCGACTTCAGCGCTTGACCTTGAGAGTGAACACCTGATTCAGGAAGCGCTTGATACATTGGCTAGGGACCGAACGACCTTTATAGTTGCCCATCGGTTATCAACCATAACCCATGCGGATCGGATCGTTTTGATTGAGCATGGGGCAATCGCCGAAATGGGAACACATGAAGAATTAATGAAAAAGCAAGGCCATTATTATGATTTGTTCATGGTCCAGCAGCTTGATTCCTTAACATGATGTCACTTAAAAATGGGGCTGACCAATGTTCTGCATTTTGATCTTAACGAACGTTCAGATCAAAATGTGGAAGTTTACGGTCGGCCCCGGTTGCTTGACAGCTACCACAATCATTTTTTTTCTTTCTGGCTGAAAGCTTTCAGCGAATCACGGAAAGCATTATCGTTCATTACTTCTTCTGATTTTATATTCCGAATAGGCTCTGCATCCTGGGCTACCTGGCTTTTCATGTTTTGCAAAGCCTGGCGATAATCGAAATCATTCATCTTATTATCATCACGAAGCCGGGTAACAGTTCTGGGTGAATCGGCATCTTGTGATTCAGCATGGACTTCCGGTTCCCCACTTTCAAGTTGGACGGCGGGTCTGGAGGGTTCATCACCAGCTTCTGTGCCATCATCCCGAGCAATGACTATCGATTCTGGAAGCTCAGTACGGTCCAGAGTGCCAGAATCCCGATTGCGGGGAGTGGATGCCCTTACATTCAGTGCTATCAGCCCCGCAGCAACGAGGAGAGCAATAATAAGAAATATAAGAATGGCCATAATTTATCATCACCCCTGACGGCCGTTAATGAATGAATTAGTCACATTGGCTACGCGTTCACCCAGTGCCCGGCCCAACTCAAGCCCGTTTTCCGAGATGATTTCCGGGCTGTCTGGAGGGCAGGTGATGCCAACTCCATAGTAAGAACCATACAAAGCATTTTCCGGTATACTTCCAGGAAGGCCCACCAATATCATTCCCTGGTGAAGCATAGGCGTTATCAAATTTAACATTGTTGCTTCAATTCCGCCGTGGACTGTTGCGGTTGTACAGAAAACCGCTCCTATTTTATTGATTAGCTTTCCTTTGGCCCATAAATGCCCAAGCCTGTCGATCCATGACTTTAATCCCGCGCTGATCGTTCCAAAGTGTCCAGGGCATCCCCAAAGAATGGCATCCATATCAGATAGTTTATAAATATCTGCCGTGCTAACATGGTCGATAAGAACCTCCGCGCCTTCTACCCTGCGAGCCCCTTCAGCAATCGATTCTGCCAACAGCTTGGTATGTTCACCCTCACTGTCATATACCACGTAAATATTCATTTATACATACCCCCAGTCGGTTGATGGTGATTGTCGATTTATTTCGTTTCGTTAATAGGGGAAGGCAGCAGCCGTATATCCTTATTTCTTTTTTCTTCTTCCCTTTTTTTATCTTTACGTACATCACGCAAAAACACGCTTAGTACAAGGCCTATAATGGTGAATCCGGTAGCCCAGAAAAAGGCATCATTTATGCCTAGCACATTTGCCTGCAACCGGATTTGTCCGGATAGCATCGCCATAGCGGTCTGTTGTGCTTGTTCTGCATTTTGATGAGCAGACTGGATAATGGACTGTACAAAGGATTGGAATGTTTGCACAAAGACCGGATCAGTGGCACTCATTTGATTTCCTAAAGTAGATACATGGAACGACGTTCTATTAGAATAGATCGTCGTTACCAAGCTTGTACCAATAGCACCAGAAACCTGGCGTATCGTATTTGTCATGGCAGTCCCATGGGCATTCAGGTTCTCAGGAAGCTGATTCATCCCTGCTGTCATAATGGGCATCATTAACAGGGACATGCCAAACGAACGGATCATATAAATGACTAATAGCGTTGAATACCCTGTTTCAGGAGTTAAGGTAGTGAATTCATACGTTGTCATGATCGTTATAATCATGCCAACTATTGCAAGCGGACGAGGGCCCAGCTTGTCAAATAACACACCAGAAACAGGGGACATGACTGCCATGATCAAGGCACCGGGAAGCATCAAGATGCCTGACTCAAGCGGCGTAAACCCGCGAAGGCTCTGCAGGTAAATCGGAAGCAGGAAGAGCCCGGTGAACATGGACACTGTAATAATGGCCGAAATCATATTGGATAAGCTGAACATATCATATTTAAATACTTTAAAATCCAGCAACGGACTTTCTGAACGTAGCTGTTGTACCACAAAAACAACAAGAGCAATAACGCCGATCAAAATTGTGGAAAGGACGATAAGGTCAGTCCAGCCTTCAGTTCCTGCTTCACTGACACCATACAATAGTGCTGCAACCCCCAACAGGGATAAAGAGGCACCTAAATAATCCAGTTTTACCGGTTTAGGCTCCAATACATTTTTTAATGTGAAAAATGCCAGAATTACGACAATTACACTTAAAGGAACCATACCGTAGAACATAACTCGCCAGCTATAATGTTCTATTACCCATCCTGCGAGCGTCGGGCCTATCGCAGGGGCAAACATCATAGCTAGACCAAAAATCCCCATTCCCCTACCCCTTATTTCGGGAGGAAAGATAAACATAATGATTGTCATGACCAGCGGCTGTAAAATCCCGCCTCCTGCAGCTTGGATTAAGCGGCCAATCAAAATGACAGAAAAATTCGGTGCGATTCCGCAGATAAATGTACCGATTGTAAAAAGTGTCATTGCCAATAGGAACAGTTTGCGAGTTCCATATCGTTGAATTAGAAATGCAGATAAAGGGATCAGCGCGCCATTAACGAGCATAAATCCGGTTGAAAGCCACTGAATCGTAGTGGCGCCTACGTTAAAATCTGTCATCATTCTAGGCATTGCCACACTTAAAACAGTCTGGTTCATAAAGACAATAAATAGACCAAGCATCAATATACTAAGGAGCGGAATATGCTGCCTTATTCCAGGGTCTTGTTGATCAACAGTTGGGGAAGCCATTAGACAAACTCCTTTCCTGAACTGCGTATAACATGTCCATTACTTAATGGAAATCCGCACATCAGCGTTCATTCCAGGAAGGACAGTATCGGATGGACTATTGATGGAAATTCTGACAGGAATGGTTTGTGTTACTTCCGTATAGTTTCCGCTAGCGTTTTGCTGCGGCATTAATGAAAAGACAGAATTTGTTGCATAACCAATTTTCTCAAGGGTGCCTTCATATACCGTATTTGGATCCCCTTGAATCGTAATGTCGACACTGTCTCCTTCTTCAATGTCTTCAATATTGTTTTCATCAATATTGGCTGTAATGTATATGTTGTTCATATCGATGGTTTGGGCCAGCACTTGTCCAGCCTGTACTAATTGGTTTTCGTTTACCTGTTCACGAACAACAGTACCTTCCGAAACAGCAGAAATATTTCTGGCTCCATCTCCGCCGGAAATTCTTCCAATTGTTGCATTTCTACTAACCTGATCTCCCTCCTGGATATTCCAGCCGGTTAGATGACCTGCTGTAGGTGCTACAATTGTAGCCATGTCTCCTGCAACCCGAGCATCATCAGTATTTACGTAATTCGTGTTCTGGTAATAATAGTAGCCCCCTCCTGCGATCAACCCAAAAATAATGATAATCCCGATAATATTCACAAGAATTAAACGTCCTCTACCCATATTGATCTCCTTTCCATTTGTCATGTGTTCCATAACTATTTATGATGTCTTTTGTTGATGATTGGTGCTGCTTCTATAGAGTGTTTGATGTTTAAGTGTAAATTATTACTCTTAATAAGAGTGGAGAGGTGGTGGGGGTGCAATCATATCTTATGTGAATTGAGTTAAACATAAATTTATTGCAATGAAACATGCGACTTTTCTAGTAATATTAATAAAGTTCAAGTAATTAAATTGCCAAGAATTCCATCCCTGTTTAGAGAGAGAGGAAGGGACCATGTTCTACAGACTGCAAAATAAATGCGCGCCCAAAAAATAAAGGCAGTTCCGATGCCGGAACTGCCTTTGCTATCTTCTGTCCAGCATTAGTCATCTTACTGGACAGAGACCTCATTTTCATTTTTGTGGTAGGATTGGAAACTGATGATGAGTGTTTCGAGATGTTCCAGTTGTTCTTCATATTCAATAATGGCAGAAATCAAGGGGACAAGCCGGGTAGGAACTTCTTCCTCTTCATCGTTTTTCATGTCTTTTAACTTGGTAAAGAAAAATGAAAGGAAATCCTGCCTGCTTAAAGAATGACTGCCATATTCCTCTATACAACCTCCAGCCTTGATTTTTCCAATATACTTTAATAGAAGTTGTTCATGGCGATGGATTAAAGAATCGAGCTGATGCTGGATTTGGGCCTGGAAATCCTCAGGCATCAATGAGATCTCATTTTCGAACTTATGGATCCGTTTCAAGGTTTCATAAGCTTTCTTTGTTGTCACGATCATTTGCCGGTTAACAACCAGTTTTCTTGATCTTCCCAGGGTTTCCTTCTTAAAATAAGGACGTTCTTCTTTATACATCGAATAGATTTGCTCCAGTTTTAAAAGCTCATCTTTAATCACGCTTATATCCTTTTTCAATAGAGTATGTTCAGAAGCATGTCGGGTGCTGATTCGGATCCATTTAAAAATATCCTCGGTGACACCGGAAATTCGGTTATACAGCTTTGTTTCATACTTTGGCGGTATAAAAACCAGATTGACGATAAAGGAACACAGGATTCCTAGCAAAATCGACGAAAAGCGGACCATCGCGAATTGCAAAAAATCCCCTTGCTGGCTTTCCATTATGGCGATTACCGTAACTATAGAGAGGATTAGGCTTCTCTCCATATTAAGCTTTAAGTTAATGGAAATGACAATGATTGTGGCTAATCCGATGATAAAATAATGATTGCCAAACAATAGCACAAATAATACAGCAACAAAAGCTCCTATCAGGTTTCCTTGTATTTGTTCCATGACGGATAAATAGGAGCGGTAAATCGTCGGCTGTATAGCAAAAATAGCCGCAATCCCCGCAAAAACAGGGGAGGGGAGTTGTAACAGTTCAGATAAGTATAATGCAAGAACAATTGCGATTCCCGTTTTAAGTATGCGGGCACCTAACTTCATATAAAAAAATATCCTTTCTTCCTCAAGGTTATCTATACGCTGACAATCAACAAGTTTTATGCAGTATTGGCATGCTGTTTATGAGTACTTTACACTAAAAAAATCGAAAGTAAACAATAATGTAATATACAGGGTTTGAAAGGCAGATTCAAGTGGAAAATAGATAGTTCAAGAATTTTTAAACTAAAAAAATGTTCTGCGGGGAATAAAAAAGCTGGCACCAACGTGTACCAGCTTTTCACATAGTCTAATCATTCAGTCGAAACAGATGGATCCGCCTGTTCTTTAACAGGAACGATTTGTAGAAAATGCTGTTCCGGATTGGAAAGGAGCTGTTCCAAAGACAGAGCTTCTTCTTTTTGTCCCTGTTCTTTTAATAAGGAAACATATTTGCCAAGAAGCTCGCCAACATCCTTTAAACCAGTGGCTGAAAGCGGCTCAATGGAAACTTTTGCCCCTTTAGCAATTCTTCTTTGGATGGACTCCTTAGTCAATCCCGCTTCCGGTTGATGCCGCAGATAAACTACACCGCCTGTCATCCCCGCACAAATCCATGGCCCTGGATCCCCTAGAACCAATCCTCTCCCATTAGTCATGTATTCAAATGCAAAACCTTTGATGTTTGAATGGATTGCTAAATTTCCTGCTTCTTGTGCTGGCAGAGGATGTTTCAGCTGGCCACCAATAATCATATCAGCCCCGGAAAGCCGGATTCCGGCGCGGGCGTCGGCATCTCCCTGCGCAACTAACAGTCCATGCTGAGCTCCATACCCGAATCCTTTCCCAACTGATCCATTGTAAAACTTTCCGTCTTTTCCAGGAGACTTAAAGATCAAGATATTACCTCCTATAGAGGTTTTACCAGCGCCGTCTTGTGCGCCTCCATTTACACTGATATCTATGCCTTCGGTATTATATGCACCCAGGCCATTTCCTGGAATGGAGCCATCCCTATACTGAAGATGGACCGGAGGGAGCTTCTTATAGGACCCATCTAATCTTCCGCGTACACGATGGCAGGAAACCCTGCTTCCAAGAACACGCTGATCAGATGTTACGGAACTATATGAGCGGGACTCATGAAGATCATCGACCCGAGAATCCAGATATTCTGCTCCTACAGCCACTTGAAGAGCTCCTTCAGAAAGGGAATCAGCTGTTTCTTTGTAAGTAAACTGGCCAATGTCGAGCATTTTCAATAGGTAGGTCAAATCAAGCAATTCTTTCCCTTTATCTTGGATAAGCAAATCCGAACGGCCAACAATGTCCTGCAAGTTTTTGAAGCCAAGAGAAGCTGTCAAAGCCTTCAATTCGTTGCCAAACGCGGTGAACATATTCATTAAGCCTTGTACAGCCAGGTCTAATTGACGTGGAACGAATCGGCGTAAACCGTGTTCCTTAGCCTGTGCCTCGGTTTCGATCTGTGTTGCAATGCCTACATGGCATGTATCGAGGTGGCAGCCCCGACAAGTGGTGCAGCCGACGGCAATCATGGAAAGCGTACCGAAGCCGACCCGGTTGGCGCCAAGCAGCATCACTTTTATTACGTCCAAAGCACTCTTTAGACCCCCATCTGCCCAAATTTCTACGTTTTGGCGGATACCCGCTTCCAAAAGGGCGTTGTGTGCTGCTTTTACCCCAATTTCGACTGGCAGCCCAACGTGCTGGAGAGCATGTATACGGGCAGCTCCTGTACCGCCATCAAACCCAGAAAGAGTGATGATATCAGCCCCGGCCTTGGCGATTCCGACAGCAATTGTGCCAATGTTAGGTACTACAGGAACTTTAACGGCTACTTTCGCTTTGTCGTTAGCCGTTTTTAGCTCGTGGATCATCTGTGCCAAATCTTCAATTGAGTAAATATCATGGTTATTGGATGGTGAAATCAAATCAGAACCGATTGTCGCATTACGTGCTTCCGCAATTTTGGCTGTAACCTTCGAACCTGGGAGATGTCCTCCTTCTCCAGGTTTTGCTCCCTGACCAATCTTTATTTCTAAAAGGTTGGACGAGTTCAGCAGTTCTGCATTAACACCGAAGCGTCCTGAAGCTATTTGCTGGCCGCGGGTTCTCGGGTATTTACCCAGCATATCCTTAATTTCTCCGCCTTCACCGTTCATGCTGACCATGTTTAAGCGGTCCGCAGCTTCGGCATATGCGCGGAAAGCTGTTTCATTTTGGGAACCAAAAGACATGGAAGCAATAACAAACGGCAGATTTTGTTCCCCGACCGAAATATCTACCTCATGTAAAGGAGCGGGAGCGTCCGTTTTCTTTAGGCTTGTTAAATGCCGGATGGTAGTAGGATTTGCTTCTTCTTGTTCAGTGATCTTCTCGCCATAGGCAGTATAATCCCCGCTTGAAGCAACATCGCCAATTGCTTTCCAGATTCTTGGGAACAGATTGAATGTCTTCCCGATCCGGTCTTTATCGTTGTTATAGTCGATGGCGCGCTGCTTTGCGTCTTCTTTCAACAGATTGAAATTATGCATTAATTCGTTGGAACCAAAGAAGTTTACCACATTTAAGTACGTTCCGATTTCCTCGTTCAGCCCAATGCTTGAAAATAGGCGCCCGTAACCCCTTAACTCATGGATCCCGATCGTGGAAATGACTTTTTCCAGGCCTTTCGTTAATGCATTATATAAATTTGTAGCCGGCGCTGCTGTTTCATTGGTGAGAGATAGGAACATATAGTAGGGGCTAATCAGATTTGCCCCTAGGCCATAAGCTACTACGATATCATGCAGAGAACGGATGGCGGCGGACCGCAATAGCAAAGAACAGTTCCGCCGCTTTCCAGTCAGGACAAGGGCCTGATCGATAGCGGAAACTACTAAATGCGGGTCCAGCCATAGGTTTCCATTTTGATGGGCTTTGGCATCGTCAAGAATAATCAGCGTTTTGCCGTCATCCACTGCAGAAATCGCTTCTTTTGCCAGTCTATCCAACGCTTCCTTCATACTTTCCGTTTCGGTAAATGTGGCTGATATGATATGTGACAGCCGCTGGTCGCTGAAATATGAGACAAGTTGCTCATAGCTTGGCTGAGTTAAAGCGTTTGCACATTCACTACCAATTGAACCTTCGATCAGTATTGGCGTCAAAAGCTCGCAAACCTTGCCCGCTTGTTCTTTGGCGAATAAAGAAGGGCGCTTGCCGATGATAGTCCGTGTAGAAAAGTGTTCCATTTCCCGGTCGCGGTCGATTGCCGGATTGGTTACAACTGCAACGCTTTCCTTAATATAGTCAGCAATATTTTTTCTTTGCGGATTCAAGGCTGCAAGAGGTGCATCATGACCCAGGGAACGGATCGGTTCAACTCCCTTTTCTGCCATTTGCTCTACAAGCTGGACATGGTCTCTTTCCCAGCCGAATGCTTTATACTGGCCATTATGGATCCCTGCCTGCTGTTCTGTGATCGCAGGCTTTTCAAAAACTGGAGGATTCAGGCGCTCGCGGTCGTTTGATAGCATGAAGCGCTGGCTGTATCTTTGATACACTTCGTCTTGATAGTTTTTATAATTAAATACCTTGATAGAGTTGCCTTCCCATTTTAGTCCTATTTTTTCCCCGGGGCCAATCGGTTTTGGATCGCCTGTATATTCGGAAGATGGGATAATACCTGGTTCGGATGAAAATAAATAGGAGGTTTCCGTTTCTATGTTCCATAAAGGGCGAAGACCCAATGAATCTACTGAAAATACTGCTTCATTGCCGTAACGAGAAATAATTCCGGCCGGACCCTGCGCAAAATGCCCCCACGCTTCACGCAAATAGGTATATAGGTTCTTCAGGTGCTTTGGGTAAACTTTGATTTCGTTAATAATAGGCGGGAATAATAGATCAACTGCTTCAAACAAGGAATAACCATGTCTTGCAATGAACGTTTCAATGGTACGGCTTAAATCCTGCGAATCACTGCCGTCTTTTACAAGCGGCACTCCTATCATTTTAGCCTCGTCACGGAGTTTGCTGATCGTGTTGATTTCACCATTATGCCCTAGGACACTGAATGGCTGTACACGGAAAAAGCTTGAAAGGGTGTTGGTTGAATAGCGGTTATGCCCGAGAGTCATGGTAGATGCGGCGAGCGAATCCGCTAGGTCAGGATAATAGTTAGGAAGAATGTCACCGGCACCCATTACTTTATAAACAACATGATATTGGCTTAAAGACGCTACATGAATGTTATCGTTTTCTTCGATGGCAGGCGTTAATTCAAACAGGACTTTCGAAAGTTCCTTTTGGTTAGCAATTTCAGTTGTACAAGCAAATTGCCAGAAAATGGGATTTTCCTGGAGGGCAATCGGTCCAAGTGCTGACGGATTGTATGCTTTATCACTTTCAAAAAGCAGGGAAAGCCCTTGCTGAAGTAATTTTTCCCTTACTTCTTTCATCATTGTTTCTGTATCCGTTTTCCTGCTTAAGAATAAATGGCCTACAATAAATGTTTCCTTTTCGGCTTCTTCAGGGTCAATACCTTCAGCTGATAACTTCTTTTTCCAAAGTTCCCTAGGGATATCGATGTGGATTCCCACACCATCACCCTCACCGTTAATGAAACCGGCACGGTGGTTCATTCTGACAAGGGCGTCGATGCAGGCAAAAATATTTTCCCTTGTAGGGATCTTCTTTTTTTCAATACATGCCACAATGCCGCATGCGTCATGCTCCTGTTTATGGAATTGTTTAAATAAGCTTGGGCTCCATTGTTGTGTCATTTTTATCCGGCGGTTAATAAGGGGGTCCCTTATTGCTGCCTCCACCTCCTATAAGTTGTTGCAGTTTCCGGGAACATGATGAAGAACATGGATTAGATGATTCCGGGGCGACTTCTATTAAGATAAATAAAGACAAAGAATTTTCTGAATAGTAACAATATATTACCATTTTAGAATACTTAAATCAATTATTTATACAGAAAGTTGGATAGGAAGAGACAAGTTATTACGTGGTTTTACAGTTGTTGAAATATTTATTGGAAACGCTTTCAATATAATTTTAAAAATACCCGGGAAAAAGTAGACCTCCCGGGTTTGTATATCCACTGAATTTTTATGCGATCGTGGAGGAGCTTCCTAACTCTTTAAATGCATGTTCAACCGCGTTTAGAGTATTAAGAATATCCTCGTCCGTATGGGCGGTGGTGAGGAACCAAGCTTCATATTTAGAAGGGGCGAGATTGATTCCTTGGTGAAGCATGAGTTTAAAGAATTTAGCAAACATTTCACCATCTGTATTTTCCGCCTGTTCGTAGTTTTCCACTTTCTCATTAGTGAAGTAGATTGTCAGGGCACCTTTTAAGCGATTGACGGTGATAGACACACCGTATTGTTCTGCTGCCTGTAAGATCCCCTTTTCAAGGATAGTGCCTAGTCTGTCCATTTCCTCATATACACCATCCTGCTTTAATACCTCTAGACAAGCAATGCCAGAGAGGATTGAAGCAGGATTTCCAGCCATCGTTCCCGCCTGGTACGCGGGGCCAAGCGGAGCGACAGTTTCCATGATTTCCTTTTTACCGCCGTATGCCCCGATAGGAAGACCACCGCCAATAATTTTTCCGAGGGCTGTTAAGTCAGGCTGAATTCCGAGCAAATCCTGGGCTCCCCCATACATAAAACGAAACGCGGTGATGACCTCGTCGAAGATTACCAGTGCGCCAGCTTCGTGAGTTAGTTCAACAACCGATTCAAGGAATCCTGGTTTCGGCTCGACAATTCCGAAGTTCCCTACTATAGGTTCGACCAGGACAGCTGCAATTTGGTCTCCCCATTTAGCGAGGGCGTCCTTAAACGGCTCGATATCATTAAAAGGAACCGTAATCACTTCTTGTGCAATGCTTTTCGGTACTCCTGCTGAATCCGGTGTGCCTAATGTAGAAGGCCCTGACCCTGCTGCAACTAGAACCAGATCAGAATGGCCGTGGTAGCAGCCGGCAAATTTGATCACTTTGTCCCGTCCGGTGTAAGCCCTGGCAACTCGGATTGTTGTCATGACTGCCTCTGTTCCCGAATTGACAAAACGGACTTTTTCGAGGAAAGGCATGGCCCCTTTTAACATCTTGGCAAACTCTACTTCGTGCGGGGTAGGGGTACCATAAAGCACCCCGGTTTGAGCCGCGCGCGTGATTGCTTCTGTAATATGGGGGTGTGCATGGCCAGTAATAATTGGGCCGTAAGCTGCCAAAAAATCAATATATTTATTTCCATCAACATCCCAGAAGTAGGCACCTTCAGCGCGTTCCATTACTACTGGTGAACCGCCGCCTACTGCCTTGTAAGAACGGGAAGGGCTGTTCACTCCTCCAACGATATGTTCTAAAGCTTCCTTATGTAAATTGTCAGAATTCGTAAATTTCATCATGGATTGCCTCCTATCTTTCCTGCAAAATCACCAACTTCCATTCTATCATCTTTTTAATAAAAAATCCGTAAAGGGTGATTGGTACCTATGCAAATGGATTGTTTTCATGCCCATGATTGGATAAACTATTTTCCTAGGGTTAGTTGACCGTATGGAGGAATCTAATAATGAGCAATGCGATCGAAGTGAAGCAGCTGCGAAAAGAATTTAAAGTATTTTCAAGCAGAGCCGGATTAAAGGGGGCGTTTCGTGATCTGTTTACACGAAACTATAAAATCGTCCCGGCAGTTAACGATATAAATTTTACCGTTAAACAGGGGGAAATGGTTGCCTATATAGGTGAAAACGGGGCAGGGAAATCTACTACAATCAAAATGCTGACAGGCATCCTCACTCCTACTTCCGGCAGTGTCAGGGTTAACGGAATGGATCCGCACAGAGAACGGGAGAAATTCGCCAGGACGATCGGTGTGGTGTTTGGTCAGCGTTCACAGCTGTGGTGGGACATCGCCGTCCAGGAGTCTTTTCGTTTATTGAAAAAGGTTTATAAGGTGCCGGATGAACAATATGAGGAACATATGGGCCATATTATCGAGACCCTTGCTATCGGCCCGCTGCTTGATAAGCCTGTCCGTAAATTGTCCCTCGGTCAGAGGATGAGGTGTGAGCTTGCTGCAGCATTAATTCACAATCCGCCTCTTTTGTTTCTTGATGAACCGACAATAGGACTTGACGTACTGGTTAAAGTGAAAATCCGCCAGTTTCTGAAGGAAATTAATCAAAAATATAACACAACCATTCTGTTGACTACACATGACCTTGCGGATATCGAGGCAGTGTGCGACAGGGTTGTTATGTTAGACGAAGGAAACATTATTTACGACGGCGGATTACAGAGCCTGAAAAACAATTGGGCCGAAGAAAAAGAGATCCATTTTCAATTCCTGGAAGAAGTAGGGTTATCGGAATTGAAGTCATTACCGCTCCAGTTTGAAACCATTTGGGATTACGATGAGAAAAATCAAACCTATATCGCCTATGTAAAAGAAGAAAGAGATAATATTTCGCAGTTGATTTCGGCGGTTGTGTCTCATTTTAAAATTAAAGATGTTAACATACTTGAAACGTCAATTGAAGAAATCGTTCGGAATATTTATGAACAGGGAATGTCCTCTACAGGGCGTGGAGTATAAACAGCCGAACCTGAGGGTTAGGTCTCATTTCATTGCTCAATTTTTCACTTAAACAACAATTTTCTGCTAAAAGATTTTGTTATATATGTAGGTAAGGAGAGAAGACCTTGGGAAAATATCTTGAAATGATCCGCATCCGGTTTCTAATGATGCTGGCGTATCGGACGGATTACTACACAGGAATTTTAATCTATAGCATTAATATAGGGGCCTACTATTTCCTGTGGAAAGCCATTTATGGCGATAAGGGCTCGCTTGAAGGTTTATCGATCTTGCAAATGACGACGTATGTTGCGATTGCGTGGATGGCCCGGGCGTTTTACTTCAATAATCTTGACCGGGAAATCGCGGTTGAAATCAAGGAAGGCAAGGTTGCTGTCGAATTAATTAGGCCCTATAACTACCTAGGAATGAAAACGATGCAAGGGCTTGGGGAGGGCATTTTCCGATTCTTCTTCTTCTCAATCCCAGGGATGTTGTTGGTGTCGTTGATCTTTCCTGTTGATATCCCGAGTAAACCGGCTTTATGGGGCTATTTTGGTATTTCATTGCTTTTGAGCTTCATTATCAATACACAAATCAACCTGCTGACAGGCATCACTACATTTTTCTTCTATAATAATGCCGGCTTGATAAGAGCTAAGCGGGTTGTCATCGACTTGTTTTCTGGCTTGCTTTTACCTATCAGCTTCTACCCTTTTTGGGCACAGGAGATTATGAAGTATCTGCCCTTTCAAGGCATTAGCTATATTCCAAGTATGATTTTTACAGGTGGATTCGAGCGTGCAGACATCTTACAAGCCTTGTTGCTGCAAGCCATCTGGGTGTTTGTGTTATTTATCCCGATCCAATTTCTTTGGATAGTGGCTAAAAAGCAGCTCATTATTCAAGGAGGCTGACGCCATGTTTTATGTATCGATGTTTTTTCAATATATGGGCCAGTATATGAAAACCAGGCTCCAATATCGGGCCGACCTTGTTTTGGAAATATTGTCCGATTTGTTAAACCAGGCTGTCAATCTGGTGTTTATACTGGTGGTTTTTGGACATACACAGCTCCTTGCTGGATGGAGCAGAGATGAAATTATTTTTATTTATGGATTTTTCTTAGTGCCTTATGCGATCTTTTCCTCGTTTTTTAACATTTGGGATTTTAACGATCGTTATATAGTTAAGGGAGAAATGGACCGGATTCTGACGCGGCCGATTCACAGCTTGTTCCAAATCATACTGGAACGGATCGAGTTGGAATCCTTATTTGGGGCGGTTACAGGCCTTGTTGTGATTTTTTATGCGGGCTCTGCGCTTGGGCTTGATATCGCATGGTATGATCCCTTCTTGTTTATTGTATTTGCTATTGGCGGTGCTTTAGCATACGGTGCCATCTTTATTGCGATTGCGAGCATTGGTTTTTGGTCGGATTCCAAAAATTCCATCATGCCGATGATGTACAATATTGGCAACTATGGACGCTATCCGGTCGATATCTATAATAAGGTAATCCGGTTCGTGCTGACCTGGGTTTTACCGTTTGCCTTTGTGGGTGTATATCCCTCCGCCTACTTTTTAGGAAAAGAAGAATGGTATATGTATTCATTTGCTACTCCAATAATAGGCGTAATTTTCTTCATGTTTTCAGTCGCAATATGGAACCAAGGAGTGAAAAGGTACAGGGGAGCAGGAAATTAACAGCTCGATGTATTTTGATATAGGAAATCTATAAATTCATAGTGCTCAGTAAAAGTGCATACTAGCCAGAAATGCGAGTAAATAAAATAAAAACAGTTTTCTAGAATCCGCTGCGTTTATTCCATGGACTGGTCTCAGAGAAAACGGTAGCTAAGAGCTGTTACACGGAAGGATAAAAGCCTGGGAGAGGTACTGAAGAATAGTATTCTCCCGGGCTATTTTTATTTGTAACAATGGGAAGGAGAGTTATCAGCATGAATTCGGAATGGCTGAAGGTTGTTATGGCAGCTATATTTGAGGTGATTTGGGTAAGTGGTTTAAAGCACGCCGATGGATTTTGGTCCTGGACTGGCACTGTAGTTGCAATCCTTATAAGTTTTGGTGGAATGATCATGGCTGGAAAACGACTTCCCGCCGGGACGGTTTATGCAGTATTTGTCGGTTTGGGGACGGCAGGCACCGTTATCTCTGAAATGATCATCTTTGGTGAGCCATTTAAACTTTCCAAAGTCCTGTTGATATTGCTGCTTTTATCGGGAGTGATTGGGTTAAAAATTATAACAACAGAGGACAAAAAAGAAGAAGGGGCTGGTCGGTGATGGAATGGGCTGTTTTGATTTTGGCAGGTTTATGCGAGATGTTGGGAGTTGTCATGATAAGCAAGTACCATCAAGAGAAAAATTGGCAATCACTAGTGCTCTTATCCGCAGGGTTCGGGGCTAGTTTTTTGTTTCTTTCACTTGCGATGGAATCTTTGCCAATGGGAACAGCGTATGCCGTTTGGACTGGAATAGGAGCTTCGGGTGCGGCCATTCTGGGCATGGTCCTGTATGGTGAGTCTAGAGATTGGCTAAGGATATTATTTATTGTTGTAATTCTAGCTGCTGCGGTCGGTTTAAAAATCGTGTCCTAAAGCCCTAAAAAATTGGTGACTAGTTCTAAGAATTTTTGAGTGGAAAAGTGTAAGGCGCCAGCCGTACACCCTATTTACTCTCCTTTTTCGCCTTTTCAATATCCTTTGCTATTTCATCCGAAATATCATTTGAAATACCAGAAGCTGCCTTTTTAAACTCACGGAGAGAATTTCCTGCTGCCCGGCCTATTTCTGGCAATTTACTGGGTCCAATCACGATCAAGGCTGCAATTAGTATGAGGATTAAACCAGGAAATCCAATATTTGGAAGCGCATTTTCAACTCCTATCATTGTTGGGATTATAAGTGTATTATAGCCCCTTTAAATTAATATTGGCATATTAGCTTTTGATGGGGAGTAGAAATAGGGGTAAACAGGCCTTTTGGGAGAAGGTGAAGAATGGCATTTTATCTATTAATGTCCCTGATCGTCTATTGTATGGTCATGAGCATTCGGACTATCTTTGTAGAAGAAAAGAGTGAGAAGAAATTTTCGTTAGAAAATCTTATATGGATTGCTAATTTATATGGAACTATTTTAATTGGGTTCGCAATGATTTATTTATTGTTTGAGTTGAACCATTATGCAGTAATTCTTGATAGCGGCATGAGAGTCCAAGAAGATTTTTTCAAACAGCTGGAAACTTCCTTTTATTTCAGTGCTATGACGATGTTTTCGGTGGGATATGGTGATGTAAGCCCAATAGGGATCGGCAGGATTATTGCTGCGGTAGAAGCATTTGTTGGGTACACCTTACCCGCTGCCTTTTTAATTCGGACTGTGATAGAGTTTGAACAACATGAGCGGAAGGATGTTTGAAAGTTGTTTTTACCGGCATTATTGGGTAGGCTTACCTTGAAGAATAGAAATGGGGTGGGCTAATTGTCAGCAAAAACCGGAGAAATAGCACCAAACTTTACACTTCCATCAGCAGATGGTGAACAGGTTTCACTTCAGGACTTTAGAGGGAAGTATGTTGTGCTTTATTTTTATCCTAAGGATATGACACCTGGCTGTACAACGGAAGCATGTGATTTTCGGGATCAGCATGAAAAATTTGAGGAGTTGGATGCGGTGATTGTCGGAATCAGTCCGGATCCTGCTGAAAGACATGTTAAGTTCATCGAAAAGCATGGATTGCCGTTCACTCTTCTGGCAGATGTGGAACATCAAGCCGCAGAGAAGTATGGGGTTTGGAAGTTAAAGAAAAACTTTGGCAAGGAATACATGGGTATAGAGCGCTCAACATTTTTAATTGATAAAGAGGGCGTTCTTGTAAAAGAGTGGCGGAATGTAAAAGTTAAAGGACATGTCGAGGAAGCACTAGAGTATCTGAAAGGTCATTGAACCCGCCAGTTAGATATTTAGTGTATCAAACGACTGGCAAGTTTTTTTGCCCTTTTTTTCCAGGTAGAGGCATTTGTCTCATGCAATTTTTATATAAAGGAATATGCTTTAAGTAAGGGAATACCTCCTCAAAGTTATTCTTTCGCGTAGGCTATATGCTTGCGCTTTTTTTATTTTGGATCAGTAATTACAATAATCAGGCGACGTAACGGACAATTTAGGAGCAACGCAGAATACTGGTAAATTACAGCTAGTGCTTGGTCACGTATGTGTGACCGCACCTCGATCCAACCTCTGCCTTTCCAAGGCTCGTTAACCGGCGCGTTTTCTTTATTCCTGCAGCCGTGTTAAATGGTAAAATATCATTAAGGAAATTACATAACTCATTGGAGGGAAAATGTTATGAAAGTACTATCAACGCTAATTCCACCGGATTTTCTTCAGGCGGACATGCAGGAGAAATTTCCTTCTCACCAATTCTATTTTCAAAAAGGATTGCCACTAGAAGATGAAGGATTGATTAATGCTGAGATTCTGATTACGTATGGGGAAGATTTAACGGAAGCCCATATAAAAAAGGCGCAAAACCTTAAATGGATTATGGTCATGTCTGCAGGCCTTGAGAAGATGCCATTTCATATAATTGCGGAGAAAAATGTCCTCGTTACCAACGCGCGAGGAATTCACAAGACCCCAATGGCGGAATATACAATCGGCGTACTTCTTCAATATGAAAAACAACAAAAACTTCTTGCGGAAAATGAAGCCCTGGAAAAATGGGACCGAAGAATAGGGGTTGGGGAGTTGCATGAAAAGACAATGCTAATTCTCGGTCCGGGTGCAATAGGGAGCGAGATAGCCCGGCTTGCCAAAGCTTTTAATATGAACACAATTGGTGTCAACAAGAGCGGGAAGCAGGTAGAATATATTGATTTCATCCATAGTTTACCCGAGCTGCTTGCTATCCTTCCACAAGCGGACTATGTCGTTTCTGTCCTCCCCAGCACGAAAGAGACACAAGGATTGTTAAAGGATGAACACTTCTCGAGAATGAAGAAACAAGCTGTTTTTGTAAATATAGGACGTGGAGATCTTTATGATGAGGACACCTTGTTAACGGCCTTGCGCACCCAAACAATTGCCCATGCCGTGCTGGATGTATTTTGCCACGAACCTCTGCCAGCAGGACACCCTTTTTGGTCCATGAAAAATGTCACAGTGACTCCGCATCTTTCAAGCAAAACAAAACAATATCTTCCAAGGTCGTTTGAAATTTTCGAGCACAATTTTAAGGAATATTTGAATGGCGGTAATAAGTATATTAATGTAATCGATCCGAAAAGGGGATATTAATCATGAAAATATATACAAAAACTGGAGACAAAGGCACGACTTCGCTTATATATGGAAGCCGTGTTTCAAAAAACGATAACCGAGTAGAGGCATATGGTACTTGTGATGAGGCAAATTCCATGATTGGCCTTGCATTAAGTTATCTAAATAACGAAAGTTTTGCAGGTAAAGAGAATATAATAGAAGTGTTCCATAAAGTCCAGACAGCTTTATTCCATGTTGGGGCCGAGCTTGCTACTCCTGTAGGAAAGGAAATCAAGTGGAAGCTTAAGGATGAGGATATCGCTGCACTCGAGGCAGCGATTGACCGATGGGATGCTTCCCTTCCCGCGTTATCGAATTTTGTGTTACCAGGAGGGCATCCGGCAGGTGCGTCATTCCATATGGCCAGGACAATCGTACGCAGATCAGAACGTTGTGCCGTATCAATAGGAGATAGTGTTTCCCCTCTCGTGCTGGCTTATTTAAATCGTTTATCAGATCTGTTATTTGTAGCTGCCAGACTTGTCAATTCGAAATTAGGGGCTACAGAACCGACACTGCACCAGTGAAACGGATTAAATTACCAGTGTTTTTATTCTTTAATCGTAGTAGATATATTGACAAACAGAAGAACGGGAATGTACACTAATTATAAACATTATAAAGTAAGAATTTTTTTATTTAAGAAAAAGAGGTGGATGACGGTGTCTGAAACACAGCTTAAAGAAGCATTGGATGCATTGAAGGATACCGGAGTCAGGATTACTCCCCAACGTCATGCGATACTGGAATATTTAATAAACTCAATGTCACATCCTACAGCCGATGATATTTATAAGGCGCTGGAAGGGAAATTCCCTAACATGAGTGTGGCAACGGTTTATAATAACCTGAGAGTATTTCGCGAGGTTGGATTGGTAAAAGAGTTGACTTACGGAGATTCTTCCAGCAGGTTTGATTTTGTTACCACAAACCATTATCATGTGATTTGTCAAAATTGTGGAAAGATCGTTGATTTTCATTACCCTGGATTGGACGAAGTGGAGCATTTAGCTTCCCATGTTACAGGTTTTAAAATCAGCCATCATCGTATGGAAATTTACGGTGATTGTCCTGAATGTTCTGCTAAAGAAGCACATTAAAAAAGTTCCGCCGATACTGGTAGGAACTTTTTTCTTTGTTCAACATTTAGAAGAGGGCCAAGTTATATCCGTTTTCGATTATACTTTTCGTCAAATTCTAACCCCTCTAGGTTCTTATCCAAAGTCAATGGTTCGCTGCAATGCATGCACATATCAACCCGGCCAAGAATCTTTGTCGGGTTGCCGCAATTCGGGCATTTCACTTGAATCGTCTTTGTAGAAAGCATGCCGATCCAAAAATAAACCACTGTACTAGCCACGATGAAGAGAAGCCCCAGGACCATAAAAATTGTCATAACAATCGGCGAGTTTCTAAAAAATATTCCTCCATACATGACGATGAATCCAATAAAAATCAAGCTTAATGCGAAAGTTCGGATCTTATTTATTTTGCTTGAATATTTCGCCATAGTTGTCCCTCCTGGAATATAACTATATCATAAAATAAGTTCCGGCATGAACATTAATATAGTAAATTCGGATTATTTAGCCGATTCAGCAGGGAAAGATGTGGCGATTGTCGAACTATAAAAATCATATAGAGGGTTTGGAGGAGTTAAATATGGAGGACATCCTTCGTCCGATTTATCAAGAACGGGCAAGCATGCAATCGACGCTCGGTATCTTATTAATAGAAAAACGACAAAATGACAGCCCAATAACGGATACCTTTGATTATGTTCTCTTTGTAATTGTGAATGAAGCTAATGAGGCTGTATTTGTGAAACATTATACATATCGAGATCAAAAAGCCGCGTTGCACGTTGTTCATGAACAACAGTTGAAGGACTGGCTTCTTTTGGGAACTAATCGGAAGGTTGTCGATTGGATTCAAAGTGGAAAGATTCTATTTGACCGCAACGAGTTTCTTTCAAACTTAAAAACAGAAATTAGGGAATTTCCGTTTTACGGCAGAAAGATTAAAATGGGGATTGAATTTGCAAAATTAATTAGGAGATACATGGATGGGAAGGCATTTTTCGAGAACGGGCACTATCTGGATGCCTATAATCATGTAGTCCATTCTTTGCATCACCTTGCCCGCCTTGAAATTATTGAGCAGGGATTCCATCCGGAAGTTACGGTCTGGAATCAAGTAAGGCATATGGAACCTGAGATCTATAAGCTGTATGAAGAGTTGGTCTGCAGTGAAGAATCATTGGAACAACGGCTTGAATTATTGTTCCTAGCAAGTGAATTCCTAATCTACTCAAGGACAAACCTTGGCTCTCAGCACCTGCTGGAGGTAATGGATACAAAAGGTGATAAGTGGAGTATTGCTGAACTTATGGAACATCCTGAGCTCATCCACTATTCCATTGATCTTGGTGTTTTACTAGAATACCTTATTGATAAACAGGTGATTGACGTGGTGAAAGTTGAAACTAAAGGTCGTGAAATATACCATCGTTTTTATCAGGTTAAAAATTATTAAAAAACTCATTGACTGTTCAATAGTAAGGTGATATATTAATAAACGTCGCTGCGGGACATTAGTTTTCGCAGTAAAAACATTAAAAAACTTATTGACAACTGAGTTGGTAATATGATAAGTTTAAAAAGTCGCTTGTGAGACAGGTGGCAAAGAAATTGCTCTTTGAAAACTGAACAAAACAAAGCGCCAACGTTTTTAATAGTGAGCAAACACTTTAAAATAAGGAATCATCGACTAAGTTCGTCACGTCCTGTGACAACATTGATGCCAGCACATCCATGTGCAAATGAGCTATCCAAACATTTCTTCGGAGAGTTTGATCCTGGCTCAG
>NZ_PGUW01000018.1 GCF_002863565.1 Bacillus sp. V5-8f
GCTGTGCCTTTGCTTCTGTTTCCGTTAATGTACCGGCTCTTAGCTTTTCCATGATTGCGTGGGCTTTTGTTTTAGTAGCATCGTCCAGATTGCCAAATATGTCATGCCTTTCCCCTTTATTAGGAAACGTTACCCCAAGTTTAGCCAATTGAGCCTTCGCATCCGCCATGATAGCTTCCACTTTTTGTTTTTTAGCACTATCCAATTTCTGTTCCTGCTTTGTATCTGTTGATGTATTCGTGCTGTTACTTGCAGCAATGGCGTTAATGCCGGCTCCTCCTATAATTCCGATAGATAGAGCTCCTGTTAAAACATAACCGATTACCTTTTTTGATTTCATCATAACTTCCTCCAATTTAGATAATTTAGCCTTCAAAGGGATGTACGTTTTGTACAAAACTTACTTTACCTGCGAATGGTGAAAAAACGGTGAAAAAGAAAGGAGGTTTTAAAAAGATAACATGTGTTGTCTAGAGAGTTATAAGAACAGCACTAAAAAGGAATGATATTTTCTAGATAAACCTGCCAACCTAGTAAGTCGAAGGAGGAAAAAATGGACACGAATTGTCAAATGGCAAATGAGTTGACAAATATGATGGCCGAGGGAAAGATTGATCCCGAGATTATGGAGTGAAATAAGGGCCATGGCCGAGGAAATAAGAGACGGAAAACGAACACTAGATGAGTATTACCGGGAAAGTGCTCCCCCAAAAATTTTGGATATTATTGATTCGGTGAATCAGAGGGTCAAAAGGTAAGAACGTAATGAGGTACATGGTTTTGATATCGATTATGTGCTAAATCGCAGAACTTTAGCTAAATGCTGATATCAGTCATTCCAGCTGTTTGGTAATAAATTCTTATGTAGAAGTATTTCTGGCATATTTTCACTGGCAATGTCACACAATATACCTGAAAGGAGAAGAACAAAATATGAGAAATCATGGTACAGCTATCCTAGTTAAATTTATTTCACTTTTAGTTGTTCTTGGGGTAATTCTTTGGCTGAATTTTGATTACCGGTTTACCGACGTTGTCCTGATCGTCTTGGTTTTAACTATCGTAGGATATGTATTGGGTGACCTATTTATATTACGAAGATCAAATAACACAGCTGCAACTATTGCTGATTTCGGCCTTACATTTGCCGTTGTTTGGATCATGAGCAGAATGTTAGGATACGATGATGGGATTGTAGCAGCTTCCGCGCTTTCAGCCGTTGCGGTCGCTGTTGTTGAATACCTATACCATAAAATTGTACCTGGTGTTTCTCCTGAAAAGGGTGAAAAACAGGAAACTCAAGACAGACATATACGTAACCAACCGTTTAAGCTAGCCTGGAACCAAAGTCCAGGCCACGAACGGCTACAAACCGAAGCAGGAGAGGAATTAACACCCATCCGTCCAGGAGCACCATCGCCACAAATGCAGAGAGAATACAAAAAATCAGTAAAGGTGAATAAACACAACAAAAATAAAAATAAAAATAAATAGGAACAGCAAATAAAACGTAAAGCAGTATATCAGCCGCTTTACGTTTTATTTTTCTAAATGGTTCGGGATCCTCACGGTAAAAGTGCTGCCTTTTCCGAGTTCGCTGTCAACTCGAATTGTTCCTCCGTGAATCTCTACAATCCACTTAGCGATCGCCAGTCCCAGCCCATGGCTTCCCATTTGCCTTGACCTCACTTTATCTGATCGATAGAATCGGTCGAAAATCCTTGCTTGTTCCTCCGGCTTAATTCCAATCCCGGAATCTTTGGCTTGTATAACTAATTCCTTCCCTTCCGCAGCGATGAAAAGCTGTACTTCCCCTTCATTCGGGGTGTACTTAATTCCATTATCTAACATTATATAAAATAAGTATGTTAACCTTTCAGAATCCCCATTTGTAATAAGGGTATCTGGTCCATGAAAACCCAGTTTTATCCCCTTAGCTTTTGCAAGCGGCCCTACTGATTCAATGGCTTTTTCTGCAATGGGACGGAGGTCGAACGTTTCACGCCGAAGTTCAACAGTACCGGAGTCTGATCGTGCCAGTGTCAATAAATCACCTACCAGTCCTGTCATCCTTTTCACTTCATCCTTCATATTGGAAAGCACCTTGCCGGAAAACTCATCCTTCTGCGTATCAACAGTCATTTCCATAGCATTGATTGAGGATAACATAACACTTAAAGGTGTCCTTAATTCGTGGGAGGCATCTGCCACAAATTCCTGCTGCCGGGTAAAGGCCTTGGAGATTGGGACCATTGCTTTTTTCGACATGACCCGACTTAGAAAAAATGCAACCCCAAAGAATACAACCGCTAATCCAATCAAAATAATCAGCAGCCAATTGAATAGTTGATAAGCGAATGAAATATCCTTGCCGACATATAGCATTCCCACTGGTTCTCCCTTAAAGAAGATAGGACGCCCTGTCATCAACAGCCGAAGTTCATGATGTTCTTCACGGGGACGAAAATCATCCCGCTTCCCCTTATCTCTAGGCCCCCACTCTGAAAAATGGGCGCTCAATGTTTCCTGGCGAAATTTGTTTCTGTCCGGTGACCAGCCGTGTACAAGCCCAAACAATTCCGGCCTTAGTTCAGAAATTGCTTCATCTCCCATTACAAGCTCACCATTGGCATTGACTACATAATAAAAGAATTGGTCGACTCCCGATAGCACCACCTCCTGTCCCTGAAAACCATACAGGCCTCCCTTGCTGTTGCGCGTCAGATAGTCCTCTACGATTTCGCCTTCCTCAGTGGCCATCGTCTCAAGTTCACGCTCCTGATCATGTAAAATAACGGAATAAAGCAAGAAATAGACCACAAAAATAAAGATTATGAGAAACAACATGATCAGTCCGCTGTATAGCATGGTTAGCCGATTTTGTGTCCTACTGAAGACATCTTTTTCACCGCCCGCCACGCCGCGCAAGAATGAAACAAGATTAGCTATCAATTTTATAACCTACCCCTCTAATACTGTGAAGCATCTCCTGCTTTTCAATCACACCTAACTTTTTCCGAAGCAACTTAACAGTTGCGTCAATCGTCTTCATGGACACATCTGTATCGTACCCCCAAATTCGGTCCATAATGACATCCCGGGGCAATACCTGCCCTTTATTTTGAAGCAATAAATCCAATAACTGAAATTCACGAGGGCTTAGTTGAACCGTTTTCTCACCGCTCTGTACGGTCTGGCTTGACCGGTTTAAAACCATATCAAACAGCTGCACCTCCTCTTCCACGATTGGCGCGTAGTTTCGGCGGGAAAGGGCGCGAATCCTTGCAAGCAATTCATCAATCTCAAAAGGTTTCACGAGATAATCATCCGCGCCGGAGTCCAATCCTTCTATACGATCTTGGACCGCATCTTTTGCGGTCAACATAAGAATGGCTCCCTGGTATCCCTCCTTTCGCAATTGACGGCATACCTCCACTCCGTCCCGACCCGGCATCATCCAATCGAGAATCAGCACATCATAATGTGAGGAACCAGCATAATAATAGGCATCTTCTCCTTCCGTAACCCACTCGACATTATACCCTCCCTTTTTCTTTAGCATATATCCTATTAACTCACCAAGCTGCAAATCATCTTCCGCTAATAAAATATTCACAATGGCTGCTCCTTTTTATTTATCGTTCATATACTTGTTTGTCCATATTTTATACTAGTGTTTGATATCGAAAAAAGATAACACCTCTTTTTAGCATTCCCTCTATCAGATAACAAGTAAATTTTAGTAAAGAAAAATGAAAAAATGGTGAAAATTCATGACGTTTCTTACAGGTTTCTATCAAGCTGAAAACAGTTGAAGTTATAAAAAGGATTTCGGTGCATTTATATTGAAAGATAATAAAAGTTTAGTAAATCGGAGCAAGAGGTATATAGATAAATTATGGGAGGAAAATAAAATGGCGGTATCCAAATGGATTGATATGTTCTTGATGCTTTCGCTAATTGGAACAATTTTAGCGGTAATTCTCAACATTTTGTTCACGCTTGCTGGAATACAAATGGGTTACGATGGTGCCGCTTTAATCGTTCTGATCATCATTATTCTCGGTTTATTCAGATTCAGTAGAAAAAGAAACAAATCCAAAATAGATAAGGCAGAAAAAACAAACACCTACAGGACTCTAGGTTGACTTATCAAAGATGCACAAGCACTGTTCATTTTTCTACACTAATTTATATGTAATCATAAATTCTTTCGTCATCTATTCGTAGTGGGGAAGATGAAAGAATCAACCGTAACGAAAATAAGGGGTAGCTAATAGGCTAACCCCTTTTTCCTACGCTCTTCTATTCTCCTGGTCTTTTAACCGATTTTGCTGATCGGGAAGACGACGCTGATGTTTAAATTTTTCTTCCTGCTTTTGCTCGTCAAATAGTTTTCTTTCAGACTCCTGGTTTTCGTTGCCTCTGTTTTTGTTATTCATAATATCCCCTCCTGCAATTTTATATTCCCTTACTAGACTCACAGGAAACTTTTTTTACATTTTACTTCCAATACTACCCCGTTCACGATCTCCAGAAGATAAAAAAGCCGACAAGTGTGCCGGTTAAATAGCAAGCTATCATTCCTGAACTAAATCAATTGAATCTTTTGTTTCCTAACGATTCCATTTTTCCACTACGGTTGCAACACCTTGGCCTCCGCCAATACAAAGTGTAGCCAAACCGTAGTTTCCGTTTGTCCTTTGCAATTCATGGATTAAGGTTACTAGAATTCTTGCACCGCTAGCACCGATTGGGTGTCCTAAGGCAATAGCTCCGCCGTTAACGTTTATTCGCTTGATCAAAATGCAGTTGCCGACAAACAGCTTCAGCCATTGCTGCCATATGCACATCAATCCTTCGATTTGCTTGTCGATTGGGTTGAAAACAAAAAAACAGCCCCAACAAGCAAATTTATTCCTGCACCAGCGGACCACCTAAAAGTAACTGATATTAAAACCGGAAATGAAACCGATCCACGTTAACGCTTTAAAGCACCGGGGGTCAGGCCCCAAGGAGCAAAGCCCCAAATAGTTATCCTAATAAATATACCCTTGTCTCATAAGGCTCGAGAAATAGATTCTCCTTCAACTCTTTATCTTCTGCTGCATAATTGTTTAACACGAGTTCAGATGAAAGCTCAGCCAACTCAGCCGGAAGCTTACAAGCCGTTTGCGTTTCACTAAAGTTACAAATCACGATGGCTTTTTGCTCTCCCAAAGTACGGCTATATACAAATAACTGTGGATCTTCTTCCAATAATAGCTCGTAGGTTCCGTAAACAAATACTTCATGCTGTTTTCTTAGTAGAATCATTTTTTTATAGAAATGTAATATAGAGTCTGGATTATATACCTGTTCTTCCACATTGATTTTCGTGTAATTTGGGTTTACTCCGAGCCATGTGTGATCGGAGGATGTAAAACCCCCCATGTTCGTAGCATCCCATTGCATAGGGGTACGGGAATTATCTCTGCCATTAGTCCAAACGACGGCCATTATGTCATCATGTTCACGGCCTTTTGCTTTTTCGATATGATAATAGTTTACCATGCCAACGTCATTGTAATCCTCAATATTTGGGAAGCGCACATTGGTCATGCCTATTTCCTGCCCTTGATAAATGAAAGGAGTGCCCTTCATGAGGAAGTATAACGCAGCAAGCATTTTGGCGCTTTCATTCCAGTACTTTTCAGGGTTTCCCCAGCTCGACACACTTCGGGGCTGATCATGATTTTCAAGGAATAAAGCATTCCAGCCTCTTCCCTCCAGCCCATACTGCCAAGCTGTCAGTGTTTTTTTCAAAGAGATAACATCCACCGCATTGTCTTCACCTTTATTCCAAAGACCTAAATGCTCAAATTGAAAGATCATATTGAAATACCCGTTTTCTTCCCCAACCCATTTATCCGCATCATCAATGTTCACGCCGTTTGCTTCCCCGACGGTCATAACGTCATAATTTTTAATCGTTTTCTTAGAAAATTCAGTAAGGAAATCATCGATCCCATCTACATTCATCATATAATCAAAACACGAAACAAACTCCCTGTTTTCCGGGTTTGGCATGTCAGGGAATCCCGGTTCTTTTTTAATATGGGATATCGCATCAACCCGAAAACCATCGATTTTTTTTTCAAGCCACCAGTTAACCATGTCGTATAATGCATGTCTGACCTTTAGATTTTCCCAGTTTAGGTCAGGTTGGCGGGCAGAAAAAAGATGCATGAAAAATTGACCGGTTTCCTCATCATATTTCCAGGCAGGGCCTCCAAAAATAGATTCCCAGTTATTTGGCTCTCTCCCGTCTTTCCCGTCTCTCCAAATATACCAGTCACGCTTCGGATTATCTTTGGCGGAACGGGACTCGATAAACCAAGGATGCTCATCACTTGTGTGATTAATTACCAGGTCCAAAATCAACTTCATGCCGCGGTTATGTATTTCTTTTAGCAGTTCATCGAAATCGGCCATCGTCCCGAATTCCTCCATGATCTCATGGTAATCCGAGATATCATATCCATTATCGTCATTCGGGGATTTATACATGGGTGATAGCCAGATGACGTTGATCCCTAAATCCTTCAGGTAATCCAATTTTGAGGTGACTCCCTTTAAATCCCCAATTCCATCGCCATTACTATCCATGAAACTCCGCGGATAAACTTGATACGCGATACTTTCTTTCCACCATCTTTTAGCCATATCGCACCCTCTTTATCAAAAATGATGACCCGATCTCATTTTATCACGTTGCCCTTTATGGTTCCCTTTTAATGGGCTAATTGTGCACTTTCAGGACTTTGTGCGGAGTTTCCACGGGTGTGCGAAAGTTTCACGTTTTTTGTGAAATGTGTTGTGTCAACTTTTTGTTGCGGAATGCAATTTTTTCGCGAATAATCACAGTTGTTGTGGGATTTCACTTTTTGTTGCAAAATCCAATTAAATTGTGAACAAGGACAGTTTGTTGCAGATGTCCGTTTTCCTGCGAAATAATCAATTGTTGCTGTAACTCCTCTTTAAGACCAACGACCTCGGGATCTTTGCCGGTTATGATAGCAAGAATCGCATATTGCAAACCGGGATTCATCTGGAAGCTTTTTCCCGCACCTCTTGCATTTTTTTCGATAATTGATGACTTCATCCTTTAATTGATCATGAACGTTGTCGCTTATTTCTTCTCGAACTCTCTCCCAATAAACGGCCTCCGTATTTCGGCCCAAACGGTATAAAAATAAAAGGTGAAGGCCAATGGCTTTGTACGACAGCTCCAGTTCTTCCAAATTCCTTGTCTTAATCACCGGTTCTGGAAGCTCCCATCCTTCGGCAATAGCCTCTACTGTTTCAAGCCACTGGCGAGTGAGTCCCGGTTCTTTGGATGAGAAAGGAAGATGGAGAAAACCATACAAATCCATAAGGGAAAAACGTGCTTCAATTTTAGTATCCCGGACTAATTCATATAGCTCCCGTTCTTCTGATAGCGAGGCTTTTTCCGTTCCCTTGGGAGGATCAAACTTCTCCCATAATTCAAAGAACGTCCCCAGATTTCGGTAGTATTTTTGGAAGCGTTCAAAAACAGCTGAAGTGGGCGCGATCGCAAAGGTAGCTACCGGCCTATCTGGCTGGTCCAGCAGCCTTGCCATCACTCTAATGTCAGAAGTGAAAGCAACTTTTCCGACCTCGTAAATTCCTTTTCGCCCTGCGCGCCCTGCAATTTGCTTCACTTCCTGGGATGTCAATCTGCGCCTTCGTGTTCCGTCGAATTTTTCATTCTCCAAAAATACAATCCGGCGTATTGGAAGGTTCAGGCCCATACCAATTGCATCTGTCGCAACGATTACATTTGTTTCTCCCTGATTAAAAAGCTCGATTTGCTTTTTTCTTGTTTCCGGCGGCATGCTGCCGTAAATCATGCTGACTCTATGCCCATTCCGCTGTAGCCTTGATCCAGTTTCTAATACCTGCCGTCTTGAAAAACAAACAAGAGCATCCCCTTGTTTCGTGTTTCTCAGGCTGAACACCCTTGGTTCCACCTCCAACGGGAGTTCACGACTATATTCATGCAATTCGATGTCAGCCTCACCAACAAGGTTTAAAAGCATGTTCTTGATGTTGCGGCTCCCGATAATATGCACTTCCTTCGCATTTGCCTTCGTAATCGCACGATACCAGGAAAACCCACGGTCTTTATCAGCAATCATCTGTGCTTCATCAATAACGACTACTTCATAATAATCCTTCTCATGGAACATTTCGATCGTACAGGAAATATGCCTGGCACCTTCCACACTTTTTTCCTCTTCGCCCGTCTTTAATGAGCAGGAGACGCTTTCCCGATTCAGCCTGTCATAAACCTCAAGTGCTAAAAGCCGAAGCGGCGCAAGATATAAACCGCTTGCTGCTTCTTTCATTTTTTGCAGAGCCTGATGCGTCTTCCCTGTATTTGTTTCTCCAATATGGAGTACATATCTCACTCCTTTTCCTATGGAAGAAGTGTAAGCCTTCCCGAAAATATCCTCAATAATCCTTTCTTCTTCCGCCCTTTTTCTTTCCAATTCGGCTTGCTCTTCGGCTCTTTTCCTTTTCCTGTCAGCTCGGTCCCTTTCAAAAATCTCTCGATGCAGGGATTCTTCATCAAACCGTATTTCCGTTAAACGCAGAAGATCAGAAAGATATTCGTTTAGAAGTTCGGTAAAACAGGCTTCTGACAAATCTGCCACTTCATCCCGAAGCAATTCTCTAAGAGCATCGGCAGTCATTTCTTCACCGTAGGCAGCCAAAAAATCATCCAAAATCTCACCGGATAAATGTTGCAGGTAGATTTCGGGTGCAATGTCCGAGAGGAATGTTAAAACAGCCCCCTCATAGCGGTAATAATAGATTTCATATTCGTAATGGCTTCTTCCCCAATCAAAAACGGTATGGATATCTCCTGTCAGTTCATCAAAAAAGTCGTGCAGCATCCCATAATCATCTGGATTAAAAGTACCCTCGGCAACCAAGCGTTCTTCAAGCCTGATAGGCTCTATATATCGGTACTTAGGCTTGTTTTGAAGATCATCTGCCAGCAGCATGGCAATATGATGCCGTACACGCAAGTAAAAAAGCAGGAAATTTCGATCAAAAAAGTCATGGGCATCTGTTTCAAGCTTGGCCTGTATGCCCCACCGCTCTTCGGCCAACCGCTGCTCCTCTTGCCGTATGAAAAAATTATTCCTTGCTTTTTCATATCTCTCTTTCCAGCCTTGGCGATCTTGAGAGATGGTCTCCTTTAACCATGGAAACACATCAAAGGGGTGGTAGTTCCTCAGTTCATTTCGAAATAGTTTATTTATAAACTTACGGTCCACTCCCTCGGTTACATAACCCCTTTCATTCAAAAACGCCTTTTTTTCTTTTCTCGGCACAGCATTGGATGCTTTATTCAACCAGACATTGATCCAAATTTGTTCTAGATACGAATCCCTATCCGAGAGATATGTATCAAAATCTGGCAGAGTATCCTGATGTGCCAGATAGCGGTCAATATCCTGGAAAACCTTTTGTTTTGTATCTTGTATTGCGATCGGGTAGATATCTTCCAATTTCCCCATGCATAAACTCCTTTAACTAATACAGTATGTCTTATCTTCACGAAGATGCATTTTACTTTTTTACTATTCTCCAAATCGATGGCTTACATGAATTGGTTATACCAATGATAATGTGCATTAAATGATGGGTAATTTCATTCTATTACATGAACCAATCAGGGCATACTTATATGCATAAAAAATGATCTTTATCATCACACCTTGAATTAGTAAACAAATCGTAGAAATCGTGTTGATTTTAAGAGGATGTTAGAAGGAGATAAAAACGGAGAACGGCCCTGCCTCATCATCTTGAGTAGAGCCGTTTTTCCATCGATCCACATTGCAAAAATGGATGCCGTTATTTTAATTTAACTGAATGAGTGGTTACGCTCTTATTTTCGCTGAGATCTTCAGCAATGATTTCAAAAGTATATTTACGATTAGGAACTTTTACCACATTCCACACAATAGAATGCGCGCCAGCAGGCTTTTCTTCGGCGTCCATAATTGTGTCCAGCACTCTCCCCTTATGGTCTTTCACCCATACAGTCAATTCCGCGTTTTCATTTACCTCAAAGTTTAACTTGGCCTGGTTGTTCTTAGCCTCATAAGAAGTTTGAACGTTTTTGACCACTGGAGCCATCTCGTCTGCTTCTTTTCCAAAACTTAGGGAATACTTCGCACTTCCTGCAGACTGTGTTTCACCTTCATACTGAATTAAATCATTGCCGCTCAAGTAATTTTTGCCCTCCGAAGACCACAGGTTAGTGATAGAGCCATTGTACTCCCGATCTTTTTTCTCAGTGAAAAAGCCATTATTACAATCCCTCCATATAGTTATGTACACTCATAGAATTTACAGAGTATTCGTTAACTTCATGTAAAGATGTCATTTTATTTATGTCACATTCGAAGGTTTTTAACCGGAGGGATTCATTAATTTTTCTTTTATTGCACGGAGTTTATTTTTTTACATGCAGTTTACACCGTCTCAATCAAAACAAAAAACTATTGTGTTACTATTTTTCGTAATAAGCATGAACATGGAATCGGAGGTGTTGTATTGATGAATGCAAACGCGAGTTCCGTAAAAACAAATGTTATAGTGTTCATTGTTAAAATTTTATTAGTGCTAAGCTTTTTACAATTCCTTATAGACTTTGGTATAGGACCGATGTTTATCATGCTATCCTTTATTATGTTTTTAATCGCGCTCGCCCTCTATTATTTCGAGGAACAAAGGAAGCTATGGGCTGAATTCCTGATAAAATGCTTCGCGGGCATTTATTTATCTATCATTATACTTTTCATGTTTGTCTTTATATTTTAGGGGGTATCATTTGAGGGTGTTGTTGAGCATAAGTGAGTGATATCAGCTACTAGAGGTATAAAAAATGTTTCGTACTCTTTTGTCATTAATAGAAAAAAAACAATTGGAATTAAGTTTACTTCTGTGTTTTTTATTGCCGCCTGTCGGTGTATCGCTATTATTCTTCCTCGGCTGGATTACGATCCGAAAACGCTGGAAGGAAAGTAAAAGTTCCATATTTTCAGTGAACAGTTACTTCTTTGTATGCTTTTTTTTATCGACTATAGGCGCCGCTTGGTATATGAAGGAACTATCTTTTTTACTTATTAGCTGCGTCATTCTGGGATACTGGGGATTATATTTAAGAATAGTGACGACCGGCATCAAACAAGTGTATGAAAAATTTAGATGGATCGTTGTATTTGGGGGCCTCTATAGCTGTATACTTGGATGGCTTGCAAAATCGATAACCATTCACCCGGTCCTGGGTTATTTAACAGGAACGGTGCTTATCGGGGAAAGTACACCCAAAGGATATCCCCGCTTGATTGGAATCGCATACAATCCTAACTTTGCAGTGTATTTGCTTTTAATAGCGATTGCCTTTCTTTTTTCTAATCTGCTGGAAGCATGCCGCGAAAAAAGATTTTTATCCTTTATATGGCTGCTTCCTTTCTTAATGATTTTAAGCAAAGGGGTAATTGATACCGGCTCAAGAGCAGGCTTCGCTTCCTTGATCAGCATTTATGCTTTATTTTTCATGCGGTTAAATCGTCACCTATTTATTTTTATTGTCATTCTGGCACTATCGCAATGGAAATGGTTACTGAAGGCTATGCCTAGAAGTGATTCAGTCATTCAGGCAAGTGATGTTAGGGAAACAATTTGGAGCAACTCTTTAGAGATTTGGGAAAAGCATTCCTTGTTCGGCGTCACTCCGATGGGGTTTCGCCAAGAATATATGAGCCATTATCATGAATTGATGCCACATTCCCACAATATGATAATCGGTTCCTTTACCGAATTCGGCATGTTGGGTGGAATAGCTTTTTTATGTCTGGTTTCTATAAATATCGTAAAAGCTGTGCAGTTATTCTTTTGGAACAGACGAAGCAAATCCGTATTGGATAGCTTTCTGCTAAGTTTGCCGGTTATTTTTCTTACAGGTATTTTTGACCAGCCATTGTATTCACCACAAATCGCTTTATTAACTATTGTATTGCTCGCTTGTTGGGATAAATATACAAGAAGGCTGCATTTTACAATAGCGTATCCATCACTCTCTACCATTAAGTATAAATTTTATGTTTACTTTCTTGCACCGAAAGATCAAACCTAGATAAGCTGATATGTAAATTCTCAATTTAGCCTAATTACATAAAAGTATTACTGCTTTTCCCTCGCAGTAAAATGTTCGGTTGCACTAAACATTATCTTATTACATACAACAAAAAATCCAACATTCCATGAATGCTGGATTTTTTCATTTGCCTCAATTTCGTATTACTTCATGAATAACCGTTGAACCTATAGTTTGCTTCGGTAAGTCAAATCGCTACTTCAGCAAATAAGGATGAGCTTATTTATTCCCCATCAACAATATCCTTAAATATCTGATAAGACTGCTTTTGTTTTTCAGGATCAAAGATATAGGAAACAGCCATAATTTCTTGTACATCATATTTCTCCTGGAAATTTGTCAGCTGTGCTTTGACGGTCTCTTTGCTTCCCATCAATGTCACACTGGTCATTGATGAAGCCATTTCTTTCTCTTGAGGACTCCATATGTTATCCATGCTATCCACTGGTGGTTGCAACGGCGTTCTTGTCCCTCGGACAACATTTAGGAAAAATTGCTGCATGGTTGTGGATTCCCTTTTTGCTTCTTCATCTGTTTCAGCTGCAATCACATTTAAACAAACCATCATATATGGAGAATCCAGATATTCTGAAGGCTGGAATCGATTGCGATAAATGGAGATGGCCTCCTCCATATATCTCGGCGCAAAGTGTGAGGCAAATACATACGGCAGCCCTAATTGAGCCGCTAAATACGCAGAGTCTGTTGATGACCCTAAAATATAGATTGGAATATTAGTGTTAGCACCTGGATATGCCCTGACATATCCCTGTTTTTCTTCTGGTCCAAAGTATGTAAGCAAGGATTTGACGTCATCAGGGAATGTATAGACAGAATCATTCTGTGACCGTCTTAACGCGCTTGCCGTCATCATATCCGTACCAGGTGCCCTTCCAAGTCCTAAGTCCAAACGGTTTGGATAAATCGTGGACATTGTGCCAAATTGTTCTGCCACCACTAATGGGGAGTGATTAGGCAGCATGACACCGCCGGATCCAACGCGGATGGTTTTTGTATGCTCTAATGTATGCTTTATCAAAATGGATGTTGCTGAACTTACCAGTGTAGGAGAATTATGATGTTCTGCAATCCAATACCGTTTATATCCCATATCCTCTGTAGCTTGTGCTAAATCCACCATCGATTCAATTGCATCTTTAGGTTCCTCTCCTTGACGAATAGGGGCAAGGTTTAAGACAGAAACAGGTATATTTATATTTGTCATTTTTATGATCCTTTCTAAATGAATATATCAGTATGGTATCAATTAGCGGCTCAGAATCAAATTGATACGCTCAGAACGACAGCCAATGTTTGGATTCCTAGGTTCATTTGCCGAGTGTGCTGTAATATCATTAGAATTGTCATATTTTAAAAAAGTTATGTGGCACTCTAATCCAACGAAAATCACCAACTGAGTTACTACCAAGAGGATTTCTGGATCAGGCAAGGACCAATAAGCATACATGAACCACCAGTTAAAGACACAGCACCGAATATTACGAATTATGTTTACCCGCATTGACCAGGTCATGATGCCAGAATAAGCATCTTTATTTAGGAGGATTTGTAAAATATCTATAGCAATGATTTATATGTGATAACGTATAAAAAAGCAATGCCTGAGAAAGCATTGCTTATCGTTATTTTTTACCTAATAGGTCCAGAAGACCATAGGCAAGGCTTTTGTAATTACAAACCCAAAATTACCCAATCCTAACATGACCATGGTGTTTATTCTACACGAAGATATCCTTTAACACTAAATTCACGCAATGCTTGCTGAACCGTTCCAAATATTTGTATTAACGATAAATCCGCGCCTAACTGAACAACACTACGGGCGACCTCAGGCCTTACTCCCGTGACAATTGAGCGGACACCAAGCAAACCAAGTACGGCACTTGTGTTAAACAGTAAGCCAATGACAGTTTCATCAAGTTCCAGGATGCCTGAAAAATCACTAATTAATGTATGGACATTCTGCTCTTGTACTTTTAAAGGGACCTGTTCTAGTATATATTGCGCTCTTTCTAAGTCGATAGAACCCACAAGGGGCAAAACAGCGACCCCTTCTAAAATGGGAACGATAGGGGCTGATAGTGCATGGATTCTTTTTGACACATTTTCCAGTGTTCTTTCAACTTCTTTACGTTCTGTTATATCTCTGACGGCGGATTGTATCGCTTTTTTCCCCTTATACATAACGGGAGTAAATATTGTTTCTACATCAACAAGCGTACCATCATACCGTCTCAATTTTTGTTCGATAATTCCGGTTGAATTATTATCTTCAAGGACGGAAACCGCCTGCCGTTCAACCTTTTCTCTATTTTCCTCAGGGATGATATCGAACACCGATCTCCCTATAACTTCCTCACTAGAGGCCGCTCGTAAAAACTTAACTCCTGTCGGGTTTATATATATGAATTTCCCATCTTGCTGAATAATTATTGTCTCTGCGGAAGATTCAACAATTTGGCGAAACATTTCTTCGTCCATATTCTCTTTCATAAAATCTCGCCCCTTTACTTAAACCTATTACGTTTGCCTTCCATGAATATTATACACTAATAAAAAACTCAAGCGTTATTATGTCCTTAGTCTATATTACAGTTCCATCAAAAACTTTAAACTATCCTCCTCTGTTTGTGGTTCATAATAAAAATACCTAAATTTCCCAACTTCTTGTTCGTTTATGGAAAATGGTCACGGGTATAGATTAGGCATACTGAACTTCTTAGGAGGGATACAAAATGGACAAAGCAATTTACGGAGTATACGAGACTAGCAGTGATGCTATCCAGGCGATCCATCAATTGAAGGCAGAAGGATACGAAGAAAATAATATTACGCTAATAGCAGACAGCGAGGAACGGCTGGACCTTGGAACCTATACCACAATGGATGTTAACACGGTTACCGCTGAATCGGACGATCATACCTTTATGGATAAAGTAGCGCACTTCTTCTCAGGTGATGATTACGATAGACTCGAAGATAAGCTTGCAGCGTCAGGATTAACTGAAGGTGAAACAGAAGAATATTTAGGGGATATTGAACAGGGAAGAATTTTGCTTATGCTGAACACTAATGCCACAACCAATTGGGCAGATGGAAGAGATACTTCTGTCCTGGGAGCTGACGTGTTAGCAGAGGACGAAGCATACCGCGGATCTGGAGAATTTCGTTCCCGCAATCAGCTGAATGCAGGTATTCAAGGAAAGGAAGACAATAATAATGAACGAACGCTGCAGCTGCGTGAAGAGCAGCTGGAAGTTGAAAAAGAGAGGGTACAGGCCGGAGAAGTAGTAGTCAATAAGGAAGTTACACAAGAGAAGCGGACCCTAAATGTACCAGTGGAGCATGAAGAAGTCTATGTGGAACGCAGAAAAGTTGATGGTGCCGAACAGCTGGATACTGGGTCAATCGGGAAAGATGAGACAATCAGAATTCCTGTTACAGAAGAAAAACTCAATGTTCAAAAGAAACCTGTCGTAACGGATGAAATCGTAATCGGAAAAGAGACAGTAACAGAAACCCAACAAGTATCCGATAGTGTAAAAAAAGAAGACGTTCATTTTAACAAACGAGGAAATGCACTCATCCACGATGAGGAAACCAGGTAAAGACATACTGGGCCTGTGTAAAAAGCATTATTGCTCTCACTATAATTAAGGAGGAATTTAATATGAATAATAAATTACTCGGTACCGTAGCCATTGGGACAGCTGCCTATCTAATGAAAAACAAAGAAGCACGCGATACAATGATGAATCAGTTGCAGAAGGTTACCAATATCAAATCGCAAAATGGATCAAAATCAAGGTCGGCGAGCCAGGCAACGGTTGATCCTGATTTATCGGTTCAGCCAAACGATAAAATGAGCGGCAAAACAAAAATGTTAGGAGCGCTAGCTGTAGGTGCTGCAGCGTACATGATGAGAAACCAGCAGGCCCGCCAGAAACTCAAGCAGATCACTACCATGGGTATTCCGGAGAAGATGGCTCAGAAAAAGAACCGGCAATCATTCTTGAAGGCAAACAAAAATATGCCTGGTCTATCCTTGCCTTCCCCTAAACAAACACAGCAAAAACGCACCTACGAAAGTACACTAATGCCGTCCTATATATAATTCACAGTTTGAGGTTTCTAAGATAAAACCATGAAAACCTGTGCGGGACATTCCGTACAGGTTTTGTGATGATATTACGGTATGTTATTTGTAAGTGATACATAGGAAAACCTATAAAGAGATCGATGTGTTTTTCAAAGACTTAAGTCTGGTTTCAATATTCTATGGGCAGTGTTCTGGGACACCCTACTATTCGTTTTATAGGCGAGCCATTAGAATATCTCATATTTTGTCCTTTATGGCCCTGATAACTACTATCTTTACATGACTAATCAAAGAATTAGCATAAAAGTATAAAAATACACTCAAACAACTTTGCTTTTCCTGTCTTTTGTCGTTGCAGGAGCGATGGAAATACCTGTTGTCTCTTCAAAGTCATACAAACTTGATGGCATATCGGAAAATCGTTCTAATTCATTATAGGCCGGTATTCCGTGGTAGGACATATCCAATCCTTCCTCTTCCTCACGTTCACTAGCTCGCAATCCTACTGTCTTTTCACATACCCTTGCTATAAATACGCCACCAATATATCCCCACATAACAACTACTGCTGCACCTAAGGCTTGTATTTTTAAAAGGGAGAAATCACCTGTTGTCAAAAGACCTTGATTGATATCAAATAATCCAACCGCAATGGTTCCGAACACTCCATTGAAGCCGTGAACTGCCACTGCTCCCACCGGATCATCTACTTTTAAGCGGTCTACCAAAACGGTTGCATACACAACAATGAAACCACTACTAACACCAATAATAATCGCACTCCACTGAGACACAAATGCACATCCAGCCGTGATGGACACTAGTCCAGCCAAAACCCCATTGATCGTCATACTCGGGTCTGCTTTTCCGAACTTTTTCATTGTAATAAAAAGTGCAGCAGACCCGCCACCTGCCGCTGCGAGCATCGTGTTGATTGCAATGGAAGCGAGAGCTGCATTAGAGGCATCTAATGTACTTCCTGCATTAAAGCCAAACCAGCCAAACCATAAAATAAATGCACCAGCAGATGCTAAAGGAATATTGCTAGGTGCAAACACATTGACGCTTCCATCTGAATTAAATCTGCCTTTTCGTGGCCCTAGCATTTTTGCCATCGCAAAGGCTGCAACTCCTCCCACCGCATGGATAGCAGCGGAACCGGCAAAATCCTTCATTCCCAATTTCGCCAACCAGCCATCACTATTCCAGATCCAGTGTCCTGAAAGCGGGTAAATAATAACGGAAATTAGGGCTGCTGTTAAAATATAAGCCTTAAAATTCATTCGTTCAGCTACTGCCCCTGAAACAATTGAAATACATGCTACTGCAAACCCCATTTGAAAGAGTACAAAGGCTTCACTAGGTATATCTATGGATAGGGAAATCTTTTCAGGACTCCCAAAAAGACTAGTACCGAATATGCCAAATGCACCATTTCCAAACATAATCCCAAAACCAATTAACCAAAACGCTAAAGCTCCAATCGTTAAATCGACAAAGATTTTCATGGTAACATTGACTGCATTTTTCGTTCTGACAAATCCAGATTCTAATAAACTAAATCCGCCTTCCATAAAAAGAACCATTGCTGCAGCTATTACGACCCATACAGTATTTAAGGATATCAGTTCCACGTTAGTTAACCCTCCCGATTTCGTAAATCATCAATATCATAGTCAGGTTTTCCTGTTCGAATGTTATACGCTTCAAAAATCGGATAAACGTAAACTTTACCGTCGCCATCTTCTCCCGTTTGGGCTGTATGAAAAATTCTCTGTATAGTTTGTTCCACCATGTGATCCGAGAGAATAATCTCCAGTTTTACTTTTGGATGCAGAGTCACTTTATAATTTTTCCCACGATAAACCCCTTGAGCGTCTTTCTGCTTCCCCCTTCCGACTACTTGGGATACGGTAAAACCTGTAATCCCTATATTCTTCAATTCTTTAATGGTTTCCGTCAGCTTTTCAGGTCTTATAATAGCTTCAATTTTTTTCATGTTAAACACCTTTTTATTTTATGTTAGGTTTCCTCACATGTTATGATAGTTATTATACTCAATAATACAAAAGTGTCAATTGTTTTTGTATTATTTTAATTTGTCAAAATATTACTTTGTTACTTCTGTATCAAGATGTAAATCAATCTAGTGGACGGTTCTCTTGCACCTCTCCTTGGGTTACACAAGAACAGTGCCTTGATCTCTTTAAGTTTTACCTCCCTCTTGATCACAGGTCCATTGAAATTCAGGATCCATTTCATAGCGATAACAGCATATGGTTCCTAATCTGTGGTTACACCTAAAAATTTTATTCGAACTTCCTTGCGCTTCTAGAGGACAGAAAAAATCCGCCTGGTTTTTTCCGGCGGATCTTTAGGGTTACACCTTTTAAAAAATAATTGTTAAAAATCATAGAAAAGCTGTAAGACAATACAACATAAAAAAATGTATAAACCTTTTCTGGTTACTCACGGGACCTTTGAACCATCTAAGCTTCAACTCGAGCCATAAGGAATTTTTTTACACTCAAATTTCTTAAAACAGCGCTCCTACTCGTCAGTTCTTTCCTGACCCAATCTTCTTTCCGATAGATTCAGGGTCAATGTTTTCAGCATGTAGCCCTCTACCTTCATAGCCCTCTTGCGATTTGATCTTTCGGATTGATCCCTTAATTTCCAGGGGCAATTGATTCATTCTCAAGACTCCTCAAAACGACACGTCTAATTTTTCCGGAATCAGTTTTTGGTAAATGCTCAACAAACTCAATCAGTCGAGGATATTTATATGGCGCAGTGATTTGCTTCACAAAATCCTGTAGTTCCTTAGTAAGTTCAGTGGAACCTTCTACTCCGTTTCGTAAAACGATAAAAGCCTTCACTACATTTCCCCTGATTTCATCAGGACTTGCGACAGCAGCACATTCTACTACCGCTGGATGTTTCATTAAGGCATCCTCAATTTCAAACGGTCCTATTGTATAACCGGAGCTGATAATGACATCGTCGCTTCTTCCCTGGAACCAATAAAAGCCTTCTTCATCTTTGCTGGCACGATCTCCTGTTAAAAAATACTCCCCTATATATGAACTGTTCGTTTTTTCGGGATCCTTGTAATACATCTTAAAGAGAGCAGGCAATTCTTTATGGATTGCTATATTGCCGATTTCTCCTGTTTTAACCGGAATGCCTTCATCATCAACAATTTCCACCGTTCCATTGATGATCGGTTTTCCCATTGATCCTATCCTGTGTTCGGCTCCTTGGAGTGTTCCTATTAACAGCGTACTTTCCGTTTGCCCATAACCATCTCTAATTTGAATGTTGAACGTGTTTTTAAATACATCGATTACTTCCCTATTGAGTGCTTCTCCAGCAGATACAGCACTTCTTAGATCGGAAAGATCGTATTGATGCAATCCTTCCGTTTTGACCATCATACGGTATTCAGTAGGCGTACAGCATAGTACATTAATTTTTTGCTCCTGCAGCAACATTAAGTATTTTTCAGCAGAAAATTTCCCTTGATAAACAAACCCAGTTGCACCAGAACCTAAAATAGATAGAAATGGTGTCCATACCCACTTTTGCCAGCCTGGCGCAGCGGTTGCCCACACCGTGTCATCTTCTCTAATAGTCAGCCATTCTTTAGCGGCTATACGGATATGGGCATAACCCCAGCTGTGTGTATGAGCCACACCTTTTGGATTTCCCGTCGTACCAGAAGTATAAGCCAAGAAAGCAAGATCATCGCGTGTAGTTGTAAGATGATTAAAATCTTCGGAAGCAGAATCCCTTACCTCATCAAGATTCATCCATCCTTCTTTTTCTCCGCCAAACGTCATTTTATAGTGAAGATATGGGAGTTCTCCATCAATAGCGTCGATCTCATTTGTAAAATCAGCATAAGATATAACTGCTTTAGCTTTAGAATGGTTTAGTCGATAAGCGATATCCTTAGCTCTCAGTAATTCTGAAGAAGGAATAATTACTAATCCCGCTTTTAAACACGCCATATAGATGATGTAAGAGTCAATTAAACGAGGGGTAACGATTAGTACCCGATCTCCCTTTTCTAAACCTAGCTTATATAAGCCATTAGCAAGCTTATTTGATTTTTTAATAAGCTGGTTATAAGTGATCGATTCAGTCAATCCATCATCATTTTTATATAGTAAAGCCAGTTTATCAGAGGCATGCTTTTCAATTTCTTGAGTAATATTATAGTTTTCTGGTGCAGTAAATTTCTTCTTATAATCGTACATTAGTAAAGGACCTCAATTCGTCTAAGTTTTTAATCTATGAACATTATATCTAGTTTTAGTACCTGATACTAATTTTATGAATACTTAATTTTATTACTTTTCAACGATTTTTTCAACTTACCTGCCCGTAGTCAGCTTCGGGTACATATAAGGTTTACATTCAGACGAAAACAAATAACAAGGGAAGCTGGAAGACAATTAAAACGATCACTGCAAAGAAAAACGGCACCACTAGGTTCGAATCACCAAAATTCTCCGATAATGATAGCTAACGATTAAAGTTGGTTAACCAAGGGACAAAAAAGAAAGTGAATTATACAATTATGTGGGCACCGATGGGATATGGCAAGTAAGATGGAGCACAACAAAGCATTGAAGTAATTTCAGCGCTTTTATTATACATTTTTTTCAACTAATCCTTTTAAAAGCTACCCAGAAACTCAATGTACCATTAAAAATAGCAATTACATATTTTGGAATAAATAGGTAAACTTATGATAATATTGAGATAATATTGTTCATAAGAGGTGTTACATGAACGGAGATGGGCTAATTTGGTTAATCCTGTTGTCAGTGCTTTTGTTTTCAAACACAGCATCAATACAATTGCACAAGAAAAATAAATTGCCTTTATGGGTAGGCGGTGTGGGTATTGCAATACTTGGACCAGTAATAGGGTTTATATCCGGCTCTATTTTTGTAAAGATGGCTCATAATGCAGGTGATACAGGAGAAGGAGCTGCACTGGGAGCTGCTTTTATAGGCTTGGTTATTTTAGGGAACGGTATTATCGTTTTCCTCATTGGTGTTATATTAGCAGTCGTTAAATTTACAAGAAAAAAAGAATCATAGACGTAGTAAATGTTAGCTTATGATTTTTGCAAAACAACCAATATACTCAGTATAACCATTTTTCTTATAAAGACTTATTGCTGCTGGTTGTTTATTTCCTGTTTCTAAGAGCAGGATTTCTGTGACAATTTCCAATTCATTGTATTCAATATCTGCACCTCCTTCCCCATACTACGGAACCATCTTCAGTAAAAAAGGTGCGTTAATCCTAGTTGGATCAACACACCTGATAATGAATGTAAATATTGAACTTTTTTAATTAGGAGGAAGGCCGATCGAGTTACCATCCAGTATGCTTCTATATGGTTATTACGGCGATACGTCCCCTTCCTCTTTTAACTCTTGTCAGGATTGTTGTCTCTGGGCTGACTTTTTGCCCGATGCAAACCATCCAATTATAGCCATTCCGACTAACACTAGATAGAAGGTCAGAGTCCAACCGGTACTGTGTGGAAAATGGGGATCTAAAATACCAATATCCTCGTGGGCAAGAGTAATGACAGCAAGTTTGACACCGACCCAGGCAACAATTGCGTATGCTGTTGTTTCCAACCCAGGACGTTTATCAAGAAGTTTCACAAACCAGGTTGCAGCATACTTAATTAAGATAAGGCCAGCAATACCTCCAAGAAGAACAACAATAAACTGTCCTCCATCCATGCCGCCGAAATCACCTAAGGGTGAATCTGGAAGACCAAGCGCAAGAGCAACCGCAGCAAGAATGGAATCAATTGCAAAAGCGAGGTCAGCTAAAGCAATCTTCCCTACTGTGGGCCAGAAACCTTTTCCAGCGGCCGCCTCTTTATCGTCCTTATGGATATCCTCATTTTTCTTCCCAAACCGCGCCTGTATGACATGCTTTAACCCTAAATAAAGAAGATAAGCGGCTCCTATCGCCTGTACCTGCCAGACGTTGGCAATATAAGAAATTGCAAAAAGTGCACCAAATCGAAAACCGAAAGCCATAAGGATTCCATAATTTATCGCTCTTTTTTTCTGATCTTCGGGCAAATGTTTCGCTATAACTGCTAGTACAAGGGCATTGTCAGCCGATAACAATCCTTCTAATGCAATTAAAATTAGTAAGGCCCAAGCATATTCCAGCCAGATTGATTCCATCCAACCGCTCTCCTTTCAAATTAAAAGTTATGTAATAGTTTCACTACAACTAGAATTGCCCTATAAGCCAGAAGTAATCCTAAGAATATGGCTAATTATTTAGACAGCAATTCCCCTAGATTTTATTTGCTTAAGCGAAAACCCAGGTTTTTAATTATGCTCCTTTCTAATCATGGTCTCCTCTCTTAAGAATTTACCATATACTTTTGTGAATACCTTTTCAAGATGGTTGCTAAACTTTTTATCATATCATTTTAGCTTCAAATAAATGTTTCCCGTTCAATTAGGAATGAAAAGCTTTAAAAAACAGCCTCCCTATCCCAATTGAAAACTCTATTAATTATAAGTGAATTGATTCAATTTTGTTTAAGGATCTAGTTGCTGATTGTTTTTTAAAATATACAGGACCCAAAATAATTCAGTATATTCACGTTTAAAAATGTATTTTATAAAACAAAAAAAGAGCATATCTGGGTTTTAGAGATGAAGGACAAAATCCGGGAACAAACTAGGGAAATATCCTTCATCGCCCATGTAATCTGAGCTGTTGTCTCCGCAATCATTGTGTGCCAAAATGTCACGACTGTTAAGATATAGCCGCTGCCCTTTCGACTGTATTAACACCTTCCTTTATCCTGGGAGAGTTGTGTGTGCCGTACTCTGCTCTAGGCTTGGATAAATGGCTGTTAAGATATGATACACTTATATTGAAAAAGGGCTCCACTTTTACGAGTAGTGTGTTCTAGCGCTGCTCTGTTTTTTTGTTCGGAACCGAATCGAGGATATAGGAGGGGAATGCACCATGATGAATAAACAGCAGGAAAGCAGTTATAGATGGGTAGTATTTAGCACCGTCTTATTTGCGTACTTTTTAATTGTTAGCCAAAGAACGGCTCCTGGTTTAATAACTGACCAACTGATGAAGGATTTTCAGGTATCGGCTTCTGTCATAGGACTGATGAGTGGCATTCAGTTTTTGGCTTATGCAGGATTACAAATTCCGGTTGGATTATTGTCTGACCGATATGGCCCATACCGATTCCTTATCATTGGCACACTTCTTAATGGGCTGGGAAGCGTTCTATATAGTCTTGCTCCCAATGAGTATCTATTGATTTTCTCCCGGTTATTAGTAGGATTGGGAGATTCGACTATTTTTGTTAATCTGGTATTGATTTTAAGCCTATGGTTTAAGGCTCAGGAATTTGTACGGTTGTTAGGTATCGTATCTCTGACGGCTAGCCTTGGTTCCTTAACCGCTACCGTTCCGTTCTCCATGTGGATATCTTTCGCCGGTTGGAGAATTCCATTCCTTAGCATCGCAATCATTTTAGTGGTAACTTCTTACCTTCTCTATACCGTTCTTATATCGAAACCAAAACAACTATTTACAGATGAGTTGAAAGCGAAAGAAAGTTCGTTTAAACACCGGGAACCTGTCTGGGCTATATTACGCCGGATTTTCACTTCCCGTCAGGCCTGGGCTACATTCCTTTGCCACTTTGGCGTGGTCGGCACCTACATAGGATTTATTGGCTCGTGGGGAGTTCCATATGGCATTCAGGTTTTTGGATTGTCGCGTCCAGAGGCAAGCCAGCTAATTATGTATGGTCTTTTTGGAGCAATCATTGGAGGGCCTTTGATCAGTTGGATTACAAGCCGGATGGATTCTATGAAACGAATCTATAGCCTGATCCATCTCATCGTGTTGTGCAGTTGGGTTGGATTGTTCTTTTTCGGCGTTAAACCGCCATTTATGACCGTGGTAATTTTGCTCTTTATCATAGGCTTTGGAAACGGGGCCAGCTCATTGACATTTGCAGTAGTACGGGAATCTTTCCCTATAGAGCAAGTAGGGGTTGTGTCTGGGTTTGCGAATATGGGTGGATTCTTAAGTGCGGTTTTACTGCCTGTCTTTTTCGGACATGTATTGGACCTATTCCCCCAACACTCTATAGAAAATGGCTATCACTATGCATTTATCATCCCTGTCCTGTTTTCTCTCATGGGGTTTTTAGGTGTCACTTTGATTAAAGAAGAAAAAAATCATGAACCAAAACTTTCAAGTGTTTCATAATACAACCAATAATGGCTTAAACAACAATGGATCGTAGAGGGTATACATTATTTATATCCTCTTTTTTATTTATCACCTTTTGCTAACCTGCCCTTTAATGATTAATTTCAGACTTTATATTTGCCTAGTTAAACTTGATAATTAAGTTACTTTTTTATTAAAGCTATATTGGGAAGGACTTAGCAGACAGTGTGAGAAACAGGCGGTGCAAGATTTCTTGATATGGTTCAGGGTTTGTTATAAGTCTGAACAAGCTTGAATTGTGAGAATGAAAAAGACTCCCCTTGCTAAAGTATATTGTGCTGTAAATAATCAAGTCCTCTCCCTTCATTTCGTTTATATTTGTGCTTCTTGGCCGATTAGTTCATTGTAAGTGGCATGATTTCAATACAGACTGGTTTTGATTTAAAAAATTCGACGTCTCCTTCTTCCGCTTATGAAAATGGCAGCAATGAAAGCGAACGAAAAAAACCTTCTTCTTCCAAAACCGTCACGCATAAACATTCCTCTTGGCGGGTCTACTCCCTCCATTACTCCTCGATGAACCCTACCATCACGCCCTACAACCTCAACCTGTCGACCTACATGTCTCATTAAATTCGGCACTCTAACTCCCCCCTTACCACACAGACTGCAGTTAAGTCCATATATGATTAGAAGAATTTTTGGACATGTACTGCGTAATATATCATATACGTATTTTTGGGGAATGAAACGGCCATTTATCCAGCTTGTATCAATAATTCATACTTTGAAAAGGACATTTGGTATATAAAAATTGCTTTTAAATTACCGATTTGCCATGTAGTTGCTTCCAATAACTACAACAGTTAAAAAGCCGGACAGTCCCGCGACTTAAGGTTTCTTGTGGCAGGAAGCTTAGTCGGTGTGCACTACTTCACGATTCGGAAGGCAAAGCGAAAAACAAACAAATTAAGAGCAGCCGTTATGGCTGCTCCTCGCATTTATCATTTATTCTTTTGTTTTCGGCTCGTTTGTATGGAAGTGTTAGACGAATATGCCTTACCTACAAAAAGCTCAACCGTTCTTTAGATTAGCCGGTATTTTGAGAATCCAATAGACAATACCTCTCTTTTTTAAAAAGTTAATTAAATTGCCTACCCAAAGTGTCCCAAAATTCCTTGCGAAGCTGTTTTTTATCAATTTTTCCATATGGTGTCACAGGAAAAGACGAGCGAAATTCAACATACTTTGGCCGTTTATACTTTGCCAGGTTTTGATTGCAAAAATTTAAAATATCCTCTTTATCGACGTTTTCGTGTATAGGAATGATAAGCGCTAATACGGCCTCGCCCCAGTCCTCGTGTGGTACACCGATGACAGCTACCTGGCTGACATCCTGATGTTTTTGCAGGGCATTTTCAACTTCGGTGGTATACACATTAAGGCCGCCGCTGATGATCATATCTTTCTTCCTGTCTAAAAGATAAACATATCCCTCTTCGTCAATCCTTCCTATATCTCCGGTATGGAGCCAGCCATTTACTACGGTCTCAGCTGTTTTATCCGGAAGGCGGTAATATTCATTCATTACATAGGGGGACTTTACAACAATTTCCCCTTCTTCACCGGCTTTTCCAGTCCATTATGGTCGATCACTTTAACAGCACACATAGATACCGGCTTTCCACAGCTTTTTAATCTATGAATCTTTTCCGCTTTGGTTAAAGTCTTGTTTACCATATATCACATCTCCTGTTTTAGGATGTGATTTATGAAAGTAATTATCCAAAAGCAATTTGAAATATATAAAGATTGACCAACGTTGATAATCAATTCATCTGTAAGGTGGATATCTATTTAAAAATTGTTAAAAAGTTAGTGCCCAATATCTTTACCAACTCATCTTCAGAATACCCTCTGTTCAGCAGGCCTTCTATTAATTTTGGTATGCTTTCATGCCCTTTAATTACATCAAAAGGTTTGCGGGGCATACTTGCTATATCCTCAGCTGACACATACTTAAAAAACTCATCGCATAAGTCCAAGCCAAGACCTACATGGTCAATCCCTACTAATTGCACGATATGATCAATATGATCTATATATTTTTCCAGGTTACTATTTTCATCGTCATTGGATATTATGATGCTTACAGCGTTTACACCAATTACGCCACCTTTGGATGCAATTGCTTTCATTTGTTCATCTGTTAAATTCCGCATTGTATTTGCCAATACACGTGAGTTCGAATGGGAAGCAATGATTGGTTTCTTTGAAATCTCCATAACGTCCCAAAATCCTTCATCATTCAAATGGGTAACATCAATCGTCATTCCCAGCTTTTCGGACGCTTTAATTAACTGGACACCGAAATCTGTGATTCCCCCCTTTTTTCCTTCGGGAACCGGGTTAAAATGGCTACCGTCCCCCACAGCATTTCTCCTGCTCCATACTAATCCAACGTTCCTTACTCCCAATTCATAAAATATGGTTAAAAGGCTTAAATCGTTTCCGATTGGTTCCACACCCTCAAGCGATAGCAGAAAACCAATTTTTCCTCTTTTTTGCGCAAGGATCATATCTTCGCCGTCTTTACAAATCATTAATTTATCGGGCGATTCTCTAACTTCTTCATATAGGGCGGCCACCTGGTTAAGTGCTTTTTGTAGAGCCATCTGTGGGACGAAGCTGCTGTCAATAAAAATCGCCACTATAATAATGTTGACTCCTCCTTGTTCAAAACGGGGAAGGTAGTCAGTTTCAATAACTTGTTTTCTTCCTCTTTCTCGTTGAATGGACACATCCATCAATAAATCGAAATGTGCGTCAATGATCAAGGCTTTTTTCTTAATAGATTCTAAATAAGAATGATCGATCATTACATGGCCTCCAGTTTTGTTAGAGAGTACATACCGTTTTACTTCGATATGAAAATAAAAGCCCTAGTTCAATCACTAGAGCTTTTACCAATTTACTAGATAAAAATTTTTAAATAGTTTCTTTCACTTTAAATTGTGATAGTTCACCTGCGGCTTTTACACGGATCCTTGTTGCATTCCCTGGCAGATAGGCAAGCGGTACATCTTCAATATCGACAATTACAAGATTGTCGGGGTCGGCTCCTGCTTTTATCGCTTCCTCTTTCGCCTCATCCTTTGCCATTTCTAATGCTGTGTCCCGGCCAAATTCATCCAGCTTATAAATCCGCTCAACCTGGCCGCTTACCTGTGAAATGGCTGCCCCGATTGCATTTGCTACACCAGAATGGCGAGGACGAATAACCTCCGATGCTCCTTTTAATTGTTCCGGCAGTAAAATGCTTCCTCCGCCAACAAGAATGACAGGAACATCTTCCGCGCTTGTTTTCATCTTGTCAATGGCTTCTTCCACCATTTCAACCATTTTCACATACACTTTATTTAACAAGTCTTTATCAAGATGGGAAACCTTAGAAGATTCGCCCAGGTTTACTTTTCCAAGTGCCACCGCAACATCTGTCGTGGTCAATGTATCTCCACCAAAAATCAAGGCTTTTTCCGGTAGACGGTAGCCAACACTGTCAGGCCCTATTGTGAAATCACCATTTTCCTGAATCCGGACGATTGTACCACCGCCAAGACCAATTGAAATTAAATCTGGCATACGGAAATTCGTTCTGGCACCGCCAATTTCTACCGCTAAGGAGGACTCCCTAGGGAAAGATTGAATTAACACACCCACATCAGATGTTGTTCCGCCGACGTCTACAACAATTGCATTTGAACTCTTAGTGAGGTAGGAGGCGCCACGTAAGGAATTCGTCGGACCGCACGCGATCGTAAAAATCGGATATTTCACGGCATATTCTACTGACATTAAAGTCCCGTCATTTTGTCCAAAAAATACCCTTGCATTTATGCCTTCATTATTTAATGCTTGGATGAATCCGTCTGCAGCTGTTTTTGCTACGTTAACTACGGCTGCATTAATAATGGTGGCATTTTCTCTTTCAAGCAGTCCTACTGAACCAATTTCAGAAGAAAGAGAAACAGCAACATTTTCGCCTAGCACTTCCCTGATAATTTCACTCGCCCTAGTTTCATGTGCTTGCGATACAGGAGAAAAAACCGAAGTAATCGCAACAGAATCTACTTTCCCCTTGATTTCTTCAGCAATTTGATACAGATGCTCCTCATCCAAAGAAACAATTTCCCTGCCGTTAAATTCATGACCGCCGCGTACAAGGTAAATATGCGTTCCAAGGGCTTCTCTAAGGTCATCTGGTACACCGACGAGAGGTTTGACGGCTGTAGTAGCAGGAGCTCCAATACGGATTGCTGCTATATTGTTCAGTCTTTTTCTTTCAACAATTGCATTTGTACAATGTGTGGTCCCAAGCATGGCATACTTAATTTGTTCTCTTGGAACACTGGCATCTCCAATGATTTTCTTCATCGCCGTATATATGCCTGTTGCCACATCTTCCGTTGTAGGTGATTTTGTTTCTGAAATCACCTGGTTGTTTTCATCTAATAAAACTGCATCTGTATGGGTACCGCCAACGTCTATACCAATTCTGTATATGCTCATTTTACTGTCTCTCCTTTTTTCACAAGTTCTTCTACAGGCACATATTCAACGTCGTATCCAAAATACTTCGGCCCTACCGTTTCAATTCCTTTCTCAGTTCTCCACTTCGGATGGCAAGGAATGCCGACTACTACACATCTCGCACCGTAACGAATACCTTCAGTTGTGATTGGTAGTCCTGTTTCTGCATCAAGGACAGCGATTAAGTCCGGAGTAACGCACAGAAGACGCTGTTCTGTTTGAGCAAGTAAATGTTCATTCTGGAAGCTGACTTCGAGCGTTTCTCCTTTAAATTCATTGATACCTTCAAATGTTGCAACCCCCCTGGCAAAACCAGTCTCTGTTTTACGGTTGATATCGGCAACTTTTCCACGGAACAACTCAAATCCGCCGACAATTTTCATAGCTTCTTTAATAGGATCAGCGTTATTTTGCTTAGCAAGTCTGATTGCTTTACCTAATTCTTCCTCAACCTTAAGGATTCCGCTGATACCGCTATCTTTTAAATTTTTTCCGGTCATTGGATAAATGGCAGTCATAACAGTTCCGCCCATTTCGATTGTTGCAGCCCTGGCAATACGTTCTGTCCATACATTATTGATTGTTGAGATAACCGATGTATTACCCTTCTCATCAGCAATAACCATTGGCGTTGCTGAAATGCCATCAAGGTAAAAGGTAACCATTTGCAATTCAGGGAACGCTCGGCCCATTCCGTCTACATCAACAACAGGCAAACCAAGCCTAGCAGCCAGTGCCAAAGGAAGCATTGAATTTAAACCCCCTGCTTCAATTGGCATTGTAGCGAAAATTTCTTTGCCCAAATAAGATTCAAGGTTTTTGAAAGCGGTGATTGCTTCCTCGCCACTTGGCGCCTTTTCCAACATTACAGTAGGGGCTCCCATCATTGCGGATGGAACAACCACTGCATCATCCGGTACTTCGTCTACATTCAATAAGGTAATTTCTCCGTATTCTTCAATTGCCTGCAGTGCCATTAGCTTCCCTATATAAGGATCTCCTCCCCCACCTGTTCCAAGTAACGCTGCACCTACAGCAATATCTTCAATTTCCTGTTTCCCTAATTTTCTCATTTTAAAAAAACCTCCAATTTTCCAAAAATTTATAATGTAATTTTTTCTTCAGCCACTTCATTTTTCCTGATTGCTTTCATACACATCATGCCTAAATAGTAAGCTAGTCCACTAATCAATAATGAAGTAAGGGAAGGGATGCCTACTGAGATGAAATAACCACCCGCAAATCCCGCTGCCCATGCAACTATAGTAACTGGGTTTAATTTTTCAGGCTCACCAGGCAACTCACCTTTCTCACGGCTTTCATCCAGTGCTTTGCGATGTGTTTTCAAAATAAAGTAATCAACGACCATTATACCGGCAATAGGAGGAATCATGACTCCCAGTAAAATCAGGAAGTCAACGAATTTATCGAGGATCCCAAGAATCGAAAGCGTTGTTCCGATGATCCCGATGATAAGCGTGACAATCCCGCGATTAACTTTAACCTTGAATATTGAGTCAATGATATTCGTAAAGCTAAGGGAAGAAGAATATAAATTTATATTGTTTACCTTCACTGTAGAGAAAATTACGACTGCTGCACCCAGCCATCCGGATGTTTGAAGCATGATGCTGACGACATCGCTCGTTTGTGCAGCATGCGCCATCAATACCGCAATCAAGTTAATACCCAGTTCACCTACGAAAATCCCCACAATAGTCATCCAAAATACGTCTTTGCCGTTCTTATTGTATCGGCTGAAGTCAGGAGTGATGATGGCACCGATCATGAACGATCCGGCAACCATTGTTGCAGCGACTCCCATTGATAACGCTTCTCCAGGAGCAGGAGTGCCCATTAAACGAAAAATCGAATGGTCGGAAAGTACGTCATAGATTCCGAAAGCTACCACAAATAGAAAAGCTGGAACTGCAATTTTTGCTGTTGCGCTTAATATCTTGAATCCAAAAATCACCAGTACTGTTACTGCTAAACCAGTAATTGTAGCTGCAAGCATAAAGCCTAACTTCCCGTCAGTTGCCTCTACAAGACCATTCGCAAAAACAGAGTTTTGTACTCCAAACCAGCCTATCAGGCAGATGGCCATGACACCACTTATTATACTTGAGCCATACCTGCCAAAGCCTGCCCATCGTGATAATAAGCTCGTAGAAAGACCTTCACGTGCGCCTGCAAGCCCCAGCAGTAAACTAACAACTTGTAAAACCAAACTTCCCAGCATCGTAGCCCAAAACGCCTGCCAGAATGTCATGCCATAACCAAGTGCAGCACCGAGCATAAATTGCGATAGTGTAGCGAATCCTCCCAACCTTATGATCAGAATATCCCTCATCGGCAAGCGTGCTGATAGCGGCACCCTTGATAACGAGTAATCATCTGCAATAGTAGAATTATTTCCCATTATGTATTTCATCCCCTTTTTTCTTTCTCAAATACCTTTAATCTTCATTGATTTTTAGTCATACTAGATGGCAGCGGATATCTAAGGCATTCCATTTTCGTTGACCTGGTAATGGTGGTAAAAAATAAATGATTTCTTTAATCTTTCGGTAGATTCATCTTTAATAACAGGCAGCAGCACAACCTTAATTTCTCTGTTTCAACTTACCCAGTGTCAAAACGCGGTGCTTTCAGCTGGAAGAATGGACGCCTCCGAATACACGCCCAAAATGCCTATTCTTAATCTTGTCTTTCTCCTTTCTGTATAACTACTTTGATATTTCTGAAAAGTTTTACTATTTTTCTTATATAATATTTTTCTTATATAATATTTTTGTCATAATAATAGTTACGACTAGTCTGAATAATAAAACTTATTTTTATATAATAAAACCATTTGGGCAAAAATACAATAAAAACATGATCACCGGAATGAAACAGGGACTTCCAGGAATGGACCTAGTCATTTTCCCGGAATACAGTACACACGGTATTATGTATGACTAAAAGGATGTCCAGTTTTTTCATCCTGCTTGTAGGCTACTTCGTTCTGATCAGTCCATAGTGCGGCCGTTAAAAAATACAGGCCACATAAAGCTTATGTATTTTAATTTACATGTCTCTTTTCAGTATTTTAGAAGATGAAATTTCTAAAAAATAAGCAATCATTAAAACTAATATCACAAGAGATAAAATAAAGTTATCCATGGGATCATCACGGTTTATTATAATAAAACGTAATGTCGCTCTTATACCGGAGTATCTAATCGGAAAATGGTACCCTTCTCTAAGTAACTAACATTCTATTAAAAGAAAAAGCGCCATAATCTATGACAGATCATGGCGCTTCATTCATGAGCAAACATTTTTCTAATTTACCAATTATTGCTTAAAACGATTTTCCCGACTGCCTTCCCAGACTCCAGGTATTTGTGGGCTTCTGAGGCTTCATCGAATGTAAAAACCGTAGAATCAATAAGCGGACGAAGCTTACCTTCCTCAACTACCTGGGAGACCTTTCTCAGGATCTCTCCATGAAGTTTCCGTTCACCCTCATTTATTATCCTTAATAACATGAAGGTAACATGGAGAGAAAGCCCCTTTGCATGAAGCGGGGAAAGATCATGCGTCGATCTCGCAGCAATGGCTAAAACTGTTCCATGCACCGCTGCGGCTTCAAAAGAACGATTGAGGTTTTCCCCCCCTACCGTGTCAAACACGATTTCAAAGCCTTTTCCGTTTGTATACTTTTCAACATACTCCTGCACAGTTTCTTCACGATAATTAATTGCTTTATCTGCTCCCAGACGTGTCGCAATCTCGAGCTTTTCTAGAGATGAAGCTGTTGTATAGACATTCGCTCCTGCCCATTTTGCCAGTTGGACCGCTACATGTCCTACACCGCCGGTAGCCGCATGAACAAGTATATCTTGTCCAGCTTTAAGTTTTGCTCTCTCAAAAAGCGCTTCCCAGGCAGTGATACTGACTAACGGCAAGGCGGCGGCTTCTTCCATCGTTAATTTTTCCGGTTTTGGTGCAAGCAAACGGGCATCCGCCAGCATAAACTCAGCAAGCGCTCCGCCGGTTCCTCTAAATCCGCCAGCGCAGCCAAACACTTCATCACCAGGCTTAAACTCGGTAACACCTTCGCCTACTTCTTCAACAATACCTGCGACGTCCCCATGTATTACTGCCGGAAATTCAGGTGCCACTGCGGGAACTGCTCCGCTGCGGACTTTCGTATCAATAGGATTTACACTGGTTGCCTTCACATGAATAAGGACATGTCCCGGTTTAATTTCAGGCTTTGAAATCTCTTGTAATTCAAAAACGGAAGGTTCACCAAACGATTGAATAATTTGCGCTTTCATTCTATCCACTCCTTTCTTATTTTACTTTACTAGAATATTTGGACTGTTCACAATCATTACACTTATTCCGCTCGTATTAAATATTTTTTCTAATGCGCGGGTACATTCCTAAACCACCGCTGGCTCTTTCACAGCCTCCATTAGCAGGTCAACAATATGAACTCCTCTCATGGTAGAAGAGAGACCTTCCCGTTCAATGCCCAGTTTCACTTGAAGCAGGCAACCTGGATTGGCTGTCACAATTGTGGTAGCATGAGTGGCCTTTGCCATTTCCATCTTAGAGTCGAGTATTTTCATCGACATTTCAGATTCGATAATATTGTAAATTCCAGCAGAGCCGCAGCAACGGTCTGCATTTTTCATTTCTCTGAATTCTACACCCTTGATTGCCTGAATCAGCAGCCGTGGCGCAGATGATGTTTTCATTACATTTCTTAAGTGACAGGAGTCCTGATAAGTAATGACCTGTTGAGGAAGTTCAAGTTTTACCTTTTCATGAAATTTTGTAGCCACAAGGACTTCTGAAATGTCCTTTATTTTTTCTTTAAAAGCAATGGCACGCTCTTTCCAGATAGGATCATCTTTTAGCAGGTGGTCATAATCAACCAAGAACGCTCCGCATCCTCCGGCATTTGTAATAATGAAGTCAACATCTAAGTCATCGAACGCTCTTATATTCCTTTTGGCTAGCTCTTTTGCACTCTGCTTTTCCCCACTGTGTCCATGGAGAGCGCCGCAGCATGCCTGATCCTTTGGTATCACAATTTCACAGCCAGCCAGCTGAAGAAGCTTCATCGTTGCATTATTGGTTTCAAGGAAAACGGTATCCATCAGGCAGCCGCTGAAGAAAGCCACCCTGCTGGTTTGTTTTCCTATAGATGGCAAATGCTCAGGACGGTTATTCATTTCCTTTCTGGTCGGAACCTTAGGCAGGACTTTTTCCATTGCAGCAAGGTTATCTGGAAGAAGCTTCATTACTCCGGTCCTTCTTGCCACTGTCTGCAGGCCAGATCGCTGGTACAATCCGAGCATTCCTGTCAGGCCTTTCATCCGGTTTTGATGTGGAAATAATCCATCAAATACGGCCTTCCTTACTATTTTTTCCGGCAATGAATGCTTTTTGTTTTGGTTAACGATGTCCCTTGCTTCCTCCAGTAGATGTCCGTAATTTACACCTGAAGGACAAACAGGTTCACAAGCCCGGCATCCAAGGCACAGATCCAGGGATCTTTCGAAGTCCTCATCCGGTTCTATAAGACCGTCCACCACTGCCTTCATTAAGGCGATTCTGCCACGCGGTGAATGAGATTCCTTATAACCTGATTCAATATACGTAGGACAGGAAGGCAAGCAAAACCCGCATCTCATACAATTTAACAGTTCATCTTTATCCATTCGCTCACTGAATTCTGTTTGTATCTTTTGCTGTTCTTGTAATGTTGTCATTTTGCGACCACCACCCGTTTTCTGCTTTCCTCCGCGAATACCTTTCCAGGGTTCATGATGTTGTTAGGGTCCAGGGCATTTTTCACTGCCTTCATCGCTGCAATGCCAGCCTCTCCAAGCTTCCATTCCAGATAAGGTGCTTTCATCACACCGACTCCATGCTCACCGGTAATGGTACCTCCAAGTTCAATCGCCTTTTCAAAAATTTCGGCAAATGCTTTCTCGACGCGTTCCATTTCCTCATGGTTCCGGGCATCTGTTGGGCAGGTCGGATGGAGGTTACCGTCCCCGGCATGTCCGAATGTACAAATATCCAGCTGGTATTTAGCAGCAATTTCATTAATTGCATTCACCATTTTCGCAATTTCGGACCTTGGTACGGTCGCGTCCTCCAAAATGGTCGTCGGCTTTAAACGTGCAAGGGCGGACAAAGCGGTACGGCGGGCTGTCCTTAAAGCCTCTGCCTCTGCCTCAGACTGGGCAATTTGAACGGAAACTGCATTTTCCTGCCTGCAAATTTCCGAAATTAAGGCGATATCGCGTTCCACCACTTCGGGAGGGCCATCCTGTTCGATTAGCAAAACGGCTTTCGCTTCTGTTGGCAATCCGATACGGGCATAGTCTTCCACTACCCTCAATGTTGGCTGATCAAGAAATTCAAGGGTAGCTGGGATAATTTTATTGGCAATAATTTTGGAAACAGATTTCGCTGCCGCTTCCAGGTCTTGATATAAAGCAAGCATTGTTTTTTTCGTTTCAGGAATAGGAATGAGCTTTAAGGTCGCCTCGGTAACGATTCCAAGCGTCCCTTCTGAACCAACGTAGAGACGGGTAAAATCATAGCCAGCTACATCCTTTGCAAGCTTTCCGCCTGTGCGGATGACTTCCCCATTCGGAAGGACAATCTCAAGTGCGAGTACATAGTCCCGTGTTACACCATACTTCAAACCGCGCAGCCCGCCTGAATTTTCATTAATGTTTCCGCCAATCGTGGAAATTTTCATAGAACCAGGATCTGGCGGGTAAAACAAGCCTTTCGCTTCGGCAGCAGTAATGACATCAAATGTGATAACCCCGGGCTGGACGGTTATCGTTAAATTTTCTTCATCGAGTTCAAGAATTTTGTTCATATGCTTAAACAGAAGGACGATCCCGCCTTCGAGCGGACAGGTACCTCCACAAAGGTTGGTACCCGATCCCCGCGGCACAATAGGAACTCCGTGCTCATTACAAACCTTGACGATTTCCGCTACCTCCGCCGTATTTCTAGGGCTGATGACGGCATCCGGAAGCGCCTGAAAATTCGGAGTGGAGTCGTACGAATATACGAGACGCCCTGTTTTTGAATCATCGAAGTTTTCGTTCGTTACAATAGCAATCATTTTTTCCTTTACTATGTTTGTTAGCAATACTCTTCACTCATTTCTAATTACTTTTTGCACTGACAGCTATCCTATTGGACAACAGATAAGAAATTAATAATCTATGAATCTAGATAAACCTGTCCTATGTTAAGGAATCATCCAAGAGAAAACTGTGTTTTGCAGGAACGTGATGATTCCTACCAAAGTGACAAGGAAAAGACTATGCTTAATTGTGAAGCGGAATAAATCCGACTCTTTTCCTGCAAGTCCTACAGCCGCACACGCCACTGCAATGGATTGCGGAGAAATCATTTTTCCGGCTACGCCTCCTGAGGAGTTGGCCGCCACTGCAAGAACTGGATCCATCCCAATTGATGTTGCCGTAATCTTTTGTAAGTTTCCGAATAAAAGGTTGGCGGATGTATCTGATCCTGTAATGAAAACACCGAGCCAGCCGAGGAATGGAGAAAAGAACGGGAACAGAATCGCTCCGGTTTTCGCCAACGTCATTCCAAGCGTTGTACTCATTCCTGATGAGTTCGTAACATAGGCAAAACCAACTACAGAACCGATTGTAAGAATTGGATACTTTAATTCGTTTAGAGTCTCCCCAAATGTGATTACCCAATCTTTCCAGGAAATTCCTACGATGAACTTAGTGATGATTGTTGCGATCAAGATAGCCGTTCCGGCAGCACCAAGTATTTCTAGTTTGTAAATAGCTGCAATAGGGTCACCCGCAGAATTAAATACTTTATTATTCAGGAACGGGACCTCCGGAGCGAATGTAAGTGCATGTCCAACTGAGTTGATCGCTGTTAAAATCGCATTTGTACCTTCATAATGCCCTGTCAAAGCCAATTTAAGTGTCGGAATTCCCCATAGTGAAATGGCTCCTGTAAGTACAAGAAATGGAGACCAGGCTTTGAAAATTTCTCCACCAGTATGGTGATGCTGTTTGCTTGTTACAGAACCCACAGCCACAGTTGCAGCCATTTCCTGTTCAGCCGGGAAACGATAGATGGTTTTCGGCTTCCAGAATTTAAGGAAAATAACCATTGCGAAAAGGGATACAAGCGCAGATAAAACGTCCGGAAGTTCAGGCCCTATGAAGTTGGAAGATAGATACTGTGTAAGGGCAAAAGAAACTCCTGAAACAAGAATAGCCGGCATGATTTCCAGTGCTTTTTTAAAGCCCGCCATGATTACGATTAAATAGAATGGTATAAATACAGAAAGAAATGGAAGCTGGCGCCCGACCATCTTTGAAATTTCCATTGCCGGGATTCCTGTTGGCCCCTCTACTGCTATGATCGGTATACCGATTGCACCGAATGCAACAGGTGCAGTATTAGCGATCAGGCAAAGCCCCGCAGCATATAACGGATTGAAACCGAGACCAACCAAAAGCGCAGCGGAAATGGCAACCGGGGCACCGAATCCAGCTGCTCCTTCCAGGAATGCCCCAAATGAAAACGCAATCAATAATGCTTGGATACGACGGTCTTCTGTTATGGATAACACAGAGTTACGGATAATGTCGAACTGCCCCGTTTTCACGGTTAACTTATATAAAAACACAGAAGTAATAATGATCCAGCCAATTGGCAATATACCGTAAACGGCACCTTGTGTAGCCGACATAACCGCCATCCCTGCTGGCATTTTAAACGCCAGTACGGCCACCAGCAAGGCGACACCAAGAGTGGTAAGACCGGCAATATGACCCTTCATGCGTTTGATTGCCATGGCCCAAAAGAAATACAAAATAGGAATCAAAGCAACAATTGCGGAGAGAGCCAGGTTGTCTCCTACCGCTGTAAAATTTTGATGAAATGACATGAATGTTCCCCCTTTGATTGACTGATTAAATTGCTCCCAACATAACTCTAAATGGCAACCCACTCAAACAGTAATCGCTTACAAAAAGAAGTAAGGTCATCTGATGACCGGGTCATTAACCATGTATATGAGAAATTATAGTAAGCTTTCATCGAATTTACAACTATATTTGTCGAATTGTTTGAATATTTTTTTCATTTCGATTGTTCTCGACAATCCTTAAAAGAATATTCGACTATTTTGTAATTATATGTATAATGGTATTTAAATTTTCTAAAAAGTTGGTGTGGAGGCTTAAACCTTGGAATATAAAAAAATCGAGCCAAAGAAAAAATATGAAGAAGTCGCTGAAACGATATATGACATGATCAGGACAGGAAAACTGGAACCCGGACAAAAACTACATTCCGTTCAGCAGCTGGCAGAAATTTTTCACGTGGGCCGCTCTGCCATTAGGGAAGCATTAACAGCATTAAAGGCAATGGGACTTATCGAAATCAGGCAAGGCGAAGGCACCTACATCAAAGAATTTGAAACTGAACAAATTGCATTGCCCTTGTCCACCGCGATTTTGATGAATAAGGAAGACATCTCCCACCTTTTAGAGGTCAGAAAAATCTTAGAAACCGGTACCGCGTATTCGGCAGCGCAAAAAAGAACCTACGCCCAGCTTTTGGCAATGGAAGAGGCACTGGAACAAATGAGGCTTATGAACGGAAACGAAGAACTCGGAGAAAAAGCAGACCTTGCCTTTCATTTTGCGATTGCAGAAGGCTCACAAAATCCGTTGTTGATCAACCTCATGAATCATGTCGCTGGGTTGATGGGAGAAACGATGAAAGAAACGCGCCGCCTATGGCTGTATTCTAAACAAACAACCACTGACAGGCTATATGAAGAACATCTAGCCATCTATCATGCTATTAAGTCGCAAGATGGAGAAAAAGCAAGAACCATCATGCTTGAGCATATCGAGAATGTAGAAAAGGTCCTTACCAATTATTTCAAAACAACAAAAATGGATAAATGACCTCCCATTTCTTACCGAAGTTTTTTATAAGAAAAATGTAACCCCTTTCAACATAGATGTAAGTATAGTAAAATTGTTTTGAATATTCATTTACATGTACAAGTCATCTGATGACCAGTTCATCAGATGCATGATATTGATCCAAGGAGAGATAAATATGAAAGTTACTCTTTTTGCAACATGCTTAGTAGATATGTTCCAAAGCGATGTGGGAAAAGCAACGGTAGAATTATTAGAACATCTGGGATGCGAGATAGATTTTCCGGAATCCCAAGTATGTTGTGGACAACCAGCCTATAATAGCGGCTATGTCAAAGAATCGAAAGAAGCCATGAAAAAGATGATCCAGACATTCGAAAGTGCCGAATATGTTGTTTCGCCATCTGGTTCATGTGCTGCAATGTTCCGAGAATATCCCCATGTCTTTAAAGGGGACAGTGTATGGGAGCCAAGGGCTAAGAGGCTTGCCGAAAAAACCTACGAATTGACCCAATTTATTGTGGATGTCTTAAAAATTGAAGATGTAGGTGCAAGTTTCAAGGGCAAAGCTACCTACCATACCTCATGCCATATGACAAGATTGCTGGGTGTAAAGTCTGCACCTATGACTCTATTGGAAAACGTGGAAGGGCTCGAATTTACAATGCTGCCCGGGAAAGAACAATGCTGCGGCTTTGGAGGAACTTTCTCGGTTAAAATGGGACAGATTTCCGAACAAATGGTGGACGAAAAGGTCCTGCATGTTGAAGAAACAGGAGCTGAATACTTAATTGGGGCTGACGCTGGCTGCATAATGAATATAGGTGGACGTATTGGACGAACTGGCAAGCCAATCAAGGTGCTGCATATCGCTGAAGTGTTAAACTCGCGCTGATGTAACAATGAAAAACTTAAGTTAGTATTTTTAAGGATGGAGGGAATTCCTATGACAATGAAAATCGGGACTGACGATTTTAAAACGCGCGTTGAACAGGGCATCAATGATTCTTTTATGCGGGGCGCTGTAGCTGGGGCACAGGAAAGAATGGGATCCCGCAGAAAAGATGTTATTTCCGAACTGAATTGGGAGGACTGGCGGTCACACGGGGAAGAAATTCGCCAACATGTTCTCGAGCATTTGGATTATTATTTAGAACAGCTTAGCGAAAATGTCGCAAAACGCGGCGGCCATGTCTTCTTCGCGCAAACCGCAGAGGAAGCGAATGAATATATCCAGCAGGTAATTGCCAAGAAGGATGCAAAAAAGGTTGTAAAGTCAAAGTCTATGGTAACGGAAGAAATATCGTTGAACACTGCTTTGGAACAAGCAGGCTGTGAGGTAATTGAAACAGATTTGGGGGAATATATCCTTCAGGTCGATGACCATGAGCCTCCCTCTCACATCGTTGTTCCAGCATTGCATAAAAATAAAGAGCAAATCCGTGATGTTTTTACAGAAAAACTGGGCTATCAAAAAACGTCTAAGCCTGAGGAACTCGCTGGGCATGCGCGGGAAATGCTTCGCAAGGAATTTCTTACAGCCGATGTTGGAATTACTGGCTGTAACTTTGCAGTCGCCGAAACTGGATCATTCACCTTGGTGACAAACGAAGGGAATGCAGATCTCGTGACAGCCCTACCCAAAACGCAGATTACTGTAATGGGAATGGAACGCCTTGTCCCAACCTTTGAAGAAATGGAAGTACTTGTAAGCCTTTTGACAAGAAGTGCGGTTGGACAAAAGTTAACAAGTTATATCACCGTCCTTACCGGTCCAAGGGAAGAATTCGATGTGGATGGACCTGAGGAATTCCATCTCGTCATCGTTGATAATGGCCGCTCCAATATTTTAGGAAGTGAATTCCAATCTGTCCTGCAATGTATCCGATGTGCAGCCTGCGTAAATGCGTGTCCGGTCTACCGCCACGTCGGCGGCCATTCGTATGGATCCATCTATTCAGGACCAATCGGCGCTGTACTCTCTCCATTGCTCGGCGGATATGATGATTATAAAGAACTGCCTTATGCGTCTACCTTGTGTGCGGCATGTACGGATGCTTGTCCAGTAAAAATTCCTTTACACGAACTGCTTCATAAGCACAGACAAGTCATTGTCGAAAGGGAAGGAAGAGCACCCATCTCCGAAAAACTAGCGATGAAAGCATTTGGTTTAGGTGCTGCTTCACCTATGCTGTACAAGATGGGGTCCAAAATTGCGCCTGCAGCCATGAATCCATTTACAGATGGGGATAAAATTTCAAAAGGGCCGGGGCCATTAAAAGCGTGGACCGAAATCAGGGAATTTCCAGCTCCGAATAAAGAAAGATTCAGAGATTGGTTTAAAAATAGAGAAAAAGGGGGCCGCCAATAATGCAAGGCACCATTCAAAACCGTGAAGCGTTTCTAAACAATATTGCAAGCCGCCTTGGCCGGGAGCGCTTATCCAAGCCAGTTCCATCCCGGGCCTGGCAATACCGGCCCCAAGACGAAGTGCTACAGGGCGCTACAACTGACGAATTAGTCGAAGTCCTGAAAACCCATTGTTTAAAAATCCATACAAGTCTAGTCATAACTGATCTAAAAAACTTGCCCGGAACCCTTGAAAAAACGGTGGCGGACTACGGGAATGAATCGATTGTGACATGGAAAGACCAAAGGTATTCAGATTGGGGTCTTGATCCATTACTTAAAGATACCCTTCCCCGGCAAAATATTGACGTTTATGAATGGGATTATAAAAAAGGCGATGAAAATATCCGCCAGGCTGAAAAAGCCAATATCGGTATCACGATTAGTGAAATTACACTTGCCGAATCCGGTACGGTTGTCTTATTCAGTGACAAGGATAAAGGAAGAACAGTTAGCTTCCTTCCTAAGACCATTATTTGCTTAATTCCAAAGAGTTCGATCGTGCCCCGTATGACCCAGGCAGCGCGAATCATACGTGAAAAGCATCTGAGCGGTAATCAGGTTCCCTCCTGTATTAACTTCATCACCGGACCAAGCAACTCCGCCGATATCGAGTTAAATTTGGTAGTCGGCGTACATGGGCCGGTTAAGGCAACTTATATTTTGATAGATGATTTGTAGGATGGTTTTTTCGACCGACTACATGGGATATCGGAAGAAAAAAGCTGACGCATTGAAAAACGCCCTAAGTGATGCTAATCACCCGGGGCGTTTTTTCACCTTTTATTCCTCTTCTATGCCGATGGCGTCATCATTGCAGGAAACATTTTTGTACAAAATCAATGGGGATTTGTCCGAAAAGCATATTTATTTGTCCAAATTGCTCGGGAATTTGTCCGAAAAGACCATTTATTTGTCCAAATTGCTCGTAAATTTATCCGAAAAACAATTTTATTGATCCAAGATGTTGGCAATTTATCCAAAGGCATTTTTAGTGGCGAAAATCATTGGAATTTGTAATTGGGTTTGGGGCCAAATTCACCATTGCCCCCTCTTAGCACGTAATATTTTAATCCATTCCTTCCAAAGGGTATACTAACACTGAAAGGACGTGATTTATTATGGATACAATGAAGGCAGTAGGACTAACCCGATACCTTCCAATTGAAGATCCAGAAAGCCTTGTAGATGTAGTTATAGAGAAACCGAGAGCGACCGGTCGTGATATTTTGGTGAAAGTCAAAGCCATATCGGTTAATCCGGTTGACACCAAGGTACGGGCTCCTAAAGACAAAGTAGAAGAAAATCCTAAGATTCTAGGTTGGGATGTTGCAGGAGTTGTTGAGGAAGTGGGCCCTGACTGCTCGTTATTCCGTCCGGGGGATGAAGTTTTTTATGCTGGTAGTATTGCACGGCAAGGAGGAAACAGTGAATACCATCTGGTAGATGAACGGATCGTTGGGCGCAAACCTGCTTCCTTGAACTTCGCGGAAGCGGCAGCTCTTCCTTTAACCTCTATCACAGCTTGGGAAGCGCTATTTACACGTATGTCGCTTTCACGGAATCCGGGTGACAACGAAGGCAAGTCCTTACTTATTATTGGGGCAGCTGGGGGTGTTGGGTCCATTGCGATTCAGCTCGCAAAGCAAGCGGGGCTGACTGTAATCGGTACTGCTTCCAGACCAGAAACTGTCGATTGGGTTAAATCAATGGGCGCCGACTATACCATTAACCATCATGAGCCGCTCCTTCCACAGCTTCAACAAATGGGGTATGAAACGATTCCGTACATTTTCTGCTTGAATGCTTTGGAGAAACACTGGGAAGGAATCAGTGAAGCGATCTCTCCCCAAGGGGTTCTATGCGCAATTGATGATCCGACCTCCCCGCTTGACCTTACCCTTCTAAAGCAAAAAAGCGTCACCTTTGTATGGGAGTTTATGTTTACGCGAGCGCTTTTTGAAACGGATGATATGATTGAACAGCACCGGTTGCTTAATCAAATCGCTGATGCTGTGGACCAGCATAAATTGAAGACAACGCTCACTGACATACTCGGATCCATATCTGCAGAGAATCTTCGTCAAGCCCACAAGCTTTTGGAGAGCAATAAGGCAATTGGCAAGGTTGTTTTAGAGGGTTTTGGTTCATAAATTGGTCATTAATTAAAAAGGCCGACTGTTGAATACAGTCGGCTGTTTTTTGTACTAGTGGAGTTGGCCTTTAATTGAACTTCTCTCTCCCCATTAGTTCTATAGAAAAAGGATTGGTACTGCTATCCCGTCTTTAACTCAAGGACCCAGTTCAATAGAGCCAACCATTTATATTTTAATCATCTTAAAATATGGAAACATAGGTCATTAACTTATATTTCAAGCCATTTCTTTTAATACATTTAGAGTAAATCCATTAGTTGATGTTTTTTGCAGAGCATCTGACCTAAGACTATAAGAAACCACTTTCTTCTTGCTCTGCTTGACTACATCAACGTGATCATCGTAACTATATACAAAAATGTTTACATCATTATTGCTTCTTTTTACGTTGATGACAAATGGAATAACATTAGTCTCTGGATGTAGAAATAATTTTTCATTGCCTGGAAATATATAATATTTTTGCAAAAAGGTAGCTTCATTAAAATAGTCAGTAAATCTAACTTTCTGTTCCTCTTCTAACTGCTTTCCGTTAAATGTGATAGTAACATCTTTTGAATTAAGTTTTGGGTGAAGTGCAAATTTACTTAAAATCCATGCCACAACTGCACTTGGAGGATTCATTAAAAATTTTAAAATACATCCAACCACTATCAAAATTGCAACAGTCCATGTCATATCATATCAACTCCTTAGGTGTTACGAATTTACCTGTAGGTACTCATTATATTACTATTTAAATGGAGAGTCACACAAATCCTGCCTCCGTCGGAATTTCTCCTTCCCCCGAAGATACTAATTTATTATAATAAAAAATTAATCTTTTGTTAAGAAATAATAGTAAACTCCAACAATGCAATTTCCTCCATACTTCGGATTCATAGAAACAAGTGTTAGGACAGATTCCGTTCAAACAAAAACTTCAATCTCCAGATTAGAAGTCGGGATGGCACAAAATGAAAAATAAAATTTCGTATCCAGGCTAAAAATGGAGATTGTATCTGTGAAGCCTTGCCAATCATTCGAGAGATTTGAATGACTTTTTTGGTGTGTCCCGTACGCTCTTTTTCGTACATGTTCAGGGCTTGATTTACTTCGTAACGCTTTAAAAGATTGGCAAGTGTAACTGCGTCTTCAATGGCTTGTCCAGCTCCTTGCCCCATGTTGGGTGTCGTTGCATGGGCAGCATCGCCTAATAAAACAATCCGGTTAAACACAAATTGAGAGAGCGGCTTTATATCTGAAATATCATGATGCAATAGAGTATCGGAATCGGTATTTAAAATCATATTTCTCACAATCGGAGGATGGTCTTTAAACATTTCGGCAAGCCGTTCTGGCCCAACATTTTGATAATATGCATCTTGTTGCTCGGCATTAATGCAGGCAAACCAGTATAGTTTGTTATCTATGAGCGGTGCGTAACCAAATCTTCCTTTAGTTGACCATATCTCAGAGGATGTATCTGTATTGACCAATCCATTATTTCCTGTAACCCCTCGCCAGCATGTATAACCTGCATACTTAGGTGTGCTTTCCGGAAGGATGGCTTGTCTTATCACTGATGAAATCCCATCCGCTGCAATTAATAAATCTGCGTGTACTTCCTCCCCATCCTGAAACGTCGCATATACTTTATCATTTCGGTACGTAACATTTAGACAATGTTTATTAAAATGTACATTTTGTTTGAACAGATAGCTGTATAATATTTGATGTAAATGTCCACGGTGGATCGTCAGGTTTTCTACCCCAAAGTTTTTATTGAGGTGGCCAAAGTTGATAAAATTAAGCGTTTCCCCTTTTTCGTCCAGGAACAAAAGTCTATTGATCGGGTTGCCGAATTTCCTGACGTCTTCCCCAATGCCCAAATCAATAAGTGCCTGTAATGCATTAGATCCGATCCCTATGCCTGTTCCAAGCGGTTCGAATGATGGGGACCTCTCATACACATGCACCTCATGTTGTGGTTGAAGTGCTAATGCTGCAGTAAACCCTCCTATCCCACCACCAATTATTATAATTTTCATCCGGCAAGACCCTCTTTCCATTTCGCTTTCCTTGATTCAATCATTCACCAGGACTATGAGTATTGTAATACAAGTGGTACCGCACACAATTCTGTTCTTAAACGTAAGCTGCCGTTTCACATACGCTACCTTAAATGCATTTATACTCCTAAAACCTAGTGCTAGCAAATAAATAGAAGTGGTAATTCTATTGAAGAACTACCACTAGCTTATCGCTGTTCATTAGATTTACTTCCTGCACCCCTAAGACTATTATAATATTTTCATCCGGTAAAATATTATACTTACATCTTGCCACTACTACTGGAGATGCAAATGCTAAGCAGTGTCTAAAATATAAAGAAAAAAGAGAAATAAAAGAATAAATGATGTCATTAAGTTGCAAAATAAACATCCTCTTTACACATATCAAAAATTTGGGGGAATAAAAGATTGTGCTTATATAAATGTTCACACCTACGATTTTGTTGATATGCCCTCATAAAAGTTTCTATCTTATATACTTGTACCCAGGATTTCTCCGTCATTTGATTTCTTTACTTTTGAAACAGTTAACCCATCACCGATTGGAATAGATGCTTCTAAGCTGTTCAGCTTCTTAGAATCAAGCATCACCATACTCACCTGGTCATTTAAAGGAACCTACTCCCTATAATGACAAGCAATTTTTTCCACTTTTTTGTTTTAATTATGGTATAATCCTTCTCTAAATGTAAAGAAGGAGAGCAAATCAAATGAAAAGCAGAACTTCCGTAATGATTAGTATTGTACTTGCTATGCTGGTAGCATCAATCGATACGACTATTATGAATACTACCATGCCCATCATCGCCGAAGAGCTGGGCAGATTTGACCTGTACGCATGGTCATTCGCTACATATATGATAACCACTACAATTCTGTCACCGGTGGCTGGCAGATTATCTGATTTATTTGGAAGAAAAAGAGTATTTGGCACCGGTATTATTTTATTTTTACTTGGATCACTTCTTTGCGGGATGTCAGCAAATATGGTCCAACTGGTAATCTTCCGCGCAGTCCAAGGAATTGGAGCAGGGTTCATGATGCCGTTCCCTGCCATCATTGCCGGCGATTTATTTCCAGTCGAAAAAAGAGGAAAAATACAAGCCCTGTTTACTGCTATGTGGGGATTATCAGCTATCCTCGCGCCCTTGCTTGGCGCGTTTTTCGTCGAGTATATGACATGGAGATGGATCTTCTTGATCAATTTGCCTGTATGCATCATCGCCTTCCTTACACTATTACCTTATAAAGAGGATTATCAGCCAAAAAAAGCAAGTGTGGATTATGTTGGCGCCGTACTTTTCGCTGCCGGTATTACGTTCCTTCTATTGGATACCGTAGTTGAAGACAATAGAGTTTTATATACCTTGCTTGGAATCGCTTTTATTGTCGTTTTCTACTTTTATGAGAAACAGCAGGCTTCACCAATTGTTCCCTTATCCATGTTTAAAAATAAGACGATTTCATGGATCAATATTAATGCCTTTATTGGAACGGCAGCCCTATTTGGTACATCCAGCTATATCCCCTTGTTCTTACAAAACATAGCTGAACTATCCCTTTTCCTGAGTGGCTTTACCCTTCTCGGTGTTGCGATCGGCTGGATGGCAGTAGCTGTCCCTGCCGGTAAATGGATCATGAAATACGGATACCGCAGCTTGTTGATTATTGGGAACGGCCTGTTACTAGTTTCAGGAATTTTACTGATTCTTCTAAATGAACATCATGGTTTCTGGTATGTGTTTGTTATTATGATCGTACAAGGATTAGCCTTTGGCCTGCTGTCAACCGTTGGACTAATTGGCTCCCAACAATTAGTTGGCGGGCATGAAAAAGGAATATCCACTTCATTTTTTATGTTCTGCAGAAACATGGGTACCGCAATCGGAGTTACCATCATGGGTGCCTTATTAACAAGTGGTTCCGATTTTATGCAAGGAATTCATCATCTATTCATTTTCGGATTCGCTGGAAGCATCTTAGCTTTCATAACATCCTATTTCATAAAGAATGATCCATCTAACTCAGAAACCAACGTTCTTCCTGCGAAATAGTGTTGCTGAATGTCATTTTATTACAACTAAGAGAGTGAAGTAATCCAATCCGCGCATAGTGCTTTTACTCAATAGCACCATAAAGGCTTCACGTGCGAGCATAGACTCCTAAAAAATGAGAAACGACTTATGTCGCTTCTCATTTTTTACATATGTATTTTCAACATTTTCTTGGAAACATTAGCAGGTAGCTTTTCACCCGTTATTTCAAGAAAGGCAGCCTCCCATCAACCCCTGCTCCAACAAAATACCAGAAATAAATGTTTTGAATTTTTTGATAAGGGAAATGAAGTACCATTGACAGAATTAAATCCTAAAGGAGGAATATTAATGGCTAAGAACGATAGAGAAAAGAACGGTAAAATGACCGTAGAAGAAGCTGGACGTAAGGGCGGTGAGGCTACAGCTGAAACTCATGGAAAAGAATTTTATCAGGAAATCGGGCGTAAAGGCGGGGAAGCTACTGCCGAAAATCACGATAAAGAATTTTACCAGGAAATTGGTGAAAAGGGTGGAAAGGCGCGAGCCGAAAAGCGTAATGATGATTAAAAACTATAGATAAACACAGAACTAGAAAAGAGCGAAGGATCTTCATCCCCTCTTTTCTAGTTTTCTGTGTGTATATTAAGCCTAATTACCTTGAAGAGTGCGGGCAAGATTACATGTATTCAGAACCTTATTTGAACATCAAGAAACTAATAGTTAATTTTTTAATAGTTGTGTAATGTCAATATCAGTCATTGCCAAAGCGTCAGAAAAAGTTTTTACTTCTTGTTGTACCCAGTAATCATAGATTCGTGCTAAATTTTTCCTGTCATATACGGTATTCTTGTAAGCGTTAAAAAAATACACTAACAAAACATTCACTACCACAGTAGGTAATTGATTGCGGTGGGATAAGTTTTTAAAGGCAATTTTATCTAAACCTCGAATGTTACCTTCCAGAATTCCCTTAAGAGTTTCCGAAGGTGATTTACTCTGACAGAATTTCATAAAGCCAGGATCATATATATCCATTATCATTGGGTGTACTCCTAATTTGTGAATTTATCCTGTTACTATATCACAAATTCACATGAATATTACCTATAAAATGTAAAAATAGTAAGGATATAAAAAGACAATTTATGTTAATTTACACCAACCGATAAGTCAAATCGTTCTGTTTTATTGCCTGTAACGCTTCACCATGAGAAGGGAAAATTAGACAAGCCGCTCACGTTCATCATCAGATATAACAAATAAAGTAAGTGTCTGGTGGTTGTTCATCTAATGTTTTATAACGACAACAAGGACAAGTATATTTCAGATTTTCACCTCATACTGTTTCTTTTGCTTTGCTATTTCTTACTAATCCACGTTGATGTCATTCTCCTTTTTTTCCATTTAAGATAAGGGCCCTAAACATTGTAGCAGAAATGGGCGGGAATATAAGACAAAGTATTCTAACCTTCCCCGTTAGCTAAATAAGAAAAAGCCACCTTATATTCATGGACGCTATTTTTCACGCATTGTATAGTTAGGTTAATGAAGATGGTTGTTCAAAACATGTTATAAGTTTGTCAAAACTCTATGAGGTGACAAATGAATTTAACGGCTTAAAAGGAGAACTTCGTTATTTTGCTTCTTTTTTTCGTCTCCTTCTAACCAATAAATAAATCAATAATATAGCTGGAACAATGATCATTAGTATTTGCCCTATTACCCACAATATATAACCAATGTATTGGGAATCTGTACAAACATTAGGACCACACAGATATTCACGTGCATCATCCTGAAAAATATCTATAATAACTAATGGTAATCCTAGGAAAAACACAATGCCAAATGTATAAAATAACCAATATAATATCAAAAAGATAAATATTAATTTTAGCAATATTTTTTTCACAGTACTCACCTCAGGAATAAAATATCCTGCTTCCTGAATCAATAATTTGTTTCTTCACAATCTGTTATCTCGCCTAAGACAAATATTGTCGGTGGATGATCCAACCAGATAATGTTATAATAATTAACATTAAATAAATATTACTTGGGTCCTTTTTGACTTCCCATAGTCCCTTCCCTCAGTAATGGAAAGGAGACTTAACAAATGTCCAAAGACCATTTAGTAAAACTGTTAGAAGAACTTTGTTTCTTTGGTGATGTCGAAATCACACATACCTTTTCAAAAAATCAAAAGCCTATACTGTCAGTATGTTGCATAAAGAAGGAAAATTTATTTGAAGTATCATATTTATTTCAGGTGACTTATATACAAGACCAAACTTCAGTAATATATAAAACTGTAGATGATGCCGCAACAGCTATTGACGATAGTCTAAATAATAGCCCAGAAGAAGCCGCTAATTTAATTTAGTGGCTTTTTGCTTTGTGCTTAAAGTAATTACTCATCATATTTTTTAGAAGCAGGTTTCTGTACTGGGGTTGCTAATCTAACTAATAAAATCTTATCCCAGGCTAACCAATTGTATATCATTATTCATTGATCTCACTTTACACCACTGATGACTAAAATTTTGGATAAAAAATGAAAAACAAGCATTGTTTAATGTTTACATTTTTCGAGAATCAGATGCTACTTCCCTCAATCTATTACGTTTTAAAGTAGTACCTAGTATGACAATCATGCTTCCTAATCCAAGCCAGAAAAGGAAAGTAACTGAAGTATCCCATGTTAATCCTTCACCAAAGAAGAATAATTTTCGAAGACCTTCTATCATAAATCGCATTGGCAACCAAGAGTAAATCCAATCCCGATAAAACGGAGACATCATTTCAGGTGCCATTGCCAGTAAAGGTGCTCCAAAGAATAGCAATAAGGCAAAGACTGCAATACCCTTAATCCCAACTAACGAAAGTACAGCTAAAATCATTAGTATGAAGCTAAATGAGGTAATAGATAAAAATAAGGCTGTATCCATGTAATCTGGAATATTCAGTCCTACCATTCCCTCTGCTATCCAGGTAAATCCGAATCCAATAACTAGTGCTACAATACCACCCATTACAATTTGCCCTACCTTTGTGACAAGACTTTCTTTTCGAGTGCTGATCGGCAATTTACTAATGGCAATAAAGAGAATCGCTGCACTAGCCAAACATGCCATCCATAATGGCTGGAATAATGAAATAGGAGAATTTCCGTTAGCACTATCCGTTCCGATTTCATTCACATTTGTGACTTTCTTAGCGATTGGAACTGCAAGGCTAGCAGCCTGTTTCGCCGTTATAGTTGCTCCTTGCTTTTCAAATCCATCAAGAAGTTGTTGACGGACAGTGTTGTTCATATTGTCCACTACCCCATTCAAAACCTGTCCTGCCATAGTTGATGCAGCCGTATTCATTCCCTGATTGATAAATATTTGTACTTCTGGTGAAGTAGGTGCTGGTGTCCGTAATGATGCTTGCTTCGCACTAAAGTCTTTCGGAATGACCAATGCTGCATAATATTTTTGATTATCCAACCCTTTTTGTACTTCCTTTTCGGACTTTACTTCAACCCATTTAACAGCAGGGTCTTCGTCCTTTGTGGTTGCTGAAGTTTTTTGCATCATTTCAATAATCGTTTGACCCATATTCATCTTTGGTTGATTAGGAATATCCAATCCCTCATCCTCATTCACGATCGCAATAGGCAGATTTTTTGGCTGCGGTTGAACCGACGGAAATAATGTTAGTGAAAAAATAAAAATGATTGCTAATGCGATTATGGGCGAAACTAATAACAGTTTGTTTTTGAACATATATTTTACCCTCCTTGTTTGTTTGTTATAATAATAAACAACCTGTTGTTTATTATATTTCAAATTTTATAACTGAATCCTATTCTGTTCAATAATCAAAAATATCGGATGTGTTGGTTACGGAACACTTTTTATAAATGTGTTGGATAAAAGTTAGGGAGGAAGTAACTTGCGTGAAAGTAATACGGATTTACGGGTCATTCGGACAAAAGAATCCATCCGAGATGCCCTCGTAGAATTAATCGAAGAAAAAGGTTTCGATACCATTACGGTTAAGGACATCACAACTAGAGCAAAAATTAATAGAGGCACATTTTATGCACACTATCAAGACAAATATGATTTAATGACTCAATGCGAAGATGAAATAATGTTTGAAATGTCCAGAATTGCAAAACAGAACTTTCCAAATGTAGCTGCTGAAATTGAAACTAACTCATCAACTTTAGCACCCTTTTCTCTTGCAGTTTCAATATTTGAGTATCTTAATGAAAACAGTGGTTTTATGAAAGCTGTTTTAGGTGCAAAAGGAGATTTATCATTCCAAACAAGACTGAAAGATTTTATGTGGAAAACAATAATTGGAAATGATGTAAACGGAATGATCAAACAGGAAAATTTACTTGTTCCAGGACAATACTTAATTTCTTATATTGCGTCTGCACATATAGGGGTAATTCAACAATGGTTGAATAGTGGCATGAAAGAATCTTCTCAAGAAATGGCTCGTATTCTATCGACCATTACAGTTAATGGTCCATTCTTTGCTGCTGGGTTAAAAAAATAAATTGGTAAAAGGGATATTACCTAAAAAACAGGTACTGTCCCTTTATTATTATTATGCTTCTTCAACTAACCGCACCCTTTAGTTTAATAAGGACTCTCGCGTTAGAAGGATTAGATAACTATGGAGTACATTATTCAGAGGAAATCGTTAAAGGAGATTTAGATGAAACAAGCAAAAAAATTGTTGAAGAAGTTATTAACACGAACCGCAGACATGTTGAAAAGTTAAGCCAACTTCTCCATTAAAACTTGAATAGGACCATTAAAGCCATTTGATGGTCCCTCCTTGTACCTTCATACTTCTTCATCCCTCCTGCACACCAACAAAATGGTTAGTTAAACTACAACAATGTTATTTATCCTGCTTGTTCAACTATCCTGCCCCGTTTGTTCAATAAGAAATTCAACAAAAAAAAGGCGGTTAATCCTTCTTGGGTCAACGCACCTATCTACAAGTGATCCTTAATTTGATGTATCGCTTTTATAAATTTAATTTATTTTCAATTTCGAGGGTTGGAAAATAATCACCAAATTCATTAGTTTCCTTTTCATTACGATGCATACTAATAGTCCCTATTCCATCATAAGTAATAGTTAGTATTTGCCAACCTTCATAGTTTAATAATTCATCTGATAATTGACTATATGAATTAACTGCCAAATCCTCAGCAGGAAATAGTTCATTGGGTGCCAAAACAATCGTTGCCTTTACTTCACCATTTTCAAAAGCAACGTTGTCAAAAGTGTCATTTTCCCCAATAGAATAATTTGCTATAATTTCTTTTGCTTTTTCTTCTGTAATTTGCTGTTGCGATTGTTCAACTGCTTCTTCCTCAGATTCCTCTAATTGTTCCTCTTGTCTTTGTTCTTCTTCTTCAATTGTTTTTTCCTTGGAGAGGCTTGCTAAAAACTGTTCTTTTGTATGGGCGTTACTAACCAAAAACGTTTTTGATTCTAAGGTTATTTGCTCAGATTCTTCGTAGCTGTTTATTGAAATGGCCCCACCGAAATCTTCTTCTATCCCACTTAAATAAAGGTCGGATAAATACTCAGAACCCAAAAGTTCGCCCCAGGCCTTATTTTTTGAACCGCTGAGTTCTACAGATAAGCCTATTTCATAGTTCCCGTTCGGAAATAAACGATCCTCATCCGGAACAAATTCAGTCATTACCTTACCGTCCTTATCAACAGTCACAGAGATAAGATTGTCTAATACAGCAACGTCTTGAATAATATTTTCATTTTCAGGTACTGGAACTAAAGTAACGTCTACTTCAGTGCCTTTTGGTAGGTTGGTATGTAGGAGTACCTCAATTTTATTTGTTTCTGGCACGTATTTCGCATCAACAATATCAAAAGACATATTCCTTGTTCCCTCTTCTGATTTCGGAAACGCTTTGTCGAACGCACTCACAGGATTTTCTTCCGGAGCCTGTGTACATCCAACCAATAAGAAAAATAATGCAAAGATAAAAAAATGATTTCTATACTTTCTCAATTTCTGATTCCCCGTCCTTAGATGATTTTTCCATTGATTATTATACGGTACGTGCCTTTTATAAACCATTGAGAAAAAATGGTATATGTTTAAGTGGTTTTTCGTAACAATTGTTGGTTTTACAGAACGGGATAAGACTAGACCACTTTAAGATAACGATTGCTACGGAAACCTTCTTTAAGTAAACTGCCCCTTTAGTGGAACAAGAAAAGCTGCTTCAAAAGCAGCTAGGATCTTATACTCAAGCACCCTTTAGTTTAAGTGAATTTATTCACAATTTCATAAATGAAAGCAATTTTATTTATCAGTTAGCAGTGTTTTTAGTTACCTAATTCTTTACCTAATTCTTTACCTCATTTCCTTTTTTCCATAGTGATGCTACCAATCGTAAGAAGAACTCCCCCGAATACCATGATAGAGGCTACCCATGGCGTGTGGTTTATTCCAATGGTATTCGTAACAATCCCTCCCACATATGCACCTAACGCAATCCCACCATTGAACGAAGCAATATTAAGTGATGAAGCAACATCGACTGCACTAGGAACATAACGCTCCGCAAGCGTTAAAACGTATGCCTGCAAAACTGGAACACTCATAAAAGCCAATAACCCCATACCTATAACAGTAATAAGACCAACCACTTTAAACGGAGCGGTAAATGTGAAGAGTAACAAGATAATTGCTTGAACGATAAAAATATAAAATAAGGCGATAAGCGGTTTTCGGTTTCCGAAACGCCCTCCAATTGCATTTCCAAAAGCAATGGCTATCCCATACAAAAATAGAATGATACTTATGGTTGCAGCACTAAAGCCAGTAATTTTTTGAAGGATTGGGGAAAGATACGTAAAAGTAACAAACGTTCCACCATACCCCAGTACCGTAACTGCCAAGACCAGTAAAATCCTCCCATTTGTCACTAATTTTAGTTGATCTTTATAGGATGCCGGCGGTCCCGCTTTAGACAGTTGATCTGGAATGGCGAATGCATTTAAGATTAACGCCAGTATACCTATAAACGCAATTCCATAAATCGGGTATCTCCATCCGTACAGTTCACCGACATAGGTCCCTAATGGAGCACCTATTGCAGTAGCAACTGTAAACCCGCCAAATACGAATGCAATTGCCATTGCTCTGCGGTCCGCAGGGACAAGACTTGCAGCCACTGTTGAACCTATTGCAAAAAATACGCCATGGGCGAATGCAGAAATTACTCGTCCTATCAGCACAATACTGAATGTAGGGGCTGCCGCTGTTATGATATGCCCGATAATAAATAAGATAATGACAGACAATAGAATCTTTTTCCTCGAAAATTGTGCCGTCATGGATGTCAAAATAGGGCCTCCAACCGCAACTCCCAAAGCATACATAGAAACAATCAATCCAGCAGTAGATACCGATATACCAAATTCCGATGCAACCCCTGGTAGGATTCCAATGCTGATAAATTCCGTTATCCCAACGCCGAAAAACGTTACAGCCAATGCTATTAACGCAAACAGGTTTCCATGTCGTGCTTTAGGTGACGTGTGTGCAAGTTGTTGTACGTTCATTTGAAATTCTCCTCACAAGTAATGTAGTTTATAAATTTTGTACCAATCCAATTGTTTAATTAGATTTGTTAGTTACAAACGTTATTCTAATACTCGACCATATATAAAACAAATTATGTTTTTATATATTAATGATAAAAATATTTATAGATGTTTTAATTATTAAATGAAAATACAAAAAAAATCACCAAATTATATGGATGATAGACTAAAACGAGTACAAAGTTACCATTGATTTCGTATTTTTTGGATAAAATCATTAATTTCAGGAAGATGTTTATCTTTCGTCTGATATGCTATAAGAAGTTTGTTTTTAACTTTCAAATCTTCGAATATGATTTTAGATTTTGCTTCATCCATTGAATTTCTTAATAAATAGGTTGGAATTAAACTTATTCCAGCTCCGTTTTCAATTGCCTTAAGAATCATGTGCAAATTTGGAATTACATGAATAGGTTTCATGATTGGACGCTTTTTAAAATGTTCTCTCCAAAATCTTCTTATAATAGGTAATTCTAACCCATAACTAATCCAATTTTGCGACGAAAGCCATTTTTCTTTTTCCTCATTGTTAATACCCTCTTCTATTTCCAAATGTTTTGGGGCAACAATAACAAATTCCTCTTCAAATAACGGAACATATTCAATGCCTGGAGCTTGAAACTTTTTTGAAGTAATAATAATATCAACTGTACCTTCTTTCAATAACTCTAAAAGCTCATCGGCAGTTCCAAAGTAAGAAACCGTATTTGTTTTAAATTCTTGAAGCTGATTTAGAATAATTTCATAAAAGTTCTCGATTGCTGAACCAATTCTGATTATAGATAGAGTTGGTAATGATGCACTTTTAAAACTTAATGTTGCTGCCTCTAATGATTCAACAAGAGGAGCCAACTGTGAATATAATTCCTTTCCCCTTTCAGTAGGGACCATTTTCCTTGCAGTTCGTATAAATAATGGCTCCCCAACCTCAGCTTCTAAAGAAGCTAAATGTTGACTCATAGCTGGTTGAGTCATGATGCGGGTTTTTGCAGCTTCCGACACCGAATTATATTTATATATATAAATAAAACTTCTATACCACTCAAAATCAATCATATAAAGAATCACTCCATTATAATTCGTATTTATTGAACTAAATTCTACAAAAAGCTTAATAATCCAATTCTTTCACATTTCAATTAATTGTTGTTTATCCTTATTCTATTTTAATTCTTTACTCATTTCACGTTATTAAAGTAACCTGCCCCGTTTGTTCAATAAGAAAAGCAGCCATAAATGAAAGCTGGTCCGCAACCCTTTCCCCTGTTAGCTTAACAGAGTTGAGGAATATAGACTTACTACTGATTAGATTCAGCATTATTTCACTCCGGTACTCTGATAATGGTATTATAGCCTTTCTGAAAAAAATTTTTTTTAAATGAAACCAAACTAGTGGCTAAAAACGACTTATTACTAGAAACAAAGAAAATGGAGGTACCCCATTTTGAAAAATGATATCAATTTGATGAACCGCATCCGCTTAGGGGATGAGAAGGCATTCAGCCAACTGGTTGAGGAATTTTTAGCATCTGCCTATAAAACCGCCTATTTGGTTCTACGGTCGAAAGAAATGGCAGAGGATGCCGTTCAAACTGCATTGGAAGACTGCTATATAAGTATTATGCGAAATAAAGAGATACGAAATTTTAAAGCTTGGTTTTATCGTCTTGTTTATCTTCGATCCATCGATCTCTATCGAAAAAACTCCCGGCAACAAGCGGGCAATATTGACGAAAATCCCGAAGCACTGGCGGCACTCAATTCTGCCTCCGCACAGCAGCAAGCCATCCAAAACGAGAATACTAAGGAGATGCTCGGGATGATTACCAGTTTAAATGAGGAGCAAAGTGTGCCGATGCTGCTTTACTATTATGAGGGGTTTTCGGTAAAGGAGATCAGTCTTATCCTAAATGAAAATACAAATACAATTAAAACCCGACTTAGCCGTGGCAGGAAAAAGCTTGCCGAAATGATGCAAAAAAACAGCGAATATCCCTTGGAGGTAAAAACCTATGGTGTCTAATAAAGAGAATATGCACAAGCACACCAATCTGGATCAGCTTCAGGTCCCAGTGTCTCTTGAAAACTTTACGAAAAAGCTGCCTCAACGTTATCAAAATGGTGAATTTGATGACAGCCGCATCAATCAGGTTGACAGAGAATGGGGACAGTATGAAAAAAGAACGAGGAAACAATGGAGTGCAGTGAAAAAATCAGCTGCAACCGTGCTGGCTGCCTCAGCCTGTTTTCTATTATTCATTGGTTCCGGCTTTGTATCGCCAACGATGGCCAAAATGGTCTCAAAGATTCCCCCGCTGAGTACTATTTATGATCGCTTTGATACACCAGTACAGCAGATTGAAAAGAACCTTAAAAAAGAAGGATTCCCGGTTAAACAAGTGGGCGAACATGTAGGTGGCAGCAAGGAAGGTGTTTATATCTTTCTTGATGCTTCAAAAGAACAGGTAGAGGAAATGAAAGAAGGCGTTGAAAAAACTGCTTTCAACATAATTAACAGTAACCAATATAAGGGTACAATTTATGAAGATTATTATGTGAAGGTAAAACAACATAAAGAGCCTTCGCAGGAATGGAAAGAAGAAGATGCCCGTAATCAAAAGGAATGGGATGAACTAGCACAAATAGTTGAGCCGATCCTGAAATTTCACGATTACAAGCAATCATGGGGAGGCGGACAGAACACGGTTCATCTCGAATTCCCCAATACAGAAAGCCCCGAAAAAATTGCTGAAATTGAAAAAAACTTAACCGATGCTTTGAAAGCAGCCGGCAAGGACAACGTAAAGATAGAACGTCGTATTTTTAACTTGGCAAAGGAACAGCAGTACCAGCGGTGGGGAAATGTGATTTCCGGTATAGCGGGCGAATTAAAAATGTACAAAAAATACAAAGTTTCTAGTGTCGGCTATAAGAGTCTAAAGGGCGAGATGATGCAAATCCACATTGGCATTAAACTCCCAAGTACCGACCCGAAAGCAGCAGTGCTGGCAGCTGATCTTCGAACCATGATTGAAGAGTTTATCCATACTGACGAGATCTGGAACCAAGTAAAGCAAGACGATGGCCATTATGAAATCATCATTAAGGGTAAGGATAAAAAAGTCATTACTGAATAAACGGAAAAGATTAGGGACCAATTCTTTGAGTTGGTCTTTTTCTGTTGCATTCCAATCTTTGACTCTTGCCCCCGTTTGTTGAATAGTGAAAACTAATTATGTTTAAAACCAAATTCATCTATGTATGCTTCACCTTTTTCTCTATCCATATTTTCTGTTTCGCCATCAATTTGCAATCTTACTTCAGACAAGTTTTTCGCATCATTTTCGTTTGCTGACCTTATGATATAACGTAAATCATGAACGTGAAATTCCTTTTCATTAACTCTCATTACAAACTCCTTCTTTCACTTATCTTCTTAAACAAACCTGCCCCGTTACTTGAATATAGAAAGGCGATCCCTCATTATTGAAGAATCGCACCCGTTAGCTGAATAAGGAAAAAGTCTAATGGCTCCAGGTCAGTATCTTGGGCATAATACGGTTTATATACATTCGAGAGGGGGATAGTATGAGGCTAAGAAATGGAGATTTTTATACAAATGTTTTTACCAATAAGTTATATAGGTTAAATGAAGATAACGATAGCAGCTGGTACTTGAGTTTGCGTGATGAAGAGGGTTATCATGAAACAGAAAAAATATCAGGGCGTGATATGATTAGATTGGTGAAAGGTAGTTATGAAAAAAGCTAATAAAAAAGCTACCCCATTCCTGTCATAGCACTGTAATCAGATTTTTTTAGTGGAAAGTAGATACTAGAAACAATTATAAGATTATATTTACTTAAGTCTAAACGACTTGGGGAGGAAGTGAATCGATATGAACGACCAACAATCCGAAGAAATGATTAAGCAATTAGGAAGGATTGCGGATGCTTTAGAACGTATTTCACCGCCACCGCCAATAGACCCTGTTACAAAAGATTCGAAAAAATAAAAATATAAGTCGCTTCTTAAAGCGGCTTTTTTTATCCCTTGGTACGCAATAATGTTCCACGGAAGTTAACAGCTCGAGCAACGTGTAATTGTTGGGCTATATCCACACCTACAATTAGATGTGTATCAGAAGTTCTTTCGATTAGTTGATTTTGTTTGTCTTGCATTTTAAAATTCATAGTAGGGCTTCCTCCTTAAGACTTTGAGTTAGATTGGACTCTATACTCGTATCTTACTGAGGGGCTCTATTTTTTTCAAACCGATATTTAACGATCTACAGGAATGCTAATCTGCCCCGTTTGTTCAAAAAGAAATTGAAAAAAAGCATTAATCCCTGCTGGATCAATGCACCCATAAGCTAAGTAACGAGATGGCTTTTATCCAAAAGTCTTTAAATCCCCACTTTATTGTTGAGGGTTGTTTGTACTATCACTATGTTTAATACCTTTGCTTTTATAGGGCTTGGCACTCTTTGCCTTATTTTTACTTGCTTGCCAACGATTCCAGCCCTTCTTTCCAGTTCCTCTTCCTGTTCCGCCTTTGCCCTTAGCTTTACTCATTATATCAACTCCATTATGTTTGTCCGTTTAAGCAGCTTTGTTGATTAGTTTGAACCACTTGACTACGGGTGAAACCTAAAATATTTTATGTCACAATAAATCTAAATCCTCCAACGTGTAAATAGCCCGAACTAGCTATCAGTACACATACGATTAGGGTTATTATATTTAAAAGATTAAGAAAGTAATAAGGAGAGGTCCTAAATGTATTACCGTGTTTTGCATATACTTACTGTTATTTTACCAACTTTATTAATCGGAGGATGTGAGTATATACTCCATGACTTCCTTCTCGGACCATTTTCGATGGAAACAGGAAATGTATATATAACGATTCTTACGTTTATTCTCTCTTTTGTTTTTTTTGGGTGTTTCGGATTATTAAATCTTCGAATGAACTGCTGGTTCAAGAACAGGCGAAACGGGCTGTCTATGAAGAGAGGGAAAGACTTGCTCGGGAACTTCATGACGGAATTGCACAATCCCTTTTCTTCCTATATATTAAACTTAAGCAAGGCGACACTGAGACTGCTTCCCGTGCTGTTTCAATCATTGATAATCATGTTCGTCAATCTATATTTAATCTCCGATCTATTCCAGAAGAACACGGTTCATTGAAATCCAGAATCACTAGCTGGCTATCCAATTGGGATTCTATGACAGGTATTCATCGAAGAAGAAACTTTAGTTTTTCACATAGGCATTGGTTAATAATAAAAATCACTCATGGAACAATGTGCAAAGAGCACAACAATCTCCCTAAAAACGCCAGGCCTTGTTGTCCCTACTCTTGTTGAACTAACCTGCCCTGTTAGTCCAAAATAAACTAAAAAAGAGGGGTTACCCCTTCTTGGATCAACACCTCGATTAGCTTAACACCATCTTGATAACTCTCTACCCTTTTGAGAAAACAGCCAATGTAAAAAAAATTGCAAAGTGGATCTAAAGTATTTCTAATCGCCCATTCTCAAAAGAAGACTGTGGTATATAACTATCCTTTGGAAATATAAACGTCCAGGGCATACTCACTTGAGATGAGATAGTAAGTGCAGGTAGATTGAATGCCTTATCTGCAATGACCTCTCCCTGAATGCTGTAAAGTAATCTGGCATTATTAAAAGTAAGCGTATGGTCGGTAAAGTTATGGACCAATACAGACACTAGTAGTGCCTCTTTATGGTTGATTGCTTCTCGAATAGGAGAGCATAGAATGTTGGAAATATTTAGATATTTTGTTTCACTGAAGATTCTTTCTATTTTTTGTCGGTCCTGAGCAGCTAAGGCTTTATCCCAAGACTCTTCAAATTGTAATTTTTGTATAACTAAAACCCCCTTCCGAAGGTTAAGTGTAACATAGGTGAAAGAATGGATTAAACCAATCTGCACGATATTCAAGACTGTATAATAGTGTTAATTTTTTTACCGTTTGGCTTTTTTTTAAAAATCTTTGTATTGCGTATTCTCCGCTTCGGTATAAGCCTCCAAAAAGTGTGGTGAAGTTTGCGCCCCTGCCATAATATTGACTGGAGAAATGACACCATTTTGGGCCAACAAATCCACTAGTTTTTGAATATCCTCTTTGTTACAGCTGCTGATTTATTTGGTTTTAAAGTAACAGAGAATTTCCCACTGGACTCTAAAAAACATTCCGCTACATCTTGAATATTCCCTACTTTTTGTTTGCGAAGTGCAATCTCCAGTTCGTCAGTAGTCAATCGAGCCTTTTTTATTTCTTTCATCATCATTTGTCCATCTTTAATTAAAATGGAGGGTTGACCGAGGACAAATGTTCTTATTATCCTTGACCTTTGCATTAAACAAAAAAAGTAGTCATTTTGTTGCTAAAGTGCGGAAAATGTGGATCCGGGATGAGTTATGACCGTACCGGCTCAAAAAACAAACCGTATGGAGTATACCGATGTTCCGCCAACAAAAACAAGGAGACTTGTACAGGGAAGGTGTACCCTTCCGAAGAAATGGAACGGCTTGTAAAGGAAGGCTTGCAAAACCTTTCCAATGAATTTGCTCTTGGCTTTGTGCCAACCATCACTCCGGCACAAGAAATCACATAACTGTTTACAGGTAAAACAATATTATTGGTACGAACTAGAATCTAATAAATACTCGGATAGTTGAGCAATCATCCCCCGGAATTCAGCAGGATTACAAAACTGTTCTTCGGTAAAATTCGTCCTTACCCATTGAATCAGTTCCGCTGGACTATTAAATACTTCCCCGCTCGTATCGCTTTTTCGAATCATATAGCGACCATTGTCCTCATCTAAAGTGATTTCTACTGGAAAAGCTCCATCAAAGCTGCTTAAAGAAAATTCCATTTTCTTTACCCCCGACGCCAATGAAATGGCTTTTTTGCATATTATATGTATGTATTTTATTAGCATTCATTATTATTACTATCGGATATAAAGCCATTTTCCGCCAATTAATCCATTCGCTTTTTCTAGTGTAGAAAAGGTATGTTCTTGTTTATTCCATGTAAGTACCGAAAATAGTCACTAAAGTACATTTTTTCACTCTCTTCAATAGTCAGTTAGAGATTCACGAACATATGACAAGATTGCTTCACTACTTTTGTTCAACTCCCTCAGTTTAACAATTCTTACGTTCATACATCATAATTGGAAAATAAAAAAATTTATCTATAATTTGTAAAATATTTCTATATAATTGATTTAGGTAGGAGCACTGCTGTACATCCGTGGTGTTCCATCCATATTAGATAAAAGATGGAGGCGAAATATTCAATGTCTAACGATCATGAGGTTTTACTGGATAAAGGAAAACAAAATGAATCAAAAATGAAAGTAGAAAGGAAAGAGGGTGAACCGACTCCAGCTTTCAAAGGTGCTTCTTGGGCAGCTCTATTAGTAGGTATCACAGCTTATCTCATAGGCTTATATAATGCAGCGATGCAACTGAACGAAAAAGGATATTACTTTGCAGTTCTAGTGTTCGGACTGTATTCAGCTGTATCTTTACAAAAAGCAGTAAGAGATAAAGATGAGGGAATACCAGTTACAAATATTTATTATGGTATCAGTTGGTTTGCAATTATTGTATCTATTTCATTAATGGTGATTGGTTTATACAATGCAGGAAGTATTGATTTAAGCGAAAAGGGATTTTATGCTATGGCATTTGTTCTTAGTTTATTTGCAGCCATAACGGTGCAAAAAAATATAAGAGATACACAGAGAGCAAGAGAAAGAGATTGAGTGATCCTCCGTTAATTTAACAGGGTACTTATTCACTACTGAGGAAGTGTTAGCTGATATGTTCATTTCTTTGCTCATTGTACTTTTATCATAACCGAACGGGTTAGACAGAGCCGAGAAGTTTTTTAACATCTTATTACGATATTTGTTTCAAATCATTATTGCATTTTTAAAGGTAGGATTCCAAGCGGTCCTCCATGGAGGCCGCCGCCCCCATGGTCATCGTATACCCGTATGGAAATTTGTTTTTTTGCCGGCTGTGATATCCGGACGTCCCGAGGTTGTGAACACGACAGGGAAATGTCAGATGGATACATCCCGTCTTTGCTATATGTAACGAATTCTGTCAGGAACCGTTCATCATTTTCAATTTTTACTTTTGGATTTCGGTATAACACCCAGTCGATCTTGCTCTGGCCTTCCGCTTCCAGTCCTTTAAAACTATGAGAGGTAAAATCCGGACCCTACTCGTGTTTTGCCATATCCCATGCGTCCGCCAATCCGGCATCATTTCTCCTCTTTACCACATACTGTATCCACTGATGCATCGGGGAACAGGAACCTCTTAAAGGGCGGGACTTGCATCAGCTTAACACTGAAGAATATGGAATAAAATTTGTTGTACAAAATTTGAGACTAAAAACTGCTCTCTATATCGTCATGGGAGCTTTCAAATAAAAAAGCCTAGTACGGAGTAAATCCGTATTAAGCTTTTTTATTTATTAATAGCCGCCAAAACAAGCGCATCCAACAATAACCAGCAACACGAAAATTACAATGATAAAAGCAAAGCTCCCGCCGTAGCCGCCAGCGTAACCGCTCATGAAATCCCCTCCCTTTTTTGATTAGTGAAAGAAGGCTTACAATGAATAAGGATATGTGGTGGTTTCTCTTCATTGTATGCGGAACCCATTGAAACGGACATCATAGACAGTTTGTCCTATTTGAAATGGGTCTTTTTATCAGTTTTTATCTATGAAAGCCTAGCAGTGTTATTACCTTTTTCACTATTCAACCTATAGATGCTTGTTACGTAAAATCCGCAAGACTTCACCCATCATTACTGTTCTTCTCTTCATAAGAAATGCCCCTCATATCAAGGGGGCTCGGTGCCTCCTAAACTGCGTATTCTATTTTTTCATTTTTTGGAGCGAAGCGCGGCAATTATGTACTTCTTGTAGATATATATAACCAATAAAATGATTAGTACTATAAAATTTGCGATTATGTGAAGATAACCCATATCGCTTACAATCGAACTTAAAAGAATGTGGCGTAAGTTTTGTCATTTTTCTAACAGATATGGTACATATAAGATAGGCCCCATTAATTCCAATTTTTCTTTTAGCTTTGGAAAGCGTGCTAAAATTTTTTCAGGGCGACATTTAGAGCCAAAGGAATAGCTCACTAATGGTTCGGTATCTGGGGTATAGGGGGAAGGAGGAATCTCGTTAATTTTGAAGTTCTCGCTGGCAGTACCAATTTTTTATTAATGAACTTCTGTTACATATAATCTGTAAATCCGAGGTGTTTATCATAATGGGCTTAAAGATACAGCTGAGTAAAGCGTTCGTTCTCTGTTTACTATTTCTTTTCGGTTTTGGTGTAATGGCGGTATTAGTTAGCAAACAAACGATTGTTAAGTTTGACAGTACCATCATAGGCTTTGTACAAGGGTTTGAAACACCAATCCTGACCACCATTATGAAATTCTTCTCCTTTATTGGTGGAATGATTCCAGTTTTGGTGCTCTCCGTTCTTGTCTTAGTTTTACTCTATACAGTTTTAAAGCATCGTTCAGAGCTCATTTTATTTATTGCTGTTATAACTGGTGCAAATATACTGTTTGTCACATTAAAATTGTTTTTTCATCGGGCGCGTCCGGATTTGCATCGTTTAGCTGAGGCAAGCAATTATAGTTTCCCTAGCGGACATGCAACCATGGCATTCGCTCTGTATGGTTCTATAATGTATTTGGTTTGGCGGCATATTTCCACCAGATTGGGTCGTGTGATAGTCATAATTATTAGTAGCTTAATGATTTCCACAATTGGAATAAGCCGGGTCTATCTTGGTGTACATTATCCCAGTGATATTATAGCTGGTTATTTTATTAGCGGTTTTTGGCTCTTCTTCTCAATATTGATCTTTCAACGTTATAAAAAAAAGAGAAAGAAAGACAAATAGAAATTTTACCAAATCTTAAAATTTCAAATAAATAAACCCTCACATAATACATGGCCTGAAGAACGTTATGTTTAAAGGCCAACTTTATTCCCTGTTTTCCTTAAATAATAAAAAAGGACTAAACCGCAAGTAAATTCCTGTCATTAGATAAAAAAATAGGTAAATTCTCTTATATTTTCTTTGACTTGAAATCGATTACACTGTTATTTTAATTTTGGTTCCCAACCAATAAGGAGGCGTTTGAATCGCTAAAAGGAAGTAAAGTCTTATTTGATTCGGAAATTTACGTCATTCATTGGATTTACGATAGCGGCTATTGTGAAATTATAAAAGATGATCAAATAAAGCTAGTAGAACTTTCCGAGCTTACACCTTTAGATTAAACACCGACCAAAGAAAAATTACGGTTGGGAGCCAGCACTCATTCACTTGATGGGTACTTTTTCACTAATTCCTTAAAGAATACATATAAGATAAAGTATTTTGTTTTTTTTATGGCTGTACGGCTTGTAAAACTGATGCATATGTCTTCACTGATGAAAAGTTATACCTGCACGCATAGAATTTGTTGCTGAATCAGGGCGAATGCCGGTAAAGACCATTTTTATTGTCAACAAGCGAAAAACAGCATTTATTTTAAATACTGACTTGCAACGTATGTATCAACAGTAAGGATTCCTGAAAACTATTATCAGATATTTAACAATTAATCGAGGAATTTCAGGTATTACCTTATTGAGAATATGTTCAACTCTTTGAGTTTCAATGTCGCCAATCAATGGAAGAACAGCAATTCCTTTATCTTCCAAACTTTTTATTCAATCGCTCCTTACACTCCTCCCAAGTAGGCTGATGATCTCCTTCCCAATGGATTAGCTCTAATTTGTCTGCAATCTTTCTCGATATTTTCATTGCTTTGAAATGACTGCCTTCGTTTCTATATTCATTTATATTATTTTGGTTTTCCCAAATAGTTAGTGTCAAGTAAGTATCCCATCCTTCCTTATGAAACGAAGAATACAAGAGACCTTCTGCTCTCCTTGATTGACTGATTGATTTCATCGTATGCCAAATAAATATAGGTAACTTTCTCTTCCCTTTTAAACGCATTCTTGTAACGGATATAAACATTTTGCGCATCCCTTCTATAAAACTCTCTTTTTCTATATTATTCCTTTTATTTGTCTAATATCCTTTTTAACCATTAGTTCAAATCCTGATTTTTTTATAACGACCTATTACGTACGATCATTAACATGTCGAGCCTGCTCTTTATTTCCTGTTTTTTACGATATGGATACGCTGCCAATTTTGCATACTCATCATGAGTTATTCTTCCTTGCGTAACTAAGGAATGGAGGATATCCAAAATTCTGTTTAACTCCTGTAATTCAATCTCAAGTTTATCAAATGCACCCATTAATGAAGACACCCCCGTTGACTTAACTAGATGTACGATACATAATATGTTCAACATTCTGCATCGATGATCAATTTGCCTATAGACAACCTGCCCTCATACAATTTAATAAGGGATTGATGCCACACCCCCGACTTTAAATCCAAGCATCCGTTAGCCGAATAAGAAAATTAAAAATGGTTGTTTTAACAGAGCCAAATAGAAAAAGCTACTGAATTAAACGGTCCAAGATATCATTCTGAAATAAAAAAGCCCGATAACAGGTACAACCCATTAACAGGCTTTACATGATGATTAATAACCGCCGCAAACTGTGCAGCCGATAATCACCAGTAATACGAAGATTACAAGGATAAAAGCAAATTGACCGCCGTAGCAACCGCCAGCGTACTCACCCATATATTTTCCTCCTTTGTGTGTTAGTGGAAAAGTACCTTACAATTTTCATACTATGTACAAACCAATTGATCGGACAGGGTATAGAGTTTGTCCTAATGAAAAATGTGTCTTTTCATCAATTCAATAAATGCTTTTAAAAAAGGGTGTCACTTTGAGAGCTTGTACATATTATAGATTGAGAAAAGGGAAAAGGAGTGACTACTATGGGAGAATACGGACGTGGACGTGAAGCTGCATTCGTTCTTGTAATTTTCGTTCTGTTAGTGATTATATTAGGCTTCTCTTTCATCTACTAAGTAATAACTATATAGAAAAAGCCTAATAATTGGTCAAGCCCATTTGTGGTACGTACGCCGCCTATTGTTAGGCTTTTTTTTAAAAAAAGGCTCTGTTACAGTTTAATATTGTTTTTTGATTATTAAATAAACCTCCAATAATATGGAAGTTTATTTTACAATGTTAGCTATACTATTGTTTGTTAAGCCATTACTTAAAGACTTGGAATTTGAGCTTATGTCCTCAATTAATTTTGTAGGATTGTCAGCCCTAAATATTACAGACTTAACATATTTTTTTCTTCCATATGCACTTTTCATTAAAGCAGGTTCTTTTAAAAATATTTCATACTGTGGAGAGTCTATATTTAACATTGCATAATACGTTTCTTTAGGTTGTTTTTCAAAAAATTCATCTTTTTCATTAGCTCTTTTAATACTCTCTATATTCCTTATATCCGATTCAATGCTGCTTTGATATCCAAATCGAATGATGAGCTTATTAAAAGAGACAATATGAGGCAAAAACCTTACGGAATTATACAGCCCTATCATATAAAGCAAAGCATACATATTTAGTATCGTGAAAATCCACGCGAAAACCTCACTCCATAATTGAATAAGAAAATGGAATAATACTCCTTCAAATGTAATTAGGATTGAAAATAGGATGACAATAGTCTTTATTTGGGACGTTTTATGATAGGAATATACTTTTTCATTTTCAGTCCCGGCTGGTTTTATAAACCATCCTATTAGGGAGTAATAGAACACACCTAGTTCTGTTAAAATCGCTCCTAAAACAAATCCATTACCCAATTTGGGCTCAAGTGACATTCTCGTTATTTCAAGAAAGTCATTTCCTTTACCTTCTTTATAGAGAATTATGCTTTTTATAAAACTATATACCATTGAAATTACGATAGTAACTTCCAAGAAAGGTATAAACCAAACTAAGATTGGATTATAGAAATATTTTTGTGATGAAGGGATTATTAAATAGGATACTCCCAAACACGCTATAAACGAAAGATATACTAATATTTTCGGCATTGAACTTGAACGTATCAATAATAAATAGATGCTTATTGGAGGTAGAATTATTAAGCTCAAGGTTAATAAAACCACTAAAACATCACTAACATTGTTTAACCGTAGGATAAAGTAACTTACTCCTATAAAGATTAAGAGCAATGAGAGTAAAATAGGGACATAACTTTTCTTCATTGGCTCCCCCCTACAACAATTTCCCTATAACCTTAGTTGAATGAAAAATATTTATCGTATTGTGAACTTAGATAACCTAAGTGTATCATATGTTTCCATATTTGGAATTTAATTTCCTTTCGCTATCATATCATTCATCGTGACTTCCATTTCGCTGATGATGAATGCTATATTAAATAAAGGAAACTAATTTTAATGCTTTTCGGCTTTCTATCTTCCATTCACCTTATTGCTTCATCATATGTTATGGCGTGAAGCACTGCCTTTATAATAGAAAAAACCACCTTTTGGTGGTTAGTAATTGTTTTCGATTATGGCACTCATTAGTCTTAATCTACACAATTGTCTTTCCTTTTTCAGCTAAAGCGTGATGAATTCCATGCTGCAGCGTCTGAAAACAATCAAATCTAGAAAGATTGGCACCTGATTGTGTAATGATCATTCCTAATTCCGGAGAAATACCAACTAGTATTGTTTTTATACCAATCAAGGAGGCAGCAGCCCCAATTTTCTCTAGAAAGCTGACTGTATAATGGGTAATATCCCTGTCAAGACCAGTTAAATCAAGGAGGAGGAAATTTGCCGTATACTTAGGAAGATTATTTAACGTGTTAACAATAAGGTCTTCTGAACGTTCTTCATCATATTTCCCAATGAGCGGCACTACTACAATCCCTTCTAATACCGGGATAATTGGGGATGATAACTGTTGGACCAGCTCTTTTAGTTCCTTCGTTTTATCATTAACCATACTTTCAAGCCGCTGAATTTGCTCTGATTCTTTCTTACGGGATAATTCATGAATATTATTGGATACGGTAATGTTGGAAGGAAAATATTCAACGATGCTGTATTCGTGTCCTTCCAATTGATGCTGAACAATGTTATACCAGATTTGCGTTCCAAATAATCCAGTAAATATTCCAGCATAATGGGCTGCTAAATATAAACCACCTTCTTTTTTTCCCTGTGCTATGTTAATTTTGTGTTCCCAGCTGTCTTTAATATGGGCAACAAGTGTTTTAGAGGTGAAATCCAGATGTTTGATCTCTGTTCTTCCCCACCCTGCAGATGCATACGTATTTGTTATCATTTTAGCTGCTTCATCTACATCTACGTTCTTCATCTTTTCAAAATATTCCCCTACTACCAGCCCTTGCCGAAAGCCAGTAGTCTCAAAAACGAGCCGGGAAGCCTCTTCACCTGAAATCTCTTCAATTGTGTCAAAAAACGTTTTCATCGCACTCGAAATCCAAAATAACACCGCATCCTGACCCTCGAACAAAAATCTTCCGTGTTCCAAGTCCCACTTAAAATCCAATCCGCCTATATTCATTTCTGTATTCATATCCAAACCTTACTCCCCACAAAAATAAAATTAATATTAAGTTAATAACTAGTATAATTAACATTCCTTATTGAGACAACGGAAAAGACACGTCCTTTAATAATTGATAATAATATCTAACAATAACTTAACTTTTATACCCGCCTATCATTTGTTTTAAACTTTTTCTGTTGCTAAAATTTTATTAAAGAATATCCAGTTTTTATTATCAGTAGTAAGATAAACTTTAACACGACCTCGATTGATTTTCATCGGGGGTATGAAGGACAAAATTGAAGGATCAGGCAAGTAAAATGTCCTTCATCTCGGACAGGGAAGATGAACTCCGAAAACCAGACAGTAACCACTTACGCTTTACAGCATCGTTGTCTCATATCAACGTATTCAAAATTATTATATATTTGAAACAAAAAAGATGCCCACAGCATACTGCTAGGACACCTTTTGTTTTTTTAAACACCGAATCTACCTTTTTAGTGAGTAGTGAAGGAACTTTTCCATTCCTTTATAAAAATCTAATTGATTCTCTACATTGTAGAACCCATGGCCTTCATTGTCTTTTACCATATATGGAACATCGACACCACGCTCCCGGAGGGCTGAAACAATTTGATCTGATTCTGCTTTTTTGACACGTGGATCGTTAGCCCCTTGGACGACAAATAAAGGTGCTTTAATTTTATCAACATGGAACAATGGTGAGATTTCTTCTAATAAGTCCTTGTCCTTGACTGGGTCGCCCATTCTTTCATGAAACATACGGCGCTCCGATTCCCAATAAGGAGGCAATGAGTTTAATAGAGTAAATAAATTGGAAGGACCCACATAGTCTATTCCTGCTGCGTATAAATCCGGCGTGAAGGCAAGGCCGGCAAGTGTTGCATATCCTCCATACGAACCGCCATATATAGCGACCTTCTTCTGATCCGCTATTCCTTCTTTAATCAGCCATTGAACCCCATCTGTTAAATCATTTTGCATGGCTTTTCCCCATTGCTTATTGCCTGCATCCATGAAAGCTTTGCCGTATCCTGTGGAGCCGCGGAAGTTCACTTGCAACACCGCATAACCGAGATTGGCCAGAAATTGCAATTCCGGATTAAAGCCCCAAGAATCCCGTGCCCATGGCCCGCCGTGAGGGTTAATGATGACAGGGAGATTTTTTGCCGGTACACCTTTTGGCAATGTCAAGTAGCCGTGTAACGTTAAACCATCACGGGATTTGTATGAGATTGCCTCTACGTCCGCAAGCTTACTTTCGTTCAGCCAAGGAGTTACATCAGCAATTTTTTCTAACCTATCTTCTTTTGGATCATAAAAATAGTAAGTTCCGAGCGATTTATCATTCCAGGTACGAACCATTAGCTTCGTGCTTTCCTTGTTGACTTTGCCAAAAGACACTTGTTTACCGGGCAACTTGTTCATTAGCTTTTTATGAAGTTCCTCATATTCTTGATCCATGTAATGGAATTGTACTTTGTCAGTTTCGTATAAAACAGCTGCGATTCCTTTTTCTTCATCAGGAATAAAGCTTAAAACATCTACTTGATCATTCTCATAAATAGTCTCCGTCACTTTTTTCATGGTAGGGTCAAAGAGTTCTAATGCTGCTTTGTCTCTCCCTACATTGGAAATTACATATAATTTCTTATTATCATACGTAAACATAACCGGCGTGAAGGAATCACCAAATTTAGTGGACATTACTGGTTGGAACGGTTTTTCAATTGTTTCCCGATAAAGAATCTGGTTGTTTACTCCATTTGAAACAACGGCAACACGTACATCCCCCTTATGGTCGGTTAGCCACCCGGTAATATTCCCTGGATTTTCCGCTGCCATTTTTAATTCACCTGTCCGGATGTTTAGTTTGTATACATCAAAAAATGCTGGATTACGTTGATTCATTTGAATAAGAATTTCGTCAGGCTGGCTTTCAAGCTCGTCTAATGGCCATGCTAGTGTATTTGGAAACGGCGTCATGTCTTTTGCTCCGCTGCCATCACGATTGGCTATGAAAATATGAAAATTCTCATCCCCACCGTTATCCTTTACATAGACTATCTTATCGTTATTCTTCCAGGTAAAGTACATAATATCCCGGTCTTTTTCGCTGGTGATTCGTTTGGCTTCCTTTTCCCCTGATTTCTGTACAAAAATATTCAAGCGGTTTTCCCACGGTTGGACAAAAGCAATGTACTCGCCATTCGGAGAAACTGAAAACTGGTCTTTCTCTGGCTGCTTAAAAAAGTGATCAAGCGGTATTTGACCATCCTTCTTAAAATCTATTTCTAACGCACGATATAACCAAACAGCCCATTGTGCTCGGGTCACAAATCCATTAGGTTTAAAGTTGCTTTCTGTAACAATGAAATGTTGCTTCATCGCTTTCGTGTCGGCTAGAAAAGTTTTTGATATCACTGCTTCATCCTGATAAACAGCTTGGATACCATTGTCCTTTAATTTAAAACCACGAGCCAATATGGAAGCTGCTTGCTCTCTGGTGAAACTCTTTCCCGAATAAAATCTGCCATTTTCCCCGCTAAATAGTCCCTGTTCTTTTAATGCATATATAGCACTGGCATTGGGGTTTTTACTCGTTACATCTTTAAATCCTGTTAATGATTTGGGCTTTGGAAGCTTTAATGCTTTTACAAGGCTTGCCGCTACTTCTGCACGCGTTATTGGCCGATAAGGTTTAAAAGATTTATCTTTATAACCATTTAAGTATCCAAGCTCTGTCATTTTATTAATCTCTTTAGATATAGAGACAGGCAAATCTTTATAATAAGTTCCGCCTGCTTCTGCTTTCATCGGCAAGAAGACGCTGAGTGCCACAAGTAGAGCAAGGAGAAGCGATAAGCATCTACTAGAAAACATCCTTTTCATTCCCTCATTCACTCTCCCTCTTTTGGATTTGATTTCTGTTCCAACTTACAAACTACCAATTCGATAAAACATTGGTAAATCCTCCCTCGTAATAATATTCCATATGACCTAGTTTTTTTTCATATATTAACGTTAGAGTATGCCCAAGCAGTAACTCAAACCCAGAACTGTGTAAACGGTAGCCTCTCTTGAATGAATATACTAAAAAGCCAAAATTACACGAAAATCATTCATTGAAAATATAGGAAAACTACATAAAAGAGGCTGACCATTCAAGTCACATCACAAAACAAATGAATCTATGTAAGGTGGAAAGTAGTTATTAAATGTTTTTGCCGAGGCACGATGCAAAAGAAAAGCATAGCATCAGGCGGGTAACCCTGCGGGGATAAAGAAAGTAAATGAAGGCTAAGTTTCTATTCAATTCCTTTGAATGTAAATAGAAAATGATCCCGGATGAAACCATGTGTAAAGTCAATATTGAGGAAAATGTAACAAACCCTACTCCCACTCAAGATTGGGAATAGGGTTTGTCGACAGTCTGAGAGGAAAACCAAATAGTTTTTCGACACAGGTTTCCATTTTTGGTTAAATCTGTTATATTGAAGAAAAAGTCATTTCCGCTGATTGTCCAAAGGTCAAATAAAATATTCTTATCAAGACGAAATAAAAGGCTCTATCCTGTTATTTGCGCGATTTGTTCCTGCAATGTATCTATTTCTTCCAAGTTAGTGATCAACTCTTCCAGGTTGAGTAACGTGATGAATCCTCGATCCGTTTTTACCACTTCTGAAAGGTAAGCTGCATTTTGAGATATCATTCCATTCACTTCTTTTATATCTTCAACAAGTACGTCCAGTTAGCAGTCTGGATCCTCAATACCTCCTGACCAAATCATTCCTGAAGAAAAGCGTGATGTATGTTGTATTAGAAAATCAGAAACGTCTAACACTTTGTATGCTGATAGAATTCTTCTTTTTATTACAGCTTAAATTGGGAGATAGTCTGCTCCAGTTCTGCCGCCATTTTTGCCAGCTCCTGCGCTACGTAAGAAACATCTTCCATTGAGGCAGTCATTTGCTGGGAGGCAGCAGCAACATTTTGTGAGTGCACATTTACATCTAAGGATGTTGCAGAAACATTTTCGATATGTTTAACAACTTCAGAGATACGGTTCTTCATCTTATCCATTGCTGCTCCTACTTCAGATATATTGCCCGAAACAGCTAAAACGGAATTTTTAATGTCGTCAAAGGCCTTTCCACTTTCATTAACCAGCATAAGTCCTTCCTTGGCAGAGCTCGACCCTTTTCCTACGAGGTTCATAGAATCATTGATTCCATCTTTAATATCAATAATGATGTCATTGATTTGCGAAGCGGATTTGCTGGATTGCTCCGCTAGCTTCCGCACTTCATCGGCTACAACTGCAAAGCCCTTACCATGTTCCCCTGCTCTCGCGGCTTCAATAGCCGCATTTAATGCTAATAGGTTTGTTTGTTCCGATATGGATTGTATCATTAAACTGATTTGGCTAATTTCATTTGATTTCTCACTTAATTCACCGATTTTTTTAGCAGAGGACGATACATTTTCATCTATCTCGCTCATTTGCTTTACTGTCTGATCTACAACATTGCTGCCTTGTTGGGCCGATTCTGTAGAAAGATTGATGGAGTTGCTCACATTCTTCATGCTTTCGCCAACATCTTCGACATGCTTGGATACTTCATTTATGATCTGTACAGCATCCTCCATGGCATTATTCTGTTCATCCGTTCCTGCAGCGACGCTTTGAATGGATTCAGATATTTGATTCGATGCTTTTTGATTTTCTACTGAACCAGCAGCAAGTTCCTCGGATGTAGCCGACAGCTGCTGAGAACTGCCAGAAATTTTTGTCATAACCTCTTTTAAGCTGTTTGCCATAGCATTGTAATTCTGGCCCATTTCACCGATTTCATCTTTTGCTGTCATGGTAACCCGTTGTGTCAAATCACCTTGTGACATTGCCAATGATAAATCACTTATTTTTTTAATATTGCGTGTGATCCGTAAACTCATAAATATTGAAGCCAAAACAGCACATACTGCCACAATGGCACCTAATACAAGAAGACCGCCACGAATATTATCGGCCGTTGCAGCCAGTTCACTTTTCTCGATGACCGCAATATACTTCCAGCCTTCATTATCTGACGACACTGTATTCAATACATAATCTTTGCCGTCAATTTTCGCATCGAACGACTCATCTTTGTTTAAATTCTTTAGTTCAGGAACATTGAGTTCAGTGATTGGCTTAAAATTCAACTTGGGGTTATGAGGATTCGCAAGAATAGTGCCATCACTCTGTGTCAGTATTACGTATCCATTTTTTCCGATTTTAATATCCTTGATAATGCTGGTTAAGCCGTCAAGACTTACATCCAACCCTAACACGCCTTTTTGCTTTCCATCCTGCTCAATGGTAACCACGTTACTGACAATGATGCCCTCTTGCCCCGTCGCTGCATAAGCGCTTGTAACCGTCACCTTCCCGGGTTCCTCCATTGCTGTGGTATACCAAGGCCGCTCTCTCGGGTCAAAACCAGGAGTTGTAGGTCCTTCGGGGTATTGGATATACCCGCCATCAGATGTTCCCATATAGACATATGCTGCATTAGGATGTGTTTTTCCAAAGTGGGAAAACACATCAAAAATCTCTTTTTCCTTCTTCCCATTCCGGGAAGGAGTCATTTGAATCGTCTCCCCGCCCGTTACATTTTTATATGAGGTAACACTGTTGTCAGCACTTATTACATCTGGGTTCGTTGCCATTAGCATAGCGTTTTCTCTTATTGATTCAAAGTACATAGAAATGGCATTATCTACCTGGTTGATTTCTCTTTCACTAGATTTTATATATTCCTTCTCCGTAGTTTCGGTGACACTTTTATTAAGGAAGAACCCAATAAACAGCATTGGTATCAGCGAAAGCAGCAAAGAGTAAATCAATAACTTTGTTTTAAACGATATCCTTTTATTTTTCATATTTATCTACCTGCCATATTAGCAGTAAAAGACAAAATCATTGCCCATTCCTGCTATTCCTTTTTCTATTATTCTTCTATTAATGCTTTAAAATAAGCCGGGTTTATGGGTTCAGTTTCCTCCTTTTATCTCGGCAAACAAAAATGGCTGCTCCAAAAAATGGAATAGCCATCCTATAAATCCGGACTATTCGGCAACCTGGCAATCATAACTCTGTCCTTCAGAGCGTTAGACCCAAGGCTTTGCGTCCTCACCTTTCGATAAGTTTGCCTTTATCATTATTGTAGGTATTTGATCATAAGCAATAGGGCCTATAATGCAATGTTTTCTATTTTATATAATACCTTCAAAGTTTTCAAGCATTTTCAAAGAAAGTTTTCGTTTTAAATTCAACAATTGTTTTTGGGATATGTCTTTTATATAAAAAAACCCCAAGGAACCAATAATCCTTGGGATAGTCGTCGTTGGCAGTATATTGTTAAGAAACAGTATCTGGTTTTTAAGTTTAATTTCTTTAATGCCACAGAAGCAGGTTCTTTTAATAATGAGATGGGGTAATCAGCTTGATACATTTATCCGTTAAAAAAGACCTAGATTCTAGGTCTTTTAAAAGATTATATTCGTTTTGCACCTATAAATTGCGGTTTCCAATATGTATTATAGATACTCGTTGTGGAGACGCCTTTTGAAGATGAGGAATGGATCATTTTGTTGCTGCCCATATAAATGGAAGCATGAGTAGGTCTTGATGCTCTGTTTGGAGCAAAGAAGACTAGGTCTCCTGGTTTAAGAGAGGTATAATGCATGATCCGTGTACCCTTCTTGTACATATCTGCCGATGTTCGTGGCAATGACTTTCCTGCTTTCCCGAAAGAATATTGAATTAATCCTGAGCAATCGAATCCGTTTGGTGTAGTGCCGCCCCATTTATAAGGTACACCCAGATTGGTTTTGGCTACTGAAATGGCTTTGGTGTGGTATGTTGCCGCCTCACCCATCATTGGTGAAACACTACCGAACATGACTGCAAGAGACAATGCTGCAATTGCTTTCTTCAACAAAGTAATTTACCCCCTGATGCATTTTGTTAAACCTATTATATATGAACGAGCATGACGCTAACTTCACAGGAACATTACAGTTTTATAACGATTAAATTGCCACCGGCTTGTTTATGGTTTAATTTTTAGCTTTGTGCTTTTTCATTTATTGGTTTAGGTCTAAATGCAGAACCTAGTATGATGATCTTGCTGAATACTCGAATCCAAACAAGCGTATACAGCCGAACTCCAAGTAAATCCTCCAAAGGAAAAGGGACACTACCTTAAAAAAAACAGGTATTGTCCCTTTATTATTTTTTTGCTTATTCAGCTTACCTGCCCGTTGTTCAGTAAACAAAATTGCCGCTAAAAACTATTATTTAAAATTTATTTTATACTCGGCTTGGAATGTTTCTCCTATCTCAAGCTTATTAATTCCGAATTTATCCTTAAATCCCCCGGATGTATGATATGTATCCGCGATGCCGTACCACGGCTCAATGCAAACAAACGGCGCCATTGTACCATTGGCATCCATATATTTTGACCAAATCCCCACAAACGGAAATTCTTCAAACATTACTTCTACACCATGACTCGATTTATTGGATACCAGTGTAATGGAATCAATATTACTGTAAACAAGAGCATCATTTACAAATAGAGAATCAGAGAGCTGAATCGTTGAAATATCATTAGCCATTCCTTTCTCATGAATAAGAGAATCCTTTAGCTCATATTCCATCACATTTTTATTTCCAGCAGGAGTAAAGTGTAAGCTGTAGTCCTCAATTGTTTCATTTCCTAAAAGCGGAACCTTAAATGCAGGATGCGCACCAATGGAAAAATACATCTCTTCCTTGCTTTCATTCACTATTTCCCACCGAACAATAAGCGAGTCCTCTTTAATCATATAATGAATAAAGGCTTTAAATTCAAAAGGATAAACATTGGTGAAGCGTCCTGCAGACTCAACTACAAAAGAAACGCTTGTTGTTGTCTGTTCGTGCAGATCAAACATAACATCCCGCAAAAATCCATGTTGTGGAAGAGAGTAGGTCTGGCCATTAAGCTGATATCGATCTTCCTTTAAACGTCCAACTATTGGAAACAAGACCGGAGAGACGCGCCCCCAGTATGCGTTATCCCCTGTCCACATATAGTCTAGCCCATTTTTCTTATGCTTCACTTTACGTACTTCTGCACCGTTGGTTGCTATCTCTACCTTCAACCAATCATTTTCCATTACAAACAACACTTTATATCCCTCTTCTCTAGTACGGTTTTCTTATTCTGATTATACGGGAGGCCCCTTAAATAGCAAAAAGTCTTTCCTATCTTAAATTCCTTCTCACCAGGGACAAGTCTATTACCCGTTGCAGACCTGTTACTTTAAACGGGTCGTTATACAATGAAAGGGGGAGAACAGTATTAATATGCCTATAGAAAGTATTCCAATCCAAATTACCCCTTTGTTAAGCATTATACAAGTAGATTGACGTATTTTCTTCTAAACTACCTGTCCCGTTAGTAAAAGAAAAAAGGCTGCCTTAATGACAATACCTACCAAATTTAATTTAGTATATACCTATATTAGAGTAAAGTGATTTCCTGTTGTTTTGGCAAGTAAGTTAGTAGTCAATATTTGGAAGACATTCGATTGGGCTTGGATGTTTAATCACATTATTGAAGACAAAATTGAAGATGGTGGTAAAGGAGTTGTTTTGTATATCTACAACATTAAAAAGTTCGTAAAAATAGTAGATGTGGAAATACTCTTTCAGGCAAGAGACTCACCCCTATACCTGCTGATACAAGACCTTTAATAGCGTCCATATCCTCCCTTCCGAAGTAATATTTGGAAGAAAACCCACCCTCTTGCAAGCATTTTCCACAATCATGTGAAGAATGTATCCTCTTGGGAAAGTGACAAACCCGTCATTTTTCAACTCAGCCAGAGATATACTTTTCCTGTGAGCTAAAGGGTGTTTAATAGGCAGCAAAGCTAAGATGTTTTCGGTACATAAAATATCAGTTTTCATATCGGCAGCCTTTTCGGGCAATGGTCAGAGGAATGCTAAATTGATATCTCCGCTTTTAACTGCATCGATTAAAAAAGAATAGGATCCTTGTGTTAAGTAAAAAGAAATATCCGGATGTTGCTTTTTAAAAGCGGAAATGATCATTGGAACAAAATAGCTGCCCAAGCTTGTTGGGTAGCCAACTTTAACAGTCCCATTTTCAGGGTCCAGGTATTCAACGATTTTCTCTTTTGCATGATTAAGAGCTTTTAATGCTTCTTTGCTCTGCATTAGAAAAATCTCGCCAATCTCGGTCAGCCTAACGTTTCTCCCAACCCGTTCAAATAAGGTAACTCCCAGTTCATCTTTTAGCTTAGCAATCTGGAAACTTATTGATGATTGAGCAACGTGAAGGTTATCAGCGGCTTTTGTGAAATGTTCATGTTCTGCAACTTCTATAAAATAATATAATTGCCTAAGTTCCATTACTCAACCTCCACTGTAGAATAATAGTTTTGTTATAGATTTAGGTTGTTGTAACTGGTCTCGTTGATAAGAAAAATAGAATTTCAATTAGAAGGGAAAAAAAAGAGACAGGAAACCACGCCTCTTTCCTCTTTTTTAACAATAAAATGCACAAATCATACGGCAAGGATCGAACGAAAACTAAGACAAACTAACAATCCTAGTAACTAAATTGTAAAAAGGTTGTTATGGGATTAACATTGAGATGTAAAGGGCGATGTCTACAATTGATGCTATTGAGGAGTGATTAGAAGTTGAAAACAATAACAGTAGATCAGTTAAAATTGAAGAAACATTTATCGATGATTGAACAAATTACATTGAAAGATATTCTGTATACGTGGGTAGGTAGCCCTACGGAAGGAGTAGACGATTATTTTGAACTCGAATACACAGAAGATGTTTTCGCTAAAATGGAAAAAACGTCGCAAAAGACCGATGTAATGCTTCACGGAAATGTTCATTTCAGATACATCACACTAACAGAAGATAATCAAATTGTAATAGGTTTTTTAGATTCGAACTCGGAATTAAAGCATAGAATCATTTCACTGGATGAAATGTGAACAAAACAAGCACTTCTTAAAAGTGCTTGTTTCCTTCTAAACTTTTCTCTTTTAGGATCAAGCAATATAGAGCAGCTATTTGTTTAAACTGCATCCTTTTTTTATTTCTCTTCAGAACTTACCTCCCCCCCTTCCGTTATCGTAGAAAAAAACCATCTTCCTACTAAAGTATATGTCTCATAAGTGTAACAAGCATTTTGTAATACATAGGTATAGCTAATCCTGAAAATAGACTACTTAACAAATTGCTATTATAGCCTGCGCAAATTTGTACAAGCTTCATAAACTATAAAAGACAGTCATAAAGGGGGGATTTTTAATGCTAAGACGCCTTAAGAAACGCAAGCGTAAGTGGATCTTGAAAAAACTTCTAAAACGCATGTAGATTCATTATCTGATTTAATTCTGGAAACAGTTTATTTACTTTATTGCATCGTTATTGATTTAAATTTCTAAAACCGAAGAGGGTTTATAATGATGAACTACTTTTACAAAAATAAAAACCAATGATTGACTCTGTACCGAAACAAAGACTGATTTGGACATCATAGTCTTTGTTTCGGTCGATATTCATGCACTGAATACAAGGCTTCATCCTGTTTTTGCAGGTGTGTCATTGTTGTTTTCTTTTAACCGCTTTCTGGAATTAATTAAACTGATTAGACAGAGAAGACTCATGGGGGCACAGTACCAGATGAAAATTTGTCCGCCATCATGGTAGAAAGGAATATATATAACTGAAACGAAGAATAAAACCACGGATAAGACAAAATATATGCCGACACAGTTGTGATAAAAGGAATAGCGGTTCCAACTTTTGTCAGTAACATGATCTTCATGTTGTATCATTTTTTTGTCTGTTTGATAAAAAAGATACAAAGAAATCATCAAGAATAGGGCATAGAATGGAAGTGTGAAGATATAAAAGTAGACGTCTAAAATGCGTAGATAAAAGCTTATGAAGAAGAAAAAACCGGATATAAGCATAGGTGTGATAAATTTGTATACGTTTACATTCTCGGATAAGCGGGGCATTTCGATCACTCCTTTTTGTTATGATCAATATATGCAGCAAAATCCTTACCTTACTACCTCAATTATACTCCCTCCGCTGGAAACAGTCCAATAATTAACAGAATATTAACAATAAAACCCTCACACTATAGTCTTAGAGACCACATATGTTATCATGGGATTTACGATAGGGGTGATTGGATGTTCTTCAAAAAAGATGAAAATATAGACAGAAAATCAGTGGACATCGCTTGTTGGATAACCTTCCTATTCTGGGGAATAATCCTTCTTATAAATGGCGTGTTCGAAACTTATAAAAAGGAGTGTATTTTTAGTTCTTTCAGTATCCTTATTATGGGGTTAGCTGTCTTTTTTATATCAGAGTACATAACTAGAAGAATACGAAAATCCCAGACTAATAAATAACCTGACATCAACTGCGCCCTACCTGATTATTTACTTGGCTTTACCTTAATCTTTGCCGTCTCATCCATTGTGTTGCAACCCACTTTTCCCCCTTTAGAACAGGTGCTCCACCGTGCAAGGTTAGTTCGTTTAAATAGTTTTCGTTATAGAAGTATTCAAAATATACGGCCATACCCTTTTGAGGTGACACTGAAAAATTCAGCTTAGGAAAAAAAGTTTCTCCCCCTTCTTCCACATCATTTAGGTAGATAACGATTGTGCTAATTCTATTATTTTCACTCGCTCTACTGATGGGCGAAAAATAATCATAATGTGCTTTATACTCTTGACCAGGAACATATTTTAGAATTTGAATACCATCCCCATGTTCAATCGGTATATTCATAATAGAAGAAATTCTTTTTTCAATTTTGGCAACCGTTTGATTTTCACCATCCTCAAAAAACATACCGCTGCTTGTTCTGATCGCATTCATTTCCCGTTCTGCCCCAACTTTTGAACGTCGCATTTTGTCTTTTGCCATCAAAATCAGCTGTTCGCATTCTTCCTCACTCAAAACATTTCCTAATATTGCTATTAAGGGTTCCTCTATCTTCGCAATTATATGAATCTCTCTATCCACTGTTTGAATTTTATTACCGATGTGATGAAAAATAGTTTCTTCCTTTAATGTAGTATGGGTTGTCACCTTTCATCATCTCCTAACTAAAACATAAAACGAAAGCGGTTACATTTAGTATAATACCACAAAATCGGATTAAATTACCAAACTAATTTGTATGTAGTTCCCTATCGTTACGCACTTTTTTTGTATTAAAGTGTTACTAATCCAATACTCCTGAATAATCCTGCAAGTTATTCAAATAAAAAACAACTTACTATGCTGAAAATAAAAAGCGGAGTAATTCATTTTAAAAAAGATCAATATGCTTCCACTACTTTATATATCAGAAGAGCTGCCAAAAGACAGCTCTCCATTCTAACAATTGTTTAATTCCAGATTCGGAAATTCTGAATAGCAGCTTCTTCGGTTTCCGGTGATGCAGACTAAATTTTCTTTCCAGTTTCTTTTTTATAAGCTAATATTACACACGGTAAAAGAATGCAGTCCTACAAAAAAATCTTTAGCCTTTTAAAATACCCGGTCTCCGTTAAAGATTGAATTCTTAACAATGACATAATCCACATTGCGGATTGCATCCACTTTGTTTCCTCCTGCATAGGAAATAGAGGATTGGAGATCCTGCTGCATTTCGGTTAAGGTATCTTGTAAAGAGCCTTTGTGTTCCACAAGTATTTTCTTACCCTCTACATTTTTCCTCTCACCTTTTTGGAATTCGGAAGCGGAACCAAAATATTCCTTATAAAGTATCCCGTCTTTTTCAATCGTTTTCCCTGGTGATTCTTCATGCCCGGCGAATAAAGAGCCAATCATAACCATGGATGCACCAAACCGAATGGATTTTGCGATATCGCCATGTGTACGAATACCTCCGTCCGCAATGATTGGCTTGCTGGCTGCCTTTGCACACCAGCGAAGTGCCGCCAACTGCCATCCTCCCGTACCAAAACCAGTTTTAATTTTTGTAATGCATACCTTTCCTGGTCCGATTCCTACCTTAGTGGCATCTGCACCAGCATTCTCCAATTCCCTTACCGCTTCTGGGGTTCCTACATTACCGGCAATAACAAAGCTGTCCGGCAAGTGTTTCTTGATATGCTGAATCATCTTAATGACCGCATTAGAATGCCCATGTGCAATATCAATCGTAATGTATTCCGGTGTAAGCTGTTCATCTGCCAATTGCTCGATAAAACTGTATTCTTCCTCCTTGACACCCACGCTAATGGATGAATACAATCCCCGCGATTTCATATCCTTAACAAATGTCAACCGTTTCTCTGGTTCAAAACGGTGCATAATATAAAAGTACCCATTTTCCGCTAAATAAATGGAGACCTTTTCATCGATAATCGTTTGCATATTTGAAGGTACAACAGGCAGCTTAAATGTGCGTCTGCCAAAAGTAACAGTGGTATCACACTCGGAACGGCTATCCACTACAGATTTTGCCGGAATTAATTGAATATCTTCGTAATCAAATACTGTATCCATTATATCCACCTCTAAATACGAATATTAATATTTAAATATACCTAAATGTTCGTTTAACCTTTGTAAATGTACAATATTTTTTTGAGCATGTCAAAGGGTAACTAGTAAAAAATTTCAAAAAATTTTTCACTCTACATTTAGGTAATATAAACTCTAAGAATATTGAACAAAGAAAATCATGCTCCCGGATCATACAAGTAAAATCAACTTGGCCGATATATCTGAGAACTTAACTGATATATTCAGGAGTTGGCTGATATATCCGGGAGTATGTTTTTATTCTTAAACCCTATACAACAAAAATAAGTGGTAATTCCATTGAAGAACTACCACTAGATTATAATTGCGGTTGATATAATTTATTTCTCTGCACCAGAAAGAGGTATAATAATTTGTTCTTCTGGTGCCATCCTGCTAATCTCTGTGTATTTTTTTACTCAGCTATTTGAAATATAACTACTCTCCCTGGAACACAGGTTTCCTTTTCTCAGCAAAGGCTTTAACGCCTTCCTGGACGTCTTTCGTTCCAAAACAGACTTTAATAGAAGCGTATTCCTGTTTTAGAATTGTGGTAAGATCTGTGTCAGAGCTTGCGGCTAGCAATCTTTTGGAAAGTGTCATGGCAACAGCTGGTCCTTCCGCTAATTCCATGGCAAAATTCATAACTCTATCTTGAAATTCTTCATCAGGGAAGATCCCGTTAACCAAACCAATCCGTTCGGCTTCTTCGGGATAAATGTCCCGACCTGTATATATCAATTCCGCAGCTTTGGTTCTTCCTACCAAACGCGGTAAAAAGTAGGTCATTCCTGCATCAGGGCTAAGACCACGGCGAATGTATCCTGCTGTTACCCTGGCATCAGCAGACATAAAACGCAAGTCGCAAGCAAGGGCCAGAGCGAGTCCTGCACCAGCAGCTATCCCATTAATCGCGGCGATGACTGGTTTATCACAATGAACGATTCCTAACGCTTGATGACCAACCCATCCCAAGTCATCTAATTTTTTATGACGGGAATAAGTGGATGAATCTCTTTTCGCATAATCTGACAGGTCAAGGCCCGCACAAAAACCTCTTCCACTTCCGGTAATCACAACGACACGGACTTCATCATCAACCGATGCGTCCGCAATGGCCTGGATGATCTCCTCACTCAGTTTATCATTGACGGCATTGAGACGCTCAGGTCTATTTAAAGTCAATGTCCGAACCCCATTGTGTGTATCCACGATAATATGCTCCATATACATTCCTCCTAAAAGCTGATTCCTATTAACATTTTAAAATTATGACTTTTGGAGTTTGACTATGATGTGAACTGAACTGATCTGCTTCTTATTTTTCACACGGAGAGATAACGGTTTGCTTCCATTCACGCGGAATCCTTCAATAATAATCTCTCTCCTTAATCTTCTCTAGTTGGACTTTCTCCAACTTATCGCCATGGCATTTACCACCAAGATGTGAATTATACAAGCTCTTCAGTAATGAAACATAAGAATGGAAAAAATCAAGATTTACATTGTTCTAGAACTTTCTATCAACTCCTATTAAGGTATTCTACTCCTTTAATTAATTCGATAAGAAAGAAAAATTCCCTCTATTACACCGGTATTATAATCTTTTAATGAAAGGACGGTTAAATCCGTTCTTTTTTCTTTTATATTAGCTATGTTAAATAATATTGTTGATAAATGACCATAAAAACAAGGACCCTTGATGGGGTCCTGTTTTGAATCCTTATTGAAGATAAGCACCCTATAGTTTAAGTACAATTGTTCACAAACTTATTTTTTATTTCAGGAATGCTGCCCCGTTAGTGCAATAAGAAATGGCACCTGAATCTCGAGCACCTGTCAGTTTGAGAATAATTGCTTCAGTAATCATAAGAGGTTGAATTGATACTATTGGTATTACGTTTTTTTCAAATAAATCCAGTGCTAAAATCATAAACAAATGAACCCTCTTTAGCTTGTACTGTCATTTAGTTTAAAAAACAGTTATTTATTGATTCTTAACGTATTTATGAACTGTTTTTTTTCATTTTTCCGAAAATGGTTGTGAACATATCGCATTTAGTTTTAAACTATCAATAAAAAGAACTGTCGGACGGTGGATTGTTATGCTGGAATTGCTGAAACACCTGCTTTTTAATCTTTCACTTATCTTGCTATTTACGTTTATCTTCAAGCTTGCCGCTGAACGATACTATTCTGAACCATTTCCACCTGTTTTTTGTTTTCTCGGACTGTTTCTATCACTTATCGTATGCCTTTGGTTTTCGATTCCTATTGACGGGGTAATGTTGGATCTCAGGCAAATTCCTATTATTATTGGTGGGCTTTATTATGGATTAGGACCATTGTTGGCTATATTATCTTTAATCCTCAGAGGGTTGTTATTTGGCTTTAATAGTCAATTATTGGCGATAACACCAATATATCTTCTTTTAGCACTGGCTTTATGGCTCGCTCACCCATGGTTTCTAAAACTAAAATCCCGAAAACGCATTCAAGTTTCTGTTTTCATTGTTGCTGCAATAAGCGCGCTGACCTTTGGTGTTTTATTAATTAGTGATATAACTATTTCTGAACTTGAAATCGCCTTAGTAATTACCTTCATTCAATGTATTGGAATAGGAATGATGTCTTATCTTACCGAGGTAATGATTGAAAATGAGTTTTTTAGAAATCAAATGATGAAGTCACAAAAAATAGAGCTTGCGAGCCATATGAGCGCTGCTATTTCTCATGAAGTCCGCAACCCTCTAACGGCAGCACTAGGCTTTCTTCAACTTGCTACAGAAGACATTAGTATTCAGGGAAAAACGAAGGGGTACATTGAAACGGCTATTAATGAGTTGCACGAAGCTGAGCGTGTAATAAAGGATTACTTTACCTTCGCGCAGCCCTCATTAAACGAAGTAAATCCTTTTTGTGTAAATGAAGAGCTTAAAAAAGTGATTAAATCATTGCATCCTCTTGCCAATATGAATTCAGTAGAGGTAGTAACAGTAATAAATACTGAATGTTTTATCATTGGGGATCGCGGCCTCTTTCGTCAATGCTTACTAAATATCATAAAAAATAGTATTGAGGCAATGCCTAATGGGGGCAAACTTACCGTACATTCGAGTAACACAAAGGATGAGATTCGAATTAGAATATCCGATTCAGGAATAGGAATGTCAGTAGAACAAGTGCAACGCCTGGGTGAGCCATACTATTCTACAAAAGGGAACAAAGGGACGGGTCTAGGATTAATGGTATCTTTGAGTATTATACGTGCCTTAAAAGGCAACTTTCATATTAACAGTCGAATAGGCTTAGGTACAGAGTTTGTAGTTGCATTCCCTGCATATTGTTCGGATAATTTGAGCCCGAAATCCATTAACGAAGTGGCATCCGGTTAATTAGGATGGATTTGTAGACATAGCAGAAGGACTTCATGAGGAGTTTTGCTGCCTAAACGCCTATCAGTTTTAGTTCCAACCTGCACTTTTAGTTAATGTTCTCGTTTTGAGATAAAGGAACAGTCCGCTGTCTCAAATTGTAAGAAACGCGGAACCATCTAGCGTTTCTTACAATTTCGATTATTAATAATCCTTATTCAACTAACCTGCCCCGTTAGTGGAACAAGAAAAGCTGCCCAAAAACAGCTCCGATTTAAAACACCTGATTCTCGGAATCTTTCTCGTTATTAAAAGTGGAAGAAGGAATAACAAAAAAGAGTTTAAATCCAAAATCCTCGTTTTTTGAAAAATAACTTAACCGGCAAATACGCCAAGACTAACTCTATGTAGATGAAGTTCATCATGTTCGGGTATCCTTGTCATCTATCATCGTTCCTATCGAGATGTAGTATGTACCCATTATACTACTGGTTACTTTTTGGTGACCATTCGGAAGTCGCGTTTCCTTTCATCCGCGAAGATGGGCTTCCTGAACGTGCTTTTACGATCCTGGAGGCTTTTCTGTTGATACGCTGCAAAGCCGGTGACTTCTTCCGATTGCCAGATCCAGCGTGTTTGTTTATCGCCTTTTTCATAGTAATAGACATTGTTGTCGATCTTATTGCTGTTAATTTGATTGGTAGGACTGCTGATCAAAAGCTGTGATTTCCCGGCCACCATGATGTTGTTCTCAATCCTGTTTTGCTTTGTGTGGTATTGTATGAGCAGTTGGCCCCCGTCTTGAAATTTGGTATCGTTTTTATACAGGATGTTCCCTGTAATCCTATTTTTCACGGTGCTTCCTCTTTTGTGATCATAGCCACCGATTGCAATGCCTGCACTTCTGTTTTCGTAAATGACATTGTTCCGTATCGTGACCGAGCTTGTGGATTTTCCGCCATGTTCACTGGCCGCTTCTATGCCTATATCATTCTGATAGACACGATTGTTTTCGATGGTGATCTGTTTTCCGCCATCGACATAAATACCGCCCGCAGAATAATGGTTTCCGTAGGCCGGGTTTCCGTAACTGGAAATGTGATAGACCGTATTGTTGCGGATGATTCCGTTTCTCGCCTGGTCGAACTTCTCCTCAGTGGATACACCTTCGAATCCGATGATATCAATTCCGATGTTGTCGTTTCGCCTTAGGAGGTTGTCTGTCACCTTAAAGTTCGAAACATTCCCGTTTAACACGAGAGACTCACTCCAACCCAACTTCATGTCTTCCAGTTTGTTTCCTGAAACGATAATATCCTCGATCGCGTCCGGTGCATTGGTGCCATATACCGCAATTCCATGGGCGTTCCCGTTTTTATGCTGCGTTTCGATATGGTGCACATGGTTCCGTAAAATCTTGACCCCTTTTCCGCTCCCGCTGACGGAAATGCCGATGGGCACCAGGTCTTCCTTTTTGGTTTTATACTGCTTGATTTCAAATCCCTCGACCGTGACATAGCTTTTGTCATGGATCGAAACCAAGCCCTGATGGTCCCACGACACCTGAACGAGGCTTCCATCAATGGTCGCCTTTTCCTTCGGATACGCTTTCAACGTAATAGGGGCTTCTTTACGCCCGGATTTTTTGATGACCACCTGTTCACGATAAGTCCCATTTCGTACATAGACCGTGGTACCAGGTTTTGCGAGATTGACTGCTTTTTGTATGGTTTTAAGCGGTTTGTTCCTGCTTCCTGGATTTTTGTTATCGCCAACAGGAGAGACATACAGCCCGGTTTGTTCCGTTTTCTTGGCTGCCATGGCGTGAATGGCCATTCCAATCGTACATACCATCAAAAATGACAACATGGCTTTCCATTTTTTGTGCATAGTCGTTCCCCCTTGTTGTTTATGTCGGTTTAAACGGGGAAGATGTTTACCATTCGGTTCTTTTCAACTAACCTGTCCCGTTTGTTCAATAAGAGAATAAACTAAAAACGTCAATCCCTGTGGATGTATTTGGCAATTAAGAAATGCTGTTTATGGCAGTATGTCTTTTGAATATAAAAAAGCCGAAAATATGCAAGAAATGAATAAAAACTTGCATATTTTTGACTTATTGATACTTATTGATATTAAACAAAAGCACCCTGTATGTTTAAGTGTACCACTTCACAAAGTTACATCGATTTTAACATATATACATTGAAACTTTTTCTTAATCACATTTCATTTTATATCATATAGAGCGCCTCCCAGAACAAAAGGTACTCTATACACACGAGTCATTGAACTCCTTGTTATTCTTTACCGCTAAACTCTAAAATATTTAAACCCTCGGATGCAACTGGTGCTTCAAAAAATTTAGTAACATGAATAAACACCGCTTCCGTGTCAAAAGCTGCTCTTTCGGGTTGTTCGTTACGCCTTTGTGCAATTTGACGTAAGCATTGCTCGTTATTTAGATTAAGGAAAATTAGTTGATGGCTTGCATTAACATCTGACGCCATATCCAAAAACCACTTTCGCAGTTTTTGAGTGTTAGCTGGAAAATCCATCACTACATCTGTACCGACACTTAATATGTTTTGGACATGCTTTTTCACCAATGGCTTGAGCTGCGATGAGAATTTTAGATAGTCCTCAAATGATGCAATCTGATTGGGATAAAGTGATGAAAGCCATTCATCCTCAGACAACAGTACCGCATGTTTATCTATCGCCAATCGCTTTGATTTAGTTGATTTTCCAGCTCCCATTTTTCCACAGAAAAAGTATAGCGTCCCCAATTGTTTCATATTTTTTAACCCCCGCGTTTATCTTAGTTTAAATTTTTACTTCGTTAGTTCCCATAGAGATTCTCCTCTTATTAATATTTAGACGCTCAGATTTATATCCATTTTACTTAGTCTACCAATTTCATTTATATTCCTTCTTTAACAAATCTGCCCTTTAGTGGAACAAGAAAAGCTGCTTCAAAAGCAGCTTGGATCTTATACTCCACACATTAGTTCAAAAAGGTGAATAAGACCCTAGGGCTATACGCTAATATTAAAATCATATTGGCTCCTTTTTTATGACTATTATCTGCACATAGTTATCAACTATTTATAGTTCTATTACTAAAATCCGCAATTGTCAGATTCCTCTTACATATTTTACGAAATATAATAAAGGGAAATATGAAGAAAGGTGTGATATTTTGACTTCACCGGTAAATCCGTCAGATCCAAATTCCATCCCCAAGTTTGTGGATGAACTTAGGAAGCCTCCCGTTGCTATACCAAAAATTTGTAGTGACTATCCCAAAAATTCATACTATGAGCTTAAAATGAAAGAAGCGGAACATCGTTTCCATAAAGACTTCCCAAAATCAACTATATGGGGATATGATGGGATATGTCCTGGCCCGACAATTGAGGCTCCGAAAGATAAAACGACTTATGTTAAGTACCTCAATAATTTGCCCACAAAGCACTTTTTTCCAGTTGACTATACCCTTCACAGTGCTGTTGATTCACCAGAAGTGAGAACTGTAGTCCATTTACATGGAGCAAATGTTGATTGGGAAAGTGATGGACACGGATCACGCTCATATTGTTAGGGATTTGCCATTAAGTATTAGTACAGATCAGTATGGAAGGCCAATGTTATTATTGAATGACCGCATGTATCATGAACCAGCCACCGAAAAGCCTTCGTTTGATAGCATTGAGATTTGGAATTTTATTAATGCAACCCCTCTTAATCACCCTATTCATGTGCACTTGGTACAGTTTAAAATTATAGAACGGCGACCATTCAACGTAGAACGTTATCAAAATGAAGGAATACTTGAGTTTACAGGGGATGCGGTGGAACCACGCGACTACGAAAGAGGCTGGAAGGATATGTTGAACATTTTTATCATGGGGATTGGAAACTTAGATTATTATCCAGGTCTTTAATAATTTTATTGTACATTTTTGTCCGAATGCGAAGATTCATCCAATTCCATAAGTTTAATGTAAATTACCTCTACTAACCAAAACTTCTCAAGGGTTTCTTTTGGCATTCCTTTACCTTCATCCTTAATGATAATGGAAACTTGTCCGTGTTCATTTGCTAAAGATACGGAAACATTGCCTCCGTCAGGCATCGCTTCAATTGCGTTTTTGATCAAGTTAATCAATACCTGCTTTAATTGGTTGCTTTCACAATGGATAAGGATGTTCCGTTGATCGCCATTAAATATTATATTTACATTTCTTAAGATGGACTCGGGCTGCATAAATGTTACTACTGATTTGACCAAAGCCACGATATCCGTTTGATTAAAATGAACGATATGAGGTTAGCCAGCAACATAAATTCACTCACAATGGAATTTATCCTGTCAATTTCGTCTAGTATAATCTCTACATATGTTTTATGTTCCAAGGATACTCTTTCGTTTAGCATCTGGGCGGCCCTTTTTTTATCGGTAACCTTATGCCGAATCGCAATATACTGATAAGGCCTGCCATTTTGATCCACATATGGAATGACCGTAGAATATACACAATAATGTGATTCAGCCTTTGCCCTGTGTTTTTCCCCTCTCCAAATATGGCCGCATTTAACTTAATGAATGCTCCATAAGTATTTATCTATACGCCCATCATTTTCAATAATTGACGAAGACCTTCTAAAGCAAATCCACCTAAATATCTATATGCAATTAAAGCGATGAAAGGTGAAATGTCAATTACACCAAGAGGCGGGATAAACCGCCTAAATATATCTAAGTATGGGTCAACTAGTTTACTAACCCATATGCCAATCTTGGTTGTATTAAACTGAGGGAACCAGGAACCAAAGATGGATATTAAAATTAACCAATAATAAATATCGTAAACATACTGTCCAATATGCAAAATAATAGAGCCCATGTTCATTCTTCCCGTCTATTTATTTAATACCCTTTTAATACTTTGTATTACTATTTCTGTAATTCTTCATATGTATACACATACGTTTGTTGCCCAAAAAGGTTTCATTCTTATTCTCCTGATTCCCCACTGTAGAGAAAAACAAAAAAGGCTGCCAAAGCAGCCCTAGTTATTTAGCAAAGCAACCGTTCGTATTAACAGAATAACGGACCCTAAAAACTCTTGTCTTTTAATCAAGCTCGTACTTTATATTACTTTTATAGATTCGGTATCAGTTGTTGTTGAAGAATCGTATTCATCTCCCCAGCTGGTATTGGCCGGCTGAAGAAGTATCCTTGGGCTTCATTACATTTTTCCTGTTGGAGAAAATCTAATTGTTCCGTTGTCTCCACACCCTCTGCAATCACTTTCAAATCCAAGTTATGAGCCATATTAATAATGGTGCTAACAAGAGAAGCATCTTTCTGATCATTAAAAATGTTCCTTATAAAAGTCTGATCGATCTTTAAGGTATCAATAGGAAATGTCTTCAGATAGCTTAAAGAAGAATATCCAGTTCCAAAGTCATCAATCGATAAATGAATTCCCATTTCCTTCAATGTATGCATCGTCGATATGGCATGCTTCGAATCTTGAATAATACTTTCAGTAAGTTCAAGTTCCAGGTACATGGGATCAAGTTCCGTCTCCTTCAATATTTTTTTTACCGTCTCTACAAAGTTAGACTGCTGGAACTGGCGTGAAGAAATATTGACAGCCACCCGTAAAGGTGGATACCCATCCTCCTGCCAGGCCTTGTTCTGAAGGCAGGCAGTTTTCAGCACCCATTCTCCTATGGGCAATATTAATCCGGTTTCTTCCGCCAAAGGAATAAATTCAGCTGGAGACACCATGCCCCACTCTGGATGCTGCCACCGAATCAGGGCTTCAACTCCACGTAATTTCCCGGTCTTCACATCCATTTGTGGCTGATAATAAATTTTAAATTCATTAAGATCCAAAGCTTTACGTAAGCTAATTTCCAGCTTCATTTTCTTGGTTATGGCCTCATTCATATCTGGAGTGTAAAACTGAAAATTATTTTTTCCGTCTTCTTTTACCCGGTACATAGCAGTATCGGCATTTTTAATCAGTGTTTCTGTATCTCTTCCATCAGTTGGATAAACAGAGATACCAATCGATGGCGTTACAAATAGTTCATGTGTGCCTAGCATTATAGGGCTTCTAAATAAATCAACAATCTTTTGCGCAATCTTAGTCATTTTATCTGTATCACACTGTGGAACGAGCACAATAAATTCATCACCGCCTTGACGAGAAACTGTATCTGATGTTCCCACGCAGGCTTTAATTCGCTTGGCTACTTCTATTAATAATTGATCACCTATGGCGTGTCCTAACGTATCATTAATGTACTTAAAACGATCTAGATCGATGAACATCACACTAAGAGATTGTTTATGCTCATGTGCTTGACCTAATGCCGTATTAAGACGGTCATTTAATAAGCGACGGTTGGGCAAACCAGTCAAAGGATCACGGTACACCATTTGGTTAATTTTTTCCTCAGATTGTTTTCTTTCTGTAATATCCCGAATGATACTGCTAAAATACAGATTTCCTTCTTCCTGCCACGTCCCGATAGAAAGTTCAATGGGAAAGATTTTGCCCCCTTTTTTTAAACCTTGTAATTCTACCATTTTCCCGATTGTTTCAGTTTCTTGAGCAGAAAAGTTTCGTTCCATTCCTATTTGAATGGCCTCTCTAAAATTTTTGGGAATGATCAGTTGTAAATTTTCCCCTAAAACTTCTTTTTCTAAATAGCCAAACATCTCTTCTGCACCCTTATTCCATGAAATGATGGTTCCATGGCTATCGGCTAAAATAATGGCATCTGTTGCTGATTCTATAACCGACCGAAACTTACTCTCGAACTTAATCGATTGAGATTCAAATTTCTTATCTACGAAAATACTAATGAATACTAGCCCGAAAATGATAAGCATTCCCATGCCAATACCATACGCGAGAAATGTGCTTTCAGGTACAGATTCTGAACTGTGCACGTGCACGTGACCCTTAAAGCTAGCAGAACTCATTCCAGTGTAATGCATGCCAGATATCGCGACTCCCATCACTAATGAACTACCCATTTTTCTCCACCGCATATTGGGAGTGTGTGAATTTTGGCTGATGAAAAATAAAAGGTACAAGGCCACCATTGAGGCGATAAATGCAATAATAGCGGAAAGAACCCATAATAGGAGGTTGTACTCAATCTCTGCTCCCATCTTCATGGCTTCCATTCCGGTATAATGCATGGATACAATTCCTATGGCCATAAAAAGGGCTCCCGGTATGACTTGCCATTTCCCCATCGCAGTCCGACTGATAATAAAAAAAGCAATGCCGGAAGATATAACGGCTGGAAAAATAGAAAGAATTACCAATACAAGATCATAAGAGACGGGTATGGATAAATGGAAAGCAAGCATTGCGATAAAATGCATGGCCCATATACCCATACCCATAGCAAACGCGCCTGTCCACAGCCAAATGTGCCGTAACATGCCTTTTGCTTTATTGATTTGTATACCTAACGCCAATCCAGCATAAGATGCAAGGATGGCAATGATTATAGAAAGTGTGACAAGTGAGATTTGATAGGTACCATGGAATGTTTCCATATAGCATCCCCCTTATATTAATAACTACATAAGCTTTCTAAAAATTAGTTCGATTTTCCACTACTGTATAAGATTAACATACATTCAAATCAATAAAGTCCTAACTGCGGTTAAAATTATGTAAATGTAAGTATCTTTTTTTAGCTCTCTTAGAAATATTCATCGGTTAACACTTAAACGACCAAACTTAATGTCAACTCGTTTTGCCCCCAGTCATATGCAGACCCGAAACAAAAAGGTACCGTGTTCAATAAGCAACTAGGACTATATTACTACTAATCAGATGAATTTCAAGTATAAGTTAGATAAACTTGAAAAAATATCCTATAGGATAATAGCACAAACATGATTCAACCTTTAATACACTGATATGGACACTTAGTCTTTAGCCCACACAGTTACACAAAAGAGGCTGACTCAAAAGGTCGTTAAACGACGACTTTCTGAGTCAGTTTTTTATTAACCCTTCCGCTTTACTTTTTTTGGAAAATAAAAAGCGGATTAGAGGTGAGTTTTCATCTATTCTCCGTAATTTCCTCAGGGCCTCTTATACAGCTCTCAATCATTATGGCGGTCAATGTAAGATGGGGCGGAATATCAGAGAAGGGGTTGTGGATGGCTTTCTGAATGTCTTTGGTACAAAAAACGCGATGGCTTAATATATAATATGTACAAGCTCTCCAACTGACAGCCTTTTATTTAAAAGAGAAAGCCTAATAATAAGGTTTACACCAAATTATTAGGCCTTATTAGTTAGATTAGCAACCCCAAGTACAGAAACCTGCTCCTATAATGATGACCAACAAAACGAAAATAACAAGAACGAATGCAGCTTCACGACCACGTCCGTATTCTTCTCCCATAATAGCACTCCTTACTTTTTAAGTTTGTATGACATTCCATTTATCAAAAAGCCTAAGAATAGGGTTGTACCACATGGGCTTGACCTATTATTAGGCTTTTTCTAGTAGATAAAAGAGAAACCTAAAATAATCACCAACAGAACGAAAATAACCAGAACAAATGCAGCCTCTCTGCCACGTCCGTATTCTTCACCCATACTATTCACTCCTTTCCTTTTACTCAATCTCATCATATGTACAGGCTATCAAAGTGACAGTGTTTTTAATGAGTATCTATTAAATTGATGAGAATGCACATTTTTCATTAGATTTTTGGAGTATGTAATTTTGCTGTTCATCTATAAATAAAAACCTTCTAACCTCCTTGAATAAATAACATCGTTCAGCAAAATCTAAATTTACAACAGCGCTGTACAACATCACAAAAAGCCTTCATTCGGGGGAATGAAGGCTTTTTCCAGGGTGTCGAGAAACTTGTTAAGATGTATAAAAGTGTATAAAACTCAAAATAGGGATTGGAAGGATTCAAAATTGATATGGCAAAAATCGTCTTTTCTTTATTCAACTAACGCCCCCTATAGTTTAAGTGCAACTTTTCACATACTTGTGTTTTGGAGGTGACGACCGTGCAGCTTTATTGGTCAAATCATCAACTGGCCTACCTACTATTTCAGACAGGGATCGACATGATATGGCCAATGAGAGGATGACCAATTAAATTAGGAGTAGCATGATTATACTTAGAAAAGGTTTCAAAGACTGCTCTTTTTCGGGAGTAGTCTTCTTATTTGCATGTCAGGCCTGTTTTCATCAGTGTCCGACAGTAGTGTGAAGGATTAGACATTTCAATTAATATTAAATGAACAACAATAAACTGAGAGCCATTACTGCCATCCCGGCAATCAATCCATAAATGGATACATGACCTTCATCATATTTTTTAGCAGCAGGAATTAATCCATCAAGTGATATAAAAACCATGATGCCAGCCACCGCAGCAAAAACCATTCCAAACATTACATCGTTAAGGAACGGCATTAAGATCAGGTAGGCAATAACTGCACCGACAGGCTCCGATAATCCTGATAAAAATGACAGTTTAAAGGCTTTCTTCTTGTTTCCCGTGGCAAAGTATATCGGCACGGCCACTGCAATGCCCTCTGGAATATTATGAATTGCTATCGCAAAGGCTATTGCCATACCCAAAGACGGGTCTTGCAGGGCTGACGTGAATGTAGCAATTCCCTCGGGAAAATTATGAATGGCAATGGCTAACGCAGTAAATGTACCCATTTTCAATAATGCAGTCTCTTCAACGGAGGAATTCATATCCTCTACCTTCTGGTGTTCATGAGGATTCCCATGTGTAGGTATAAATTTGTCAATGAATGCGATAAGGAGCATGCCTGCAAAGAACCCGCCAACGGTCAGCCAGTTACCTAACTGGACCCCAACACTATCAACCAGGGCAGTCTTGGCTTTCACAAAAATTTCTACCAATGAAACATAAATCATAACACCCGCCGAAAAACCGAGCGTCAAAGATAAAAATTTTTTGTTCGTCTTTCTTGTAAGTAACGCGATAACACTTCCAATTCCGGTTGCCAGTCCGGCTAACAATGTAAGGCTAAAAGCCAAAATCACGTTTTCTTCCATCGGTCTATCTCCCCCTGCGAACAGTTGCAGCCATTTTCACCTTATTACATACTACACTGAAAACATTGACTTTGTGCCAAACTGTTTCCTTTGATAAACATTTGACACTTAAACATTACTTTGCTCATATAGATTGAGATTAATGAAAAGTCTCAAAAAGCAGAAAAATATTTAATAAAATAACGATTGCTGCTATGACCCAGCCTACTACTGTTGTCAGCCTATGATTGGTCAGCCCGCCCATGATTTTTTTGTTGCTCGTAAAAATAATCAACGGAATCAGAGCGAACGCAATGCCAAAGGATAGAATGACTTGACTCATAACCAAGGCATTTGTCGGATTAATACCAGATATGATAATGAGTAAAGGTGGCACCACCGTGATAGCACGCCGTAAATACAGATTTATTTTCTTGTTTATAAATCCTTGCATCACCACATCGCCGGCCATCGTACCTACTGAAGAACTGGACAACCCGGCAATTAATAGGCTTAGTCCGAAAGAAATCGACGCAACAGGACCAACTAAATGGCCAAATTGATGGAAGGCTGTAGACAAATCTTCAATGATTAGACCGTTTTTGAAAAAAAGCGATGCAGAAACGATCAGCATACTCATGTTAATGGCCCCAGCCAGCATCATGGCAATAATGATATCCAAAAATTCCAGTTTGAATATTTGCTTTTTGTCGAAATCGTTCTGTCCTACCACACGCTTTTGAGTGAGGGAGGAATGGAGATAGATGGCATGAGGCATGACCGTCGCCCCCAGAATGCCGGAAGCTAAAAGAATGCTGTCTACCCCTTCAAACTTTGGAGTAAAAACCCCTTCCGCTACAGCACTTATATCAGGCTTTGCCAAAACTACCTGACAGGCGAATGCTACTACCACAATCATAACCATCGCTGCTATGCCGGCCTCCAATGAGCGGTATCCACGACGCTGCAATTCCAAAATAAGGAAAGATGCACCCGCAGTGATGAGTGCAGCAGGAAGCATAGGTATATCAAATAGTAAATTAAGTCCTAGAGCCGCTCCAATAAATTCTGCCAAATCGGTTGCAATGATAACCAGTTCACTTTGTATCCACAAAAAAAGAGCTACGGATGTTGGGAATAAATCACGTGCTACTTCCGGTAAATTCATACCCGTCGCAATTCCCAGTTTGGCAGATAAGGATTGTATTAACACGGCCATTATATTAGATACGGCAATCACCCATAGCAAAAGATAACCGAATTTTGAACCAGCCGTTATATTGGTTGCAAAATTACCAGGATCTATATACGCAACAGAGGCAATGAAAGCCGGTCCGAGGAAGGGTAAAATCCTTTTAAAACCAGTTACATCCCCTCTTAAAACTGCCTCCGCGGAAATTAATGTCTTATTTTTTAGTAAGATGGTTTCGAGCTTTCGTTTTTTCAAACTGTTTCCCCCCTACCCAATATTAACCTTGTTTCAAAAAAGTTTCCCTAAGGCAAAATATAGCTACTTATAATCTTAAGGCATTGTTTAAATTATGTAAAATACTTTGAAGGGGAATTTTCTATTTAACCACGTGAGTTGATCATCCGTACAGTGAAAATCTTATGGTCTGTAGAAAAGAACCCCGAGCCGTGGAAAATCATGTAGTAAATAAATTAGGATGCTGATAAAAGGATAGGAATATAACGATTTAAAAGAACATAAAGCAATCTATAATTTGAAACCTTGATTGCATTCATTATGAAATATAGCCTCTTAACGTAAAAAGAAACCAAGCGGATAACATTTTCTTAGCATTGGGAAGGATATATTAGGTACAAATACAAATACGCTGTTTTTTGCCTTTTTTGGAGGTTCTATGGCGTTGGGTTTAAAGACTTATCTTATTCCATAGGAGAAATCATAAATTCAAAATTATTCAGTGCCGAGATGATTTCTATATTTTGTGCAGGAATTGGCATCGCTCTCATTATTCCAATCACCTCCTGGATTAATGCCTATTATTTGATAAAGAAAAGAGAGAAATCACATGATAGTTAAAAAAAGAATTAATGTTTTTATTTAAGGCAACGGCTTTTTGCATTTAAGTAAGGAAAGTTATACTTGATTTTAAAAATGGAACAGGCATTGAAAGATCCAGGGAATTTACAACAATGTGTTGAACTATATGCCTTGTTATTCCTGGTGCTATGATAAAGATGGGCATACCAAAATACAAATTGCTTCGTGAAAAAAGTTTAGAATAAGCAAGTCACCTTGGATTCCATGGGTTTGGCTGACCGGTCTGCGTAAACATAGGCTAAATCACAGTTTGAATAGCGAAAACCTTTGAAGGACATACGAAACATGATTGATGAAAAATACAAGGATGGAGGAACGCCACCGCCCCCTACTCCTATGCCGAAAGGTTGGCGTGAAGCACAATTTCTCCCGCAGAACCTGGTGCTTTTTTCATATTCTTGCCTAAAACAGGACTTTAGACTCTCATTCTCTTCACCTATTTCCTCTATCATTGGAGACAACTGTTATATATCGACAGCAATAGACATATCAGGTAGGTGAGTGAATGAAAGGAAAGTCTTCTAGTAAATTGATCTTTATCCTGCTTGCATTTTTGTTTTTCGTTTCTTTTATCCCAAAATTTGCTGAGGCTGCTTCCGTTCAAATGAAGGTAAACGTGGATAGTTTAAATGTCCGTTCCAAACCAGGAACCCAGTATTCCACAATCGGTTCCTTGAAGAAGAACCAGGTCGTTACGGTCTATGAAAAACAGTCGAGTTGGAGCAAAATCAGTTTCGGAAAAACGTATGGATGGGTATCCTCTTCCTATCTAACGAAAACGGCTGCGACAACCAATACAAATACTAATACTAATACTAATACAAATACAAATTCCTATAAAACATGGACTGGATATGTAAATGCCACTTCCTTGAGTCTTCGCAAGTCATCAAGTTCAACCAGCCAAATACTTGCCTCTTTGGTCAAAGGAACTACCCTAACCGTCGAAGGTCAGCAAGGAACTTGGTTAAAGGTGTATGTTTCATCCAAAAAACTCCGTGGATGGGTGGCAGCCAGTTATGTTTCCAAAAAGGCGGTTGTAGCATCGAAACCGGCTAGTGACACTTCACTGGATATCTATTATACAAAGGCGTATTTAAACGTCCGAACACAGCCTGGCACAAGCTCTCCACTATTGTTTAAATTACCGACCAATGCCAGTGTTCAATTGCTAGAAAAGAAGAATGATTGGGGTAAAGTCCAATCATCTTTTGGAACAGGTTGGGTATCCATGGCATACTTGACGAAGACCGTGCCTAGTATCCCGCCCGTCTCTTCTTCCAATGCGGTAAAAGGAAAAGTGATTGTCCTGGATGCCGGACATGGAGGAAAAGATTCTGGTACAAGTGGAAAGGAAAACTTAGAAAAGAATCTTTCCCTCATATCTACACAAAAGGTAGCTGCCCTTCTTCAAAAAGCCGGGGCAAAAGTGATCCTGACCCGAACAAACGATACGTATCTGACCCTGCAACAACGGGTAGAGGTCAGCAATAAAAATAATGCTGATGCGTTCATCAGCATTCATTACAATGCAGCCGGCAAAACTAGCAGCGGGATTATGTCATTCTACTATACGTCTTCCAAAGAATTGGAGCTCGCGAAGTCTATCCAGGAAGGAATGATTGCTGCAACCAAAATGAATGATAAAGGGGTTCATTTTGGAAACTTCCATGTGATACGTGAGAACAAGCGTCCAGCAGTACTGCTGGAACTAGGGTTCCTATCCAATCCCGTTGACGAGAAACGTCTTGCTTCCAGCACATTTCAGACCCAAATCAGCACAGGAATTTTCAATGGAATCAATAATTATTTCAAAAAATCCGCTGGACTTAAGTAGTCCGCGGAATTTTTTATGGACAGGAGATTTCAATTTGAATCTTGAAGATAAAGATGGACAAAGGGTATTACTAAAAATGTAGCCTGCCGTACGTGAGTCGTTTATCCGCACGATGTCAGTGTTACATGCCTTACAAAAGGAAAATCCGGCAGCCGCGGATGCACCACAAAGGATGTTCTTCCACTACCTGCCTTTACTTGAATAAGAAAAAAAGCCTTGCTCCTTTGTTGAAGACAAGCACCCGTTAGTTGAAGAAGCTGTTTATTTCTTATGAACCTTAACAAATACAGTTCCAAATAGTTTATCTCCAAAATAAGCATCTAACTTCCACATTCCACTCTTTGGTAGTAACATCTGTGATGGCGTGTGTCGGTCTGCCCCATTATTTGCACCACCACCTATATCTATATCTTCTAACACAGTTATTTGTTCATTATCATTTTCGTGTAGGGCAACTACTTTTAGTTTGCCATCAAACTCTTGGTCTTCTCCCCAAAAATGCCACATATATTTTTGGGTTTTATTTGGATAAAATCTAACAACCTCACTATCATCATAAATAAAACCTAAACGCCCTTTTTCACCAATCATAGTGTAATTACCAGATTTGAACAGAGGACTTTGATTCCATTTTTGTGCTTGATTTTTATTTTCTACATTTGTAGTTATGGTTTCCTTATTCTTATTTGTACATCCAACAGTAGTTAAGATAACAATAATTGAAATAATTAAAACAAAACTTTTTTTAAACATAAACACTACACCACCCTTTTTATGGATATATCCTCTCTCAACTTCAAATATCCTTTATTAAACTAACCTGCCCTTTAGTTGAATAAGAAAAATGGATTGCAGCAGCAATCCTTCTTAAACTCAAGTACCCGTTACTTTAAGTACATTCTTTATACAAAAGTTAGTACATAGTTGCTTCGAACAACTCGTTAAATCGTTAGTGTCGATGCTAGGCGAAAATTCACTAGGATTTCGCCGTTAACCACGACCAATGGTATCGTTCAACTTCTTGTGATACTTGTCATTCCAAGTTTGCTCATCCTTCACTAGGTCGTCGCAGAAAGCAGCCACGTCCTCGCCCGTAAGGTCAGTGACTTTCTTGCCTTCTGCTGCTCCTTCCTCGAAGAGGTCGAGAATGCCGACAAAGATACGGCTGCTGTCCTTCCAGTCGGTGGGACCACCACCAGCAGTCCACATATATTTTTGAATAGCTTTGTAAGCATTGCAGTACTCACTTGGAAGTGCCTTCGCACGTGCCTCCATCTCCCTCCATTCCCGCTTGTCATCCAGACTTCCGATAATTTTTTCAAAAATATTCATTTTACTTCTCTCCTTTTGATTTTATTATTTTTGAGTTCGTTAATTTTACTTGAGACGAATTCCCACTTTTTCCATAAGTTTGTGAAGAAATGTACTTCAGCTAACCTGCCCCGTTAGCTGAAGAAGAAAAATCCAGCCAATTGGAGCTAGATCTTAAGCAGTTGTACCGTATTAAGAAACAAAAAAAACACTTGGAATGTTAAGATCCATTACTTCCTTTCTTAAAAAACTCGATGATAAAATCATAAACGCTGCAATTCCTATATAGGTACTGGCCATTGATTGATTTGGAGTTATCTCTGAATATTTAAATGTACCTGTGATAGGAGGAGCAATCCCGAATATAAAAGATAAAAAACCTAACCAAAAAGTTACTTTTCCGAACAGGGAATGTTTTTTCATCTTTTACCTCCTTTTAAGTTCATTTTAACACTTGTTAGGGCTTCAACATTAGCCTGCTTCTAAACTATCCCTAATAAGCGTACTCAACAACAAAGGCATTAATCCGTCCGGATTAATAACCTTGTTATAGTCACTGTATGTAAATATGGTATAATATTCCATAGAATAAAAAAGGAGGAAAAGTATGCCTTTAATTATCCCAATGCTTATTATTATTATCTCATTGGTTCTTTCTCATAAAATTAAGAAACCAAAATATGTCCCTTTATTCTTTTTTCTATCGTTTTTCTGTCACAATATCTATATGACTTCACAGAATGTTAAATTTTTACCTTTATTTTATTGGACAATAGCTTTTACAATGCTATCAGCTTTAACAATCATTGCTTCCCGCTCCCTTACAAAAATAGCAAGAAGTTGAGCTCGAGTGCTTATATGACCTTGTCAATGACAAGTATATAGGCACACTTGCTCCTTTTTTATTCAATTTTATAATTTTAACTGTATTCTTCTTGAACTAACCTGCCCCTTTAGCTCAATAAGAGGAATTCAATAAAAAAGGCCGTTAATTCTTCCTGGATCAACGCACCCGTTTGCTGAAGAAGATTACAGATATTAGTCAGATTGAGGTAACATTTTAATAAAGTATTTTGGGGATTCAGTAAACCCTTGTCGCATATAAAACCTATGTGCATCTTTTCTCCTTGAATGGCAATGGACTTCGATTCTATCGCAATTTCTTTTTATTGCTAAATCAGTAGAGTATTCTTCAATCTTTGGTCCTATCCCCTTACTTCTAATGTTTGTATCAACTGCAAAATAACTTATCCTTGCGAAGTCTCCTTTTACAGCTAATTGAGGTATAAAATGAATGGAAATTAAAGCAATAACCTTTTCATCTTCTTCAAACACTAATAATTCCTCATTGGTTTCCATAAGAAGTGTTTCCACTTTATCTTTTATAAATTGCTCCGTATCTGGATACTCTAACTGGGTTAATAAAGAAGAAATTTGCTTCCAATCCTCAAGATCGGCTTATCTAATCCCCATCCATTCCTCTCTCCAATTTTATCAATATATTCATACCTATAAGAAACTTTGATTTATTATTCAAACTAACTGCCCGTTAGCCACCTATAAATCACAAAAACAGCGATTCACCACAGAGAATGAAAATGCTCCTAAGCCGTCCATACTGTTTCTATGGCCGGAGAGGAAGGTCGATACACTATGGTGCCATTGAGCCCATCCGTTAGGCTGACTCCAACTACCACGGTGTACACCGACTGTCGCACCCTTGATGGATAGCACTCATGGGAGATTAATCCTAATTCTGGTTGTTGCTCCAGCTGCACTTATTTTACTCCAACGAGAAAGGTCTGAATCCAAGCCATGTACCACTAATTTTATATCTAACTTTTATGAGGCCCAGCCTCTTTTTAAAAACTGGTTTTTCTGGGTCTATTTTGTATGCCTTTTTTCAGTTTTTATTTTCATGGGAGTTTTATTTGTTTTAAAGGAATAATAATTCATTTTACAAAAACCAGTTAATGGGAAATTTCGTTTAAGAACCATAAAAAAAGGTCCTGGAAACCCAGCACCCTAAAATTCATCAGCCTATTCAATTAGCTTCTTTCAATTCATCAACAACATCCAAGAGCAATTTTAAGGCACATATTTACTCCCCTTTAACTTGTATCTGTTCTAGTTCAACAACAAAACTAAATGAAGTTGCTATTCTATGCAACTTCATTTTTGCATTATAATTCCGAGGCGTACTTGTTTAATTCTTTACTCATAGTTTCGATTTTTGATATAAACATTGAAATGTCCTCTGTGGACATCGCTTGCTCCTTGCCAACGGAAACCACTTTCTGGATGGATGTAGTGATATCGTCCATTGACTTTTGGATATTTGTTAGAGTTTCCCTTATTTTTTCAGTAGAGGACATTGTTTCAGCTGAAAGTTTTCTAATCTCGTTAGCAACTACTGTAAATCCAGCCCCTTGCTGACCAGCTCTCGCGGCCTCAATAGATGCATTTAAACCCAATAGGTTCGTTTGATCCGCCACTTTCTTTATAAATTTTAAGACTTCATCGGTTTTTTTTACTTCTTCTGAACCTTCTTTGGCTTGTTCAAGAAGAACGTTACTGATACCCGCAAGAGTTTCAGAACCTTCTGTAATGTTAGTGACACGAGTATTTGCTTGTTCAAGTGATTGGACAATCTCCTCTGAAATCCTTCTTAATGCTCTTTCATTTTGTTTCTGGAGCTGAATAGCTACTGAACCAATCACTTTTCCTTCTGCAACAATAGGGGTTGCTAAGCCAGTAAATGGAATACCAAAAAACATCTCGGGGACTTCTTCCTCAATAGATTTATTATATTTTATACAGGCAGCCAAGGGTTCTCCTGGGTTTATTTTCAAGCCTCGCCGTGCTCCTATATCAATTTTTCTCCCTGGGTGATAACACAGCCATTCATTAGTATCTGTTAACCCAATAGCGATATCCGGTAACATAGAATGAACTACAGGAATAAATTTTAAGTAGTTCTCTAAAATAGGATGTACAGCATTGGAGTTAAGTGTCATATAGTTCGTCATTTTTCTATCCCTCTTAATTAGTTTAGTAAAGCACCCGTTAGTTCTATAAAATAATTGTTATTTAATAAGTAATAGGTTATTGAACATTCTGGTTATTCATTAATGATTGATCAGTTTTTTCCTGTATAGTTTCTAAAACTAGTTCTTGTTTCCAAACATTCTCATGCCACAATCATCTTCATCTTTGCATACCCAAACTTTTTTCTTAACTTCTTTGCAACCGTCGTCAAGAAATACCGTTTTATACTCAATCTCTTTCTTCGTTCGTGTTTCCGCATACAAAAAATTCTTCAGTCATTTCATTCATGCCCCTATTCTATTTATTTAGAAAATACACATTTTTATATACATAATTTTACCATCTATCATATTGATTGGTTGCACTTAATTAATATTTTTTATGCTACTAAACTGCTCCGTTACTTCAATAAGAAGAAAAGAATCGCCGCATAACCCCATTTATTCACCTACTAAGCCATCACCATCTCTATCATCCATATATTGATAGAGCCATGAATCTCGCGTAATTGGCATTTTAAAGCCAGCAGCTTTGGCTTCAGAGATCGTAACACTTCCATTATGATTGGTATCCACCTTACTAACAACTTCATTGCTACTTACCGGTTCGTTTACCGGTACATTGTTTGTTTTCGGTGGCGTACTGCTCGTACCTGTCGTTTTCCCTAAATTTTTGTTCACTTCATCTGGGTTTACATTGTCAAATTCATCTGTAATGGTTCTGCCCTGAATTTTGTATGTGAATTTATAATGGTTAGGAATTTGCGTCTGAGTATTTGGATATTGAATCACTGCTACGAAATCTGTACAACCTCCAGCATCTCGAATTACTTTTTCCATATAAGATTGATTGCCGTGCCTATTGAGAATGCTGTCTTGAGGTGTAATGTTATATGCGTTAGATACTCCCCCAAGTGAATCAGCAATTACATGCCCTTCATCTAGCGTTGGACTCTCTGTGCCGGGAACGTTTGCTTCATCGGAATAGTATCTCCCAGACGATGAAACATGTTCAGTATTCGGATTTTGGAGTGTTACTTTTTTCGCCTCAACACGAATGAGCTGACCGTAGTCATTTGCATACGCCCAATATTCCCGTCCTCCGAAACCGACATCCACTTTGGCATTTGGCTGTCTATATCCTGACATGTCCCCGCCGTCTACTTTAAGTAGGGTATATTTGCTGTCATCAAATCCGCCCGCTGTGCCTGTTGCCTTTGGCGTGCTGGATGCAGGAGCCGCTTTGGTGGGTTCACTGTCACTCTTTGGTTTTTCCGTGTCATTAGTTTTAACAGTCTTAGCGGCCGCACTTGTTTGGGATTGCACTTTTTTTGTCGAAGCCTGTTCGGTAATGGTTCCGCAACCCGCAAGGAAGGATAGCAAAACCACTGTCGCTACAACGGAAATTACTCTTTTGTTCACATTTCTGCACACCTTTCACATGTTTCTCCACCATACAATTCGTATACAAGCAATAACACATTTTGAACTTTTGTTGGAATATATCTATCTTTGGTGTTGAATCCTTATTCAACTAATCTGCACCTTCTGTACAAGAAGAAAAAGCTGCCAAGACTGACAGCTAAGAGCTAAGTTATTTAAGTTAAAACAAGATATTCTTAACATAAAAGAAGCCGTATAAGAGCCCAATCAATTGGACAAATAACGGCGAAGTAACTTAATTATTATACCATATCGAGGTACTTTACTTGGTTTAATTTATTTTTTATTTTTTCAGCTATCCTGCCCCTTTAGTTCAATAAGAAAAAGCCTTACTCCTTATTGAATTAAAGCACCCATTACTTTAAGTACACTTTTTCACAATCTTATCCCTTAGTATGTTGAATTTCTTTTCCTGCCTTAATAATTCTCTAACTCATTATTTAAATCTCTTAATAACACATCTATCTTGACCATTACTGAATCTTCATTTATTGGGAAAATGGATGGTTTAACTCTATCTTCCTTCATACCAACAAGCCAGTTTTCAATAAACTCATATAAGTCAATTGGTTCAGCTTTGAATTTATTCCACTCATTAACTGCACAGTATTCCGCAAATTCTTTTTTAGGAAAGAAAGGAATCAACATATTTCCATCATCATCCTGTGTTGTTGCCCAACCATCGTCATATAACCCCCAAACTTCCTCATAATCAGTAACCTTTTTAATAAAATACTCATATCTTATATTTGGTGGCTGTTTAATGACCGATTCAAATTCTTTTTGGTTCATATTAAATCCTCCAGTTACTGCATTTAACAAGGCATTTTACATATTCTCCAATACTGATAAAAACACCTTCTTGAGCTAAACTGCATCCTTTAGTTTAACTAGAAAAAAGAGCCGCAGATGTTTAACTCTTGCCCACTTTAGTTTAAGTGCAATATTTCACATATCTATTCAATTTAACTCACCTGAATAAACCTTCAGTTTTTCATTAGCAATTTCCATTGCATTGTTTAAGTTGTCAGTAAGTGATAATCCAGTCGACTTTTGTAGCCAAGTTTCCCATTCACTATCCCAAAATAAACGTCAATTTCTAAAAGTCCATCTCTCAAACGTTTATTTATTTCCACTTTATATGCCTTACTAGGTGAGTATATTTCTTTAACAAGTTCAAGCATTATTCTAAACTCCCCTATGAAATATGTTTTAACCGCAACTTTGTCCAACTCTAGCACCTGTTAGTTTAAGTACAATATTTCACAATCTTTCTTGTAGCATAGGAACTTTATATATTTTTCAGTATCTTTGCAGGATTTCCTGCCACTATTGAATTAGTAGGTACATCTTTCGTAACAACAGAACCAGCAGCAATTATTGAATTATCTCCAATAGTGATTCCAGGTAAGATAACACAACTACCACCTATCCAGACATCATTGCCTATCTTTATTGGAATCGCATAACCACTCTTGTGTCTATCTTTAGGTTCGATTGAATGACCAGCCGTGTATAGTCCAACATTAGGACCAATCATACAGTTGTCACCAATCCTTACTTCTGCCATATCTAATATCGTACAGTTATAACCAGCATAGAAATTGTCTCCAACGTGGATGTTGTATCCTAAATCACAGTGAAAATTATGTTCAATACTCGGATTTATTCCGACACTTCCGAACACTTCCTTAATAATTTCCTCTTTTCTTTCTGAATCTTCGATTGGACAATTGTTAAACTCTTGAACAAGTTTATGGGCAATAATATTTTTCAACCTTAGTTCATCCGTACCTCGTTCGTAATAAATTTTCTTTTTGTCCTCCATACCTAATCCCCTTTCTTTTGTTATTTATAAAATACCACATTTTCTTAAAGTAACCTGCTTCGTTAGCACAATAAGAAAAGCTGTCTCAATGACAGCTCTTTTCTTAAACTCTAGCAACCGATAGTCAACAAGTTCATTCTGTTTTAGATATGTCATCAGGATTAATTATTTTGAATACATTCTTTCAGGAAGTTCGTTCCAAAACTTTATTAGTGCATCGCCATATCTTAAAAAGTCTGATTCACCAATATTTAAGACTATTTCTGTTAATGTGCTTTTATATAGCTCTAATAAATTTGAATTTGATACTTGGCTTTTAAAAAAACTTGGGTTCAACTATTCCAATTGTGACGCTGATCGCCCATCTCCGTGTTTAATTACATTTGCTAATAATCTTAATTCATCAATATTAGACCATATAGTAAGCGTCTCTAAATTGTAATTGAATTCTAAAAACGCTTCCTTTATTTCATCTATACCTCTGGTACAGAAATTTTTAAAAGTGATTTCATTATTCTTTTTGTCGTACATTTTATGAGTACGAGAAATTTCTTCGAAATAAAAATTTTCTTACTTGCTGCTCCCAAAACTGATACATTGTAGAAATCCACATTAATTTAGTATTATATCGAATCAAGGATAATCCTTCGAAATGCTCTAATCCTTTTTCCCAAGCGGCTTCAGCGAAATCTCCTTCGTCGTGATAATCCGGATTGAAATAGGCACCCATTTCTCTATAATGTTCATCAGCAATTTGTTTTGCTTCTTCTTCAATGTTATCAAATACTGGAGCTATTCTTTTTGTATATGTATCAATATACAATCTATAAGGTTCCTTAAATTTTGATCGCAACGAATCATACAAATTTCATTAGGTTCACTACATTTGTCTTGCGATGTCAGTTAGATTATCAGATGTCTGATAGTAAAAACGCACTGTATATCACCTTTACAGTTTTTTGATTGCTTAATTAAAACTTCCAAATATTTATAATACTGTTAAAAATAAATAAGGATGGAAAATTAGAAAGAAAGGACTAGAGTTAAATGATTTCAAGAAAGAAATTGGGTATTTTCCTTACCTTCATGGGTGCATTAATAGTTATTATACACACTCAATTTGTATATCCAGAATTGATGTACACACACTGGATCGGTGGCTCATTATTCTTTATCGGCCCTTTAATCATTATTCCTGATTACATTCAGAAGAAACCGAATGATGATTTGTAACGAAATTTTTTTCGAAAAATGAGTAAGTAGAACTTTGTTGATCTTCTCTTTGACTCCTCTCTTTTCCCCTAGGGAAGTCTTATTCTATTTTACAGTATGAGTCTATTGTCCACTTCCACTAACCGCCCCGTTAGTGCAGTAAGGAACGTAGAACGTACCTGCCTGTGGGGCTTTGACCCCGTCAGCTAAACCGTTCGCCCCCTGCTTGCAGAAACATGATTGAGGCTGGTTGGGGCATAGATCTCGTATAACAAGCGAAGCTGTGACACTGCATGGAGGAATTAGGGGTACTGGGAAAATTATTAGTTTAGAGGAGGATTTAGACGGTGTTGAATGCACAAATTCAGTCGAATAAAAATACAAAAAGAAGGCGTTTTATTTTGCCTTCTTTCTTTTTATTTCAAAACCGATTTGTTCAATTGCAAATTCTACCCCTTGTTGTAGCGTAGCAAAGGTATGTACATTATTCAGTTGAATGTTTGTTTTTGACATCATAATTGCTTGTTCTCCGGAGATACCTACAACAAAGCATTCCCCACCTACTAAGCGGATAGAAAGAATCAGCTTTTGTATCCCATCCATAGTGTAGCTGTCCAATCCTTTCACACCCGTTAGGTCAATTAGCAGATAACTGCCTTGTTGTCTGGTAAATTCAAGCAGTGAACGTTCAATAAAATTTGCCACGCGTTCTTCATTAAAATTACCTATAAGTGGTACAACAAGAATACCTTTTAAAACTGGAATAATAGGAGTTGATAATTCTTTTACAAGGGTGGAAAGTTCTTCAGTTCTTTCTTTTACCTTTTGCTCCAACTCTAAAATATGTTCTGTCTCTTTTTGTCTTGCCAATTCGAAAATGTTTCTTGAGGGTGTCACATCAGAAGGAAATATTTCAATTTCATCGTATTCATTTCCATCCAATTGACTTTTATTGATCTTGTACCATACCTTTTGTTCAAATAAACCTGTAAAAACCCCTGCCCAATGGCTAGGCAATAACACGCCAGCAGTTTCCTTGTCTGTATTATTAAAAATTCTATGTTCCCAGCTGTTGGTCAACTGAACGACTGCTCTCTTTTCCTCAAAATTATAGTAAGCAATATTAACATTACCCCAGCCTGCGTTTCTGTATATGTCGCTATATTCTTCAAGGAGTTGTTCGAGGTCCCTTCGGCCACTATAATAAGATGATACTAAGTGACCCATTCGGTACCCTGTTGCTTCGTAAACAGTTTTAGATACAACTTCACCAGAAACTTCTTCAATGGTTTTTAAAAATAATTCTATTGCTGAATCCCAAAACAAAAGTGCTGGTGCACCATCAAAGGTAAAGAGCCCGTTTTTTGGGTCCCAGACGAACTCGTTACTGTTTACTTTAACCGTAACTTTGTCCTTTACAAACGTCATAGTATTCCCTCCCGGCTATTAATACACCCGTTTATTTTAGCATACATGCATCATTTAGGTTTCAATAAATCAGTTCTACATGAAGTACCTTTATTAAATCCACCGTTCTAGTTACTTATACTAATTAAAACTATTTCGTAAAGAAAATGTTAGCTTACTATTTGAACACATAAAGATATCATTATCCAAAACAATAATCAGCCTGTAAATAATTGTTTCTATTTCGTTGATCTATTATATCCAAAAACAGCAACCGCAGTTGAAAAGGCCATTAGGAGTTTTCCTGAATTATCACCTTTCTTATACGAGGATTTCCATATGAACTTGATTATTCTAAAGGAGAAACTGCCTTTTAAAAAAAGCAGTATCCAATATGGTTAAAGGCTATTGGCATAGTTATAACACTAATGGACACCACAAAAGGGTGGATTCTTCAACTTTGGAAGAGGTCGCCACAAAGATTTCGAGGACTTACCCGTTTGGAGAAGCGATATTCAGTTTTGAGAATATTGATTGGATTAAGACAGATGAACCAATGAATCGAACTGAAATTAGCCTAACTCATATCGCTGTATGTGATTTTTTGCCAAACAATAAAACGTTTCTTTCCAATTCCATTACTTTTACTAATGGCTGAGATATACCCATAGGTGTTTTCTTCTAAATGCTATTGTGGAGATTCCACACCACCTTAATAGTTGTGAGTTACAATCCTCTCTGTCTAAAATTGAGGAAAGCATAAAGAGCTTAAGCAAGAGATATAAGGTCAAAACACTTACAGTCCCTTTAATAGGAAGGAGGTCCTTTTTTCCTCCTTCAAAGTGAATGTATTCTTCAACTAACCTGCCCCTTTAGTGGAAAAAGAAAAGCTGCTTCAAAGCAGCTAGGATCTTATACTCAAGCACATTTACTTTTAGTACAATTCTTCACAAACTTGTCCTATTTTACAGTTCTTTATTACAGAAATGCTACCCCCTTTTTGTAATTAAAGCAGTAAACTTCAAGTATCTGTTAATACAAACGTCTTTTTTATTGTATACTTATTTAAACTTAAGAAAATGGAGGTTAGTTTATTATGCCATTATCAAAATCAATTTCTAATCCAAGTGTTAGACTGGCTACTTCTCCACCACCACCGTTTCTGCTCATAAACACGCTTATATTTAAAACAGATTAAGAATCTGCGAAATATAAGCTGTTTCGCAGATTCGAAGGAGTAGGAAATGAAATCTAACATTCAGTTTATATTATCGATGATTATTTTTGGAACAATTGGTTTAGTTATAAGATACATTGACTTATCTTCGAGGGAAACAGCATTTTTAAGCAGCTCAATTGGTTGTCTCTTTTTACTACTTGTATTCTTTAATCAGAGAAAAACATTTACTTGGAACAAGATTAAGAGTAATGCGTTAGTTCTTTTGGCATCAGGAATAGCCTTGGGAGGAAACTGGATTTTTCTTTATCAATCCTATGATTACACATCTCTAGCAAATGCTACATTAGGTTATTACTTTGCACCTGTTTTTGTGATGTTACTTTCACCCATTGTTTTAAAGGAACCACTACCTATAAAAAAATTAATATGTATTGTTATAGCAGTAATAGGGATGATGTTCATTGTGGGAAATGGTATAAGCGCATCTGGAAAAGATGATCTACTTGGAATAATTTTGGGGTTATTTGCAGCAGCATTTTATTCTGCATTGATGTTGTTAAATAAGTTTATCAAAGAAATAGACAGGTTGGAAGTAACCATTATTCAACTGGCTACAACAGCTTTTATTCTAATACCTTACGTTCTTATTACAGAAGGATTTAACATACTAAATATATCAACACCCTCCATTCCTTTTATCATTTTATTAGGAGTAGTAAATACAGGAGTAGGGTTTTGGTTGTATTTCTCTGGTATGGAAAAATTAAAAGGTCAAAGTATAGCTATGTTGAGTTATGTTGACCCATTTGTAGCTATTTTAATATCCGGAATAATTTTACAAGAGCAATTCACGCACTTACAAATCATAGGTGGAATTCTCTTATTAGGTTCTACTTTTATTAGTGAAATGAGGCTCCGAAGATTTCAAGTAAATAATTAAAAGAACATTCTCTACTGTAATAAAGAAAAAGGATAATACCTTTATTTAGGTATTGTCCTTTTTGTTGTAATATTTTAAGTTGTTATGAATTTACCACAAAAAAGAGAAGCATTTTTAGTGCTTCCCTCCAGCAGAACATTTACTTAAATTTAATACTGTAATAACGCATTGCTTCTAGGCTACCTTTATATTCAAAAATTCCCTTTTCAATTAATTTCCTAACCCTATATTCCAAAAAGCTGTCACCGATATATTGAAGAATATGTCCATAAACTTCACCGACTAATCTTGCACACATAAGAAACCCCTTTTTCTTCCCAATCAGCTTCTTAGCTTTTTCAATTATAAAATCATCGTAGTAGTTTTCAGCTACAACTTTTATTTCTCCGTTTTCCCATATTCTTAATGTACCGAAATTGTTTGAGAGGTCTAACCACTCTTTTTCAAAATGCTTACGCTCTATGTCTGATAAAATCTGCTTGTTTTCTTGGCTATATTTATATATGGTTTGTAATTCTTCTTCAATTATTTCACCCGAAAATACGGGTACATACCTCTTAGCATTTTTTTTATACAATTCTCTATACAATTTTGCAGTATCAATGATTGAAATATTGATTTTTTGTTCCCGCAACAAATACATTGTAAAAAGAAGAGCTGTATGTTCATGTGCATTTTCAGATACCCATATGTAAATTGGAACATTTTCTGGAATTGATGATAATTGAGCAATTACTCTCGGAAAACTTTCTTTATAAAATTCAACTTCATATTCATTAGTAAGGTTGTTTTTTAACCAATCGATTCTATCTGTTTGACCCTTTTCGGAATCTAAACTGTATATAGGAGCAATAGAAAAATTATCGTGGAAAGCAATAATAAACTCTTCTTCAAGTAAGTTTAATTCTTTTAATGGCTGTCTTAAAAATGGGTATCCAAATTGTATATGAACTTTTTTGTAATTACCTTTTCCAAATGGATCTGGGTCTGTAACTTTTGGATAGAGAATTTCATTAAAGATTTCTTTAAGGTCTTTTGCCAACTCAACTAAAGAATTCTCTTTATCCTCTAACAATGCAATCCTATAAAGAATAAATTGCAAGTATGACCTTACTTCCTGTTCTGGCAAGTCCTTTACTTTATTCTTTATATCGTCGAGAATATCCATCTAAAAACTCCTTCTAAATCAATTAAAAGTATTAATCATAAATAAAAAATGTACTTTTTGAAGATATTTTCTAGCCTGCCCCTCTGTTTACTCGCGTATAAATCACTTATTTAGTTCAATAATTTCTCGGCATTGCTCAAATCCTGCCTTTGTTTTGCTATATATCGGAAAACAAAGGTCATAATTTCCTGATAAAACGGTTTCTAAAGAAGGAAAGAAAAAATCCACAAAGAACAAATCCTTAACTGAAAGATTCACCAGAAACTCAAGTGCCTCTTTATCACTGATTTTATATATACCCTTGTTAGTAGCAAAAATCTTTCTAAAAATGCTCGCTTCCATCCGATTTAAGGAACTTAAAATGAATTTGAATTCTGCTTTGCTTACTGCTTTTTTATTGAAATAGACAAATGAATCTTGTTTTTCTACATAATCAATCACAATCCCATTCACTTTTTTATCCATTTCGTAAGTTTCAGAGGATTTTTCATAAATAACTTTTAGGTTCTTTTCATCAAGCCATTCAATAGAAAAGTCTTTATCTGACCTAAATGTATTTCCCGATTCATTTTGAAAATCGTCATCTTTATCTAAAATGGATAATTGAGGTGAAAATCCCGTTGTTGCTCCACAACTTCTTTTGAAAACATAAGCCACATTCTCACCTCTAGGAGAAGGGACTTTTTGTACAATATCATTTCCACACATATCTCCAAATAATGTATCCAATACATATTTACCAACCATAAATACAGCAAGGATTGTGATTATTGTTATCAAAATAGGTTTCACTTTATTTTTCATTTAACTCACCTTGATTCTATTTGTATATGAGGTTTTATTTAGCATTCCCAAAAGTCCTTCTTGCACTAACCTGCATCCTTTAGTTTAACAAGAAAAAAGAGCCGCAGATACGACTCTTTGTTTAGCTCTTGCACACGTTAGCTTAAGAGTAATAATTCACAATAAAAATGATCTTACCCTTGAAGAATCTGACCTGTTGTAAAGACGAAGAGAAAGAAAATGCACTTAGAAATTAGTACTTTGAAATTTTTTCATTTAAAAATCTTATAATGGCACAGGTTTCACACCATTTTACCATATATTCGAATTTTCAATTTAACTTCCGGGTCGCAAAAAGAAAAGAACCGCCGCAGCGATCCTTTGATGTTCTATATGCTGTTTGGTAATACCTGTCACCTGTGATTATGGTTCGCACTGCTTCGACTACTTTTTAGCTAACTTACCCATTATGGAGACAACAATTACCCAATATCTTCTAGAGCTTGTTGAAGTGTGGCGTAAGTTTTAATACTCGAAAAATTGATGCCTGAGTTGATAATTCTTGATACTAAATCCGTTCTAATCCCTGTAAACACTGCATTAATCCCTAGCAACCTAAGAACATCATATATTGTAAAGATTCGAGCCGCAGTTTCGGTATCGATAGAGGCAATGGATGAGAAGTCAATAATAACACATTCAATTTTCAACTCAGTGACTCTGGGTATGACTCTATTCATAATAAATTCACTTTTTTCTACATCAATATCTCCAATTATCGGAAGAACCGCGATACCATTTTGTATAGGGATTATAGGTGAAGATAGTTCTGTGATCTTCTGGTCCTGCTTTGCTTTGGTTTCTTTTGTTATTCTCTCTCGCTTAAGAATAGTTTCAGTAATACTTAAATCGAGAAAATAACTTAATCTACTGGTAACAGTGATAACTTCCTCAGTAGTTAGTCCATGGTCAATGCATAATTGAGACAAAATTTTTATTAATAGCTGTCTAGTTTCCGCATAGGGTTTTATAAGACTCGATAATTCCTCAATATATTGAGCATCTTCCGGTGTTTCCTGTTTGATGAGCCATTCAATGAATCTAGGTTCAACCTCTTCATTCGAAAATTTAAGCGTAATCCCTAAAAATTTAAGAAATTCAGCATTAGTATCAATTGATTTATCTATTATTTCTTGTGGTAATGTTATTTCTATCTTACTCAGATTATAATTAACAATTTCCCTGCTTATTGATTCAGCACTCTTACTTAAAAAATGTGCGAATTCTTCAATTGAATTTACCTTTTCAAAACCCATAGAGCATTACTCCTAAGTGTCTATTTTTTCTTAAGTATATTGGTTGCAAGCACACTTGTCTATCAGCTATAAATAACAGAATAAATCAAAAAAATGTACTTAAAATATACTGCCCCTTTAGTTGAAGAAGAAAAAGCCTTACTCCTTATTGAAGTAAAGCATCCGTTACTTTAAGTACTTTAATTCACAATCTCATCGGTAGTACAAAAACTCTCTTGGTACCGACCACTCCATGGAAAAAGCCAACAGCCATAATAAAATGAGGGAAAAATAAAGCGGATTGAGTCCCCATTTTTTTACTAAAAGATAGATATGTAGGAAGTGGGTTTTTCGTAAAGGATTCTCACCTTGTTTAAGCTTTAGAGAAGGAATATCAAAAAGGCAGCATATTTGCTGCCTTTAATTCAGGGTAGGTGAACTGTTTTAATATGATGAAGATTTAAATATACAGGTTCCTCCCTTGCCGTAATAAGTTCAATAAAATTATCTTCTAACTTATTAATTTGTCCAATTAAATTGGAGTTTTCTCCTATATTAATAATAATTAAGCTACCGACCAGTTTTTCCACTTGTACGTCAAAGCTTCTTGCCATTGATAGTTTTGATGGATGTACAGGAAGATCCTTGTTACTTAAACCATAAGGAGTTTGATTGTCTGTGTATGGGATAATCCACTTTAAATGAATTAAAGGTATATACATAGTCTTGTAAACTGGTGAATAGAATTCAAAGTAATTATTCATCACCCTTGTTATATAACCATGTAAAGGCTGGTTACCAGTTACGTATATTTCCGTGAACATCCCTTTCGTGGATAAAAGAGTTTTTCGTAGTGATAATTCTTCCTCAGCTTCAATTCCAGGTGAGTCTACAGGAAGGGAAATCTCCTCGTTTTCCGTAGTATTTACTTTGCAATTTTGAATATGAATTATTGGAACATACACAAAATCCTGTCCATTAAAGATAACCACTACATCAATACCAGTATCAACCAGTGTACCAAAAAGGAATTTTTTTCCGGAAATTTCTATTTTAATTGTTTTTTCTCTGAGATATTGTAAGATTTTACTCATAATCATTTCTCCTTCCTACATTAATAACCAAGTGGTCCAAAAATACAGCGAAAATAAACTTATGATTAATCCTATAGGAATTATCAAAAAGGTAACTTTAAGATACTTTCCCCAGGAGATATCGATGGAGTGTTTCTTCAACATATACATCCAAATTAATGTAGCCAGCGTACCAACAGGCGTTAACAAAGCACCTATATCGCTTCCAATCACGTTAGCAAGATAAGCAATTTGTACAAGGTGAGGATCCAATCCCATCTCTGTTATCGACAGAGTCCCTATCATAACTGCAGGAAGATTATTGAATAAATTGGATAGGATAGTTAATAATATGCCCATTATCATGGTAGCGTTGAATGGGCTGTCCATAATTAAGGGTTTTAAATTGCTGACTATATAATCATTCAAGCCAACATTCTTCAAACCATATACCAGCACGTACATATTGAAAGCAAATAAAAGAACATGCCAGGGTGTTTTCTTTACAATATCGGTAAGACCAGTTTTGGTTTTATACCATCTGAGAATTATCAAAAGGAACGCTCCCACCATACCGATCAATTCCAAGGGAACCCCAAATGGTGTAAGTGCGAAGAAGCTCGCCCGAGTTAAAATGACGATTGCAAAACTCATTTTAAACAACTTCCAATCATTATCTTCGGATTGTTGTTTAACATCGAGTGGATGAGTTTGTACATAGCGTGAAAAGGTTTTATCCCATTTTACAGGTACACTGGCAATTTTCCTTGGAAGGTCCTTCTTAAAATATAGATAAAGTAATAACCCGATTGTTAAAATCCCTATCATTGAAGGAACAAACATCAAATTGAGATAACTATTAAGGCTCAGTCCTACAATTTTTAGTGCAATCAAATTGGAAATATTGCTTACTGCTATTGGGGCACTCGCTGCCGTTGCAATTAGAGCTCCTGATATTAGAAAGGGGATTTTTTGGTGAGGTTTAATCTTTAGTAACGTTACAATATGAATAATGATAGGTGTTGTGATAAGGATACTTCCATCGTTATTGAAAAACATTGTCATGAAAAAACATAGGAGATTAGTATAAACGAATAATCTAATCCCTGAACCCTTAGACCGGATGATGATATTTAAAGCAATCCACCTAAAAAACCCAATGCTCTCAAGTACAATAGACATCATTATGGTGGATAATATGGTTAAAGAAGCACCCCTGATAATATCAAATATATATAAAACATCCATCCAAGGAACAATGCCTGCAACTAATACAGTCAAGGCACCTATTGTAGTAGGTATCGTTTCATTAATCCCAAATGGTCTCCATAACATGAGAATAATTGTTAAAGTAAAAATTATTGACATCAAGACAATTTGTGAACTAAGCATTTACCTCCGCCACCTTGTTTTTGGATGGTGTAAGTTTTACGGTATCAGGAGTGGTTTGGTCTTGAGGTTTTACAAAAAAAGAATAGAAGACTCCCCCAATTACAGAAAAAAACAAAATCATCATTCCATGTCCTCCTTTCAATTAGCCTTGAATTGTATCTTAAGGCTTTAACCTTTTTGCCTTCAATTTCCCATGCATTCTTTCAGCAAATTTCATCAATGAATAATATTCGTTTTTTTGTAAGGCATAAACCTGATTTAAGTTAAAATAACAATGTTTATTTAGATTCGTTTTGAATCACAATAAAGTCGCTTTTCACATCAAGTACCATCCCATTATGAACGGTTTTATCATCGGAAATAATACTTATATTAAAACCTATCAGTGAATTAAGTGCCTTTTGAAAATTTTGTTTTTTCATCTGATGAGTCCCCCTTATTAATTGGCCCAGAAGCGACATATCATTTATTAGATATACTATTTTTCTTTTTCTTCTGCTTTATTATTTGTATTGTTTTCCGCTTTTCCATTGTCCTTATTATCTTTATTTTTTTCTGATTTTTCATCTTCATTTTGTTTCTCTACTCTTGCCCCGTAACTGATGCTGCGGATATGGAACATTGACAGGAGAATACTTTCTTCGTTTAGTATTAACGTTACGAATTCATCATTAATATCATGAAGTACGCCTTGAAGCTTCTCTAGACCGCCTAGGTTAATATTTACCCATTGATTTCTGAGGTCATTAAGTAAGCCCTTAAAAGTTGCAGCTGTTTTAAAAGTAAAATCTCCGGGAATTTCCAGTTGAAATTGGAACCCCTTCTTTACATTCTCGGTAATACTTTTCATATGGTCGGTTTTATAGTAGATAACACCTTCTTGCTCAGTTAAAATCGATAAGTGATCATCGTATATGCCTAATAATAATCCTGTCCGAGATTCCGGCCCTCTTCTATCTACCTTTAGAACTTTCCCAACCAAATTAGTTAACCATTCCTTATTGATAATGTTGCCCCTTCCTATATAATCTTTTACCCTGTATGTATATGTGTCATGGAATGACATTGTTTGTGGTAATTGTCCATCTTCTATCAATAAGACTGAAATTCATCAAAAATGTGTATATGAACTAACCTCTAGAACTTCCTAAAGTTAAATGACTGAAATTACTGATTGAACTGAACATCCAGATGTATCCGGAGCGCAGGTATTTGACTGGCTGAAGGAGAAAAATAAAATAGGAGAATATTAATAAATTTGATTGTCATACTAATTGCCATAACTAATCTTGAACTGAAAGGATAATAAATAATAAACAATAATGGTTTCCATGTAACCGTATTGATACTGATTACTAAATCCTCGAACGTATCACCCTCCCCTTAAGGCATGTTAATAGTTTGTTCTAATATGTCCTTTATACATAGAAAAAAATGTATGTTTAAAAAATACTAGTACAAAAAGGAAACATGAATGATATTCTTCTTTTTTTCCAGAATATAATTCCTATAGATAAAAAGGTGATGCACAGGATAATGATCAAAACTTTCTAAATGATTTGTTAAGATATGTTATGATAATTAAGATTTGTTAACCTCTTAATCTTCGTTGTTAACATTTACTTTAGAATCGAATCTGAAATTTGGGAGGATAACTATGTACAAGCTGCGAGGCCATCATCTTTTTTGTCTTTTGGGGTATCGTGGAATGGGCTATTCTCAAGAATACGTGGAAAATATGACACGGCTGCATCAAACCTTGAGAGTCAACCCCTCAACGGGAATTGAAATAGTAAAGGGTCCCGACCATTTATGTGAAAAGTACCCCAACTCAGGTGAATACCACTGCCAAGACGTCCATATTTATGAGAGAGATGCCGCTATACTAAAGAAATTAGGGCTCCAAATCGGACAAATTCTATATTGGGAGGATATTGAGGCGAGAATTCGAAAGCATATTGTTCCCTCTGACATTGAAGGTGTATGTGAATCTTGTTCTTGGAGGAAATATGGGGTATGTGAAGAAGGTGTTCAAGAGATCATTGAAGGGAAGGGCTTAAGGGAAGTCGAGTAATCCTTCCCCCCTTGTTAAAAAAAGTTCCGTTTGTTAGTTAAATAAAGCAAATAATGATTAATCCTATTTTTATTCCACTGCCATTGCCTGTGCTTTCGTTACATGAACGGTTCCAAATGGATGCTGTGGAGGAGCATATATAGAATATAGCTTTAGAGGGATATTCCCTGTATTGGTTACATTATGCCACGTTCCAGCAGGAACCATAATCGCAAAATCATCATAAACATTGCGCACATAGTTTAAATCATCTTTTCTTTTACCCATTTGAACAACCCCTCGACCTTGTTCAATCCTTAAGAATTGGTCAACATTCGGGTGAATTTCTAATCCGATATCTTCTCCAACGTTAATACTCATCAATGTAACCTGCAAATGCTTTCCTGTCCACAAGGCGGTACGATAGGTATTATTCTGCTTTGTTGCCTCATTGATATTAACTACATACGGATTCGATCCATAGTCTTTTAGCTCAATTTGATTTCGTCCTTCTCCTGATTGATACAAACCCAATCTGTGAGCTTCATCAAGAATAGTCCGGTAATGTGGCTGTCTCACATTATTATACATTTGGAAATCACCATAATAGGTATTTCGTGGAGACTGCTCTGGATACTTGAAAGAGGAATAGTCCATCTTTTTCATTCCCTTCATAGATTTATACAGTATCCTATGCACCAGTTCCATTAAAAGCATTTATTTAATTGATAAAAAGACACACTTTTCACTAGGACAAACCCTCTACCCTGTCCGTTCAACTGGTTTGTACACAGTATGTAAATTGCAAGTTAGCTTTTCCACTAACACACAAAGGAGGAGAATCTATGGGTGAATACGCTAGCGGTGGCTATGGCGGTCCATTTGCTTTTATCCTTGTCATCTTCATAATACTGGTAATTATCGGTTGCACAGTTTGCGGCGGTTATTCATTATCATCATTTAAAGCCTGATAATAGGTTGAACCTATTATCAGACTTTTCCTACTTCACAATGATTTCTTGGACCGAAATTGCAGTAGATTTGCGGTTGATAAACAAGTTTCAGTTCATTATTATTCAAGGCTTTACGCAAGCCCAATTTCTAGCTGTTTCCAGGGATTTTTGTTTATTCCGTTTTTCAAACTTCCAACTGGGTAGAAAGAAAGTGAACATTTTTAAAGGAGGATCTGATATGACTCAGCAACAATATGAAGAATGTATTAAAGCGTGTTTAGACTGCATGGAAGCTTGCAATAATTGTTTCGACGCATGTTTACGAGAAGATCATGTTCACATGATGGCGGAATGCATTCGTCTGGATCAAGAATGTGCGGATATGTGCAGCTTCGCAGCTAAAGCTATGCAAACGAATAGTCCATTTGCTAAACAAATCTGCGCCCTATGCGCAGAAATTTGCGAAGCATGTGGAAATGAATGTAAAAAACATGACCATGAACATTGCCAAAAATGTGCAGAATCATGCTTTAAGTGTGCAGAGCTATGCCGCCAAATGGCAGCTTAAACCAAAAAATGTTCTTTATCGACTGCATTACCATTTAAATTTAAAGACGCGGAAAGAATTAAAAAGTACAGAAATCAGATGTAGTGAGACGCAAAAAAGAGAGCCATTGGCTCTCTTTTTTATATACGCTTAATACCAACTAGTTTTGGTTTCCAGTAAACATTGCTTGTGCTTGTAATAGAGACACCTTTAGAAGATGCAGAATGAATCATTTTTCCGCTACCAAGATAAATCGAAGCATGAGTTACTCTTGAAGCTCTATTTGGAGCAAAAAACATTAGATCTCCCGGTCTTGCTGAACTTATACTAACACGAGTACCTTTTTTGTACATTTCTGCTGCAGTGCGAGGCAAAGTCTTTCCTGCCTTGCCAAAAGAATATTTGATAAGACCTGAACAATCGAAACCGCTTGGCGTAATTCCGCCCCATCTATATTTAACTCCTAAGTTGCTTTTGGCAACTGAAATTGCTTTCGTATGATAAGTAGCTGCTTCACTCATGGTTGGTGCAGCAGTGGCTAATACAGATGCGATAGAAAGAGCTGCAATAATTTTCTTTAACAATATTTATTCCCCCTGGTGTGCTTTGCTAAACCTATATTAACTGAAAGTTGGTAACATTAGCATCACAGGAATATTACACTTATATTACAAATAAAAACTAGTAAAACCAATCTTCGACACATGTGGGGAATTTGACCTATAATTTCCTTGTGGGTATTAATAGGGCAGTTAATTACACAAAAAAGGGCACCTCGATAGATGCCCTTGTTAATCCACCATTATTAATGACCAGTGTGCCCTAGATCGTCACCTTCCAAAGGATAAATTTCATCTTCTGTGACCCATTGGTGATTTTCCACTTCTTTTCCATCTATTGTTGATATGTAGTCAACCATATAAATCGTCATTTGTTGTGCAGTCTTAATGGTAGCTTTGGCACCTTTCATACCTTCCATGTGACCAGCTTCTAGAGTAACTTCATCTCCAGGCTTAAAAGGTGTATCACTAGCATCCATCAATTCCTCGTGAATAACCCATTTATGATTTTTCACTCTTTCTCCACCTGTTGTTGGTGTATAAGAAACGGCATAGACAGTCGTATCATAAGCACCAACTATCTCAGCTTCCGCACCCTTCATGCCTTCCATGTGATCAGTTTCTAGTATCGCCTTACTTCCTACTTGATAGGTAGGATTCTCCGCCTCTTTTAAACCTTCAGGGACTTCTCCTGAACCAGAATGATTCATTTCTGAGTGATCCATGTTTTCGTCTTTCATATTGCCATGGCTTCCGTTCTCATAATTATTACTTTCCTGCTTGTCGTTTCCGCCATTTCCACATGCGGCTAAAAATAACGCCATGATTAAGGATATAAGAACAAGTGTAATCTTTTTACCTTTCATTACTATCTCCTCCTATCATTTCATTCATTTACTTTACAGGCATTCGTCTATCGTTTCATTTTCGAAGTGTTGATTACGCCTTTTCGCCATACTGGGAGAAGTATAATTTTGCTAACGTGGCTGAATCAAACCTTTCTACTTATTCAACATTATCCCCTTGTTGTTAGACGGTAGAATGGCTTTTATTCGAATCCTTTAGTTTTCTTCCCTCGCCTATATAGTAAAATACCCCCCAACCCTATATCAATCAGAATGAATTTTCCCTTGAATGTTTCGTGTTGGGCGGAACTTTGGTACAAAATAAAAAAGCCCGAAACGTTTCATTGCAACCGTTTCGGGGGCTATTTTTTCCCAACTGTCTGTTATAACTATTTTTTCAGAAATTTTTCCTTAATGTCCTGAATGAATGTGGACAGGACTTGTAACGTAACTATTCATCAAGAGTAGGAATACACCCACCCCAGTATGCAGGATAGCCCATGCCAGCAATATGCCTCCCGGTCCTCCATCGCCTTCCGCTGCTCCAAGTGCGCTGATAAAAATTCCTTCTGGCCCGCAGTGCACAGTATGAAGAGGGCTGTATCCAGTCCTTCGTTTTATCTCCTCCGGTTCTATTGTGTGACGGGAAAAGGCCAAGAAGCATTTTTAAGTGAAATCGCTGAATTTTTCAATCAGTTTACTCAAACAGCGATCATAGCTATCAAGAACGATATGAATCAACCCCATAATCATTTTACAACTTATAGGGATTTACTTTTAACTGCACAAAAAAGACGGTCACCTGGTCAAGGTAATCGTCTTTACATTTACATTCCTTTAGTTAGTTACTCGTCCTAGATTAACCTGAAGGTGTGTTTCTATATCTTCCGATAGAAGATCACATGGTCTACCTATCTGAGCAATTTTTCCGTCTTTCATAATTACGATACGATCTGCAAGCGACCGTGCATCCTCCCGGTCGTGTGTAACAAAAATACACGTAATGCCGGTTTGTTTTAGGATAGTGTGTAATTCATCACGAATTTTATATTGAAGCTCAGCATCAAGATTACTAAATGGTTCATCCAACATGAGTAAGGACGGATTTGGAGCAAGTGCCCGTGCTAGTGCCACACGCTGTTGCTGACCGCCGCTTAGTTCATGAGGATAGCGTTTTGCAAATTCCCCAAGCCCAACTAAATGTAAGACCTCGTATAGACGCTCATTTTTTTTCTTACTGCTCATTTTCTTTAGCCCAAATTTTATATTATCCGCTACATTTAAATGAGGAAAAAGAGCATAGTCCTGGAACACAAGCCCTACTCCCCTTTTTTCAGGCTGAACAAAATGGCGCTCATCAGATACAATATTGTTATTTATCACAATGGAACCACTATTAGGCACTTCAAGACCAGCAATTAACCTAAGAACGGTACTTTTACCACTTCCGCTATTTCCGAGGATAGAAACAATCTCCCCCTCTTCAATAGATAACCTAAAATCTTGGATGGTATGATTATTTGCATTTTTATATCGAAAATTTAAATTCTGTATCTCTACAAACATCAGCTTGGCTCCCTTTCCAAAACTTTATAAAAGAAAAAGATGGATAAAGCACTAATAAGAATGATTAAAATGGATGCTGAGGCTGCCTCATGTATTTGTTCATTTCCAGCATACTGGAACGCCTTTGTTGCCAGCGTATAAAAATTAAAAGGTTGTAAGATCATTGTCAAAGGCAGTTCTTTTAATATCTCAATAAAGACAAGAATAAACGCCCCGAATATCGAGCCTGAAATCATCCTCAGGTCAACTCTAAAGAAGGTCTGAGTGACTGACATGCCCAGTGTTCGAGATGCTTCTGTGAAGCTTAAACCAATTTTATCAAATCCTGACTCAATGGAGTTAAACCCTAAAGCCAAGAATCGAATCACATAAGCAAATATCAACATGAAAATCGTTATACTTAGAGCTACCGTTGGCGTAAATCCAAGCCTTGCAGAAATAGCAGCGATTTGTCTATCAAGAGAAAGAAAAAGTGACAGAACGCCCATTGCAATCACTGCTCCAGGAACTGCGTATCCAAATACAACAATTTTAGAAGTGACATTCGTAACATGTCCGCTAAATAAGCGATTAAAGTTCGCTATCACCAGTGAGATAATGACTATCGCAGAAGACGCCATAAGCGCAACATAGGTAGAATTCCAGATTAGTGTCAGGAATTCTGTACTTACTACCTTTTCATACGTCATAAATGTCCATTGAATTAATTGTATAAATGGAATCATAAAAGAAACCAAAAAAATGAAGCAAAAATATGCAATAACAGCCCAAGCTTTAACACCTGTTAATCTTATTGGTTGAAGTGGCCGGACTTTAGATGTGGTATAGCTAAACCTTTTCCGGCTTCTTAAAAGTCTCTCTACAAGTAAAACAATAACAACCAGTGACATTAACAAGCCCGATAGCTTAATGGCCGATCCAATGTCACCCATACCAAACCATGTTTGGAAAATTGCCGTACTAAATGTCTGGATTCCAAAATACTTGACCACACCATAGTCATTTAATACTTCTAATATGACCAAACTCACTCCACCAATGATGGAAGCCCTTGAAATGGGAAGGATAACACGAAAGAAAATTTCATAAGGATTTCTTCCCAAAATTCTAGCGTTTTCAACCAGGGAGGCAGATTGTTTTTCCAAAAAGCTCTTTGTTACGATATAGACATAAGGGAATAAAAAGATTGAATAAATAAAAATAACTCCAGGAATATTCATGATATTAAAATACTTTTGATCCACTGATAAATCAAATGTGTTTCTGAGTGTCACTTGAATGACACCCGTATAATTTAAGATTCCATGATAAGTGTAAGCACCAATGTACGGAGGAATAGCTAGTGGCAGAATAATCCCCCATTTAAAAAAACGTCTAAACGGAAATTCAAAAGCCGAAACAAACCATGCCATGCTCACACCAATTAATGTCGTTATGATTCCTGTGAAGATTACGATAATTATTGTATTTTGAACAAAACGGGTCAAAAGAAACTCTTTAATATGTTCCCAGTTTTCACTAGATTCAGAGAAGATTTGCACACCGATAAATACAGTAGGAAGCAAGACAATCATAATAAAAAGGATACTTAAGATCGACCAACTATTCAGGTAACGTTTCACTTGCTGCAACAAATCCATCATTCCTTACCTTTTGAAGAGAAGATTCATTTTGTGTTTTTATAAAGCGGATGCCGTATCGCTATGCAATACGGCATCCTTCTTGAATATTCTAGCTTTTTTAGGTTAGGAAGGAAAGATATATTATTTCCAGCCTACCTCATTAAAAATCTTTACTGCGTCTGCATTGTTCTCGCCAAGCTCAGATAAATTAAGATCCTGGGATTTAAATTCTCCCCATGATTTTAACAATTCAGATGGTTCAACCTCTGGATTCACCGGGTACTCAAAATTGGCTTCAGCAAATTTGCCCTGAGCTTCTTTGCTAGACAAGAACTCCATTAATTTTACTGCATTTTCCTTATTCTTTGCATGCTTAGTAAGTCCAATCCCACTCACATTGATATGAGTTCCGTTTGTCTCCTGGTTCGGGAAGAAAACACCTACTTGTTCTGCGACCTTTCTTTCTTCAGGATCTTCAGAATTTAACATAACTCCTACATAATAAGTGTTCATGATCGCAACGTCACCTTCACCAGCAACGATCGCTTTTGCTTGATCGCGGTCATTTCCTTGAGGGCTTCTGGCCATGTTGTTAACGATGCCTTTAGCCCATTCCTTTGCTTTCTCTTCACCATTTAATGAGATAAAAGAAGCTAAAAGTGATTGGTTATACACATTATCAGATGGACGCACAAGCACTTTGCCCTTCCATTCTGGATCTGTAAGATTTTCATAGGTAGATAGTTGCTTAGGATCTACACGATCCTTTGAATACACAATAACACGAGCTCTTTTTGTTAACCCGTACCACTCTTTATCTTTATCTCTTAAGTTTTCAGGAACGTTTTCAGAAAGAGTCTTGCTCTCTACACTTTGTAATAAATTCTTTTCTTTAGCCCAATGTAGTCTGCCAGCGTCAGAAGTCAAGAACAAATCTCCTTGAGTAGCTGCGCCTTCTCGAGACAGACGTTCAATTAATTCATTTTCTTCACCTTTTACTACATTTACTTTAATACCTGTTTGCTTAGTAAATTCAGCGTATAGTGCATCATCCGTTTCATAATGACGGCTAGTGTAAAGGTTCACTTCACCTTTGTCTTCACTTTTTGGAGCGCTTTCTTTTTTTGTAGAATTAGCTTTTTCTTCACCCGCTCCACATCCTGCTAGTATGGCAAGTGATAGTAAGGAGATTAGAGCAAAAACTTGTAAAAACTTTTTTCTAATCATAGTCGGTTTCTCCTTTTTATATGTAATAATGATTTTCATTCTCAATTATAGATGATAATGATTATCATGTCAATACTGAAATTTAAATTGGTAAGGTTGAACACTATAAATAAATCGAAAAATGTATTGACAAATCCCTTGACAAATTCCCCTGCCCTAATTTGGTACTAATAGAACAGTTCTAACAATATTCTTATAAAAGAAAAAAATAAGAAGGGAGTGTAAAGATTAGTTGAGAAAAGTTAAGGTTAGTTTACGGCCCATTGTAAGTAAGATAAATTTACCCACTGTTTTGAAAACTACTATACTTCCAGGTGACTCAATTGAAAGATTATTTATCGCAACCCAAGTAGGAGAAATCTTTTACATCGGAAACGGAGTGATAAGGACTTTTTTAAATATTCGCCCGCGAATCATAAAGCTAGGTATTTCTGGTGGTGGATATGATGAACGGGGATTGCTAGGATTAGCGTTTCATCCCGAATTTTATTATAACGGTCTGTTTTATCTTCATTATTCAGTGGCTGGAACTCAAGGTCCAGGTGCACTTCCTGAACCTTTTAAGCCCAACCCGTGTGATCCTAGAACTTTAAACCTAAGGTGGCTAAATAGAGAGACTCAATATGATCATATTGATACTGTTGAAGAATGGATTTTACAATCGAATGGTCAACCTGAAAAACGACGGACATTACTTAACTTAAGAAGACCATTTTTTAATCATAATGGTGTCAATAGCTTAAACTTTTCACCTGAAACAGGAAAACTTGTTTTAACAACCGGAGATGGTGGATCAGGCTATGATCCATTTAATTTAAGCCAGGACAGCATGGAAATCGCTGGTAAAATAATTGAAATTGATGTAGGTAAGAATACATTTATCTTTAATCCACCCGTGGTCTCACGTTTTAATGAACTTCCCGCACCTATCCATGAAACTCTTACGGTAATTGCCAAAGGGGTTCGCAATATACCAGGTATTTCATTTCAAAGGTTTTATAACCAATATATTAAATATGCAGGAAATGTCGGACAGGATTTGGTAGAGTCTATTTTTTCATTTGTGCATTATCAACCAATACCGGTTACTCAGCTTATACAAGCTTCTTTAATGAAATCTGAACCTGACCAAGAAGGATTCATTAACTTTGGCTGGCGAGGATGGGAAGGTGCTTTTCCTACTTCAATTATTAGGGGCTGCTCTGCAAATCCGACTATGGATGAGAAAACAATTGCTTATTACAATGAAGCAATAAAAACTTCAGTGAGTCGCCTTCAGCCTTTAACTAGTTATTTTCAGAAAGATCCCCGACCTGATAAATTCGGAGGAACTGCACTTACAGGAGTGCAAGCCTATATGGGAAAAGGAATCCCAGATTTAACGGGTAGCGTTGTGTTTACCGATCTTGCCCGGGATGAAAAATCTCAACCTACGGGTAGAGGGGTTTTAGCTTATACCAGAGTAAGAACAGATTGTAAACTAAATGATTTTAGTGTTATTGAAACCGATTATAATTTCGGGTCTCAATCAGCTTATTATGTTAATTTGGGAACGAATTTGGATCAAACAAGACTATATTTAGGGGTTTATGGCTCTACGAATGTGACTGATTTTAATCAAGGTACTGTTTTTGAAATTGTTCCATGATTGATAACTATAAATTTCTATTTAATACCAGACAAATCCCTTTCTTGGATTTGAATCGAAATATAAAACAAACAAGAGAGCAATATGCTGTCTCGTTTGTTTTTTTTCCGGGTATTCAAAAGCTGAACACCTTGATTTCATCTCAAATATTTGTATTTCTCCTCACAATAGAGGGACGTCCTACATCAGCAACCGGTGGAGGAGGCTTGGAAAGACCCATTGATGTTACCTTTCGAAAAACAAAATGAAATGTTATTACTGACTTTGGAATCTAATGGCCACCCGGACAAAAATCTATGCCGTTCAAAATACTGGCGATTTTGAGAGTCACTAAATTAGAATGGTCTTTAATTTTTTAAAAAAGAATAAAGCCATCTCAACCCATAACCAGGTATAAAGGAAAGAAAATAAAAAAATACTTGCTGCTGTAAGGAATGAAAAGGAATCGGATACGGCTGGACCAAGAACGGGAAAGTGGAAAACATATAGTAGACTCATAATTCCTATTGTTAAGAGAATGGCACCAATAGAAATAATGCTTAATCTCTTCTTGAAAAAGGAAAAAGCTGCGCCTATACCAACCCCTAACAACCCTGTTGTAAAAGGAAAAACGACTAGTTCAGTTGGAAACAGAATGAATAGCAACAGGATGGTAAGAAAATAAGACATCACCCCCATCTGAAGGGAAAACATGGTACCAATCAGAATGGGTAAAATGGCAAATGGGCTAATCAAATATCCGATTCCTAGTAAGAAGCCACCTGCTGCTTGAAGTAAAGCAGCCATACAGGCGAGAAAGGATCCTAAAACCAGCCTCTTCACTTTTGTATGTTTACGAAATTCTAATTGGGCAAATCGAACATCAACTGAAATTGAGTTAAAAAAATACATCGGTCCACCTCATTCAAACGGTATTTAGAACAATACAATATATTAACCATTGATTAGAGATGGAACTATGATAAAAAATCCAACGTTATGTAAGTCCGATTGATTACAAACTTGAACACCTTAAAAAAGTTGTCTAGTTTAGTGTTGACATACCAGTTTTTTTATGACATAAAAAGAAAAAAGCCACTAAATAGTGGCAGCATCCAAACGTACTTAAACCGTTTGTTTAAGTACAAAAGTTCACAAACTTATTTCCTTATTACGAACCTGTGATCCTAATTACAAAGGTACAAAACAGAGTAGCAACAAAACTTATAATAGATATTAGGTGGATTTTTTATCAAAATTTATACAATAATCATTCCACATTACACCGGCATCATTTGAACAGTGTCAGGACCACCGCTCGTTAATGATTATTCTTCTTCTCGTAACAGAAGGGCTTCCTTCGCCATAACCGCAAGTTCAATTGTTTCAAGGGTTTTGCAATAATTATTTAAAATCTCTCCATTCAAACTGACTTCTTTATGAATATAATCCAGAACATGCCAATCCCGAAACCAATCTCCGCTCTTCGCATCTTCATGAGGGGTATTCGGCCAGGCGTATTTTAAAGGCGGGCTGTACAGCCGCTCGGCGCCCTTTCTCAATACGCAATTCTTGACCCGTCGCTTATAAAGGGATCGGGGAAAAGATTCATATACATCATTAAACAAATCAGGCCAATAATCTTTCCGTGATCCCGTGTGAGGGCGTGCATGCGCCCATGTCAAGACCCCCGCCAGAATCTTTTCACGCTGAAAAAGAAGGGAATACAATTTTTTTCCGAATAAAATTCTTTCGTGGAGCGAAGTGAAATACCGTGAAGTGGCGCCGGCAAGTGAAGTTTTCTCCCTTTTTTCCCCTGCCCAGTAGGGAAAAAGAATGTTATTGAGACGCAAAAAATCATACGCTTTGAAGCTGACCGTACCGGTTACGGTTTTTTTGAAATGATTATTTTGAATCAATCCTTTTTCCAAATAGTTTTGTTCATTTATCACCATCGCAATCGCCAACGTATAGCTATCCCCGCTGCGCCAAAAATAACGCCACATCGTTTCCATGAAGGTGGAAGTGTAAAAAAAAGGTAAAAGATGGAACATCCCTTGGCTACCCCTCACACTCAGGTCATAAACCAAAAATTGAGGAAACACATCTTGAAAAATCAACCAACTGCCGCGTTCCAAAAAAGAAAAAAAAGCTTTCTGATCTCTTTCAGGCAGAAGTTTTGTCAGTAATTCCCCTTTTAAATCCGTCATGTTCCATCCGACGTTTCGCGATACCATATGTCCGAGAAGGGCCCAATGTATTTCAGGGTGCTGAAGGTAAAACTGAAAATAAGCTTGCGTCCGTGTTACATTGTTTTGGTTAAGTTGTCTCGTCTGTTCTCTTATAAGGTGAATACATTGTTTCTCATATTCTGATAAACAGGGCAGTAGGTCGGAAGATTTCTTTTTCATCTTTTTTTTTAATTCTTTTTTTACATCTGACAAAGAATCCAGCAAAAACGGCATCATCCCTTATCAAAGTTCATTTTGACTGTATCGGTCACCCCCTTCAAAGGAATGCATATTCATATTGCACACGGAATATGAATACAAAGATGAATATTTGGGAGAGGATGGGAAATATGAGGCATCGGGTATATAAGGAAATTAACAGAATCGCCAACCAGTTCGTCCAAGACCAATCAGAGGACGGGGCCTGGCATTATCCTTTCGAGACCGGGATCGCTACGGACTGCAGTATGATTATCTTATTACGGACATTGGAGATAAATGATGAGGAGTTCATAAAAGAATTGGTGAAACGTATCGCCGGAAAACAGCAGGAAGATGGGTCTTGGAAGCTGTTTCATGATGAGGAAAAAGGGAATCTAACAGCTACTGTGGAAGCTTATTATGCCCTTCTTTATTCTGGTTACCGGGATCGAAAGGACCAGGAAATCCTGGCAGCGAGACAGTTTATTATGGCCAACGGAGGGGCCACGGAGGTCCATATGTTTTTGAAAATCATGTTGGCCATAACAGGACAATGTGAGTGGCCGCACTTCCCCATTAATATTGAAGTGATGCTTTTACCAGACTCCTTTCTAATCAATCTTTTTGACCTCTCCGTGTACGGAAGAGCCAACATTATCCCTTTTTTAATTCTCGCCAATTTGAATTATCGTAGGAGAACGCAAAGATCGCCCGATCTCTCAGATTTGTTTCAAAAAAGAGAAGTTCGTTTTTTTACAGAGAATCCATCAGAAGAGGCCCGCTCGGTGATCAATTTGATTAAACAGGGCATTCAGGCTCTAAAAAACCCTGGAAACCTTCGCGAATTGTCATTATATCGCGCCGAAAAATATATGCTGGACCGAATCGAACCGGACGGCACCTTTTGTAATTATTCCAGCTCAACTTTTCTAATGATTTTTGCCTTACTGGCGAGGGGGTATCCCAATACACATCCAGTGATTACTCGTGCTGTGCAAGGTTTAAAAGAGATGACCTGCCGGATTGACGGAGAACTTCACTGCCAGTATACGACGGCTTCGGTCTGGAATACGACTTTAATCAATTATGCTCTGCAAGAATCAGGAGTTCCCTATTCATCCAACACTATTCAAAAAGCAAATCATTACATTCTCTCCCGTCAGCATCTCAAATACGGGGATTGGGTCATTCATGAACCGAACCTGTTACCGGGAGGTTGGGGGTTTGGGGACAGTAACACGATCCAACCAGATATTGACGACACCACTGCTGCACTGAGAGCGATACGTACTTTGGCCATAGAGCAAGTGGATTGCCGGCAAGCATGGGATCGTGGAGTAAACTGGCTCATTTCCATGCAAAACAATGACGGCGGTTGGGCGGCATTCGAAAAGAATGTGGACAAGAAAGTGTTGAACTTGTTACCGATAGAGGGTGGAAAAGATTTATTGATTGATCCGTCGACTGCTGATTTGACGGGAAGGACTTTAGAGTTCTTCGGAAACTATACCCATTTGGATCTTCACCATCCGATGGTGAAAGGTGGAATTCGTTGGCTGTTACGGCATCAAAATTCAGATGGTTCCTGGGTGGGGCGATGGGGCGTGTATATTTATGGCACATGGGCGGCCGTAACGGGATTGGTTGCAGTTGGGGTTCCCACGAATCATCCAGCTATTCAAAACGCTCTAACTTGGTTGCGGAAAATTCAGAATCCCGACGGGGGTTGGGGAGAATCCTGTAAAAGTGATATCAAAAATTGTTATGTGCCCTTGGGCGAAAGTACCCGCACTCATACCGCTTGGGCCCTTGACGCACTCATCTCGGCCGCAACTGGAGTTACGCCTGAAATTGAAAACGGTGCAGCTTTTTTAGTGGATAAGAAGGAAAAAGATTGGACGACGACCTACCCTAAAGGAAGGGGAATGGCAGGATCCTTTTATCTCAATTATCATTGTTATGAATATGTTTTTCCATTGATTTCCCTGGCCCATTATCAAAAATTAACTGGTGGACAGCTCCTAACAGGTTTGTCACACAAGGATTTTAATTAAGATTTGTGTATTCAAAAAAACTCTTGAGTGACCTTTGGCATACTTTTATATCCTTTCCCATAAAATGAACAAACCACAACCGACGGCAGTCTTGGGCAAAAAAGAAATCTTACCAACTAAAAGGAGGCAGACAAAAGATGCTAGGGGCGCTCCACCAATTTTTGGATCTTAAAACATTAATTTGGTTGTTTCCCATCATTTTTATATTCCATGACTTAGAAGAGATCATAACCATTGAATCTTCTATGGCTGCAAACAAAGACAGCTATCCGAAAACTAACTTTGTCGAACTAACATTAAGAATGAGGGAGAAACTAGGTTCGACCGCTGCCCAGCTTGCTGTTTCGGCTACATGGATTTTATTGATTATATCATTCACTGCAGTGATGACCGCCCATTTTTCATCTAACGGAGCGGGTTTTCTTTTATTTACAGCCATTCTTAATTTATTTGTTTTGCAGGCATTGATGCATATTGTTCAAACCATCATGTTCAGGGGCTACACGCCTGGCATCATAACTTCACTGTTCCTCCTTACCCCATACTGCCTCGTTACATATTATTTTTTAGTCGAATATGGACAGATGGACTGGCATTTGATATTCACCAGTCTTCCGGTTAGTTTGATTTTGATCCTGGTTTTCCTAGTTGGCAATCTTTTAGGCCGTTATTTTGTTCGATAATTGGCCCACCCTTTACTTTAAGAACTGCATGCTACTACTCTGTCCATATCTTTCTCACTTCCCAAATTTCATCTTCTCTTATTTCATACTTTATATTTGCTTCATCTAAACGCTGAATTTGATTATCGGCTTTATCTGTCCAATATGTATAAGTTTCTCCTGTACTATAAGCCGATAGTGTAATGAGTACGACAAAAGTAATGAAAAATATATTTTTTATATAACTCTCCCTCCACCTTTAAAATTATCATGAAAATCCATTATTCTTATTAAACATTACTGCTCCGTTTGTTCAATTGGAAGCGCCGATAGCATTCAATATCCTGGACTAAATCGCCTTTTGCAGCCATTAATCAGCTAGGTCAACCAGCACCTCCCCTACCCCCGCATGGTCCTCTCGGAGATAACCTGCACGGATGGCAATAGCCGAACGATAATAGTCCTCTGCAAGCGAATAGTGGCGGAAACATCAATCAGACCATTGTTGGAATGTCTTCTTCCATAGTAGAGCAGCTACACGCGGCTTAGAAAAAATGATGATACTATTGGGAAACGGACTAAACTAATATTTAATCGTAGTGTTCTTGTTAATGCAGGGGCGAGGTGTCAAACTCATAAGGGAGACCTCTGACTATGTAAACAATTATCTTAATGAAGGGCCGATCATTGAGCAGAACCTCGGCCGTGTCGAATACCGCAATAATTCCGACAGTGTAAAAAAATGGCCGAAGAATTGAAAGAAGCGTTTTTCTGGCCCGTGCGGTAAAATAGCATCTGGAAGACCGGATGATCGTACATCCGAATGAAACGAGGTTTTCTTATAAAATATGGTTTAAAAAGACTAAAGGGAGGGTTTTGTCACCTCCCTTATTTTCTTAATCCTTTTAAAGAATTGACGTGACATTCCTACCTTTGGTTTTAGGTTACTTGTAAAGCTAAACCCTAGGAATTTCTCTTCCAATCAAGGGTATCAACCTTCTATTTAACTTCTGCATATAGTTCGTGTCTGCAATGTTCAATGATTTCCGAACCGGTGGCCACCCATACGTCTTCGTGGCTGGTAATGTGTTGTAATGCTTTTTCAAAATATTTACTTCTGAATGGATGTCCGATTAAGAAGGGATGTAAACAAATCGACATTACCCTGCCGTTCTCCGCACCTTCCTGGTAAAGGACATCAAATTGGTCAATAATCATTTGGCCGAATTGCTCTGGAGTATGCCCGAAGCTTAGGAAGGACGTGATGTCATTCATTTCAATCGAATAGGGGATAGAGTAAAGTGACCCGTTATTTCTGACTTTCATTGGGTACGGCTGATCATCGTTTACCCAATCAGCCACATATTCTACCCCTGCTTCCGCTAGTAAATCTGGAGTATGATAGGTTTCCGTTAGTGCCGGTCCAAGCCAGCCTTGTGGTCTTTGTCCCGTACTCGCTTCGATCGTTGAAAGCACATTTTCAATGATTTGCTTTTCCTCTTCTTCGCTAATCCCTGTGAGAAGAGTAGAGTTTGTTTTGCCGTGACCCATAAACTCCCAATCTAATTTTTTAGCTGCTTCGATGATTTCAGGATAATTCTCGCAAACTTCCGAGTTCAGTGCAACTGTACCTTTCACATTGTACTTCTGCATGACCTCCATCATTCGCCAAATACCTACGCGAACACCGTAATCACGCCAAGAGTAGTTTAGTATATCTGGATTAAAACTCGCCGTTCCTCCATAAATCGAAGTCGATGGCTGATCGATGTGAAAATGTTCAATATTCGGTATTACCCATAAGGCAACTCTTGCGCCATTTGGTAATTTCAAAGGTTTACGACTGATAATAGGGGAAAAATCAAACCGAGTATTATTCATCATACATTCTCCTCTTAAATGAAATGGTTGTATCATCTGAGAAGTTGAAAGTTTGTTAAAAGTTAATAAACTTATTCAAACTTGACTTTCTATTGCCATCCTAATGGAACCTTTAAAGGATTTCTACTAAACTGTTAGATAACCTAACAGTGATTTTTATCAACTATTTGCCCAAACAAATAAGCTTTGCATCGTCTGCAAAGCTTATTTTCTCCCATATAAAAATCGTACTACCTCTTGAGTCGATACGACATCTCCTAGTTTTCTGCTGATGTCTTCGATATTGCTCCGGTGAATAAATTCATCGCGGTCGCCAACAGCGTCCAGAGGGACAATCGGCTTAATCCCATATTGTAATGTTTCTGTAGCCACAGCCCGGACTGCACCGCTAGTTGAAAATCCACAGATAATCAGCGTATCGCAATTTTGTTTCCTCAAAAGATTCAATAATTCTGTCTCGTAGTAGATGGAGAAATACTTAGAAAGAAGGTGCGTATCTCTTTCCCGGCCCTTGATGCGGGGATCTAATTCGATCTCCTCTATTCCCCGTTTTAAGGAACTAATAATGGGGATTTTTTTTTGATAAATCTCTAGTCCTGGATCGTTTTCAACAAAAATCGAATGGGCAAAAATAACGGGACAATCCGTTTGATGTGCGGTATCAACCAGTCTGGAGATTTCCTCTATTTCTTTGTCCCAGCTGCCGTGAAGCGGATATTCTTTATTGGTAAACGCCGTATTACAGTCAATGACGAGCAGAACAGGTTGCGTTCCAAATCCTATTTTTCCAGAGAACCCTTTATTTAAAAAGAAATGCTCAATCTCCGAGGTGGAATATCTCCTTTGGCCTCCTGGGGTATAGTAAACACGAATACCATAACCTCTTACTTCATTATCCGTTTCTAATCTTCTAAGCGTTGTAGGAGAAATTCCTAGTAATTTTGCTGCCTCTTTGATAGGTACTAAAATAAGAGTTCCTCTCCTTTTTCTGTAAATCTAATCCTATCTTAACAGAAAAAAGTTGTAAGAAAAGTCAAAAAAATATTTTGACTAGTTTTTTAGCATTATGATATATTTTGGTTAAGTTTGGTAAGTTTTATGATTTTGAAATAGGGAGATGATTCTAGTGGAAAATAATAAGGAAACAGCGTTTTTTGAACAAAGAGGTTTTGGAAAACAAATTGGTTTTGGGGATAAACCAGCCATACTGGTGATTGATTTAATTCATGCTTTTACCGATTATCAAAATCCTGAGATGGTACTTGCTGCAGATTTAGACCAGCAAATCTCTGAAACAAACCGTTTATTGGATGCTGCTTCCACACTAGACATTCCTGTCATTTACACATCAGTAAGTTATGATGACAATTTTAAGGAGGCGGGAATTTGGGCGTTAAAACAAAGCGGTGTCATGACATTGCGGACAAATACAAAGGCAGTAGAAGTAGATGAACGATTACATACAAATCCAAAACATACAACGATTGTGAAAAAGTATGCGTCTGCTTTCTTTGGAACTGATATGGTATCACGTCTCGTTTCCCAACAAGTGGATACGGTGATTATGACTGGCTGCACGACCAGCGGGTGCGTGCGGGCAAGTGCTGTCGATGCGCTGTCTTATGGCTTTAGACCAATGGTTGTAGAGGAAGCGGTAGGGGACCGGTCAGAAGCGGCCCATAAACAAAGCCTATTTGACTTACAAGCGAAATATGCCGATGTGGTATCGGTCAATAGAGTATTAGAATACTTTAATATGCTCAAACAATCGTAAACAGGAAGGGGATCTGTTCCCATGCCTTTAATATGGGCTATAGCCTTGGGTATTTTGTTAAATCCCCTGAATTCATCGATGATTTCAGTGGCTTTAGCACGGCTGCAAGTTCAGTTTGACTTATCTTTTGTAGATGCATCATGGCTTATTTCTACCTATTATTTAACCAGCTCTATTGGACAGCCGATTATGGGTAAATTAAGTGATACGTTTAACCGGAAATATTTATTTTTAATCGGTTTAACCTTTGTGGCTGTCTCTTGTCTTTTGGCGCCTTTTTCTCCAAACTTCGAGAGCCTTGTAGCCATTCGGATGATTCAGGCGGTTGGCAGTTCCATGCTTTATCCGGCAGGGATGGCCACTGTTAGAAAACAAATAACGAAGAATCAAGCGCGGATGTTTGCGATTTTAAACATGTTCTCGTCCATATCCGCTGCCTTTGGACCAACCATTGGCGGTCTAGTCATCGGGGCAGCAGATTGGGAAGCGATATTTTGGATTAATTTTCCGATTATCATTCTTTCTTTTATTTTAACGCTTAAATTCTTCCCTAGTAATACTGTAGAGAAAAGAAAAACCTCGCTGGATTATGCTGGGGTTGTCTTATTTTCTCTCACTCTAATCAGTTTGTTATTCTTTTTATTATCATTAGAGATGAAACCCAATTGGGTCAGTTTGGGTTTGTTTATTCTAGTTGGAATAGCTTTTTATACATATGAAGCAAAAAGGCTGGATCCCTTTATTGATGTAAAATCGTTTCGGAGTAATCGAAATGCCAGCATCGTTTATTTACAATACATTTTAGTCAACATTCTGTTTTACTCGTTGTTTTTCGGGGTACCTTCCTATTTGCAGCAGGTCATGCATTATAGTGCCAGCTTCACTGGAATCATGATGCTTTCCGTTGCTGGATTCGGTGTTATCGTCTCACCAATAGCTGGCAAATGGATTGATCAAACTGGGACGTCCAAGCCTGCTTTAATTGCAGGCAGTTTTACAGCCATTATTGGAACAGGATTGCTCATGACCTTCCATGAAGCGACTTCTCCTGTTTACATTTTTTTTGTTTTATGCATACTAGGCTGTACCAATGGGTTCAACAATCTCGGACTTCAAACAGCCCTGTATACATTCGTCAAACGTGAAGAAACTGGTATCGCATCTGGCTTATTTATGACTTCACGCTACATCGGAACGATTTTTTCATCAAGCTTGCTCGGCCTATTTTTTGCTGATCGTGTATCTTTAGCAGGATTTCATCTGGTAGCCGTTTCCGGTTTGATTATTGGCTGTTTGATACTAATCCTTACGTCACGCCTTCCAGGGAAGGTTAGAGAAGGTTCTCCTGGTTGAGGTGCCTGACACTATCCGAGGAAGAGGAAGTGTGAGGTAATATCCCCTCTTAAAGGGACAAGTTCTTATATATATCTATAAGAACTTGTCCCCTTCCGTATTAAATTTAGCGAATTTCATCGCCTGTATTGGGTTTATACGAGGGGGGTCACAAACAGTTAAGAAACAATTTCTTCAAATCAAAGTTTTTCATTTCGACTTAACTCTTATCCCTCCCCCGCGTATTTCCCTAAAGAGCACACATCCAGGGTTCGAAAGTGCCAGCCTAGCCCTTTCGAATGTTTCAGAACCTGGTTTCGAAAGGGAGCCTGGTCCTTCCGAATGTTTCGGAACCTGGTTTCGAAAGGGCGCCTGGTCCTTCCGAATGCTTCGGAATGTCCATTTGATTACGGCCTTCCGAATGTTTGCAAATTACAAATGCGGGGGGATTCCTATGGGAACTATTGTTGGTATAGGTGGTACATTAGATGTATAGAATCTTGTCATACCTTTAGAGGGCATCTTTATAAGGGAGGATGTCACTAATGGACAAATAAAGAAAGACGGTCGGCAGATCCTTATATATTTGCCGGCCACTAAACCGCAGTACCTTCCAGCCACTCTCCGCAAATAAGCATTTTTTCTTCGGTCTTGCGCTTTTTGTTCTGGACTACTATGATACGCCTTGCCATCACATTCAATAGCAATTCTATAAGCAGGAAGCGTTAGATCAATACGGTATTTACCACATGGTACCTGCGATTTGACATATTCGCCCCTTAAAATCAATGCATCATCTAACCTTCGTTCAATAGGTGACTCTAACTTTTCACGCTCTAGATCCCCTGTGATCTGCTCTTTAAGAACAAATTCTTTTTTTGCCTTTAAATAAAAGAAAAAGGCAGAGAAAAGCAATAGAAAGAAGACTGCCGCACCAATCATACATAAACCTCCAGTGTTTAATGCTGCAGCAGTCTTTCCTTTCTGACGATGTCTGATACTCCGCGTTGTTTATATATCAAAAAAATCCTCCGTTTTAGCCCCAGGATCTATTTGCCTTATAGCTTTCATTATTTTCTTAATCACGTTTCCCGATGGAACATAATCAGGATTAGTACAAATACGTGAAACAGTATTCCTGCTAACTTTTGATGCTTTCACTAATTCCTCTTGGCTATAACCCTCTTTATCTAAGAATTTCCCTAATTTACTCCTTGTTTTCCTTTCCCAAAACATGATGGATCTCTCCCTTGATTTCTTAGATGCATTATTGACGAAGTTTTTATTATTTATACGAAAGGTTTCCATCTGCTAACAATCTTTCACAGCGTTTGGTGAACATTCATCACTCAACAAAAAAATTTCGAGAAATTGGGAAACGTGTACAAGCAGTCTGTATATCCTTTATCAAGGCACCTATCATGGTACCTAACAAGGTAGATAACATGGTAGTTAGCAAATTCTGGCCAAAGTAACTGCCAAGGTATTTAACAGGCATTTGATCCCCCCTACCCCCTTCCGAATCCTCCGTCTTTTGTGGCTGTCTTGTGGCTATGACATGGCTTGCATAGGGTCTGCCAGTTGCTCGAGTCCCAGAATAGGGCTTGATTGCCCTTATGTGGCTTGATGTGGTCAACGTCCGTGCCGGGTCTTCCACACTCAACGCATAGAGGTAACCGTGCCAGGTGCATGGCTCGTGCCTTCCTCCACTTGCTGTTGTATCCTCGTTGAGTGGCTGTCCCTCTCTGCTTGTCTTGCTCCAGCTTGTACTGTTGGTAGGCTGCCTCATGCTGTTCACAGTACCGTTGACGGGTGAGTTGATTGCAGCCTGTTCTGTTGCATGGTTTCAATGGTCTGAGTGCCACGTTACTCACTCCTGATCCATTTAACCAGTGTGTGTTTGGTGATTAGAACGATTAATCTTGGGTACTCATACCATCTGAAGATGTACTCCTTGTGTGCTGTCTTCCACATCATGAATGGCCAGCCATACCATTTGATTACAAGATTCATATCAAAAGCCAAACCCTTAGTTGGATTCATGGTGTAGTAACAACCTAATGCAAGCCTTTGCTTTCCTTCAGGTAATCGTGCCCTTATCTAATCCCTCCCATAAAAAATAGCTATCCAATGGACAGCCTCCTTGTTATGATGTATAAGTTAAATTCCATATGAAGGTGATTACACTGATTGAAGAAACTAAAGAACTCAATGGCTATGACACAACCATTGTTTATGACTACAAAGAGTATCCTGATATCAAGAGCGGACGATGTGACAATTGTGATCACTCACTATTTAAAAGCTCTGCGAAAGATAATAAGTTCCTTAGAGAATGCAGCAATTGCGGAATGAAGAAGAGTATTTGACTTTACAACTTTTGTCCTATATATTGGAGACTATTCCAATTTATGCGCATAACATTGGAGATCGGGACCTCACTGTGAAAGGTGAGGTTTTTTATTTCCTCCTTAACGCTCCACCCACACGCTTGTATGTATCACGATTCATCCCCATGATGTCCACCCAGTTTACCTTTTCTTCCTTCTTCTTTTTATCCGGTGGTTTACCGCGGTAAGATTTACCCTTCCTCTTCTTCATCTGTCCTGTCATCTGCTTAAGCTTCTTTCTTTCAGAATCTTTTAAGTGGTCAACTATCTTCACCTCATCACCTTCTTTGTACAAAATAAAAAGCACCCCGAAGGATGCTTTTTTTAATCATTTTTATTATTTTATAATGACATTTGCAAAATTCATTACACCGTTATCTATTTGTCCACTGAAGACAACTTCCAGTTTTGTTATATTTTCAATTTGTAAATCAACATTTGCTGGCAAGTCAGCAACTTTTAGATCATATGTTGCAATCAATTCCCCATCTCCATAAATCTCGAAATGATGCTCTCCCCAATTAGTACCATCCTC
>NZ_PGUW01000002.1 GCF_002863565.1 Bacillus sp. V5-8f
TTCGCCAAGAGGTCATATCCCAATCCCCCTTTCTGATACTCCTTAACTACCATTAACTTAAATTGTTCACTATATTTAGCCATTAAAAAACACCCCAAAAGTTAGATTTCACTCTAACTTTTGGGGTGCAGTACAAGGTTCAATAGGCTTTTTTGATTTCACCTTTTTAATCAGCTATCAAAAAATAAAAATAGGCAGGAAATTAAGTGGATAAAAGAGAAATGAGTAAGTTATGAGGAAATTGGCTTATTAGATTATAGTAAATTGGAGGGGGAACAATGCTTGAGCAATTAGAGGTTTCTTGTGTAACTATTGATTTGCCATTCAGATTAAATCATGTCCATTGTTTTGTAGCTAAGGGCGAAAATGGATGGACCATCATGGATGCTGGCTTGAACAATTCGGTTACCGATACGAGCTGGAAACCCATTTTGGAAAAACATGAAATTAACCATATCATCATTTCTCATTATCATCCTGATCATTACGGTTATGCCGGCAGGCTCCAGGAATTAACAGGCGCTGATGTTTCCATGACTGAAACCGATAAAAACACGGCACTTGTTTTGTGGGGAAAAGGCTTTAGCGATTCTTTAAGGAAAAACTACTACAAATGTGGGATTCCAACTGATATGGCAGATTCTATGGCTGGAAATGAAGCGGGTTTTATTTCCCAAGTATCCCCGCATCCAAGAGTAAGCAATTATCTTAAGAATGGCGATAAGATATTATTCGGAAAATATGAATATGAGGTGTTAGACGCGCCAGGGCATTCCAATGGGCTGATTTGTCTGTTTAACCGGGAAAAACGGGTTTTATTTTCCACTGATCATATTTTGCCTAAAATTACACCCAATATTTCTTATCATTTCCATGGGGAGAAAAACCCGTTAAACAAGTTTCTGCAGTCACTGGACAAATTTAAACGGCTTGAAGCGGAATATGTCATTCCTTCACATGGAAAGCCTTTTACAAACGCAAATGCCAGAATTAACGAAATCATCGATCATCATGAAGAAAGACTATCAAAACTACATGAAATCCTCCGCACACCCACGACTGTTTATGAAGCATGCCAAAATCTTTTCGGCAAAGCATTTAATCCACATGAAATGAGATTTGCAATAGGTGAAACCATCGCACACCTTGAATATTTATTGAAAAAAGGCGAGTGCGAAAAAGAAGAGCTTCAAGGTACATACATATATAGAAGGTAAAGTTTGCCTCATCTAGTGTCCTAAAATAGCACCCTTGCTATAAAAGCAAAGCCCAAGAACGTTGTTGAATCAGCATTCTTGGGTTTTAATTTGGTGTGCAAGTACTAAAAAACCGTCTTTTTAGACAACCATTTATTATCTGAAATTCAACGAAAAAAACAGGATTCCAAAAAAAACAAAAGAACTAATATTTAAAAGCTAAAAAGCATAAATTTAAAACCGGCCAGGAAACGCATCAAATAGTATTAAAATAATAAGAAAATTAGAAAAATAAGAAAAAAACAAAGGTCACAAAACAAGAAAATGAAACTGCTGCTCAAATTTTTTTATTATGATGCAGATAGGAGGAGAATCATTGGCTGAGTTGCTAATCGTTGATAACGATCTGATGGCAAGGAAAGAGATATGTTCCATCGTTCAGGAAAGTAAGTATCATTTTCTATCCGTTTATGAATCGAGTACTGTACAAAGAGGATTGCTACTCCTCAAGCAGAGCCAGCCAAGCGCACTTATCATTGATTTGTCTTTACCTGATATGGATGGCATTCAATTTGGAAGAACGGCCCTGCAATTGTACCCTACTTTACCGATTATCGTAGTTACTCAGCTGAAAATGTTCGAACTAGTTCAACAATCAATGAATTCTGGCTTTGCTTCCTTTTTACTAAAGCCGCTTTCTAAAAACGAGCTAATTGAAACTTTTGACAGGGTGCTTGCCCCGGAAATCAGTTCCCAGGTCCATTATGGAATCAATAATGCGTCAGGTGAGTTTATAACGGACTTAAAAAATCCAATTGAGAGTGCTATCCAATATATTCAACTGAACTATGGAGATGCCTTAACTTTAAAGGATATATCCAACAAGGTTTACCTGAGCCCCTCCTATTTCAGCAGGCTGTTTAAAGAAGAAACAGGAATGACTTTTGTAGAATATGTAACGTTTGTAAGGGTTCAGAAAGCAAAAGGGATGCTTCGCTTATCTTCTTTGCCGATTGAAGTGATTGCTAATAACACAGGATTTGCAAATTCAAGTTATTTTGCAACCGCTTTCAAGAAGCTGGTAGGAAAAACACCTACGGAATATCGGGAGCAATTTCTTTGGGAACCAGGGATTACTGTAACTAGCTAGACGGGAGGTGAACAGATGATAGCCATTTACCAGGAAATGCAGAGATGCAAATGTAATGGTCTTAAAGGAGTTATCGGGACAATCCTTTCAACAGAAGGATCAACTTATCAAAAAGCAGGTGCCAAATGCTTTATCAGTGAAGATGGGCTTTTAACAGGTCTACTGAGCGGAGGCTGTGTAGAAGGGGATTTGAAAGAATATGTCCATGAAATCATAGCCACAGGTTTTCCTAGGATTGTCCATTATGATTTTCAAGACGAAGGGGATATAGTTTGGGGATTAGGCTTAGGCTGCAACGGTAAAATGAATATTTTCCTTGAACCTTATCTACCTGATCAAAATTGTGGAAAACCAACTATCATTGATACCTTTTTTTCTGCGGTTCAAATGAAACCCGTGCATAGAATTACCATAGTAGATAGCCTTGATACTTCTTTATTGGGAACCACCTGGCTGGTTGATCCTGCATCAAAAGATATCCCCGACATTCGTTTTAACGAAATCTTACATGATTATCTAGTAAAAAGACATACGAAAAAGAATGGCCTTTCCTTTATTGGGGGCAATCTGAATCTGTTAGTCTTCTACGAGTATACTACACCACCCCCTCATCTTATCATCTACGGTGCCGGCCCTGATGCCATGCCATTAGTACGAATGGCCAAACTGTTACATTGGCAAATTACCGTGCTGGACTATAGAACATCCTTTGCATCCAAGCAAAATTTCCCGGATGCAGATGATATCATTGTCTATCCAGCTGGTAAGGTACCTGAAATCACAATCAATCAGAATTCTTACATCATTTTAATGACACATAACTTTATTCAAGATCAAATGATTTTAGAGGACGTTCTAAAAATGGATCCGGCTTATTTGGGGGTCTTGGGTCCGAGAAAAAGAACAGATGAGTTAATCCGAACAAGTCAGCTTCTCAGTGGAAATCCTAAGCTATATCAAATTCATACTCCGATCGGCTTGGATCTGGGTTCGAAAACACCTGAAGAAATCGCACTGAGTATCTTAGCCGAAATTATGGTTACGTATCGTGGTGGAACTGCCTCCAGACTAACCGAGGTAAAAGGGGACACTTCTTTCTGTTTGCAGAAGGAGCGTGAAGCTATATTGAACCAATGAATAGAAAGGTCTGGGGAATCATTCTTGCCGCTGGGAATTCCAGGCGTATGGGGAAGGCTAAACTGTTGCTACCATATAAAGGTAAATCCATCATAAGGCATGTGGTGGAACAGAGCTTAACTTCGAAATTAGCCGGGATAACGGTGGTAGTTAATCCAGGCATTCCGGAGCTAAAAACGGAAGCCTCTGTCCCTGGCGTAGACAAAGTTATGTTGAATGAAAAAGCGGGCCAGGGTATGTCCACTTCCATACAAACAGGTTTACTTTCTGTGCCTGCCAATGTTTCGGCGGTCATGATGCTGTTAGGCGACATGCCATTAATTACATCTTTGGAAATCAATAAAGTCATTGAAGATTACTGCAAGCAAACAACATTTCCATGTATCGTCCAATCAAGCTATAAAAATCAAAATGGGCACCCGGTTTTATTTGACAGAAATTTGTTCTCTGAACTGTACAAAGTTACAGGTGATGAAGGAGGCAGATCAATAATTAAAACCTATAAACACCTTGTTTATTATTCATATATGGAAAAAGAAATGGCTTCAGATATTGATACTCAATTAGATTATGAAAAATTACTTCGGGAGGAGAGAGGATGAATAATGCGATTGGCAGCTCGGTGGCCCGGGTAGAAGATGCAAGGTTGCTGACAGGACAGGGAAAGTATATAGACGACATTGGTATTCCATCAAATACATCACATGCAGCGATTGTCCGAAGCACATATCCACATGCCCATATAAAATCCATTGATATTTCGGAAGCTTTGTTGGTCCCTGGTGTTAAAGGCATTATAACCGGCAAAGATATAGAACCTTTTTTAAATCCTTTTAGTGTGGGTGTTAGTGCCCCAGTAAAATATTATCCCATAGCAATTGATAAAGTACGCTATGTTGGAGAACCAGTTGCTGTCGTCATTGCGAAGAATAGATATATAGCTGAAGATGCAGCGGAACTCGTAAAGGTAAAATACGAAATCCTCAAGCCTATAGTTGATATAGAAAAGGCTATGGGAGAGGATGCACCCATGCTCCATGAAAATGTAGGTTCAAATATAGCAAACCATCGTTCCTTCCATTATGGAGATGTAGAGCAGGCTTTCGCAGAAGCGGATCAAGTTATTAAGCATAAGTTCCATTTCCCAAAATATTCAGCCACACCTGTCGAAACCTATGGAATTATTGCTCAATATGAAGATAGTACAGACAAATATACCATTCATGCAAACTTTCATGGTCCATTCATCATTCAATCAGTTATGGCAGGAGCTTTAAAAATTCCTAGTAATAGACTTAGGATCATTGTCCCAAAAGATATTGGCGGAAGCTACGGAATCAAAGCGGGTACTTTCCCATATATGGTTCTATTAGCCGTAGTAAGCCGGATCCTTCGGTGCACGGTTAAATGGATAGAGGATAGGCAAGAACATCTGGCTGCAAGCTCCAGCGGCACAGATAGGATCACTTATATTGAGGCCGCTGTGAAAGAAGATGGAAAAGTTTTGGGGCTTAAAATGAAAATGATCGATAACGTTGGTGCATATATCCGTGCCCCTGAACCTGCCTGCCTTTACCGTACACATGCGAACACTACTGGGGCCTATGATGTCCCGAACCTACAGATTGATGGATACGTTGTGATGACAAATAAATTGCCTACAGGATTGATCAGAGGATACGGTGGACAGGAGCTTTATTTTCCTTTGGAACGGATCATGCAGATGATTGCGTTCAAACTGGATTTAGATCCAGCAGAAGTAATTGAAAAGAACTTAATTCGATCCGAACAATTTCCTTATCGGACCGCATCAGGGGGAATCTATGACAGCGGGAATTATGAGAAAGCATTTCAACTTGCATTAGATACAGGACAGTATAAGGAATTCAGGTTGAAGCAGGCGAAAGCGAGAAAACAGGGAAAGATTTTCGGTGTCGGGCTTGCCTGCATCGTAGAACCGTCCGGATCGAACATGGGCTATATCACCATTGCTCTAACCCCTGAAGAAAGGGCAGCTTCCTTGCCAAAATCCGGTTGTACAGAAGCAGCAACTGTTTCAATGGATCCAATGGGCTATGTAAATGTCCGGATCAGTACGGCTCCAACAGGCCAAGGCCACGAAACGGTCGCAGCCCAAATAGTAGCGGATGTACTTCAGATTCCAACCGATCAAATTAATGTAGTGGCTGAACTTGATACATCTACCAGTCCATGGTCCATTGCTTCGGGAAGCTATTCCAGCCGGTTTGCATCATTGGGTTCAAGTGCCGTTTATCTGGCAGCCCAAAAGGTGAAGAAAAAAATATTACACATTGGGGCACATCACCTGAACGTACCGGAAGAGGACCTATTTTTGGAGAATGGGACCATCAATTCAAGTAAAGATGCGTCCATAAAATGGCCATTAAAGAGAGCTGCGGGTTCCGCCCATTGGAATCCATTATCGCTTCCGGATGGAATGGAGCCTGGAATATATGAAACCTATTATTACACGGCTAAAATAGCTGAACCACCGGATGAGAATGATTTGATTAATTCCTCTATCACCTATGGTTTTGTAGCAGATATGGTAACGGTTGAAATCGATCCGGACACTGGAGAAGTAAATATCCTTGACTATGTGACGATCCATGATGCCGGCAAATTGTTGAATCCCATGATTGTGGATGGGCAAATATTCGGCGGGCTAGTCCATGGACTTGGCGGAGCATTATACGAAGAGCTAGCCTATGACGAAAAGGGCCAATTCCTGACAGGTTCGTTTATGGATTACCTCTGTCCGACTGCGCCGGAAATTCCGAACATAACGATTAAACATATTGAAACCCCTTCTCCGGTTACTCCTCTTGGAGCAAAGGGACTTGGTGAAGGAAATACCATGAGTGCACCCGTAGCGATTGCAAATGCAGTAAGTGACGCATTAAAACCATACGGGGTCACCATAGATACTTTGCCTTTAAGCCCAAATAAGATATGGACTTTACTTTCTGAACAAAAAGTGACCAACACTTAAAAGAGGTGACAGGATATGAATGGACAGGGAACTTTGAAATTGGACGCCGGTATCGAAAGATCTTGGCAGGTTTTGCTTGACCCGAACGTATTGGAAAGATGCATCATGGGTTGCAAAAAGCTCGAATTAGAATCTCAGCATAAGTACAATGCCGAGCTCTCAATCGGGATTGCAGCTGTGAAAGGAAAATATGAATCTACCATTGAGATTGCAGATATTGAGAAACCGAAGCATTACAAGCTGATCGTTAAGGGGGAAGGCGGACCTGGAAATGTTGAAGCTACCGGACTTATCGATCTTAGTCCATTAGATGAAAATACCACTGAACTAGCCTATACATACGAGGCTGAAGTGGGAGGGAAAGTTGCAATGATAGGCCAGCGGATGTTAGGAGGCGTGGCCAAATTGATCATACAGGATTTTTTTAAAAAGCTAGCTAAAGAGTTAAAAAAAATTGAATCTAGCGCATAACGCAAGAAGGGGGAAGACATGAAACCAGCAAAATTTGATTATCATTGTCCCAAAACAGTTGAATCTGCCCTTTCTCTGCTAGAAGAATCAGGGTTTGATGGAAAAATAATTGCGGGCGGGCAAAGTCTTGTTCCCATTATGAACATGAGACTCTCGACTCCTGATTGTCTAATAGATATCAATCGTTTAACGGATCTTGATTTTATAGAATTTGATAACGAAAAGGTCAAGATCGGCACATTAACCCGTCAAAGCCGTGTTGAAACCTCCTCTATCATAAAGGACAAAGTTGGATTAATGAGTGAAGCGTTGCCATTCATTGGCCATGTCCAGACAAGAAATAGGGGCACCTTTGGCGGAAGTCTTGTCCACGCTGATCCAAGTGCAGAAATACCCCTATCACTAATTGCTACGGGAGGTTCTTTACTGATTGCCTCGAAAGAAGAGACAAGGGTATTGCCGGTAGAAGATTTTTTTGTAACCTATTTAACAACAGATATTTTACCCACTGAACTCTTGACGGAAGTCCATATCCCTATTTGGGAGGGGAGGACTGGGTATTCTTTTCAGGAAATATCAAGGAGACACGGTGATTTCGCCTTGGTTGCGTCTGCCTGCCAGTTATCCTTGGACGAAAACGATAGAATATCCTACGTTAGGCTTGCACTTGGTGGAGTTGAGGCCGTTCCGCTCCTAGTGGATGACGCAAATCAAATCATGACAGGGGAGAAGCTGTCAGATTCTTTACTTAATAAGGTAGTTGAAATTGTGGCAGCGTCGGTTGATCCTGAGTCTGATTTGCATGCTTCTGCAGATTATCGGCGCCACTTAGCGACCGTATTAACAAAACGAACCCTGCAATCAGCTTACGCAAAGGCAAGGAGGTGAACAGATTGGGAACGCATCATATAAGAGTTAGAATCAATGGGAGGGCATTCCTGGAAGAAGTGGAACCACGTATGCTTTTAAGTGATTTCATCCGCGAAAAATGTGGACTTACAGGAACCCATATAGGGTGTGAGCATGGTGTGTGCGGTTCATGCACTGTCATTGTTGATGGGGCGGCTGTCCGAAGCTGTTTAATGTTTGCGGTACAGGCAGAAGGTCTTGAAATCCAGACAGTGGAAGGCCTGAGTCAAAACGGTGAGCTTAATCCGCTCCAGCAAAATTTTAAGGAGTGCCATGGATTGCAATGCGGCTTTTGTACCCCTGGAATTTTAATGTCAACTACAGACTATTTGTCCAAAAATCAAAATCCTTCCACCAAAGAATTGAAAGAGATGTTATCTGGTCACCTGTGCAGGTGTACAGGGTATGACGGCATTTTAAAAGCTATTGAAAAAACCGTTGAAGAAAATATAGAGAAAATCTCGTAGAAGGGAGTTGAATCTATGAATCTATCAACCATGTTTGAATTTGCTATAGAAAGGTATCCAAACCGGACAGCGGTCGTGGAAGGCACAAAAAGATACACGTATAACCATCTAAATAAAGAAATAACTAAGGTAGCGGCTTCACTTCAGCGCATGGGCATCAATCAACACGATCGTGTAGTCATTGTCTTAAAAAACCGACTGGAAAACATCGTTATATACTGGGCAATTCAAAAGCTTGGTGCAGTGTATACGCCAATCAATCACAGGCTATCTGCAAAAGAAGTGGAGTATTGTGTAAACGATGCAGAATCAAAAGCGGTCGTTTATGAAAGCTCCAGCCAGGATGCCGTTCTGAATGCAACCTTTGAAGGGAATCCTATTTTAATAGGTTTAGGTGCTGTTCAAGGTGCGGACATTCATTACGAGGAACTGGTGGATAGAAGCCCAGGCAGCTTTAATAAGCCGGTGATTCATGAAGATGATATAGCATTGATGCTTTATACTTCAGGAACAACCGGGATGCCAAAAGGTGTCCCAAGAAGCCATAAAAATGAATATTCGGCAGCTATAGCCCATATCATCCAAAATCAATATACAGATGGGGAAAGTACTTTAGGTACCATGCCTTTATATCATACGATGGGCATGCGATCATTGCTCTCGATCTCTTTCTTAAACGGCAAATACGTAGTACTGCCCGATTTTGATGCCAAAGATGCTTTGGATTTGTTAAGTACTGAAAAAATCACTTCACTATATTTAGTACCAACACTTTATCACGATATTTTGTGCCATAAAGATTTTTCAAGCTATCGATTAGATAAGCTTGAGAAAATTGGTTACGCAGGTGCCTCGATGACTACTGCACTAACCGAGAAATGTGCGGCTTTATTAAAGCCAAAAGTATTTGTTAATCATTATGGAAGCACCGAAATCTACACATTTACAATATGTCCATATGTCCTGAAAAAACCAGGATGTGCAGGCAAACCAGGCTTGAATCAAAATGTCCGGCTTGTTAAAGCCGATGCTGAAGGGAACTCCTTGCCACATGATATCATCGGCAAGGGAGAGGTTGGAGAAATCATTATAAATCTTGATTCTAATGAGGCATTTAAGGGTTATTGGAATAAGCCAGCGGCAACCCAGAAGGCGATAAGAGAAGGCTGGTACTTTACTGGGGACTTAGGGATTATCGACGATGAGGGAGATTTATTTGTTGTCGGAAGAGTGGATGACATGATCATCTCAGGAGGGGAAAACATTCATCCCCTTGAAGTAGAGGATGTCCTTTCCAAGCATCCTAAGGTGTCAGAGGTAGCGATAGTAGGGGAAGATGATGATCGCTGGGGACAAATTGTATCTGCATTTATCGTACCATCAGACCCGATGATCACCGTCCAGGAACTTGATGACTATTGCAAAAGTGATCCAAAGCTATCAAATTTTAAAAGACCGCGAAATTATGTGTTTTTGAAACAGATTCCAAAAAGCCCGGTCGGCAAAATTCTTCGTCGAAAGATAAGAGAGGGAGAATTTGAGTTATATTTTACTGAAAATAAAATCGTAGGATAATTGAAAGGGGAATTACTAATGGAAACAACAACAAAATACGATCATATCAGAGTGGAAAAAGACAGTGAAAAGAAAATAGCAACCATTATTTTTGACCGCCCGGAAAAAATGAATTATATCAGCATGACTGCCCGCGGCCATTTCGCCGAGATTTTCGACGGCTTAAATAAGGATGAAAATGTAAGGGTTATCATCATTAAAGGAGAAGGTGACAAAGCATTCAGCGCAGGCGGAAGCATCCCGCAATTTATGGAGTCACATCCGGAGGAGCTTTCACGCTTAAGAATCAACGTAGCAGCTCCGGAACGTTCACCTAAACCGGTTATTGCTCAGCTTCAAGGTTATACCTTCGGGGTTGGTTTTGAAATTGCCATGGCGTGCGACTTCAGAATTGCTGCAGAAGATACGCTGTTAGGCCTTCCAGAAATGAATCTTGGCATGATTCCAGGCAGTGGGGGGACTCAACGTGTGGCCAGAGCGGTTGGATTAACAAGGGCAAAAGATATGATCATGCGGGCAAGGAGAGTACCTGCAGACGAGGCCTATCAGTGGGGATTGCTGACAAAAGTTGTTCCTAAGGGCGAATTGGAATCAGAAGTTCTTCAATTGGCACAAGAGTTAACCAGATTTTCTCCTTTAGCCCAGCGAGTTTGTAAGGAAGTATTGAACGCAGCAGAAGAAGGACCGCTAAGTTCTGGTTTGGAGATCGAAGGAAGGGCATATGGCATGCTAAGGGGCACCCATGATTTTAAAGAGGGTGTGGAAGCATTCGTAGAAAAACGCAAACCAAATTTTACTGGGAAATAAACAATAATATTAAATATAATCCTCACAGTACAACTGTGGGGATTATATGAAAAAAGTTTTACTCGTGCAAATAAAAATATCTGAATATTCTGAAATATATTGTGTATAGTCCCAAAGTTTTAAAAATCAAAAAAGTAGGGGGAAAGACGTATGGCGAATTCGGTACAACCTGAAGTTATTACAAACCTGCCTGATCAGAAGGGAAGTAACCGACAGTTGGCATCAGCTACCATGGCTTCATTGCTAGGATGGTCGTTTGATCTTTATGACCTTTTTATTCTTCTATACGTAACGCCTACGATTGGTGCATTATTTTTTCCTAGCAGCAACCCAACCCTCTCTCTTGCTGCCGTATACGCTTCATTCGCTGTTACGCTGCTAATGAGGCCGCTCGGCTCAGCGATCTTTGGGTCTTATGCAGATAAAAACGGGAGAAAGAAAGCAATGACCGTCGCTATAGTAGGGGTAGGGATCAGCACAGCCGCTTTTGGACTATTGCCGACGGTGCCGCAAATAGGTGTTTTTGCAGCAATTATCTTTTTGCTATTGCGCCTCGTTCAAGGGGTATTTGTTGGCGGGGTTGTAGCCTCTACCCATACCATTGGAACGGAATCAGCACCACCTAGGCTGAGAGGACTAATGTCAGGCCTTATTGGCGGTGGAGGCGCAGGTTTAGGAGCTTTGTTTGCATCTATCACATTCACGATCGTTTCCGCTTTATTTCCTGGTGAGGCGTTTAGTGAATGGGGATGGAGAGTCATGTTCTTCACTGGTATCATTGGCTCAATCGCCGGTCTATTTGTCTTCCGGACACTCGATGAATCGCCGTTGTGGAAGGAACTCCAAAAAGAGAAAAAAGAAAAAGCTCAGACTAAAACGATTGAACAAAAACCGATTAAATCCTTATTTACTAAGTACTTGCGAGTACTTTTGGTAAATCTGATGATCGTGATAGGAGGAGGATCCGGTTATTATCTCACTGCCGGTTTTATACCGACCTTCTTATCTATCATAAATAACGTTTCCCCGGCGACTAAATCAGGAATCCTGATCGCTTCTAGTATCATAACGATTATTTCAGCGCTTATTGTCGGGCATTTAAGTGAAATTTTCGGGCGTAAAAAGACATTTCTAGTTGTCGGGTTAATAAATATCATCGGACTTCCATTCTTTTACCTTTCATTAGCTGATGCAACCACTACTTCTTCGATTTATTTCTATACCATGTGTGTAGTATTTCTTGGAAATGCTGCTTATGCACCTGTTTTGATATTTTTAAATGAACGTTTTCCTACTTCCATTCGCTCTACCGGAACTGGACTTTCCTGGAACATGGGATTTGCGATTGGCGGCATGATGCCAACATTTGTTACTTTGGCGAGCGGTTCCGTACAAAACATTCCACATACCCTCATGATATTCTTTATCGGAATTTATTTGGTTTACATTATTGGAAGCGTTATCATTCCAGAAACTAAAGGAAATTTGAAATAGATTTGCCATATAGGAGGGGGAGTTCGTCGCTGTTCCCCTTCCATTGAATAAATAACCGGTTTAGGAGGAGAGAAATGACAACAGCTATAAATAAAAAAACCCCCGTTTACTACAACTATATTGGTGGAGAATGGGTTGAATCAGTTTCAAAAGAAACAATTGAATCTTTCAATCCTGCAACAGGAGAATTAGTCAGTTATTCACAAAAATCTAATGTAAACGATGTGACTGAAACCATCGATTCTGTATATCAAACGTACTTAGAAAGTGATTGGTCTGTTAATCCAAAGCGTCGTTATGAAGCGTTGCTTGGATTGGCAAGGAAAATGACAGAAAAAATAGAAGACCTGTCGCGTATTTTGACTATGGAGCAAGGAAAAACCATTCGTGAATCGCGTATTGAGATTTCCGGTTGTATCGATACCCTGAAATATTTTGCGGGTGCTGCACGTACAGTTTTTGGACGCTCCATTCAGCTTGAGCCAAATAATTTTGGAGTAATCGTAAAAGAACCGATAGGAGTGGTGGGAATCATTTCCCCTTGGAACTGGCCAGCACTGCTTATGGTACGCGAGCTTGCTCCGGCTCTTGCAGCCGGTAATGGTGTAATCGTAAAGCCTGCAAGCCTGACTCCATCGATATCAGTGGAAATTTTTAAATTAATAGATGAGGTTCCTGAATTTCCTAAAGGGATTGTAAGCATTATTACAGGGCCTGGAAGCTCGATTGGGGCAGCAATGGCAACAAGTGGCAAGATTGATATGATCAGTTTTACCGGAGATACATCCACAGGAAAAGCGATCATGGAAATGGGGGCAAGCAATATCAAAAAGCTTGCATTAGAGCTTGGCGGCAAATCGCCAAACGTTGTATTTTCTGACGCGAATCTTGATAAGGCTATTCCAATCATAGGAAAATCTATTTTCATTTCGGCAGGGCAAATATGTATGGCAGGTTCACGAGTGTTGATTCATGAGTCCATTAAAGATGAGGTAGTAGCCGGATTAAAGAAGTATGCTGAAGGTCTTCGGGTTGAAAATGGAATCCTGGAAACTGCAGACATGGGACCGCTTGTATCCAAGAGTCAGCTCGATATTGTGCGGAACTTCTGTGACATTGGCAAACAGGAAGGCCGAGTTATAACAGGCGGCTACCAATTAACTGGAGGCGACTATGATAAAGGCTACTACTTTAGTCCAACCATTATCGATGAGCTTTCAGCAAACTGCCGGGTTATAAAGGAAGAGATTTTTGGACCTGTTCTTGCTGTCCAAACTTTTTCGAGTGACGAAGAAGCTCTGGAAATCGCAAATGATAGCGACTTTGGCTTATCTGCAGGTGTCTGGACAACCGACTTAAACCGTGCCATGAAAATGTCACGAGGAATTAAGGCTGGTACCGTTTGGATCAATACGTACAATAAGAATTTCCCTGAAGCTGAATTTGGAGGTTATAAGCAAAGCGGTTTAGGAAGAACCAGAGGAATAGACGGATTGATGGAATATTGCGAAACAAAACACGTTCATATAGAGACTGAATAAAGGAAGGAGGCCATTCGCGTGAGTATCAGCGAAACTATTGCGGTTGAATCTGAATTTACATTTCACTTGCCTACTTTGATTGAATTTGGGTTTGGAAAGGCGGGGGTACTTGGAGAGAAGCTTCTCCGTATGGGCGTGAAAAATATTTTTTTGGTTAGCGATAAAGGAGTGGAAGCTGCCGGTCTTCTGGAGAGTTTAGAACGATCTATGCGCGGTGCAAATATTCAATATGAAACCTATTTAGAGGTGGAACCGGATCCGGGACTGGAAACCATTGATAAGGGGGCAGCAGTTTTTACATCTGGTGCTTATGATTGCATCGTGGCAGTTGGCGGTGGGAGTGCCATAGATACCGCAAAAGGTATTCGAATAATAGCGGCTAATGGCGGAAGTATTGGTGATTATGCAGGTGTTGAACAAGTCGGCAAGGCTCCCACGGTTCCGTTGATTGCTATACCTACAACTTCAGGAACAGGCAGTGAGGTCACCATTTTTGGCGTTTATTCTGACTGGGTGAAAAATGTAAAAGTGACAGTAACCAGCCAATATATGGCTCCTACTATTGCACTTGTTGACCCAGAGCTAACGATGAATCTTCCAAAAAACATGACTGCTGCGTCTGGTATAGATGCGTTGGCGCACGGTATTGAATCTTATTTCTCTAAGAGGTCCCGTCCTGCTTCTGCAGCACTGGCAATGGAAGCAATAGAAATAGTAGGCTCACACCTTCGTCCATCGGTAAATAAGGGGAAGAATCAAGAGGCAAGGATAGGAATGTCCCAGGGAAGCCTCCTTGCTGGAATGGCTTTTAATAATAGTTTCCTAGGCCTCACCCATGCAATTGGAAGTGCTCTTTCAGGCCATTGCCATGTTCCGCATGGAGTCGCTATCGGTTTATTGCTTCCGCATGTGGTGGAATTTAACTCATCGGCCTGTCCAGAAAAGGCTGCGAAAATTTCGAAAGCTTTAGGAGTAAAGGCAGACAGCCTAGACAACATGGCGTTGCAGGCAGGAAGTTCGGTGGCAGATATGGTTAGAGATATTGGCCTTCCAACTCGGTTAAGAGATGTGAATGTACCTAAAGAAAAGCTACCGGCTATTGCACAGGATTCTTTTAAAAGTGGAATGATGAAATTTAATCCTAGGCAGCCGTCTGAATCAGAAGTTTTAGAGCTATTAAAACGAGTTTATTAAATCTTACTAAACGGAGGTATTGTTGCATGAGTGAAGAATTGATTCCGGGTCTTGATAAAAGTACAAGTGAGGTAGCATGGAATTTATACCGCAAGGCGATCAAGTTTGGAACTTGGGATCCTGCTGCAATTGACTTAACTCAGGATAAAAAAGATTTTGAATCGCTTGATCAGGACTTAAAGGACTATCTTATTCATTTTTGTACAGGATTTCTGGATGCGGAAGAAAATGTGGCATTAAAATTTTGTCCTTGGATTATGCTAGGTTCCACCACAGAAGAACAGGCATTCCTAAGCACTCAATTACTGGAGGAATTTAAGCATACTGAGTTTTTTATGCGCTATTTTAGCGAGGTATTGGGCCGCGAGCGAATTTCTGGTGTGAAAAACCTGGTTCAGCAAAAGCTGGACGATCGAGCGAGACAGATGCTTGATGCCTTAGAGGCAGGGCCGGAAGAGCGGGAGGCAGCCCTTGTCGAAGGATTGACCCATTATCAGGGAATCATCGAGGGTGTTCAGGCTATGTCTGGTTATGATGTTTTTGAAGCTGTTTACGGGAGCAAAGGTTTGTTCCCGGGACTTGCTGAAGGCTTCGCAAGGATTAAAGAGGATGAAGGAAGGCATGTTGGATTCGGACTTCGAATGCTAAAGCTTTTGGCAAGAAATCCAAAGCATGCAGAGAGAATCCGTGCTATTTATGACGAATATTTGCCGTTTATCCTTATCCGTTATGACCAGCAAGTGATCGTTGATGGCCGGGAGGTTTCCACACCGCCAGAAGTGCGCGGCCGTGAGCGGTTAACGAAATTATTCGATAGACGATTAAAAGATATCTTTGGCAATCTGGTCAAAAATTAGGAGGTCACATGATGAGAGCAAAGTCACTCCGCACCTGGCTTGAGTACCTTCAAAAAACCGATAGATTTGCAGTAATTGATAAAGAAGTCAGTCTGCAATTTGAAGTTGCTGCATTAACAAAGAAGCTGGATGGTATAAAGGCAACATATTTTACGAAGGTTGAGGACTATGATATTCCTGTCGTGTCTGGTATTTGTTCCACCCGTGAACAATTTGCCGAGGCACTTGAAACCGACCAGTATGATATTCTTTCAATGTTTTCCAAGGCTGTCTCTTCTCCGGTGGCATGCCGCCATATAGAGATAGAGGAGGCTCCGGTTAAGGAAAATATCATCCTGAATGATATTGATTTAAATTCGTTTCCAATTCCGGTACACCACGAAAAGGATTCAGGCAAGTACATTACTGCAGGGCTTTTTATCGTTCGCGATCCGCTAACGAGGAAACAAAATGTGTCGATACACCGTCTTCAAGTATCCGGGAAAGACAGACTTGGTGTCCTGCTGTTGCCGCGCCACACTTATCATTTATTCAAGCAAGCTGAGGAAGCAGGGCGACCGCTCGAATGTGCAATTGCAATCGGGGTCGATCCAGTTACACTTCTTGCATCTCAAGCGAGTACTCCTTTTGGTGTTGATGAGCTTGAGATTGCGAGTGCACTCCTAAAAGAACCTCTCGAAGTTGTCAGATGTGAAACAGTAGATATCGATGTCCCAGCCTATGCAGAAATTGTGCTCGAAGGGAAGATATTGCCTAAAGTTCGAGAACCGGAAGGGCCTTTTGGAGAATTTCCAAAATATTATGGACCAAGGGATGACAAGGAAGTAGTTCAGATAACCGGTATCACGCACAGAAATAATCCTATTTTTTATACGATTGTTCCTGCTGGATATGAACACTTGCTTTTAGGCGGTATACCGAGGGAGGCAAGCCTTATTCAAACCGTTCGTCAAACTGTTCCTTCAGTAAAGGCTGTCCACATGAGCCCGGGAGGAACGTGTAGGTATCATGCCATCATTTCGATCAAGAAGCGGAACGAAGGGGAGGGTAAAAATGCGATCATTGCTGCTTTGGCAAATAGCTTTGATATAAAGCATGTGGTCGTGGTCGATGAAGAAGTAGATATTTTTAATATGGAAGAAGTAGAATGGGCGATTGCCACACGCTTCCAAGCAGAAACAGATTTAGTAGTGATTAACGGTACACAGGGATCAAAATTGGACCCTTCCACTGACAATGGATTTGGTTCAAAAATGGGCTTTGATTGTACGGTCCCATTAAAAAGTGAACCAATGAGATATAAACGAATCCATATACCGGGTTATGAAGAATTGAACATTCATGACTTTTTAAATAAAAATTCTTCGGGATTACTGGACCAACATATGGAAAAGAAATGGTAGTTCGCTACTTCCAGATGGAGACGGGGGATATGGATGAAGAAAATTGTAGTAGGAATTTCCGGGGCAAGCGGGGCAATCTACGGGATACGGATACTAGAAGCATTAAAGACAGCAGGTGCAGAAAGCCATCTTATCCTAAGTGACACAGCAAGAACTACCATTGAATATGAAACAGACTATGACATAAACGATGTAGTCCAGTTGGCTTCAAAAGTCTATGATAATAAAAATCTAGGTGCTGCTGTATCCAGTGGTTCCTTTAAAGTAGATGGTATGGTTATTGCACCCTGTTCAATAAAGACTCTTTCGGGAATCGCGAATAGCTATAATGTTGATTTGCTTACCAGAACGGCAGATGTATGTCTAAAAGAACGTAGAAAATTAGTATTAATGGTTAGGGAGACTCCTCTTCATCTGGGCCATCTCAATCATATGACAAGTGTTACACAATTTGGCGGGGTCATCCTCCCGCCTGTCCCGTCTTTTTATCATCTTCCCAAAACGATTAATGAAATCATTGATCAAAGCGTTCAAAAAGCTTTGGATCAGTTTGATATTGAAGCAAATTTGTTTAATAGATGGGTAGGTATTTAACTTAAAAACCAACAACTTTGTCCCGTTATTATTACCAAAATTCGAATAATAAAAATTTAAAAATCAGATTGTAAGATTTTAAAATTTTAGTGTAAAGAAAATAGATAAAATATACCTGTAAACGCTTTCAAAAAAAGAAGGTAGGTGATTTAATTAATTATGATAAAAACGTCAGCAGCAATTACACACGGTAAGGGAGAACCCTTTAAAATCGAGGAAATAACAATTGATGACCCAAAAGCGGGAGAAGTTCTTGTCAGGATTATTGCATCAGGAATATGCCATACTGATTTGATTGTTAGGGACCAATACTATCCAGTGCCCCTTCCTGCGGTGTTAGGACACGAAGGTTCTGGAATTGTTGAAAAGGTGGGGCAAGGAGTTCATTCAGTACAGCCTGGCGACCATGTGGTTTTATCCTACAGTTCATGTGGAGAATGCAATAATTGCCGGAGTGGGAATCCATATGGTTGTACTCAGTTTTTCACTCTTAATTTCACAGGTAAGATGGAGGACGGAACTAGCAGATTACATAAAAATGGAGAGGAATTGTCCAATTTCTTTGGCCAGTCTAGTTTCGCGTGTTATTCCGTAGTTTCTGAGAGAAATGTGGTAAAGGTTGATAAGGATGTACCTCTAGAATTATTAGGGCCCCTTGGGTGTGGAATTCAAACAGGCAGTGGGGCAGTTTTAAATAAGCTGCAACCTAGGGCCGGCTCTAGCATCGTCATTTTTGGTTGTGGTTCCGTAGGCTTAAGTGCTCTAATGGCTGCAAAAGTGGCCAGTTGTACAACAATCATTGCTGTAGACCTCCAAAATAACCGCTTAGAACTTGCCAAGGAACTTGGCGCTACTCATACAATAAACCCAAAAGAAACTAATACACTTGATGAAATTCAAAGAATAACCGGTGGCGGTGTTGAATATTCCATTGAAACAACTAGCCGACCAGAAGTACTTCGCCAAGCCGTGGATTGCCTTGCTACTCTTGGAAAAGCTGTAGTGATCGGTGCCCCGCCTTTAGGCACTGAAGTAAATTTGGATGTAAATACGATCTTATTTGAAAGGTCAGTCACTGGTGTATTAATGGGTTCTGGCGTACCCCAGTTGTATATTCCTAAATTAATAAAGCTCTATCAACAAGGGCAATTTCCATTTGATAAATTAATAAAATTCTATAGGTTGGAAGAAATAAATCAGGCCAGTGAAGACTCAGAAGCAGGGATTACAATTAAACCAGTAATTAAGATTGGTTAAATTTAGGGAGGTATAGAAATGACTGTAAAAACTAATAAGTATGCAGAATGGAACAAATTAATGGTAGGCGGAAAATGGAGAGAAGGTTCCAGTGTAAAGTATTGCACGGTTACTAACCCGTTTAATGATGAGGTTATAACAGAATTAAAGTATGCGAGTAAAGAAGATATCCACGAAGCCTACCAGGCGGCTGAAGAGGCCCAAAAAAGCTGGTCTAATTCAAATCCTTATGAAAGGATTGCCATCCTGGAAAAAGCGGCTCAGATTGTACAAGACAGAAAAGAAGAGTTAATCCAGCTTCTTGTGGAAGAAACTGGAAGCTCTCAATTAAAAGCGGCTGTTGAAGTGGATTGTGTTGTTGGCGACTTAAAGTTAGCCTCGACATTTCCAATGATGATGGGTGCAGATATTCGTCCGTCCGGGATACCGGGAAAAGAGAACAGGATTTATCGAGAGCCTGTCGGAGTTGTCGGGGCTATCACCCCGTGGAATTGGCCTTTTCATTTGACGATGCGTGTTGTGGCGCCAGCCATTGCAACTGGTAATGCCATTGTTATAAAGCCCGATTTCCAAACCCCTATTTCAGGTGGATTAATCATTGCTAAAATCTTTGAAGAAGCGGGACTTCCTAATGGATTAATTCATGTTACAGTTGCCGATCTGGAGGAAATTGGCGATTATTTCGTGGAACATCCTGTGCCAAGCGTGATTTCATTTACTGGTTCAACGGCTGCAGGGCGACATGTTGGCTCTTTGGCAGTAAAACATGTAAAAAAACCGGCACTGGAACTTGGAGGAAACAATGCATTTATCGTTCTGGATGACGCCGATTTAGATCAGGCAGTTTCAGCTGCAACCTTTGGAAAATATATGCATTCAGGCCAAATTTGTATAGCAATCAACCGGATAATCATCGATCGAAAATTATACGAGCCTTTCGTTCAAAAATTCCTGGAGAAGACGGCTCAGGTTAAAGTAGGTGACCCACGGAATAGCGATACAATTATTGGTCCTATGATTAATAGAAAGCAGGTAGAACGTGCGCTAAGCATTATTGAGAAAAGTAAGGAAGAGGGAGCCAGGGTTGTAAAGAAAGGAAATGTGAACGGAAATCTTATGGAGCCATTCGTTTTGGTGGATGTCAAGAATGATATGACCATTGCCCAAAATGAAATCTTCGCACCCGTTGCCTGTGTGATTCCAGTAGATGGTGAGGAAGAAGCTATAAGGGTAGCAAATGATTCTCCATTTGGTTTAAGTGGTGCTGTTTTTTCCGGTTCGATTGAGCGGGGAATTCAAGTCGCCAAACAAATTAAGACTGGAATGATCCATGTCAATGATCAAACAGTTAACGTGGAAACGAATATCCCATTTGGTGGTGAAAAAGCATCAGGGCTCGGCCGTTACTGTGGTGAATGGGCATTTGAAGAATTTACAACTGTTAAATGGATATCCGTTCAAACACAACCGAGACAATACCCATTCTCATAACTTTTATTTGGAGGGAACATTAGTATGTTTCCTCTTTTTATTTATGAAATAGGTAGGCAGAAAAAAAGTATGTACGAAATGAATCCAGCCTTACGCAAATAATCTTGCGAACTTTAATGAATCCACACCGCATATTGATTGGGTTCAAAGAACATGATTAACACCGGAGGATTTATGCCATGTATAGGGAAATCAGTTATCTCATTACTTAAAACAAAGAGATTCCCCTCAACATATTGCTTAAAAGGATATGTCATTTTCATCCAATAAGGATGCAAGTAGGAAAGATTATCACGTAGCTTTATACAGTAGATTTAAAATATAAACATTTAATTCTTCTAAAAAAGGAGAGCGGAAAATGGTAATCAATGAAATTTTCACAGGACAAATTGCAAGGATTCAACGAACCTTTACAGAAAAAGATGTCAGCCTATGTAATGAATTAACAAGAGATTTTAGTTCAGTTTATCAGCCAGATGAAGATGTATGGAAGGCTTTTTATAAAAAACCGCTTGTACCTGGTTTATTAACAGAAGGATTAATTACACAGGTGATTAGCGAAAAGCTGCCTGGTAGTGCTTGTATATTGGTGCAAAAGGAATTGGTTTTTTATCATCCAGTTCATGTTGGTGATGAAATCACAGCGGAACTGGAGGTGATTGATATTAATTTATCGAGGAACTGGGTAACCCAGAAAGTGACTTGTTACAATCAGGCAGGGAATGAAGTAGTTAAAGGACAAGTCGTGATTTTGATTTTTACAAATCAATGTTGATGGGTGATGTAAATGGAGAATGTTAAAAGTGTGCAAAAACAATTGGAAGATTGGGGTTACATTGTAGTTAAAGAAAATGGAACGATAAAGGAAGCTAGTGCTGATTTTTGCCGTCACTTTGATGTAAAGTCGTCTGAGTTGACTGGTACCTCCATCGTACAAATCATCCAGGGCATTTCTCCCATAAACTTATCCAAGGATTATGAATCAAAACCAGTCATGTCCGGGCTGATTAATGGCTTTTCCTGCTTAATTCGAGTATCTCGACAATCTAGCCTTCTATTATTTCGAGTGATTTTAAGACAAGATGAAGTCGATCGTCAAGATATGATGTCCTTTATAAATACATTGAGCCCTCTAAGAGTAAAGAAAAAGTCCCAGAATACATCACGTTACAGCTTTGAAGAAATTATTGGCGAAAGCCAGGTAATCCATCATATAAAGGAATTGGCTGCGAGAATCGCTACGAGCAACTCAACAGTTCTTCTAACGGGTGATAGCGGTACAGGGAAAGAACTGTTTGCTCAGGCCATACACGGGCTAAGCAGCAGAAAAAACCACCCATTTATTGCGGTTAATTGTGCTGCAATACCTGACGAGTTATTTGAATCAGAGCTTTTTGGATATGAATCAGGCGCATTCAGCGGGGCAAAAAGGGAAGGAAAGCCAGGTAAAATCGAATTAGCACAGAATGGGACTCTTTTTTTGGATGAAATTTCTGAACTCCCCTATCAAGCACAGGGAAAGCTATTGCGTGTGATTCAGGAAAGGGAGGTAGAACGGCTCGGGGGAACAGGGAGCAAAGTAGTTGATATCCGAATAATTGCTGCGACAAACCGCGACTTGAAAATTCTTGTGCAAGAAGGAAGGTTCCGCCAGGATTTGTTTTACCGTTTATTTGTATTTGAACTGAAAATTCCTTCCTTAAGACAACGCAGGGATGACATCCTGCCACTTGCTTATTATTTCATTGATCATTTCAATGATGTTTTTCAAAAAAATGTAGAACAGATAGATCCAGGACTGAAAACATGGATTTATAATCAAGATTGGCCAGGGAATGTCCGCGAATTAAAATCATTTATTGAACGAGGGATGAATATGGTAGAAGGCCATTCCCTTTCATTGGAAAGTATGTATTTAAATACAACATACGTAGAAGCAGATATTCAAGCCATAAAACAAGAAAGTACCTTTTCCAGTTTAGAGGAGGAAGTATGTAAGGCGTAAATTGCTGCGATTCAGAGGGCTTTAAGGGAATCAAATGGCAACCGTACACTCGCTGCCAGAAAACTTGGTATCCATTTAGCAAGCCTCTACCGGAAAATTGCTAAGTATAAGCTAACCTAAGGTTAGGGCTAGTTCAAATTAATAAATTTGTATAGAAATAATATATGCCTAATGATAATGTGACAGTGCGGCTGCCAAAAAAGGCAGCCTTGATTGAAATGGCCCTCAATAAAAAACAGTCAGAAATCTGACTGTTAATAGACCTCTTTTTATAAATTGTCTATGTCTTTCCAGTTCAATGGTTCGACGTTATTTAAGTCCGCGTTTAGCGTTAAATCGTTTCCTGATGACTCCATTTGAATGTTTGATAAAGTACCAGATATTCTATCGAAAAGGGAATGACCTTCCAGAGCTCGGCTTACCTCAGCTTGGTTTTTTACCACTACTGCATCCGCATTTGTACTATATCCATCAATTGATTCACTAAGATCTTTACGTTTCAAGAAAAATTGTCCAGTTTCAGGGTGATAGAATCCATTTACTTTGATATCATCTGTGAATGTAACCGTGGTAGTTGTTTCTCCTTTTTCAACAGATGCAACAGTCAAAGACCCAAGTTGTTCACCTTGTTCTAGCTGATTTAAAACGTCACGATTGTTGTACATATAATCATTTTGATTGTCGATATGTTTATATTCGTGCCAAGGCTGGTGGTAGGAATAATAATTCCCTTCTTCCTGATATGATTCCACCTGCGCTCCTGCATAAGCAGGAACTGATGAGCCGATGAAAGTTGCCATAGCTATTCCTGCCACAATTTTTTTAAGCTTATATGTCTTCATAATTAATCACTCCTTCTTTTATTAAATTTACGTTTATTGTCTTACTACCCGTTGATGATTTCTGAAAACGGATTTTACACACTTGGTAATAAATTGAATAGCTTTTTCGCACTGATGCTTTGCAAATTTGCGAAAGAAATATCATTTTTGCGAAAAAAAAAGGTTGTCACCCATATACATAGACAGTTTCCATTTGGCACACATCTTGCATTTTATCTATAACAAGGAGGGATCGCTACCGGTGTTAAATTTTTCTTTCGATGCAGAACAAGAATCTTTTCGAACTATGATAAAAGAATTCTCATTACATGAGCTTCTTCCACTTTATACAAAGTGGGACAGGGAGCAAAAGCATCCCAGACATTTATGGAAAAAGCTTGGAGAACTTGGTGTGAATGGACTACGGGTTCCCGAAGAGTATGGGGGGAGTGGTGCAGAATGTGTGACGGCTGGAATTGCAGCCGAAGAAATAGGCCGCGGAGATTTTAACTTGACGTATGCCGTGATGCTAAATGCGCTCGTATCTGAGATTCTTGCAAACCATGCTACTGAGGAATTGAAAAAAACATGGCTTCCTGGAATTGCTAGCGGGGATAAAATTATGGGGATCGCCATAACGGAACCCGCAGCTGGAACTGATGCAGCCGGAATCCGGTCGACCGCTGTACATAAGGGAAACCATTATATTTTAAACGGAGAAAAGTCAGGCATTAGTGCTGCTACAATAGCAGATGCATTTATCGTTTTTGCCAAAACCGACCGGGAAGCGGGAAGCCGTGGCATTAGTGCTTTTGTCGTTCCTTCCGACCTTCCCGGCGTGGAGTGTAAAGGTTACGACGACATGGGAAATGTTCCAATCGGCAGGGGCTCGATTTATCTAAATGGAGTGGAAATTCCAGAAGGCAATATCATCGGGCTTGAAAATAAAGGGTTTGCCCAGGTGATGAACGGCTTTGATCTTAGCCGGCTGCTAATTGGATTGCAGTGTGTCGGAGCTGCTTTTCAGAGTTTGGATGAGACTATAGCACATGTGAAATCAAGACATGCTTTCGGGCAGCCGCTTGCGAAATTCCAGGGTGTGTCATTCCCGATTGTTACCCATTATACCCAATTGGAACTAATCAAGTGGCAGGCCTATCGAGGACTGTGGCTTAGGGACCAGGGCAAGAAGCATACAAAAGAGGCCGCATCAGTGAAATGGCTGGGTCCTAAGCTGAGCCAGGAAGCGATCCATGAATGTATGCTGTTAAACGGCCATTACGCCTATACAAAAGAAATGCCGATTGAACAAAGGCTGCGTGATGTCATTGGTTTGGAAATTGGTGATGGCACAGCCCAGGCTAATCAAATTGTCATCGCAAAAGAAATTATTGGGAAAGATTTTCGTTCCTATTAAGTATGGAGGAGTTAATACATTTTAAGAGATATATATTTTTTTCATTAAGATAGGAGGAACTAAAGGATGGAATTGACAGATGTTCTTTATAAAAAGGAAAACGGAATGGCAATTATTACGATTAACCGTCCAGAAGTTTATAATGCTTTTCGGGCACAGACAGTAAGAGATTTAATATCGTGTTTCCGTGATGCGTGGGATGATAATAGAATTGGCGTTGTAATCCTCACAGGAACTGGTGAAAAGGCTTTTTGTACAGGCGGAGATCAAAAGGAAAAAGGGGATAGTGGGTATGGTTCCAGCGGTGGATTAGGAAATGGCATCGGGTTAGAAGTGGAAGCGCTTCATCATGTTATTCGTGCTATTCCGAAGCCCGTTATAGCAGCGGTGAACGGATATGCGATTGGGGGCGGACATGTTCTTCATGTGATCTGTGATTTGACCATTGCATCTGAAAATGCCATCTTTGGACAAACCGGACCAAAAGTGGGGAGCTATGATGCCGGATTTGGGTCTGCCTATCTTTCCAGAATTGTAGGGGAAAAGAAAGCTAGGGAAATCTGGTATTTATGTGAAAAATACTCAGCACAAGAAGCGAAAGAGATGGGTCTTGTCAATAAAATCGTTCCGCAGGAGGAATTGATGGATACAGCAAAAGAGTGGGCGGAAAAAATCCTTGAGAAGAGTCCTACTGCCATTCGCATGCTGAAATATTCTTTTAATGCCGATTCGGCAAACATTGAAGGAATTTCTCAGCTTTCTATGGGAAGCCTGGCAATGTTTTATAAGACGGAGGAATCGGCAGAAGGAAGAAACGCTTTTATTGAAAAACGGCCGGTCGACTTCAAGAAATTCAGGGCATAAATGGCTGTACCCATTTTAAGGAGGTAGAAGCTGGTGAATTTCGAAACGATCTTGACAGAAGAGTATATCAAAAAGTACGAGAACGAGTGGCCAAACAAAACGATTCTGGACTATTTACGCGCAGCAATCAAAAATTATCCGGACAAAACGGCCATCATTGATAAAAAGAGCCGGTATACGTATAGCGAGCTTGGCAAGCTGGTAGACAGAGTGGCCTTGGGTCTTCTTGAATTAGGCTTAAAAAAGGGAGATGTTATTTCATTTCAGCTCCCTAACTGGAATGAATTCGTGATCTTGCATTTTGCTGCAACAAGAATAGGAGCTATCAGCAATCCGTTGATTCCAATCTATCGGGACAGGGAGATTGGCTTCATGGTCAGCATGGCTGAATCTAAGATGATTGTCATCCCTGATGAATTCCGTGGATTCAATTACCCCGAAATGGTAAGCAGGCTCTTGCCGGAATGGCCGGCGATGGAACATGTTTTTGTAGTTGGAAAAGAAGTGCCCGCTGGAATGAAATCTTTTTCTACACTCCTTGAAGAACCATGGGAAGAAAAAAGAGATCCGTCAATTCTTGACGGGATTACCCATGAGCCAAATGAACTGACAGAAATCATTTTCACTTCCGGAACGACCGGTGAACCAAAAGGTGTCATGCATACTCATAATACAGTTACCATTTCTTCAACCTATTGGATTGACCACTTAAAGTTAACGCCTAACGATACCATTTTTATGGCATCCACATTTGCCCATCAAACAGGATTCCTGTACGGGGTTCGATTGCCGGTGATTTACGGGGGGACGGCTGTATATCAGGATATTTGGAATGCAAATGAGTTTATTGAACTGGTCGAGAAAGAGAATATTACGCTTACAGCCGGGGCTACACCATTTCTGCAGGATACAATTCAAGTGGAGGGCATTGAAGAGTTTGATTTAAGCTCACTGCGCATCTTTATTGCTGTAGGTGCCCCGATTCCGCGTACCCTCGTAAAGCAGGCAGCATTAAAATTGCCAAGTACCATTCTTTCCGGTTGGGGTCAAACGGAAAATGGAATGGTTACATTTACAAAGATGGATGATACAGAAGAAAAACTTACAAGTACAGATGGGGCACCATTCCCGGGAATGGAACTTAAAGTGGTGGATGCGCTCGGCAACACACTTCCTCCAAACGAGGAAGGGAGTTTGCTATGCAAAGGCCCTGCTTTGTTTGTGGGTTATTTAAAAAGGATGGAGATGACAAAGTCTGAGTTTGATGATGGCTGGTTTATTACCGGGGACCGGGCAATCATGGACGAAGATGGATATATCAGAATTACCGGACGCAATAAAGATATTATCATTCGCGGCGGAGAAAATATCCCTGTCGCTTATGTCGAAAACGTATTGTATGAACATCCGGATGTTTCAACAGTCCAGATCGTTGCCATGCCGGATACCCGCCTACAAGAAAAGGCCTGTGCCTTCATTAGTATGAAACCTGGCAAGGACCCGCTAACAATGCAGACAATGTCAGTCTTTTTGGAAGAAAAAGGTATGGCAAAACAATATTGGCCGGAGCATATTGAAATAATCGATGAATTCCCAAGGACACCAAGCGGCAAAATCAAGAAGTACCGTCTGCGGGCAATCATAAACGAGATAATGTCCGATAAAGTTTAAATAGAATATGGAGGGGTTCGTGATGGATCAACGTATAGCTTTTGTAACTGGAGCAGGAAGCGGCATAGGCAGGGAGATTGCTAGAACACTTGCTTCCCGATTGATGAAAGTCGTTGTGGCGGATATCAATATTGAAAATGCGAATGAAACAGTTTCTTCCATTAAAGAGGAAGGCTACGAAGCCAAATCGGTATTTTGTGATGTGACGGATTTGGAAAGTGTCAAATCAGCTGTGGAAGAATCATTGAATGCTTATAAAAAAATAGATGTATTAATTAATAATGCCGGCTGGGATAAGGTAGAGCCCTTTCTTAAAAGTGAGCCGGACACATGGAAGAAAATCGTGGATATTAATCTGCTCGGTCATATTCACACGTGTAAAAAAATTTTACCGATCATGATAGAGAATGGCTATGGAAAAATCGTGAATATTGCCTCTGATGCAGGCAGGGTCGGTTCTAGCGGCGAGGCAGTATATTCCGCTGCCAAGGGTGGAGTTATTGCGCTTACCAAAACGCTGGCAAGAGAGATGGCCAGGTATAAGCTTAATATCAATTGTGTCGCGCCAGGTCCCAGCGATACACCGTTATTTAAAGAAATTGGCTCATATAATGAGGGACTTGCAGGAGCCCTGGAAAAAGCAATCCCATTCCGCCGATTGGCCCAACCGAAAGACATTGCCGGCGCGGTTGCATATTTTGTGTCAGATGAGGCGGAATATGTAACAGGCCAGACCCTCTCTGTAAGCGGCGGTTTGACTATGGTGTAAGTAACAAGCAGGCCAGTACGGATAGCTGTACTGGCTATTCTTATTGAAAAGATTAGGAGGCGAAAAAATGAAGCTAAACTTAGAAGGAACCAACATACTCATAACCGGGGCCGCGAAAAGAGTTGGCCGGGGATTAGCACTAGCTGCAGCCAGCGAAGGTGCAAACATTGCCCTTCATTATAACAACTCCGAGCAAGCTGCAATTGAAACAGCAAAGCAAATTCAAGGTTATGGTGTGAAAGTGGCATTAGTGAAAGGCGACCTGGTGTCAATCGAAGATGTTCAAATGATGAAAAAAACGATTGAGACAGAGCTGGGAAGTATCGATCATGTGGTCAATAATGCAGGTTGGGCCCAATATAAACCGTTCTTTAACTATCAGCCGGGGGAATGGAAGCGGGAGGTAGAAGTATGTCTTTACGGAGTGATTCATTTAGCGCATACCTTTGTTCCGGACATGTTTGAAAAGAATCGTGGGAAATTTATCAATATTGTTGGAGATTCCGCACGTACTGGTGATCGGAATTTAATCATTTCGGGTGCAGCGAGAAGTGGATCGATCAGTTTTTTAAAATCATTATCCCAGGACGTTGGCAGGAAGAACATACAGTGCAACACCGTCTCTCTGGGCCTCATTGATCAAGGTCAAAATTATGATGCCATAACAATGGGAAGATTAGTGAAGCAATACCCGTTAAAGCGGCTTGGAAAGGTAGATGATGTAACTGGAATTATTCTTTTTTTATTGTCTTCCTGGTCTGATTGGATAACGGGGCAAGTAATCTCAGTCAATGGCGGGCATAGTATGCTAGGATAATAAAATTGTAGGAAAAGTTACTTGTTTCGTAAGTTGTTAATTGAGGTTTATAAAACTAGATTACGGACCAATTGTCTTGTAGTGCATGACGGCTGAAACCTTTATTAACAAAATATTAACAAAAACATCCAGTTCCCTTAAACGGAATGTATTAATATCTATAAGGGAAAGGGGCTGATTAATAATCACACTCAATAGGTTGGATTTACTTATTAGTCTAAAAAATTCTTTTGAGCAACAGTTAGCGTTTATTCAAAACAGCGAGAATAAGTACAGGAACAAGATAGCTGAACTTAGAGAACAATTTTATGTCGTGAAAAATAGTAATGTGGCTGATAAGGAAAAACATTTAGATTTTCTCAATAGTTGCATTACATACCAAGAATCCCAATTACAGTACTTTATGTCCCAAACACCTGAACAAGTAAAAAATTTAAACCAGCACCTTTACCTGGTAACTAAGTCGATCGTTTCTATCCTTGCTTACAGACATTTAAGTGTGGGTTGAACTAAACAATAATAAATAGAAATTCTCCTGAGTAGGAATCGCCTACTCTTTTTTTGTGCCTTCTCTTCAAGTACAATTGACACTCTTTATTAGAATTCAACCTTTTCTTACATCAAGCTGGCAAATTTGCCATATATTTAATCATGTGGTTTATTTTATCAACTGAAGTGGGTATTGAGAAGGAGAAACACTGCGTAAAGCTTTTGCGGAAATCTCAATTTCATTTCAAAATCCTCACTTTTGTCGTAAAACTAGAACTTTAGTTGAAATCAATTAAGTTTCAATAACCACAATTGGTTTGAAATGGATATGTAAATACCAGCTTGCCCTAATTTTTTATGTGAGGTGAAGGAATGTCATCAACACAAGTGATTTATCCTTATGAACACGTCATTAATTGGCCAAAGGTGGAACAATTAATTAAATCGGAATTGAACCTCAACCATGTTACAGATCAAATGGAAGTCAAGCCATTTTCGGCAGGTTATTCAAATTTGACATTTGCCATATCTATTGGCGATTGGAAGGGCGTGTTAAGACGGCCCCCTATTGGAGAAATTCCAGCTAAGGCTCATGATATGGAAAGGGAGTATTCCGTTTTAAAGAGAATGAATGCGGTATTTCCCCTGGCACCTCAGCCCTACATATTATCAAAGGACACAGACATAATGGAAAGGCCTTTTTATGTAATGGAGAATAAGGCTGGCGTTGTATTGGATGATAAGCTCCCTAAACAATTTTCTCCATCAACTTCATCCGGAAAAAGCATTTCCTATGCAGTGGTTGATACTTTATCACTACTTCATCAAGTCGATTGCAGCGATAACGGATTGAAGGATTTCGGAAGGCCTGAAGGTTATTTAAAACGCCAGGTGGAAGGTTGGATATCCCGTTACCAACGTTCTAAAACAGATGATATACCCGTAACCAAAGAAATAGAATCGTTTTTAACTAAAAATCTGCCTCCTCAAAATCCTGTTATCTCTGTAGTTCACAACGACTTTAAGCTTAATAATCTGATGTTTGACACGCAGGACCCAGGAAAAATAACTGGAGTATTCGATTGGGAGTTGTCAACCATTGGGGACCCATTAACAGATTTGGGCTCTTCACTTGCTTATTGGAAGGGGGCGCATGAACCCTTTACAGGTGTAAATTCTATTACCCATTTACCAGGTTTCATATCACGTAGGGAATTTATTGAGCGTTATTGTCAAAATACAGGCTGTGATGTTACTTCTATTGATTATTATCTGACTTTCGCATTTTATAAGGTAGCCGCCATCCTACAGCAGATTTATTTTCGCTGGAAAAAGGGTGAGCTTACAGATGAGAGATTTAAAGAACTAGGTATGGGAGTCGAAAACCTAATGACATTATCCTACCAGGCTATGCAAAAGGAAATCATATAACTTGATTTAGTACTTCAGTCGCTATTCCATCTTTTGAAAACGTATGCAATAATTAGGGAGGGACATCATGGAGTTTGAAAGAAGAGAATTGTTCGGAAGGGCAGGTATCAAAAGTTTATGCAGACCGGCCGAAAACGATGGGAGTTGTTTTCGAAAACGGTGACACGATGTCGGGGCAATAAGGCACGCATTGCGATGATATCATTAAAGCATACCAACAACTTGCCAAGAAGCCTCTACCCTTGCTGCAGGACTACAAAATTCTTGTATAATATTGACAATGGATGAAACGGATTATATATTATGGGGCATTTCTAAACCTGCAGTTATCTTTTGCCAAAACAGCTATAATCCACCTTCAATGACATAGCAAAAAACACATCAAGATATTTTACCTCGAGACTAATATCTTCTACATTATGGATTTATCAAAACAACAACTGTTATTCACGATTTATTAACTCACAGGCCACTTCTTAAAAACGAACCGGTTAACGAAGAGGACCCTGCTTATATTTTTACATTTTTAGTACAACTTGATGACCAAGTGGTGCGGAATTAAGCAATATTGGGGTAATTCATATTTTACAAAATTACCAGACCACTTTTCTGACCGATGCTTTTATAAAAACACTAATTGCGTTCCGTTGTTTTATGTTACTGGGCTGATGGGCAGCTGCTCGATAACATTTACACCGGGGGGACATCCGTCGACATAAGCGGGTAACAAAACGAGGACTATATTAAGAATCCCCTGCAGCACCAATGATTTTCTCTTCATTGCTTCAGCTATTTTCATCCTGATGTTTACAGGCCTATTATTTTATGAGCATCACTTATGATTTTGTAAAAAATCGCCTATGGCTGCGCTCCCATTTTATCAGCATACCTGGAATGTGATAAGGGGTTCATTTCCAGAAGTAAGCTTACATAATGCGAATGGTGCAAAGGAAACCTCACCAACAGTCACCTTAATGCCTTTAAGCTCTTTAATATCTAAAGCTATAGTTCATTGGAAATGGCCACACATTCCTTCCAATCAGTTATCCCTAGGGAACAAAAGTTATTGTTTTAGCTACATAGCAAATTATACTTCTGGAAAATTTTGAAATGTTTTAAAGGCTTCCCCGGAATGCATTTGGAATCTTCTAAAATTCTTTAAGGAAATAGGGAGTGGTAATAATGTTGCTTGAATTATCAGAAAAAACTAAAGAATTAAAAAGTAAGCTAGAAGTGTTCATGGTTGAATATGTTTACCCAAATGAACAGCTCTTTGAAGAACAGTTAAATAGAGCGGAGAGCCGCTGGCAGATTCCTCCTATTATCGAGGAATTAAAAGAAAAAGCAAAAGAGCAAGGGCTTTGGAATCTCTTTGCTCATGACACAAATTATGGCCCGGGCCTTACAAACTATGAATATGCCCATCTATGCGAAATTATGGGCAGATCCCTCCTTGCCCCTGAACTGTTTAACTGTAATGCGCCGGATACAGGAAATATGGAAGTATTAATGAAATACGGAACCGAGGAGCAGAAGGAGCGGTGGCTTAAGCCTTTATTAAATGGTGAGATCAGGTCATGTTTTTCCATGACCGAACCAAATGTTGCTTCCTCGGATGCCACCAATATCCAGGGAAGCATTATCCGCGAGGGAAATGAATATGTGATCAATGCCCGCAAATGGTGGAGTACGGGCGCCATTGATCCTAGATGCGAAATTGCGATTGTAATGGGTAAAACGGATCCCAAGGGCCCGAGGCATGAACAGCAATCCATGGTCCTCGTTCCATTAAATACGCCAGGTGTGGAAATTAAGAGGCATTTGCCTGTTTTTGGGTATGACCATGCACCGCACGGACACGGGGAAATACATTATAACAATGTACGTGTTCCGGTATCGAATCTAATATACGCAGAGGGCAAAGGCTTTGAAATTGCCCAGTCCAGGTTAGGCCCTGGAAGGATTCATCACTGCATGCGCGCTATCGGGGCTGCTGAACGGGCTTTGGAGCTTCTCTGTAACCGTGCCGGTGATAGGGTGGCATTTGGATCAGCACTTGCTGACAAGGGAGTGATTAAAGAAATCATTGCTGAGTCCAGGATTGAAATTGAACAGGCAAGACTGTTGACGCTTCATGCTGCACACAAAATGGATCAGGAAGGCGCAAAGGCTGCCAGAAAAGAAATAGCGATGATCAAAATTGTTGCCCCAAGGGTATCGATCAGTGTTATTGACCGCGCAATTCAGGTATTTGGTGCTGCAGGCGTTTCGGAGGATTTCCCACTTGCTGCACATTGGGCAAACGCACGTACATTAAGGCTCGTTGATGGGCCCGATCAGGTCCATCTTCGTGATATCGGGCGCCTGGAATTAAAAAACTATCAGAAGTGATTTCTTCTCTTAGTATTCTATAAAAAATAATAGGCAATATAGGAGGATAAAATGGAAGAAGTATATTTAATAGAAGGAGCACGGACTCCATTTGGAAGCTTTGGAGGATCGCTTAAATCTGTAACAGATATAGAAATGGGAGTCACTGCAAGTAAGGAAGCAATTAAAAGGAGCAAGATCGATGCCAGTGACATTGAACACGCATTTTTTGGAAATGTGATTCATACAACAAAAGCGGCATCGTATATTGCGAGACATATTTCACTTAAAGCAGGATTGCCGCAAGAATCGCCCGCATTAACCTTAAATCGGCTGTGCGGCTCTGGGCTCCAGGCTGTCGTTTCTGCCGCACAAACCATTCGTCTGGGAGAAGCACAGACGGCCTTGGCCGGCGGAACGGAAAACATGAGCCAGTCTCCACATGTGCTGCGAAATACGCGATTTGGGACAGGTTTAAAATCTCCCCAAATGGATGACATGCTTTGGGCGACGTTATCCGATGAATATATTGGTTGCGGGATGGGAATTACTGCGGAAAATCTTGCAGATCGGTATGATATTTCGAGGGCCAAGCAAGATGAGTTTGCTTACCGCTCACAACAAAAAGCTGCAGCCGCCCGGGAGTCAGGAAGATTCGAAAAGGAAATCATCCCCGTAACGCTCAATGCCGGGAAGAAAAACGAACTTACGATTACAGAAGATGAACACATAAGGCCTGATACAAATGTCGAGAAGCTTTCCGGTTTAAAACCAGCTTTTAAAGCGGAAGGAACGGTTACTGCTGGCAATGCCAGCGGGATCAATGACGGCGCTGCTGCGGTTGTGTTAGCCTCTGAACAGTACCTAAGCAAAAATCCGAATATTACACCACTTGCCAAAATTAAATCATGGGGGATCGCGGGTGTGGATCCAAATGTAATGGGCATCGGCCCGGTACCGGCAAGCAAGATGGCCCTTTCACGCGCAGGCCTTTCATGGGATGATATTGATTTGATTGAACTAAACGAAGCTTTTGCAGCCCAGTCCTTGGCTGTTATACAAGAATTAAATCTTAATCCTGAAAAGGTAAATGTAAATGGCGGGGCCATCGCCCTAGGCCATCCTGTAGGCGCAAGCGGAACCAGGGTTATATATTCTTTAGCGCTGGAATTAAGAGAGCGTCAGGCCAATTACGGCTTAGCCACATTATGTATTGGGGGCGGACAAGGGATATCGGTGATACTAGAAAAGGCATAAAAAAACATGGTTATACACTCGTTCAATTCGGTGAACGAGTGTTTTTACTGCAAATATTATCAGTAGATCTGCAATTGCATGAAGTTTTTGCATATTTTAATTGTTTGATTGGACAGGCAGATTAAATTATAAGTAAATGAATCTTTTCCTATGAAAGTGATAAGAATCTTTATGCTAAACTGTCTTTGTTAAGCACCAATATATTTTTTAAAGGAGGAAAGTTCAATGTTTCAATTGAAAGAAAAGGTTGTAGTAATAACTGGAGCAAGCAGTGGGATTGGAGAAGCAATTGCTTTGGAAGCGGCTAAGCAAGAGGCCAAAGTGGTCATAGCAGCCCGCCGTATTGAAAAGCTTCAAGACTTGGCGTCCGTTATTGAACAGGAAACAGGCCAAAAAGCACTAGTAGTTGAAACTGATGTTACGGTTAAATCATCTGTTGAAAATCTTATTGAAAAGAGTAAGGCTGAATTTGGTAAAGTAGATGTACTCATTAACAATGCAGGAGTAATGTTATTATCTTTCTTAAAAAATGATCAAGTAGATCAGTGGGAAAGAATGGTAGATGTTAATATTAAAGGCGTTCTGTTCGGCATTCATGCTGTATTACCATCAATGGTGGCACAAGGCCATGGTCAAATTATTAATGTTTCTTCTGTGGCAGGTCATGAGGTCTTTCCTTCCAGTACTGTATATAGTGCTACAAAATATGCAGTGCGTGCTCTTTCAATAGGAATGGAAAAAGAATTAGCAAAAGCAGGGATTCGCGTAACGAATATTTCACCAGGAGCTGTAAGCACAGAACTAGCTCACCATATTACTGATCCAGACGTCCTGAACATGTTCCAGAATAGAGCAGAAGGAATGCAAACCCTTGAGGCAAAGGATATTGCAGAGGCTGTTGTATATGCTATGACTCAACCAGACCATGTAAATGTAAATGAAGTAATAGTAAGACCGATGCAGACAAAGAATCAAAAGTAATGAAATAACATCAGTCAGTGATTGCTTCGCAAGGGGACAAATTTAAGACAATTTCGAATCAGACAAAAACTGATAAAGCTAGATTACACAATAAAGGGAGCTGTAATCGTCAAAAGATTACAGCTCCTAGTTACTGAGCTTTCAGAAATCACAATAATCGCTTCTTATTAAGTTGAAGACTATACGAATAGAGCCAATGAGTCAGCAGCTGTCACTTGTTTTTTCCTCAGGTTACAAAATCCTCATTTTACTCTTCAGGAATAACTAAGCACAAACGTAAGCTAATAAGGGCTTTCTAGGAAAAGATAAGCTTGCAAAGATTCCTTAAAAATCAATGACTAGTCAAAAACTGGAGCACTCTATCATTTGACTCCTCGACCGCTTCAGTGAAAAAAATGTGACCCGCACCAGAAATGGTATGAAATTCTGCCCCTTTTATACGTTCAGCCAGCATTTTGCCATTATCATACGGAACCAGCTCATCTGCGTTACCATGGATGACCAATGTCGGGACCTTTATTTTATCAAGTTCTTCAGATGTATTATGGGCGCCGCAAGCTTGAAGCTGGGATAAATAGGCATGTGGCGGAGTTACGATTTGGATACGCTGTTCTATATCTTCTTGAATCATGTCGCGGTGCCTGTCAATAAACGATTGGCTATATACAATCGGTGCTGCAGCCCAGGCATTTTCTTCTGGAGTTCCTGTTAGGGCGGCACGTGCCACCATTGTTGCCATAATTTGCGGAGATGGCTGGACGTGAGTTGGCCCACCGGCAGTGGTACACCCCAGTACAAGGGAGCGCACTCGATCCGGATGATTAATGGCCAGCCTTTGCGCTATCATCCCGCCCATAGAGATGCCATAAACGTGGGCTTTATCAATAGATGCAGCGTCTAATACCGCCTTGGCATCATCGGCCATCATTTCAATGGAGTAGGTCTTCTCTGGTTTACTGCTCTTACCTACACCACGATTGTCAAAAACAATTACCTGAAAGTGCTTAGATAAGGCTGGAAGGGTTCGGTGCCATGATAAAGAGTTGTAGCCAAGTCCCATAATCATCAATAAAGGATCGCCTTCTCCGTGAACTTCATAGTAAAGGCTTACATCGTCATGGTTTGCAAAAGGCATAAAGAAACCTCTCTTCTCAAATGGATTTATATGTCAATGATAAGGTAAAAACCAAATATTTGCAAAATTTACAATATATAAATTTTCATTGTTTATCCTGTTTTTTCCCCTATACGGTTTATGTGCAAGAAATGCCGTAATGCCTGATTGAATTTTTCAGTTACCTCCAATTTTGCTATGTGCCCTGAATTTTTGAAGATCACTAAATTGGAGTCTGGAATCTCTTTGTGCATAAAAATCTGTACCCAAACCGGAATGATCGAGTCATATAGACAGCCAATAACCAGAGTCGGTACCTTTATTCGGGCCAATAAATCACGATTATCCACAGAAAGGCATGCCTCCAAAGATTGGACGTATCCAATTTTTTTGGGTTTGTAATATTTATAAAACTCTTCCCCATCCCGTTGCCAGGAGTAAAGACATGTTTTCGCTGCCAGTACTTTTTGTTGTGTTGGTGAAAATAGTTGTGTTCGTGCCTTTCGAATGTGGTAAATCACTTTTCCAAAATGAAGGGGGGCATAATGGAATGTGCTCACCAGAACCAACGATAGACATCTTTCCGGGGCTTGCCGGTATATTTCCTGTGCAACAATGCCGCCCATTGACATCCCACATATGTTAGCGCTTTCAATATTGAGTTCATCAAGCAGGGAAACAATATCCTTGGCGAAATTCTGGATCGTAATACCTTCCTGAGTATCATTTTCGCCATGTCCCCGCAAATCGGGAATCAAAAGGTGATATTGATCAGCTAACTCAAATTGTCTAGACCAACCCTCCTTGATTTCACCAAGCCCATGAATAAATACCAATGTTTCACCACTGTTGCCAACACGTAAATACGGCATACCGTTTTGACTTATATCTATTATTTTCACAGTAGAATCCCCCTTAAGATGTCTTTTCCATATATGGCCTGAGTGTAAAATCCATTTATTGTTCCATATATATTCAGGCTAAAATGGAAAAAAACCTATAAATGTAAATTACATATATTAAAAAACTGAAAAGCGTTTAGAAAATTTTTCCTTATAAAAATATTGTTGAAAAAAGAGGAAAAATGAAATAGGAAGGGAAATGTATATCTGGAAAATGATAAAAAAACGAATCAGTCAAAAAAACTGATTCATAAAGTAATCAGGACTATTTTTCTAATAGAAGCCATGATTAAATTTCTACTCTCTCAAAAAATTCACTAAACTGTTAGGGGTGTATTTTCTTGAACACATTTAGAGAATTGTCTGTCAAGGATACTGGATTGGCAGGTAAGAATGAAGATATCCAAAATATTTTACTCTCCATTTTTCAGTCAAGCTATGATGGCATATATGTTGCGGATAGTGAAGGGGTAGGAATTATGGTAAATCAGGCTTACTCACGAATTACGGGCGTAAAAAGTGAGGAGCTGCTCGGTAAAACCATGAAAACCGTCGTAAAAGAGGGTATTGTTTCAGAATCTGTGACCGTTAAAGTCCTCGAAGAAAAAGTACCGAAAACGATTATTCAAACCGTGAGGGGCAAAGAATTATTAGTAACCGGTAATCCAGTACTTGATGAAAGCGGGAAAATTGCGTATGTGGTGACAAATGTACGAGATATTTCAGATTTAAACCTTATGAAAACAAAGCTGCGGCAGTCGATAAAATTGAGCGAGAAATACCTTAATGAGATAGCGGAACTGAAAAAAACAGAAATACTGCATATGCACTTGGACGGAATTGTAGGTCAAAGCCCGGAAATTATGAAGGTTTTCCATCTTGCCAAAAAAGTAGCCAAAGTCAATTCAACTGTGTTGTTACTTGGGGAATCGGGTGTGGGGAAAGAGGTCATTGTGAAATATATACACCAGGAAAGTGACCGTGCAGATGGACCACTAGTTAAAGTGAATTGCGCAGCCATACCAAAGCATTTGCTGGAATCTGAATTATTTGGCTATGAAAAGGGTGCTTTTACTGGGGCGGACAATCGCGGAAAACCTGGTTTATTTGAGCAGGCGAGTGGGGGTACCATCTTTCTTGATGAAATTGGGGATATGCCCGTTGACCTTCAAGTCAAGCTGCTGCGGGTTTTACAGGAATTCGAAATAACCCGGGTTGGTGGAACAAAAAGTGTAGAGATTGATGTACGAGTTATATCTGCTACTCATATGAATCTAGAAGAGATGGTTGAAAACCGCGAGTTTAGAAGGGATCTTTATTACCGATTGAATATCGTGCCAATAAAAATTCCACCTTTGAGGGAAAGGAAGGCCGACATTGTGCCGCTTGCCTTCTTTTTCTTAAATAAAACGAATAAAAAGAACAAGTTGAATAAACGATTTGATCCAGAAGTGCTGCACATATTTCAGGAATATGCTTGGCCAGGAAATATTAGAGAACTTGAGAATTTAGTTGAAAGATTAGTTGTAACGGCAGATCATGATCACATCCTACCCGAGATCTTACCGCCTCACCTTTTAGAGGGAATTAATTCTTCGCACCCATTAAAGAGAACAGCACGATCCAAGGGAACGTTAAAAGCAATAGTCGAGAATGTCGAAAGGCAGATTATCAGAGAGCATATCAGGCAGTTTAAAACAACACGAAGGACAGCTGCTGAGCTAGGAATTAGTCAATCAGCACTAGTCAAAAAAATGCAAAAGCTAGGTATTTGATGAAAAAAGGAATCGAAAATTGTGTATTTCAGGGTCAATGTCCAAACATTGGCCCTTTTCATTTGTTTCAACTTTTTTATTTACCAAAAATATTTGTAGCATAAACACTTTTTTTGTAAGTAAATGTCGGAACTTTATTTATTTTCAGCATAATCAGAACTTTGGCACGCTGCTTGCATTAAGAATATAACGTGACATGCCAACAGTGAAATAGGGGAGGAACGAGGAACGTAGACGCATAAGGCATGCCTTCATTAGATATAGAAAAATTTATGAAAAAAGAAAAAGGGGAAAAAGAGCGTATGAATTGGCCAACATTTGATCTGCAAGGGAAGATCGCCCTTGTCACTGGGGGAAGTAAAGGAATTGGATTCGGTATGGCTCAAGCTTTAGGCAGGCATGGAGCAACCGTTATGATTTCAAGCCGGGGTGTAGAGGAGGGAGAAAAAGCTGTTTTAAAACTAAAGGAAGAAAACATCAAAGCAGCCTTCATTCCTTGTGATGTATCTAGAAAGGAACAGGTGGAAGGGCTAGTAAACCAAATCGTCGACCGGTACGGATCCCTTGATATTCTTATTAACAATGCCGGCCACAATATTCGGAAACCGTTAGTAGATGTGGAAGAAAGCGACTGGGATGGAGTGTTAAATGTAAATCTTAAGGGGATTTTTCTAATAGGCCAGGCTTGTGCAAGACAGATGATAAAACAACACTACGGGAAAATCATTAATATCTCATCAATTTTGGGAACAATCGGGATGCCGTTTCAAACATCATATGCGGCAAGTAAAGGCGGGATCAACCAATTAACCAGAGTATGGGCGGATGAATTAGCTCCATACAATATCACTGTAAATGCGATTGGACCGGGATATATCAAAACCCCGATGACCGAGGAATGGCTCTCAGATCCTGAAAGGCTTGAAAAAATCACCAATTCTACCATGATCAAACGTATTGGGGAGATTCGTGACCTGGTTGGACCGGTTGTTTTCCTGGCATCTGATACATCTGCTTATGTTACTGGCCAGGTGTTACATGTCGATGGCGGCTGGACTGCACGATAAACAACTCGATAGGAGGTTTACATAATGAACATCATGCAAGAAGAACATTTTGATCGTCACATTAACGTTTTTGAAAACCGGCCTGGAAATCTAATTGCTATGCTGGAAACATCAGCCATGAAATATCCCGGAAAAGAAGCCCTGGTCATGGGCAATGAAAGGCTTACATATAAAGAGCTTCTGGATAAAGTTGAGCAAATCTCAGGAAATCTGCAACACTCTCTATGTATTAAAAAGGGGGACCGTATTGCCCTTTTGTTAGGCAATAGTATCGAATTTTGTATTTTGGTCTTTGCGTGTGCCAGAATTGGGGCGATTGTCGTTCCTTTGAATACAAGGTTAAAAGAACAGGAACTTTCCTATATGGTTAGGCAATCAGGTGCAAAGGTTTTATTTGTGGACGATGAATTTTTAAATAAAGTTGAAAGCTTACGGGATGAAGAATCTATTCCAAATGTACAGAATTTTTTTCTTGTTGGAAATGAAATCCCTAAACGTAAGGACTATCTGCCTTATGAAATCCTGGAGCAAAAATCATCGGTAACAGAGGTTTATGTCTCCGAAAACGATCCTTTATTCATTATGTATACATCGGGAACAACCGGGCTACCGAAAGGAGCTGTGGGCAGCCATTTAGGTGTCATCCATAGCTCAATAAGCTATGAAGTGGTCTTAAAAACAAATGAGGATACCAAAACTGTGATCGCGGTCCCGCTGTTTCATGTCACCGGCTTGATTGGTCAGCTGTTGCATATGGTTAAGGTTGGCGGTACATCCGTTCTCATGCGCAGATATAAGACAGAGGAATACATCCGGATAACCGCAGATGAGGAAATTTCCTTTTTGTTCAATGTCCCAACTATTTACGTCATGATGATGTCACATAAAGATTTTCCGGTATACAGCTATCCAAGTGTTACCTGCATTGCTTATGGTGGAGCATCCATGTCCACAGATACCATACAAATGTTAAAAAGTTATTTTCCAAATGCTTACTTACATAATGCTTATGGGGCAACGGAAACTTCTTCACCAGCAACTATCATGCCTAGGATTTATGATCCAACTAAAATTAACTCTGTCGGCCTGCCGGTTCCCGTTGGTGAATTGAAGGTTGTTGATGATTATGGCCGCCCATGTTTGCCAGGAGAAGTAGGTGAATTGTTAATTAAAGGGCCCATGGTGATAGAGGGCTATTGGAACAATAACGCTGCCAATGAAACATCCTTTATCGATGGATTTTGGCGCTCAGGCGACTTGGCACAAATGGATGAAGATGGTTTTGTTTATATTATGGATCGTAAAAAGGACATGATCAATCGGGGCGGGGAGAAGATATTTTCCATTGAAGTAGAGAATGTTCTTTATAACCATCCCAAAGTATTGGAAGCTGCAGTGGTAGGGATTCCTGATTCCATCTATGGGGAAATTGTGAAAGCTGTTATTGTTCCGAAACCGGATGCATTAATTGATAAGCAAGAGATTCAGGAATTTGTATCCAAACATTTAGCAAACTATAAAATTCCTAAAGAAGTGGAATTTGTTTCAGAGCTGCCCCGTAATCCGGCAGGAAAAGTGATAAAGGCAAAATTAAAGAACCTTCAACTTCAATCTTAAAAATTCAAGAATAGAGGGAGTGAGTCAAATTGTCGACAATTATGAAGAAAGCTTGGGGATATCGTTATTGGGTCCTTGTTATTCTGTGGCTGGTCTATATTATCAATTATTTTGACAGGATGGCGGTCTTAACGTTTCTTCCATACATCCAAAAGGATCTTGAATTAACTCCGGTGGAAGTAGGGCAGCTTGCATCCGTATTTTTCTTTGCCTATGCTGCAGCTCAAATCAGCGCTGGATTTCTCGCCGATAAAATCGGTCCTAAAAAAGTTATGTACATTGCGATTACGGTATTTACTGCCATTACGGCATTAACTGGCGCCGTAAAAAACTTTGTTCAGTTTTTAGCGCTTCGAATCGGATTGGGCCTTGGGGAAGGACACCATTTTGCCCCTGCAATCCGCGCAATCAATAACTGGTTCCCTCTTGCAGAAAGAGGAAGAGCGGTTTCCTTTTTCGCAACATCATGGGCAGTTGCCCCTGCGATTGTACCGGTAATTGTCACAAGCATCTCCTTCTACTTTTTCGGAGGCGGCTGGAGACCAGTATTTTATATACTAGCTATCCCGGGCTTACTTGGAATTTTCCTATTGTGGCGATATGTAGCGGATACACCAAAAGAAATGATCGATAAAGGTACATTAAGCAAGGACCAGGATGTCAATGAGCAAACGGATGAAATGTCAAAGGCAGATAAAAGAAAGAGCTATGGTATTTTCTTAAAAGATATTAATTTTTATGTATATACATTGATGCTTTTCTGCCAGCTAGCCGTTTATTGGGGAACCACAACCTGGTTAACGACATTTTTGGTAAACCAGCACGGCTTTAATATAAAGGAAATGGGCTTTTTAGCTTCTGCGCCATATATTGTTGCCTTCTTCGCAATGATGCTGGGCGGCTGGCTCATGGATAAAATCATGCATCGAATGAAGCCGGTTGCGTGGATTGCCTATATCGGAAGTATCCCTGTTTTATGGATGCTGGGTTCTGTAGAAAAGGGGAATACAGGCTCTTTGCTTGTTTTACTCTTGCTCGTTGGTTTCTTTGTAAACTTAAACTTCGGTTCCATTTATGCTTATTTGCCAAAACGCTACCCAAAAGAAATCGTCGGCAGTGCTACCGGGCTAGCTAATGGGATCGGACAGCTGGGTTCTTTCGTCTCTCCATTAATTGCAGGTTATTTAGTAAAAGTAGGGACGGATGGGACACAGGATTTTGGCGCCGTATTTATCTTTTTTGCAGCAGCAGCGGCATTAGCGGCCGTATGTTCTTTTATTCTTAAAGAAAAGAAATTAACCACTTCTCAGCATGTGGTAAGTAATAAAGAGCAAAGCGTGTAAATAAATAACCTACTACTATAAAGGGTGCACTGAAATGGCTGAACAGAAAGCATTCGATCCTTACAAAACATTTAAACCATTTAGTGAGTAAAACATCTTCGAACTGAACGGTTGAATTAAAAAGGAGATCATTTCACTAAAAGAGGAAATGAATGTACAAACAAATACATCACAACAAGAAACAAAACGAGAATTCGTGACACGTAAATGATCGTAAGGAGGAGCAGCGTTGGCTACTAATACTTTAACTAATTCTATGTTACCCACTTTTGATATAGAAAAAGAGGTGGAACGTTGGAATGTTTTTTCAAATATCGCAAATCAACCTGAACCGAGTGTAGACCATACGCCGAGACACGTGGTTTGGAAGAAGAATAAGGCTGTTTTATGGCATTATCCTGCGGTAGAAAAGAAATACGATATTCCCGTTTTCTTTGTTTATTCCTTATTTAACCGTCCTAATATCCTTGATTTTTCCCCAGGTTCAAGCGTTATTGAAGGCTTGGTAAAGAGCGGGTACGATGTATATCTTCTCGACTGGGGGATTGCAGGATACGAGGATAAAGAAATTAATATAGAAGATTATATCGTCGATTATATTAGAAATGGGGTCCGGAGGGCATTACGGCATTCGCGTGCCAATGAAGTGTCTGTTGTTGGGTACTGCCTGGGAGGAACCCTGGCAGCCATGTATGCGGCCATTGCAGAAGAACCGATCAAGAACCTGGTTGTCGCGACCGTTCCGATTGATTTCGGTGTCGCAGCGATGCCTGAAAAATGGGCGGAAGGGATGCAAGAAGGTGCGTTTAACATAGATCGTCTAATTGATGTGTATGGATTAATCCCGCCACATTACATTGAAGCAATGTTCCGGTCAGTTACATCACCTGTATACTTCAGTCCTTACGTTACTTTGTTAAACCGTGCCACTGACAAGCGATTCGTGGAAAAATGGAGACGAATGAATAAATGGACGAAAGAACATGTCCCGTTTACGGGGGAAGCATTTAGGCAATTAACGAACGATCTTTTTAAGGAAAATAAGCTGGTCAAAGGTGAATTTACGGTTCGCGGCAAGAAAGTAGATTTAGGGAATATTAAGGCAAACCTTCTGGTTGTTAGCTCAAAAAATGATAACCTCATACCTCAGGAACAAAGCCGCCCTCTAATGGATTTGGTGTCAAGCGAAGATAAAACCTACCAGGTAGTGGAGGCGGGCCATGTTTCATTAGCGTTAACTGGGAAATTTTCCGGTATTTTGGATACGTGGTTATGTGACCGTTCAAAAAATGTTTAAACACAAGCCGCAGTAGTGATGATTATAAAAGGATAAGCAACACATAATGCCTGCCTGTTTCCTAGATTTATTGGAGACAGGCGGGCGAGTTATTATTAACAAGGAAGGAAGGATTACATGAAAAATTTACAAACCGTTTTTGAACTCATTGATGAAGCAAAATCCATCAAATTTTTGCAATCACTTATTCAGGTAAATAGTGTGAACCCAAAAGGGAACGAAAAAGATGTTGCTTTGGTTATTCAAAATTATTTAAATTCATCCGCGCTTCAAGTGGAATTGGATGATCTCGGAGATAATCGGGCAAATCTTTTTGTTACATATCCACATACGACATCGGAGGAAAAGCATTTAGTGTACAGCGGGCATTTTGATACGGTACCTACCGGGAAGGCCCCGTGGGAACATGACCCGTTTTCAGGCACAGTAATCGATAATAAAATGTTCGGTCGGGGAACGACCGACATGAAGAGCGGTGTAGCCGCAATGATCCTTGCCTTAGAATGTATAGAACGGGCTGGCCTTACACTAAACGGAAAGCTGCAGTTTGTTGGCACAGCAGGAGAAGAAGTGGACGGCTTCGGAGCAAAAAAAGTAATAGAAAAAGGACAAATCGACGGTGCTACAGCGATGGTTGTTTCTGAGCCAAGCAGTAATCAGCTATTTACCGCTCATAAAGGGTGTCTCTGGCTGGAGATTATTACATATGGAAAAACGGCACACGGTTCGATGCCTGATCAGGGAATTAACGCTATCAATACGATGAATGAATTTATGAATAAACTGCAAACCTATCATTTTGATTATATACCACATCCGATATTGGGACACCCGACAATGAATATCGGAACCATTGAAGGTGGGGTTAAAACAAATGTCGTTCCAGACCAGTGTAATTTAACCCTAGATATCCGGACCGTTCCAGGACAGGATAATGACCGCATTCTATCAGATATTGAGACCATGATCCAAGCGGCTGCAAAGGGGTCGCAATCCACGTATGCAATAAAAATCATTAATCGTATGGATTCCGTTTCGACAGACGAATCAGACGGTTTTGTTAAACGTGCCGTTCAAACAGGCAAGGAGCATCTTGACTTAGATTTAAAACCTACAGGGGTCAATTACTATACTGACGCATCTGTTTATTGGCCTCATTTACAAATTCCTACGATCATTATTGGTCCAGGCCATCCGCAGTTGGCCCATCAGCCGAATGAGTATGTAGAAATTGATCACTTCATAGAATCCATCCGTTATTTTATTGCCCTCGCCATTGATTACTTGGGTCAGGGTCAAAAAGAATAGCAAATGGATAAAACACCCGGGGAGGGGCACAGCGAACATAGTGCCGTTATTCGGGTTTTTTTAGTTTGTGCCATTTTGTAACATACAAACCAACTTTAAATCGGTGGCTAGTTTTTACAAACTATTATAACTCAGGTCATTATTAAGTATAGTTGTCGAAAATATATATCAATAAGAAAAGGGAAGTCCTTCCTAAATAGACTCCACCTTTTGTTTTTGTTTAAGACTATGGATAATATTGTTTTTTGTCTTATTGAATTGTTTTTCATAGTATTTTTCCAATACACTATCAATTTGGAAGTCTTTCTTGTATTCCTGCCATTTTGAATGGGAGTTGAATTGCTTCCAGGTAAGGTTCAATTGACCGGTTTTTTTCATGGTAGAGCTGATCAATCTGGAAAATTTCTTTTTACCAGAGCTGTTCAATTTTCCACTTGAGAAATGAAGTTCACTTGCTAATCTTTTTGGTTTTTGTACGGAGTATAGGTCAAACTTGTTTCGTAACGCAAGAAAGATCTTAGCAGTGCTTTCTGCATCGCTTAATGCTCTGTGGGCATTTTGATTTTCCTTAATTTCTAGTTGCGCAAGGGCTGAAGTGAGGCTTGGTGTATTGAAGGTGTGTAAAACACCGTACATGTAAACTTCCTGGATATCCAATAGGGAAGAGGGCTCAAAAAGCTTCAGTTCCAAACGGTTACAGTCTGACTGAAAGAATCGGTAATCTTCTTTTCCCCATGAAACGAAGACATAGTCCTTACCAAGAAAATGGACGAAATTGGAATAAGCTTCTTTAAACCTCGGCGCATCCTTAATCATATCTTCTGTAATGTTAGTTAGCTTGGAGGTAAAGTTTGAAAGGGTACACAATGGCTTAATTAAAGTTGAGAAAGTATCGAGAACTGTTCCGGTTTCATCCAGCTTCACAGCTCCGATTTCAATGATTTCACTAGGTTTGTCCGTTGCATATTTAAAACTGTTTCTCTCCACATCAACAATTATATAGTTCATAAGTACCACCTTTTCTATGTATACATTATAACAGAAAAGTGTCAGTTTGGTTTGTCAAATATTTGGTAATGAACAAAAAGAGATTATATCACTAGGAACAGGTCCTGTGATATAACCTCTTTTTGAATAGTTTTATGGGTTTGATGATTCTGGCGTTATTGACTCTCTATTGGGACTTGGCTTTTGGGTGTTTGGATTTGATTGAGGCGGCTGATTTCCTGTTTCAGGAGTGGTACCAGAGCCACCGGTATTATTGTTGCCTCCATTACCCGGAGTAGTGCCAGGTGTAGCTGGGTTGGCAGGCTTGGATCCAGAACCATTATCATTTCCTTGGTCGTCGCCATTATCATTGTTGCCGCCATTACCATTACCATTTCCGTTTCCGTTGCCATTACCATTTCCATTGCCATTTCCGTTGCCATTTCCGTTTTCATTATCATCGTTACCGTTTTGATCCTGATCATTTCCTTCACCGTTTTCCTGTCCAGGCGGTGTAGTTTGTTCCGGATTTTGGGTTTCTTCTTCGGTTGAAGTGTCTTCCTCTGGGTTTTCCTCTTCTTCTACTGGCGCTGTTGCTGGTTCACTTTCTTTTTTCTTTTCTTTCTTAGGCTTTTTGGCAACCTGAACCGGCATGTGGCCTCTTACGTAGAATTCACTTCCGCTACTTGCAACGCTGGAGGGCTGTTCAAAATCCGCGGTTGCTACGTCTTTTGAAGCATATTCCATCAGATTTTTAAAGAGATATTTAGGGATTTTTTGTGATTCCTTACCTAAATACTCTTTTGTATTATCCTTTGGATCGTAGCCCATCCAGACAGCAATCGTAAAGTTCGTTGTATATCCGGCCATCCAACTGTCGGGAACTCCTTCAGCAGGGATACCATAGCGGAGACGGTCTTCTTTTAAGAAGTTTGTTGAACCTGTTTTCCCCGCAACAGGAAGATATGGGATATTTGCGAGCCTTCCTGTACCATAGCTTTCCTTCAATACGCTCTTAAGCATATCTGAAACGATAAATGCGGTAGATTCCTTCATAACCGTTTTCGATTCCACGTTGTTTTTGATGGAAGTTTTATCCCTTAACACAATCTTTTTCACCGTATGCGGTTTGTTGTATATACCGCCATTTCCAAAAGCGCTGTATGCGCCGGCCAGCTGTAAGGAAGAAATGCCGTCTTTCATTCCGCCAATTGCATAAGCTTCCCCAATTTCATCCGGAAGGGGAAGGCCCAAATTGGCGCCAAATTCCCGTGCCCGGTCAAGTCCCACTTCTTGGATGGTTTTAACCGCCGGGATATTTAGTGAGCGCCCAAGTGCTTCCCTGATGGTCATCGTTCCGTAATATCGGTTTGATGCGTTTTTCAAAGGTGTTCCGTTAGAATACTCATAGGGTTCATCCGTGATCAACTTATGGGTAGACCAGTTGAGATACTCAACTGCAGGGCCATAGTCTAGGATCGGTTTAATTGTCGAACCGGGCTGTCGTGTTGCATCAGTGGCATAATTGAAACCGCGGGATACATTCGTGTTACGGCCGCCTCCAATTGCTAAAATCTCTCCGGTTTTTGTATCAAGAAGCGTTATCCCTGCCTGCAGCTTTTCGCTCGGATAGTTAATAATATCATTTGTGTTAAGCATTTTATAAACATACTCTTGTGCGTCCTTGTCCAGCGTTGTGTGAATTTCTAATCCATCGCTGTATACATTATAGTCGCCCATGGCTTCAACTTCCTCGATTACCTGGTCGATGAAAGCGTCGTATGTCGCTACGTTCTTTTTTGTTTGCTCTTTTTGAAGGCCTTCGGTGATTGGAATGTCTTGATTTTTTTCCATTTCCGCCTTACTGATGAAACCATGCTTATTCATCAGATGAAGTACCACATCGCGCCTTTTTTTGGCGAGTTCTTTATTTTCATAAGGATTATATGCGCTTGGACGCTGCGGCAATCCGACCAAGAGGGCGATTTCGTTTAACTCTAAATCCTTGAGTTCCTTTCCGTAATACGTTTTTGCTGCCCTGGCAATACCATTGGCTCGTTCACCATAAAAAATTTTGTTCATATACATTTCAAAAATTTCTTTTTTTGTATACTTTCGTTCCAGCTGAAAGGCGAGCCACATTTCCTGGACTTTTCTTTTCATTGTTTTATCCGCTGTTAAATAGGAACGTTTGACAACCTGCTGGGTAATGGTACTTGCCCCTTGTGATCCGAAACCTTGAGTGAAGTTTGCTAGAACTGCTCCTCCCAGTCGATAGAAATCAATTCCCTGATGCTCATAAAAACGGACATCCTCAGTAGCTAGCACAGCATCCTCAATCTGTTTTGGAATGTCTTCATAAGCAACAAAGTCACGTTCAGCCCCAACTTCTGTTAAAAGTTTGCCATCATCGTAATAGATCTTTGAGGAAACTGGGTCCCTTAATAATTTATCATCCAATTTAGGAGCGTCACTGATAAAGTAGGCGAATGTAGCGCCACCCGTAATAATGCCGATAATCCCGAGTGAAATCAGGATAAGGAAGATTCGCTTAAAAAGACCGCCGCCAGTTTTATCCTTGCCTTTTTTATTCTGGCCCTCCATTTGTTTTCGGCGTTCAAGTCTTGAGTTATATTTTTCAGCCATAAGATACGACCTGCCTTTCATGAACAAGAAATAAGACTCAATAACGGGAATTTCCCGTAGTAAGTCAATAATCAAACAAAAACGTTCTATTACTTTTATAAAATGATTAAAAAGGTGTAGTTTAGGTCAGGGACAACTGGGCTGAGAACGTGCTAGAGTTAGAAAATTATAGCAGTGAATTTTTCGTTCAGGTGTAATGATAAATTGGTGTGCTGATTTAGTCAATATTAAAGTATCCCCATTTCATTAAGCAAATTTCCAAACGGTAGCGGTTTGTCGAATGTTTGTTAATAATGGATGGTGTTCATAAAGTGCCAATGATTAGCATCGTTATATCCCATTATTCCTGTTAAAAAATATCGTACTAAAAAGCTCGATAGAATATATTTAATTACTATAACACATGGACTGTATTTGAAAAGGGACGAGAGTATTAAGTTAAGGGAAAGATTCCTTTTATATAGTAGGATCATTCGTTTATTTGGGAGAATGCAGGGTATAAATTTAAAAACTAATCATTGGGGGATATGTGATGAAAAAGGAAGTTTATGGGGTCTATAAGACTAGAGAGGCGGTTATCGCTGCTATCCATGATTTAGAGGCCAGAGGCTTGGAGGACGAGGATATTACGTTGCTTGCGGAAAAGGAAGAAACGCTTCATTTTGCACGTCATAATGAGGACCTAAATCTAAAAATCGCAATAGACTCTCCGGAAGATGACACCATTATCGATAAGGTTCTAAAAATATTTTACGATGCCGGAAATCTCCGCCCGGAGGATAACCTTTTGGAAGCAGGGCTGAGTCATGAGGATGCAGAGAAATATGCAAATGTCGTTAAAAATGATGGCATACTGATACTTCTGGAACGGAAATAGGGGAGCCGGGGAGAAAAAAGTATAAAATAAGTAAAAAGAACTGTCATTTGGCAGTTCTTTTTTATTTTCAAAAGCATTAGATCGTGAAAATACGCTATTTTAATGGTCATAGGTTACCAACCAATGTATTGGTGGTAAGAATTTGCGTATACATCAAGAAATTAGCATACTATATCATTTAAATGACTATCCAGATATAAAAATTATATGATTGTCAAGAAATAAGCAGCTTTATGAATGAATATGATATTAATGTATCAAATGATGTATCAACAAATTACTGTATTTCAGTCGAGTTTCTTTAAAGGGAATCGATGTTCGATCTAATTAATCATTTTTGCCGACATTCATAGAAGGAAAAGTCAGCCCACAAACAATTCATCTAGAACTGGATAGTAAAACCTGAATATTCTCAGTTCCTTGGGGGGATGGTACTGCTGTAAAAAAGCGATTTACTTAGAAACATTTCTTATGCTTCACCGTCTTTTTCCCTTTTTCTATATGCGTTTAGGGCTTGCTGCAGGGTGGCATACGTTTTGATGTTATGAAAGTCTATGCCAAGGCTGACGACGGTCTGAGCTATTTCAGGTCGTATTCCTGTTATAACAGCTTCAACACCAAGCAGGCGTAAGGAATCAACGACCTGGAATAACTGATGGGCGACCATCGTATCTATAATCGGAACGCCTGAAAGATCCAATATGAAATAAGTAACATTTAATTTGGTACTTCGCTTCAATGATTCTTCCATCAATAATTTTGCACGCTCGGTATCGACTGTGCCAACGATCGGAAGGACAGCAACACCTTTCTCTAGAGGAACTACCGGTACGGATAGTTCAGCTAGAGCGTTTCGTGCAGTTTCCATTAAGTGGTTGTGGTGGTTCACAAACGCCACACTAAAACTATGAGCCGCCTGGTCAATAATTCTATGCAATTTTGTAACGTAATCACTATATTCGTGAAAGGATGCCTGTTGGGAAATTGCTTCTTGAGTGATTACTTCTGCCATTACTTCACGGTAAATGGGTAATTCATCCAGTGCTACATCAATGGTCATCCCCAGTTTGGAACAATATTCTCCCGTTTCTTCTCCCCACAAGGAGATTTTTTTAAGTGCTGTATCTAAAGGATCAATTAACAGTTCCTTGTACATTTCAATCAATTTAACTCTCTCTTCCAGTAACTGTTTAGATATAGGCACTTGCTGCTCTGGATGTTTTTGGTTCTGGATATTAGTGATTTTTTCTGCCAGCTCATTTTTTTGGGCCGCAACCTTTTCTGCTACTTGTTCTTCATTCCAGCTCATTCTATCTGCCTCCAAAATACACTAGCTTGTATGTTCATTTCATGCTATTATGGTAACCTTCCCGTTTTTGTCTTTCAACTTTATTGCTTAAAACAAGGAATAAGCTATACAGGAAACATAGATGGAATAAATCAGTAAAAATCATTCATATCTATAAAGATACAGCCGATACATAAAGTAGGGGGTGCCGCACTATGAATTACAAAGAAAATGCAATCCAGGCCTATCTTGACTCTTTAAGGGCTGAAGGCGTTTCAGAAGAGATTATCAAATACGCTGCATTAGGTTTTGCAGCAGGATTTGACGCAGGTACTTTAAATAAATCCAATCCAGCGATCCAAATGGGAATGATTAAGACACTGCTGAAGGATGGAGTCGTACATTAATGATGGCTGGCGTACAATTTGCCAGCCATTCCATTTTGGAATAAAAGGTATTCTCTTTATCTCTGCAACGTGGCTAGTTGATACAAACTTCACTTTTCCTTCTAAATCTGTTTAGGAATACTGTTATGTTATTAACTCCTGCTTCTATCCAACATTTGCCCGAATGGGTAAAAAAGATTGCTTAGAAGTTCCGATGGACCAGGAATTTCAGGAAAGAAAACAAGGAGTATGGAGAGGAGCAGGCCAATTGTTGTCAGGGTAACAAAGGCGGCTCTTTCTTTTTTTTGGCCTTTTTCGATTTTTGGCCACTCATATAAAAAAATAAGAAGCATTATGACTGTTATTACTAAAACGACTACCAATTTCATTAGTCTGTAACCTCTTTTTCTTTTTCTAAAAGTTCCAACGGGGTAGTTGTTAGTCCAGGCTCCTTGATATTTACCTTAACCTGCACTTTGACTGAAACTTCAGGTAAAAAATGATTCCAGTTATTTTTGATTTTTTGCCATTCATCAGGGTATTTGTGATGAAAAACCTCTCCAAATCCAAATGCATCTGTCTCCAGATCATTCTTAACTTTTTGTAGCGCTTTTCCAATATTCCTCTTGATTTCCTTTTCTAATGCCTGTTCTGCCTTTTTTGCTTCTGACTGATAGATGACATCGATGTCACTTGCATTTTGTACAACCATTCCCTCTGATTTTACATTAATAGTGATACTCCATTTTGAATGATGAATAGAAGGGGTCAATTTGGTTGATTCCCGGATTGATTTAAAGGAGATTGTTTTTCTTTTGTCTATAGTTGCGGTAACAGTGGGTTGTTCTATTTGATTTTGTATCCACAACAAACCTTTGGACGTATCAATATCTATGTTACCAATCATTTTACTTTTATTAAAAATGGCAATCCCATTTATGGAAGGGATTGATTCCTCGTTTTTTAATGTGGCAGGAGGGACATCAATAAAGGGCAAAATGGCTCCCTCAGCATTTAAGATTGCGTTTTGTTCAAAATCCTTCATTGTTAATCCTTCGTCGAAATGAATCTCATTTAACTTTTGGAGGACGTTTCCAGTGTAGCTTTCTAAAGTTGGGTTCGTTTCCAATATGTCTGCGGCATTCCCTCTGCTAACAAACAAATTGGCACGTTCCCGCGGTTCTGGATGCCGGTTCAGGTAGTCAATTTGGTCCTTAAGATTTCCATGTTTTGAGAGACTTTCGCCGAAAATAAAAATTTCGCAATGCCCCCAAAAAATTTGGCGTGAAACTTTTTGCTGGAGGTTTAACATTGCATCGGCCATATTCTGCCCTGTAGCGGATTTTATTACAAACTGTGGTTGCGTGCTGCTTCCTCCACCGCCTTGTTGGCTGCTGCCGGCCGAACGTGGTGTCAAGATTTGTACCGTAAGCATGATCTGGTCTTCCTTACTTTTATCTAATGCAGCTCCTACAACTAATGCCAGGTCATTAAGTTCTCTACTGTCCCAGCATCCTGCCAGCAGGGACAATGTTAAGATCAGAAGAACAACGGAACAAACGATTCGAATCTTAATAGATAAACACCATTTCAAATTATGTCACGCCTTTCTGCAAAAAGGGCAATCACTTTTCATTTCCTTCATGTGAATTTGGCTTTTGACCCAGATGTTGGCGGTATTTATTATACTCACCCGTTAGGTGAGGCCGTTTGCTTAACATCCACCACGGTGCCCGAATGAGGACATCCTTCAATTCCTTTGCTTTCATTGGAGCGATAGGAGAAAGGTATGGAACTCCAAACGACCGAAGTTTACACAAATGGACAGTTATCATAATTACACTAAGCACAATACCCAATAACCCCATTGTTCCCGCCAAAAGTATAACGGGGAAGCGTAAAAGCCGCAGTGCAATACCCAGCGGGTATCGGGGGACCATAAAAGAAGCAATGCCTGTTAGAGCAACCACTATGACCATCGGGGCAGATACAATGCCTGCTTGTACGGCAGCCTGACCAATAACAAGGGCACCAACAATACTTACAGCTGCGCCAACTTGTTTAGGTAGGCGGAGGCCGGCTTCTCTAAGAGCTTCAAAAGTCACTTCCATCATCAACGCTTCCACCAGGGTAGGAAAAGGTACATTTTCACGTGACGATGCAATGCTGATAAGCAAGGCAGTTGGAACCATTTCTTGATGATAAGTAAGGACCGCGACGTAAAATGAAGGCAAAAAGATGGATATAACTATAAATATAAATCGTAGTAAACGGATAGCTGTTCCATTGATATAGCGATTATAAAAGTCATCTGCAGATTGCAGGAAGGAAAAAAAACTGACGGGTGCAATTAAGACGAAAGGGGTCCCGTCTACCAAAATGAAAAATCGGCCCTCTAGGAGATTTGCTGCTACTACATCAGGCCTCTCAGTGCTCATTAATTGAGGAAAGGGGGAAGCCGGATAATCTTCAATTAACTCTTCGAGGTAACCGGTTTCTAAAACGCCGTCAATATCAATACGGTCTAGCCTGTTTTTTATTTCCTCGATTAAGGTATGGTCTGCGATCCCGTCAATATAGCCGATGACTACTTTAGTTTTTGTGTAACGTCCAATATTCATTGAAAGCATCTTCAGTTTTGGACTTGTAATCCTTCTTCGAATTAAACTGGTATTTACTCCTATATCTTCTACAAACCCGTCCCTTGGGCCCCGGAGAACGGATTCAGCGGAAGGTTCTTCGATTGACCGCTTCTCAAACTTAGCTAAACCTAGTGCGAATCCCTCTTGTTCATTTTGTACCAGAAGTACAGGGTTTCCGGTGGAAATATTGTTAATGCAATCAGTGAAGGTTGTAATTACTTTAATATCCGCTAATTGAATATTTTTCTTTATCGCCTCTTTTGGAGGTAAAGGTTCCTTTGTTGCCGACATAAGCGTAGCAAGCAAGTTGTTTTCAATCTGCTTTACATCAGATAATCCTTCAATATAAACAAGTACCGCGTTAGTATGTCCACCCATAAAAAATGAACGGAAAACGACGTCAAAACAGTTATCATAAATGGACCCAAGTTTTTGTAAATTTTCATCTAAATTATGAGAAAGAGAATCCGATTCGTTTTGTGTATACACATCTTGTTTATCCTTAGGCTGCAGTTTAAGGAGTAATCTTTGGATTTTATCAAACAAAGTTAAACGCACTCCTTACGATTATAATATTCGAACATAGTGACTTGATTAAATTTCCTACATACTATGAGTCAAAATTTTTGATATCGAGTTTCCTCTTTACTCCATCTTTGTTCCTGCGCCATCCTTTTCGAACCCAGTCAATCACAAGTAACAGAAATGGGATCAAAGTTAACATAAATGGAACATAAAAAGGAAAGACAGTCTCCGAGAATCGAATTTGTTCCTGCAGATTATCAAATTCCCAAATGCTGAACAGAGTAATGATAAAGCCTAAAGGCAATACAATGGGTTTATAGTCCGAAAGCTGTAACCATTGGGCAGTCCCTAAAACAAGTGCGTAATAAAATACCGTCATTTTAACAAATGCTCCGATTATCCATACAGAAATGATAGCTGCTTCTAGGTGTTCAAAAAATTCAGAAACGCTAATATAACGAATTGCTTTGAAAACTGGATAAGTGTAGCTGGCGGTAATCTCTCCAAATAAAAATATACACATAAGGTTAAGGCTTACCAAACTTGTTATAACAGCAACAATGGATATAAGAGTCCACTTTAATCCTTTTTCACGATTGCCTACATAGGGCAGTAACATAGAAATCAGAAAAACTTCACTGAACCATCCATGTGGTGAAACAGCCCCCAAAATGGCAGGTTTTAACCCATCCTCGAGAATAGGAAGGGCATTTTTTAGATCCATATCTCCAGTAAGCAAAAGCACAAATATAGGAATGGGAAAAATAAATAATGGGACAAAAATATTTGCGGCCCTTCCCAAAACTTCCACTCCGCCACTAACTGCTACTGCACAAACAAGCACAAAACTTACAATAATTACAATTAGTGGGGTACGCGGTAAAAAAGAAGTGATGATAAAAGTAGCGTATTCCCTCATAATAAATCCACAAAGAAAAAGAAAAAAAAATATATAAAGAAAACTGAGAATGAACGAGAGCTTGCGGCCGATAATATGTTTACTATATTGGATGATGGTCTCATCCGGGTAGGATTTATGTAATCTATAAAGGATCAACGCTGTTATGAAACCTGTTATTGAGCCTAAGATAGGGGATAACCACATATCGCGCCCGGCATATTTACCTGTAACCGCAGGAACAAATAGAACGGCAGTGGCATAAATTGTCGGATAGATTAGAAGTCCCAATTGATATGCAGATATCTTTCCTTTTTCGATCATTTATCTGTCCCTCATTTTATGTTTTTTCTAGTATTTCTCTTTTGTTTAAATACATTCAGAAATTAGTGATGTGGGACAATCTTTGAAAAGGAAAAGTAAAAGCGAGGTAATATATATTTGAGGCGCACCAATGGGATTTTCAAAAAAACCCTTTTAATAGGCAGAGATTAATCCTTAGACTGCCTATTAAAAGGGGATAGTGCTAGAATTTCTGGAGTGTTCCTCCATAAAAACAATTCATTTGTTACTCGCGCAGATGAAGGCCATCTCTAGCCAACTCCTCAAGGATGACCTCCACTTCAGGCACAGAATGTCCCAGCACTAGTCCGATAATAACGGAGGAACCATTTTGGTCAGGAAAATAACCTGCGTCCAATAAGCTTAATGGTACAAAACGTTTTTGATCCATATATTTTTCCACAACAGGAACAACATTTTCGAAATCATATTGCCACTCAAGTGTACACAGGCGCACGATTTCTTTTCCGTATTTATTTCGTATTTCGTTAAACAGCAATAACCCGCATGTAGAGGCATTAAAGCGGACATTTAAGTCAATAAAATAATATTGATCTCCCCGGATAAGGACATCAAAGCCGGCTACACCCACATATCCTTTCTGAGCCGCTTTTTCCATTATTCCATATCCGGTTTCGATAATATCGGCAATGTCATCTTCTACATCTACACTGATCCAGCTCCCGCGAAAACAGCCGTCTTTATTGACGAGTTGTTCGGATTTTCCAAGGAAACTGATTTCTCCATCTTTGTTTACTACAAAATGAACAGAAATATTATTATCGTAATCGATATGCTCTTCAACAATAAGACGGGATAAATCGCCAAATGTATCGTCAATTTCAAAGAGCTGTTTTTCTTCACTAATCAAAAGTACACCACAACCGCCTGAAGTAGGCCGGCCGTCACCTGTCTTTACTACAATTGGCAATTTTGGTTTTTCCTCCAGGATTTGTTCAAGGCTCATCATTCTCCGGCCTGGCACATGCTCCTTAGGAACAAGTTCAGGAATATTTCGCTTATCACATAAATATGCCAGCAAGTCAGGATCTACCCAATAGAGGTCAGGAGAGACATCTTCAATAGGATGAGGATACTGGAAGATCAGCTTTCTATTTTCCTCTTTTAATCTATTAAGAATTTGAATATATTCCTTATCGTCCCGGTAGGTATAACGGTTGGAAGGCACATGGAGACCAGCTTTACGCAGTAAGTCCATTGCAGGTTCAGTGGCAGCACCCGCATGGCATACAACCGGTGCGTCCCCGGCAACGCTTAATTCCCTTCCTGTTAAAGCTTCCAGGTTAATTAAATCACTTGAGAAATGCTTATAATCTTTTGCATAGAGCTTTGGATTATAAGCGAAACTCACTCCATAGATGTCCTCAATAGATTGTGAAGGATGAATTGGCGTTACTTTTTCTTCCTTAATCGAAGAAATTTGAAGGGGCCTTGCTCCCATAATAAAACCTCCCTATTTTTAAATAAATGTTTAAAAAATAATATTTACCTATAATTGCTAGGGCGCGTATTTTGATAGATTTCGCCATTGTACTTATTCACCAATTTTGATGTTTCCAAACCAGCAAAGAAAAATATTAATTTGCATGATACAAAAGAGAGGATAAAATGGGAGGGGGACGTCTTAAAACTGTTGATGCTGGGTAAGGATGTGTAAACTCCAGTAATTTCATTCCAATTTTTCCTACTGGGCTGTTAATGATAGAATCAACCGTTCTCTATTCTTCATGTTTAATAGTAGAACAAGTAAAAAAATAGATTATTCAAAAATAATCGGATAAAATGATAGGGCTTACTAGGCCTTGCAAACAGGATTTTTTAACAGGAGAGGTGGATAAGTGATACATAAAATAAACAAACAACTGGAGAAACTGATGCCCTTCATTACTCCGATAAGTGTTTTCCTAGGTGTGTTGCTCGCTGAAAATCTTAAGGGGCTTTCGTTCCTTATTCCTTGGTTGTTCGCCTTTATGACTTTCTCGGGCAGCCTTAGCTCCAACTTTGTTTCCTTTAAGGAAGCGGTCACTCATCCAAGGCCATTAATATGGGCAGTGATAATCTTGCACCTCGTCATGCCGGTTTGGGCGTGGGGATTTGGGCATCTTTCATTCAGCAGTGATACCTATACAATTACAGGTCTTGTGCTAGCTATGGCGATACCGACAGGAATTACCAGTTTTGTATGGGTTTCCATTTATCGGGGAAATATCGCTCTTACGCTTTCCATTATTTTAATTGATACGGTACTATCACCTTTTATCGTGCCCTCAACATTATCTTTATTGGTTGGACAGCATGTGGAAATGGATGTAGTAAGTATCATGAAGGGACTCTTTTTGATGATTGTGTTGCCATCACTTTTGGGGATGGCCTTGAATCAAATAACAAAAGGTAGAGTAGTTAAAGTGTTAAGTCCAAGGCTCTCGCCTGTTTCCAAAATTCTTTTGGCGCTGGTTGTCATGATCAATGCAGCGGTGGTTGCCCCATATTTGAAAGAGGTTGACTACAGGTTGATAAAGATTGCCCTTGTAGCTTTTTTGATTGCTTTTACAGGGTACCTTCTGTCATTCCTGATTGGAAAGCTATTGAGGAGTGACCAAGGAACGGTCATTGCGTTAACATTCAGCGGAGGTATGCGAAATATTAGTGCAGGCGCTGTTCTGGCCGTCTCCTTTTTTCCCGCCCCTGTAGCAGTTCCAGTTGTAATTGGGATGCTTTTCCAACAAATATTGGCCTCTTTTTACGGATCGTTTCTTGACCGTCATTTTAACAAAAAGATCGTGGAAAGAGGACGGACGGTTTAAAAACTTTGAAATGTATGATTAGGAAATTTCCTACTATTTCTTGGGAAAGCGCAAAATTTGACATTACGTAATAAAATATATCAATATTTTACACAGACTATTAAACGGGGAAATTTATACTTAAGTGTTTGAGCGACAGTTTTCCTATGATCTGTGATATTCTTGATAAAAATTGACATTACATAAGGAACGAACATTGTCGTGTCTAATAGAGCGCAAAAGAGCCTAGTTGCTTTTCTGAAAATTAACGCTTTCCCATATAGACAGCAGGGAAAGGGGAGATGCTTATGGCATATATAAGAAGAGGGTCAAAAGAATATACACAGGCAAGCCTTTCACTATTTCTTGGTGGTTTTGTTACATTTTCTATCCTGTATACAACGCAGCCTTTACTCCCGGTCATAGCAAAAGAATTCAATGTTTCAGCACCGCTCGCCAGTTTGTCCTTATCTTTGTCGACAGGTCTGCTGGCGGTTTCCATGCTGCTTGCAGCTGCCATTTCAGATTCTATTGGGAAGAAGAAGATCATGGTTCTCTCCATGTTTTTAACATCTTTTCTTGCATTATTAACAGCCTTTAGCCCAAGCTTTATCACGCTTCTAGTTTTACGGGCGTTGCTTGGGATATTTATTGCAGGAGTCCCCTCGATTGCAATGGCATATATCGGAGAAGAGTTTCATCCAAAAGGAATTGGGAGGATTATGGGGCTATATATTAGCGGGACAACGATAGGTGGCATGGCGGGAAGAATTTTTATCGGAGTGCTTTCTGATATTTTCACATGGAGAATTGCTGTAATAGCTTTAGCAGGATTAACGCTAATTATCAGTATGATCTTTGGGATGTCTTTGCCTAAATCACGACATGCTGGAAAAAAAACGCTGGAATGGAGCTACATTTTCAATTCCTATAAAACGCACCTCTTAAATAAACGATTGCTAGCCTTATTTTTTTTAGCGTTTTTGTTAATGGGAAGTTTTGTAACGTTATATAACTATATTGGTTTCCTGTTTATGGAACCACCTTATGAGTTAAGCCAAACAGTGGTCGGTTTTATATTTATCGTGTATATTTGCGGTACATACAGCTCCGTATATATGGGGAAAAAGGCAGACCAATATGGATATTCATTTATTTTGAAGCTTTCCATTGCTATCATGCTAGTTGGAGCAATCATTACGCTTCTTCCTTCGCTTATTGGGAAAATATTGGGGATATCTATTTTTACATTTGGTTTTTTTGGCAGCCATTCGATAGCGAGTTCTTGGGTGGGGGAATATGCCTTACAGAATAAAGCGCAGGCTTCATCTCTGTATCTTCTTTTCTATTACTTGGGCTCCAGCATGGTTGGATCATTTGGAGGGTATTTCTGGCTGCATTTTCATTGGATTGGAGTCATTGCATTGATACTCTTTCTCTTATTAATTGGCTGTACTCTAGTTTTAGCAGTTTCAAAAAATCAGAGAAGGACCAGTGTGTTTAACAATACCTCCGATTAGCCAAGTCAATGAATAATATAAGGATATAATATTTTAGGCCTCAGAGGAATTTCAGGATAGCTCCTCTAGTAAAAATCTCATTTTCTTGGTTTACTGTGAACAAATATTTGGTATAATAATAACGAACTTGTTAGTAGACTACCATTATGGGCAGCGGAGGAATGGTTAGTCTATCGATACAGTAGTAGTCCCGTAAAGGGGAGTAGCGTCAGGGAGACCTGAAATAAAGTCGTCATTACGTGGTTTTTCCACCGGCTTTATTGGCCTAATGATTTAGTGCTCAGCGAGACCTTTGCCATTTTTCAATGGCACTGGTCTCTTTATTTTTGCGCTAAAAGGAAAGTTTTTCACTTTTACTAATCATGGCACTGTTTTCAGTTTTCATCCTGGCTGCTCCTAGTGAGCATTTTTATGTAAAGGAGGAATTATAATGGATTTTTTATCAGGAGAATTCTTTGCAGGACTTATATCAATCATTTTGATAGATTTGGTTCTAGCGGGTGATAACGCGATTCTGATTGGCCTAGCAGCTAGAAAACTTCCAAAAGAACAACAAAAAAAGGTTATTATATGGGGTGCAGTAGGGGCGATTATCATCAGGATCATTGCTACATTGCTAGTAGTCGTTCTATTAGATGTACCTGGTTTACACTTAGTCGGAGGATTGTTGCTTGTATGGATTGCTTATAAGCTATTGGTAGATGAAGAAGAGCATGACGTAAAAGCGGCTGACTCCATCTGGGGTGCTATTAAAACGATTATAATTGCCGATGCCTTAATGGGATTGGACAATGTATTGGCTGTTGCCGGTGCAGCTCACGGTAACATGCTTTTGGTTATTATAGGGCTTCTTGTATCTATTCCGGTAGTTATGTATGGAAGTACATTGATCCTGAAACTAATTGAACGGTACCCATTCATTGTTACAATCGGTGCCGGTATTCTGGGATGGACAGCGTCCAAGATGATTGTAAACGAGCCGTTCCTGCATGATTACTTCGCTAACCCGCTGGTGAAATATGGGTTCGAAGCCTTCATCGTAATTGGTGTTATTGTTGCCGGTAACTTTAAGCAACAAAGAGTGGAAAATGAAAAAGCACGAAAAAAGAAAATGAAACTAGAGGAAAATCCTCAATAATGTGGTGGAAAGAGACTTTTTTGAATAAAAAAGTCTCTTTTTTTCTTATACAAATGTAGATGTAAAACGGCTATTTTCTAACAAAGATCCTTATTGTTCAGTAGTATCGGGGGAAAGTGCACTCGCTAAAAGTTGGATATCCTTAAAAATTTGTTCTTTTATTTCACGTACTTCACACCTATAGTAGTCATCAATCAAACGGCCGATTTCATCTAAAAAAATAAGTGCCTCATCGTTGTTTATCATAGTCTCGATTCCTTATACAGTAGAATTAATCGAAAAATACTCGCTTCATGCTGATATATCTTAAAGTTAGCTTATTATCTAAATTTATTCATAAAAATAGTACTACGTTCTCATTTTTAACTTTCATCATTTTATTAAATAAATTAGGGTCTGATCACCGTTGATTTACCTTATTAACCTATTGAAGCCTGACCCCTAGTTTATTTGAACTGGAGAAATTTGCTTTAAATAAGGGGGATTTTTTTGGGGAAATCAAGTTGTGGTTGTGACCGGGTCTTCCAGTGGCTTTTGGTTTTTTGACTTGCTTGGAATTTGCGAAGAGGGGGTTTCATGTGATTGCAACGATGAGAGATGTCGATAAAGGTTGCGAATTGATTAGTAATGCTCAGGGTATGGGTGAGAAATTATTATTAAAGAGACTTGATTAGGGTTTTTAAGAATAGAACACGGGGTAAACACCTTAAAATAACCGTTAACTGATTGGAAAATAATTTTATTATGTTAACTTTTGTGAATTTTCAATCTTTAAAACGCTTTTGGATAATGATTGTCATATATCACATCCTATAACGGAGGTGTGAAATATGGAAAAACAAGACTTTAACCAAAGCAACAGCAATACTGGAAATGATGAAAGTGATATGACGCAAGGCATGGATCGAGCAGCAAGTAAAATTAAAGATGCCTTTAAAGAGACGTTTGGCATGGAGCAAAGCAACCAACAAAACAGCAATAATTAATAAAGCGCCATGCATGGCGCTTTATTTTTTAAAGTAATATGGAAAGCGTAGTAACATCCCATGCCTATCTTTAGTAGTGCACATACAGCTCTAACAGTTAAAGATGAAAGCCGGATAATCACACCGGCGTCTATATAATACGATGTGATGTTAGTAACTTTTATTGAAATAAACGTTTTAGTTCTTCCCAAAACCCAGCGCGTTGTTGGTTTTCGGGTTTTTTCACACTGCGCAGTGATTCCTGTATATCAATGATCCCACTGCCATAAAAAGGGTCAAAACCCGAAGGCCCAAGGTCATATGAGGTAGTCCTAATGACATTCATGATCTCGGTATTTTTTAAATCAGGATTTTGTGACTTGATCAGACCGGCTTGCGCGGCAACATGCGGCGATGCCATCGACGTTCCTGAAAGGGCAGCATACTGTTTGTGAAAATAGGTGCTTGGGATCTCAACGCCTGGTGCTGCAACATCTACATGTTCTCCATAGTTTGAGAATGGTGCTTTATTCCCTTGAAAGTCAATAGCTGCAACAGTTAGTACTTCCGGGTATGCAGCGGGGTAACTTGGCTGATCCGTATTATCATTTCCAGCGGCCACAGTAATCACGACACCTTTCTTATATGCATACTGAACTGCTTCATGCATTACAGCTGAGGGCTGGTAATTCCCCAAGCTTAAATTTATGATATCTGCTCCGTGGTCAGTTGCCCAGATAATACCTTGAGCAATATCAAATGCATTTCCATAGCCTTTAGCAGCCATGGCTTTAATTGGCATGATTTTATTATACCACGTTAATCCTGCAACTCCGCGCAAGTTATTTGTTTCGGAAGCGATAATGCCTGCAACATGGGTACCATGTCCGTTATCGTCATCTGGATTATGTGTATTTGAGACTACATTGTAACCAGCAGTCAATCTTCGCCTTAAATCCGGATGGTCCAGATCCACTCCAGTGTCCACTACCGCTATGATAACATCTTTCCTTCCTCGTGTAATTTCCCAGCCTTCCTCTGCTTGAATTGCAGGGAAGTTCCACTGATATCTTCGGCGGTAGAGAGAATCATTCGGGATGGTTGCTTCATTCTGAAGATAAATGTAATTAGGCTCTGCGTAGTCAACATAATCCTGATGGTTGAAATATTGCAGCAATTCATCTGTATATAACCTTTTCGACCGGAAGATAATTGTTGAATTATATGTTTTGATGATTTGACCTTGAATTCTTTTGTTGATTTCATTCAGTTCTTTTTTATCTGGATAATGTTTGAATTTAACGGACACCTCATGCTCATGAAAGTGGCTTTCGTCCGACGCATTATGTTTAATAATAGATATTTCCGGGTGGGAACGCAGGTGTGATTTCAAACTTATGCCGTCTTCTAGGCTATTAATGTGCAATAAATCCTTATTTGTCCTATCATTTAGTATTCGCAGATTGGCTTCAGACAAAGGATTTACACGTCTATTTTGTTCATTATTTTCCCCGTCGCCCCGCATCATCATTGTGATTCCAATTGCCACCAGCAAAACCACAAAACCAGTTATTGCATAATTACGCATCCTAGCCATTCCGTACACCTCATTTAACATGTATTGTTACTTAGCCTGTTATTTTTAATTAATTTTAACGATGGTAATGTGTGGTGGATTAAGATTGCTGCTAAAAGGGAAATCCAACATATTTTTTCTTTATTTTTCATATTATGGACAAGGAGTAAAAATGTCCGCAGACGGTGAACGGAGGCAATGAAGACATTGTCAAAAAAAGGGAAACGAAATAATCGGTTACTAGGTGAAATGTTTTACTGGGAAATTATTTCTTATGGATACTTAACTGTAGGCGCTATCATTCAAGGAATTGGAATGTCATTATTTTTATTTCCTAACTCTATACCTTCTGGAGGAGCTGCAGGGATTGCCATTCTAATGAATCATTTCCTGCATTTCTCCATCGGAGTGTGTTTATGGTTTGCCAATTTAATGTCATTAACATTGGCTATAAAATACTTCGGGTATCAATGGACATTAAGGACAATATATTCCGTTTCAATTACGTCTTTTACGGTAAACTGGGTGACAGCTTTTTGGTATATTCCTGAATGGAACATCATGATCGATCTTATTTGTGGCTCTTTATTTTACGGTGTAGGCGTTGGAATCTTAATCAGATATGGCTCTTCTAGTGGGGGAATGGTTGTGTTTGCGCTTGTTCTGGCAATGTATAAAAAAATGTCTCCGGGAAAAGCGATGTTCTGGCTTAATATCTCCATATTTATCCTAACAGCTTTAATCATTGATTTAAAAATTGTTATATATGCTGTAATTTGCCAGTTTTTATCCACAAAGATTATTGATGTCGTAAACACTTATAAAATCCAATTTTCCTTGTTTCAGAATGTGGCATGGCGGAGAAAATAGGAGAGCTTGTAAGTTCAGAATAACGGGCGGCACTTTTGTCCATAATAAAGTTATCGTTATAAGGAGGAAAGGGGGATCCTGACATGGAAGATCAACAACCACCAATACCGAATCCACCGCGCGCCATTACAACAAAGGATTTACTGTATTTAAAAGATGCTCTATCCTGGGAGCTTCTGGCGTTTAAAAAGTTTAGTTTTTATGCAAAACAGGTGAACAATCCTGTTTTTAAAGAAGCCTTCGATAGTGCAGGGAGAATGCATCAAAACCATTTTAAAAAACTATTAACGCATCTTCAAATCAATAATGATGAAGTAATGGCAGAAATTCCAAGTCCAAAACAGACCAAGTCTTTGTCACAATAAGCGTCTGAGGTGATATCATGCAAAACGATCAATCAAAAAATAACAGCAAAATTGCCAACCCGCAAACAGGCGAACTCCCAAAAACAAAAGGTCCGGATATGAATGACCGGGACTTTTTAAATGATGGCCTAGCCATGTGCAAATACTTAACCGACAGCCTTAATATCGCAGTAAGAGAAGCAAGCCATAAGGAGCTTTTTGCTGATATGGTTCAAATTCTTAATGAAACGCATGATAGCTGCCGCGAGATGTATAATTTAATGTTCCAGCATGGCTGGTACAAACTTGAGGCTGAAGAGCAGAAAAAAATCGACCAAGCTTACAAACAATTCAGCAACTATTCATCACAATTCCCTTACGAATAAAATATTTTAAGGAGGAGCAAAATTGGCTCCTCTTTTTTAATGTTCCATGTATTTATAGACTAATGCTAATACCTCCGTTTTCGGCAATTTCCACAGTGGAATAGCTGTGGAAGGGATACATGCTCTCTATTTGATTACCATTTGAAACTGCAGCCATATAGTCCTTATACTCTTGTTGATCCTTCACTATATGGTAGTAATAAACCTTAGTTTCTTCAATTAAATCGGTTGTTCCTAACACAAACCGGTCATGATACCTTTCTTCAAACCAAGCTTTCGCTTCACTGTGCGTATTAAAATCAGGTAACTCCTGCATAAGCTGGTCGATTTTTATCTCCATTTACATATCTCCTTTATAAACTTAATGGTTCTTAGTCTGTCCTACCACGACGAAAAGATTAAGGCACTCATATGGAAAGAAATGATGTTTTTTCTCATTGCGTTTTGAACCATTGGAGTTTATGCTGTACGACCACTAAGATTACCGTATAAGGGAAAACTATTTAAAAACTACAATGAGGTGAATGTTTTGGAGGAATATTGTCCAGTAATTTGTCCAGAGGAACCAGTTCCAGATGATATGAAATGTTGCCGGGAATGCGGAATTTATGAGCATGGATCACGTATGGTCTGGGGTGAAGGTAATCCAAATGCACCAATTATGCTCATTCTTGATAACCCAGGAGCTAGGGAAGACAGGGAAGGAATCCCATATGTATGCGGGACAAGGCAAACACTACAGAAGGCTGCACACCAGACTGGTTTTCGAATGGATAATCTGTATGTGACATACATACTTAAAAGAAGGCCGATCCGTGCTTATGATAAGGAAAAGGCTCGTAATACTTGCATGATGCATCTTAGCAAACAGCTTTCTGATAAAAAGCCCCAAATGATTTTATGTTTAGGAAACGTTGCAGTACAATCCTTTTTCAGGGATAAGGAAGCGGAAGTGAAAAAACTGCGTGGCACATGGCATGATATATCAGGCTTTTCGACAGCTGTTGCTTATCATCCGCTAGCTATAAGGCGTAGGCCAAATCTATGGAGCTTGTTTCTTGAAGATTGGAGACTGGTTGCAGAGCGCTTCCAACAACTTTACTAAGGGTGTTACAATTGTTTTGCCCATTTCTCAACAATCTTTTGGAAGGTTTGGATTTGTTCTTCAAATTGCTTTTTCCGATGTCCGTTCGCACCGGAAGGGTGGGGGAAACCAAAAAGATATTGATGATGTGCCGGTAGCTCTTTTTGGGCAATTAGCATAACAAATACATGTTCCACAGTCTTACCCAAAGGAATAATCAGCGAACGGTTTTTTAACATTCCCAGTTCCTTTGGGAATATTTCATAAGCAAAATACGAAAGTAGAGATGAGTGCTCAATCTTAGGGCGGTGGCCGGTGTAGTTTTTATATTGGTGAAACACCGGATATTTAATGACAGATGTTGTATGCAACAAATCCCATTTATCGTAAAATAATGTTTCTGAACTGTTAACTCCCAATGCAGCAGGCACTCCGCACCCATCAAGCATTGATATCAAATTGACACGCATGCTACCGGAAAAGCTCGCTGCCTTTTTTGCTGACCGAAGGATTTCTGGGATAGAATGACCGTTATGAAGGCTATTCCCAGCTTGTTGAAAGGCAGTTTTCATCTGTGTCCAGCCAGGAGTGATGCCGACAATCACAATTTTTGCATCGGGGTTCAAATATTCATTATGAGGGGAATAATACATTTCTAAATCCCCTTGTGTGTTTAGTAAGAATTTTCCTGTCAGTAAATCTTGCTTAGTTAGCGACTCTTGATGGGACAGTTGTTCAATCTTCTTATAAAAAAGCTCAAAACGCGCTTCATGAAAGATCAATGAAAAATTACCTCCTTATTCAGATTACTTATTCCTTTATAATCCGTACGTTATTCTATCAATTATGAACAAAGGGTAATACCGCGATTAATTTTTAAATGCCCACGGATCCTACACAAGTGTTATAATTTTTCTAATACGTTTATTTTATCCAGCCTGCTACGTTTAATTAATTGGAGGACTGTTTTATGATTGCGAAGGAAAAATTATCTGATTCCCGTGTCACTTCTCGTGTTAGTATCATTGTACTCATCTTGGGTATTGTGTTTGCTGCAGCGAACCTCAGAGCACCTATTACCGGCGTTGGGCCTATCATTGATACAATCAGGCAGGACATGGGCTTATCCAGTACATTGGCTGGGATGTTGACGACGATTCCATTGCTTGCATTTGCCATTATTTCGCCAATTGCACCCAAAATCGCCAGCCGATTTGGATTAGAAACTACGATATTTGGCGCTATGTTTTTGCTTACAGCTGGAATTTTACTTAGATACGTTACTTATATCCATACATTGTTTCTGGGAACTGCATTGATTGGTATTGCGATAGCGGTATGTAACGTGCTTTTGCCGGGATTGGTAAAACAGGCATTCCCCGAAAAAGTCGGACTTATGACAGGTACATATTCCCTGTCTATGAATTTATGGGCGGCAATAGCTTCAGGGGTCAGCATCCCAATTTCACAAGGCCTAGGTTTAGGCTGGCAAAATGCTCTTGTTTGCTGGATTTTTTTATCTATCATCGCCATCCTTTTTTGGATTCCTCAAATAAGGTTTTCAAATCGACCAGGTAATTCGATCAAGCGGTCCGGCCCATCACTTTGGCATTCCTCTCTTGCGTGGAAGGTCGCCTTGTTTATGGGGTTGCAGTCGACAGTCTTTTATACTGTGATAACCTGGTTGCCATCTATCCTTCATTCCCAGGGAATCTCCCACTCTGCGGCTGGCTGGCTTCTATCCTTAACACAATTTGTAAGCCTTCCTGCAACCTTTATTGTCCCGATACTGGCAGCACGCTTTTCGAGCCAGCGGGGTTTGGTGATGATCATCGTACTTTGTTTAATCTTTGGCTATATTGGTCTTCTTAGTGGGATCACCTGGTTAGCGCCATTATTTGTTATGCTCATTGGAATTTTTTTAGGAGCAGCATTTAGTCTTGCCACCATGTTTTTTGTACTACGTACACATAATGCTCAACAGGCTGCAGAGTTATCGGGAATGGCGCAATCAATTGGGTATTTATTGGCAGCTATAGGCCCCGCACTATTTGGCTTCATTCATGATATCACACATAGCTGGACAATTCCTTTAGTGATCTTGTGCGCGGGGGCCGTTCCTTTGTTTATTATGGGTATGGAGGCCGGAAGTGCTAAGTATGTTACTGGCGATGAAACCAAATGAATAATATAAATATTTATAGGCGGAAAGCAGATAGTTGCTTTCCGTTATTTTTTTTAACAAAAGACAAAACATCTAAAAAACAATAGTAAGAATGTTACATTTTGTTCAATGTGCGAATTCTCAAATTATATATAATTAAATTAGCTGTTAAGTATCATTGACATAATAGTTGATTTCCTTTTTGGTGTTTCCTAACGCTGTCGCATCGATTTTTGGTCCGGCCTCTCGGAAAAAGGGGTTTTTCTTGAGAGGATTGGGAAATCTCAGCATTAAAAAAGGAGGGGTTTAATGAAAACGCAAATTCAACAAAATGGAATTGTTACCTTGACAGACACTGCAACAGAAAAATTGAAGCACAGCGATTTATGGAATGATGATTTGCGGCCGACAACTTTGAAGGAACATTCATGGAGCGGCATGAACTTTGCTACTTTGTGGATTGGGATGTGTTTATGTATCCCTGCCTACACTATGGCAAGCGGGCTGATAACATTAGGAATGAGTTGGTGGCAGGCTGTCTTAACGATTTTCCTGGGAAACGTCATTGTTCTTATCCCTATTCTTTTAAATTCGCATGCAGGGACAAAGTTTGGCATTCCATATCCAGTTTTTGCCCGCCTTTGGTTTGGGGATAAAGGTGCACACATTCCAGCGTTAGCACGAGCGCTTGTCGCAGCAGGATGGTTTGGTATTAATACGTGGATTGGAACAGGTGCAATCGATACATTGCTTTCAGCCTCATTTTCCACTTGGGCGAACTTACCAGGACATACGGCAATTGTTTTTGCTTTTTTCTGGGCACTGAATGTAGGCGTGGCTTACAAAGGCCCACAAGCTATGAAGGTTCTAGGTGCAATTGCAGCACCGGTAGTCGGTATTTCAGCAATCATTCTCCTTATTTGGGCTTTCACCCAATCAGGCGGCTGGGGGCCTATTCTAGAGCAGCCTTCCAAATTCAATTCCACGGGCGAATTTTTCAAAGTATTTTTTCCAGCCCTTACTGGGGTTATTGCGTTTTGGGCAACCTTAGCTTTAAATATTCCTGATTTTTGCCGGTACGCAAAGAACCAGAAATCACAAATGGTTGCCCAAAGCATTTCTCTTCCGCTGACAATGAGTATTTTTGCTTTTATTGGCATAGCAGTAACGTCCGCAACAATTGTTATATTTGGGCAGGCTATTTGGGATCCAGTACAGCTGATAGCGAACTTCCCGCCATTTGTTATCTTCTTAGGCACTATTGTCATTGTGCTTTCTTCCTTGACGATTAATGTTGGAGCAAACATTGTAGCGCCTGCCCGTGCAGTAGAAAACTTAAACCCGAAACGTATCACTTTTGCAATGGGTGCCCTGATTACCGGAATTGTGACCATCTTAATGCAGCCTTGGTATATCATGTCTAACTTTGGCAACTATATTTTTGGCTGGCTTGGTGCTTATGCGGCATTGTTAGGCCCGATTGACGGCATTGCCATTGCAGACTACTGGTTGGTTCGCAAAAGGCAGTTGGCACTCAGTGAATTATATGAACCAGGCGGAAGGTACAACTATAGCAGCGGGTATAATAAAAATGGGATTTATGCACTTATTATCGGAGTAGTTATTCCCGTTCTTGGATTGATTATTCCAAGTCTTAGATTTCTCTGGGATAACGCCTGGACAGCCGGATTAATCATTTCAATTGCTGCATATGTCTACTTAATGAGAAGCGATAAAAGTGTTTTGAAAACTGGGGAATATGAAAAAATTACAATCAAGGAAAATTTAGCACAAACGCCTGGCAGTAATCCTATCGATTCAGTTGTAACAAAATAAGTATAAATTCAAGTAAAGGGCCTGAGATCAAATTCTCAGGTTTTTTACGTATACATGAGAGCCAATAAATTCAAAAGGAAAAAAGCGTTGAATGTAGAAAAAACAATATAGGGGAACACGATAACAGAATTATAAGCTTTATCTTGTCACCTAATAAAATTGAATAAACGAATCATTTAACTAGGGGGAATAATTATGAAGTCATTTCCATTTATTGCAGTAAGCGGATCTGCAATTGAACGAGGGAGACAAATAGGAAGTAGAGCTAAAGAGCAAATCCTTCACAATATTAACACCTATAAAAGGATTTTTAAGGATATGGCTGGTGTAGACTGGGAAACCGCGACGAAACGGGCGGCAGAATATATACCTTGGATTGAAAAATATGACCAAGAAATTATGAATGAAATCATTGGGATTAGCGAGGGCTCGAATCAGCCGCTATTGGATATTGTTGCGTTAAATGCTAGAAGTGAAATTATAATAAACACCGACGGGTGCACAAGTTTAGCTGCCTTGCCCATAGCGACAAAACACCAGCATACGCTGCTTGGACAAAATTGGGACTGGATTGATGATATTAAGCCAGGTGTCATTATCCTTGAAATAGATCAGGACCCACGCCCGACGATATTAATGGCTACAGAAGCAGGCATTGTAGGGAAAATAGGGATGAACAGTAAAGGTGTTGGCGTTTGTTTAAATTTACTTGGAACAGCAAACAACAAAATGGGGGTGCCTATCCATATCATACTCCGTGGCATTTTAAACAGTCATTCATTATCTCAGGCAGTCGGCCAGGTAGGAAGGCTGCAACGTGGTACAGCTGCTAATTTTCTTGTTGCTCACGGGGAAGGAGTTGCTTTCGATATTGAGGCAACTTCTACTGATTTTGATGTTTTGTATCCTTCCGATGGGACCATCAACCATACAAATCATTTTTTAAGTACCCGGATGGACATATTAGATACTGCCAGGCTGAAATTCCCCGATACCTATGTAAGATACTGGCGCTCCCATAATTTAGTTTCCGCAGCTAACATCGATGCACAGACTCTTAAAACTATCTTTTCCGATCACTTCGGCCATCCTGATTCAATTTGCCGCCATGGCGAATCATATCCTGTTGATTTAGGAAGGAGTACAGCCTGCGGTACTGTATTTTCCATCATAATGAATTTATCAACAAAGACACTGGAGATTTCAAATGGTCAGCCTTGCACTAATGCCTATCACACTTATCAACTTTCCAAATTACAACTGAAAGAATCATAAAATGTTCGTATCTATTAAATAGAGTGCAAACATTTAAAACTGTAGTTCGGACGATTTGTTAAAACTTGTTTGTCTATTACTTTACAAAATGTCTATCCAATTAAAATTTTATGATAACTATAATAATAGAGAGGTTTCATAAACGAGAAATAAACTTTATTGTGGAAGCGGTGAAATTATGATCAAAACACATGCTATCAATACTTCAAGACTGCAGGACAGAATTGAGAAGCTAGCTCAAATTGGAAAAATCGGTGACACCGGGGTCTGCCGCTTAGCTTTGTCAAAGGAAGATCGTAAGGCAGTCGATGTTGTAAAGGGTTGGATGGAAGAAGCGGGAATGGAAACAAGGATTGACCATTTCGGTAACTTAATAGGAAGAATGGAAGGGAAAAATCCCGATAAACCAATAATAATGTTGGGTTCGCATATTGATTCACAGCCTTACGGGGGACGCTTTGATGGTGCAATTGGGGTTTTGGGCGCCATTGAAGCAGTGCAAGCCATGGCAGAAAAGAAAATTGTCCCCGAAGCACCTATTGAGGTTGTGGCTTTTTGTGATGAAGAAGGCTGTAGGTTCAATAAGGGGATTTTTGGGGTCCGGGGCATTTGGGGAGCATTGGAACCGGGCGAATTGGATAGAAAGGACAAAGACGGGATTACAAGAAGGCAAGCACTTATTGATTTTGGTTGTGATCCCGAAAAATTTAGCGAATCGGAATACAAACCAGGCAGTGTTGCAGCATTTCTGGAATTGCATATTGAGCAAGGTCCAGTGCTTGATAGGCTACAGGAACCAATTGGAATTGTAACGGGAATTTCAGGCCCCCTATGGCTGACCGTTGAGATGACAGGTTTTGCCGGACACGCCGGAAGTGTGCCGATGCCAATGCGCCAGGATGCCTTATTAGGTTCTGCCAAAGTGATTGTCGCCCTAAATGAAATCGCAACGCAAGAACAAGGAAGTCCAACTGTCGCCACGGTGGGAAATATTGAGGTATTCCCAAATTCCAGAAACATCATTCCTGAAAAGGTTACTTTCACAGTGGATTTAAGGGATATCGAATTGGAGCGAAGAGACCGGTATGAAAAACAACTCCACCGTGCCATTCAGAGGATAGCTGAGGAACACAAGCTAACAGTTTCGATTTCAGAGGATACGAATACAGAACCACGTTATTGCGCGGACTGGATTAAGGATATGATTCGTGATGCAGCCGGCAAAATGGGCTATAAGCCAACTGAATTAATGAGCGGCCCCTTTCATGATTCGCTAGTAATGTCTAATCACTGTGATTATGGAATGATTTTCGTCCGCTGCAAGGACGGCATCAGCCATAATCCGCTTGAGTCTTCCACCCATGAAGACATCGCAATCGGAACAGAGCTGTTATACCAAACAGTGCTGGGCATTATCCAACGGAAGTAATCGCATATCCAATAATAGCGGGCTCATCCTTAATGTGGCCCGCTTATTTTTTTGAAAGAACGTGGACTTGGCCGGCGTTCGGAAAACTGTTTTTTGACAAAGTGTTATATGAAGACTCAAAGTCAAGCCCAAACGTAATAAGTTTACATTGTGTATGAAACGCATCGTCCATTCCTTACAGATTGTGTAATGAAATGACCAGGTCTTAATAATAAAATTAATCCAACGTTACATAGAGTTTTTATTATAAAGCACGGTGAAGGAGGAGGGTTTCAGAATGTCGGACAAAGTGATGATTGGTCTGATTCAAGCATCCAATGACATCCATGGGAATGAATCGGTAGAGGTGCACAAACAAAAAGCGATTGAAAAGCACATTAAGCTAATCAGAGAAGCAAAAGCAAAAAAAGCTCAAATCATTTGCCTACAGGAAATTTTTTATGGCCCATATTTCTGTGCTGAACAAACCCCGAAATGGTATGAGGCTGCAGAAGAAGTGCCAAATGGGCCTACAGTTAAGCTTTTTCAGGAGCTGGCAAAAGAATTGGAAGTCGTGATCATTTTGCCTATTTACGAACGGGAGGGTATTGCAACATATTACAATACGGCCGCTGTTATTGATGCAGATGGATCATATTTAGGTAAATACCGGAAAAATCATATTCCTCACGTACAGGCTGGTGAGGAGGGATACGGTTTCTGGGAAAAGTACTATTTTAAACCAGGTAATCTGGGATATCCTGTTTTCGATACGGCTTATGCAAAAGTAGGCGTGTATATATGTTATGACCGCCATTTTCCAGAGGGTGCCCGCTTGTTAGGACTAAAGGGAGCTGAAATCGTATTTAATCCCTCAGCGACAGTAGCTGGGACTTCGGAATATTTATGGAAGCTTGAACAACCGGCCCATGCCGTTGCCAATGGGTATTATATTGCTGCGATAAACCGTGTAGGCTTCGAAGCTCCATGGAACATGGGTGAGTTTTATGGTCAATCTTATCTCGCCGATCCGCGAGGTAACTTTGTGGCAGAGGCAAGCCGCGATCGTGATGAAGTGGTAATTGGTGAAATGGATAAAAAGTTGATTCGAGAAGTAAGGGATGTTTGGCAATTTTATCGTGACCGTCGCCCGGAAACTTATCAAGACATGACTGCACTACTTCCGTGACCTGAGTGCTTGAATCATCAAACCAATGAATGCAAAGGGGTGGATTGATTGAGTAATGTAGCGAGAATTTCCTTGCATCAGTTAGAAAAGAACTTTGACGAAATAGAGCTTGGTTTAACAAATCGCCAGGCAATAGAAGAAGCGAACCGATGTTTATACTGTTACGATGCTCCTTGCATTAAAGCATGCCCTACAGGAATTGATATTCCAACCTTTATAAAAAAAATCGCTACGGGAAATCTCAAAGGGTCTGCCACAACCATCATGACAGCCAACCCTATCGGTGCCAGTTGTGCTAGGGTTTGCCCGACGGAGGAGCTATGTGAGGGTGCTTGTGTACTAAATCATTCTACAGCGCCGATTATGATTGGGAATCTGCAGCGGTATGCCACAGACTGGGCGATTAAAAACGAACAGGTACTTTTTAAAGCCGGAACGAGGAACGGAAAATCAGTGGCAGTTGTAGGAAGTGGTCCCGCCGGTCTGTCTGCCGCCCGTGAATTGGCGATCCTCGGATATAAGGTTACTATTTTTGAAGCCGAAGAAAAAGCAGGAGGGTTAAATACGTATGGCATTGTTTCTTTCCGGCTGCCGCAAGCAATTTCTTTCTGGGAAGTGGAACAGGTAAAAAGCCTGGATGTTGAGATACGCACAAATACAAGAGTAGGAAAAGATATTTCGGCGAAAGAACTGCTTGAAAGTTACGATGCCGTAGTAATGGCTATAGGCATGTCCGAAGTTCCTAAAGTGGGTATTGAAGGGGAAGACCTCCCGGAGGTCTACGATGCGATCCAGTTTGTTAAAGAAACAAAAACCGGTGAACTTACAAGGGAATTCATCGGAAAGCGGGTAGCCGTGATCGGAGCAGGCAATACCGCGATTGACGCTGCAACCTGTTCGGTACGCCTCGGTGCGGAAAATGTGAAAATCCTATACCGCAGAACGTTTGAAGAAATGACCGCCTATGAATTTGAATACGAGTTTGCTAAACAGGATGGTGTTGAATTTCACTGGTTAACCGCGCCTAACAGGATCCTTGCCGATGAAACCGGAAAGGTGGCCGGAATCGAATGCATAAAAATGGCATTAAGTGATCCAGGTGAAGACGGCCGGCGCCGACCGCTCAAAGTGGAGGGGTCAGAATTCGTAATACCCGTCGATGCAGTCATTCGCGCAATTGGACAATCCAGGCGTGTACAGTTGATTGAGGAGTTTGGACTTGACCATAACGATGGAGTAGTTAAGCTATCACATGACTCATTCAAAACCTCCAATGATCAAGTATATGCATGCGGAGATGTTGTATTTGGAAAAGGCCAGGGGGAAGCCATGGTCGTGTCAGCCGCACAGCAAGGAAAGAAGCTAGCATATGAAATTCATAAGAAGCTATTTAACCAGAGAATAGAAACCGCATGAAAATACAGATAAAGGAGGTATAATATGGCAGATCTAAGCATTAACCTTGCTGGAATAAAATCCCCGAACCCTTTTTGGCTAGCCTCTGCACCCCCCACGAATTCGGGATACCAAGTACAACGGGCATTTGAAGCCGGCTGGGGAGGAGCAGTTTGGAAGACATTGGGAGATCCGATCTTAAATGTTTCTTCCCGTTTCGCTGCTGTCAGCTTTAATGGACAAAGGGTTGCAGGCTTTAACAATATCGAATTGATTACCGACCGACCCCTTGAGGTAAATTTGAAGGAAATAGAGGAGACCAAGAAGAAATTTCCCAATCACGCTATCATCGCTTCTTTAATGGTAGAGCCAAAGCAAGAGAAATGGCATGAAATCGTAAAGCGCGTGGAGGCTGTCGGGGTGGATGGTTTAGAACTAAATTTCGGGTGCCCTCACGGTATGGCTGAAAGGGGAATGGGTTCAGCTTCTGGTCAGGTTCCAGAATTAGTGGAAAAACAAACCTACTGGACTAAGGAGGCAGCCAATACGCCGGTTATAGTTAAATTAACGCCAAATATTACGGACATTACCGTAACAGCGGAAGCGGCTGTAAGAGGCGGAGCGGATGCAGTGAGTATGATCAACACCATAAACAGCCTTGCTGGAGTTGATATTCATACATGGAACACGATACCGCATGTTGGCGGAAAAGGGGCACATGGTGGCTATTGCGGCCCGGCAGTAAAGCCAATTGCCTTAAATATGGTTGCCGAATGTGCAAGGAACCCTTTGGTGAATGTTCCTATCTCCGGAATTGGCGGCATCTCCAATTGGCAGGATACTGTTGAATTTATATTGATGGGGGCAACAGGAGTTCAGGTTTGTACAGCAGCCATGCACCACGGGTTCCGCATTGTCGAGGATATGATAGAGGGGTTGTCCAATTATCTAGATGAAAAAGGGCTTGCTTCCATTAATGATTTGGTAGGAAAATCGGTGCCAAGATACTCCGATTGGGGGGACCTGGATTTAAACTACCAGATTGTTGCCAGGATCAATAAGGATGTTTGCATTAATTGCAACAAATGCCATATAGCCTGTGAGGATACTTCCCATCAATGCATTGATATGCTGAAAGACTCAAATGGAAATCCTTACTTAAGGGTTCGAGAGGATGATTGTGTAGGATGCAATCTTTGCTCCATTGTTTGCCCTGTAGACGGAGCCATTGATATGGTTGAATTGAAGACGAGTTTGCCGCCAATGACATGGAACGAGAGGCAATCTGCTATTAGTTCGTTTAGCCGAAGAGATTTAGTTAAATAGGGAGGCATAATGATGAGGAAATTAATTAAAAACGGCACAATCGTGACCGCTGCTGATACCTATTCAGCAGATATATTAATTGAAAATGAAAAGATTACGGCAATAGGAGCCAACCTGAACTTTGAAGGCGCTGAGGTTATCGATGCTTCCGGTTTTTATGTTTTCCCGGGTGGAATTGATCCACACACACATCTGGAGATGCCATTCGGAGGCACTGTAACAAAAGACGACTTTGAAACGGGTACAATAGCAGCTGCTTTTGGCGGAACAACTACTGTGATAGATTTCTGTTTGACCGAAAAAGGAAAACCCTTAAAAAGCGCAATCGAAACCTGGCATAATAAATCAAGAAATAAAGCGGTCATTGACTACGGCTTTCACCTAATGATTTCAGAGATAAATGACGATGTTTTACAAGAGATACCAAGTGTAATAGATGAGGAAGGGATCACCTCATTTAAAGTGTTCATGGCTTATAAAAACGTGTTCCAGGCTGATGACGAAACCCTATTTCGAACCTTGGTCACTGCCCGGGAACATGGAGCGCTTGTCATGGTTCATGCTGAGAATGGAGACGTAATAGACTACTTAACAAAAAAAGCTCTGGACGAAGGAAAGACGGAACCGATCTATCATGCGTTAACCAGGCCACCTGAAATAGAAGGAGAAGCAACAGGTAGGGCGGCTCAGTTGGCCGGCCTCGCCAATTCTCAGCTATATGTAGTCCATGTTTCCTGCGAGGATGCGGTTGAAAGAATTATAGAAGCCAGAAACAAGGGTTTTGATATTTGGGGGGAAACCTGTCCGCAGTATTTAGTTCTTGACCAATCCTACTTAGAGAAGCCAAATTTCGAAGGTGCCAAGTATGTTTGGTCCCCGCCGCTTCGGGAAAAACGGCATCAGAATGTCCTGTGGAACGCATTGAAAAACGGCCAGCTGCAGACAATCGGATCCGACCAATGTTCGTTTGATTTCAAAGGGCAAAAGGATCTTGGGAAAGATGATTTCACAAAAATCCCGAATGGTGGTCCCATGATCGAAGACCGCATGAGTATCTTGTTCTCGGAAGGGGTTACCAAAGGGAGAATCTCCTTAAATCAATTTGTAGAAATTACATCAACTAGAGCTGCCAAGTTATTTGGACTTTATCCGCAAAAAGGGACCATAACAGTTGGAGCTGATGCAGATATCATTATTTTTGATCCTGTTTCAGAAAGAACAATTTCAGCTAGTACACACCATATGGCCGTTGATTATAATGCCTTTGAAGGGATGAAAGTAACTGGGGAGCCAGTCTCTGTATTATCAAGAGGACAATTTGTCATTCGGGACAAAAGTTTTGTAGGTACACCCGGGAAAGGGCTATATCTGAAAAGGGATAAATATGGAAGTGCTCAGTCGATAAATGAAAAAGAAGGTTTGTCCGTTTAATCTGTCAAAAAGCTAAAATCACTGATTATCATAAGGTAAAGAGTTTCACGTGCCCCCCGATAAAGGGGGGGATTTCATTAAAAGAGGGATGCATATGTCGGATTATCAGGAATTTCTGGCTGAAAGGGAACAAATGGATTTATTAATAGGCCAGGGATATCGTATAGTAAATGTAACAGAAAATCTTAGCGGAGCCTTTGTGGACTTTATATCGAAAAAAGATGGCGACTTGAAGCAGCTCCACATCAAAACGGCGGATGGGAGAAAGTACTTTTCTATCATTCTCTTGAATAAGTAAGGCATCCGATTGTAAAAGTGGGGACAAGGTAAAATCTTGTCTTTTTTTGGTGTAAGAAAAACTAACAAAGAAGTAGAGCACCAACCAGTATTTCTTTATAATGGAATTAGTTAGTCTTAGGTAAAGGGGTTGGATGGATGAAATCTTTTATGACCATTGAAGAAATCTTAAGACGAAAATATTTCGATAAAAGTGAAATGCTGGCAGGAAAAGAGGGAAAAAAAAGGTTGGTAAAATGGGTTCATGTAGTGGAATCAACCCAAATAACGCATTTGTTAAATGGAAATGAGCTGATCCTGACTACCGGATTAGGCTGGAAGGATGATGAAACGCTTTTAATCCCCTTTATAAAGCAATTGATCAACACCCATGCTGCTGGCCTTTGCATTGAAATAGGAACCCATATTTCTAAGATACCTCAAGACGTAATCATACTAGCAAACCATTACAACTTTCCAATCATACTTTTCCATCAGGAAGTACCCTTTGTTGAAATTACCCACGATTTGCATTCCGTCATAATAAACAAACAATACCTACTTATCTCCAGCATAGAAAGCTATTCCCAGGAACTTAATAAGATGTTGCTTGAAGTCGATCATTACGACCAGATTTTGAAGTTTTTACAAAACTATTTAGAGGTACAGGTTTTGATTTTATTTAATAACCAAGAATTTAAAGCTTGTCCAAATATCCGAGGAGATGTGTTAAGGCAACTTATTGGAAAGATACAAGAATCGGAGAACCTATCTGATCCTTGTGTTTCCAGGCAATCCATACAGATTCTTGGTGAAGCTTATGCGGAACTGGCCATCTTTTCAAAGCAGAGGGAATTGAATGAGTTTGATCTGATTATCCTAGATAGAACGGCCACTGCTCTTGCACAACATTTTTTGCGTGATTTATATGTGGAAGAGAAAAAAAATGTGGAAGAAGGTACATGGATTAGGAGCTGGCTAGACGGAGAGCATAGCGATGAGGCGATCCGAAACCAACTATCATTCAGTCATCCCCGAATAAAACTCCATGGGGCAGCCGTCTGCATTTGTAAACTTCCGCCTGCGACCAGAAACAATGCAGTAGTAGACCGTACGTATTTCAAATTATTGTTCAGAACAGTATTTGAACAAGCGGGCTTTTTGATATTTCCAACAGAAATGCAGCATCATCTGATTTTTATTATGGGTGATAAACGTTCCCCGGAAAACTGGAAAGACAGAATGGCCGACGCCTTTGAACGCATTATTAATTCTGAGAGAATTAGTAGAAAGAGAAGCTCAGGTATAGCCTTTGGTGTGGGAAAATATGTGACTAATCTTGGAGACTTGTATAAGAGCTATAAAACAGCAAAAGAGGCACTTGTTTTGCAGGATAAGTTAACCCAAGAAAATAAAAGTTATTTTTATCAGGACTTGCATATGTACCGGATTCTGTCACTAATAAAAGAGCATAGTAATCTGGAGGAAACTGTGAAAGAATACCTTGAGCCTGTAATACTGTACGATAAACAATTTAACGGGGAATTGATGGTCACGTTAAAAACTTATTTAAGATGTAATGGTTCCAAACAAGAAACTTCAAGAAGGTTATTTATCGTTCGGCAGACTTTATATCATCGGCTGGAAAAGCTGGAAAAGCTCCTTGGAAAAGACTTTATGCAGTCGGAAAGGCGATTGGCTATTGAATTTATGGTATTGGCACATGATTATTTATTGAGCACTAAGAAAGAAGATTTGTTACGATATGAAATTTAGCTGGAGCTCCGTTGGGGGCTTCTATTTCGTTATATAGAAGATGATACGCAGCCCTATCGAAATTTACTTACACTCTGTTACAAATATTCAATAATTTGTATACAAAATGTCTAATGAACCGACCTTCCTTTCCCGTATATAATGAGGACAATAAAAGTTATATATCTATGGAATGATTATGGAGGTAAATGATATGGGTCTTACCAAACCGGCAGTAGATGTTCTAAAGAATTTTGTAGGCGGCGTCTGGGTCGAGTCTTCAAGTGAAAAGTTTGAAGATGTTCCTAACCCAGCAACAGGTGAATTACTAGCAAAAGTTCCGATTTCAACACGTGAAGATGTGAATCACGCAGTGGCTGTAGCGAAAGAAGCGTTTAAATACTGGAAAAATATAGCTGTTCCTCAAAGGGCACGAATTCTGTTCCGATACCATCAGCTCTTGACGGAAAACTGGGACGATCTAGCTACGCTGGTGACCCAGGAAAATGGAAAAAGCTATGAAGAAGCTTACGGGGAAGTGTTACGCGGTATCGAGTGCGTGGAGTTTGCTTCAGGTGTTCCAACTCTCATGCAAGGATACCAGCTACCGGACATTGCAACAGGAATTGAATCAGGAATGTACCGTTATCCAATTGGGGTAATAGGGGGAATCACACCATTTAATTTCCCTATGATGGTACCTTGCTGGATGTTCCCGCTCGCTATTGCCTGTGGAAATACGTTTATATTGAAGCCTTCAGAAAGGACACCGCTTTTAGCAAACCGATTGGCGGAACTTATGAAAGAGGCCGGTTTGCCAGATGGGGTTCTAAATGTGGTTCATGGTGCACATGATGTAGTAAACGGATTGCTTGAACATGAAGATGTCAAGGCGATATCTTTTGTGGGCTCACAACCAGTTGCAGAATATATTTATAAGACTGCGGCTGCAAATGGAAAGCGTGTTCAAGCACTTGCCGGGGCGAAAAACCATTCAATTGTTATGCCGGACGCGGATATGGAGAATGCGGTTAGAAATATTACGATGGCTGCCTTCGGTTCTGCCGGTGAACGTTGCATGGCTGCTTCCGTTGTTGTGGCGGTTGGAGATATTGCGGATGAACTTGTGAACAGGCTTAAAAAAGCCGCTGATGAAATTGTAATAGGCAATGGCCTTGACAAGGAGGTATTCCTGGGGCCTGTCATTCGGCAATCGCATAAGGAACGAACCCTGAAATATATCGAATCAGGAAAAGAACAGGGAGCCCAAATAATCAGGGATGGACGAAATGACGAAGTATCTGAGGAAGGATACTTTATTGGGCCTACCATATTTGACAGCGTAAAGACAAACATGAAAATTTGGAAAGATGAAATTTTTGCGCCTGTATTATCTGTTGTCCGGGTTGAAAGTCTTGATAAAGCCATTGAACTTGCTAATGAATCTGAATTTGCGAATGGTGCCTGCCTTTATACAGACAGTGCGAAAGCAATCCGCCAATTCCGGGATGACATGGATGCAGGCATGCTGGGTGTAAATCTGGGTGTACCTGCACCAATGGCATTTTTCCCATTCTCAGGTTATAAAAAGTCGTTTTACGGAGATCTTCATGCCAATGGCAAGGACGGAGTGGAGTTTTATACCCGTAAAAAAATGCTTACTGCCCGGTATTAATGCGTTACAAATTCATTAATATGGAGCTGGTGTGATGAAAAATCTAGAAAAGACTCATACACTTCAAGAGGCGGATGAAAAGTTTCTATGGCATTCCATGAAAGGTTCAGCCCCTGGGCAGGCAAATACAGTATTTACCAAGGGAAGCGGTGCATGGATCACTGATACCGAGGGCAATAGATACCTTGATGGAATGTCAGGCTTATGGTGCGTAAACGTTGGTTATGGAAGACAGGAGCTTGCGGAAGCAGCATTTAAACAATTGCAGGAATTAGCATATGTTCCCTTAACTCAAAGCCACATCCCGGCCATAAAACTAGCGGAAAAATTAAATGAGTGGCTCGGTGACGAGTATGTCATTTTCTTTTCAAACAGCGGATCAGAAGCAAATGAAGCTGCATTTAAAATTGCACGCCAATACCATCAACAAACGGGAGGGCACAACCGTTATAAATTCATCTCAAGATATCGAGCTTATCATGGGAATACAATGGGGGCGTTAGCGGCAACAGGGCAGGCGGAAAGAAAATATAAATATGAACCTCTTGGGCAAGGTTTCCTACATGTAGCCCCTCCTGATACTTACCGGAATCCGGAAGATTCGACTACTTTGGCTTCTGCTGAAGAAATTGACCGGGTGATGACATGGGAAATTAGTGAAACCATTGCAGGTGTGATCATGGAGCCTATTATTACCGGTGGAGGAATCATTATGCCGCCACAAGGATATATGGCCAGGGTGAAGGAAATCTGTGAGAGCCATGGAGCCCTGCTGATTTGCGATGAAGTTATCTGCGGTTTTGGAAGAACCGGTAAACCATTCGGGTTTATGAATTACGGAGTGAAGCCGGATATTATCACAATGGCAAAAGGAATAACAAGTGCGTATTTACCGTTATCGGCGACCGCGGTAAAACGGGATATTTACGAGGCTTACGCTGGGGCAGACACGTATGACCGTTTCCGCCATGTGAATACCTTTGGTGGAAATCCGGCTGCATGTGCGCTCGCTTTAAAAAATTTAGAAATATACGAAAATGAAAACCTCATTGAAAGATCCAGAATATTGGGAGAAAAGCTTTTGGCTGACTTACAAGAATTAAAGAATCATCCATTGGTCGGGGATGTACGCGGAAAAGGGCTCCTTGTCGGCATAGAATTAGTAAAAGATAAAGAAACAAAGGCCCCTCTGGAAATCGAAAAGGTAAACAAGGTAATTGGGTTGTGCAAAGAAAAGGGACTTATTATTGGGAAGAACGGAGACACAGTCGCAGGATTCAATAACGTAATAGCGCTGGCACCGCCGCTAAGTATAACCGATGATGACTATGCCTTCATTGTGCGTACGTTAAAGCAAAGTTTTTTGGAGTTGTAGCAAAACGAAATTTTTGATTTGAAAGATGGGGAATACCTCATCTTTTTTATATGTCTGTTTATCAAGCGGTATCATGTTAATAGAACCGCGATTACTATAGAATATGATGCTAGAAGATGAACCTGAAGATATATTAGAGTTTATTTTACTATCCTATTTCAACTGCACTGCTTTATTTTTTTTCATCTACAATCATAGATAGAGATGTCACCTAATAAGATGGTCTTGGCGCTCTGCTGATTAGCTGACACCCTTGTCTTTTGAAAGGGAAAATTTATGTAACAGGCATATGCCTATTTTTATTTTCTGTCATTTATTAATAAAGAGGTCAGCTTCAAACCGAATTATTGTTCTCAATCATTAAGCTATATATATGCCATTTGAATAATAGAACTCTAGTCTTGGAAGATTGCTATTTCTTTACAAAAATTAAGAAAGGAGTACACAAGCGGGGATGTTTCTTTTTTGCGCCAAGCTACAATAGTTTCTGCGCTTGGGGTAGGATCATCCAACATACGGTATTCTACGCCCTTACTATATAAGAACTGAGTGGAATAGGGAACTAATGCAATGCCGATTTCTGATGCGGCAAGTGCAATAGCGGTTTGCATTTCAGGTGCTTCATATACGATATTGGGGCTAAAACCAGCATCATAACATAGTTTCATAATGGCATCATAGAATCTCGGCCCAACCAGGTTTCGGGGATACAAAATAATAGGCATTTCTTTTAGAAAAATCAGGGGTAAAGGTTCGCCTAAATCCAGTAAAGGATGTCCCTCCGGAAGTGCGGCTACCCATCGCTCACGTCGAATCGTTTCACAGTTAAGAGAGGTATTGGTAGAGGGAGGGCGCATGATGCCGATATCAATCGTCCCCTTTTCCAGTTCCTCCAATTGGACTGGAGTATACATTTGTAATAGGGTAATTTCCACTTTAGGAAACCGCTTGCGATACCCTTTCATTATCGGAATAATGTCATAATTGGAAGATCCTATAAAAGCCATTACCAATTTCCCGGTTTCTCCACGATGAGCCCACCTTGCAATATTTTGTGCATGCTCTAGCTGTAACAGCAACTTTCGCGCTTCTTCCAAAAATAATGTGCCGGCAATTGTTAATTCAACATTTCGCTTATTTCGGTTAAAAAGCGGGACTCCTAGCTCTTTTTCCAGGTTTTTAATCTGGATGCTTAATGGTGGCTGAGCCATATGTAACCTTTTAGCTGCCTTGCCAAAGTGCAACTCTTCCGCAACCGCGATAAAATATTTCAAATATCTTAGTTCCATTTTCAATCCTCTCCCTTTTTGATTAATATCTCATAAGTATTAATTTTCAGTCAATTATATATTTGTATCATTTTTATTATATGAATAGAATAGAATTAGAATCACTTTTTCACCGAGAAATCTATTTAGCTATTAATTCATGCAATTGAATAAAAGCGCTTAAATAAACACTTAATAAAATCCTAAAAATGGGGTGTAAAGGTTGGGTTATGTTTCAGATTTCGACATGATTCGAGTGATAAATGACGATGGAAGTATCGCAGAAGGATATTCAGTAGATTTAGAGGATGAAAATTTATTGGATTTGTATCAAAAAATGCTTTTCTCAAGAGTGCTAGACGAGAAAGTCTTCCGATTACAACGTCAAGGAAGAATTGGTACATACCCTCCATATAGAGGACAAGAAGCGGCGCAGGTAGGTAGTGCTACTGTACTTGGAAAATCTGACTGGATGTTCCCATATGGCAGGGATCTTTGTGCGACCTTAATGTTTGGAAAAGATCTCGTTACTGCACTCTTATATTTTTCCGGGCATCATACAGGAGGTACTGTTAGGAATGGTGTAAATATATTTCCGTATGGGATTATGATTCCGCCGCAAATCCCTCAGGCGGTGGGAGCTGCATGGGCTTTTAAGCTACGTAATGAGAAAAATGTAGCCCTGACTTATTTTGGTGATGGTGCAACCTCAAAAGGCGATTTTCATGAAGGCTTAAACATAGCATCAGTTATGAAAGCCCCTGTTGTATTTTTTTGCCAAAACAATCAATGGGCAATCAGCGTACCTTATTCTAAACAAACAGCTACCCCAACAATAGCCCAAAAAGCAATTGCTTACGGGATGAAGGGTGTTCTTGTCGATGGCAATGATATTCTAGCTGTCCGAAAGGTTACTGAAGAAGCGATTGAGCATGCAAGAAGAGGAGCTGGGCCAACATTGATTGAAGCATTGACATATCGTGTCCAACCTCATACGACATCGGATGACCCTACCCGCTATCAAGAAAGTTCTGTTGTGGAGGATTGGAAATTGCGTGATCCGTTAGCGAGGTACCAAAAGTTTTTGGAGAATTACGGCATTTGGGAAAGGTTTGAAGTGGAAAAGGAACTGATGAAAATTAATGCAGAAATATCAGAAGCTGTAGAGGAATTTGAAAAAACTCCAAAAACAAGACTAGAAGAAATTTTTGAAATGGTTTATACAGAGATGCCAGAAAATCTTCGTAAACAGAAACAAGAAGTTCAAGCCTTATATGGAAAAGATGGGAGGTAATGGTTTATGGCAATGAAATCAATGGTTCAAGCAATCAATGAAGCTATTTCACAGGCAATGGAAGCCGATACTTCCATTCTTGCGTTAGGCCAGGATATAGGGGCAAACGGGGGAGTGTTCAGGGTAACCGATAATCTTCAAAAAAGATTTGGTGAGAGTCGGGTCATTGACACGCCCTTAGCTGAATCAGGTATTGTTGGTGCTTCAATTGGATTAGCGGCAAATGGCTTTAAACCAATAGTAGAAATTCAGTTTATGGGATTCATGTATTCAACGATGGATCAGGTATGTTCACAATTATCCCGAAGCCGAATGCGGACAGGGGCAAGCTTTTCAACACCTATTGTCATCCGCGGGCCATTTGGGGGAGGAGTAAGGGCGCTGGAGCTTCATAGCGATAGCATGGAAGCATTTTTTACACATACGCCCGGTTTAAAAGTAGTTATACCAAGCAATCCGTATGATGCCAAGGGTTTGTTATTATCAGCTATCGATGACCCGGATCCAGTAATCTTTTTTGAGCCTATGCGACTTTACCGTTCTTTTCAGGTAGAAGTTCCAAATGAACCTTACCGTATTCCCCTTGGCGATGCCAACATTATTAGGGAAGGAGAGGACATTACATTAATCAGCTGGGGCGCACCGGTTGGAACGGCCAGAAAAACCGCTGAATATTGTGCAGAAAAGATGGACGTGTCTATTGAAGTGGTAGATTTACGAAGTCTGGTTCCGTTTGATTATGAAACTGTAATGAATTCTGTAAGAAAAACGGGCAGGGTAATTATTACCCATGAGGCGGTCAGGACAAACGGTTTCGGGGCGGAGGTTGCTACAAGGATCATGGAAGAAGCTTTTCTTTACTTGCAATGCCCGATTAAACGAGTGACTGGATATGATACACCTTATCCTTTCACCCAAGTTGAAGAAGAGTGGCTACCTAACAAGGATCGATTAATCCGGGCGGTTCAAGAAGTGATGGACTACTAAAAGGAAGGGTGAACATGTTATGTTATATGAATTCAAATTTCCTGATGTGGGGGAGGGTATTGCCGAGGGAGAAATAGTAAAGTGGCACGCCCAACCTAATGATGTTATTGTTGAAGACCAGCTAATTGTAGAAGTGCAAACCGATAAGGCAATTGTTGAAATCTCCTCTCCGGTAGGAGGAAAAATAGAAAAACTCCATGGTGACGAGGGGGAAAACATTGAAGTAGGATCCATCCTGGTTTCCATAGAAACGAATAAATCCACAAAATCTGAGCCGCCAAAAGAAAGCAGTGAAAAAAACAATTACATAAGCAAAACATCATCTGAAATCTCCACGAGTATGTCTGTTGAAACAAGTTCAGCCCAAAAAAGGAAACCTGGAAAGTATCTTCCAATAGCCGTTCCTTCAGTAAGGAAATTGGCTCGGGAACTGAAGGTTGACCTTACAATGGTTACAGGAACGGGAAAGGGTGGCCGCATAACAGAACAAGATGTAAGATCCTTTTTAGATAATTCACAATCAAGACAACTTCAGGAGACTACGATTAATATCGAGAATCCTCAAAGTTTGGGCGAAGAACAGTTTGAGCTGGATGAACGGGTGCCATTAAAAGGAATCCGGAAGCAAATCGCACAAAATATGATGAAGTCCACGTCCTTAGCTGCACTAAGCACCGTAATGGATGACGCAAATATTACTGAGCTTATTTCCTTGAAGGAGAAAATGGCTGAGAAGGCAATGAAAAGAGGGGTTAAATTAACATATCTTCCTTACATCATCAAAGCAGTGGTTACTGCCTTGCAGGAATATCCTTATTTGAATTCTACCATTGATTTGGAAACGCAGGAAATTATCCTTAAAAAAAGATATAACATTGGCGTAGCAGTTGATACACCAAGCGGCCTAATGGTGCCTGTCATTAAACAAGCCGATAAAAAAAGCATTCGCAGGTTGGCAAAAGAAATTGTTTCACTCAGTGAAAAAGCAAGAAATAATAAACTTAAACTGGAAGACATGCAGGACGGTACCTTTACTATTTCCAACATAGGTGCGACAAGATCGGTGAAGTATGGTACACCTATCGTAAATCATCCAGAGGTAGCCATTTTAGGCGTAAATAAAATTCATAAAAAGCCCGTCATTGTGAATAATGAGATTGCTATTGGCGATGTTGTCGGACTTTCTCTGGCATTTGATCATCAAGTAATCGATGGTGTTCTTGCAGCCAATTTTTTAAAGAGAGTCATCGAATTTCTGGAACAGCCGGATTTGTTCCTTCTCGAAATTTAGTTCAATAGAAATGACTGGGTATTGATTTAATCGGTAAATGTACAGAGGGAGTTGATAGGAGAAACCACAATAGCAATTGAACTTGGGGTTAGTGTTAAGGTATCTCATTAACTGTCTACCCTCACCCAACATGAGAAGAAGGCTGCCGAAAGTGTGCTTGGCGAGGTAATCCATAGAATCAATGGGAAATAACAATATTTTTGATACCAATATATGTAATTTCATAATAGGAATTTAATACACCAGGCGGCAATTCCTGTGGGGTGGATATCCTGTACAAATACAGCTATATCCAATAGTATAGGAAATCTATACATATTGGAGATTGGTAGATGAACGATGTCTGTTTATGCCGGCTTCTACACGTTTCGTGAAGATATTTTAATATCCGTGGGAGCCATGTATAATTGGCATCTGTTGGAATAAAATTTAGAATCGATAAGACTTCTCTGCAAGATTTTGAGGGCAAAGATTTAGCGAAAAGAAATTAAAAGATTCACATAATAATATAAAAAATGAGTGTGGAAGGTTCAATTAATGAAAAAGAACCTTCCACTTTTTTGCGTTTTTTGTGGTAATTATCACTTTATAATAATATTATGTAAACAAAAAATAAAATACCAGAATTTACGGTGTTAAAGTTGTTATGAATTAAAAAGCAAGAATTCATATGAAATATCGTTAAAATTTTGCCATAATAATAGTTGAAAGGAGTGAAATCATGTTTCGCTTATATGCAGCCTTATTCGGGCTAAGTCTAATATGGGGTTTATCTTTTGTGTTCATGAAATGGCTGCTTCCTGTGGCCGGAGTTTGGGGGATTGTGTTTCTTCGCTGTTTAGCAGGTGCTGCAGTTTTGTTTCCTGTCTTATGGCGGAAGAGGGCAGAAATTAATTGGAAATTACCTTGGAAGGCATTAATAATTGTTGGCATCTTTAATTGCGGTTTGGCCTGGGCACTCATTCCCTTAAGTGAAACCGAAATCAATAGCAATACGGCATCTATTCTCAATGCAACGACTCCAATATGGACGGGGCTCATTGGCTTTATTGTATTTTCTTATGTGCTTTCTGCCCGTCAATGGTCAGGTATCGTAATCGGTTTTTTTGGAATATTGGTCTTAATGGATTTTCAAGTAGGTGAGCTTTTTGGCAAGGAGTTTATTGGGATTGGCACGATGCTGCTGGCTTCCATTTGTTATGGATTTGCAGGACAATTGACGAAACGGTATCTTTCAAATATTGGTGTATTGGTCATTACAGCATTCACCTTGTTGACCGGAGCGGTGATTGGTTTGACAGGGATGCTGTTGACGGAGCCCATTTATATGAAGCAGTTGATGGATCCTATTGCCATATTTGCCGTTATTGGCCTGGGCTGCTTTGGTTCCGGCCTAGGCCAGCTTATCTATTTCTACATAAATAAGAAGGGAAGCCCTGAGTTAGCTGCGACAGTAACATACTTAATTCCTGGTACCGCCATGGTGTGGGGCTATGTACTGCTTGGTGAATCCATAACGCCAAATGTCATCGTTGGCCTCTTGATTATTTTCGCAGGTGTATATCTCTCCTCCCGCAAACCAAAGGCCAAGCTTGAGGGACCGGAAGTATTAACCCAAAAGTCTGGCAGTCTGAAGCAAATTAAATAGAAAGAGAAAACCCGAAAACCCCCGTCCAATGGATTGGGGGTTTTCAGTGGACTACTAGATTTATTGTTCTCCGGAAATATGATATGGGTTACAGCAAATATATTTGCGCATGTCAGGTGTAATCTTGATGCGTATTTTTTCGTTTTCTTCATTTCTTTTTACATGGGTGGGCATTGCACTTCCATCATAATAAAACGGTTTTTGCTCCATTTTCTCCACTCCCAGGTCTTTGTCTTAACAAATACATGCTTAATCTTTCAAATAAGCGTAATACTTATTTTTATGCATATTTCCCTAAGACAATTCAACCTTTTTACCTATTGCCTTCTTTCTTTCTATTAAAAGTATTCAACTTAAAAAATATCTAAATGAAGGGAATATGTTAAGTTCCGGAGTTTATTCTTTTCAGGGTTTCTTTATCACAAATGACAAACAGCTGTGCGTTTTCAGGAATTGGGTGGCTAAGCTTTTTATGGATTTTGAGGTCATTATGGTCAGCTATTAGCGTGGCTCCCTTATCAAGAAGGTCGATGAAGGCATCACGGTAGGTATTCCATTCAGGGCGCCTTTTTATTTCATGCATGCCTTCATCGTATTGCTTGCTCATCAATTCCGTATACATACGGGTGACACCATGGTGAAATAGGGAGCTGACTGCCGCTTGGGAAATCATTTCCTGGGTAGGTACAAATTCATCAACGTTAACATGTTTAAATAAGCGGATATGCTCCTGTTCAATCACCTCTGCCGTAACATGGATTGATAGGTTCATTTCTTCTTCAATCGAAGTGATTGCCGTGGCAACCAAAAGAGTTTTCCCGTCAATCAATAACGGATCTTTTTTAGTGTAATGATCCTGCATGATATGGTCTGCAAAAATGATAACCCCTTTTGCTTTTTGCAAATTAGCACGCAGTAATGTCCTTTGGTTCGTTGCATCTCCGCGTACAAAAAAAACACGGTCGTGATCGTAAGGTGATTTTTCAAGATTGCTTATGATGACAGTTTCCGTGTTTTTATCGGATTGCAGTATTTCTTCCGTGGCTATTTTCGATTTATTGCTCCATCCGATTAAGATGATATGCCCTTTTCCTGTATAATCCATTTTTCCACCAACTCTGCGTTTTTCAAAATGATTCACCGAACGGACGACTTTTCCAATAAAAACACTTACAAGACCTATCCCTGAAATATACAAACAAATGGTGAAGATTTTCCCGGCATCCGTAACCGGTGCATAATCACCAAATCCAATCGTGGAAAGTGTTGTCAGCACCCAATAAAAAGAGGTGAGGAGAGAACCGAATGTGTCCGGCTCCAAGTAATAGGCGATAAAGGCTGCAGTGATTATGTAAATTAGAAAAAAAGGGAAAAAAATCTGGGTCCTGACTTTTATAAGATTTAACAAGAACTTTCTGATATTATTCATTTGATGTCATCCTAACTTTCAAATCATTGATGATATTATAAGGCACAAAAGAAAAGGCATACTGTATTGTTAGTTTAAACATCTAAAAAGTATGCAACACTTTTCCCGTTTCTCTAAATGCTTAAACCTCTAAAATATATTATAATCTGAATACAACCAAGATTCTGAACACTGAAAAGAAGAAGATATAATCTAAGGAAAAGGAGGTTCAAAATGGCCAACAAAATAAGTAAAGTGCGGGTGGCTGTAATTCAAGCAGCTTCTGTAATCATGGACATGGAAGCAAGTACAAAAAAGGCTATAGCTTTGACACTGGAGGCGGGGGAAAAAGGGGCGAACATTGTAGTTTTTCCTGAGGCATTCATTCCTGCTTATCCAAGAGGCCTAAGCTTTGGTACAAGCATTGGCAGCCGCTCACAGGAGGGGAGAAAGGACTGGCTTCGTTACTGGGAGAATTCTATAAGTGTGCCCGGGAAAGAGACAAACCTATTAGGGGAGGCAGCACGCAAAGCTGGAGTCTATCTCATTATTGGTGTTATCGAGAAAGATAATGAGTTCAGCAGAGGGACGCTTTATTGCACCGTATTATTTTTTGGACCGGATGGGGCTCTTCTTGGGAAACATCGAAAATTAAAACCGACAGCCTCTGAGCGCTTGATCTGGGGAGAAGGGGATGGAAGCACACTGCCCGTTTTTGATACACCGTATGGTCGTATTGGGGCATTAATTTGTTGGGAAAACTACATGCCATTGGCGAGAACAGCTATGTATGCCAAAGGTGTCCAAATTTACATAACCCCGACTGCGGATGCTAGGGAATTATGGCAATCGACTATCCGCCATATTGCTGCGGAGGGAAGATGCTTTGTTTTGTCCTCTAACCAATATGTAACAAAGGATATGTATCCAACAGATTTAGCCTGCTACGCAGAACTGGCTTCCTCACAAGACGAGATGAGCATCGGGGGCAGTGCCATCGTTGGTCCATTGGGTAACTATCTAGCGGGACCCGTATTCGGCAAAGAGGATATCCTGATCGCCGACTTGGATATAAGGGATATTGCTTCCAGCCAGTTTGATTTTGATGTCGTGGGACATTATTCACGGCCTGATGTATTTCAATTGCATGTGAATCAAGAAAAGCAAGAGAGCGTGAAATGGTTGGAAACAAAGCAAACCAAGTAGAAAAGGATTTTAGTAGGGGAAGGCGGCCGCTCTTAACAGGGCGGCCGTTTTTTTTTTGAGAAAGCTTTTTTACCAATGGATTCATTGGTGACACTGTCCAGAATATTAATGTTGATGTTACAGAAAATTTTACGTTTTCCTAATCATTTTACTTAAGCAAGGAACTTTACATTTAAGCAGAATGGGATTATGGTATATAAGGATCAAAATCCGAGTAATTTTATTGGATAAGGAGTGAGTTCAGTGGCACAGACTACTTTAAATACGCCCGCAAACTGGGATCATAAATCCACAACAGTTGTCACGAAGCTTAGCCCGGTGCAAAAGCCATTAGTGGCGGCCGGGATTCTAGCAACTATCATTCTATTAATAGCAATTGTCAACATGGCAAACTGGACCCAGGGTATCTTGTTTATAATCGGCCTTGCCCTTGGTGCAACTTTATTGCATGCCCGCTTTGGGTTTACATCAGCATTCCGCAGGCTTGTTTCAGTTGGAAATGTACAGGGACTCCAAGCACATATGCTTATGCTTGCAATTGCCACAACATTATTTGCCATTATATTGAGTACCGGTTTTAGTTTCACTGGGATTAAACCGGCAGGCTATGTTTCGCCTGTAGGGGCGAGTGTAATATTTGGAGCATTTATTTTTGGAATAGGGATGCAGCTTGGAAATGGCTGTGCTTCCGGAACATTGTATTCGGTAGGCGGAGGGTCGTCTTCGATGGTTTTAACCCTAATCTCTTTCATTGCAGGCTCTGTTCTTGGTGCATATCATTTCACATTCTGGATGGAAGATATGCCAAAGCTTCAGCCAATTTCCCTCGCTGAATCTACCGGACTCGGTTATTTTGGGGCCTGGCTTGTTCAAATGGCGATGTTTGCAGCTATCTACTGGATAACAGTTCAGATTGCGAAAAAGAAAAACCCACCGATGATGAAGCCGCTGCCTACCACATCAGGTTGGAAAAAGATTTTCCGTGGATCTTGGCCGCTATTCGCAGCTGCCATCATTCTAGCTGTATTAAATGCTCTGACGCTAGCAATCAGGGGAAATCCATGGGGGATTACTTCCGCTTTCGCTTTATGGGGTGGAAAAGCTCTTTCTATAGCTGGAGTTGATGTAGCCAGCTGGGGTTACTTCCAAGGGGTAAACGGAGTGGCTTTAACTCAAACGGTATTAGCTGACTCTACAAGCGTAATGAACTTTGGTATCATGTTGGGCGCGTTCATTTCGGCTGCTTTCCAAGGAACGTTTAAGCCTAAGAAAATTAAGCCTGGTGTAGCAGGAGCAGCCATCATTGGAGGGCTCATGATGGGTTATGGAGCTCGCCTTGCATTTGGCTGTAATATTGGGGCTTATTTTGGAGGAATCGCATCCTTTAGTCTCCATGGTTGGGTATGGATGGTCATGGCGATGCTTGGCACATTCTTGGCACTGTACATCCGTCCTCTATTCGGGCTGAAAAACCCAAAATCGACTGACTCAATTTGTTAATATAATAGAAAATAAATAGGGGCAACCTGCCGAGGTTGCCCCTATTTATTTTACAGCTTTGGTTCAAACGTTTTACAATCGGTTTCTTCCATAGTTGATGCTTGTTTTCCTTTGTGGCTAACTACGTAAATGGAATCAGCCCAGCATTTATTCCCTGTAGCCCAATACTTGCAATTGTTTACCTCACAAAGGACATCCTTTGCCATTCGTATCGCCTCCATTATTCGTTATAGTGTTCTTATTATTACATTACCTTTCCTGAGTTAGATGGAAACCATTTTCCTATTCCAAATATAGGAAGATTATTTCGAAAGAAAGCATTAAAAAATCCCAGGATTTAAACCAAAGGGGATTTTATGCTATTAAGGTTTTAAAACAACTTTAATAACTTCATCTTCATGATCATTGAATATCTTGTAAGCGTCACTTGCCGCATCAATCGGAAGTTTATGCGTAATTATTTCAGTTGGGTCAAATTCGCCGGACGTGATTTTGTCAAATAGCATTGGCATGTAATGGATTACAGGTGCCTGTCCCATTTTGAGGTTTATATTTCTTTCAAATATGTTACCAAGCGGGAACATATTATACACGGAGCCGTATACGCCCGTTAACTGTATCGTTCCGAACTTTCTCACTGCATTTAGGGCAATCTTAATGGCGCTAATCGTTCCTCCTTGTAGCTTTAGCTTTTGCTCTACCGCTTCGACAACAGACTTTTTTCCATCCATTCCGACACAATCGATCACTACATCTGCTCCACCTTCAGTTATTTCTTTTATGTGTGCTCCGGTATCATCAAATTGATCAAAATTAACAATTTCTACATTGTTCATCTTTTTTGCATGGTTCAAACGGTAGGGGATGTTATCCACAGCGATAACGCGTTTGGCGCCTTTCATCCAGGCGAATTTTTGTGTCATTAACCCAACCGGTCCGCAACCAAGCACAACAACAGTATCACCTTGCTTAACACCTGAATTTTCGACGCTCCAATAGGCTGTAGGAAGGACGTCTGACATAAATAACAAGGCTTCATCCTCAAGTTCGCACGATTCTGGGATCACAAACGGCATAAAATTGCCAAATGGTACTCGCAATAATTCGGCTTGCCCGCCTGGATGATTTCCATAGCGTTCAGTAAATCCAAAATAACCACCGGTATCAGCGATTTCCTTATTAGGATTAGAATTATCACATTGGCTTTCCATATCATGCTGACAATAGTAGCATTGGCCGCAAGAGATATTGAATGGCAAGACTACTCTGTCGCCTTTTTTTACTTTTGTCACTTCCGGGCCTACCTCTTCAACAATTCCCATCGGTTCATGCCCAATCACATATCCAGGCCGGGTCGGAAGGGCTCCCTGATAAATATGAAGATCTGAGCCACATATAGCTGTCGATGTAATTCGTACGATAATATCATCTTTCTTCTGTAGAGTAGGGTCCTCTACCTGCTTTACTTGAATATCCTTTGCTCCTTGAAAGGTAACTGCTTTCATAAAAAACCTCCTAATATAATAGAATAGTTTTCTTATACCCTGTGATATTCGAAATAATCATAGTTATGACAAGCCCCATCCGCTGCAAAGCTGGTTGTGAGCTGGCCGCATCACGATTATAAGAGTTTAGGGGCCTCTGCCAGGGAATGTGTGTCGTCTTCTTCTTTTTGTGCAAAATCCGTTCCCAGCAGAGAGTCTTCTTTGTATGAAGTTGGTCGATCCGTTACGGATGCCCCTTTTTGAATAGTTTGGTCTTTGTATGAAGTCCCATTGTTACTAGTATTTTTACTTAAAGTACTTTGAAGTGTATTTAAAATGGATCTGCCATAGTCATTACTAAGAAATGGGAGATTTTTGATTTTTTCAATGTTCTCCGGCATTGCCAAGGATTGGACTTGAGTCATCACTTTGTCGCGGGATTCCTTATTTCTTAGCATATATGCAGCTGCTCCTAAGGCTAAGGTTCCCATCATCATATTTTTATTTTTCATGTCTTTTCCTCCTTATTTTTAAGTGTAGAATTTCTTTTCCCCGATTAGTCTTATTTTAACCATATACAAACCGGAAGTTTCATACATAGCCAGCATAGATACTATTAAACTGGAGGCAAACCAGACATACACTATGAAAATCGATGGTGCTGAACCCTCTCTTTTAGAATGGCCGAGCATGTTGGGGAAAGCTGCCCAAATAGAAGTAAAATCTGTAAAAGGGAACGGTCCGCTTTCAATAGATGGACACTTTTATTTAGGAAGCTTTTCTTTTTCGAATGAATGCGGGAAATATGTTCGCTCCATAAACATTGTTGATCTGGAAGACAATTAAAAAGTGTTGTCCCAGCTGAAATGCCCGCTTCCTGGAACATGGAATCATTGTCCCGTTCCTATCGCTTCATGCTCAAACATCAGGCGGAAGGGTAAGGTAAAGGGAGTATTTTGATTGAATTCCTCGTAAAGTAAGATAGCAGTACAGCAGAGTATTCATCTAGTAGACGTTTGTGCTTCAAAAATCAGGGCTATTAACGGCTTGGATTTTATGAGGAGTTATCTTGTCGATAAAGTTGACACAGATGGAGATATAAGTAATGTTTCTGGGAGAGGGTACGGACATGGGGTTGGATTGAGCCAACACGGAGCAAAAATTGCCGGTGAGTTTGGAAAATCGTATAGAGAAATCCTTGCCTTCTATTATCAAAATACGACGATCAAGCAAGCTTATGAACCAACCATAGAGCAAGTTAACACGTTTGTTCCTTTTACTCTATCCAAGGATGTAGTGGCTTCATCGATCAAAAATACAGCAATATCTTTTGATTCAGAGGTTAACAAGGTATATTTTAAACACGAAATTAACGAGACTGCAAAGGTTAGTATTCTTGTGAAAGATTCAAAAGGAAAAGCAGTAGCCGCACTGTCAAACAATTCACCTAAAGCTCAGGAGACCAATGGGAGCGTGGGATGTCTCAAAAGCTGCCAATGGAAAGTTACAACTATTTTTATAGAAAAGAAATCTGCATCAAATAAAGTTTATTATATCCTTTTTTTGGTTGTAGCCTTGTTTTATATAGATAGAATATAATTAGTCTGTAATTATTTACATACGGAAAAAGAGGGAAACGGATGAAAAAACTTACTGGTAGTGTACTTGCATTCATTTTATTTCTATCAATCTTGCCTGTGAAATCGTTCGCAGCACAGAGTCCAACCTTTAATGATGATCTAGAAGCCTATTTACAAGAAATTAGCGACATCCGAGGTTTTGAGGTCACCAAGGATGATATCGAAAACGTCCTTTACAACTTGTATGATGAAGAGTTGGCTAATTTTGAAAGCGTCAAAGGGGAAGAGGGGCTAACAGATTTCCTTGGAGAAGTAATTGCAGCAGATTACAGCAACCTTGAAGACATGCTGTCTGCTTATGAAATGACTATGGAAGAATTAGAAGCGTTATTGGTTGAATATGGTGAATCCATCGAGGATTACATTTTCGTCGATGACCTAGCACAATCAGTGGCATTCTATTTAAACCCGGAAGAAGAATTTGATGAAGAATTCGATGAGGAATTCACTGAAGACCTTTTGGTTGCTTTTCAAGAAGAACTTGGTCTTACCGAACAGGAACTGACAAATCTGGAAGAACATTTAATGTCATTAGAGGAAGAACTTTCCACCCCGGAAGCCACAGCGAAGTTTGAACAGCTCGCAGAAAGAATGATGGCGTTTGAAGACTTTGAGACACTGGATGACTTAACACCTGAACAAGTAAGTGAAATACTTGCTATTTATGATGAATTATTCACCATGATGCACATGAAATTGGATTTTGTGATTGTGAAAAATGGCAAGCAAACTCCAATTACATTATTGGAAGTTTTAAAAATGGAAGAGCTTTTCAATGCTAAGTTAAAGATCAATATCTACGATTTAGAAGGAAAACTTTTGGCTGACCTTCTCATCACTGGAGAAATGGTAGATGGGGATACTGTCAGGGATATCGGACAAGATCTTGGAACGGCAACGAAGAAAGTGGAAAACGTCGTAAAAGAAAAAACAAAAGTAAAATCAACAAAAGTAAAATCAACAAAAGTAAAATCAACAAAAGTAAAAACCGAAAAGGGTGGCAAGCTGCCAAAAACTGCGGGCAACTATGCAATGAACGCCCTGCTCGGCTTATGTATGATATTTGCCGGAATGATGTTGTACCGTACGTATAGAAGGGCTTAAAAAAGTCTTTAAGTCTATTAAATAACAGGATCTTTCGGTAAGCTGCACCCCAATTGTTTGGATAAGATCAACAGTTGGTGGTGCATTTTTTTCATTTGAAAATCTGTTTAAATATCTTTTCATTCTTCCACTATAATGTACAAACTCCATGTAAAGCAGTCTTTCGTCATTAGAAGTGTACATAGTTTAATTTGTACTGTTTTATCTCCAAGTCCGTATAGGACAATCTTTAATTGGGGCAGGATGTTAAGAGGAGGCGGGCTAAATGATGGACACTTTTGAAGTCATTTCATTGATGCTTAGTTTTGGGATGTTTGTCATTGCTGTTCTTTCTTTTCGTAACCGTAAAGATTCCTGACAATGCATAGTAGTCAGCTTGCAGTGGAAATTGTCCACTGCTTTTTTTACGTATAACCATTTGGCTTTGATCAATATTTTAACTTTGGTGTAAAATGTTTCGTGAGGGAAACATTTTTAGCGTAATCGCATACTATTGTATCAAGTGAAATGTAAATTAATGCTTCAGCAAAAAAATGTTAGAGGAGAAGGGAGATATGGCAGAAAATTTATTGTTGGCATTCGGGCTGACCTTAATCGCCGGCCTTGCTACTGGAATCGGAAGTGTCATTGCTTTTTTTACATCGACAACCAATAAAAAATTTTTATCTTTAACTCTCGGGTTTTCAGCGGGTGTCATGATTTATGTGTCTATGATTGAGATTTTTGTTAAGGCGAAGGATGCTCTTGTACAATCTTTGGGAAATGTGTTAGGGAACTGGGTCACCGCTGCGGGGTTTTTTGGCGGAATGCTCTTAATCACTTTGATCGATAAGTTGATTCCAAAGCAGGGGAATCCACATGAATTAAAGAGTGTTGAGGATATGAACCAACCTATAAAGGAGCAGGAGTTGTTAAAAATGGGGACATTTACAGCTCTGGCCATAGGTATTCACAACTTCCCTGAAGGAATTGCTACCTTTACTTCTGCACTGCAGGACCCTGCGCTTGGCATAGCGATAGCTGTGGCGATAGCGATACACAACATACCGGAAGGGATTGCCGTTTCTGTACCGGTCTATTTTGCTACAGGTAATAAGAAAAAAGCATTTAAACTGTCATTTTTATCTGGTTTGTCTGAACCGATCGGAGCATTAGCCGCTTATTTGATTTTAATGCCTTTTTTAAACGATGTTATGTTTGGCCTGATTTTTGCCGCTGTTGCAGGCATAATGGTTTTCATCTCCCTCGATGGACTGCTGCCTGCAGCAAAAAAGTATGATGAAGGCCACTTATCCATCTATGGACTGATAGGTGGGATGGCAGTGATGGCCCTTAGCTTGTTATTGTTTATCTAATAGTGATTTACCGTCATACCATTGTAAACGGCCGTTAATTTCAGGAAGGCAAACGAGTGTTAGCGCAGTCTGCCTTCTTTTTGTTAGGCTCCCACTAATTAATCCTCTATCTAAACAAAACTTACATCATGAAGTTCAACGAGTTATTTTTTGTCTTCCCAAATTACTGCTGTTGCTTCTTTTAGATACGGAGATTACATACATTCGTTTGAATTATAAACAAACAGATTATGGAGTACCCAGCATAACGAAAGGACAGTAGAATAATGAAATAAAAAAAACGGCCAACCAGAAAGCTCTGGTTGACTGGGTTCTTATCTATCAACGTCAACGTTCTGGTTTTGGTCCGCTTCCTGGTCCTGGTTAGTATCTTGCTCTTGATCTGCCTCTGAATCGGAGTTGGAAGTGGATCTAGAACGTACACGTGCTCTTGAATCAGAATCTACATCAATATCGAGTGAAATTCTGGAATTTCCGGAATTTGAAAGTTTAGCAACGTTTCTATTGTGGTCGGAATTTCTTACTTTATTATCGTTTTCTACATCGTTTCTATTTCGTGAATCAAATTCATTATCAAAATTGTTGTCAACATCAAAGTCCGCGCGTGCGCGGCTATCTGAATCAGCCATTCTTTTTCCTCCTTTACATTTATATGAGCAATATATTCATGCATGGTAATAAGGGATAGACGTATTAATCAGGTTAAGAGTGGATTTCTATTCATCGAAAGAAAATGATGGAAAGCCTGCAAAAAAGTGGATCAAACCTTAGGGAGTTTCCTGAAGCTTACGCAAAAAAACAGGCCCTAAGTATAGAGCCTGCTTGTATATTTTCTAGCAATTATAATTTTACAACGTTGGCAGCTTGAGGTCCGCGAGAGCCTTGTTCTACTTCAAAAGAAACCTCTTGTCCTTCTTCTAGACTTTTGAAGCCTTCTCCTTGGATTGCTGAAAAGTGGACAAATACATCATCTCCACCTTCGCGTTCGATGAAACCAAAACCTTTTTCTGCATTAAACCATTTTACTTTGCCTTGTTCCATTTTTGTTGCCTCCTAGTGCGTTAACACACAAAATATTACTATCCTTGCTCTTAGTGAGATAAGACAAAATGTGTAAACTTTTACTGTCCATTTCACCGAACAAAAATAATTCAATATTATAGTAACAGGAAATGGAAAAGATATCAAATCCCTAACAACCTTTTTTTAAAAACCAAAAGCAAACTACTTTGGTAAACAGGGGAATTTCAAGGACTAAATAGAACGGCAAAAAGAGCCTTTCCTGATATACATTGAAACAAAATAAACGGGAATATCCATTGTTCATTTGAAGCGGTTGCTGTAAGCGGGCAAACGCTTTTTATAAGTTGTGACACCATCTACACGGCACTAACCATTTCTTTACTGTCTTCACCTTCTGATATGTTTTGTATAAAGAAAACACAATGTACTTTTACTCATCCTTTTATGCTATATGTAATGTTTTTGGACAGATGAAAGACAATCGTGAATAGCTTTGTCATATTTTTTGGCCAAACTCCATAAATTTTATTAATTTTGATCAATTAAATCAAGGGAGGACGACGACTTAATGCATATAAAAAGTATACCACTAATCGTGATATTATTTGGGATAGCAATCATTTCATATATAGAAACGAAAGACCATGAGGTGATGGAAAAGCTCCCGGCCAATATTCCCATGAGCCAGATGGAGGAACCGGTTAACAGTGAAGCAGAAGAAGATGATACGTCAGGAATCATGCCGGAATTCGAAAAGGTTTTGGTCGAATCGGAAACAATCGACGGGGAAATTGTTGAGAAATACCAGGAGGTGGAGATATATAAATCCGAAGACGGAACAGTTCTAAAAAGAATTCCTACCAATTATTATGACTATATCCGATATCGTAGTGACGATTAGGATTTAATATATAACGTCCAAATTAAGTCCACTTACTAAGCTCTAACAGATTAAGAATCACAACAAAGGCTTTTTTCAGCATACACATTTATAATAATATAGTATAATACAAGTTAAATTAAGTTCCTTCACTTTTAATAAACTATATTAAATACTTAGAAGGTGTGGGCGAAAGAAATGACAATGACTTTAAAAGTCTCTTAATACTTTATCGATCAAGCACAATCTCTAGCTGTTGAAATCGTTAATGGCGTTATTCAGAAAATAAATGGAAGCATAAGTGAACATGAAAAAGAACGAGCAATGAAAATGTATGTGGAGTTCATCGGTTTTTTAGGGACCGCTTTCTCTGAAGATAAAGAGGGAGTACCCGCTGAACTTCTTAAGTGGAGTAAAGAAAATGGCGAAAGAATAGCTGCTGCAGGAGAAAAGATTTCGAACGAAGTCGTTCGTTACCCGCCAACGAGGGAAGTCTTCACCGATATCTTAACGAAAATCGGAACAGAGTTAAAGCTTTCTCTTGAAGAAAACAGTTTTTTAATAAAACGAGTCAATTCATTGCTAGACATCAGCCTAAATGAAGCTGTCTTTGCATTTGAGCGTCGTACCGAAAAAATGTTGGAAGAGAATAAAATGGAAATGGCTAAATTATCAGCACCCATTGTTCCCATTCGAGAGGGTATCGCCGTTCTTCCTTTAATTGGTTCCATTGATCATTACAGAGCACAATATATAATGGACAATGTTGTTCCCAAAATTGCAAACCTTCAGTTAGATTACCTGATTGCCGACTTTTCAGGAATTTTGGATATAGATGAAGAAGTTGCTTTCTACCTCAATCAAATATCAAGTGTACTCAACTTGTTAGGGGTGAAAGTAATTATAACAGGATTGCGGCCTGAGTTAGTTAAAACAGTGGTAAAAGCAACAATTAATGTTTCTTCCATTGCAACGTTTGGTCATCTTAAACAAGCATTAGATAGCTTAGAATAATAAGTGCCAATGCAAAAAGTCCATTACTTTTTTTGCAAAATATTTAATTGAATGATTCACAAATTTAATCCAAAAAAACGGCCCTCAGATTTATGAAAATCGAGGGCTAGTTTTATATCTTATGGATTAATATGGATCTGCTTCATGGCCCATCTGTTTAGCCTGTTGTGTTGCCTGATCTGCGTCCGCAGAACTTGTATGTTCCTTTGTACCAGTCTGGTTAGCTAGGGCTAAGCCTTCAGATACCCTTCGTCCATAATCAGGGTCTGCATTGGTAAAATTCTCAATCATTTTCTCTTGGATCTGCGGTTCGCATATTTTAAGGGCGTCAACAAGGTTGCTGATAAGCTCAGCCTTTTCCCATTCTTCAAAGGCCCTGTAGGTATCACCGGCCTGGCCGAAATTGTTCGGCCTGTCTATTCCTTCACGGACTAATTTCCCGCTGTAAAAAGGTTCATGGACTTTACCGATTTGTTCGGCTTCCTTCAGGCCGCCAAGTGTAGAAGGTTCATAATCGACATGAGGATTTTGGTTTGGCCCGCGATCCACACGATAAAGCATTTTGCCTCCCCACATATTAGTGGCAAACCTTTTCTTTGGTGAATTAATCGGAAGTTGCAGGTAGTTAGTTCCCACACGGTAACGCTGAGTATCTGAATAGGAGAAGGTTCTACCCTGTAAAAGTTTATCATCAGAGAAATCTAATCCATCCACTAGTACCCCAGTTCCAAAAGCAGCCTGCTCAACTTCAGCATGGTAATTTTCCGGATTTTTGTTAAGTACCATTTTTCCAACCGGTAAAAACGGAAATTTCTCAGGCGGCCATAATTTTGTCGGATCAAGCGGATCAAAATCAAGCTCCCGATGTTCATCATCACTCATGATTTGAACCTGCATTTCCCATTCAGGGTATTCTCCGCGTTCGATGGCTTCATACAGGTCTTGGGTAGCGTGGTTCGTTGTTTTAGATTGGATCTGTTCAGCTTCTTTTTGTGTCAAATTTTTAATAGGTACCTTTATTGGTTCCCAGTGATACTTAATCAGCACCGCCTCACCATCATTGTTTACCCACTTGTATGTATTGACACCTGATCCTTGCATCTGCCTGTAATTTGCAGGTATGCCCCAAGGAGAAAAGACAAAGGTAATCATATGTGTTGCTTCAGGTGATTGGGAGACAAAGTCAAACATTCTTTGTGGATCTGGCAGGTTTGACACTGGATCTGGCTTAAAAGCATGGATCATGTCAGGGAATTTAATTGGGTCACGGATAAAAAATATTTTCAAATTGTTTCCTACTAAGTCCCAGTTTCCATCTTCTGTATAAAACTTTACCGCAAACCCTCGTGGATCCCGGGCAGTTTCAGATGATTCCCGTGCACCTACCACTGTTGAGAACCTTACGAATACAGGAGTTCGTTTTCCTTCTTCCTGAAATAGTTTGGCGCGTGTATATTTTGAGATGGATTCATTTCCAACCTTACCATAGGCTTCAAAATATCCATGTGCTCCTGCTCCGCGTGCATGGACTACCCTTTCAGGAATACGTTCTCTGTCAAAATGGGTGATTTTTTCAAAAAAATCGTAGTTCTCTAAAGTTGTTGGACCTCTATTGCCGACCGTCCTAACATTTTGATTATCGGTAATAGGGTGTCCCTGACGATTGGTTAATGTATTCTTATCTTCTCCCTTGCCCAATCGATCATCATCAGGACCGCCCACACCTTCTACATTTGTCCCAAAATTTTCTTCATTTTTTTCCATTCCAATCCTCCTTGCTGATACGCTCTATTGGACAGTCCCGGTACATCATGGATTGGTTTTAACATGATGCATGATAACCGAATGTCCTACAAGAGTGTTGTACAGGTAATACAACATAGTGATCTTCTGCAGCAGCATCACTATGTGAACTATGTCTGCAGAACCAAGTTATACATAATGAATCGCTTTTCATGGCATATATGTATAAGTATTACCAACAGATATAATTTCTTCATTAAACGGAAATTTTATACATAAATTAAGAGGTGTTTTTCTGAGGGACATAGGGAAAGGGGTTACTGAGATACAAGCTCCTAGTTTATCTACTTATTAATCACCGTCTGACAGCAAGCGGTGTTAAAGAAGTGTAAAGTTCTTTCGTCGACGCGTGCTAACATTTTAAATAAATTTTAAAAAACTTCATAATATAAATTGAATGGAAATACTGACTACAACACACCTAAAACCCAAAAGAAATAAGGTTAGAAATAACCATCATTAGCGTAGACATTAGTAAACTATTGTCTTAATACGGAAGGAACGACTCTTTTCTTAGAAAATGGTGTGTAAAGTGATAACATATTTACTAGTTGGTTGCGTTTTGAATAGAGAAAGGGAAGTCCTTTTGAAGCGTCGTAGAAGGGGAGGGGAGGTTATATATGGTCATACAGGAGATGCACAAAAGTAAAAGATAACGAGGTGACATATTTTCCTACAGTGTTGTGTGAAATATATCGGGATTACTAAATAAAGGGATAGAGCGATTAATTACTCTATCCCTTGGTAGGCCCTATAATTAATGGAGGTAACACTTTTCTTTGAATATCCTCGAAACAAGTTTACTTTCCTTTCTTTACCTCATGAAGGAGGTCCGGGAAATTTGTGAACATTCCGGTTACTCCCCAGTCAATCAGTTTTTGCATCGTTTCCTTGTCATTCACGGTATAAGGATGGATATCTAGACCGCTGTTTACAACCTTTTGGACATATTCTGGATTGAGGTATGTATAATTCGGGCCGACACCGACAGCATATTGCTTTATTTTTGCGATATCCTCCTCAGTTATAGATGCGTTAGACTTATAAGAAAGCAATTGAATCAGTTTGATGGAAGGATCCAAACTATTCATTTTTAGCAGGCTTTCGTCACTGAATGATTGCACAAGAAGTGCTCTTTTATTAATGTCGTACTTGTTAACAAGTCTTAGTAATTCTTCTTCCATTCCAGGATAAACCTCAGGTGATTTAGTTTCGATATAATAACTTTTATTTTTACCGAATTTTTTGAAAACCTCTTCTAGGGTAGGGACCTGGACTCCAACATATTCAGGCTTTGCATATTGCGGGTATTTTTCATTAAACCATGTGCCTGCATCCAGCTGCTTGATCTGTTCAAGTGTGTAATCTTTTACAAGACCTGTTCCATTTGTTGTTCGATCAAGTTTCTCGTCATGCATTGCGATCAACTTGCCGTCTTTTGTCATTTGCAAGTCAACTTCAATATAGTCACCATGCATTTTTTCGCCCATTTCATAAGAGAGGATCGTATGTTCAGGCGCATAACCAGAAGCTCCCCGATGGGAAACGTTCACAATATCTTTATGTTTTTCCTTTGCCATACTTGTTTCTCCCCCTGCCACAATACCAATCCCAATTACCAGCGCACCTAGCGCCGACATCCATTTTTTTTTCAATCTGCCCATCTCCCATCTCTTTTAAACTACTTTTTAAGATTATCAGCAGATTATTAATTTTCTTCTATAAAAAGGTAAAGAATAATAGCATATTTTATAAATAGTTTACTCAGCTGTTATTTTTTCATACAGGGCTATTTCCAAAATGCATATGCCCACCTATCTATAATATATTATGCGCTCGTTAACTAGGTGAGTGATTCTTCGTGATTTGGAAATGCCTGTTCGATATTATGGATGAGGGAGGGAAATCCATGGATTTAGCTTGTTCCGAAGTATTCAAAGGTTTCAGGAGGCTTATACACAACTATTTTAGCAGCTATGGAGAGAGAGGATGAACTAAAAAATGTATTAGTAATTCCCACATGTTTTGGTGCATCCCATATGTACAAAATTTAACTCGTGTAACACCAAAAAGAGGCTCGCCCAGCCTCTTCAGTGTTTTATAGTCCATGTTTATTAGGCAGCAGCCGCCATGCACTTGCAAGGTTTCTGAATAGTTCTTGTTCCCTGCCTCCTATGGATTCACCAATTTCATTAGCTCCACTTACCAAAATAGTTCCATATTCAGCTGCCAGCCGTGTCAGTGTCTCATTAAATTCCGCAGCTGCCGGTATCACTTCAATAATCACCAGTAAATGTAAGGAGCATGCATAACTAATAAGGCCGAGTACAGGTGTAATGGGTGTCAGATTGGTTGTGTCACTTGCCGTATTCCCAGCTGATTTTTCAAGCTCTAACAATTTGTCTTCTTGAATTCGTACAATCCCTGCATCACCCTTGATTTTCGTTTCAAGATAGTCTAAGTAACGACTCCTGATATTCTCACACTGTGCAAGTAAGCCATTGATCGAAGTTTCATTGAAATCTTCATGTACCTTTTCAGAAAGTTCTTTTACCGACTCCATAATAAGCTTGCTATAATCGATATCTAACCCAAAATGCCTCTTGATGAAATGGGAGTATTCAACTCCTGCACTTGAAGCGGTTATACCTTCCGCTTCCTTGGCAAAAAACCACTCCCACGTATGTGTTTCAAAAATCTCCTTTTGCATTTCGCTAGATTGGTGCTGGTTTACATCGTTTTGGTTTTCCATAACGGATTCTTTCCTCCAACTAATGATATTTTTACTCCTGAATGTTTTATGTAAGAAAACTTACATATACCCTTATGGTATCCCAACACATAACAATTAATTTCTACTCATGAAAGAAAGGCACAGTTTATTCAATAAGGAATGAAGCCGCCACAAATAAAGTCATCTTCGGTTGGCCACCTAAGTATATTGTAGAAATTACCTGAATTTAAGCATTGGTTTTCATCAATCCTAAACCAAGGAGGTGAAACGTCTATGCCATTCAGAAACCAGACGGAGTACAGTAATTTAGACCAAAGGCAAGACCTAACCGGCCCTGATGATCCAGGAAAACGTAACTATCCTAAACAACCTAATCATGTGTCTATTGAGAAAAGTGGATCAATGAATCGTGAAGAGGGGCGCCAATAATCCTGTTGGGGGTCTGTCCCCCAACAAATTTTGGAAAATAGAAACAGCTTTTTATAAAATATAAACCGCATCTGGTTACATATGGTAAAATAGAAGGGAGGGTAAAACAATAAAGGACAGGGGAGAAGGAGGAGAAGAGATGAAGTTTGGCAATACAGTCCAACTAAAAGTCTATCAAAATATCGAAAAAAATGTAGTGCCGGTAACCTACGAAGAACTTGAAAAGAAGGCAATGGACAAGCTGGAATCCGGTCCCTACCATTATGTAGCTGCATCAGCAGGTGCAGAAGAAACGGCGAGGGCCAACCGTGAAGCTTTTTATAAATGGAAAATCGTACCGAGAATGTTCTGTGATACGGACGAAAGGGATTTAAGTCTTGAGCTTTACGGAAAAACCCTACCATTTCCTGTACTATGTGCTCCTGTAGGAGTCCAGTCAATTGTTCATCCAGAGGGTGAATTGGCATCTGCACGGGCAGCTACCTCAGCCGGGGTCCCTTTTATATCCAGTACTGCTTCTACCCATAGCCTGGAAAAGGTGGCAGAAGCAGCAGGGGATGGAGTCAAATGGTTTCAATTGTATTGGAGTAAAGATCGTGAAATTGCGGCGAGCATGGTGAAAAGAGCGGAGAAGGCAGGCTACAGTGCGATTGTCATTACTCTGGATACCCCAATGATGGCCTGGAGGGAAAAGGACATTGAAAACGCCTATTTACCTTTTCTTTTAGGACAAGGAATCGGGAATTACCTTGAAGACCCGGTGTTTTGCTCCAGACTTGAGTGCCCTCCAAACGAAGATATGCAATCAGCCATTATGTTGTGGTCTAAAGTATTTGGAAATCCATCTCTCACTTGGAAGGATCTTGAGTACATCCGAATGCACACCTCCCTGCCTATTTTGCTGAAAGGTATTCTGCATCCTGAAGATGCAAAGCTTGCCAGAGCACATGGAGCAGATGGCATAATCGTCAGTAATCACGGTGGAAGACAGGTGGACGGAGCGATTGCTGCGTTGGATGCTCTGCCTGAAATTTGTGAGGCGGTAGGTGATGACATCCCAGTATTGATGGACAGTGGGATCCGCAGGGGCGCTGATATCGTGAAAGCGCTTGCTTTAGGGGCCAAAGCCGTATTAATTGGCCGCCCATACATATACGGACTAGCACTGGCAGGGGAAAAGGGTGTACAGCAGGTACTAAGGAATATACTAGCCGATCTTGATCTCACAATGGCATTAGCAGGAAAAAAATCAATCCAGGAAATCGACCGCTCTTTATTGAAAAAACTGTGAGGGCTTAGCCAAAAACCAAATAACCTTTATGCAAGAAATAAAAACAAGGTAAAAGTGAAGCGATTCTCTGTTTTTCGGAGGTCGTTTATTTTTTTATGGATTTTCTCGCCGTTCCATATCCAAAAAACTTACTTATAAAATGTTACATACATTAAAAATTGGGTAATATAAAAATTTATAACAACGCTCTATCCACTAGTTTATCGGGGGGAATGGTGCCATGTCACTGAAATTCGTATTAAATAAAATGAAAGCAAATTTTTGGATTTTGCCTGCACTATACGGTATTTGTTTTTTTATCCTGGCAATTCTTACGATGCAATTGGATCGTTTCGTAACAACTGAAAGCGGTTTGATGAACTGGCTTCCTGCTGTTTTATTTACTGATAAAGAATTAGCTCAAACGATTTTAAGTGCAATATCCACTTCCTTGCTTACAATGACTACGATCACCTTTTCATCCGTATTAGTTGTAGAAACTACATTTTTGGCGCAATATTCTCCCCGTACCTTACAGAATTTCAACGCCGAATCAAAAATACAGCATGGTCTAGGCACATTTATTGGTGGGTATGTGTACGCCCTGATCTTACTCATCCAAGTTAGAGAAAATGAGCCGGGAAACGTGTTTATTATTCCGTCTTTTGCCATAATGGTAACCTTTGTGTGTCTAGGAATGTTCGTTTTTTTAATTCACCACGTAACAGAATGGATTAAGGTTGGAAATTTAATTTCCTATATCACGAAAGAAACACTATATTCGGTGGATAAACATAAGAGTAAAATGGGAGCTTCGCCATGTACTTCCTCTAAATATTCAGATCTTCAGCTTGAAAGCAAAAAAGCAAACGAAGTAAGGAGCAAGGATCAAGGGTACATTCAATATATTGAACTGGAAAAATTAATAGACTTTTCAGTAGAAAATAACCTTATCATTAAATTTGAAAAAATTCCCGGGGATTATGTGGATGTAGATACTCCTCTTGTATCCGTGTGGAACAGTAATGAATCATTTAATCAACATTTACTTGATTTTATTTTCCTTACACCTGATCAAGAATCCATAGAAGATGTACAGCTCGGAATCCAAAAATTAGCTGAAATTGCTTTAAGGGCAATTGCACCTGGGAAAAATGACCCTGAAACTGCGATAAACTGCATTCAGCAATTGGGCCAAATACTTACTAAAATCGCTAATATCGAACCTGAAAATCCTTATTATTGCGATGAAGACGGAAACTTACGAGTCATACTGGAGCAGCCGTCATTCTCAGACTATTTGTACGGAAGCTTCTATCAAATCCGCCATTATGGAAGAGCTGATGTTTCTGTTATGGTTTCCATTTTAAAAGCTTTATCACTGGTCGCCGAAACAAATGGGCAGAAAATAAAGAATACGGTTTGGGAGTTTTCGACTTATATTATGGAAGGGCTAAAGGCAGAACAATGGCTTAGCCTTGACAAAAAGTTACTGAATACACATTGGCAAGGACTTTCCAAAGCATGCAATAAAGAAGATGAAGCGAATAGCATGTTGTTGTAATGGATGCATAATAAGAAATTGTCCTGCACAAATAATTATGGAATAATAGGAAAAGCAACTAACTTTATAAACTTTAAAAGTGCAGGAGATTGAAATGAAGAGTCTAATACGAAATTTTATTAACGGTGTCTTAACCATTGTACCGATTATTCTGGTGGTATATGTGGTGTATAAAACTTTTATGTTTCTGGATGGAATCCTCGGAAAATACTTGAAACCCTACTTAGAGGATGATTATATACCGGGCATAGGATTGGTTGTAACACTTGCCCTCATCACAATTTTAGGCTGGCTGTCTACTAAATTCCTAACAGGTACCATTATTCGGCTGATCGATAGGCTTCTAGAAAAGATACCGCTTGTAAAAACGGTTTATTCTGTCATCAAGGATACCATCAATTCATTCCTTGGCGAGAAAAAGTCCTTTTCAAAGGTAGTACTTGTTACGATTCCCGGAACGAATATGAAAAGCATGGGATTTATCACATCAGAAGACTTGGAAAGCCTCTATGATCCCTTAAAGGACTACGTCGCTGTTTATATTCAGCAAACCTTTCAGGTAGCAGGTTTCACTTTTTTGATTCCAAAAGATGAAATTGAAGCCATAGATGTAAAACCGGAAGATGCAATGAAGTTTATTTTATCTGGGGGCATGACTTCAAAGAAAGAAAAGAAGAAATTAATTGGCTAATACCCCGCCAATGTTATTTCATTTGTAGAGCTTTTAAAAAACACGGGCTATTTTTGGTGCCCGTGCTTTTTGGATTTTCAAAATAAAAATAGTTATACGAATATACTAATACCTTCCTCTACGACCTGTTGCAGAATTCATGATATAAAAACTAATGATTAATACAAGTATGGCCAGGCTGAACAGCAGCGTGTGGACAGGATTTTCATGATAGACAATGATAAGACGTATCATCGCTGTAATGCCTATATAAAGAAAATAACGGATCGGAAAATGATATTGTTCCTGAAAATATTTAATGATCATTGCTATGAACTCAAAATACAAAAAGAAAACCATAATACGCTCCAGCAGTTTATAATGAATATCCATGCCCGAGTTTGAAAAAGAAACACTGATAAAATACACGATTTCTTTTAGGAGTAATACACTAAGAATAATCGCCAACAGGATGAGGGCTGTATTTAACACTAATTGAAGGACCACGGAGATTCTAAGAATAGGCCATTTATTTTTAATTTGTGTAAACATCGGAATTCCTCCTAGTATAAAAAGTTCTATGTTCTAATTATTTATTATTTAACCTTACTCCTAAGAAAGCAAAATGGTTTCGAAGGAAATGGGCTTTAAAAGGATGGCCAAAGTACAGATCTGGTCATCCTTTTATGGTTTTCTTAAGATTTTTTTGTGATCTTAGAAGGATTATTAATTTTGTATTGAATATCTTTATTTAATTTTTTATCCACTATTTTTGCGTCAAACGTGATAAAGTCTCCAACCTCCAGTTCAAGTTTCTTGAGGGTTTTGCTATAACCGCACCACGCGTCTCCTACGTCAAGGGAATCTTCTGAAACGATTTTAACCTGTTCGAGTATCAGGATTTCATCCTCGCTTTCGTTAAAATGGTTATATTTTGTTGAAAACTCTTTTAACACAGCTTCAATTGATACTTTTTCACTTGGCAGAACAAGCGCCTTTGTTGTGTCATTTTCCTTTGTTTGCTTCTTAGCTTTAGGTTTCTCAGGTTTTGTGTCCTGAAGTCGCGCTCCTGATTCAGGTAATTTTGCAGCAGATGGCTGATCAAGTACATCCAAAACCGACTCCCTGCCAAATGAAGGGCTTTGCATTTCCTTCAAGTATGCGGGATGCACACAATGAAGAGCATCATTGGAAAAGCAGATCACCGCTGTCTCATGGGTCCCATTCATTTCATATCCTTTGATTGATACAATATATGTAGTGTTTTCCCGTTTGTAAAGGAACTCCCGTTTAGGGGATTTAGCGGAAGCAGAAATAAGCCCCCAATCCCTGATTTTTGCAATATATTCATCTTCATTTTCGAATAGCAGATATCCATCTTTTGGTGAAATTGTCGTAAACAATTATGTATCCTCCTTACATCGTATTTGTTTATCATACAGGAAAGTAGGCATAGGAAAAACCCAAACGATTTTTCAAGCAGGTAACCAATTCCTCCTCTATTTATTAACATGTTCGTGCGTTGAGGAAAATAAATATTTGTAAATTAGGCAGAAAATTCGATAAAATTATAGATAACGTATCTTGGTTAGAATTAACAATATACACTTGAAAAAATTTACCCTTTTATAATTTGCCATGTAGGAAACTATTCAATTTAAGATAGGAGCCATGATTATGTCTGAAGATAGGAAAAATATGAATAACGGAAGACACTCTATCTATAACCTAGAACAAGGCAGTCTCGCCTATGATAGTGAGGAAACAAGAATTGAACAGCTGGATATCCTCCTGGATGGCTTCATGGCTACAATAGCTGAAATTAACGGTTTAGAGAAGGCTGAATCCGTTTTGGAGGCAGCGGGATTCCGTACGGGGAAAATCCTGGCGGAAAAATTACATATAACATATCATTTGCAAGAAATAGAAAATTGGCTCTCCCATATCTATAAAATTTCAGATTGGGGGAATGTTGAGATTGAACATTTATGTCTAAAAAAGAAAACAGTGATATTGAGGTTGGCAATCACTTCAACCAATGAGATTTCTACTAATCTATCCATCTTTCTTTCTGCACATTTCGCAGGCCTGTTTAGTTACCTTTTCAATGAGAATATGTGGTACCGTTTTTCAGAGAACAAACAAGAAGACCATATGTCTTCCATTATCGAAATCAGTCGATCCACTAATAGCCACTATCCTGTCCAGCCTATAAGAACCCAAGAGGAAGAACAAATTGAATATCTCAAAACCTTGGTAGAAGAGAAAAAGAATGAACTAACCAATACCATTAGGGAACTATCTTCACCTGTCATTCCCGTATTAGAAAACATTGTAGTAATCCCGCTATTTGGCAAATTTGAAGACTCGGTTGCTGCTGAATTGACTGAGAAGATCCTAAACGGGATCATTAAATTCGAAGCCAAATACCTGCTTCTTGACCTTACCGCTGTGAAGGAGCTTGATGAATTCACGCCTGCTATTTTACGAAACATCACCCAGGCGGTCAAGCTACTAGGAGCACAATCTTTCCTTGTAGGAATTTCTCCTGCTGTAAGCCTGGGGATGGTAGAAAGCAAGATTGATATCAGACAATTTAAATGCTTCAATACGTTAAAACATGCGTTAACCTACACGCTTTCTGTCGAAGGACTACAAATCACCAAGAGCGGATGAAGTTATCAATGACAAGCCCGGGTCTACCTAGGAATGGCGCCTGGCTTGTTCTATTTAGTTTTCTCCCTTTAACCAAGGACAGAAGGTAGGAAGGTATGATTTTCATCCTTAAAACATTGAATATTCAGGAATACACTCTTATGTTATAATTATACTAACCAGTTGGTATTTAAACGACCCAAGAGATAGATTTTTAAAATACAAATAATCTTAGAGGTGAAAGAAGATGAGATTAGAGGATAAAATTGCAATTGTTACAGGCGGGGGTGGAGGAATCGGTCGAGCTACCGCATGTCTCTTTTCTAAGGAAGGGGCAAAGGTTGTAGTGGCAGATATTAATGAAGAGCTTGCCATTGAGACGGTAAGTATGATAAGAACGTCAGGCGGAGAAGCCATTTGTGTGACGGTAAATATGGCAAATCACGAAAACGTGCAAGAGATGATCAGTAAAACCGTTGAAGCATATGGCGGCCTTGACATTTTATTTAACAATGCCGGTGTAGGGAACACAGAGGTGAAGCTTGCCGACATGCCAATAGAAGAGTGGGAACGTGTTGTAGATATAAATCTTAAGGGCGTTTTTCTCGGCATGAAATACGCACTTCCTTTAATGGAAGAACGGGGCGGTGGTTCGATCATAAACACGTCAAGCATCCTTGGATTAAAAGGCAAAAAATTTGTGTCTCCATATAATGCCTCAAAGGGGGGGGTAGAGATTTTAACGAAAAATGCCGCTTTAGAGTATGGAGGGAAAAAGATACGTGTGAATGCTATTGCACCAGGAGTTATTAACACGCCTATCATTGACGGCTGGAAAAACGATGAGCGTAAATGGCCGATTATATCTACAAGCAATGCCCTTCGCCGGGTAGGGCAACCAGAAGAAGTGGCTAAAGCCGTCCTGTTTTTAGCTTCAGCTGACTCCTCTTATATTACCGGAACAACAATCGTCGTCGATGGAGGGGCATTAACGGTTTAACATGCTCTATTGTTATTCACATAATCCCATAGTTGTATTATTAGGGAGCAGCTAACGCACACGTAGCTGCTCTTTTTTCATGTCTTAGTGCAAGCTCAAGCTACAATATTATTTGAAAATGCGATGATAAGAAAACATCTGGTAAGTATTTAAACAAAAACCTCGGTAGAATATTATTGAAAAACATAAATAACCAGACAAAAATTGATTACTTAATATTATTAGTTAACAGGTAGAATCTGTAGAAATGACAAAATATAAAGAAAAGCAGCCCTTGACTATGGCTGCTAGCACAAAGAGTACTATAATTCAAGATGATGAACAGGAGCTGCATGAAGAACAGCTAGAGCTAGTATCACTATGGCTGCCCTCATTGCCATGCCCACTGTTGCTAGATGAGTGGTCATTGCCGAAAACATGGCGTAATGAATTGTCATGATCATCTGAGTCTACGTACACGAAATAACCAAAGCTTACGTCGTTATTTTTTTTATATGCTTCATGCCAACGGTTGATTCTTCCAGTGTTATCTTCCTTAAACCTGCTTATAAAAAGCTCAAACGTTGATACAGCAAGGCTGCTTGTCGGTTGCCGCATGTACTTCTCTTTTAAGGTTGAAATGGATTCGGTTTCAAATTCTTCAAGAAATTCCTGCCCCTTGCCATGCTTAAACAGTTTACCCCACACCTTAACCGTTATGGAATCCACAGTAAACAGCTGTACATAGCAAAAGTCAAAAAAAGTTCTTTCAGAAGGCTTGAAGGTAGGCTGGGAAATGGGTATGTGTAAGATTTTGCTTCCAATGAACTGATTGCAGAAGTTATCATACTCTGCCTCATGTTTTAACATGATATGCCATAATTCGTCGACTTTGCTGTTGAACATGTCAACTCTTTGGAAAATCGATGCGAATATTAAATAACGTTTTAACTCTCGCCAATAGTCATTAACCTTGTTTTGTGAATAGCGCGGGAACTGAACTCGAAATTCAGTATTCACGCTCTCCATAAAATCGAAGTTTAACGCTTCATTTAATTTGTTGACGAGGTCCGTGTTTACTGCGTCGGTCGGCAATATAGACAATGTATGTGGGTAACTGCTTTTAAACTCGTTGCTAAATCGTTCGGTCCTTGATAGTCCGTTACTATTTTTAAATAACATAACGAGTCCCCATAAAATTAAGCCACCGGTTACTAAATAGAGTACGATCATGTTTTCAACCCTCTCCAATCCTATCCATATATTCCCTTCACATTATATCATTCAATGTTTATAAATCATTGTCTAATGCGTAAATGTCCTGGAAAATTACCTTTAGCAATGCACCTTAGCATCACAGTGTTATACTAAAATTTTCCAAAATTGGTGACATGTTAAGTGGGATCCAACTAAAATAAAAGCAGGTAATAGATATTAGTGAATATTATGAAAATGAGGAATTGTATGAGCCAGAGAATTCCAATTGGGAAAATTGCGATCCTCTTGTGTGCTTTAACAGAAGAAGAATCGGATTACTTTCGTGAATCTTTAGAAGAGGTAAAATATTGCCAGGGAAGAGTTGGGTCCATGAATATGCAGAAGGTTATATCTGCAGTGGAAACGGCCGCAAAGAGAAACGGGCTCATCCATGACAGCTTATACCGCGAAACCCATGCACTGTATCATGCAATCGTCGAAGCCATTAGAGGAGTAACAAGAGGGCAGCCTTCTATCGGTGAAATGAGCAGAACAGTAGGTTTGCGATTTTCAGTAGTTCGGGGGAAACCATATATAAATGAAGGGGAAGGAGAATGGGTTTCTGTCGCTTTTTACGGAACGATTGGCGCCCCTGTGAAGGGACTAGAACATGAAACAATTGGTTTGGGAGTAAATCACATATAAGCTTGCATTGCCTAAAGTCCAACAGTCAATAGGAGGCGATGATGGTATCTTTGTGCCATTGTCGCCTCCTTTTGTATGTGCGTAACAGATTTTCAGGAGGGAAGTTCATGGTTGTGTTATCCGGCCATACATTAACATTAGAGGAGATAAAGCTGATCTGTCTTAATGGTGAAAAGGTGACAATCCATCCGGACAGCCTGCGGAAGGTAGAGGAGAACAGGACTGCTGTAGAAAAAGTGGTTTCAGAAAAGAAGACAGTATATGGAATCAACACGGGTTTTGGAAAATTTAGCGATGTCATGATAGGAGAAGAAGATGTTAACTCATTGCAGCTCAATTTAATCCGCTCACATGCCTGCGGGGTGGGTGAGCCTTTTCCGGAGGTTGTTTCCAGAGCCATGTTATTGCTTAGACTGAATGCCTTATTAAAAGGGTTTTCAGGGATTCGTCCGGCCATTGCCCACATGCTTGTTACATTACTGAACACCCGGATCCATCCCATCATTCCACAACAGGGCTCGCTAGGAGCTTCAGGTGATTTAGCCCCACTGTCTCATTTAGCACTCGTCCTTATTGGTGAAGGGAAAGTACATTTTAGAGGGAAAGTCTACGATACAAATGATGTCTTTAGACAACAAGGGTTAACACCTATTGTATTGAAAGCAAAAGAAGGTCTTGCCTTAATAAATGGGACCCAGGCAATGACGGCTATGGGAGCGGTCAATTGGCTAGAAGCGAATGAACTTGCTTTTCAAAGTGAATGGATAGCCGCACTCACTATGGAAGGATTAGAGGGAATTATTGATGCTTTTCATCCGGCTATACATGAAGCACGTGGATTCCAACAGCAAATCGCGGTGGCCGAGCGGATAAGACATATTCTTTCTGGCAGCAAACTTGTCACAAGACAAGGGGAAAAACGTGTCCAGGACGCTTATTCATTGCGTTGCATCCCCCAGGTACATGGCGCTTCCTGGCAGGCATTGGATTATGTAAAAGAAAAGCTAGAAATCGAATTCAATGCCGCTACCGACAACCCACTAATTTTTGATGGAGGTAAAACCATAGTCTCCGGTGGAAATTTTCACGGGCAGCCGATCGCCCTTGCAATGGATTTCATGAAAATAGCAGCAGCAGAATTTGCCAGTATCTCTGAACGAAGGATTGAACGGCTTGTGAATCCTCAACTAAATAGCCTTCCGCCATTTTTAAGTTCACAGCCGGGCTTGCAATCGGGCGCAATGATTCTGCAATATTGCGCGGCTTCCCTTGTTTCGGAAAACAAAACGCTTGCCCACCCGGCCAGCGTAGACTCCATTCCTTCCTCAGCCAATCAGGAGGACCATGTGAGCATGGGTACAATTGCAGCACGGCATGCATATGCCATTATTCAAAACGTACGCAGGGTGCTTGCAATTGAATGTATCTGTGCCATGGAAGCAGTTCGATACCGCGGGGTTGAAAAGATGTCACCGCAAACTAGAGATTTTTATAATGAAGCAAGAAAAGTAGTTCCTCCGATTACAGCAGATCGAGTTTTTTCAGAAGACATTGAACAAATGGCGGAATGGTTAAAAAAAATATCCAAAAGTACAAAAACGTAGAACGTGGCTAAGCCGCCGAATGACTTTTTTCATAAGGAGTGGACAGTATGGATGAAAAGCAAAATCGTGAAATCCGGGCGAAAAAAGGATTGGAGCTTGAATGTAAAGGGTGGGAGCAGGAAGCTGCCTTAAGGATGCTATATAACAACCTCGACCCGGAAGTAGCAGAAAAACCTGAAGATCTTGTAGTCTATGGAGGCATCGGAAAGGCAGCGAGAAACTGGAAATCTTTCGACGCAATTGTCGAAACACTGCGTCGGCTTGAAAACGATGAAACCTTGCTTATTCAATCAGGAAAGCCTGTTGCTGTTTTTAAAACACATCGGGTGGCCCCCAGGGTACTATTATCTAACTCAGTACTCGTGCCCAAGTGGGCCAACTGGGAGCATTTCCATGAACTGGACCGCAAAGGGCTTATGATGTACGGTCAAATGACTGCCGGCAGCTGGATTTATATCGGAACTCAAGGAATTTTACAAGGTACTTATGAAACGTTTGCGGAAGTGGCCCGCCAGCATTTTAATGATTCGTTGAAGGGTACGATTACGCTCACCGCCGGCCTTGGAGGGATGGGAGGTGCACAACCCTTAGCCGTGACCATGAACGGAGGCGTATGCCTGGCTGTTGAGGTCGACCCTGACAGGATTATAAAAAGGATCAAGACCCGGTATTGCGATAAAATGACAGACTCCGTTGACCAAGCACTCAACTGGGCAATTGAAGCAAGGAAGAATGGTGAAGCACTCTCTATTGGGCTTTTGGGGAATGCGGCTGAAATCCATCAGGAAATTTTGAATAGGAATGTAAAAATAGACATTGTGACTGACCAGACATCTGCCCATGATCCGCTAAATGGGTACATTCCTGCGGGACTGTCCTTAAAGGAAGCCGCAGACTTGCGAGAAAAAAACCCAAACGAATTTGTAAAAAGAGCATCCCATTCGATGGCAGAGCATGTTACGGCAATGCTTCAATTTCAACGTAAGGGTGCAATCACCTTTGACTATGGAAATAACATCCGCCAGGTTGCGAAAGATTATGGACAGACGGATGCCTTCGACTTTCCAGGCTTCGTGCCCGCGTATATCAGACCTTTATTCTGCGAAGGAAAAGGGCCATTTCGCTGGGCGGCTTTATCAGGGGATCCCGCGGATATCTATCGTACTGACGCCCTGATAAAGGAGCTTTTTCCAGATAATAAACCGCTCATTCGCTGGATTAAGATGGCTGGTGAAAAAATCAAGTTCCAAGGTCTTCCCGCGAGAATTTGTTGGCTGGGTTACGGTGAACGGGTAAAGCTGGGCCTGGCCATAAACGAATTGGTAAGGAAAGGGGAATTAAAAGCGCCAATTGTTATTGGACGTGACCATTTGGATTGCGGCTCGGTGGCTTCCCCAAACCGTGAGACTGAAGGGATGAAAGACGGAAGTGATGCAGTGGGCGACTGGGCGATTCTAAACGCACTTATCAATGTTGCAGCAGGAGGCTCCTGGATTTCCGTTCATCATGGTGGCGGTGTCGGAATGGGTTATTCTCTACATGCCGGAATGGTGGCTGTTGCTGATGGAACAAATCTTGCAGCGGAACGGTTGGAAAGAGTATTAACTACCGATCCTGGAATGGGTATAGTCCGCCACGCCGATGCCGGATATGAAAAATCCATCGAAATAGCTAGGGAAAAAAGGATTGACATCCCAATGCTCTAAAAAAGGTTAAGGATTTATGTTCATAGGCTCCGTATGCTGTTACAACTGAAAGGACGGGAGAAATGAAATACGATTTACTAGTTTATAATATTGGGCAATTAATTTTGCCGAAAGCTTCCCAGACACCGTTAAAAGGGCAAGAGATGAAGGAGCTTGTAGTTAAGGAGCATGCAGCATTTGCAGTATTGGATGGAAAAATCGCCTGGATTGGCCATGATCAAGTCGGAAGATCTCTGTCTGTAAGGGAGAAACTGGATGCGGGACAAAAGCTTGTTTCACCGGGACTGGTCGACTCGCATACACATCTGGTATTTGGTGGTTCCCGTGAACATGAGCTTCCTTTTAAGCAGGCCGGTCTTTCTTATTTGGAAATCCTAGCCAAAGGCGGTGGCATTCTCTCCACAGTTGAAGCCACGAAGCTTGCTACCGAAGAAGAATTATTTATGAAAACATCTGTCCATTTAGAACGAATGATTTCCTTCGGTGTCACAACAATAGAAGCTAAAAGTGGGTATGGATTGGAGAGGGCAACAGAGTTCAAACAGCTAAAGGTTATCAGGCGATTGCAGGAGAAATATCCTGCAGCAATCGTGTCCACTTTTTTAGGGCCGCATGCCGTCCCGCCAAGCTACAAGGGGAATGAAGATCAATTTATAAATGAAATGATAGGCTTGCTTACAGAAATTAAGCAAGAACAGTTGGCTCAATTTGTGGATATCTTCTGCGAGACGGGTGTGTTCTCCATTTCACAGTCCCGAAAGTTTTTACAAGCAGCAAAGGAGTTAGGCTTTGGTTTAAAGATTCATGCGGATGAAATCCATTCGCTGGGAGGGGCTCAATTGGCTGCACAACTGGGAGCAGCGAGTGCGGACCATTTAGTTGCTTCATCTGATGAAGGGATTAAATGTCTTAGCGAAACGGATACGGTTGCTGTTCTGCTGCCCGGAACAACTTTTTACTTAGGGAAAGATCGCTATGCAAAAGCACGGGAATTAATTGACCATGGAACGGCTGTAGCCATAGCTACAGATTTTAACCCTGGAAGCTGTGTCACGGAGAACCTGCAGATGATCATGTGCCTGGCTGCCCTAAAGCTAAAAATGACCGCTGAAGAAATTTGGAACGCGGTAACGGTGAATGCGGCTCATGCTATTGGTAAGGGGATGGAAGCTGGTACACTAGCGATTGGCCAACAGGCAGACTTTGTTCTATGGAATGTTCCGAATTTTAGATATATTCCTTATCATTTTGGTGTTAACCATACCGAAAGTGTATATATTGCAGGCGATAAAACCTGGGAGTTAAAGCCATATGGATAAGTTTACGTATCTTTTACCCGTAAATGCCACAGGTTTTCAAGACCGGTATGTGACCAAAATAAACGATTGCATTCTTCCGTATTCGAATGGAATGCAAGGAGAAATCGGATTGATTGGCCTCCCATTTTCCAAATCCTCTATTTCGTATTCACAAGCAGCGGATGCCCCCCAAACCATAAGGGCCTGTTTAAGTAATTTTTCTACCTATTCAGGGGAATGGGAAAGGGATTTTAAAAATAAGAAAATTATTGATTTCGGAAATGTAGCCAGCCACCCTACAGATGTTGAGAAAAATTTATATCGTATTTCCATGAGTGTTAAGGAAATGATTGATTCCAAATCATGCAGCCGGTTTATTATGCTGGGCGGCGATCACGGAGTCAGTTTTCCTTCAATAAGGGCTTTCCAAGAAAAATTTGGTACAATAGGTGTGGTTCAATGGGATGCTCATCATGATGTAAGAAACCTTGAGGATGGCGGACGTACAAATGGAACTCCATTTAGAAGTCTGCTGGAAGGTGGATTTATAAAGGGGGAGCATCTTGTACAAATCGGGATCCGTGATTTCTCAAATTCGCAAAGATACCACAGGTACACAAAAGAGAAAGGTGTCACCGTTTATTCAATAGATGACGTTGTACAGGAGGGAATTATCCCGATTATAAAACGAGAAATCAATCGGCTATCCGAAACGGTTCATTTCATTTACCTTTCTGTTGATATGGATGTTGTCGACCAAGCGTTTGCACCAGGTTGTCCTGCGATTGGTCCAGGGGGTTAACGTCCAGGGAACTTCTTAACAGTGTTGCCGAAGCAGCGAAGCACAAAAAAGTAAAAGCCCTGGACATCGTTGAAATAGATCCTTCAAAGGATTTCCAGGACATAACCAGTCGTCTCGCAGCACATGTAATGTTAAGGTTTATGTTTATAAATAGAGGCGAGTAGAAAGGAAGGATTATGGACAAAAAGATGATGGAGGGAAAGAGTATACAGGAATGGTTCGAGGAACATCCTTTATTAAATGAGATCGGGCTGGGGGAAGAAGTAATGTGGATAAACCCACATTATGGTGATGTAGCCTGCGGAAGCAATCTAAGAAAAGAAGAAGTAACGGCTGCGTCGCAGCGTTTGGACCGGTTTTCGTCTTATATAGAAAAAGCATTTCCCGAAACTAAAGGAACAAATGGGATCATTGAATCTCCTCTCGTACCCATATCAAATATGAAGAAGGCAATGGAACAGACTTTCCGAATAAACATCCCCGGGAGTATGCTATTGAAATGTGACAATCATTTACCCATATCAGGATCAATAAAGGCAAGAGGAGGCATTTATGAAGTATTAAAATTGGCTGAGACTCTTGCCGCTAAGCATGGCCTGCTTACACAACAGGAATCATACGCTGTATTTGACAGTGATGCATTCCGCAGCGTGTTTAATAAATATTCCATAGCAGTGGGTTCAACCGGCAACTTGGGTTTGAGCATTGGAATCATCGGGGCAAAGCTAGGTTTTAATGTAACGGTCCACATGTCTGCTGACGCTAAAGAATGGAAAAAGGATATGCTTAGAAAAAAGGGCGTCCAGGTAATTGAATATACTTCAGACTATAGTAAAGCGGTCGAAGAGGGCAGGAAGCAGGCTTTGTCTAACCCGTCCTGTCATTTTATCGATGATGAAAATTCGAGGGACCTCTTTTTAGGCTATGCTGTGGCGGCGTCCCGATTAAAAAAGCAGCTTGAACAAATGCATGTCACTGTTGATGATACTCATCCGTTATTTGTATATTTGCCTTGTGGTGTGGGTGGAGCTCCTGGCGGGATTACCTTTGGCCTAAAAATGGAGTTTGGTTCGAATGTCCATTGCTTTTTTGTGGAACCCACCCAGTCGCCCTGCTTTTTGATTGGGCAAATGACCGGGCTTCAAGATAAAGCAAGCGTACAGGACTTTGGGCTTACTAATACAACCGAAGCAGACGGATTGGCGGTAGGCAGACCTTCTAGGTTTGTCGGCAATGCGATAGGCAATCTGGTAAGCGGCTGCTTAACCCTTCATGACACAAGGCTTTTTTCCTTTTTGAAGAATCTTGCAGACATCGAAAATATCCACTTAGAACCATCTGCACTCGCAGGCTTCTACGGTCCCATCCAATTGATCTCAGAGGGCGTAAATTATTTAAGAAAACATGATTTGACACAGAAAATGGAAAATGCCCATCATATCATTTGGGCCACCGGAGGAAGTATAGTTCCCCACGACATCATGAAAAGTTATTATCTTAAAGGATGAAAATATTGTATAAAGTTTAAAAAGAAAGCTTTCCAACAGGGAAGCTTATTTTTTATCCTGGTCTATCCCATCAATAACAGTAGTATCGGTGTAAATATATCTTGGGCGTATATTTTTTTCCTCATTTCCGTAAAAGGCTTCTTGCAGCTGTTCATTTGCACTTTCCGTTTCGGATTGTTCATGTTGTGAAGTGGAACCAAATTGGCTATTTAATTTTAGATTAACGTTTTTTACCTGTTCTGAAATAATATTTCCGTTTTCCATTGGTTTTCTCACTTTCTCAATATTATTGATTATTTTAGCCTGCCCAATTTTGTAAAAAAAGAAGTATAAAGTTATAGTGCAAAATTCAGAACAGAATATACATACACTTTTCGCCGCTTGAATTGCTAATTTTGTATTAAAACAAATAAAATGTGCATTTTATTGGGAAACTACCGGAAAGAAATAAAAAAGGATAAATTTTAACCAAAACATTTTGACAAGGAGAATGGATCATGAAAAAGTTATCACAATTTGCAGTAATTGTGTTGATGATGTTGGTAATTAACGCTTGTGGAAATGGAGACAACAATAACGCGGGAGGAAATAACAATAACAACGGTGGTGGCGGAGGAGCACAGTTGTCAGGAAACGTTAAAGTAGACGGCTCTTCCACCGTTTATCCAATCATGGAAGCAGTCGTGGAGGAATATGGAGCAGAGCAGCCTGATGTTAAAGTTTCTGTTGGGTCTTCAGGAACAGGAGGTGGCTTTAAATCATTTGCTGCAGGAGAAACCGATCTAACGAATGCTTCCCGTCCCATTAAGGATGAAGAAAAACAACAGCTTCAAACAAAGGGTATTGATTACACAGAATTCAGGCTAGCGTTTGACGGACTTTCGGTAGTCGTAAATAAGGATAATGATTGGGTGGACCATTTAACTGTCGATGAGTTAAGAAAGATGTGGCTAGAAACAGGAAGCCCTAAGAAATGGTCAGATATTAGAAAAGGCTGGCCAGACCAGGAAATAAAGTACTACTCTCCAGGAACAGATTCTGGAACATTTGATTACTTTAATGAAGTTATTTTGGAAGATAAACCAATGGTTGAGAGTGCTACCCTTTCTGAAGATGACAATATCCTTGTTCAAGGTGTTAGAGGGGACAAGAATTCAATTGGCTATTTCGGTTTTGCGTACTACCTGGAAAACAAAGATGATATCAAAGTAGTTCCCATAGATGGCGGAAAAGGGCCTGTTGAACCATCACACGACACGATCCAATCTGGTGAGTACTCTCCTCTTTCCCGTCCATTATTCGTCTATGCCAGCAATAAAGCGGTAAAAGAGAAAAAAGAGGTAAATGATTTCTTGCGATTTACATTAGAAAACGCCGGGGAATTCTCTGAGGATGTCGGATATGTGCGCCTACCCGATGATGAATACAAAAAAGATATACAATCACTGGAAGCAATCAAATAGTTCGGGTTCGGTCCCCCTACTTGGGGGTCAGTCCCCCATCCCGTTAATAGGGTAAAGCAGTGGGGGACTGACCCCCAAAAGGAAAGGGGTTTTTTGTATGGAAAAAGATGCTGCTGTAAAAAGTGTGCAGGCGATGATATCAGAGAAGATGCAAAATAAACGGAAAGGAACTTCTCTTGAAAGTCTTGTACCCATTTTATTGTTCGTAACTGCGGCGGTTTCGGTGCTAACAACGATTGGTATTGTCCTAACTTTGATTTTTGAAACAATTCTATTCTTTAATGAGGTGTCCATAAAAGAATTCCTAACAGCAGATAAATGGTACCCATTTTCTGAGACGCAGGCGTCGTATGGGATCTTGCCACTTGTTTCTGGCACCTTAAAAGTAACTGGCATTGCCGTTTTGGTCGCTGTTCCTATCGGCATTGCGGCAGCCATTTTTTTAAGCGAATATGCTTCGGACCGTGCCCGAAGGATTATTAAACCAATCTTTGAGGTACTGGCTGGAATTCCTACCATCGTATATGGGTATTTCGCTCTGACATTTGTAACTCCTTTGCTGATGGAATTCGTCCCTGGGCTGGAAATCTTTAATGCGCTGAGCCCTGGTATCGTCATTGGGATTATGATCACACCCATGATTGCCTCGCTTTCTGAAGACGCAATGTCTTCGGTCCCTAGCGCAATGCGTGAAGGCGCCCTCGCATTAGGTTCTACCAAGTTCGAGGTAGCCCTTAAAGTTGTATTGCCAGCAGCGGCTTCCGGAATTGTTGCTTCTATCGTATTGGCGGTGTCAAGGGCAATAGGAGAAACGATGATCGTTGCCGTAGCAGCAGGTTCCTCACCAAATCTCAATTGGAATATAACTGGATCTATTCAGACAATGACTGCTTATATCGTACAGGTGAGCCAGGGTGACGTCGGCTACGGCACAACGATTTATTACAGCATCTACGCGGTAGGGATGACGCTGTTTTTATTTACTCTTGTGATGAACTTTATAGCCCAGTTTGTTTCCCGCAGGTTTAGGGAGGAGTATTGATGAAATATATAGATGATCGCAAAGTCATTTCCCAAATGAGGCCGAGAATGGCCCGGAACGTCATCTTTCGCACTTTGTTCCTGCTCGCTACGTTATTCGGCCTTTTGGTGTTAGGAATATTACTTTACCGCATTCTTTCACAAGGCCTTGGCTATTTGGATCTCCAATTTTTACAAAGTCTTCCTTCCAGAAGACCCGAACAGGCAGGCGTATTTACCGCACTCATTGGTTCCATGTGGTTAATGGCTGTTGTTGCCCCCGTATCATTAATTCTTGGTGTAGGTACTGCCATTTATCTTGAAGAATATGCTAGTAAAAATGCCATCACAACTTTTATCCAAATAAACATCTCAAATTTGGCGGGAGTGCCGTCTATAGTGTTTGGACTCTTAGGGTTAACTGTATTCGTACGGGCCCTTTTCCTGGGAACAAGTGTCCTGGCAGCCGGCCTAACGATGAGCCTACTTGTTTTGCCTGTAATTATAGTGGCTTCACAGGAAGCCATCCGAGCAGTGCCGAAAGAGTTAAGGGAAGCTTCTTATGGCCTCGGTGCAACAAAATGGCAGACAATTATAAGGATTGTTCTTCCTGCTGCCATCCCAGGAATTTTGACTGGCGGAATTTTGGCACTTTCAAGAGCAATCGGTGAAACGGCTCCGCTGGTCGTTCTCGGCCTACCATTATTCGTTGCCTTTCTGCCAAGAACGGTATTTGATATATTCACGGTTCTTCCGATGCAAATTTATAACTGGACCAGCCGGCCTCAGGAGGAGTTTCATGCCCTTGCAGCTGCGGGTATCATAGTATTGCTTACATTATTGATTGTATTGAATACAATCGCTGTTTTGATTCGCAATAAATTTCAAAAGAGATATTGATTACTGGATTACCTTAAAGAGGAGGTCTAAGATGACAAAAACAATGGAGACCAACCAGCCCACCACAGAAAACAAAGCAAATGCGCCAGGAAACAATGAAAATAATATTGTATATAAAACAAAGGAACTAAACCTATGGTACGGTGAAAACCAAGCGTTAAAAAACATCAACCTGGATATTAATGAAAATGAAGTAACAGCAATCATCGGTCCTTCAGGCTGTGGCAAATCAACTTATATCAAGACATTAAACAGGATGATCGAATTGGTACCGGGTGTTCGCACTGCGGGGGAAATTGCCTATAGGGGGAGAAATATTCTGGACAGATCTTACCGGGTTGAGGAGCTGCGGACCAAGGTTGGGATGGTGTTCCAAAAACCTAACCCGTTTCCAAAATCCATCTATGAAAATGTTTTGTATGGTGCATGGATCCATGGAATCCGCGATAAAAAAGTCCTAAACCAGATTGCTGAAAAAAGCTTACGGGGTGCTGCGCTTTGGGACGAAGTAAAAGATCGTTTAAATCAAAATGCATATGGCCTTTCAGGCGGACAGCAACAGCGCCTTTGTATCGCAAGGTGCCTTGCAATCGAACCGGACGTTATTTTAATGGATGAACCAACCTCTGCACTGGATCCAATCTCCACATTAAAGGTGGAAGAACTGATGCAGGAATTGAAAAAAAGCTATAGCATCATTATTGTGACACATAATATGCAGCAGGCCGCAAGGATTTCGGATAAAACGGCATTCTTCCTGAATGGTGAAGTGGTGGAATTCACGAAAACAACCAAAATGTTTTCAAAACCGGATGATAAAAGAACGGAAGATTATATCACCGGCAGGTTTGGGTAGGGTGTATTTGCTGAGGGTGATTACATGGAAAACGAAGGGAGAATAATATATGGCGATACGTGAGAAATTTGAAGGGGATTTAAACAAACTGCAGCACCAGTTATTGGAATTAGGAGATTTTACAAAAGACGCGCTTACAAGAGCGATGGAAGCCCTGGAAACACAAAATGTTGAATTAGCCCTTGAAATCATGGAAGATGATACAAAGGCAGATATTCTCGAAGAAGAAATTAATGATTTTTCGATTTGGCTGATTGCCAAACAGCAGCCTGTTGCCATTGACCTTCGTAGAATTATTGCGGCGATCAAGATTGCAACCGATGTGGAAAGAATTGCAGATTTTGCTGTAAATATTGCAAAATCCACGATCCGCATTGGTTCGGAGCCTTATATACAGCCTCTAGATAACATCAAAAAGATGCATGGCATTATGTTGGATATGCTGGCATTGTCTCTAGAGGCGTTTAATGAAGAGGATGTTGAAAAAGCAAAGAGGGTAGCGGATATGGATGACCAAGTTGATGATTTATATGGGCAAACGATTAGAAGCTTCCTATCCACGAACCAGAACAATCCAGAGCTGCTGCCGCAAGTCACTCAGCTATCGTTTGTATGCCGTTTTTTAGAAAGAGCAGCCGACCATTGCACAAACATTGCAGAAAGTGTTTATTACATGGTCAAAGGCAGAAGATATGATTTAAACAGTTAACTACTACATTGTAGCTTTACTTCATTAGTAAGGCTGCTTTTTATTTTCTAGATGGCCAACGATTTTTTTTGTAGTTTAATGGATTCGTAGTACAATATATTCATTAAGCTTTTAATACGAAAGGGATTGAAAAGTGGCCATTATAAGTTTCATTATGTTCCTATTTATTTTATATACAATCATTCCTACTGTGCTTATTCGAACAAGAAAAATCGGGATCACAAAAAGGTTAATGGAGCAAAAAGCGCTAGCTTTAACATTTGACGACGGACCGGATCCAGTATATACTATACAGCTTTTGGATTTGTTAAAAACATATGGAGCCAAAGCAACATTCTTCGTGGTGGGACATAAAGTGCAAAGGCATCCGGAAATTATAAAACGGATGCATGAAGAGGGACATACGGTTGGGATTCACCATTATAATCATGTTTCCAGCTGGATCTTGACACCTTCCGCTTTGCGGAAACAATTAAAATTGACGGAACAAGCCATCCATGATTGCATAAAAGAAGAGGTTTCCTTTTATCGTCCGCCCTGGGGGCATTTTAATATATTTACACTTCTCGTGAGCAAGAAATACAATGTCATTATGTGGTCTGATATTTTCAGTGATTGGAAAGTACGAGCATGTAAAACAACACTCCTGAACCGATTACGGACAGCTACAAGACCAGGTTCCATTTTACTTCTCCATGACAGCGGTGAAACGTTCGGAGCGGACCAGGAGGCACCCCGGTATATGATTGAAAAACTGGAAATTTTTTTGAAAGAAAGCAAAAAAAGCGGATCGGTTTTTATATCGATGGAGGAAGCATATGAAGATCATAACTTAAAGAGGATTATATGACGGTTGATACAATAACTCATTATATTAATATATACGGTTACTTTATTATATTTCTTTTTTTATATTTTGGCGTGGTTGGCATTCCGGCTCCCGAGGAATCGCTATTGTTTCTAATCGGAGTTTTAGTTATCCACCAACAGCTTGATTTTGGACTAGCAGTTTTCAGTGCTACGCTCGGCGTATTCTTAGGAATGTTAACCGCATATGGTTGCGGGAAATTCGTAGGATACCCATTCATCAATCGATTCGGCAAATATGTGGGAATAACAGCCGAACGATGGGAAAAAGCTAAAAATCAATATGCCAAAAACGTTGGTAAAACGATTATATTCGGTCTTTATATACCAGGACTAAGGCAAATAAGCCCTTATTTCGCAGGAATTGCGAATATTGGGTTTCCCACATTTTTTATCTATTCCTTAGTAGGCACCGTTTGCTGGGCAGTGCCCTTTATCGTTGCCGGGTATGTTGCAGGAGACTTGTTTGATATAAACCCGATGTATGTACCTTATTTAGGGATTTTATTCTCATTTATTTTTATTATATATGTATCCATAAAGTATGTTAGAAAAAAAAGAAGATAAGTTCTGAAGGAGCTTGTTTATGAAGATTCTTGTATTGCCGTTATTCCAATTTCCTACTGGACATTTAAAAGTTGCAGAAACAATAAATGAATACATCAGAAACCAATACCCGGCTTATGACATTCAAATCGTTGATTTTTTAAGTTATTCTAATGTCAGTTTGGAAAGAATGGTGTCTTCCATTTATTTTAGCTGGATTAATAAGAGCCCTTCTATTTATCGAACTTTATATAAAACCATCATGTATTCGGAGAATCACCGAAAATTTAAAGTGGATTTCCGGCTTTTTTCCCTTTATTTCGAGGGTAAAATGATGCAGCTTATCGAACAGGCTAAACCTTCTTTAATTATCTGTTCCCATTCCTTTCCTTCAAGTATCATAGGAAAGTTAAAACAGAAGGGAAGATTGATGGATATTCCTGTCGTGAATATTTATACTGATTTTTTCATCAATGATGTGTGGGCAAAGAAAGAGATTGAATATCATCTTGTCCCTCATAGAGATGCAAAAAGAATTTTGATTAATGAGCACAATATTAAAGAGGACTGCATCTTTGCAACAGGCATTCCTATAAAATCCTCTTTTACCATTCCTGGCAAAAAGACAAAAAATAAACGAAAGCACATACTAGTTGCGGGTGGTAATAATGGTTTATTTAATAGCGGTGAATTCATTGAAGTGATGAAGGAATGTCACTTCGTTACTTTTACAGTGCTCTGTGGGAACAATAAAGAATTATTTGACCAATTATTTAACCTTAATAAGAGCCATATCCGGCCTAAAGGGTATATTGAGAATCCAAGGGAATTAAACGCCATATACAATGAGGTCGACGCAATCCTGACAAAGCCTGGAGGTGTCACAATCAGTGAAGCGCTTCACAAGCGGCTTCCGATTTTTATTCATAATTGGCTTCCGGGACAAGAAGAGATTAATTTAAAGTTTTTATTGCAACAAGGAGTGGTAAAGTGTGTAGCACCAGATAACTTTATCGACAAATTGAAAACAGTCATTTTAAATGAAGAAGAAATCTCAGCAATGAAGAAACAAATCGATGTTTATCTCGAAAAAGAATCTGACAAATTTGCAGATGTAATGAGCCATATTATAGAAAGGGAATTCTCCCACACATATTTAAAAGCAGAATGGGTCGTACAGGGCATTTTCTAATTGTGTCCGTTGGAACAGACACAGCAGCCTGCTTGCATCTATATTCCGGAACAGCTATCATAATAAAAAATTGAGAGGGTGTGAACTTGTATGGGAAAAGTGCTGCCTCCCGGCCAATTCGAGACGGATACTTGGCCAATCCTGCATCAGGGCGATGTTTACCAATTTGACGAAAACTCCTGGAATTTTAGGCTCTTTGGAAGAGTGAAAGAAGAAATTACCTTGTCGTTTGCGGAAGTAATGAGCCTCCCGAAAACCACCTCAACAGTTGATATGCACTGTGTGACCACATGGTCAAAATTTGATACTACTTTTGAAGGAATTGCTCTAAGGGAGCTTGTAAAACTCGTAGAACTATATGAAGATGTAACGCATATTCAAATTTATGGATATTATGACGGAGACAGGTTTGGCTATAGCGCAAATATGCCACTAGCGGATTTACAGGGTGATGATGCTTTATTTGTGTATCGTTGGAAGGATGCCAACCATGACTGGCAAGACATTTCACCGAAGCATGGATACCCGCTCAGATTCATCCCGCCGGCTTCCTTTTATTTATGGAAAGGCACAAAATGGGTTTCAGGAATCCGTTTTATGAATGTAAACATAGCAGGCTTCTGGGAACAGCTCGGTTATTCAATGTCTGCAAATCCCTTTAAAGAGGAAAGATACAGCTAATTTTAATTACATAAAAAAAACCCATTTAAATGGGGCAAACTCAGATTCCCGGGATTGCCCCTTTGCAAAACAGAAAATTAAAAAAGCGGGGTGAAAGGATGGAAATTGATACTGTCGTTAGTAAAATAAAGGGCCACACTCCAACTATTCTGGGGAGTGAGAGCTTTTCGAAGTATGCCGTCCTCTTGCCTCTAATCAGGAAAGAGGACGGGATTCACATTATTTTCGAGGTGCGTTCCCTAACATTAAGAAGGCAGCCAGGAGAAATCTGTTTTCCTGGAGGCAAAATCGATCCACAGGACAAACACGAAAAAGGTGCCGCCATCCGTGAAACAATTGAGGAATTAGGCATTGACAGGGACGACATTTCCAATGTGTACCCTATAGATTATATGATTTCGCCATTCGGAATGATCATTTACCCCTATGTAGGATTTATCAATACCCCGGAAAGCATCAAAACAAATCCAGCTGAAGTGGGGGAGATTTTCACAGTACCTTTATCTTTTTTCCTGGAGAACGATCCAAAAGTGCATCATATTAACTTCAGGGCCGAACCAGAAGAAAACTTCCCATTCGACCTCATAGCGGGCGGGGAAAATTATAATTGGCAGACACGGAAAATGGAGGAATATTTTTATCTTTACGAAGACAGGGTTATCTGGGGCTTGACAGCGAGGATCTTGGCACACTTTGTGGAAATTCTCAAATAAAGTGTTGATTGAAGGGGTCTTCTTATTAGGATCAGTCCTTTAGGCTTCAGCTTATGCAAAGCCGAAGTTTATAAAACATACTCGAGTGTAACTAGATTTAAACATTTTAAAACGGCCCAGAATAGTGATTTACCTTTAAAATATAGCTTAGAAAGGAGCAAAAGCAGGCATGCTCCTTTCTAATAAATGGTTATACTGATACTTCCTCAATACAGAATCAACTATGAAAGGCTTTATTTCTTAAAAACGTACCAATCGGAATCTAGATAAGGTAAGCTGGCCGCTGTGAATATGTTTATTTGCTCCTTAACAAATCCAATCTACATAATTCCTCAAATTTCTACACTTACATAACAACTCTTCATTGTGAATTTAATATAAATTTCCCATTTAATTTTTTATATTGACTGGAACGTTTAACTTAATCAATTGTGAACCTGTCCACATAATATAATAACCATGCAAGGCTAGTATTTAGCAATGTTTGAATTAAAACGATTTGGATGTAATAGGCACGTGTAGTATGTAATAGAACAGTTTCTAATTTAGCATAAAATTGGAGTGAGGGAATATGGATACAACTCCTATTGAACCTCATGGGGGAAAGCTGATTCAATGAGAATTAAAAGGACTTGAACGAGAAAATATCATAAAGAACGCCATACATTTAAATAAGCTCACAATCTCAAATTGGAGCATATCTGACATTGAATTGATTTCAAATGGAGCTTATAGTCCACTTCTCGGTTTTTTAGGGAAAAAGGATTACGAAAATGTCATTAATAATATGCGGTTTATCTATCGCGGCCTACCTTGGACAACTCTCCCCCTTAATATTAAGTTTCTCTATTCTCAATTATGTACCATTGTCTAGCAAAATTACAGAAAAACATTAGAACCTTAATACAAGGCCATGCATATCTTATTTGCAAAAGATGTTTCCTTTGCATAATACCTGTGAGAATTAAATTAATACAAAATTAGAAAGAGAGATTTTTTTCAAAATGAAGCTTTTTAAGTCCAGATTATAACTTTGTAAACAAACTATATTAGTAAGATGAGTTTAATAAACTATTCAATGAAAAGTTCAAAGCTAATAAATATTGCTAAAACGTAGTAAGTAACCACACGGCCCATCATACTCCTCTAATTTATGACTCCAAAAATCCTAATATATTTCTCAATATTAGATGTATTATTTAGACTTTGAAGAAATGGATAGAAGTTGCCTATTTTCGAATTACGATTAGTATACAGCGAAAATGAATGAAAGAAAAAAGAAAACCACTTCGGATTACAAACTGAAAATCTCATTGAGGCGTGGGCGTGACAGCCTGAGTGGATAGCCAAGCTATATAAGTGTACGATATCCTAGCAATTTGTCATTTGACCTCATAATCCTATAGGTATTCAATTGTTTTTTGGTTAATTGAGAGCACTTGTCTGTAATGATTCATACAGTTAATTAGTGGAAGACGTTGAAATTTAAACCATTTTACGGACGCGTTATCAAACAACAAATATTATTTACTGAGTCCATATAAGCGGTATATATCAACAAAAACATCGTACCTCTATTTAAACGACATATTTATAAATAGGGGATACAGTAGTAAAAAACAGTTTTGTTTGCATCCGGAATTATTGGTAGATTGAATCCTTATGGCGTTGTTATAGGTAAAATAATGATTTTGAATCTCCCATTCCTAATAAACCCTTTATTTAGATCATGATGTCATAAGAAAGGTGTGGTTATTTGTCAAAAAAATGGCTTTATTTACCACTTGAAGTTACAACTAGAGAATTAGATGCAAAATTACTATTAACGTATTATTGTGTAAAGCAAAACATAAATATAATTCTTGCAGAACAAAAAAAGTTAGCCGGAATAAAAGACTGTTTACCGAAAGGAATTTATTTGTCAAAAGGATATGCTGGTCCAGTAAATAGAAATCGTATACGTAATGCAAAGAAGCTAGGCCATATTGCTGTTGAGTTGGATGAAGAAGGGTTAATTTGTAATCCAAAATCCTATTTAAAAAATAGAGTACCTGAGCAGCACTTTAATGTACTTGATCAAATATACTGCTGGGGAAATCTTCAAAAGTCTACACTTGTAAAAGGATACGGTAGTTCTGACAAACTATTTTTAACAGGACACCCTAGATTTGATTTACTTCAAAAAAAATTTCGCGGTTTATATAATGATGAAGTAAAAAAACTTAAAAATGATTTTGGGAATTTTATTCTAATAAACACAAGATTTGCAAAAAGAACAAAATCTAAATTTATACAGACGTTATATGAACACTTCATACGAATGATAAAAGTATTATGCCAAACGTATCCCAATCATAAAATTGTTATTCGTCCTCATCCAATGGAAAATGTTGATAGCTATAAAAATGAATTTAAAAATGATAAAAACGTAATTGTTGTCCATGAAGGAAATATAGTGAAATGGAATTTAGCTGCCAATATCGTTATTCATAATGGTTGTACAACAGGTATTGAGGCTTTTTTACTGGAAAGACCAGTAATATCTTATATGCCCATAACATCTGAAGAACATACTGATGAAAATGTGGCCAATGAACTTAGTCATAAAGCTACTAATTTAGATGATCTTCTATCGTTAATAAATTCTTTTTTGTCTGATGGTAAAAATAATTCAACTTTTGAACAGCAGGATATTGGAAAAAAAAGGGAAATTCTATCAAACTATTATGCATCTATGGATGGAACATTCGCCTATGAAAAGATATTACGTTTAATAAATAACTTAAATACTAGTGGAGAGCATACATTTAATAAATCGAAATTTCAGGCTCTAACTTCGAAACAGCAGAATGATAATGAACTCAAAAAAGACCCTATGTTCCTTTATATAATGAGTTTTTTTAATAAATTAGATGAAATAGAAAAATGTAAAAGCGAAATAACAGTAAATAAACTAGGAAGTAATTGTTATTTAATAGAATTAAATAATTTAGAAAAAAGGTAACTTTATAAAAAATCAATCTGTTAGGTGATTTACTGTATTACACAAACTTATACCCAACTTCGCCTCAATGTGTGAGACAAGGTGAGATGCAAGAACTAAAAAGAATTTAAAATTGAGTACTCGGGTTATCTGATCATATTGTTATCATAACGCTTGTTTCTCAGCAACATAGATTTTGCATATTAGGATTCGGAGTGTTTAAAATGAGAAAGATACTGTTTATAACAGGTACAAGAGCAGATTATGGAAAATTGAAGTCTTTAATGAACCAAGTTGAAAAAAGTCCCCATTTTGAACTATATATCTTTGTAACAGGTATGCATATGCTTTCAGAATATGGGTCGACTTGGAAGGAAATAGAAAAAGATAGGTTTAATAACATATATAATTTTATTAACCAAAAAGTAAATTCAAATATGGACATTGCATTAAGCAATACTATTTTAGGATTAAGTAATTATATAGATGAATTGAAACCTGATATGATTATTATTCATGGAGATAGACTTGAAGCATTAGCTGGCGCAATTGTAGGTGCTTTAAACAACATAAGAGTAGCACATATTGAAGGCGGAGAAGTATCTGGAACAATTGATGAGTCTATAAGGCATTCAATTACAAAACTGTCACATTTGCATTTAGTAAGTAATGAGGAAGCAAAAAAGAGAGTTATTCAATTAGGTGAACCTGCTGATTCTATTTTTATTATTGGTTCTCCAGATATAGACATTATGCTTTCAGATAATTTACCGACAATAGAAGAAGTAAAGAAAAATTATGACATTTCATTTGAAAAATTTGCTATTTTAATGTTTCATCCTGTAACAACAGAAATTTATAATCTTCATAATAACATTAAATGCATTGTTGATACACTAATTAGTACGAAAAAAAACTTTATTGTTATTTATCCAAATAACGATCATGGGAGTAATATCATAATTAATGAATATAAGAAACTTGAAAATAATCGGTTTTTTAAAATATTCCCTTCGATGAGATTTGAATACTTTTTAACACTATTAAAACATAGTGAGTTTATAATTGGAAATTCAAGTGCAGGTGTTAGAGAAAGTGGAGTGTATGGCATTCCTTCAATTGATATTGGAAAACGGCAAGAAGGAAGATATTCACCAAATGAATTAAAAAATATAATACATGTTAATGATAATGAAAAAGATGCATTGCTAAATGCAATTAATGAAACGAGTAATCACAAGATAATAAGTAAAAATTTTGGTGATGGAAAAAGTGATGAGAAATTTATGAAAATATTAGAAGGAAACCAAATATGGGAACTTGAAATACAAAAAAAATTTAATGATGTCCAATTTTAGGATAATCCTATTAACATAAATATTTTTTGGATATTCATAATTTTTAATAAAAAATAAACTAAAGCTTTATTGGATTTTAAAACGTAAGATTTCATCAGTCAGCTCAGCCATGCAATATTGTTAGATTATGAGTTAATCCATTTCTTTTGATGAAGTGGCATCAGAAAAGACAACATCCAACAGATTTATTTATAGTCCATTGTGGAAAAATTTGGTGCGTCCAAAATATAGCTCTTTACATTTTTGCATACCTAAATTGATCCATCAGCTTCGTCTATGAGGACTTCCTATTTGCCTCTCGAAATAGGTGAACGCAATGCATTTTTCTTTGCCTTCCACTTGGTTCACTACGACTCGATCAGGATCTTTCGTATACTGAATTTTTTCATCGCCTGTTTAGGGATGCAAATGATGTATTTTACTGAACTGTCATCCAAACAGCTTACAAAGTATCATGACGGATCCCCCCTGTCAAGTAAAAGTTTTTAACCCCATCATTTTTAAACTTAAATCATTTCCATGGCTTTATCCCGCATGCCCCTGGACATGCGAGTATGGAGGAGTGAAGAAAATGAATCAATTTAATATAGGAAAAAGAACTGTTGGTGAGGAGTACCCACCATTAGTAATTGCTGAAATAGGAATTAATCATGGAGGCAGCTTAAAAGTCGCGAAGGAAATGGTAGATTCAGCGAAAAGAGCAGGAGCTGAAATAATCAAGCATCAAACACATATTATAGAAGATGAAATGTCAATGGATGCAAAAAAAGTTATACCAGGGAATGCCGATAAGTCAATTTATGAAATTATGTCGGAAGCTGCCCTGAATGAAGAAGATGAATATGAATTAAAAAAATATGTAGAGTCACTGGATATGATCTATTTATCAACGCCTTTCTCCAGAGCAGCTGCAGATAGATTAAATAAATGGGGAGTATCAGCTTATAAGATTGGTTCAGGTGAGTGTAATAATTATCCTCTCATAAAACACATTGCTTCTTTCGGGAAACCAATAATTCTTTCAACAGGAATGAACAATATCGAAAGTGTAAAAAAAGCAGTAAAAATAATTGAAAGCTATCATGTTCCATATGCGTTGCTACACACAACAAACTTATATCCAACTCCGCCAGAGTTGGTTAGGCTGGCTGCAATGATGGAGTTGAAAGAGAACTTTCCTAATGCTGTTATTGGATTGTCCGATCATACAATTAATAACAATGCATGCTTAGCAGCAACTGCGCTAGGTGCCTCTATCTTAGAAAGACACTTTACTGACTCGAAGAATAGAAAAGGTCCGGACATTGTCAATTCTATGGATTCGGAAGAGATGGCAGAATTAATAAAAGGTGCCTATGAAATTTTTAGAATGCGTGGAGGAAAGAAAGAAGCTGCTAAAGAGGAAAAAGTTACAAGTGATTTCGCCTTTGCTACAGTAGTAGCAATAAAAGAGATCAAAAAAGGTGATCTTCTAACTGAAAGTAATATTTGGGTTAAAAGACCTGGTACAGGAGAGATAAAAGCAGAGTATTATGAGTCAATCCTTGGAAAGAGAGCGAATGGCTATATTTTAAAAGATCATCATCTTAATTGGAATGATATTGAGCAGTAAAACGGCTTTGTTTGTAACGGAAACCCGCGCTGATTATGGCAAAATAAAATCTTATCGAAATTCTAGAGCTGGGATTTGAGAAACGGGTATATAAGATTCCTCTATAGATTTTTGGGAAAAGACTATTTGGAACATCTTAGATGAGCTTCACTTATAATAACGTATGTTGAAAGGGCAGGTGAAAAAGATGAATTATAGTAAAATCTTTTCGCTAGAGGATAAGGGTGTAATAGTATCTGGGGGGGCTGGATATCTAGGGTCTAAAATTGTAGAAGGATTATTGGACTTCGGAGCAAAGGTTGTTATTGCAGACATGGTTGAAGAAGATTCCCTGGAAATGTTAAACGATAAAGAAAATTTTAATAAATTGTTTTTTATTAAATGTGATTTACTTAATACAAAATCAGTGCAACAAATGTATGAAAAAGCGGAGCAATTATTGGGATCAATCGATGTTTTGTTTAATTGCGCTGCATATACAGGTTACGGTGGCACAGGGGATGCGGATCAAATGTCTGACGAAATATGGAATCAAGGCATCGAAGGTACATTAGGTATGACATTTCGTTGTATTCGCGAAGTTATTCCATTTATGAAAAAGAACTTAAAGGGAAGTATTATAAATTTTGGTTCACTATACGCTTTTATTGCTCCTGATTTTAGGATTTATCCTGAAGGATTTAATAGTCCTCCTAATTATGGAGCAGGAAAAGCTGCCATAGTTCAACTAACAAGGCATTGTGCATCGCAGTTTTCGAATTTTGGAATAAGAGTAAATAGTATTACACCAGGCTCTTTTCCTCATCCCGAAACTCAGGAACATGATTTGTTTATGAAAAACTTAAGTGACCGAACAATGTTGGGGAGAATAGGATATCCTGAAGATTTATTAGGAGCTGCTATACTTTTAGCTTCTGATGCATCATCATACATGACGGGCGCTAATGTAACTGTTGATGGAGGGACAACAGCGTGGTAGAAAAAACCATTTCCCTTTCAAATGTAAATTTGAAAGTATGTTTTGTCGGAATGGGATCAATCGGTACAAGACATTTAAAAAATCTTCAAAAAGTAGCAAAAGAAAAGCAGTTAAATTTGGAAATACATGCTTTACGAAATACGACTAATAAATTAACTCCGGAAAATGAAGCAATTTTAAGTAAGCAAATAAGTAATATCTCAGAAATCGAGGATTCTTACGATATTATATTTATCACTAACCCAACAGCTATGCATTATGACTATATTAAAAGTTTAGTAAATTATGGGCAAAATATGTTCATAGAAAAACCTCTATTTGATCATACGAAGTATGATGTAGAAGATATTAATATTAACTCAGAAAGTATATACTATGTTGCTGCACCAATGAGATATACGGATACATTTTTATATATTAAAAATTTTATACAGAATAAAAAAATCTTTTCTGCAAGAATTATTTGTTCTAGCTTTATGCCTGAATGGCAAAAGGGACGTGACTATACAAAAAGTTTTAGAACTGATAAAAAAGCAGGAGGAGGTGTAGATATTGATTTAATACATGAAATAGACTATATGGTTGACTTGTTTGGTCTCCCTAATAGCGTTAAAAGAGTTGCCGGACACTACTCCAACTTAAATATGAATGCGTGTGATTTAGCAGTCTATATTTTTAGCTATAATAATTTTGTTGTAGAAATGCATTTGGATTATTTCGGAAGGTTTGATAAAAGGGAAATTGAACTATATTACAATGATGATGTTGTAATTGGAGATTTTATTAATAAAGAAGTTAAATATTTACGTTCAAATAATATTGTTAAATTTGATTCAAGCGAAGATCATTATTATCGTGAGATGTCTGCATTTATCGATATGATTTTGAATCGTAATCATACTAGGAATATTAATGACATTTATAATGCATATAAAGTGCTTAAATTAGCTAAAGGGGAATTATAGTATGAATATATTAATAACGATATGCGGCAGGGCAGGATCAAAAGGTGTAAAAAATAAAAATATAAGAAATTTTATGGGTAAACCACTAATTTATTATTCTTTAAAAATAGCAAACATGTTTCGTGAATATAAAATGAAGGATTATGTCACGGACATAGCTGTAAGTAGTGATAGTGACGATATACTTAATTATTCAAGTGCATATGATTTTGTAAATGTAATAAAAAGGCCTTTAGAATTAGCAATGGATGATACACCTAAGGTTCCGGTTATTAAGCATGCTACTTTGACAATGGAGAAATTAAAGAAGCGAAAATATGATTATGTTATAGATCTTGATATCACTTCCCTCTTAAGAAAAGTAAATGATATTGAAAGAGCGCTCAATCTGTGTGTTGAAAGTGCTGGAAAGTATGATTTAGTCTTTTCGGCTGTAGAATCCCGAAGAAATCCGTATTTCAATATGGTGGAAATCGAAAACGGTTTTGCAAATAAAGTAAAGGACTCCGATTTTGCTTGTAGACAACAAGCACCAGAGGTATTTGATATGAATGCATCCATCTATTGTTTTGATCGAGATTCCCTATGTAATAAGTTGGAAAGGATTTCTTTTGAGGGCCAAAGCGGAATGATTCAAATGGAAGATACTTACGTAATTGATATTGACAAAGAAAAGGATTTTGAAATATTAGAGCTGTTAGTACAGCACTATTATTTCGATCATTTCCCAGAATTATTTACAAATTAGCTATTTACACAAACCACAAGGAGGGTGCAAGCTATGAAGGTTAACTGGTTTATTGCCCGAGGGCGATTAACGGATGTACGTTGGCTACACGGCTAGCTACCCTACTTGATGAGGTATTAGTGGTTGAATGAAGAAATCCATATTGATAAAACGAAAAGTCAAGAAAACTAAATTTGCTGTTGATTGATCGACGTTTGGAACGTAAAATCAAAATCTTTTATTTCCTTCAAATGTGGAAAGGCTGCGACCTTTACCATTAAATCCAAAATCCTTCGCAAACTGTTCAAACTTTGCATTCACTTTCGCTGGACGATGCTCTATTCTGGCCTCATCCATGACTGATTTCATACTATCCGTAAGGATTTCTGCAGGCACCCCCGCCAAAGCCTTCAAAGGCTTCTGATAAAAAAGAAAAATAATACGCTTTGGGACTTCGATATACTCATGTGAAAGGAACGAAGCCTTGACCTGGACAGGACCAATACAACTACATTTATGTCGATCTGTTCGCCATCTTTTGTCTCAAATCGAATGTTTTCTTTCCAATCCAATTGGGCTTGTTGGCCCGGAAAGGGTTTCATAGCGGACTGTCCCCTTAGGAGAAGCAATACGCTTGTCCGCCTCAAAGTAAGCTCTAAATTCTGGTATGCGTGCAATATTCGCCCGAAATGCCTAAGCCCCACACTCCAAACCATGATGATCCTTTAAATACTGCCAAAGTACACGGCGATAGTAAAACACCTGCTTGGAATCCTTCTACAGGAGGGCAGCGATGATTTCATAGTACTGATCAACTTTAGAAGGTTTTTCACGGTTCCTTTTTGGCACAAAACCATTTAAGTATTTTTTGTGGTTCGCCGATCCGCCCCTAATTCCTCTGCTAGTTTGCTTTTATTTATTTTCATTTTCAAATTCTCCATTAGTTGTTTAAATGTTGGTAAGTCTAGTAGACTCTTAATCTCAAAATCTTTATCAACATTTAATGGTATGTACATTCTAACCACCTCGAGATTAGTATGTAGAACACTATCAATTTGGTACATCTTTATTCAAGTGTTACTGTACATATTTAAAGAATCATTTCTACTAGAGATGTGGGAAAGGGAAAAAGATCTTTATCCCCTTCCGTCAAACCAATTTGAAGCTTGTTAGTTACTTTCATGTAAGGTTAATAAAACTTCTCTCATCCCAGTTGAAATCAACCGTTTATTCTGTGCCCTCACGTTTTGCAGGACAGGCCGTGTGGGCAAAACATTTTTTTGAATCGTGTAATCGTAGAGGCTCGAAACGAAGTGATTGCTGAACACCCTCGGTCCTACGAGCGCAATCAGATGATTACATTTCTTGATCACTACCTTGTAGTACTACCAAAGAAACCAAGGGCAATTAGGGATGCCCACACATTCCATTCTTCCGAAGTGCCTAAAGTATTCAAAAGGTTCCATTCGAAATTGCGGGAGCAGGAAGGGCCAGTTAGTGACCGGAAGTTCATACGGCTACTTCTCCTTCATCGCGACATGGAAATTGATAGCTTAACACAAGTTTTTCTCTGAAGGTGCTAAATACACCATTTAATTTTTAGTGCTTTTATTTATTCTGTCTTGCTTTTGGATAAATTGTTCCATTTTTCCCCTTTTTTTATTGCCCAAGTTTTCTATCTTCTCTTCTAATAGCTGTTTGCCATAATTATATAATTCTATATCTAACTCATTATTTTTCTTGATGATTTCGATTAGATGTGCAGGGAAGTCTTCTCTTGATGGACGGCTTTTTGTGACATTTTTCTTTTTATAATAATAATCTTCCCAGCCTAATTCTTTAGCAAATAAATATATAGACTCGTCAAACATCTCTGTTATACCAACAATCGAAAAGTAGTTCTTTAAATTTTCCTTTGCTATTTCTATAGCATCTTTTGCTCCCCCTGAGATAAAAAAGGTTTGCCTGTTTGAAGTTCGTCCCGTGAATTCTTCTGACAAGACAAATTCTTCAAAACTCATGCTTTTTACTTTTTCGTAAGAAATATTATTCGGTTTTCGTACTATAAAATAGTATTCCGAAATGACATGCTCAATCGGATCTCGTAGCATGGTGTAATAATTGTACGGCCTTTCGTTAAGATAATCATGAATACCAAATAGTACATGGCCATTTATACATTTTATTTTTTCCATTTCTTCTTTAGATAAATTTTTAAGTGACTCAATCATCTCTTCTCTATTTCCAATACGTAATTCTTGTGAATCATAGTTTTTTTTCAGGATGCTACGCAAGGTAGATCCCGCTGATTTGGGGATATGCAGAAAGATAGCAACTTTCTTTTCGTTCATGGTTTTCCTCCTCATAAAGCTAATATAGAATGATATACTTGTAATGTTTGGCGGGCTGTTTCTTCCCATGAGTATTTCTTCACATGTTCTATTCCTTTTTCACTCATCTCCATACAAAGGGAAGGATTGTTCATCATTAACTGAATTTTGTCTGCTATATCGCACGGATCACAAGGGTTAAAGTAGATAGCTGAATTTCCTAACACTTCTTTCATTGTATCCATGTCAGAACTTATAACCGGGACTCCATATGACATAGCTTCCAGTGGAGGAAACCCAAAGCCTTCATATAAGGACGGAAATACAAATAATTCACTGCCACTATATAAAGCTGGTAAAAGTTCTTCAGCTATATACCCTAAAGGTTTAACAAATTCCTGAAGGGACAGTTGATTTATAATTGATTGATATTCTTCCGCTCTATTTCCTGTTATCACTAAATTCAACCTTTCCTTCAGTCCTTCAGGCAGCAAGCCGTAAGCTTTAATTAAAGTTTCGACATTTTTATATTGCTGGTTTCTTCCCATCGTAAAAATATACGGCTGATCTATACCATAATTCGCTTTCATGAGTAATTTTGCTGTTTCCTCAGGTATTCTTTTAAACATAGGATTTATTCCTTGATAGATGACTGAGATCTTTGTACTTTCGACTCCCGTCCATTCTACAAGATCTTCCGCAGTTTTATTGCTAACTGAAATGATGTGCTTTGCACAATTTACGTAGTGAGGAAACAAATCCTTCCATCTATTGACGATTTTTTCAGAAAATTGATTACGGAATTTCCACGGAATAATATCATGTACAGTTGTAACAAAGGGGAAATCCAAGGGTTGAAAGTAGGTATTGCCAGAACGGGTATTGTGAAAAAGGTCCACATTGTATTGTTTCATAACCTCGGGTATAAAATTCGTTTCCCATTCCCTGCTTTTCATCTTCTTAGAAGGTAAAACGATAAGATTTGGATATTCCCCCAATTGGATATTTTCTGCATTAGTCAACACGAAATATCTTGTTGTTTTATCTAAATTAAGAAGGTTCATGATTAGATTATTAGTGTATCTTCCGATTCCTGTTCCTTGATTAGTTACCTCTCTTCCATCTATAGCAATTGACAGTTCAGAATAGTTGGTTCCTTCCTTCACATGATTAACTCCTTTTCTCAATTCCTTTTTCACACTATTGTACTTCCATTTATTATTAAAGTTCTTAATCATTGCGTCCGAAATTTTTAGACATAAAAGTTTTAATGGAATTGCAATGTTTTCCTGCTATATAGGTACCATATGAAAATTTCAAAAAAACGAAATGAAAATTTAGCTTCCAATGAAAAAAAAGGCTCGTCTGTAAAATGCTTGTTAATTTTGGGGATGAAAACCAGTTCTCCCTATTTACGGATTAACAAATGGCACAGCAAACCATACCATTTAAGTCCAACCGCATATAATATCCCATCGTACAAGATAAAGGGGTTATTGACTATGAAAATCATTCTTCTATCTGGAGGTTCAGGAACGAGGTTATGGCCATTATCAAACTCAGTTAGATCAAAGCAATATTTGAAATTACTTCAAAGTTCTTCTGGATACGAATCAATGATACAGCGTATTTGGAGACAGTTAAGTGATATTGGGCTCGTAAAGCATACTTATTTGTCTACGAATAAAGAACAAGTTGATAGTATTTACAACCAGTTGGGTAATGATGTGCGTCTAATTATTGAACCTGAACGAAGGGATACCTTTCCTGCTATTGCTTTGGCTGCAGCTTACCTTCAATCTGTTGAAGGCATAGAAAACAATGAGGTTATTTGTGTATTACCGGTTGACCAATTGGTAGATAACCAGTTTTTTTCTGTCTTAAAACAACTTGAACAAATTCATGTTAGAAACAACGCTGAAATATCACTCTTAGGACTTGCGCCTACTAAACCTTCAGAGAAGTATGGATATATCATTCCGGATCATACCAATGATCAATCTTGCCAAAAAGTAAAGCATTTCATTGAAAAACCTTCAAAAGATTTAGCAGAGAGGCTTATCCAAAGTAAAGCATTATGGAATTGTGGTGTTTTTGCGTTTAAGCTCCAATTTTTAATAGACCTGTTAAAAAACAAAGATTACCCAACGGATTATATGGACTTGGTTTCAAACTATGCACAATTGCCAAAGATTAGTTTTGATTTTGAAGTACTGGAAAAAGCCCAAAATGTTATAGTAATGCCTTTTGATGGATACTGGAAGGATCTCGGTACCTGGGGGGAATTTACTCAGGTCATGGAAACGAATATCAAAGGAAGAGGGATATTAAGTGATGATTCAAGTAATGTTCATATCATAAATGAATTAAACATTCCTATCGTGATTAATGGATTATCTGATGTTGTATTGGCGGCTAGCCAGGATGGAATCTTAATTTCTCACAAAGACAAAAGCTCAGCTATTAAAACGCTCGTGAATCATATAAATGAAAGGCAAATGGTTGAAGAAAGACGTTGGGGTTCTTACCGGGTTTTGGATTTCCTAACGTTAGAGGATGGAAATAAGGTTTTGACAAAATCGATTTCAATTCATTCGGGTAAAAACTTAAGCTACCAGACACACGCAAAAAGAAGTGAAGTATGGACGATCATATGGGGTACCGGTCTCTTCGTGTTAAATGAAAGAATAAGAAAGGTTAAGCCGGGTGATGTACTCGAAATTCCGATAGGCGCTAAGCATGCGGTAAAGGCATTGACGGATCTTCAATTTATTGAAGTTCAAATGGGAAGTGAATTATTAGAAGATGATATTGAACGGATATGCATGACTTGGGAGGATATAGAAAAACTGTCTTGGAAAAATGAACATTTTCCTTACGAATCACCGTAAAGGTTGGGATATGAATATGGCCAAAAGGAAAAAAGACATCAAGATAAAACTAATTGATTTCATTTCAGACGCAAACCTGGAAAAACATTGGGGGCTGACCGTTAAAAATGCTGAGCAAGTCAGGGCAGTAGTAAAAGTTGAGACAGATAAGGGTACCTATGCCCTCAAAAAAGTTGACCATAAACCACAAAAACTACATTTTATTTACGAAGCCCAGGAACATCTGTGGAAAAATGATTTTCACAATCAGCCGCGCTGGCGGATTACATGTAATGGACAGTCCTTTGTTCCTGCAAGTGATGGTAATTTTTATTTTTTAAATGAATGGATTGATGGAACCGAGAGCGATATAAGGAAACTGGATCAGTTAAAAGAAATAATGCGATTACAAGCTGCCTTACACCATTGTTCAGTGGGTTTTTCACCCTCACCCTATGCAGTCATAAGGACAAAATGGCATGGTTGGGATAAGAAATATGAATCGGCAGTGGAGAAATTAAAATCTCTATATAATGAAGTGAAACAACAACCTGAATCACACTTGGGTTCAGTTTTTCTCGAGACAGCACCGGTCATGATTAAAATGGCAGACGACGGGAAGAAACATTTAAATGCAACCGCCTACCAACAGGTTCTAAATCAAGCCGTTATAGAAAAGGGATTTATCCACGGTGACTTTGCCTACCATAATCTTATCCGTTCAAAAGACGGAAAAATGCACGTAATTGATTTTGATTATTGTTCACAAAATTTACGTATCCACGATGTTGCCCGTTTTTTAAGAAAAGTGATGCAAAGGGCTAACTGGGATATTGATCTCAATTATACTATTTTGCAAGCTTATCATGAAATAAATCCTCTTTGTAAAGAGGAATTAGAAGTTTTAAAAGCAGTCATGCATTTACCGAAAAGCTACTGGAAAATAGTTGAACGAAGCTTCATAACACAGCGCTACACACAAGAGAAGACAGTACAAATGATAAGCAAAGAAGCTGCTACATTCGATAAACGCTTAAAATACCTAGAGTCTTTCCCAACAAGGCTTTAGGGAGGGAAAGGGTTATGAATAACCAGATTATCAAACAAGAGCTGGAGCTTAATGGTTTCACCTATGATGTTTTATCGGAATACAATATGGAGGTAATCGATGCTCATCAACTGCGAAAAGTGCTTCGGCTTCAAACAACTACAGGAGATTTTGTCTTAAAGAAATTTAAATTGTCCCAAAAGGAACTACTTTATTCGTTTGCGGCAATGAGTCATGTAAAGCAGAAAGGGTTTCCAGTGCCTGAAGTAATTCCTAACCGAAGCGGGGAATTGTTTGTACAAAGTAACAACAGCCATTCATTTATGATGGAACTGCTCGAAGGACGAGAAATTCAATATTCGGATAAAAATGATTTATCCCGTACCGTACAAAGCCTTGCAATCTTTCATGAAGCTACTCGTGGATTTCAACCACCATACTGCCCGGGAAAAACTCAATGGGGAACTTGGAAGGGGCATTTTATCGAGCGTATAAAGGAGATGCAAATTTGGAAGGCTGCATCAGAAAAACAAGAGACCATATTTGATCAAATGTATGCGAAACATGTAGACTTTGCAATCAAAGAAGCTTTATTTGCAGTCCGTCTTTTATCAAATTCACGATATCAGGAGATCAGCCTCTACGAAAAAAAATTAAATGGATTTTGCCACCATGACCTTGCAAACCACAATATTTTGATATCGGATTCACAACAAATTGCCCTTATCGATTTTGACTATGCCATCAGTGACATTAGGACCCATGATATAGCGTCACTAATTTTAAGGAATATGAAAGACTCATGTTGGGATTTGGAGAAGGCGTTATTCATTTTAAAAACATATTACGGAGCCACGCCACCCCATGACGGAGAAGAACGTCTAATCCATGCTATGATTCGTTTTCCTCAGGACTTTTACGAATTAGCCAGATTTTATTACGTTGAAAAGAGGAACAATATACAAAAATTAGAAACAAGGCTTATTGGATGGTTAAAGCAACAGGAAAATCGCAAAAGCTTCTTACAAAAATTTGAAACAAGTGCCGCAAAATTATTGAAAGCACTTTGAAAAGAGGAGAGTCAACATGAAAATAGGTTTGGATGCCAGGGCCGCTATTTGGTACCGGGGTACAGGTATTGGCACATATACGTACCAGCTGGTCAAAAACCTATATGCAATTGATAAAGCGAATCAATATCGTTTTTTTTTGCCGAGTGACATATCCGATAAACTTAATCATACGAAAGAAAAAGTGTTTCAAAGTATTGACTTTAACAAGGATAGTTTTTGGGAAGAAATTTGCATTCCTCCCCAAATTGGACAAGAAAAGGTGGATATATATCATGTGCCTCAAAATGGAATCGGGCTGCCGAGAGCAAAACGGTGCCTTTATATATCTACTGTTCATGATTTAATTCCATATATTTATCCTGAAACAACCAGTTCAGGATATCTTAAAATATTTCTAAATGAGTTGCACCGGGTAATGGAACAATCTGATATGATTCTTACTGTGTCGCATTACTCAAAACAAGAAATAAAACGTTTTTTTAATCTTCCTGACGAAAAAATTCGGGTTATTTACGGAGCCGCTGAAGACATTTATAAACCCATTGAAAAGCATAAAGCAAAAAAGTTTATCAAACAAAAATACGGCATTAACTCTCCTTATCTTTTGTATGTCGGAGGTCTTTCATATCGAAAAAATGTTAAAGCACTAATTTTAGCTTTTTGGGACATTCAAAAAGACATTAATGAAGATTATAAGCTTGTGATAGTAGGTAAAAGGAATCGGAGCTTTAATCATTTGGTAAAGATAACTGAAACTCTAAATCTGCAAGATCGAGTTATCTTTACTGGTTTGGTTCCAGTGCTTCACCTTCCATTTTTATATAATGCAGCTGAATTATTTGTTTACCCTTCCTTGTATGAAGGATTTGGTTTGCCGCCTCTGGAAGCAATGGCTTGCGGTACACCTGTAATTACTTCAAACACTTCATCTATTCCTGAAGTTACTGGTGATGCAGGAGTGTTGATAAACCCATACGATGAGTTAAGCTTAGCTACATCCATTGAAAAACTCATAAATAATCAGAATCAATTAGTCCAAATGAGTAAAGAAGGTTTGAAGCAAGCCAGAAATTATTCTTGGGCGAGCAGTGCACAACAAACACTGGAGGTGTATGAAAAGCTTTACAAGACAAATCATATGATAAGCCAGCATTAGGATGTAATTTGTAAAAATATCCTGTCCAATCAAGGCAGGATATTTTTTAAATGCCCTTATACAAAAGAACTACGACCACAGCACAATTGAAGCGAGAATGGCCCAATTAAAGTAAGAGTTGATAAGGAATTCAAATAAAATGATGAAGGCTATGATGACAAATCATTGCCTTTTTTTGTTTATCTGCCCTAAGCCACTAAAGCTTGTTTTTATATAAAAATGGTGTACCAAAGCTCTAGGCGTGGGTTTGTTTTGTGCCATTTTGATTGATGCTACGTTTATCCGGATCATTGGCCTACTCGCACTCATGAAGCTGTTGAGGCCAGCTAATTGGTGGGCTCCAAATGGTTAGGAAAAGGATCCTAAAAAATTAGGCTGGTGCCAATCGGGTTTACCAAATTGAATCAGCCTGATTGATTTTATTTGTAAAAGTTGTTCAGCTTTTTTTCGTGTAAGAAATCCACAAGTTCATTGCTATCTCGCCTAAATGGAATATGTTTTCCTAACCATTAACCATAGATTGGGAAAAGTTGGCAGGTATAGCGAAATCGATTAGAAGTCGTCCAGTTTTACTGTAAAAATATAAATACCACAAAATGCTGCAAGATCCAGTTGAACTTGTGATTCCTGAGTATTTATTCGCCGTAACAAAAATACAAAAGTTAATACTTCCGTTCTATAACTTTAGTTTAAATATTTTTTAAAGAGTATGAGCCTATGTTTTGGATTTTTAATGATTAACCGGCGTCGGTATTATTAGCGTCCCCGTTTGATTTCATCAAAATAAAATGAGCGTTTGACACCATTTTTATAATTTTTCATAAGCTATGCAATAGGAAATAGTAGTTGCACCTTTTGGATATAGCTTACACCAATCAATATAGGATTGTTGAAAAGCTAATTTTATGGCATTTGAGAACAGTATTCTAGTCACGGTTTAACACTTAATTCACTGTTTAGGATATACAAAAGTAATGTTATAAAAGAATAATTTTCCAACTATTTCTTAAATATTCAACTGAATGTAAAAATATTGTTATTCCTTAATATAATAAACCACATCCGAATAACTGTTCTGTTAGGAGGGAAAATGGAAATTCGATTTTTTAAAGTAAGTGAAACGAATGAATTACAGCAAGGAATCAATGATATCTGGGGAAAAAATCATATTTTGGTTAGAGAAGAAAAGTTATTAAAGTATATGTTTTTTGAGAATCCGTCTAAAAATAAATTTATAGATGATAATCATTATAGTTTTCTAGGTGCATGGAAAAATGGTCGCTTAATTGCCATTTTAGGGATTATGCCATTCAATCTGAATATTCAGGGACGAAAAGAAGTTGGATGTAGTCTTGCAAACTGGGCTGTGTTGCAAGAGAACAGAAATTCCGGTGCAGGATTAGCTCTGATGCAGGAAGTACAAAAGTTTCAACCTAGTGTTATCCTCGCTTTAGGAATTAACGAAAATGTAGCACTGCTGTATAAGATGATGGGATGGAAGGTGTTATATGAGACACCACGTTGGATTGGAATTTTAAACAAAGAAAAAACAATAGATAAAATGCTAGGTGGAGATCATGGCCTATTAAGATATTGGAAGGAAGTAAAAGCGGTACAGACTAATTCTAATTATATAGTCAATGAAGTAAATGACTTAGAAAAAGAGAAGTGGGATAAATTTTATTGGGAATATTTCGCAAAACAGTCGGCAGGGTTCACAAGGGACTATTCATTCATTAAATGGAGATATTTATTACATCCATATTTTAAATATAAGGTCCTTTTGTGTATAGATGCTGACGGCAATTATAAAGGTCTTGCCATAATTAGGATAGAGAATGTTTTAAACGGTGAATCAATAGGGAGAATTGTTGAATTTATTTCATCGGATCAGGATAGCGCTATATCTTTAGCCAATTCCTTAATTAACATAGATAAAGACATGCTTTTTTTCGACTTTTTTTGCTTTTCGTCTATAAGTACTTGGGGGCTGGAGGCAGTCGGATTTAAGAGAACACTAAAAAGTCTTACAGATAATCTTGTTGTCCCTCTAAGATTTCAACCACTTGACTTAGAAGTAACAAATTTAATGGCTTCAATGTATGTAACGCCGAAGTTATTAAAAGAATATAACATTATTAAAGATAATCTTTGGTATGTCACAAAAGGAGATGCAGACCAGGACCGTCCCAACTAATTAATTGATCAGAGGGTGAAAAAGTGAAAGATATAGCAGTAATGTATCACTATGTGCGAAACCGTGATGGATGGAATGGTATTCATCCTTTAGAGCCTGAAAAATTTAAGACTCAGATAGAGATATTAAGTAAATATTTTGAAATAGTTGGACCTGATGATTTAGATAAAAAAGGTTCCAAACCTAAATGTGTTTTAACGTTTGACGACGCAACAAAAGATCAGTCTACCATTGCGTTCGATATTTTAAAGCGTAAAGGGCTACCTGCTTATTTTACGGTAATGTCAGGACCCTATGTAAAAGGGAAAATACCAGTATTCCATTTAGTTCACACGGTTTTGTCAACTTATTCCGAAGAAGAAATTTGGACTGAAATAAATAAGGAATTCGATCTGAAAGATATAGATAAATTGAGTTCTACCGTTTATCACTATGAAGTGGATTTACTTCGAAGATATATAAAATACACATTAAATTATGTATTAAGTGAAAATCAAAGTCTGGAATTTTTAGAAAATAGGGTAATTTCAAACTTCGGAAGTAAAAAAAATTTCATAGAACAATTTTATATATCAAATGAAGAATTTATCAAGATGAAAGAAGCTGGCATGACGATAGGGGTACATTGTGTGGATCACAGACCATATTCAGGAAATGCTTTACATTTTTATAAGAACGAAATTGAACCATGTGCTAATTTCATAAAAGAAAATATAGGAATCGACCCTAAATGGTATACTCCGGCATTTGGCGGTGGGGAACAATATAAAACGATGATTGAAAAATTAGAGCCAATATTAAAAGATCATGGTTATAAAGGAGGGTTTTTAACTATTTCTGGACTGAACAACGGATTATCAAAGTTTTGGTTGAAAAGATTTGATTGTATTAATCTCCCACCTCTGAGCAACCTTATTCTAACAGATTAATATTAAAAATATCTTCGTCAATGTTTACAATTAATAAAAAGAATAGAGCAAGAAAGGATGATCCCTATGTCAGAAAAATGGCTTTACTTACCGGTAGAGATCCTTACCAGGGAGTTAGATGGAAAATTACTTCTCGCCTATTATGCAGTGAAACAAAATTATAACGTAATTATCGGAAAAAAACGTAAAATGTGGAGATACTTGAGTTCTTTTCCAAAAGGCATACTTATGTCCAAAGGAGACCCAAAATTAAAAAAGGAGTTATTTAAAGCTAAAGAGTTGGGCCACGCTGTTGTTGAATTGGATGAAGAAGGATTAATTTTTAATGAAGACACATATTTAAGGCGTAGAATGAATGAGAAATATTTCAAGATAGTTAATCAAATATATTGTTGGGGAAATGTACAAAAGGATGTGATAGAAAAAGCATATGGCCATCACGAAAAAATACATTTAACAGGTCACCCTCGTTTTGATTTAACAAAAAAAAAATTTCGCACTATTTACAATAAAGAAATACAAGAAATCAAGAGGAATTATGGAGATTTTATTTTAATCAATACAAGGTTTGCAAGATACAACCGCAAAAAAGATGGCTTTGACAATGAAAATCAGGAAATGAAAAAACTTTATAACTACTTTATTCAAATGATTAAAGAACTAAGTCAAATAAGGGCAGATCTAAATATCGTGGTACGTCCTCATCAACGTGAAAATTATAACAGCTACAAAGATGAACTGTCTAATTTTAAAAATGTATCAGTCCTTCATAGCGGTAGTGTTATAAAGTGGATAATAGCTTCAAAAATCGTTATACACAATGGCTGCACAACTGGAATTGAATCATTTTTACTTGACAAACCAGTTATTTCTTATATGCCGTTTGAATCAGAAGAAAATGATGAATATTTACCAAACGCAATTAGCTATAAAGCTACCTGCGTAGATGAAATAAATTCATTTATTGATGCTTATTTAACTGATGGGGAGATCGATGAAGCAAAAGATCAAAATAATTCCATACAAAAGGAAATTCTATCAAAGTATTACGCAGCCATTGATGAAAACTATGCATATGAAGAGATTATCAGATTATTAGATCAGATATTTGTAGAGAATGAGTCTTGTTTAGAAAGTTCATTTTTACAAAATATTGGTACTACGCAAATTTGGAAAACAAAGAAGGGAATTTCAGCTAGTAAAATAAATGCTTTTTTTGACAAAGTAAATGATATTGAAAAATTTGAGAATAAAAAAATATTTCATCAAATTGATAAAGATATTTTATTGATAAAACCAAATAATAATTAAAATATTTTTGTATTCAATGCAAAATTTTTCTAAAATAGTAAAGTGGCTCCCATTATCTGTTAGTACGGATTCAGATTAAATTTCCGAAATTGTGAGGAAGTATTCCGAGGTAGTTATTATGAAACGGCCTGATGAAATTACTGGTGATTTATTCAGTACTGAAGCTCCAAATTTATATGGAATAAAAACCTAGTTATTTTACGCTTTTGCCTGTGTTCCACTTCTCATTAGATGAATATATTGGAGTAATATAAAGGTTATATATTCGGAAGTTCTGGAAAGGAGTTTCTCATGTCAGAAAAATGGCTTTATTTGCCGATTGAAATCATAATAAGGGAGTTAGATGGGAAATTACTTCTAACCTATTATGCTGTAAAACAAAATTATAATGTAATTATTGCTAAACAACACAAGTTGTATCAAAACTCTGCATATTTACCAAAAGGGATCTTTGTGTCAAAAGGTTATCCAAAAAATAAAAAAGGTCCTTTGTTTGAAGCGAAAAATTTGGGTCACGCTGTCGTTGAAATGGACGAGGAAGGATTAATTTTCAATGAAGAATTTTTTTTACGCCATAGAATAAATGAGGACTATTTTAACTTAGTCGATCAAATATATTGTTGGGGAAACCATCAAAGGAATTGTCTTGTTAAAGCGTACGGACATCCTGAAAAAGTTCACTTAACAGGACATCCCCGTTTCGATCTTGTAAAGGAAAAGTTTCGTGAAATATATAAAAGTGAAGCCGAAAGTATAAAAAAAGAGTTTGGCGATTTTGTTTTAATTAATACGAGATTTGGCCTTTACAATCATTCGAAAGGATTCAACCCAAAGCATAAATTTATAAAATCCCTTTATGAACATTTTATTGAAATGACAAAAGACTTAAGCCAAAATTATCCAAATTTAAATTTTGTTGTCCGACCCCATCCGCGCGAAACTTTTTCCAGTTATCAGCAAGAGTTTGAGAATTATAAGAATATATACGTAGTCCGTGAAGGAACTGTAGTGAAGTGGAGTTTAGCTTCTAAACTAGTTATTCACAATGGATGCACAACCGGAATCGAGACTTTTTTACTGAATCATCCGGTAATCTCATATATGCCAGTTACATTTGAGGAGCATATTGATGAATTCCTGGCAGATGCAGTTAGTTATCAGGCTAAGAATATGAATGAATTGAATTCTTATATCGATTCAATTTTGTCAAAAGGAAAAATCGAAATCAAGGAAGAAATGCGATTCATTAAAGAACGAAAAGAAATTCTATCTAACTACTATGCTGCTATGAACGATAATTATGCTTATGAAAATATCATACGTTTATTAGACAGTCTGGATGTCAACAGTAGGGACCCCTTGAAGGAATCGCTTTTACAAGTGTCCGATGCATCATCAAATGAAGAGGAAATATACAATGATTCTCTTTTTATCGAAAAACAAATAAAGAATTTTTTTCATAAATTGGATGAAATAGAAAAAAACGAAAACAAAATGATTATTCAAAAAATAGATCGAAACTTTTTTGTAATAAAACCCCAATAATTCAACTTAGGGATTTAATAAAGATACGGAGTGTAGAGCATGAGTGATTTATTTGAATATCCGTTGGATACCGGTTATTTACTCCGAAAGAAAAGGGCCATCAAAAAAGAGCTTCTTCAAAAAGGAATCTTTATACACAAAAAAGTAGCCATTCTAGGTGGTTCTACTACGTCAGAAATAAAGGATATGTTAGAGCTATTTTTGTTAAATGAAGGAATTAGACCTGACTTTTACGAGTCAAGTTTTAATAAATATTATGAGGATATTATGTTCAGTGATGAACTAAAGAAATTCAGCCCCGATATTATTTATATTCATACCACTTATAGGAACATCCTCAACCAGCCTGAAATCAATGACAATAATGATCAGATACAGAACAAGCTAAAAAAAGAGTTTGACTCCTTTAAATTTATGTGGGAAAAAGCAATTGCTGATCATAACTGTTTAATTATTCAAAATAACTTTGATTATCCTAGAAACAGAAGCTTAGGGAATTTGGATACAGCTCATATTAATGGATTCACTTATTTTATAACTAAACTAAATATAATGCTTTCAGAGTATGCCCAGATGAATACTAATGTTTTGATTAATGATATTAACTATTTATCTTCATGGGTTGGACTTGAACAATGGCATGATTTATCTTTTTGGTACAACTTTAAATATGCCCTTTCTTATCATGCCATACCGTATTTAGCTAAAAATATTTCCACAATCGTCAAATCTGCTTATGGTAAATCAAAAAAATGCTTAGTATTAGATCTTGATAATACCCTATGGGGGGGAGTTATCGGGGATGACGGTGTCGATCATATAAAAATTGGGAAAGAAACTGCCATTGCAGAGGCTTTTTCAGAGTTTCAAGCATATATTGAAAAATTGCATAAACAGGGAATCACTCTGGCGATCGCATCAAAAAATGATTACGAAAACGCTATTGCAGGATTATGTCACCCTGAAATGGTAATCAAACAAGAAAACATTTCAAATATAAAAGCCAACTGGGAACCTAAATTCTCAAACATTAATAAAATATCTGAAGAACTTAACATCGGAATCGACAGTCTTGTGTTTATCGATGATAATCCTGCAGAACGAGATATTGTAAAATCTCAATTACCGGATGTGTCTGTTCCTGACATTGGGCAGAATGTAGAAAAGTTTATTGATTTTATCGATAGAAATGGTTACTTTGAGCCAATCCGTATTTCTAAAGAGGATTTACAGCGAAACCACTTTTATGAATTAAATAAGAAGAGAGAAGAAATAAAGTCAAAATACAAGGATTACGGTGACTATTTAAAATCGTTAAATATGATTGCAGATATTAATTACTTTAAACCCATCTATTTAGAAAGGATTTCGCAATTAACCAATAAAACAAATCAATTTAATCTTACAACAAAAAGATATACCTTAACGGAAATTGAAGAAATAAGTAAATCTAAAAATAAAATTCCGCTTTATGGAAGGCTTAAGGATAAGTTCGGCGATAATGGCTTAATTACTGTAGTTATTGGTGATGTCAAAGGGAAAGAATTGCATATTGATTTGTGGCTCATGAGCTGCAGGGTTTTAAAAAGGGATATGGAAAAAGCAATGTTTGATGCAATAGTTGAGGAATGCATAAAAAAAGGGATTGAAAGAATTTATGGGTATTATTATAAAACACAAAAAAACAATATGGTAAAAGACCATTATCGAAACCTGGGCTTTAAAGCAGTTGAAGAATCTGATAGTCATGGCAAATGGATTATGGAAGTCAAAAAAGCAAATGAGAAGAAAAATAGTTTTATAGCAAGAGGGGAATATGAATGATTTTAGAAAAATTACAGCAAATATTTAGGGACGTTTTCGATGATGAGGCACTAATTATTAATGAACATACCACAAGTGACGATTTAAAAGCATGGGACTCTCTAGCTACAGTGAGCATGATCGTCGCTGTAAGTGATGAGTTTGATATTCAAATAAGTATGGATGAGATAGACAAATTTAAAAGTGTTAGTTCGATAGCAACTTTAATTCAGGACAAAATTGAAAAAGGAAAGTAGCTTGTTCCCTTAATACAAAAGCAGGAAGGGGAGGGCTTTCGGTTTCTTCTTATATTAACAGGTAAACTTTTTACTATATCCCTCTTCATGACACCCTATCGTTGTAACCAATATACAGCTGTTATCATAAGGTATGACAAAAGGCTTTACGATAGGGAGTTATAATAGTGAGAACACCATGGCTAAATAGACGTTTACCAATCAAAAACGGTCCTTTGATTCCATACAATGAACAAACCCATAATAATCAAAGGATTTACTTAGAAAATAAATTTTCTCGTTATATGGAGCAACAAGGAAAATTAATGGCTGGATTTACCGATGGATTAACAAAAGCAAATCAGGCATTTTACGATTTACAGCAAAAATCTCAAATTAGCCAAGACCAGCTAAAAAGGATACAACACTTTATAACAAATCAGAAGTCCTTAAATGCGGACACAGAGGAACACTTGAGAAAGGTGCAGCACTTTACAAGTCAACAAGGGTCTGTCAATTCACATACAATTAAGCAAATAGAATCCTTGAAACAGTTTAGAACCGAACAAGAAGTATTAAATGCTGACGCCTCTATTGAATTTTCCGACATAAAAGATTTTGTTGAGGATCAAAGAAGAAGAAATAAGGAAACATCTAAACAGTTAGATAACTTACAAGGGTTCACGGTAATGCATAATAATTTCAATAATCAAATATCTGAACAGTTAACCCAAGTATATGATCTCAACACCAAGCAACGAACAGAGTATGACAAAATTTCTGAACGACTAGCCGGCTTTGAAGAATTCACTTCAAAGCAGGAGACTTTTAATAACATTACAGCTGACCAAGTGGGTCAGCTATATGAGATGAATGCCAAGCAAAGAAAAACAAATGACACAGTGACCGAACACCTAACTAAAATTAATGAATTTGCTGCGAACCAAGATATTTTCAATAATGATATATCCCACGACGTGTCCGATTTGCATGATTTCAAAGACAAACAACAAAGACTGAATAACGAAACACTCGATCACTTAGCAAATCTATGTGACTTTACCGCAAGACAAGAACAATTTAATCATAATACGTCTGATGAAATAGCCGTACTAGTAGATTTTGCTAGGAAACAAAAAATCAATAATGGTGAAACGGCAGATCATTTGTTGAGAATTGATGAATTTGTTAAAGAACAAGAGTTGTTTAATAGTGATGCTTTACAGAAATTCACTCAATCGAAAAAATTCGATGATAAGCAAAACACATTAATTAACGAAATATTACAGGATATTGTCAAAATGGAGGAATTTTCAGAAAAACAGGGGAAACTTAATTTAGACACGTTACGGCAGTTAGATAGTTTAAAGGATTTCGTTTCCAATCAAGGGAGAGTCAATGAAGCTACAGTAAATCAATTAGCCAGTATCAAGGAACTCAGCAGTAAGCAAAGCAGATTTAATGATGATGTATTGAATCAATTAGATTCTTTGGCTCAATTTGCTTTTGAACAAGGAATAGTTAATTTGGAGTCAATTAATAAATTAACAGAATGGCTTAAGTTGTTAGATGATCCTGTAAGAGTAAGTGAAAATTCTTCTCTAAGCAATCTGGCAAAAAAATTAAAGTATATAGAGTCTGATCCAATTTCCTTTTTATCAAACTACGAGATTGAATAATACAGGGAAACACATTTACCTGTTTACAAATTATAAGTTTTAGAAAGGAGCCGAATAGCAAACGGCTCCTGTTTGATTTTTCTAGTTAAAGTATAATTCACACCTGCTAAAAAGTATGTTGTGAAAAGCAGCTAATACAAATAGAAAGGTGATCTGAGAACAATCTAATTTAGAAGAAACAAGAAGATCAAACGCAAATTCGTATAAATTAATAAAAGACAGCCAGGTGGCTGCCTTCGATTTACTTGCTAATAAATTGTTGTGTCCAGTAATGTCCGTAAGATCCGCCCTTGGCATAACCGACACCAATATGCGTGAAATTCCTGTTAAGTATATTCGCTTTATGTCCAGGGCTGTTCATCCATGCTGACATTGCAGCCTGCGGGGTTGTTTGGCCCGCCGCTATGTTTTCCCCTGCATAGCCGTAATTAATCCCGAAAGATTTCATCATTTGGAAGGGTGAGCCGTAAGTAGGGCTGTTGTGATCGAAATATCGCTTATCGCGCATATCTTCCGACTTAAAACGTGCTACTCTTGATAGCTCCCAGTCAGATTTCAACGCAGGAAGGCCAACTTTTGCACGTTCCTTGTTTACAAGAGTTACTACCTGCGCTTCAACCGATTGGCTTGCTATTGTCGGAATATTAACCGTTTGTCCAACTCTTATGTAATTTGGATTGCTTATTTGTGGATTTGCTTTAATTAGTTCTGATACTCCAACTTGATGCTTGGCTGCAATCTTCCAAAAAGTATCACCGCCAACAACGTTATATGTACCGGCTCCTAGTGCAGTTGTTGGAAGGAGCAAAGATAGAGCAAGTACTGTTGCCAGAATTCCCTTTTTCATTCTGATTCCTCCTCTGGTTTTATATGCAAGTCTATTATGCTATAAAAAAGAGAGTGGGTACACGACCAAATATAGGAATCTCAATTCTTATAAAAAGCTCATGAGAAAATTGGGTTAATCGAAAAATCATTTGGATAGCTGGAATACCATCACTAACAATTAAAAAAGAAACTTGTTCATGGGGGATGGGGGAAGCAAAATTATAAAGACGTACAAATGAAAAGCCCATACCAATCAGCATGGGCTTCTGCATTCAACTAAAAGTAGATTTCCGATGAATAACCATCTAAACTTCGACCTGTCCTCCAAATATAACGGTTATCAACCAGTGTTCCTTTTGTAATCCAAACAAATCGCTTTTTCTGATTGCCTGTTCTCAATACACGTGTCGAAGTCGCTGTCAAACTCATGTTTTCCAGTCCCTCCTTTTTGGTATTGATTTTCCATGCATTTTCTTCACTACTTGCAATGCCTTATTCAGGCCCTAACTCTGCGTCCAACGATTATTAACCAGAGTGCCTTTCGTTTGGGTCGCAAACCGTGAGATAGATTCACTCAATACAGTTCTTGAAGTCGCTGTTAAACCTTTCAATTTGACCAGTCCCTTCATATTGTATTGGCTTACATTCAATATATTCCCGATTTTTTGTAAATAAAACGATTATCATTTAAACAAATTTTAGATGATAATCCAATAAAATCCAAAACAATTTAATTTTCCTTTAAGGTTTTGATACAAAGGTATATAATGAATTCTAAAAATCTTGGTTTACTTTTACTATTACATATAGAAATTTTTCTGATGGGAGGAGATTGAATTGATTGATGTATTTGCTATCGGGGAAGATCTTCCTTTTGGCCTGCTGGTAGTTGATTCTAAAGGTAATATCCAATTTGGAAATAAATATAGCGAGAGCATTCTCAACGTTTCTACTATTAAAAAGAAATTAATACAAGATGTATTGCCTAACAGCAGTATTATAAAGGCCATAAAACTCGGGGAGTGCAAAATCACAATAGACGAACTTTCCATCACAAGTGATTCCATTCATATGTCTTTAATAAATATCCCTTTAGTTGATGGGAAGTATGGCGCCATTTTATTTTTTCCCTCGGATGTTTACCATGAACTGATAAGTAATTCTCCAAAAGTGCTTGAATTAAGTCAAGAACTGCAAGCCATTATGAATCTAAGTGGAGAATTAGTAACCATCACTGATGCCAAGGGGATTGTTTTGCGGGTCAATAATGCCTGCGAACAGATTTTGGGGATCAAAGAGCATGATTTCATTGGACGGACTGCTTTTACATTACAAAAGCAAGGTGTAATTGATGTGTCTTCCACAAAGGAAGTCATCGAGAAAAAGCGCAAGGTCACGATGAATCAAGTAACGAAATCCGGTCGCCGGTTACTAGTGGAGGGCCACCCGATCTTCAATGAAGATGGATCATTGAATAGAGTTATTAACATCTCAAAAGATGTTACTGAAGTTGAGAACTTGCAAAAAAAGCTGGAAGAGACAAAAAATGCATTGGATTACTACCAGCAAGAACTTAGGATGCTTCAGAAAAAAGACAATGAGATGATAGTTAAATCTAAGGCGATGGAAAAGGTTTATGAGCTGGCATGCAGGGTTGCCGATGTTGATGCCACGATATTTCTTCATGGAGAAACCGGTGTTGGAAAAGAAGTAATGGCTAGAACCATACATAATTTAAGTAATAGGAAAGATGCTCCATTCGTAAAGGTCAATTGCGGGGCAATTCCTGAAAGCATTATGGAATCAGAGCTTTTTGGTTATGCAAAAGGTACATTTACTGGTGCGAATAAAGATGGAAAAAAAGGATTGGCTCATGCAGCGCATCAAGGAACCTTGTTTTTAGATGAGATTGGAGAACTCCCACTTAATTTACAGTCAAAATTACTTCAACTGTTACAAGAAAAACAATTTACTCCGCTTGGAGAAACAAAACCCATTAAAGTAGACGTGCGGTTTATTGCTGCTACAAACCGTAACCTCGAAGAAATGGTGAAGGAAGGAAAGTTTCGAGAAGATTTATTCTATCGATTGTTTGTTTTACCAATAACTATTCCACCGTTATCTGAACGGAAAGAAGACATCCCATTTCTAGCAACCTACTTTTTAAAAGTATTTGCTGAAAAATACAATCATTATAAAACCTTAGACCAGGAAGTGATACAGTGTTTGACGGATCATGAATGGAAAGGGAATGTAAGAGAATTACAAAATACAATTGAAAGGCTGGTCCTAACCGTTCCGTCCCGTCATATCGAATTAATGCATCTTCCTGATAAACTCACAAAGGCTGTGGCACTAGTACAAGATGAAATAAAGGAAAATGTACACTTAAAAAAGGAAGTAGAACAATTTGAGAAAAAACTTCTCATGAAAGCTTTAGAATCCTCCTCTACAATGAAAGAAGCAAGTAAGAAATTAGGCGTAGATGCTTCTACGATTACCAGAAAAGTTAAAAAATACGGAATTAACGTTGCAAAATTGCAATTTCAATTGTAATCTTGCAATACATTTTGATAACGTTTACTTTAATAAATATTCTGAAATTACAGTATTTTAAAGTGAAATATAAATTGCAAAAATGCAATCCTGAAATGAATTAAAATACCATGTTCTTTAATATTTGGGTGTTTAATGAGTTGGCACGGTTCTTGCATTATATTAGACGACAACCAATTAAGGGGGCACTGGAATATGAAATTATTTGGAGTAGACGTCGGAGGAACTTTTACGGATGTCATTTTTAACGATACAGAAAAGAGAATGACAGCAATCCATAAAGTCCCGACAACATTGGAGGATCCCTCAAATGGAGTGGTTCAGGGAATTCTAGAACTTTGTGAACGGCAAAATATTGACAAATCGGAAATTGATCACGTTTTTCACGGCACTACAATTGCAACAAACGCGATTCTTGAATACGACGGAGCCAAAACCGGGATGTTAACGACGGAAGGTTATAGGGACATCATACATATCGGCCGGCACCAGCGGCCACAAAACCATTCCATCATGCAGGATATTCCTTGGCAAGCTAGACCATTGGTCCAACGGCGGAATCGATTGGCGGTTTCAGAACGCATGGGTCCAACCAAGGACCAGGTTATTAAGCCATTAGAGGAAGATCAAGTTCGCGGGGCTGTTGCCACGCTGAAGGAAAAGGGTGTAGATTCCATTATTGTAAACTTCCTATTTTCCTATATTAACCCAGCACATGAACAGAGAGTAAAAGAAATTATCGAAGAAGAATACCCTGAAGCGTTTGTGACAGTTTCTTCAGAGGTTTCTCCACAATTCCGTGAATTCGAGCGGTTTACCACTGCCGCAATAAATGGATTTGTTGGCCCGAAAGTAAAACATTATATTCAAAACTTAGAACAGCGCTTGAAAGATTCCGGCATGTCTGCTGAACTTCATATAATGGCGTCAAATGGCGGTGTGGCAACACCTAAGACAGTTTCCGAAAAACCTGTAAATACACTGCTTTCAGGTCCTGCTGCAGGTATTTTAGGAGGCGCCTGGGCAGGTGAGTTAACGAACAGGCAGAAATTGATTACCTTCGACGTTGGAGGTACAAGTGCAGACATTGGTATTATTACCGATAGTGGGTATAGCGAATCTTCAGCCCGTGATACATGGATCGCAGGTTACCCTGTTATGGTACCAATGATCGATATTCATACTATTGGGGCCGGGGGAGGAAGCATAGCACACATTGATGAAGGCGGTGCATTTAAGGTAGGGCCAAGAAGCGCTGGTTCACGTCCGGGTCCTGCTTGTTATGGCCATGGCGGGTTAAAGCCAACAGTAAGTGATGCAAATGTAGTACTTGGTAGAATTGATGAACACAACTTCCTTGGTGGAGAGATGAGCATCTATACAAATGCCGCTTATAAGGTTATTGACGAATTAGCTGAAAAATTGGATTTAACAAGGGAAAGAACTGCTGAGGGTATCCTCCAAATCATGAACAACAATATGGCGAATGCCATACGTGAAAAAACCATTCAAAAAGGTGAAGACCCAAGGGAATTCTCATTGGTTGCTTTTGGTGGCGCTGGTCCGCTCCATGCTGTTGATGTTGCAAGAATCTTAAACATTCCTGAGGTTATTGTACCTTTATATCCAGGCATCAACTCTGCCACAGGGCTTTTAACGACAGATTTAAAATATGACGTCATCAAAACAGAATTTATGTTAAGCATTAATATGGATTTTAATCGTCTTAATGAAGATTATCAAACACTTGAAACCCAACTTATTAATCAATTGAAAGAAGATGGAGTTGCGGAGAATGAGATCCAGATACATCGAAGCGCTGATGCTCGTTATGCAGGCCAGGGGTATGAATTACGGATTGATTTGCCAAGCGGCATTCTAAATGAAGAAACAATCATGGAAGCCTTTAATAATTTCCATGAAAGCCATAAAGCGGAATATGGACATCATTTCTTGGAAAGCCCAATTGAAATCGTAAATATCCGCGTAACTGGGACAGGTTTTATGCCGAAGATCGAAAAACAGGTAATTAACCATGAGTTCACGCTGGAAAATGCATTATTAAAAACAGGCGAAACTATCTTCAATACTAATGGAAACCTTGAAAAAATAGAAACGAAATTCTATCAACGTGAAAAAATTCCAGTTGGTGAAGAATTCCATGGTCCATGCATTGTGCTTCAAAAAGACACAACGACTGTCATTCCTCCTGGCTGTACTGTTTATGTTGAGGAATACGGAAATATGATTATTAAGGTAGGTGTATAAAGATGACACAAGTCGAAACAAAAAAAATTGATCCTATTACCGTTCAGGTTGTTCTTGGTGCATTGGAAAATGTAGCAGTAGAAATGGGGCATAAGCTTGCAAGGATGGCTTACTCAAGCATAATTAGGGAATCTGAGGATTTTGGGTGCGCATTGGTCGACATAAGAGGACAGCAATTATGCGAGTCGACCCATAGTACGCCATTGCAGTCCGGTCCAATCCCTGGATACATTAAAGGAATCCGTCAAATTATGGAGGAACGTAATGATTCCTTTTATCCTGGTGATGTAATTATGCATAACTCGCCATACCACGGTGCTTCCCATGGACCTGACGTAGGATTTTGTATCCCTGTTTTTTATCAGGACGAATTAATTGGATTTTCCGTTACTACCGCACACCATTTGGATATCGGATCTTCTACTCCCGGCAGCTGTGGGATTGTAGATGCGGTTGATGCATATGCGGAAGGTCTTCAGTTCAAGGCGATTAAAGTGTATGAAAAAGGTGTGAAGAACCGCTATGTCTGGGATATGCTGATGGACAACATCCGTGCACCTAAAATGGTTGTCGGGGATATGGAAGCGCAAATTGCAGCGGCTAAAATCGGTGCCCAACGATATATTGAAATCATAGAGAAATTTGGTTTGGACACAGTCGTGGCGGCAAGTGAAGAATTAATGAACTACTCAGAAAAAATGATGAGGGAAGCAATTAAAAAGATTCCGGATGGAGAATACTCAGCAGAAGGTTATTTGGATGGATATCTGGATAGTGACGATCCTGCCAAAAAGGATTTAAAAATTAAAGTAACCGTTAAGATAACCGGCAGCGATATGATTGTGGACTTAACAGGCACTAGTCCACAAGTAAAAGACAGGCCGGTAAATATGCCGTTATTGGGAACTGTAGATATAGCAATTTATCTAACTCTACGATCTATAATATTGGACTCTACAATTTATGGAAGTTTCCCGCAAAACTCAGGGCTGGTCCGCCCTATCCAGATCATCGCACCTAAAGGTACACTTTGCAATCCGATTTTCCCGGCTCCAACGATTGCACGATTCAATTCAGGAAATATCGTGGCAGATACACTAATGAAAGCATTGGCCCAAGTAGTTCCACACCAAGTAAGTGCTGGTGTCGGAAACCTTCAAGTTGTTGCCTTCAGCGGCGAAAAGGATGAGAATTACTGGGTTTATATGGATATAATGGAAGGTAGCTATGGAGGCCGCTATGGCAAAGATGGAATGGATGCGGTTGATACTCTGTATGCAAACACTAGAAATAACCCAATCGAGGATATCGAATCCCATTATCCTTTAAGAGTAGAGCGTTATGAACTGAAAGATAATGAATGTGCCCCTGGAAAATGGCGTGGCGGCATAGGGTCCGTTCGTGAAATCAGTTTCTTGTCTGATGGCAGTTTCTCGGTTGAAGCGGATGGACATAAATTCGCTCCTTGGGGTTTTGATGGAGGGAAATCTGGTTCTGTCGGAAGTTTGACCATTCAAGAAAGTGTAACAGAAGAACCAATCAAACTCCCTTCAAAGCTTCCAAACAGAACTGCAAAAGCGGGAAGCAAGATTCAATTGACCGGCCCGGGTGGGGGCGGCTACGGGGATCCACTAGAACGGGAGCCCGAAAAAGTTCTTTCAGACTATCTAGATGGCTTCATTACTAGAGAAAATGCTTTAGAATATTATGGAGTCGCCATTACAGAGTCGAATGAAATAGATTATCAGAAGACTAACCAACTTAGAAAACGCTAAGGTAAGAATTGGAGGATTCCATGAAAACTATAGCAATCAATGGACAAAGGTTACAAAATCGTATAGAAAACCTAGGTGAAATAGGCAGGACAAAAGATAACGGTGTCCAGCGTCTTGCATTGACAAATGAAGATAGAGAAGCAACTCTATTAGTTTCTGAATGGATGAAGGAAGCGGGCCTTACTGTTTCTCATGACCACTTTGGGAATTTAATTGGCCGCAAAGAAGGAAACAAACCTGGCCTGCCACCGGTAATGATCGGTTCCCATATAGACTCGGTCCGAAATGGCGGAAAATTTGATGGAATTATTGGGGTACTTGCCGGTATAGAAATAGCTCATAATATAACGGAATCAAATACCGTACATGAACATCCGATTGAAGTGGTCGCTTTTTGCGAAGAGGAAGGTTCAAGATTCAATGACGGTTTATTCGGCAGCAGAGGAATGGTGGGGAAAGTCTCCGAAGATGATTTAAAAATGGTTGATGACAACAACATCTCAAGGTACGAGGCCTTGAAAACTTTTGGTTTTGGGATTAATCCAGACCTGAAAGAAGAGTCAATCAGAAAAAACGGAGATATTAAAGCTTACTTCGAGATTCATATTGAACAGGGGCCATATTTGGAAAAATATAATTATCCGGTAGGGATTGTTAGCGGTATAGCTGGTCCATCCTGGCTCAATGTGAAGTTAAAAGGCGAAGCAGGGCATGCTGGGACCGTACCCATGAGTCTTCGTAAAGACCCCTTGCCGGGTGCTGCAGAAGTGATCATAGAGGTGGAACGTCTTTGCAAAGAAGATCCAGAAGCACCTGCTGTAGGTACAATAGGCAGAATATTGGCGTTCCCGGGGGGAAGTAACATTATTCCTCAGTCAGTTGAATTTTCGCTAGATATAAGGGACATTGATCTGGAAAGACGAAACAATACTATTAAGAAAATAGAAGAAAAGATCAATCACGTATGTAAAGACAGAGGATTAGAATATGAGATTGAAAGGAGTATTAATATTGACCCAGTGAAATGCTCCGAGAACATTGTTAAAACAATAAAGGAAGCCTGTAAATCGCTGGGGATAGAGGCTCCTGTTATGATTAGCGGCGCCGGTCATGATGCCATGTTACTAGCGGAAATCACACAAATTGGCATGGTGTTTGTCCGTTGCCGGGGTGGTATCAGCCACCAGCCCAAAGAATGGGCAGAAATTGATGATATTGTTACTGGAACACAGGTTCTTTATGAATCGGTTTTAGAGCATATTTAAACTGCGTATGGCAGCCATTTCTGGCTGCCGTACAAAATTTTTTCATCTTATAAATTTCAGAATATTCATTATATTAAAAAATACAAGGACTTTAGTAACTCTTTGTATTTGGTTTTTGGCTTTTTTCTTTACTTACCCGTTCAGCTGGTGCCCCTTTCGAAGAGACATGGATCCAGAAGAATTTAATCGGTTGATTCTAGATTTAGGAAGAGTTCCTGCTGTGAGGAATACATTATATGAAATAATTGAACAGCCCGAAATTTAAGTTTCACTGTTCAGTATTTCTACTTATTTATGATAAATCAACATTGGCATATGCTGTTGCATTCACGAGCTATAATTCTTGTTCATTTTTACACTTTTGAATCAGACTTGGAAAATTAAAAAAAAGATAGGGAATGATATTAATGGGACACAACAATACGGATATCACCAGTAGCTCAAAAAGGGAATCATTAAATCCAGTCTCGAATGAAAATCGCCTTTTTGGCCTGACAACCTACATAACACTTTGGATTTCTTCCATGGTTGTTATTCAAATTTTTATGATCGGCCAATCGTATCTTCCTCCTGCCGGAAAATTGAATTTATTTCAAGCAGGGGTAGTAACCATTATTTCAGCTGTTTTAACCGGTGCATTGTTTGTCATCAATTCAAAGCCCGGATTGGTATATGGAATTCCGTTTATTGTCCAGGCACGGTCATCTTTTGGATATAACGGTGCGAGAATTGCATCGCTGATAAGGGTTTTGCCAGCTGTATTCTGGTATGGGATTGGTTCATGGATCGGTGCTGCAGCTATTGATTATATAACAAAAACGATTTGGGGATATAGCAATATCTGGTTATATTTTATCTTATTTCAAGTTATCCAAACTATGATCGCATACTTTGGAATGAATTCTATTAAGTGGTTCGACTCTTTGCTATCTATTGTCGTACTAGGTTTTTTAATATACATTACTGTGCAGTTAATTAATGTAGGAGGGTTAAAGATTGCTAGTAGCTGGAGCTCAGAAGGAACTTGGGGAATGCCATTTTATGCTGCAATAACCGCCTCAGTGGGTGTTTTAATAACAGCTGTCATTAATAATGGAGATTTAAGCCGTTATTTGGAAAATAAGCCTAGGTATAACTGGATCGGACATTTGGTTGGAATTGTCCCTATGTATATAATCATGCTTGTAATCGGTGTTTTAGCAGCAGCTGCTACTGGCATATGGGATCCGGTACAAGCACTTGTATCTGTCATTCCTAACCCAGCTGTAGCAGTAGCGATGATGATTTTTATCGTTGTGGCACAATTCACAAGTAATTTAACAATTAATATTAAGCCGCCCGCACTCGTATTAATGGAAACTTTCAATCTATCCTGGGGAGTATCGGTAATTATTGTAGGAATTCTAAGTATTGTCACCTTCCCTTGGCTTTTAATAACCAGCTCTGCTTTTAACACATTCATAGCATTTTACTCCGCTTTCCTTGGGCCATTGCTGGGCATATTAATAGCGGATTATTACTTGGTCCACAAACAAAAGCTAAACATAGACGCACTATATCAGGATACAATAAAATATAATTGGTTAGGGCTGGGATCGCTTATCATTGGAGGAGTATTCGGTATCGTCTTCCTTGAAATTTCCTGGATGGTTGGTTTACCAATTAGCGCATTCATTTATTGGGCTGGATATCAATTTCTTCCGTCCTATAAGGCGCAAAAATCCGGAAAAGTAGTCGCGTAACGAAAAAAAGAATCTTGCTTTTATACTGAAAGTGCTTGGTACATATTAAAGTATGAATCAAGCATTTTTTCTATGATACTCTTTTTTGAGAATTTTCTTCAAAAGTCTTTCTATACTATCCTCCATCTAAACAAAATACATCGAAGATACTTAATTAAAAAGGAGGCAAGCTTCTGAAACATCGCTTACCTCCGGTGAAAAAAATTGGTTATTGATTGGATGCCGGTTTAATTCCAGTAATTTCAGAAACAATTTCATAAGATCTCAGACGGTCATAATGGTCAAATATTTGGGCGTTGATGATCATTTCATCCGCCTGGGTTTCATCTAGGAATGCCTGCAATTTCTCCTTAACTGTTTCTGGTCCTCCAATTATGGATGAGCCAAGCTGCTGCTCAAGGGCCGCCATTTCATACGGTGTCCATAGTTCATCCATGTTGTCAACTGGTGGTTTCAATTGGCCGGGATTATTACGGATTAGTGCTAAAAATTGCTGCTGCATGGACGTGGCAAGGCGTTTTGCTTTCTCATCACTATCAGCTGCTATGACGTTGACCCCAACCATTGCATATGGTTTTTCCAATACATCAGATGGACGGAAGCTTGTTCGGTATAACCTTAGTGCACCAAGAGTGTTTTTTGGCGAGAAGTGGCTAGCAAATGAGAATGGAAGTCCAAGCTGGCCTGCCATTTGGGCACTGAAACCGCTTGAGCCAAGCAGCCAGATTGGGATATTTAGCCCTTCACCTGGAACGGCTCTTACATGGTTGTTGTTTGATCCCAACGCCGGGTTTAAATAAGAACGGAGCTCTTCAACTTGTTCAGGAAAATCCTCGCCATTACTCATTTTGTCCCGACGCAAAGCATAAGCGGTAAGTTGGTCAGTTCCTGGTGCGCGACCCAGTCCAAGGTCGATCCGCCCAGGATAGAGGGACTCGAGTGTTCCGAACTGCTCAGCGATAACAAGTGGGGCATGATTTGGAAGCATGATGCCGCCTGATCCAACGCGAATCTTCGATGTGCCCCCAGCTACATGGCCAATGACAACTGAGGTAGCAGAACTGGCAATTCCAGTCATATTATGGTGTTCAGCGAGCCAGTAACGGGTAAATCCCCAATTCTCGACATGCTGTGCCAAGTCAAGAGTGTTTTTTAACGCATCTGAAGCAGTTCCCCCGACCACAATAGGGGAGAGGTCAAGCACAGAAAATTTAATATCACTTAATTTCTTTTGGTTGCTTCCATTCGACATACTTTCATCTTCTTTCTAAAAAAAGTACTGTAACATTACAAATTTACCGATACTTACTTTTGATAACCAACAAAATTATATCGATTTAAAAAAGGATGAGCAAAAAAACTGCTCATCCTGCATAGAAGTATTGTGCGAAATATATGAGAAATTAAACATGTAAGAACGTCACGCAAACCGGGTATGGGACAGTTACATCAGACTGAACTAAGCTTAATCGACCTGTTTCCTCATTCCTGGAGAAAAGGACAAGGTTGTGTGATTCGTGATTGGATGCAACTACAAACTTTCCAGTTGGGTCAATCTCAAAGTCCCGTGGCCAGCTCCCTTCGGTGGATGTGTGCTCTACAAACTCCAATTTGCCCGTTTCCTGGTCCACAGCAAACAAAGCAATACTGTTATGTCCACGGTTGCCAGCATAGACAAAACGCCCATCAGCGGATATTCGGATGGCGCTTCCTTGGCTATTTTCAGTAAAATCTTGCGGAATGGCTGATAGGTATTGAAGTTCTTTGAAACTGCCATCCTCGTTATTATATGCTAAAGCAATTACTTCATTGCTTAACTCAGTCATTACATAAGCATATTTACCGTTTGGATGGAAAACCAAATGTCTCGGACCGCTTCCAGGTTTTACGCTTAATGATTGAATTTCCGTTAATTTGCGATCCGTTAATTGATAAGTAACAATTTTGTCGGTTCCTAAGTCGACAACTGCAACATATCTTTCGTCAGGAGTAAAACCAGAATAATGTACATGCGGCTTTTCCTGTCTTTCTTTATTTGGTCCCATACCTTCATGCTGGATAATAGAAGAGCGGTCGGTTATGGCTCCTTCCTCATTTTCAATTAAGTAGGATTCCACTGTCCCTCTATGATAATTCGCAGTCACAATGTTCCGCTTGGCTCTATCAACATCAATATGGCAGGGGGAAGCACCCTCAGTTACTATACTGTTAAGCAAAGAAAGTTCTCCGTTCTCTTGTATCGAGTATGCGGCTGCTCCGCCAGAATCCTCTTCCTTGGCTACAGCAAACAAATTTCTGTTATCTTTGCTTACTGTCACATATGTAGGATTTTCTAATCGGGCGGCAAGTGTAGCTGTGCTTAGCTTTCCGTTTTCTGTTTCAAGAGTAAAGGTATAAATACCCTCACTATCACCTTTTGTGTATGTCCCGATATAACCTTTTAATTTCACGTCATGATCGCCTCCAAACAAATATCTTTTCTATTTTATCATAATTAACCTTTTTTTAAGAATTTCACACCTTTTTGTATACAGAAGGCAGAGTTAAATTATATGAAGCTGGAAAACGGTGAATATGATAAATACTCCACTAATTATTCGCTGGAAAAATTAGTAACCATATTAAGGATATAAAAAGTTAGGGGAAAGAGGGCTCCATCAGAAAAACCTTGTTTCTTTATATAACCGAACCATAGTTATTGTTCAATTGTTTCGTCAGGTTACTTACATGATTATTTGTAAGTGATTTTATTAGCTAGCTGTTGAAGAGAAGATGGCAAATTGGATATCGTGAACGTGTTAGAAAATTGTATAGAAAGGGAATTATCAAGGAGTGAGCATACTATTTTGCGAGGAGAGATGACGATGGCCACAAAAACTAAAAAGAGCCAATCGGAGCGGTTTGAGGCAGCATTCAATCGTATTCATAAAGCATTGATGCAGACAGTAAAAAATGCAAGAAGCGATAAATTTACGGATTTGGTATACAAAGGGAAAAACCATGCGTTTATCCGTTTTTATGAACATGACTTAGCCCAGTTTGCGAAGTTGAGAAATGCAATCGTCCATGAAAAGATAGAGGAAGGATACTATATAGCTGATCCTCACCTTGATATCGTGGAGAAAATCGAAAGCATTGCGGAGGAGTTTGAAAAACCTGCATCTGCACTTTCGATTTCAACAAAACCGGTTACTTATTTTCATGAGTCGGACAAGCTGTCTGATGTGCTACTAGCGATCAAAAAAGAATCCCATTCCCAGTTTCCTGTATATAATGCTAACGGTGAATATGTGTGGCTGTTAACATCAGCTGAAATTGTAAAATACCTGGCTGAACATTTTTCTAATGACAGCATGAATCTGAAACAAGTAAACGTGAGGGAATTGTTTAATGAAAAGAAAAAACACAATGTTCTGTTTGTATCACAGGATAGCAGCTTGTTCGAAATAGAGGATATTTTTGAAGAATTCCAATCTAAAAACCAGAAAGTAGACGCTATACTGATTACCAAATCGGGATCTAAAAAGGAGCAGCCTAATGGGATCATTACCTCCTGGGACTTACTTGAAGCAGAGATAGGTGAATAGGGGGGATAGGACTACTGTCCGTTAACGATTAAAGCGCTGAGGGTGAAGCCTCAGCGCTTTTCGTAGTACTATGCTACATTTGAGGTATCATTCTGGTCATTAATGGGATTAGCGAGTTCCCCCAAAACATGGTGATCCAGGCAGCGAGAATCATGGCAAGTGTTGAAAATGTTGCTTCCTGCTCGCCATATTCCCTGGCTTTGTTGGTTCCCACACCATGTGCGCCCATCCCAAGGGCCAAGCCCCTGGCAACCGGGGAAGTGATCGATAGCCACTTGATCGCGGAAGGGCCGATGATTCCGCCTATTACTCCGGTAAAGATAACAAACACTGTCGTTAATGCCGGCAGCCCCCCAATTTCTCTTGAAACCTCAATTGCAATCGGAGTAGTGATGGAGCGTGGCAAGATGCTGACAACAAGATCAGGGCTTAAATGCATAAACAGGGACAGAACAAAAGAAGAAAAAATAGCAACAAGCGTTCCAGTTGTAATGCTAAGCAGTATGTTTTTGCTGTATTTCTTCAATAAGTGCATATGTTTGTATATTGGTACGGCAAATGCTACCGTGGCCGGTCCAAGCAGGTGGGAAATCCATTTGGATCCTTCCAGATACTCGGATGCTGGTACTTTTGCTGCCGAAATCAATAGAATGATTGCAAGCGGACCGATCAATAAAGGATGCAAGAAGGGGAAGGACCACTTTTTATAGGCACGTTTCGCCAACATATAAATAATAACGGTTACGAGTGTAAAAATAAGTGTTTTCAACTTGCGTTCCTTCTTTCTTTACGGTCCAGTTTTTCTGAAACATATGCAGTACAGCCCATTACGATAAAAGTACTTATTCCAATTAACAGAACAGCCTCAATCCCCTGCCAGCTAAGAATTTCATCATAGTTGACAATTCCTACTGCAGATGGGATAAAAAATAGAAGCAGTTCGGCTAGCAGCCAGTTTGCTCCTTTTTCCAACCAGTCAAGCTTTACTATTTTCAACATAAGAGCTGCCAACAAAAGGACCAGCCCAATCATCGAAGCGGGAATCGGAATCGGCAACAATTGTTTGATCGCCGCTCCTAAAAACAGAAATACGTGAATAAACAGTATCTGTATAATAATTATTCCTATTTTCATTAGTAACATCCTTCCTAAAAGGACAGACCAGATGGATCCGTCACTTTTATCACTAGGTAATGTTACAATGAAAAGTAGCATTCGTGAAATATATATTTATTATCTTTCATATAACTAAAAGTTATGATTGAATTCCTTTTCCATAAATTGAATAAAAGCCCTGCCAGCAAAGGAAATGTAGCGTTCCTTTTTCGTTATTAAGGCCAAGTGCCAGGAAAAACCGGGTGCAGCTTCATAATGCTGACTTGTTTATTTTCTGCCCTGCTGCATATTGACTCAGGCAAGAGCGTGATTCCTAAATTGGCGGCCACCATTTCCGTCATGAAATCCCATTGGGAGCTTTTGAACAGAATCTTTGGCTCAAAACCTTCTTCAATGCATTTTTTCCGGACGATATCATAAAGGGCAAATTCCTCACTGTAAAAAATAAAATCTTCTTCCTGGAGTTCTTTAATGTGCACTTCTTTCCTAGCTGATAAAGGGTGTTGTTGTGGTACCAGCAGCTTTAATTCTTCCTTTACTATCGGATAAATATCGAATTGATCTTCGTCCACAGGAAGAACGGCCACACCAAGCTCGAACTCGCCCTGTTCCACACTATTTACTACCCTTGCCGCTCCATATTCAGTGATGTTTATTTTTACATTTGGATATTGCCGATGAAATTCTGACATCACCTTGGGAAAGAATAGGCTCCCTATAATGGGAGGAAGGCCAATATTAATCTGGCCGCGCATAAGGCTTGTCATATCATTTAATGTGGTGTTCATTTCATCTACCTGGGCAAGGATTCTTTGGGCATATTCATATACGATTTGCCCGGCATCCGTCATCTCAACTGTCTTATTGGAACGAAGGAGGAGAGGCATTCCGACTTCCTCCTCAAGACTTTTAATCATTTTGCTTAGGGCCGGCTGTGAAATATGCAGCTGCTCCGAAGCCCTTGTGATATTATTTTGCTTTACTGCTTCCAAGAAATATTTAAGCTGCCGCAATTCCATGTCTGCCATCTCCGAAACTTTTAATTATAACTTGCATTCTTCATTCAGCATCCTTACGTTTACCCCTATGATTATGTATTTATACCGATTCCCGAACAATCATTTCAACAATCCAAGGGATTTTAAGCCGTTATAGACGCCTGAATCAGTTACATCGGTAGTTTTATGCTTTGCGTAAGAGAATAGTTCGGGCGAACTGTTGCCCATTGCAAAGCTTTCACCAACAGCAGATAACATGTCTTTGTCGTTCATTCCGTCTCCGAACGCAATGGTTCCCGAACGGGGGATATCGAGCTCGTTTAACAAAGCTGTAACACCTGTCCCTTTATTTACATTAGTACGAATTACATCAAAGCAATTTCGAAAGCCTTCAACATTCACTTGGGATAAATAAATCCCTTCCTCCGATTTATAGAGTTCTGCATCGTTCTCTGAAGACCCTATAATGGTAATTCCCAGGATGTCATTAAGCACACCAGATACTATTCTGTGATTCTTTTTTAAATGAAATTGCTCCATGAACCGTTGTACAACAGGGCCTTCCAACGTTGTAAAATGATTTCTTGAACTTGAATAAAGCACAAGCTCGTGGCCGTTTTCCCTTGCAGTTACCAGGAAAAATTCAACAGATCTTCTGCTCATCGGCTTTTTAAAAAAATCTTGGCCTTGATAAATTGCATAAGCGCCATTATAGCCAATGAAAGAATCTACATCCAGTAATTCTCCAATATCAGCAATTTCATGAAGCGGCCTGCCCGTGGCAAGCACAATCTCAATTCCTTTTTGCTGGAGCTGGGCTACTGCCGTTTTGGTCGACTCTTCAATCGTTTCATCCGGCCGCATAATCGTTCCATCAATATCCAAAAAAACTATTTTATAAGTTTCCATCATGTACTCCTTCTATTTTGCGTCCTTACCATGATATACCGGAAATGAACTCTTTTCCAATAACCCCTTTACAAAAGGAAAAAGTACATTCAAATTTTTTAAACAACATCTTGTTACACCAAAGATTCTCATCCGGATACTTTTTTTAATAATGATGTGGAATGGACAAAATGATAAAAACCATATTGCTAACGGCATATGCTGGTTAAATCAGACACAAATACTCATTTTATGGTTACAAACATATTTTGAAGACGTTAAATTCGAGTAGAAACTTCTATCGGTATCAAGTTTGGAAATACTATAACCAGTTTCTGTACAGGTTTTTGAAAGTATTCTCATTAAGTGAAATAAATAAAAAGGGTTATGTTCTCTTCAATCAGGCATGATGCTTAAAAGTCTTGTTGAAAATTCTCTGTTGGGCTTTTCAAAAATCTTTTGTAGCAATTAATGCGCCAATCAATGGAAGGCGGAAAGCCTTTTTTTCAGTGGGTTCCTTGATTTCGGTTTTAGTGCTCCTTTAATTAGATTGTTTATAAAGGAATATAGTAACGAAGAGGCGAATATAACAAATGGAGATATTGTAAGAATGCTTTTTTAGAGGTGAATCATGGATACGGAACATCAGCTGCATTTTATAACACATTTAGGGAAACAAAAGCCGCAGACACTTGCTAACAAGTCCACAGCTTGCCCATTTTGTGCAATAGAAAACCTTGAGAATATCATAGCGCAAGAGGGGCCACTCATTTTATTGCAGAATAAATACAAAACATTACAAAACACTTTTCAAACGGTGCTAATTGAGACGGATAAGTGTGCTGATGAATTATCTATATATCCAAAAGAACATCTACATAAATTGTTCACATTTGCTGTTAGACATTGGATGGAGATGGAGAAAAGTGGTGTATACCGTTCGGTGGTGTTATTTAAGAATCATGGCCGTCTGTCAGGAGGTACAATTAGGCACCCGCATATGCAAATTGTTGGGCTTGAGAAAGTTGATTATAAAGAGTTAATTAATGAAAAGCACTTTGAAGGGATCTCGATCTACCAAAATGAAAAGGTGTTATTTACGCTATCCAACAATCCGATTATCGGGTTTTACGAGTTCAATGTAATGATTCAGGATATGAATGAAGTAAGAAAAATGGCAGATTGTGTTCAAGCAGCAGTCAAATTTCTATTAAACGATTTCCAGTTTAAATGTGAGAGCTACAATTTGTTTTTTTATCATATGGATTCGTATATAGCTTGCAAAATTATCCCAAGGTTCGTTTCTTCTCCTTATTTTATCGGGTATATGATCCCGCAGGTTCCAAATGATATCGAAAATGTAGCAGACCAAATCAAGAGTATATATTTTTCTTAAGCCTTAATTTTCACTCCTGCTATTTCCACATAGTAAATCCTCAACTAGGTCGAAGCGGCATGCCCGAAAAAAATTTGTACAGTTGTAAATTTGAAAAGTAAACGAACCGTTTGAAAGCGATAGGGATTGATGGAGCCGAAGGTGGATGGATGCATCTATCCACTTATAACATTGTTCACTCATTTTTAAGAAAAAGATTTGTGAAAATCTTAAAATATTGTTACTATACTATTTGTGTTAATTGAATAAAATCCGTACATTCGGAAGAGGTTCTAGCTACCCTCTCAAAAAAACTAAGGAAAACAGGACTGCTTTCTTAGTGGTGCTGTTTTTTTAATGAAAGGAAGTTCTAGTTAACTATGAAAAAAGAAAAAGCTGTCATCGTGTTCAGCGGCGGCCAGGATAGTACTACATGCCTGTTCTGGGCAATGGAACAATTTGATGAGATTGAAGCAGTCACTTTTGATTATAATCAGCGGCACAGTCTCGAGATCGAATGTGCAAAAAATATAACAAACGAGCTTGGCATAAAGCATCATATATTAGACATGTCTCTTTTAAACCAGCTTGCCCCTAATGCACTGACAAGAAATGATATTCAAGTCACTGAGGGAGAAGAGGGGGAACTGCCTTCAACATTCGTGCCGGGACGGAATTTGTTATTTCTTTCATTTGCCGGAGTACTAGCAAAGCAAATAGGGGCCAAACACATCGTAACAGGTGTATGTGAGACGGATTTCAGCGGCTATCCGGACTGTAGGGATGTTTTCATTAAATCCCTAAATGTTACATTAAATCTTTCGATGGATTACCCTTTTGTCATTCATACTCCTTTAATGCGGCTCGATAAGGCCCAAACCTGGGAGCTCGCAGATAGGCTGGGAGCCTTCGATTTTGTCAGGGAAAAAACGCTAACATGTTATAACGGCATCATCGCTGATGGCTGCGGAGAATGCCCGGCATGCAAGCTGCGCAAGCGTGGACTTGATCAATATTTGGAACACAGAAAGGAGTTTTAGCAGCATGTACGGATTCAGGATCGTTGATAAACTCCAGAAAATAGATGAAGACATCAAGCGTGAACAATTAAAATATCATTCAAAGCGGGTTCTAGTGAGCAAGGAATTCACCTTTGACGCCGCTCACCATTTGCACTGCTATGAAGGAAAATGTAAAAATCTGCACGGCCACACCTACCGCGTTATTTTTGGGATAAGCGGGTTCGTTGATGAGCGTGGGCTGATGATGGACTTCGGGGATATCAAGGAAATTTGGAAAAATGAGATTGAAATTCACCTTGACCATAGATATTTAAATGAAACGCTACCTTTGATGAATACAACGGCTGAAAACATGGTTGTCTGGATTTATGAGAAAGTGGCTGAAGCGCTTACCAGCAGAACAGACAAATATGATGGGGCAAGAGTGGAATTCGTGAGGCTGTATGAAACCCCGACAAGCTATGCGGAAGCGAGACGGGAGTGGATGGAAATTGAGTAAGCTGCCTGTTATGGAAATTTTCGGTCCAACCATCCAGGGAGAAGGCATGGTGATTGGCCAAAAAACGATGTTTGTCAGGACGGCAGGCTGTGACTATTCGTGCGCTTGGTGCGACTCTGCCTTTACATGGGACGGAACAGGCAAGGAAGACATCGTCCAGATGGAGGCAGAAGAAATTTGGCATGAATTAAAGAGACTTGGCGGTAACGGTTTTTCTTTTGTCACGATTTCAGGCGGAAACCCTGCATTGTTAAAAAATCTCTCCAACTTGATTGATTTATTGCACCAAAACGACATAAAAGTTTGCTTGGAAACACAGGGAAGCAGGTGGCAGGACTGGTTTATGGATATTGATGAGCTAACAATTTCGCCAAAGCCTCCGAGCTCCGGAATGAATACAGATTTTATCATCCTTGATTCCATTCTGGAAAAGCTAACTGATTGGGCTCCTACAAAAAATGCAAGCTTAAAAGTTGTTGTTTTCGACGATAAAGATTTTGAATATGCAAAAGCAGTTTACCAGCGTTATCCAAACGTTCCCTTCTATATGCAGGTTGGGAATGATGACAATAAAACAACAGACGACCAAGCACTTATCAGCAGTCTATTGCAAAAATACGAATGGTTAATTGAAAAAGTTATGCTTGACGAAGAATTGACTGATATAAAAGTTCTCCCTCAATTGCATACCTATATTTGGGGCAATAAAAGAGGCGTTTAAAAAGCAGTAACGGCTTGTTTCCTTACAGGAAACAAGCCGTTTTTTATTGTCTTGGCTGGTGAAGAGTACAAGCAACTATTCTAAAACATTTATAAACTATCTCAATGAGATAATAGGGAGGGATATTTATGATTAACTGGAAATTAAGATTCAGGAACCCGACGTGGATAGTAACCGTTGGCATTCCATCTGCATTAATTTTAGCTCAAATGATACTCGCCTTCATCAATAAATTTATCTACCCAATAGGCTTCACCATCAGTAATGATGCACTGAACGGTTTTCTGCAAATCGTCAACTTCTTCGCCATCACGTTCCTGGGAATTGGCGGTGTAGTTGACCCAACCACAAAGGGCATTAGCGATAGTGAACGTGCCAAAAACTACACAGATCCCCAATAATTTATTTTGGTTTTTCCTCTGCTTGGCAATAGTAACCTGCTAGTGTTCACATACCAATCTCCATTTAAGACATTTTTCCCGCTAAGATATACAATATTGTCATAAGCTTTACGTGTAAAAAACAGGGTACTGCTTATACTACCAGTAGATTCTGGGAGGAGATACAATGCTTAGAACCAAAATGGAGTTAATCAACCGCGAAGAAATCGAACAAATATTAAAGGATATTGTACAGGCAGCATATGAGGAAGTGAAAGAAGAGCAAATGCTACTCTGTATGGAATGCGGAGACGTAGATTTATATATAGCCACCACAAACCATGATGAATTTCAAGATGCCATTAAGAAAAATTTTGAACTGGATGATTCCGGAGACATTATCGATCATGCCAAATACCTTGAATTGATGGAGGATTTGCATGACTATTACGTAGAAATATTCCAGACTTCAGGCCTTTTTGATTATTTTCCCTCGGGATTTTATCAAGTGAATGGGGAAAGGCAACTTTCTGAGACGGACATGCTCGGCCCAAAGGGAACTTTCTATGCGCCATTCGAAGAAGCTAAAAATGAATAGCCTTGAACTCCTTCATTATTTAATAATTATAAGATCATCAATAAAAGTGCCTTACCATAGAAAAAGGCGCTTTTATATTTATAGTAAAATTCTAAATGGCCCTATTAACAAATTGTGCTGAATTAAAAACACATGTTTTTACGTTCGTTACACTCAGTTCTCATACTATCTGAATAGAAACGGTATTATGCTGACAATCCAACGCGTATTTTTTGAAAATTCCGGCAAAAATTCACCCTTTATTATATCCTATTTGATAAGATATTTATATAGGATATTAATCAAAAGGGGAGTAAGCGTGTGAGCCTATTAGAAGGGGTAAGAATATTGGATTTTTCAACGCTGCTTCCGGGACCTTATGCAACGATGATGCTCGCGGACCTTGGAGCGGATGTGCTTCGGATTGAATCTCATGTTAGAAAGGATGATACCAGGAGCTTTCCTCCCTTTGTCAATGGCGTTTCGGCGGCTCATGGTCAGTTAAACCGATCAAAAAAGTCAATGTCCCTTGATTTAAAAAAGCCTGAAGCAGTGGATATTGTCAAAGGTCTGGTACAAGATTACGATATTGTCCTTGAACAATTCAGGCCTGGCGTCATGGACCGGCTGGGTGTTGGCTATGACGCATTGAAAGCGGTGAATCCACGCATCATTTTTTGCTCTCTTACTGGATACGGGCAAACCGGCCCTTACCGTGACAGGGCAGGACATGATAACAACTACTTATCGATTTCCGGCATTATGGGGTATTCCGGAAGAAAGGAAACAGGGCCGACACCCATTGGAACGCAAGTTGCCGATATAGCTGGAGGATCTCTGCACTCCATTATCGGCATTTTATCTGCGATTATCCATAGGCAGAAAACGGGGGAAGGGCAGTGGCTGGATATCTCTATGACTGACAGTTGCTTTACGATGAATGCAATGCTAGGAGCTGGATTTGTTGCTACAGGGATGAATCAGCCTGAACGTGAAAGCATGATACTTAACGGTGGGAGTTTTTATGATTTCTACGAAACAAGTGATGGGCGATACTTTTCGGTCGGGAGCCTCGAACCCAAGTTCTTCGCATCCCTTTGCGAGGCTATTGGAAGGCCAGATTTAGTACAAACAGCGATGAAGCAAAGTGAAGAAGGAATCAGGTCACTTAAAACAGCATTAAAGCATATATTCCGTGAAAAAACCTTTGCCGAGTGGAAAGAAATTTTCTCCCAAAGAGAAGCTTGCGTCGAGCCGGTATTGGATTTTGCTGAAGCATGCGGTCACCCGCAAATTTCTGCGAGAGAGATGATTGTTGAGGTTCCAGATGGGAAGGGGAGTTTGCAGAAACAAATCGCTAACCCGATTAAATCAACTGCCTTTAACCCGGTATATTACCATACCGGTTCCAAATTAGGAGAGCATACTGAGAAAGTTTTACGGGAAATGGGCAAGAGTGATAAAGAAATATCCTTATTGAGGGAAAACGGAACGATTGCCTAGAAGGAAGCTGCCCTAAGGATCCCATCTAACAACGGGATCCTTCATTTTTTCCCTAAATGAAACAAGCTATATCTTCAATAGGCAAGGGAGTGGATTGCAATGCAGAAGCGGCCGCTTTTCCAAATGCAATTAATATAATCGGGACATACCTGTCAGAAATATCAAATTTCCCACAGAATGAAACTTACCATTGAAACAGTACCATACACTTAGATGTTGCAATCAGCATTAACTCCACGGTTACAAGGACTACATAAAAAGAAGCGATATTTTTCCAAGCCTCAACAGTAGCCCACGGATATAAATTCAAAGTGCTATTAATCACCCTTCTCATATTTTCCTCATCCAAAAATCCAGCTTCGAAATGTCATTCGTCAAGTGAAAAAATGCTTGTTTATGATAATATTCTGCTTATATCCCGAGTCAGCAAAATGTCTGTATTGCACTATTCGGTTACAACATTTAAAATATGCCATGATATAGAGGAGAAACCATATGAATGAAACTATTTTCACCATGATAATCCTCACTGCAATCGGTTTTCCAATCGCCGGTTTTGTGTTGTTACTGCTGTTAGATTTTTTCGAACGGGAATTCGATTACCTGCAATTGGAGAATAATCGGATCTTGCTTGAGAAGGAACTCCAAAAAATGGAGTACTTACAATTGAACCAACAAATTCAGCCCCATTTCCTATTTAATTCGCTAAATGCTATGCTATCACTTGGCCGACTTGGGAGAACGAGAGAAGTAGTCGAGGCCATGGAAGAATTTTCTCAGTTTTTACGTTATAAATACAAAGATAAAGAAGCGCTTGTTCCTTTTTATCTTGAGCTTGAATATACAAAACACTATATATCAATCCAAAAGCTGAGGTTTGGCCGTAATTTACAGGTAAGCTATGAAATTGATGAATACGCCGAGCAGACATATCTGCCTCCCTACATTCTTCAATCCTTTGTAGAGAATGCTTTTAAACATGGATTAGAAAGAAAAACCGGTGAAAAGCTGCTTCATATCGAATTGAAAAGGTATGGAAACTGGGTAAGGCTTTCAGTAAAGGATAACGGCCCCGATACACAGCCGGAGTACGAGGAAAAAAATGGTGTGGGTCTTGCCAATATACGAAAACGGCTAATGTTGATATACGATTTGAGGACTTCAGTCCAATTAAGACGTGTTTATCCGTTTACAGTAGTAATGGCAGAGTGGCCCTATAGTCCGGGAGGGGATGGAAATGAGAATATTACTCGTTGATGATGAGCCGCTCGAATTGGAACAATTGCGGTATTTAATAAAAGAAAAATATCCCTTGTGGGAAATTAAAGAAGCGGAAGATGGGGTTGTGGCGAAACGGCTCCTTGCAGATCATCATTTTGACCTAGCTTTAATCGACATACATTTGCCAGGAGAGAATGGATTGAATCTTTGCGCATACATAAAGGAAAATTATCAAACAGAATGCATGATGATTACCGCATACCAGGAATTTGCCTATGCCCGCCAGTCCATCAAGCTTCAGGTTATGGATTATTTAACCAAGCCTGTGATTGCTAGAGAGCTTTATCAAGCCCTGGAGCACTTTATATTGCATTTTGGCAGGACTGAGCTGTCACCGGAAATTCACAAAGTAATGGATTATATCCAACATCATTTTTCTAAAAAGTTAAACCTCCAGGAACTCGCTTCTTTTATTCATGTTAGCCCGTCTTATCTGAGCAGGAAATTCACGGAGGAAACAGGTAAGAATTTTCAGGAATTCGTTGTAGAGCTGCGCCTTAAAAAGGCAAAAGAAATGATTAAACAAAATCCATTTTTAAGTATGGGCATGATAGCTGAAAAAACCGGTTTTTCCAGCCAAAACCATTTCAGCACGGCTTTTAAGAAGTATGAAGGCGTTTCTCCGAGTGTTTACAAGGAGAAAGAAAAGAATGCTTGATTGGTATTATTTTTTATTCTTTGGAGCCGGTCTCCTGATTTATTGTCTTGAAATTGTAGTGTCCCATCGTTCGGTTGCTGATTATTTTTCACCCACTGTTCAATATGGGATCGGGAAAGGAACCGTTCTAATATGGGCAGTTTTTTTTTCCGGCGGGATATTTGAAATGGCGTTTTTTTCAAGTGTCGCCTTCGGACTAGGAATAAGTATTACTTATTGGATCGCTTTTTATATTCTTGCTTACCTTCTCCTTTCCAAATGTATACCATTGGCAATAAAACAAGCGGAATCTGAAAATATCAGGGGGTTACCAGATATATACTCCAGTAAATTTGCAGGAAAGGGCAGGAATCTTTCTTTCATTATTCTGCTGCTAGTAAATTTAGACGGGCTTATTATACAACCAACCATTGCTCTGTGGCTGTTTCGCACCCTTTTTGATACAAATGGCCTGCTGTTTATTTCGCTTTTGGTATCCTTTTGTGTAATAATTTCTGGTCTTGGAGGAATTGGAGGTATTTCCAGGGCTGTTAAGATTTTGATGATTGTCACCGGAGCAGCTCTTGTTTTTTTACCCATCTATTTATATGTCATTAAAGGGATTGAACATGTGTATCAGCTATACAGTAATTGGTCCTTTATACATGTTGTCGATTTACAAGACGGTTTCGTATTTACGATTATTTTAATTAATTTAGTGTGCTTGAAAATTTCTACCAGTCTGTTCATCTGGAGGGTGTTATTGTCGTTAAAAAGACCTCATTTTTCTTCAGCCATAAAGTTAGCAGTAGCCGGCAGTGCATCCTTTTCAATTTCATTGCTTGTTTACTTTGTATATATTTCAAGCCAATATTTCGATTCGGATTGGTTGCCAATACTCCGCTCTTTTACAGAAAATCAGGGTGATTTGTTACTATCAGTCGCCGTCTTTATCTGGTTCATTACAGCAGCACATTCGATTATTTTTTCAATATACTCAATAAATTCTCTTGCGGTAGCCGTTGTTGAACAATTTAGCCGTAAACTTGCGACCACCAAAAAAGTTTATCTATTTTCAATGATAGCAGGGGCAATGTCTGTTGCATTTGCCAATACGTTAATGGGGCACTCCTTGCAAATCATTTTTATATATTTACTTTTTTCTGCTTCTATGTCCATTCCTTCGATGGCACTCCTATTAAGAAAAGGAATTTTGCCTTCTTGGATCCCAATTGTGATGCTGTCTACACCAACAGGAACAGTTGCTTTTTATTGTTTTTATGATTCATTTGCCCTTTCTTTATATATTGGATTGATCTCGTCAATTTTCCTTGGGCTCGTCATTTATTATTTCGATTTTTCTGAAAAAGATAAAATGATATAAAAAGTGCACAAGATTTTATAAAATCCCTTTCGTTTTATTCTTTATAATCTAAAGAAAAATGGAAGGGTGTTTTTATTATGGCTAAGGTATTGGAGAAGAGTTCCTATATTTATGAAATGAGCGCTAAACATAAACCTGTCTTACATGCTTCAGCCGGCGACACGGTTGAAATCGAGACCTACGACTGTTTTTTGAATCAAATCCAATCAGAAGAAACTTCTTATCAAAGTATTGATTGGACACAAATAAATCCGGCTACCGGTCCAATTTACATAAACGGCGCTGAGGAGGGAGACATTCTTGTTGTGAAAATCAACAAGATTGAACTGGAAGATAGAGGTGTCATGGCAACAGGTCCTGACCTCGGTGTAATGGGTCATCGGATTGATAAGTTCTCTCTTAAGATGATACAGATTGAAGGTAATGATGCAGTGTTTAATGAACAAATCCGTTTGCCATTAAATCCAATGATCGGGGTTATCGGTGTGGCACCAAAGGAAGGGGCGGTATCATGTGGCACTCCCGGAGATCATGGAGGAAATATGGATACCAAACTCATAGGTGAAGGTGCAACTTTATACTTTCCTGTGTTTCACAGTGGAGCTCTTTTTTCTTTGGGTGATGTTCACGCAGCTATGGGTGACGGTGAAGTTTGTGTATCAGGTATTGAAATCCCCGCAAAAGTTACGGTTACTCTAGATGTCATAAAAGGCGGAAACCTAAATGTTCCTGTTGTGGAAACGAGTGATAGCATGGCGTTCTTAGTTTCTAAACAAACACTTGATGAATCAGCGGAAAAAGCTGTTGAGGAAATGGTTGATTACTTACTTGAGCGGACAGATCTTACCATCGAGGACGCAACTATGCTTCTAAGTGCCGCTGGCCAGGTGCAGGTCAGCCAGATTGTAGACCCATTAAAAACAGCCCGTTGCCTAGTATCAAAAGAATTGCTCAACAAACTGGGAATAACTAAAGTTTTTTAAGGAGAGATGAATGAGTGGAAGTTCATAAACAAAAATCAAATGGCGGACCTACTGCCAAGCCGGCTTTGAAGAGGTCTCTGACCTTTTGGGATTTGCTTATATACGGAATGGTCTTTATGGTACCGATTGCTCCATTTGGCATCTATGGAGTAGTTGCCCAAGGCTCGAATGGGATGGTTTCGCTTGCCTATCTCATTGGAATGGTTGGTATGATTTTTACCGCATTCAGCTATGCTAGAATGTCTGAGGCATTTCCTATTGCAGGCTCGGTATATTCATATGCTCAGCGGGGAATCAATGATTCTGTCGGTTTCATTGCCGGCTGGCTTATTTTATTAGATTATGTCTTCATCCCGGCATTGTTATACTTAGTGAGTGCTGCTGCACTTGGCGATATGCTACCAGGTGTGCCGAGTTATTTGTGGATTGTTATATTCATAGCCATTAATACTGTCATTAATATTCTAGGAATCGAGTTTACAGCCCGTGCGAATAAGATTATTGTCATTGCTGAATTGATTATACTTGGTATTTTCCTTGCGGTGGGCATAACTGCTATCATACATGGGGTTAATGGTGCGGAATTTACCATGGATCCAGTTTATAATGACAGAGAATTTAACATGAATGTTGTGATGGGGGCGGTATCCATTGCTGTACTTAGCTTCCTAGGTTTCGATGGAATATCTACTCTTGCAGAGGAAACGAAGGATGGAACAAAATCAATAGGAAAGGCATGTGTATATGCTTTATTAACAGTCGGTGCATTGTTCATCATCCAAACGTGGGTCGCTGCGTTAATCTGGCCAGACTATAAAGCTTTTGAGAATCCTGATGTTGCTTTTTACCAAATTGCTGAAATTGCCGGCGGACCTTGGTTAAAGACACTTACAATTGTCGCAACAGCCCTGTCCTGGGGAATTGCAAACGCACTTGTAGCACAGGCAGCGATTTCCCGTATTCTGTTCAGCATGGCGCGCGATCGAAAGCTTCCTGTCATCTTGGCCAAGATTCATCCAAAATTTAACACGCCGTACATCAGTACTCTTTTGATAGCAGTGATTTCCCTAGGAGTTACCGGATTCTTTGCTTCTCATCTAGATAAATTGGCATCCGTTGTTAATTTTGGGGCGTTGTCATCATTTTTATTTCTGCACATTTCCGTAGTGAGCTACTATATCGGGAAAAAAGGGAGCAAGGACTATTTCCGTCACTTACTTTTGCCCGCAATCGGTTTCGCTGTCATCGGTTATGTATGGTTAAACCTTGATGAACTATCAAAGCAGCTTGGTTTCACATGGCTTGGGATTGGAATTGTTTACCTGATAGTACTTAAATTAATGAAAAAAGATACTAGTCTAGAGCTTGATGCATAATCAGATTCTATTTATTCAAAAACCCGGTTTGTGTCCCAACCGGGTTTTTCTATGTTCTCTGTTATAAATTTCAAAAGCATAATAGATAATTAAGACATACTTCTGGATTACATTTATATAAATGGTAACGATATACTTGGCATGATTTGACTTTATTGAACATATCAGAATATAATTCTATTATAATAACCGTGTTCAGAATTTTCATACTATCAATATTAATCTGAACGCTAGTATTTATACATACAAGTATTGTAAAAGGGAGGTTGAAAATTTGATCGAATTCAAGGGGGTTAATAAGTATTACGGTGATTTTCATGTATTGAAAGATATTAATCTAACAATTAACAAGGGAGAAGTTGTTGTTGTGATAGGGCCTTCTGGTTCAGGCAAAAGTACAATGCTCCGTTGTATTAATCACCTTGAAACCATTTCCAACGGGGAATTAACCGTCAATAATATCTCAGTCGCTGATAAAAAAACGAATATCAATAAGCTTAGACGTAACATTGGTATGGTGTTTCAGCATTTTTACCTTTATCCTCATAAATCCGTGCTTCAAAATATTACTCTTGCCCCCATCAAGGTGCTGGGAAAATCAGAGAAAGAAGCAAAGGAAACAGCATTACAATATCTTAAGAAGGTCGGCATAGCCGAAAAGGCCGATGCCTATCCATCCCAACTATCGGGAGGACAACAGCAGCGAGTTGCCATTGCACGCGGACTTGCGATGAACCCCGAAGTTATGCTGTTTGATGAGCCTACATCTGCACTCGATCCCGAAATGATTGGAGAAGTGCTTGATGTTATGAAGGCCTTGGCGAAAGAAGGTATGACGATGGTAGTCGTAACCCATGAAATGGGATTTGCCAAGGAAGTAGCGGACCGAATTGTTTTCATGGATGAGGGCCGCATCCTCGAGGAGGCAACACCGGCTGAATTTTTCGCAACCCCTCGTGAAGAGCGGGCCAAGCTATTTCTCAGCCGTATTTTAAATCACTAATAAAAAGGGGAGGAAATGAAGTTGAAGAAAAAAAACTTGTTTAAACTGGTACTTGTTTCAATGATGGCTGTATTGATCCTAGCTGCATGCGGAAGTAATGAAAAACAAACGAGCGGAAGCGGCAGTGAAGAAAAAAGCACGAATGCCCTGGAGCAAATTAAAGAGCGTGACAAATTTGTCATCGGCGTCAAACACGATACGCGTCTTTTTGGGTTAAAAAATCCAAGCACGGGTGAAGTAGAGGGCTTTGATATTGATATTGCCAAGCAGCTTGCCAAGGAAATTCTAGGTGATGAAAACAAAGTAGAATTTAAAGAGGTTACATCAAAAACCAGGATTCCGCTCCTTAATAACGGAGATATTGATGCAATCGTGGCTACTATGACAATTACAGAGGAACGCAAAAAAGAAGTTGACTTTACCGATGTATATTTTGAAGCAGGCCAATCCCTTCTTGTAAAAAAGGGTAGCAGAATCAAGGGTATTGCAGATTTGAAAAAAGGCACAAAAGTCCTTGCTGTTAAAGGCTCAACTTCTGCTATCAATATTCGTGAAAAGGCACCTGAGGCACAAGTATTAGAATTTGAAAACTATGCAGAGGCTTTTACCGCTTTAAAATCCAAGCAGGGTGACGCATTAACTACTGATGACGCAATTCTTTACGGTATGGCTGACGAAGATCCGTCCTATGAATTGGTAGGCGGCACTTTCACGGAAGAACCGTATGGTATTGCTGTTAAAAAAGGAAATACAGAACTTGTTGATGCCCTTAACGATGCACTTAAGAAGCTAAGGGATTCAGGAAAGTACGATGAAATTCACGACAAGTGGATCAAGGAATAATATCTTCTTAATCAGGATGGGCGATCATTTTGCTCATCCTGATTAATTAGGAGGAGGAACGATGTGCTCGATTTTACAATCTTGACTGAAAACTTTGATATTTATCTTGAGGGCTATCAGACTACCATTATCGCAAGTCTTATCGCACTTATAGCAAGCTTTGTTCTTGGAACGCTAATCGCCGTCTTTAGAATCGCTCCTTTTAAGCCTCTAAACTGGCTTGGAACGGTTTATGTTGAATTCATTCGCAACATTCCTTTACTTGTTATCGTTTTTTTCTTTTTCTTTGGCCTTAGATTTAGCGGCCCTGTGGCTGGAGCATTGGGGTTAACGATTTATACGGCTGCTTTCATTGCCGAAGCAATCCGGGCTGGAATCCTTTCTGTCCCCAAAGGCCAAATGGAAGCGGCTCGTTCTTCGGGGCTAAACTACGGACAAACCATGCGGCTTATCATTCTTCCGCAGGCAATCAAAATCGTCATCCCGCCACTAGGAAACCAATTTATTAATCTTGTAAAAAACTCCTCAATATTGGGTGTTGTTGCAGGGTTGGATTTAATGTATCATGCTGACTTAATTTCATCCCGCACTTATGTAACATTTGATGTTTATATTTTTGTGGCACTATTTTATTTAAGCTTAACGATTCCATTAAGCCTTGGCGTTGGTTACATGGAAAAACGCCTAGCCAAAAACAATTGAGGGAGGTGTCGAGATGGATTTCGCTGGAGCGCTTTCACCAGACCATCTTAGTTTTTTGCTGGAGGGTTTCTGGGTCACTATAAAGGTTGCTTTCATTTCCATAATCTTAAGCTTCCTTATCGGCGGGATTGTAGGCATCCTACGCTATGCATCCATTCCGGTCGTATCACAGGTGCTGGCGGTATTGGTTGAAACAATTCGGAACCTGCCATTGTTATTGATCATCTTCTTTACATATTTCGCATTGCCCGAAGTAGGAATTAAACTCGATATTATTTATGCGGCTATCGCTGCCTTGACCATATTTGAATCAGCGATGCTTTCGGAAATTATCCGCAGCGGCTTAAAGTCGATCGAAAAAGGACAGATAGAGGCAGCCCGTTCATCAGGGCTTACCTATGTTCAAACTTTGTACCATATCATTCTACCGCAGGCATTAAAAAGAATGGTACCTCCAATTGTAAGCCAGTTCATTTCACTATTAAAGGACACATCGCTGGCTGTCATTATTGCCCTGCCGGATTTAATGCACAATGCACAAATCGTATATGCGCAAAAGGACGTGTACATCATTCCGATCATTGTCACCGTAGCGCTAATGTACTTTATAGTAAATTATGGCTTATCCTTAATAGCCCGTAGATTGGAAATTAAACAAGCATAGAAGGAGGCTGATCCGAGTCAGCCTCTTTTCATGCTTTCTTACTTGCGCAATTTTCTTCTTGATTCCCGGAATGTCTCAGCCATTGTGGCGGTCTCAGGGAAGGAACTCATGAGTGAATTACGGATTGATTGCCTAAGCATATCTCTTAGTGATTCTCTGAATCTATCCTTTTGCGAAACAGGATCAGAACCCTTGAGCAATCGTCCTTCGGATTTGCTAATTGAAATAGTATTTTCGACCACTGGATCAACTGTTAAATCAACCGCTCTGGTGACTGAATCAGTATTTTGTTTTTCATTTTGAACACGTGATTTTTTATTTTCTTGTTTTTTCTTCTTGTTAGTAACTGTCTTAGGGTTTAGTTCATCATTTACGATAACTGCAGTCTCTGGGATAGAATCCTCAATATTTAAATCTTCAACAGTTTCAAGAGCTTCTTCGTCAGACAAGGCTTCGGTCGACCAATTCATCGCAGCCTTCCAAACTTCCAGTATATCAGTTGCTACCCTTTCCCAATTATATTCTTTTATTGCAAGCTGCCTTCCTTTTTCTCCCATTTGCTTCATCAATGGCTTATTTGACAGGATTGTTGAGATCTTTTCAGTGAAGGCGGCAGGATCCTCAGCATTCTCAACTACTAGTCCGTTTTCACCTGGTTGGATGACTTCGGGATTTCCGCCCCTTGCTGTGGTTATAATCGGTAGCCCGGCAGCCATGGCTTCGTAATGCACACGTGCCAGTGGTTCTTGCCATATGGAAGTACAAACGAATATATCTGCGGCCGCAAACCAATTTTGGATTTGATCAGGTGACACAAACCCTGTTGCGACAACCGGAACTGGCAATTTTTTCGACAATGCCCGAACATAGGCAATGAAATCAGTTGTATCCTCCTGGCTGAACCACTTGCTTCCTACAATCACGAGGGCAAGGTCCTTGAATTTGTTTGAGAGTTCTGGCAAGGCCCTGACTAGTTTATCTACACCTTTATTAGGCGATAGCCTGCCTGCAAATAAAATCACAGTCTTATTTTCCAAACCATGATCTTTTCGAAGCTGGCTGCGAATGCTTTGCATTTTTGGGTGGCTTCCCGGCAAAAATCTGTTATGGTCTACCCCTGAATAGATGGTACGGATTTTGGAAGACGCCTGGGGATACAATTCCCGAATCACATTGCCAATATAATCACTGACCGTTACAATTCCGGCAATTTCATTCAGTGCCTCATTCGCTTCTTCAGGATCAATTTTCTCCCTTTTAAACATGTCATTATGCATGCTGAGGGTTATCTTTGAGTGGGGTGCTGCTTTCCTGATGGGCAGAACGAGCCGAGGGCGGTTAAAAATGTGGATAAGGTCAAATTCGTTGGATTCAACATATCTCACAACAGCCTCCCGGTATACTTCAAAGATTTGTCCTGGTACACGAACATAGTGGACACCACTTATGGTTTCCTTGTCAGGGAGGGAAGGATCAGTAATGCCTAACACCGTGATATCATAATGTTTGCTTAAATAGGGGAGGGCTCCTGAAATATAAGTTTGAATGGCCCCACCCAGTACCGCTGGAACTGGAAGCTTTTCTGTACAAATCATCAGTATTTTCATTGTTGTTCCACTCCCTTCCAATCATTCTCGATTTCCTTAAGAACAGGCCACTTTGTTTGGTCAGTATTTACAATGGTTTGAATAAGCTGAGTAGTTTGCTCATTTAGAAATAATTCAGGTTCGTACACCGCTTCTTTTATATTTTTGTAAAATTCATTTGGGAGGGAAAACTCGATCATTAGAACCTCATAGAGTTGCGGGGTAATTGGATTTTCTTCATGGTAAGCTTTAATCATTTCACGTACCCATGTTACGTCCCAGTGAAATAAATCCGCCATAGTACCGGATATTAATTTTCTTAAGTCACGGATTCCAAAGTCAAAGGCTACACCGTCTAGATCGATCACCCACATGCCGCCGGGGCCCATTTGACCGTTTGACCAGCCGTAATCCTGATGGACGAGGCCCCAGAATTGGTTACCCTGTTTGGCTAATTCAAAATAATTTGATTGATTGAGCCTCTCAATGCTTGTTCTTGCCTGTTCCTCAAATTGATCCACGACATCTAGTATTGTCTGACAGGCAGGCATTTCCCGATAGGCATTTCCGATCGTCCGGATCCAATCCATTTTAATTAGCGTCTTTTCGAAGCTTTTCGGCCATTTATGGATTCTTGAAGCAACTTCTGCTCCGGCAGGCGGAACATAGCCTTTACTTAATCGATGGAATTCGCCCAGTGCGCGGCAGAGGTGTTTTGCGCCTTCTAAATCTTTTGTGACTGGTTCTAAAGGTTCAATCCATTCGGCTACAAACCACAATTTCCCTCCAGCTTCCACGTAATTCATGCTATCTTTTGTTTGAACGATCGCCGGGACTCTTGCAGACTTAGTTTCTACCAAGTACTCCTGGGCCCCTAAGCTAAACAAGCTTCTTGTCGGCCTGCGGTGGAGGAGTTTTAAGCTTTTCGGCCCTTTATTTGTCTCGATCTTCCAAATGGCTCCTCCTTTATCAGGCTTTGTAGTCACAACCTGGATGCTGGAAACCGACAGGTCATAACTTTTAAGTACATCTTGTGCCATGGTTTCAATATAATCGGGCACATAAAACTCATGCGTTAGTTCGTCGACTTCCCAAGGTGTAATGATTGTGTTTTCCACCTTATCCCTCCTACGTACTAAAATAATGTCCAATCTTTACGGAGTACCGTAAAAAGGTCCATCATGTATCTTCCACGACCCAACTGAGCCACTTTTTAAATTTGGCTAATGTTTATTCACCGACAGGCTAGCATTCCTGTGTGTATTTTTGTACTTTTTACTAAATTATGCTACCTTGAAACAGTTGTATAGGACATTGTCGGATACAATAAAGATCCGTAAGGAAAAAATGAGGATGTTTACTTAAAATATTTTGTTGTAATCACCTAACAAGCCTATCATTGCATATTTATATAGTAAGGGTAGGGGGAATTAGAGATGAAAACCATTATCATGAAAAGTAATTATTCATTCATTATAGAGACACCGGATGAAAGGGTGGAAGATGGTTCTGTTGATTATTTTGAAGAGCTCTTCTGGAAGATTTCAGCGTTAGACTAAGAGGAATGGGAGTCATCCATTCCTTTAAGCCCTGCTATTAGATGACAAGCCAAAGTTTTAATTACATACACTAAAAAAATCCGGTTTCCTCCGGATTTTTTTAGTCAATTTTGTAATAATGAAAGCAGCCAGCCGCCAAATGTACCTGTGATAACTACGGCCCATGGAGGAACCTTCCAATATGCAAGCATAAAAAACATAAACGCAGAAAATGCAAAGTCTTGAGGCTTAAAAATAGAGCTAGTCCAAATCGGGTCATAGAAAGCTGCTATTAAAAGTCCTAGTACTCCTGCATTTACACCTTTTAACACACCGCCTGCATATGGATTGCGCCGAATTCGATCCCAAAATGGCAAAGTGCCAATCACGAGCAAATATGCTGGCAGAAAAATCGCAGCAGTAGCCAGCAAGCCTCCAGGCCAGCCTCCTATCACTGCACCGATATAAGAAGCAAACGTGAATAACGGGCCCGGAACGGCCTGTGCAGCGGCATATCCTGTCAGGAAGTTATTTTCACTAAGCCATCCCCCAGGTACAAATTCGGTTTCAAGTAGCGGAAGAACTACATGTCCGCCTCCAAACACGAGTGAACCAGCCCTGTAAAAGCTGTCCACCATGGCAAGCCACTGGATGTTCGTATATGTGTTTATGAGGGGAAGGCCGAATAATAAAACAAAAAAGATTGCCAAGCAGATTAGTCCTGTTTTAAAAGAAACACTAAAATTATTATTATGTACATGATTTTCACTTGCTTCATCTTTATATAAGACAAGTCCAATAGCTCCGGCCAGCAAAATCATTACCACTTGATTAAGGGGGGAAGGCCATAGCAAAATGGCAATCATAACAAATAAGGCAATCGATTTTCTTGGCACATCAGGAACCAGCGCTTTTGACATTCCTACAATGGCATGAGCTACTACCGCTACTGCAACAAGCTTTAGACCGTGAATCCAACCTGAATTTATAACCTGGTAACCATCAATCAATAAAGCAAAGGCAATTAGTGCGATTACAGAAGGAAGGGTAAATCCAATAAAGGAAGCAACCCCTCCAAGCATTCCTCCACGCAGTGTTCCTATACTGATTCCTACTTGGCTGCTGGCAGGACCAGGAAGAAACTGGCATAAAGCGACTAAATCAGAATAGGTGTTATCATCCAACCATTTCCTTCGCTTAACATATTCCTCACGAAAATACCCTAAATGCGCCACTGGCCCTCCAAAAGAGGTGAGTCCTAATTTAAAAGATACAAATAGTAGTTCTATCAGGGTTGAAAATGTACCATTCTTTTTTTTATTCATCATCTTCTCCTAAATCAAAATAAACTAGATAAAATGTAGCAGAAAAGGGGGATTCATCGCAAAAATTTACGCATGAATTTACAAATTTTTAATACATTGAACAGATTTGAGCTTGAAATAAAAAACCCCTGAAGTACCGTGTAAATACCGAGGGGGATTAAATCCGTTCTAAACATTATTTATTTGTATTTAAATCGCAATCCGTTAATTTAACGATTTTTGTTTTCCTAATAAACTTATAGTCGAGCCAAAGGATTAAGAAGAGAAGGGAGGCTGATATAAGATACGATGATGCTAGTTTTCTAACTGCACGTATTATGTCAAACCATCCTGTTTTATGACGGTTTCTATAAATATATTTCTGCTTCGTAACAATGACATGACAATTATTAAATCAAACTTTCTACCCACATAATTACCTTTTTTGTTAACGAAGTGTTTAACAGGAAACCAGAAAGGGTATATAAAACCGTATTACATAACATCAATCAGACATTAAGGAGGTTTTACCTATGAGGAATATTGATATTGATAAATTATTGGAGGCTACCGCGGGGATTGCCGATTTAGATCTTGATCTGAACATTGTAGACATCGACCAGCTATTAGAAAATACAAACGATTGGTAAAAAGCCGGGAATGAAAAGCTCCTGGCTTTTTTATTTTATTGGAATTAGTACCTGATAGTATTGGACAACCATAGAATAGTTTCTACGTAGCGGGAAATTTGTATGGACCCATAATATGGACGGAAAAAATTCAAAATCCATTTTTCAAACATAGCCAAACGACACTTCTGGACTGAAGATTGCCTGGACTTTATACGCACTGGAAAATAATTTGCAGTATTTAAAGTGAACCCCTTTATGCTCTGACTATCTTTCTAAACGAATGAACCCAAGGATAATAAACATCCCAATCCAGCCTGCCGCAAGCACAGCTTGGAGAATACCTTCCACTAAATCATCGTACAACATTCTCATCTCCAAAAAATTGTCTTTAGTTTACCCAATAGCTAGTTATGGTATTCGATGGCTAAAAACAAAAAAGTTAACCCGAAGCAAACTGGGTTAACGTTATTTTTCATATCATTCCCAATACTTTTTTTGTTGCGGGGCCTACGACACCGTCGACTTTTAATCCCTTAGCTTTTTGGAACTTACGGACTGCTGAATCGGTTCCAGACCCAAAAACCCCATCAATGCCATTTGTACTGTACCCCAGATTTGTTAAAGTTCGCTGCAGTTCTTTCACTTCAGCACCGCGGCTGCCTTTCTTTAACACTGCCGAAGAATATACAGGAATGGTAATATTTGATTTTTTAACTTTATATCCTTTGGCTGTTGCAATCGCATCAAACGTTTTTCCAGATGTCGTGATGATGACTGGAGTACCAACTTTTACCTTTGAGAAAAGCCATTGTACTTCGCTGTTATGCATCCTGACACAGCCGCTGCTTACATAACCGCCGATCGAGCTTGGATTGTTGTTGCCATGGATGGCATAAGTGGTTCCCCAAGTACCGCGTGCGTTAAGTCCCAGCCATCTGTTTCCTAATGGATTTCGAGGGCTTCCTCCAGGTATGTTTTTCTTATAATAAGGACGATTGACGATTTTGTTGACAATTTTGAAATTCCCTTCCGGCGTATAGGACGCGCTCCTTCCTGTAGCAACCCTGAAGACCTTGGTCAGCGTGCTGTTTTCATAGTAGCCTAGCTGGTTGTTACCTTTGTTGATGATGATGAATTGGCTTCCTTGTGCAAACGCAGGAGTTACCCCCATGAACATAAAACAAACCAGGAGAGCACTAAGCAAAAATTTTCTCATTTCTTCCCTTCCTTTATATCTATGTTGATTTCTAACTCTACCATCCTATGCCGCAAGACTGGCTATTGATTACAGTAATGTATAGGTGATTTTACCTGTATTGCAGTGAGCACCTAAAACCCCTTCGATAAATCATTGAAACTCTGTGAAATCTAAAGATAAAAGTGTCAGGAAGCCCGGATACATTCATTTAATAAGATGGGAAGCTAAGCTAATAGGAGGGTATAAAAATGTCAAAGAAAACGGTAGAAGAAGTGCTCCAGCAGGGGATTTATGGAGTAAAAGAAATAAAACCAGAAGAACGAAAGAAATACCTAGGTACACTTAGAGAAAGAGTAGTTGTTGTTTTAACTAAGGGACAGGTGAGGGAAAAAACAGTTTACCCCGAAATTGCAAGCCAGCTAAAACAGAATCCCAAAGCAACTTTATTATTAAATGGCGAAATGGAATACTCTGAAATCGCAAAATACATTGAATTGGCGACCAAACAAAACGTGTCTTTCAAAATCGTCGCAGAAAACGGAAATCAGACCGATTTAGGTCTTGTGTTGGCATACAATACAGCAATCGACAAAGAGATTATTACGGTGGAACAAAGGAGAAAAGAGGCAACAGGAAAAGCGAAAAAACAAAGTATCTTTTCTTGGCTTGGCAAAAAGCTAAAACCGAAAAGATAATCGCTATTAGGTAGTTTTTTTATTAGGAAAAGAAGGGAATGAGGAGAGGTAAGCTGAACTTATAAATAAATCAAACGCTGCTTACCCGGGGGGAACATTATGAATTGGAAGGTATTTTCGGCAGTTTCCACAATCTTAGTTAATGGTGTTGTTTTGCTCTCCTTGCTATTTTCAGTCTTCATTTTACATGGCTATAGCGGCCAGGACACCATAAAACATACACAAGTTATCCCAAATGGATATTTAAGTACAGTCTTTAACAGCGAACAAATTCCACAAGCAAATTACCAATGGAAAAGTGAAAGCAATCAGTTGTTGTCTGAAAATATTCCTGATGTCCAGGAGTACGCACGGAAGAATCCTGAACAAACGTTAAAGAGGGGGGCAAAAGTTCGGTTTTATATTAAGGACAAAGGACATGAACTGAATGGGAAACAAGTGCTGCTCTTCCTTAGCCAAAATGGAAAAAAGATGCAGGTGGAAAACCTGCAAGGGACATTCCATGCTCCAGATAAAGCAGGGAACTATCTATTTGAAGCAAATTTTAAGGCTGAACAGGGCACCATCCAGTATATATCTATGTTAAGAGTTAGATGAGCCAGATATTATTTTAGAAAAGATAGGACTAGTATTATAAACGTAATCATTTGTTATTTTCTAATGGCAGTGTTTTTATATATAGAAGAAACCGGCAAAATCAAACCCCCTTTCGCGAGGAAAGGGGGTTTGATTTATTTATTTATTCGGACGAAGGTATGCGAACCAGTAAATGAAAGCTACAAAAAGAGCTCCGCCTATAGCATTCCCAATGAAAACGGGAACAAAATTTCCTAGATAATCCATCCAAGTAAGGTGTCCTGCAAAAATGGCAGCAGGAATAATGAACATGTTTGCGACAACGTGCTGGAATCCAATAGCAACAAACCCCATGATAGGGAACCAAATAGCGAGGATCTTCCCGCCAGTATCCTCAGAGCCGTAAGATAACCAGACAGCCAATGCAACTAGCCAGTTACAGCCTATTGCGGATACTAGACTCTGTATAAAAGTAGGGTCAACCTTCGCTTGTGCTGTCGCCACTGTTTTATGAAGGAAAGGCTCCATTTCTGTTAACCCCACAATATGGCCAAAGAAATAAGCAATAAATATAGCACCTAAAAAGTTTGCAATCGTAATCCAGAACCAATTTATGATTACCTTGGACATCGCGACTTTTTTATTTAATGCCGCGATTGGCAGCGCCATCATGTTACCAGTAAGAAGTTCACCACCGCCAACAACTAGCAAAATCAAGCCTAAAGGGAAAACTGCTGCTCCTAAAAATTGGGTAAATGTTCCCCATTCTGCCGGCATGCCAGCGGTTACACGAATATACAAAAGATAACCTAATGAAATGTAAGTTCCACCTAAAAAGCCAAGTATCAGCATGTTAGGGAGGGATAGTGACGCTTTTTTGACACCAGCTTCGACTGCAGTTTCTGCGATCTGTTGTGGACTGCGAAATGCCATGTTGAAATCCTCCTAATATTAAGAAAAATAATGTAATAAGTTCCATGTATGTAGGTTGTTTACCATAAAACACCCCGCCTCTAAACCTAAAAGAGACGGGGGAGATGTTACTTTCACGTTACATCTACATTTTTAATGGTTATCTTCATGTTTCAATGCTTTACCCATTCCTCGTAAGAAATGGATGCCGAAACCAACGGCACGGTTGATGTCGGGATCATTCATTGCTTTCATGAAATCGCGGACACCTGTTTTTTTGTTGCTCTTTAAATGCTCATTTGCTTCATGCAAGCCAGCAATGCTGCTTTTCAACACAGTTTCAGTGGCTTTTGGGTCGGCACTCATCATCGCACCGGTAGCTCCCATCAGCACGTTTACCAAGTTCGTTACAGGTTCACGTGTCACTTGGCCAAGAGCAATTTTTGCAATCTTATCCTTCGCTTGAATCATTGCGTGTGCCGCTTCAAGCACTCCCAAATCATTCAGTTCGCCGGCTATGCCCATCATCTTGTCGAGTGCTTCCTTATTATCAGATAAAAGAGACTTTAGTTCTTCGAGCTTCTGCTGTTGAAGCTCTTCGGCAGTCGGTACTTTTTTCTCAATGATTTTTATTGGCTGTGCCATTATTTTTCCTCCTTTCGATTAGTGAGTGGTCAAATGGACGTAACCTGGACGGTTCCATTTCCGTTCAACTTCTACACCGTTTTGCGGATTGCGTTTTTTATTCCTGTGGTTAATGGAAGGTAGAGGAGTTTCTCCATCCACTCGTATAACTTCCATACGGACCATGGTTTGCTTATAAGCAGGTGTATGAGTTCGTGCATCCATCGCAGGTCCAGTTAAGAAGTTAATAGCTGAATCTTTGTCCACCGAGTTCATCGGAAGGAACAACTCATTCTTCTTAACGCGGTCTGTGACAAGAGCGTTTAATTTAACCGCACCATAAGGTGAGACAAGTCTTACTAGAGAACCGTCTTGTATGCCGCGTTCTTGTGCAAGTTCTGGTGAAACTTCCACGAAAATTTCCGGCACTTTGGACTGGATACCAGTAGACTTATTGGTCATATTTCCTTCATGGAAATGCTCAAGCATACGGCCATTATTGATATGAAGGTCGTATTCTTCAGGGAACTCAACAGGTTTAGACCAGTCAGAAAGTGCAAAGCGGGCTTTTTTATCAGGGAAGTTAAAGCCATCTACATAAAGAAGTGGAGTACTTTCCCCAGAGTGGCTGCCCCATAGGAAACTGTTCCAGCCTTCAAGATTGTCATAAGTTGCTCCTGCAAATAGAGGAGAAAGGCTTGCCATTTCCGCCATAATTTCACTTGGGTGGCTGTAGTTCCAGTTCGCTCCTAAACGGTTTGCAATCTCTTGTGTGATCCACCAGTCTTGTTTCGCATTTCCTAATTCAGGAAGAGCTTGGTACAATCTTTGAACACGGCGTTCAGTATTCGTAAATGTTCCATTTTTCTCAAGAGAAGGGACACCCGGTAGGATTACATCTGCATATTGAGCTGTTCTTGATAAGAAAATATCCTGGACAACGAAGAAATCAAGCTTCGATAAAATATCATGTACATGGTTGGCATTGGAATCCACTAATGCCATATCTTCACCAACAAGATACATGGCTCTCATCTTGCCTTCATCGATTGCATGAAGCATTTGGATGTTATCAAGGCCTGGTGTGCCATCAATAGTGACACCGTATGCTTTTTCAAACTTTGCACGTGCAACGTCGTCTGTAACATGCTGATATCCTGGAAGCCATCCTGGAAGAGTACCCTGGTCACACGCACCTTGAACATTGTTATGTCCGCGAAGTGGGTAAGCTCCAGCCCCTGGGCGACGGTAGTTTCCTGTTGCAAGAAGCAGGTTGGAAATAGCTGCGGAAGTATCAGAACCGCCAACATTTTGAGTAACACCCATACCCCAAAGTACACAAGTGCCATCTGCATCACGAATCATTTCAGCGATTTCAACGAGAGTATCTCGCTTAATGCCCGTATGTTTTTCAGCATAATCCAATGTGTATTTGTCTAGAACTTCATGGAAATCGTCGAAGAAGTTGACGTTCTCTTCAATAAATTTCTGGTCATGCCAGCCTTGGTCAATCATGTACTTTGTAACAGCCATTAACCAAACCTGGTCTGTTCCTTGCTTAGGACTGATAAAGATATCAGAACGCTCAGCCATTTCATTTTTACGTAAGTCAGCAACAATTAGTTTTTGGCCATGATATTTATGCGCACGTTTTACGCGAGTCGCTAAAACTGGATGGCCTTCCGCTGGGTTTGCACCAACAATGATTACAAGACCTGCTTGTGCGATATCCTTAATAGTTCCGGCATCGCCGCCCATACCTACAGTACGGAATAAACCATCTGTTGCAGGGGATTGACAGTAACGTGAACAGTTATCTACATTGTTTGTTTCAAAAATTTGGCGTGCCATTTTTTGAATAACATAGTTTTCTTCGTTCGTAATCTTAGAAGAAGAAATAAATCCAACTGATCCCTTGCCATATTGCTCTTTGATACCACCTAAGTTTTTAGCGACTAAATCAAGAGCCTCATCCCAGCTCGCTTCAACGAAAGCACCGTTTTTACGGATGAGAGGGGTAGTGATACGTTCCTGAGAGTTTACGAAATCCCAGCCGAATTTACCCTTAACACAGGTAGAAATAGCATTAACTGGTGCATCGTGTGAAGGCTGGATCTTAAGAACTTTACGGTCCTTAGTCCAAACTTCAAATGAACAGCCGACACCACAGAAAGTACAAACTGTTTTCGTTTTCTTCGTACGTGTATCACGCATAGCAGCTTCGACTTCAGACACAGCAAAAATTGTTGTGTAGTCAGGCTCAACCTCTTTAACTAGATCGATCATTGGAGTTAACATTTCATCATCAAGCCCAGTCATGTAGCCAGCTTCACCAAGCATTGATTTTTCCATTAACGCGTTACATGGGCAAATTGTTACACATTGGCCGCAGCCTACACATGAAGAATCATTGATAGCTACGCCGTCATCCCAGATAACACGTGGAATTTCCGCTTCCCAATCAATAGAAATAGTCTCGTTGACCTGAAGGCTTTGGCACACTTCAACACATTGTCCGCAACCAATACATTGGTTAGGATCATAACGGTAGAATGGATGTGACATATCTACTTGATCAGTTGTGACCTTAGGTCTGTATGGATACTTCTGATGTGCGATTCCCATCATTTCTGCGGTATTGTGTAATTTACAGTTACCGTTGTTGTTATCGCAAACCGTGCAGTATAATAGATGATTTTCAAGAATCCGGTCCATAGCTTCCGTACGTGCTGCTTCAGCAGGGCTTGAACCAAGATCGATGAACATGCCGTCCTCAGCAACAGTTGAGCAAGAACGAACAAGTTTCCCATCCACTTCAACAATACATGTATCACATGTTTGAATCGGATCAACTTCGGGTACGTAACAAATCTGCGGATGCTCAATATTGTTTTCATTGATAATCTGCAGAATTGTCTTTCCTTTGTCAGCAGTGTATAGCTGATTATTAATCGTAACACTTATGGTGTCTCTGGCCAGAATGTTCAGCGAGCCATCTTTTCCTATCAGGCTTATCGTATCAATAGCCATTTTTTACCCTACCTTTCAAAATAAAAAAACCACCACAAAACACAGCTCTCCTTGACAAAAGAGAGTGCGCTTCCATGGTGGAATAGTCAATTAGCAAACCTTACTAAGTTACCAATCCATTTTTATGTAATCGTCCGATAGATCCATAACAAATCAGTTATTACGGGTCCAACATTGAAACATTATAAACCTGTTTTTTTAAATACACAATATGTTCACAATTAAAAATTCACAATTTGTTTACATTTTAATATGTCTTGCTTTTTTTTTTGCAATAATTCCTTTATGATTAACAATGGAAAGAGAACAAACTTATGTCGATAAAATAGAGAGAGACGTAAATTGATTTACAGGGGATAGGAGTATGTCAAAAAAAATTCATGAGTTTAATGACATTCTCAGAAAGCTGAGAAAGGAATTGTTTGGCAAGGGACCGGAAAAAATACAGACGATATTTGTGGAAAATAAAGCGATTTCGACGCTGTACGGTAATCTTACGCCAACAGAAAAATTTATAGCAAGGACCCCGGAAGGCCGGGATATGGTGCACGCAGCCAGGACGAAGCTTATCCAAGATGTCTACAAAAGCGGTACTCCGGAAGGGATGAATGAATTGGTCGGGGCAACCCTTGTCCATTTGTTCTCTGATATAAAGGTCGAAGAGGATATCGGCATCTCTGTCTTTATTTTCGACAAGGATATTACTTGAGAAGGGATACGATCATGAAGGAACTTGAAATTAAAAGGGAAATCCTCCACTTTTCTACCACGGGCGCCGAATGGATTGAGGATTCGATCGTCACAGAGTACCCGGTAACGGTCAAAATCAACGGTGAAGAATTTGTTACAATGGTTTGTACGCCTGAATATATAGAAGATATGGTCGTTGGCTATCTGGCTTCTGAGGGAATTATTAAGAAGTTTGAAGACATCGATGATATATGGATCCAGGAAAAAGATGGCGTAGTAAATGTCAAAACCAACAAAATCAACCCGTATTATCAAAAGCTGTCAAATAAGCGCTACATTACTTCCTGCTGTGGAATGAGCAGACAAGGCTTTGTGTTCGTAAATGATGCCCTTACCGCAAAAAAGATGAAGGAAGTAAGTGTTAAAGTTACTCCCGAAGATTGCTTCCGGTTAATGAATGAATTACAGGGTTCTGCTGAGATGTTCAAAAGGACAGGCGGTGTCCATAATGCCGCATTATGCGATTTAAAAGGCACAATGCTTAGCAGAATGGATATAGGCAGACATAACGCATTGGATAAAATTTACGGATATTGCCTCCGAAACAACATCTCGATTCGTGATAAGGTGCTCGTTTTCAGCGGGCGTATTTCTTCAGAAATATTATTGAAGGTGGCAAAGATCGGCTGCGAAATCGTTATTTCTAAATCAGCACCGACCGAGCTGGCGCTTCAAGCAGCAGAGGAGCTAGGGATCACTACGATCGGTTTTGTCAGGAACCAGTCATTAAATGTGTATACCCATCACGAACGCATCGAGTTAAAACAAAGCCATGAAAAGCTGGTTTGTGAAGGTATCATCAATAAGACAAGAGAAAATGACCAAGGACAATCTTCTTGTTCAATTTAAAGTATAAATGTCAAAGGGTGTTAGAATCCCTTTGACATTTTTTATGTTATAAAAATTTGTGCAAAAGTTTAGAAACTATTCTTGGTAAAATTTTATAATTGATAGTATAATAACTATGAAACATACCGAATGGTTAGTATATTAGCTAGTCGTAATTATGTAAGCGCATTCATTACTTTTCATACTGTTAAATCTGTTCTTCGACCATTATAGTTTTTGAAGCATGAATGTTAAATAAAGATATTCAGGAGGGAAGCATATGAACAAAAACCATTTTGCCTACTGGCCAAAACGAGTCACAAAAACACTTACAGTTCCAGAAACCACCTTATTTGACAACCTTGAGGTTTCAGCAAGACGGTATCCCAAAAAAGCAGCTCTATATTACTATGGTGCTGAGTATTCGTATCAAGAGCTCCTACATGAAGTGGAAGCAATTGCAGGCTACCTACAACAGAAACTGAATGTAAAAAAGGGAGACCGGGTAGCTTTATTCATGCAAAATTCACCGCAGTTCCTGATCACGTATTATGCCATTGTACGCACAAGGGCTATTGTCGTACCCATTAATCCAATGAATACCGAAAATGAGCTTTCTTTCTACATAAAAGATTGCGAAATTCAAACTGCCATTGTTGGGCAGGAGCTTTTCGGGCACGCCCAGCCGCTCCAAAACACTACTTCCTTAAAAAATATCCTGGTTGCTGCCTATTCCGATTATTTGCCGCAGCAAGATTCACCTCAATCCATTCCTTCAGAAGTTGCCGCACCAAGAAATACATATTCAGGGGAAAACCAATATTTATGGAAAGAAGCAATCGAAGAGAAATTAGCGCCATCCCAATATACAGGCCATGCAGATGATGTGGTCGTTTTACCTTATACCTCCGGGACCACCGGACTTCCGAAAGGCTGTATCCATACAAACCGTACTGTACAGGCGAATGTCCTAAGCGCCTACTATTGGAGTGGCACTACAAGTGATTCTGTATCATTGACCACCTTGCCTCTATTTCATGTGACAGGAATGGTCCACAGCATGCATGCGCCGATTTATGCCGGTGCAGCGATGGTGATGCTTACCAGATGGGACCGGAATACCGCCGTGGAAGCTATACAAAAGTATAAATGTTCCCATTGGGTCAATATTAGTACGATGTTGATTGACTTTTTGGCGAATCCGAATCTTATAGATTATGATATTTCATCTTTATCGAGTATCTCAGGCGGCGGAGCACCTTTGCCGGAAGCAGTCGGGGAGAAGCTTTTTAAACTGACAGGTTTGAAATTCGTGGAGGGCTACGGACTATCTGAAACCATTTCCCAGACACATTTTAATCCGCCTGACCGTCCAAAAATGCAGTGTCTGGGCATTCCGGCATTTGACGTTGATGCGAAAATCATTGATCCGGCTTCCTTAGAAGAATTACCGCCTGGATCAATCGGAGAGATTATTGTCCATGGCCCGCAGGTTTTTAAAGGCTATTATAACCGTCCTGAAGAAACGGAACAGGCTTTTATTGAAAAAGGCGGAAAACGCTTCTTCCGGACTGGCGATATCGGGAAAATGGATGAAGAAGGCTATTATTTTATGGTTGACCGTGTTAAACGGATGATCAACGCCTCAGGTTATAAGGTGTGGCCAACTGAAGTGGAGTCTCTGTTATACAAGCATCCTGCCGTAGAGCAGGCATGTGTCGTTGGAGTTCCTGATGCGAAAAGAGGGGAAACGGTCAAGGCTTTCATTATCCTGAACCAAGAGTTTAAAGGAAAAGTCTCTGAAGACGAAATTATAAGCTGGGCGAAAACACAAATGGCAGCTTACAAGTATCCTAGATTCGTGGAGTTCAGGGATTCATTCCCAACTACGGCGAGCGGGAAGATCCTTTGGCGTAAGCTGCAAGAAGAAGAAAAGGAAAAAGCGGGGACGGTGGCAGGAAATGAGTAAGATGGTTGAAACGGTAACAGGTCCAATCCCAATCGAATCCTTGGGAAAAACATTAATTCATGAGCATTTTATCTTTGGCTATCCCGGCTTCCAGGGGGATGTAACATTAGGTCCTTTTATTGAGGAAGAAGCTTTGGAGGCTTCCATTAACATAGCCCGGCAAATGATGAGTTACGGCATCAGAACCGTAGTAGATCCAACTCCAAATGAGTGTGGAAGGAATCCGGCATTTTTAAAGAAGATTTCCGAGGCCACCGGACTACAGATTATTTGTGCGACCGGTTATTACTATGAAGGTGAGGGAGCACCTCCTTATTTTAAATTCAGGCAGGCGCTAGGGTCAGCCGAGGAAGAAATCTATCAAATGTTTAAAAAGGAAATTACAGACGGAATTGGTGGTACAGGGATCAAACCTGGAATCATTAAGCTTGCATCCAGCAAGGATACCATTACTGAGTATGAAAAAATGTTTTTCCGCGCTGCAGCAAGTATCCAGCAAGAAACGGGCACCGTTATCTTGACACACACACAGGAAGGGACAATGGGACCCGAACAGGTTGGGTTCCTAACAGAACAAGGAGCAGATCCTTCCCGGATCATTATCGGGCATATGTGTGGAAATACCAATCCGGAATATCACAGAAACGTGTTGGACCAAGGAGTAAGGATCGGATTTGACAGGTTTGGTATTCAGGGTTCGGTAGGGGCACCGTATGACCATGAGCGTATTGAAACACTTTTAACATTATTGGAAGCAGGATACGAAGATCAAATCCTGCTTGCTCATGACTCTGTAAACATCTGGCTTGGAAGGCCGCCGGTCATGCCTGAGCCTGTAATGAAATTGATGGAAAACTGGCATCCAGGGCATTTATTCGAAAGTATCATTCCTGAGCTACGGCAGCGAGGGGTGACAGAACAGCAGATTGATAAACTAATAGGGAAAAATGCAGCTGATCTATTCGCAGGTGAAGCTGTTAAGATACGTTCATAGTTAGTTCACTAGGGAAATAATAAAAAAGGCTGTCCAAATGTCAGTTTAACTGACTTTCAGGACAGCCCTTTTTGTTCACCTGAGTATTAGCCGGTGTTTTCATTCATTGCCTTGCGGTTGCTTCTATGGCGAAGCTGGTAAAACCGCCTGAAATTTTTGACTAGAGTTTTAATCACGGAATAGAGCGGAATGGCAATCAAGATGCCGATGAAACCGTAAATGGAGCCTGCAATAAGCAGGAGGAAGATGATTGTCAGCGGGTGAATGTCAAGCCGCTTTCCCATTACATTAGGCGTCACAAAATTTCCCTCCAGTTGTTGGACAACAAGTAAAACTGCCAATACCTTTATCGCCATTATCGGTTCTTGCTGCAAAGCGACAAAGAGAGCGGGAATGATTCCAATAAAGGGACCAAGGAAAGGAACAACCGTTAAACACATCGCAAACAGGGCCAGGATAATCGCATAATCAAGGCTAATCACTCTATAACCAATATACATTAATACTCCATCTACCATAGCAATAATGAATTGGCCTACAATGTAGGCTGATAAGGTTTTGTCAACATCCTTTAAAATCTTGTTCCCTTCACTTTCAACTTCCTCGGGAATGTATTTTAGCAAAAAAGGCCTCAGTTTATGGTCATCCTTGAGAAAATAAAAAAGAATGAATGGGACGATAATTAATACTGTTGCTATATTCGTGATTATAGAAATAATGGTTATTAAATTTCCACTGATTTTTGTTGAGAGCGATTCTAAGTATCCCGATGCTTTTTCTTCTATATTCTCGCTATTTTTGACCATACCAAAATCATTTTCTTTTATCGTATCCTCTGACTTTGAGGAAATTTCTTTTACTTTATCAGGAAACTGGCTGGACAATTTATGCATTTGTTCAGATATAGTCGGTGCGGAAACATGGATAGCAAGGTATACTAACCCGATTATTGCCGCAAAGAATAATAAGATACTTACTGTTTTTGGCATAAAGCGCGAGAGAAACTTGACAAGCGGCCGGGCGATATAGTAAAACAGTCCCGCGATCAGAACCGGAAAAAAAATCGTGCCGATTATTTTTTGAAACGGCCACAAAAAGTAATCAATCTTGCCCATTAAAAAAATAATTAAAATAACTAACAACACTGCTGTTGCATATTTAAAAAATGGTTTATGAATCCACAATGTATAACCCCCCCAAAACCCTATGCTACCTTGCCTTGTTACTACATTCCTTATTTACGATGACATTAAACGTTTTTTGCATGGATTTTTTACTATATAAAGGAAGATGATATGATTGTGACTTCCAGTACAAAACAAGCTGAATTGCTTGAACACAGTATAATCAAGCGTTACTATTAATTTGCAAACGTATAATAGGTAAAATTAACAATAAAGAGGCGATTAATGTATGAAAAGCACTGGGCTGGTTTTAGAAGGCGGCGGCATGAGGGGTGTTTTTACGGCAGGTGTGATTAGATATTTGATGGAGCAGGGGATTTATATCCCCTATGTAATCGGCGTTTCTGCCGGGGCTTGTAATGGGTCTTCGTACATTTCTAGGCAAATAGACCGCAACCGGATTACGAATATTGACTTCGTCCGGCACCCGGAATATATCTCTTTGAAACGTTTTTTTAAAAAAAGGGAGTTATTCGGCATGGATTTTATTTTTGATAAAATGCCGAATGAGCTAGCTCCTTTTGACTTTGAAACATTTAACCAGGCGCAGGAAGAATTCGTGGTGGGAACCACTGATTGCAAAAGCGGTGAGCCGGTTTATTTTGAAAAGTCTTCCTCTAGGAACGATATACTCACCATTCTCAGGGCATCAAGTTCACTTCCTCTAATGGCGCCTATCATAAATTTCCAAGGGAAATATTTAATGGATGGGGGCATTTCCGACCCGATTCCAATCCGAAAATCTGAGCGGGACGGAAATGTTAAAAATGTAGTGATTTTAACAAGAAATAAGGGATACAAAAAAACAGAGCAATCCATGAAATGGCTATTGCAACGTAAATACGGCCAATACGAAGGGCTAGTGAACGCAATATTTAACCGTCATAAAGTATATAACGACACAATCGACTATTTAGAGGATCAAGAAGCAAAAGGGAATGTGCTGATCATCCGTCCGTCAGAAAAACTGGAAGTAGGCAGGGTGGAACGCAATCCAAAAAAACTCGGTCGACTGTACCAACAAGGCTATGAAGAAGCAAAACGAAACAATGAAAACCTAATCGAATTCCTTTCGGGTCAGACTCCCGCTGCTACACTGGTGTGATGTGCGGGGGCCTGACCCCGTTTTCATATATTAGCCCCCTTATAGATTTTCCTTGCAAAAATGATGATGTAGATGCTCAGGGCTGATATTGTAATGATTGGGCCAATATTCATCATACTGAAGAGTGCTTGCTGTTCGTCTCTTCCAAACAGGAAAACGGGTAAGGCATTCGTCGCACTTGCCTGGTATACAGGTGTCCAAAGAAGGTAAGTAAAGAAACTGGATAAGAATCCATGCAGAATACGAGCAAAGAAAAAAGGTTTAAAACTAATATCAGTTGGGGCTAAAATGCTTGCTACTTGCGCTTGCACGCTGAAACCACTGAACGCGAGAATAAAACTTACTATAATAGCTTGATGCATTAGATTTGCATTCTGAAGGGCGCTTGTCATCTGGCTGCCAGTCGTAATTTCCATTAACCCGGCAATCAATGGGACAGTCAACGCATCCTCAAATCGGAAAAGTTTCAGGATATGAGTAACAAAGGAGGCCAGATATTCAGTGATATGGAGATGAATCAACAGTCTATTAATAACGGAAAACAAGATAATGAATCCGCCTACCATTAATAAGGTATTTATTGAAGAGAGAACAGCATCTCCTAATAGAGTCCCAAAAGGCCTTTTATCTTTCAATCGTGTCTGGTGGAGTACAGACAGGGCATGTTTGATGGAAAAGGAACTTCCTTTTATCTTTGTTGTTTTTTTGTCATTACCGTAAAAGCGCATGATCAAACCAATGCTGATATTCCCTAAATAATGGGACAGGGCTAGAATCGCACCAAGCTCTGGATTTTCGAAAAATACGACCGAAACCGCACCAAAGATAAAAAGGGGATTCGATGAATTCGTAAAAGAAACTAAGCGTTCCGCTTCGATTTTCGTTATCTTTTTTTCAAGTCTTAACCTTGCTGTTAACTTTGCACCTGTTGGGAACCCTGACGCCATTCCCATCGCCCAAACAAATCCACCGACTCCCGGAACCCTGAATAAAGGTTTCATTAAAGGTTCCAATATTACTCCCAAAAACCCCACTACCCCAAAGCTTATTAGGATCTCACATATAATAAAAAACGGCAGTAACGAAGGGAACACGATTTCCCACCACATCTCCAATCCCCGTCTGGAGGCGTCTACGGATTCCTGTGGAAAGGAGATTAGCGAGACTGCCAAGGTAGTTATGATCATAGCCAAGATAATTGACTTGAATTTAGAAGGAACCACTCCTTAATCCTCCTTTAAAAAGTAAATGTCCTGCAAAATCTTCGACCTTGTCCGCATATAACACAATATATTTATTAATAATTTCGTTTAGAACACTGGTTTCAAAGTCATATTTCTTAGGTAGAAATTCAATCTCAAGGGAATAATAATGCTTAACATACTTAATAGGGGAGGGTTTTCTTTGACTAGAGTCCGCCTGGGTTATGTAGCAATGAGTACTCATGTAAAAAATTGTTCTCCTTCGCAAACGATGACCTTTTCACAGTTTTCCAGGATTCGAGATCGTGATGCTGCCGTTCGAAAACTGGAAAGGATCGCAGCCTCTAATCTTGAAAACTGTCTGAGACTGCTGCGGCATAACGCGGCCCATGACATCTCTTTTTTTCGGCTGACTTCTAAAATGATTCCGCTTGCCAATCACCCTGAATTGCCGGAATGGGATTTTGTTTCTCCATTGAAAGAAGAGCTTACTAACATAAAAAAATTTTTAATTGAACATCCCGACATGAGGGTCGATTTTCACCCTGACCATTTCGTTATTCTAAATACATCAGATTCCGATACGCTGAAAACATCCGTAAAGACATTGAAAATGCACTATTCCCTGCTAAGAGGGATGGGGATCGATCCAGAACATCGATGCGTCATGCATGTAGGCGGGGGGTATAACGATCATGAAAAAGCACTGGAGCAATTTATCCATAATTGGGGGCTCGTACCCGCATCTCTTCAAAAAATGGTCATGCTTGAAAACGACGATACCACCTTTTCACTATCTGAAACCCTTTATCTATGTGAAAAACTCGGTATTCCCCTCGTTTTTGATTATCACCATTACCTGGCCCACCATTCCCAAGGCGAAAACTGGGCCGAAATTTGGGACAGGGTTAGCAGTACCTGGAATCATGCAAAACTTCCAATTAAAATGCATATTTCTAGCCCGCGTTCCGAACGGGATTTCCGCGCCCACGCTGATTATGTGTCAGCCCAAATGTTCATGGACTTTTTGGAAGAGATAAAAGGCAGCGTCTCACAAATAGACTGTATGATTGAAGCGAAACAAAAGGATGATGCCCTATTTACGTTGATGGAAGATTTAAAGCAGTTTTCTAATATCGAAATCACTGACGGAGCAAGTTTTTATATTCATTGAATAGTGCAGGGGAGTTCATATTTATAGCCGTCCAGGGAAAACTTTTTATTAAAATTAATGCCGAAAAGGGGGGATACTTTGAAGCTGGTATACCGGATCATTATATTTTCTTCAGCAATGCTCTTTATCGCTATAAATCCTAACGCGACCGCGTACCCGGCAAAAGAAGTGCCCATTCTTCAATTTCCTGTGATGAGTGATGTACATATATGTGGAGAACCGCGCGTCATCGATAGGATTCCAATCTGCTGGAATAATACCGATCATAAATTTCTGAAAGCATTGGAGGACTATCAGCGGATTGCACCTTCTTATCAAGCAATCGCGGTTGTGGGCGACCTTACGAACCATGGACTTGAGGAGCAATACGACCGGTTTATGGACCTTTTGTTTACCGGATCAAATCCTGGTGCTGAACGAATTCTTGCAATGGGAAACCATGAGTTCTTCGAAATGAAGCTATGGAACCGGCCTTTGCTTACTAATGAGATGCTGCTAATGCGTTTTTTAATGAAAACCGGTATGGAAAATGTTTATTATGATAAATGGATTGCAGGTTATCATTTTATAACACTGGGAAGCGAAAGAATGATGCCTGAAAATCCAAATGCCCCATATATTTCAGATACGCAATATCGGTGGTTGGAGCTTAAACTAAGCTTGAATGCTGCCTCAAATAAACCGATCTTTGTTTTTCTCCATCAGCCGATAAAGGATACCGTATATGGCACAGAAAGAAATTATATTGATTTTGATGGGAAAAGGCTCAAAAATATTCTGCGGAAATATCCACAAGCAATTCTTTTTAGCGGTCATACTCACTACACCCTGGACCATCCCAAAACAGTGTACCAAAAGGAGCTTACCATAGTTAACACATCATCCGTAAGCTATGTAACAAGCCGGGAAGGGAGAAAAAGAGGCTTATCTCAAGGACTGCTCGTTAATGTATATAAAGATAGAGTGGAAATCAAAGCTAGAGAATTCAGCAACAACACATGGATTAGGAGCTTCACAATTCAAAATAGAAGGAATTAGCATGTCGTCGGAAATAGAGCATTGGACTTAGTAAAAATAGAATACAACAAGAAAAAATTTCTGAAATTTTTAATAATTAGGCTTGAAGGTAGATAGTTATAGGAGTAAAATGGCTTTTATAGATTTATGTATATACATTAACTTAATAATGAGGAGTTACCGGAATGAAAACACAAAATATAACTATCACCTTGAGCGAGACAAAAAAAGAGAAACCTCAATCCGATCAGCTAGAGTTCGGCAAATTTTTTACGGACCATATGTTCATAATGGATTATGGCACTGAACTTGGCTGGCATGACCCTCGTATCGTACCTTACCAGCCGCTCACTATGGATCCGGCTTCTATGATATTTCATTACGGCCAATCAGTTTTTGAAGGATTGAAAGCATATGAAACAGAAGATGGAAGAGTCTTGCTTTTCCGTCCCGAAAAGAATTTCAGTCGATTGAACCAGTCAAATGAGAGGCTATGTATTCCTGAAATTGATGAGGAATTCGTTCTTGAAGCCCTCAAAAAACTCATTGAAGTCGACCGGGAATGGATTCCAAAGGCAGATGGCACATCCCTTTATATCAGGCCGTTTATTATATCAACAGAACCATTTCTTGGGGTTCATCCTTCCAGTTCCTACAAATTTATGATTATCCTGTGTCCTGTAGGTTCCTACTATAAAGAAGGGATCCATCCGGTAAAAATAGCTGTTGAAAACAAGTTTGTGCGTGCTGTAAATGGCGGAACAGGTACAGCGAAAACAGGCGGAAACTATGCGGCAAGCCTAAAGGCTCAAGAAGTTTCAGAAAAGAATGGATACACCCAGGTCCTCTGGCTCGACGGTGTTGAGAAGAAATATATAGAAGAAGTCGGAAGTATGAATGTTTTCTTCAAGATCAATGGTGAGGTTATTACTCCGGCATTGAACGGAAGTATCCTTGAAGGTGTAACCAGGTCATCCATAATTGAATTATTGAAGCATTGGAATCTCCCTGTAACGGAACGCAAAATCTCTATGGAAGAGGTTCGACAGGCTCATGTGGATGGAACGTTGGAGGAAGCTTTCGGTACCGGTACCGCTGCTGTTATTTCCCCTATTGGAGAATTCTTCTGGAATAATGAGAAGATTGTCATTAACGATGGAAAAACAGGAGAACTTTCCAAAAAGTTGTTTGATACTTTGACCGGAATCCAGCGCGGAAAACTAGAAGATCCACTTGGCTGGGTGGTAGAAGTGACTAAGGAAAATACATTTTCAGTTGCCCGTTAATAGCAAGTTTACAGAATTAATGTTATAGTAATAGAATAAAAAAAGCTCAATCTTCCATTGATTGAGCTTTTTTATTGTTCAGTTTTTAGTTAAAAGGAAGGGTACAATATGACCTCAACTTTAGCATACTTAAAAGAATGGCAAAAAGCATTGCAAATAGAAATTCAGCATTTTAAAAAACATGGAAGCAGTAAATATTCGGTTAAGGACGGACGACTGGTTTCCGATCGAGATGGGTTTACCTATTATTTCGAAACAGACTTTTCTATTAGGATTCCGGTCGGGTCAATAGTCAGATTGGAACAGGGTTCTGAGAGGAAGAACGGTCGTATCCTTTCATCAGAGGGAAAAAGCATCATCCTCACAACGGAGCATTTCCTAGGGGATTTTGTCTCAGAAGCATTCCTTTACCATGATCCATGGGAACTTTTAGAACAGCTAATTCTAAGACTCGATGAAATAAAAAAAAGTAAACGGAAACGTTTAAGAATAAAAAAACTGTTGGATCCTTCTATGCCTGCAAAACATCCGGCCGAAAAAAGTAAGAGTAATGTCCATGAGTTATTTTTACGCTCCAAGTATAATCCTGTTACATACGTCTGGGGCCCTCCGGGTACTGGAAAAACCTATACACTTGCAAGGGTAGCCGCAAACCATCATTTTAAAGGTAAGAACGTATTGATTTTATCGCACAGCAACCAGGCTGTGGATATATTGATGGATGAAACCGCACAATATGTAAAGAAAAAAAAACGCTTCCGTGCAGGAGGCATAATCCGTTACGGAACAATCGGAACTGATTCATCTCATAAGGGCAGACCTTTAACGACCACCGAACTGATTGAAAAAGGAGAACCCAAACTAGCGGAGAACAAAAAACAATTGATCGAAGCAAGACGAAACATTAAAAACGATTTATTGAGTTCTTTTAGTAAACGAGATTCAGATTATCTGCTTGAATTGGAAACAAAGCTGGCAAAGGTTTTGGAAAAATACCGCCAAAAAGAGATGCAACTCCTGAAGGAGGCAAGCATAATCGGAACAACCCTCGCTAAGGCGGCAAGCGACTCATCGATATATGAAAAACAATTTGATGTTGTGATTGTGGATGAGGCTAGCATGGCTTTTATTCCCCAGGTTGCCTTCGCTGCATCGTTAGGAGAGAGAGTCATCATCTGCGGAGACTTTAAACAATTGGCGCCTATTGCCATTTCCCGTCATGCGCTCGTTAATCAATGGTTAAAAGAAGATATTTTTCACGCATCTGGAGTTGTTGAACGGACAACAAAGGAAAAACTGCACGTCCATTTATTTTTACTAAATGAACAGAGACGAATGCATCCTGAAATTTCAGCCTTTACCAATAAATATGTTTATCAATCATTAGTAGAGGACCATGAAAGTGTGTATACAAGCCGAAATAAAATCGTCGAACAAGCGCCATTTCCTGGACGTGCTTCCATCTTGCTGGATAGTAGCCATAGTGGAAAATTTTGTTTTACACAACCTGCTTCACACTCCAGAATAAATATATGGCAGCTTCTGCAGTCCTTCCAGTTAATCCACGAAAGCTATCTTGCCGGGGCACGATCAATTGGGTATGTAACACCGTACCGCGCTCAGGCATCAATGATGGAACTGCTTCTTTCGTCGCTGTATGAAAGGGAGCGAACGCACTGCGATATATTGGCCTCTACCGTTCACCGATTCCAGGGAAGCGAGCGGGATGTTATCATTTTTGATACGGTTGACAGCCACCCTATGGAACGTGCCGGTTATTTAGTGGCAGGTCAAGAAAGCGAAAGGCTAATCAACGTAGCCATCACAAGGACAAGAGGCAAGTTTATCCATGTGGGAGACGCTTCTTTCATACAGGATTCAGTCTACCAAAACAAGACAATCAGGCAATTGGTTGAACACCAAAAAACCCAAGGCCAGTCTATACAGAAGCATGAAATCGGCACATGGGTGAAAAATCAGCTTCCCCGACTGCAATGGATGCATGCCAAAAAGCTGGAACAGGCATTTCAAGACATTTCTTTGGCAAAATCCTCCGTTATCCTGTCTTTACCAAACGGTACGGGACTACCGGAAGATTGGCTGGAACGCTTGAAAAAAAGACCCTATAATGTTTCGCTCACTATTATGTCTGATAGACCTATACATGAAGTTCAACCAGATTTAAATATGTCAGCGAAAGTTGACTTTCCATTTATGATAATTGATGAATGCTTGCTTTGGCTGGGTCACCCATGGGAAGCCATGATTGGTTCAAGGCCTCCGCATGTAGCCGCCCGCCTTGATTCAACTCTAATTGCAAAACACTTGATTTCTCTCTTCGAAGGGAAATGAGGTTCAAGAAAAATATTGTAAATATTGCGAAAGCTCGAATAATAATGGAAAATATTCCCTTATTTTAAAACAATTCCATTTCACCAATATAGCTAGCATCCTCTTGGGGTTGTTGGTACTTATGGAAAAATGTATTATTCGGTTCCTTCATAACAATGCGATTTTTTCATACTGTGTACTCGCCTAGTATACAATTCAGAATATTTAAGCATATGATTGCTATTATTGGATTTCCAGGTACAATAATGCATATAGCTTTGCAAGAAAAGAGGTGGACCCATGCGTCCAATTGCACTTGGTGTTTTCGCTGCCTTCTTTTTCGCTTTTACCTTCATATTAAACCGCATGATGGACCTTTCTGGAGGGAGCTGGCTTTGGAGTGCGTCTTTGCGTTATTTTTTCATGGTGCCAATGCTCCTAATCATTGTCATGTCACGAAAGAACTTGATTCCCTTATTAAAGGAAATGCAGTCACGCCCATCTTATTGGCTCGTGTGGAGTTTTGTCGGGTTCGGGTTATTTTACGCTCCCATTTGTTTTTCGGCAGCATATGGTCCTGGTTGGTTAATTGCGGGAACATGGCTGATCACGATCATCTCTGGTTCATTGCTTGTACCGTTTTTTTATGAGACGAAGCAGACTGCCCACGGCATGGTCCAAATTAAAGGAAAAATTCCATACCGCGGATTAATGATGTCCATGGTGATTCTTCTTGGAGTCGCACTTATGCAGTATGAGCATGCAAACGAAATTTCACTATTAGAAACACTTTTATGCGTAATCCCCCTCATTGTGGCCTCGTTTGCTTATCCGCTCGGGAATCGAAAAATGATGGAGGTCTGTTCAGGAAGGCTAGATGCCTGGCAGCGAGTTTTGGGAATGACGATCGCAAGTCTGCCATTTTGGCTTATCCTTTCTGTTTTCGCTTTTACCACATCAGGTCCTCCAGCCCCAGGACAAATTTGGCAGTCGGCAGCTGTCGCCCTGTTTTCAGGTGTATTTGCCACCGTGCTATTTTTCGCGGCAACCGATTTGGTAAAAGGAAATATGCAAAAATTAGGTGCGGTTGAAGCTACACAATCTTTAGAGGTTTTATTTGCTGCCGCAGGGGAGATTATCATACTCTCGGGTGATTGGCCATCCGCTGTTTCATGGACTGGAATGATGCTCGTCATACTTGGCATGGTGCTCCATAGCTATGTTTCATCAAAACCTGAAAAAACAATGATCCAAACTGTTAAAGAAGAGAAATTTACAGGATAATTCCTTTCCTCATACCTACCGCGATGGCCTCAGCTCGGTGATTAACGCCGAGCTTTCTCATGCTTGCACTGATATAATCCCTTACTGTAAATTCACTTACATTCATCATGGATGCCATTTCCTTCATAGAGTATCCATTTGCCAGGTGTTGCAGGACCTCTGTTTCCCTTTTGCTCAAGGAAGGCTTTTCTTCTGAATTGTGTGACAGGGGGGACAGTGCCTTTTTAATATAATGGGATAAAAGCGTTAAATAGTTTTTTTCAAAGGGATATTCACCCATGTATCTGTCAACCAAAACAAATCCGACCACTATATTCAATAGGCTGATGGGGATAATCGCAAGAGATGAAAGTTGAAAATGGCGGACATATTTATCAGGAAACGATTCAAGTATATCTTCACGGTGGATTAATACTGGTTTATTTCTGGTGACGGCCTGATAAAGCGGAAAAATGGTACGGATGTCGTCTTTCACATGCTGAAGCGAAATGACTTTACTGTTCTCAATCAGAAAAATACCTTCACCAAAATGGCTTAATGGCGAATATGTGAACAGAGAAGCACGCTCGAATGGAAAAAAGTCAACACAACCTCGCAGCATTTGTTCAGCCTTTTTTCGAATATCATTTACTTCAGCCACTGTCTTTATATACTCATTTACAGCGTTCTCCATCATTCGACATTTTCCCCCCCTATATTTTCAGGAATGTTTTTTATGCTAAATCCATCGTACTATAGATTGAAAGCCCTTACAATTTTTAAAGCATTTACCTTGCTTGGTCTGACTGGTTTTTTGGGCTTGATATGTTCGAAGGAGGTTATTTATGGAGAAGAGAACGATTTTAACGACGAGTAAAAGAGGGCTCTTGCTGGATTCGCTCCCGTTTCGCCTATATCAAAAGGCTAAGCGGTTCGGTATCTGGAATCCTGCTGATTTTGACTTTACCCAGGATGTGAAGGACTGGAATAACTTTACAAATGAACAAAGAGAAGCAATCTTGAGGCTGATTTCACAATTCCAGGCGGGCGAGGAAGCAGTAACAAGGGATTTACTTCCGTTAATGATGGTCATTGCAAAAGAAGGCCGTCTGGAAGAGGAAATGTTCCTGACAACCTTTTTATTCGAGGAAGCAAAGCATACGGAATTTTTCAGGCTCCTGCTGAATGCTCTCGGGGTAACAGGAGATCTGTCCATCTATCATTCAAATACTTATAACACTATATTTAATGAAATACTTCCAACTTCATTGGAACGGCTTGAGCATGACCATTCCCCTGAAGCCTTGGCTGAAGCATCGACCGTCTATAATATGTTCGTGGAGGGAGTCCTTGCGGAGACCGGATATTACTCGTTTTATAAATCATTAGAAGGTATTGATGCCATGCCATCATTATTGAAGGGAATCGGATACCTGAAAAAGGATGAAGGGCGCCACATTGCCTACGGTACATTTTTACTGCAGCGCTTGATCAGCGAACATCCTCATATCTTTGACATTGTATCAAAGAAAATGGAGGAACTGACTCCTCTAGCCATACAGCTTAACCAGGAGGGCAGGGTGGAGGAATCTCCATTTGGCGTTGACTTTGAAGATACGATGAATTTTACGATGAAACAGCTAACCGTAAGGATGGACATCCTCGCAAAATCAAGGGGCCAGAAATTGGATGATATCTACAAGCAGCAGGAAAGTGAATTCGGGGTTGTCTAATTCAAAAAACAAAACGATATACAGCAAAAAGGAAAGTTAGCCTTTTCTGTTTGGCCGAATCTAAAAGGAGGATGAAAAATGACTGTTCAAGTAGATATTCAAACGTTCCCGTTATTTATTAATGGGAATTGGGAGCCGGCATCAGGAGGGGAAACCTTCGATGTTATAAATCCGGCAAATGGTGATTTGGCTGCCAGAGTCGCGAAAGCGACGGCTTCAGACGTGGATAAAGCTGTACAGGCTTCACGGGATGCATTTGACAAAACTGATTGGAAGGAAATGCTGCCAAAAGACCGGGCCAAAGTATTAAATGCAATTGCGCATGGGATTGCGACAAATGCTCAGGAGCTTGCTTTTCTTGAAACGATTTCCAGCGGAGGAACAATCCGCAGGGTTGCCTCCAATGATATTCTACAAATGGTTGACCTATTTAACACAATGGCTAAATTTGTACAAACGTACCCATTTTCGGAGACTCTTCCGTCACCGCCATTTCCAGGACCAGCCCATAATTTTATCTGGAGAGAACCGATAGGTGTTTGCGCGGCCATTACACCATGGAATATGCCAATGTTGATTGCGACATGGAAAATAGCTCCGGCTCTTGCAATGGGGAACACGGTAGTCATTAAGCCGGCAAGCTACACTCCGCTATCTACACTGAAACTCGCAGAAATCATTTCACAATTTGTTCCTCCAGGCGTCATCAATGTGGTCACCGGTCCAGGTGCCGAGGTTGGGGAAGCTTTGGTGCGTCACCCAAAAGTCGATAAAGTTGCTTTTACCGGCTCCACCGAAGTTGGACGGAAAATTATGGCCCTTGCTTCTACTACAATTAAGCACACCACTCTTGAGCTCGGCGGAAAATCGCCGAACATAGTTCTTGAGGATGCAGACATGGATATTGCAATCCCGGGCAGTCTTTTTGGAGTGTTCTTACACTCGGGCCAGCTTTGTGAATCAGGTACCCGGTTATTTGTTCCGGACAAGCTACACGATGAAATTGTTGAACGTCTCGTTGCGCTTGCAAAGAGCTTGAAACCGGGCAACCCGCTTGATCCGAATACCACTATCGGCCCAGTGATTTCAAAGCGGCAAAAGGAAACGATCCTTTCCTATATCGAATCCGGGAAGCAGGAAGGGGCAACTTTGGTATGTGGCGGGAATGCAGTAACGGTTCCAGGCTGTGAGGGAGGCCACTTTATTGAACCGACAATTTTCACGAATGTCACAAATGATATGAAGATAGCGCAAGAGGAAATCTTCGGTCCTGTCTTATCGGTTATTCGTTATTCTGATGTTGACGAAGCCATTGCTATGGCGAATGACACGATCTACGGACTTGCTGCAGGAGTATGGACTCGGGATGTGAATAAAGCGTACGTTATTGCCAGAAAGCTGCAGGCGGGAGTGATTTGGATCAATGACTGGCATATGCTCCGCAATGACGCTCCGTTTGGAGGCTACAAGCAGAGCGGAATTGGCCGGGAAATGGGAAAACATTCCCTCGATGCGTATACACAGCTAAAACATGTTCATACATCCATGGTTCCAGAGCTTCATAAACGGAACTGGTATCAAATTTTATTCCAAAATTCCAATGAATCTTAAAAAAAGGCAGGGGTGATTTCGATGCTTACAACGACAATGTCCAGTTATTGGCTGCGCACAGCCATTCACAGCGGTTCAAATACAAGGGCGCTCGTACCCGATTTATTCAGGGGACTAGGTGCAAAAAGGGTGGTTCTTTTTAGTGACAGAGGATTGGAGAAGGCAGGAATCGTGGAAAAAGTAGCACAAATTTTCAGCCTTACCCCGCATGGGACCGGTCCAGAGCTAGCAGGCATTTTTCTTGATATCACACAGGACGCCGAAAGCAGCTGTGTGAATGCTGCCGCACGCTACGCAAGAGAAGTGGGAGCAGATGCATTGCTTGCCGTCGGGGGAGGCAGCGTGCTCGATACAGTTAAAGGGGTAAAATACTCCTTGTTTAAAGGGTTAACTGACATTAATGAAGCGATACCAGGTGGTTTTGTAATGGAATCGTTCCCGCAAGCCGAGCATATCCCGATTCCCCATATTTCAATCCCTACAACAGCTGGTACAGGATCGGAAGTTTCGCCGATTGCGGTTATTTACAATGAAGAAATAAAGCTGAAAACAAATATAATCAATCCATTTATTAGTGCAGATATGGCGATTTTAGATCCGGACTTGACCACTGGACTGCCGCCGCTCATTACTGCCTTTACCGGAATGGATGCATTGACCCATGCAATTGAGGCACTGGCCTCGCCGAATGCCACTTCTTTGACAGATTCCTTTGCTCTCCATTCTATCCGTCTCATTGAGAAAAACCTTCCGCTGGCTGTCAGCAACGGATCAAATGTCGAGGCACGGATGGAAATGCTGCATGCCAGCCTGATGGGAATCACTGCATTTAGCTTCGCATTGAATGCTATTCCAGTGCACAATCTGGCTCATGCTTACGGTGCTATGTTCCGAATTCCACACGGCCTTGCAAACGCTGTATTTTTGCCTGTCGTTATGGAATATATTCCTGACCTTTACCTTCCTAAAGCAAAACAATTGGCAGAAGCATTAGATATCAAAGTCGACACTGATGACCAGAAGGCCTTACTTGCCAAGGCGGTAGAAAAGATCCGGTCGCTACAGGTTAAAATCGGGCTGCCTGCTGACTTTACACAATACAATATTTGCGAGGAAGACCTTCAAAGAGCAACAGGGGCTGTCGCATCTGACCCGGCAGCCATCAACTTCCCAATGCCCGCCCAATTAATTGAGGCAATTGGTCAAAGGGTAGTTCCTGTGCCTGTTAAATAGCCATAAAGACGGCTCCACCCTGGAGCTGTCTTTTTATGTAATAAGTCATTTCAATCAGACAATTTAGTGAATCTCATGGTTATTACTGATTGGATAAAGCGTCCCATTTAAGGCAAAGGAAATTTTTCCTGTTTCTTCCGATACCACCAAAACAAGAGCATCGGTTAGATCTGATAAACCCAGTGAAGCCCGATGTCTTGTGCCCAGTTTTTTTCCAGTGATTACTTGGGAAGTGAGTGGTAGTACATTTGCTGCTGAAATGATTGTATTTTCCTTTACCAAAACGGCACCATCGTGAAGGGGATTTCCTGGATAAAAGATGGCCTCTAGCAAAGAAGGAGTCAATAAGGCTCCTATGGGAACACCTTTTTGGATAAAGGTATCTACTGGAACTGTCCGTTCTATTACAATGATCGCTCCATGTTTTTTCTTGCTGAGATTCTGCACGCTTTTCGCAATTTCCTCATATTTATTCGTAAATTCTGATAGATAGCAGGTCAAATAGAAGGAAGAGGCAATGGCTTCCATTTTCACGCATTCTTTTCTTATTTCTTCCAATTTACATAATAAGCAGTTCTCCTCATCATTAACCGCTTCAATGTTTGTGGTCAAATCATCCCGAATCGAACGCATTGTTTCTTTCAATTTGATTTTGAGCGGGGAATAATCACAATCGATTTCTTTCATTTCTTCTGGGCGTCCTTTCTTAAAAAAGTCGGTTTGTTATATCATTTCCACGAAAAGGAAGCTTATTCAGTCCGAATCATTACAAACCAAAAGCCCCTGCCTGAGGAGCGGTCATTCCTTAGGCAAGGGCTTTCCATTTACATACTATTTAATGCAGTTCCATTTAAATCGAATTCTGGCGTGTCTTCCCTTAACTGGGCCATTTCAAACGTATTAGCACCTAATAAATTCTTTGAAAGTCCGTTATGATCATGATCACCTGGACTTCTAACGGCTTCGTCGTTTTCCATATTCCAGAGGCTGAGAATCTTGGACATTCACCTTCAACTCCTTTAGTCTCAATATGGTTTTTAGCGTTTAACGAAATCAAATTCCAATCATTTATCTTTTTCAGTGGCTAATGTATGATCACCCGGACTATTGATCGCTTCATCATTCTCTTTATTCCAATGGCAGCAGTTCATACACATTGCAGAATCATCTCCTTTGGTTTTTGAGAATGTCTTACATTATAGTAGTACCCTCCCAAAATAGAGGACAAACCATTAATGAGAAATTTTTTCATATTTTAAAGAGCTTACTAGAAAATTAACTATTCTAAAAGCAGCTTCATTTTCTTTAAAATGGGAATAGGATAATATAGACATTATATGATTATGGAAAATACCATTGTAGGAAAAGGGGAGTTATTTACATTGAAAACATACAATTCCCGGGAGGAAGTACCCGAACAAGAGCGATGGAATTTGGCGGATATATATGAAAACAAGAGCGCCTGGGAACAGGATTATAGCCGTATCGGTAAAATGGCAGAAGAATTGAAGAGTTTTGATGGCCGTTTAATTAATGCGATGACACTGTATTCATACTTGAGCAAAAGTGAAGAATTATCTTTTCTTTACCGAAAAGTATATGCGTACGCCATGCTTCAGGTGGACTGTAACACCAGGGAGGCAGAACATCAGGCATTACTTGACAGGGCGAGCCAGCTCGGGCAAAAAATAAGTGCTGCTAATTCCTTTTTTATGCCGTTTCTCCTAAGCCTAGAAGAAGAAACCCTTAAGCGTTATATAGCGGAAGTGGAAGGATTGAAATATTTTGAAGAGGACCTGCTCGATTCTTTCCGTTACAAACCGCATGTTTTGGGAAAGGATCAGGAAGAAATATTATCACAAATGGGGGAGACTCTATCATCCCCGCAAAAAACATTCGGCATGCTGAACAACGCAGATATAAAATTTGGAGAGGTTACAGATGAACATGGCAATAAAGTGGAACTGACCCGCGGAATGTATTCAAAATTAATCGAACACGAAGACCGTGAAAAAAGAAGAGAGGCCTATAAAGCTTATTACAAACCATATATCCAGATGAAAAACACAATTGCTTCCACATTGTCCTCTGCAGTGAAGAATAATGTCCTCCTTTCAAAATTGCGGAATTATCCTTCTGCTATAGAAAAATCACTTTTTTCTGATGAGGTACCGTTAGAAGTATACGAAAACCTAATCAAAGCGACCAAGGATAATATCGAACTGATGCATAAATACCTGCTTCTGCGGAAGAGAACGCTAGGCTTGGAGGAAGTCCGCCAGTATGATCTTACCGTCCCGCTGGTAAAAGGGATAAAACTGGAAATTTCGTATCATGATGCGTATGAAACAATGTTAAATGCCCTGAAGCCTCTCGGCAACGAATATATAGACACGTTATCTTACTTTAAAGAAAAGCGCTATATTGATGTAAGAGAAACCCCAGGCAAGCGTTCCGGGGCTTATAATTTGGGGATTTACGGGGTACATCCATACATTCTCCTGAACCATCAGGATGATTTGGACAGCCTGTTTACCCTTGCTCATGAATGCGGACATGCTATGCACTCTTACTTTAGTTCAAAGCACCAACCTCAAATTACTGCTGGGTATTCCATTTTTGTTGCCGAAGTTGCATCAACTGTCAATGAAATTCTGTTGATCCGTTATTTGTTAAATACAACGGAAGATAAGGAGATGAAAAAACATCTACTGAACCATTTTATTGATAGCTTTAAAGGGACATTTTTTACCCAAGTAATGTTTGCTGAATTTGAAAAAATCGTCCACGAAAAAGCGGAGCGCGGTGAACCGCTGCATAGCGAGGCATTCAATTCCATCTATGAAAACCTGTTTAAGGAATATAATGGTTCAAACCTTCTTGTTCTGGATGAGGAAGTAAAATACGGGTGGTCGCGGATCCCGCATTTTTATCGTCCTTTTTATGTTTATAAGTATGCAACTGGGTATGCGTCCGCCCTCAGTATTGCTGACAAGATCCTTTCAGGTGACCAAGCAACCTTAAATAGCTATTTGGAGTTCCTCAAAAGCGGAAGCTCCGACTATCCGCTTGAGCTGTTAAAGAAAACCGGTGTTGACTTGACTAAACCGGAACCCATACAGCAGGCCCTTGCAATCTTCGGAGAATTGGTGGAAGAATTTGCTTTGCTTATGGAATAAAGACAATAAACATAAATAGCTTGTAGGAATATGACGAATTTTAATTAATTCTATCCTTTTTTTTATCTTGCTTACTAAATTGTACAGTCCTATAATAAGTGCATATAAACTCGTCTGTTGCTCCACCGCTGGTTATCCCTGTTTTGCAAAGGAGTGCTTATGTGAGGATCCCAATATTAAAGTTATACGATCTCTTACTGATTTCCATTCAAGTTGATCTTGATGACCAAAGTGCCATAGAGCTTCAGGAGGATTTATTAAACAAAATCCACCAAACATCCCCAAAAGGAGTGGTTCTTGAACTTACTTCGATGGATATCATTGATTCTTACATCGCCAGGATCCTTGGTGAAATTGTTTCTATGTCTGAATTGATGGGGGCAAAAGTGATTTTAACAGGAATTCAGCCCGCAGTCGCCATCACTTTGATTGAACTGGGGATACAGTTAAATGGAGCGAACACAGCGCCTAATCTTGAAAAGGGAATAGAACTTTTCAACTAGGCTCCATAATTCCGCGTGTGTATAACTTGTTTTATATTCCATTTTCTTCCTAACGCCCGTATCATTAGTAAAAAAGGGATGTGGGACGATGGAATTATATCCAAATGAACAGGAAGAATATCAGGCAGCCAAAAAAAGAGTCATGCTTCTTAAGTCGTTTATTGTACATGCATTTGTTTATGTCATGGTTAATATATTTTTATTTACCATTGATATGTTGGATGACTCCTCTAACTTTTGGTTCTTCAGGCCGTTGTTAGGATGGGGTATAGGCCTGACAGCACATGGCTTAACACTATTATTTTCCGGAGGCTTTATTTTCTAATAATTGGGAATAAAGAAAGATCTACGAGTACATGGAGAAAAATAAGAGAAAACATTGATTATTAGACGATTCGCTGATGATACAAGGCGGAGCTGTAATAAATGCAGCAGGAAGGATAATATACCTAGAGCTGCCAAAAGAGGCCTGAAAATGGGTACCCTACCCTTTTCAGGTCTTTTAATATTAGGTTACCTTTTCAAAAATTATAAAGGAGAAAGGGGAATCGGGCAGAATGAACTCAATCAGTGACCACATAAGAACGAATATGGATATTTTGTTTTGCGGCTTTAATCCAAGCATACGTTCTGGTGAAACAGGACATCATTACGCTAATCCTAATAACAGATTTTGGAAAATTCTTAATGAAGCAGGGCTAACCGATAGGAAATACCGCCCAGAAGAGGATTATACATTAATGGAGCTCGGATATGGCTTTACGAACATTGTATCAAGGTCCACCAAAGCTGCGGACGAAATCACAAAGGGAGAATACCGGGAAGGCAGAGTGGAATTAAAAAGAAAAATTGTCCATTACAAACCTAGAATCGTGTGTTTCGTTGGAAAAGGTGTGTACCAACAATATAGCGGCAAAAAATCTGTTCCGTGGGGACCCCAGGAGGATTCTGTCATACCGGGCACTATAGATTTTGTTGCTCCATCTTCCAGTGGGTTGGTAAGAATGAAAATAGAAGAAGTCATCGAAATATACCGCCAGCTGCCTGAGGTTCTTAAGAACCTTAAGGAAAAATAACAAACCGACGGCTAAATACGAAGGTCCATTACTTTAACGAAATCTTTTATAAGTGTATAGTATTATCAAAGCTTAATAGATTCACCAGCAAGGAGCAGATTATATTTTTATGAAATTGGTATCTTGGAATGTTAATGGAATCCGTGCCTGTGTCGGCAAAGGATTTCTCGATTATTTTAACGAAATGGATGCAGATATCTTCTGCATACAGGAATCTAAATTGCAGGAAGGCCAAATCAATTTAGAGCTCCCGGGCTATCATCAATATTGGAATTACGCCAAACGAAAAGGCTATTCAGGAACAGCAATTTTCACTAAGAAAAAACCATTATCAGTAAGCTATGGCGTTGGTCCGTCTGATGAGGAAGAAGAAGGCAGGATCATCACCCTGGAATTTAAGAAATTCTACATGGTCACTGTGTATACACCGAATTCACAAAGGGATTTAGCTAGAATATTATACAGGCTTTCCTGGGAGGACCAGATCAGGGATTATCTTAGGGAGTTGGATGAACATAAGCCGGTAATCCTGTGCGGGGATTTAAATGTTGCACACAATGAAATAGATTTAAAAAACCCAAAATCCAACCGCAAGAATTCTGGTTTCACCATGGAAGAACGAGGAAAAATGACTGAATTGCTTGGTTCGGGTTTTATCGATACTTTTAGGCATCTTTATCCTGATAAAGAAGGTGCTTATACATGGTGGTCCTACATGAACAAGGTGAGGGAAAGGAATATTGGGTGGCGGATCGATTACTTTATTATATCATCGAGGTTGGCAGAATCCATACAGGCAGCCGAAATCCATTCACATGTGTTAGGAAGTGACCATTGTCCTGTAATGCTAGACATTGAGATGGATTAAAGTTTTTAAAAAGAGGATATAAAGAATATTGGAACCAATATTTACGTGCGGGAATGGGAATAATTGAATGTGGCAGGAATTTATTTCTTTATATGAACAAGGAGGGAACTATGAAATCTTTCATTGTAAGTTTTCACCAGGAAGATAATGTGGATGCGATGCAGGTCCAAAAGATAAACCAGGAAGAATTCGAAAAGTCAACCAGCGGTGGAACACGCCGCTTATTCGAACTCGATACAAATGTTGGATTTTTCGTTTTTCTGGATGCGGAAGATGAGGATGGTGACATTTCTTATCTCGTGCTGCAATATGAAGGGGAAAATGAGGAACCAACCGGATGCTACTCATTTGAACTGAAGGACTTTTATGAATTCATGGCTCTTTTCTTGCAGGATGCTTATTTTTATGAGGAAAGTGAAGATGGTGACGAAGAGGAACAATATGGTCCACTGCACCACCTTGCCCATTTGTTATTTCACATCGTGGAAAATGGAGCAGATCTTAACCCTTAATGAAACCGAAAGTGCCTCTTTTACTTGAGGCACTTTTTTAAATTTTACGAATATTGTTGACAAATAGATTAATCTTTTGTATTCTGTCATTAATTCACTCCTAGAAAGTAAACCGCTTTCATGACCAGTGAATTTTATCAAAATTTTTATATGAATGTAAACTGAGAAATCTATTTGACTTCGCCAGCCCGAAGCAGCGTAATAGATTAAAGCCAGTTGTATCTTTTTGATATGGCTGGCTTTTTTGTTCTTTAAAGGAGGTGTTGGCTATTGGCGCCTTAAAAGGATTGCGCGTATTGGACTTAACGCGGGTTTTGGCTGGTCCGTACTGCACGATGATTTTAGGTGACATGGGAGCTGATGTTTTAAAAGTGGAAGCTCCTGGCGGAAGTGATGATACACGAGAATGGGGACCACCTTACGCAGAAAATGTAAGTGCTTACTATCTTAGTGCGAATCGCAACAAAAGGGCCATGACACTGAATTTAAAGTCGGAGCCCGGAAAGGAAATCATCAAAAAGCTGATTGCTGAATCAGATGTTGTGATTGAGAACTTCAAGACAGGTACTTTGGAGAAATTAGGCTTAGGTTATGAGGATCTAAGGAAGGTCAATCCAGGTATCGTTTACTGTTCGATCACAGGCTTTGGCCAGACTGGACCCTATAAGGACCTTCCTGGATATGATTTCATTATTCAGGCAATGTCAGGCTTAATGAGCATAACCGGAGAAAAACAATCCGGGCCCATGAAAGTGGGAGTTGCCATCTCTGACGTAATTACCGGTTTATATGCGGCGGTTGGAATACTAGCTGCCTTAAATGAGAGGCAAACATCCGGTGTGGGGCAGAGCATTGATATTTCTCTCTTCGATTCTCAGCTAAGCGCTTTGGTGAATGTAGCGAGCAATTTTCTAGTGTCGGAATTAATTCCTGAACCTCTGGGGAATGAACACCCTAATATTGTACCCTATCAAACTTTCCAAGCCAGTGATAGGCAGCTGGCAATCGCTGTCGGAAACGACCGCCAATTCAAAAATCTCTGCCTTGTGCTAGGCAAAGAACAGCTAGCAAGTGACGAAAGGTTTGCCACTAACTCACAGAGAGTAAAAAATAAGGAGCTATTAATCAACATACTCTCCGATGCAATAAAAGAAAAACCGGCAGTCGAATGGGTTGGACTTTTGAATGATCAAGGTATTCCATGCGGCCCAATCAATAATTTAAAACAAGTCTTTCAGGATCCACAGATCAAGGAAAGAAATCTTGTATGGAACTGTAAGCATCCAACTGCAGGAGATGTAAGTTTGGTTGGCAGCCCATTAAAGTTTTCCAGAACACCTACAGAACTAAGCAAGCATCCGCCAACTGCCGGTGAACATACAGTGGATATTCTAAGGGAATTGGACTACAGCGAAGAACAAATCAACGAATACAAAAAAGCGAAAATAATTTAAGGAGGAAAAACTCATGGATTTTCATTTATCTGAAGAACAAGAAATGGTGCGCAAGGTTGTCAGGAGCTTCGTCGATAAGGAAATTATGCCATACATAGCCGAATGGGACAGAAAGGGCCACTTTGAATCTAACATTATGAAACGGCTGGCTGAACTGGACTTAATGGGTGTTTGTATTCCTGAAGAGTATGGCGGAAGCGGGATGGACTATAATACACTGGCTATCGTTTGTGAAGAGCTGGAGCGCGGGGACACAGCATTCCGGACAGCGGTTTCCGTACATACCGGCTTGAATAGCATGACTTTACTACAATGGGGGAACGAAGAACAGAAGCAAAAGTATTTAGTTCCACAGGCAAAAGGTGTAAAAATCGGAGCCTTCGGGCTGACTGAGCCTAATGCCGGGTCGGATGTGGCTGCCTTAAAAACGACTGCCGTACGGGATGGGGACGATTACATCATTAACGGTCAAAAAACATGGATTTCTCTTTGCGATGCTGCCGACCATTTCATCGTTTTTGCTTACACTGATACAAGCTTAAAGCATAAAGGCATTTCTGCATTTATCGTTGAACGTACGATGCCAGGCTTCTCCTCAAAAGCAATCAAAGGAAAGCTTGGTATCCGTGCAGGAAATACAGGCGAATTATTTTTTGACAATGTAAGAGTTCCAAAAGAAAATCTTTTGGGTGAAGAGGGAGAAGGCTTCAAAATCGCAATGTCCGCGCTGGATAATGGCCGGTTCACTGTTGCAGCAGGTGCTTGCGGCCAAATCATGGCTTGCTTGGAAGCAAGCGTAAAGTATTGCCATGAGCGCAGCACCTTCGGAAAAGAAATCGGTAAACATCAGCTAGTTCAGCAAATGATTGCCAAAATGGAGGCAGGTCTACAAATTTCCAGGCTCCTTGTTTTTAAAGCTGGCTGCCTGAAAAATGAGGGTAAACGTAATTCACGGGAAACATCACTTGCAAAATGGCAAGCCTGTGATTATGCCAATGAAGCAGCAAACGATGCTGTTCAAATCCATGGTGCATATGGCTACTCTGATGAGTACCCGGTAGAAAGATACCTTCGTAACTCAAAAGCGCCTGTAATTTATGAGGGCACAAGGGAAATCCACACAGTCATGCAAGCTGAATATGTGCTTGGCTACCGGGAAGATAAGCCATTGAATAAAAACCTACCGGCCTGGAATGAAAAGGTATCGACTGCGAATAGATAATTGATTATTTAGAAAACTCCATATACTATTAAAGAAAAGAATCTAGTATATGGGGGATTTTCTGTGCCAAATAACACTTTATTCATCGCTGGACATGCCAGGCTCCCACAGGGAATGGCAGCAAAAAGTGTCTTTGAATCGTTGACAATCACTGTTGAGGTGGATTGCAAATATGGAGTGATACTTGAAGCTTCCTGCACTCTTGCAACCGAGCATGGGCGGAATTTTGTCCGCAGCCTTCTTAGGGGACACAGCTTGCGTGATGGAATCGAGGCTCCAATGCAGCTCGTTCAGACCCATTATCGGGGCAAGGCAACAAATGCATTAATTGCAGCACTTAAAGATTTATACGCCCAGTTCGAATTGACAAAAGGATTGGTGAAGTAGCCAGCTCAGCGGTTGTACTTCAAGACAATAGTCCACTGTACACCGCTGGATTGGTCAATAAAAAATATATATAAAGTAAAAAAAACTTGTTTTTTCCGAACATTCTAAATAAACTAGTATTGTACATACTAACTGGTTGGTATAATGACAGAAACAAGAAATACCTACATTTTTTAACAAATTAAGGGATGGAGTTGAGTGTATGTATTTACGCCTTACAGATGAACAAAAAATGGTTCAAAAAACGATCAGAAGATTCGTAGAAAAAGAGTTAATGCCACTTGAAAACGATGTTTTGAGAAATGAGAGAGAAGGAAAACCAAGCCTTCCGCCAGGAAAATTAAAGGAACTCCAATTAAAAGCCAAGGAAGCTGGCTTCTGGGGCATCAATACACCTGAGGAATACGGCGGGGCAAACCTTGGACAGATGATGCTGGCACTTGTATACATGGAGGTTTCAAAAACATTCGTTCCTTTCCAATTTGGGGGATCTGCTGATAACATCCTCTATTATGCAAATGAAGACCAAAAGAAAAAATATCTGATCCCTACTATTAACGGGGAAAAGAAATCCTGCTTTGCGATGACAGAACCAGGGGCAGGCTCCGATACAAGAAATATCAAAATGACGGCAGTAAAAGATGGCAATGAGTGGGTATTGAATGGGGAAAAGACGTTTATTACCGGCGGAAACGAAGCTGATTTCGTTATGGTTATCGCTATTACCGACAAAGAACAGCATCAGGCTACAGGCCGTGACGGGGTAACATGCTTTATTGTCGACAGGGATATGGGCTGGAGATCAGAATATATTGACACGATGGGTGAATGGGGACCTGCAGGGCTGGTATTCGAAAACGTCCGCGTGCCGGAAGAAAACATTTTGGGTGAGGTAAATAAGGGCTATCAGCTCGGGCTCGAGTGGATCGGCTTTGCCAGATGGATTGTGGGTGCGCGTGCTATCGGTTCGGCTGAGCGCCTTCTGCAAATGGCCATTGATTATGCGAAAGAACGCGTGACTTTCGGCAAGCCAATCGCAGAAAGACAAGCCATCCAGTGGCAAATCGCTGATTCCGCTGTTGAAATCGAAGCGGCGCGCTGGTTAGTTCTCAATGCTGCATTTGCCCTAGACAATGGCGAAGATAACCGTCATTTAGCATCGATTGCAAAGCTGTATGGAGCTAACATGGGTAATAATGTAGTAGACCGAGTAATGCAAATCCATGGTGGAATGGGCTATACAAGAGAGCTGCCGATCGAACGCTGGTACCGGGAAGCAAGACTTTGGAGAATTTATGACGGTACAGATGAAATCCAAAGAATGATCATCGCAAGAAACCTGATCAAAGGACATGTTAAAGTAGGCCAAATTGGTTGATAACCTATTTGACAGTTAAAAGATCACTACCTAGTAAACTATAAAAAATTGTTGGGAGGAAATCACAATGGCTGGACGTTTTGATGGCAGAGTTGCTTTTGTAACAGGAGGAAGCCGGGGAATCGGGAAAGGAATCGTGGAATACTTCGCACAAGAGGGAGCGAAGGTGGCTTTCATCGATATGAATGAAGAAGCACTAGCTCAAACAACAAGCGAGCTAAAAGAAAAAGGATATGAAGTATATTCAAAGGTAGCTAGTGTAACGGAAGCCGATCAGGTTGAAGCAGCGATCAAGGAAGCATATGAAACATTCGGTTCAGTGGATATCCTAGTAAACAATGCCGGTGTTATCCGTGACAATCTATTGTTCAAAATGACGGATTCAGACTGGCAGATGGTTATGGATGTTCATTTAAAAGGTTCATTTAATGCAGCACGCGCTGCCCAAAAATACATGGTAGAGAAAAAGTACGGCCGGATTATCAACATTTCTTCTACATCAGCACTAGGCAATAGAGGCCAGGCAAACTATGCAACCGCCAAAGCAGGCCTTCAAGGGTTTACCAAGACTCTGGCTATTGAGCTTGGAAGATATGGAATTACTGCAAATGCAGTTGCTCCCGGCTTTATTGAAACAGACATGACGAAAGAAACAGCTGCAAGAATCGGAATTTCTTTCGATGATTTAATTAATGCAAGCGTAAGCAATATTCCAGTTGGCCGCAGCGGGAAGCCTGCCGATATCGCGAATGCCGTAGCCTTTTTCGCTGATGAAAAGTCCTCTTTCGTTAACGGCCAGGTCATCTATGTAGCTGGCGGACCAAAAGCTTAATAGATAAAGAGAGGTGGAATACTATGTTTACTGATGCAATTGGAAAGAAGTCAAACAAAGTAAAAAATACCGTCGAAAGAGGCGCAGTGCGAAAGTTTGCAGAATCGATCGGCGACATGCATCCCATTTATCTTGATGAGGAGACAGGAGAAAAATCAAGATACAAACGGAATATCGCACCTCCCACTTTCCCGCGGGTTTTTGATTACGGGGTGATTGATGGCTTAAAATTGCCTAATAAGGGGCTAATACACGGAGAACAGAACTATCACTACGAAAGACCTCTATTTGTAGGTGAAGAGATCTATTGTTATGCAACTGTCAAGGATTACTATGAAAAACAAGGAAGTAACGGCAGCATGGGATTTTTAGTGTTAGAAAATAACGGTGTAGACCTGGCTGGAAATACCATTTTCACTTCAACCTCTGCCGTAATCATAACTGAAGCTGTCAGGAAGGGGCTGAAGGTATGACAAAGCTAGCTGAATTGCAGGTTGGTGAATCTCTTAAAGAAGTTCAGCTTGAGCCTGTGTCAAGATTGGATTTAATCAAGTACGCAGGGGCTTCCGGAGATTATAATCCCATCCATACAATCGATGACGAAGCTGCAAAAGCCGGTTTGCCAGGGATCATCGCCCATGGAATGTGGACGATGGGAAATTTGGCAAAGCTATTTACAGCTCATTATGAAGAAGGCTTCATCCAGGATTACTCAATCCGATTTAAAGGGATGGTTTTTCTAAATGATGTGATCACCCTCAGGGCCTCACTAAGTGAAAAAACAGAAAACCAACTGAATTTCGACGTTGCGGCGGTCAATCAGGCAGGCAAGGAAGTCATTAAAGGCAAGGTAGTTTACCACCAGTATTAATAATAAACGGCAAAATGCAAGCGTTTTCCATATGTTTGTTTTTGTAGCTAAAGCTGTATCACACGAAATAAAACCCAATGACATAAAGGAACATCCTTTGTCGCTGGGTTTTATTTGTTTTACATAATATTAAGCATAAAAGTGGTGTTTTCCATGGTTTCTTCCATATTAGAAGAATTTACAATTCCCGCAATTGTTTTAAGCGATGACGATAGCTTAATTGATTCCAATCAAGGTTTTAGGAATCTATTGGATCATCAACCTCTGCCGCATTCAAAAATTCAGCATGTGGTCTCAGAGTGGAAATACTTGAACAAAGATAAAGCCGCCATAGTAACTATCGGAACTAGAAAATTTGCATTTTTTAAGAACAAAGGGAAGAATGAAGCTGCTCATTCTACCATATATATTGGAGTTGAGACGGAATTTTTAGATGATTTGGCCAAGCATGTCAGGTCACTGGAAAAACAAAAACGTGCATACGATGCTATTATTGAAAATTCATATGACGGGATCTATATTACCGACCGGGAAGGGATCACCATCCGGACAAATTCCGCGATTGAAAGAATAACCGGCATCCCGAAAGAATATTATGTCGGAAAATCCGTGGACCAGTTAATAAAAAGGGGAATTTTGTCTTCAAGTGTTACCCATAAGGTTGTAAAGCAAAGGAGGACCGTTTCCCTTGTCCAGCCCAATTATGCTGGTAAAGAGACGCTCATTACCGGTAGCCCAGTGTTTAATGAGGAAGGCGAAATCGAGAGGATCGTTACCAATATCCGCGATTTATCCGACCTGAATGACCTGATGCGCGAGTTAAAAAAGGCGAATGATCTAAATAATAAATACAAGAAAGAAATCGAAAAGCTGAAAACGGCTGCCCCCAAGGACGGCATTATCTTTGTCAGTGATAAAATGAGAGATATCTACCATATGATTGGAAGGATTTCAGATGTGGATGCAACTGTTTTGCTGCTGGGTGAAACAGGGGTAGGGAAAGATGTGATTGCGCGCAATCTTTACACCAGGAGTAATCGTTCTTCAAAAGGGGAATTCATCAAGATTAATTGCGGGGCAATTCCGCCTGATCTTTTAGAGTCTGAATTGTTTGGTTATGAAACCGGTGCTTTTACAGGCGCTAACCGTAAAGGTAAACCTGGAATGTTTGAAATGGCCGACGGCGGGATTCTATTTCTCGATGAAATAGGAGAGCTTCCACTATCATTACAAGTTAAATTGCTACGCGTCCTACAAGAAAGGGAGATACAACGGATAGGCGGGACAACGCCTAAAAAGGTTGATGTCCGGATCGTTTCAGCAACTAACCGCAATTTAAAAGAAATGGTACAAAATGGAGAATTCCGTGAAGATTTATACTACCGCCTCCATGTCATTCCGATTACAATCCCTCCTTTGCGGGAAAGAAAGGATGACATTTTGCCATTGGCGGATTTATTTTTGCAGACGATGAACCAACGCTATCATTACCAAAAAAACTTTCATCCCCACCTGCGTGATTTCTTTAACCACTTTGATTGGCCGGGGAATGTAAGGGAGCTGCAAAACTTAATTGAACGTCTTGTACTAACCACGCCGGATAACACCATTACGGTTGACAGCCTTCCTGAAGATTATAAGGAAGCGTATGAAATAGAAAGCGGCCAATCATTAGATACGTTGTCATTGAAAGAAGCGGTTGAACAAGCTGAAAGAAACGTTTTGGTCTCAGCCGCACAAAGATACCACACTACATACGAAATCGCGGAAGCCTTAGATTCAAGTCAAGCTACAATTGTGAGGAAGTTGAAGAAATACAATATTGAGGTGAAAGAAAAGACGAAGCTGTAAGAGCCTTCGTCTTTTTCATTACAAATCATGCATTTCTCCAGGCAAACTCTGATTTACCGGCACATCCCGGTGATATCCTAAATCGCAGAGATATCGGCTAAATTCAAATTATATCAGCTGAATTTCAAATATACCGGCCAAAACTAAAATATATCAGCCAAATACAAAATATATCGAAAAATCCCGGAGACATCAGTCTAATCTCAGATATTCAGTTAGTAATCATTTAATTCAGTAAATCAGGCTGTTCCTTCACAATACGGTTCCACAATGGCTGGAATTGAAACCAGCCGGCCTGGGTAGTCCCGACTTGGCCTCTGGTAACCTCAGCATTTTCAGGGTCAATTAACACAGGAGTGCCCGCTGATTCGGCAAGCAGCTGCGCCTGGCATGAACGTTCCATCGTAATAAACCACCAGGCAGCTTCATCGACCGTTTTCCCGACTGTCAGCAAGCCATGGTTCCTTAATATGCACGCTTTATTATTTGAGAGCGCTTTCCCGATTCGCCGCCCCTCTTCAATGTCGTGAACAACACCTGTATAATCATCGAATAAGGAGTGATCATCGTAAAAAGCACAGGCATCCTGCGTGATCGGATCAAGCAAGCGGCCGAGGGAAGACCAAGACTTCCCATAAACTGAATGGGCATGGGCTGCAGCTATTACATCCGGACGGGCGGCATGCACCTGTGAGTGGATTGCGAAAGCCGCACGGTTAACAGGCATGTTTCCTTCCACAACCTCTCCTTCATGATTACAAAGGATCAAATCCGATGCCTTAATCAGGCTAAAATGCACACCAAACGGGTTAACCCAGAAGTGATCCTTTTTTTCAGGATCTCTTGCAGTGATATGTCCGGCAACCCCTTCATCAAAACCAAACTTAGAAAATAAACGAAATGCCGCAGCCAGCTTTTGTTTCAAGTGCTGCCTTTCCTCTTCCGCTGAAGAAAAAACAGGCGGGTGCATGCTCACCAACAAATTTGAAGCCATTTTCTCATTCCTTTCTCTAAAGCTTATCGAACCTGCGATAAGCATTTTATGTTCTACATTTCTATTTATTTTCCATAACCCTACTAAAACCCTCCTGTTATTTTCTTATTTTTTCGAATTTTTGATTTTCTTAGTATCTGGCACGAAAATTGCATTTAAAAATGTTGAAGATATTAAAAATGGAGGGATCGGTTTGAAAATTGGAGTTGCAGGGGCAGGAGCCGTGGGAGGTTATTTCGGAGCTAAATTGGCTAATGCAGGACATTCTGTTGTTTTTTTAGCCAGGGGTAGGCACTATGAAAAAATGCATGAAAAGGGGCTTCAGATTAAAAGCGAAACAGAGAATTTTCACGTGGACGGGACGTTTACTGATCAGTATGAGGACTTTGAGGGAGTAGATTTGGTTTTATTCTCTGTAAAATCCATAGATACGCAAGAAACTGCCAGGAAGCTGCTTCCCTATTTGAAGGAAGACACCCTCATTTTGACGCTCCAAAATGGAGTAGATAATGAGGAAACCTTAAGTGAGATTTTTGGAAAGGAACGAATATTGTCAGCTGCTACCTATATTCAGAGCTCTATCAAAGAGCCAGGAGTCGTCGAACATATTGGGATGATTCCTCGCTTGGTGATCGGTTCTTTGGAAAGTAATGGACTAAACCATGCCGAAAAAGTAGCCACCCTTTTTCAAAACGCAGGAATCGAAACATATCAATCTAGCAATATCATGAATCAAAAGTGGAAGAAATTACTTTGGAATGTCACATTCAATCCATTGTCCGCGGTTGCTGGGACCCAAGTTGGAGAAATATTGGACGATGCGGGCTTACGAGTCACCGCCGAAAGCATATGTAAAGAAGCTATCTCAGTCGCTAACCGGATGGAAAATGATTTCGACGTAAATTTTTATGAAACCATTATGGAACAAGGAAAAATCGCGAGAAATCATAAAACCTCTATGCTTCAGGATAAGCTGAGTGGAAAACAGATGGAGTATGAATCAATTTGTGGCTACATCGTTAAAAAAGGGCAGGAGTTAGACGTTTCGACACCAGTACTAGAAACCATCTATTCTCTTTTAAAGTTCTCTGACTCTGCTAAATTAGAAAAAAATCAAAAAGTAAATTAACCAATTCAAAAATGAATCACGATATAATGGGGATTTCGACAAAATTAATTCAATAATGAATTATTTCTGTGTGAAAACCCATTCAATTATAGATATTATCATTGGCACGAAACTTGCATAATAAATTGTCGTAAATACATAGAAAAGGAGATAGAAAAATGGCAGTAGAACTTTCAAATGAATTAGACCAAATGAAATGGATGATCCGCAATTTTGTAGACAACGAGGTTGAACCGTATGCGGCCCAAATCGAAGAAGAGGATGCGATTCCGCAGCATCTTGTTGAAAAGGCAAAAGAACTCGGACTTTTTGGAATGAGTATTCCTGAGGAATACGGTGGAATCGGCCTCGGGGCAGTCGGAAAAGCGGTTGTATTGGAGCAATTAGGCCGGACACATAATGGATACGTATCCCTCATAAGTGCCCACACAGGTATCGGAAGTACCGGTTTAGTAAAGCTGGCTTCAGAATCCTTGAAGAGAAAATATTTGCCCGACATGGCGGCCGGGAACAAAATCGCAGCTTTTGCTTTATCTGAACCTGGTGCCGGCTCTGACGCCACGAATCTATCAACTGTTGCTGAGAAAAAAGGCGATCAATGGATTGTAAACGGTACCAAGCATTTTATTACCAATGGGCCGGTTGCCGATGTGTTTACGGTCTTTGCCGTAACAGATAAAGAGAAGGGCGCAAAAGGCGGGATTACAGCCTTCTTGATTGAAAAGGACTTCCCTGGATTGATTGTCGGCAAAAAAGATAAAAAAATGGGTCTGCGCGGTTCTTATACAAGCCAGATAATCTTTGAAGATTGTATCGTTCCCGACTCCAACGTCATCGGGGAAGTAGGCATGGGTTATATGTCCGCCTTGAAAATATTAGCTGAAGGGCGAGTAGGCCTGGCTGCCCGCTCTGTTGGTTCCAGCGAGAAACTAATTGAGCTCTCTGCTTCTTATGCAAAAGAAAGGATCCAATTTGGTAAACCGATTGCCTCAAACCAGGCCATTCAATGGATGCTGGCAGACATGGCAACGGAAACCGCTGCTGCAAGGGCCCTTACGATGGAAGCAGCAAAAATGATCGATGAAGGTAAGAAAGTCATAAAAGAAGCATCAATGGCCAAATTGTTTGCTTCCGATGTATTTAATAGGGTAGCAGACAAGGCTGTTCAAATTCATGGCGGCATGGGATACATGGCTGAATACCCGGTTGAACGTTTTTACCGTGATGCAAGGATTACCAAAATCTATGAAGGCACAAATGAAATCCAACGCCTAATCATTGCGCGAAATGTCTTGGAGGAAAATTAATCCCTTTGATACTAGATTGATAAATCAACAAAAAATAGGAGGGATTCTTCATGCGTTGGGCCATCCTGGTACTCTTATTTTTAGGCATGATTATAAACTTTGCAGATAAATCCATTATCGGGCTTGCAGCTGTTCCCATCATGAAGGAATTTGGCCTTTCGAATGTGCAATGGGGCCTTGTTGGCAGCAGTTACTACTGGTTGTATCCCGTGACGGGGATTGTCGGGGCTGCGTGGGCTGACCGGATTGGCGCTAAAAAAATGTTGGGGCTCCTTATGCTTACTTGGGCAGTATTGCAGTTTGGAGTCCTGGGGATTACAGGGCTGGCACTTTTGGTTGTCTATCGAGTGTTTCTGGGTGCGTTTGAAGGACCATTCAGTCCAATCGCTTATAGCCATGCAAACAACTGGTTTCCGCCGAAGCTGAGAGCCTTTGCCAATTCTGTTGTTGTTTCTGGTGCGACAGTTGGAGCAATGGTAGTTGCACCCCTGCTTGTGGCAGCGATAAGTATATTTGGTTGGCGTTGGGCTTTTGCATTTCTAGGAATTGCGAGCATCGTTTGGTTCGCGTTGATTCAAATTACGCCGGAGATACCCAAGGATCTAGAAGAAAAGCAGTCAGCGTCTAAGAAAAAGCTGGAGAAGCTTAATCTCAAGTCTTTTCTCATTTTGCTTTCTTCTCCTTCGGCTCTTTTTACAACACTAGCCTATTTTTCCACTTACATTTTTGTAGTGTGGATTTCCGTTTGGCTGCCCGTTTATTTAGTAAAAGTAATTAAGATGTCTTCCGTACAGATGGGATATGCCATTGCCGGTATCGGAATTGCATCAGTAGCGGTATACGTTGGTATTTCCATGATTTCAGACCGCCTATTCAAGCGCAATCAGAACTGGAGAATTTCAAGAGTTTATGTAGTTGGCGGATCCATGATAGCGGGAGCTTTAATAATGGCTTCAGTAATCATTTTCCCTAATCCTGTTTGGGTGGTAACGGCTATGTGCCTAGCGAAGGGTTTGACTTACGCTATTTTACCGATCGGTCCGACCATCGTCATTCATTTAATGCCGGAACGGGGCAGTTTGATGACAAGCATTTTAACCTCCTCAGGCAATATTGCCGGAATTATTGGGCCAATGCTGACCGGGTTCGTTATCGATCTGGCGGGGGATAATACGGCACTTGGCTTTAACCAGTCCATATTATTCATGGGTGTAATGATTTTGTTATTTTCCGTACTGTTTTCTGTGTATGTAAATCCGGATCGAACCAACATGGCGGCTGCAAATGATTCGGGCAGGAGAATGGATGCATAGTTTTGAATAAATAAAGGAGGAGGGTTTTCTTTGCAGCAACTCACACACCGTCCATGGTATAAGTTCTATCAAAGTATTGATTTATTTCAACTGCCTGAGATATCTGTTTATTCCTTATTAGAACAAACAGTAATGAAATATGGGGACAAAACAGCAATTATTTTTGAAGACAACAGGATTACATACAAGGAATTAAAGGACCAGGTAGATTGCCTGGCAGGAAAGTGGAAGGAAATGGGATTTAAAAAAGGGGAGCGTATCGGACTCATGCTTGCCAACCATCCCCACTATATTATTTCCTATTATGCGGCCCAGGCACTAGGCTTAGTTGTTGTACAAGTAAACCCAATGTATACCACAAGGGAATTGCTTCAAATCGTAAATGACTCGCAAATCAATTTCATTGTGGCAGACACGCTAGCATGCAAAGCAATCAAACAGGTGGAAAATGTTCATTCTTTTTCCTATTTATTTGGATCGGAATTAGCTGAAGAAGAAGGGAAAGAGTTCATTGATATCGAAAGACTGATTGGAGAAGGTATCCGCCTGGATACTCCTGAACAGATAAATGCCCGTGATGATGTTGCAGTCATTCAATATACCGGCGGAACGACAGGTAAAATGAAAGGGGCGATGCTGACCCACTTTAATTTAACCTCGAATGTTGTCCAAAGCTTTCAGATGTATGGCTCAGCAATGGTTCCTGGAAACGAAACTGTTTTGGTCGCCACTCCTTTGTACCATGTTTATGCCATGACTAGCGGAATGAACCTGGGAATTTACATTGGGGCAGATCTGCTGTTGTTCAGGAAATTCGAGATAGAAAATGTATTAGAAAATATTAAAAAGTATAAACCTACATTTTTTCCTGGTGTACCGAAGATGTATAACGCTTTTGTGAATCATCCTAAAGCGGATCAATATGGACTCGAGTGCCTAAAGATGTGTTCATGCGGTTCTGCACCGCTTCCCATAGAAATAATTAAGCGTTTTGAAGATCTGACAGGGACCAGGATTGCAGAAGGATTTGGGTTGTCTGAATCTTCCCCTTCAACACATCGCAATCCCGCATTCGGGAAAAAGAAGATTGGCAGCATTGGCATACCCGTTCCGCAAACGGATTGCATTATCGTTGATGAAAACGATAACGAGCTTGGCCCCAACAGTGTTGGAGAATTGCTTATCAGGGGTCCGCAAATTATGAAGGGTTATTGGAATAACGAAGCTGAAACAGCTAAAGCCCTCCAAAATGGCTGGCTGTATACAGGTGACCTTGCCACTATGGATGATGAAGGATACTTCTATATCGTTGGCCGCAAAAAAGAAATGATTATTGTAGGCGGTTTCAATATATATCCCCAGGAAGTGGAAGATGTATTGTATTCCCACCCTGATGTAAAGGAAGCCGCTGTGGTAGGCATCCCTCATGAAGAAGAGGGCGAAATAGTTAAAGCCTATGTGGTGCCAAAGGATGGAAGAGAAATAGATTTAGAGGAACTAAGAGGCTTTTGTTATACCAAATTAACACCATATAAGGTACCGAAGAGATTCGATGTAAGAGAAACATTGCCAAGAAATACAGTTGGAAAATTGTTGAAACGATTGCTGATTAAAGAAGAAATGGAAAAAGGCGAACAAGAAAGAACCAATTAAGTTTATTTCAGAATAATTTATACAACGAGGTGGGAGTATGGATTTTCGTGTAAGTGAAGACATTGAATTTTTAAAAAGAAATGTACGCGACTTTGTTCAAACAGAAGTAGAAGCAGTTGCGATGCAAATTGAGGAAGAGAATAAAATTCCTTCTAAGATCATCGAGATGTCAAAAGAGCTGGGTCTGTTCGGTTTGAGCATACCTGAAGATTATGGCGGCCTTGGCATAGGAATGGTTGGAAAATGCGCCCTTTATGAAGAGATTGGTGCAACACATAACGGCTATACTACATTGATTGGAGCCCATACCGGAATAGGGACAGTAGGCATTGTTGAAATGGGCAATGAAGAACAAAAGCAGAAATACTTGCCAAGTATGGCACGCGGCGAAAAAATTGGCGCTTTTGCCCTGACAGAGCCTAGTGCAGGATCAAATGCGACCAACTTGAAGACGACAGCCGTAAAAAAAGGCGACAAATATATTCTTAACGGAACAAAGCATTATATTACCAATGCTACGGAAGCCGACGTTTTTACTGTAATGGCCGTGACGGATTCAACAAAAGGCGCAAAAGGAATCACATCATTTATAGTAGAAAAGGATTTTCCCGGGTTCCAGGTAGGAGCAGTGGAAAAAAAGATGGGCTTAAGAGGTTCTCACTCTGCTGAAGTGATTATGGAAGACTGCGAGGTCCCGACAGAAAATGTTCTGGGAACTGAGGGACAGGGGTATGTAAATGCATTGAAGATTTTGGCCAACGGACGGGCTGGTCTGGCAGCCCGCAATCTGGGTTCCTGCCAGAAACTCCTTGATTTATCTATGGCGTATGCCAATGAACGGGTGCAATTTAACGTACCAATCATTGAACATCAGGCAGTGGCCCACATGATATCGGAGATGGCTATGGATATTGAAGCGTTGCGCTCGTTCACTTATCGAGTAGCGTGGATGGTTGATGAAGGCATGAAGGTAATCAAGGAAGCAGCGATGCTAAAGCTATTCGGATCCGAGGTATATAACCGTGTTGCCGACAAGGCCGTTCAAGTACATGGCGGCATCGGCTATATTTCTGATTATCCAATTGAACGATTCTTCCGTGATGCACGTATCACCAGAATTTATGAGGGAACATCGGAAATCCAGAAAAACATTATTGCAGGCCAATTGAAAAAGGAATACAGCTGAGATAAGAAAGGGGAACATGTTTATGAATAATGAAGAGATTGTGATTGTCAGCGCAGTGCGGACACCAATTGGCCGATACGGAGGGTCATTAAAAAACCTAAACTCCGGCTTTTTGGCTAGCCATGTTATTAAAGAAGCAATCAACCGGGCAAACGTTAATCCAGATCAGGTTGATGAAGTAATCATGGGCGAAGTGAGGCAAAGCACGGAATCCTCAAACGTGGCCAGGGTAGCTGCGTTGCGTGCCGGTCTTCCCGAAACAACTCCGGCATTTACTGTAAACCGGCTTTGTGCATCTGGTATGCAAGCAATCGCTTCTGGGGTCCAACAAATACAATCCGGCCAGGCTGACATCGTGGTTGCAGGAGGAACAGAGAGCATGAGCTGTTCTCCCGTTTATTTGAGGGGTTCCCGTTTCGGAGGAGACGGTGCGCATCTGGTTGATTCAAATACAGAGGCCGGCCAACAGCCGAAAGAATTATATGGCAATAATCTGGGGATGGGCATAACAGCAGAAAACGTTGCTGAACGGTACAACATATCCCGTGAGGATCAGGATGCTTTTGCAATTGAAAGCCAGAAGAGAGCTGGGCAAGCGATTGCCGAGGGAAAATTTCAAGAAGAAATCGTTCCTATTGAAGTAAAGGAAAAGAAAAATTCTTTTCTATTTGATACAGATGAACATCCTCGGCCTGAAACAACATATGAGAAGTTATCATCCTTAAAGCCCGCATTTAAAAAGGATGGTACTGTTACAGCAGGAAATGCGTGTGGACGCAATGATGGAGCATCAGCATTAGTGCTCATGAGCGCCGCGAAAGCCAACGAATTAAATCTGCAGCCATTAGCCAAGGTAGTGGATTGGGCGGCAGTAGGTGTATCACCGGAAATTATGGGTATCGGCCCGGTACCGGCTGTTAAGAAATTATTGGAACGTACAGGCAAGAACCTGGAGGAAATAGAATTGTTTGAGCTTAACGAAGCATTTGCTTCCCAGGCTTTGGCTGTGATACGAGAATTGGGCATCGACCAGAACAAAGTAAATGTAAATGGCGGAGCAATCGCTCTAGGGCATCCGGTTGGTTCTACGGGAGCTAGAATTGTAACTTCGCTGATTTATGAAATGAAACGCAGAAACAATCAATTCGGAATTGCAACCCTTTGTGTTGGAGGCGGACAGGGGATGGCCATCCTGATTGAGAACCTGTCCAACAAATAATCCAGCTTGATTTTATTATTTTAAAATTTTAAGTAAGCACCATGATCACTGTTTTGCCTGTTAGAATTCTACTCGAAAATTAACAAAAAAATTACGCGAGCTTCCTGTGAGAGGGTGAGAAAACTGTTGGAAGGAATTGAATTGGTAAAGGACAGTTTTCTCAACAGTCCTTTTTATAACCATTTAGGCCTTGAAATCATTCATTTTGAAGATAATGATGTAAAAATTAAGCTTAGAATACAGGAAAACCTTTTGAATGCGAACGGAACCTTGCATGGCGGCGTCCTTGCAAGCATGATGGATTTTATCCAAGGGATGCTGCTGCGCTCTGTGACAAAAACAAGATGTGTTACGATCAGCCTAAACACCCATTTTCTGTCTAGCATTTCCGAAGGAGAAGTATTTGCAGAAGCAAAAATCCTCCAGCTTGGATATAAAATCGCTACACTTGAATCGGAGATTAAAGACAACCGAAACAATGTAATCGCAAAGGGAATGGGAACCTTTAAAATTCTCAGAGATTCATAGGCATAGCAGCCTAAACATTATTTTTAAAAATATTCTATGTCAGTATGAAGATGAAATAACAGCAAGAATGAAAAAGTTGCAAAAGGTTTTACACTTAGTCAAAAAACGACAAAATCTTTTCTTGAATATTCTGAATTTATCATTTACTATCGACTTAAGGTACATACCAACTAGTTAGTATGCGCACTAATCGAGAAGGATTCCAGAAGGAGTTGGGAGAGCATGAACAGAGATGCAGTAATCGTATCAGCAGTAAGAACTGCAATTGGCAGGCAAGGCAGTGCACTTGCGGGCATTCCGGCCCATGTTTTTGGTGCCGAAACAATAAAAGAAGCGGTAAAAAGGGCAAAGATCGATCCTGAATCCATTGATGATGTGATATTTGGAAACGTTCTCAGCGGTGGAGGAAATATTGCAAGATTGACAGCACTCCAAACAGGCTTGTCCATTAATATTCCTGGGTTGACTGTAGACCGGCAATGCGGCTCCGGACTGAATGCCATAAACCTGGCAGCGCAGGCAATCAAGGCAGGCGACGGTGACATCTATGTCGTCGGCGGAACAGAAAGCATGAGCCGTGCCCCTTACTTAATGGACCGTCCAGAAAAAGCCTATAACTCTGCTCCGCCTTCATTTAGAAAATCCCAGCTTTCCCCGAAGGAAATTGGGGATCCACCGATGGGGATCACAGCGGAAAATCTCGTTGAGAAGTATAGCATTAGCAGGGAAGAACAGGATGAATTTGCACTAAAGAGCCAGCACAACATGGCAAGGGCAATGGAAGAGGGACGTTTTGATGAGCAAATCGTTCCAATCAGCATTCCAGTAAGAAAAGGGGATCCAATCGTTTTTAAAGCGGATGAACATCCTCGCCCCCAGACTACAATCGAAGCACTTTCCAAACTGCAGCCAGCCTTCCTTAAAGGCGGCACAGTGACAGCGGGCAACAGCTCAGGCTTAAATGATGCAGCATCTGCACTTGTGATTATGTCGAGGGAAAAGGCAGAAGAATTGGGGCTTACTCCACTGGCAACTGTCCGTTCGTATGCTGTATCTGGAGTGGACCCTAATATCATGGGAATTGGTCCTGTTCCAGCTACGCGAAAAGTGTTGGAAAAAGCAGGATTGACTATGGCAGATATAGATGTAATTGAAATAAATGAAGCATTTGCCGGTCAGGTACTGGCTTGCAACAGAGAGCTTGAGATGGATTTAGACAAAGTGAATGTTAATGGCGGTGCCATTGCTCATGGACATCCACTCGGCGCAACCGGAGCCATTCTTGCTACCAAAGCTGTATATGAAATGAAGCGGTCGGGAGGAAAGTATTCCCTGATCACTGCTTGTATCGGTGGCGGCCAAGGAATCGCAACCATTCTAGAAAGAGAGTAGAGATACCCCTAACAAAGCCTAGGGCCATGCTTGTACACTCCAATTGGCCTTAGGCAAAAAACACCTTACACTTTCGGGAAAGGGGACCCTACATGACTACAGAATACATAGTCAATGTGTATGTGAGGATTTGTGAAACAGATCTAACAGGTTATGCAAATAGTACAAGCTTTATGATCTACTTTGAAGAAGCTCGTTCCAAATTTTTTAATGCAATTGGATATAGCCCCGACAAGCGGGACGTTGGCTTTATATTGGCTTCCACATCATGCAGATTTAAGGGGGCTGCCAAATTTAATCAGTCTCTTAAAATCAGATCGACAGTATCGCGAATTGGAAAGAAAAGCTTTCAACTATCACACCAAATGGAAGATGGAGAATCGGGTATCGCGATTGCTGAGGGTGAAGCCGTAATTGTGTGCTTTGACTTTGAAAAGCAAGAGACGATACCAATTCCTGGAGCCTTATTGTCTGTATTGGAAAACCATTTAGTTAACGCATAAGTGTAGCTCCGTTTACGAAAGGAGGAAGAAAATAATGACTCTGCATCCTCAAGCAAGAGCATTGCTCGACATGTTTGAAAACAGTTCTGCTCCATCACTTGATCAGCTGTCTGTCCCGGAAGCAAGAGCTGCATATGCCAAAATGTGCAAGCTTTTAAACAAGCCCCAAGAGATTTATAAAGTAGAAGATATGAGAATAAAAGGGTACCAGGATGATATTTCCATTAGAATATATACCCCGAAAGAAGAAAATATACTCCCTGCACTTGTTTATTTTCATGGCGGGGGCTGGGTGATCGGAAATTTAGAAACCCATGATGCTCTTTGCCGGGCGTTAGCTAATGAATCAGGATGTAAGGTAATATCTGTGGATTATAGCCTTTCACCTGAAGAAAAATTTCCTGTTGCAGTAGAGGATGCCTATCTGGCTGTCCAATGGACATCAGATCATGCCGAACAATTAGGGATTGATAAAACAGCAATTGCAGTTGGAGGAGATAGTGCAGGAGGTAACCTTGCAGCCGTTGTTTGTTACCTAGCCAACCAAAGGAAAGGCCCTTCCATCAAGTATCAAATGCTATTTTATCCTTCGACCGGCTACGCCAGAACCTCTTCCTATGAAAAATATGGAGAAGGATACCATTTGACAAAAGCAACGATGAACTGGTTTCAAATGCATTACTTGAACTCGATCGAAGACAGAAATAACCCTTTAGCTGCCCCGATGAACATTCCAGACTCTCAAACAAGCAAATTGCCGCCAGCTTATATTATGACCGCAGGATATGACCCTTTATGCGACGGAGGAGAAATGTATTCACAGAAACTAGAAAAAGCAGGTGTTGAAAGTACTTATGTATGTTACGCCGGAATGATCCACGGTTTTCTGACAATGACTGAGCCACTGGATGATAGCAAACGGGCAATTAAAGAAGCAGCTTATGCATTGCGAAATCATTTTAAAAAAACAGAAGCTTCCTCCATATAGGAATTGGAAGCAGGATGAGCACACGCAGTAAACCCAAAAGGAAATACAAAAACAAAAGAATCAAAAGGGGGATTAACAGATGGAGATTCTCATCCAGCAGTTGTTTAACGGTTTAACCATTGGAAGCGTTTACAGCTTGGTTGCATTAGGATTGACATTAGTATATGGAATTCTTCATATTCCGAACTTTGCCCATGGGGCCCTATATATGTTAGGCGGGTACATCACATTAACGATGATGACCTCATCAGGAGTTCATTATTGGGTTGCCATTTTTGTATCCATCCTTGTAGTTGGCTTGGTCGGTGTCCTAATGGAACGATTGGTTTTTCACCCTCTTAGACACGCGCCGCCGATCCATGACAAAATTGCCGCCATTGGTATCCTTTTATTCCTCGAAGCATTTGCCCAATTTGTTTGGGGTGCAGATTACCGTTCAATGCCAACACCTTATGACAAAGTCATCAACTTGTTTGGAATCACCTTCACATTACAAAGATTATTGATCATTGTAGCAGCCATTGCCGTCATGATTTTGTTGTACCTGTTCCTAAAGAAAACATTTATTGGTTCTACCATTATTGCCATGGCACAAAATCGCGAAGGAGCAAATCTTGTTGGAATTAACACCAACAAAGTTGCCATGCTGACATTTATGATTTCCGGAGCATTGGCAGCAATCGCTTGTTCCCTTGCCGCACCGATCAATCTCGTTTTTCCAGGAATGGGCCATTTGGTCATTCTAAAAGCCTTCGTCATCATCATACTCGGAGGAATGGGAAGTATACCTGGAGCTATATTAGGCGGATATATTTTAGGCTTTAGCGAAAGCCTTGGAGCTACTTACGTTTCAAATGACTACAAAGACATCATTGCGTTCGTGTTATTAGTAATTATCCTGTCAGTGAAGCCAACAGGACTGTTTGCAAAGGAGGGACGCTAAATGGTTGCATCTACAAAGCAAAGAACGATTGTTGCAGCACTCATCTTTTTTGCCCTTGTTTTTCCTTTTGTCACACAAAATGATTATTTTCTCCACATCATGACGCTTTCTTTCATCTGGATCATAGGAGTATACGGGTTAAATTTACTAGCGGGATATACCGGCTATTTATCTCTGGCACATGCGGGATTCTTCGCAATTGGCGCCTACTCTCTTGGACTATTGACAGTTAAGGCACAGATGAATTTCTGGCTTGCATTCATTCTAGCCTGCATCATTACAAGCATTATAGGCTTCTTCGTTGGATTGATTGCCTTACGTACAAAGGAACACTTTTTTGCCATCTATACCTTGTGTGTTGGTTATATCATTTATCTCGTAATTGATAAATGGGAGAGCTTAACAGAGGGTGTAAGGGGACTAATCGGTATCCCAGCCCCTGGGAATATTGGCCCGATCACATTTGATACGCCACTTTCACAGTATTATCTAGTTTTGGCAATTCTGCTTCTTTCCATTTTAGTGATGTATCGGATTGTCCATTCTTTAAATGGAAGAACGTATATTGCCATTCGCAATAGTGAAGATCTTGCCCAGACGATTGGGATTTCAACAATGAAAAACAAATTGACGGTTTTTGTTCTTTCCACTTTCTTTGCCGGATTATCTGGCGCGTTGTATGCAGGCTTTGTCCGTTTCATTGGGCCGGATATCGGTTCAACTGCTATTACCTTTGATTTGTTGACATACCTGCTTGTTGGTGGAATTGGAACCCTTTCCGGACCTATTGTTGGAACCATTATTATTGTGTGGATATCCCAGCAGCTCCAATTCTTGCAGGATTATCGGATGCTGATTTTCGGACCTGTACTGACCCTTTTGATCATCTTTTACCCAAGGGGAATTGTTGGCGGGATCGTGGATTGGAGACATAAATCCAAGGAAAAAAAGAACAAGAAGCAAGTTGCAGTCAATACACTTGTAAAACCGGAAAAGCAAGTTGGGGAGGGCTAACCAAATGTACTTAGAAACTAAGAACCTTACCAAACAATTTGGGGGAAATCGGGCCGTAAATTCCGTCGATTTCTCTATTGAAAAGGGCAAAATCAATGCCATCATCGGACCGAATGGCGCCGGTAAATCAACCTTTTTTAACTTGATCAGCGGCTTTCACCGTCCTACTTCTGGCCAAGTCATTTTTAAAGGGAAGGATATTACTACTTTACCTTCCAACAAAATAGCTGAGCTTGGTGTAGCGAGAACCTTCCAGACAACGAATCTATTTGAACAATCATCTGTTTTAGATAATGTCATAGTGGGCCACCGCTTACGAACCAAATCGAACCTGCTTGATGCAGTGCTTAGGACTAAGCGCCTAAAAACGGAAGAACAGCAGTGCAGGGACAAGGCAATGGAGGTTTTGGACTTTGTCGGTCTGACACATGCTGCGCATAGACAAGCGGCCGACATTTCCCAAGAGGAGAAGAAAAGGGTCGCCTTTGCGTTAGCGCTTGCCACAGACCCGGAAATTGTCTTCCTTGACGAACCGGCAGCCGGTGTCAATCCGGATGAAACGGAAGGCCTCGCACTCTTAATGGAGAAAATGGTCGCTAAAGGAATTACCGTTTGCCTGATTGAGCACAAAATGTCGATGATCATGAGGATTGCCCATAAAATCATGGTTCTAAACTATGGAGAAAAAATTGCAGAAGGAACACCTAGCGAGATCCAAAGCAACGAAGCAGTTATTAAAGCATATCTGGGAGGGAGTGCCATTGCTTAAGTTAAACGGTATTTCAGTTAAATATGGCAGCTTCACTGCCATTCAGCGGGTGAATATTGATGTTACCCAGGGAGACATTGTCGTGTTGCTTGGATCAAATGGAGCTGGAAAGAGTACAACCTTCCGGACAATCAGCGGGCTAAACAAGCCTTTTGAAGGTGACATTGAATTTGAAGGGAAGTCGATTAAGGGACGGTCTCCTGACAAGATCGTACAATCCGGTGTCGTGCAATGCCCGGAAGGCAGGAAGCTTTTCTCTGAAATGAGTGTTCAGGAAAACTTGCGAATGGGCGCTTATGTCCACCGTGCGAAAAAGGATCAAATTAAGCAATCTCTCGAGCATGTTTATGAGCTATTCCCAATATTGAAAGAAAAACGGAATGACCCAGCTGGTTCCCTAAGCGGAGGGCAGCAGCAAATGGTCGCAATCGGCAGAGCGTTAATGGCCAAGCCAAAGGTAATGCTGCTGGACGAGCCATCAGTCGGACTGGCACCGTTGATTGTTGAACAAATGTTTGAAGTAATCCAGCAAATCAACAAAGAGGGGACGACCATCCTACTCGCCGAACAAAACGCCAATGCAGCCTTGAAAATTGCCACTAAGGGCTATGTATTTGAAAATGGCTCGATTGTCGTAGAAGGCAGTGCCGATGAGCTGTTCTCCAATGAGGAAGTCCGAAAAGCGTACATTGGGGCATAACCAACCGGCAATGATAGATTCCATTAAAGGGGGTGGTACACGTTCAATATCCTGTTATAACGAATAAAAATGGAATTTAAATAGTAGAGGGGGAAGATTATGAAAAAAGTAAAATTTCTTTTTATTGTTAGTCTTATGTTGACATTGATTTTTAGTTTAACAGCTTGTAATAGCTCTAATTCGTCGAAGACAGCATCCGGTGGCAGCGGCGGGGGCGGCAGCGAGGGAGAAGGTACGGTTAACATCGGTTTTAGCGGACCTCTAAGCGGACCAGCTGCTTTCTACGGTGAGCGTACATTAAACGGAGTTAAAATGGCAGCTGAGGAAATTAACAATGCTGGCGGCTTTGAGGTAAACGGCAAGAAATACAAATTAAATATCGTTTCCTTAGATGACAAATATCTGCCAAATGAAACAGGTGCGAATGCGAAAAGATTGATCCAGGAGCATAAGACACCTATTATCTTTACCCCTCACAGCGGTGGAGTGCTTGCTTTGCAGGTGTTTAACCAAGTTGATAATTTCATCATTGGTGCTTACACAAGTGAACCAAAAGTAACAGAGAACGGCAACAAGCTTACAGTCCGGATCCCGCCTCGTTACGATGGCTACATTAAGCCATTCAGTGAGTATGCAATGAAGAGATTCGGCAATAAGATTGCTGCTCTGCCAACTGCTTCACAGTATGGAAAAGACTGGACAGAAACACTTTTACCCGCATGGGAAAAAGCTGGCGGCAAGGTTGTTTATAACTCCGCTATCGATTTCACAAAAGATACTGACTTCTTTACAATCGTAACGAATGCTTTGAAAAAGAAACCAGACGTTCTTTTCATCGGTGGTGCTTCCGAGCCGACTGCGAAAGTAGCTAAGCAAGCAAGAGAGCTTGGCTTCAAGGGCGGATTCATCATCATGGACCAAGCAAAGCTTGATGAAATGAAAAAAGTAACAGGCACATATGAGCCTCTTGAAGGATCAATTGGCGTGTTACCTTTGGTTGATACACAAAACCCAGGTACAGCCGAATTCGTAAAGAATTACAAAGCAAAACATAAGGAAGACCCAGGTTCAGAAGCAGGACTTAACTACATGGGAATGAATGCTTTCGTAGAGGCCATGAAAGCAGCAGGCTCTGTAGACGATCCAAAGAAAATCCGCGAAAAAATGGCTGAAGGCTTAAAGAACATTCCTGAAGAGAAAAAGGTATACCTAATCCCTGGAATCGATGAGCACGGCGGATTCGAATCTGACCTGATTGTCGGAGCAGTTGAACAAGGTAAGATTAAACCGATTGAAGTGAAGTAATTTTTACTGCTAAATTTATAAACAACTATTGGACGAACAGGATGACTCTGGTTTTACCAGGGTCATCTATTTTTATCAGTAAATTTGGATTCTAATAATCTTAGTGCCAGATAAGGAGAGGAAAAATATTGAAGGCTAAAAAACTTCTATCTTTAACTTTAGGTGCAACTTTGCTATTTACAGCGACAGAAGGCTGGGCTACTGCTCCCTCACCAAGCAGCAAAACACCACAAAACCAAGCCACAACACCGTATTATGTAGATGAATCAAAGCTGCCATTTGACGCACTGCCAGGTTACGAATCCAAACGATATTGGGGAATCCATAAAGGGGCAGGATACCGAATAGAAGTTCCGAAAAATTGGAATGGTGAATTAGTTCTGTATGCTCATGGATACCATGACATCGGTTTGGAACTATGGATAGATAATCCAGAAATAATTAGACCCTATTTACTAGAAAATGGATATGCATGGGCCGCATCTAGCTACAGTACAAACGGATATGATGTTGCGCAAGGAGTCAAAGATACACATGCACTTGGCGCTTTATTTAATGGCAAAATCGGCAACCCCAAACGGACATATGTAACAGGCCATTCCATGGGAGGACATATTACTGCTGTTTTAGCAGAACAATATAGCAAATCTTACGATGGTGCGCTTCCAATGTGCGGTGTAACAGGCGATACAGAACTTTTTGATTTCTTCACTGATTACGGACTCGTGGCTCAATCACTAAGCGGAATTGAAAAACCTAAACAAAAAGCTGTTGCAGATGACAAGTATTTTTCCGAAACAGTACCACTCATTGAAACTAAATTGGGACTAAATGCAGCCAAGGAGTTGGCTACTTTAACCTCAGAAGGACAAAGGTTCAAGGCGGTAACAATGAATTTATCTGGAGGAAAGCGCCCTTTATTTGATGCCGCATTCCAGTCCTATAAAAACTTCTTATTAGGTATGATGCCGACCAATCCAACCTACGGTGTTGCAGCTGGCAATGTCGTCAACACAACAGATTCAGTCTATCAATTTGACCAGGACATGAATACCCTCTCACATGAAGAAAAACAACTAAATAACGCAGTACTCCGAGTAACTGCAGACCCTCAATCAAAACAACAAGGCTTAACAGGTGTTCCAAAAGTAAATGGGACACAAAAAATTCCTATGGTTTCGCTGCATGATGTAGGAGATTTGTTTGTTCCGTTCTCCATGCAGCAGATGCACGCCAAAAAAGCGAAAGCAAATGGAAATTCAGGTTTACTAGTAACAAGGGTAATCAGGGGGGTAGGCCATTGCGATTTTAATCCTCAAGAAGAGGGAGAAGCTTTTGCGGACCTTGTGAATTGGGTGGAAAATGGAGAGAAGCCTAAGGGGGATGATGTGCTGAATCCAGATGTGGTTGCGGATAATCGGTTTGGAACGGAATTTACTCGGGGATTACGTTGGTTTGATCCTTTGAAAGGTCGGTAATGTATGTAGAGGGAATTAGCTGAAATTTCTAATAACATACCCTTAAGTTGAATGCTTACCTTAAATAATACAACAAGAAATATTATAGACAGTTCCCCACAACGGGGAGCTGTTTTTTTACTTTACCGATGTTTTCAACTATATTTTACCTTATTTCTTTTGCAAGACAACTTTCGTTCTATAGAAAACACACAAAGTTCTTTATAAAATACAAAAAAGAGAGAAAATAAGAGATATTTCTAAAAAACGAACGATATTTGTTCTTTATAAAGAATAAAAGGCCGAATATGGGGTTTTTCAAAACAATCCATATGACCTATACTCAACTTGTGAGTTCGATAAAAAGAACAAAAAAAAGAACAGCAAGAAGAAAACCAAATAGTTGTTCTTAAAATCTTCCGATCATAAAAAGAACGGCGCGAGGAGGGAGAACAATTAGATACACCAGAATCCATAAGTTTCGGCACAAAAATAAAGGCCTGATGATTGGCATGAAAATAGCAGCTCTCTAGTATGCCCTTATCGTTGTTTTACATATGGCGATTCCAACAAATGCTTTATTCATCGATCAGGCCATCAATGAGAACTCTTTTAAAGCCGGAACATGGTGGGATAAAAGCAAGCTGAAGTTTGTCAAACCATACGATGACTGTGATTGCAAATCTATAAATGCCTACATGGAGAATATTGGTGAAGGCGACATGATTAAAGAGTCCAAGTTTGAAGTCTATCAGTTTTCCTCCCACGGTTTTTATACCATGAAAGATGATGGCCATTTCAAACTGCATGATGATGTAGTCGAAAAAATAGATTCAAAGATCATCGAGAAAGTCCATACCGGCGTTATAGAGAAGATGGACGCAAATGACCCAAAACAAAAACTATCATTTGAACCTGAAAACTCCGGAGTATACATCTTTGTTGCCTATCAACACCCGAAAAAACCGATCCACAGTCCCTATGAAATAAAAATTGACGAAATACCGGTAGCGATCAGCACGCCAATCGTATTTAAAGAATGCCGTAACAGTAATGAGGAAGACAAAAAAGAGGAACACAACGAAAAAGATGATAAAGATAAAAAGGAAGCCAACCGTGAAGAAGATGACAAGAAAAAAGAAGCAGTAAAGGAAGAAGAAAATAAACCTGTAACTGAGGAAAAGCAAGAAAATAAACCTTCCGATAAACCGGAAAACAATAAGGAAGAAGAAAAAGAACAACCAGCAGAAAAACAACCTGAAACAGAGAAAGAACCTAAGCCTGAGCCAAAAGAGAATCTAGTAAAAGAATCAGAAACTCCAGAAAGAAATGAAAAAGATATCGAAGTCAAGCCAATGAACAAAACGCAAACTCTGAATCCGGAGGTAATCCATAAAAATGAAAAATAAGAAACTATTAAAATGGGTTGGCAATATCGCTTCCTTCATTATTTACGGCTTTCTGATATGTGTTATATATCTCGTGATTTCCTCAAAAATGGCCGGGGGCACACCCAAAGTTTTTGGCCACGAAATCATGACCGTCCTCTCAGGATCAATGGAACCGGGAATCCAAACAGGTTCAATCATCGCAATCAAACCGGTTGAAGATCCCGCAAAATTCAAAAAGGGTGATGTCATCACTTTTAAAGCAGGTGATGATCCAAATACATTAATCACACACAGGATTATTAAAGTAGAGAAAGTTAATTCAACTGTTCAGTACATTACTAAAGGTGATAACAACGATTCAAAAGATCCTGATCCAGTCTTAGCTACAAACGTGGTAGGTGAATACACGGGTTTCACAATTCCTCATGTTGGAAACATTATGAGTTTTATTCAATCCAAAACAGGAGCTATTTATGCATTAATCGTACCGGGGGTATTAATGATCTTATGGTCCCTCTTCAGTATTTGGAGAGCCATTAGGGAAATTGAGCCACCAAAAGAAAATACAGCAGCCTAACAGTAGTTTGATACTCCATATTGGAGTTCAAAATAAAAAAATTAACAAACCCTATACATATGTAGGGAAATCAAGGGAGGATTATTAGATGAGCGTTAAAAAGAAAATTGGTGGAGCTTTGTTGGGAACAGCACTTGGTGCAGCATTGATCGGTGGAGGAACGTTTGCATTATTCATAAGTTCTGCTACGAATGCTGGTAATACTGCTGAAGCAGGAACATTAACTATTGAAGATATTACAGATGGAGATGCAGCAGCATTTACTGTAACGGATATGGCCCCCGGGGATAGTGGATCAGGAACAGTAACAATTCAAAATACTGGTAGTTTGGATGCTTGGGTAAAAATTGATTCAATTGCTGATACCGGAGATTTAGCTCCAGCACTGAATGTTACTACTACTAACACAGCTCCAGTAATTATTAAGGCAGGCGAATCCGCTGACTTCACTGTAAACTACGATTTACCAATAGGCACAGGTAATGATTATCAAGGTGATAATGCAGATTTAGACGTAGTATTTAAGGCAGTTCAATCTAAAAATAACGGTGATACAAATGGTAATGGTGTAGCAGATGCAGGTGAAACACCAACATCTTGGAATGAAAACGCACAACCTTAAGATAAATGAGGTGGTGGTAATTATACCACCACCTTTTTTCGATAGAAAGGAGGGTTATTCTTGTTAATTAAAAACAAAATCATGATGTATACATTCACCGGATTAATAGGTTTAGGTTTATCGGTAGGTGGAGCGACATTTGCATTATTTACAAGCAGCGCAACAAATGATGGTAATAGTGCTACTGCAGGTACTGTAAATATTAATGTCATGAGAGATAATGGAGATCCGGTACCTGGGCCGATGTTTTACCCGGATTCACTTGATCCGCTGGCTTATCATCCCTACGATGCACAAGATAAAAAACCAAGTGGAGAATCAATTGGGGGTTGGGCACCGGGTGACACCGTTGTAAGGGATATGTTTCTAGGAAATTCGGGCTCCCTAACCGCTAGGTTGGTAGGAATCAGAGCAAAGATGAGAGAGTCATACACACAGACTACAACTACTAATGGAAACACTGCTACAAATACTATAAACAATGGTGTTACATCCACATCAAATAATGCAGCATATACGGAATTCGTTGATAAAATGAACATTAGAATTACCAACGCCGAAACTGTATTGTTTGATGGTAAACTAAGCGAATTAATCACTGGTGACAAATGGAAAAAACCTATGGAAGAATTGCTTATTGCGGGTTCACCATCTGGTCCTTTGAACTTAAAGTTTAGAGCCGAACTGTCAAAAACTGCTGGTAATATTGTAGCAGGTAAAAATTTCATTTTTGATTTTGAATTCACTGCTGTTCAAGATAAACATAGTGCTGGATTCGATGTAAATAATCAATAAATACGTGACCGCGGTTAAATTTATCCGCGGTCTAGGTGGTACGAGGGGATTGTATGAAAAAGAAATATCTGCTATATATAGGCCAATCTATTTTTACCATTATCATTTTATTAGTAATCTTTATGCCGCCAAGGGGAACCCAAGCCGACCAAACCACCTACAACGTCGACATCTCTACCAACCCAGCCAACGGTTTCCTAATCGCCGAAAACTTCGCCCCAGGAGATATGAAGACTTCTATTTTAAAAGTAAACAATAATGGCAATCTGGATTTCAATTATACAGTTAGTTCCAGCCAGGAATCAGGGGATCAAGCACTATACGATCGAATTATTTTAACGGTGAATGACAACCAGGGGCATATATATCAAGGGCCGCTCAATGGATTAAAAGACTTTCCTTTAGGTACCATCATTAACGGGGGGAATAGGGATCTTACTTTTACCGCTGAACTGCCGCTTGAAACCGGAAATGATGCGCAGGGAAAATCAACATCGGTGGCTTTTAATTTTTCCGCGGTCGGACATGAGGAGCAGATTCCGACAGATGGATGCTTTGAACCGCCTTTTAGCAACCGGAATTTTACGCTGCACCAAAAATCTACTGTTCCTATTAAGTTTCACCTAAGGGATGGCATGGGGAATCTGGAGTCAATCGAAAGGGATAATGTGCGCCTTGAGGTTTCAGGACCTGACGCAATTTATAACTTTCGGGTAACAGATGGGACTCTTGATCACCATGATCAAGTGGATGAGCCACATTACCATGCCCGATTTTCCACCTGGGATTATCACGTAACCAATGATATGACCTATACGGCTAAAGTATATGTAGGATCACAGGTCGTCTGTCAAAAACCGTTTACTGTCTTGAAAAAAGGAAACCGTTCCAATGCTCCGTAACACTGGTAATGAAGAGATGAACTGTTGAAGGGACGAAATTCGAGGATGCGATCAACTATAGTCCCTTCAAATAAAAAGATTTCGAGGTAATGCCATGAAACAGCTTTTGACTCTTATTACAGCCATTATAATTATAGTCATCGGATTTACACAGAAAGAACCTCTCCTGCAATTGATAGAATCTGGCGGATTTATTGCGTACCCTGTCAGTATCCTTTTGGTGGCCTTGCTCGTATTTTTCCCGGTGTTGCCATACCCTGTGCTGGCCGGGATGATAGGGGCTGTCTTCGGGTTGGCTAAAGGAATCGGGTTATCTCTGGCTGGGATTTTTATAGGAACCTTAATGATGTTTTTCTTGGCAAGGTATGGTTACCAATCGTGGGTCCAGAAGAAATTGGACAAGTATCCAAAAGTGAAGGAATATGAGTGTTTATTTGAGTCTAATGCCTTTTTCAGTATACTGATCGCCAGGCTGATCCCCGTCATACCTTCCCCACTCGTTAATATCCTATCAGGACTCAGCAGGGTTTCCTGGTATACATTTGTGGCGGCCACCATTTTGGGAAAGGCTCCCGCAGTATTCGTATTTACGGCTGCCGGGACAATATTCGAGAATAATAAATGGCTTTCTATCATTATTTATCTATCCTATTTTATTGTGATTACATTACTGACATCTATAAAACTTAAAAGGAACAGGTTGCAAGAGACAAAGGTCTAAATAGGCTCATGATTTGTTGGTCATGCTATTACCCAGGATTTACGGCGTAGAAAAATAATAATCATAATAGATTTTTTTCAATAGAGCTTAACTCAATATTCCTTCACACAGGATGGACTAAGTGTTCATTGTGTTTTTTTATGGAGAAAAAAATCGAATCAAATGACAGTCACAGCCGGTAACCGCCAATCATCTAGGAATTCAAAGCCTAGCCGCCTCATTTCGGATAATACTCGGTTTTCTTAAGGGTTCCCCGTATTTTTTCGCCTTTTTCATCTCTGACTCAACCGCGGTTTCCCATTTTCTTAGATAGGAATTTTCGAAAAATATTGATAGTGATTTTTTACCATTTCCATAAAACAGAGAAGGCCACACCGTCACGAATAACCTTTATTATTTTATTTATAGATACGTTTGTATATAATGGGCGGAAAAGGAGGTATTTAGAATGAAAATTGCTTTTATCTCAGATATTCATGGGAATGCTACCGCTTTAGAGTCCGTGTTAAAGGATATTAATCAAAGAAGCGTGGATAAGATTTTTGTGCTTGGCGACATATGCTATAGAGGCCTTGAACCACAGCGTTCACTCGATTTAGTAAGATCATTGGACACTCAAGTTATAAAAGGAAATGCGGATGAGTGGGTAATCCGTGGAGTTAGAGAAGGAGAAGTTCCTGATTCTGCCATAGAGATTATGAATCAGGAAAGGGACTGGACTTACTCAAAATTAGATGATGAAAGTATCCAATACCTTAAAGATCTGCCGGAGGAATTAAAATTAGAATTTGGCAATGTTAAGATTCATGCTTTTCATGCTACACCGGATAATTTGTTTAACGTTGTTCACCCGTTTGAAAGTGATGAAACAATGATTGCTAAACAAATGGGTGTTGAAGCGGGTATCTACCTTTACGCCCATATCCATAAACCATTCATAAGGTATATTAACGGAAAATGTATCATTAATATTGGGAGCGTAGGGTTGCCTTTTGATGGAGTAAGGAAATCATCGTATGCCTTGGTTGATATTGACGGGGACAGTTTTCAGACTTCTATCGTTAGGGTAGGGTATGACGTGGAGAATGTTATTAACGAACTGCTGGAATCGGATTATCCAAATAAAGAGCTGTTGAACAAGGTTCTGTTAAATGCCAAAATATAACTTAAATATAAATTCTCCTGTAATACATAATTGAGACGAAGATAGATATACATTCCAGCTCCCAGCTAGGGGGCTTTTTTTCATTTCAGCATGACTAAGCATTGTATATCATTAGGAAATCTACCAAAAGAATGTTTTAATTATTTGTATTAAAACAATCTGGGGGACCTATATGATTAAGTTTGAAAATGTTTTAAAGCAGTATCCTGATGGCACCCATGCTGTGAAAAACCTGAACTTTGAGATTCGTGAAGGGGAATTCTTTGTACTGATTGGGCCTAGCGGGTGTGGAAAGACCACTACGTTAAAATTAATCAACCGGTTGCATGAGTTATCGTCCGGTTATATATACATAAATGGAAAGAAAATAAGTGAGTATGATATTCATGAGCTGAGATGGAATATTGGATACGTTCTGCAGCAAATTGCTCTTTTTCCACATATGACGATTGAAGAAAACATCGCTGTTGTTCCCGAGTTGAAAAATTGGGGTAAGGATACAATCCGTAAACGCGTTTATGAGCTCCTCGAAATGGTTGGGCTTGAGCCGGATACATATCGAAGCAGGAAGCCAAAGGAATTGTCTGGCGGTCAACAACAGCGTATAGGCGTGATCCGCGCCCTCGCTGCAGATCCAAACATAATTTTGATGGACGAGCCGTTTAGCGCACTCGATCCCATCAGCAGGGAAAAGCTGCAGGATGATTTGCTTCAGCTAAAAAAAACGATAAAGAAAACCATTGTTTTTGTCACACATGATATCCAGGAAGCATTAAAGCTGGGTGATCGTATTTGTGTGATGCAGGCAGGGAAGATTGTCCAAATTGGCACGCCAAGAGAAATCACGATGAATCCAGCGAACAATTTTGTAAAAGAATTCATTGGTGAGCAAAAACCGGTTCTTCCACTGAATAGTTCTGTTGAAAACGTCTTGACGCAGTTGCCCGAAGAAGCCGCTTCCTTGAATCCGCAAGTTACCATCCCAGCATCGTTGACGATAGAACAAGTGCTTAAAGAACTCTCGCAACATGATGTATTGGCTGTAGAAAAAGAAGGGAATTTCGTCGGGGTAGTCAGCAGGCAATCCGTTATTCAGTATTTAGCTGAAAGTTCGCCGGAAAGAGGGGAACAAAATGGCTAATTTACTAGATGTTTTCAATGAAAGAAAGGGAGATCTGGCAAATGCGTTGCTTGAACATATCCAAATATCCTTTATAGCACTCTTTTTTGCAGTCATTATCGCCATCCCGCTTGGCATTTATTTGACAAGGCATAAACGGGCCGCTGAGGGGATTATTGGCGTAACTGCAGTTCTGCAGACAATTCCTTCCTTAGCGCTGTTAGGGCTTCTGATTCCATTATTTGGAATCGGTGCCGTACCTGCCATTATTGCCCTTGTCATTTATGCTTTATTGCCAATTCTGAGAAATACATACACAGGTATAAACGAAGTGGATCCTTCTCTAAAAGAAGCCGGCAGGGCAATGGGAATGAACCGCAGCAGGCTATTAACGAAGGTAGAACTTCCCCTTGCAATGCCTGTAATCATGGCAGGTATTCGTACGGCGATGGTATTAATTGTTGGAACTGCTACACTAGCTGCTCTCATTGGTGCTGGAGGGCTTGGGGATTTAATTTTACTTGGTATAGACAGACATAACACATCTCTGATCGTTCTTGGAGCCATACCAGCAGCCCTTTTGGCGATCTTGTTTGATTTAATGCTCCGTCAATTTGAACGGATCTCCTTTAAAAGGACAATCATAACTTTTGGCACACTTACTGCATTAGGATTATTGCTGGTCTTTCTGCCTATGTTCTCCGGCGGGAAAGAAAAGGATATTGTTATTGCAGGCAAGCTGGGGTCCGAGCCTGAAATATTAATCAACATGTATAAGCTGCTTATCGAGGAAAATACCGATTTACATGTTGAGTTAAAGGGTGGCTTCGGTAAAACTTCTTTCGTTTTCAATGCATTAAGGACTGGAGAAATCGATATTTATCCCGAATTCACTGGTACTGCCATTTCCGAATTCCTGAAGGAAACCGCGGTCAGTACGGACAGTAATGAAGTCTATGAACAGGCAAGGGAAGGTATGCTTGAAAAATTTGATTTAGAAATGCTTGAACCAATGGAATATAACAATACCTATGCACTTGCCGTACCTCAGGCTTTCGCAGAAAAAAATCAGCTCGAAACGATCTCCGATCTTGGCAAAATTCGCAACCAATTGAATGCCGGTTTCACTTTGGAATATTCCGATAGAGAGGATGGTTACAGGGGAATTCAAAAGCTGTATGGCTTAACTTTTGACAACGTAAAAACAATGGAACCCAAGCTTCGCTATCAAGCTATTCAATCCGGCGATATAAATCTGGTGGACGCTTATTCAACCGACAGCGAATTGAGGCAATACAAGCTGAAAGTGCTTGAAGATGATAAGCATCTTTTCCCTCCATATCAAGGGGCTCCGTTACTGCGTAAGGAAACATTGGACACTTATCCTGAACTAGAGGATACATTGAACAAGCTCGCAGGAAAAATTACTGATGATCAGATGCGTGAAATGAATTACGAGGTAAATGTAAACGGAAAAAGCCCGACAGCAGTTGCCAAAGAATATTTAGTATCAGAAGGGCTGCTTAAAAACGAATAATTGACATTCCAGCTTTGCTTTCAACTGCAAAGCTGGTTTTTTTATGAATATAGAAAGGCTATTTCTTCGTATTCATTAGGTTACTTAAGGAAATAGTAATTAAAACTTCATCTATGGAGGGACAAGGTATGCCAGAGCTTCCCGAAATGGAAAACTACAGGTTGTTGCTTTCCGAAAAACTAACCGGACGAGCTATTACTGGAATACAAATTAACCGTGTCAAGTCTATAAATGTAAGTCCAGAAGAATTCCAGGCCAAAGTTATGAGTCAAGCGGTTTCCAGCATTGAAAGAAGGGCGAAGCATTTGTTGTTCCATCTGAACAACGGCAGTGTACTTTTATTGCATTTAATGCTTGGTGGCTGGATGTATTTTGGAAGGGAAGAGGATAAGCCAGATAGGACCATTCAAGTCCAATTAAGCTTCGGGGGCGACCAGCTTTATTTTATTGGCTTACGTCTAGGGTATTTGTATTTATATGCTGGAGAAACGGCAAGGCAAAAGCTGGCCGATTTAGGGCCGGAGCCATTACATTTTAACTTTACGTTGGATGATTTTTTTAACTTAACAGCTGGAAAACGAGGCCGTCTAAAGATGAAGCTTGTTGACCAACATTTTATTGCGGGTATAGGCAACTGCTACAGCGACGAAATTTGTTTTCATGCTAAGGTGTTACCGACAAGGGATATCAATAAACTGGCAGAGCCTGAAATAACCAAGCTTTTTCATTCCATGCGATTTATTCTGCAAGATGCGATTAAGCATGGGGGATATATGGAAAACCCTGTTTTCAACGGGGATACGATCACAGGTGGTTATGATTCATTATGCAAGGTGTATGACAGGGAAGGGGAAGTGTGCAGCCAATGCGGAGCTATTATCATAAAGGAAATCATTTCTTCCCGCAAAGTGTTTTATTGCGGATCGTGCCAGAAGTAATAAGAGATATTCAATAGGAACAGGACGGAGATATATGAAATTCGGTAGCCATGTCAGTATAAGGGAAGGGTACCTTGGAGCTGCCAAGCGGGCTGCCTCCATGAACGCTGATGCCTATCAATTTTTCCCGAAAAATCCACGAAGCCTAACTGTCAAAGAATTTGATAAGGATGATGCTGAGCATTGCAAAGAATTTTGCAGGGAGCATAGCCTGGTTTCTATTGCCCATACACCCTATCCGACAAGTCTGACTCCTTCTGAAGATAAAAAGGAAGCCGTGATTACATCTCTTATAAATGATTTGGAGATTGCTGATGCATGCGGAGCTTTAGGAGTAGTCGTCCATTTTGGAAACCATATTAGCCAAAGCGATCCATTAGCGAGCTATCAGCTGATGATCGAGATGCTTAACGCTGTACTGGTAGATTGGGATGGAAATTGTAAAATCCTATTGGAAAACAATGCGGGGACACCCGGAACCATAGGAACAACTTTTGAGGAACTTGCCCAGGTTCGCAGCCTGTGTAATGAACCTGAAAAAATAGGATTCTGTTTGGATACCTGCCACGCTTTCGCTAGCGGGCTATGGAATGGCGATAATTGGGAGGAAGTAGCTAGAAAGGGTGTTTCCCTTCATTACTTCGAGCACTTGTACGCCATTCATTTCAATAACTGCAAATACCCAACAGGTGAAGGAATCGACCGCCACGCCAATATTTTTAAAGGCGGTTACATTAAGGAGAACCAATTTGCTGAGCTTTTAAAGTCAGAATTTGTAAAAAATATTCCCTTCGTATTGGAGACCCCATCCAAAGAAGGGATCAGCCATAAAGAAGAGATTGCCCAATTGCAGAAAACCTGGGGGAGATAAGCAGAAATGAAAAATGACTCCTGCATCCCGGAGTCATTTTAATAGTTATTTAATTTATTTTCCTACGGGGCTGGGTTGAGCTGAAACTACCGCATTGCTTTTCCATGTGATCGCCATGCCATAACTGACGAGTAGGACAAGCGCACCTAACACATACGGGAAACCTATATTGATATCGTAAAGGATACCTGCGAGTGCAGGACCGAACATGTTTCCAATGCTCATGTACATATTGTTCATACCCGCAACAAATCCTTGTTCATTGCCGGCCATCTTGGAAAGCAAGGTATTCAACGCCGGGCGTACCAATGACGTTGCCGTAAAGAAAACAACAGTAATGAGTAAAGTCGACCAAAAATCTCCAGCCAACAGCATAACCAGCATGGAAACAGCCGAAATCAGGAAGGTCCAAACCATCACTTTCTTCTCTCCGAAGCGCGTCAGCAATTTATCGACAACAACAGACTGGATGATAACACCAATCAGGGCTCCAATTGTGATAATGATGGAAATATCCTTTGGTGTAAACCCGAATTTTTCGTCCACGTACAGGCCAAAAATGGCTTCAAAGTTCGCCAATCCAAATGTCATTGTAAAGACAAGTACCAAAAGCATAAAGTAAGGGGCTTTAAAGGATTTTTTCATTTGAACCATAATGCCTTCTTTTTGTTTGGTCGCTGCCTGAGCCTTCATCCTTGCTTCCGCGGAGAGAGTTTCCGGCAATAGGAGCAGTGATATTATAGTCGCAATAGCTGCAATTGCTGTTGCACTGTAGAAAGGGACTCTTATGCCAAGTTCTGCAAGAAATCCTCCGATTCCAGGACCAATAACAAAGCCGAGGGACATACATGCTCCAAGGAGGCCCATTCCTTTACCGCGTTCCTCTTCTGTAGAAATATCGGCGACATAAGCCATCATTGGCGGTATCATAAATGCCGCGCCAACACCTCCGAACAGCCTGGATACATAAAGCATCCACATTTCCGTACCGACAGCAAATATCAACTGTGATATTGTAAAGGCCGCCAGCCCGACAACGATCGGAATCTTTCTGCCGTATTTATCCGAAATTTCTCCAGCTAAAGGCGAAAAAATAAATTGAGTGAGCGCAAAAACTGCCACCAGATAGCCCATCGCCTGGCCGCTAGCACCAAATTCCTTCAGGAACATTGGCAATACGGGAATAATTAACCCGATTCCAACCATCGCTATAAACATATTGACCATCAAAATAACCAATGGCCCACGATTGTCTTTTAAAGATGACATGTGTATTTTAACCTCTCTTTCATGAAAGCCCAATTCATATCGTATTCACTTGTTGTGTTGAATAAACCATGAAATTCCAATCTATAAAATTTTGATCACTTTCATTTATTGCAACCTTACAATTTTACTACAGTAGATATAGAACTATCAAGATAATTTTAGGGGTCAGTCCCCCGCCGGTTTAACGCTTCACCGCGCTGGGGGACTGACCCCGGACTTGAAGATTTCAGCTGAAAGTCTAATAATAAATGAATACATCGTCGTTTAAATAAAGAGAAAAGGTGTTGGTTATGGCCGCTCAGGATTTTACTCAAGGAAATATCATGAAGCAATTGTTTGTTTTTTCAACACCAATTTTGTTTGCCAATCTTCTTCAAGTGTCGAGCCAATTCATAAACAGCTTGTGGGTCGGAAATCTTATTGGAGCAAACGCCTTAGGGTCGGTTTCCGTTTCCGGGACAGTTATTTTTACCGTTCTTTCTTTTATTATCGGGGTTAATAATGCTGCGCTCACAATCCTTTCCCAGCAAAAAGGGGAGAATGATGAAGATGGTTTAAAAAGGTACTTAAATGCCTTTGTCGTAATTTTGACATTGATGTCTGTGGCGCTTGGTGCAGCCGGCTTCATATTTTCGGAACAAATTTTACTGCTGATGGATACGCCGCCGGGAATGGTAGATAACGCTGAAACTTATCTTCAGATTAACTTTCTCGGTATCCTATTTTTATTTGGGTATAACTTTATCAGCACGGTGCTGAGGTCGCTCGGTGATAGTAGATCGCCTTTGCGATTCGTCCTTATTGCCGTGATCCTAAACGCTGTACTTGATCCGGTCCTTATCAGTGGATTAGGGCTCGGTATTGAAGGTGCAGCATATGCGACGGTCCTGTCTCAAGGCATTGCTTTTTTGGTTGGAATCTACTCGATATCCCGCCGCAAATTGGCGCCATTCTCGCGCCCTGCCATTCCTAATAGGGAAGAGGCAGCACTAATATTCAAATTGGGCATTCCTTCGGGCTTACAGATGACCGTCATTTCAGCTGGGGTTATGGCCATCATGAGTGTCGTGAACTCATTCGGCGGTGATGTTGTAGCCGGATTTAGCGCCGCCCAGCGCATAGATAGCATCATCATGCTACCAGCAATGGCATTGGGTACGGCTGTAAACAGTATGGCCGGGCAGAATATAGGGGCAGGAAAGTGGAACCGTGTCCACCAAATTGCCAAATACGGAGTTTTGTACAACTTGCTGATCATGCTTGTGATTGCTGTTTTTATTGTTTTGTTCGCCAAACTCGGTATCACTTTGTTTATCCAAGAGGAAGAGGCTGTAAATTTCGGCACTGAATACCTACAGATTATTGCCTTTTTTTACGCGTTCCTAGGATTTAATTTTATTTTAAACGGAATTGTCCGCGCTTCTGGGGCGATGTTCCAAGTCCTTGTCCTAAACATCATATCTTTTTGGGTACTGCGTTATCCGTTGACCTATTTGTTCTCCCATATGATTGGGGAAGAAGGCATTGCTTACGGTATGGGAACCAGCTTTGTTATCAGTAGCGTCTTTGCCTTTCTTTACTACCAGTACGGCAAATGGAATAAACAGAAGTTATTTGAGAAGGAATAAATGCATGCTGCCAACCCATTAAAGGGGGCAGCTTTTTTTCGCTTTCAATTATCCCGAAAGGAAAAACAGGAATATTTTACAGGGGTTAAGCACACATTAAAACCACTGTATATGTGCACTTAGGTTTTTCATAATGGGGTGTATGAATTGTTTTCAAAAGTTCAGAAAACAGAGAAACGGATGATCCTCTTTGCGCTTGCGCTGATCAGCCTTTATTTAAGTCCATTATTCATTCTTGGGGATGATGCACATATCAGGGTGCATGATAATTTAGATTCGAATATTGCTTGGTATAAGGTATTGTCCGAAAGCGGACAGATGTTTGGCCCTGTCGTTTCGGTTATACCCCAAATCATAAATGGCGTGTCCAGAAATGCATTTGGGACTGAGTGGAGCGGCATTGTCTGGCTGCATGCCTTGTTTCCGCCAATGTTGGCGTATGCCTGCAGCCAGGCAGTTACAAGGTTTGTTGCTTTTCTCGGCATGTATTTGTTATTAAAGGACCATTTCATAACCAACAAGGAATGGGGAGTCATTAGGGTAGGCACCGCATTGGCTTTTGCCCTTACCCCGTTTTGGCCTTCCGGGATGCTTAGCACCCTAGGTATGCCGCTCGCACTATGGGCACTCCTGCATATAAGGAATGGGCAGTTGTCGGTGAGACATTATCTTGTTCTTATTTTACTTCCGTTGTATTCCAGCTTTGTTCTCGGATTTTTCTTCTTCCTTTCCGCCATGGGGATGTTCTGGCTCATTGACGTGGTAAGGGGAAAAGGATGGAATCTCAAATTCATCGGTTCCATCGCCTTGATGACCTTGGTGTATTTACTTGTTGAGTACAGGCTCGTGCATTCGTTTTTATTTTCAAACGAACCGAACAGCCGGGATGAGTATTTTCATGCCAGACTCTCTTTTTTTCACTCAGTAAAGTTGGCTATGCACAATTTTGTGCTTGGTCATACCCATGTCATGACAGTGCATGGCGTGGTGATCCTTCCGATCCTGTTGTTTGCTTTTTACCTTGTTATAAAACATAAAATCTGGCGGAAAGAAAAAGCCTTCATGCTCCTGCTTGGCCTTAATTTTGCTCTTTCAGTCTGGTATGCATTCTGGTTCTATAGAGGCTGGCTTCCGTTGACCGAGCGCTTCCATTTTTTAGATACCTTTAATTTTGCGAGATACCATTTTTTGCGTCCACTTATTATTTATGCTGGTTTTGCCCTCGCTTTAAGGATCATCTGGACTTGTACCAAAAACAAACAGTCGATCATGGCGGTGATTATAGCTCAAATCGTGGTTCTCTTTGCCTTTAATGATGAAATCATCTACCACAACAAACCTACCGTAAAGGAATTTTACGCTCAAGAATTATTTCGAGATATTAAAGAGCATATTGATCTGCCACAAGAGGATTACCGGGTAGCAAGCATTGGGCTGCATCCTGCAATAGCTCAGTATAACGGTTTCTATACGCTAGATACCTATAACAACTTTTATCCGTTGCGGTATAAATATCAATTCCGGAAAATAATTGAAGCAGAACTGGCAAAAAATAAGACCATCCGGGCTTACTTTGACGAGTGGGGAGGGCGCTGTTACCTTTTCTCGGCTGAGCTCGGCAAGCATTACATGTTTAAAAAGAATACAAAAAAACGGCTGAAAAACCTGGAATTAAATACATCCGTTTTTAAAGAAATGGGAGGAAGCTATATTTTTTCTGCCATTCCGATCGACAACGCCGCAAAGAACCGTTTGATGCTGGAGAAAGTATTTACCTCAAAGCATGCAGCCTGGAAAATCTACTTATATAAAGCTATTTAACACCTGGGAGGTCGCACATATGTTAGAACCGATTCTTACAATTGTTGTACCTTGTTTTAATGAACAGGAGGTCCTGCCTGAAACGATCAGCCAATTAAGTGCATTGTTACGGTCACTTGCAAGGGAACAGCTGGTTTCTATCAAAAGCAAGATTCTATTCGTTGATGATGGGAGCATGGATCTTACCTGGCAGATTATCCATAAGGAGAGCCTGAAAAATGAGTGGGTAACAGGTTTGAAGCTTTCTAGGAATGCCGGGCACCAGAATGCGCTGCTCGCCGGCCTCTTTACGGCAAAGGATAAGTCTGATTGTGTTGTCTCCATTGACGCTGACCTTCAGGATGACATTTCAGTGATCCGTGAATTCATTATAAAATTCCGGGAAGGCAATGACATTGTCTATGGAGTTCGCGAAAAAAGGGAAACGGATTCGTTTTTTAAACGATGGACCGCTGAAGGCTTTTATAAATTAATGCGCAAAATGGGAGTGGACCTTGTTTTTAACCATGCCGACTTCCGGTTAATGTCAAAGCGTGCCTTGCAGGAATTGGAGCGTTTTGAAGAAGTAAATATGTTCCTTAGAGGAATCGTTCCATTGATCGGAATGCGCTCTACTTCTGTCTTTTATGACCGGAAGGAAAGAACGGCTGGAGAGACGAAGTATCCGCTTAAGAAAATGCTTGCCTTTGCCTTTGACGGGATTACATCATTTTCCGTAACCCCGATCCGTTTTGTTTTACTGGTGGGTGTCCTGTCATTTTTCATTAGCTTCCTAGTCGGCTGCTACTTTTTTGCTTTAAAAATAACCGGGAACACCACAACCGGCTGGACTTCTTTAATCACTTCCATCTGGTTGATCGGAGGATTACAACTGATCGCCATCGGCCTTGTCGGGGAATATATCGGAAAAATATACAAAGAATCAAAGCGCAGGCCAAAATACATCATTGACAGGGATTCTTATTCACTTCCCATGTCCCTGCAATTAAAGAAACAGGAAAGAGAACAATATGACACATTTGAACTTGATCTTAGAAAACTGCCTGAAACGAACTAATTCCTTTACGCGGTTTCTGTTAGTTGGTGTTTTGAATACATTGGTTGGCCTATCACTGATTTTTATACTCCTGAATTTGGCCGGGTTTAACTATTGGGCGGCTACATTTATTGGCAATGGGACAGGCGCCATTGTCAGTTTTCTTTTAAATAGGGCGTTCACCTTCCAAAGCGGGGTTTCTTTCAAAAAAGGGGGGCCATTATTTTTTATGGTAATCATAAGCTGCTATTTTTCCTCTTATGCAATCAGCGAGTGGATTAGCAGTAATATTCACAGTCAAATGTTGCCTATCAGTCAGCAACATCTGGCCGTCGCCCTTGGAACATGCATTTATACCGTGTCCAACTTCACTGGGCAAAAATTTATCGTATTTTCAAAATAACCCATGCGGCTTTTATAACAGAAAGCCGCTTATTTTTCACACAAAAAATATTTTAGTATATTACTTTACGATTTATGTTGTCAAAAACCGACAAATTGAATAAACTAATTGATATAGAAGAAAATAATGGAAGGCCGTTTTTTTGGGGGCTAGAAGTGTAAGCGCTTTATTTTATTCAAGAATATGGAACTCTTGAATACATTATTTCTGTTCTTTTGTTTATACTCGGTGTTTTTCGGAAAAATGAAAATATAATCCATTTCATTAAGGAGGGTATATTCATGAATGGACAAAAGGCCATTTCTGTTCTTGATACAATGAGGCTGCCGAACGGGGCCTATACGGCAAGTGTTTCTGATGATTACAGCTATGTTTGGATTCGTGATGTAGTATATACAGTTCTCCCTTTTTTGCAATCTTCTTGCGAAAGGTATGAACAAGCTTTTCACAGTATGTTTGATCTATTCAGGAACTATGAGTGGAAAATCGACATACACACCAAAAAGAAGCCTCAGTATCTTTTTGAGTTTATCCACTCTCGCTACGCCACCGATTTAACAGAGATTCCTGTCGAATGGGGCCATGCTCAAAACGATGCAATCGGTGCCTTTCTATGGGGCGTGGGTGAGGGAGTACGCCACGGTAAAAAGGTAATAAGAGATGATAAGGATTTACAGATAATCCGAAAGCTTGTGCAATATCTAGAATGCTTACAATACTGGCAAGCAAAAGATAATGGCATGTGGGAAGAAAACATGGAAGTTCATGCTTCAAGTGTAGGGGCGTGTGTAGCCGGTTTGCACTCTGTCAAAATGCTCGTTGAGGTAAATGAGGACCTCATCCATAAAGGGGAAGAAACACTCCGCTTTATGCTGCCCCGCGAAAGTGAAACAAAGGAAACCGATTTGGCTCTTCTATCCCTGGTTTATCCTTATAGGATTGTTGACAGGAATATGGCACTTCAAATCGTTAACAATGTATCCGGGAGGCTAGAGCGCAAAAACGGTGTGATCCGATATGAACACGATCAGTATTACAACGAAGGAAGCGAAGCGGAATGGTGCTTCGGTCTCCCTTGGCTTGGTCTATGTTATCGTGAGCTAGGAAAGCTCGATAAGGTACAGGAATATAGGATGAAGACGAAAAGAATCGTTCCAGATAATTGGGAGGTTCCGGAATTATATATCGGAGGGAAAAACGTTCCGAATAAAAATACTCCGCTTGCATGGGCAGTTGCACTTTCCTACTTGTTTTTGGAAGGGAGCGAGCAGGAGGAAATCAGACATGAAGCGTAAAAGATACAAGGGGTAATCCTTAACGGCGAGAAGGCCATGGGGGTTACCCCTTTTTTTATGCTACTAAAGTATCGTTTTTTTGATTCGACAATAAAAGACAGTTATTTTTAAAGGATTCGCAATTTTCGCATCGAATTAAATATAACATCTTTGTAAAACATCAGCATAGATATGGAAGGATGTGACTGCTAACTTGGACCGAACCCTCGAAACAAGGCAGGAAATAAGCCCAAGTGAATTTGATTTATATCTTTTTCATGAAGGTACATTATTTGAAAGCTATAAAACGTTTGGCGCCCATCCTGTGACAGTAAACGGAATTGATGGTGTGAAATTTACGGTTTGGGCCCCGAATGCCAGAAAAGTGTCTGTTGTCGGCAATTTCAACAATTGGAACGGTTCACAGCACATAATGGCCCGCATCAACAGCACTGGAATATGGGTGCTTTTCATCCCCGGCCTCAAGGAGGGTGAACTATATAAGTTCGAAATCCTCACCCAGTGGAATAATATTGTGTTAAAGGCTGATCCCTATGCCTTCTTTTCAGAAGTAAGGCCTAACACAGCATCCGTTGTCCACCAGTTTGGAAAATATGAATGGCAGGACCAAAAGTGGATGTCGCTGAGGCCAAAATCAGACCCATACCATAAACCCATGCTAATCTATGAAGTCCATCTTGGTTCATGGAAGTTAAAAGAAGATGGGGAACCTTATAACTACCTGGAACTAGCAGCTGAACTGATTCCCCACGTACTGGAAAACGGCTTCACCCATATTGAAATCATGCCGGTTATGGAGCACCCATTCGACGGGTCCTGGGGTTATCAAATCACAGGGTTCTTCTCAGTGACGAGCCGTTTTGGCAGTCCTGAAGATTTTATGTATTTCGTGGACCAGTGCCACCAAAATGGGATTGGTGTAATCCTAGACTGGGTACCGGCCCACTTCTGTAAAGATATTCACGGCCTGGGCCGATTCGATGGCGGCTCTTTATACGAGCATGCTGACCCCCGAAAAGGAGAACGTCCAATCTGGGGCACCTATAGCTTTGATTTTGAAAAGCCTGAAGTCGTAAGTTTCCTTATCTCCAATGCCCTGTTTTGGATGGACTATTATCATATTGATGGATTCCGCGTTGACGCCGTATCCTCCATGATTTTATTAAACCATGATAACCCACAGCCCGAGAGGCTCACAAACCAATATGGCAGGGAAGAAAACGAAGGTGCCATCGCTTTTTTAAAGAAGCTTAATGAAACCATATTTATGAAATACCCTGGGGCACTAATGGTTGCCGAAGAAGCAACGGATTGGCCCCTCGTAACAGCGCCAACCGATAGGGGAGGCCTAGGGTTTAATTATAAATGGAACATGGGCTGGGTAAACGATGTTCTTAAATATATGAAACTGGATCCCTATGAAAGGATCCATCACCCTAATCTTTTAACCTTTTCATTTTTCTATGCCTTCTCCGAAAACTTTGTTTTGCCCTTTTCCCATGATGATGTGGTACACGGGAAACTTTCCTTATTGAACAAGATGCCCGGTGATTATTGGCAAAAATTCGCAAACCTTAGGCTTCTTTACGGTTATTTCATGGCACATCCCGGAAAAAAGCTTCTATTCATGGGAAGTGAGCTAGGCCCATTTGCTGAGTGGAAAGATAAGGAGCAGCTGGATTGGCACTTGCTCGATTACCCATCCCATCAAAAACTCAATCATTACGTAAAATCATTAAACAAGTTTTATCAAGAAACATCCAGTTTATGGAGGCTTGACCATGAACAAGATGGCTTTGGATGGATTGACCACAGCCACAAGGAAAATGTGTTGGTGTTTTCCAGAAAAGGAAAGCGAAAAGGGGATTACTGTATCGTTGTCTGCAATTTTTCCGGGAATGTCTATACGGATTACCGCATTGGAATTCCATCGCCTGGAAGTTTTATAGAGGTTTTTAATAGTGATGCGGAATTGTACGGAGGCTCCGGACAATTGAATGAAGGTGCAATGTTGGCTGAAAAGCTGCCTTACCACAATCAACGGTACAGCATAGAAATCACCGTTCCTCCTTTAGCAGTCTCAATCTTTATGAAACAAACAAAAAAACGGCGGGGGAGAGATAATCGTAATGGCAAATAAAAAGTGGATTGCAATGTTATTGGCTGGCGGGCAAGGGTCGCGCCTCGGGGAGCTCACGCATGAACTGGCAAAACCAGCTGTATCATTTGGGGGAAAGTACAGGATTATTGATTTCGCTTTAAGCAATTGCACACACTCCGGCATTGATACAGTCGGTGTATTAACACAATACCAGCCGCATTTATTAAATGCCTATGTGGGAAATGGCAGGGCTTGGGACCTGGACCGCAATTGCGGAGGAGTATCAGTGCTCCCTCCTTATCAGGGAAAAACAGGCGGGCATTGGTATGAAGGAACGGCTGACGCTGTTTTCCAAAACCTTCAATTTATTGACCAATATGACCCAGAACATGTATTAGTCATTTCAGGTGACCACATCTATAAAATGGATTATAACAAACTGCTGCAGTATCACATAAAGCAGGCAGCACACGCCACCATTGCGGTCATTCAAGTGCCTTGGCATGAGGCAAGCAGATTCGGCATCATGAACACCGATGACGAAGATAAAATCATAGAGTTCGAGGAAAAGCCAGCCAATCCTAAAAGCAATCTTGCTTCGATGGGAGTTTATCTCTTCAATTGGAAGGTCCTAAGAAGCTATTTGATTCAGGACCAACAAAATCCTGTGTCGTCCAATGATTTCGGAAAGGATATCATACCGAAAATGCTTTCAGGCGGGAGCAGTATGTATGCTTACAGGTTCGACGGCTATTGGAAGGATGTGGGGACCATTCAAAGCTTGTGGGAAGCACATATGGATCTGTTGGACCAAAATTCCACGCTAACTCTCAATGATCCAAATTGGCAGATATACGCTGGGAACCCAAACCATCCACCTCAATACATTGCACCTGAAGCCCAAGTGAAGCAATCCCTTGTAAACGAAGGTTGTAATGTTTACGGGAACATCCAGCATTCCGTTCTTTCATACAATGTTCAAGTAGGAGCCGGTTCGACAATTATTGATTCAGTCATCATGCCCAACGTTACGATCGGGGAAAATGTATCCATTGAAAAAGCCATTATATCAAATAATACCGTTATTGAAGATGGTGCCGTTATACGGCCATCCGAAGATTCCAGTGATGTCATTCTTTACGGCGATAGCCAAAGAATTTCGTCTCATATATAAAACACTGTAAAAAACAGTAGATACATAGGGGTGATGGTTATGGGAAGCGTATTGGGAGTAATAAACCTGACTAATGAAAAACCATTTCTAAAAGAATTGACACAGCATCGTTGCATGGCGTCCGTTCCATTCGCAGGTCGATATCGCCTTATCGACTTTACATTATCGAATTTCATCAATGCTTCCATCACAAAGGTAGCCGTTTTTACAAAGGACAAATACCGGTCGGTAATGGACCATTTGGGATCTGGAAAAGAGTGGGATCTTGACAGGAGAAATGGCGGATTATTTATACTGCCTCCGATCCATCCGGATGAAAGAATGAAAGGGGATCTTGAACATTTTCATAATCACCTCGAGTTTTTTGAACGCTCGCACGCTGACACCGTGGTTATATCCCCCGGCTTGCATGTGAACAAAATTGATTACAATGAAGTCATAGCCTATCATAACGCAGAACAAGCAGATATTACCGTGGTATATAAAAACTATTATGGAGATCCAGTAGAGAAACCGGTTTACCATACTTGTTCACTTGACGACACGGGAACAGTTACTGATATTCAGCTCTATACCTATCCTGTCCCGGGGGAAGCTGTATGCCTGGAAACATTCGTCATCAGTAAGGACCTATTGATTGAACTGATTACCAAATGTGTGGAAAACGGCGAATATGATTTCATTAAAGATGCAGTCAAAGCTAACCTCCATAGGCTGCGGGTGAAATCTTACAACTTTACGGGGGAAATGCCATTTATCCATTCTGTTGATACCTTCCATTCCGGCAATATGGAATTTCTAAATCCACAAATTATCCATTCCTATTTCTATGACTCTTGGGATTTATATACAAAAGTAAAGCATGAAGCACCAGCATACTATGGAGCTTCTTCAAAAACAAGCAACTCATTGATCGCAAATGGCTGTCAAATAGAGGGGGTTGTCGAGAATAGCATTATATCTCGCGGCGTAAAAATTCACCCTGGGGCAGTTGTGAAAAACAGTATTATCATGCAAAAAGGGGAAATCGGCCCTGGAGCTTACATCGAAAATGTCATAATGGATAAACAAGCACGGATTAAGGAAAATGCCACAATTGTGGGCGGCTTGCAGCCAGTAGTCATTAAAAAAGAAGAAATCGTCTGACGGAGGAACAAACATGAAAGTATTATTTGCCGCTTCCGAATGTGCCCCATTCATAAAAACAGGCGGCCTAGGGGATGTAATCGGCAGTTTGCCCAAGGCACTAAAAAACCAGGGTATTGAAGTTAGTGTAATCTTGCCAAAGTACGGCGACCTGCCTCCACAATATAAAACGCAATTATCTTTCCTCACAAGTATAGAAGTTCCTGTCGGCTGGAGAAGACAATATTGCGGAATTGAAAAACTGGAATACCAGGGAATTACATATTATTTTCTAGATAATGAATACTACTTTAAACGCCACGGCAGCTATGGATTTTTTGATGATGGTGAACGGTTCGCCTTCTTCTCAAGAGCGGTTCTTGAAGCATTGCCACACTTAGAGGAAAAGCCGGATATCATCCACTGCCATGATTGGCAAACGGGACCTGTCAGCGTCCTATTAAGAGCACATTATAATAACCACCCCTTTTATAAAGGAATTAAGACGGTTTTCACCATCCATAACTTGCGATATCAAGGGATCTATCCCAAAAACGTTTTAGCTGAACTATTGGATTTAAGTGAACTTTATTTCCATATCGATGCACTTGAGTTTCATGGAAATGTAAGTTATATGAAAGCGGGCCTTGCCTTTTCCGACCACTTGACGACTGTCAGCCCGTCATATGCAGCAGAAATTCAAATGCCATATTATGGGGAACAACTTCACGGATTCTTAAGAAAACGAAGCGGCCAGCTGGATGGCATTTTAAACGGAATTGATACGGATGATTACAATCCGGCATCTGATGAAGCCATATTCGCTCCCTACGAAGATTGGGAAGGCAAGCTGAAAAACAAGCAAAAGTTACAGGAGCATTTGAATCTGCCAGAAAGGAAACATATTCCCGTCCTATCTTTGGTTACAAGGCTTGTTGAACAAAAAGGCATTGATTTGATTCTTCATGTGATTCACGAAATCATGAACCAGGGTGTACAATTAGTCGTTCTAGGAACTGGAGATTGTAACTATGAGCAGGCATTCAGGGACTTGGCCGCCCAATACCCTGACAATATCCGATTTGCTAATTATTTCAATGAATCGCTGGCCCGCAAAATTTATGCAGGATCAGATATTTTTCTCATGCCATCCCAATTTGAGCCTTGTGGAATCGGACAGCTGCTTGCCTTACGGTATGGCACCATTCCACTCGTAAGAGAAACCGGTGGTTTAAAGGATACAGTCACTCCTTATAATGAATTTACCGGGGACGGATTTGGTTTTAGTTTCACAAATTATAATGCGCACGATATGTTATATACGATTGAAAAAGCTGTCTGGCTATACAGGTTCCAGCCTAAAAAGTGGCAAAAGCTTGTTTCAAGAGCGATGAATCTAGATTATAGCTGGGATGCTTCCGCCCAAAAATATAAAACACTTTATCAAAATATCCTAGCCCAAAAGCAGCTCGTTGGAAAGTAATGTCCTAATTTTCTGCAATTTCCATGTTGACATTTTTGCGAATGCCTAGGATAATATTAAAAAATAATGAACGTTAAAGGAAGAATAGTATACAGATCCTTATGTGACAGAGAGCGGGGTTTATTAGCTGGAAGGCCCCGCCACAATAAGCCCGTAGAACCTGCTTCCCGAGTCCCATGCAAACCATGGGCGCCTCAACCAGGCGTTATCAGGCAAAGTGGGATGCTGTCATGCATCCAATTAAGGTGGTACCACGGAAACCAAGCCCTTTTCGTCCTTATTGATAGGATGAAAAGGGCTTTTTTACATTGGTCAGAAGGTTCGTGTTCACAAACCTTTGTAAAGGGATAGAAGGTCAATGGAGGTCAGAAAAATGGAAAGAAAACGGATTGTAGTCAAGATCGGCAGCAGTTCCTTAACAAATCCAAAAGGGGAAATTGATCAGGAAAAGTTTATGGACCATATTGAGGCCATAGCGGCTCTTAAGAGTGCGGGGTATGAAGTTCTGTTAGTTTCATCAGGGGCGGTTGCTGCCGGGTTCACCCGTTTAGGCTATCCGTCAAGGCCTGTTACGCTGAAAGGAAAACAGGCAGCTGCAGCAGTGGGCCAAAGCTTGTTGATTCAATCTTATATGGAAAAGCTGGGACAATTCGGAATTGTGCCGGCCCAGATTTTGCTGACAAGAAACGATTTTTCAAAAAAAGAACGATATAGAAATGCCTATGCAACTATTACAGAGCTGTTAGAACGAGGGATTTTACCGATAATCAATGAAAACGACACGGTTTCTGTAGAGGAGCTGACCTTTGGGGATAATGATATGTTATCTGCACTTGTGAGCGGAATGGTCCATGCCGGGCAGTTAATCATCTTAACCGATATTAACGGTTTATATGATTCCAATCCGAAAAAGAATCCATCTGCCAAACGAATCGACAGAATGCCAGAGGTTACGGAAGAGATGCTGAAGGGAGCAGATGGTGCCGGTTCCATGGTCGGTACAGGGGGTATGTTATCAAAATTAATGGCAGCCAAGACCGCCCTTTCACTTGGTGTACCTACCTTCATTGGACATGGCCAGGGACGCGGCAAGATCCTTGAAATCCTTGAAGGCCATGGCGATGGCACCTATATCGGAGGGCATGAACTTGCGCAGGTAAAAGGAAGCAAGCAATGGATCGCTCTTCATTCTTCAGTAATGGGCCAAATATACATTGATGAAGGTGCTGAGGAAGCTCTAGTTCATAAGGGGAAAAGTCTATTGCCTGCTGGGATTTATAAAGTTAGTGGAACATTTGAAAAAGGAGATGTTGTCGAGGTCATTGGCGCACATGGGCTGGCTGGAAAAGGAGAGGTTCTTTACTCTTCTGAAGCTCTCCAAAAGATGATCGGCAAGAGAAGTAAGGACCTGAAGTTTGATAAAAAAATTACTATTGAAGTCATTCACCGTGACCAGTGGGTACGGATCTAGCACAAAGGGGGAAGGGAAATGAGCGAGGTTATAGAAAAAGGCAAGGCGGCAAAATTGGCAAGCTATTCAATGGCCGGAATAACAACGGAAGAAAAAAATATAGCACTGGGAAAAATTGCGGAGCAGCTTATCGATGAGCAAAGCCACTTGATTAATGAGAATAAAAAGGATATTGAACAGGGGAAACAAGCCGGCCTTTCAGATTCCGTACTTGACAGGATTCTGTTAAATGAGGACCGCATCCAAGCAATGGCTGATGCCATCTGGCTATTGGTTGAAATGGGCGATCCAATAGGCGAAAAGCTAGAAACGATAAACAAAGAAAACGGATTGCTGATTGAAAAGAGAAGGGTTCCAATCGGCGTCATCGGGATGATTTATGAAGCAAGGCCTAATGTGACCATCGATGCTGCCACTTTATCCTTAAAAACGGGAAATGCAGTTATTTTACGGGGCAGTTCATCGGCTAAATATTCAAATCAAGCGCTTGTACAATGCGTACATAATGCCTTAAAACAAACATCAATCCCTGTTGACGCTGTCCTGCTTATTGAGGACACAAGCAGGGAAACGGCAAAAGAACTATTCACTCTAAACCAGTATTTGGATGTCTTGATACCAAGAGGCGGTAAAAACCTAATTGATACGGTTGTTAGGGAATCGACCGTACCTGTGCTTGAAACGGGAGCAGGCAACTGCCATATTTATATAGATGAAACAGCCAACCCTGTTATGGCAGAACAAATTGTATTAAACGCCAAAACCCAGAGGCCTAGTGTTTGTAATGCCATCGAATCCCTACTAATTCACGAAAAATGGTTTCAAGAGCACGGCAATCAATTAATGGAAGCCCTCCATGAAAAACATGTCGAGATATTTGGAGACTCCATTGTCCGAGATGCATTTCCTTTAGCGAAACAAGCAACAGAAGATGATTGGGCAGCCGAATACTTAGCCCTTTCAATTAGCGTAAAAGCGGTGGGCACTGTAGAAGAAGCTGTTAACCATATTAATCAATATGGAACCAAGCATTCCGAAGCGATTATCACTGAAAATGAACAAAACGCTGCTATGTTTTTGACAAATGTTGATGCGGCGGCTGTTTACCATAATGCTTCAACGCGCTTTACCGATGGCTTTGAATTTGGATATGGGGCAGAAATCGGCATCAGTACCCAGAAGCTCCATGCAAGAGGGCCAATGGGACTGAACGCACTTACATCTACGAAGTATTTTATCTACGGCCAGGGGCAAACCCGGGAATAGAATATTGTTGTAAGCCAGGAATTATATTCCTCCAGCATCACTTTTTCATATGTGCTGGGGGAATTTATTTTTTTCTTATCTTGATTTCTTGTAATGGAGGGCTCCGCATTGCTCATGGAATAATTTTAGGTTTATAGTGGATCGTTTCCGACGAATAAAGGGTAACGGCCAGGCTGCCGTAACCGGCTTTTGAACGAATTAGAATAGGCTCATTATATATATTTTGGAATCTGAAATCAGGTCCATACCAGCTTACGGTTGCATCCCGGCCGGATGGAACGTAAGGAACGCTTTTACTGTGGGAAAATCGCTGGATGATCCGTACTCCTGCATGGTCAACTGCATTAAACAAGGTGGAGGATACCTGGCAGATCCCTCCTCCAATTCCCTCAGCCAATTCCCCTTTCACGATAATCGGTGCTGGTAAATACCCTTTTTCAGCAGTTCTTTTTCCGACCACCTGGTTAAAGGAAAATGTTTCTCCTGGCATGACTACATAGTTGTTAATTGCTTTAGAAGCAAGCTGCAGGTTATGAGTACGGGGCTTATTATTATTGTTAAAGTAAGTCACATAATGGCCGATGCGTTTTTCCCGGATTATAGCAAGCAGTTCGCTATCCACTTTAGGATGAATGGTTTGAACAGGAACCTCCAGTTTAGAAGGAATGCCATAAACAAAAGAGTCTGCTGACTGATTGATAAAGGTTGCCCGATCCAGCCTATACCCGACTTTCTCCGGCAAAATGTTTCCATGATCATCGAGAGCTGCATTTACGGGTGCACGAAACACCAGCTGCTCCGTTTTATCAATCAGCTTATTGAACTTTGCAGTATCAATCAATTCAATTCCAGGCAAGGGCAAAAGAAACTCAGTGCGTTCCACTTCAGAAAGCAGGCTTCCGTTATAAGTGAGCGAGATATAATGATTCGAGTTGTAAGGATTGATTGCTAATAAAATGGCTAAGATGCTGAAGAATTTCATTGTACGAGGTCACCTCCCTTATTTAGTATGGGGAGGAAATGAACAATTCATGTGACATAAAGAATGGATTGTTAAAAGTGGCGGTTTATTTTTACAACGGAAGATACAGCGGGCCAAAAAATTGCAAAAACAGCCCGAAGTTACTAAGATTATTAGAAAACATACAATCTTAGTCCGATTAAAAGAAATGAGAAAGAAGGAAGCTATATTGAAGCTTAGTATTTTAGATCAGTCCCCGATTCTGCAAGGCGCCACACCAGCAGATGCCTTGCAGGAATCAGTTAAGCTTGTACAAATGGCCGAGGATCTTGGGTTCACACGGTACTGGATTGCTGAACATCATGACCTGGCAGGTCTAGCATGCTCCGCACCAGAGGTGATGATTCCATACCTTGGCGCCCATACTGAAAAAATACGGATTGGCTCAGGAGCCGTCCTATTGCCGCATTATAAACCATATAAAATCGCAGAACTTTACAATATGTTAGCGACGCTATTTCCAAATCGTATTGATGTAGGAATTGGCCGGGCACCCGGCGGATCTGCGGAGGCAACCATGGCTTTGTCGGACAATTTTCTCGAAGGTGTCCGAAAAATGCCTGGGTCTGTTGAGGAGCTTCTGAAATTCTTGTATAACGATTTTCCGAAAGAGCATATGTTTTCGAAGGTCTCTGCTTCCCCGGTTCCCATTGTGCCTCCCGAACCTTGGCTTCTCGGGACAAGCGGGAAAAGTGCCGTTCTGGCTGCAGAAAACGGAATGGCTTATGCGTTTGGACAATTCATGAGTGATCATGACGGATCAGAAATAGTTGAAAACTATAGAAATCAGTTTAAGAAGAAAGGGGCGTTAGATACCCCTTCAGTAATTCTTTCCGTAGCCGCCATTTGTGCTGAAACCACAGAAAAAGCCGAGGAGCTGGCGTTGAGCACCCGCTTATGGGGCATTCAGTCAGAACTAGGTGGTGGATCCGGCCGAATTCCTTCCCTGGACGAAGCTAAACATTATTTCAGTGCCAATGAAGAAATAAGACGGGAGAAGGAGGCAAGTTCTAACCTTATTGTCGGCAGCCCAAGAGTTGTGAAGCAGAAGCTTACTGAGTTGCAAGAACAATACTGTGTCGACGAGCTCATGATCGTCACCATTACGCCAACGTACAAAGACCGCATGCGTTCCTATCAGTTAATAGCAGAAGAATTGCTATAAAATTTTATAAAGTCTTCTAAAAAGGCAGTCTGTGTTTCATTTAACAGGCTGTCTTTTTAAGTGTGTCATATATAAAAGGAGAAATTGTCTTTACCTCAAATTTTCTTTGATGAGTAAATAAAAGGAAGATGAACAAAATATAGAGACAACAATTATCCATTTTTTACGCATTATAACTTTAGGGGGCATTCCAATTGTTTTGGAAGAAGCGGCAACAAAAGCAAAAACATGAACATACGGCTGTTCCCGAATTATCAATAGACTCCCTAAGGGGAATGCCGAAATAAATGAAATTCAAATTTCACAACATTCAGTGGCCAACCTTGTTTATATAAGAACATTGATTGTATGGATCGCGTAAACGAATCCATTGTAAAACCAGTTACAAAACTGCACCGATGGAAATTTACAGTATTGTATCACGACGGCAAAATAATGGAGGTAACAACTTACGAAGATGCTATAAATGCATTGTTTTCCGGTTCCATCCTAATTCGTGAACCTCACAAAATAAATGGTGGACCGTACAGTTGGTAAAATCCTCGAATTACTTCTTTTTATATCATATTGGTAACAACGAAAAACATATTCTTGACAGTTCCCCAATTTCAAAATTATACTTACTTACATAAAGTAACTAAAAATAAACGAACCATTTATGAAGAGGGGTCGCAAAATGAATTTTCATAAACCGCCTTATACCTATGTTAAGCATGTAGACTTAAAGGTTGCGGACTTAGATCGATCGATTACGTTTTATAAGGAAATAATTGGACTACGCATACTGCAACAATCCGAAAAAAAAGCGGCGCTCACCGCTGATGGCAAGACGACTCTCATCACCATTGAACAACCGGAAAACGTAACTCCTGTTCAACCTAACCGCACTGGATTATACCATTTGGCCTTGCTTGTTCCAAATAGGGTCGACTTGTCCGTAGTACTTCGCCACCTGCTCGAGACACGATATCCCCTGCAGGGCGCTTCCGATCATCTTGTGAGCGAAGCCATCTATTTAGCAGATCCGGATGGCAATGGAATTGAAATTTACCGTGACCGCCCTTCTGATGAATGGGAATGGGACGGCAGTGAGGTTGTAATGACAACCGAACCATTGCAGGGCCAAGATTTATTGGCTGAAGGATTAGGAAAGGAATGGAACGGATTGCCTAGCGGAACGATCATGGGACATATTCATTTGCAGGTATCCGATCTCGATTTGGCAGAGCAATTTTACTGCAGAGGACTCGGTTTTGATCTTGTAAACAGCAAATATGGTCAAAGCGCTCGATTTGTATCGTCAGGCGGATACCATCACCATATCGGGTTGAATACTTGGCACAGCAAAGGAGCTCAGGCCGCTGAGCCAAACAGCGTGGGTCTAAAATCGTTCTCTGTGGTGCTGCCGACAGAAGAAGCAAGAAGTACAGCTATAAATCAATTACGCGCCTTAGGTGCACAGGTAACAGAGGAAAATAACGAAGTGTTTACAAAGGATCCTGCGGGCAACTTAATTCAACTTGAGGTACACACATCAATATAAAAAGCGATGTTATAGGAGGAAAGGACAGAACCCAATGTGTTGGTACTGTCCTTTTTTCATATGAAGTCAAAGGGGCTATCGTATATATTCCATCCCAAATAACCTGGTTATCGAACTTAGTCAATAAATCTGTTTAAAATTGCTTTACTAACGTACAACTTCTGTTTGTGAATCGAATAAAAAATCAGCCAAAGGGTGTTCCTTGAAATAAGTTACAGTAGCGGAAGTTTATAAAGGAATTGGTTTTTATTGGATGGTTGATTGGTAATGAAAACTGGGCATAATGTGGAGGAAATTATTTGGAAACTAATTAAAGGAGGAGACAACATGCCTGAAGAAAATCTATTCTCACCGGATCCTTTTGTACAAGAGAAGGTTGAAGACATTTGGCGTACAACATGTGGCACCTGGAAGAATTGTTCTGAAAGCAACATCCAAGAACTTTTATTGAAATGTGAAGAACAAGGCATTGATCCACAGTATTGTATGAGCTGGGTGGAGGAGCACAGCGGGAACATACCAAATTGGGACGGTGTTTCGGATGCTGCCCGGCAATGGGTAAACAACCATACGTCCACTGGTTCTCCGATTGTGTCATCTGATTTAAGTGACTAATTAATGCTTTAGCTAACGCGTTTGGACTGCTTTAGCTTTTCAGGGAAGAAAAAATTGAAGGCTGCCTGTTAGAAACAGGCAGCCTAAGCCATAATATTTAATTTTATAAATTGGAGATACAATTTGTTTACTTGATTCAATTACTTAATTAGCGAGTAGTACCGCCCATTTGTTGTCCAAATTGGCCTGCTAATTGAGATTGAGCTGTAGCAACTAAACGCTTAGTGATTTCTCCACCAACAGAACCGTTAGCGCGAGATACTGTTTCAGCTCCAAGCTGGACACCGAATTCAGTAGCGATTTCGTATTTCATTGCATCGATAGCTTGTTGTGCTCCTGGCACTAGCTTGTCACGATTTCCACCACGTCTTGACATGTTTTTCACCTCCTTTGCTGTTTGTAATATTAATGTCCCTTGTTTCTCGATTATTGATACTTTGTAAATATTGGCTAAATAAGAAATGCTAGCTAACCCAGGTTATCTCCCCAATTGAACGATATTGCGGAAGCTCCTCACGTGAAGCCTCTTCAAATTGTATTAGCATGGACGATACGTACGGAAGGAGTCATATCCATTCCGAAAGCAGTGAAGGAGCCGCATATTTTTGAGAACGCAAAAGCGGCCACCATACTCTTTACCCAAGAAGAACTGGATCGATTAGATGTCGCCTTTCCAAAACCACCACAGAAAGTACCTTTAGATATAATTTAACAGTCTAGATTATTTGACCTAACAAACAAAAAAACAGCATAAAAATAATTTGTAAAGAGGAAAAATGCCTCCTGAAATCGTATTTAATCATTAGGATTTCATTTGGAGGTTTTTTTGTAAGCAATTAGGAGAGAGAGTGGGGGATAAGGGATGGGGGAATTACGAGAAAAGAAAAGTAAACACACTGGGACCACCGTGATGCTTACCGTTTTGGCGTTTGTTTTTATCGGTATTCCTATAGCACACTCCAGCACTGATGATCATGGACGCAGCGTGTATAATACCGCATGGAGTGAGGAAAAAAACGGGATTGTAACGACAATCGACCAAGTAAAGATTTACCGGACGGAGAAAAACATCGATGAGGGATTCGATAATGAGCTGTCAGTTTCGGTAAAGATTGAAAACACAACAGGACATAGCATCTACGCCACTCCCGAAGAGGGAAAATTAGTGATTGGCAAAATTCAAATGAACGCAAATACTGATGCAAGCGATAAAATAGGCCGAGAAATTTTGAGCGGTGCGGTAAGCGAAGGAACGGTTCGATATCAGCTTAAAGAAGATATTAATATCAGATCCATTAAGAAAATCCGCTTATCCTGGCCCCAATCGGACGAAAAAGTAAAACCCGAAAGTAATGATATTACCATCAACTTAGCAAAATGATGCTCAGTAGAATATAAAGAAAAATACTGAATATTTCAATCATATGCTTAGAGCATATGTTTTTTTATTCGCTTTTTTAGCTTTTCACATAATTGGTTACATCACTTTTAAAAGGGGAATATTCCAAATAAGGATAATATGAGGTGATAAAACAGGGATGATTTATTTAAGCAAAACACATAACCCTATGAACAACAGAAAAATAATAGAAGCGTATACAGGAGTAAGAAGTCATAAGCTTAAAAATGCATGGGATGAAACGGACCGGCTCTTTAAAAAACACAGTAGAAATTATCCAGTGCCTTCCGTTTTTTCTATTAAATCTGTGCTAGATGGAATAAAATCAATGAGCATTTTTTTATTGGTAAAATCTATTAAAGCAGACCAATTCTGGATGGGTGATACATCTATAGATAGGAATGGCAACATTTTTCCAGATTGGAAAAGTATACTGGACCAGGAATCGGATAACTTGCTAAGAAAGGTCAGAAGGGAAGTATCGGTAACCGACTTCGGTGCTGTTGGCGATGGGGCAACTGATAACACCGAAGCATTTAAAAAGGCAATTGCAAATGGAAGGGTAAAGGTGGTTATTCCAGAAGGGACATTTGTAGTAAAGGGATTAAAGCTTCCTTCTTACACTTTTTTGGCGGGCGCTGGAAAAGAGAAAACCGTGCTCAAGCTTCACGATGCGGCGCCTAAAGAGGAATGGCTCATAACTAACGCACATCATGTTAAAGGAGATCGTAATATCCATGTAGAAGGGATGAGTTTGGACTGGAATGTTGAAAGGTTGGGCAACGTGGAATCGACTGCCGCCGGAAACAATCGGTCCAGCTGTCTGACTTTTGCTAATGTAACTTTTGGTTGGGTAAAAAATGTTGAAGCGATTAATCCAGGACTACATTGTTTTGACGTATCTTCTACTGTTTACACGTATCTTGGGGATGGAACACGCAGCCGGGGCGGCAGCAAATATATCTGGCTTGATAACCTCAATGGCTATGGTTTTGGGGACGATGGCATCACCACACATCACAGCGACTATATTTATATAACAAATTCTCATATGTGTGACCCAAGCGGGAGATCCCACAAAAAAGGGTTCAGCAATTCAAACGGTATTGAAGTGGATGATGGGTCGCGGAACGTTTGGCTTGTGAATAATTCTACAGCCCGTTGCTTTGGCGGGGTAGAAATTAAAGCACATCATAATGCTTCAGCGGCGTCGAACGTTGTAATTATCGGCCACTTATCCGTAAATGACAATCGTTCCTATAACTTCCGCCATATCGGCCACCATAAACAGTTTGATCCGGAGTCGAAAACCGCCTTTAATATAAAAGCCATGAATATCGTCTCCATCGCTCCCATTTACACCGATTTATATCAGAATTCCACTCCGCGAGGCATGGTGGTTTCCGCTTATAAAAATGTGGCTGTAAACCATTTTACGCTACTAGGCGATCCGGATTATGATTATAAAGGGGAGCCAGTCATTGCAATTCAATACAGGGCCAGAAACGTGGCTATTAAAAACGTAAAATTGCATGGTTTTAAAAATGCGGGAGCCTATATCAAAGTGTTTGGCGGAGAGCAGCGGGCTGACAATGTCTCCATACAGAACGTTCACGCTGACAAGCAAGCGGCTGAATCAATTGACATTGGAGCAAGCATTGAAAGTGCCAATGTGGAGAATATTAACATCGCAGAAAAGATAGATACGAAAGATTCTAAGTTGGCCAAAAAGGGGAACCGCCGATAGGCGCATTCCCCTTTTTTGTTTTTCATCTAATTATTTAGAAGAAAATTTGTTTACATACTCTTTAATCATTTCAGGGGTAACATGTTTTCTTGAAGGCACTACCCTTAATGTTGCAAGTAAATTAATTTTGTCAGTAACTTCATTAATTTTATCGGTTGTAAATGGTTTGTCTTGCTGGCACAAAGAAACTGCTTCATCAATGTAGCGCTCGCGTTGTTCATCGAGAGCTTCAAATTGTTTATAAGTTCGATGCTGTTTATTAGCATGCTTGATTAGATCTTTATGAACACTCATCTTCAAGTTCACTCCTGTTTTTTGACTACCCTCTATAATACCAATTTCTGATTCAATCGTTAAGAGAAATAAATACCTGATTCTAAATGATTTTTTCATTAGCCTCCCGAAAGAAAGACATTTTACTTCCTAGCTTCCGGAATATTGTCCTTCATGTCCCCGATGAAGACCATATCAATGATACTACATAGTTTTTGAAATCTTTACTGAAAATAAGGATAAACGGGGGCAGGACAATGGAAGAAGAATTAGTAATGAGGGGAAAGAGGATCCCCATTACGAACCCTGAACAAATCATTTGGCCTGACTTGGGAATTACAAAATTAGATTATTTAATATATTTAGCCGAAGTAGCACCATACCTTATCAGTCATTCGAAAGATCGTCTTTTGATGATGTGGGTATATCCCCATGGTATAGCAGGGAAGAGAATCGAGAAAAGATCATTACCCGCACGGGCGCCGCTATGGGTTCCAAGCAGTTTTTATAAGGAAAAACAACGGATCCTGTTAAATGATACTTCTACACTTATTTGGGCTGCCGAATACGGAACTGTTGAATTTCATGTTCCATTCGACAGTGTGAGAAAAGAAAATTATCCTTTGGAGCTGGTGTTTGATTTAGACCCTCCTGACGACGAAAGTTTTGGACTAGTGTTAGAGGTAGCGTGTGAATTGAAACGGGTGCTGGAGTCTCTTGGGCTACAGGCTGTTCCAAGGACATCCGGTTCTACAGGCCTGCAAATCTTTGTGCCGATAGCCCCGATATACACATTCGAACAGACAAGGACTATAAACACATTCATTGCGAACTATTTTCTAGAGAAAATGCCTGATAAAATCACCCTGGAGCGTGTGGTTGCGAAGAGAGGCAAAAAGCTTTATTTTGATTATTTACAATTATGGAAGGGCAGAACCATGCCTGCGGTTTATTCCGCACGCGCAAAACCAAAGGCCACCGTAGCTGCACCGGTTACCTGGGAAGAAGTCCAGACAGGCTTTATGCCAACTGACTTTACAATCCTAAATATCAAACAGCGGATTTCCGATAAAGGGGATTTGTTTTCTGCCATCACATTGGAAAAGGAAAATCAAAGCCTTGATGAAATCCTTTCATTCATTCAAAAAGCACTGTAATTCCTGGTCGAACGGGTCACATTTGCTAACCTCCGGAATATGATTTCCCTAAGAGGTGATGTAAATGGAAAATAACACAAATGTTTGTTTTTACTGTAAAAAATTAGTGACATTTACTGCTGAAACATGCCCAAATTGCCATAAACCAAAGAGGTTTATTTTCGAAGATGCCATACAGGCAAGAAAAACTGAAGAATTAAAACAACAAGAAGAATGGAATAGAAAGGAAGTAATGAGGTTAAGGAAACTGAATTCAAGACCCATTCAATGGGAATACATGAAAGCTATTTCACCAACCGAGCATGAAATGAATAAACTGGGGGCCTATGGCTGGGAGCTTGCTGCTACGCAAACTGTGAAACTGAAAAAGGATGAATACATACATGAGTATATATTTAAACGAATTTATAAACAATGAACTATGGCAGCATGTTTGAAACCATTGCCTATAGTTAAAACGGTAATAGAAAGGAAAATGAATTTGGGAGTGAATTCTAATGGTAAACGCACAAGTTCAGAAATACTGCGAACACTGCCGGACAGAGACAGTGCATGATGCACAGGAAGATGCCCTTGAAATAGAATATCGTTGTACCATTTGTAATAACCATGAGGAAGTAATTAAGAATTTTTTCTAGAATGCCTATATTCAATACTTGTTCCGGGCATCCTTCGATGATAAAGTCGCTTACACATTCCCACCATATGGATTGGTGAAAAACTCCGCGTACAGGAAATAATAAGGGCGATAACCTCGAAAGGAAGGGATGCTAGCATGTCGTTAGAATGGTTTGACAGAGTATGCGGAGAGCTCCAGGATAGTCTTGAATCAATCTGTGATAAGTATGATCAAAACGGTGAGATGTCTATTGAACGTGGCGCTAAGCACCCGCGGATTGAATTTTACACAGAGGGTGAAGATGTTGACAGGGAGTATTTCTGTACGTTGTTTTTTGACCCTCATAATGAAGAATTCTATATAGAATCCTTTGAACCGGATCTTGCCCAGGTTAGCAAGGTGGTTTTAACCGATATAGAGGATATCGTTGATGCTGTTCATGAACGTTTTCATGATTATATGAATGGCGACATCATGCAAGAAGATTTAATCGATGAAGATGAAGACATGGATGATGGAATATATTTGGACGAAGAAGAAATACGCGATCTTGATGGGCGCGGCGAAATACAGCTGCTTGAGGAAATTGATGTAGATTGGGAAACTCCTGAAGTAACGGCCTATTATCAAGAAAATGATGTAGAAGTAACCTACCAATTCGGGATTGTTCAAGAGACCGGGGATGGAGTCTTAAAGCGTGTGAACCGGATTTGGACGGATGATGAAGACATGATCAAGGATGAAACAAACTTTATTTTCAGTAAAGAAGAAGCGAGCACCATTATTGCCATGATTGCCAGCCATATGGATTCCCTCACCGAAATGGATTACCAGGGGGAAGTGTAGCTTTAATCGTAAAAAAGAACCAATTCGATCCAGAATTGGTTCTTTTCGCAGTTACTATTTATAGCACTGGTGCCATTGTTTCTTTTAAGACTTTTACGGAATGGGCAAATTGTTCTTTTTCCGCATTATCAAGTTGAATCTCTAGGACTTCACGGATGCCGTGACGGTTGATAACCGCTGGCACGCCGATGTAAACATCATCTTCTCCATATTGTCCATCTAGATAGGCAGAAACAGTGAGGATACTGTTTTCATTGTTTAAAATTGCTTTAGTAACCCTGACAAGGGACATCCCGATTCCATAATAGGTAGCGCCTTTTCTTTCAATGATATGATAAGCAGTATCACGAACATTGACAAAGATTCCATTCAGACAATCATTGTCGGCTCCTTTTCGCGCAAGTGCCTGGTTAATTGGTTCGATCCCTATGGAAGCCTGGCTCCAAACAGGAAGCTCCGTATCTCCGTGTTCCCCGATGATGTAGGCATGGACATTCCTTGTATCGATATTAAAATAATCACCCAGCATGTAGCGGAGCCTTGCTGAATCGAGGGTTGTTCCTGAACCGATGACTCTTTCCTTGGGAAGCCCGGATTCTTTCCAGGTCACATAAGTCAAAATATCTACTGGATTTGTAGCAACTAAAAAGATACCGTGAAAACCGCTGTCCATCACATTTTTCACAATGGCCTTAAATATTTCGGCATTTTTTTCCACAAGATCCAACCGTGTTTCGCCAGGTTTTTGGGCAAGGCCAGCTGTAATCACAACTAAATCTGCTGTTCCACAATCTTCGTATTTTCCGCTCCAAACTTTTATAGGGGAGGGCGCAAATGGCATACCATGGTTCAAGTCCATCGCTTCACCTTCAGCTTTCATTTCATTCACATCGATTAAGACTAGTTCCTCGGCAACACCCTGGTTGATCATAGAATAAGCAAAACTGCAGCCTACAGCACCTGTTCCAATTAATACAACGCGATCGACTTTTTCATTTCTCATAATGAAAAACTCCCTTCAATATGTCCATTTAGAATCATATCAAGCTTACAAATCCAAGGTTTAGCACTATACATAATGGTGTGTGTACTTTTTCAATACGTAACGATTCAGCGGAAATTGATTGGTTTGATCCTCAAGTACCGAAATAAACCATGTCGTAGTGCAGATTGTATTATCTTGTTGCATCTTTCTTGCGTAAAATGTTAGTCGAGTAAGTTTATTGTATAAATGACAAATTCTAAGATTTCTAGCGAGATTTCTACTTTTTGTTGAGAAATCCCATTTTGTTGGACCCATACTTATTATATCCCGCATATTGTGAAAAACTTCACATAAATTCGAACAAATCATGAACAATTAGAATGAAAGCTTCTTTAGAACCAATTATGTTTTTAATTCCCATTAAAATTTTGATTAAATTACTTAAAAATCTAAACTCTAACAAACAATATTTACCAGAAGGAAAAACAGATGAAGTTCTCTATTATTCACTTAATCTTCCGATATAAAAAACAAAAAAAGATTTCGGGGGATAAAAGATGAATACGAAGAAATGGTTAATAGGCATTACCACGTCCGCGGTAATACTATGGGGAGGGTCCGTTACTTCCGCGCATGAGAAAACATACACTGTGAAATCTGGGGATACGTTATGGAAGATAGCGACAGGAAACAGTGTTTCCGTTGAAAATATTAAAAAGTGGAACGGCTTGAAAAGCAATCAAATCGTTACTGGGCAAAAATTATCTATGTTAGCTCCGCATACACACGAAATTTCATATATTGTTAAACAAGGAAACACCCTGCCTACTATCGCAAAAAATTATAATCTGCTAATAGCAGATATTAAATTAAAAAATAACCTCACGAGCGACACAATCCGCCCTGGACAAAAATTGCTCCTTCCTAATCAAAAAGGGACATATAGTAGCCATACTGTAATAAAAGGGGATACATTATTTAAGATTTCCAGGGATTATAATGTTCCACTACAAAATTTGAAGCTTTTCAATAACTTAAACACAGATGCTGTAAACATAGGACAAGTTTTGAAGCTTACAGCACCGGTAAATGCTGTGGCTGCAAACTCTGAGATATACATACAAGACGGGGTTTTTCCACTTGCTAAGGGGACGTATAAACCATATAGTGACACTTGGGGCGACTCACGAGCATTTGGCGGAACACGTACCCACGAAGGAACTGATATTTTAGCCGCAAAAGGAACACCACTTTACTCACCAACAGATGGAATCATTGAAAGATATGGCTGGAACGAACTTGGCGGTTGGAGAATCACAATTAAAACGAAAGAAGGATACCTTTTATATTTTGCCCATCTGAGCAAATATGCATCGGGACTTGGTCTCGGAGTTTCAGTGAAAAAGGGGCAATTGATCGGCCAGGTTGGAGATAGCGGTTACGGACCACAGGGCACCACAGGAAAATTCGTTTCTCACTTACACTTTGGCGTATACAATCCTCAGTGGAGGGCAGTAAACGGTTATAAAAATCTTCGCCATTGGGAACTGAATGAATAATTCTGAATCAATTTGGGTCAGGCTGACGGAATCATCGCGCATGAACACCGGGGTCTGACCCTATGTTCAATTCTTATCATTTTTTCTCCTTAGTTTTCTCAAGATATGCATACCCACATATCCAGACAAACATACCATGCCGAACAACCAAACACCCACATAGAAGAATAAAAAATAGTAAACCATAAACATAAAAAGATTGTCTTCCATAATCTTACCGCCTTTCATAATAGAATATGAGTGGACAGCTTTATTTGGAAGCGGTTACATAAAAATGGTTGTTCAAACAGAAAAGGCTTTGTAAACACAGACAGTTGATGTAATGCGAATAATCGAATGTTTAACAAAAAAAGACTGTATTTTCTACATAAATAAGAAAACACAGCCATACTTATTTTTTATCTTGTGTATTTAATGTGTATTGCTTTTCCTGCTCATTTCCTGGCTTCTGCAGTTCATTAGAAATGGCAAGTGCCAAACTATATTTACCTTGCGCATCATGTCCGGCCTCCCAGAGCATCATTCCCCCAAAACCGTTATCAAGTGCCAGTTTAGTTTTTCTTTGCATGGTTAAGGTGCCGTTATAGTGATAGGTGGTTCCGTGCATATGAACTGTATCACGTGTTGCGTTTTTAGGATTATTGTCAACAATCGCGGCATAAGAAACCTGCTTAGATGCTTGATTTTCTGGTTGAGCATAGAAGGGGACGCCTAATACGAGTTTTTTCTTAGATATCCCATTTGAATCAAATAGTTTTGACCAATAGTCCACAATTTTCTTTGTAAACGGATAGGGAGACAAATTAGCGGCATTGTAGCCTCCATCCCATTGGCCATCATAAGCCATAATATTAACATGATCGACATGCTGAAACATCGTGGTGTCAAATACTACATAATTCATTTCGGTTCCCGTCACACTATTAATCTTTGAATACACGGCGATCGACAGTTCTTTATTTATGGCGTGTATTTCATCACTTAACATTTCAGTGAAAACTGCCAGGTTGTGGGCATCTTCATCTGAGCGGGGATGCTCAAAATCAATGTCAATACCATCCAGCTTTTCTTGTTTTGCAACATGAACGAGTTCACGAACAAGTTTAGTTCTGGTATTTGGATTGGATATGGCAACCTTAAAATATTCATAGGATTCTCCGCCTTCAATATGGTACCAACCACCTACTGCGAGAATTGCTTTTGTGTTCTGTTCATGGGCTTTTGAAACCATTGTGCGTAAATTATTCATTGCAGTTTCGCCATTAAACATAAGGGTTCCTTCCTTTGTCGGGTGAGCAAAGGAAAAAATCACATGAGTTACCATCGAATAATCAACCATCCCAGGATCTCGAAAATCCTGGATATACGCCATTAACACTTTGGAGTTTGCTTCTGCAAGCCTGGGCGTTTCCTTAAACTTAAGTTCTTTATTTGACTCGTGTAATTCCTCAACTTCTACATTGCCTGAGTTCATGGAGAGAATAATTCCTAACGATAGGATGGCCAGTAAAAATGCCAGGAGGACAAAAAGTTTTTTCATCAGCCGAGTCCCTTTCAAAATGGTAAAAAATCTATCTCAAATTGTACCAAAAAAGAAGAGAAGTTGACTGTGGTAAAATCATCCTGGTCAAATATTATGTACCAGCAAAATTATGAGGGGAAAGGAGAAAAGATAGGAAAGGTTGATAGTTAGGGAGTAATGAAGCTTTTTAATTAGTAACGCTTTCATTACTCCCTAACCAAAAGGCGTTTTTTCAATGGTGTTCACACTTACCCTTTCTCTATTTTTGTTTTCTTCATTCCTGCAATTCCTTTGATAAACCGTGATTAGCTGGTCTAGTTGTTGACTGCAGCTGAGCGTTTCATGGCTGTTCAAGCCGGTTGCTTCCACAATGCGAATCAAATCCTTTTTAAGCTGTTTGATCCTGTGCTCTAATTTTTCGTTTGATCTGAACAACATAAAAAATTCCCCTAATCATCGATTTTTTCTTTAATCATTTATATCAATAAACATAGTGGACATAAAATACATTATGCAGAAAATATTCAATGAATGGAAGGTTTTTGACAAATGTTCCTTAAATATGACAAATAAACAGAAAATTTTATATTTGCGGTTCCCAGTAACACGCTGTGGAAGGAATTTGCGCGATATATAACGAACTACAATAATGAAAGAAGGCTTAATAATGAAAAGAGGTTAAAGCACGAATGGTGTACACAGAATATGAACTCCTGTCAGAATCAGGCCATGGCCACGTAAGCAATGTGACACTTTTTGATTATTTAGACCAAGCGCGCAAGGAGTGGTATTATTTTTGCAGGATGCACGACGTTTCAGCAGTCGTAGTACATGTTAGCATGGACTTTAAAAAGGAAATATTTGATAAAGAAAAGCTCTACATCAAGACAGTCATGAATCGAGTTGGAAACACAAGCTTCACCCTAACTCAAACGATAGTCAACCAGCAAAAAGAACTTGTGGCCCAAGCTGAAGTTGTTCTTGCCACCATTGACCGGGAAACAAGGATGAAAGTTAGCGTTCCCGATGAATTAAGGACGCTTCTGAATAATAATGAAGTTTTGGATTATAAACACTCTGTTACAGCCAACAAATGACTACCTGGATGCCTATTAAAAAATACATATTTTGAGCATGAAATTCATTGGATTAGGGAAGATAATAATTAGTAATATCAGTGATGAGTTTTCGAGAGGGGGATGTACCTTGGAAAAAGTGGAAGTCGGCGAAATTTTTACGATCAGCGATGCAGATGACGAAGAGCAGGAAGTGGAAGTCCTGGCGATGTTAACGCTAGAAAATACTGATTACGTAGCAGTAAGCTTTGTTGAAGATCTTCGAGAAGAAAATGAAGGAGATATCGATATTTTCTTTTTAAAGGTGGACGAGGAAGGCGATTTGTCAGCAATAGAGAGTGACACGGAATTTGAGAGAGTCTCTGTGGCGTTTGACGATATTTTGGAAGAAGAAGATTAGAACGTGCATGAAGGTAGTGGAATGAACGGAATGCCTAACCATTAATGGTTGGGCATTCTTTTGTTTAACTTGAAAACCCCATTCAAATTAGGAGGATATGTTTTACATGTGAGTTGAGTTTAAGCGTGTTTTAACTTTAGATTGGTACGTATTTCTGACCAGATCGCAATAGCAAGGCCTCCAACAGTATCTTTAATGAGGTCAGTCATCGTATATTGTTTCCTCCTTTTTGATATTTGGTTAAAGATCTTATTTTTATTCGTATAAAAACAATAAAGGTGTCAGTTGGAAGGGGAATCCACACCTTAAAGCAGAAAAAGCTATAAAACGTGAAAAAAGCTGCAAAAATAGCAGCTTTTTCCACTAGGGCTATCTGCATCTCAATTTAATCCCTCTGGTGTTCTCCCTTTAGCGAAGAGGTGGCGCCCCTATGGCCTTCTTCCTTTTTAAAGCCTTTATCCAGTCTTCCTGCATTTTCAATATCCCCGGAAGCCTCGTACCCGGCAATTGGTTCATTGGTTGTCGTACCATATAAGCCCATGCCTCCAAGCTCAACATTCAACTTTTCTTCAACCTTTTCTATATGACGATCCATTTTTTCACCTCCTGGTAATAAGGTAACCAAAAAACAAAAAGACAGTAGAATAGGCATTATATACATGATGTAGTAACCTCTCTGTATGAAACAAAACTACCTTTATTTACGGCAGATGCTAATTCAGAGTTTATAATCACCAAAATTGTGTTAATTCAAGATAGCAGAATTAAATGCTCAAAATGAACAAATACTCTAGACATAAAAAATATCTACATTATATTTGGGTAGAAAAATATTGTAGAATGTGAAAAGGAGCATGCTCATGCATTGGTATGAAAAGTTAAATCAATACTTTCCCGTTGAAGAAATGAAATCTAGAGAACACATGGAAACCTTGCTTCGTGAACGGTCAGATATTTATCAAAAAGATGAAAGTCCGAATCATGTGTTGCTATACGTTGAATTAAGTAATTTTGTATTCGTTGATTATTTATTTATATCAAAAGATGCCCGTGGGCAGGGTCTAGGCCATAAATTAATAGAGAAATTAAAACGGAAAGGGAAGCCAATCATACTTGAAGTAGAACCAATGAATTACGAAGACAGCGACTCAGAAAAACGATTGCATTTCTATAAACGGGAAGGGTTTCAACATGCCATATCCATCGGCTACGAGAGAAAATCGCTGGCTACACAAGAGAATAATAAAATGGAAATTTTATTCTGGGCACCAAGCAATGAATCCGAAGAAATGATTTACAATGCCATGAAAAAGACATATGAGATGATACACACGTATAAGGATCGGCAATTCTATGGTGAAGCTTATGAGCCAGTCGATGAGGTGCTGACCTTTAATAAAGAAGTTGATAAGGAAAATATATTAGATAAGCTTTAAGGCTATTTTCGACAGAGTAATGGGATCAATAATGAAACAGGCGGCCGGCCAGAAAGTACTTAACTCCTAGTTCGTACCATTCGATTATGGTTCGCATACACATCAAGGTAAGGTAGAGAATCAATTAGGGAAACGGGGAGACTATTGATATTGGGGGTTAAGTAAGGGGAAAACATAATACGAAAGCCGCTAAAAATAGCGGCGGGTTAATAAAATGTAACTACTATTTTGCATTACGTGGAGGCTTATTAGTTGGATAAATGGCTTTTTCGACGTCTTCTGCTGCGATAACGGGATCAACTGTGTTGCTACTTGGTTTCCCATTCTGGCTATATCCTTTATCACGTTTTTGGCTCATCTTACTCACTCCTTTGATTTCATCTACTTATTGGATTCATTTATAAGATAGGGGTAATAAACGAAAAAGATTGAATTTTATCAAAGAAAAGCTCCTACGCTACGGTTTTCGAGTTCGGCTTTCTGGCCCAACACCTGTATCATCAATCACTTCAGGCTGTCCGGATGCACCGAAGCCTTCTAAAAGGTCAAATTCTGTTGCAGGTCTTTGTGTTTCTTCCACCATTTCATTTTTCATTGGCGGCACTTGATTATTTCGGGATTGGCGTTCATCCATCCTAGTTCCTCCTTTCATCACTTGATTATTATACTGTCCTATCAATTAACAATTATCAAAGCCACTGATCGAGCAGCTTTATAGACGATCATCCTCCCACGCCCTACTATAATTTTTTATATCGTTTTCTTTCCATGTTTTTTCTATGTTAGAATTTCCAAGTGTTTCATTTTCTTCTTTTTCTAGTCGAGTTTCCAGCTTAACACTTTCTTTTCTCGTTTCAAACACCACCTTACAGTTATTTAAAAAGGAGTCATTTTTAATCTAGCCAAGTTCTTTTTAAGTATGTAAGAATGAATTTTCATTTTAAGTTGTTATGAGGAAAGATTTTAGGACAAGTATGAACGCGTGTGTGAACTTGTAAATAACTTTTGGAAAAGGCTCAATGTATACGTTAAGCGAATAACATGCATGAGGTGGTGAGTAAATGATTAATAAACTGCACGTTATAACGAAAATGTATGCCAATTCAGGGAAAGAACAAGGTCATTTCCTTTTAACCTGTTGTTAAATAAAGTGAATTTTTTTTACAAAATTCCATAAGAATGTTTAATAACGAACAGGAAATAACCTATTATCTGTTGTATGTTTTAACATAAGACGTTATCTTTTTGTTGTAACTAGTATTTTTCTCATGTTCATTCCAAATAGTGTAGTAAGAAACTAGATTAGGTTCTCAGTGATTTCTAGTAAAAACTTGTACATGGCACAAATCATTGATTTCAACCTGAGATTATTCATTTTACATCACCACATCAACCCATTTGATTAACAAGGAGGAATTTGATGAATTACGAGGCAATTACATTTGAGAAGAAAGACAAAATTGCTATTATCACCTTTAATAGGCCGGAAGCGATGAACTCCGTGAACAGCCAGCTATGGCACGAGACGGGAACAGCTCTAAAGGAATTTAATGAGAATCCTAATCTTTGGGTTGCGATCATTACCGGTTCTGGTGAAAAAGCATTCTCAGCAGGTGCTGATTTGAAGGAAATAGCTGCCGGCGGAATCAAAACAACTAAAGAGATGCAGGAATGGGGCTTTGCCGGGATTGTAAGAAATCATATTTCGAAACCTATTATTGCAGCTGTAAATGGTTTTGCCCTTGGCGGAGGAACAGAAATCGCGTTAGCTTGCGACCTTATTGTTGCTTCTGATAGAGCGTCATTTGGTTTGCCCGAGGTGAAACGCGGACTTATCGCAGCTGCCGGAGGACTATTGCGTCTACCAAGACAGATACCTGTTAAAGTAGCCATGCATGCCATCTTGACTGGTAAGAGTATCTCTGCAGAAGAAGCAAAACATTGGGGCCTAGTCAACGAAGTCGTTCCTCACAACCAAGTTCTCGAGGCAGCAATCAAGCTTGCTGAAGAAATTACAGAAAATGCTCCATTGGCAATCAAAGCCAGTAAGGAGATCGTTTACCGAGCTTTGGATTCAACAATCAGTTTTCCTCCAGAAGCATGGAAGCCTAACGCCCAATATACGGCAGAAGTTTTTAGTAGTCAGGACGCAAAGGAAGGTCCACGCGCATTTGCCGAAAAACGAAAGCCAAATTGGAGCGGTCAATAAAATTTCCATTCATACCTTTCTAACTAATTCCTACCACTCTTCTTAACCTTTTTCTTCAATCAATGAGAATGCTCCAAAGATTTGAAAGCGCTTTAAAAAGAGCATTTATTTTAACTACGCTGAGTTAACACACCTTTGTGAGATCCCTTTGCGAAGTTCAATGGATTTGTTGTGAAATTCGAGTTTTTGTTGCGAACTTTAGTATGTTTGTTGCGAAAGTCCTGTTTTTGTTGTGAACGTCAATAGGGTTGTTGCAACTCCAGATTCCATGAAAAGTGATTTAAAAGGAGGAATATAATGAATATTTCGCAATTATTATTAAACTCGGCTAAAGCTAGACCGGAACATCCTGTGGTTGTGTTTAAGGGCCAACAAATTTTTTATCAGGAACTTTTCATGAGAGTAAAACAAAAAGCGGTTGGCTTTAGACAATATGGAATTCAAAACAACTTCCACGTGGGATTAATGATGGGAAATAAACCAGAATATATCGTCACTTATTTTGCTTTATTATCAGTTGGCGCAACCGTTATTCCAATCAATCCAACGTTTAAAGAAAATGAGATCACTCACATTCTCAATGATTCGGAAGCATTTGCTTTGGTCGTTGATGAAATCGGACTGGCTGAGGTTCAAAAAGCAGAGAACAAATTCACAACTGTTAAAACCATTTTTTCCTTACAGCCTGCCGCTTCCTATGTTTCTTTGCGTGATGTCATCGGTGATGATGCTGATTATTTTATTGAACCAAAAAATGGAGATAGTCTTGCCCAGATTATTTACACATCGGGGACAACAGGCAAGCCAAAGGGTGCCTTAATCACTCATGGAAATTTGGAGTGGATGACGGAAACAGGTGCAAAAATGTTAGAGCTTACCAGCGAGGATCGGATTCTTGTGGTTCTTCCTCTGTTCCATGCCTATGCTAAACTACAAGGATTGCTTAACAGTATTTTAGTAGGCTCAACCATATACTTAGAAGAGCGGTTCATCCCGAATATGATTCTTGAACGAATTGCCAACGAGAAAATTACAATCTTCCTTGGTGTACCAACGATGTATACGATGTTTGTGAATCTCCCCCAAATTAATGAATTAGACTTCTCTCAGCTAAGAGTGGCCGGCTGTGGCGGTGCATCCCTTCCTGTAGAAATATTGGAAAAAGTGAATACGGCAATGGGAGTAGATATTGGGGAGGGCTATGGACAAACAGAAAGTACTGTTATGATCAGCTGTTTTCCGCCAAATGCAGAAAGGGTCCACGGATCGGTTGGTTATCCGCTACCTGGCCTTGAGTTAAAAGTGGTGGATCCAAATGGAAGAGAGGTGCCAGCAGGCGAAGTTGGAGAAATCATTTTCAAAGGGCCGAATGCGATGAAAGGTTACTACAAAAAGGAACAAGAAACAACAGCCACGATTAAAGATGGATGGGTCTTTACCGGAGATCTTGGCAAACAAGATGAACGCGGGCTTCTGTATATCATTGACCGGAAGAAAGACATGATTATACGCGGCGGATACAATGTGTATCCACGTGAAATAGAGGAAGTGCTTTACGGTCATCCGGATGTAGTTGAATGTGCAGTGGTGGGTGAATCGGATCCGACATTTGGCGAGGAGGTAGCTGCTTATCTTGTTGTAAGGCAAGAGAAAACACCGGAAGAGATTATTTCATACTGCAAGGAGAAACTTGCTCACTACAAGGTCCCGCGAAAGATTTATTTTATGGAGGAGCTTCCGAAAACAACAACAGGAAAGATTCTAAAAACGCCATTGAGAAATAGATAGGATAAACGTTTATTTACCAAAGAAAATACAAAGGAGTTTTCGCAATGACTAAACCATATTTTTCAGAAGAGCATGAAATCTTCAGAAAAGCTTTTAGGAAGTTTTTGGAACAAGAAGCCTATCCATATTTTGAACAGTGGGAAGAACAAAAGCAAGTACCTAAATCATTTTGGAAGAAAGCTGGTGAACAGGGATACTTATGTCCTTGGGTGGATGAAAAATATGGAGGCTCTAATGCTGACTTTGGGTACTCGGTTATCATCGCGGAAGAATTAGATAAAGTAGGAGGAGGACTAGGAATAGGCCTTCATAATGATATTGTAATCCCCTATATCGATGCGTTTGCATCCGAGGAACAAAAACAAAGGTGGCTTCCAAAGGCTGTTAGCGGTGATATGATTTCTGCGATCGCGATGACTGAACCGGGAACTGGCTCCGATTTGGCTGGAGTCAAAACAACCGCAAAAAAAGACGGTGACCGTTACATTTTAAATGGAGAAAAAACCTTTATTACAAATGGTTATTCCGCTAATTTTGTAATCGTTGTATGTGTAACAAATCCAAATGCCACTCCTAAACACACTGGGATTAGCTTAATAGTAGTGGAAGAAGGAACACCTGGATTTAGAAAAGGCAAGAAGCTGCGCAAATTGGGACAGCATGCAAATGATACTTCTGAGCTAATTTTTGAAGATGCTGTGGTGCCGCAAGAAAATTTAATTGGAGAGGAAGGCAAAGGATTCTACTACCTTATGCAAAAGCTTCAGCAAGAGCGACTCATGCTTGCAATCGGAAGTATTACAGCCTGTAAGCATATGCTGGATATCACCGTTGATTACGTAAAACAGCGGACTGCTTTCGGTAGACCGATCAGTAAATTCCAAAATACACAATTTAAGATCGCTGAAATGGCTACGAAAATTAAGATTGGTGAAACGTTTGTAGATAAATTAATAATGGATCACATGGCGAAAAAGAATGTCGTCAATGAAGTGTCCATGGCAAAGTGGTGGCTCACTGATTTAGCTAAGAGTGTCGCCAATGAATGCATGCAGCTTCATGGAGGATATGGTTATATGGAAGAGTACGAGATTGCAAGAAGATACCGAGATGTAGCTGTAGGCTCCATTTATGCGGGCACTAATGAAATCATGAAAACGATTATTGCTAAAAACATGGGCTTATAAAGGAAGCCGTCTTATTTGGTCTAGCGTTATCCGGCGGGGTAAGTGTGCCATTAATTTTCGGCTAGCGGCTGAGGAATGCTTATATGATCAACAATTCCGATACAAAAATTCTCTTTATTGAAGAAGAGTACGAAGATGTCATTCTTAATCCGGCATAAGCTTTCCGTACAAGATTCAATTCGAAAGACAAATTCGGTAGGAAAACCTGTAATAAATGTCGAAGTAAGAGTGGTAGATGAAAACATGAATGATGTCCCATTATGTGAAATAGGAGAAATCGTTTACCGTGGGCCTACACTAATGAAAGGATACTACACGAATCCAAAAGCCACAGAAGAGTCATTTAAAGAAGGTTGGTTTCATAGCGGCGATTTAGTCCGAATGGATGAGGAGGGTTTTATCTATGTAGTGGATCGAAAAAAACATGATTATTATCGGCGGGGAAAACATCTATGCTGCGGAAGTAGAAGGTGCTCTCTATAAGCACGATGACATTCCTGAAGGTGCTGTTGTAGGCGTCGCTGCTCAAGAATGGGGTGAAAGTGTAAAAAGCTTGCGTTGGGCTAAAGAAAGGGAAGAGTCTCACTGAGGACGAGATTATCCAGTCATCCGGTACTGTTTGTTTGAATTAGCAGGTAAATCAAATGTATTGAGCTCCCCAATTTAATATTTTACCAACTTCACAAGGCAGAGAGGAGAAAACTGTGAAAACAAGGATTACAGAGCTTTTAGGAATTGAATACCCAATTATTTGCGGCGGAATGTTCCAGGTGGGCCGGGCTGAATTAGCGGCTGCAGTATCCGAAGCGGGCGGATTAGGAATTATAACCTCCAAAACACAAGTGACCCCAGAGGGACTTCGTAAGGAAGTACATAAAGTTAAAGCGCTTACAAATAAACCATTTGCTGTAAACTTAAACTTGTTTCCAAGCCAAACCGTTACTCCTAATGAAGAGTTCATAAACGTCTTGATGGAAGAAGGAGTAAAAATCGTTGAAACAAGCGGAAGAAGCCCAAAAGAATTAATGCCTATGCTGAAGGACAATGGATTCATCGTTTTACACAAGGTAGCTGGTGTGAAATATGCAGTTACTGCTGAAAAACTTGGTGTTGACGCTGTTATTGTTGTTGGAAATGAAACTGGCGGACACCCAGGTATGAGTGATGTAGGTTCTCTCGTTATGCTGCCGAGAGTTGTTGATTCAGTAAACATCCCTGTCATTGCAGGCGGGGGATATGCTGATGGAAGAGGCTTGGTTAGTGCATTGGCCTTTGGAGCAGAGGGAGTTGTCATGGGTACCCGATTTATGGCAACTGAAGAAGCCCCCATTCACGATCATATTAAGCAATGGATGGTTGGCGCTGATGAAACAAACACCATTATTATTCAGCGAAACATTGGCAGTCCTTCCCGTGTTGCTTTGAATGAGGTAAGTAAGGAAGTAGACCGTCTTGAGCAGGAGGGTGCAACAATTGAACAGCTACTGCCCTTAATTACAGGGCAAAGGGCGAAATCCGTATATTTCGATGGAGACATAAACGGCGGCATATGGTCATGCGGGCAATCAGTAGGACTTATAAAAGAAGTTTTGCCGATTAGGGATTTGTTCCAACAAATTACTAATGAAGCAAATCAATCGCTAGAGTTTATTAGAAAAAGCCTATCATCGCTTTCCAATGTTTAAGTGTTTTGTAACTAGAAGAAAACGAGGAAAACTTTAATAAAAGTACTATTACGTTCTACATATAAACATTCCTTCATAGCTATTATATGGTGGTTTTTTCAGTGATGTAGAATTCTAAGGTGGTAGAGTTGCCTTTAAAATCCCAATGAACCATAAGGAGGAGAAAAGTATTGATGCGTGAAGTTGTGATCGTAGAAGCTGTTCGTACACCTGTTGGCAAAAGAAAGGGAGCTTTAAGCACCGTTCGTCCTGATGAACTGGCTGCAAAGGTTTTAAAGGAATTGGTTAGCCGCGCTGGCATTTCAGCTGAAATCGTGGAAGACGTGGTTTTAGGTTGTGTCATACAGGTTGAAGAACAAGCATTGAATATTGCCCGTTCAGCCGCATTAATGGCCGGTTTCCCGATCCATGTTCCTGGAACCACGCTAGATAGACAATGCGGTTCTGGCCAACAGGCCATTCATTTTGCTGCGCAAGCTATTTTAGCTGGAGACATGGATGTTGCAATCGCAGGCGGGGTAGAAAGCATGTCAAGAATCCCAATGGGCGCATCCCGCCAAAATTCCTCCTGGAGTGAAACCCTCACTTCTAAATATGAAATGATACACCAAGGCCTGTCTGCCGAGCGGATTGCTGAAAAATGGGGATATAGCCGTCGTGAATTAGATGAATTTTCACTTGAAAGTCATGAACGAGCTCTAAGGGCACAAGAGGAAGGCCGTTTCGAGCGTGAAATCATGCCTATTGAAGTAACGTCAGACGACGGAATAAAAACAGTTGTAACACAAGATGAAGGGCCACGAAGGGGATCCACTCTTGAAAAGTTATCTTCCTTACAACCTGCTTTCATGGAAGGCGGTAGAATCCATGCAGGCAATTCTAGCCAAATGAGTGATGGTGCTGCGGCTCTCCTGTTAATGTCAAGAGAAAAAGCCGAAGAATTAGGCCTTAAACCAAGATTTCGTATCGTATCTCGTGCGGTAGTTGGTTCTGATCCTACTCTTATGCTGACTGGCCCTGCAGAAGCATCGCGAAAGGCGCTATCAAAAGCAGGCCTTACGATTGAAGATATGGATACTTATGAAGTAAATGAAGCTTTTGCTCCAGTCCCAATATTATGGAGGAATGAATTGAAAGCGGACCCTCAGAAACTTAATCCGAATGGTGGAGCTATAGCGTTAGGTCATCCACTTGGCTGTTCAGGGGCTCGACTGATGGTAACGATGATGCATGAGCTTGAACGAACAGGGGGACGTTACGGACTTCAGGCGATTTGTGAAGGCGGCGGGATGGCAAACGGCACGATCATTGAGAGAATAGGGTAATTTTTTTTCTAATTTAATATAAAGGGAGGATGAGTTATGCAAATTAAAGGGAATGTAGCCCTTGTAACGGGCGGAGCTTCTGGACTCGGTGAAGCTACAGTCACACGTTTTGTAGAAAATGGCGGACATGCAGCAATACTAGATTTACAAGAAGATAGAGGAACTTCCCTAGTTGAGAAGTTAGGGTCCGATAATGTCATATATATAAAAACCAATGTTACAAGTGAAGAAGAAGTGCAGTCAGCTGTTAATCAAACCATCGAAAAGTTCGGAGTGATTCATGCTGCCATTAATTGTGCAGGAATTGGAACTGCTGAAAAAACTGTCGGCAAAGAAAAGCCGCATGATCTTGGCACTTTTACGAGGGTTATCCAAGTGAACCTTATTGGTACGTTTAACGTTATTAGGTTAGTTGCGGAGAAAATGATACGTAATTCCCCGAATGAAGAAGGGGAAAGAGGCGTCATTATTAACACCGCTTCTGTAGCTGCATTTGATGGACAAATGGGCCAAGCCGCCTATAGTGCATCTAAGGGCGGCATTGTGGGCATGACATTGCCGATTGCCCGTGATCTTGCAAGCCATGGAATTCGCGTCATAACCATCGCTCCAGGACTAATGGATACTCCATTATTGGCCGGCGCTCCTGAAAAGGTTCGTAATGCCTTGGGCGCAATGGTGCCGTTTCCAAAAAGATTAGGTTATTCTTCTGAATATGCAATGTTGGCCCAGAGCATTATCGAAAATCCATTGCTAAACGGGGAAACCATACGTCTAGACGGCGCTATTCGTATGCAGCCTAAGTAACTTATCACTGCAAACTGTAAATATTCATAAAACACAAAGATGGGCTCATTTAAAACTATGTTTTTAAACGAACCCATCTTTTTATGCGTTTATGAAACTAACTTAGATACAATTGCCACCGCTTAGACAGCTAATACTGTATATACGCTTTATATTAAAACAGCTGTACCAACAGGCCTGCCATAGAAAGGAATATCCGTATTGATTAATACATACTTGTTGACATGAACTGCCAAACCTTGCGTGAAATGCGGCAGATTATTATTGATCATGGTCAATATGCCTTTTCTGCATGCCACCACCAGCCTTGGTGCCCGATTCCCGATATCCAGATCGGAGCAATTTGTAATCAAGCAAGATGTAAAATGAATAAGATGGATTGCGTGATACCTGGCAGTGAAGGTGCAACTATCAATTTTTATATTGTTCACATGTCCACCATACTGATAGATGAAAACTGCATCCAAGCTATAAACAGAATTACTGACAGTTACATTTTCTATATGATCTTCAACTAAAACTTGAAGATTTCGGCAGTTCTCTACCAGAACACTGCCGATATTTTGTACAGGCATTGACCTGTTCGTTTGTTTGGCTCTAAACATGATATTCATCGATACAGGCGAGCGCCAATTCCGTGCAATAACTGAACCAACCTTATCCATTGTCCATGAACCGCCGCTCTGCGAATAACCGTTCAATTGAACAGTTCCCCCGTTAGGAAAGTAAATCCCATCGAAAATGTAATTTGCTTTGTCATATGCATTTTGAGAAACAAAACCGCTATGCTTCCTTGCCTTATGGAATACAGTACAATTAAGCATCGTTACATTGCCTGCAAGCTGGAATGAGTCCATCTGACAGTTTTGCATGATAACATTGACGAGATTATCATGCGTATCCATTGAAGCGGAATTAGCTGCCTGTGGTTCATTGAATATCATACAGTTTATGAATTGAAGATTATAAACAGGTTCCCATCCACCCGAAGAATGACCGTGCCGGCCAGATTGAGTGGAACAATTCTCATATAAGATATTCGTAGAACTGATGGTAGCCAAACCATAGCTAGTACCGGTACCAGAGTAATAGGCACGTTCCGTTTTAACAAACTTCATATGAACGTTTACACAGAACCTTGGTGTAATGCAGGTTACATAGTTATCCACCGTTACTCCTTCTATATAAATATCCTTGCCAAAATCTATTCTGATTCCAAATAATCCATTTGGAAGCGGAGCAGTATTTTCAATTCTTAAGGATCCAACAATTTTCACGCAAGCTGGATCATGTACCTCAACTATATCGATCATTTTCATATCAAAGGGCATGGCCCCATGTATCCAGACTCTATCTGCCTCAACATTCGATATTTCAAAGTTCCCGCCTTTCCAGTAGTAGCCTCTTGAGGGATGATAGAGTTCTTTCGATGCTACAATTCGAATGATGTCCCCTTTTTTAATACCAGCTGTATGGTTTAATAAGATGTAATTTGCGCCTTTGTTATAACCGCCGGTAGCTATATATGTACCTCTTAAAATTCCCTTAGCTAAGAATGTTTCTCCTTTGTTTTTGGATTTAATAATAGCATTTTTAGCTAGAATATTAATGCTCTTGCCGACAATGGGTTCTGTTACAAAATACTCACCGTTAAGGACTATTGTTTTTCCATTGGCTGTATTGACTGTATTCTGTATATTTTGTGTATCATCTTTCCCATTCGGTACAATCGTAATAAATTCTGTTGGGTCATTCTTGCTCATAACAAGATCAGTCCTTTTTTGACTCTCAGATTTGCAAAATGCAGCAACCATTATAATGTTTATTTGATTTTACAGTATTTATTACGGTCTTTCTATTAGTTAGGTTCAGTTTAGATGTTGACTGAAATCTACGCCATTCCACTTGAAATGAACCAATATAGTCACCATGTTAGGAATAACAGATTAGGACGGCGACACATGTTGGGGTATTTAAAACTCTTTAATGGGCTATTCACTATGTCGATGGTGGGGTGAAAGTTCATAAAGTAGAATGAGGTGTTTTCAAGCTGGTAATTTATTTGGCGTGCTTCTTTACTATGTTGACTCTTTCCCTTATGGTAATGAAAAGAACTGTACGTCAGTTTTAAAGATAGGGATTATTATATAAAATACAAGTAACCCAGTTGCACACATAAGAAAATGCTTATACAATGATATAGTTCTCTAACCGTATATAAGCAAATAGTTATTTACAAATATACATAGGGGGTGCCACATGCAGGCACAAGATGTAATAACGATAGAATCAGCATCCAGCATTCTTAAGCTCTTGGGTGATAAAACGCGGTTATCAATGGTGAAAATCATGATGGAACACGAATGCTGTGTGTGTGAGTTGGTCGATCTGTTTGAAATCAGCCAACCCGCTATCAGCCAGCATGTACGAAAGTTAAAAGACAGCGGACTTATAAAGGAACGAAGATGCGGTCAATGGATTTATTACTCATTAAATTCCGATTATCCGTTTTACCCTTTTATTCTAGACATCCTTCATAAGCTGCCTAGCCAGCGTTTTAAAGTGGATGAAATAGAATTCCAGGGAAGAAGAGTTTGTTGTGACTAACGAGGAGGAGAAAATCAGTGGGTTCGGTTATATTAGCCTGTACCATCTTTTTGCTTACACTGACGCTTGTCATCTGGCAACCAAAGGGATTGTCAATCGGCTGGTCAGCATGCGGTGGTGCGGTACTTGCGTTACTAGTTGGGGTTGTTGACTTTAACGATGTAATGGCTGTAACAGGTATAGTATGGAATGCTACATTGGCGTTCATTGCGATTATTATTATATCTTTAATATTAGACGAAATAGGGTTCTTTGAATGGGCCGCTTTGCACATGGCACGGGCAGCCAGAGGAAACGGTATTAAAATGTTTGTGTATGTAGGTATTCTTGGCGCTCTGGTCGCTGCGTTGTTTGCAAATGATGGAGCTGCCCTAATCTTGACGCCGATTGTGTTGGCGATGGTTCGGAATTTGAAGCTGGAAGAGAAAATGGTATTTCCGTTTATCATCGCTAGCGGCTTTATTGCGGACACGACTTCATTGCCTCTTGTCGTAAGTAATCTTGTGAACATAGTGTCTGCCGACTTTTTTGACATCGGTTTTGGTGAGTTCGCATCCAGGATGATCATACCAAACCTGTTTTCATTAGCGGCAAGCATCCTATTGTTGTATTTATATTTTAGAAAGAATATTCCAAAGCAATATGAAATGGATGTGTTAAAGAAGCCAGTTGAAGCGATCAAAGATGAGAAAATGTTCCGCTTATCTTGGATTGTATTGGCTGTGTTGCTAGCAGGGTACTTTATTAGCGAGTTGTTACATATCCCTGTTTCCTTTATTGCTGGAGTAGTAGCGATTTTCTTTTTGCTGATGGCAAGACGCAGCAATACGATAGATACCAAAAAAGTTTTAAAAGGGGCTCCATGGGCAATTGTTTTCTTTTCGATTGGCATGTATGTCGTCGTTTATGGACTAAGAAACGTAGGATTGACAAGTATATTGGGTGACCTTATTCAACTGATGGCAAACCAAGGGTTGTTTGCTGCTACTGTTGGTATGGGATTCATCGCAGCCGTTCTTTCATCCATCATGAATAACTTGCCGACTGTCATGATTGGCGCACTTTCGATTGCTGACACTGACATCTCTGGAGTGATCAGGGAAGCGCTTATTTATGCCAATGTTATCGGTTCGGACCTAGGTCCAAAAATCACGCCGATTGGTTCACTTGCTACCTTGCTCTGGCTGCATGTTTTATCCCAAAAAGGGGTGAAGATCTCTTGGGGTACTTACTTTAAAACAGGAATCATCTTAACCATTCCAACGCTTTTCATCACGCTAGCGGCATTATATATGTGGTTACTTATCATTCATTAAACCAAAGGAGACTATAAGCATGGCTAAAAAAACAATCTATTTTTTGTGTACAGGAAACTCATGCCGCAGCCAAATGGCAGAGGGTTGGGCAAAAAAGCATCTAAGCAGCGACGAGTGGGAAGTTAAAAGCGCAGGTCTTGAGGCGCACGGGCTAAACCCAAATGCTGTCAAAGCAATGAAAGAAGCGGGTATTGATATTTCTAACCAGACGTCCGATGTTATTGAACCAGAAATACTTAACAACGCTGATTTGGTAGTCACACTTTGCGGCCACGCAGCAGATCACTGCCCTGTAACACCTCCGCATGTTAAGCGTGAACACTGGGGTTTTGATGACCCTGCCAAAGCGGAAGGGACAGAAGAAGAAAAATGGGCATTCTTCCAACGTGTTCGTGATGAAATTGCGGATCGCATTAAAACTTTTGCTGAGACTGGTAAGTAATAGATCATATCATGATACAGACAGTTCTTCGTACTTCTTAATAGGTTTAAAGAAATAATGGGCAAATATATTTTAAATTGGACAGAAAAGAAGTAGGATAAGTAAGTAGAATTATTTTATGATAGAGGGGGAAGAGCGATGATTATCACAGATCAAGCTCGTGATGTATTAAAGCAAATGTTCGAAGAGCAGAATGCCAAGAACATTCGTATATTTTTTGCTGGCTATGGCTGAGGTCAGCCACAAGTTGGACTGGCTCTGGATGAGCCAGAAGAGAATGATAAAATGATTACTATTAACGAAATACAAGTAGCGATTGATCCAATGATTGAACCAACTACAAATGACCTTACTCTTGATCTTAGCGGAGATAAGAAAGGAATTGTGTTGTTAGGAAGTACGGGTCAGTGTTGTTAGAGGAATAAAAAAAGAGCGCTTTGCTCTTTTTTATTATACTTTTTTAGAGTTCACACTAAAGGGCTGACAGCATAACTGCTGTTTTTTTATTTTCCACAAACAGAACATACGTCCTCATTTTATGTTATCTCACTTTCAAAGGAAGTTTAATCCGCGACATAAAATTATTTAAAAGGTTAAAAATACTACAAAGTGAGTGTTAATACACCTCAAAAACGAAGGGGCAGGGTAATTTTTAAAGAACATTGAAGAACATTGAAGAACATTGAAGTAATCTCTCATAGGCGAACCACCAGTTAACCTTTACCTTCTTGCAAACAGATGTTTTAGTCTGGATTCATTTATAAAAAAGTAACTTAAACAAGGGATTTAATTTGATGGTAAAAAACAATTGAGAAAACAATCAATTAAAACTACATTTAGATAGAAAAACTCATTATGAATCAGGCACTAGAAAAATTTTTAATCATATATAGATGATATCCCGTTCGAATTTGTTGAGGAGGATATCATGCAGCCTATGTTACCATTTGAAAAATATTTCGGTAAGTTAGAACTAGTTCATGCCTTTTATGGAGCGATGCCTACAGGTGTTAGTGTTTCAGAAACAGGTCGTATTTTTATTTGCTTTCCGAAATGGGGAGACGACGTTAAATTTACGGTGGCGGAAATTGTTGAAGATACATTGCAACCTTACCCAAATTTAGAAACCAATCTGGTTAACCCAGGGAATCTTACAATGTCTTTCATCAGTGTTCAAAGTGTAGTTGCTGATGGAATGGGAACCCTTTGGGTATTAGATACTGCGGCACCAAATTTTTCTGAACCGATATTAGGGGGAGCAAAGTTAGTCGCAGTTGATTTAGAGACCAATACAATAAGAAGTGTATATACCTTTTCAGAAGATGTTGTCCTGCCAACAACTTATCTGAATGATGTCCGTTTTGATTTTCGTGTTGGAAATGCTGGGTATGCATATATTACGGATTCTTCCTCAAGAGGACCAGGAGCTATCATCGTGATAGACTTAGAAACTGGAAACGCCTTTAGACGGTTAAATGGAGCAAATCCAACTTCACCCGATCCCTATTTTATTCCGAAAGTAGAAGGCAAGATTTTGATGAATCGAAACAAAGATGGCTCCACTTTCCCATTTAGATTGGCGTCCGATGGTATAGCAATTTCTCCCGACGGCAAGGTATTATTTTTTTGTCCACTAACCAGTCGTCAACTGTTCTCGATCTCAACAGAAGCCCTAAGAGACAGAACTATACCGGATGCAGAGTTAATGCATCATGTAAAGTATTGGGGTGAAAAAGGTGCATCTGATGGCATGATCACCGACGCAAAAGGAATCGTTTATGCTGGAGACTATGAAAATAACAGTATTCGAAGGATATTGCCGAATGGCACAATCGAAACGATCGCACATGATCCGAGAATTTTATGGCCGGATACTTTTTCAATCGGTCCGGATCGATACTTATATTTTATTGTGAACCAACTACATCGGCAGGCGAGATTTCATTATGGAGTAGACCTACGACAAAAACCTTATGGTTTACTTCGCATGAAAATTGATGAATTTTCTGCTCCTACCTTATAATATAAAAATAGGGATTAATTCTTTTTACATTATGAGGTATTTCATAGGTTAGAAACCGTCATTGGTCTAGGGTAAGAGGTTTGTACTAGGCATGGAGCAAACAGGTTATTTTGGTAAATTGAACTACTTTCTTAAAGAAACAAACATCCAATTATCTGTTAATCAAAATTTTACTGTTAAGGACTGACGTTGCTTTAACAGAAAGAACACGTCGATTGCATACATTTCTCCGGGAACACTGTGGTTAACATCGGCGTCCAAATCAGTTGAAGGCCTCTGTTTAAAAAGTTGTAAAATTTTGCAAGAAGATATATTAACCTAGATTTTTTTAATATGGATAAGGTTTGTAATAAAGACACGATACGTAGATAGAAATCAGAGACAATTTTACCATACCGTAGCTACAAGCAGCCGTCTGGCACAGGCATATTCAAATTGTAAAAACAATTAAAGCTATATCCAACAAAGCTTTTGTACCAACCACAAGAGGGTAGTTGGTTTCTTTTCGGAATGGCGGGAAGTTGCTGAAAGTCAACAAACTAATGTCGATAGACAGGAGAGGGATTTTCTCTCTTTTTTATTTTATTAGTTTACATAATATATATTATACGAAGTCGAATAATAATAACGCATTTTATCTCATAACCAAAGAATACTTAAATTAATGAGACGAAACAAAAATTTTTCACATTCAAATTTATCCTGTAAATTGTTTTATATTTGCAAGTTCCAATTTCAGTATCTGGGTTCAAAAAATTTTATCTCAATTTATTTCTAAATTTCGGAGCCACTCAAAAAACATCATTCTAAACATATATTTGGTTTTGTATTAATCATCATTGAATCTCTTCAGGTCAATAATGTTGATCTATAAAATCATACTTTTAGCTAGCAATAAAAAAATTCATCACACCCTTTCAAACATATTGAAAAAACGCATGAAGTTTACATAATATAATTATTGATTTATTCTTCTATTATTATTTCATTTAAATCAGTAGCCTTTTCTTCGCTTACCATTGTTTTCAAAATCGCTCCATTCAATGGTATTACCGGATAACCAATTGTTTTTCCTTCCAGGTCCTTGCGCCTTTTGATCGGACTTTCATCAAGAACAACAACATGTTTAACTGGTTATTCATATCTCTAAACCATAACGCCTTAAGAAATTGGCTATAGATAGTTCCACGTCTGCCGGTCCCGGCCAGGCGGGAATATGGAATGAGATTTCTTGCTTTACCAGATTAATCAAATGGTGGTAGTAGAATACGTTCGTCTATCTCTCGTTTAAATAATCAACATTCCTAGCTAGCTCCTTTCTCCATAAAAAACAATGAAAAAACCACTTCCCACGAGAAGGAAGCGGCTGTGATTTTAATTATTTTATGGATAAATTAAGGAAACCAAACTAGCATACATACTTCACAGTACCACTTCCCTACGCTGGCATTATCCAGTTCAGGTTATAATAAGGGTTAAAACGCTATGGACATGGCATCTCTCTCAGCTTTAAAGCACCCCTAGTGGTGAATAGATATTACATTGTTTAATTTCTAAATGATGTTCATGTTAATTATTATCATAATGAATTTCTAAATAGCAATCGCTTTTTTCCTAGGTCAATACAACACTGACTGTGCAAGCATTTGGATTGTAGCATCATCCATCGGTGGATTGTGAAGACCTGCACGAACATCGCGATAATATCGTTGCAATGGATTTGTTCGCTGCAGGCTTCTTGCACCCACGACTCTCATTGCCTTATCAACAATTGACATGGCATTATTCGTTACCCGAAACTTGACAGCTCCAAGTGATTTGGCAAGTTCGTCACGTAATTCAGGTTTTTCTTGCCATTTTTCTGCAACGGAATACAAGAAATGCCTTGCCTCTAGGATTTCAAGTTCGATTTCTCCGATCAGTCTCTGTACATTAGGGAGATCCCTTATTGGCCCTTTTACGCTGTTTGGGGAATAAGATTTTGCAAAGTTCACTGCATAATCACGTGCTGCCACAGCTATGCCAAGATAACAGGCCGGAATATGAAGCAGCCATGCTGACCTCTGTTTTGGACGGTCTTCTTGTTTTTCAATGTAGTATTTCTCCGGTATTTCTACATTCTCTAATACAAGGTCATGGCTTCCTGTACCCTGCATCGCAATCATATCCCATGTTTCTTCTATACGTAGCCCGCTTGTATTTCTATGAATGAGGAATGAACCGATCGTTTCATCCTCTGGAACCCAGGCAGAAACAATAAAAATATCTAACACAGGGGATAGTGTCGTAAATGTTTTTCTGCCATTAATGATCCATTTATCATCTTTCCTAATGGCAGTCGTTTCCGGACGCCCTCCTCTTGTCGGGCTCCCGGTTTGCGGTTCAGTTGCCGCCCGGTTTACGAGTGCGCCTTTTGCAACTTCCTGGAAAAACTCATGTAATACCGCTTCATCCCAAATATTAGTTTCCGCTAATTCTAGAATGACACCTGCATGCCAGCCTATGGAGAGAGCAGTCGGTCCATCCTCCCGAGCAATCCGTTCTTGTGCAAGAAGGTAATCATACAGTGTTCCACCTTGCCCGCCATGCTCTTTCGGCAAAGTTAATGTATGATAGCCAAATTGCTTTAATTCCTCAATGTTTTGGTACGGAAATGCCCTGGCTTCATCCAGCTCCTCCGCTCTTTCCGAAAACTGTTCAATTGCCTTGCCGAGATCTTTTATATATTCCTTCTGTTGTTCTGTCTGATAAAAAGGCACCTAATTCCATCCTTTCAGGTCATTCCGCTAGTTCAAAATGTTCATATATGTACTACATGTCTAAATCCACAATGTTTCCCCTATTTTTAAGGTCTTGAGTTGTTCGACCGGCAGCTGCTGTCGCTCCCATTCTTTATTCAATCTCTCCAAAGCTTCAGGTCCGGTATCATCTGCAAGCCTATACGCCCCATAATGCATCGGAATAAAAAACTGGCCTTTTAATTCTAAAAAAGCTTTTATGGAATCTTCAGGATTAATATGGGAGACCTCCATAAACCACTCCGGCTCATATGCCCCGATTGGCATGAGGATATGCTTTAGCCGAAATCTTTCTGATATATCTTTAAATCCACGGAAATATCCTGTATCACCGATAAAATAAACGGAGTCATCTCCTTGTCCATCCTCTATGACCCAACCTCCCCAGTGGGATGTGTTGGTATCCCTTAAGGTCCTTCTTGTCCAATGCTGGGCGGGAACAAAGGAAAGATTCAAATCTTGATGGTTTAACGTTTGCCACCAGCTAGCCTCCATCACATTGTCATAGCCCTTCCGTTTAAACAGCATTCCCAATCCTTCCGGCACATAGTATACTGGATTTCCGCTTAATTTTTTAATTGTGGGAAAATCCAAATGGTCATAATGGCCGTGTGAAATGCACACAATGTCGATGGCAGGGAGTTCATGAATCGGTATCCCCGGAGGCGTTAATCTTTTTTGGAGCCCCATCCTTGATGCCCAAACCGGGTCAGTTAAAATATTCAAGCCCCCCATCTGGATTAGAAAGGTCGAATGCCCGATCCAAGTGATGGAACTTTTTTTCTTGTTGTCCATCAGTTCTGCAAGTTCAACTTTTTCCGCTAGAGGTATCTGGGTTTTTAGATCTTTCTTTTTTGTGCGTCTCTCTTTATTCCATTTCAGCATATCAGAGACAGATTTAATGTTTGATATGCTGTCCAGGTTTTCGTATTTTTTCTTCATACATGACCATTCCTTAAGTCGTGATGCTGTTCTTCTCTTCTAAAAATGATAACACACTATCTAAATATTTTTGTATTTCACGCACCTGGTAAGCGGCAGAATCTGCAATTTGTTTATAATGGTACCGGCCTTCCTCCGTTATCCTTAAGTATCTTTTGGTTCTTTTCTCGCCTTCCCACCAGCCGATCAGTAAGCCGTTTCCCTCCATTTCATGAGCCAGGTCATATAAATATCCATTACTTGCAATCCATCCAAAATTAGCTTTTAGGATTTCACCCACTTCACCCATATAAATCTTCGTTCTCATTTGAGCGGTCTGTAAGGTAATATATCTGACCAGATCTTTAACCGAAATAATCTTTGAAAAGTAAGAGCGATATTCCTCCGGTAACTCATGCTTCATCGGTGGATTGTTTCCGGAACCAGTAAGGTCGAACATGAATCGGTCGATCACAAGCTTCACTTCTGCCATTCGATCCTTGAAATTTGATCTATACCATGTAAATAACTCTTTTCCTTTTTCCGTAATTTTATAATAATTCCGTCCTTTATCTGTATATAAGTCCAGATGCCGTGAATCAGCAAGCTGGTTGCATATTTTACATAAATAGTCGTAGCTATGGGTCTTACCAGTGAACCGATTTTTTAAATCCTGGTGAATGGCTTTGGGATAGTTTGATTTCTCCAAAAGCGTGTGCAGCAAATACAATGTCAAAAATTCCCGTTGGCTCATTCCGACTGATTCAATAGTAACTGCCTGTTCAACGCTTTTCTTCACAATATATCTCCTTTCACTTGTTGAGAAATTCAGTTGTAAAATGAACTCCAATAGAATACTTGTTCGCCACTAGGTGCTCACTTTCCTCTTTTATTGGCGAATTATTGACTTTTAGGCCTATTTTCCTTATAGTACTTCTTTTAAACTTTCTACTGTTTCTAGGGGGGTTATATTGAGTAAAGATATTCTAACGAGGTATTCGATATAATACATAATAATCCGTTCCTTTGAGTGAATAGTCGTGAACAAAAAAAGAGCTTGCAGATTACTGGATTTAAGCAATCTGCAAGCTACTATATATTCAAGATGTGAATAAAATTGTGCGGATGCGTGTTTAACCCCACATTTTGTTTTTCATGCTCTTTACTTGCACTGTTTCACGCTGATCTAACAAGCCATTTGTATCGCCATTAATCTCTTAAAAAAAGGTTTTCCATTTACTCTCCCGAGTATTTCCTTCCAGCAGTCGGGATAAAGTAAGAACACACTTGAGAACGATAAAAAACCCTAAGCCTTTTCAGTTTACAAATAACTAAAAAAGGAGTATTTTTGTCCATTGTAACCCTGTAAAAGCACACCGCTGGGAAGTTTAAAATAAGTAACATTTATTCATCAAGAGAAGGAGTTTTACATCAATGACTACTGCACAAAAAACGAATGACTTTATGGAAATTGTTAAAGGGCGCCGATCCATTAAGAATTACGATCCAACAGTGAAAATCAGCAAGGAAGAAATGGAAGAGATCCTTACACTCGCAACTACTGCACCCTCTTCCGTTAATATGCAGCCATGGAGATTCCTTGTGATCGAGAGTCCCGAAGCAAAAGCAAAGCTTGCACCGCTTGCCCGATTTAATCAGAACCAGGTAGAAACTTCTGCCGCCGTGGTGGCAGTGTTCGGAGATATCAACAACTTTGAGCGGTTCGAAGAAATCTATGGCAAGGCAGTTGAAGAAGGCCATATGCAGATTGAAGTTAAAGAAGGCATACATACGTCTTTCGCCGGCTATTTTGAGACGATTTCCCGTGCGGAAATGGAAGATGTAGTCTTGGTAGATGGCGGACTTGTGTCCATGCAGTTTATGCTTGCTGCCCGTGCGTATGGTTATGATACAAACCCTATAGGCGGTTATGAAAAGGACCAAATTGCCGAAGCATTCGGCTTAGACAAGGAACGTTATGTCCCGGTTATGCTTATCTCCATCGGTAAAGCAGCAGATACAGGACACACATCCGTTCGGCTTCCAATAGATCGTGTAGCACAATGGAAATAAACGGTTCAAAAGACTAGATCAAGAATAAACGTTTAAGTTACCAAAGAGGATCTTATTAAAATAGAGCTGCAAGGCTTCACAGTAGTATGATTAAAAGATAAATCCTATAATTTAATCACGATACGATAATAAGGAGGATCTTCTTTTGGCAGAATGTAAATTAGACCATACCTTGGAAGATGTAAAAAAGAAATACGATACACAAAAAGAACTGCTTCCCTCTCATCTGTCTTCCGCTTTAACAGACTATCTGAAAACGGAGCCCAATCAAGAACAGTTAAACGCTGTTTTTCATTTGTTGAAAAAGTATGATTTGGTGTCTGCGGATGAAAGAGAACAAAGAAATGGGCAACTGCTCCAATTGATAGAAAGTAAATAGTATGACAAAGTTTTGCATCTGAACGTTTTTGAACCTTCCATGACCCATAAACAAATGAAACAGACGCTTCTCGAAAGCGTTTGTTTTTTTATGTTGTAATACAGGCTTAGTGGAAGAACGCTGGATGATGCACATTATCCCTTCCCCTTCACATGATAACATTACATTCGCAACCAATATTGATTTTTTAAAAGCTGCGAACATAATTCATTAAAAACTTGTAATTAAACTGTCTAAACTTTACTGGGTTTCTTAGCTTAATAAATATTCTATCGAGGTTTTTATTAAAATATTTTAAGTTATCCCTGTTAGATTACGCTTAAAAGCCTAATAATTTGCTGTCTAAACTGGATCAGGATTTAATAGCACAATGAATATTCTATCGAGGTTTTTTCTGGAATAAAAATTCTATTAAAAACTAGACTGTTGGTTTCAGCAGCTCGTTTCTTCGGAGGAAATGCACTCGCTTTTTTGGGTTTTATGATTATAAGGGCTTATTTTTTAACAAAAAAATGGATAGAGACAAGTCTCTATCCATAGTGTGCGCACATAATTTTTACTGCTCTGTTAAAATAAGCGGGCGGTCCTTCGTGATGACAATTGTATGCTCATATTGAGCGGACAATTGTCGGTCGACAGTTCTAGCGGTCCAACCGTTGGGGTCCATTTTGGAATGCCACGTTCCTGCATTCACCATCGGTTCAATCGTGATGACCATTCCTTCCTTTAAACGAAGGCCTTTCCCTGGCTTTCCGTAATGAAGTACAGTTGGGTCTTCATGCATCGATTTACCGATACCATGCCCTGTAAAATCACGGACAACTGAAAATTTCTCCACTTCTACATAGGATTGAATCGCATGGCCAATATCCCCTAGCCTGTTTCCATCGCGTGCCTGATCAATCCCTCTATACAGTGCATTTTTTGTAACCTCAAGAAGTCGATTTGCTTCTTCAGACACTTCGCCAACCGAATAGGACCACGCTGAGTCAGCCAAGCCCCCGTTTAAGTTAACCACCATATCAATTGTAACAATATCTCCTTCTTTGAGTGGCTTGTTCGTTGGAAATCCATGGCAGATTTCATCGTTAACAGATGCACAAGTTGCATATTTATAACCCTGATAACCTTTCTGTTCTGGCGTCGCGCCATGCTTTGAAAGATATTCCTCTACAAACGCATCAATTTCATTTGTAGTAATCCCAGGTTTAATTAGGTTGGCAATTTCTTTATGACAGCTTGCAAGCAGCTTTCCCGCTTCATGCATAAGCTGGATTTCACGTTCACTCTTTATCGTTATCATGACAAAATCCTCTTTCTATCATCCATGTTTTTTAGATACAGTACTCATTTTAGACCTATTTTGAAAAATAATGCAACCAAAAGCACAGGGGCTCTATCCCGCAATGAACTGAGCTGCTTCCTGCTCCGCTTTCTACAAAAAATTAAATAAACACTTCAAGGAAATCTAAGTACTGTATATACAGGTTATATTAAAGATGATAGCTGTTATAGCACCAAGCAACAAATGATCAAATAGAATAAGGCGACTACTTTTACAAGGTAGCCGCCTTTCTGAGCTATTATTCTGTTACTATACCGCAAACTTTTTTGATAGGTAAATAGGTTCCCATCATGGGATTTTTTATATCATTTAATAAATATCCTGCACTTTTTACGCTTACTCAGGAATATATGGTAATTCAAGATTTTTTGGCACATTAATCACATGCGTTTCAACGTATGATTTTAAGCCCTCTTCACCGTATTCACGCCCTACACCTGACTGCTTGACGCCTCCAAACGGAAAACGTACATCAAGACCCTGTACAGCTGCCGTGTTAATCATGGTTGTACCTGCTTCAATTCGACGAGCTACTTTTATAGCATGTTCTTCCTCGCCCCAAACAGAGCTGGTTAGACCATAAATGCTTTCATTGTGTAAGTTAATCACTTCGTCCTCATGATCAAATGGAATGATTGGCACAGTTGGGCCAAACTGTTCTTCAACGACGATAGGGTCATGGCTGTCGGCACCTAAAACTACAGTAGGCTGCAAGAAGTATCCTTTTTCAAAAATCTCAGGATCAAGGATTTTCCCTAATTTAATCACTTCCGCCCCTTTGCTTTGTGCATCGTCAATAAGACCCTGTACATATTGTACTTGATTCTTATTGTTAACTGCCCCGATCGTTACATCCGGATTGAAAGGGTCGCCTACTCGAATCCATTTATTTGCCGCTTCCGTGAATTTTTCTACAAACGAATCATAGATGGAGCGATGAACATAAACCCGCTTCGCAATCATACAAATCTGTCCTGCTGTCAGGAAATTTGATATGACCATACGGCGCATTGCCCGGCTGTCATTAACATCAAAACTAGGAAGAACAATAGCCGCATCATTGCCGCCTAATTCCAATGTCATGTTCTTTAACGTATCAGCAGCAGATTTCATAATATTTTTTGCAGTTTTTGTCCCACCAGTAAAAGCAATTTTGGCTACTTTTGGGTTAGAAGTAAGTTCTATTCCCACATCTGATTCACCGTGAACAAGATTCAGGACTCCTGGCGGGAATTCTGATGCAATAATGTCAATGGCTTTGCTAACTGCAAGTGGAGCAAACGGACTTGGCTTTATGACCATCGTATTCCCAGTTAATAAAGCCGGGGCAATCTTAATGGTTGATAATGAAATTGGATAATTCCAAGGTGTAATAGCTGAAACCACTCCAATAGGATCATATGTAATGATGGTTTTTCCATTCTCGTGTTCCTTTACCTGGTCCTTGATCACATCTTTAACGATGCTGCAGGCATATTCCATCCACATGAAGGACACGGCAAATTCTCCTTCAGCGTCATAAAGCGGTTTGCCATGCTCACGTGATAAAAGCCGAGAAAGCTCCGGTGCCGCATCTTTCAATTTTTGGATTGCACGATTCATTCGCTCAACACGTTCTTCTATTGCTACTTGTGACCAGCCTTTAAAGGCGGTATATGCTGCATCTATTGCACTAATCGCATCTTCCTTTGTGTTTATAGGAGCATAGCCAACTATTTCTTCAGGTTTCGCAGGATTTTCACGAGGGTATTGTTTTTCCGTTGAAACCTGTTCACCATTAATGATTGCATGTACTGTGATTGGTTTGTCTGCCATAAATTCATACTCCTTTTAATCAGACGAAATTTAAAGAATTCTCTAAGAATTCGATAATAATATCGTATCATAAAAACATCATTCGGCCTATTTATTTAATGAAAAACAACGAGAGTAACCTTAAAAATATACAGGAAAGGATTCTGACTGCTACAATATATATAAGGGTATGTAATGAGAAAACGCACCTTATAGAAATACATTTACTTGGAAATGAAAAGGACGTGAGAGTAGCAATGGGGATACCGGAGAGAAATAAGGCAACTGCCCGCAGGTTGGCAAAAATTAAACTAAAACTGCAGAAACATGATACCTGTTCTTTTTCCAAGGAAGATGTTGAATTCCTGCTTAATGAGCTTGAAGAAATGATCAATATAAACAAAAAGCTTTTTCATCGCCATCCATTCGTACAAGAAAGTACATTCAGATGGCTGGAAAATCGGAGGGAAAAATAATCATAAGTTCGAGCATATAAGGATGGAATCACTGATTATCATTCGTTATACCATTCCATGATTACTTTAAATAAGCCCCGTACCATCTAACCATTATAGCCAACCGTAAATACCAAAGTATAACTGGATAAAACGATTGCTCTAGTTCCATTTAGATATCCAACTATATTTGTATTACTATTTTTACTAGTCATACTTGCACATCAAAACCGAGGTTTTTATCAAGAAATTTATAGATCCTACTTAGCAACAACGGTAGGCTAAGAAATAAGCGGGAAGAATTATCTGCAACACAACGGTACAAATCACTGATTTTCGGTTAAATACGTAATAGACAATATAGGAATTTTGGATTAGGATTCAGTAGTAGTAGATAAATTTCTGTTTACAAAAATATTAAATTTTCCATCACTATTTGGAGGGACTTTTTTCACATGCCTTTTCAACATGATCAAAATATAAATGATGTTTGCTCCTTCATAGAAAGGAATGGCGGCTCCCATACATCCCATTTGAACCTGTTAAACGATAAACGATTCTATTGGACTAATAATAAACAGATTTTGATAACGTATCAGTTGTCTGGAAACACCTGTGTTGTGTTAGGTGACCCTCTCGGAAAAGAAAACCTGGTTTCAGAGGCCATTATGAATTTTGTGCAGCATTGCAGCGATTTAGGAATTAAGGCTGCGTTTTACCATGTATCTCCACGTTATTTAAACTATTTCCAAAACGAGGGCTATCGGATTACTAAGTTAGGTGAAGAAGGCAGAGTATATCTGCCCGATTTTTCGATGGCAGGCAAAAACCGGGCTAAGCTTAGGACTCGCAAAAATAAATTCGAACGGGAAGGTTATCAATTTGCGGTTTTATATCCGCCTTATTCAGAACAATTTGTGGAAGAACTAAGTGCTATCTCGAATTCATGGTTAGGGAAAAGAAAAGAAAAGGGTTTCTCCGTTGGCTTCTTTTGTAAAGATTATATTTCCCATTTCCCCGTGGGCATTGTAAAAAACCCTCACGGCAAAATCATCGCCTTTGCTACATTAGCCTCTAATTATCAAGAAAATGAACGTACTATTACAATCGATTTAATGCGATACATTCCTGATAGTCCGCATGCGACAATGGATTTTCTTTTCCTTTCCATATTCCATTGGTGCAAAGAACAAGACTATCATTGGTGCAGCATGGGAACATCCCCATTAGCAAACACAGGGGAAACAGATCGTAATGACTGGTTTCAAACGACGATCGGAAAGTTCATTTTTCATAAAGGAAATTTCTTTTATAATTTTAAAGGGCTTTATGAGTATAAGAACAAGTTTCAGCCAGAATGGGAGTCACGTTATTTGGTTTATGAACAACGATCATTGCCATTACTTTTCATGAGGATTATAAGGCTTATTCACGCCAAGCCGAGAAGTCAAGAAAATCCGTTCATACATATTTCCAATAGAATCAGGAAATTAAAACGAGCTAGCTAATGTTAGCCAATATTAGGAATGCAATCTGTAAATGCCATCATACTTTGTATAAAAGAAATACTGAATGACATTCGCATGCTTATTGGTTTACCAGAGTAAGAGAAAATTTGTAATGAGGTGTAAAAAGCAACTAAAGCTCAGTTATTCATTTGAAAAATTTAAAGGCGTTTCAATTGAATGAAACGCCTTTAAATACTTATGAAGCTATCTTAAAACCCTTGACTTAGCTTGTTATTTTAAATTTCGCTGTAAGAACGCTTTTGTACGCTCGAACTGCGGGCTAGTAAATAATTCGGCTGGTTCACCGGTTTCGATTATTTCACCGTTGTCCATGAATATGACCCGGTTTGCAACCTCCTTAGCGAAGCCCATCTCATGTGTCACAACAATCATAGTCATGTGTTCTTCGGCCAGCTTCTTCATTACCTGTAGTACCTCACCGGTCAGTTCTGGATCCAACGCCGATGTAGGTTCATCAAAGAGCAAGATTTCAGGGTTCATCATGAGCGCCCTCGCAATTGCCACCCTTTGTTTTTGGCCGCCTGATAGCTTTACCGGATAGGCCGATGCCTTATCTAGGAGACCGATTTTCTCCAGCAAATCAGCACTTCGTTTTTCAACGACACTAGGTTGCTCTTTCTTTACCATTTTAGGAGCAAGTTCCAAATTTTCTTTAACGGTGAGATTCGGAAAAAGATTAAAATGTTGGAAAACCATTCCCATTTTGGATGTGATCCGTTTTATCTCCTGCGGTTTTGCGTAAATCCCTTCCTTCACCAGATTATCGCCAGCTACTTTAATGCTGCCACCTTCTATATCTTCTAGATGGACCAGACTACGTAGCATCGTGCTTTTACCAGAGCCGGAGGGACCAATTACTGCCACGACTTCGTTTTTATTCACATTAAAATTAATATTTTTTAGCACTTCTAAATTGCCATATGATTTTTTTAGATTGGATACTTCAATGATTGCCACTGTTATCAATCCTTTTTATTCAAATTTAAATCGCTTTTCGAGCCATTTGAAAAATAATGTTAATAAGAGTGTAATGAGTAGATAAATGATACCTGCATAGACGAATGGCACGATTGTAAAGTCACGGTTCACAGCAGTCTGCGCAAAGTGTAACAATTCCGGTACGGCAACAGCGTATAGCAGCGCGGTATCCTTTACCAGTGTCACGGATTCGTTGGCCACCGCAGGAAGTGCAACACGGAACATTTGAGGAAGGATAACTTTTGTCATCGTCTTCCATTTATTCAAACCGAGAACTTGGGCTGCCTCATATTGGCCTTTATCAATAGATAAAAGACCTCCGCGGAAGATCTCAGCAAAATAGGCAGCATAGTTCAAAATAAAGCCCAAACAGGCAGCGACAAAGCGATCCAGAACCAAGTAGTCACCTATTACTGGCAGCATCGGCAACCCAAAACATATAAACAGGAGCTGGAGCAAAAGCGGTGTACCCCGCATTAAATAAATGTAAGTATGGGCAAACCAGGCAATCGGCTTTATATTGCTTCTTACCATTAGCGTTAAGAGAAACCCTAGCGGAATTGACACCACAATGGCGATTAAAAACAATAGGACCGTCATCTGTGCCCCTTCCAGCATGGGTTTGAGTATCGAGTTGAAATAATCTAAAGACATAAAATCATCCCCCAAAAAATAAAACAGGTTTCCAAGGGAATCCTGTTTTAATATATATTTGATCGTTTTGTTTACTTTAGTACTTTATCTTCGCCAAACCATTTTTCTGAAATTTTAGCTGCTATGCCGTCTTGATTCATTTCATCAAGCGCCTTTTGAAGCTTCTCTAGTAATTCTTCATTACCTTTCTTTACACCCACACCGTATTCCTCAGGCGCAAGAGATTCATCAAGCAGTTTGAAAGTATTTTTTTCTTTTGACATGTAATACTTAATGACAACCTCATCGATTACCACTGCATCCAGACGGCCTGCCTTTAGGTCGCTAAGAGCTAATACATTGTCAGAAAACTCTGTCACCGTTTTGATTTTTGATTTAACAGGGTGAGCATTCAAAGCATCGGCTGCGGAAGAAAGTGATTGAAGCCCCACTACTTTACCTGATAAATCATCAAGCTTGGTTAGGTTGGAATCAGCAAGAGTCACAACTACCTGCGCATTTTTCAAATAAGGCTTTGTAAAAAGAACCTTTTCTTTACGCTCATCCGTTATGGTGTAACCGTTCCAGATTAAATCGATCCGCCCACTGCTTAGTTCGGACTCTTTAGTTTTCCAGTCGATAGGTTGGAATTTAACCGTTGTTCCCATTTTTTCGGCCGCTGCTTTGGCATAGTCAATGTCAAAACCAACGATTTCATTATTTTCATCCCTGAACCCCATTGGTGCAAATTTGTCATCAATACCAATCACGAGCGAGTCTTCTTTTTCCTCTGGCTGGTTAGAGCAAGCTGCAAGCAGTGAAATGACCGCTGTTATTGCCAGAATGATAGTAGCTATACGTTTCATTTGTTAGAATCCACCTTTTACTATTTTTACTCTACGTCGCTTTAATTCGCTAAAATGTTAGAGCGTTAAAATTATTTTAATATAAAATTACCACACTACAAAAAAGAATGTCAATAAAATGTTTTAGTATATTATCATACTAAAGGATTTTTAGTGTTTATGGCTCTTGAAAAGTCTAGTATGTTTTGTTATTGAATAGCACAGGTTTTGCTCCCCGAATTGAAAATCTTATACTTAAGTTAAAGTTTCTAACCGATCTTTTGGATTATTAGAACGTTTTATAAGTTGTTTCAACTTCTTTGCCTTTTCACTAAGTAACATTATCAAGTGCATAGTTTTGAAAAAAGTAACCTAGAGTGCAGAAATACTTTTTGAACTATTATAGGAAATGGTAAAAACAATCTTAGTCCTGCATCAACCTAAGGTAATGATTATAAACTCTTATCCAAATAGAAAATCATCTTCATAAAGAATCCCTAGTTCGTCGATGTGCAATTTTACGATGTTACCTTCCCCTTCCTAGTATTGATTGTTAAATTTTAACGCTGATAGTTAGGATAAAACCTCTGCGGTTCGTAACATCACCATTTTTTCTTTCTCCCATAAGATTAAAAGAAGTCCCCTAGGTAATTCAAAATTAAGTAACTATAACAGAAAATTAAACATTCTAGTTTCTCTTTTTACTAGAATCCAAATGGGTGTAAATGCAGCTCGTAAGATTACCTTTTTAAATAAATATGATGGAAACACTTACATCCCGCTACTTTGACTAGTACTTATGTGCTATAATATGGTTCTTATTGCTCATAAAGATTAATTTTTCCATTTCAGTGAAAGTAACTCTCTTAGTACAGAACAATGACTGTGAGCCTTTAAATGTAAGCTGGACATTTCCTTAAGGGGTTTGCAGTTTTTTTATGTGTAAAAAATAGAGAATTTCCATAGATCTGTTCTATTAAACTCCGAAATATGGAATGGAGAGTGAGTGCGCTCCCATTGACTCGAATCACTCTAAACGCAGGTTCGGGATAGAGGCAGTGAAATATTACACTGGAAAAGACAGAAGGGGGAAAAACATTGAAGCTTTTTAAACCGACCGTTGGGCTTATGGACCGTCTGAAATACATACAAAAGTTTGGACTGATTGGCGGAATATTAGGGATCCCAATTTTGATCATGGCCTTTGTTTTGGTAAACAATATGAATAAGGAAATTGAGGTTTTAGAAACACGAATAAACGGGACGGAGTATAATGATTTATTGAAACATTTGCTACAGGATGTCCAACAACATCGTGCCTTATCAGTTAGTTTTTTAAGCGGCGAGGCTTCTATTGAATCTGAATTGACTAAAAAACAGGCAGAAATAACAAAGGATTTTACCGCAATTGAACGATTTGAACAAGAACAGGGACAGTCATTCGACACATCCGATGCATTGCAAAAAATGAAGGAAAAATGGAAGGCGTTAGAGTCAAACATTAAAAATGTGACACCGCAGGAAGCGACCCGCCTTCATGTTGAATACATTCAGGGAATCACTGGCTTTATGGTGGATATCGGGGATAAGTCCCACCTTTTTCTTGCTAAAACACCACATGCATTTTATTTGATTGATGCCATCAGTCGTAGTTTGCCAAATCTGACAGAAGAACTGGGCCAAATGCGGGCAATCGGTATGAATGCCGTTGCAAACAAGGCAGTTACAGAAGCGCAACGGACTCAACTGGTCTCTCTATCTTCTTCTGTTCAATTTTCTTTACAGAGGCTTGAACATGGAAAGACGGTCACATTTACGAGTGAACCATCATTAGAAAAGAGTTTGGGAGACATCACTTATTCAGCTATAGCAGACACCAAAAAATTCCTGGAATTTGCGCAGGCCGAATTACTTCAAAACGAAAAGATAGACATTGCGTCAGATGAGTACTATAAGTTAGCGACGGCTACCATCGATATGAACTTTAAGTTATATGAAGAAGACTCTTCACAATTAACAAATATTATGGCCAAACAATATGAGGACATAAAACAGGATCGAATGGTCGCTATTTCTCTTATAGCTTTGGTATTCCTGCTTACCATTTACTGCTTTGTTGGGTTCTATCTTTCTGTTATTACGATGGTACAGAAGCTTAGAACTGTTTCAGCGGAAGTTGCTGGCGGAGACTTGACTACACAAATCTCTTTAAATACAAAGGATGAAATGAAACAAGTAGAAATTTCTTTTAACAAAATGATCCAAAATATCCGGCAGCTTGTAAATCAAATTAACGCCAACGCAGTTCATGTAGCTTCTTCTAGTGCAGAGCTGACGGCAAGTGCCGAACAAACAAGCAGCGCTTCTGAACAAATTTCAATTACGATTCAAGAGGTTGCATCAGGTGCGGAAAAACAAGCAAAGAGCGTAGATGAAAGCTTTACGATCGTTAATGAACTATCCGCTGGTATCCAACAGATATCTGCGAACGCACAAACAGTTTCAGTTACCGCTAACCAAGCATCTTCGAAGGCTTCTTCCGGTGAACAGTCGATTCAATTGGCTGCAAAACAAATGAACTCAATTAATGATTCCGTAAACGGAGCAGCACAGGTAGTAAAGAACTTAGGAGAACGGTCAAAAGAGATCAGTAATATTTTAGACGTGATCACGGGCATTGCGGCCCAGACAAATTTATTAGCCCTAAATGCGGCAATTGAAGCCGCGAGAGCCGGTGAATTAGGAAAAGGATTTGCCGTTGTCGCAGATGAAGTAAGAAAGCTAGCGGAACAATCGGCAAATTCGACCCAGCAAATTGGGCAATTGATTGCCGCTATCCAAGACGAAACGGAGAGAGCGGTGCAATCCATGGGATCCGTTACTAAAGAAGTAACAGAAGGAATGAGCGTTGTACAAACAGCGGGAACTTCCTTTATGGAGATCCAACAGTCTGTAAATGAAGCGGCAGAACAAATTGAACAAGTATCGGCAGCTGTGCAGCAAATGGCTGCAGGGACGGATCAGATGGTATCCTCCATGGGGGTTATTTCAGAAATTGCAAAGGAAGCTGCGTTTGGGACACAAAATGTCTCTGCAGCCACAGAAGAACAGTTAGCATCCATGGAGGAAATTGGCACTTCAGCTGAGTCTTTAAATAACCTTGCTGAAGAACTGCAAAATGAAATTTCCAAGTTCAAGATATAATACATCCTTGGTTCCTTTTGATAAGTAATAAAGACAGTAATATCGATTTTCTTTAAACAATTAAGCCCTTCTCACTGGAGAAGGGTTTTATGGTTACATCCCTATGTTTTTTAAAATGGGTAAATAGAAGGTTTATTTGTCTTTTACTTGCAATTGATAGATTTCACACAAATTCCCAACTATTTAATATTTTATGCGAAGAGTGGAATATGTTATCAGTAATTACTTTTTAAAAATCTTCTTCTTATGCCACTTAAAATATATCTTATTTTTGGAATGTATTTTTATCTTAGCCATTGGTTTTAAACCATATAACTGATAATCTTCATTACGGATTTGTGAAGAAACATGCAGACGCGCTTGTCCATCGAACGCAATTAACCCTTTTTCATAAAGGGCATCATGATTACAACAAAGCAGTACCCCGTTGTATGGATCTAAACGTTCTAAATGGGTGCTATCTTTCCAAGGCTTCGAATGACTTGGTCTAAGTAACTCTGATAAAGCAATACCACACAATGCGCACTTACCATCCCAAAGTGGAAACAGTTCCTTTCTGAACTTTTGCTGGCCTAATCGGATCTTGGTTTTTACTTCTGATTCTGTCTCAGTGAGAACAGGAATTAATGTTTTATTTTCAGTTCTTCTTACATTGTCAATGGATAATTCCAATTGCTCTTCCGTTACTTGATATATATTTAATTCGCTAATTAGTTCAAGTAATTTCATCGCTAACTCTTCATTACATGGATATAAATAGCCCTGATTCCCATTCCCATCTTGCTGGAATGGTGAATACTTAATAGGTAATAATGACACTATTTCATTAAACCTATCACGTACATTAACTGGTATATCTAATTCATGATATGTTAATTTGACTAAATACCCTTCATTACTCCGTCTATTATGATTTTGCATGATAGTTGGTTTACTAGATTCTTTACAGTCTTCGCTGGCAATGCTAATAGCGACGATATTCCCTTTGACATAATGAAATACTATGTCTCCTTTTTTTACTTCTGTCATTCGCTGCCATGAATGTGGAACATTGCCACCTTTATCTTGTTGAAGAGACCAAATGATCCCGAGCTGTTTATCTTCCAGGTAAGTGTGCCCTTGCATAACAATAAAACTATTCAAATTGCTTCTCCCCTAAATTCCGTACTAGGTTCTCTCGTGTTGCTTTTATTAATTGGAAGGTGGTATATTCCCCTTATTTATTGGAATTTCCACATGTACAATCGTCTGGTTTATATTAGAATCAATTAATATTTTCCCACCGTACCTACTTACTACTTCTTTAACGATAAATAGGCCTTGGCCCCTTATTTTTCCCTGTCGTACCTTTTTAGTTGAGAAACCACTTTACATACAATGTTCATTTTTCGTTCTTGTTCAGGAAGTGCTATTGTCGCCTCTATTGCATTGTCTATTAGATTTGATAATAGTTTAATTAGATCTGTGGTTTTAATTGTGTTAAATGAATCATCTTTTTCATAGATGCATCCTTTAAACCCTGTTTTTCACAACACTTTAATAATTATTCTAATCTACATATCTTACTACAATTAAGAAGTTATTCACACACAAATTCCAAATTATATTTACTAGAAAGTTTCTCTTTCCTCTATGATTTCTGGAATTTCTGGACGTACACTAAAAAAGAGTTTTCCGCTTTTTTGCAGAATACTTTCCTTGTTTCATTGCGGTTTCCATCATTAGATATTGAAACAGCGCTAATTAACCGGAATTCTGGAAATTGAAAGATTTTCGGTTGGAACGCTATAAGTGTGGTAACACCAATATGAATAAAGAGTATAGTGCAATTCGCAACTGGGCTAAGGGTAACCCTTTTTTAGCAGGTAGTGCCTAAATTCTGAATAATTATCTTTCCGAACAATTGTATTATGCTACCTGCTTCCAAAAAGGGTATTGGACAAATTATGTGGCGTTTCGGACAAATTCCCATATATTTTTGACAAATTATCAGGTGTTCTGCACAAACTCTCATTGCTTTTGGACAGTTTATCATACGCTATTTTATCTCGCTTTGAAATCCTTCAGCAAACCTACAATTTAGATTGAGTTCGGTTTAGATAGCCGATTATGCTCGTTAATCGGCAATATATTATTTTTTTGTAGTATTCTATGTAGTAATCTATGGTATTGCTTTGGCCATAGTGACCTCTTGTAAGGTTCTCCCCGAAACAAACATGAATTGTTACTGACCCTCAGATGGGCCAATTTGGACCTCTCCCAGCTCTCCTTCCAAGACGGCGAGTTTTTGATAGTTTATCGAATACCATTTTGTCTGGTCCATCTGTATGTGATTGAATCTGTCCGAAATTAAGTAACCCTTTCGCTCGAGTTCCTTGATTGACCTCTTAATTGTACTGACCGACCAAAACGGCAATTGCCTGTTCCAATCCTGGTATGTATAACAGACCCATTTCCTCCCTCGAACCCACTGGTGGCTCTTGGAAAGCCAGAAATGTACTAGCTGCAGCATGATTGCTTCGTTCAGACCAATTTTCATTGCTAATGACGAGTTGATTAAAAGTGGTGTGTCGTTTATTACTAATTGACTCATAGATAAGCTCCTCCTAAAATTTATTAGCCCAACATCCGAATGTGGTAACCGGAATACCAGCTTCGAATGTTCCAGCCTTCACCTTTTAAATACCAGGGAATGGAGCAAAAGTAGCATGTGGGATAAAAATTTCAGCTAAAAAATCAAGATGTTGTATTAAGTAGGGCTGGTTTTTGATCAACCCTGGCTTGCCAATTAAAAAAAGAGCTACCGTAGTAGCCCTAGAAAAAGTTTCACTCCATTATAATTTTTCCCCATTTGTGGCGATTACGTCTTTATACCAGAAAAAGGACTTTTTCTTTTTCCGTTCTAATGTACCGCTGCCATCATCGTGCATATCAACATAAATGAAGCCATACCGTTTGGAGAATTCTCTTGTTGACATGCTTATCATATCAATGCATCCCCAGCTTGAATAACCCATTAGTTCCACACCATCTTCAATCGCTTCACCCATTGCTTTAAAAGGTGTTTTCTTACAGGATGATCTAAATTGGTGAAACATGTATAAGGATCGCCTATATGTCCTATATACCTTTATGTCTCTCCCTTCCAACTCATGAACTGACTGCCATGTGAAAGGGCATATGATGTGAATGTAAGATTACCAGCTTATACTATTACACGTATTCTTTTAATAGTTCACGTAATCGTTGAGAGTAGCATAATAAAGAGATCCTTCTATTAAAATCGTTACTCATTAATGGTACCGCTTTAACACTTTTATCCAAGGTATGAATGGTCATTTCTGGAAGGATCGTCGAACCTTCTGGAGCTGCAGGGCTTGCGTCATTAAAGCAGTCCAGTGACGAACTAAGTGGCCGTAAAGTGGCGATAGTAGTTACTGGACGCAATATTTCATGGTCCAGGTTTGTTTCGTTAGTTGACAAGACGCCTATAGCACTGCCCAAACCTTACAAAGATGAACCATAATCTAAAAATGTACAAATCATTGTGAACTGATTTTTTCCCAAGATGTGAGATAAACAGAAGTAAAAAGATGATTCTAGTGTTTCAAATGCATCTAAATTCAAAAAAAGCAAAATAAAGCATCGGGGTTCATCCCGATGCCGGTTTCTATACTTGAGTATTTTAATCAAGCCTTTCAGCGTTACCCTTCTATTTCTAATTAGTAACAACTTCCGCTCCTATTTGATCAACCTTCGGATGGTCGTTCTTTTCAATATATACTTTGGTAATTCGGCGTTCAGTTGAAGCCACTAAAGGGTTAGATTGTTCTTTCACATAACTGATGAGTGCTTCTAAATCCTTTGGTCCCTGTCCGAGATTCTTGCCTTTGGTAAAAGCAGTGAAGTAGTTTTTTCCATCTGCCAGGAAACTATTGACTGTCACGGAATACACCAAATTAGGATCGATTTTTTCTCCACTTGGCATATAAATGTCGATTACTTTCTGTCCAGAAGGCAAATCGTTGGACCAGTTGTATTTCAACCCGGAAATTTGCAGCATTCTCTTCTCCGGTAACCATTGTTGATTCAACACTTCGCGCACTTGGTCACCAGTCATGGTTATACTCACAAGCCGGTTTCCGAATGGCAGGGCAGTAAACAGCTCTCCCCACGTGATTAACCCTGAGTTAATATCTGCCCGGATCCCGGCCGCTTCAATAAAAGCAAAGTCCGTCCCCATTTGTTCTCTCATGCTGTCAGCAACTAGAGAACCTAAAGCAGATTGGCCAGCTTCATTAAATTCTCTTGTTAACTCCATACCGGTATTTCCGATATCCCTATTAATCGTATCCCTGACATCATCTAGGTATGCGGTGACCATCTCTGTCATCTCTTTATCCGGTTTGATTGAATCGTGATATGTCATGACAATCTCAGCTTTTTTCTGGATAATATCCTGTGTGGAAGCATCAATAACAACGTTTACAGCTGAAAAGGCAGTCCCCGCGGAGTATGCCTGGACCAATAATTTTCCATCAACGATCGAGTTCATATAAGCGTGGTTATGGCCGCCAAAAATGATATCGACTTCATCATCTACAAGACTTGCAAACCGGGCAACATCCCCAGTTGGCTTAGAACCATCTAGACGGGATTTCCCAGGACTATGTGCAAGCACGACAATCGCTTTCACACCCTGGCCTTTTAACTGTTTTGTATATTTGTTAATGGCTGCCACTTCATCCGTAAACTCCACGCTCTTTACCCTGCTTGAATCTAAAAGACTGGGAGTATCCGAAATTGTGACACCAATAAACCCAATCTTATATCCTTTTATGCTCTTAATAACGTAAGGTTCAAGGATTGGCTTTTTCGTACGTGAATCAACTACATTTGCAGCAACATAGGGAAAATTCGCACCTTGAAACGTCCCGTACTCTTTTTCTGTTTTAGGATGCCTGCCTCCATGGATAAGGCGCTTCATTTCTTTCACGCCATCATCAAACTCGTGATTCCCGAGAGCTCCAACATCAAATCCTAATTGATTCATCATCGTAATCGTTGGCTCATCCTGCAGCAAAGCGGATGTTGGTGAGCTTCCTCCTACCGCATCACCTGAATGGACCAGGATGGTATTGGGATTCTTTTTTTCCCATTGTTTTAAGTAGGCAGCTACATAATCAGCCCCGCCTGTCAGCCGGTTTTCCATTTTCTTGGATGTATCGATTTGCCCATGAAAGTCATTTACCCCCAATAGCTGTACTTTAATGTCCCGATCAATGGAATGGGTAGTCGAACGGGATAAATGGACGATACTTGCTAATACCAACAGACTGATGAAAAGTACTGATGCTAAATCGAATAAAACACCCTTTGTAGCATTCTTCATTCTAGCTGCACCTATCCTTTTTAGCAGAATTTACGTACATCAAAAATGGATAAATCCCTTAAACCGTCCTCCTATTAACGATCTAGTCTTAAGAGGAAAGCAATCCTCATTAAAAACATAGAACAGTTGTATTACTTTATATCTGCCATTATGTAATTTTTTTTGAAAACGTTTTGTAAATGACAACGAAAATTTAAGCACTTAAAAAGGATACTTCATCTTTGCAGTATCCTTTATTGAACGAGTACTATTTAGCTATTGTTTTGCTATTCATCAGCAAAAACGTCTGCACATTTTGCATACCTCACGCCTGAATCTAAGGCGGTCTTCCTCATGTTGCATACGCTCATTATTTATTCTTCTCAAAAGGTTATTCCTTCTAAAGCGGTCGTCGTCTCCGAACAGGTTGTCTTCAAATAGTTCATCTTCGACCATAGCTCGCCGTCTTAAATGGCCATCATTGTTAAACCTGAACCTTTCTTCGTTATTTTGACCATATTTTTTTCTGATTTATGCCAGTACATACTCTCCTTACAGCAACATTTTTCATCATGTTCTTTATTGAAATGGTCATGAGAGCCATGTATTTCATCTTCCATGTGGCAATCATTATGCTTTTCGCGACAGTTATCAAAATCCTTTTTGAACCCGTGAAAATCCTCTTTCAAACCATGGAACTCCTTCTTGAAGTCATGAAATTCCTTTCTGAAAGAGCCGTAATCTTTTTCAATACATTTCCAACACATGAAATCTACCCCCTTCATTGGAATTATTACATTCTACGAAGGAAGGGACATGCTGGTAGTGGCGGTAACCATATAAGTAACTACCTATTTTCCTTGCGAAGAGTACATACTTACATAGAAACCCGGAAGGAATCTTATTCCCTCCGGGTTTTGTTTAATTCTCCTGATAATTAATTTGTTCCTCTATCTTCCCATCTTCATCATGGATAATTGCCATTGTGCCAGCTTCCTCTGCCATTCGTTTTGCTTCTTTTACCGCTTCAGACTTTGAATCCGTTGTATAGTCGGGATCGTCTTCACCCTCGATTTTAACAGCCCATCCTTCCTCATCATGCGGTACAACATGGAATCTTGCATCGTCTGTACCAGCTCGATCTTTGAAATACTGGTCGCGTTCACTGTTTTCGTTGTCACGATTGTTCTGCTTATTTTCAGCCATCGAAACTCCTCCTATCTTATAACGCTTGATTAAGAATTTGTACTTCTGCTTTACCCGTTAAAATGATATAAAAACATTAAATCCCTTCCTATGAACAGTGACCCGGTACTTATTTTAAGCAGATAAAAGGTTTTATAATTTCCTAAACGAGAACGGGACAGCGAGCTTCCCTAATTGTATTAACAGATTTTATTTAAAAAATAAAAGCCCAGCTAGCCAACTGGACTTTGTCTATATCTGAATAATTTTTACATTTTTGCCTAGTAAACAATCTCCCGCATTTCGAGGTAACGCTCCAATTTTCTTTTCACCCGTTGAAGGGCATTGTCTATCGATTTAACATGCTTGTCGAGTTTTTCTGAGATTTCAACATAGGACTGGCCATCCATGTAGAGAGACAAGACTTTTCTTTCTAAATCGCTTAACATTTCTGTCATTTTTAGCTGCACGTAGTCGGAATTCTCCTGGTTTATAAGCAAAGATATAGGATCCGTAACTTTTGTGCAGGATATAACGTCCATAAGCGTATGGTCAGAATCATCCTCGAATATGGGCTTGTCCAAGGAAATATAGGAGTTTAGCGGAGTATGCTTTTGACGCGTTGCGGTTTTGATCGCTGTTATAATCTGTCTTGTTATGCACAGTTCGGCAAATGCCTTAAAAGAGGTAAGTTTATCCTCTCTAAAATCCCTTATCGCTTTATAGAGTCCTATCATCCCTTCTTGGACAATATCTTCCTTATCTCCACCGATCAAAAAATATCTGCTGGCTTTTGACTTGACAAAATTTCGATACTTGGTAATCAATATATTCGCTGCTTCATGATCTCCCATACGGACCAATTCCACCAATTCCTCATCCTCTTGGATTGCGCTGTTTTGTGACAATTCTATGAACAAGCTTACACTCACTTAAAATCCCCCCGCTTGTTTTACTCAGTTTTGCCGATTCGTCTTTTACCGCGTTATATGTTTTTCTATCTTTCATGGATACTTATTATATTACCTTAGATTTACCATTTAAGATATTCGCAAATATCGACTTTTGTTTACATAACGGGTTAAAAAAATAAGAAAAATCCCGGCATTCCGGGATTTTATTAACTTATTTGACAGCCTAAAAACGAGAATTTTGTCGATTTTCCCCTTTTTTTCTTTTTCATAACCATGAGTTATTTAGTAAGCTCAGAGTACTTGGTACAGCTTGTTTGCACTAGAAATTTCATGTCTTTCTACTTCTGGCAGCCGAGGCGAAACAAGATTAATATGAAGACAAATTCATTTTTCCACCTCATCGTTTACATGGGGAGTTTCCCATAATAGAAATCGCCATTTCTGTTTTAATAGATGGGGTCGGTATTTTTCGCAACCTATTCCGGATTTCAGCCATTGGCGGCCCTTATGCCTAAGAAAGATTTTTCAATCGATTAGTGACAAAATCCATTTTTTTAAATCGACCATTCGTAAATATGGAGGACTTGAGTCCGTCCCGGTAATAATAATTGGCACAACGCTATCTTGTTCATGTAGACCCCCATGACCTGCCCCCCCAATATGTACGGGAGAACCTTCTCCAATTATTTCATGTCCTGGTCTAGCGCTTACTACTAAAAAGTCACCCTTATGGGATAATAAACAGCTATATAATCTGGCCAGTGCATCCGGATATTCACCATACTTAATTTCCTTTCCAGAAACAGAAAGGTTAAGTAAATTTTGATCTCCTTGAAGAAACCAAGATTGCCCATATTGATCATGGTACTCGCCTTCTGGCCCGAACATGAACTCACCTCGCAACCCTCCTGACCTCACCTCTATATTCCGGCCTGTTTTCCAGGCAATTACATCAATACGGTCGTCTTTCTGTAGAATCTTTGCAATTTCTTGTAAAGGTAGATTTTCTCGATCCATTGTATATATATAGGCCATCCTGTCATTTACTGCGAGCACCAATTCGTCTGTTGGCTGTATCCCCTTGGCAATTTGCATGATTCGATATCTTCCGAGTAAATTGCGCAAATCAATAATGGCTTCCCCTCTTTCGGGACCTACCCAAGCCTGCCCATTGTCTCCTAAGACGATCCATATATTTTCTTCCAGCGCTTTTTCCCATGTGTCGTACAAATTAAAAATCTTTTGCAGCTGTTTGTCGGCCTTTTCTATTCCCTTTAAATCCATCCGTCCATTTTTATGGATTCTTTGATCAAGTTCAGGTAGGTATACAATAGAAAAACAAGGAAGGGCATTGTTGTTAATGAGATGTGATAGTTGTAAGACGGATGAAGCATCATTGACCCCAAGCTTTTTCCAGAAATACTGATAACGGTTCGACGGGTGCAATTTCGAAAACCGTCCAAAGGAAAACAATTTAGAAGCCTTTGCCGATCGGTTTTTATCAATGTTCGTAAACGTCGTTAAAATTTTGGGCAAGTTTAATGGATGAGCTGTATTGCCGCGATAAACAAGGGCGTTTATTGAAGCAGAATCCCTCCCCCTATTCTCCAGCTCCTCATGGATGGTTACCACTTTATGGCTTATATGCTTTTCATTCAAATTAAAAAGAAAATCCTCTATCGCCTGCCCCATCCCAAGCTTAAATAGTTCTCGGTAATGCGTACCATAATTAATCAGCCGCTTTTCTTCCTTGCTGAACCAGACCAATCCGGGAATTCCGTGCTGATTGCAATAAGTACCGGTCAGAAGAGTCGTATCGACATTTACGGACATAGTCGGAAAGGGAGCGACGAATTTGTGGTAGTATTGCCCATGTTCCATTAAGAATTTCAATGCCTTCGCCTTACCGGTTTTGACTGCCTCTTGCAATGGTGAATCCATTAGAGTATCGATAACAAGCATGATCACAGGTTTTCCCTGTGGCCTATTTTGTCTAATTGTATTTGCCAAGATCGGATCACCCTTCTCTATTCTGTGGTTGTATCCATAATATTTTCTTAAAAAACACAATCTAAAGATCCTTTTTCTAATTTATTTCCATAAAGGTAAAACTGTTTTTAATTCACGGAAGCCGCGGGAACAATTGGATTAAAAAAACCAATCAAAGTCCATATAAAGTTTTCCCGACAGGAAAAGATAGAAAAGAATTTGTACTTTGGCATTTTGTTGCCGGTCATTCATAGGGGTGTGCCAACATGCATGTAAAGGTTATGACGTTTAACATTCACCAGGGAAGAGGGATCGATCGAAAACTTGATTTAAAGCGAATTAGCAATGTTATTAGACAAGCTAAAGCCGATATCATTGGTCTTAATGAGGTAGATCGATATTTCTCGGAACGAAGCGATTTTACGGATCAAGCACTGTTCTTGGCCGATCAGCTTAAGATGGAATATGTATACGGTCCTGCAGTTACAATCGAAACACCAGGGGCGAAACCCCACCGCCAGTTTGGAAACGCATTGCTTACACGCTTTCCAATCTTGCAATCCTGTAATCATCCATTTGATTTTTTACCAAGGATAACGGAAGACCGGGCATTGCTGGAAGTGAAACTAAAGGTTGGAGAGCATAAAGTATGGGCTTTTGTGACCCATCTCAGCCTCGCGCCATTTCTGCATAAAAAGCAATCGGCATTTATCCTTGATGTGATGAAAAAAAAGACCGGGCCAGCGTTTGTCATGGGCGATTGGAATATGAGTCCTGTTTCTAAAGCCTGGAGACAGGTTACCCAACATCTGGCTGATGTATGGACGGAAAACAATCCAAGTCAAAGAGGATATACGTTTCCTTCCAAACGTCCCTTTAGAAGGCTTGACTATATTTTTAGCACGAAAGAAATTATACCTATCCATTCCGAAGTGATTACTTTAGATAAATCGGCGTCAGACCATTTGCCAATGATGGCAACATTAAAAATCGAATAGCATTACCTTAACTCGCTAAAAAAGGAAGGAGAAAAATGAGAGCGATTATTTTATCAATTTGGAGCTTATTTGATCCTCTATATTACAAATTCACCCGGCTTACTTACCTTCAAGATAACCGTGAACAGAACAATTATTTCCGGGTGCGTCTCACATGCTATAAAGGCCGGGATGTTACGCTTTCAGACGGAACCCATATTAAGAAAAATGACACGTTGGTAAAGATTCATTTACACAACGTAAAACTATTAAATGAAATAAAGCAGGTGAAAAGTGAACTAAAACGGGGGAAAATCATATACGATAACGTTCAAAGATCTTTGCCCGGGATTCAATCATACATTAGTAATCATCATAATTACAATGACATTAAAGGCATTATCGGCATTACGTCTTTAACCAAATGCTGTGAACGTCTCGGTTTTGAAGTTGTTTCAATCTCCCACCCGGTATATAAGTGGCTCAAATGGACAACCTTCATACCGATTATGTTCCTTTCAACCTCCAAACCTTCATTGGGAGCAATATTAAAGCCCTCCCCGCCCGGCTACTTATTTATGTCCAAGGACAAGTTGGCACGACTTTATAAACGATAAATAAAAAAAGGACTGTTAACCCTCACTGTTAACAGTCCTTACATTGCAGATAGCGATTGTGTTTGAAGGGTCGATACTGATAATTGATGCAGCGTAATTTCAGGACGGCTGCCGATTCGGATATTCACTCCTGTTTGGCCGAGTCCCTCATTAATATAGAAAGGTTTTCCATTTTGCATGTGAAGCCCTTTTATCATATTCATCCGAACAAGCTTACCCATTTTCACAAGATGATATGCCTTCGGGTAGCAAATCTGCCCGCCATGGAAATGGCCAGCCAACAAATAGTCAAAATGGAATTGGTCCATATGAAGGACAATATTCGGGTCGTGTGTTAACACTAAATTCGTACCGCTTTGCATGTCTTTATATGATGCAGCAAGGTTGCTTCGTCCGGTGGAAAAATCATCGATCCCGATAATATTCACAGGTTGTCCATGAACATCGATCACTGTGTTTTCATTCTGTAGGACGGTAACACCGTTCTGCTCTAGCACCGTTTTCAACTTTGTCAGATTTTCACCGCGCAATACATAGTCGTGATTCCCGAGCACCGCATACATTCCGTGTTCAGCATTCAATTCATTTAATACCTTTAAATAAGGAATAAGCTTCGGAATGGTACGTTTACGGTCAAGGAAATCACCAGTAAGTGCAATAAAGTCGATCTTTTCGTTTTTCAACTTTTCATAAAGCTCAGCCGGGGAAATAGAGATATTTTCCAAATGCAAATCTGATAGCTGCAGTATATTTAAAACTGGACCGTTTCCTTGGTCATCAGCGGAATTGATCTTAATTTTGTTAAGGACAATGTCCTTAGTATTCTTATATGCGCGATTTATTAAATAGAGTAAAAGCAAAAGTAATACTGCAAATAATACGATTTTCATTTCTTTCACCTCCACTAAGCATTATACATGAAAAAAGCCTTAAATCTGACGGTAATTACTGGCGCTAATGGCACAGGTCTTTTTACTCAGTTGAAAAAAGAATAAGGACATGCATAATAAAGAAACTAGTAAAAGGATTATAAGAACCCATTCTTGTCGAGGTGGCTGACTGATGCAATATTCAAAAAGTAAAACCCTACTTTTTTTACCTTTCCTACAGATTCCATCCGGGCACCATCAGGTTGCTAAAGCGTTGATAGATGGCATACAAAACATTCAACCAAAAGTTAATTGTGAAAAGGTAGATATTCTTTCCTATAGCTTTGGAAAGATAGAGGGACTGGTATCAAATGCATATCTTAAATGGATCCATGCCTTTCCCGGTCTGTACAGTCATGTATACCGAAGCAGTGTTTATAAAAACGCGCATGAGGATAAACGGTTTAAGGTGTATGAACTCCTTTTTTTACCGTACATGAGAAAATTACTTTCAGAGATGAAACCAGCTGCCATTGTATGTACCCATGGCCTGCCCTCCTATTTGGTTAATTACTTGAAGGAAAAAAGAGAGATAACCGTGCCTGTGATCAATGTCTATACTGATTATTTTATTCATAATATCTGGGGGATCCATAAGATAGATTATCACTTCGTTCCGACAACTGATATGAAACAATTTTTAATGGAAAAAGGATTGAACGAGGATCGTATTTTTTTAACTGGGATTCCGATTCATCACAAAATCACAAAACAGACCAAACGCCCAACAGGTTTCACCCTGAATTCCCCATTATCTATATTGATTACTGGAGGGAACCTAGGTGTAGGTGCAATCCATGATATTGTTACGAAAATAGAGGATAACCCCCATTTTCACTTTTATGTGCTATGCGGTAAAAATCAAAAAGTATATCAACGGATTACAAATCTTAAAAAGAATAACATTACTCCACTGGGTTATATAGAATCTAGAGAAAAAATGAATGAACTTTATGACCGTATGGACGGGATTGTGACAAAACCGGGCGGAATTACAATTAGTGAATGTCTATTTAAGCGGAAGCCCATTTTCATTTATCATTCATTACCTGGGCAAGAAGAGATTAATGTGGAAAAACTTGAAAAATCAGGGTTAATCATTTCACTCCACGGGTGGAGAGGTGAACGCCGATCCTTAGAAGAGCAATTAAATAAATTTTATACGAATAACACCCATGTTGAACGGTATCAGGACAGTATTCAGAACTACCAAAAGAGTATCATTGAGAAAGCACCCTGGACAATTTTAGAAGAAATCTTGAATTTGTAAAAAGCATATAGATCATTTCAGCTAGATGTTTGTTGTTAAATTTCTAATTAAGGAAATGATATAAATGATTCAGTGGTTGATATGATTGTCTACTATGGGAGTGAAAATAGTGCAAACGAGCAGCAGGACTAAACTTCATTTATTCTTATTACTGATTGTTATAGGTTTCTTTATCTGGTCGGCCATTAAGCCTGTGAGGTATTCAAACTGGGCTCTCGAAGTAAGCCCAGCGGTTGTTGGAGTCATTATAGCCGTTATTATGTATAAAAAATTCCGCCTAACTACCCTCTCGTACTTCATCATCACAATTTTATCCGTTGTCGTATTCATTGGCGGCCATTATATATATTCCAATGTCCCTATGTTTGATTGGATAAAAGAGCAATTTGATTTAGGGCGCAACTTATATGACCGGTTTGGCCATTTTCTTAAAGGGCTGCTCGCCATTGTGATTAGAGAAATACTATTACGAAAAACACCGTTAACGAAAGGCTTCTGGGTAAACATAATTGCCATAAGTATGATTCTTGCGATTGCTATGCTCTACGAAATTTCAGAATGGCTATTCTCTTATATTTCACATGGGGGTAGAGTTTCTAAAGACTTTCTAGGGACCCAGGGTGATATTTGGGATACCCAATGGGATTCGACACTTACATTGGTTGGATCCATTCTTTCATTGCTTTTTTTTACAAAACTTCACAACCGGCAGTTAAAAAAAGAAGTGAATACAGAGCCTTGAGCCTTTGTTTACTGATCCGGATGATTTTAATTTTTTTCCATAGGGTGTGTGTGGTTTGCGAATTGAAAACGATGAGAAAAGACTAATCATCTTTGCTCTGCTTATCATAACCTTATATCTTTCACCGCTATTTATTCTGGGGGAAAATGCACATATCCGTGTACACGATAATTTGGATTCTAATTTGGCCTGGTATAAGGTTCTAAAAGAAAGCGGTAAAATATTTGGCTCTATTAACTCCTCTATACCTCAAATCATAAGTGGAATCCCGAGGAATACATTCGGCAGTGAGTTTAGTGCAATCGTTTGGATCTATGCCCTGTTTCCTACCATGTATGCTTATGCGATTAGTCAGGCAATGACAAGAGTCTTTGCTTTTTTTGGCATGTATTTGCTTCTTAAGGATCATTTCCTTAAGGAACCACATTGGGTAGGGGTACGTGTTGGAACTTCATTGGCATTTGCCCTGACTCCTTTTTGGCCTTCTGGCATGCTTAGCACTCTTGGCATGCCGCTCGCTCTGTGGGCATTTTTAAATATCCGGATGGGGAAAAGGCACAGGAGGAATTACCTGGCACTTACCTTGCTGCCGTTATATTCAAGCATTGTTCTCGGGTTTTTCTTTTTTCTAATTGCTATAGGAATTTTATGGGTAACGGATGTTGCGAGAGGAAAAGGCTGGAATATTAGGTTTTTACTTTCCATTGTTTATATGGCGCTGATTTACGGCCTTGTCGAATACCGTCTTGTGTCTTCATTCATTTTCGATCTTGAACCTAACAGCAGGGATGAGTATTTTCATGCTAAACTGCCGCTTTGGCGGGTAATACGGTTAATTATCCGTAATTTCATCCTGGGACATGTACATGTCATGACAGTCCATGCTCTCGTCATTTTACCGGTCACCATTTATGCCCTTTATATAATACTTGAAAAAAAACTTTGGAAACAAGAAAGAGTTTACGTGTTCTTGTTCGCGCTGAACGTTATCCTTTCCACTTGGTATGCCTTTTGGTTTTATGAAGGCTGGTTACCTCTTACGGAGCGATTTCACTTTTTGGATACATTTAATTTCGCCAGGTTTCACTTTTTAAGGCCGATGATTATCTATGTCAGTTTCGCCCTTGCATTAAGAATCATCTATATTCATACTGTCTTCACAAAAAGGACTCTGTCGATTTTTATGGCGGCCCAAATTGTTATATTAATGGCCTTCAATGAAGAAATTATTTTTCACAATTCACCAACCGTAAAGGAGTTCTATGCTGAGAGGCTTTTCCAGGACATCAAAGAACATATCGGACTGCCTCAAAAGGACTACCGTGTTGTAAGCATCGGCATTCATCCTGCAATTGCACAATATAATGGGTTTTACACACTTGATACATATAATAACTTTTACCCGTTACGTTATAAACACCAATTCCGCCAGATCATTGAAAAGGAACTGTCTAAAAGTAAAGCGATCCAAATCTATTTTGATGAATGGGGCGGACGGTGCTACCTTTTTACTTCAGAGCTTGGAAAAAACTATATGTTGCAAAAAGATACCAAAAAGAGGCTGAGAAAACTGGAACTGAATATATACCAATTTACTGAAATGGGCGGGAAATATATATTCTCAGCGGTACCGATTGATAATGCAGAGCAGAATCATTTAGTGCTCGATAAATTGTTTACAGATAAAAGTGCTGTGTGGAAAATTTATTTATACAAGGTACACCTCTGAATTTCATTGGTCCATTTCTAAGTTCTACCCTTTCATGATACTCATAATGGTCTTGGACAAATGATCAGTGATTTTGGATAAATAAAGATATTTTCGGCCAGATTTTTAGCTTGATTAGACAAATCAAAATGAATGTTGGCAATCCTAGTGATTTTTATTCTCAGGGGCAATGATTTACTGAGTGAATAAATAGATCAAACCCTTACATTGATGTAAGGGTTTTCATAACGAAGCTTCGAAATAGATTTTGACAAAGAGATGATAACTAGGTTTAGAAATATAATCTAACCATTGCAAAAAACATGTGATTAAGCTTTGCCAGTTAGAGTAAAGTGCTTATTCTAGCGTACTGTTCCTTAAAAGGTATTGCCTGCCTTGATCCGTTAAATATTCACAGGGAGAGGAAACGACAGACCAACAATCGGAACAATATCTATTTTCAGTTGTTGTGTATGCTATTTCCTTGGACCTCTTACAAATGGAACAAATCATAAGAATTCTCCTTACACTTTTTTATCAGTTTGCCCTAGGAATTACCAATTTATACTTATATATTAAACATGCTCAACGAATATTTTTTTGCCATCATCTCCAAGAGTTTTATCCCTGCAATGCTATTCCCCTTCTCGTCCAGGGCAGCGCCGTAAATTCCAATGCCGCATTTTCCGGGTACCGATCCCATGATTCCCCCTGATACGCCGCTTTTGGCAGGAATCCCTACATTAATGGCAAATTCACCCGAAGCATTATACATTCCACACGTGACCATAAAGGTTTTGCATATACGGGCGATGTCTTCGGGAATTATTTGCTTATCTGTCAGGACATCTTTTCCATTCATGGCAAAGACACAGCCAATCCTCGCCAAATCCTTGCAGTCCATCTCGATGGCACATTGTTTAGTATAAAGCTCTATCAAGTCTTCTATCTTTTCGTGAATAACATCCTGCTGCCTTAAGAAGTAGCTCAGGGAACGATTTAAGTCCGACGTTTCATACTCAGACCTGGCAACTTCTTCATTAAAGCCGATATCCGGATTTTGTGCCATACCACGCACAAAACGCAAGATTCGTTCGAAGCGTTCATCTACACTCTTCCCTGAAATCATATGCGTTACCGTTAAAGCCCCTGCATTAATCATCGGATTTAGTGGCTTGGAAGGCCTGTTAGTTTCCAGCTTTGCGATAGAATTAAAAGGGTCGCCTGTCGGTTCCTTTCCTACATAGGAAAATACATAGTCCTCTCCCTTATCCATTAACGCCATAGCCAATGTCAGCACCTTGGAAATGCTTTGCAGGGTCAATTTATCGTTCACGTCCCCGGCACAAAAACCCTTTCCGTCCGGATAGGAAATTGCTACAGACAAGTCATCCGGCTTTGCCTTCTTAAGTGCCGGAATATAATCCGCTACTTTTCCTTGTTTTGTATATTCTTTAGCCTCATCGACTAACTGCTGTAATTCTTTATTCGATCTGCATTGGCTTACCAAGCCGCTCACCCTTTGTTATCATAGTTTGTACACCAGCGTGTAGCCTGATTATTATTACCATTTCCTAGGCGAGCTAATTACAAACGAAGGATAAAAAATATCATAACGAACTTATTGGTTAATTCATCGTATAAGTCCATATGATCGTGAAGAGGAACGTAATTGCAACGAGAATAAAAGTATAACAATGATTACTGAAGAACTTTTTCACATCAAGCATATCGGGAGCCTCCTATTGGTTATATTAATAGGTATGTCCACTCCCTCTAAAATATGAAAAAAACACCATTTTGTTCAAGCCCATGCTGCTTGTGAATGGTGTTTTTCGCAATCTATTCTTTTGGCAACCTTATCTTTACCCATCTGTTATTCGTGATAAACGTCTCAGCTTATAATTTATCCTCTATTGTGTCAATAATCTCGTCAATGGTATCTGATACATCATTTGTGCGTCTGGCAATCGAAATGCTGAACTCTAGTAATTCTTTATATGAAGAGACTGGGATCATTGTGTTTGTTTTTTCATATTCATTCAACTGGAGACCAATGTTCTGCAGAATCATTAAAACTTCTTCCATAGACCCTTTTTCTATCTTATACATTGTATTTCCCCCTAATAATGTATTACTTATATTTATCGGTTATTTCACCAAATAATGCAATGGAAATTTTTTCTTTTTACCAGTTTTGAACTTTTTTTCAAAAAATAAGAAAATTATTGTAAAACTACAAGAAATAGTTAATTAGTGTACCTATATGTGGAAAATATTAGTAATAATCCCTCTTTTTCCGATCATCACTTATTCTTTAAACTTCTAATAATAGTTGATTACTTCAGGAGGAGTATGATCGTTCAGGGTAGTATAATGTGGTTAGAAAAGAAAGTCCTTCTTTAATTAAATAGTGTTCCATGCAAATAGACATAGCTCCTGGCCATGTCTATTTCTCTTTTGAATAGATGCTAAAAGTGTTTTCACTATATCCTACTCCACTGCGCGCATATCGGTTATTGTATCATCTTGATATTTAATTAATGCTTTTTCCCCAATCTGGAAGTCCAGGTATCTCTCACAATCTAATACAAGGATCCTGTCATTGCTGAACTTCATCGCACACACAGGCCCATCCCCTTTTGCTTTCACTTGTTCGACCTCTTGCGTTTTTACGCCGGTAACCTTTCCGGACCCATCAGCAGCGTAATATTTTTCGATAATTGTTACTTCCTGCTCGATGCTTCCCGAACGCCCCAGCCAAATGAATATTAATACAGCCAAGACTGCAAGTAAAATGAGCAGTGTTAAGATTTTTGATTTTACGGTAACCATATGCCTCTCCTTTATATGTAGTTTTACTATCCGAGTATGTATGTACGGAAAGGATGATATATGACAAACCTTTCACTGTATCACAAATTTCGTACAGTTCAGATTTCCACAAATAAAAATTATAACAATCCCCTGCGTGAACGTGCAAATAACAAGAACGATACTAAGACAATCACTAAAATATTCACAATTCGCTCATTGTTTGCTAGTTCTTTTTACACCATATTTTCTTAGGATAAACCTAAAAGCCCCGAACAAAGGACTAGTAGATGCCCAATGATTCGGGGAAGCTTTTTATACCTTATAATAGTCGTTACACAGGCTCTTTGATTTCTCCGTTAAATGCAGCTTTATAGATCCTTCGGATATCTTCCTGTTCCAGCTTTAAAGGGCTTCTCGCCAATAATCTTGTTTGCTTGGTTGCGTCCTCTGTCAATTTATCTAACGCTTTTTCCGGAATGCCGAATTCCCCTAGTGTATTCGGTATACCAACATCCGCTACAAGTCTTTTTAATTCATCCACACATTTTAGGCTGGCATCTTCCTCAGATAAAAAAGCAGAGTTGCCTCCTAGTGCATTTAAAATATCCCCCATCTTTTTACTACAGCTTTTACGGATGTAGCCCATAACATATGGAAGGAGAACAGCATTCGAATCACCATGGGCAATGTGGAATTGCCCACCGAGCGGGTAAGCCAATGCGTGAACACCCGCAACGCCCGCATTAAAGAAGGCAAGTCCTGCGATATAGCTTCCCTGGCTCATATCGATGCGGGCTTCTTTATCATTACCGTTATGAACCGCCTTACGGATAGAACGGCTAATCAGACGAATCGCCTGAAGCGAAAGGCCTTCGGTGGTTGGGCTAGCATTCACGGACACAAAAGCTTCTATAGCATGTGTTAAAGCATCGATTCCCGTCGCCGCCGTTACCTTAGGAGGAACAGAAATTGTTAGCTCCGGATCTACAATGGCTGCGTCAGCTAACAAATAATCATGCGTTACCACATCCTTCGTGCTCTCCAGGGACAGTACAGAAATATTTGTCACTTCCGATCCAGTTCCAGACGTTGTCGGAATCAATAATTTTGGGAGCCCTTTTTGAGATATCTTTTTGGTTCCGCTTAAATTTAAGTAATCCGCCACTTTTCCGTCATGGACAGCCATTACCGCAGCGAGCTTTGCCAAATCAAGCGCACTCCCCCCTCCCAGGCCGACTACTAAATCAATGTCTTTTTGCTTAATAAAGGATGCAAGCTTCTCCGCAATTTCAATAGGCGGCTCCGGAACCACGTCCGTATACACTTCAACCGCATATCCTTCTTCAATAAGTGGATTTTTCACTTTGTCCACTAGCCCAATTTCTCCCAGGACCGGATCGGTCACAATTAAAATACGTGAAGCATCATATTTTTTCACTTCCGGAACAAGCTGTTTTAAAGAACCCCACCCTACATGGCTTAAAGGGTTGAAAACGATTGTATTCATAGGCATTCCACACTTCCTCCTGTTTTTAATGAAAAAATAACCCTCTATATGAATTCGTTTCGTTTTATAAAAATCCTGTTTATGTAGCATAAATATGAAAAAAGACGCCTGGCAAAATGCCGGCGTCTTTGATGCGTACCTGCGGCGAAGGACCGTTTGGCCACATCCAAACGTTTAGCAAAGATGCTTGTCCTTCGGCTTATGCAAGTTAGCTCATCGCTATATGAATATAACATGTAAAGAACAAAAAAACAACCCTTATTCGAATTGTGCCTTCCCTCCAAATTTTTGTAGTACAAGCGCTGGTCAGTGAATAAAATGGTACGAGCACTGACCTACAAATGAGGTGAACGAGAAATGCACATTTTAATTGGTTATATTTTTTTAGGCTTATCCCTGGCAGCCCCGATTGGCCCCATCAATGCAGCACAGCTGGACCGCGGCATTAAAAATGGATTCTGGAATGCCTGGGTTTTGGGGCTCGGGGCTGCCCTGGCGGATGGGATATATATGATTCTGGTTTATCTCGGTGTTGTCCATTTTCTTGAGACACCTTTTATGAAGACCTTTCTATGGTTATTTGGATTCTTTGTGCTTACATATACCGGAATTGAGAGCATAGTCAGTGCCGGAAAAATAGCAACAAATGAAAGAAGAAACAAAGAATCCTTATTGAAATCCTTTATTTCTGGATTTTTTATGTCGATTTCAAACCCGTTAACGATTTTATTCTGGCTTGGCATATTTGGATCAGTTTTGGCTAACGCCTCTTCAATATATGATTTTGATCATCTGCTGCTGTTTAGCGGAGCTATTTTTCTCGGCATCTTCATCTGGGATTTTTCAATGGCATTCATGGCAAGTACTGCGAGAAAGTTCCTAACTCCTACCATCCTAAAAATTATCTCAATAATTTCCGGATTATCGCTTATTGGATTTGGTATCTATTTTGGAATCGAGGCAGTAAAGGTATTCCTCGCCTAACAAAGATTTTCACCAACTAATACCATCCCTAACACAGGGGAAAGATGGATAGCTAGGATTCATTTGTTTTCCATTTCCTCCTCATGATCAAAGTAGCAATAGCGATTGCGGCAAGAAAGGCCAATGAAATAAAAAAGCCTGGTCTGCTCGTTTTTTCAAGTAAGGTGCCTGAGATGGCAAGTAAAATGAACAAAAGGCCGATCCACCGCTTTATTTTATCCCGCGATTTAAGCTTCATCAGCTTATTAAAGGAAAACAAGATGAACATCCATGTATATAAAAGCATCAACCCAGCAGCTGTGGTTATATGTTCATATATGCTATCCGGCAAAAGCAGCGACATGAGGATCGATAATGCCAGCCCTCCCGCTGTGACGCCAAGCGAGGGTACAGATACTTTGAATTTTGTTCTTTTTGAAAAGAATTTTGGGGCATCTCCATTTTCCGAAAGAGTAGCCAGTATGTTGGTTACCGCGAATAAGGAAGCAACCATGGTGGAAAAGCCTGCAATGATTAGAATTCCGTTAAAAACGTGCGGCACAAAAGCTAGACGGTAATCGCTGAGGGCAATAACAAACGGGCTCTCGTCTGTATTAAATCTATTCCACGATACTAAGAGAATCGCAAGCCCCACCGATATTACATAAATGATTGCCAATGACATTAACATGATCTTACCGGCTTTTGGGCCGTCCTTCGGATCCTTAAGTTTTGTGGCCATCAATCCCATGATTTCAATGCCGCCAAACGTGTAAAACGCATAAATCAATGAGGCCCATAGCCCGGTCATGCCGGAAGGAAATAGCGAGGGATACTCCATCTTAATATCGGGTCTGTTTCCATGATCGCCGAATACTCCGAATAATGCTAACGCAGCGATTACGATAAACATGAAAATCCCAAGGACTTTGATTACCGCCATCACATTCTCGACTTTTTCGAAGCTTTTCGTTCCCATGAAAATGACCAAAAGGCCAAGTACGGCATAAATGGTAGCCATAATCCATAACGGTATGTGCGGAAGCCAAAACCGAGTGAACAAACCAAGAGCGGTCAATTGGCTGCCCATGATAAGAATTTCTGAAGCCCAATATACCCATCCATTGCTAAAACCGGCCCATCTTCCATAAGCATGCTTCGCATAGGCAAAAAAGGATCCCTTTTCCGGGTGATCTGCCGTCAGCCTAGCCAACGCATCAAACACTACATATGTAGCAAAGGCGGCAATAAGGAATGCAAACAGTATGGAGGGTCCTGCTTTTTTTATTCCGATTCCTGATCCAAGGAAAAAACCAGTTCCTATGATACAGCCGACCCCCAGAAGAGACAGCTGCCACCATTTTAATTTCCCTTCAGCAGACCCGCAGGCCTGGTCTTTTTCTGAAGTCATGACAAGTAATCCCCCTACACCATGATTTTTGCTTAGTTTTAGGAGAAGGGAACTTGATTATGTATAGAGTATTAGGAACTATTTTCCTTACGTTGGGAAGTATCTGTTATTGTAAATTCGGGGAGATTAGTGGCTAATCGGTTCGTTGTTCTGCGATAGTAAAGACAATTCTAAAATCCCAAAAAACTTCCATATCTAGAGAGGTTTAGCCAACGCTAGTCTGGAAGGATCTTTGAGGCAAGCGGCATGGCTAAACAAAAGAAAGATCACCGTTATAATGCCAAACCAAATACTATAACGTTTAATCTTTGTTCTCAAAAAAAATATGTTCCGCCTGCAATCTGTGTTTTTCAACCGAAATTATACCATAAGAATACATCGGCTGCCTTCTTTTCTCTGTTGGGGAACCTGGATTGAATAATAGCACGCCGTTTAGTTCCTTCTTTAACGGAATGTGGGAATGCCCAAAAATGATCATATCGACGCTTTCACCCTCAAATGTTGCGATTGCCCGTTTTTCTGTCGTCCCTTTTTGGCCATGTCCATGCACAATTCCAATCCGCTGGCCATAAATTTCAACCACCTGCTTTTCTGGGAGCTTTTTCTTCATTTCTTCACCATCAACATTGCCAAAGACTCCTTTAACCGGAGCGTACCTCATCAGTTCTTCATAAACATCCATTGTCTGCCAGTCTCCTGCATGGATGATCAATTCTGCTCCTCTAAGTCCCTCAATTAATTTTTCCGGAAGTTTTTTTCCCCGCTTCGGCATATGTGTATCAGAAATAACGATGATTTTCACAGAAAATCTCCTTCATTGCTTTTTAGAATTTATAACCATATTATCCTTAAATTTTTACCGCCAAACAACTCGGTAAAAAATTCAGTTTGTCGGTTCATTCTTCATTTCCATCCTTCTATAGAACCGTTTTTGTTGTAATACCGAGATTAAGGAATAGGTTTTAATTGCTGGTTGTTACAATTTTTCAACAATTTTAAAAGCTCTATTGATGCAAAAAAAATATAGGTGTAGTCTCAAAAAAAAGTTTTTTAGAAAGAAGAGATTGAAAGTGAAGAAAGTAATACTTCTTTTTGCAGCTATGATAATCGCCAGCTCATTAGGCCACCAAATAAATGGGGGGTATAAGGACCCGCGTAAATCTCGACCTAGATATTTTCATTTAAAATAGAATGCCAGCATAAATTTAGAATGTACAACGTAAAAAGGCGACCAGCTTTAAAAGAAAACTGGTCGCTTTACTCAGTAAATTGAATCAAACTTTGTTTATAACTTGTGATTTTGCAAAATTAAAAGCCCCCTGACTTGGTACTTAATTGACATCAGGGGGCGTCCTCTTTTTATAGAAGCATTATAATGAAATCTTGATTTCTGCGTTCATTCCAGGCAATACTTTGTCAGATGGATTTTGGATAGAAACTTTTACTGGAACTTTTTGGGTTACTTTGGTATAGTTGCCGCTCGAATTTTGCGAAGGTAAAGCGGAAAACAGGGAATTCGTAGCATAACCAATTTCCTCCACCTTCCCGTCAAATAATGTTCCAGCATCTCCGTCAACGGTAATATCAACACTATTCCCGACTTCGATTTCTTTTAAATCCGTTTCTTTGATGTTTGCTGTAATATATAGATGGGCCATATCGGCTGTCTCTGCAAGAACCTGGCCTGCTTGGACGGTTTGGTTCAATTTGGCTTCATTTTTGATGATAGTACCGTTCATCATTGTGTTGATAGAAACAGTCTGTTTACCATCTGTTACTTTCCCGACTGTTTGCTTTTTAGAAACATCTTTTCCTTCTTTTACATCCCAATTGGTCAATAAACCAGAAGATGGTGCAACCACCTGAATCATATCGGCTGATACGATAGCATCGTCTGTTTTGACATAATTCTGCTTTTGATAATAGAGGTAACCCCCTGCTGTAATTAATGCAAATATAATCACGATACCTATAGTATTTATTAAAATTAAACGACCTTTACCCATTCTCTCATACTCTCCCTATCTTAAAAATGTTCCTTTGAACAGCTGTCCCATCATTTCTTATGCAGAAGGATCTGCAGCTTTTTTCTCTTGCGGAGCAGGCAGAAGTATTTTTTTTGGCTTCTGAACAAGTGACCGCCCCTTGCCCGTTACAATTTTTCCAATTGAAGCAACCAGCATGATTGCCCCCAATGCCTGCAAAATTGTAAACAAGTCATGATACGCACCCAGAATCGCGGCCTTTTTCGAATTTACTACGAGCTCATAAGATGCCATATTTTTGGCGTTTGATAATGAATATCCCTTCCCTATCAGCTCATGAATTAAATGAGTCATTTCCATTTTAAAGTGTAAACCGTTTTGATCAAGGTGTCCTCTGATGCTTTCATAATGGAATGCATTCTGTCTAATCAAAAACCAACCAATAAAAGGAGAAATTACCGCACCTATGAAGTTACGAATGGAATGTAATGTAACAGATCTCATGGAAGCCTTATGAATATCTCCGGCTAATGCCGCTCCCAGTGCTCCTGACACCAATACCATACTGATTCCGGCTCCGAGTAAGGCGACCTGGAAATATAATGATGGTAAAGAAGCTTCTGATCCAATGACTTTCCATTTAATACTTACATACATTACCGCCAATGAACCAACAAATCCAAGAACACCTGCCCCCAATTTATCATAAAGCACCGTTTTGAGAACGGCTGTCACCACAATTCCTACAAAGAACCAGCCATAAAAATGTGATAGATACACAAAAGGAAGATCCATATTATTACGCAAGAAGCCGTTTATCCCGGCAAGTGCTACAATCAGGGCTACATGGGAGGTTACCGCCATTACCATCCCCGAAAATGGTTTTGACGCCTTTAATGTACCAAAGGGTACCAGAGGAGTTTCTGCCTTTAGGTCAACAAAAACGAACATAATTAACAATATTAGCGCCATAACCAAAAATGGCCAAACATAAAGGGATAGGAATCCTTTTTCTTGCAAATTGCATAGCGGAAAAGCAAGGACGACCATAATCAGAGTTAACAAAAATACTCCTGTTTTATCTACTGGTTTATGACTTTCCTCCGACTCATTATTTTTTGGTAAACCAAAAAAACCAATTATTAAGCATAATATTGAGGAAAGCACATTAAGCAAGAATAACCAGCGCCAAGCATCCGTGGTTAAGGAAATGGATCCAAATAAAGCACCCATTGCACTTGCACCAAATAACCCAGTGATAATCATAAACAAAAATATGTTTCGGATTTTGTTTGGGAAGGACCTTAAGCTAACGGGCAAAATGTTTAAAAACAGCATCCCGGCACTCAATCCCTGAATGATTCTACCAATAACAAGCGTAATGATTTCCGGAGAAAGGGCACTAATAATAGAACCGCAAAGGAAAATAAAGACAAACAGTAAATAATTTTTCCTCAAACCAAATTTCCTTGTAAGCACAGGACCGAGTGGTACGCCGAGTGCAAAGGCCAAATTCGACAATGTTGATGGCAACAGCAGCTCATTTGAACTGAAATGAAGACCATTCTGTATAATGCCTTGATTTAAAATATAGGAAAGGTTAGAAAAGTACTGCGACCCAATTCCAAATATCGTTAGTAGGGATATGATCAAATATTGCGGGACAGCAACCCTTTCTGTCTCTGACGCAGACGTATTAATCCGCTTACTCACCTATATTCCTCCTTTCCATTTCATAATGATGTTTGGATTTTGTAAAAACCCTCTCGTATATTGCGTAATGCAAGTTGTATTATACAACATTAAAATGAAAAAAAAAATTCAAAAATACTCTTTTTATTACTCATTTACAGGTTTATGAAAAAAGACTGTGACGATCGTCATCAGCCTCCTTCATCTACTTCTTCTTTATTAAATCCCGATTAATTGCCCCAACTCTTAAAGTCGCGATTAAGACGTGTCAAGTTAGCTTCCAGCTGTTTTAATTCTTCGACCGTCCACTCATGGAGGATCTCTGCATATACAGCATTGCGTGCCTTCTGTACCCTATGCAGGATTTCTTTCCCCTCTTTCGTAATTTGTACTAGACTGATTCGGCGATTATTATGATTTGGATAGCGTTTTATAAAGTTCTTTGACTCTAAATTTGAAACCTGCCTGCTCGCTGTTGAAAGGTTTAGCATTAAAGTGTCAGAAAGCACGTTAATCGCTAAAGGACCATTTTCATCCAGCTCACTTAGCATGAGATACTCGGACCTGTCCAGACTACCCAGCCGAGGACTATGAGCTGTTGTAAGACGAACAAGCAAGGCAATTTCATATTCAATTAACTGGAGTAAGTCTTGATTCAAAATTTTCCCCCCTCATACTAACACCGTTCATTGTTTACATAAGCGAATGATCTATATGTATATTATAAGATGAAAATTAAATTGATGTAAATGAAGCACTTTTTATCATATTACCCGACCCCCGGTCTATGACTTCGTTTTTCCCCTATGTCCGAAGGTGATATTTCCAGTAAACCAAACGGTCAAAGTAACTATAAATAAAAATTGAAGCGTTTTTTTACTGCAATAATTCCAACACTAGTAAATTATTTAACAATGAAAGGTTTATTTCTCATTCTAAACGGCTATAAAAATGTGGATAAATGACGAATACTTTTTATAATGATTCATACCAAAACCCGGGAGGAATAAGTGTATGATTACCGCTACAGTAAACGATAATAAAAGTTCAGTCATAAAAAACTATACTATTAAGAGCATATGGTCAAATAATGACTACATAGTAACGCTAGATATTCTATTGCAGGACGGAACACTAATCAAAAATGCCAAGCTGGAAATAACCAAAGAATGGCTGAATGCCAATAACGGGGCAATGGAAAATGCTGTTAGGGCAGCTTTAGGGGACTAATACATAGATATTGTTGAAGATGGGTACTGAAAACCTTTTCCTATTTGTTTATTGCTTACGCTTGAAATATAGTTATATCAACAGTAAACGGTATTTGGATAATCAATCAAATAGACAGCCTTTTTAACATGGGTTAATCCAGCGCAAATGAGGGAATTTCTTCGTCATTCCTTCCAGCCATCACTATGGACAATCCTAATTATTTGTTTACTATTGATTTCTAAACATATTTGTCTGCAAGATGTCCCTAAATTTCTTCACCGTCAACAATTACCATAGACTCCTTTAACCGGAGCGTACCTCATCAGTTCTTCATGCACATCAATTGTCTGCCAATCTCCCGCATGGATGATGAGTTCTGCTCCCTCTAAGTCCCCTCCATTACTTTTTCACGAACGTTTTTACTCGATTCCGTATTGTGTTTAAAAAAATGGCAAGCTCCTTCATTTTTACGGTAATTATATCAATTTTATCCTTAATTAGTGCCGCGGAAGAACTGGGTGAAAAAACGGTTTGACGGTTCATATTTCCTCTCCTATACTAGTAAGGTTGATGACTAAGAAATAGGTGATTTCTATGGACTTTTCAATTTCATTTCTATCATTTTATGTAATTCAAGTTGAAGGCAAAGGCGAGCAAGCGGATAAAAGATATAAACATTTTCAAACGTTGGATTCGGAGGATTACGAAAACAGCCCGTTAAAGGATTTCCTTGACGGGGAACTCATGAAAATATCAAAAAGGAAAGTCGACCGCCATCCAAAAGCCGAACAAGTACCAACAAAAATCGGCCATTTTATTGTGGAAGCAGGCCATGACCTTGAGTCCAATCCAAACTATAACCTGTTTAACCGGATCCGGCTCGCAAAAAACAAAGAAGTGTTTCAGGAAGAAAGCGAACAATTCGTTCGATCCTATATTGATACAAGCGCTGTTCGAGGTGGTGTGTTTTTAGTAGCCAATGCCAAGCTCACAAAGTATTTCGATGAACCGTTCGTGTTTATTATGAAATGCGATTTTGAACCAAAAGTTGCTTCCATTTCAGATGAATCTACTCTCATCCGAAACGTGGAAATGGCCATCACGACCAAAAATATGAAATCCATCCAATATCCATACATGCCAGAAGAAGGAATGGTCGAAGAAGGCGAACTAAAAATCCACCAGTCCTCCCATGCACGTTATTTTGAAGATTTCTTGAAGTTTGTGGAGTATGGCGAATCCATGCCTGAAATCATGAAGGCACAGGTCATGAACATGGTCCAGGAGCATGTGTATGAAACCTTCGAGGATAACAGTGAGGAACTAAAGCAATTTGAGGAAGATTTGGAAATTTGGGAAGCCAGCGAGAAACGGGAGATACGGGAACGCCTTGACACCCATCAGGTAGTCGAAGCCGCCGCTCAAATTGTTGAGCAAACTCCTGATGCCCAACTCCAAATGAAGCTCGGAGAAACAACCGTCAAAGGATTGCTGGCTGACTTCGGGCAGAATCTACACTTAGCCAAGGTAAACGGGCGTTATGTCTTAGTGGTGGAAGCGGAAAGCATCACCTTTGAAAAAGGCGTTTCCCCGATTGAGTTTCATAGGCCTGATGAATTGCAGGAGATTATGAACAAGATACAAAACAAAAATATGTAAACTGAAATTAAATTTTTTAACATTTTATCGAGTTTCCTGGCTCCACAATTTCATTTCATCAAAATACATCATTTTTAGGAAGAAAGATACTGGATGTAAAACTACGGGGGCAATGGTTGACATCGTCGGTTTTTCTTCCTTTACAATGAAAAACATCCGAATTATTCGGATGCATACTTAACTATTCCATGTACATAAACAGAGTATTCTCGTGGAATATACTCTCTTAATTTGATTCTTCCTTCAATTTCTAACTCTGTGACCCATTTTTGAATGTTATGTTCGTCACTCTTTCTAGCCTTTGGAATCTCAATTGAAAAAAGGTTTCCTCGACTAGCTTTCTGAAGATTTTTTAACAATATCTCCTTATTCATTGGGTCATCCCTTCCTGTACTACATAATAGTATTCGACACAAAATGATATAATCCTTTGTGGCATGACAATTGTCGGAAAGAATAACACAAAATAAAAGCCAATCATTATTATTCGGTACATTATTATCGACAATAGAAACGTCTCTCTGAAGATTCAGTGTAATCACTGGGTTTTTATTCACTAATATGTAAGTCATTGACTTCACAAAAAAAGTAAAGAAGGAATATGCTTAAAGGGTCATTATAACGTGAAAGGGAAATTTATATTGATTCACTACTTGATAAGTCAACACAAAAACTGTCATACAGAGGTTCACTGAGAAAGACTCTATTTCCTGTAACGACAGGCTGTCTTCCCTTGGGGTTAGGCAGGTTTGTTTTAGTTGATTTAAAGCATCCCTTAACGGAAGCTCTTACACTTCACTATAACTTAATACTTTAAATTCTTTAGAGGGACGTTCTATGACTCGTGATAATTCTGCCACAATGTTATCGTAGTTGTCTACTTCACTATCAGTACGTTCAACATCAACATTGGTGTATTTATAATTCTTGTTCGGTACTAAACTTTTACCAATACGGTCAAATAACAAATATTTCACTTTATAACTCATAGTAATCATCTCCCTTTGTCTACTCTTTCGACACAAAGGAGATATTTCCTGCTACTCCACTACAACGACCTTAACTATGTCCTCAAACTTAATCTTTATTTTGTAATAACCCTCTGTTTGCTGCTCTAAATAAACCACCTTATGTATTGGATCTAATCTGTGAACTACCCCCTAATAATCCCATTCAAAACCGTCTTCCCAAACTGATATCTTCAAGAGATAATTTCCATCGCATAGCAAATTCTGTTTTCAAACTCTTCGATCTTGTACTCATCTAAAATCGGTTTAGCTTGTCGGGAATAATCCTTATTCAATTCGTTTAGCATTTTCAAATGTTCAGGATGAAAAAAGCGGCTTTAAGGAAAAGTGTAACTCCGAGGGACAATGTTCGCTTCATTTTTTCTTCCTTAACAATGGTCTTGCATTTTTTTCCGTTTCCTGTTAAGATTAAAAAGAATTATTTTTGTTCGGTGTAAAGGATAGTATAAGTATCGACTTTTCGTCTTGATGATCACTTTGGGCAGGGATAGTTAAACATTGTGCTTTTATGCACTAGGAGGCAACATAAATGGAACAAGGTACAGTTAAATGGTTTAATGCAGAAAAAGGTTTTGGATTTATCGAACGTGAAGGTGGAGACGATGTATTCGTTCACTTCTCTGCTATCCAAAGTGAAGGTTTCAAATCATTAGACGAAGGTCAAAAAGTTACATTTGACGTTGAGCAAGGCGCTCGCGGAGCACAAGCTGCTAACGTTCAAAAAGCTTAATCTTGAATGAAACATACCTAAACTGACAGACTCCCTACAAAGAGTCTGTTTTTTTGTTTTACAAAACACTCAATAAAAAACCCTACTCAACGAGTAAGTAGGGGATGGTACAGGTAAAGTAAAAAGTTCAAAGCTTAAAAGGTTCTCTAAAGTATAGCATAGTTATCGCAGTATGGGTAATTTTTAACAGTATTTTTTTCTTGTTAGTTCTTTTTAACTAGCTCATCTTCGAAGTAAAAAGTTGATGGATGCTCTTTTATGGTATAAGAATACTGCTTCATGTTTTTGATATACAGCCATGTATTTATGGTTACGAATTCATCAGTTGTTTTTATTGTTACTTTATCTCCAAATTGATACTTGTTTTTGTCTGCCACACTTGCACCCCCTATTTCAGTAACTACACTTATCTGTTTTCGTAAGTCGTCATTTAATTTCCTATTATTTGTATTCCAATTAATAATTGAAGGGTGTGATGGGGAAGAAAATGAATATCGTTTTGTTTTGGGTCTAAGTAAGAAATCTCAACTGTACTTTCAGGATTAAGTCTTTGATGGTCTTGTGTTATTTGCTCGATTTTACGATCCAATTCCTTTTGGTTATTTGCAAAAGTGATTGTAGTCATTGTAGTCATTATAGAACTCCTTTTTATGTCTATTTAGACAAAAGTGACATCCTTCCTCCAATTCACTTTTAGAAATTTGTCCCAAGGTTTTATTCCTCAACCTCTATCTTAACATTATATCCAGAATTATTGTTTCTAAGAGCTGGACAAAAAACACCCTCGAGGATATTGTTAGTCCGGCGAACTGAGTAATCAACTGGGTGATATTCTTGTACTAACTCGTTTTTACATTTAGGTATCCGAGAGTAATCTTATCAAAACCTAAACATGAAAGCCCTACCTCTCTTCCATCTTGCGACTCCTAGGTCGCGCCAGTGAAAAATATGGTCTTGAAACTTTCAGTGAATTTTATTCTTTGTGGAAGTAATACTAATTGGGATCATCAATTAAATGGATAAACAGAATAATAAGTATTGGGGTTTATTAAACCTGAGGACTTAAAACGCAAATTGTATCTTGTATTACTAATATTATTATACACTGCAGCAATCATGTACTTAATATAGAATGTAATATAGAGAAGTGACTCTCTTCATTATTCTTTATCATTCACTAATTGTTACCCTCGATATTCTTTTATATTCGCAACTTAATATAAACCAACCTATATTATAAAATCATACAACATATTGAAATATTTGTCAAACTTAATGAAATTTGAATGATTCATTCTTTTAAAAAAGCACCTTCGAAAGGATGCTTTTTTAAACTCCAGTATGACCTTAAAATATTAAAAGCGTCCTCTAGTGACAATTCTAAAATTCTGTCTGTTTGAAAGAGTATGCCATCCATATCAAAGATTAATGATTTTGACATTATCTTCTCCCCTATAAATTTTTTTAAAGCTTATCAGAAAGGGATTTATTAAACCAAAATACCTTGTTACACCTTGTGAAAAACAGAAGAAGTCCAGTAAAGAAAAGAGCTTTACCTCCTTAGAAGTAAAGCGTCCGTTACTTAGCTAATGTTTTATTCTTAATACGACCACATCTCGTCTTCTGAGATCCACTTGCCTTTCTTTAAGTCATATGACCTATATTCATCATGAAAAGATAAATAAGATGTCAACCTAAATTGAGGCCCACTTGCTTTTTCCCAACAATCCACAAACCAATCTTTTAACATTTCTTGCTCTGCCATCACAAGCTCCTCTTCACTTTTCTCATAAAACTCAAGGAATTTATCAGCTTGGCCAGTTGGTTCATGATAAATCACTATTGATTCCAGTACATCCATACTATCCGCAAACTTAGAGTCACTATCCTCATTAAAGACCTCATTGCCCTCTTTATCCATTGAATACATTACTATGGATAATTCATATCTTGTAGGCTCTATAGATGTAGAAAAATCTAACAATTCCACTTGAGGATCAAAGTTTAGATTATGTATCTCAGTTAATTTAGTAATCAACTTGTCCGAATTCGATTGAAGATTATTTTTGATTGTATTTTTATAGTTTTCTATCGTAAACATAATTTCTCCCTCATCTTCCTTAGATTTATTTAGTAAACTCTGTGTTTCTTGAGTAGTTTCTGATCCTTGGCAAGCACTTAACAACAACAAAAACACAAAAATATTAAGTAAACTCTTCATACACCTACTCCGATTGTTTTATGCTTAATACGTCCTTTTAATATTACCATTAAATAGTATATTTGCTGAATATTTCTTATTTAATTCTTTGTGAATGAAGCAGTTTATGTATCTATAACTTAAGATTAAGTAAAATTTTTACTGTGTAAATAAAAAAGGCTTTACTTATTATCAGTAAAGAACCCATTTTAGCAAGAACTCAACGCCTTTATTATGTTGTGATTATTTCTAAACGTACCTACCAAAAGGGCAAGGTTTTAATCTGGTGATTTATTATTTTTAGTTTTGAAGTTCTTCCGGTAAGTGTATTTTCATGGAAAAATAGTCACATTATGATATAGAAGACCGAAATTATGTTGATTGGTCAAAAAACCCCAGTTATTGTGAGTATGAATATAAAACATATTACTCAGTTAAATACAATAACGGGCAATTTCTATGTTTCCTTGTATATGATTATGATTATTCTGGTGGACCGCGCGGCTTAACACGAGTAACATCGTATAAATTTAATGTCTGTAATGGCCAGCAGATCAATACAACCAATTTGTTGAACAACCATACAAAAATCAGCAAAGTGCAGAAATACGCTTTTGGATATATGAAGAATAGGCAACCTTTTAAAGGGTTTATTTCTAAACAAAGACATGTACCTAAAAATAATTATGTCCTTTCTACTATACTGATGGTGATATCTACTTTGTTTTCCAAGAAAATGAAGTAGCACCTTATACTGCTGGCAATCCTGTGGTGAAAATTCCTAGTAATGTTTATAAATAATGTTTCCCCATATATGCCCTCCAAGACGGATGGGCTTTTTATATCGTTGTTAATACCTTTTTCTAAAGCCTACTGCTTCTGCTTCAATATACATTTATGCATAAAAAAAGAGGAGTTTTTCATTACTCCTCTTCTGTATCTTCTTCTTCCACAAACTCATCTAATAAATGCGGAAAGTTGTGTTTAAACATATCCTCTGTAATTTAGTCGATTAAACTCACTGTGTTGCACCTCCTGCTGTATTGGTATAGTACCCTGATAAAAGAAGACTAAAACATAGGTTTTTTTAAACGGAGAAAAAGAGAAGTATCCTACTCCTCTTCTGCATCGTCTTGAAAATGTTCATTTGCGTCAATTAAGTTTTGCCATTCACTTGTAGTTAAATGATCAGAAATACGCTGGAAAAAGCTCATTACAATTCCTCCTATCCCTTTGATTTATAGTTCTATACCCATGTACAAATAATTTATCGCTGGTATTTGTTGACAAAAGAAAAAGCAACCCACTGGCTGCTAGTTAGTTTAATTCCATTTGAATTTGTTTTTAATTTGGTAATCCCCTGCTACTTTTTCCTTTCCCTTAGTAGGCAACCCGTTTATGTAAAAGAACTTGCTAAATGATTCGTTTCATAGACAACATTTTGATTGTCACGCAACCTACTAACAACTCTATATCCCTTTTCGTAAACCATTTCATACACTGTTTCCGGTTGAAGAATTACATAACACTTCTTACCGACCTTACCAGCATATTGATTCGCTAAATTAATTCCTTCTTCAAGTGTAAACATGTATAGCTCTTCACTTATTTTTTCAACTAAACCAATACATCGCATTTGTGCTAATTGAAAAAGTGATTTTGAGTTCTAGACTTAATGAATTCGGCCCTGTCCGCCTAAACTATTGCGATTTAACCTTATAGTACCGATGCGGCTGATTAACCCGTTTCGTCGTAAATGGCTGCTTTCAAATGCAGGCGACTGATTGCTTTCTCTCCCCCAATCAAAGCCAGCTTCAGATGCCCCAGTTGACATTAGAGGTTGGTCCCCGCTGGTATTTTCTTGTGATGAAGAATCATCAGGCCTGATGTTATTTTCTTGCGGCATAAACATTCTCCTTATTGTCGTATTTAAGTCTTTCCAATATGGAACCTGTATGAACCTATTTTTGATGTAATAACCGAGCCGATAGCTCTTGGCCGCCCGTTTAGGACTTCTTTAAATCATTAAAGCGCCTTTCCACTTTTATATTGTTCCCATCATATCTTTAACTATGATAAAACCTACATTTTTAACGGGAATAAATAAAACTTAACAACTATATAATACGCAAGCGACTTAAGGTTCACTCTCGCTCTTCTTTATGTATTGTCTAGTAATTGTTGCGATGTATTCTAGTTAGGGCTATAACCTTTTGCTAGACCCTGTTTAACAGCACCTAGATATGAATTTTGGCAAAAATGGAAATACGATTACGACTCGACTCAATCACCTATGCACTAAAAAAGGCAGGCCACCAATGATTGAGCGCCTGCCTTCTCAGATATATCTTTAATCCAATGGAATGGATTTTTCGGCATTTATGTAGCCCGCTCCGTAAATGTTCGGGTCCCTGCCTTCTACTGCATCGGCTCCTTTTTTCAAGAGGTCTTTAATTTCTTGAGGTGATAATTCCGGTTTGTGCGTTTCATCAGGGCGACCACGCCGGCGGAAATTGATGTCGCCATAGAAGTTCCTGAAGCAGCATAATAACCATTGCCAACACGTCCCGATTTTTGAAATTTATCCATAATTTTGATATGAACTATGAAAACGAAAAGATATGGTAACGGTGTTTGTCCAAGTTATACTACAGGTAAATTTATGGTACATGTACTGGTTTTGATTATTTTTTCACCATTGAAAAGCTTCTGATCATCGAACCAACGAACATGATGCCTGATCCGCCTAATAACATGATTAGGCAGGTAGTTTTATCGATAACACCCATTGGATAAAATACACTCCCTATAATGAGTAACGCACCAAAACCTGATAAGATCCATGCAAACTTTTTCATGAGGTTCCATCCTTTAAAAGAAGTTATTTCTTTACTCATTTTAACATGAAATCTTTATGAAGCTGCTAGATTCTTGTTCATTTAGAAGCAACGCATATGAATCAGCCAATATAATACACGTTTGAGTACCATTAATAATGGTTTAAAGCAAAAATTAAAAGGAGACATGAGAGATAGATTCAAGCTCCTGCCTATTTATCTTGACGATCATTCCTTCCTCCTTTGGTTAAATTATGTTCACTCAATATATCCACACGTTTAAAGCATTGCAATTTATTTATGAACATTTTGTCGAACCGGAATTTATTAAAATATCACTTTTCGCAAGTTAAAAAGTAGGCCTAGTCTAATTTTTCATTCAGAGGCTGTTTTGTCGGCACCCGCGACCTGATCAAGTTGTTCTTTTACTTGTTCATCAACAAGCCCGCCGTGATAGCAGATGACCTTTTTAATGTCATACGCCAAAAACTTTTTGAGGGAATCCTTGGCGGTTTCCATGTCAGGCGTATGCCGTTCGGCAGGTCCAAATAATTTGCCGTTTGAAGAAACCATTGCATCACCGGCAACAAGTGTTTTCGTTTTCTTTATATAAAGACTAATATGTCCCGGAGTATGACCTGGTGTGTGGATAATTTCAATACCACCGAAATAGGGTAATTCCTCTCCATCGTTCAAAATTTTATCCACTTGTACCCTCGGAGGATTGGTGTATAAAGCCTTGGCAGGTTCAGGAAGTGCCTCCCATGCTTCCTTGCTCATCCGTTGCGGATCCGTTTTCATCAATGGAATTTCCCCTTCAATATAGGGTTTATCTAAATCATGGGCATAAACCGGTATCGTTTTATCCAATGCCTTTAGAAGCTCTGTAACACTACCGATATGGTCAAGGTCTTGATGTGTGATCACCACTGCTGTCAATCTCTCGATAGAAACACCAGCCTGGTCCATAGCAGAGCGGATATCCTCCAGCTGTCCAGGCATTCCGGCATCGATCAAAATCGCAGACTCCTCATCCCAAACCAAAGTAGGGTTAAATACAGTACGAATTCCATTCGCCTCAATTTTTAATTCAAGCATTTCTACTCCATTTTCTATTTTCATTCACTTTTTCTCCATTCTTTGTTTTATTCCAACAGTAAGGACACCTTGGAATACAAGTAATATATTTCCATTCGGCTTTTCAGGTTTCTAATCACTCTTTATACTTTTTCCAGCTTCCGCCCTTCCAGGTTCCCCTCTTTGTTCTTCATTACTACCTAGTAATTCTCTTCCACCCTGGATCATTCCTGTAACAAAAGCTGTAGTGTTTCAGTGGTTTCACGACTTCTTTGATTTTCCGAATATAATAAAGACATTTATTGCCACACCAAATATTATATAGTCCAATCGGTCTTCTTTTTCCATTAATATATTGTAGGGGTGATTTTTTTTATCAAACTTTAGAGAGGTGAGTATCTGGCAATAATTAGATACGTTACGAAAGCTAATAATAATAATCATCCGCAAAATTATGTAAATAGAACACAGGAGAGGAATCATGAAAAAATGGACCGTTATATTCGGATACTTACTGGTTATTGCAATAGGCTTTATGAACAGAGATTATCTGTTAAATTGGATTCAGGAAAATGACAATACCCACCTTCCACTTATGTTTACATTGTCAGCGTTAATCGCTACAATCCCGATCATTCCCTTTACGTTATTTGCCGGAATTATGGGTGCCAAACATGGGGTGGTTATAGGATCCGCAGTGAACTGGTTTGGGAGCGTTTTTTCTTCTGCTATTTATTTTTTGTTAGCACGATATTTTCTTACCGATTTTTTTAGCACCTATCTAACAAAATTTAAAGGAATAGATAAATTCCAGGCTATGATACAGAGAAATACGTTCCTTGCGATTTTTATTGCGAGGACAATTCCAATTATTCCTCCTCCTGTGGTTAATATTTATTCCGGTGTGGCAGGCATATCCTTTCTAACATACATTTCTTCGACAGCAATTGGAAAAATCCCTCCTACACTGTTTGTCGCTTATACAGGCGGTCAGATTTTGACTTCACTACCGAAATTAATCATTGGCTGTGTTTTCTATTTGTTTTTCCTCCTCCTCATCCTTTTCGTTTATAAAACTTGGTTTTCCCGACGTTCGCAAAATTAAAATGGGGCATGTACCGAATACCACAAAAAGATAAAAAAAGAACTTCTTGGTGAAGTTCTCCAAACAATGCTTTTATTGCTTTTCAACAAGCTCCAAATGAAAGCTGCCGACTTGATTTTCTTTATACAGGTCTGTCACTGAAGTATAATAATTCGCAATCGTCCCTCTGAATTCCAACGATCTTTCAGGAACTTTAACATCAAATGCACCTTCATACAGCAATGTTGTTATCGCATGATACTCACTGCTTTTTACTTCAAAATCAAAACTAATTTGACGTGCACCCGAATTTTCGACAATTTGTTCTTTATAACGAGTGACGTTAAGCACTGTGCCATTTAAAATAACCTCATTAACCATGTTTATCCCCCCTGATCTACAAACATATTTTATCCGACTCCATCCGTTATTATAGTATTCCATTATCCTGAGCGAAATCTTTTTGCCTGAACAGCTTAGATATGTATGATAAAAAATGATTGTCACATCGTTGTGTATTATTTTATCTGTCCTAACGCTAACAAAGAGCTTTCACGAGATGCTCCCTCTTCTGCCTGACACAAAATCTAAAAGATTAATTTTTCAATCCTTTCTGAATTATTATATAATATTCTTATCTTAACGGATGAATTTAATAAATTGCGGGGAGGTTCATCATTTGTCATCAACTAATCCTGTTTGGTTTCCTAAAGAGGAAGATATGAAAGAAACACGCATGTACCAATGGATGAAAAAGCTTGGTTTACCAAATTATGAATCTTTGTACATGAAGTCTGTCGATGATATCGTATGGTTTTGGGACGAAGTTGTAAAAGAGTTGGGGATCGTTTGGACACAAAACTACGAACAAACGGTTGATTTATCAAAAGGCATTAAATATCCTGATTGGTTTGTCGGAGGTAAGATGAACATTGTGGAAAATGCTGTTGATAAATGGGCAAACAGGGAAGAAACAAAACACTCCAAAGCGCTTATCTGGGAAAGTGACGATGGAAAAGTTATTTCCTATACCTTTCATCAATTAAGCCAGGAAATATCGAAAGCTGCAGCAGGCCTACATTCGCTTGGAATTAAAAAAGGCGATGTTGTTACCTTATACTTGCCAATGCTGCCCGAGACTGTTATAGCACTATTGGCGATCACCAAAATTGGCGCAATATTTTCTCCTGCATTTTCAGGTTACGGGGCTGATGCAGTAGCTACCAGGATCAATGCCGCTGGCTCAAAAGTGTTAATTACTGCTGATGGATATTATCGCCGAGGAAAAATCATTCCCATGAAAGAAGAAGCAGACCGGGCAGCCGCCAAGTGCCCAACCATTGAAAAAGTCATTGTAATCGCACGTACAGGCAGGGAAATTCAATGGATAGACAATCGAGATATCAAATGGGCGGATCTGCTAAAAAATGAAAGCTCTTTCAATACTGCAGAAACGAATGCCAGTGATCCTTTCATGTTAATTTATACTTCAGGCACTACAGGCAAACCAAAAGGAGCCGTACATACACACGCAGGATTTCCGATTAAATCAGCTTTTGATGCCGGTATATGTATGGATGTCAGACGCGGGGATACCTTATTCTGGTTTACCGATATGGGCTGGATGATGGGACCCTTCCTGGTCTTCGGCGGACTTGTCAATGGGGCAAGTATTGTCTTGTATGAAGGAACCCCTGATTTTCCTGAACCAGACCGAATCTGGCAGCTCGTTAGTAAACATAATGTGACTCAGCTCGGAATCTCCCCCACTCTCGTTCGCAGTTTAATGAAGCATGGAACTGAGTGGGTAAACAAACATGATTTATCCTCCTTAAGGGCGATTGGTTCTACAGGAGAACCCTGGAATCCGGAACCCTGGATGTGGCTATTCGAGAAAGTCGGCAAAAGCCAAATCCCAATCATGAACTATTCCGGAGGTACAGAAATTTCCGGAGGGATCTTAGGAAATGTATTGTTAAAGCCAATTTCACCCATTACATTCAATTCCCCGATTCCTGGAATGGATGTACATGTGTATGATGAAAACGGCTCACCTGTCATTAATCAAGTAGGTGAATTGGTCATTTTAAAGCCTTTTGTCGGGATGACGAACGGCTTCTGGAACGAAAATGACCGATATGAAAAAGCGTATTGGGGCAGATGGCCAGACACATGGGTGCACGGGGACTGGGTTATCCAAGACGATCAAGGATTCTGGACGATTACTGGCAGATCGGATGATATCCTGAACGTTGCCGGAAAACGTCTTGGACCTGCTGAAATGGAATCAGCCCTTGTTGAGCATTCATTAGTAATTGAAGCTGCGACAATTGGAATACCTGATGATGTCAAAGGGGAAACGGCAGTATGCTTTTTGGTACTACTTCCGGGGACAGAAGAGAATGAACATTTGAAAAAAGAGCTTTATGAGCTTGTAGAAAAACATCTTGGGAAATCATTGAAACCAAGGGAAATTCATTTTATCTCCGAACTTCCAAAGACGAGGAACGGAAAAGTAATGCGACGGGTTATTAAATCTGCTTATCTGAATCAGCCCTCCGGAGATCTATCTTCTTTGGAAAATCCAGATTCGGTTGAAGCCATCAGAATGCTTAAAACAGATCAATCGTCTGCATTTTGACCGAACGCCTTTCAAAAAGATAAAAGTGAATGAATGAAAGAAAGACGAAACGGCTAGGTTGGATAAACAAGCTGTTCAAATGAGTACGATGTGCATTATACTTCCTTCCTTCTGATCCGGAACAAAATGCACATCCAAATTTTTATTAACAGCAATACAAACCATCAGGTGAAACAGGATCCCAATAAGAAAGGCCCTCAAAACTCCATACAATGCTATGTACTTTTGGAAAGATTTATGGTCGCTAACATTGTTTATGCTTGTGGATTTTAATGGAAAGAAATAACTATAAAAAACTGTTTCGCATTGAAACAGTTTTGTTTTTTCATATTCTATCGTTGTCTGGTATGTACACACAATAGGATGTTCGTATCCTCTTAATAATGGTTTATTGACTGAACTTGCTCTATTTAGATGAGCTAGATATGATATTATGGCGGAGAAGGAGGGAT
>NZ_PGUW01000019.1 GCF_002863565.1 Bacillus sp. V5-8f
CTAACTTTATTGGGTCAGATCATAAGAGACGATAGGCTTTGCCTACGTGGTACCACTCTTTTTGGTTCAGATAAAAATCAAACGAACCCACTCAATGACTTGATTACGGCTGTCAACCGTTAAGACCTACATATCAGCCCTACCACTCCTGGGCGAGTTGGGGAATTTATTGACTATCTTTCACCAATCGACAGCTCTCTAAGCAATAAAATATTCCTTAATACTCCCAATCAATGTGTTTTCGTAATTTTTTAAATTTTCTATATTTTATAATTTAATCTTATACTCGTCAACCCACATTTTAGTCGTTTTTTTACTGAAGTAATCTGCCCCTTTACCACAATAAGAAAAATAATGACGGCTCCACAGATGGGAAAACTTAGCAATTTTACATTCCAGTTAAAACGATTAAACAATCCCAGCCACCTTTTAATGTTAAAAAGAAAGCACCAGGCATTTTTTTGGGTTTTTGCTATTAGAATGAGTACAATAACTGAGTAAATTCGATAGAAGGATGGGATTACATGACGCGTAAAACGACAGAACAAACAATTTCCGTTCAACAAGCCATTCAATCACGGCGCAGTATTCGGAAATACAAGCAGCAACCTATAGACGAACAAGATCTTCAAAATATATTTGAACTTGTGCGACTATCTCCTAGTGCATGGAATCTTCAACCATGGCGTTTTCATGTGATAACAGATGATAATCTGAAGAACAAACTTGAAGAAGCTGCTTATGGACAAAAACAGGTTACCTCAGCCCCAGCAGTAATTGTAGTAACTAGTGATATGGAAGATATACTTACAAATATTGCAGACACTGTTCATCCGGGTCTTTCTGGCGAGCAAAAAGAAGAAGAAGTAGCCAATTTAACAGCATTCTTTAATGGTATGAGTGTTGAACAACGTGGACAATGGGGGTTAACACAAACGAACATAGCATTTGGTATTCTCATGGTAGCTGCCCAAGGGTATGGTTATTCAAGTAATCCGATGCTAGGATTCGACCAAGATAAGGTAAGGGAATTATTAGACCTTCCTAAACATGTGCAATTCGCAGGAATCCTTCCTATAGGAAAACCTGATAGTGAAGGCTATCCTCATCATCGATTCAACCTGGAAAAGATTGTTAAATTCTATTAGTTTAAATTAGGTTAAGGAGTCAGGAATTCTATTCCCGCTCCTTTTTATTAACCAAAGATTCTACATTAACCTGCATCGTTAGCCATATATGCAATCACTCTGTTTTAGCAATACAATTAACACAATAAATATCAAAAGAAAGAACATTGAGATGTCTCAATGCTCTTTTACATTAGGTTGAAATCGGCTCCTTCTGGATATAAAGTGATGTATTCCTCGTCTTCAGGGTTTAAATATGCTATTTTTACACCTTCAAGCAGATTGTTTTTCTTTAGTTCTTCTATGATTGTTTGTGTTGCCTTCTCAAAATCTACAACAAAGTTGACAATATTAGCTGTACCACTACCTATATCTCCGCCATCACAAGAACCGTTGCCTGTCCAACCTAAACATTCATTCATTAAATCCTCAATGTGATGTCGTTTTTCAAGAGTTGCTTCCAGCTGGTCTTCTTCATAGCTGTATTGAACAACAAGCTCGAAAAGTTCTTCTTCATCTAGATAATCGTATCCCTCATTAGATTTTTCTTCTGCTAATTCATCCATCAACTTTTCTGCCTTTTGAAATAGTGATAATTTCTTTTCCTTAGTCTCACCAGTATCCCCAACAGTACCGTAATGAATTACAAGCGTTTTACCATCTTGCCAAACTTCCCAATACAAAACCTCATCATTAACCTGATTAATCATCTTAATCAAGATTAGCACCCCATATCGACATAATATTAGCACTCTAATCAGCAAGGACAATAGCTATTGTCCACCTTTATTGTTTATGCTAATTTTCTGTTACTTTTATTCAAATTTCAACTTAAACCTTTATTTAGCAATAAAAAAGACAAACCAATACTTTGCTAATTGGTCTGTCTTTTTATGGTTTATTTTATTGTTTTCTCTCCCAAAGGAGAACCCGTTAGGTCATTCTAACCCTGTTTATGAATTTAGCCTTTTTCCTTCATCTCTGAGATTTGTCCCGCTAGGCCCTACCCATTTGAGACAGTCTCACCGAATCAATGTTCTCTCTGTTCCTAAAGATTAAGGACCCTCCATCTGGAGAGTCCTTTTAAAAGCCCAAAATTTATTGATTAATAACCGCCGCAAAAGCCAGCGCAGCCAATGATCACCAATAATACGAATATTACAAGGATAAAAGCAAATTGGCCGCCGTATCCACCGCCAGCGCACTCGCCCATATAGTCTCCTCCTTTGTGTGTTATTGGAAAAGCTACTTTACACTTTTCATACTATGTACAACCCACTAAATGGGACAGGGTAAAGAGTTTGTCCTAATGAAAAATGTGCCTTTTCATCAATTAAATAAATGCTTTAAAAAAGGCAGTCACTTTAACAGCTTGTACATATTATAAATTAAGCCGTAACCAAACAGCATATTCGCCATTTTCCTCCTAAATGGCATAGCAGTAAGCCTGATAATTAATTCCACTTAATTATTGGGCTTATTTTCAATTAGCGTTTTCATTTGGTCTTCTCGTTTTCAATCCTTGCTAAAGGGCTACCGAAATAAAAAAAAACCAGCCGCAGCTGGTTTCGCCTTCTGTCCCGGAAACATGAAGGAGGAAAACACCATTATGTTCCGAAAGTACTCCTAGTTTATCAATTTTATGGTTGTATAGGTGCATGGATTAATGAGAAACCCATTTTAAATAAACAGCGACCACTCCGAAAAGCGGTCGCCTCACAGGTGTTCCCATGTTGTCGTCATACCAACCATATATTGATATTCATTTATGACTACGGAAATCTCCCGTTTTAATTTTTCATCATTACACTTTGTATAACCATCTATTAGCCGGCCAAGTTCCTTAATAAAAACAGGGTATAATTATTCCATTATTTTAACCAACTTTCCGCTATAATTGATACTTATTGTTTCTGTAGAATCGGGGCAAACCCTGCATCTACCGTCCTACAAAAAGGAACATAAAACCTCATCAAACGATATATTCGACAAATGAAGGGATCCGCAACAGCCCAGCCTTTGTGTAGTTTCGGAATTTCACCCTACATTTAATCTTCGGTTCAATGAAGGTGAATTTTTTATCTTCCTCTACAATCAGGTCCCGGTACTGACAATAAAACTGTTTTCTGGCTTCTGATCCCATAAACTCCATTACGCCAGCTGGCTTCAAACTGCCGTTTTCCTCAATCGCTAAAAGCAATCCGAATTCATCTTTCCGTAACCCTGTGATAACTGTATCAGCATATTGATAATTAATGATCTTGAGCCAATCGTGCGAACGCTTCTTGATTTGATACTTGGAATTAGCGCGTTTCAGTACAATCCCCTCCAGGTTGTGCTCCTTCACTAAATCACAATATGCCTTACCATTCCCACTCATCCATTGAACTTTTGCGACATGCTCATCATTATCGATTAAGGATTCAAGCAGTTCTTTTCGCTCCACCAAAGGAAGATGAGTGACCTTCCTTCCTTCATGGTATATCACATCAAACACACAGAACTGAATGGCATGACTTGACCTTTTTGACATGAACCTCTCCATGACAGCTTCAAAGTCAGGCTTTCCTTCTACATCAGAAACAATTATCTCCCCGTCCAGGACAGTGCCATCTGGGATATCAATACTTTGCAACTCTGGAAACTTCGCAGTTACTTCATTGTTATGTCGTGTATATAGTTTTATTTGATTATTAAACTTGGAAAGTATTAAACGGATTCCATCGAGTTTAAGCTCCGTAACAAAATCATTATCATCGAAAGGATGCTCCGATTTTTGTAATAGCATTGGTGAAACAAACACCTAAAACCACCTCTGTATAATCGTAGCACAAAAGTCCTATTTTTCATTGGTTTAAGGCATATGTAAGTTATTCCTGCCACCTTCAAGAATCGAAACACCTTATAAAAAGCCTTTATTCCTAAACTCAACACAATACTCACCTTTTGTAAATAAAAAAAAGCACCCGCCGAAGCGAATGCTTTCCTAATTTTAAATATGTTCAAACGGAGGTAATTCTGATTCCAGTTCATCAATGTTTTTTTTGATAGTCTCGTTGCAGTTGTTCATGATGCGTCAGAACGAGAAGCAAACCTTCCATGATTGCATTGAATTCGACTTCTTCTAATAACTTTCGGTAGTTTAGGTTTTTCACTTCATTATTGAAAAGATTAATGAATACCGGAAGTTTATCTTCAACAGAAAAAACATAAAGAGTATTTTCTCTTGAATCATGTTTAAGTACAGGCCCTCTTGCACTCCTGTAGTCTGTATCATTGCCCGTGTTTACCGAGTAATTCCCGAGTCATAAATGCTCGTGATTCAGCTGTTGGGCAGGATAATGGATACAGAAACATTTATTAGAAGAAGTAGGTTGCAGACGCATTTTTTACGAGAAGTAACAGGAAGGAATACAACAAACCGAAACGAACTGAAGTAGGTATTGTAATTTCTTGACGGTGGGGTTACGCTGGTAGTCAGAAAGATTGACCGTTGGACATGTTCCACTTTCTTCAACTTCGCGAGATAAAAAGAAAAAATAATAGGAGAATTTATAAGCTTATTAAATCTAATATGTCACCCAAGGAATAAGGTAATTCAATCCATCTTTGCATTATCTTCCGTTTTTTGTTATGATAGAAAAGAATTATTTTTGTTCGGTGTAAAGGATAGTATAAGTATCGACTTTTCGTCTTAATAATCACTTTGGGCAAGGATAGTAATACGTTGTGCGTTAACGCACTAGGAGGAAACAAAAATGGAACAAGGTACAGTTAAATGGTTTAATGCAGAAAAAGGCTTCGGCTTTATCGAACGTGAAAATGGAGACGACGTATTCGTACACTTCTCTGCTATCCAAAGTGAAGGTTTCAAATCTTTAGACGAAGGTCAAAAAGTAACGTTTGACGTTGAGCAAGGTCCACGTGGAGCTCAAGCTGCTAACGTTCAAAAAGCTTAATCTTAAATCGATTATAAAAACAGGCTCTTTATATAGAGCCTGTTTTTTTGTTCTCTGTATAATACTCAATAAAAAACCCTACTCAACGATCGAGTAGGGATATGGTACAGGTAAAGAAAAAAGATGTAAAGCTTCAAAGGTTTGTTTACAGTATAACATACTAGTTGACAATATGCGGAATGTATATATTTTTTCTTTTCGAATACGACTACATTTTATTCTTTCTTATTTCAATAAACTGCCCCGTTAGCTCATTAAGGAATTCAACAATAAGTGCCTTAATCCTCCTTGTACCAATGCAATAGCTCAATGATCAACTTCTCCCTATGAGAATATTCGAATCTTTAACTTAATACTAAATCAGATAAGACTTTAATTGTTTTTGGCTTTAACTCAATACCAAGCTGACCAGAATTAGACACTTAAACTGAAAAAGATATAGATCCCATACTGCTCCGTAATTCTCGAATGATTGTTTTTGAAGGTTTCAGAGTGGTAAGTAGCTGCTCAAGACGTAGACAACAATACAGCGGTTATTCCATCCTGGATCAATACTCGTTAGTTCAACAACCTTATGAAAACGGTTACCGAAAACTTGATGTTACAACCAAAAAGTGGTATACTAAATAATGTTAATAAATAAATATTACTTTGGGTCTTTTGGACTTTATTTAGTCACTCCCTCCGTAATCGGAAAGGAGACTGTACAGATGATACCCAAAGAAAAATTAGAAAAGATATTAGAAGAACTCCTTTATTACAAAGATGTAGAAATTACGCATACATTTTCGCAAAATGAAAAAACAATTCTCTCAATTATTTGTATAACCCAGGATATTCTGCAAGCCTTCCAGGTTACGTATATCGAAAGCACAACAATTAAAATTTACACTGATGTAAAATCGGCTGTCAATGCCATATATGAAGCATTAAATAGTAATCTAGAACCTTCCACTAATTGATTTAGTGGTTTTTTTATGCAATAAAGTCCTGAACTCTGTCGCCACTTTTATCAACTACGAAAATGAAGAAAAATATAGGTGCATTCTTATTCCACTAACCTGCTCCGTTAGTTTGACAAGAGTTTTATTGATACTACTATTTTAATTGAACAGAAATGTAATTAGTTCTAGAGCAGTTGAACAATGCAACTTCATTATTGGATAACCACTTTAATTCCCCTAAATGTCGTCCAAATACTAATTCATCTGGCAGCTCAGATGCTACTTTTTTTTGGGCTATCTGTTGTCCGTTCTTATCTTTGACTATTAGATATATATCACAAGAATATAAACCATGTTTCATAAACGCTTCTGCTTTATAGTTTCAATTTGGGTTTCTCTTTGGTTTTTTTCCAAACATAATTAGTGTGGTATCCAGCTTCTATCACACCGTTATAAGCATCATCGAATGGAGTTCTGTCCCAATTATTCAGTTCAACCACTCTATCAATACCCTGCTTCAACTTATCTAGTATTCCTTCTTTTTTCTTTTTGTCATCTAGTTTGAAAAATTCACTTACATTATAAAGAATTTCTATATCACAAAAGCCACCTTCAACGATTAAATTCGGATTGGGGGCTTCCTTCACACAGAAAACATTGATCTGTTTAATATCCGTTGTATTAAACTTTAAGAAACAGCTTTCGTAGAGGGATGTTATACATCTAGATTGTGGGATGCAACTTCAAAAGGCCAGCCACTGAAGTCGTCACCCGCCGAAAAAAGGATGGTGTTTTCGTGCCCGGCTTTAAGCTTTTTAATGTGAGCGGCCATATATGCCGCACCGCCCACAGTAAGCGGACCATCCGTCGTCATAATTTGGCCATTTGATTTGTCATTCAATGCCTGAAGGTACCCGTGGAAGTCTGTCAAACTTAGTAATTGGAGATTGATAAGCTCGGTGTTGCCTTTACCGTGTCGGGATGTAGCTTGTCCATCTTTTTCGGATGCCAAAGTTTGAGAACTACTCATAAAGATACCACCGCTAAGTACAGCGGCAGTTGAGGCTGCACAGAGAATTTTGAGTGCTTTTTTCAATTTCAACTCCTCCTAAAATGTTGTTATATCAAACATTGTAGAGAATAAAAGTTGAATTTTGGTTAAAAGGATGTAAACTTCTTTTTAAGTTATAACCTGTTCTTGTATTTCTTCGTGAATTAGCGGAAAAAGGCAATACTTATAAAAAAGTTACAGTTAAAACATACCTTTATATTTCCATCTGCAATGACGGAAGCTATATTACTATCCAAAATTGCTTCTCCAATCAGAAAGACAAACACCCAAAATATACTTATAGCGATACTGACAATAGGAGCCAGAAGACCGATCATGGAAGCAACAAAGAAAAAAAAGTAAAGACAGCCCAAATGGTGTCAACGATTGATAATGAACACCGATCACGACAGAGCATTAAAATGTTTCTATTACAAGAAAAGGATAAACCATGTTCCTCCAATCTATTCCGTATCCCGGTTGGGTGTACTGACCTGCAGCATAAAAAATTTAGAAAAAAAAAAAAACAACCAACCTTTTGGTAGCCGCTCTCCAAAAAGTGGTTGTATGAACATCGTGTTCGATTAGTAAACTTAATTATTACCGAAATTTCCGGCAAATCGTTTCACAACTGCTTGTATTTCCTCCATTTTTTCCGGTTTTATCAGGCTAATCATCTTAGGGATAAACTGTTGAATATCCTCTTGTGAAAAAGTGCCTTCGTCTTGCTTCCTGAAGTTTTCCAAAAGGATTTCTTTTGCTTCATCCTCCTTGCCCTCTTGAACCCTTTGTAAAATAAATTGTAAAAACATTTCTTGGCCTTGCTTGTCCATTTTCTTTTGCCTCCTGCAGAATTCAAAATATACCAACTTTCAGTATCATTCATTATTATAAGACCCAAAGGTGTTATGTCAAATTTACTGTAACATCATTTTTCGTATCTAATTTGCTAATTTGCAAATTATAACTTACGGGGGCTGACTTCAATTAGGCACAAACGGACTACAATCAAATTGACTATCTACCGTTTAGCCGATTGGCCCTTCGTTATGCATACGAGAACGCAATGACGTATATGTGTGTATTCCTCTCCCGAGATTGCTGCCTTAATGGTAAGATATTGACCAGCTTTATACGAAGCTATCGTTTCTCCATCTTTCGGTTTCAAGTAAAATGAAGTGACTTCTTCACTTTCTTTTACTTCGTATCTACATAAAAAGTCCTGTAGCCTTCCCAACCACCTGGTTGATGTTCTGTTTCTTCATATAGTTTTTTCTCAAGGCTAATAAAAGCCTCAGATATATACCCATATGCTTGGCACTTTTGTCGGTGTCATTCCCCTTGTCAAATCAGTGACATTTGCCCGGGAGACATTGATATCTACAAGCTTACGGGCAATTTCCACACTATCCATCGCCACCACTTCTTCTGTCACACTCGCCTCAATCGTATAATCAGCAATAAATTGGTCCAGCATATCGAGTTCATCCCGCTGCTTTCCATCCAGCTCGATAACCCTGCCGTTCATCACTTTCACCGAAGGCTTTGGATCATTTGGGCTGGACATCGCAACGAATCCCATCTCAGGCCACTCCGTTACAAAACCATCATTATTCACAGGTCTTTGTTCCAAAATCTCAAATCGTTTTGAACGTTGCATGGAATAGATCCCTGTTTTCAATACGTGATTAAGAACAATGTCAAACTCACCAACTGTTGTTTATTATAATTTTCTGACAACCAATACTCCCTGGAGATTTTTTACCTTCATTAGCACTTTCTATACATTTCATTAGTGGACTCCTGTTTTAAGCCCTGCCTACCTGTTAATACTCTCAATATTTCAAATTCACCCAAAAGATCTTGCTAGTGCACAAACCTCACTGGATGTTTTCTCATCAAAACGTTTAATGGAACAACTTAATTGATTTACCAATAAAAAACCTTGAATGCAAAATACATTCAAGGTTAAACCACAACTTATAGGCGAGCTAGCAGGTGACCTATCAGTTAATGTTCTGCCAATCTTCATCCTCTTCCCAGTTTTCATTTTTTCGTTCAAATATTTCAAAAGACCTCTAAAAATTAGTGAATCATAGGTTCTGCTATTAGTGAACTTTCTGCTGATTTTGATTCATTTAGTTACTACAATCTTTAGGGTATAAATACATTTTAGCTAGAAGAGAACGCCCTGATTCCGTTTTACATTATAGTTCCGGGTCACGATTGCAATCTTTAGAATAGACATATGCTAAAGGTTCTCTCCCAACGGCATAGGCAGCTTGGTGCACGTAAGGCCCCATGAAAATATAGTCGCCTTTTTTGACGGGAATCCATTCGTTGTCAAGATTGTACATGCCTTCTCCTGATAGTAAGTAAGCGCCATGCTCCTGCACATGCGTTTCGATAAAAGGGTGGCTTGCCGCCGGATCGAAGGATAAAATATGAAAATTCATATCAAAATCTAAATCCGCTGGTAATAGGTCTTTAATATGAACATTATGCATATCATCATAATTCCTAAATTCGATGTGGTTCGCATGTCCGGAAACCACCCATGGCTTTCGACCTTCGAGAGGCCTGTATTTTTGCTTGTAAAGAAAGAGTCTTGAATCTTCTTCAGCAACATTTTCTATATACATTTTTGTCCCAGGCGGACAATATAGATAGCCGCTCTCTTCTAGAATGTAATCTTCACCAGCTGCTGTTGCTTTTACTTTACCGCCAAGAACATAAACAAAGCTCTCTACATTCTCCTGGCCGCAAAAGCCTTCACTATTTTTTCCGCCTTTATGCATGGTTACGATATAATCAACAAAGCTCGCCCCAAGCTTAGGAGAACCTAAAACCGAAATGGTGCAATTTTCGAATCCTGGTATGACGTTGTTCACTAAACCCTCGGGCGCAATAAGAGCGTATAACCCGTGTTTAATGATTGACCTGCTTGATAGTAAATCCTTTGGGTAACCCATGAAAAAACATCTCCTTAATCCATTTCATCATTCTTGGTCATTCTTTATATGCAAGCTCATATAGGGTACAAATCAGTGCCTTTACACCCACAGCTAAATCTGCCGGCTCTGTATATTCCGCCGGATTATGGCTTATGCCTTTATGGCTGGGAACAAACAGCATAGCGGTTGGCACAACGGTTGCAAAAATCTGTGAATCGTGTCCGGCACCGCTATGCATCATTTTATAATTCAAATCATTCTCTATACATATATGTTCAATGATTTGCACGATACCGGGGTCCATTGGTACTGGATCGACATCCATCCACATCTCGATCTCCGCTTCCACTTCATGCTCTCTTGCAAGCGCATTGATGGCATCCTTCATCTGATTTGTAAATTGGCGAATTTCCTGTTTATTAACATGACGGACATCGATGGTAAAGCTTGTTTTCCCTGGTACCACATTCACAATGTTCGGCCCTACCTCAAAATGTCCAACTGTGGCCACCAGTGGATCGCCAAACTCCTTGGCAATAGCCATAATCTCACAAATTATCCTGCTAGCGGCATGGACAGTATCTCTTCTAAGCCCCATCGGTGTGGTCCCAGCGTGATTGGACTCACCAACTAAGTTCACTGTAAAGCGCCTTTGGCCGACTATACTTTGTACAACACCAACAGATTTGTTTTCCTTTTCCAGCACAATCCCTTGTTCAACATGCACTTCAACAAAGGCTTTTACATCCTTCCGCTTGCCTTTTGCTTCTTCTTTAAAGTGAAAGCCTGATTCCTTCATGGCTTCCACAAAAGGTACCCCATTAAAATCTGCAAGGGACTCTACATCTTGTTGTTTTGCAATGCCCACAATGTTTTTTGAACCCCAGAATGCATAAGGAAAGCGGCTTCCCTCTTCTTCGGCTATCGATACTACTTCAAGATTGCGAAGCGGCTGGCCATACTTCTCTTTTAAAAAGTTGACGGCAATAATCCCCGCAACAATTCCATATTGGCCGTCATATAACCCGCCGTTTTTGACGGTATCGATATGAGAACCAGTTAATATCGTTTCATTTGTCTTTGTTCCTGCTACTGTTCCAAATAAATTTCCTACTTCATCAAAGCGCGCTTCAAAACCTTCTTGTTCTAACCAAGCTTTAATAGAAGCCTGTGCTTCTGTCCACGGTTTGGAGTAGAGTAATCGAGTAATCCCTCCACCAGGGTCTTTTCCATACTCTCCTAGATTATGTAACTGTCTAACTATTTCATCTTTCAAACCTTCCATGTCTACAGTTCCCTTCCTAATATGAGAAGACTTGCTTTTTGAAATATTTTGCTAATTCACTACTAGTTTACACGTTTTTCGAAACTGATTCATTATCAGCAATAAACAAAACGAACATCTCTTTTTATGCAAAATTGATAAAGTTCACCAGTTTCGGTTTATGTCCGAACTTGTTATCGTGTTCTTCCCATTTCTTTCTTTATTTCACCATTGTGAAAAACGACTTCCCCGTTCACAAGTGTTGTCATTACCTTTCCTTTAAAGGTTTTACCGATATACGGGGACTGCTGGTGACGATAAAAAAGGTCCTCTTTTTGTAAATCAAAGCTTTCGTTTAGATTAACAATAGCAAGGTCTGCATCGCTACCTGCTTTAATGGTTCCCTTATTTGGGAACATGCCGAAAAGCTTGGCTGGATTGGCTGCCGTTAATTGAGCAATCTTTTCCAATGGCAACCCGCGTTTAAAATGCCCCTCTGTTAATAAAATGTTTAAGGTTGATTGGGCACCGGAAATGCCTCCCCAGGCGTTAAAATAGTCGCCGTTCTTTATTTCCTTCATATGGGGTGGAGCCGGGGAATGGTCGGATGCAATGACATCTATTTCGCCGTTCGCAACCGCTTTCCAAAGATCCTCTACTTCACTATCATCCCGGAGTGGAGGGCAGCATTTTGCAATCCCGCCTTTCTCTTCAAGGTCTTTGACTGTTAAAGAAAGATAGTGAGGACATGTTTCAACGGTCACATCCACTCCTCTTTGCTTTGCCTCATTTATAACCTCCACTACTTTCCGGCTGCTGGCGTGAACGATATGCAGCTTGCAGCCAGTCGCTTCTGCATAAGTTATAATTCTTCTTACCGCTTCTATTTCTGAAATAATTGGACGTGATGCCGTAAAATCCCTTGCGGAGGTTTTCCCTTCAGCTATTTTTTCCTGTGCAAGCTGTTCGCATATAACCGTGCTTTCCGCATGAACGGCTAATAAAGAACCTAATTTAGCAATTTCCTTCATACCTTTATAAATGGTAACATCATCAACATGATTAAAATCCGCTATTCCGCTTGGGGACATAAATGCCTTAAAACCAAGTACTCCATCCTCGAAAAGATCTCGTAGATCATTCAGGTTTTCTGGAACCAGACCGCCCCAGAATCGGGCATTCACAATTGACTTCCTATCAGCTGCTGCTTTTTTCAAAGCTAAATTCTTCCTATTTATAGTAGGCGGAGTACTGTTTAATGGCATATCAATAAAGGAAGTGATTCCTCCTGCCGCCAAGCCCCTGCTTCCCGTTTCAAGACCTTCCCATTCGGTTCTACCCGGTTCATTAAAATGAACATGTGAATCGATTAAACCCGGGAATACATGGAGGCCCTTGGCATCGATCTCGCTTTCCGCTTCAGCATTAAGCGGCTTCCCCACCATAATATCTGTAATTTTTCCATGCTTGATGGCTATATCTCCTTGGACGATTGAATGTTCCGTTACAATATGGCCATTTCTAATCAGTACATCATATTTTGACACAGCTCTCCCCCCCGACGTTAAGGAATTGTGATAAAAGCTGTTCCATCACGAGTGCACCAGGGCTGATACACTTTTGGATATGTGTTCCAACCCTGGTTCCCAATGGGACAGCCTGATTATTTCTTTTGTTTTTTTACACAATAATCACAATTTTTCGAAAATTGTTCCCGTTTTAAATTTCGAATTTTTAAATGCATACTTCATAAGAAGATAATATGAGATTCCTCCTAGGACCAAACCGATAATCCAAGCCAGCTGTACCACGATAAAGGCTGTACCCGCCCCAATCAGCATGGCAATGACAGCAGCTGGATTAACACCGGAAAATGGACCGTCTTTTACATACAAATCGTGAACATTTACTTTTTGCTTTCTTAAAATGTAATATTCTACCAATAAAATCGCAACAATCGGGCCTAAAAAGGCGGAGTAGATCAGAATGAAAATTCCGAGACCCTCTGCTGAGGAATCCTGGACAAGCACCCAAGGAAAAGAACAAAGAGCCAGCAGGCCTGTGACCACTACGGCAGGCTTATATTTTAATTTGGTAAGCAATGTAATGACATAGGCTGGTGCAATGATGTTAGCTACCATGTTTACACCAATGACTCCAAGAACAATAAATGCGGATACAAAGACCGTAATATAGGAGTTATCGACAATGATTGCGAATGCTTTTACCGGATTGGAATTACCAGTGGCAGAAGCCAGCATCGCTCCTACGGTCAACGTCAGGCCATAGGCAATTAAGATCGGGAGGAAGTATAACATACTTCTTTTGGAATCACTTATACCGGATTTTAATTCCCTTGAATAGTCCGCTGCACTTAGGAAAATGGCTGCGTAATTCCCCATAAACATCATGATGAAGGCGAAGAACGGCAATCCCCAGCTCCCTTTTGCTTGAACCCAGTTTTCTGTAACGGCTGCACTATGATTGGTTATTAGAATATATAATACATAAACAAGTGCTAAACCAATTACAACGGATACGAGTGTTTCGATCCATTTTATGGCATGGAAGCCATACATGGATAGCCAGATTTGCAATACCTGAAGAACCATAAAGCAAACGAAAATATTATTAAAGCTGCCTCCCGTGGCAATCTTCGCTATTTCATTCAGGGCAGTACCGCCTATCCAGCTTTGGAAACCGTACCAAACGATGGCTGGAATACCACGCAAGAGGGATGAAATGACCGCCCCCTTCTCTCCAAACGACATTCTGAGCTGTACAACATAAGGGATACCAGTCCTGTAACCGGCTCTGTCATTTAATGCAAAAACAACGGAAATGATAGCAATAGCAATAATCGCTGCAACAAAGGTTTGAACGAGGTTTAATGTTGCAGCTCCAGCTACAATCAAGCTCGCTCCAAGCGTCATATTCCCTAAGTTTACCCCATCGCCAATCCACATGAATGTATAGGCTAGCTTCCCAACTGTTCTTTCCTTTTCCGTAGTCGGTTTCAGTGAAGGATCAATACTTGAATCTGGCTGGACCGGACTCTCTACCGCCATTGATTCTAAACTTCCTGACATATTTCTTCATCTCCCTTTTCGTATTATGCATTGAACTTAAAGAAGAGCCTGAAGTCGTTTGTATGTAATCAAGAGTTGTAGTAGCTATGTTCATTAGCTCTCTTTTTACCTTAAGTCAGTAAAAATTCAAGATGTCATCGCTTGTGTTTTTTTATGATTGACAACAAGCTTCCCTATTGGTTCTCCAACAATTCCTTCATTCACATCAAATACAAGATTTCCCCGGACAAATGTTTTCGTTACCCGGCAGTTTATTTTTCTGCCAATATAAGGGCTGTGTGGATGGCGGTAGTACAGGCCTTCTTTTTCAACCACATAAGATTGGTTCGGATCGATTAAAATGATATCGGCATCCTTGCCAACAGCAATTTCACCTTTGTTTTTAAAATTGAACCGTCGCGCTGGATTTTTGGCAATCATTCGGACAAAATCCGTCACCGGCATATTTCGCTTTAAAACCGCTTCGTCAAACATAAGGTCCACATTGTTTTGACACCCTGTGATGCCGCCCCAAACTTCGAAGATATTATTTGATTCACTATGTTTCATATCAGGCGGACACGGAGAATGGTCGGAAGTTATCATATCGATTTTCCCTTCCTTCAGGGATTGCCACAATTTCCTCTGTTCTTCGTCATCACGCAATGGGGGTGCGCATTTTGCCACTGGCCCCAATTTCTCAAACTGCTCGAGGGAAATCGTTAAAAAATGGGGGCAAGTTTCAACTGTAACATCCTGGCCTTCTTTTCTTGCCCTCGTGATTTCCTCCACCGCTTCAGCTGTACTGATATGGACAAAATGAAGTTTACAGCCCGTTTCTTTTGCCAGATATAAGGCTCTCTTTACTGAATCCACTTCCGTAAAAACCGGCCGTGAAGCTGCATAATCGGTTGGAGTGGTTTTTCCTTGCTTTTCAAATTCCTGTCCCAGTCGGTCTGTAATCTGTGCGTTTTCTGCATGGATGGATAGGAAATGTCCAATCTCTGCTAATTTCTTCATCCCTGTATATAAGGTATAATCATCAACATTGACAAAATCACCCGGAATATTAGACCCACACGTAGACATGAAACATTTATACGCAACGACACCTTCATCCGAGAGTTCTTCCAATTTGCCAAGATTATCAGGAACTAGACCACCGTATAGTGCATAATCCACATAGTTTTTACCGCTTGCTGCAGTCTTCTTTAAATTCAAGGATTCTTTGTCCACGGTAGCTGGAAGTGCATTTAAAGGCATATCAACATAGCTTGTTGTCCCCCCTGCAGCGAGCGCCTTTGTACCTGTGATAAAGCCTTCCCATTCCGTCCTGCCCGGCTCACAAATATGAACGTGAGTGTCAATCATGCCCGGCATAACATATTGTCCTTCCGCATTTACAACTTCAACAGCCTCTCCTTCAAGCCTTTCTCCTATGGCAGTAATCCTTCCATCTTTCACCGCTACATCAACTTGTTTGACCAGATCATTCAAAACCACTTGACCGTTTTTAAAAAGAAAGTCGTACTTCATAATTTCCCCCCTTAGGTTCATAACCGGCGACCAATAACCGTTATGTACTGCATCTCTCTGTTGTAAATCACTCATTTTCTGTTCTATAACAATATTGTAAAGATTTGTATGTAAAAGTCAGTAGCCAAAATAGACAATATTCAAAGTGATTATTTGTGGAAAATGACCTAACATATGTATCCTTTTGCGTGAAACTGGCTTATCGCCAAGTCTTGGCGTTTTTATTAACAATCAACAGAGTCAGCAAAAAAAATGAGAAACAAAGGTAATGGTTAACAGTTTTTTGAACCCATAACTTTTTGCCCCCCTTTCGAACGAGTTTTTACTTTCAGAGTATATAAAAAGAAAGGAAGAAATGACTACAACAATGTAAGATTTTCTGACATATAAAAATGACAAGTTTTCTACGTTTCTTTATTTCTGTTGAAAATTTTCTTCCATTCGGTATGGCTCCAATGTCAGAATAGGTGCAGACCATGATAGAAGGAATCCATAATCTTATATCTGATGCTTATTTCATGTCAAAAACAGCTGCAAATAAAAAAGCAACCTGAATTCACATGGTATGAATCCAAATTGCTTTTTACCTTTTTAGAATTATTTATCCCTCAGGGAGAAATAAATCCATTGGTTGAGGACCAGCTACCCCAACAAAAATGAAGCGTTCATTCCCAGTATTTTTCATGCCATGTTGTTGACCCGGGTAAGAAATAATCAAATCACCCTTCGTAATTTCCACTTCTTCACCATTTCCAGGATAAAAAGTACCAGTTCCTTGAATACAGATCCATAGGTCATCAGAAGTCGTATGCCAATGCTTATACACTTCCTGACCTGGCTCTAAGCACCATACAGCACCGGCTGTTTTTTCCGTTTCATAAAAAATCGTCTTTTTCCCTTGGTTTGGATCAAACTGTGCAACTTCATCGAGCTTGAAGAATCTCTTTTTTTCAATTGTTTGATTTACCATGTAAAATTCCCCTTTCCACTGGCAGCTATCCAAAACTATCAATAATAAGAAATACATATAACGGTATACTGCCATAAAGAACCTTTATTTTCTAAAAATATATAGCAAATATCCTACAAAATCATTGGGCAAAACATACAAAAGTGAATATGATATTTATTTAAAGTAAACATATGTTGTTGTATAATCTTATTAAATTATCGAATATTAAAAATATTTGTTATGTATCTGGGGGATGTGGACATGAAAAACGTGGAGGATTTGTTTATCCTGGAGGTCTTTCAAGATGCAAAGATTCTTGCAGGACATTCAGGTTTAAATAGATATGTAGAATCCGTTGAAATATCAGAGACGCCTGATGTACTTCACTACATGTCAGCAAACTCATTTTTGCTGACTACTGGATACGCTTTTCAAGATAACCCAAAAGAATTATGCCAACTCATCTCCGAGATCAATGGTCTCCCGTGCGCCGGAATAGGCATTAAATTAAGAAGGTTCATAGATGAACTGCCACAAGAGGTTGTGGACCTTGCGAATAGGTTACACTTCCCCATCATACAAATCCCTGTTTCTCTTACTTTAGGAAAGGTCGGGCACCAATTATTAGGATTTTTATGGGATAACAAAACGGAAGAACTCCATTATGCCCTGCATATCCATAAGAAATTCACTAATATGATGATGAAAGGTTATAGCTTACAAGCATTAATCGAAAACATTGGCCTCTTTTTGAAATGTCCGGTTCTTTTAATAAGCCCCTTGGGTGAGGTTACTGCTTATTCCGATCATTTCGACACGCAAAATATGAAACTCTTGAAAGAACATGTGGCAGGCGCTTTCAAAGAAAATATGGAGGTTTATCGAAATAAAAATACCATCACGATGAAATACCCGGTTGAAAGTCAACCTGACATTAAATTGAATGTCTTTCCTGTTAAGACCATGCGTCTATTTCCCTATTTATTAATCATTTTGAACCAGGATGAACTCCGTTATCCGTCTTCCAAGCTGGCTATTGAACAAGCCTCGACGGTCATTTCTTTCACCTTATTAAAACATGAGGCTATTCAACAAAATAATCGAATGTTAAAGAATAATTTGTTTGGGTCATTAGTTGATGGAAAAATTACTTCCAAACAAGAAATCATCCATCGCGGTAAACAATTCAATCTTTTAGATAACAATAGGTATGTCTCTATATTGTGTAAAATCGATGATAATAGCAAAAATTTCTTTCAACAAAGTGATGAAGGACTTAACCAAATCTATGACCTTTTGTCTGATTATCTAAAAAAGAAGGTAACAAAATCAGGGATTCAAACCATTTTTTTTATGAAAGATACCTATTTTGTCATTTTGCTACAGTTCACCACCTCATATGATTCAATAAAGGATTCCATCCGGACAAGCATAGAAGAATTCCAGCAAGAAGCCTTCGATAGATTAAAGATTTCCCTCTCCTTTGGGATTGGCAACTATGTCAATGAAGTGACTTCCATTCCCATCACTTTTTCAGAAGCATTGGATTCATGGGACAATGGATTCAAACTTTATCAAAGAAAATTTATAAACTTTTACGAAACAAAACAAATACAAGAATTGATTCGCCTTATTCCAAAACAAGAGCTGCAAAATTTTTTTGAGAATACACTGAGGTCCCTAGCCTATCCAAGGACAAGGGATGAAGAAGACCTAATCAAAACGTTGGTTGTTTTTTTAGATAATAACTGTGAGATTGCCATTACCTCGAAAAAATTATTTGTGCATCGAAACACCGTAAAATATAGGATTGCAAAATGTGAAGAAATTCTAAATTATTCAGTAGAGGATCCAACAAATTCTCTCCACTTAAGAATGGCACTATTAATGAGGACTATGTTCCATACTGCAGGAGGGTAAGAACAAAATGGCGGATTACAACATTCCGCCAATGTTTACCTAAAACATCAAAGCAGTGTACTTCATCGTAAATGGCTATATAGGTTGATAAAATTGATAGGAGTTGCATAGATTAGATTCATAGTTCATGGTGATCCATGGTGCAAAAGATTCTCGAGTCCCAATTGAAGATTCAAAACAATTAGTAAACAGAGTTAAGATCCCGGGGCCATCCTGTGCAGTATATACGTTTTGATGATGAAGGCCTTCCCTTTCCAAAAAGAAAAATATGAGTGTTGCCTATAGTGCAATCGTTGATTTTCTGAACAGAAACACTGTAATTTAGGTCCAATTTTTCTTCAAAAAAACCTGATCTAAAGAACAGGTGTATGATATTGAACCAATAATATAACTATATTCATCGGTTTATCCTGCATGACTCAATGATTCATAGAAGCTCCCTTGGGGGTCAGTCCCCCGCTACGCCAACGCATTAGCGTGGCACTGACCCCTGCCGTTTTCCATTGTTTCGGCTTTGACCTTTTATATATCTGGAAATGGGGCAAAAGTATCGTGTAGGAAAAATAAATTACAAAAAAACAACCATAGTCCGGATAACCGCTCTCCAGGCATGGTTGGTTTGATAGTTTACAAATTAATAGGCACTCGGGAATTCCAACAGCAAATTATCGCATACTTAATAAAGACCGAAAAAAACAACTGCCCTCCACATCGGGAATAGGCAGTTGCCTTTTTCTCTTTCATGATCAGTAGATTTTTGCCGACTGATTCCCGTGCTTATCTAAGCCCATTTACCTTGGAATGACCGGCAGGATTAAATGGGTTGGATGCTCCTCATCGTGATATATTTTTTGCGGGGCTTACTATCCGGATATGTTCCATGTTTATCAATTCTGAATGAATTGAGACTTACGTCAAAAGCTGGGAAGTTGCTGCTTCATAGTTCGACGCGGATTTTATGGCCTTTTTTAAATAGATTACTAGTACTGCCGACATGGAAGCGATATTCATAAATTTCCCCTGGTTTAATCGGTTTTGAATCTTCATTTGGATCCCTATAGCTTGCCCTCTGAATCCCTTCCAACAGATTGATAGCCTTTCCATCTGGATGGACATCCACCAGTTTGACGGTAAAGTCCGTATCGTTTGCAAAAGAGGATGCATAGATGACAGCCTGGACTGGCCCGGTCACCTCTAAATCTTGGCTAAGTTCATTAGAAGTATAAACCAATACATCGTTCTGCCCCTCCATTATTCTCTGGTCCTTAGGGATAACTATATAATGTAGCATGGCAAAACAAAAGCTACGGCAACACTTGATATAAACGCTTTTAAATCTCAGCAACCTCCTCTTTCTTCTTATACATGCATTTAATCGAATGAAAATTTGCCAAAACAGTTCCTGTAATAATCGTTAAAGTCCCTATTCCTGTGTACCAGGAAATCGCTTCGTGATAGACTATGTGGCCCAATAGTACAGCTATGATTGGAGATATAAATAGCCAGGTGGACGGAAAGACCGGATTCGTCCTGGCTATTAGCCAATAGAAAAGACTGTGTCCTATCATGGAGCCAAATACAATTAAATACATCAGTGATCCGAGTGACATGAAGTTAAGGTTTAAGGCAAATTGACCACGTTCCATTACAAATGATAAAACGATCAGCATTCCCCCGCCCATCATCATTTGGGCGGCATTCAGCGCAATCGGATGGGCATTCTGAAACTTGTTTGCCACGTGTTTCGAATAAATCGCCCCCGATGCATAAAACACCTCACCAATGATGATCACCAAACAGCCGGCGACCCACACCGAACTCATATTAATTGAAATGCTTGGAAAAATCAGAACCAAAATTCCAATCACACCGATTAAGCATCCAATAATCGCTACCCGATTCCCTTTTTGTTTTAAAATCAAATACTGAATGACGAGGATCATCATCGGGCCTGTTGCGGACAAAACCGCTGCTACTCCAGAAGTTACATATTGCTCCGCCCAATACAGGGTCGCAAAAGTTCCAAAAGTCAGACACAGACCCGTTAAAAACATCTCTTTCTGAAACAGCAGCCCTACAGAGGTCTTCTTTCTCCAGGCCATGAACACAAAAAGCAATAATCCTGCAATAAAGAACCGCATCCCCGCTGATAAAAACGGCGGCAATCCCGAATCGACCCCAATTTTTATTGCTAAAAAGGTTGTTCCAAAAATCAAGCACATCAACAAATAATTCACAATGACCATCCTGACTCCTCCTTTTTTACAATGATAAAAGGTAGTGAGTAGAACAGTTTAATTCGAATAGACCAGTTTGCTCTTGTCTGTGATAAAATGGAGGCATAATTAGGGGGAATGAAAATGGCAAAGGTCACTACAGGAGAAGATTTTCTTTTTCAACAGGTGTACGATTATGTGCTGAACCGTATTGAGCGCAAGGAGTGGAAGGATAATGACAAGCTACCTTCCGTCAGGCAGCTGGCAGCTGAACTTGACATCAACCGGTTGACAGTATTGAAGGCATATAAGCTGCTGAAAAAGCATAACAAGATTATTGCAAAAGATAAGGTCGGCTATTATGTCCAGCCACAGGACCCTATATGTGAAATCTTCGATCATCCGATACTGGCCGCCAACGTATCAAAATGTTCATTATCTGAAATCCACCAAGCTCAGGTTGAATATAATTTTTCCCAGGCATTGATCGATCCGAATTTGCTTCCGAATAATTATTTCTCCGATTACGTAAAAAGGGTGTTTGACATGTATCCAAAGGTCCTTTCAACATACTCCTCCGTGCAGGGTGATGAGGAGCTGCGTTTCGCTCTTTCCCGTTATTTTACGGAGCAGTATAAGACCGTACTTACGGCAGAAAATCTATTAATCTTGTCCGGTTCCCAGCAAGGGATCCATCTTGTTGCCGAAACGTTCATCAGGCCAAGGGATACCGTATTGTTCGAACGGCCGAGCTACAGTGCAGCCATTGACATTTTCAAGGCAAAGGGTGCCCGGATCCAAACCATTGACATCACCCCTAAGGGATATGATCTTGATCAGGTTGAACACTATATGAAACTTTATCGGCCAAGATTGTTTTATCTGAATCCAACGTTCCATAATCCGACCGGTTATACGGTACCAGATGCACAGCGAAAACAGCTCGTTCAGCTTGCCGAACAGTATCGTTGCCTGCTGATTGAGGACGATGCCTATCATGACATTTACTTTGTCGAAAAGCCACCCGCTCCGATTTACACCTATGATACCTCTGGGTCGGTTATTTATATCAGAAGCTTTTGTAAATACATTTCGCCGGGCTTAAGGGTGGCAGCGATCATTGCCCAGCCAGGCATCATGAAATCACTCATCTCATCAAAGGCATTGGTCGATAATGGCTCTCCCCTTCTAAACCAAAAAATCTTTCTTCATTACTTTTCATCACCAAGACTCCAGCAGCATTTAGAAAAACTGCGAATTGCCCTGCAAATCCGGAAGGAAATCATGGAGGGCGCCTTGTCAGAAACAAAGTGGGAGTGGCGCAGCCCGGCTGGTGGCTTGAATCTTTGGGTAAAGCTCCCGGACAGCTTATCAACAAAGGGGCTACTGGCTAAATCAATCGAACAATCCATATCCTTCGTCCCAGGACAGATTTGTGACCCGCTAAAGGAACCTTCCGCTTGGATACGGCTGAGCTACTCATATACAAATGAAAAGCAGATACAGGAAGGGTTAAAGAAGCTGATTGTTGTTGCTGAAAAATTGTAAGGAGAACTATCGGTGAATTATAATCTGGATGAAGCGATTGAGGTTTTGGAACGCACCCCTCAAACACTGGAGAATTTTTTATCTGGTTTATCTCCCGGCTGGCTTAGCTACAATGAAGGTGAAGGAACATGGAACGCCTCCGAAGTGATTGACCACCTCATTGAGGGCGAAAAGACCAATTATATCCTGCGTTTGGAGTGGATACTTCAGGAAGGCGAAAACAAGCCCTTTCCCCTATTCACACCGGTTTGCACATTTGAACCAGTTTGAACGGATGATTGAGCAAAAACTTATCGAGTTTAAAACCATCCGGGCAGAAAACATTGCGAAGTTAAAGAGTCTGAAAGAACCGGAAGCAAATCTAGAATTCACTGGAGTCCAGCCTGAACTTGGCACCGTAAAGATAAGAGAATTAATATCCACCTGGGTAGTCCATGATTTAACCCATATTTCGCAAATCGTCAGGGTGATGGCTGAGAGATACCGGGCTGATGTTGGCCCGTGGAGTGTGTATCTTGGCGTCTTAAAAAGAAACAAATACCCCTCCAAAGTGCGATTCCCTTCAAAGGGGGATGGGGACATGCTGAACAGCATCTGGGAAAATGCCGACGGACGAATTACCAAGCAGATCAGCAATTTTCCTTGCAATATCCAACCTGCCAGAGGTGGTGATTACCAATGCCTTTTCTGCTTTCAGAGCTTCAATTTCTGATGCTATGTTATGGATTGAATCAGCACCGAATACCACTCTACAGTTGTATAAATCATAATTAAAAGGTTTCATCAATTTATCCTGCCTGTGCATATTTGAGAATTTACCGGAGAATAAAATTTTATATAGCAAAGGTTACAAGGGACTTACAAGTAGCCAACTAATAAGTGCTTAATGAAATTTTGAGAAAGTGAGTTTTCGATCGAAATTGTATATGATAAAGGTTCTTTTTTTACCATTCTGATTGTGCATACTTATTACATAAGCCTACCAGCCTGGCCAAAACTGCAAAAAACCGACCCAGCCGGTATGAATCAATGCTAATAAATACGTCAGAAGTCCACCTAAAGCCGCTCCGCTCACAATGCCGATATTAAAAGCCGCAATATTAAGAGCTGATGCGAGAACTACGGGCCTGGAACATAACACTCTGCCAACATGACCACGTGCACCTCCAAGGTTGGCAGTTCATAAAGGCCACTAGTCCCATGAAAATAACTGTAATGAGCCCTAAAGGGGCCGTAAAGGTTAAGGCAATTAATATAACTGCCACCTAAACAATCTTACATAAAAAACCAACCTAATATTGGAAAAGCACTATCCAAAGAAGGTTGGTTTTTATGCTTGGTTGCAACATGTTTCATCTTCACCTGAATTTCTCATGACATTTTGGACAGAAGGCCAGATTCAATGTATTGGATAGATGGACCGTTTCAACAATATCAATGATTGCCAGGAACAAATCTTATCCCTGTATCGCGCTACTGCCAATATACAACTACTAGCCTGCTGTTAATGTATAATTAATTGTGCCATCAGGACTAATATCAATTAATGCCCCTCTTAACATACCTTGATCATAGTCGGTACCAGCATTTATACAAACCGTTTTCCCTATGTGGGTTACACCTCGGCTTTCGTGAACATGACCGTGCAAGGCAAGCAACGGCTGATAATTTTCAATGGCTTCTCTAACTGCCTTGCTTCCAGCTGGTCCGGTCGCAAGGGAATCACCATCTAGCACCGGTTTTAAATCTGAATCATATAAAGTTCCTTGATCTAAATCTGTATCATAAGGAGGGATATGGATATTAAATACACATTTATTCATATTCTTTACTTGTGAAGCTAATCTGTTAACCTTTTCAGCTAAGTCTTCTTCGTTGAACTCACGCGGGTAGTTGAAAACACTGGATTTCCCGCCGCCAACTGAAAGGATTTCAAAGCCACCTATTTCGATTATTCTTCCATCCCCATTTTGTACATGCGTGCCTGAGCTGAGGATATCATCCAGGTAAAAATCATCTACACTTCCGGGAATCATAATACAAGGAACATTGATCCTGGCAAATCTGTCATCAGCCAGTTTAATCCATTCTTTAAGGACATCCATCTGCTTTTCCTTTATAATATACTCTGCATCACTTTCATTTAACTTATTTAACTTTTCTTCAGAGATAACTAAAGGATAAAAACCGGCATCACGCAAATTTCTTTCCAAGTCTGGCAGTTCACTGGCTTTTTTAACTCTGACTTTTGACCCATAATATTTACAAGTATATATTCCGCCCTTTTCAACAATGGGAACTACCATCTTGCCTGTAAAATCACCACCATAAATCATTAATTCCGCACCATAAAATCCGGCAGCATTCGTAAACTTTCGAAATGCTGTTTCTCCACCATGCAGGTCCCCAGCATAGAATAGTTTCAAAACTCCCCACCCCTATCACTTTTATCTTATCCCTACCCCATAGGATCAGTCTGACGGAATCTCTTGGAACTGAATATCAATATCAATCCCTTTTTTAGCATATGAACGTTTCATGACGAAATAAATGAAGATTGGTATAAACATTAAGAGGAGAGATACGACAATCATAGTAAAAGGTAAATCTCCTCTAAAAAATGGAATTAAAAGGTAGTAACAGATGGAAACGCTGATGGCAGTCGTTAACCAGCCTAAGATAGTGATTAAATGTATTCCGAAGATTTTCGTTTTAACAACAGGCGGTGAAGAGTTATACAAGATTTTTTTTCTAGACGTAAATACAATCCCAGCTATACCTAAGAAAATCCAGGCTAAGAACCAAGTAAAAATAGTATAGGCAATATTAGCTGTCCAGGAAGGGACGAAAATATCCAGCATTAAAAAAATCCATGCTCCTACAATTACTGTTCTCAATGCATAAGTAGGTGAATTTGTCTTTGGATTCAGCTCCATAAATTTTTTCGGGATTAACCTGTCAAACGACCATGCCACAAAGTTGCGTGAGGGTCCAAATCCCAGACCAGCAGCTGAGCCAAATGTTGCAATGGCAAAGCTAATCGCTATCAAAAAGATAAACAGAGGACTCTTTGTCATAATCCCAATCATGATCGTAATGAAAGGATCATAGCCTTTAAACGGATAAGCTTCATGGCCGGCATTATAAAGATAATATAGGCTGTTTGACCAAATACCTCCAAAATTCACGTAGCTCATTCCATAGAAAATCGCCCAAATTACCATTAAAATGGCTAAAGAACCAAACAATGCGAGTAATTGGGATTTTTGCACGTTACGTACTTCCCCGGCTAAATTAGCTCCAAAGGTTGAACCAAGAGTATTCAGAATAATATAAGTAGAACCAGCCATAAAGGTAGCTCCAAATAGAAACTCAGTTGTGTAGCCATCCTGCTTTGCAATCTTGATAACATCGCCATAGTTTAAACCAGTCAGCTGAGTAAAATTAGCAGCAAAAGTACCTTGCCCTGTTATTAAGTTGGCGATGACAAATACAACCGCCCCAACAAGGGTTGCGCCCAAAGTAATATACGCCAGGCGAACCATCCACTTCGTTCCTTTTTGGTAGATAAAATAGATAAATAATAATAAGGCTGTACCAATTATGGCATGCATGTAATTTCTGTTAAAAAATTCTGCTAAGCTTAACCATGTCGCGTTATTTCCATAAACCAATGACATAGAATAAAAAAATTGGACAATGGACCACTTAATAATCCAATTTAATAGAATTCCTGTCCACGAGAGTGAGGTGAACGTAATCATAAAACTAGCCATGAGACCCAGTGAAGGGTGTAAAATCCGACTAATGTAAATGTACTCCCCGCCCGATCTAGGCATGGATACTGAAAAAAGCCAGTATAAACCTGCGATAATGAACATTTGTGAAACAGCCAAAATCGCCCAAACCATATGTGCTCCCGGATATAGGAATGGAGCCCACATAATGTATACAAGTGCAAACATAAGACCAGGATTGGCGGCCGAATAAATCATTGTATCAATCGGACTAATTTGACGGGCAATTCCTCCAGTGGATTTCTGCTCGAACAATGCAAGACCGGTTTTTGACATTTCCTCACCCTTCTTTCAAAAGATCATTTTTTAGTGCCAACCATACCTGTGTGAGAATTTTTTCACCTTATACACTGGTGTTTTATAAAATTTTCCTTAGCATTAAAGGTAAAAGATTGATTTGGTCTAAAAAGTTTCGCTTGCGGCTTGCAGAGTCTTGGATTATCTATCCTTCCTGAGGTATTTACTGGTTACAGCGTCTCAGTCTATCTACCTGAATTAAATGTAAGGGCTTTCATTCAAATCTATTTTTTCAAATAATTCATAGCCAGGACGTCAGTTTCCACGGTGAAGCCACTTCCTAACTCTCGAGTAGTTTCGTTATCACGGCTTCCAATCCAGGCAATTAACTGCAATCTCCGCATCATAATAAAAGTAGGAATTTCTTGTTCTTCCTCCCTGGATAGAGAACGGACTTTACGATACCCTTTTAACCATGAAGAGATTAAGTCAGGTACATACGGTTTATGTTCAATAAAACTTAAGGACGTGGCAAAGTCATATAGAAACCAGCCAAAGCCGCAATCATCGAAGTCAATGACCTTGATTTGATCCCGGTCCACAAGTAAATTGGCCAGCCGCATATCGGAATGGATTAACCCATATCGATTATGATTTTTTCCAAACTGCTTCAGCCTTTTTTTAATCTTATTTGATACTTTTTCATAAAGCTGTAGTCTCTCAGGCGTAATTGCCAAGCCATCCTGCCATCTTCCCCATTTGGGGTCCGATCCTAAAATCGTGTCGTAATCCCATGTTAAACGTGTTATGTTTTGAAGGCTATCTTGATATCTGACACTGTGCTCATGCAACTGTGCGGTAATGGTACCAAGCCTTTCAAATTGTTGAATTAAAGTGCTTTCATTATCTTCCTCCGGGGCATTGCCTTCCAGAAACGTAAAAAGGGTACAATAGAATTCTTCATGATCATGTTCAACAACCTGAACATATTCACCGTTATCCCCGAAAATTGGAAGCGACACTTTCAGTTCAGAATGCTGATCAATCGATTGCAGCCATTGCAGTTCACTTTCCACTTCAGTTTTCGTATGATATCCAGGACGCCCTACCCGTAATATATATTTTTCACTAGTATCTTTTGGATTCTTTATAATATAGGTCGCATTCTCGGAATAATTCAAAAGATCAATATGATACGGTATTAAAAAGCTGAAATGATTTACTGCCTTTTTTGCAATGGAATTAAATTTGTCTAAAGATTCTTTTAAAGAATCTACGGAAGGATCGCTCATTTTATAGCCCCCTTTTATCTAGTATTATCAAAATCTATTGGTCTTACATTTGAAAACTGCTTATAAAGGATCTGCAATTAAAAGCTCTATTTCCATTTTAGCAAGGATGTGTTTCCACTCATTTGGACAATTCTTATCTGTGATAATCATGGATACCTCCGTTAAAGAACACATATGTGCGAAAGTCGTTTGACCGAATTTGGAGTGATCACCCAAAATAATAACCTGATCCGCACGTTCAATTATTTTACGCGATACACTTGAACCGCTTAGATCATAATCAGTAATACCGTTTATCGTAGATATCCCTCCGGCAGAAATAAACGCTTTATCTGCCTTCATCATCTCAAGCATTCTTTCTGTTAAGGGACCACTCGTATATTTTTGATTTTTTTCGAATTCCCCGCCTATAAAAATGATACGTCCTTTAAAGAACTCCATTGCAAGGAGCATCACAGGCATTGAATGAGTAATCAGGGTGATATCTGTTTTGTGCGCCAAATAGCGAACGATTTCTAAAGGAGTGGTTCCATTCCCGATCATTATAATATCGCCATCTTCAACTAAATTGGCAGCGGCTTTACAAATGGCCTGTTTTTCCTGGTTATGAATAGTGGTTTTTTCATCAAAGGGTAGTTCCCAATTTTGGATCTTCATTTTGACAGCTCCACCATATACTTTCTTAAGGAATCCTTCCTTTTCTAAACGGTCTAAATCACGGCGGATTGTTTCATCCGATACCCTAAACTGATTGGCCAGCTGTCTAACGTACACCTTTTCTTCTTTATCTAATGCAGCTAATATTGTAAGTTTTCTTTCTTCAAATGAGATTGACATATCTGGGACCACCTACTATGAATTGAGATAAGCAGTAAATTAGTTTTCTGGTAAGATTTGTCCACCATCAACAATAATCGTTTGACCGGTTATAAATCCCGCTTCCTTTGTAGCCAAAAAAAGTGCCGCATATCCAATATCTTCTACAGTGCCTAGCTTATTCATTGGAATAGATGCGGCCATCTCTTGTAAATAATCATCACCCAAGCCTTCTAAGCCTTCAGTTAAAATGTTACCCGGCAATACTGCATTTACAGTAATGTTTTTACCAGCCAATTCCAAAGCAGCAGTTCTCATGAAACCTAATTGTGCCGCCTTGCTTGCCGCATAGTGGGACCATCCTGGATAACCTGTGACAGGTCCGGTTATCGACGAAGTAATGACGATTCGGCCATATTCTGCTTGTTTTAAGTAGGGAATACAGGCCTGTACTGCATGAAAAGTCCCCTTTGCATTTGTATTCATGACTAGATCCCAATCTTCATTCGTCATAACTTCAAGATTTGCCGAAGGGAATATTCCAGCATTTGCACATAATACATCCACACTTCCAAACCTCTCAAAAACCTCTTTCGCTACACCCGCCATGGATTCACGATCAGTAACATCACCGCAAATCGCATAAACATTTCCATTATCTCCGCCTAATTCACCAACACAAGCCTCAGCCATATCCAGATTACGAGCTACAATTACAACACTTGCCCCCTGATCAGCAAACGTTTTTGCAATTCCCTTTCCAATTCCTTTACTGCCGCCAGTAACGATGACCGTTTTTCCTTTAACTGATTGATACACAAACAACACTCCTTTTCTTGATTATTAAGGTACCATTGAAAAGCCACAGCTTACGGCCATTATTCAGTTTTTGTTCTCTTGGATTGATGTTTGATGTTGTGGATTTCAAATATTAGTAATGTGTATGCCTCAAGGTAGCAAAATATCCCCCGGGCAACCAGATACTTTGCATAAGGGATGGCAGGACAGTGGGCCGGAATGATCACCCTAGTTTATGGATGGGAAAAATGAACTCCAAAAGTGCACTTTCCGATTTTATGTTCATTAGGGGATTAAAAAATAAGCTTGAAAGATAATAGGCAGGAAAAACTCTAGTCTGGATTGTATCGAACAAGCAGGAAACAGCAAGTGGAATATTATGAGGTTACTGCGTGAAACTTTTTCTTCTTGATGCCACAGAAGGATTTTCATTCAAAGAGAACTTTGGTTAGGTACTGTCTCTTTTTCCGAAAAAAACTGGGACTAGGAACCGGTCCCCTCGTCCCAAGAAAGGATTTGCACCATCTTCTTCACATCGTTGGCAGAAATATCAAGCTGTGCCATTTCTGCATGCGTGAGAGGGAGTTCTATGATACTTTCAATCCCGCTGCCCCCAAGTACGGTTGGCACCCCAAGAAATAAATCATTGTAGCCATATTCACCTTCCAAATAGGCAATGACAGGCAGGACTCGTTTCTTATCTTTGATAATAGCCTCCACCATTTCAATAAGGGAAGCAGCAGGAGCATAGTAGGCACTTCCGTTTCCAAGAAGCTCTACAATTTCTCCTCCACCGGTTCTTGTTCTTTTAATGATGGCTTCAATTTGTTCTCTGGACATGAGTTGTTCCAGAGGAATACCGCTCACATTGGAATAGCGGATGAGCGGTACCATGCTGTCACCGTGCCCGCCAAGAACAAACCCTGTAACATCTTCCACAGAAATATTCAGTGCCTCTGCAACAAAAGTTTTAAAACGAGCTGTATCAAGCACGCCTGATTGACCGATTACACGATTTTTAGGGAAACCCGTTGTTTTAAAACATGTATAAGTCATTACATCGACCGGATTACTCAATACAAGTATATAACTGTCTGGTGCGTATTCTTTTATCTTCTTGGAAACCTGGACCATAATTTCTTTATTTTTCAGGACGAGGTCCTCACGGCTCATCCCGGGCTTTCTGGCAATGCCTGCAGTAATAATGACCATGTCTGCATTCTGGATATGGGCGTAATCAGATGTTCCTTTAATCGAAACATTAAATTTTTCCATAGGCCCTGCTTCCAGCATATCCAGCGCTTTTCCCTTTGACGGTTTTTCCATTTCCGGTATATCAACCAGTATGATATCCCCCAACTCTTTTTGGGCCAGCATTAGAGCAGAGGTCGCTCCAGTATGACCAGCTCCGATCACGGCCAATTTTCTTCTTTGAAACGTCTTCATCGCCATTCACCTCTATCCGTATAACCTGGAATTGAAAGTTCACCTGCTCCGGAACTTCATTTTTTACTTACCGCACGCCCGCGTTCAATCTCTTGTTTACATTTTCTTTTATTTAGTAGGGTCCGTTCTTTACTGGTTCCTATTTTAAAATAAGTTCTTTGGTTTCCGCATCCGGATTAGGGATAATTAAATGAGATACCACCAGTCCAAACCGGTTTGCCGCCTCTGTTCCCGCTTCTACAGCCGCCTTTACAGCACTTATATCGCCTTCTGCAACAATAGTCACTAATGCTGCATCAACCTTTTCTTGCCGCACAAGCGTTACATCGGCTGCCTTCACCATGGCATCTGCCGCTTCGATGGAGGCTATTAGTCCCCTGGTTTCAATCATGCCAAGCGCTTTACTCACCTTTTCACCACCCTTTCATCCTTCCCCGATACCTCATTTCGGCCATATATCTCAGTTTCCGTCTAAGAATTCGGTCAAGGCCATGGTGCTTTCATTATTTTTGAATCTGTGAAACTACCTTCTGCACTAGACGCGTTAAGTCGTTCTTGTCCATTGATTTTTTATCCATCTTCAGATTCGCCAGGACATTGCCAACAATCTCTTGAACCTTTTCCACTTCACTATTCACAGAAAAAATTGGCCGTGTGGATTCTTGTGGAATGGTGGCCTCTTTTGTGACAAAGGCCAGTCGTTTAATGTTGATGAGGTGCCGAGCTGAAATGTTATCAGATGTAATATTCCCGCCATAAGAACCGCATCCGAGAGTAAAGGAAGGCTTCAAACCGGTTGTTGCGCCCACCGCACCAATAGATGCTAAGGTATTTACCATGATCCGGGAGACAGGCATGGCACTAGCAAATTCTTCTGCAACTTGAAAATCATTCGTGTGGATAGATAAACTATGTCCTCTACCGCCAAGGTTCAACAATCCAATACAAATTTCCTTAGCCTTTTCGTGGTTTGCTGCCGTATAAAGAGCCAGGATGGGCGAAAGCTTTTCAATCGAAAAAGGGGCTGATTTTTCAAGTCGGTCCTCTTCTGCAATAATGACCCGAGTGTCCTCCGGTATCTTAATCCCGGCCATATCCGCAATTTCAAGGGCTGATTTCCCGACAATATGTGGATTTAACTGACCGATCATTGGCGAGATGATCTTTTCCACCTTTCTCTTCTCTTCACCTTCAACAAAATAAGCGTGATTTTTTTTGAGCTCCCGAATCATGACTTCCTTGACATTTTGATCTACGACAATCGCTTGTTCAGTCGCACATATCGTCCCATTATCAAAGGTTTTGCTGTCGATAATATTCTTCACAGCCTTAGCTATATTGGCCGTTTTTTCAATATAGGCAGGTACATTTCCCGGCCCCACTCCATATGCCGGTTTTCCTGAGCTGTAAGCCGCTCTTACCAGTCCTACCCCGCCTGTGGCTAGAATGACATTCGTCAGTCTGTGTTTTATTAACTGTTCGGTTGCTTCTAAAGACGGCTTTGAAATCCAGCCGATCAATCCTTCTGGTGCCCCAGCCTCTATCGCCGCACTATTGCACACTTTTAACGCTTCAATTGTACAGTTGGCTGCTCGCGGATGCGGACTCGCGACGATCGCGTTACCGCTTTTTAAAGCGATCAAGGTTTTATAAATCGCAGTTGACGTAGGATTGGTCGTTGGAATAATCGCTGCCACGACCCCGAACGGATAAGCAATTTCCGTTACTTTCGACACATGGTCTCGATGAATAATCCCGATTGTTTTTTCATCTTTTATAGACTCATACACGTCGCGGGAACTTACTTGATTTTTCATTTTCTTGTGAATAGCGACTCCCATTCGCGTTTCTTCAACTGCCATGACAGCAAGTCTTTCGGAATCACGGAAAGCAGCATCGGCGACTTTTTTTACGATCTGATCGACTTGCTGCTGTGAGAAGGTCTCATACACTTTTTGCGCTTCATGTGCTTTTGTAACAGCGTCTCTCATTTCCTGTATGGATAGAAGGTCTTGATCAAAACTCATTTTTTATCACCTTCCTATTTAAATTTAGCGTCGGTTATGATTTTCCTTACTTTAAGGAACAAAATAATCCTAATAGAGCCTTACATATGCTTTGGTTTCAGGGCAACCTGTTTTACTGCTTCCCGAAAAGCATTCGCTGCAGCCTCACATGCAGATTGAGACCCGGTCAAGAGCCCGCCGCCAAAGTTGGTTTCAGAAGGTGGTTTAAATAGGGACTTCAATTCTACTTCCGCTTCTTTTAAGGCTGCATCAATCCCGAACATCGCTTCAAGCGGGGGTGCAATTAGATAGGCGATCGCTTCCCCCTCTTTAATGCCAGCCTCTTTTGACAGCAGCTTGCCTGTACGGGGAACCACATGAGCAAAAAAAGCATGGGAGGGGTCTTCATTAAGTGCTTCAAAATATGCATGTCCGTTCACTGTTTCGATAACTGCATCCATCCCGCTTTTTACTTCTTCATTATTGGAACCAGATAAAATTCCAATAAATTCTCCGGACAATGGTCCTGACGCATGCCCTGAACCTGCATAAAAGGAATGTTTATAAACCGCTTCGACATCGGCTTGTTTGGTTGCTTCATCCAACGCCACCATCCCAACGTCATCAATGGTGACGGTAAATATTCCTATACTGTGGTGCCCGGAAGGCAATTCAAACTCCTTGATCATGTCAGGATGAACATTGGAAATGATTCGAACCGCTAAAATTCGCGCGTAAACTGGCTTGAGCTTCATGCAGGGCTCTCCTTTACTCTTCCTTTTGAACAAGAGAAATTCCGCTAGCTTTATATCTCAAAATCTTTTCAACAACTATCCCAAGATATGCTCCAGCCTCAACAGGCGGAATTCCGCCTTTGTGTATATTGGATACCACCATGCGATCCGCTTCAATTGTGCCAATTCTCGGCTGATAGCATAAATAAGCGCTTAAAGATTCGGCACTGACCAGGCCCGGACGTTCTCCGATTAATAAAACAACAACCTCCGGCTCCAATAAATCGCCAATTTCATCCATTACTGCCACTCTGCCTCGTTCTATATAAAAGGATGTTCCCAGCCCGAAGCCTAGGCTCACCAGTGATTGATGAAGGGATAGATAGACATCTTCCACATTTTCTTCTATGGCTTTTGAACTCAGTCCATCCGCTACTATAATCTGAACTGTTGGTCGGTACACACATTTTTCTTTTATTATTCGTTTCGCTTCCTCGGAAAGTCTTCTTCCGTAATCGGGGCGCCTGATATACACTTCCTTATCGGCTGCCAGGGTTGTAACGGAAAACAACTTAAGCTGTTTCAATATGAAATCTCTCACTTCACCTGAAACCGTGTCTACCGCTGCTGCATGGTCATATCGAAACGTAATCCATGTATTGGTTCGCGGCCGTGGTCCAGACCTCCCAACACCAATTCGCGCCGGTGTTTTCTTTCGCATCTCGAGCCATTGTTCAGGAACAGCTTCAACCTCTTTCAGCCGGCATTCTGCTATTCTATCCTGCTCTGACTCCAGTTCGTCCCTTTCATCGCCTGTTCCATCCAAGACCCTGCCAAACTCGGGAAGATTCCCCTTTTCCATCTTCTCGTTATTGTTAATGGCATTTGGAATGACATCAACCTCATGGCTTACAGCTTCTTCCTTCTCGGAAAGTTTAGATACGATCATATTCGTGATCTTTTCTATTAACTGTTCATCCATGTCTCCACCCCCTTTACCTATTAAAAATAGTTGGGTTGCCGGCAATATCGCTTAACCGGCCTTCCTTTTCAAGGATTCCCATCTCTATCAGCCAGCGGTTAAATTCCGGTGCTGCCCTCTTATTCATTGTCTGTCTCAACGTTGCAATATCATGATAGCTTAATGATTGGTAATTGAGCATGCAGTCATCCCCCATTGGAGCTGCAATCACGAAATTCACTCCCGCAGCGGTTAATAACACGCCCAAATCTTCCATATCGTTTTGATCCGCTTTCGCATGATTTGTATAACAAATATCCACACCCATAGGAAGCAAGTGCATTTTCCCCATAAAATGATCCTCTAGTCCTGCCCGGATAATTTGCTTATTATTATATAAATACTCTGGACCTATAAACCCAACGACCGTATTGACGATAAAAGGATCATAGCATCTTGCAAATCCGTAATTTCTGGCTTCTAACGTCAGTTGATCGATATTGTGATGAGCTTCTGAGGATAACTCTGAGCCCTGGCCCGTTTCAAAATAAAAACGCTCCGGACCTGTGCCTGTCCCCTCTTTCCTTACCAGCTCATTCGCTTCCCATAATAGCTCGGCGGTAATTCCGAAAGACTGGTTTGCCTTCTCCGTTCCTGCGATACTTTGGAAAATCATATCGGCAGGTGCCCCTTGTCTAATCGCTTTCATTTGGGTTGTCACATGTGCCAGCACGCAGTTTTGGGTTGGAATCTTCCAGCTGCGAATAAAATCATGTGTGGCATGCAATAATCTTTTTACACTCTCAACAGAGTCATCGACCGGGTTAATCCCGATTACCGCGTCTCCAATTCCATAGGAAAGCCCCTCCTTAATAGAGGCCATAATCCCGGCTACATCATCTGTTGGATGATTTGGCTGGAGTCTTGATGAGAGTGTCCCTTTTTGTCCGATGGTAATGTTGGATTTTGTTAAAACCTCTATCTTATTTGCGGCAAAGACTAAATCCATGTTTGACATTAACTTGGCTACTGCCGCGATCATCTCACTAGTAAGACCATAGCTAATCCGTTTTAACTCGGTATCTCCGGTGCGATCCGACAGGATGTATTCCCTCAATTCAGAAACAGACCAATTTTTTATAGATGCATAGATTCTTTCGTTCAGCGAATTCTCAATCATCCGTGATACTTCATCCTCCTCGGGAGAAAGTAATGGATGATTCCGTATTTCTGCCAGTGTTAAGGTGCTTAACACTTCCTTGGCAGCGATTCGTTCCTGTACGGTTTCAGCAGCTATTCCGGCCAAACGGTCGCCTGACTTTTCTTCATTCGCTTTTGCAAATAGTTCCTTTAAATCACGAAAAGAATATACTTTGCCTATATGTGTTGTACGCAGCTTCAATAATTGCCACCTCCTGACCAGAACGTCCCATTAATGAAAGGCTAATGTTTTCGTTACGACTGGAACAACTCCTGATTGCAGCTGTTTCCCGATATCCAGATAATCGCCGTGTTCCACTTTAATTTGGTCAATGCATATACACATCTGTTTGGGATCTTTCACCTGCAGGGATTGTCCCAATGCTCTCGCCATATCTCTTTCAAGGACAAGAACCAACACCTGCGAAGGATTCTTTTTGTACCGGTTTCCTTCAATAAGAACTTCAGCGAGCTGATGTATTTCCCGAAAGCCTAAGAGCGGAATGTTTGCTAAATAAAGGGCAAAATTCTGGCCTTCATGAAATGGATCATATAGGTTTGTTCCTTTTTTTATTTCCTGACCGATAACAGCCAAAGTATTCGTGAAGTGATTTCGAAATTCAATTCGATGTACAGGCAAATTTCGGATTGGCAGTAATGAAGGTTCGACCTGAATAGTTGCCCCGCTTATTTCCGTTGTTTGTGTCCCGGCTCCTATTACCGTCGCACGAACTGTCGCGTCCGGTTTTCGCCACTCAAATTCTGCCAAGTGAGGATTTTCAAAAATGGACTCTGCCAGCCGCAGCCCTATATCATCATAGGAGGTTGTATCTTGTATATCGTTTTCATAGCGATACATACATTCTGCTACACCTCCGGAAAAGGTGATGACATCAATCTTTTTGTCCCAATTTGGCTGATGGCCGAGCAAAAACGGTTGATCTTCAGCCCTTAGCTGATTGTGCAAGGCACGTGCAAGAACAGCGGCTAAATGAACGCTGAATGCTTTCAAACTTTCATCTTCCACAGGGCTTCCTTCTGTGATATCAATTCCAATCAGGTCAAAAGATTTCCTTACCTGATGGGATACATAGCTTATTTTTCGATTCTCAAACTCTATTAGTTTTCCGCCAATGTGCAGCGTACAGGTTCCTATCAATTTTCCATATTGGCAGACAGCAATATTAGCTGTACCTCCGCCAATGTCAATGTTCGCAAAAACTTTATCAGACTGCCTAGATGCATCGTATAGACCCGATCCCTTAGCAGCAATAATGGCTTCCAGGTCCGGACCTGCTGCAGCCACCAGAAAGTCTCCGCTTCGACTTGAAAGGTGGTAGAGCACTTCCTCCGCATTTGCTTTCGTTGCTGCCTCACCTGTAATAATCGCTGCTCCTGTTTGAACAGCCCGAGGCGATATGCCTGCCGCGCGATACTGATCCAATATGATCTGTTCAATGGCATCCATATCGATTTCTGTCCTGGACAATAAGGGTGTCCGAAAAATGGCACTCTTGTAAATAATCTCTCTGTCAATGATGTGAATCGAGGGAACGCGTGAAACTCCCGCCGTGTTCTTTAGCAGAAAACGACTAATCACCAGTTTGGTCGTACTCGTTCCGATATCAATGCCAACACTGATCATGGACTCGCCTTTAGGAATATCGCTCATTAGGAAATCCTCCTGCTAAACTACAATGAGTTCAAGGTACAATAAATATTGGTGCGTAAAGCCGAATTATTCATGAAAAATAACTGCTTCTGGCTGTGATGCTTTTGTAAAGTCCCTCATCTCCTGGATACTTGAGCATGCCACAAGCTCTCTTAATTCCTGAACTCCTATCGCTGTATAAGAGGACGTAACAACTATAGGGCCGGTTGTTATCGCCTTTTTTAAATGCCCAACTGCCCGATCAACATCCGCATTCTCATGATCACATTTGGTGACAACTCCGATAATCAACTTGTTTATGCCTGCGGCGAACCCTGGGGGAAAAATGGAAGCCTTTTTCGTAGCGTCCTGAATAAAAAGGACATGAGTGACTTCTAACATGGTTGTCATAATACTTTTGTAATAAAAGGGATTCTCTGTGTATTCGCCTGGTGTGTCAACAATCCAGTCATAATAGATTAAGCTTTGTGTTTTTCGCGGTTTTACCTTCTTCCCTAATAACACTTGCCCCAGTGTTGTTTTTCCAGCTCGAATGGCTCCGATTAGCATTGCCCTGTTTTTCATAGTCAGAATCACTCCAAGCATTTCATGATTTTGTAAGAAATGTGGGAGTATAACGTAAAGCCTGAGCCAAAAAATGATTCACTTCAGCAAGAGCCGTCTCCACCTCTGATACACTGCCAACCAAAACAAGACTTCCTGTAAACCGATCAAGAAATCCAATTTTGACTCTTGCTGCCTTTGTCGCATAATCCCCGGCTATTATCACTGTTTCACTTGGTGTAAGCGTCAGTATTCCTAAAGCTCCCGCTTCCTCCAGGCCCAGCTTGTCGTAGAGGTCTGGGTCGGGATTGGCAATCAAGTGACTAAGTGTTACTTGTTTCCCGGGCACAAACTCTTGGATAAAACGTTTTTTTTCTTCTGTCAACTTTTTTCACCTACTTTCCCAAAAAACCACTTAAAGTGTGCCTAGATTTGAAGTGAATAAGAGAAACTGCAATTTATAAAAAACAATGGATAGTAATCCAAGAAAAATGAAGATTACAGTAAGCTTTAGTTTAAGGGTTCTATTCAACGATCAATCTTTCAAGGGTTTGACCATCAGCTGCTGAAATGACCGAATAAGCGACCAGAGCACCAGTCTGTTCTGCCGTTTGTTTACCTACTTCTATTGCTGCATACACGGCAGTTACGTCACCGGCAATATAGGTTGTTATGAGAGCCGGGTCTGTTTTATTCACCTGAAACAGCTTGACATCAGCCGTTTTTAGCATTCGGTCCGTTGCTTCAATGGCAGTCGCAATACCTATTGTCTCAATCATTCCAACAGTTTTTCTCATGACATTCATCCCTTCAGTTCTTTAGGGTCAACAATTCCAATAATAAGCGCATCGATAGGCACCGACTGCTCGTTAAAGGCTGAAGCGGGCGTACCTCGTGTCACAATTACTTTATCGCCGGTTCCTGCACCAATCCGGTCCACTGCTACAAGAATGGAATCAGTGGCGCCAGCGTCCCGCTCGAAACCATCTATGTGCACCTCTAGCAATTTTAAACCTGTTAGCCCCTCCTCTTTTCTGGTGGCCCATATGCTCCCTACTACAGTTCCAATGACCATCCTTTAAGCCTCCCTGACTTTAAATAAAGGCTTTGTGCTACGATTAGAATCCACTATTTAACCTTAAAAAGGGGATCCAGGATCATTCAACCCCTTCGATGCCACTTTTTTTCGTTTATTTCCAAAACTAAGATTCATTCAGCCTCTTTGTTGACAATTTTTCCTTCTATTACTAAAATCAGGACTCATTCAGTCCCTTTAATGACCGCCATTCAGCTTTTTTGCTGGATTCATCTTGAAGCGTTAGGTTCTTATAAAAAAGTAATCTTGATACCAAGCTCCCTAGCTTTATCCATCGCAAGCGGGGTAATAATTGTCCCTTGTTTTACCACAAGCTCTGTGCCGGTATGATTGTCTACTTTTTCTTGGGTAATGAGGGTTTTGGAAGGTTTCCTTTGAATCTGATCATGAGATGGTTTACTTTCTTTCAGCGGCTTTAGTTCTTCCAGTCGAAGAAATGTGACTCCAAAGCTTTCAATGGTATTTTTATAGGCACGAATATGTTCTAGATAGCCTGAGTATCTGTGCTCGTTTCCGTCAGTTTGGATCAATTTTTGCAACGTTTGATCAAGTACAAAAGATATCGGTATCTCCATAGTCATTAATTGAACAAATCGTTTATTTTCAAGAGTATCAGTAAAACCAAGCGCTGCCTTTACCAGGGTAGTTTGATCGACATTCAGAAATACAGCTTGCTGTACATCTGGTAATGAATCATTTTCTTGGATATTCCCACTTACTACATTCCAGTACGACTCTAAAATGCTGAGCTCCTTAGCGATACTTTCACCTTGTTTAGAGATGACTAGAAGCCTTGATTTTGGAGATTCGCGGTTCGTTTCAATTTGGCCAAGGACCTCTCTAACAATACTTTCAATTAGTTTAGGATCTATCATATTACATCACTCGTACGGATTAACTCCGCGAAATCTCCTGAAATAACATTCGCCGCATTGGCTTCGTCCGTATCGATATGCATTTCGAGAACGTAGTGGGGAGATTCCCGCACTTTCACCTTCTCGAATGAAATCGGCCTTCTTTCGTTATTTATTTTCACCCGGACAAAATCCCCGTCCTGTACACGAAATCTCGCAGCATCACTCGGAGACATATGAATGTGTGCCTGTGCAATGATAAGTCCTTCCTCTAAATAAATACTTCCTTTGGGGCCGATGATTGTAACAGGTGATGAGTTTGCAATATTCCCAGACTCCCTAATCGGCGGTTTTAGACCAAGCTTTACCGAATCGGATATGCTAACCTCAACTTGCGTGTGTTTCCTGAATGGGCCGAGTACTCTTACCTTTTCAATGCTTCCTTTAGGACCTGCTATGGCTACTGTTTCATTTGCTGCAAACTGGTCGGGTTGCAAGAGGTCCCCTTTTTTTGTAAGGGAACCTTCTTTCCCGAAAATTTTAGCAAAATCTTCTTTCGATAAGTGGCAGTGACGCGCTGACACTCCGATTGGGATTGGGCGGCCTGCCGTCTTTTTATCGATGTTTTCCGTAACGGAAAGCTTTTTTACAATTTCATCAACTAAATGATCAAGTTCGATTCTTTCCATTTAGCAGCACCTCTAAGACTGTTATTAGTTCTCCCCGACCTTTGGCAAAATCCCGATCAATTCATTATGAGGACGAGGGATCACATGAACAGATAGAAGCTCGCCGACTCGTTGTGCGGCTGCACTGCCCGCCTCCGTTGCGGCCTTTACGGCGCCTACATCACCTGTCACCAGAACAGTTACGATTCCGCCTCCAACATGAACCTTCCCTACGATATTGACATTTGCAGCCTTCACCATGGCATCAGCTGCCTCAATGGAACCTACAAGCCCTTTCGTTTCAATCATTCCAAGTGCACCATTAAAAGATGACATAACTGATTCCTCCTATAATCTGTAATAGTTTTATAACTCTTTTTATAACTGACTGCTAAGAGTATTTTATAAATCTAGCTTTATTGCCGTTTTCCTTGTACTTTGAGTGGACGCTATAGGAATATGAGTGGGTACATCGGGCCCAATCTTCAACCTCGGCATCTGAAAGCGGCTTTAGATATCCGTTATGGGACTTGGCCTCTGAAGGATTGCCCAGATGCAAAGAATTCCAGTCCTCCAATTCGTTGTCATCTAGTGACACAGTATATTGGTCTTCGGTGTTCACCAAACGCTCAAGTACTAGCCTAGTGATTCTTTCAACTAACTCCTTATCCAATGTCGGAGCCCCCTTTCAAATGTCAGAGCTGGAAAGGCAAGCCTGTTCGCGGCTTACCTTATTTGCCATTTCTGTTTTATAACTTATACAGCGTCGTCAACCTGCTCTTCAGGCGCATCCTTATTGATGTGATGCTGGGCCCAGACATAGTAATAGATGATCGCTACAACAAAGACTCCAATGCTGATCATGAAGAAGGTAATGTTTGCAAACACACTCGCAAAGATAGAAATGACCGCCAGCACTAATGAAACGATTGGTGTAAAGGGATATAGCGGTGTTTTGTATGAACGTAGAAGATTTGGATCTTTTTTTCTAAGGATTAAGACAGAGAGGTTCATAGAAATATAAGAAACAAGAGCTCCGAAGGTTGAAATCAAAATTAAATCATTGGGATCGAATAACACGACTAGAACCAACCCAATGATACCAGGCAAAATGATCGCTAAATATGGCGTTCTCCTGGTCTTGTGCAATGAAGCCAGCTTGGCAGGCAAATATCCTGCACGTGATAGCGCAAAGATTTGGCGCGAGTAGGCCAGAATAACACCCGAGAAGCTGGCGATTAATCCCACAAGACCAATTGAAGCCAAAATTTGCGCTAACCAGTAGGTTTTGCCGAATGCTGCTGCAATCGCCGACGGAAGCGGGTCACTGGCCGTACTCATGACTTCAATGCCGCCAAGCCCGATGGCAACTGTCGTAGTCAAGACGGAAAGGATCATTAATGTAACAATTCCGGAGATAATCCCTTTCGGCATATCTTTTTTGGGATTACGGGTTTCTTCAGATAGCATCGGGAGCATCTCAATGGCTAAAAATAGCCACATCGCATACGGCAGCGCAGCCCATACACCTTTCAGCCCGTTCGGAATCAGAGGATCATTCCCGGAGCCGAAAAGCTTCTCAAACCGAATTTCAGGTAATCCTACAAAGTACATAAGGACAAGCAGAGCTAACGCAATAAAGACTAAAACTGCCTCTATTGTTGCATACTCCTTGATCCCGATAATGTGGATCACCATAAAAAACACATACATGATCGCCGCTGCCAAGATGGTACTAACAACCGGAAACAAGAAATTAATGTAGGCGCCAATTCCAATGGCAATCGTCGGAGCTGCGATCACATATTCAAGAATGACACCTATGCCAGTTAAGTAACCCGCGAGCGGACCCATTGCCCGTCTAGCAAAAGAATAGGGGCCGCCTGCATGAGGCAAAGCAGTAGACAGTTCCGAGATTCCTAAGCACATAAACCAATACATGATTCCCATAATTGAAGTGGCTATTAACATGCCAACATAACCTGATTCTGCCAACCCATAGTTCCAGCCAAAGAAATTCCCTGAGATTACGATACCTACACCAATTACCCACAGGTGAAAAGGTGTCAATGTCTTTTTAAGTTCTAAATTGTTTGAACCTCCCATTTCCTTTCCTCCTTTTGAATCTTACTCGATACAACGCCCTGGAGTACTTACCATGGTATGACTGGTTATTCTGTACAGGTTTTTAACCGGAAAGGTCAACTGTTATGTCTGACATCAGGTTCAATGGATTTCTGGCTTCCCCCCTTTCAATACGTCTGTTTAATAACTAAATGCAGGCTTCCTGGATGCTTCCTTAATGCTTTTTTCACAGCGCTCTAGCAATTCATCACAATAGGGCTTATCCAACAATAAACCAGGCTTAAATTGCAGCACCTTCGTGTCCAGCATGGAATAAATCGCCCATACACCATTATTGTAAAGAGCACGCATAACATCCTTGGCCGCATCTTGTTCCCTGAACTCTAGTCCCATAATGACACCGAGCTGGCGGATTCCAACAAAATAATCTGGATACCTTTGCTTAATTTGCTCTAAGCCTGATCGCAAATAACGAGAAACATAGTTTACATTTTTGACAACGTCTGGGCGCTGGGAAATCTCCAACACTTTGTCTGCGACCACGCAGCCAAGCTCTGCTCCGCCGAATGTCGAGATATGTGCGAGGCCATCTTCATTCATCCATCCGCCCGCACGTTCGCTCACAACAGTTGCAGCGATTGGATAGATGCCTCCACTAAGCCCTTTTGCAGTAACAAGAATATCAGCCTCTACTCCATAATGCTCAATTCCCCAGAGCTTTCCGCTTCTCATGAGTCCTGTTTGAACCTCATCTGCTATGTAAAGAGAACCGTATTTTTCACAAAGCTTTTTCACCGTGTTTAAGTAGTCTTGCGCCGGCATCGGAAATCCATAGGTAGCTGGAACCGTTTCAAGTACGACGCAAGCAACATCTTCCTGATTGAGTGCTTTTTCCATGGCATCGGGATCGTTAAATGGCACTTGGATAAATAAGCCCGGCTCACCTTGGCTTAGAAACGGCCCGGAGTATCTAACATGCCCCAGGGAAACCGCTAATCCGCTATGGCCATGGTACCCATTTTGAATGGAAACCACCTTTTTACGCTTTGTGGCATAGCGTGCACATTTTATGGCTGCATCAATAGCTTCACTGCCTCCGCTTGCGAAGATGGAATACTTGACACTATTTGGAGTGGAGCGAGCAAGAGAATCAGCCAGCTTCGCACGCCCGATTGCTGGAAAATGATGATTCCCGATATCGAATTCATCCATTGCTTCTTTTAGCGTTTGGATAATTTCCGGATTTCGGTGTCCCAGATTGAACGTTCCTCCATTTAAATGGAGATTCATGAGCTCTTTCCCCTGCATATCGTATACATAATAGCCTTCGCGTTTTCCCATCACAAAATCAATGCCATCCTCTTGCCATTGACGCGTTTTACCTGGATTCCACGAATCGATCGATTTTTTGAGAACTTCCCCTTTGTTTAAATTAAGCATGTCCTTAACTCCTTTAAAACGTGATTGGATTTTTTGATTGCGTCACTTAACCTATCACAATGTTCATATCAAGCAAGTCGATTATTGTACGCCATTCACTAGACAGGATGGTGTCAGTCACTAGCGTCGTTGATTCCAAGAGTGGTGATATATGGGCAAATGTCGTTTTACCAAACTTCGAATGGTCAGCAAGTATGATCACTTCGTCCGCCCGTTCCATCATTTTTCGTGACAGACTCGCCCCATAAAGGTCATAATCCGTTAATCCATTATTTTTAGATATGCCCCCTGGGGCTATAAAAGCTTTGTTTGCTTTAATGTGCATCATTACCTTTTCGGCAATAGGCCCAGCTGTAAGCTTCTGGTCTCTGCCCATCTCTCCACCACTAAAAATTACTTTTCCTTCAAAGCCTTCAAGGCACATTATTAGAATATGAATCGATGATGTTACAACTGTAATATGTTTCTTTTGAGCCAAGTACGGAACCATATATGAAGTTGTTGTTCCATGACTAATCATAATAATGTCCCCATCCTCAACCATCCCGGCTGCTGCTTTACAGATGCGACGTTTCCCATCCGCATTCACCATCAGTTTTTTCTCAAATGGAGGCTCAAGGTAACGCTCCCTTTGTTTAACAGCTCCTCCATGAACCTTTTTGAGTAAATGCTCTTTATCCATTCTGTTAAGATCGCGACGGATTGTTTCGCCTGATACACCAAGCAAATTGGTTAACTCTGTAATTCTAACCCGTTCATCCCGGTCCAAAATATCAACAATAACCCTTTTCCTTTCCTCATATGGAATTGACATCAGCTTCACCTGCAATTTTATTAAGGGAGTAACATAACACTTACTCTCTTTTCTGCAAACCTCGTACCAGGTAACTGTCAGTTACTTTTTCAAAATTCACAAAATACAACACGGTTTCTGAGGTTTCATTAGGAATTCTTGTTGATTTACTTTGATTTTATGTCCTATTCGAACTAGATATTCTGGAGTAGTGCTTCTTTTTGAAATATTTTGATAATAGGGGCTAGAGATAACAATACGGTTGTTGTCGGGGGTTATTTATTATTCCATCTTTCAAATATATTATGGAGGTAAAAAAATAGTGATTATAAAAAGGGGAATTTGATACTTGAATTGAGCTGTTTCAAAATCCTCTTAAAATGGTGAAAACCCATGGTGAAATTTTATCTCTCCATGGGTTTTTTAATGAGTTTAGTTTTCTGCCTAAATCAGGCGGTTCCTCTTCGACTAAAGAAGCGTGCTTATAACGCCAGTGAAACCACACTTCATTAATTAATCCAATACTTGCGTTGACCATCTTATTAAGCTTCACAATATCTTTAGGAGTGTGAACACTTCCGCTAAAATCCAGCATCTTTTGAAGCAGCGTGACGTTCTCACTTAATCTGCCTTATCAAAGAAATGATAGAATCTTCTTAAACACTAAAGAAGGCTGGCTCACTAACAAATCTAAGGGCATCTTTTCTTCCGTATCTTCTTTTATCAAGTGGATAACATCATTATTTCTATCAATTTGAATCTTGATATTTACAAAAGAGAACTGTTCAACCATAGAGGCTTGATCAATTGTTGCATGATCTAATCCGATCTCTACCTTGTCCGATATTCTTCTCAACATCCGCCATAGAGTGGTTTCTTCTCGAGTTTTCATGTATAGTTCTGGTAACTCTTCGGCGTCCTTTAGCAATGAGAAAGTGGTCATCATATAAGTAGCGATGCCGTAGTGTACTGGTTTAATCAATTTCATATTCGTCCATACATCAACGCTAAAGCGAATATATTCTTCTTCCTCTCGTCTTACTGTACTAACGTAATTTACCTTGCCATATTCAGAAATACCGTTCGGCAAGCCTATCCCCGCTTTAGCATATAAGGCAATATACTTAGCTTCCTGCCAACCTTTTTTCAACTGCTTGACCGGGATCTCGTAATATCCATTTTGTATAAATCCTTTATACTGTTCAAAATCAGCTACAAGGCCTACGAGTACTTTTTCTTCTAAACTTGAGTTCCATGCTTCCTTTGTGCCCCTAGGGAGTATACCTTCCTTTTGAATCTCTTCTGGACTTTTCTCTATTAATCTTTCAACAAATTGTTCAACTAGAGCCGTCGCGTTAGGTAAAAAAGGCAATCCCCCTATGTTTACTTTATCAATACTTTGATAAAAATGATGCTGCACGTAATCTGTTTCATCATACCAAGGGAATAACACATAAGCGCCAAAAGCTGTTCGTTCATATGGTCCTTCATTCATAACAACGAGTGAATCCCTATAACGATGCATAGTATTGATGTCCTCTTCTAAAGGGCCAGCCTTTTTATATCGCTTGTTGTAATAGCTTCCTTCCTGGGCATAATCAATCCGATACTTAGCATCAAAAACGTAATTATACTTGTGATCCCTACCCTTTTTTTCAATGGTGAGCATGGTATCCGGTTTTTGTGAAATGGTAGGAAGATGATTTTCTAGTTTTTGATACGTAAGAATAATTTTTTCCCTAGTAACTGAATGAACAAAAATTCTCTGCGCGGATCGATTTGCCTCTAGGTTAACAAATAAACCATCTCTACTAACCTGTACAACGTTCTGGCTGATTTGTTCATACTTGGTATGTAAGATTTGCCCCAGCTTTAAGAATGTCCAGTATTCATATAATGTCGCCACATCCTTAACCGACATTTGATAGATCTTACCTTGCAGCATTAACCCTTTAGAAATGGTTAAGAATATTTGAAAGGCATCTCTATAACCTGGAGCCATTTGTAAAACTAGACTCATGACTGATCGATCAAGCCTGCCAATGTCTCTCCAGAACGGATTCTTCAATTTGGACACCAGTTTTTTTTTCATATCGGTTATTCTTTCAACCAACTCTGGGTCAGGTTGTTCAGTCCACCGTTTTGTTTGGTTAAAGACTGTGTCTAACAGGTCATCAAGCTTATCAATCAGTCGGTTCATGATGTACTTCACGTAACGGTTCTCATAGGTGTCATACACTAATTCTTTCTTCGCCTTTAACCCAGTGATTGGCATGAAATCTCTATCTTCAATGTTGATCCCACGATCTACTTCTACTAGAAGCTGTGTTCGCTTCTGTAAATATTTTCGTGTAGTTGTATCTGTTTTACTTAACTGATCGCCTCTTGCTCTTATGTATGTTTTTTCTAGGCGGTGATGAGGCTGTCTTTCAATACGTGTGATAGCCTGAAGAAACTGATTAAAATGCTTAGTGATTAAACGATAAAATTCCGTTCGACTGGGCTTTCCATCTAATTTTATACTTGCCCCTAAATAAGTCTTCTTAATAAAATGGAAAGCCAAGTTATAAATTTCCTCGTTTACTTCTTCTAATAACCGTTGATAATCTTTCTTATAATCTAGTTTCGTGGGGAAAATTTCTAACGTTACCTCTAGAAGCGTGTCCTTCCCTGATTGAATTTCAAAGGTTGTTAAGCCAACCTCATTTTGAAATTGTAAATTCCCCATTAACATTCGGGTCCCTGCCAACTGAACCATTGAGATCGCTTGTCTCAATAAGGGATGTTCATGATAGAAATAAAGCTCTTTATCTTTTTCCTTTGGCATAACAATAACTTGATAGTTTCCATTTTCGAAAAAGATCGGGCGTAATTTCTCAGATGTTGATAATTCTTGAGCCTCAATATCATAAACTTGTATACTTCCAAGACCACTACCCTTGACTGAAAAACCCATCACATCATGGTAGTCCATGGCTCGATATTGCTTTAGGCCCTCATACCTATGATGAAATGGCTTCCCTTTTATCACTAATGAGAAATCATTGTGTTCAATAAGGACTAGCTCTACATCTTCACGAGATCCAGAAGGAAGTAAAGCCATCGTCCCTCAACCTCCTAAGCATCTCAACTACTTTTGCTGCACTAATTGGATATTTCGCAGCTTTAAAATCCAGCTCCAAATCGTCACTTTCCTCGAGAAATTCTTTTCCCGTAAACAATCGATAAAGTCCCATTAACAGCCTCTCTACTCTCGAATCACTTCCGGAAACACGAGGAAGAATTTTTTGTAAGATACAATAATCAAACGCTTGGTCATAGTCCAACAAATCACTAGCCTCGTTATAGGCCAAATAAAAGCAAATCTCATCTCGAACACGATAACCGATATGTGCATTAATGAGCTGTAATGATTGATTAATAAATTCCAACTCTGATGTCGTTTTTAACACCAGGTCTTTATTCTTTTGATAAAGATCTTTTAAATGTAAAAACTCAGAATGAAATTTCTTATCCGAAACACTAATAGGTTCTACTTCCTCAAGCTCTTCTAAAAACGATACATTCGATAACTCGACCCGATTAAATTCAATGGTATTGGCGCGATCCAATACCTTCTTACTAAACGGATGTGTCGTTTCATCCATATTAACTGTACCGATAATATATAAATTTGTAGGAAGTTTTATATCACTCCCCGCCACTTCTGTAGACAACAAGTTGGATGTAACCATTCTTCCATCCTGCCACTTTCTACTTTCCATAACACTTAAGATATCGCTAAAGTAATGCTCCACCCTTGCTAAATTCATCTCATCCAGCAGTACAAAATACGGCAAATCAGGGTTGCCTTCCGCTCTTTGTATAATCTTGGTCAATTGACCTTCTTTAAAATCCCCTTTTATATCAACGTACCCAAGCAAATCCGAACCATCGTTCCAATCTGGACGAATTGGAATTAAAGTAAATTGTCCATTTTCTTCCGTAGCGCCTACACTTTCCGCAAACCACTGAACAATCTTCGTTTTTCCTGTACCTGAAATACCAGACAGGATTACAAAGGGTTTGGTTTTAAGGGAGAGGAATAAGTTGATAACTTCTTCCCTTGTGTAGAAAAAACCTTTACTTTTTATAAAGGAATGAATATGATCTATTAATTCCTGATTATTTTGAAAGAATTCTTTTTCCTCTAAGATCATACTATTGCCATGAACTGGTTTATATTGGTTTGTTTTTAATTCAATAAATTCCTCATAGTAAACGATCATTAGTGATAAATCATGTATAATTTCCTCTTGTGAAGGTAGTTTACTTAAGTCATATTCAATATAAGCAGCGGTAGATGTTGCATATTGCTTAGCTCGATTACTGTCTCCCAAATAAATGTTATCATCCCGTTTTACTTGCTGCTCCATCTTAATTTCGTTTCGAATCTCTTGCTTAATACGAAGCATATCTTCTTTTGAAGTTTCCGTGACTCCCTGTGCAAAAGATAAATAGAGTCGTTTCATATCTTCACTAAATAAATAAACGAGATAATATCCTTTTTGGGTTGAGTTTGTCACTTCTTTATTTAAAATAGAAATCCACGGTACTGAGGTCCAATTTCCTTTTCCGGCAGATGCCGCAACTAGATAATTGGTGTTATTTAAAACTGATAATCTACCAAATTCGTTTGGAACGTCATGTCTAATAAAGCTAGCTAATGGATTCCCTCCAAACTCTTGTCTTCTTGAGTCTAAGTATTCATTTGCTATTTTTAATAGGTATTCTCTAATTTGAGTTTCCACTTTTTGCACCTTTCCAGACAAGTTAAGATCTATGGGTGTCCAATCTGAATCTATGAGCTGTAGATCTTCAAGCCAAGTTAATAAATTTAATGTTCTCTGTTTTGCAACAGATTCAACCATCAAATTGTCACCCATTGAATTACGTACTATCAACATGCCCAATTCCTCAAGGGCCCTCCTTTTTTCAGACTTCGAAAAATCTTTGAGAATGGACAAACAAGTGAGTGTTATTTGAAAATATTGGTGGTTTTGTACTAAATTCTGAATCATCTGTTTCTTATTATCTATTTGGAGGAAAAGTTGTAATACATCTTGGTTTATGTCGTTATTTTTATTTAATACCCCGATAATCCTCAAATCCTGACGACTATTCGATTTAACTTTGTAAAGATCAGCATTGACTTGTTTACTTAAATGTTTTGGATCGTATGTCCCTAATATAACGTCCTCCAGAAATTGGATTACTTTGTCCAGTTTTTCACATGGTAAATCATCAGTCTTAAATTCCTTTAACTTTACCGCCATAGATCCATCCACATTCACTACTTCTACAAACGGAAGCTTAGAAATCATAGCCATTAAAAATGAAGAACGTCCACGTGTTTTAATAAATTCATTAGCAGTAGCGGTTCTTGCTATCGTGAATTCCTTCCAAGCCTGTTCAATGAAATCAAAAGAGATATGTTCAAAGGGGTTGTCCTTCGTTCCATTCTTAAATTTCTCGCGTGAAGAATGCGTTTCAACATATATTCCATTATGGTCTTTTTTTGTAATAAAATTTGATTTACCGGTACTTAAAGTAGTGACTTCAGATATATTTTCTGCTAGCTTACCCAGCATTTTTTCGAGCATAACAATTCCCCCAAATGAATTACACTTGATGTAAACTACAAAATATCTAGTACGTATTATCTATATAAAATTCCAATTGTTCACCTATTCCTTTACTGAGAAGAGGCACATTACATATGATACCGTTTCGTTCAAACTCAGGTATCAAAACTAACGATATTTAACTTTTCCCTCATTAAATTTAAATACCTTCAGTCTCGAAAAAATCTGTTTTTACAATAAATTGGAATACTTTCATGTAATCTTTTTTTCGTGGCACAACCATTCATTTTATTATAGGTTTTTACTATTAAAATTAATAGAAGCTTTATAGCTATCATTTCAGATACTATAACTGCATTTTGATAAATTGAATACAATGTCATTTAGAAACAAGGGTAACCCTTCCAAATTCATGCTGAAATAGGAATCAATTTTGAATTTACGTTATACTTGTTAAGAAGAAATTAAAAAGGATGGATAAGAATTGTCTAATTACAATGTAAACAATAGTACAGTTGAGTCAATCATTAGTTGGATAAAGAATAAAATGATTGCCATCCCGGAAATTCAGAGACCCTTTGTGTGGGATGCTTCTAAAGTAAGAGATTTAATGGATTCTCTTTATAAAAATTACCCTGTAGGTTATATCATTACCTGGCAAAACCCAGATACGAAACTTAAAGATGGTTCTATATCTATGGGGAAGAAAATACTAATTGACGGACAACAACGTATTACCGCATTGACTGCAGCCATAACTGGGGAAGAAGTAGTTGATTCCAATTACAAAAAGAAGAAAATCCGAATCGCTTTTAACCCTATAGAAGAAAAATTTGAAGTAACAAACCCTGCGATTTTAAAAAATTCCAGATGGATCCCAGACATTGCAAATGTATTTGCTCCTGATTTTGATTCATTTAGTTTCATAAATGACTATTGTAATAGAAATACTGATATAACTCCTAATGATATGAACAAAGTTCTCCAGAAGTTAATGCAAATTAAATATAGTAGTATAGGTATGATCGAGTTGTCACATAACCTGGACATCGAAACAGTAACAGAGATTTTTATTAGAATAAATTCTGCAGGTGTAGTCTTGAGCCAAGCTGACTTTGCAATGTCGAAGATTACCGTAAATGAATTGTACGAAGGCCCAATTATCCGAAAGACAATTGATTATTTTTGCCATATGATAAAAAATCCATCTGATTATTCTCATATCGAAAATAATGACGGTGAGTTTGCTTCAACAGAAAGTTTTCAAAAAATAAAATGGGTAAAAGATTATCATGTATCCATCTATGAGCCTAGTTATTCTGATTTATTAAGAGTTGCATTTACTTACAAATTTTTAAGAGGAAAGATTGCGAACTTAGTAAGTCTACTGTCTGGACGTGATTTCGAAACACGTGAATACAAAGAAGAAATAGTTGAATCTTCATTCAGGAGTTTAAAGGAAGGCGTATTGGAGTTCATAAATGAAACAAACTTCAAGCGGTTTGTAATGATTGTTAAATCTGCAGGTATCATAACACCCAAATTGATCCGTTCTAAGAATGCCCTAAACTTTGCTTATACTCTGTTTCTATTACTTAGAGAGAAAAATATTGATGGTAGTGAAATTAATCGAATTGTCCGAAAATGGCTGGTTCTATCAGTACTAACAGAACGTTATTCAGGCTCCCCTGAAACCATGTTTGAATTTGACATTCGCCGATTTAATCTTGCAGATACACCTGATAAATACCTCAACAGTGTTGAAGCCGGAGAGCTTTCGGATGCCTACTGGAATAATATCCTGGTTACAAACTTGGATACATCCGTCACAAGCAGCCCTTATTTCAATCTGTTCATTATGGCACAAATTTATGATAAAGATCATGCATTTTTGTCAAAATCGATTACAGTGAGCAATCTGATCGAAGAACGAGGAGATGTGCATCACATTTTCCCTAAAAAATACCTGCAAAAAAACGGAATAAACAATCGGGGAAAATATAATCAAATTGCTAACTACGTTTACACCGAACAAATTGTCAATCTTGCTATAAAGGATAAAGCTCCTTCTGAATATATGGAGATGGTAAAAAAGCAAACCAGTGGTGAAAAAAATGTTATTGGTGAAATTACACACCCTGCTGAACTGGAATATAACATGGAAATGAACTGTGTCCCACAATCATTATTTAATTTAGATCATTCCAACTATGAAGAATTCTTAATTGAACGCCGACAGCTTATGGCTAACAAGATTCGTAAGTTTTATGAAAAGTTATAAGTCAAATAACTAAAAACATATAAATAACCGGTGTATAAATGTACCGGTTATTTATTTTATGTTACGATTATTGGGTGCTGTTTATTTCAAGGAGTGATAATAACCAAATAAAAACGTACGACCCAATATTCAAACAAGCCGCTATGTAACAAAAAACAATTACTTCCACTTATGCTACTAGAAATCTCAGTGAAGTCTCGCACGATGCACCTCATCCAATCCAGAATCACTTTAAATATGTAACTAAATTGTATAAATTTCTATTCCGGCCTCCGCTCAAAATGATAATGCAGCCTATACTCACAAATATCTTTAGTTATATCAAACAGAATCTGCCAATCCTCCGACAGAACATCAAATTCCAATTTAAAAGTAACATCTTCATACGAAATTAAATTGCTACTGCCGCTCCACTTTGTCATAGGCATTGTGGCAATGAGCTTACTTATTTTTGCTTCATCATAATCCCAAAGACTTCTGGTCCCTTTTGAAGCATATACTTCAATACAACCATCTTATAGCTTATTGCCATTCCGGTTTTCTCGACTTCGACTATCCATTCCCTATATCTTATGTACACTTCTGTTCGGCTTCAGAAAGTTCGTCTGCCCATTCCAAAAAACCATAGTACGATGAAATCTCCTCCGGTAATGAGACGACTCCGAAGCCCCCTTCCCCCTTCAAGTGCAACTCAAGATAGGAAAGTCTTCTGCCCAATTCCTGCTTTAACATAAGGTAATAATTTAAAAACTTTTCTTTCCTCGGCTGTTTCTTTCTAGCCATTTCCTTAAATAGATTGATAACTTGTGTATCCAAATGGATTTCACACAGCTCCGGAACAACTGGCTCTATTAAATCAATGATCACACAGTAGTCCTTGGAATCACGCAGACGTGCAATCCCCTGCCAATTTGTTGGGTAAAAACAGTTAACGATTCAGTCGGTCGGACAAATAAAAGTGTATCAACCGTTGGAATGTCGACACCTTCATTAAACAAATTTACTGTAAAGATGACATCCAGTTCTCCCTTTGCCAGCTGATCAATGGAATCTTTTCTGCCATACTCTTTTTGTTGGGAATGCAGGCTTACTCGGTTACTAGAAATTAATTACATCATGCCGCCCCAAAGGTGAGAGTGTGTAATATCGTTACCGATGTGTGCTAAAAGTGCGGTATATATAGGTTTTGTAAATTTCTGTCTGTAACATCTTTAACGAGAATTTATTGTTTTTCATTGGATTGCATTAGCAAAATGTTAGCATTTCATTTACGCATCTTTCTAAAAATGGTTAGTAAAATTTTTGACCAGTTAATTTGGGAACAAATAACGATAAAAAGAAAGAACGAGAAAAACTAAATGTGACAAATGCAAGCCATAATCCGTGATTTTGATATAGAGGGACAAACAACCAAAGAGTTATTAAAAAGACAATCAATGCTAAAGCAATGGAATCCCGAATTGATTTTGCTTCAGTAGCACCTGAAAAAATTCCTTCTAGCTGCAAACCCCAGAATCCAACTATTGGAAACACTAGCATCCACACTAGGAAATCTTCTGACATAGATTTAACATCTGGTATAGTTGTAAATAACGCAATTATACTATCACCAAAAATAAGCACGATTAAACTCAAAAGAATGGCTGAAGCTAAACCCCACTGAGCGGAAAGAGTAAGCGCACGCTTATAAAGAAACAAGTTTTCTCCACCAATAGCTCTGCCAACCAAGATACTAGAAGCATTCGCGAAACCACCAAATAAATAAGCGATAATATAGTGAATTTGTAGTAAGATGGCATTGGCTGCTAACGTAACTTCGCCCATACTTGCCCCGATAGAAGTAAAAGTTACGGTCATTGTAAGCAAACATACAGTCCTTAGGAATAAATCCCTGTTCACTTTCATCATTTTTAATATGGGTTCTGTTTCTAGCAACATCGATAACTTTATACTAGCTAGTTTCTCTCTATTGGTAAGGTATAGAAGCAACGCTCCTAACACAACAGCACTAACCTCAGCGATAAGAGTAGCATAAGCAACGCCCTTCACTCCCATTCCTAATCCAAAAACAAAAACAAGATCCAATATAATGTTTAAGACGTTCATCCATATTTGAGTAGCTAATGCTAAACGAACCTTTCCCATTCCAATTAGCCAACCAATAATGACGTAACTTAGTAGAATGAAAGGTGCTCCCCAAATTCGAATAGAAAAATAGGTGGAAGCAAAGGATGATACTGCTTCACTTCCTCCAATTAATGATAAGGCCATGGTTAAAATGGGCCCCTGTAAAATGATAAAAAATAAGCCAAACAATATGGCTAATATCATTGGCCTAAGAAACGATAATACCATCTCTCTCTGGTTATTTGCTCCTTCTGCCTGAGCAGTAAATCCACTTGTACTAACTCTGAGAAACCCAAGCAGCCAGTACATCGTATTAAAGATAACTGCCCCAACAGCGACTCCACCAATGGAAGCCGGGTCAGGAATCCTTCCTATTACCGCTGTATCGACAGCTCCTAAAATAGGTGTTGAAATGCCTGATATAATAAGTGGAACTGCTAACACTAAGTACTGCCTATGACTAAAGGATACAGTGCCATTTAAGGTCATTGGTTCTGTTGCCAACTTCATATTCCTCCTACTTTTTGCATAACTTAATCAATTGAAGCTACTTGAATTATGGCTTTCCACATTGTTAATACAACCTGAGAACATTTTAATCATTCGAAACGTTAACAATTGTTGTATTTGGAGATTATGGGGCGCACCTATAGATCTAAAGGTTTTCTATCCCATCATAAAACATTCCGATTTAAAAGAACATCTATAAACCCAAACCAAACAAGTAGTGAGAATTACATAATAGCTTAAAGTTTACTCCCTTTCATTATGTAGAAAAGGACAGGTTTCCCTGTCCTTACGCATATTTTACAATATTCTTCCATCTTGAAGATGATCTTCATCGCGGGAATAAATCTGTTTTACCCTAATGATATAAATACAGAATTTTTCGTTTTAGATTTCTTTTGAGCCGTCTTTAACATCAAATTCTATGTTTTATTTTATCTGACTTCACGATTATTTAGATAATCTATTTGTGTTATTCCAGTTTGCTTTCGTTGTAAGTGTACGAAAACGTGGATGTTCAGCAAGGATGGAGTCTCTTAATCGTTTAACAATGGGGTGTTTTGAGGAAAAAAATTGGTCTTTTGAATCGTAAAGCTCAATCAGTTCTCCATTTTCAAGGACACCAATTTGATCTGATATTGAAAAAGCTGCCTTAATATCATGTGTAATAAAAAGATAGGATAAACCGAAGTCATCCTTTAATTCATTTAATAATTGCAAAATTAAGCTTTGTGTAACCATGTCTAAACTACTTACTGATTCGTCAAGAACGATTAACTTCGGTTTTAGAGCAATTGCTCTAGCAATATTTATCCTTTGCAATTGTCCACCACTAAACTGGTGAGGGTATTTTTTCAGATCCTTTTCACTTAAGCCAACTCTTTCTAATAGCTCAATGACCCTTCTTTTTTGTTCTCCTACAGTTAGCTTTTCAAAGTTCTCTAATGGCTCTCTTATAATTCGTTCTGCTGTCATTCGGGGATTAACAGCAGAATATGAGTCCTGAAATACAACTTGGAGATCACGGCGTATTTTTTGTCGGGTAGCTTTATTCACATTGTAAATATCATGTCCTTGAAACAAAATCTGACCTTGCTGTGGGCGTTTAATCCCAAGAATTACTTTCCCTAAGGTACTTTTACCAGCTCCACTTGTACCAATTAAGCCCAAACATGTCCCTTCTTCAATAGCAAAGGAAATCTCATTAAGAATCTTATTTGTTTGATTCTTCCCTTTAAAAAGCTTTTTAGAATTATAGCTAAAGCTTACTCTTTTTACCTGTAATAAGCTCAATGGTTTCACCCCTAGGAAATTCGATTTGTCCGTTACAACATGTAGGTGTAGGGTTGTTTTTGAGAATATAAGGTTGGTCTTGTCCTTAACAGCTTCTTCGTGTACTCATGTTGTGGATCATCAAATAATTCCAACACATTTGCAGTTTCTACTATTCTTCCATGTTGCATCACGATTACATCATCAGCCAACTCTGAAATAACTCCAAGATCATGAGAAATGAGTAAAATAGATGTTCCATACTCAGAACGTACCTTATCTAATAGACGAAGCACTAATAATTGGCTATGAAGATCAAGTGCTGTAGTTGGCTCATCGGCAATTATAACGGAGGGTTGTAAGCACGCAGCCATCGCAATCATCACTCGTTGAAGCATACCTCCACTTAATTGAAAAGAATAGTTTTTTAACAATTTGTCGGGATTTGGCAAATTTACACTTTTCAACACATCAATCGCAAGCTCCTTTGCTTGCTTTTTATTTAATGAAGTATGAGATTTAATCGTTTCAATAAATTGATGGCCAATCGTAAAAACTGGAGTAAATGCATTCATCGGATTTTGCATAATGAAAGCAATATCCTTCCCTCGAATTTTCCGCATTTCTCTGTTTTTTAACCCATTCAATTCCCTACCTTGTAGTGTAATGCTTCCTCTAATATCCATATTCTTTTTATCATGCAGCTGTAGGATAGACATACTTGTAACGGTTTTACCACTACCGCTTTCCCCAACAAGACCTAGTATCTTTCCTTTTTTAATTCCAAAATTAATATCCTGAACAAGTGTGGAAATACCTTCTTGGGTTCTTACTTGTACATGTAAGTCTCTGACATTTAGAATAATTCGCTCTTTTGTTTCCATTATTTATCAGTCCTTTTTTATTAGCGGCGTTTAACATCAAAACGTTCAGATAGTGCTTCTCCTAATAAATTAAAGGTAACAACAACTAGCATAATCATTAACCCCGGATAAATCATTAATGCTGGATTTGTTCTAATATATGACTTCCCTTCATGAATCATCGCCCCCCACTCGGGTATAGGGGGTTGCACACCTAATCCTAAGAAGGACATGGATGATAAATTCATAATCGCCCAACCCATTTCTAATGTTCCCATTACCGCTAATGATGGAAGAACATTAGGAATAATATGTTTTTTCATGATGGTCCAAGTAGAAGATCCACTGATTTTAGCTGCAGTAATATAGTTCTGTTCTTTCAGACTTAGAACCATTCCTCGAATTACCCTTGCGTAATAAACCCATTGTACGAGAATTAATCCTAAAACAACTTGCATAAGACCTGCTCCCCAAATACCAACAAAACCAAGAACAAACAAGAGACTTGGGATCGCCATCAGACCATCACCAAATCTCATTAACAATCGATCAACCCAACCGCCTATATACCCAGCAATGATACCAATGATTAAACCAATACTTAAAGCTGAAATAAAAATAAGCATAGCATACCCAAGCGAAATTCTTGCTCCGATTAAAATCCGTGAAAGTGTACATCGACCTAAATGGTCTGTTCCTAATGGATACTCTACAGAAGGTTTCTGTAGTTTATGAGATAAATTTACAGCGATAGGGTCATTAGGTGCAAGCCACGGAGCAAAGAGGGTGATCAAAAATAACATACACAGTATAAGAGAACAAAAGACAATCACTCTTTGACTTCTTAACATATCACGAAACTTTGCTATCATTCGTACTGCCTTCCTTTTCTTAAAATACGTGGGTCAATATACATTTGGATAAGGTCGACAATTAAGTTACTTATAAGGAATAATCCTGCTGCTAACAGCACATAGCCTTGAATAACAGGAACATCACGGTTAAAAACAGCCTCAATAAAATATCGTCCAAACCCAGGCCATGAAAAGACTGCCTCTACAATGATTGCTCCAGTCATTAAGTTTCCTAAATTCATCCCAAGTCCAGTAATCATAGGAGAGATGGCAATTCTTAATACATGCTTTCCCATTATAATTTTTTCATGAATCCCTCTCGTCCGTGCAAAAAGGACATAGGGCTCGTGAAGATTTTCAATAACACTTGCACGTAACAGTCGGGTATATAAAGCTATTAAAGGGAATGCCAACGTGACAGAAGGCAATATCAAATGCCTCCATGTCCCTGTACCCTCCACTGGGAAAAGGTCTAGCTTTACTGAAAAGAAAAAAATGAACAAATATCCAAGCCAAAAGGATGGGACAGATGCCCCAATAAAAGATAGGAATCGACTTAAATGGTCCATTCCACTGTTCTTCTTTATTCCAGCTAAAAACCCAATAGGGACACTGACTATGATAGCAATGAATAGACTACCTGCCGTTAACTGAATAGTTGCTGGCAGGCGAGAGGAAATCTCTTCCCATACAGGTTTATTCGTAACATAAGATATGCCAAAATCAAGTTGGCATATCTTAATAAGTGCATTTGCATATTGGATTAGGAGAGGTTGATCTAAGCCGAACTCATGTCTTTTTTGTTCCAACATCTCATCTGTTGGTTGGATATGTGCTGCAGCAAAGTAAGCTTCAGCTGGATCCACTGGTGATAGATTAATCATTCCAAATGTTACTAGAGTGGCCAAAAGAAAGATTGGAACAATGGTGATTATTCGTTTAAAAACATAAATAGCCATGAAAAACCTCTCCTGTTACTTACTTGTTTACACTTATTCCTGTAAATGGATGTTCATCGCGATTTGCTGGGAATGTAAAATCTGAAACATTATTTTGATAGATTGCTATTTTCCTAATATAAGATATAGGTACAATTGCACCTTGCTCTTGTAAGGAACCTAAAATACCTGTGTACAACTTTTCACGCTCTTCTTCATCCGTAGTTTGCTGAACTTCAGCTATTTGCTCCAGTAACTCCTCCTTATTAGGATAAGATGAAATAGCTTCCCTAAACCCAAATCCTTCTGTTGCGACTATATTTACGAAAGTATGTGGGTCATATGGAGCTCCATAGTTACTGAAGAAGTTCATATCAAACTCATTCGCTTTGAATCTTTCAACTTGAGTGGTAAGCTCAACACCAACAATATTTAATTTTACGCCTAATGCTGCCCACTCAGATTGTAATGTTTCTGCCATTGTTTTTTGAATGGATTCAGCAGAGTTGTACATTAACTCAATTTCTAGAGGCTTCCCATCTTTTTCGCGAATATTTTTACCTTCTGGTAACTTCCATCCTGCTTCATCTAATAATTGTTGTGCTTTTTCAACATTATAATCAACTACTGTTGCATCAACATTTGAAGTATAAGGGAAATTTGTTGGTAAGATATAGTCAGCCTTCTCCTCCAAGCCAGATGTCACACCCTCAACCATTGCTTGTTTATTAAATCCATAATGTAATGCTTGACGAACACGTAGATCTGAAAGCTGTTCTTTATTCGTATTCAGCACTAGCTGTCTAGTAGCGACTGGCTCAGAAATGCTAGTTCCATAGGAACCTGTGGACTCTAATTGCTTAAAAGAATCTATACTGATAACACCTTCACCATACACAAGGTCTAATTCACCTTTTTCGAAAGCTAGCACTCGTGTTTCAGCATCCGGAATAACTTTGACTTTAATTCGCTCAACACTTGGGAGTTCACCCCAATAATTTTCGTTACGTTTAAATACAGCAAATTCATCTGCTTTATATTCATCTAATACCCAAGGGCCAGTCCCAATTGGCTTTTCTACACCTTTTGAAGTGTCTCCATCTTGAGGGAAACCAGATTCCCCTAAGAATCGAACTGGGCGCACAACAGCTAACTCTTGAATTGTAGGATAATACGCTTCTGTTAATGTTAACTTAAATGTATACTCATCAATAACCTCTGTTTGAGCAATCTTCGGAATAAATCCTAACCACCCATGCATATCTGCATTTTTTAATATGGCATCAAAGTTCTTTTTTACAATATCTGCATTAAAACTTGTACCATCAGAAAACTTTACATCTTGACGTAGTTTGAACAGATACTCTTTCCCATCATCGGAAATTCCCCATGATTCTGCTAAATGTGGTTTTAACTCTCCACCAGCTTGATAGCTAACTAAAGGTTCATATATCATAGATTGTGCAAATAATTGAGATGGATTATAGACATGTGGATTCATTGTGCCTACATCCCTTGGCCAAGCAAAAGTAATTATATTTTCACTTTCAGCAATAGATTCAGATTCATTTTCAACAGATTCACTTGTACAACCAAGTAAAGCCATAGATAAAATAAGGACCATTACGGACATTAGTAAAAATTGATTTTTATTTTTAGAGTTTAACATAAAAGTGTTCCTCCTGAGTTGATAATGATAACTATTATCAATAGTATGGCTTGAACATATGATTGTCAATGAATTTTCAGATATTTTACAAAGGATTCAAGTTATTAAGTTTAATAATTATTTTGACAACCTTAAGTCTATTTGTGATGAGCTACGGTTAGGTAAAATAGTACTTTGATTAGGTTCTAAATTAATTTGATGCCTTTTACCCTAGAGATATTATGAGTTAACACCCCATTCAAAAAAATGAAAAAAGAGACTTCTCAAAAGTTTAAACAACTAATGAAAAGTCTCTCTTAATTCTGCATTATGTTAGCATTTTGTTCGCCTACTTCTTAATATACCCTTATATACCAAGGGACTGAGCAGCTATTACATCATGCCGCCCATTCCACCTATTGACTTTAGTGAGGTATTCCTGCACAGCGTTTTCTTCTCACTTTTTAGCACAACCCCTTTGGTAGTCAAAATCCTTTTGTAGTAACGTCTATTTACACTATCTTACTTAACAATTCTCCCTTATAAAAAACCAGGCTGTTTGTTTCCCTTTGTTAAAATTAGATTTATTAAGCACATTCAAAGTGTGTTGTTTATAGAAACATCTGCTTCTGATCTACTTAAGACTCTTTTCTAAACTGTGTCGAACATAGAGAAAATATGGAGCAGATACTTTGTGTAAATATCACACTGACCCGTATATTTCACATAAACGTTTAGAGAAATTAAGAATCGCATTTTTAACCGCTTTATGTTTATCGAATAAATCAGTACCTCTTCCAATTCTTTCATTAATATCATAGGATAATGGTTTTTTTGATGCAAAAGCAATAAAAAGATTACTATCCTTAAAAACTTCTACATAGTAATTTTCATCATTCATCACATAGTCCTAAATATAACTAGTTCCAAATTTTTATTATTCATTTTCTATTCACCTCATTTTTTATTAGGTGTTCCCGATTATGAATTGTTAACCTTTCTGCAAAGTAATTCTTAGATTCATTCATATAGACTCTGATTGTTTGATCGTCGTAATCCTGGCCAAATAGAAAGTACACTCCCATATTTTTCAAACCCATTTTTTCCATAGTAGTCTACCTTATTCCATGAAATATAAACAGCATGAATAGTTTGACAGTTATATCGGCAATCTTAATTCCTCTAGGCGAACCAAGAGGCAAAAAAAATTGTATCATTCTAAGTTGCATACATACCAAGCCTTCTACCGATTTCTTTTTTTATACTTATAGGTTCTGTCCAAAATCTCATAATATACTTCTTTTATTCTATAATTATACACAAAAATATCCTGAAACTAGGCGTTTCAGGATAAGACAGATTAAATTATGCCGCTGACTATTCCCTTCCTTAGATCTATTTTCCAATCCTAGACTTAGCTGCGTCTTCCCGTATCATCTTTGCATCTTCTTCCAACAGGAAGCCCTGCTGCCTTAACAATTCGTTAGTTGCCTTATTGACACGGGAGACGTATGTCCCGTGATTTGGGTAGAGAGTCCGTAGCTTCTCTTGGCTGAAAGGTTCATGGGAACCGTAGAGAAAACAGAAACCTGCGCCTGAATTCATCCCGGTATTCGTACCCGTTGGAACTGAGTGTTTAGGTAAACGTATGCCACCAAGAGCATTGCCATTACTATCCCGTGCTATCACTACAGGAGAACTGGTTTCAACCTGGATTCGATCTCCTTTTGGCGGAGAAATGCCGGCTTTTATCCATTTCGAAAGGTGTTCATAAGCCGCATTCACCACGTATCCGGAAGGAACACGGCTTAGTCCAGGCCGATTGCAAACATTTAGGTTCGGTAAGGGTAGGTCATCACGCTCCAAAAGCCCTAATCGGTAGTCCCAGCTTTGATAGCCTACATGTGAAGTACCAGCAACCTCCCACGTGCGAAGAACGTCTGAATCATCTTGGCGGGCCGCTACCTCTCCAAGACTGATAAGGTCATTTTCCGTATTCACCTTGATTACCTTGGTTTTTAGATCCGTACGCAACTTATCACCAATGCCAAGGTACATCATATAGCCGTCGAAAATATTCGTGAGTGGATGTATCTTGTTGTAGTACCTTACAAGGTAGCGCTCAGACTGTGAAGCTCCTGCAGCAAGAATCATCTTTGGTTTCAAATTTCCTAATGGATTAATCCCTTTAGGATGACGGATAGCCTGAGCTGCTTGTGAGTAAATATCGAAGGATAAAGAGTCATCGTTTATCGTGCCGCCATCCGTTACATCAAGCGTACCATATCTCTCTGGGCTCCATTTTTTCAGCCCTGTTGGGAGTTCCCCTGGTTGTTCCCCTCTGTGAACGCCCACTGTTTGGACAGAAACACCGACATAAGCATATCCTTCACGAAGAAAATGCTCGGAGGATGCCATCCACATGGCGTCCAGATTGTAACCACTTGTGACGTTCAGCCACTCCACGACAACTTTTCCATTGAAGTTTTCTGAAGAAATAGGTCTTCGGACCAACATACGTGTTTTATAAGGATGACCGCTGGAGATTGGAGTTGCTGTCTCAAGAGATTGCTCGGTGTTGTACCTGGCAGCTTTTCCCTCAAAGAAGAATTCTTCTTCTGTGAATCCATGCTTTTTTAGATCGATACTCGTTGCTAACTGCGGATAGTTATGGGAGGGATCGCCTAATTCATTTGACTTAATCGGGCCAGTTACGGTTGGATTCGGTACGTTTGACATCATTTCTTTTTCACCTACATTCATGTTAGATGCAGACGCTGAAGAGTACAATGAGGAAGTAAGTGTGAGAGCTGCTAAGATGGCTAGAGGTTTTTTCAACAATCTCATAACATTATCATCTCCTATACATAACCATATTGGACAAGAGCTTAACCTCATTTCACCTCCTATATTGTCAGAATAAATATGTAAGCGTTTACTTAAGATGTTTATTTCAAGTTAGCAGAAAACACATACCCCTTAAAAGGGTCTATTGGGTCATTTTAACAATAACGAACGATGGATGAAGATAAAATACATAGATACAACAATCCGGGGAATATAAAAAGCTGAACTGTTCGATTGGTAATCTCAGTTGTCTTAATATCTCGTGGCAATCCGAACGGCAAAAAATTTTAATTCTGTTAAATAATAATACACAAAAATACCTGAAACTGGTGGCGTTTCTGGACTGAATTTACTATTAGTTACTTGGTTGAAAGGACATTAAATAAGATATTTTTATTAATTGATGTATTTAATTCTCGATTTTATAACTTCCATTGTGCCTTCAGCTATATGACCATTTAGAATGGCTATTTGTTCCTATATGAAGCTGTTAAGGTGTAAATTTCGGGCGCATTCCGCTCCCTGGAGAGATTCGTTCAAAGGCACGGAAGACTCTATATACAGTTTCATCCTCTAAACGGCGTCGAATAATTTGCAGGCCAATCGTTAATCCCTCCTCGGAAAATCCACAATTGATTCACGCAGCCGTATGGCCAGTGAGATGGATAAGATACGTCAAAAACCATCTGTGGAATGGGTTGATAGGCTTCCCATTTATCTCGGTAGGTCCGAAAATATCAACAGAACACGCTGGAACTGCTGTAGGTTGGACATATGATGATATCATAATCTTTAAAAATAGTTAAATCAGTACATTCATTGCTAGATAAATTAGTAGAGCCACTATTAGAACAATAAAATGTTTGGCTACTCCATGATTTTTCCTTTGGCCGGACAACTTGGTTGTCATAATTAAATCCGAGACTATCCAAATCAGCACCTAGGAGGAGACGGCCTGGAAAAGTGGACGGAAGAAAATCGTCATATGTAACGAAGATATTGTGGTCTGGTATCATGGGGCATCATCACATCACTCGTCCAGAGGATTGGCCCGTTATGCCAACCGCTTACATGGACTTTTCATTAAAATCCGTAGGATTTTTGACCCGAAATCCTGCGCTTGATGTTCCTCCATCCAAATCAAAAAATGCGGGCCAGTTATTATATTTATTCGGCTGATACATTTGAAATAAATATTGAGCTTACAATCACATTTTAAGAACACTTAAAATTCATATTATTGACAACAATCTTAGTCATTTAATAGTATTAATTTTATAAAGTGAATAACATTAGAGTCGAAATGACCGTCTCGCCCCACCTCCCCGTTTAACAAAGCCAATTAACTAATAAACCAGGGAAATAAATTGCCTACCCAATTGTTAAACATTACTCTCCTATAGTTATGCATGAAAACCCATGAAGGCAGCAACTGGACTTCACATTCCTTCTGGCTTTTCCTGCCCATTTGTGACGGTGATCATTAACCTTACCTTGTGAAATCCGAAATCCCACTGTGTAGTCGTTACCGACTGCTTCACGAACAGCTTTAGATACCTCAACTAATAGACGAATTGGGTTTTCTTTGAAAGAGCTTGAAATATAGCATAAGCCGTGATTACAACTGCAAAGGTAAGAACGCTGCCCTCTTAAAAGAAGGAATTACATGTTAAGTCCCTCTCTCACAAGAGCGTTCGGTATTTTTCATAATTGATTATATTTTTCCCGATTCATCATACCCTCCTACTTATTTGAAAAAGGCAGTTAATTCACCAAAGAACTTATAATATATTGTTTTATTTCCCTCACTGGTTTCAGTTAACTCTTCATCATAAAAAAAGACCCCCGACCAATATGGTTGAGAGCCTTTGAAGGGCCAGAAATTCACGCTTTGAGAACTGAGGTGCACAACAAGACCGAATTTTTTGTATGTTTTTCATTAGACATTAGTGCTATCATATTTAATATCAAAAGCTTTCTTCAATAGCTTGCGGTTAATCAAATACTTTCAAGCCGTTCGTTCTTCTGCTTAAATAAATTTTCATCCTTTATTGTTCTTATTTCTCTTTAATAGTCGAGGCCACTTCATTAAATGATTGAACGATAGCCTGTTTAGAAGCGTTTGTTTGCTTCACAAATCCAAGTGCTATTGCTGCAATAACTCCTGGAATGGCATACGCAAGAAAGTATTGTTGTGTTGGTAAGTTCAGGGTAATGAGAAACCCTCCCATCATCGGGCCCATGATCGCACCCCAACGTCCTATTCCAGAAGCCCAACCAACACCTGTCGACCGTATTTCAGTGGGATAATACTGAGCAGCGAAAGCATAGGCAATAATTTGCGTACCTGTAGTTGTGGCTCCAGCGACCGCAATAAGAGCATATAAAACAAATGTATTAAATTTAAATCCAAGCAATGTTAAAGCAGTTACTGCCACCATAAAGAATATAATCATGACATTTCTGGTATTCCAACGATCTGCCGCCCATCCTCCAAAAACAGCTCCAAAAATGGCTCCAAAATTCAACACTAAAAGGAACATTATGCTTGACCCTAATCCATAACCTGCTTGTTCCATTATTTTAGGTAACCAAGTATTTAATCCATACATCATGAGTAAGCACATGGAAAAAGTGATCCAAATCATGACAGTACTTAAAGCACGTCCACCTTTAAATAATTGCGCAACCGTATTACCTGTTTTTGCGGGAATGATCATTTCATAATGATCATCTTTCTGAGGTGTATATGCAGGATTGACTTTACATAATATCTTACCAACTTCTTCAGTTTTATTTTTAGCCAAAAGAAATGCGATAGATTCCGGCATGTACTTGTACATCAACGGCAATGAGAGTAAAGGTATACCAGCTACAAAAAACACAGATTCCCATCCAAAATTAGGAATCAACATAATTCCTAACGCTGCTGAAAGCATTCCACCTACACAATAACCACTAAACATCAACGTAGTCAATAAACTCTTTAGTGACTTTGGGGAATATTCCGTCATTAACGCCACAGCATTAGGCATAACGCCGCCAAATCCTAAACCTGCCAAGAAACGAAAGACTCCAAATTCAGTCGGATTATTAGCGAATCCGTTTAATACCGTGAATACGCTGAAAATAACCACGCAGATCATGATTACATTTTTGCGTCCTATCTTATCCGCTAACGGACCAAAAAAGAGTGCTCCAATCATAATACCAAAAAGAGCATAACTGGCTAAACTTCCTGTCTGAATCGGGGTTAATCCCCAATCTTTCATCAGTACTGGTGCAACGGAGCCGTACACGACTAAATCATAACCATCAAAGACAATGACAAATGCGCACCAGAAGAGAACAAGACCATGGAAACGGTTAAATTTTGATTCATCAATCATACGATTTATATTAATTGAACGCATAATTATCTCCTCCCACTTTTTAATATACAAAACTTGATTTGTCATAATAGCGTTACGAAAATGAAATAAAGTTACAGACATTTACAAATAAGTATGTTGATGATTCGTGCTACTAATCATTTCTTCTGCTTAGATTTTAAAGTACATTCATAGAGTATTTATTTTTTTAAATTAGTAGTGTAGAAGTACTTTTGCGGAAGGAATCCCAACTTGGTTGCTTCAAAGGTGAGGTGTTCTCTAAATTTTGGATGGGCAACGTTGATTAAGGCTTCGGTACGCTCCTGGATTGTTTTACCCTTGAGTTCGGCTTTGCCATATTCGGTTACGATAATGTCGACATCATTTTTTGATGTAGTGATCACCCCCCCTTGCGGTAACGTTGGAACAATTTTGGAAATCGTGTCATTCTTCGCCGTAGAGTACAGGCAGATGATTCCACGTCCATACTTCGTTAGCCTCACGCCCTTCGTAAAGTCCGCTTGGCCTCCACTAGAAGAATAATATTTACCGTTAATTGTTTCAGAGTTACACTGTCCAAGGAAGTCGACCTCAACGGTAGAATTCACAGATATAAGGTTATCAAGTTGAGCAATATTGCGGACATCGTTTGATACATTGCATGGAAGCATGAGAACATCATTATTTTCATGAATAAAATCATATAAACGTTTTGTTCCCAGCGCAAAGGTAGCGGTCAACTTACCTTTATAAAGCGCCTTATTTCGATTGGAGATGGCACCGCATTCATATAAGTCAACAATTTTATCTGGCAGCATTTCCGTATAGACGCCAAGGTCACGATGATCCTTCAAAAATTCCATCAAGGCGTTTGGCATTGAGCCAAATCCGATTTGCAGTGTATCGCCATTTTTGATAATGTCAGCGATGGTTTGCCCGATGGTAAAATCTTTGTCGGTTAATTCCGGATTCCCCAACTCCGGAAGCTTGACATGGTTTTCAATTAGTCCCTTGACACGGCTAATGTGAATTTGATTCTGTTCGCCCAAGGTGCGCGGCATGTTTTCATTCACTTCCAAAATGATCGTCTTCGCTTCATCTAACAATGGACCAACGTAGGATACGCTCGTTCCCAACGAAAAATATCCATTTTCATCCATAGGGGAAACCGCAGCCATGATTACACGGTTGGTCGTCGCTAATTGTAATAGGGACGGGATATCAGAAAAATGATTAGGAAGCAAATCGATTGTTCCTTGATGAAAGCCAGCACGGTCTTGTACTCCTAAAAATATGGACACCTGCTTTATTCGTTCAACCTCCACGTCTAAGGCCGGATAGACTGGCAGCATACGGTAAAGACGGTTACCCGACAGGTGTGGATGGCCAGGCAAAGCGTTTAACAATGCCGGGGGTTCACCAGTACTGACGGGTAAGATGATATCATCTCCTGGTTCAATAAGACAAACAGCTTCTTCTGCTGTGTAACACTTAGCTTGATATTCTGTATGAAAACTCATTACTTTTTCCTCCTGTTCCATTTATACGAATCGGATTACCAGAATTGGACACTCTTAGCCGCTGCCACGTTGTTGCAACGTTTCCTGCGGTTTCTTTCGCCTTTGTTAACAAATCGAAAGGTTCAGCCACAAAATTGCAAGACCAGTTCCATATGTCCCCTCTGCTGTAATCATCTATCTTGTAAACAGCAATTCTGTTGCATTGCCTTCCCTTCCCTCCTAATCCTCTGTCATCCCCCTTGCTATAAAGCGCTTACATTTCTTCTTGTGAAATAGGCAGTATTAGATCTTCAAATAAATGCCCGCCTATTTCAAAAACAGATTAACACGCTGAGGGAGACTAATATATTCATTGTAAATGACCAAAGAGGCTAGATAGTTTCGAAATTTTCCGATTATTACTTTTACTTTTTCACTCTATTTATTTGGTAAGCTTGGAAAACATGTTTCTGTATTCACTAGGTGTCTGACCTTCTTCGCGTTTAAAGGTCGTTGAAAAATAAGCGGGACTTGAAAACCCTGTTTGGCTTGCGATCACATCTATGGGCAGTGACGTCATCTTCAGTAAATGCTTTGATTTTCCCAGTCGATATGTATTCAGGAACTCCACAAAGTTCATTCCTGTTTCTTCCTTAAATACCTGGCTGAAATACGAAGGACTCAAGTATACAAAATCCGCCACTTGCTTCAATTTGATTGGTTCATAGTATTTTAATTGGATATATTCTATCGCCGTTTCAATCGGGTTTCCTAGATCAACCTTCAATTGTTCCTCTGATGGCCTCTCCCGTTTTTCCAAGATTGGCGGTGTTTGGTTAAGTAGTTGGGCCGTGACCAGCCTTTTAAAAATGTGCAGCAGCTCATCTTTTACAATCGGCTTTAATAGGTAAGCCGAAAATCCGGCATTAATGCAATCATGTACTGTTCGAAACATTTGCAGATGTGTCACCACCACCACATGTATATTCGGATGGTTTTTTAACGTTTTTTTTCCAAACTCAATCCCATCCATATCCGGCAGTGACAGATCAGTCAGCAACAAAGTAGGCTGTTTGCGCTTGATTAAGGTTAAGCCTTTCTCAGCTGTTTCCGCCTCCCATAACGGAAAATCGCAGTACGGACTGTTTTTTAGGATGGAGCGCACGGCCTGGCGAGTTTCGATATCATCATCCACAACTAGAATTTGTGCCAAGGCAATTCTCCTTTCTTGGTACTTTCAAAATTTTGCTTAGAAAGCAAAACATTAAAATGGTGTCAGTTCCGTATAGTTTCCATCACGTAATTTTCGGCGCAATACTTTTCCCGCTGAATTCCTTGGAACCTCGGAAATGAATACATATTTTCTGGGCCTCTTGTAATTCGGCAATCGCTTATGAACTTTGCAAAAATGATCTAGCTCCTGTGGCGTTATCTCCGTACTTTCCGGGACAATATAGGCAGTCACAATCTCCCCCCAGCGCTTGTCGACTTCGCCAACAACCACCACTTCACGTACACCCGGATGCTCGCTAAGGACTTTCCCCACTTCCTGGGGATAAATATTTTCTCCACCCGAGAGAATCATATCGTCCACACGTCCGACGACATGGAGATCTCCATCTTCATCGAAGAAGCCCACATCCCCAGTGAAATACCAGCCCTGTTTAATCGCCTTTCTAGTGGCGTCTGGGCGATTCCAATAGCCTTTAAAAGCTTCTGCAGAATCCATTTCCACAAGAATCTCGCCGATTTCCCCTTTCGTTGAAACTGAGGTGATGCCCTGATGCTCCCAATCCAGATTAATCAGCTTAATACGTTGATGGAATCCGGGTTTTCCAGCGCATCCAGGTTTCTTTCTCACATCAGAAAAGAAGGTAAAAGTAAAGATTTCCGAACTGCCGTAGTGATTGACAAAATATTGCGGCTTAATTAACTCATCGCATTTTTGAATTAATTCTTCCGACATCGGTGAACCCGAAAAAGCAATAGAATGAATGCTCGAAAAATCCGTGTGCTTTGCTTCCGGATGAAAAACGAGATCATGATACATAGTCGGAGTCATAAACAGGCAGCTAATGTTTTCCTGGGTGATAGCCATTAACGATTCTTCGAAATCAAAATCTGGTAAAGCTACATAAGAACCGTTGAGAAACGTCATTGCCAATAAGGAACGCAGTCCGATCGTATGTGATAATGCTGGAATTCCGAGCGTTCGGTCAAACATTTGGTAACCGCATTGGATGATGTGGGCGATGGTTGCAGAATATTCATTTTTGTGCGTACGAGGCACTCCCTTCGGATTACCGGAAGTGCCTGATGTATACAAAATAACAGCCAGATCATCTTCCGAAATAAGAGGGAATTTAAATTGCAGTTCAGTACTTCCCGATTTCAAAAGATCCCTGTAGCTAATATCACCGACGCCTTCTTCCAGACCAATGAAAAACGGTCGCCCGTTAAATTTCTGCTTCAATACCAGGTGTTTGACGGCCTCTTCAAATACAATGAATTTAGTCTCAAGATCGTTCACGCAATACAAGATATCTTCAGCGGATGAACGGAGGTTGATTGGAGTGAAAACCGCACCTAACCGCTGAACGGCCCAAAACACTACTATGGTTTCAATCCGATTTTTCAACATAACCATTACCTGGTCATGGGGTTTCAGTCCCAGCTTATGCAGAGCAGAAGCTATCCGGTTGACTTCATAAGAGAGTTCCAAGTAGGTAAACCGCTTGTCTCCTTGTACCAATGCCTGATGATCAGGAAAGCGCTCCACGGCAAATAAAAACATCTTATATAAATTCAAAATGTCAGCTCCTTTAATCTGATTACACGTAAAATTGTTATGGACTCCCATTTATTCATTACAGAACAAAAAAAGATCACATCAATAGTAGTGCAACAATTGAAACTTACTTAATGTAGTAAACACTAGGATGATTATTGTCGACGCTCCCCACCATAAGTCTTAGTTCAATCTTACTTATCCATATGGGCGTATCAATAGAAATAACCTCTCATGATAAAGAGGTCTATTCAACAGCTTTTCTTTATTTATCAACGGATTTGCACGCGTAAAAATTGGATCCAGTCGCTTGTAATTGACACTTGAGTAGGAAAGTTGCTCTTTGTTTTCTTTGATTATACCAATATTTTGCGGCTTATCAAATGATGTTGTGCCATTATTCTGCAAATTTCGCCTTTAAGTTTATGCCCAAAGAAGGATAATTTTCAATAAGCAAGGAGAATGCATTGTGGGGGTCGCTAATTATTGCTTGGCTTGTGGTACATATTTGGAAACTCGTAACATCAACCAGGTAGATCGGAAGGCATGTCCGGAGTGCGATTTTGTCTTTTGGGGAAATTATAGTATCGGTGTGGGTGCACTAATCATCAAAGACAATAAAATTCTGCTTGTGCGCCGGAGCCAAAATCCAGGAAGAGGATTATGGACGAATCCTGGTGGGTATATTGAACAGTTTGAGCGTATTGAAGAAACGATTAAAAGAGAAGTATTCGAAGAAACTGGAATTACTTCCAAGGTCAATGGAATCATAGCCCTTGGGGATTTTCCAAAAGATGTCCACACTGTTTACATTGTTTTTTTGATGGATTCATTCATGCTTTCCTAACTAGTTATGATATCTATTTGATATTCAGCCTGATCATTCCTCTAGTCTAGCTGCAAACCTTTATGAACGGCTTTTCTGCTTCCTTTCTTTAAAAATCTGCGGTTTGACTAGACACTAACTTCGCCTACATTTACTTATACTCAGGATTCTTTTTATCGAAGTCGATTATTTCCCAAGAGATTTTTTTATCCCCTCCCTACCCCAAGCCAGGTAGCCAAGTTCCTCATTCTGTATTTCCACTTCTGTTCAATTTTTAACATTCTTCTAATCTATTCAATTCCTTCATGAGTTCCCCCCCTTTTCGGGTTTATCATTTATAAGTTTTTGCAGTTCCTTTTAGAGGCCAATATCGATTCTTTATCTTCTCCCTCACACCAGGAAATTTTATATAAGGTTCCAATTTGAACGAATTAAGCACAAGCGTCTATGAGTGTTTCTGGTTCAAATAATAGAAAGGAGCTATTTCCTAGAAGGAAACAGCTCCGAATTTATTCACTTCAATTTTGGGTCATCTTCACTTCATTGACATTTACCCTTCGAATACTGTTCCCTTATCTAACTGGGAGCTTCCTTTCTTGCATATAACGATAAACCGGAATTTCATCCCCTTTTTCAACTGGAATGAAGTTAAAGGTTACATAACTGTCTACCGTTTCAGGTTCTAGTGCCAATGCAATGAAGTTTGCATTTTGCTGGGACATTTCAAACACGTAACTTCCTTTAGGGAAGCTCTTTGTTTTTGTAGATACCGCTGTGGTCACCTGGTTTGTATAATGACCGTTCTCAAGTGTGGTGGAGACCTTTTTGTCTGTAACTTTATAACTTTCAACTGGCACTGTTGCTGATTTTTCGAGCTTTTTGACTTGAACGCCTACATGCTGCAGCTTGCGTGCGATATCATGATAACCTGGAGGCATTATGTAGGCGGTTGGCCGTTCACGTTCAAGTATTGCATAGGCTTCTGTGGAGTCTTCCCAGTCAACCGTGATGGATGTTCTTGCTGCTTTTGCTAGATCAACGACTTCAAGGGATTGGTTAGGCATGAGTTTGTTTTCACTCGTAACGACAATTTTGTCGTTATCGTTGACATGTATTCCTTTATTTATCACTTCTTTACGGGCATCACTGACAACTTTTTTAATTGTTTTTGCATTTGCGGCTGCTGATTTAATAAAGTTGGATTGAGCGACGGTATGGGCAAAGACACGGCGTTCAAAGTCTGCACGTCCAATATTGATTCCACGGGTTTCAATTAAGTATGTTAGCGTATTTTTTAAGCCAAGGGCGTTTCGTCCGATACGGGTTTCTGTACTTCCCTCGGTTGCGACCAGCTTGCCTGCCTCGTTTGTATCAAGGGTATAGTAATCATGATGGGTTAGTTTTTCTTTATCAAGGGCCTTGTTGACATCAGGGAGAAGAAGGTTATCGGAAGTTTTGCGAAGCTGTTCTGGGATGTTTAGGTTTTTCGCAGATGAAATCAGCAGGTCATAGGAAGCAATGGATCCTTTCTCGCCATATTGTTTCAGTAGGGATGAATTGACCGTATACTCGTGGGCATCCAGGACCACTTCAGGCTGGTATTCGTCAACGGCTCTATGTACGGCCTGCACTTCGGGATACTCGACCTTCATGTAATCCCGGTTGGCATCGAGGTTTGTAGCGATAAAACGTTTGAAGTAGTAGGATCCATCTGGATTCACGCGTGGAACGATGGCGACATTTACCTTATCAAGGACATTGCCAAGCTTTCCTTCCGCTAACAGCTGTGCCATGACTAAGGTTGATTCCCCTGCAGCCGGTTCATTTCCGTGAATTTGCCCTTGAATCCATATAAGGGGCTTGTTCTTGTTATTTTTGACTTGCTGCGGTTTATCTTTGGTGAATAGGATCATTGGCATTGTACGGCCCTCTAAAGACTCACCAATGTTCATTAGATGGACATTCTTATTTTTGCTGGCAAGTTTCTTCAAAAAGGAAAGCATTTCTTCCTGGCTGGTAAAGGCGACTTTTCCTTTGGCAAATCCAGGTGTGTTAAACTGCATGTTCGGCTTAGGAAAGAGATGGGCGATGTTATTCGGCTGAACATAGCTTGGACCTGTTCCATAGTATGGAATAAATTCGGTTTGCTCCTGGGCGGCTAAAGCTTTGTCCTGAAAAGTAGTTCCTGAAAAAGGGAGACCTGCAGTTAAGGCAAGAGCGGCTGCAAGCGAAGTAACACACAATTTTCTTTTCATAAATCTTTCCTCCTTATTTCTAAATGTAAGATTATTCTAAAAATTATCACAATAAAGAGAAAAATGAAATGCCCTCAGCGGCTTTTCGATGAAAAACAGGAATCCTCTCCTATAAAAACCCCTGTTTTTTTTTCGAAACAATCCATTGTACCCAGATTTCCGTTCTATTCTAACAGTCCTTCCTGGATGCAGTTTATGCATTCTTATGCTTATTGATTTATTCATATAGAAAAAATTAAACTGACAGATGGATGACTTTGTACTCCATCTGTGGATTTTCATCCACTTTCCCTCTAAATTTTCCTGTTGTATCGTCCAGCGAACCGAGGCAGGTACGATACACTATGCGGCTACCCTTTCTAGTACCTTCCATCCAGATCTGTACTGGTTCATTTGATTTATTTTCTGAAAATTCAAATGAAAAGATAGAATTATCTCCTTCCTTCTCTTATGTTAAAAGAAGACAATTTGAAAAGGAGGAATTAGATGCCCAAATTATAGCCCCTGATTGCACCAGCATACTTATTAGGCTTCTTCATGAATATCAATCCTCGCTAAAACAATGTTAGATTTTCTTACACATTCGTAGAAAAGTTCTCGATTTAGTATAACTATTATTCTATGTAAAAATGTAAGGGAGGACTTCATTTGAAAAAATCTTTTTTCGGACTTTCACTACTTTTAACAGCCTGTTTAAGTTTTACAACGGCAGCCTCTTCTGTCACTACCATCGATGAAACGAAAACCCTATCACAACTAGCACAGCTGAAGAATGAGTCAAATAAAGTCATTTCGGAACGTACAAAGCCTTCACAGATTTCTACTTTAAAAGCTCCACCCCACTCCAAGACCTCACAAAACAAATTTAACATCCAGGAAGCTACCATTTCAGACATTCAATCGGCCTTGAAAACCAATAAAATCACGTCCAAGGAACTTGTACAAATGTATTTGGACCGTATTGAAATGTATGACGACCAAGGTCCGAAAATTAATTCTATTATCACGGTGAATTCACAGGCATTACAAATAGCTGAAGAATTAGATAAAGAACGAAAACAAAAACGACAAAGGGGACCATTGCACGGTATCCCGATTATTGTAAAAGATAATTATGATACCGCTGATATGCCAACAACTGCAGGATGTATTTGCTTAAAAGACTCCATTCCTGACGATGATTCTTATCAAATTCAAAAATTAAAGGAAGCAGGAGCGATTATTTTAGCAAAATCGAACCTTCATGAGTTTGCCTTTGGCATCACAACTGTAAGTTCCATAGGAGGGCAAACGTTAAATCCTTATGATCTGGAAAGAAATCCAGGAGGATCGAGCGGTGGTACAGGGGCAGCAATTGCCGCTAATTTTGCAGCAGCTGGCCTCGGAACTGATACTGGTGGTTCCATTCGTATTCCATCCGCCTTTAATAGCCTTGTAGGCATCCGCCCGACCATTGGCCTTTCCAGCCGTGACGGCATTGTGCCGCTTGCACTAACTCAGGATGTCGGTGGACCGATGGCTAGAACCGTTACTGATGCAGCAATCTTGTTGGAGGCAACTGCTGGGTATGACCCAAATGATACAAAGACTGCCTGGAGTGTTGGGGAAACGGAAGGGGATTATGTTAAATCATTAGATCGAAAAGGCCTGCAAGGTGCAAAAATCGGGGTGATCAGGGACTTATTCGGCAAGCAGGCCGAAAGTGCTGAGGTAAACCGAGTCACAAATGAAGCCATCGAAGACATGAAGGAATTAGGGGCGGAAGTGGTTGACGTTAAAATCCCTGAGCTTGATAAAATTTTAGCCTACCCAAGCTTGAGCAGCTGGGAATTCAAGTTCCAATTCAATGATTATTTGAAATCGCTCGGATCGGATGCGCCATTTGACTCCCTAACCGAGATCATTGAATCAGGACAATTTCACCCTTCTTCAAAAAACTCGTTAGTAGCAAGGGATCAAATCAAATCATTGGAGGAAGAAGAATATAAAGATATTTTATTGTTCCGGACAAAGCTCACACAACAATCCTTATTAAAAGTGATGGCTGACCAAGATTTGGATGCGTTCGTTTATCCGTCCACTTCCCAGCCGGCCGAACTCATCGGCAAGGGCCAAAATGCCGGAAGCGCAAATCGGCTTAGTGCCTTTTCTGAATTCCCTGCCATCACAGTGCCGGCGGGCTTTACATCCGATAATTTGCCGGTCGGGGTAGAGTTCCTTGGAAGAGCATTTAGCGAACCAACATTAATCAAACTAGCCTATGCTTATGAACAAGGAACGAAACATCGTAAACCACCGTCTACAACACCTTAATAAAAGTTCAATTATGTGTATTAACACCACGTGGATTTATTTAGTAATTAAAAATCGTAGTAGAAGAATGTTGGAATACGAAAAATGCAAAAAAGTACCGTTTGACTAGTCAGAATTATTTTGTGGTTGCTAGCATATTGGTGCCTGATTTCGAAAAACACGTATTTGGGGGGTGTCATTTATGCCCCCCTTCTACTTGGTCTAAAGAGAGAACTGTTTATGAGCGACATATCCACAAGTATTCCACAAAATAAAAAGACACCCGTTACTTAGGATGAACTGTAACCCGGTTTTTAGACACCGAATAAAAAAGGCCTTTCGATTATGCTGCTAGTAAATGACTCCAGTATTGTGAAGTGACCCCTGTCAAGTAGACAGTAATAAAACAACATATTTAAGAAGCCTGAGTTCTGTATTCATATGGACTCAGGTTGTTTAATTTTTCCTGGAAACGCTGATGGTTATAGAAACGTATATATCTACGTACGGCATCCTTAACTTCTTCGGCTGTTTGGAAAGAATAAAGATGGAAACACTCCGATTTAAAATGGCTGAAGAAGTTCTCCATACAGGCGTTATCCCAACAGTTTCCCTTCCTTGACATACTGGCTTTCATCTTATATTTTTGTAGAAGGTTGTTATATTGGCGGGATGTATATTGGTAACCCTGGTCGCTGTGCAGGAGGATCCCCCGTGCTGTTTCAATAAGTTGATTATATACGTGTCTTGTCTGTGAGGACACTAAAAAACCCGAATAAGGGACTTTTTTTAAAGTGTCCATTATTCGGGTTATAGTTCATCTCTCCACAGAGCCTTCCTTGCAATCTTTCGACAATCTTCGGGTGGTGACAGGCACCAACCATCTATATAATATAATCTTATTTTTCTACTTGATTCGGTTTTCCTTATCAAAAAGGAAAGCCCTGCAGAGATAAAGAGCCAGTCATTTTCTTTCCATGACCGGCTCTCCTTTTCTTTTATTATATAAATCTTTCGCCATATTTCGGGTGGTGACTGGCACCCAAAACTAATTCAGCGCATTAACTGCCGCTTGAGCTACTCGTATATCCTCCTCAGCCGAACCGCCGCTTACGCCGATTGCCCCAATGATTTTGCCGTTTTTACGTAAAGGTATCCCCCCGCCTAACACGACAACCCGACCATTATGGGTTGTATTAATACCGTAAAATTCTTTTCCCATTCCGGCTGCCTGAGCTATGTCTGCAGTAGGCATTTTCATCGCTACTGAAGTCCAAGCTTTGTTTTGGGCAATTTCCACACTGACTAATAATGCATCATCCATACGGTGACAGGCTACTAAATTCCCACCTTCATCTACTATGCTAATGACCATAGGGACACCCATTTCCTTAGCTACCTTTTCAGCACCCTCAATTAACTTTTTTGCTAATTCTAAATGAATATGAGCCATATTCTCCATCCTCTCCTAATTAAAAAGATAATGGTAAGCCTTAAACTATACTGGCCGCGTTCTTTCCAATTCTGCGCCCGTTTTGAAGGCATAACGAACCACCCAAACGGTTGTTTCCTGTTCATCAAATCCGTACACTACCGCTTTTGCAGCATCCGCTGCCATGAGGATAGGATGATCGCGAACGTTTGTGACATGGTATTGGTTAGACGGTGTTTTTCTTGCCATTTATCATTTCCACTACATTCATTTGATTAAGGACTTCCAACACTTTTGCAGGCGTGAGTCCTTTTGACAGCTACACCCCATTTCAGGCCACTCTATGGCAAATCTATCTTTATTAAGGGGGCTTTCTTCTAAAATCTCAAATCGTTTTGAACGTAGCATAAGAAATATCCTTCATTTTATCATTATTTGGGTAGTTCATTTTTTATGATGAAAAGGTTTGCAAAGACGCAGAAATTTCTTTTTCAAACGGGACAGAGGGACAGTACCTGTCCCTCAATAGAAAACCCCGAATAAAGGACTTTTTTACAGTGTCCATTATTCGGGGTACAGTTCAGGATGTCTGAGTCTCTTCCTTGATTTCCATCCAGATTACATTCTCCAGGTTAATCAGCACTCCCTTAAAATCAACCCAGCTTCCTTGACTTAGTAGTTGATCTCTGACTTTCTCCTCGGAGACAGACTCTACTTGAAATGTCTTACTTTTTTGACTTACAAACTCAATATTCACAGTGAAGTTTGGCATGATCTCATCCTTTTAATTCTTACTATGCCAGATGCTGAGAATATTTATGCAATCAGGCGGCTTTTCCTATTATCGAACAACATATTTATAAAACTTTTTATCAACTTTGAGTATTGGAAAACTGTCCAGCAGCTCCTCGACATGAATGCTTTCAATCCATTCTTTTTATTAAACCTATGCGCAGTGTTATCGGGACATTGTATTCTTTTTGCTGGATCTCGAGAATTAAATCCCCTACTTCGGATTGGTATTGATTCGAGTATTCTTTTACTAAAAAGCCCGTTATCGTAAAGCACTTCCTTCACATTTGTAAATTTACAGGTTTTTCTTGTATTATGTATCCTACAAATTTTCACTAGTTTATTATTCTTTGGAGTAAAGTTTTGCAAAGGTTATATTCTAAAAATGCCGGAGGACCCCGTTTTTTTTCAATTCGGCCACTGCCCCATTAACGGCTGTCGCTTCATCCGTACACTTAAGCCCCTTCACTCCACTCGGTAGGACGATACTGGGGGTTTTGTGGTAACAACTCCAATAAATCCTATGCTCATGCCATTCACCTTCACCACCTTTTAAGGCGCCAGGATGGGCTTGCCAGTTTGCCCATTAATGACATTAGCAACAGCCCATGGGAAATTTGCCCCTGCAAAATCACCTGTTTTCTCATGTACCCCGCCATTGACTAGCCGCTGTAACTCAATTACACATTCATCGAATTCGTGGTTGCCTACAGTGCCTATATCAAAAAGTTTGCATTTAATATATCAAACAAAAAATTCTGATTATTTTTCGCATTATACATCGGCAATCCAGCTATTGTGATGCTGAAAAAACTCGTAAACCCTCAAAAGAAACAAAAATCCCTCATATTAGTAAAAAACCTGACGGTAAATGGTCGGTCTAAAGGAAAGGGTTACGCTAGTACAGTGTAGAAAAACAATGTCATAGGAGCTACTAACTTTCCGGAAAGGTAGTGACAAGTTATGTTTGTTTCAAACATCCGTCTAGAGAACAGGACACAGCTGTTCACCGTTGTTAGCCAGATGCGAAAAGCGAGGGTACCGGAGCTGCAAAGAATCCAGGAGCAAACTGAAGAACCACAGTTACGAATGGCTCGGGATCAGAAAATGCGTGACATGATGAGTCAAACCGTGAATGCAAAGGTTGAGGGTAGTCCAATCCGAATCAGTGTAGAGGACAAGAAAGGAACATGTGAGGTTTATTCTCCGTCTAGCTTAGAGTTTATTGGTCCGGGTGATTGATTGTACATTCCAACAATAGAAAGGGGGGATTAACAAAGGCACAACAAAAACCGAATATCCAGACCTTCCACCTGTGTATCGCACGAACGCCAGTGCATACAAGTACACGGAACTTTAGCTTGGAAGAATCTGTTTTGCATACAAGGTTTTACCGCTCTTTATAATTCAGCCGAGTTTTTGCCTGCATGGCCAGGAGTTCCATTACATGCCAGGCCATACATGTATGGATTATAGGCGACATAATCAAAAATGCTGTCAGGCATAGCAGTCCACGAACAACCTACCTAACCCATCGTATAAAGCCGACCACTGCTAATCCTCAATGAAACCTTTTGTTATCAGGAGGGATGCCATCTATCTTCACCCCATTCACGGGCAATAACTTAATATCTAATCATTTCCAGGGCTTCTACATTGGAGCCTTTTTTGTTGTAGAATTTATAGGAAATATATGATCTTTGTTCACCTTCTGCACCTCTTCATTCCTTGTCCATTGTGCTTTACAAAATGAGGCTTGGTCATGAACCTATCTTAAAAGAGCATGTTGTTTACAATAAAATGCGATTATCCGGGAAGATAATCGCTCTTGATCCTATCTATTCCTACTTTTTAAGTTCAACTTGTTTAAATCCAGTGCCTGCATTAATATACGTTTCACTTGGCCTGGTTTTTGAAATAATTTTCCCGTTTCGAACAGAATAAAGAATGGCTGGCTGCCTGCGGATCATATCATATTCATCAATTGCGTCAATTACAATAAAGTGCGCAGGTTTACCTTCCTCTATTCCATACTCTGTTTGTACGTTCAAAGTCCTTGCACTATTGGAAGTTATAAGGTCGATGGAATCAACAATTTCTTCATAGCCCAGGAGCTGACATATATGGATACCCATATGAAGCACCTGCAGCATATTTCCCGTTCCCAACGGATACCATGGGTCAATAATATCATCATGTCCAAAGCATACATTCAGATTTGATTCGAGAAGTTGCTTTACACGTGTAATCCCCCTGCGTTTAGGAAAGGAATCGAATCGTCCCTGTAGATGTATATTCACTAATGGATTAGCAATAAAATTAATATCAGCCAGCTTTAAAAGCCTGAATAGCTTGTTGGTATATGCATCGTTATAAGAATGCATCGCAGTCGTATGGCTGGCTGTGACCCGGCTCCCCATGCCCGTTCGATAGGCTTGTGCAGCAACTGTTTCAATGAAACGTGAATGGCCATCATCTGTTTCATCGCAGTGTATATCCACTAGCCGGTCATATTTTTGTGCCAGTTCAAAAACAATCTTTACCGACTCTACTCCATCTTCTCTAGTTAATTCATAATGAGGAATGCCGCCGACAACATCGGCTCCCAGCTGGAGCGACTCCTCGAGCAACTCCAGGCCGCCTGAAAAGGATAGTATGCCTTCCTGGGGAAACGCGACGATTTGCAAATCAATATAAGGTGCCATTTCTTCCTTCACTTCAAGCATAGCCTTCAATGCAGTAAGCTTTGGGTCGGTTACGTCTATGTGTGTCCGAATATATTGTATACCTTGTGCAAGCTGCCACTGAAGAGCCTTTTTTGCCCGGGATTTTACATCTTCTGCAGAAAGTGATCGTTTACGCTGCGACCATCTTTGGATGCCTTCCAATAAAGTACCGCTATTGTTCCATTCTGGTTCTCCTGCTGTTAAGGCACTGTCCAGATGAATATGCGGTTCGATGAATGGGGGGAGGACCAATGAACCCTCGATATCTAAAACTTCTTTCGCTTCGCTCTCCAGATTTTTGCCAATACGATCAATTTTCCCATCAACAATCGCAAGGTCCCAGGTTCCTTTCTTATGTCTGAGGGTGGCATTTTTAATAAGCAAACTCATACAGCCTCCTCTGTTTCTGTCTCCATTGTGGAAGCAAGTTTCCTCTGGATAACTGAAGCAATCAGATAAAATCCTGCTGATCCAATAACGGCATTAATAGAAGGAACACCTGGTATAAATTTTGCTCCAATCACCCCGATGACCCATGCAATAATGGCGAGCCAATTCACTGACTTAAATGTCATCTTCTCGAATTCCTTATATTTTCCTCGGTTTAGAAGGAAGAAATCTGCCAACAATATGGCACCGATCGGCGGGAGTGTCAGGTTAAGAAAACTTAGAAATCCAACGAAATTGTTATAAAGCCAAAGCGCCATGACAGTACCCAAAATACCGTTAAATATGACAACTTTGCTTTTCTTTATTTTTGTAATATTGGAAATGCCAAGTCCTGAGGCATATAAGGCATTATCGTTAGTAGTCCAAATGTTCAGTCCCAAAACAATGATCGCCGGCAATATCAAGCCTTGTAAAAACATGACTTCGGATACATCAGCTACGCCCGTAGAAATCGCTCCAACCGCCCCGAAAAGAAACATCAAAGAATTGCCAAGAAAGAATGCGATGACAGTGGAGATAACTGCACTTCGTTTTGTTCTTGCAAATCTCGTAAAGTCAGCAGTCAGCGTCCCTCCACTGATAAATGAGCCTATGCATATAGATAAGGCTGCTGCCAATCCAATTGATTCAGTTGGCGAATATGACAGAATCCCGTCTACGCCTCCAACTGTCTGTGTAGCTTTAAAAACAGAAAAACTTCCTAAAATGACGATGAGCGGAACCGAAATAAAACTGATGACAGCCAGTGACTTCATTCCAAAATAGGCTGAGGACGACATTAGTATCCCTGCTAAAATGATCAATATATAAGTATCGATTCCAGTCACCTTCTGCACGGGTAATGCGAACATGGCCACCCCTACTCCGAACCACCCGATTTGCGTAATACTTAGCAGGAATGAGGCTAAATAAGAGCCTTTTTCACCAAAAGCATATTTCGTTAATAAATGTGTAGATAATCCCGTTTTGGACGCTGCGTACGCCAGAGCACCTGTATAAAGTCCGAGGAGTAGATTTCCGGCCATCACAACCAATAAAAATTGGGTAAAGTCCAGTCCGTTGCCAATCGTGCCTCCACCCATCATACTTGCTGAAAAGAAAGTGAAGCCCAGCATAACGACCATCATGTTCCAGAAACCAATACGGTGATTTTTAGGCACCGCCTGCAAGGAAAATTCCTTATCATTGTTTCCTTTTGACATAAAAATCCCCCCTTTTTTGAATATTCTGATTTTTAATTAAGTTCGCTTCCTCTTAAGAATATTTCACCTCCTAAAAAAAGCCCGGGAAGAATTTTTACATTCTTCACCGGACTTTTCCTTCCAAGTGGGGCATTATTCATGCCACTTTTCTCGGACCAGGCTTTTTCATAGAAACGAAAAACGGAACCCTAGAAAAGGTTTTAATATTTACAGATTAATATAAAGCTTAAAATAGGTCCCTTCAATAAACATGTTAGATTTACTAACATGATTTTTTAAGAATGAACAATTTATACAATGTGTTTTCCAGCGAGTATTATTTCTCCAGAATGTCTTTAATTTCCTCGTGTTCCATTTATACGTATTCATAATAAAATAAAATATTACCCCAACATCTAAACATATATTTGAGAACGGATCTAGAAACGACCTTTACAGAATCACTAAATCATGAACAGAATAACAAACTTCCAATCTAACGGGACTATCTGCCCTATCAAACATTTCGAAAGGATTGTTATAATGTGAACCGGGGATTTTATCCTTGGTACTTTTTATTTATAAAAACATCAAGAAAAGGATGATTCACATGAAGAAAGTTTTAGGCTTTGCCAAAAGAAGATGGAAATACATACTTACAGCACTTATCGCTCTAGTTATTGGAGCAAATATGGGCCCATCCCAGGAAGAAGTGGATGCGGCTATTAAAAAGAATAACGATTTGAACACTAAAATTGACGAAAAAGATGATAAAATAGCCAGTTTAACAGATGACAATAAGGAGCTTTCCGCTAAAGTGAAGGAAGCTCAACCGTTCTTCAAATTAAAAGAAGAAGAGCGTAAAAAGAAAGAAGCTGAAGCGAAAGCCGCTGAAGAAAAGCGTCTAGCTGCACAAAAGGCGAAGGAAGAAGCTGCTGCTAAAGAAGCTGAAAGAATAGCTGCTGAAGAACAACGTAAACAAGAAGAGAAAGAAAAGCAAGGTTACAATACAGGCATTACATATGACCAGTTAGCAAGAACTCCTGATAACTATATCGGTGAAAAGGTGAAATTCCGTGGAAAAGTTGTTCAGGTATTAGAAGGCGATGGTGAAACTCAAATTCGATTAGCTGTTAATGATAATTACGACAAGATCCTATTCGCTTCATTTGATGCTTCCATCGTTGGATTAAGAGTATTAGAAGATGATACGATTACGATTATGGGAATATCCGCTGGATTAATCAGCTATGATTCTACTATGGGTGGTCAAATATCCATTCCTGGCGTATCTATTGAAAAAATTGAACAATAGTAGATAAAATTGGGCGGTCCTTCACAGGGCTGGCCTTTTTTATTAGATGAATGTACATGGGAAAACCATTTGATTGGCATTGCAATACCACGGTAAACCGGTAGCCCTTTGGGTAAGTGAAAATTCTGAAACCATTTTGAGGTTTGACAATTAAGACAACACAAACAGCAAGACTTACAACGGTAGAAAAATGTGTTACCTGGAAATTAAAACCGTATTTGGAGGGCAAATATTTCTGTCCCTTCTTTCTGTCTAACTTAATAAAGGTGTAATCTGCGCTTAGTATACAATCCCCAGAATTACCCAGGCAATAAAAAGACACCCTATTTAGGATGTCTGAGCCTGTTCCTTAATTTCCATCCAGATCACATTCTCCAGGTCAATCAATATTCCCTTAAAATCAACCCAGCTTCCTTACCTAAGTAATTGATCTCTCACTTTTTCTTCAGTGGCAGAATCAACTTGAAATGTCTTCCGCTGCTGATTTACAAATTTTATATCTACATTAAAGTTTGGCATAGTCTCATCCTTTTTAATTCTTACTATGCCAAATGCTAAGGAAATAATTTATGATTATACTAAAATCATTACTACATTTTCAACGATGATGAAATAACTTTTCAAAGTGAAAATAATCCTCAATTCCTCGCCAAAACCCCCATCTCTGTAAAAACATCCCGAATTTGATGAGTGTATTCCCCAAACTTTTGTGTTTCTCTTAAACTCCAATGCCTTGGTCGAGGAAAGTCAATCTTAATTTCTTTTTTCACTTCACATGGACGATTCGAGAGAATTAATACCCGCTCGGATAACATGACGGCTTCTTCTATATCGTGGGTGATCAAGAAGCAGGTTTTTTATGCTTCATCCAAAGATGCTCGATATCGGAACCCGTTCTTTCCCTTGTAAGTGCATCCAAAGCTCCAAATGGCTCATCTATCAACGGGGAAGCTTGAAATCAGGACAAATTTATTACTAGTGGGAATAGAGCCATGGATTTGCACGTTAAAAATAGTGAAACAACCCGGCGTCAGCTTATCCTCAAATAAGCATTTTTCGTTTATACAAAATGCTAGGTTGAGTTAGTTCCCCCTTCTAAAATCAATATATTTTGAATATTCTAGAAATTAAAGGAAAATTTGGTTATAATATGTAAGGAAGACTACATAGGAGGATTTAATAATGGTACCGGAACAAAAGGCCAGTTATCTCTATATTGTGACAGGTATGCTTGTTTCACTTGTTGCAGTTTCACTTGCAAGGCTCGCTTACGGGGTTGTCCTCCCTTTTATGAAAGAGGGACTTTCCATCTCCTATAAAATGGCCGGTTTGCTTGGTACGATTACTTCTTTGGGATATCTGGTCACCGTGATGTTTGCCGGCGTTGTCTCCACCAAATGGGGAGAGAAGAAGACGATACTTTGTGGTTTATCTTTTATTACGATTGGCTTTCTAAACTTATCCTTTTCCACTTCCTACTTATACAGCTGCATATTTATGTTCCTTTTAGGAGTTGGAACGGCGTTTACGTTTACACCTCTCATTTCTGTTTTGATTCAATGGTTTCCTGCTAAACGAGGGCTTGTCATTGGTTTTGTAAATAGCGGGGCGGGCATCGGGGTATTTATTACAGGTGCACTCGTACCGTTCCTTCATCAGCTTTATCCTGAAATGGAGTGGAGGATCGCCTGGAGAATTTATTTTTTCGTGAGCATCCTGATTTGTCTGATGGTGTTTTTCATAATTAAGAACCCTCCAATGAAGAAAGCTATAACGAAGGAGCTAGCCATATCTCCAAGACAGATCTATACGAACTGGAATGTTATTAAGGTTGCATTGATTTACGGAGTTGTAGGACTAACCTATATCACACAGTCTATTTTCATTATGAGTTTCATGCTGGATGAGGGGCTGAGAGCGCAGCATGCAGGACATTTGATCGCAATTGGCGGCATACTCTCCATATTAAGCTCACCTATTTGGGGAGGTATCTCAGATCACCTTGGCAGGAAAAAGGCCTTGCTTTTAGCCATGGCATTTAATCTTTTATCTACTGTTGCTCCCATTTTTATGCCGAATTCCTTTGGATTTACCATAAACCTCATTGTCCAGGGAATTGTTAGCACAGGCGTATTTACCATGGTTCAGACTTTGAGCACAGAACAGGTCCATCCACGATATGCGACCCTGTCCTTTAGCTATGCCACGTTTTACTTTGCGGTAGGGCAATTCATCGGTCCTACTTTAGCAGGCTTGGCTATTGATTATGTCGGATTTAAAAGCATTTTTACTCTTTCAGCTGTATGGATGGCCGCCGCTCTTTATTTAATTACGAAGGTTTCACCAAAAGCAGCCGAACTAGAACCATCTGTATCTATTGAAAGTAAAATAGGGACCTGAATAATTCAAAATAAGCAGGCTATCGATAATTTCCAATGTATTTACTCGCATTTACCAGCATTTTTTAAGCCCTAACTAAAATAAAGGAAGCCTACGAATAGGCTTCCCATTCCCTATCAGGGTTTTATTGATTAATAACCGCCGAAGCAAGCACAACCAATGATCACCAATAACACAAAAATTACAACAATAAAGGCAAAGCCTCCGCCGTAGCCGCCGCCAACGTATCCATCTCCCATATTATAGCCTCCTTTAAGGTTTGAAAAGTTGTTTACGCTACATAGTATGTACGAGGAGCAGATTCGATTGGGCGGAAAGTTTGTCCTATGAAAATTTGGGTGTTTTCATCATTTTTTTTTAAAACTGCTCCCTGGGAGTTAGTTTAAAAGCTAATCTTAGTGTTTATAAATACATTGTTTGTGTTCACAAAATAGGAGAAATCAGACTTAGCCCATTATTCAAAGATTAGTAAAATACTGTTACCTTTGGGTAGGATCCAACATAATATGCATTGACCCACGAAATACATCGTTGAAAAGGAGAGGTGACATTATGTCTGGTGGTGTAGCGCCTGTTGCAGGATATGGCAATGGTTTTGCATTAATCCTCGTACTGTTCATTCTATTGGTGATAATTGGTTGTGCATGTTTCCGTCGAGGTTGTGCTCCAGTTGCTCCAGTGTACGGCTATGGAGCCTATTGCTAAGAAAAAGCCTTTTTTAAGGCTTTTTTCTTTTGGTAAAACTGCTCCTTTTTCCTCCTTGTTGCCGGGGTTGAAAGAAGACGATCAACTATTACATCCCTAAGAAGAAGTTATAATAAAAAATTTCTACCCTTTTTGTTTTTGACTGCAGTTTGTTTTTTTAATAATTTGCTTCAATGTGACCTACTTCCTTCAATAAAATAACTAAACGTGTAGAATTAACGAAAAAGTTCCAGTTCCGAGAGTGCAGCTTCCGGAACTGGAACTTTTTCAATCGTTCTTATTTCTTTTTATCAAAAGTCACATTTGCGGTCAGAGTGTCACCAGAAGTGGCCCAGTTGACGCTTGCCCCCATTATTTCACCGATGGCTTTGACCGGAATAAATAACTCCCCATCTATGGATATCGGCATTCCTTCATGGTAGATGTCCTTGCCGTTCATGTTATAGATATTGGAGTTCTCCTGGATCGTTACTTGCTGACCTTTTAAAGTTACCGTTGCTTTGTATACTCCGTTCTTTTTGCTGGCCTTGGTTTTTCCTCCTAATGTATCTGTCAGAGAGGCTACAGAGACATAAAATTCATTATTCTCGATTTCAGATTTGACCTTCTTTTTGTCCGCCAAGACTTGCAGCTTTAGGTTGTTGATAAAATGTCTTTTGTCGATTAAGGCGTGGATTCCTTTTGTTCTATCGACCACTTGTGAAACCTCATAATCCGTGGCAGCGCTCATATAGGCAAACGCTGTTGCCCTGTCCATCCCAAGCTTCTCCTCCAAGAAACCAATGGCTTCGCGTACGGTTTCTTTCATAGCCTCATCCAAATCCTCATCCAGACCAACTGGAATCCAGTAATCTTCCGTTTCTGCAAATGGCTGCTTTAGCTCGCCCTTACGAGGGATGGACTGATCGCCTGCCTTGAGAACAGTTAAACGGAAAGTCCCTTGCAGCGATGCCTCCCAAGCGGTCAAGGCCACTTCTCCGTCACCTTGGGCAAAGTGAGGGTCGCCAGTGAAGAACATAGCATCTTTTACCTGAACTGGAAGGTAAAGCGTTGAGCCAACACCCAGCTCATTGATATCCATGTTGCCTCCGGTTTCGATTGGCGGAATGGAACTAACCTTTTCGCTTGTATTGGGAGCAACACCCATCATTCCCATAAATGGCTTCATAGGAAAGCGTACCTGTCCACCGCTTTTAATTGGCAATACTCCGTAGTACTTGCCATTCACTTTTTCCAATGGAGTGAAGGTTGAAACATTGCCGTAAAGCTCTGGGTGATCCGAACTAGCACCCGGCTTCGGGCCGTCATTCTCAGGAAATTCACCTGGAAGGGCTCCTTTATAATGGCGGTTGGAAATCACCCCGTAAGGCACACGGGGAGCCAATGACAACACCTCCACCTTTAGCACATCTCCAGGTTCAGCTCCTTCAACCGCAAGCGGGCCCGTAACGATATGTGGGCCGTCACCTGCAAAGTCATGCTTTAATTCTGAACCCGCAATATCTATGGCGTCCTGTAACACCTCGTCCTTTTTCACGCCATATTTGCTAAAGAATTCAACCGGATCCCGCCCCTGGTCTTCAAGTATGCCTTCATGGGACACCGTATCAATCGTAACGGTCGATCCTGAAGAAATGCTCATCACTGGTTTGCTGTCTCGGTTCGGCAAGTAACCCCATTGAATATTTTTTACTGATGAAGAAAGATAGTATGTACCCTCGGCTTTTTCCGCCGTTGTGCTTTGTAGAACCTTAAATCCGGTTTCCTTTGTTTTTTTCGCCCCGCTTGTCACATCACTAATTAGAAGCGTGGCGGAAAGCACAGTTGCTGCCCCGACACTAAGTATGCCGATTTTCTTTACCTTAGAATGTTTTCTGTTTTGTCCCATAATCCTCGTCCCCTTTACTTTTCATATTGAAAGGTTACAAAGAAAAGGAAAACGGAACCATAAGTTTGTTAGATTTTCTTACATAGTTTTCTCCTTTAAAGCAGTACTCCACCAAATAATTCCTGATTCACTAGAATGATAGCAGATCCAGAATCACTATCAAAAGTTATCATAGTAACTTCGACGAAAACTCCCTGGTCTGAGAAATGAGATATATTTCATTTATCCCATAGGTTTCAGCTGCTTTAATAAAACTGGATGCAATTTTTAACGTTAAATTACATAATTTTTTTGATTTATACTTCAATAAGAAGTTAGGGGAATTATGGTGAAATAGAAATGAAAAGGAGTTGATCGCATGGCTTTCTTAAAAGCCATCAACGGGAGTAAGGGTCATTAAATTCGTTCTGCAACAAGTTATGCACCCAGATCAGTTGAAGGGATCAAAATCATTATACTTTCTCATCCCATTGTTGCACTGCGTCATAAAGATGAAGAATGCCGAAAAGTTTGAATTGCTTAAAATGGATATAAAAAATAAAGGTTTTCCCTGCATGCGGGAGAACCTTTTATTAGCAGAAATAATCCATTAGATTTGGTTTTTAAGGTACTGTAAGACTATTTTATGAAACTCTCTTATAGCTTTTCCCTTATCTTCTCCAAATCCCGCCAAAACAGTTGAAACATCATGTTTATCATAAATGTTGTAACCATCCCCTCTTACCCATGCTAATTCAAAATGATCGTACTCCTTTAAAGTTTTATATTCCCATTCAGTTTCAGCCATGCAAAACACACCTCATCATGCTAAGAATATAGCCTCTATATTTTTATAGTCCTACAGGCATTCTTTCGTGTGGGCGAACGCTAACTAAATGGTGACATATAATAAAACAGTCCTATTCTTTTCCTTTTAAATTTCTTCCTAGTCGATTTATCCCCTTCTCCCCCGAGTTGTTTTCAAATGAAAACAACACCGCTGATAATAAGTAATAAAACTAAAAATCGGAAACTTTTTTTAATCTCAAATTTGTCCACCTCAGAATCACACTAGTAAATGTCTTTTTATAACGACAAAAAAAAGCAACAATTCGAATGTTACTTTTTCCAATTTATCTTATTCAAAATTTTGTACGCTAGGAGAACTTCAACCTAAAAAAGTAGAATTATGCTAACGACTTTTTTAAAGAAGGGTTCTTTACAGTTATAAAAATTGACTAGCCTCTATCCTAGTCGAATTCCCCCCCTTAACCTGCTTTAGAATGGCTATTATAAGAAAGCTAACAATTACTAATAAGAGCCATGAACTCACCTTTCCTAGGTGAACGAGACTCCATGCTTCGGTTTGGTTTGTATATTGCCAAGCTCCAAAGAACGTTGCAATATTTTCGGCTATCCATATAAAAAATCCGATGAGCACAAAAGAAAGCGCAAGTGGCATACGGTAACAAGTTCCATCAACCTCGTATGTGACCCATGATTGCCAAAAGACGATAATTACAAGTCCACATAACCACCAACGAACATCAATCCAATAATGATGGGTGAAAAAATTCAAATAAATCGCAGCTGCAAGAGGTACAACTACCAAAAACGGTGGCCACTTAACCAGGTCAACCTTTAATCTCCTCCACGCCTGGCAAAGATAACTCGCTACACTTGCGTACATGAATCCGCTATATAAAGGGACACCAAAAATTTTGAAATATCCTTCCTCTGGATAAGACCAGGAGCCCATATGTACCTTAAAAAGTTCAAGAGCAAGTCCAATAAGGTGGAATAATGTGATAACCTTTAGTTCCTCCCGTGTTTCAAGCCCAGAACGTACCATACACCACTGCATCAGAAGACAGATAATGAGCAGCCAATCATAACGAGGAAGGAAGGGTAATGGCATGGATTGTGTAAAAGCCAAAGAGGCAAAAATAACGACAGGAAACAAACATGATAGGGCCTGCTCCCAACCAAAACGAACGAGTTGTTTTAGTGCTCTCATGATTTGTGCCTCCATTCTTGAATGGTTAAATTCATGAGTAACTCCCCTTTGATGCATAACGGAAAAAGGAATCTTTCTTTTCCCTTCCATGTTAAATATTTCTACTATATTAATTTTTGGGTGTCTTCATTACTTCGGTATTCTAAAATATCTCCGGGTTGACATTCTAATGCTTTGCAAATTGCCTCTAAAGTTGAAAGCCTAATTGCTTTTGCCTTTCCATTTTTCAATATAGAAAGGTTAGCCATTGTTATTCCAACCCTCTCCGAAAGTTCTGTTACGCTCATTTTCCTTTTAGCCAGCATCACATCAATATTGATTATAATTGCCATTGTTTACACCTCAGACCGTTAAGTCATTTTCTGATTTTATATCTATGGCATTTTTTAATAGTTTTTGAAGTACAGCAGCAAAAACTGCAACCACAAAGCAACCAAAAATAATTACCATTCCGATTAATATAATTCCTGGAGCATCGTCTACCTCTGCCATGAGATATAAGAGTGGCATAAATACCACATATAAGGCACTGATAGTAATGGCACAGTATTTGATATTCTTTAAAACACTTACAGATAATTCCGAAAACGCCTGGTTCTTGTCAATATAGCTTAAAAGTCTTAAAGTCTGGTACAATGCAACGAAAAATACTACCGCAGTTACATACAACCCGATTAAAAAGGGATATTGTAAATAAGCTAATTTTGGATTTAATTCTGCAAAAAATTCTGCTATCTCAGGCAACAAAAATATACACAAAGCAAGAACAGGAAGTCCCATAAGAACAACAGCGAACTTTAAAAAGAATGTTTCTCGTTTCATAAAAAGCACCTCACTTATTTATTGTCCACTTGACTTTAACACGCGTTTTATCGATTTACAATAAATTATTACTGATTATAATTATGTTTTTATTGATTTATATATATCCCTTTAATTTTAGACAAAGATAAAAAGCAATCCTGATTAGTAAGAAATGCTCTATAACTTTAAACATCTCAATTTTTAACTTGCTACAATTAACCTCCCGTTAGTGCAGTAGTGCAGTAAACTAATAAAGCTGCCTAAAACCAGATCTATGTTCTTTACTGACACCCGTAACTCGGTTAAAAATTTATCCTTAGAATCCATTTATCAACAAATTAATTTAAATGTTGAGTAACAATTGTGTAAGAAAAGATGAACCAATTTTTGTTAAATCGAAAATGAACAAAATTAACACTTAAATTCACCAGGACTCATATTTTGGTCATACAATTCCTTATTAGATGTGGCATTTTCATCAATGAAAAAAAGACCCATCCGATATGGATCAGTCTAATAAGTAAGTTAAAAACCGCACATTATCCATTGTCGTCATTCTCTTTAAGCACGTGATTTATATGGAGAGGCATTCACGCATCTAGTGTGGTTGTTATAAAAAACGCGACATTTTATATTTTTTTATTTTAACGACTAGCGCCTATTAAGATGAAGCATCCCATGTCCTTGCTGACTTCGTGGATAGCCTAGTGACTTTGTGTTTCTTATTAAGAGTTCATAAAGCTCGGGTTCGGTTAGACGGCGATTTCGTTCTTTTTCATGTTTTTCTATCAGAAGTGCCAGCGCTCCTGAAACATGTGGTGCTGCCATGGATGTTCCTGATAGTGAAGCATACTGGCTTCCGGGATACGTTGATAATACTTTTTCGCCTGGCGCTACTAGATCGAGTTGACTGTTGGTATTACTAAACCATGATGGACGTTGTGAGTAGCTGACGGAGCCCACTTCTACCACTTCTTCATATGCTCCTGGATAATTGTATTCCTGTGTATTGGATCTTCCGTCCCCCTCGTTTCCCGCAGCACATACAACGATAATATTATTAGCAACAGCCCTTTTTATTGCATTATGAAGGCTTGGAGGATCATCCGGTGTGCCAAGGGACATGGAGATAATCCTAACCTTTTCTCCTCTCGGCCCTGTCCAGCCAATGGCATAGTCGATTCCCGAAACAATGTCTTCGACTTCACCCTCCCCTGTACCATTCACAACCTTCAAAACGAGCAGTTTGGCTTTAGGAGCGACACCTGTAACGCCTTCACCGGCTGCCGCTATCGTTCCGCACACATGAGTGCCATGTCCATGATTATCTGAATAATTAAGGTGATTACCATTATAATCGTTTGTGAAGTTATACCCACCGATAATTTGCTGCCTTAAATCTGGGTGGTCTCGTTGACAGCCGGTATCCAACACGGCCACGACCACTTGGTCTCCCCTGTATCCTTGTTTCCATAAAGCTGGTGCTTTAATCTTTCTCACGCCTCGAGGGATTGTGGATTCTTCGGTTTTTACTTGTTTTACCGTAACTGGGTTTAAACGTACTGTTGACACACTCTTCACCTTCATTTCATCGAAACTTTAAATCTCTTTATGCTATGAAGGTGGAAAAGCTAATGCTTGTACTATTGCCATTATTTTCTTCGAAAAATACCATCATGGCTTTTTAACCCATTTGGAATTTGGCTGATATATTTTGGATTTGGTACTGGTTTTATGAAAAGAAAAAGCTTAGGCATCTGCTTGCCTAAGCTTTTCCTGCTACTCATTTTATCTTGTTAATGAGTGACGGGTTTCTTAGCCTCCCATTTATCTACTACCGTCACACCTAAGTTTTGATACGTATTCATTTCATTGAAAATCTTTGGAACCTCTTCCAGTGAAATGGTATTCGTTACTAACGCTCCTGGTTTTAATTTTCCTTGGGCTACCATATCCAGCATATAAGGATATCTGGATGGCTGCATGCCAAGTGAGCCGACAATTTGAATTTCTGCAGAAACGATGACATCAATTGGAACAGGAATCATTCCTTCTTCCTCTCTTGTCGTTAAGCCAATTTGTAGATGTCTGCCCCGCTTTCGAAGGCTGCTGATTGATGCTTGGCATGTTTGTTTAATTCCTAAAGCATCCACTGAAACATGCGCCCCGCCCTTCGTAATTTCCCTAATAGCTTCCGGAGCATTATTGTCCTTGGCATTTACAGTTGCTACCGCACCCAATTTCTTGGCAAACTCTAATTTGTCTTCACCAATATCCACTGCGATTACATTGGCGCCCAAGGCTGTCGCAATCTGAATGGCTGATAGGCCGACTCCGCCACAGCCATGAACCGCAACCCATTCACCCGGTCTTACTGCAGCTTGATCCGTGATTCCATGAAAAGCTGTCATAAAGCGGCAGCCCATGCCCGCCGCATCGACGAAGCTAATATTCTCCGGCAATATCACCAAATTCGTATCTGCACACGGTATGTGAGCATATCGCCCATAGCCGCCCCATGTTGAAAAGCCGAGCAATTGGAGATTTTCACAGAGATTATGGTGGCCGCTTTGGCAGTATGGACAGGAGCCATCACCGCTTGTAAACGGAACTAAAACACGGTCTCCTTTTTTAAAATTCTTCACGTTCTTGCCGACTTCCTCAACGACTCCAGTAAATTCATGGCCTAAAACATGGGGAAGCGGAAGTTGGATTCCGATCCAGTCCCAATCCCCCTGCCAGGCATGCCAGTCGCTTCGGCAAACCCCATTTGCTTCTACCCTTACGATTACTCCATCATCTGTACCTTCTGGATCTGGCATTTCACGAACCACCAAAGGTTTCTTAAACTCTTCTAAAACTAAAGCTTTCATAGAGACACCCCTTTACTAATAGTTTTTGAAAAAAATCAACCCTTCTCCGAATCACCATTTGAGTAAACGCTTACAAAATTCTTTTGTTCCTCACATCCTTTTACGTAAACTTTCAATATGTAAATTCTAAGAAGACTTTGGCAGGGGAAGACATGCTAAATGAAGGAATTTTTCCCATACTATTACTTATGGATTTTTCACCCATAATATGACTCATTAAATTTACCTTCATTTCGGTAAAGGCGGTAGTCATAGAGTATGTTTTAAGATGTTACAGTTGGATCTTTTGTTGGAAAATATAACCATTTGAAGTGTTAGCAGAAGTTGTAAAGAGCTTACCTATTGCCTTTTAGGCTCATTGTATCTGCTAGCCGGGGATTTAACGGGAAGCTAGGCAGCATAGTTTGTGTATGTAAACAATGTGTGAGGGGTATAAGATTAAGTAGTATTTTAATTACCCGTTTCAAAAGATTATCAAACACAAATTTTCTGTAATGGAACATTCTTATCAAGGATTACTGGCCAAAGCGCGAAAATAACAGGATAAAAGCATAAAAAAATCCCTTCTAATGAGAAGAGACTAATGTTAATTCATATACAACTTATCAAGATTATTAAATCTCTACTTTACATTCTGGTCGTTGGACCGTTCGATCTTCGTTTCGTTTACACCATAAGCACTGCCAGCAGTAACACTCGCTTAAACATTCAACATCTACCAGTTTTTTCTATACATTGCTTAATTTAGCTTCCATTATTCACTACGAAGATGCCGCCAAGCGGTTTTAATAACAGGGAAAGAAAATATAAGTGTTATAATCACACCTACAAAGGTTAATGCCGCACTTACCATGGTTGGTACCCAAGAATTGGCTGTAAAAAATCCAAATGCTCCTTCCAGAGTACTCGCCACTTGAACTAATAGCCACCCTGCAAAAGCCCCGAATATGAAATGAATCCCTTTATCCACCATACACCCTCCTATGGACAACATGCTATTTTCTCATTGTTGCCTTGTTTTACAAAACTATCCGGTTCATCTTAGTTAAATGGGTGAAAAAACAGTTAGAGAAAGGTTCGATTCTTTTTAGAGCTTGCTAAAGCTGTTTTCCCTTATTTGTTTATACCAGCCCTGTCAGGCTATATACACCGATTACAAAGAAAACGGCTACTGTTTTAATGATTGTAACGGCAAAAATATCCCTGTACGCTTGTTTATGTGTCAATCCTGTAACGGCAAGGATCGTTATGACCGCCCCGTTATGCGGCAGGGAATCCATCCCGCCGGATGCCATCGCAACAACCCGGTGCATTACTTCAGGAGGGATGTTGAAATCTATCGCAGCTTTTAAATATTGTTCGCCCATGGCACTCAGGGCGATCCCCATCCCGCCCGACGCGGAACCAGTAATCCCGGCTAACACATTCGTTGTAACGGCACTATTTACAAGCGGGTTTGTAAATGTTTGCGCAATACCGTCCCTAACAACACCAAAACCCGGAAGCGACGAGATTACGCCGCCGAACCCATATTCCGATGCCGTGTTCATGACCGCAAGCAAGGCACCTGCAATAGCGACATTAATACCTTTTTGGAATCCGCCTACAATTCCTTTAAAATTAAAGGCCATTGTTGCTATAATACCGATAATTAGAGCCATTTCAACAGACCAGATGCTAGTTACTTTCGAAACATCAAGTACGCCGAAATCCTCCAGGCCGATTGAAGCAAAATCGAACCCATCCGGATACCATTTTGGAACAAGCTCGGTAAAGACCTTGTTCATTACCCCTACTAAAATAAGAGGTACAAATGCAAGGAACTGGCGCAAGGTGCTTGTCTTTTCCTTAATTTCCGGAACTTCTGGAGGCGGGGACTTCATAGCTTCTGCAGCAGCAGCCATTTCTCCCTCAGCCTTATCGAATCCATAATAGCCTTCACCCGCTGCCATTAGCTTCTTTGCCCTTGATTGCAGATACAATAAGCCGAGGACGGCAACAAAAGTACCGCCGATAAAACCCAATGTCGGAGCTGCATAAATCGTTGTGTTAAAGAAGGATGTTGGAATGACATTTTGGATCTGAGGCGTTCCTGGAAGCGCATCCATTGTAAAAGAAAGGGCTCCAAGGGCAATTGAACCTGGAATCAGCCGCTTAGGGATATTTGCTTCACGGAACAGGTTTGCCGCAAAAGGATAAACCGCAAACGCCACTACAAATAAGCTTACTCCGCTGTAAGTTAAAATAGCACACATGGCTACAATCGCAAGAATGGCGCGCTTAGCCCCAACCAGGTTTACGATCGTCTTGGCAATGGAGCCTGCCAAACCAGACATCTCCACCAGTTTTCCAAAAATGGCGCCCAATAAAAATACCGGGAAGTAGTTCTTAATGAAATCTACCATCTTTACCATAAAAATGTTTGAATAAAACGGCAAAACATGTTCTGGCTGTGTAAGCACAACAGCCAGCAAGGCACACAGCGGGGCAAATAAAATGACCGAAAACCCTTTGTAGGCAACAAACATGAGCAGGCCTAAGGATAAAACGATAATTATAAGATCCATTCTATCACCTTTAAATTCATAATATTCTGTAATTTATTTGTGCAGCTGGCGAATCTTTGGTCTTTGCCCGCCATTTCAGTACGGGCAAAGACATGATTTTTTTTAGTTTGTTATTTTGGAATAGCGCCGCACGCGAAGCAAGGCTTGCTCCCTGTGGCCGGCAAAGTTTTCAATGTCGCAAAGGCGCTCAGCATATTCGCCAATCATGGCACTCGCTTCCGGGGTACATTCCTGATAGGTGCAAGTTTTCAGGAACTTTCCGACCCAAAGTCCGCCTGTGTAGCGGGCCGCTCCTTTTGTAGGGAGGGTGTGGTTTGTGCCAATTACCTTGTCGCCGTACGCTACGTTCGTTTCAGGACCAAGGAATAAAGCCCCATAATTCGTCATCTTTTCCAGGAAATATCTTGGTTCTTTGGTCAGCACTTCCACATGCTCGTACGCTAATTTATCTGCTTCGACAACAGCTTCATCCAGGTCATCCACTAATATAATGGATCCGTTTTCTTCCCAGGCAAGCCTCGCCACTTCAGCAGTTTCCAGCGTCTCTAACTGCCGTTCAATTTCTCTAAGCGTTTCCTGTGCAAGCTTTTCAGAGGTTGTAATCAACGCTCCTGGCGAGGTAGGGCCATGCTCAGCCTGCCCTAAAATGTCACATGCCACCATTTCTGCATCAGCCGTTTCATCCGCAATGACAAGGATTTCAGTCGGACCTGCCAAGAGGTCAATGCCAACCCGGCCGAAGAGCTGGCGCTTTGCTTCCGCAACATAGGCATTTCCCGGACCAACAAGCATATCAACCGGCTTGATTGTTTCCGTCCCGATCGCCATTGCGGCCATAGCCTGAACGCCGCCGAGAATGTAAATTTCATCTGCCCCCGCTAAAGACATGGCAGCTATCGTTGCAGCAGGGATGTCGCCATTGATCGGAGGCGTACACCCGATTACGCGTTTAACCCCCGCCACTTTTGCCGTTAAAATGCTCATATGCGCTGAAGCAACCATTGGATACCTTCCGCCCGGGATATAACAGCCCACACTGTCTACAGGGATACTTTTATGCCCCAAAATTACTCCGGGAAGCGTTTCAACTTCAATGTCGCGGATGCTTTCCCTTTGTGCCTTTGCAAAGTTTCGGATTTGTTCCTGGGCAAATTTAATGTCTGCAATCGTTTCTTCAGGAACCGATGCCACGATTTTTTCAATTTTTTCCTTTGAAAGCATAAAATTATCAGGTGACCATTTATCGAACTTCTCAGAATAGGAGCGGACAGCCGCATCCCCATTCTTCTCAATTTCTTCGATAACACCCTTCACGGTTTCGTATACTTGCGATTCAAACGTCGCAATTTCTTCTTTGCTTTTTCCTGTTTTTAAAAACTTGGCCATCCCTTGGTCCTCCTTTGCCACCTATTAATAACGGGCAGTCAGCATTTTTTTGCGCGTGTAGAACTCCACGCCATCCCGGCCGTTTGCATGAAGATCTCCATAAAATGACTTCTTATAGCCGGAGAATGGGAAGAAGGCCATTGGTGCAGGAACACCCATGTTGATGCCCAGCATGCCTGCATCAATATTGTCACGGAACTCGCGGACTGCCTTAGCACTATCTGTAAATAGGCAAGCTCCATTTGCAAATTCCGATTTGTTCGTTACCTCAATCGCTTCTTCCAATGAATCCACGCGGACGACAGACAGAACAGGGGCGAAAATTTCTTCATTCCAGATTTTCATTCCCGGCTTCACTTCATCAAAAATGGTCGGTCCAACAAAATAGCCCTCGCCGCTGACCGCCTGATCATTGCGTCCGTCCCTGATAAGTTTGGCTCCTTCAGCTTCTCCAGCTTCAATATATTGGATCGTCTTTGCTTTATGTGAATCACGGATTACCGGCCCCAAAAAGACTCCCTTTTCCATTCCGTTTCCTATTTTAATTTCTTCTGCCGCATCCACTAATTTTCCTACCAATTGGTCGCCGATTTCTCCGACCGCTACCACAACCGCACAGGCCATGCAGCGCTCACCCGCGGAACCAAAAGCTGCACCGAGAATATTTGTAACCGCAAGATCCAAATCTGCATCAGGCAAAACGATCGAGTGATTCTTCGCACCGGCAAGAGCTTGTACACGCTTTCCGTTTGCTGCTGCCGTTTTATACACATATTCCGCAACAGGCTGGGAACCAACGAAAGACACGGCCTTTACTTTTTCATGTTCTAAAATTCCGTTCACTACGTCATGTGCTCCATGGACAATATTTAACACCCCATCCGGCAATCCGGCTTCTTTAAATAATTCAGCCAGGCGGTTCGCAAGCAGCGGAGTGCGCTCCGATGGTTTCAGTACAAACGAATTGCCGCACGCAATCGCCAGCGGGAACATCCAGCAAGGAACCATCATCGGGAAGTTGAATGGCGTAATCCCGCCCACAACCCCGATTGGGTAGCGGTACATGCCGGATTCAATTCCTGTGGCAATATCCGGAAGTTGCGACCCCATCATTAAGGTAGGAGCACCAGCTGCAAATTCAACGCATTCAATCCCTCGTTGCACTTCACCGTAGGCTTCTTCAAAGCTTTTTCCATTTTCTTGGGTGATCAGTTGGGCTAATTCATCCCAGTGCTCAATAAGAAGCTGCTGATAGCGGAACAAAATCCGGGCACGCTTAGGGACAGCGACGGCTTTCCATGATTTAAAAGCCTCATCGGCAGCTGCGACCGCATCATCCAGATCCTGGCGTGTAGAAATTGGCACATAAGCAAGGGCTTCCCCCGTTGCAGGATTTGGAACAACTTCTGTTTTATCCGAACCGGATTCAACCCAACGGCCGCCGATAAAGTTTTTAAGTACTTTCGTTTCTGTAGTGATAGACATTATAATTCTCCTTTTCTAATAAATTATTGATTATTAATTGATAGGGTAGCTGCGCCTGCTGAAAAATCATAGCTGAAACAGCGATGATAGAGATCTACTATTTCTTCATGTGTCGGAACTCTCGGGTTGTTGCCCGGGCTTCCGCTCGCTAATGCATCGACAGCCATTTTATCAACGACTTGGCCAAACCTGTCTTCATCCAGGCCCCAAGCTTTCATGTTCGGAATTTGCAAATCACGGCAAAGCTTCTTTATTTCCCGAATGGCAGCATCTGCTAATTCTTCATTTGTTACCGCTTCCAAACCTGGGCAAATAATACGGCCTACCTCAGCTAACGAATCAATTGCGGATTCTTTCGTGAATTCAAGGACAGCCGGCAGCAGCATGGCATTCGATACACCATGCGGTACGTGGAACAATGCTCCAATCGGCCGGGACATCCCGTGGACGAGGGTCACGGAAGCATTTGAAAAGGCAAGGCCTGCCTGCATGGAGGCAATCGCCATTTTCTCCCTTGCTTCTAAATCTTCCCCGTTTTCGTACGCTCTTCTCAAGTAATTTACAATACTCTCAATCGCTGAGAGCGCCATGTTATCCGTCAAAGGCTGTGATTTCCGAGAAATATATGCCTCAATGGCATGGCACAGGGCATCGACTCCAGTTGCCGCGGTAACATGAGGCGGCGTTGAAATCGTAAGCGTTGGATCCACAATGGCCACACATGGCAGGAAAGCAGGATGTTTGATCATCATTTTAATATCATCTTTTGTGTTGGTTATAACCGTAACATTGGTTACTTCTGAACCGGTTCCCGCTGTGGTCGGAATCGCAATAAGCGGAAGGGGATCTTTTTCAATAGGCGTCTTGCCTCCCATATAATCACCTATGTATCCGCCATTTGTTGCAAGCACCGCAACTGCTTTGGCGGCATCGATACAGCTGCCCCCTCCTATTGCCACAATCACTTCACATTGTTCCCTGAGGCAAAGCTCCAGCGCTTCAGCTACATGGACATCTGTTGGTTCTGAGTTCACATCCAAAAATTCAATGTATGGAATATTATTCTGATTCAAAAGTTGCTGGCAGCTTTTTACATGGCCGATTTTTTCCATAACCCGGTCACTGACAATCAGTGCTTTCTTCCCCAGGGCTGCAGCATGTTCCCCAAGTTGGTTTAAGGAATTTGTACCGTAATAAACGGCTTTTGGCATACGAAACTCTGAAAAGGTTTTCATTTTTTCCCTCCTTGCTCTCTTCATCTGTAAAAGATGCAAGAAGCGTGCCAACTTTTAAATCCCTTTGCCTTGCTATTTTTTTTGCAAAAGTGTCCAAAATATCCTACACAATTGTCCGGACAGTGTACAATCATACGGACACATTTCCTATCAGTCCATGTTTTTTCAGTTTTTCATAGAGAGTGGATCGTTGAATTCCAAGTTTTCTTGCTGCAGCCGCCTTATTGCCGTTCACCTCTCTAAGCGCCTGGATAATCGCCTCTTTTTCACTGGAGAGCATCTTGTCTTTTACTTCTTCCAACACATTTTGTTTAGGGGCAGAAAATGGCTCAAATGCGGGTTTATGACTGGAAAAGTGGCTTTTCCCAAGAATATGCCCCGGCAAATCATGTTCTGAAATTTCCTGCCCTTCCGCGAGACTCACGAGCATTTCAACCGTATTAATCAGCTCCCTGACATTCCCTGGCCACTTATATTCTTTCAATGCGGCCATAGCGTTCACAGATAAAAACTTTTGCGGAAGGCTAAAATCTTCGCTAAAGAAACGAAGGTGGTGGGAAAGCAGAAGTGGAATATCTTCCTTTCTTTCACGTAAAGGAGGCAAATTTAGCCTGATAATATTCAGGCGATAATATAAGTCCTCGCGAAATGTACCTTTCCTTACCATTTCTTCAAGCATTACATTGGTCGCTGCGACAATCCGCACGTCGACTTGCTGGCTCTTTATCCCGCCGACCCGCTCCACTGTTCGATCCTGCAGCACCCGGAGGATTTTTGCCTGCATCGGCAAGGTCATGTCGCCAATTTCATCAAGGAATAATGTCCCTTTATGAGCCAATTCGAATTTCCCCTGCTTCCCCCCTTTACGTGCTCCCGTAAATGCGCCCTCTTCATAACCAAACAATTCTGCCTCTAGCAGATGTTCCGGTATTGCGGCGCAATTAACACTTACAAACGGGCCTTCTGCATAAGGGCTTCTATGATGGATCGCTTCCGCAAAAAGTTCTTTCCCCGTCCCGCTTTCACCAGTGATCAAAACTGTGGAAGGTGTCTTGGCGGCCTTCCCAGCCATTTTTTTAACAGAAAGGATGGCATCGCTATTGCCGATTATTTTTTCAAAGTACCGATTATCCTTCAAATTGTCCTGAGTCAACAAGGTGCTTTCGGTCACTTTTCGAGACAATTCCTGCATGCGGCCAAGAATATTATAAAGCTCGGTTACTCCTTCAAAGATTAGCATCCCAATCGCACCGATGACCTCGCCCTCTTTCCGGATCGGAATTCGATGAACCACCATATCCTGTCCTTGGATCCGCTGTATATACCCTCTTTCCTCAACCCCAGTAACACTAACGATATGGAGCCTTGTATTGTCGATGACCTCTGTAACATGCTTCCCAATTACTTCTTCACGCCTTCTCCCGATAAAACGGCAATAGGCATTATTAAATTCATGAATGATTCCATCTTTATCAATCACTGCTATTCCTTCGTAAGCGCTTTCTAAAATAACATTTAACGTCTCCGCGGTATGTATCGTTTCTTGTAGTTGGCCCGAAATGTAAAAATAGGAGTGCAGTATATCGGTCCTAGTCAGCATCCCAATTAGACGTCCCTGTTCATCGACAACGGGCAAGCGTCCGACGGGAATTTTATAGGCTTTTTCAATTGTGTCATCAGGCCCTATTGTTACGACTGAAGCATTCATCACTTCTCCCACCCGTGTTTCTGGCGGTTTACCTTCCACAAATAATTTCATCAATCGTGACTTCGTAATCAGCCCAATTACCTGCTGCTCGAAAGAAATGACCGGAAGTCCATCAATATGGTGTAGATCCAATAAATGTACCGCTTCCTTCAATGTGTGACTGGTAAGCAAGGAAAAAGGATTTGCTGTCATCCATTTATGAACTGGCTCTATATTTTTCACTTTTTCATAATCGGCAGCAGCGTATTCTTTTCTTCCATCAACCATGGCAAAACCTCCTCACCCGAATGGGGAACTTTTGCTCCATTATACATAACATATTCATAAAGTGTCCGCATTTTCGACACATGTATAGAAAACAGACGTTTTTAAAATTACAAAAAAGGGATTGCTAAGCAGGAGCACATTAAGGGATTTCCCTACATATTGGAGCATTTGGCGGTTAGAAGGAGCCGTTCTTGTGAAGAACGTAAAACTAGTTTTGTTTCCAAGCGCCCCAGGTTTTTGAGAATTGTTTCTAGATGAGAGTTTAGTTTCGTACCATGCCCCTCTAAACTTCTTTTTGCCTGTTCAGGCTTTTGCCCTGGTCTTGATGCTTGTGTTTCCTGCTCCTAGAATATGGGATACACGATATGAAGGAAATGAAGATCGCCTAAAAAACACAAAACCCCAAGAAGAAAAAACAGTAAAGTCGATTCTTCTTGGGATTCCCCATTTGAATTATTTAGGTTAAAGTGTTTTTTACTATAATCTATAAATATGTCCGTTAGGAAATACAGCAATAAGCGATTTGGTGTTTACCTGGAAAAATACCCCTTATAACAGTTTCCTAGGGCATGCGTTTAGCAGGGAATGCCAAGTTTTGCATGAGGGAGGTCCCTCGCCTTCCTATTATAAAAATTTTTTAAGGTGTTTAAGTGATGATCAATAATTGTAACAATTATATTATAATCAGTTATTCTCAGAAAGGTAGGAACAACAATAATCTACAACAGAATGAACCTTTAATAAAAAGCTTTCATCTGCAGGTACATAAAACACTCCATTATTTTCAATCGTTTTCCACTCTTGCCCCTTTAATTTATAGTCAAGAATACCTGTTTGAATATTCATTTCTTCTTTTTGAGATGTTGAAAATTCGTATTCTCCTGGAAGCATTATTCCTAAAGTTTTCCGGGTTCCATCAGGAAATTCGATCGTTCTGCTTGTTACCTTTCCATCAAAATAGATGTTTGCTTTTGTACTGATTGTTACATTACTAAATTCTGACATTAAATCCATCCTCTCACTTTTCTTTCCTCATTTAATCATAAAAACTTCCAATGGGAAACTTAAAATAATAGAATAATCAAAAAAGTATTTAAATTCTTATTTTAATGGTAGAAGTAGGGCATTGGAAATGTTCCTGCTTATCTACCAGGGAAGAAATTCTTTCATGCTAACACTGTTAGATTTCTTTTACACATAATGTCTTTCCACTATGGATCATTAGGTTTCATATGTTCCTCCACTGCTTAAGATCTGAAAAAGACAAAAAAGCGATAAAAAATCATCGCTTTTATATTCTGTTCATCAATCTTGTATTTCGGTTGAAAAAATTGTTGGAAACACTCCTTAATATTTCACGTAATAGTTCCCATAAAGAATACTCCCCTTTAAGTAGACTTTGTTCCTCTAAACCCTAAAAGAACCCTGTCTACTTATTGGGGAGCGTATCATTGGCCCGTCGCTTTAACGCATTACCGAACTGGGGTACTTATATCTTAGGCGCCATGTTTATTCAATCCAAAATGGTGGTAAATAGAATAAATTGTTATCAAACTCAAGACACAATATCAAGTGATTGAAAAACGTACAGAGATAGAGAGGAATGGCTGTCAGTCAATGGCGAAAGTAAATACAACTTATGTAATTAAATCTAAAAATGAATATATTCGAGCACCTTATTTATGTGAAGGTTCCATACACTTAACCAAGTCTTTTTTCAATGCTTCGTATTTTACAACGAAAAGTGATGCCATACATTTTCTTGAAGAACTCGTCTTGACGAATAGCAGCATGTTTGATCCTAATATAATGCGTACCAACATATCCATTGTTAAAGTTACCATCGAAAATATTATTGAAGAAAATGTCGGTAATTATAAGCCCAAGGTTGTATCGTTTCCAAACAAAACCGCCCGTCATTCTGAATAATTATAAACCCCAGTAAAATTCGAATGCTGGATTTTCCTCTATAACTTCTACCCTCACAATATCCGAAAAATGAATTTTTATTATGTAATAATCATCTTTTTGCTGCTCTAAGTAAATCATCTTATGTATGGGATCTAATCTGTGAACTAATCCCTCATAGTCCCATTCAAACCCATCTTCCCATGCTGTTATTTTCACGAGAAACGTAAATTCCATTGCATAGCATATTTTGTTTTCAGACTCTTCCAGTTGATACTGATCAAGTATCGGTTTAGCTTGTCGATAATAGTCCTTTTTCAATTCGTTTAGCATCTGCTGATGTTCCGGCATAAAGAAAGCGCCTTGCCATTTTATTTTTCCTCTGTCCTTAAGTCCCATAATAATCACTCCTAATGTTATTATAGAACAAATGTTCTCGTTTATGCATAAAAAAATATGCCTATTGCTCGGAAAATCTATACACCCTTTAACAAACAAATGCATTTATTTTCCTTATAGGGGACATACTACATTTCGGATAAAGTTTTGGCTTACATAAGAACTTATTCACAAATTAAAAATTGGAGGGATAATTAATGGGACAACACGATCCGTACAATGCATTCTTATATCATTTAGGTCAAAGCGAGGAATACAAACGCATGAAAGAAGCGAATGCGCATGATGCAAGATCTTATTATGCTTATGGGGCTAGAGAAAGTGAAGAAAAAGCAAGAGCGTATGATTACAGGGCAATGCTGGGAAGCCAGTTCCAAACACCTGCTGTAACAGAACCTGTTCATGTGCATTATAACCGTTAATAAAATTCTTTCGACAAACTGTAGGTGAACCTGCAGTTTGTCTTTTTGTTTAAATGATGTAGAGGAGCGTTGCCGATCAAGAATAAGTAATTTAGTATACTTTGTGTCAGGGTATCATTGTATCCCCGAAGAAAAAGAATTTTTTCCTCTCTAATTGTGATAAAAAAATAAATGTGCCTAAAATCCGCTTACACGATTTCAGACACATTCACGCCGCATACGGTTATCTTAAGGTATCCATATAAAAGGAAAAGTACACCTTGGTCCTACTCCCTTTTATGAATTACTTGTTTGAAGAATAATCCCGGTTTAATCTTCGCCGCCATCAAAGAAATCACCAAAGTCTTCTCCCGCATCTTCAAGCATATCCTCTTCCATCCCAAATGCATCAGCAGCACCTTCCATCATACCATCCACATCAAGGCCATCCATGAGTTCGCTCAACAGCATACCGCCTAATACCCCTGCTGCAAGTCCGCCAACCATGCCGCCGATCCCATGAGACTTACCGCCTCTAAATTGAGATTGATAAGAAAAAGGCTGTCTGAATAATTGAGGATTCGCCATTACCTCAGAAATTCTTTCATTGAAAAAATCAGTAAGCTTTTCTTCATTCTCAAGCAATTCATTCCCTGCGAGGAATTCAGTTTTTGCCTCAATTTCTTGGAACCCATTTCGGCAATCAACTTCCATCCATACACGTATCCCTGCTGGCTCGTTCGCAAAACGCAGCTCCAGTTCGTGTATCTGTCCTGTAAAGGATTGGGTTGGGAAAAATTCAAATTCCTGCCCATATGTATCGATTTTTCCTGATGTCGCTTTTTCTCTAAAGCCTAAACGTTCAACGGCATGAAAAATAGCTTGCACTCGATCAGGGGCGGCAAGTATTACATGATCCAAATCTGAGCGGTCTATCCCGCCTTCTATATCTAAATGTGTATCGAAGTAATAAGAGATTGAACCCCTCGATAATGGGAGGTCAGTTGGAATGGTATAGTGAAAAGGAAAACGTCTTTCCTGCTTCGCTTCTATACTAAAAGGTCCGCTAATCGGTACAGTCGCCACTTGACGGGAAACAGCTTCCCCACGGTGTGTGTTAACCCTCATCATAAATCGTACAGATAAATGATTAATTTGTTGGGTAACCTCTCCCCCTTGGATCATAAATTCACCATTTAAGGTTTCACCAGCCTTGTATGGACGGTTTTCAAACCGTAAATCCACTAAGGCAGCGCCTTTTCCTAACTTCGCCAAAAATTTCTTAAACAATCGAAACACTCCTTTTGTTGGTAGAATAACAATCATTATCAACAAGAAAAAATTTTCTCCTGAAACTATACAACACCCCGGTGTATTTCACTCCAGTGTTCCCATGTATGTTAATACGTTTTACCCTTTTATAGGTTTCATAATTCTTTCAGTTTTATTTTTAGTCGCAGTTTAGAGATTTCGAGATTTGAACCATATGGAACACAAGAGACCATTTAATGAAAATGGTATATCCTATTTGATCTGTCCCACCAAAAAGCTTCATCATTCTAGTGCTGTCAATCCTATAGTTTTGCTTGATACTTAATGTCTACTGCATACGGACTGCTGCTCATGTGTTGCCTTTTTGAAGTATGAAAGTTTGTGCGGTTTTCAGTTTTTCTAACACCAACGTTTAATAGGTAAAAACAAAATCTGAAATAAAGATTCACAATTAAACGTGTCTTTTCATCATTTTTTATAAATCGCTTCTCTGATTAAAAACGGGCGGTCACTTTTTAAGCTTGTACATATTATAAAATTGAGCGCCGAACCTTTATGAGAGTAAGTGGCGCGAGCTTAATAGCCTTTAATAAAGGAGGGAATGACGATGGGTGAAAGAAGACGCGACACTGCCTTTGTTCTAGTTATTTTCGTTCTCTTGGTGATTATTTTAGGTTTCTCTTTCTATTAAGCAGTAACTAGTAAACCATAACGAAAAGGAGTGACTTTCATGGGTGAAGAATACGGACGTGGCAGCCAAGCTGCATTTGTTCTTGTTATCTTCGTTCTCTTGGTGATTATTTTAGGCTTCACTTACTAATAAATAGTAACTTATAAACCTTAAAGAAAAGGGGTGTTTTCATGGGTGGAGAATACGGACGTGGCAGCCAAGCTGCATTTGTTCTTGTTATCTTTGTTCTCTTGGTCATTATAACAGCAAGCGAGTTCTTCTATTAAAAAGTAACTAGTAAACCATAACGAAAGGAGTGGTTTTCATGGGTGGAGATTACGGACGCGGCGGCCAAGCTGCATTTGTTCTTGTTATCTTTGTTCTCTTGGTCATTATAACAGCAAGCGAGTTCTTCTATTAAAAAGTAACTAGTAAACCATAACGAAAGGAGTGATTTCCATGGGTGAAGAATACGGACGTGGCAGCCAAGCTGCATTTGTTCTTGTTATTTTCGTTCTGTTGGTCATCATTTTAGGTTTCACTTACTAATAAACCGTGTCTAGCAAATTTCCGTGGAAGGAGTGATTTTCATGGGTGAAGAGTATGGACGTGGCACAACCGCTGCATTTGTTCTTGTTATTTTCGTTCTGTTGGTCATCATTTTAGGTTTCACTTACTAATAAACCGAATCTAATAAATTTTGATGGAGGGAGTGATTGCTATGGGTGAAGAGTACGGACGCGGTAGCCAAGCTGCATTTGTCCTTGTTATCTTCGTTCTGTTGGTGATCATCGTAGGAACAGAGTTCTTCTATTAATTAGTTAGTGATCAGAAAGAAGCCTAATAATTGGCCAAGCCCAGTGTGGTACGAGCCCATTGTTAGGCTTTTTCCTTTTTTCAAAAAGAACAAGCTTAGTACGCCTTATCTACTAACCTTATTCCAGCTTCTAAAGTTATTTTCTTCAGCAAGTAAACTTTAATCAGTGTGTTTATTCTACACGTTTTTGATTTTTCGAGTTCCACTCGTCTCGCTTACACTTGCAAAAGGCGAACCGTCCCTGTTTACTTTAGTCTTTCAAAAAGCCACGGACACCGTAAGTTCCTGCTAAAGGGTATAATTCATTATTGTTCTCCTTTCTTATCAGGAAAAAAAAAGAAGCATCTACGCGATGCTGATGCTTCTTCTCCCATAGCTTTATATTAGCCCTCCTCTTTTTCACTCTTCAGCCTTTCAATCTCTCTATTTAACTCTTCTTCATTTACATAGTTTCGATAGGAAGCATCGTGCTGTGCTAGCGGACTGGCAAATTGGCTGCCAACTTGCACCTCAGCTTCCATTAATAAAATGCGTTCTTCTGTTCGGGCAACCCCTCTGGCAATATTAGCTGTATGGAAGGTTTCGGTAGCCTTTTGAACCTGTTTAATGGTTTGCGCTACATTCGCGCGTGATGCCAATAGAATTTTCTTATGCTGTAATTCTTGATAAGTTTCTTGCAATTCACTTATTTTTTCTTTTAGGGTTTGGGTTTGGTGCTGAATTGCTTCAAATTGCTGCTCATATACCTCAAGCTGCTTTTCGTGAGATAACTTTTCTTGTACAGCTAATTTCGCGATCGTATCCTCGCCCTGCTCAATGGCCAGTTTTGCCTGACGGGTTCTTTTTTCGATTACATTCTTTGTTTCCACAACAATAGCCGCTTGTTTATTTTCTGCATAAATCTGGCGGGAAAGAGCATTCTGCGCTCTTGCCAATTCTTTTTCCATTTCTCTTGAATATTCATTCAGCATGGCGATCGGATCTTCCAGCCTATCCAGCAATCCATTCATATCAGCTTTTGCAATTGTTTTTATTCTTTTAAAAATACCCATTTTATACATTCTCCCTTTTATTACCTAAATTTTTTTCCCATTCATCTAACATTCTTTCATTTTGGCTCTTAAACGGTTTATGTGAACTAATGATAGAGGTATCGATAAATTGTTGCTTGGAAGATGCCTTTGCTTTCTTTCTTAGCCATTTTACTAGGAAAGCCACTATAGCAGTTCCAATAATTAGGAATAATAGGAGTCCCAACCAGGACAAATCTCCTCCATGATGATGAGATCCGTACATGTGGCCTCCGTGGCCTTCGAATCCTCCTCGTGGTTCCATTCCTCCTGGACCATGGTGTCCATGTCCGGCTGCCAAGGCGTTATATCCACCTAACAGAGAGGAAACTCCGAGAACGATTGGAGTGACGATCGCACCACCCAAGATCGTTTTTATCACCTTAGCCTTCATCTCTTTTTCTCCTCCTTTCGTTCTTGATATTCGTAGTTTAGTAGGTTTTAGTGAAAACTTGGTGAAATGGAAAAAGTTTTGTAAAAAATGATAGAGAAAAATCGTGGCGGGAACGTAAAAAGTTGGTGCATTAAAATAAATACATGCGTGGATTCTATTTACGATACATTGCGTAACTTTGAATCTGGATGCCTTGTTTTGTTAAACGATTCGGTTCGCAGGCTAAAGGCGTCACGTCCTATGACAACGCCTGCATGACCCACATCCTGTGGGCCTCGGCGAATGTTCAGCTTCGACAGACGTTGGAGAGCC
>NZ_PGUW01000020.1 GCF_002863565.1 Bacillus sp. V5-8f
GACCAGCCGTGCAGGCTGGTCTTCTTTTGTTATGAAGTAAAATTGTCATTGCTGGGTTAACCATATTCGGCACAAAATTGAAATTATTAAATAAATTAGTTAAGCAAACTTATAAATTCGGGAAGCATGAAGGACATGAAGGAACGAGCGCAAAGAGCGCTGTGTCCTGTTTCAACGCCTGCATTACCTACATCTTCACATCTCTGCCGTTTTGTTTTATGTGATGTAATGCGCCGAAGCCTTCCTTGTCCTGTAGGCCTTAAAAACTTCATGTCAGACATACACCGAATAATAGAAATTAACATACATTGTTATAGGCAGTTAGCCCATTCTCTTGGAACTATTCGAAAAATTGTATACAACAGGTATTTTTTGGAGAGAATGAGGTATGGAGGTGGAGATCTTGAATTCAACAGCAGCCAAAAAAATCATTGGGGAACCATGTGTCATCTGTGAAGAGGTAAAGCTCGTGGGGATACATCTTTATACAGCATTTATTTGTGAAGATTGTGAGAAAGACATCATTCATACTGACACAAACAATCCAAAATATAAGTTCTATTTAAAACAACTAAAAAAATTGAATAACCCTGAAATTTATTCATGAATATAATAAAAAAGGAACCAATGCTTTCTTGGGTGACAACCTTCAAGGCTGTAACCAAGGCATGGTTCCTTTTTAAATTCTTATGCAACAATTATAATAAAAGTCTATAAACGATATAACAGCACTAAAGAATAAAGGAACGATTATAATGAACCAATCACAAACTCCCATATTAGATTCTCTATTAAAATATAATGCGAATAAACCTATATCCTTTCATGTACCAGGACATAAAGGCGGCCGAGTTTTTATCGGACAGGGAAGAAAAGAATTTTCACCTCTTCTTTCGTTGGATGTAACAGAACTGGCTGGCCTTGATGATCTACACGCACCCGCAGGACCTATCCTTGATGCACAGAAGTTGCTTGCAGATCTATATAAGTCGCGAAAAAGCTACTTTCTTATAAATGGAACGACTGTCGGCAACATTGCCATGATATTGGCGGTTTGTCAGGAAGGGGATACTGTTCTGGTTCAGAGGAATTGCCACAAATCGGTTTTGCATGGGTTAATGCTTGCGAATGTTAAGCCGATATTCCTCACTCCAAACTTTGAGAAGGAATGGGGAGTGGCAGGAGGTGTAGACAGTTCAACGGTTGAAGAAGCTTTATCCATTTATCCAGAAGCACGTGCAGTCATCCTGACCTATCCTAATTATTATGGAATTGGGAACAGTATATCTTCCATCATCAACCTCGCCCATGAAAAAGGGATTCCTGTGCTCGTTGATGAGGCACATGGGGCACATTTTACGATAGGAAGCCCTTTTTTGGTTTCTTCTTTAGATCAAGGTGCTGATATTGTTGTGCATTCGGCGCATAAGACTCTGCCGGCTATGACGATGGGTTCCTATTTACACGTAAACAGTGCTTTGGTGGATTCTGAAAAAATTCACTTTTTTTTACAAATGCTTCAGTCAAGCAGTCCATCCTACCCGATAATGGCATCCCTGGATCTAGCCCGGTCCTATTTAGCATCCTTTTCAGATGATGATAAGGTTTCACTTATGGAAAAGATTACAGAGTTTCGTCAACACATCAGCCGTGTGCCGGGCCTAAAAGTCTTACAATCAGACCATTTGGATCCGCTAAAGGTAACATTCAGGGCACATGATGCGGTAACCGGCTTCGACTTACAACACTTATTAGAGAAGGAAGGAATCTATACCGAACTTGCGGACACAAGGAATGTATTGCTTGTTATGCCGTTGTTAAAGGCCGGAATGGATTACCCGTTTTCTGAAACAATAAAAAAAATAAAAAAAGCAACAGGGGATATACTTGGGCTAACAGAAACAAAGAATGAAGAAGAAAATTCCATTTTAAAGCCAAATCACTCATTCACAGCCCTTGCTCTAAGTTATTCAGAAATGAAAGGGTTAAGAAAAATAGCAGTGTCACTAAAAGAGAGCTCCGGTTTTATCGCCGCTGAAATGGTGACTCCATACCCGCCTGGAGTACCGTTATTAATGGCTGGGGAGCTAATTACAGATAACAAGGTAAAGCAGCTGGAAGAGTTATGTGCAAAGGGATCACGATTTCATGGGGGCAGCTATCTTAACTCTAGACAAGTTCTCGTGTTTGAGTAACCCTTCTGCTATATCCTTGTATGGTGTATACTTAAACCGCATAGAGTAGAACGTGGAGGTTTTAACATGAGTCGCGGATTATTCATTACAACGGAAGGTCCTGACGGGGCAGGAAAAACGACAATTATGAAAATGCTGGGAGAGTCACTCGAGGGACTTGGGCACAAAGTGTTGTTAACCAGGGAACCGGGGGGGATCCCTATTTCTGAACAAATTAGGGAAGTTATTTTGAATACAGAAAACACGGAAATGGATGGCAGGACGGAAGCCTTGTTATACGCTGCTGCAAGAAGGCAGCATTTAGTGGAAAAGGTTATACCCGCCCTTGAAGAAGGAATCACTGTCCTTTGTGACAGATTCATCGACAGTTCTTTAGCTTACCAGGGATACGCAAGGGGCTTGGGGATTGATGAGGTTTATGGAATTAACAAATTTGCCATTGATCATGTAATGCCTGACCTTACCTTCTATTTTGATATCGAACCTTTAGAAGGGTTGAAAAGAATTAACGCCGGGAAAAACCGAGAAGTGAACCGACTCGATTTAGAAGGCTTGCAGTTTCATGAAAAAGTAAGAGAAGGGTATCTGAAAATTATAGATCAATGGAAACAAAGATTTTACATCATTGATGCCTCTCAGGAGGTCGAAAAAGTATTCTTGGATGCGAAGGCAAAGCTTCTTGAAAAATTGGACGAAAACAGGTAACATTTGCGAACCTAACGACCCTGATTATTTCACCGTCAGAGAATATTTGCCGGCAATGCCTGTTTCGGCTCTTTCAAGGGTATGAATAATGGTATATTATATAAAAAACGCCACGAACAATTCATAAAGTAAGTGGTTTTCGGAGGGTGACCTGAGATGAAAATGATTATAGCGGTAGTTCAGGATAAAGATAGCCAGCGGCTTCTTAACCAGTTAGTAGACCATAATTTCAGGGCAACAAAGCTTGCGACCACCGGAGGTTTCTTAAAATCAGGCAATACAACTTTCATGATCGGGACTGAGGATATTCGTGTTGATAAATGCCTCGAGATTATCAAGGAAAGCTGCCAATCACGCCAGCAGCTCGTAGCGCCTGTTTCTCCAATGGGGGGGAATGCGGATTCATATGTCCCTTACCCAGTCGAAATAGAAGTGGGCGGAGCTACGGTCTTTGTATTGCCAATCGAAAGCTTTGTCCAATTTTAAGCAGAAAGCATGGTGCTTATAAAATGAAAATTCACCAAGACCATCATGTGAAGATGGATAAAGTAAAACAAGATGCAAGGCTGGTTCAGTCAGAAAACGGCAATTTCAGAAAGCTTGTCCAAAAACAAGACCAGAAAATGCAGTTTGATGCCTTAACAAAATTATTGGGCGATATCCATGGTGCAGGGGAAAGACTCAGCAAATCTCGCACTTTTAAGGATTTAGCCAAATATAAAACACTGGTAAAACGATTTGTACGGGAAGCTGTTGATTTTGGAATGGATTTAAAACAGTCACAAAGCTGGAATGCATACGGGCAAAGCAGGCCGTTAAAAATCGTGGAAACGATCGATGAAAAGCTAGTAGAACTAACGGAAGAAATTTTGGACAATGAGAAAAGCTCAATAGATATATTAGGTAAAATCGGAGAAATAAAAGGGCTTCTAATCAATCTATACACGTAAGGCAGTTGAACGTGATGTCGAATACATGGCAGGAAATAATAGAAATACAGCCAGAAGCGATGTTGATGCTTAAAAATAGCATCAATAAAGGTAGGGTTGCCCACGCGTATCTGCTTGAAGGAGAAAAGGGAACAGGCAAGAAGGCCATAGGCATTGTGTTTGCGAAAAGCCTTTTATGTCAACAGCCATTGGAAGGATATCTCCCGTGCGAACAATGCAGCAATTGCAGGCGGATCACGAGTGGAAACCATCCAGATGTCCATCTGGTAGAGCCAGAAGGACTCTCTATTAAAAAAGAGCAGATTAAAAACCTTCAAGAAGAGTTTACAAAGAAAAGTGTGGAAGCAAGCCGCAAGATTTATATGATTGTAGCTGCTGATAAAATGTCGGTCCAAGCTGCAAATAGTTTGCTGAAGTTTTTGGAAGAACCACCATCAGATACGGTTGCCATCCTGATTACTGAACAAATCCAGCGCATGCTACCCACGATATTATCAAGATGCCAAACCATAAAATTAAAGCCTTTATCCCCTGAGAATGTAAAAAAAAAGTTAATGGAACATGACATAGACAGCCAAACTGCTTCAATTGCCTCTTTTATTACCCATAATTTGGAAGAAGGATTGAACATAAGTACTGAGGAATGGTTTGCACAAGCCCAAAAAATAGTGTTAAAATTATATGAAGTGCTACATTCAAATCCTATGAGGGCTCTTGTTTACCTTCAGGAAGAATGGTTTGTGCACTTTAAGGAAAAAGAGCAGCTGGACAGAGGTCTAGACTTATTATTTCTTATATATAGGGATTTATTATACATTCAGTTGGACAAGCGGAATCTGGTTATTTTTCAAAATAAACTGGGAGAGTTTGAATCTCATGCTCTTCAGATTTCCCAGAAGCGCCTGGCTGACAAAATGGGCCATATTTTAGAAGCGAAGAGGAAGCTGATGTCCAATACAAATCCACAGCTGTTGATGGAACAGCTTGTGCTGAATTTGCAGGAGGGATCATCATTTGTATGATGTTGTAGGGGTCCGCTTTAAAAAAGCGGGTAAAATATACTACTTTGATCCGGGTGAGCTTTTGATTCCAAAAGATGAATTTGTGATTGTGGAAACGGCCCGAGGAGTGGAGTTCGGCAAGGTTGTTACTGCCCAGAAGCAGGTGGATGAAAAGGATGTTGTACTACCGCTAAAAAAAGTCCTGCGAATTGCAGATGCCAAGGACAGGATGATAGTGGAGGAAAACAAATCTGCTGCACAGGAAGCATATAACACTTGCTGTCAAAAGGTTGAAGAGCATCAGCTGGATATGAAGCTTGTCGATGTTGAATACACGTTTGACAGAAATAAAGTCGTTTTTTATTTCACGGCTGACGGGCGAGTCGATTTTCGGGACTTGGTCAAGGATCTTGCCGCAATCTTCCGAACCCGGATTGAATTGCGACAGATCGGTGTCCGTGATGAAGCGAAAATGCTGGGAGGCATTGGCCCCTGTGGCAGAATGCTTTGCTGCTCAACTTTTCTAGGTGATTTTGAGCCAGTCTCGATTAAAATGGCCAAAGACCAGAATCTATCGTTAAATCCAACGAAAATTTCAGGATTATGCGGCCGTTTGATGTGCTGTTTGAAATACGAAAATGATGAGTATGAAACTGCAAAGGAATTGCTTCCTGACCTGGGAGAAATAATTGATACCCCTGGAGGAAAAGGCAAGGTAGTAGGGCTTAATATTCTAGAACGCGTACTTCAGGTTGAATTAATCGAACAAGAAAGAGTATTAGAGTATACTTTAGATGAAATTCTAAAAGAGGGAGCCGTTTCTATTCAAGCCACAGATTAATAAGGTGGTGGGAGAGCGTTGGATAAGAAAGAAATATTTGATTCGGTCACTAACATGGAAACCCAAATCGGTCAGCTTTATACCCAGCTTGGGGAATTAAAGCAGCATTTAGCGGAAATCCTGGAAGAGAACCACTCGTTAAAGCTTGAAAATGAGCACTTGCGCCGCAGATTGGACCATGTAGAAAATAAAGGCTCTTCAGAAAAAAGTTCTTCCAGGAAGTCAAAGATCCGACAGGATGTCAAAGGTGGAAAGGTGCAGGATGTCGGGGAAGGCTATGATAATCTTGCCCGTCTTTATCAGGAAGGTTTCCATATTTGCAACCTTCATTTTGGCAGTCTAAGAAAAGATGGGGATTGCCTATTCTGTTTATCATTCTTAAATAAGAAATAATACCAGGGGATGACTCATAAGGGTTCTGGCACTCTCGCCGCAGAGGGGACAGGCAGCCCTTACTGCCAGAGTCACCCCTTTTTTCTTATGATCATATACATCATTGTATTTACGTAAAAGGAGGATAATGAGTGGTTGATTTAAAAGGGGATGAACGACTGGATTATTTACTTGCAGAACGATTGCGCATCATCCAAAGTCCATCTGTTTTTTCATTTTCATTAGATGCGGTCTTACTGTCTAAATTTGTGCAAGTTCCTATCCAGAAGGGAAATATTGTCGATTTGTGCGCAGGAAACGGAGTGATTCCATTATTATTGAGCACAAGGACAAAAGGGAAGATCACAGGAATCGAAATCCAGGAACGGCTGTTTGATATGGCTAACCGGAGTGTAGAATATAATCGGTTGGACGGGCAAATTAAAATGATTCACGGGGATATTAAGGAAGCGCCCCGGGATATTGGCTACAGCAAGTTCGATGTTGTTACATGCAATCCTCCATATTTTCCAACTCCTTCACAAGAAGAAATGAATCGAAATGAGCATTACGCCATTGCCAGACATGAAATTCTGTGTACACTTGAAGACGTGATACGCGTCAGCAGCCAGCTTTTGCGGCAGGGGGGAAAAGCCGCATTCGTACATAGACCCGGCCGGTTGATGGACATTTTGAGCTTAATGCGAGAGTACCGTTTGGAACCGAAGCGGCTTCAATTTGTTTACCCGAAATCAGGAAAGGAAGCGAATACAATCCTTATAGAGGGCATTAAAGATGGAAACCCTGATTTAAAAGTTTTGCCACCGCTTGTCGTGTATAACGATAACCACGAATATAACCCTGAAATCAGAAGGATTTTATATGGGGAAGAATGAACATTTTTTTTATGTACTGAGTTGCAAGGACGGCAGTCTATATGCTGGCTATACTAATAATCTAGAAAAAAGGATCCATTTACATAATGAAGGGAAAGGCGCCAAGTATACGCGGGGACGAGGCCCTGTCGAACTCGTATATTATGAGACATTTTCAACCAAGAACGAGGCCATGCGGGCAGAATATAGATTTAAACAGCTGGACAAAAAAGCAAAGCTGAACTATATCGAAAAAGGGGTGGATCCAGGACATGTGGCAGCAAAAGAGTTTTGAGAATGAGGGGAACAAACCGATATTATATTTAGTACCGACGCCTATAGGGAATCTGGAAGACATGAGTTTTCGTGCGGCAAGAATTCTGAAGGAAGCTGATATTATAGCGGCCGAAGATACGAGGAATACCAGGAAGCTTTGTAATCATTTTGGGATAGATACCCCGGTGGTTAGTTACCATGAGCATAATAAGGAAACAAGCGGACGGCAGATTATTGAACGTCTTTTATCGGGACAAACGGTCGCACTTGTAAGCGATGCTGGGATGCCGACTATTTCTGATCCCGGTTATGAGCTTGTTAAGCAAGCTTTGGCTGAGAAAATAGCGGTAGTCCCGCTGCCAGGCGCTAATGCCGCCCTCACAGCGCTTATTTCTTCAGGTCTTTCTCCCCAGCCTTTTTATTTCTATGGTTTTCTTGCAAGAGGAACAAAGGAAAAAAAGCATGAGCTGGAATCCCTTAAGAAATTAACTTCCACCTGGATTCTCTACGAATCCCCGCACAGGTTAAAAGACACATTAAAGACTTTGCTTGAAATACTGGGGGACAGGCGTATTGTCCTCTGCAGGGAACTGACCAAAAAGTTTGAAGAATTTATTCGTGGAAACCTGAGTGACATATTGATCTGGGCCTCTGAATCGGAAATTCGAGGAGAATTCTGCATTATTATAGAAGGTGCGTCCCAAGCGGAAGAAGAGGAGCAGCAAAACTGGTGGGACGGACTAGGATTGGTGGAACATGTCGACCACTACATACACGGGCAGAATTTACATTCAAAGGATGCAATCAAGCAAGTCGCGAAGGACCGTGGCGTGAATAAACGTGACGTATATCAAGCTTACCATGTTGATAACGAAAACTAGTGACCTGCAACGAAAAAGGCTTCCGTTTGGCGGAAGCCTTTTGTTATGTAATGCTTATTTTACTGCAAGAAAACTATCTTGGATTTCTTTAAGAAGCTGTTCCGCGCCTTCACGGCTTAGGACCAGTTTACCACCGGCAAGAGCCACGTTATCATCAGATACTTCCCCTGTAACTTGGCAAGTCATGTTTGGTTTATATTTCTTCAAGATGATACGCTCATCATCGACATAAATTTCTAATGCATCCTTTTCGGCAATACCTAATGTGCGGCGCAATTCAATCGGAATAACTACACGTCCTAATTCATCGACTTTACGGACAATACCAGTTGATTTCATTTATGTTTCTCCTCTCAGATCAAATCAGTACCTATTATTTTATTTTTTTCGTCATTATTCGACAAATTTCTCTATAGCTAAATAATACCAGCCATTCCCAAATCCGTCAACCATTTTATTTCCTAATTTTTTCAAGGAACCGTTTGAAAGTGTAATACCTTATAAAATAAAGGATAAAAGTAATGTCTCTGTTTATCCTCAACTGTAAAGTTAAGGTAATCTTTTCGAGCGTGGAAGTACAATATGATAGGATATTACTACTTTATTCGACAATAATCGACATTAATCAACAAAACTCAAAAAATCTAGGAATGTTAGGACGGTAGCAATCAGGCCAGAAGAATGAATTTTCACTGTACATGATTTTATAGGTCAATTATAAACTAGTTGGGAATGTGTCTCAATTAAATAGTTTCAAATAAATGGAAGATTATTTTTAATTGGAATAATCCTTCCAGTTGCACATTTTTTTATTTTTAGGTATATTTTGTTGGTAGAAGAGGTTATGATGACATAGTAGATAGCTTGAAATCACTTCGGCGTGCCTATAGAACCGGCTAATTTTTTGCGAAACCACTTGCAATCATGTACATTAGCTCTCGTCCATTGGGCGGGGGCTTTTCATGTTTTAAGGATATACTTTTATTTACGATGTTTAGGTGAAAAGAAAACTGGAGGGAATATGATGAAGGATAAATTAAAGACTTTTTATCTTACGACCCCGATTTATTATCCAAGCGGAAATTTACATATCGGACATGCGTATACTACAGTAGCCGGTGACGCGATGGCCCGTTATAAACGCATGAAAGGCTATGATGTCATGTACCTGACAGGGACTGACGAGCATGGGCAGAAGATCCAGCGCAAGGCTGAAGAAAAGGGTGTTTCTCCTCAAGAATATGTCGACGGCATCGTATCTGGAATTAAGGAACTTTGGCAAAAACTTGACATATCGTACGATGACTTTATCAGGACTACAGAAGAACGGCATAAAAGGGTGGTAGAAAAGTTATTTCAGAAGCTTGTGGACCAGGGAGACATCTATTTAGGCGAATATGAAGGATGGTATTCCGTACCGGATGAAACGTATTATACCGAAACTCAATTGGTAGATCCAATCTATGAAAACGGTAAGATTGTAGGGGGGAAAAGCCCGGACAGCGGCCATCCTGTTGAGCTTGTAAAGGAAGAATCCTATTTCTTTAGAATGAGTAAGTATGCTGAAAGACTCCTACAGTACTATGAAGAAAACCCGGAGTTCATCCAGCCTGAATCCCGAAAAAATGAAATGATTAATAACTTCATTAAACCAGGACTGGAGGACCTTGCTGTTTCCAGAACTACCTTTGACTGGGGAATTAAGGTTCCTGGTGATCCTAAGCATGTCATATATGTATGGATCGATGCGTTATCTAACTACATTACCGCTTTAGGCTATGGGACAGATGATGATTCGAAGTATTTAAATTACTGGCCTGCTGATGTTCATATTGTTGGCAAAGAAATTGTGCGTTTCCATACTATTTACTGGCCAATCATGTTGATGGCTTTAGATCTTCCGCTGCCCAAAAAGGTTTTTGCCCACGGATGGTTGTTAATGAAGGATGGAAAAATGTCCAAATCGAAAGGAAACGTTGTAGATCCGGTTACATTAATCGACCGCTATGGCCTCGATGAGCTGCGTTATTACCTTCTTCGGGAAGTTCCTTTCGGTTCCGATGGAGTGTTCACTCCGGAAGGCTTTGTGGAGAGGATTAACTTTGACCTTGCAAATGATCTCGGAAACCTGCTCAATCGTACAGTAGCGATGATTGATAAATATTTTGAAGGAATGATTCCTGACTATGATGGTTCTGACCGCGAATTCGAGAAGTCCCTTCTGGAAGTGAATCGTTCAACTGTAGCCAAGTATGAAGAAGCCATGGAAAAGATGGAGTTTTCGGTTGCTTTGACCAGCATTTGGCAGCTTGTGAGCAGAACCAATAAATTTATTGATGAAACTAAGCCATGGGCACTGGCAAAAGATGAAGCGAATCGTGACGAGCTAGCGAGTGTAATGTACCATTTGTCTGAATCTTTAAGAAGGATTGCAATATTGCTGCAGCCTTTCCTGACAAAAACGCCTGCAAAGATTTTTGAGCAGTTAAACATATCGGATGAAACATTGAAGGCTTGGGACAGCCTTGAACAATTTGGGAAAATTCCTTCCGGCACGAAGGTTGTAAAAGGAAACCCGATTTTCCCCCGGTTAGATATTGAGGAAGAGATTCAATATATTAAAGGACAGATGCAAGGCGGTTCGACAAAACAGGAAGAAGCAAAGCAAGAAGCAACGGTTGAAGAAATTCCGGAAGTTGAGGAAATCACAATCGATGACTTTATGAAAGTGGAATTGAGAGTGGCGCAAGTTCTGGAAGTGGAACCGGTCAAAAAGGCAGATAAGTTACTTAAGCTTCAACTAGACCTTGGTTATGAGAAACGGCAAGTTGTATCTGGAATTGCCCAGTATTACAAACCGGAAGAACTTGTAGGGAAAAAAGTTATTTGCGTAACCAACTTAAAACCAGTCAAGCTCCGCGGGGAATTATCCCAGGGGATGATCCTTGCCGGAAGCTCTGAAGGGAAATTGGCAGTAGCAACTGTAGATGCATCCTTGCCAAATGGTTCAAAGGTGAAATAATGTATATAAGAAGAAGGGGGCTAGTGCTAGTTGCATAGCCCTCTTTTTTTGATGGCTCCTGTTACCCTCTCCTGAAAAAATTCCTTATTGTAATAAACATGTTTCACATGGAACATTTTACACGCTATAAGCGTAATGAGGATTATTTTTTCATGCAAATAAGCAAGATAAATAGGAATTTAATGCATATTGTTTTTCAAACAGAGTCAATCTTTGTAGAATAGAGGGAAATTTCAACGAAACAACTTATCATTTTTTCTGTAATATATTTGTTACGTAATTGTCAAACATGAAAACTTCCATTTAATAATACATTAATGCTAGAAAGGACGAAAACTATGTTATTTGATACACACGTTCATTTGAACGCGGAGCAATTCGAGGAAGACTTGAAAGAGGTCATTGCAAGGACAAAGGCAGCTGGGGTTACAAATGTTGTGGTGGTTGGCTTTGACAGGCCGACGATTCTAAGGGCCATGGAGCTTATCGAAGAATATGACTTTATGTATGCGAGCGTTGGATGGCATCCAGTTGATGCCATAGATATGACGGAGGAGGATTTAAACTGGATTGAGGAGCTTTCAAACCATCCGAAGGTCGTTGCAATTGGAGAGATGGGCCTTGACTATCACTGGGATAAGTCTCCTAAAGAGATTCAAAAGGATGTATTCCGGCAACAAATTCGGCTTGCGAAGAAGGTGAAGCTGCCAATTGTCATTCATAACAGGGAAGCAACTGCGGATATTGTAGAAATCCTAGAAGAAGAAAATGCAGCTGAAGTGGGAGGGATCATGCATTGTTTTAGCGGAAGTGCGGAAACCGCAAAAAAATGTGTGGATATGAACTTCTATATATCCCTCGGGGGACCGGTTACGTTTAAAAACGCCAAGAAACCGAAGGAGGTTGCTGCGGAAATTCCTCTTAACCGTCTATTAATTGAAACGGATTGCCCTTATCTTGCCCCTCATCCGTATAGAGGAAAGAGAAATGAGCCAGCGTATGTGAAACTAGTTGCAGAACAAATTGCAGAAATTAAGAATATAACTTTGGAAGAAGTTGCAGAGGCAACAACTAGAAATGCAAGAAAAATTTTCGGCATTAACTGACAGTAAATGCTGTCGGTTTGCCGCAAAGCCTGTCCAAGGAAACCCATTTTCTTAAAAGTTCTACAAAGCTTTATTAATTAATACGATAACATTGTCGAGAAGTCCCCCTTTTCAAGCTAAGAGATTGTATGCATAATAAGAGATACTTTCCGGGGGCGAAAAGTGGATTGATTGGCAGCCTAGTAGCAAGGTCTATTTAATCACGCGACAGGAAGGAGGAGTTTTTCATTGTCATTAACTTTGAAAAACCTGAATCCCATGTCTTTTGGGAAAAAGAGACTGGCCATTGCCCTTAGCGGGACTGCAGCAGCTGCAGTGGCAATGGGTTTGATGTTTTATCACGGGACAAAACAGACGGTGGAGCTTAACCTGGATGGACAAAAGCAGGTAGTCCGGACACATGCAGCGACCATCGATGATATTTTTAAAGAGTTAAAGATTCGCGTTAAATCTGAAGATTATTTGTATCCCTCGGGTAACAGCAAGGTGAAAGATGATCTGAAAGTGGTTTGGGAACCCTCGCATAAAATGTGGATTACAGAAAATGGAACGGAAAAACAAGTCGCTTCAACAGTTGACACTGTTGAGGAACTTCTTAAGGAACAGAGGCTAAATCTAACCGGGTATGATAAGGTAACTCCTTCTCTGGATACAAAGTTACATAGTAAAATAAAAATCTCGATTGAGAGGGCCTTTCCGTTAAAACTTGTGGTAGGCGGAAATCATAGGCAGGTTTGGTCAACTTCGACTACGGTCGCTGACTTTTTAAGACAACAAGGTGTGAAACTAAACAAATTAGACCGCGTTGAACCCGGCTTGGGTGAAGATGTTAAAGCAGGGATTGCCATAAACGTCATAAGAGTTGAAAAGGTCACCGATGTAGTGGAAGAACCAGTGGAATTCGAAGTGATAACCAAAAAGGATTCCAGTTTAGTTAAAGGGAAAGAGAAGCTTATCAGTGCTGGTAAAAACGGGCTGGTGTCGAGGCAATATACAGTAGTGAAAGAAAACGGAAAAGAAATAAATCGACAGCTGCTATCCGAAACAATGATTGAACGAAAGGAAGATAAAGTGGTTGCCATTGGGACAAAGAGCTTGGCTACAAACGTTTTATTAGGAGAAAAAGGTGGCAGGGAATTATTTGTATCCTCGACTGCGTATACAGCTGGATGTAACGGGTGTTCAGGAATAACGGCTACAGGGATTAACCTAAGGTCGAATCCGGGCGCAAAAATCATTGCTGTCGATCCAGGGGTAATCCCGCTTGGTTCAAAAGTGTTCGTGGAAGGGTATGGCTATGCTATTGCTGGTGATACCGGCGGCGCAATCAAAGGACACAAGATTGATGTATTCTTCTCTTCTACATCCCAGGCTTACCGTTGGGGAAGAAAGAAGGTTAAAATAACGGTTATGGATTAAAATATAAAATGAAGGGCAGGGGATGGTTTTATATCCTCTGCTTTTTTGCGTTATAATGGAAAGAGCAATTAGGATGGACATCGACTAAAACCTGCTACTCGCTGTGGCAAACGGACACGTTACAACATCCTGTGGAAGTACATCAACCGGAGGGATTTATGAAAAAGATAAAAGAAATCATTGTCGTCGAAGGCAAGGACGATACTGTTGCGATAAAAAGGGCGGTCAATGCGGATACTATTGAAACAAATGGGTCTGCAGTGGATGAAGCTGTGATTGAACAAGTAAGGCTTGCCCAGAAAACGCGGGGGGTCATCATTTTTACCGATCCGGATTTTCCTGGCCAAAAAATAAGAAATACAATCTCTGAGCATGTCAGCGGATGCAAGCATGCTTTTATCGCGAAACAAGATGCCCTTCCTAAATCAGGAAAGGGTATCGGTGTTGAACATGCCTCACCGGAAACAATACGGGCTGCATTGAGTGATGCCAAGACCATGGATGAAGAAGCGGAAGAAGTAATCACCCAGCAGGATCTCATCGATGCCGGCCTGATTGGCGGACCGGGATCACGGGATCGAAGGGAAAAGATTGGGACCATTTTGAAGATAGGCTTTACGAATGGGAAGCAACTGCATAAAAGGCTGAAGATGTTCCAGATTTCAAAGGAAGATTTTATAAAAGCGCTAGAACAGCTTAAACAGGAGGAAGGACATGCATAAGGATATTGCAACCCCCATCAGGACAAAAGGAATACTAGAGAAATATGGCTTTTCCTTCAAAAAGAGTTTAGGGCAAAACTTCCTGATCGATACTAACATTTTAAATCGGATTGTCGACCATGCTGAATTGACAGAAAATAGCGGTGCCATTGAAATCGGCCCGGGAATTGGGGCTTTGACGGAACAGCTTGCCAAAAGGAGCAAAAAAGTAACTGCATTTGAAATTGACCAGCGGCTTCTCCCCATTTTGCGCGATACGCTATCTTCCTACGATAATGTAAAAATCATTCATCAGGATATTTTAAAAGCGGATGTGCACCATGTAATAAATGAGGAGTTTCAAAATGTGCAAGATTTGATGGTTGTGGCCAATCTCCCTTATTATGTCACGACACCGATCATTTTGAAGCTACTTACGGACAACCTACCGATCCGAGGTATGGTCGTTATGCTTCAGAAGGAGGTAGCCGACCGGATTGCTGCCCAGCCGGGTACAAAAGAGTATGGTTCATTATCCATCGCTATTCAGTATTATACCAAAGCGGAAACCGTGATGATTGTGCCAAAAACGGTTTTTGTCCCTCAGCCAAACGTTGATTCCGCGGTAATTCGGTTATCAGTTCGAGAAAAACCAATTGTAGAAGTTAAGAATGAAGAGTTCTTTTTTACGGTAACAAGGGCAAGCTTTGCACAGCGAAGGAAAACCATACTCAATAATTTAACAAGCCAGCTTCCGGAAGGAAAGGCCAGGAAGGACATCATCCTTAAGGCTCTGGAACAGACAGCAATTGACCCAGGCAGAAGAGGGGAAACACTGTCAATCGAAGAGTTTGGCAGGCTAAGTGATGCACTGTATGACCATTTTTTAGACAATAATTAATATAAGCGATATTAAAAGACAGGAGCCGTCATAGGCTCTTTTTTAATGCTCGGACACAGAACAGACAGACCGCCTTTCCTCGGACACTCACCAATTCATTGCTCGGTGCATAGCCTATCAGGAATCATTTTTTGGAGCAGATGAAATTGAACGCATCTTGTCTAGAGGTGACTGCATGAGTTTACAAGTGAACGATATTGTAGCAAGAAAATCTTATGGCTGTGATGTTTTATTCCGTATTATTGATGTAGGTATAATCCGAGGAAAACGAGAAGCTGTATTGTACGGAGAAGATTTCCGGTTGATCGCTGATGCTCCATTTGATGATCTTGTCCTTATTAATGATGAAGAAAGAAGTCTCCGCAAAAGAACAGATGAAGCTCTCCAGAAGCAATCTTTTCTTTTGTTTTCCCAGGAGAAGGAATTATTACGCGAAAAAAGTGAATATTTATCAAGCAATGGGTATAGATACAGTGGGGAGTATTTTCAAATCCCAGGCAGGGTGCTTCATGTGGACGGGGATCCCTCGTATTTAAGGAAGTGCCTTGATCTGTATGATAAAATCGGGATTCCTGTAAAAGGTGTTTATTGTAATGAGAAGGAAATGCCAGAACGGATTAACTCACTACTGGATCTTTACCGGCCTGATATTCTGGTAATTACTGGACATGACGCTTACACAAAATCAAAAGGGAAAAAGACGGATCTAAATGCATACAGGAACTCCAGGGAGTTTGCCAAGACAGTCGTGGAGGCCCGAAAAAAAATCCCTAATCTTGACCAATTGATTATTTTTGCGGGGGCATGCCAATCCCACTTTGAATCGCTTATCCAAGCAGGAGCGAATTTTGCCAGTTCCCCACAACGGGTGAATATTCATGCATTAGATCCTGTCTATATTGTCGCGAAAATAAGCTATACACCGTTCAGGGAATATATACATGTCTGGGATGTCTTGAGAAATACATTGACCGGAGAAAAGGGATTAGGCGGTATTGACACCAAAGGGGTTCTCCGCACCGGATTGCCTTATCATGTTCCGGATGAAGAGTGAAGGCTGCATGAACGCTAATGCAGCCTCCCATGTCAAGTAAAACCAAGGAACGATATTCCGGCCAGGCTTACATATTTTTTCACGAACAAATCCATACTAAGGTTACATTCAAGCAAATTACTTCCCACAGTATAATTTTTTAGTAACCGCATTTTTCTTCTTGAATATTGGCATTAATATTCTCTTTATTCCTATCCGGATTCAAATGTTTAAATAATTGGCATGATTTGCGTTAAAAAACCATTGACAAACAAATTTAATAGTTGATATAATTTATTATTTTGTTTGACTTTAGTTTACAATTTGTGATATACTACACTCAGTGAGGTGGACCGAAATGCCAAAAACTTTAGCTGATATCAAAAAAGCGCTTGATTCCAATTTAGGAAATCGGTTGCTTTTAAAAGCGAACGGCGGAAGAAGAAAAACGGTTGAACGTTTTGGGACGTTAGCAGAAACTTATCCGTCTGTATTTGTGATTGAGCTCGACCAGGATGAGAATGCATTTGAAAGAGTCTCATACAGCTATGCTGATGTATTAACGGAAACCGTACAATTAACATTCTTGAATAAACAACAAGAGATGTAAGTCTTTTTTGGGGCAGCAAACTTGGTTTGCTGCCTTTTACAATATAGAAAACCCTACAAACACCGAAAGGTTTCAAAAACGGCAGAGCCTAAGGGGTTATGTCTCCGAAAAAATGGTTTAATGAAAAAATTAAACTGGCAAACCCTATTCATGTCACAGCATTTCAAAAGGAGTTGTTCGAATTTGGGCAGAAAAAGGGGCATTATGTCAGAAGCATTTAAAGAAGAACTGGCAAAAGAGCTTGGCTTTTACGATGTAGTCCAAAACGAAGGCTGGGGCGGCATACGGTCACGTGATGCTGGTAATTTGGTAAAGCTTGCGATTCAAAAGGCACAAAGCCAGATGATCGGCAAAGGGTGACGGGCCGTCCTTTTTGGAAACTAGTTTCAAATAGAACGCTGCTGATGCTGGACGCAAGTAGATAAATGAGGCTAGGTTTCTTCAGGTTCCCCAACGATGGGTCCTCCAGAAGGAATCTAGCCTCTTTCTATTTTAAGGGTTAGCGGCTTTATCCTTAAAAATTGATACTCCTTACATTGAAAATAACCGTACAAAACATTTAGAATGGATTCATGTATGATAAAATAGGGCAAGAGCTTTTTAGAACGTTAAAGTAGGTGGAAATATTGAAGCTTATGGAGAAAGCACCCGCTAAAATTAATTTGGCGCTTGATGTGCTTTTTAAGCGGCCTGATGGGTACCATGAGGTAGAAATGGTCATGACTACCGTGGATCTGGCCGACAGGATAGAATTAACTGAGAACCGTGATGGCGACATCCGTATTATATCCCATAATCGCTTTGTACCTGATGATAATCGAAACCTTGCGTACCAGGCCGCGTTATTATTAAAAGAACGGTTTTCAATAAACAAAGGAGTATCCATTGCGATAGAAAAAAACATTCCGGTGGCTGCGGGCCTTGCAGGAGGAAGCAGTGACGCAGCAGCTACGCTAAGGGGGCTGAACCGGTTGTGGGATCTAGGGCTATCGCTGGATGAACTTGCGGTAATTGGAGCGGAAATCGGATCTGATGTATCATTTTGTGTATATGGCGGCACTGCCTTAGCAAAAGGCAGAGGTGAAAAAATCACCCATCTGCCTGCTCCCCCAAAGTGCTGGGTAATTCTCGCCAAGCCGACAATCGGTGTGTCGACTGCGGATGTTTATAAACGGCTTAGACTGGAAAATGCAGGACATCCGGATGTGTTAGAGATGTTGTCAGCCATTAAAGACCATGACTATAACCAGCTATGCCGAAATGTGGGCAATATTTTGGAGGAAGTGACCCTGCCGCTATATCCTGAAGTCGCCAATATCAAAGACCAAATGAAGACATTTGGCGCGGATGCCGTATTGATGAGTGGAAGCGGCCCTACCGTATTTGGATTGGTCGAGCACGATTCCAGAATGCAACGAATCTATAACGGACTTAGGGGTTTTTGCCATCAGGTGTATGCGGTTCGATTGCTGGGAGACCGAAACTCCCTTGAATAAGCCGTACATTAATGATATATTATCTTTAAATATTCGGAAATTATTGACGGGAGGAGGTGCACCATGAAGTTTCGCCGCAGCGAGAGGCTTGTAGATATGACCAATTATTTATTGGAGCATCCCGGCCAACTCGTTTCGCTCACCATTTTTGCTGAAAGATACAGCTCTGCTAAATCTTCGATAAGTGAAGACTTATCCATTATTAAAGAGACATTTGAATCCCGTGGAATAGGTTCGCTTCACACAGTTCCTGGTGCTGCAGGCGGTGTCAGGTATGTCGTCGGCATCCCGCGAGAAGAAGCCTCAAGCTTTATTGATGAGATGTGTGGAATTATTGCCAGCCCCGAACGTCTTCTGCCTGGGGGATATTTGTATATGACTGATATCCTCGGTCAACCACAGTTTGTGAACAAAGCGGGCAGAATTATTGCGGCAGCCTTTTCGGAAAGAAAAGTAGATGTAATCATGACGATGGCTACTAAGGGGATTCCATTGGCGTATGCGGTGGCGAATTATTTAAATGTTCCTGTTGTAATAGTCCGCCGAAATAACAAGGTAACGGAAGGATCCACTGTCTCTATTAACTATGTATCGGGATCTTCAAAGCGGATTCAGACAATGGTGTTATCCAAACGAAGCCTGGCTGAAGGTTCTAATGTACTTATCGTAGATGACTTTATGAAAGCTGGAGGCACCATAAATGGAATGGTCAGCCTGTTGGAGGAATTTAATGCCTCTGTAGCTGGCATTTCCGTTCTAGTTGAATCCGAAAAGACAGAAGAACGTTTAGTAAACAATTATCTTTCCTTGATTACTTTATCAGGTGTAGATGAAAAGGATAAAAAGATAAACGTAAGTCATGGAAATTACTTTATTAAAACAAGCTCGAACTAAGCAGCATGAAAATAAGAGGAGGACTACTATTATGAAAGTTGTACATACAAATAACGCTCCGGCAGCGATAGGACCTTATTCACAAGGAATCGTGGTAAACAATATGTTTTATAGCTCTGGCCAAATCGCATTAACGGCTGAAGGTGCAATGGTTGACGGAAATGTTGAGGCCCAGACACATCAGGTGTTTAATAACCTCAAGGCTGTTCTCGAAGAGGCTGGAGCATCCTTGGAAACCGTAATAAAGACAACTGTTTTTATTAAAAATATGGATGAATTTGCGGCAATAAATGAAGTGTATGGCCAATATTTTTCAAATCATAAACCAGCTAGATCAACGGTAGAGGTAGCACGCCTTCCCAAAGATGCGCTGGTTGAAATTGAAGTTGTAGCGCTTGTGAAATAATCACAGGCGTTTTTTAAAACGATGCCTTTTTAAACCGCCAGAATTGAAAAACCCGAATCTATTTGTTCGAAAAATTACCTGTAAAAAAATTTGTTCCAATTTTTTAAAAAATTTTACATTTGTTAGAAGGAGAATGTAAGGTGATTGTTGAATATTTAGTTTAAGGTTTTATTATGGGAGGAAAGGTGGTGAACATAGATGGAAGTGACTGATGTAAGGTTGCGCCGCGTAGCTACGGACGGCCGCATGAGAGCAATTGCCTCCATTACTTTGGATAATGAATTTGTTGTTCACGATATTCGTGTAATTGATGGCAATAACGGTTTATTTGTTGCTATGCCGAGCAAACGTACTCCGGATGGAGAGTTCCGGGATATTGCCCACCCAATTAATTCCTCTACACGCGGGAAAATCCAGGAAGCAGTTTTGGCAGAATACCATCGTTTAGGAGAATTAGAAGTAGTAGAATTAGAAGAAGCTGGAGCTTCCTAAATTATTAAAAGATTTGGCATCAAGAGCCTACTTCCCAAGTAAGGCTCTTTTTATTTGCTTATTTCCCTTGTTTTTCCCCTAATAAACCTCCTCTCTAAATATCTTTCTTATCACAAAAAAAGAGTAATCCTTGATGTGATTATCTAACAAAAATATGTACTTTATACCGACCCCTTGAAAAGCAGCCGGTTTTACTATAATATCTTTAATGGATAAAAAGGTAAAAATGGAGGCCTATGATGAGTAATCGTTACGCAATAATTTTGGCCGCGGGACAAGGTACCAGAATGAAATCCAAGCTTTATAAGGTTCTGCACCCTGTTTGCGGAAAACCTATGGTACAGCATGTAGTTGACCAAGTGGGTGAACTTAATATAGAACAAATCGTTACCATAATTGGGCATGGAGCTGAGCTCGTAAAGGAGCAGTTAGGGGATGCATGCCAATATGCCCTACAGGAGCAGCAATTAGGTACGGCACATGCGGTTATGCAGGCAGGAAGCCAATTATCTGGCAAGGACGGTACAACATTAGTGATTTGTGGAGATACTCCACTCATTAAGGCTGAAACTATGTCAGCTCTTATCAAGCAACATGAAGAACTGAAGGCAAAAGCAACTGTCTTGACGGCTACGACTGACAACCCTACTGGATATGGAAGAGTGATTCGTAATAAAGAAGGCCATGTAGAGAAGATTATAGAGCATAAAGATGCCACCGAAGAGGAACGGGAAATTAAAGAAATCAATACCGGTACCTATTGCTTTGATAATAAAGCCCTCTTCGAAGTATTAAAAAATGTGTCGAATGAAAATGCGCAGGGAGAATACTATCTTCCTGATGTAATAGAAATCCTGAAAAAACAAGGTGAAACAGTCACCGCTTACATGACTGGCGACTTTGAAGAAACGCTGGGTGTTAATGACCGGGTAGCCCTGGCTCAAGCAGAAAGAATATTAAAAAGGCGCATAAATGAATATCATATGAGGAACGGAGTTTCCATCATTGACCCAGACAATACGTATATAGAAACAGATGTTATGATCGGGCAGGATACGGTTATATATCCGGGTACCATGATTATGGGAAGCAGCAGGATCGGTGAAGATTGCATGATAGGACCGCACTCTGAAATTAAAGATTGTGAGATTGGAAACAATACGGTCATACGGCAATCTGTTGCCCATGACAGCCAAATCGGTTCGAATGTCAATATTGGCCCATTTGCACATATTCGTCCTCAATCAAACATTCATGACGAAGTGAAGATTGGAAACTTCGTCGAGATTAAGAAAACGATTTTCGGCAAAGGCAGTAAAGCTTCCCACTTAAGCTACATTGGAGATGCTGAAGTTGGGGAAGCCGTGAATATTGGTTGTGGATCGATCACAGTAAACTATGACGGAAAAAACAAGTATCTGACCAAAATTGAAGACGGTGTGTTCGTTGGTTGTAATTCTAATTTAGTCGCACCGGTGACAATCGGTAAAAACGCTTATGTGGCTGCCGGTTCTACGATTACCGAAGATGTTCCCGGCGAGGCACTTTCCATTGCCCGCGCCCGTCAAGTAAACAAGGAAAATTACGTCCAGAATTTAAATATCAATAAATAAAATCAGGTGGAGGTCCGTAATGTCCAATCAGTATTTAGATCCAAATTTGAAAGTCTTCTCTCTCAATTCCAACCTAAATTTAGCTCAAGAAATAGCTAAATCAATTGGTGTGGAACTTGGTAAATGTTCTGTCACCCGTTTTAGCGACGGTGAAATTCAGATAAATATTGAAGAAAGCATCCGCGGTTGTGATGTGTTTGTCATCCAATCTACAAGTGCGCCTGTCAATGAGCATATCATGGAACTCCTAATCATGATTGATGCCCTTAAGCGTGCTTCTGCTAAAACAATTAATATTGTAATGCCGTATTATGGGTATGCACGCCAGGACAGAAAAGCACGTGCACGTGAACCGATTACTGCCAAGTTAGTGGCGAATCTGTTGGAAACAGCAGGCGCAACCCGCGTTATTACTTTGGATCTACATGCTCCACAAATTCAGGGATTTTTTGATATCCTGATCGACCACTTGATGGGTGTACCAATTCTTGCTGATTACTTTAAGGCAAAAAATCTACAAGATATTATCATTGTGTCTCCAGACCATGGCGGTGTTGTCCGTGCTCGCAAGATGGCGGATCGCTTAAAGGCACCGATTGCGATTATCGATAAACGCCGTCCGCGCCCAAATGTTGCTGAAGTCATGAATATCGTTGGGAATATTGAGGGGAAAACAGCGATTCTGATTGATGACATCATTGACACTGCCGGTACGATTACTTTGGCTGCCAATGCCCTAGTAGAAAATGGCGCTGCTGAAGTTTATGCGTGCTGTACACATCCGGTACTCTCAGGCCCAGCGATTGAACGAATCCGAAACTCAAGAATTAAAGAGCTGGTTGTTACAAACACAATCGCGCTAAGCGAAGACAAAAAAATCGACAAGATTGTTGAATTGTCTGTGGCCCCTCTGATTGGGGAAGCTATTATACGTGTCCATGAAGAGCAATCTGTGAGCACGTTATTTGATTAAAAGACGTATTGAGAAAATAAGTTTCTTAGTGGAAAAGGTTTGCCAAAGAGGCAAGCCTTTTTCTTGCTGTTTGTTTGTGTTTGGTACTTCCTTAAAAAACTATGTTTAGCCTTTCCAAAAATAGGGCATTTTTAAATAATAGCGATCGAAATTCTATAAGGGAAGGTGTCAGAAATTGAGCAATTTGTTAGCTGCTAAAGAGCGTACAGGCCATCGTAGGTCTAATCTGACCATGCTTAGGGAAAATGGCGAGATCCCTGCTGTGTTATACGGAAACAAGAATGGGAGTACAGCAATATCAGTAAACAGCGCAGAATTACAAAAAACCATAAAAGAAGTGGGCAGAAACGGGATCATTTCCTTGGACCTCGGTGGAACTAATCACAATGTCATGCTCACGGATTACCAAATAGACCCGTTAAAACATGAGGTACTTCACGCGGATTTTCTCGTTGTTGATATGTCTACAGAAATAAATGCACAAGTCAGAGTACAGCTCGTCGGTGAATCAAACGGTGTGAAAGACGGAGGTGTGCTGCAGCAATCCCTCCACGAAGTATCTGTATCCGCAAAACCAAAGGAAATTCCGGAGGCAATTAATGTGGATGTCACTGACCTACAGGTAGGTTCCGTGATTACAATTGGAGATATTAAAGGAAATTACCGGATCGGTATTAATCATGAAGATGAAGAAGTGATTGCATCTGTCCTTCCTCCTAAACAGGAAGAAGAAATCAGCACCGGTGAACAGCAGGACGGAGGAATCCCTGAAAATGAGGAGGGCCGTGAAACACCTCCTTCACCAGAATCAGAATGAGGCAAATGATGAAATAATCATGGTATAATGGGCGTAACCGATCCAGGTTACGTCTTTTATAGTTCATATAGTAGAGTTTGCTGTAGGTCTTGAGCCGCTTGTTTTAAAATGGAAAGAAAGTTACGATTTTCTTGGTAAAGACGGTGAGTGTTGATGAAAATTTTTGTTGGATTAGGAAATCCAGGTAAACAATATGATAAAACAAGACATAATATAGGTTTTGAAGTGATCGATCGATTATCAGAGCTGTGGCAAATTCCATTGGATCAGGCTAAGCATAAAGGAATATATGGAACTGGAATGGTAAATGGCGAGAAAGTGTTATTGCTTAAGCCGCTGACATATATGAATCTGTCGGGGGAATCCATCTCGGCGGTAATGAATTTCTTTAAAGTGGAACGTGAAGATATCGTTGTTCTGTATGATGACCTCGATTTGCCTGTAGGCAGGATTCGATTGCGCCAAAAGGGAAGTGCAGGTGGTCATAATGGGATTAAATCCACAATAGCTCATCTTGATAGCCAGGAATTTAACCGGATTAGAATCGGGATTGGGCGCCCTATTGGCAGGATGCCGGTAGTAGATTATGTTCTAGGTCGCTTTTCTCAGGATGAATGGGGCGAGATGCGCAAAGTAGCGGAAAGATGTGCAGAAGCATGTGAACAGTGGACAAGAAAACCATTTTTACAGATAATGAATGAATATAATCAATAAATCTTCTGGCTTTAAAATTATGCTGTCTGCAATGAATAGGACTTTCCTATTTCGGTTTATACTAAGCATATTAAGCGAAATAGGGGGTTATTGGATGGCTCTCCATTACTATTGCAGGCATTGTTCGACGAAGCTTGGGACTATACGGGAGCACAAGCTGGATTCGGATCGGTTGGGATTTCATCAGCTGACTAATGAAGAACGTCAGGAAATGATCTCATATGATTCTGCTGGAGATATACATGTGAAAGCGATATGTGAAGACTGCCAGGAATCATTATTGAGGAATCCAGATCTTCACCAGCATGATTTTATAATTCAATAAGCGGGAGGAGCTTTGGGGAATCCAAAGCATTTTTCCGTTTATTTTCCTTTTTTATTTCAATTATTGTCCGAAATGAGTTTTTTATAAAATGGAGAGGAGGGACACATATGAATGGATTAAAGGACTTGTTCCAACAGAATGATGATTTGAAATCATTGATTTCTGGTATAGATGAAGGACTGAGGGAACAATTGATAGCAGGTTTGTCAGGATCTTCAAGATCATTGCTGATAGCTTCGGTTTACGAAGAGACAAACCGACCCATATTAGTAGTTACACATAATCTTCTGCAAGCGCAAAAGTTGTATGAGGATCTATCTGGTTTTTTACGCGAAGAGGAATTATATATATACCCTGCAAATGAACTGATCGCTGCAGAATTGAGTGTGGCGAGTCCGGAGCTCCGTGCCCAACGGATTGAGGCCTTAAATTACTGGTCCGGATCTACTAAAGGGATCGTTATTGTTCCGATCCCCGGCCTTCGTAAAATATTGCCGCCTAAGGATGTATGGAAAAAGTTTCAGATTACCTTAAAGGCTGGGGATGACCTTGATTTAGATGAAACATTGAATACATTCGTTTCTATGGGATATCAAAGGGGGGACATGGTCACTTCCCCAGGTGAATTCAGCTTGAGGGGTGGGATTATTGATATTTACCCCATTACTGAAAACAACCCGGTTCGTATTGAGCTATTCGATACAGAAATCGAATCCATCAGGTCATTTCGGGTAGAAGATCAGCGTTCCATGGAAAAGAGGTCGTCAGTTTTAATTGGTCCTGTTACCGAGGCATTGCTGGAGGCTGCGCATATTAAAAGCATTATTGAAAAGCTTGAAAACGGGCTTAGCAAGAGTTTAAAGAAACTAAAGGATGAAAAAGCAAAGGAACAAATGGTCCAAACCATTGGTCATGAATTGGAGCAGTTGAAAAATGGATCCACGCCGGATCAAATTTTCAAATATATGAGCCTTGCATATGAAACGCCAGCTAGTTTGATAGATTACCTTCCCGCAGGAGGGGTCGTAATACTGGACGAAATTAGCAGGATACAGGAAATCAATGAATCGCTTGAAAAGGAAGAAGCACAGTGGTATACCGACCTATTAAGCGAGGGGCGGGTCATACACGATATCAAATTGTCCCATAGGTTGCCTGATTTAATTATGGGTTCCAGGCGGCCGTTTGTATATCTGTCTCTTTTTTTACGGCATGTTCCGCATACCAATCCGCAAAACATCCTGAACTTTACTTGCAAACAAATGCAGAATTTCCATGGGCAAATGCATATGTTTAAATCCGAAATCGAGCGATGGAAAAAAGGGAAATTTGCCGTTGTAGTCCTTGGGCCAGATGAGGAAAGAGTAAAGAAATTGACCCGCGTGCTGGATGATTATGAAATTGAAGCTGCGGAGCTTTCAGAAGACAGCAGCATTCTTCCTGGGAAAATTCAAATTCTAAAAGGAAATTTAAACAGCGGATTTGAACTCCCGATGCAGAAGATTGCTGTAATCACGGAGCAGGAGCTATTTAATAAAAAAACGAAAAAGTCCATCAGACGGCAAAAGCTCTCCAATGCGGAGAGGATTAAAAGCTATTCAGAGCTTAAGGTGGGCGACTATGTTGTACACGTTAATCATGGGATTGGCAAGTACCTCGGGATTGAAACTCTCAGCATAAACGGTATCCATAAAGACTATCTCCATATCCGTTACCAAGGTGATGACAAGCTTTATGTTCCTGTAGACCAAATTGATTTAGTTCAAAAGTATGTCGGATCTGAAGGAAAAGAGCCCAAGCTGTATAAACTTGGCGGAAGTGAATGGAAACGCGTAAAAAGCAAGGTACAGTCATCCGTTCAAAATATTGCGGATGACTTGATTAAGCTTTATGCCGAGCGGGAAGCAGCACAAGGCTATGCCTTTTCGCCTGACGGAGATATGCAAAGAGAATTTGAATCAGCATTTGTTTATAATGAAACGGAAGACCAAATCCGCTCCATCCATGAAATTAAAAGGGATATGGAGCGATTGAGGCCAATGGATCGTCTTCTATGTGGCGATGTAGGGTATGGGAAGACTGAAGTGGCGATCAGGGCAGCTTTCAAGGCTATCATGGATGGAAAGCAGGTCGCCTTCCTTGTACCAACAACTATATTAGCTCAGCAGCATTTTGAAACACTAAGGGAGCGATTCCAGGATTATCCGATCAATATTGGGCTTTTAAGCAGGTTCCGTACAAGAAAACAACAAACAGAAACCACCAAGGGGTTAAAAGCGGGATCCGTAGACATTGTGGTCGGTACTCATCGGCTTCTGTCAAAAGACATCACTTATCATGACCTTGGGCTTTTGATCATCGACGAAGAACAACGATTTGGCGTAACACATAAGGAAAAGATCAAACGTCTTAAAACGAATGTAGATGTGCTGACGTTGACAGCGACTCCAATTCCAAGAACACTTCATATGTCCATGCTGGGTGTTAGGGATCTGTCCGTGATCGAGACTCCTCCAGAAAACCGCTTTCCTGTACAAACCTATGTGATGGAATATAACGGAGGCCTTGTTCGGGAAGCAATCGAGAGAGAATTGGCCCGGGATGGTCAGGTTTATTTCCTTTACAACAGGGTAGAAGATATAGCAAGAAAAGCAGAAGAAATTTCCATGTTGGTCCCGGATGCCCGTGTAACCTTTGCCCACGGCAAAATGACCGAGCAAGAATTGGAATCTGTAATGTTCGGTTTTTTGGAAGGAGAATACGATGTACTGGTCAGTACAACCATAATTGAAACCGGCGTTGACATCCCAAATGTCAATACGCTGATTGTTCATGATGCCGATCGAATGGGGCTTTCCCAGCTTTATCAGCTTCGTGGACGTGTAGGGCGTTCCAATCGGGTTGCCTATGCTTATTTCACATACCGGAAGGACAAGGTGCTTACCGAAGTTGCTGAAAAAAGGCTACAGGCAATAAAGGAATTCACTGAATTGGGGTCGGGCTTCAAAATTGCGATGCGCGATTTATCCATCCGGGGAGCGGGGAACTTGCTAGGGGCAGAACAGCATGGGTTTATTGATTCCGTCGGGTTTGATTTATACTCACAAATGCTGAAGGAAGCAGTCGAAGCACGGAAGACTGATAAGCCTGTGGAAGAACATCCTCGACTTGAAATTGATCTCGATGTAGATGCCTACATCCCTGATTCATATATTTCTGACGGACACCAAAAGATTGAGATGTATAAAAGGTTCAGAGGTATTTCATCGCTTGAGGAATTAGAAGAGCTCCAGGAAGAAATGCTCGATCGTTTTGGAGAATATCCAGAACAGGTTGCTTACTTATTCTTAATTGCCGAGGCAAAGATTTTTGCTATCCAGGCAGGGATTGAAAGTATTAAGCAGGTGAAGCAGGATGTTTCCATACTCATCTCTGAAAAAGCAAGCAGCAATATAGATGGCCAGAAAGTATTTACATTAGGTTCCAAATACGGGCGGATGATTGGCCTTGGCATGGAAGGAAATAGGATGAAGCTCGTTCTCCATACCAAGGGGGTCGCCGCCGATAAGTGGCTTCAAGTTTTGTTTGAGCTGGTCAAAGGGTTACAGGACGTAAAACGGGAGAATCAAACAACCGCATAATCCTGACAAACCCTGATACTATGTTAAGGTCCCAGACAATGCCCTCGCCTGGGACCTGCCATAGGAAAGAAAAATTAAGGGTAAAATGTATAGAACTTTCCATAAGAAAAATAATAAGTTCAAGAATGGTAATGGTTTTAGAAAAAGGGTGGAATCATAATCATCACCAAAATCAATTTAGATGAAAGTGAGGCAACACAAGATGAAAGCAACTGGTATCGTTCGCCGAATTGATGATTTAGGAAGAGTTGTTATTCCAAAAGAGATCCGCAGGACTCTTCGCATCCGAGAAGGAGACCCATTAGAGATCTTTGTAGACAGGGACGGAGAAGTGATTCTAAAAAAATACTCTCCAATCAGTGAATTAAGTGATTTTGCTAAAGAATACGCAGAAGCTTTATATGATAGCCTGGGCAACCCAGTTTTAATCTGTGATCGTGATACATTCATCGCTGTTGCTGGCGGTTCTAAAAAAGATTATCTTAATAAAAGCATCAGTGATCTAGTGGAAAAGTCAATGGAAGACCGTAGTTCTACAATTGAGACTAAGACAGGCACCATCGCTTTGGTCGAGGGAAATGATGAAGACGTACAATCTTATACAATCGGACCAATCGTTGCAAACGGTGATCCAATTGGGGCAGTAGTCATTTACTCTAAAGAAGGTACAGTAGGTGAAGTGGAACAAAAAGCAGTAGAAACAGCAGCGGGATTTTTGGCAAGACAGATGGAATCATAAATAGGCGGGCCTCTTGTAGGACTCCGCTTACATACGTAATAAAACAGGGCAGCGCTCAGCTGCCCTTTAAATTTGTCAAAGGGGGTATGACCCCCCAATGGTTTAACTTGTCACCATACCAGGAGACTGCCCGTGAAGGTTCTTATGTTATAATACAACCACATCGTAGATAGAAGGGAATTGGGGATGGCTGTGAATTCGACAAAAGAGCTGTTTAGGGGAGCTGTAATCCTGAGTGTTGCTTCTATTTTCATGAAGATTCTTAGCGCGCTGTACAGGATTCCATACCAGAATATTGCGGGTGATATCGGATTTTATATATATCAACAGGTTTACCCTTTTTATGGTATTGCGGTTGCATTATCAACCCTCGGTTTTCCGATGGCAATATCAAAAATGGTTGCAGAACGGCATGATTCTAAAATAACGCTAAAGGAAATAATGCTGACATCATTGGCCCTATTAAGTGTGATGGGCATGCTATTCTTTTTGGCCCTTTATTTTGGTGCTGAATTTATTGCAGGCCAGATGAATGATCACCGTCTGGTTCAACTCATTCAGATAGCCGCGTTCTCCTTTTTGATAATGCCCATCGTTTCCGTAGCGAGAGGGTATTATCAAGGAATATATGATATGGTCCCGACAGCGGTATCCCAGGTTTCTGAACAACTGGTACGTGTGGGTGCAATCCTGTTGCTCTCTTTTATCCTTATTGAACAAGGATATTCATTATATCAAGCAGGAGCAGGAGCTGTTTTTGGTTCAGTGATAGGCGGGGTCATGGGAATTATCGTTCTGATAACATTTATGTCGGTCAGGAAAGACTGGAACAACGTAATGCAATCCGGATTGCGGACAGGTCGCATCTTAACCGTGGCAAAAACCATTTTTTTATATGGTGTAACATTTAGTGTTACAAGCTTGATCCTGGTCTTGTTCCAACTTGTCGATTCCATGAACCTTTATATGCTACTAAGAAAAAGCGGTTTAGGAACAGTGTCGGCTAAGGAATGGAAAGGTATATATGACAGAGGCCAACCGCTGATCCAGCTTGGAACAGTGGTTTCCAATTCAATTGCTCTATCTCTCGTGCCCGTACTATCAGGATATATAGCCAAGAGGAAAAAAAGTGAAATCAACCATATGATTAAATTGGTGTTAATCATAAGCCTGACGTTTGGAACAGCAGCTTCCATCGGCCTGATTTGCATTATGGAGCCTGTTAATTATATGCTTTTTACAGACACGAAAGGATCATCGACGCTTGCTGTCCTGTCTGTTTCCATACTTTTCACTTCTTTAATTATGGCCCAAGCCTCGGTATTGCAAAGTATGGGCCATACCATGGAAACGATGCTAATTCTATTAGCGGGTATTCTAACCAAGTGGTTTTTAAACCTGTTGTTAGTACCACAGTATCAAATAATGGGCGCTGCCCTCGCTACGGTCCTTGGTTTTTTTCTAATGTCTTTTCTGTTGTTCATAGTTTTAAAAAAGAGGGTTAGTCAGCCATTTTTTGATAAAAAACAGTTGTGGATTCTCCTGATTGCAACATTATCGATGACGATGGTACTTTTTCTGATTAATGAGCTTGTTAACGGAATCCTTGGACAAATCGGTATCAGCAGAAGTATCGCTGCGTTCCAGGCATTGGGTAGTGCGGCTGTTGGTGGATTCCTGTTTATAGCTGTAATTATACGCCAGGGAATGTTCACTAGCAGTGAACTGTATATGGTACCTTTTGGAACTAAACTGGCATTTTTATTGCCAAAAAACAAATCATGAAGGGATTAATTAAAATGGGAAATGCAATAACCATCATAGGCCTGGGAGCCGGTGATTTAGATCAGCTTCCTCTTGGCGTCTATAAAAGGCTAAAAAATGCTTCGAATTGCCTGGTGCGCACGATGGATCACCCTGTTGTCAATGAATTGGCCGCCGAAGGTTTATTATTTGAGAGCTTTGATAAAATTTATGAAAAATACGACACGTTTGAAATGGTATATGAAGAGATATCAGAAATCGTTCTTGACAGGGCAGGACAGGAAGACGTTGTTTATGCAGTGCCCGGACACCCCATGGTAGCAGAGAAAACGGTTCAGCTGTTGTTGGAGAAAGGGCCAAAACGCGATATCGAAATAAAAATGGAAGGTGGACAAAGCTTCCTAGATGCTTTATTCCTTGCTGTAAAAATTGATCCGATTGACGGATTTCAACTGTTGGATGGCACGGCTCTTTCACGGGATGATCTAAAAACAGACCAGCATATGATAATTGGACAGGTGTATGATCAATTTACGGCTTCAGATGTGAAGCTGACCTTAATGGAGAAGCTGCCGGATGATCATGAAGTGATGATAGTAAGAGCTGCCGGAAGTAAAGACCAAACCATAAAGAAAGTACCTCTGTATGAATTGGACAGGAATATGGAGGAATTAAGCAATGTAACTAGTGTTTATGTTCCTCCCGTTACAAATGAAGCACACCTTTATAAGGAATTCTCTAAATTGCGAGAAATCATTGCACAGCTAAGGGGACCAGATGGATGTCCTTGGGATAAAAAACAAACTCATGCCAGTTTGAAGCCCTACTTAATTGAGGAAGCTTATGAATTGATTGATGCTATCGATGATGAAGATGACGAATCAATGATTGGAGAGCTTGGTGATGTGTTACTTCAGGTACTGCTGCATTCCCAAATAGCCGAAGATGAAGGAATGTTTACCATAGATGATGTTGTAGAAGAAATTTCTGCAAAAATGGTACGCCGGCACCCGCATGTTTTTGGAGATGTAAAAGTATCAGGAACCGAGGATGTCTTGAAAAACTGGCAAGAGATCAAAGCTGAAGAGAAATTGGGGAAGGAATCAAATAAAAAATCTTTGCTTTATGATGTAGGCAAGTCACTGCCGAGCCTTATCCGAGGTCATGAATTGCAAAAGCGTGCCGCTAAAGTAGGATTTGATTGGCCGGATATCGAGGGAGCCCTAGAAAAAGTAAAAGAGGAAGTAGCGGAACTTGAAATCGAACTGAAGATGGACCACAATATAGAAAAGATCAAGAATGAGCTTGGCGATCTCTTCTTTGCACTTGTGAATGTAGCTAGGTTTTATGGAATACAGGCGGAAGAGGCAATGAACGCCACAAACCGGAAGTTCTACAATCGCTTTACATATATAGAGAACCGGGTCAAACAAAGCGGCAAAAGCTTTGATGATTTTTCCCTAGACCAATTAGACCAATGGTGGGAAGAAGCAAAAACAAAGGGATATTAAGGTGGGAACTAATTAATATGACAATGAGATTGGATAAATTTCTTAAGGTTTCAAGATTGATTAAGCGACGTACACTTGCCAAGGAAGTTGCCGATAAGGGAAGAGTTTTTATAAACGGCCAACAGGCAAAGGCTAGTTCAACCGTTAAGGTCGGAGATGAATTGTCCGTCCAGTTTGGGCAGAAAAAAGTTACGGTTGTCATCAATCGAATTCAGGATACAACAAAAAAAGAAGAAGCTGCTGATATGTACACCGTCATCAAGGAAGAGAAAACAGTTGAAGAGAACCCGCTGTAACAGGCTTGTTCTAATTCCCTTACTTACACATATACTTGTACAAAATGTGTTAATGTGAGGGATGAGAATGAGCCAATATTTTGACCCGGCACAAAACAGTACAAAGGCAGTTCCAGAACATGATGTGGTAATGAGAGGGCGCCGCTTGTTGGAAATAACTGGCGTTAAACAAGTAGAAAGTTTCGATAACGAGGAATTCCTGCTAGAGACCGTCATGGGGTTTTTATCGATTAGGGGCCAGAACCTGCAAATGAAAAATCTTGACGTCGATAAAGGAATCGTGTCCATTAAAGGAAAAATCTTTGATCTCGTATACTTGGACGACCAATCAGGAGAAAAGGCTAAAGGGTTCTTTGGCAAGTTGTTCAAATGACGTTAACCGTACAATTTTACACTCTTTTGGCGATGATTGGGATGGGCAGTTATTTTGGGGCTGCCCTGGATACGTACAATCGTTTTTTACAGAGGTCAAAGAGGAAAAGCTGGATTGTTTTTATCAATGATTTTCTTTTTTGGATCGTCCAAGGTTTAATCATTTTTTATGTTTTGTTTTTGGTTAATGAAGGAGAACTAAGGTTATATTCTTTTGTTGCTTTGTTTTGTGGTTTTTCTGCGTACCAGGCTCTAATGAAAGGCGTATTTTTAAAATGCCTGGAAGCAGTAATCCATTTAATTATTGTGACGGCAAACTTTTTTATAAAATCATTTCAAACTCTCATATACCATCCGATAAAATGGTTGGTAAGCGGAATTATACTTTTGATAACTGGCCTGGTTAAAGGGATTTATTCTCTTTTTTGCTGGTTTCTGAAGATGATATACTCAGTTGTTAAAATCATTACAAAACCGATCATCTGGATATTTACGGAAGTTTGGAATTTACTGCCGAAATCTGTTACAAAAAACATTGGGAAGATTTATAATAGAATTACAGGATTTTTTTACAAAATAAAGAAATTTATTAAGAGAACTGTAGAGAAGTGGAGAAATAAATAAGGAGTGATAAAATGGGGAGCCTCAGGAAGAGGAACGTGGCGAAAATCGAATCACCTTTTGTACAGCAGCACGAAAAGCAGGTACAAGCAGTGGTCAATAAAAAGCGCGGCCTCGTTCGCCGGCTAACTTTATACGCCGTTTGTGCTGCCATTCTTTCTGTCCTGGCTGTCTCTGCGATGATATCACAGGCCGCTGCATTAGAGGAAAAGGAACAAAAGAAAGAACAGTTGGAACAAAAGCTTGCGGAGCTTAAAAGAAGTGAAGAGCTGTTAAACGAAGAAATTGTCAAACTCAACGATGAAGAATATATCGCCAAATTGGCCAGAAGAGATTACTTTTTATCCGATAAAGGTGAAATTATTTTTAATCTGCCTAAAAAAAAGGAAGACAGTGACTGATATTGACACTGTTTTTTTCCTTTCGTTATAATATAATATAAAGTGAGTTTTAACATTTCTAAGGAGGAACATTTTTTTTATGTCAATTGAAGTAGGCAGCAAGTTACAGGGTAAAGTAACAGGCATTACTAATTTTGGGGCGTTCGTCGAGTTGCCGGAAGGGTCTACTGGCCTTGTTCATATCAGCGAGGTCGCTGACAATTATGTAAAAGACATCAATGATCATCTCAAAGTTGGTGACCAGGTAGAAGTCAAAGTCATCAATATTGATAACGGTAAAATCGGCTTATCTATCAAAAAGGCAAAAGACAGGCCAGAAGGACAGTCTTCTTATACACAACGCCCACGCCATGGAAGAGGAAATGACAATCGTTCCAAGGACTTCCGTTCAAAGGATAATTTCCGTCCCAAAGAAAACTTTGAACAAAAAATGGCGCGTTTCTTAAAAGATAGTGAAGACCGCTTATCCTCTCTCAAGCGTAATACCGAAACCAAACGGGGAGGCAGAGGAGGAAGACGCGGGTAAACCTGCTGCTGAAAAAAAAGTTAAGCAATTTTCCTATAAATTTTTCATTGATATATATAAAGGCAGACTCTCCATTTACAAGGAAGTCTGCCTTCTTTGTTTTCGGTTTTTAATGTAATTAAATAAGCTATTTACGGTTATCAAATGACTTATATGCCAGTTTAAAAATGCAAGCATACATATAAAAAAACACCTCGAACATTCGAGGTGTACCGTTTTGTAAATGACCCGTACGGGATTCGAACCCGTGTTACCGCCGTGAAAGGGCGGTGTCTTAACCGCTTGACCAACGGGCCAAATTTTACCATGAATATAAGACAAAATAAAAACCCCAATTTTTGGGGTTGCCTGGCAACGTCCTACTCTCG
>NZ_PGUW01000021.1 GCF_002863565.1 Bacillus sp. V5-8f
TTTTGTTAGTGAAGCCTCTATTCAAGCAGTCCTCGCTTGGCTACTTCTTCTTTCGAATAAATAACCTGCATCGGGTTGCCACCGACAAAGGCTCCCTCCGGCACGTCCTTGTTGACGAGCGTGCCTGCTGAAACAATAGCCCCATTGCCGATGATGACTCCTGGCAGAATCGTTGAGTTAGCGCCTATCATTACTTCATTACCGATATGGACCTCACCGAGCCGGTATTCCTTGATTAAATATTCATGGGCAAGAATGGTAGTATTATAGCCAATTACCGTATTTTTACCGACTGAAATTTTTTCAGGGAACATGATATCCAACATAACCATAAGGGCAAAGGAAGTCTGCTCGCCAACTTTCATGCCGAGGAAGGTGCGATACATCCAGTTTTTCACTGACAAAAAAGGTGTATACCGCGCCAGCTGGATCACAATGAAATTTTTCACGACCTTCCAAAAAGGCACTGTCTTATAAACATGCCACAAGGAATTCTCACCTTCTACAAAATGCCTTTCTGTGCGTCTCATCTCACTGTAACCCCAATGACCGTTATTAAATCGGACATGTGATCCAGGATATAGTCAGGTGCAAATTCCTCCAGATAATCGCGGCCCTTCACTGTCCAGGCAACGCCAGCCGTCTGGGTGCCAGCGTTTTTGCCAGCAAGAATATCATGATAATTATCACCAACCATGATTGCTTCCGTAGGGGATGAATCCAAAGCATCAAGAGCCTTTAGAACAGGCTCAGGGTCCGGTTTGGCTTTTTCAACATCATCCAAGCACACAATCACTTCGAAAAATTCATCCAGCCTGCTAAGTTTGAGACCTTTAAGCACTACATCCCGTTTCTTGGTGGTAACAATGCCAAGCTTATAACCTAGTTCATGCAATGCTTTAATTGTTTCATATACACCTTCATACTGAGTTACCATTACATCATGGTTTTGGATATTATGCTCACGGTAGCGGGCAATCATTTCGTCTACCCGTTCAGGGTCGATTGAATAAAAAGTATCGTGCAATGGCGGCCCGATAAAAGGCAAGATATCTTCACGGGTATACTTATCCGGATAATAATGACTTAAAGTAGCCGTAAACGAAGCAATAATTAAATCGTTTGTATTGATCAAAGTTCCGTCCAGATCGAACAGCAATGTTGTAATCTTATTGCCCATAGGATGCTTCCTTTCTTTGGGATAAACTTGCACGCTTCCATAATAATCCTACAATTATGGTTAGTAATAAAGCAACGGAAAGCCTAATTAACAATAAAGGAAGGACGGGGATCCCGAGCGGAACGAAAATTAAGGTATCCTCCACAACGGCATGGCAGGACACCAAGAAGATAAACGCAAGGGTAATGTCCCTCTTGCTTACATTATCTTCCTTCACAGCTTGAATCATCACTCCAGCCCCATACGCCAGACCGATTGTCAACCCGGCAACTAGCGTCATGGAAGCATTTGGCTTCATTCCAAGAAACCTGGTAAACGGAGCGAGCCACCGGGAAAAAGCGTCAAGCCATTTTAAATCCTTCATGATTTGAATGACTACCATAAGCGGCACTACGATGATTGCCAGCTGTACAATCCCGAATGCCGCCTTTTGGAGGCCGTATAGAAGGATGGCACCTAGCCCTTCTAGCTCAGGTGTGGCGGAACTAATAAATCCATACTGGGCAGTTTCACTTCCACCGTTCCAGACAAGATTGATGATAATAGCAGAAATAATTGCAAGGCCGATCCTTACTAACAAGATAATCCACAGCTTTACCCCGACTTTTAGGGCGACTCCTGATTCAATCAGCATATTGTGTGAAAATGACAACATAATAGCAATGATAAATACTTCTTTAACGGAAAGTTCTAGGGTAAGTATACCTGCTATACCCGCATATAAATTTAAAAAATTCCCCAAAACAAGCGGAATTGCCGCGTCACCTGGAAGGCCCAGCAATCCCATTAGCGGGGCAACCATATTAATAACCCAATCTAGCACCGGAGTATATTGTAGCACTGAAATGATTAACGTGATCGGGAAGATCACCTTTCCAAGTGTCCAAGTCGTGTTTAAGCCCGCAACCAAACCCTTTCTAACCGAGTCCTTCATCATTCCCCTTCTCCCTTATTAGTGATCATTCTTATGATTCTAGGTATCTTTTATCTGCAAATCCCCTTACTCTTCTAATGACAATTAAAGCAATGGCTAAGATGATAAGGACAACAGATATCACCTGAGCCATGCGCAGGGTTTCCGTAAGCATCAAGCTGTCCGTGCGTAGGCCTTCGACAAAAAAACGGCCGACTGAATACCAAATCACATACCCAAGAAACAGCTCTCCCTGACGCAGATTCGCTCTCCTTAATAACAGCAGTATAATGACACCAATGATGTTCCACAACGATTCATACAAAAAAGTAGGGTGATAATATGAACCATTTATGTACATCTGGTTAATAATAAAGTCTGGAAGGTGCAGAGATTCCAAAAATGACCTGCTGACTTCACCACCATGTGCCTCCTGATTCATGAAGTTGCCCCACCGGCCGATCGCCTGGCCAAGCAGGATGCTTGGCGCTGCAATATCCGCAATTTTCCAAAATGACAGCTTCTTTATCCTGGCAAAAACCACAGCTGTGGCAACAGAGCCAATAAGGGCTCCATGGATGGCGATACCGCCATGCCAAATTGCAATCATTTCCCCCGGCCGCTGACTGTAGTAGTCCCAATTGAAGATCACATAATAGATCCTTGCACAAATAATGGCTATGGGCACCGCAAATAAAATCAAATCAACGAATGTATCCTTGCTGAGCCCTCTTCGTTCAGATTCCCTTACTGCCAGGTAAAGCGCTAGCAGCACGCCAGCCCCGATAATGAGGCCATACCAGTGAACCTGGAGCGGCCCAAGCTCGAAGGCTATGGGGTTTAAGGGCTTTATTCCTTCTTCCATTTATAGACTCCCTCTTTCCGTCTCATTCTTTTCAACCGCATTCAAGCATTACAAATCCTCTATAGGACCCTCAGAAATAGCATAATTTAAACGCTCTGAAAATTGCTCCGCGGCGTTGACTCCCATCCGCTTTAAACGGAAATTCATGGCCGCGACCTCGATGATGACAGCCAAGTTTCGTCCAGGACGCACAGGAACAGTCAATTTGGTGACTTCGGTATCGATGATTTTCATTGTTTCCTCATCCAGGCCAACCCGGTCGTACTGCTTGTTCTTTTCCCATAGCTCAAGATTGATCACAAGCGAGATTTTCTTATTACTGCGAACGGCACCGGCGCCAAACAGGGTCATGACATTAATGATGCCTAGACCGCGGATTTCAAGGAGATGTTCAATCAGTTCCGGCGCATTGCCTACAAGCGTGTCCTGGTCCTCCTGACGGATCTCAACACAATCATCCGCTACAAGCCTATGCCCCCGCTTGACTAATTCAAGGGCCGTCTCGCTCTTACCGACTCCGCTTTTTCCTGTAATCAAAACACCGACTCCATAAATGTCGATTAATACACCGTGTACCGCCGTCGTTGGGGCAAGCTTACTTTCAAGGTAGTTGGTCAAATGGCTGAATAACCGGGTGGTTTTCATGTTTGACCTTAGTACCGGAACTGATTCACGTTCTGAAGCCTGAATCAATTCCTCTGGAACTTCCTGGCCACGGGAAACGATGATGCCAGGAGTGATATCGGTGCACAGGCCCTCCATCCTGATTTTTTGCTCTGGCTCGCTCAGTTTGTCAAAAAAACTCATTTCCGTCATACCAAGCAACTGGACGCGTTCCGCCGGATAATAATCGAAAAACCCCGCAATCTCCAGACCCGGACGCGAAAGATCACTGGTGACGATGGGCCTATTAATTCCCTCTTCACCGCTAATGAGTTCTAAACCAAAGGTATCCATAACATCTTTAATACGTACTTTTGCCATTTATGTGAATCCCCCTCTTGGAGTTCTTTAGTAAAATCCACCGTTACTCAGCTTTGAATAGGTAAAGGCAGAAAATTGCTGATAGGAAATCCCTATCACAAAGCAATCTACAACTTTCTCTATTTTAGCACTTTTTCTAACAGAACCAAATAAAGAAACAAATTCCTTTTCATTTCCTGGATGTAGATGCCATCTGAATTTTATTTTTAGTAAGATGCTTCTTTTGGCCATTTGGCTTATATGATAATAGAGAAGATCATGCCGGCAAATCATGATGCCAGCTTTGAAAGGAGAGATAGAACTGTGAAAATTATGCTTGATGCAGGACATGGATATCAAACCCCAGGGAAACGGTCTCCAGACGGTATGAAAGAATACGAATTTAATCGGGCAGTTGCAGCATATTCAAAATTGCTTTTGGACAAGTATAACGGAGTTGAAGTTTACTTCACCCATTCTGACACGGAGGATGTACCCCTCTTTAAAAGGATTGGCCGAGCAAATGCTATCGGTGCTGATGTGTTTATCTCCATCCATGCCAATGCTTTCGGCGATGGTTCATGGAACAAGGCCTGCGGGATTGAAACCTTCGTTCATACATCCAAACCAAAGCTAGCCCTGGCCCTTGCCAATAGTATTCAAAGCACCATGGCAGCCATGACTGGGCTTCCCGACCGAGGCGTAAAAACCGCGAACTTCCAGGTTCTCCGCCAAACAAAATGCCCAGCCGTACTCGTAGAATGCGGATTTATGACCAACCAACAAGAAGCCAAACTCCTCCAATCCGACAACTACCGCAAACTCTGTGCCAAAGCCATCACCACCAGCATTCTTTTGTGGGGTCAGTCCCCCGCCAAAGTAAAGCATTAAAGCGGTGGGGGACTGACCCCCACCGCACTGAAGCGTTCAAGTATATGGAGACTACCAGCATAATTAGTTCACACTAATAGCCCCCGTTTTTGTATCAGCAAAGATATGGAGTACCTGTTCGGCAGTATGGCCGGTCTTAAAGGATAGAACCTTTTGAACCACTTCGTTTTTTTCTTCCACGACTTGAATTCCGGGTAGATTGGCACTAAGGCCTCCGATATTGGACTTCAACTGTCCATATACAGCTGTCCCAGGTACAATGTTTACATATATTTTCCCAGTAACGGTTTTTGCATGAATATATTCCCCCTGGGCGGTAGGCAGATCGCACAATATATCGCCGGAAAATGACTGGACATCTACCTTATTTAAAAGTCCATCAGCCGCGATTGTTCCGTTTAAGGTCTCGGCCTCCAGTTTTTCCAAGCTCGCATGTTCGATATGGATACCGCCATTAGCCGTCTCAAACTCGGCCGTTTTACCTAATAAGCGGTTAAAGCTTATGGAGCCATTAGCTGTCTTTGCCTTTATATTGTCAACTTTCAGATCAGCACCACAGATAGGGCCATTAAACGTCTTAACACTGATATTTTCATAATGCGCTTGTGGAACATAAATGTCCGCTTCTACCTTCAGAGTCTTTTGGCTGGAGGAAAAATGGAATGATTCTCTATCAACCTCACATAGAACATGCCGCAAAAAGTTTTTCCTCGCTTCATCCTGATCTTTAACCCGGTACACCTTCGCTTTGCATTCCACCCTTAATTCCTGCTGGTCCCAAGGAATCAATGTAGCTTTCCCATTTGCTATTTCTATATTGATTTCATTCAGATAAGCTTCACTATGATGGAAGATATGGGACATTTCTATAAAATGGCCAAAATTAAAGTCCAAATCCGCTTCCTTTAACTTTTTTATAGCACCGTCGATAAAATCCAGTATTTTTTCTGTTGAGGATTGAAGCTTTTTTTGAAAGGAAGCATTGAATTTTTCATATGAATCTTCTTTTTCATCAACACGCAGAAGCTCTTGCATAAGAAGTTCTTCTTTTTGAGTGCTTACCTGCTCAGCCTTTTCCAATTCTTCCAACAGGGCAAGTGCAGCATCAGCCGATAACTCGCCATCCTGGATCATTTGCAAAATCCGTTTCTTTTCCTCCTGCATTTCCTATCCCCACCTTTACTATGTATACACCTTTCTCAATCTCTATTCTTAAGTGTACGCAGAATAATGGTGAAAGTTTCTTATTGATTTCCGCTAGAAACAAACAAGCATAACATTTTACCGTCTTCCGACAAGGGAATTCGACAATATTTTCCCGGGAAATGTTAGAGAATTTGTAGATATTTTTTCTTTTCCACTATTTAGAAACACTCATGAAAATTACACACTTTACCCTTATCCCGATCACCAAACTGTTTAATGGGGAAAGTGAGAGACAAGGCTATTTAAAAAGACACCAAAATTAAAAATGACTGGGGTTGAGCCCACAGTCATTCTAGTAACTTATTGAAATTCCATATGCTAAACATGCGTTTTTTCTTTTCGATTGCTAAAATTATAATTTGAACCGCGCCACCAATTTTTGAAGGTTTTCCGCTAATACTTCCAGACTTTGGGCACTTGCGGACACTTCTTCAATGGCTGCTACATTTTCCTCCGTTCCTGCGCTCACTTGCTGTGTAGAAGCTACACTTGTTTCTGCAATTGTTTGGACATGATCGATTGCCTTCAGAATTTCACCGCCTAAGCCCTGTAAGTCCAAAATAGCAGAAGACACATCTTGAACTTGGCTAGTGACAGCTTCAATCGATGTCTGGATTTGTTTAAAGGCTACATCTGCTCCCTCTGTGAATGTTAAGCCCTCATCTGTGTTTCTATTTTGCTCTTCCATTGATACAACAGCCTGATCTGTTTCATCCTGAATTACCGTAATCATCTCTGTAATCTGTTCGGCAGATTTTCTTGATTCCTCAGCCAGCTTTCGGACTTCATCAGCCACAACCGCGAATCCTTTTCCATGTTCTCCAGCTCTTGCTGCTTCAATGGCCGCATTTAAAGCCAGCAGATTTGTCTGATCCGCGATTTGAGTAATCACACCTACAATATTATTTATTTCCTTTGAACGCTGACCAAGTGAGCGTATGACGGAAGCAGTGTTTGTAACTGATTGATTTATATTTCTCATTTGTTCCACTACTTTTGTTATAGAAACCGCTCCTTCTTCAGTCAAGCTTTTCGCGTTCTCGGCAGACACATACATCTGATTGCTGCTTACAGAGATGCTCTCCATTCCATCTGACATCTTGTTCATAGAAGATTGAACATCGTTGAAATATTGAAGCTGGGTTTGCACTCCCATGGCGTTTTCATTAATGAGATGGGCAATTTCTTCACTAGCGGAAGAGCTTTCTTGAGAACTAGCACTCAACTGCTCACTACTTGCAGCTAACTGAGTGGATGAGACATGCACTTCTGAAACTACTGCATGTAAATCACTCACCATTTGATTAAAAGCTGCTCCAAGCTCTTGAATTTCATCCTTGGTTTTCATTTCAATTCTTTCTGTATTTAGGTCTCCGCTAGCTACACTCTTCATAGAAGCTACAAGCTTTCGAACCGGCCTTGAAATCTGGTCGCTAATCCATAACGCAATACCGATGCCGATAAAAATAGCAATAAGTAAGATTATAAGTGTACTGACTTGTACTGACTTTACCGTTTTACTCGCAGCTTCCTTCCCCTTCTCTAAGCCCTCTTTCTGAAAGGTTTCCAATTCTAAAAGAACTTGTGTAAAGGCAGCAGTAACTTCTGGGGATGACGTGTTCATGATGTTTTGATAACCACGTTCATCTCCGCTTTCCTTATATTTTAATGCATCTGAAATCATATTATTATACTCTTGATTGACTTTAGAAATATCTTGCACAAGGGCCTTGCCCTTCTCGGAATGAGATGTTTCCTCCAACTGTTGAAGTAAGCTGCTGAATTTCTTCCTGGAGCGTTCATATTGTTCTATGTATTTTTCGTCTTCTGAAATGACAAATCCTCGGACATTAAGGGTCTGATTCGTCATTTCCTGTTTTAAGTCTTTCGCTAACAGCAGCTTTGTAACACGGTTATCTATGAGAGCCTTATACTCTGAATTAATGTTGGATAATGCAGTGCTTGCCACACCGCCCACAATACCAAGCAATAACAAAATTACGACAAACCCGCCAATCAACTTTTTACGAATAGTCAATTTCATACTTTCCATCCCTCACCTAAAATTTTACTTAGTTTTGTATGATTCTTTCATTCCCTTTTTACTTCTTTTTCCAAATAAAAATGGCTAGTTCCAACGATTATTGGAATAGCCATTTTTGGTTATAGGGCTATTCGGCGGCCTGGCGATCATAGTTCATTGACAGAACCTTAGACCCATAGCTTTGCGTCCTCACTTTTCAATGAGTTTGCCTTTATCGTATCGTTCGTCAAAAAATCAATATTCCCCCTCGCTAATAGATAATAATTCCTATGAAAATATACCCAGATACAAATATATGTAAACCATATCCAAAAAAATTTTTTTGTACAAATTATTTGCTTGATTTATTGATATTTTACGATCTTTTAATAAGCGGAGAATGTAAACATAACAAGACAAGGAATGAGTAATTCCGGTTACAGGGAGGATATTAAGAGTTACACGGATTGAAAACTGTTTTTTGTAGAAGGGCGAAAAATATTGTGTACTGAATAATACTTTTTTATTGGAAGTTTTCCCAGCTTCAAATTTCACTTCAACCCAAATAAAGCAGGCCGATTTCGGCCTGCTTATTAAACGTGTTCATGTTCTTTTTCCCTGATTAACTTTTCCATACGAATCTGGTCACGTGTAAGGATTGGTTTAAGATATCTGCCTGTATGTGATTCTTCTACCGTTATCAAATGCTCTGGCGTACCTGTTGCGAGAATCGTTCCGCCCTTGTCCCCGCCTTCCGGGCCAAGATCGACAATATAATCGGCGGCTTTGATGACATCAAGGTTATGTTCGATTACGAGCACAGTATCGCCATTCTCGACCAGCCTTTGTAAAACGACAAGCAGCCTGGAAATATCATCGACGTGAAGCCCAGTAGTAGGTTCGTCGAGGATATAGAAAGAGCGGCCGTTAGAGCGTCGATGCAGCTCCGATGCAAGTTTGACACGCTGGGCCTCCCCGCCGGAGAGAGTCGTAGCTGGCTGGCCAAGCGTAATATAACCAAGGCCTACATCATAGATCGTCTGCAGCTTTCTTTTGATCTTTGGAATATTTTCAAAGAAGGAAAGTGCATCTTCGACAGTCATATCAAGGATGTCAGAGATATTCTTACCTTTATATTTTACTTCCAATGTCTCACGATTGTACCTTTTTCCGTGACAGACCTCACATGGAACGTACACATCCGGAAGGAAATGCATTTCAATCTTGATAATGCCATCCCCGCGGCAGGCTTCACAGCGGCCGCCTTTTACGTTAAAACTGAACCGGCCCTTTTTATACCCGCGTATCTTTGCTTCATTGGTTGCAGCAAATACATCGCGGATATCATCAAAAACACCTGTGTATGTTGCAGGGTTGGAACGAGGTGTTCTGCCGATTGGAGATTGGTCAATGTCGATGACCTTCTCCAGGTGTTCGACTCCTTTTATTTCACGGAACTTGCCTGGTTTTGTCTTTGCATTATGCAGCTTTTGGGCAAGTGCCTTATGAAGGATTTCGTTGATTAGCGTACTTTTCCCTGATCCAGAAACACCTGTAACCGCAATGAATGTACCAAGCGGAAATTTCACGTTAACATTCTTCAAGTTATTTTCTTTAGCACCCTTAATTTCCACGAATCTCCCATCACTTTTGCGACGCTCAAGGGGTAGCGGGATGAATTTTTTCCCGGATAAATATTGCCCTGTTAATGAATTCGGATCTTCCATAACATATTCAGGCGTACCGGCAGAAACAATACTCCCCCCGTGAATCCCCGCACCGGGACCTACATCGATCAGGTAATCGGCAGCAAGCATCGTATCCTCGTCATGTTCAACAACGATCAATGTATTACCAATATCGCGCATATTCTTTAATGTATCAATCAGCCTGTCATTATCGCGCTGATGGAGGCCGATAGACGGCTCATCAAGAATATACAGGACACCAGTCAATCGGGAACCAATTTGGGTTGCCAATCGGATTCGTTGTGCCTCTCCGCCAGAAAGGGTTCCGGCTGCACGGCTCAGCGTTAAATATTCAAGGCCTACATTTGATAGAAAACCGAGCCGCTCCTTAATTTCTCGGAGGATCAGGTTTGCAATTTGCTTTTCTTTGTCGGTCAGTTCCAGAGTTTCCAACGATTTCAGTGCTTCCTCAACTGAGAGAGAAGTGACTTCGCTAATGTGATTACCCTGGATTAAGACGGCAAGGCTTTCTTTCTTAAGCCTGTGGCCTTTACAGGTAGGGCAAGCATGCTCAGACATGTATTTCTCCATCTGTTCCCTGATATAATCGGAGCCCGTTTCCTTATAACGACGTTCCACATTCTTTAAAACACCTTCAAAGTAAACATAGTTCTCACGGATTTGGCCAAAGTCATTTTCATATCTGAAATAGATTTTGTCCTTATCAGAACCGTACAAGATCTTATCCAGTTGAGCTTCGGATAGATCCTTCACAGGTATATCCATATCTATACCGTAATGGTTCGCAATTGCCTCCAATAGCTGTGGGTAATATTGCGAACTGGTCGGCTCCCAAGGTGCAATGGCATGCTGCCGCAGCGTAAGATCCTTGTTAGGGATTACGAGTTCTTTATCCACTTCAAGCTTTGAACCCAGGCCGTCACATTCCGGACAGGCACCAAACGGGCTGTTAAAAGAAAACATCCTTGGTTGAAGCTCACCTATTGAAAATCCACAATAGGGGCAAGCGTGATGCTCACTGAACAGCAACTCTTCCTCACCGATCACATCGATGATGACTTTCCCTTCACCAAGCTTCAGGGCACTTTCCATTGAATCAGCAAGCCGAGCTGCTATGCCTTCTTTCACCACAATCCGATCGACAATGACTTCGATGGAATGCTTTTTGTTCTTTTCAAGGCTGATTTCTTCCTCTAAATCACGCATTTCCCCATCAACTCGAACACGGACATATCCCTGCTTCTTAATGTCCTCCAAGACCTTTGCATGTGTACCCTTACGGCCTGATACTAACGGGGCGAGCACCTGCATTTTTGTACGTTCTGGATATTCCATAATTCTATCAACCATTTGTTCAATCGTCTGTGAGGTAATTTCTATATGATGGATCGGGCATGTAGGCCTTCCTATCCGGGCAAACAATAGCCGCAGATAATCATAGATTTCCGTAACCGTTCCTACAGTGGACCGGGGGTTTCTGCTTGTTGTTTTCTGGTCGATGGAAATTGCCGGCGAAAGCCCTTCGATTGAATCAACATCCGGTTTGTCCATCTGCCCCAGAAATTGCCGGGCATAGGCAGACAGCGACTCTACATAGCGCCGCTGGCCTTCTGCATAAATCGTATCGAAAGCCAGAGACGATTTACCTGAACCTGAAAGTCCGGTCAAGACAACAAGCTGGTCCCTAGGAATTGTGACGTCTATATTTTTCAGATTATGGGCTCTGGCACCTTTTACAATCAGTTTTTCCATTGCCATGGTCTCGTCATCCTTCCGCTTTTAACTCCAGCAATAAATCGCGCAGCTCCGCAGCCCGCTCGAAGTTTAATGCTTTTGCTGCTTCTTTCATTTCTTTTTCCATTTCTGAAATCATCTTCTCACGTTCTTTTTTCGTCATGTTGGCTGCACGAGGAGTTGGTGTGTATTCTTCCTGTTCCTCGGCTGCATGGGTTGCACGGATTGTATCCCGGATTTCTTTTTGAATCGTCTGCGGTACAATGCCATGTTCCTCATTGTATTTCTCCTGTATGGCTCGACGGCGTTTTGTTTCGCCTATCGCGATCTCCATCGAATTCGTCATTTTATCCGCATACATGATTACCTGCCCATTCGCATTACGTGCAGCACGGCCGATTGTTTGGATTAATGAACGTTCGGAACGTAGGAAGCCTTCCTTATCAGCATCAAGGATGGCCACTAGGGAGACCTCCGGAATGTCCAATCCTTCCCTAAGCAGGTTAATGCCCACCAGAACATCGTATTTGCCCATCCGTAAATCGCGGATGATTTCAATTCTTTCTAATGTCTTTACCTCAGAATGGAGGTATTGAATCTTTATACCGATCTCTTTCAAATAATCGGTCAAGTCTTCCGACATCTTTTTCGTTAAAGTAGTAACAAGCACGCGTTCATTCTTTTGGATCCTATCTTGGATTTCGCCAAGCAAATCATCGATCTGCCCTTCAATCGGACGAACGTCAATGTTCGGATCAAGCAGTCCGGTAGGCCGAATGATTTGTTCAACCATTTCAGGAGTATGTTCGATCTCATATGGTCCTGGAGTGGCAGAAACGTATACTGCCTGGCCGACTTTCTTTTCAAACTCTTCAAATCTCAAAGGTCGGTTATCCAACGCCGATGGCAGACGGAAACCAAAATCTACAAGCACCTGCTTTCGAGCCTGGTCCCCGTTGAACATCCCTCGCACTTGCGGAAGGGTGACGTGCGACTCATCCACTACAAGGAGAAAGTCTTCCGGGAAATAATCGAGAAGCGTATAAGGAGTGGAACCGGCCGCCCTAAGTGTCAGGTGGCGGGAATAGTTCTCAATTCCAGAGCAAAATCCCATTTCGCGCATCATCTCAAGGTCGTATCTCGTCCGTTGCTCAAGCCGCTGCGCTTCAAGAAGCTTATTGTTCTCACGTAGCTCTTTCAACCTCTCCTCCAGCTCTTTCTCGATATTTTCAATCGCTACCTTCATTTTTTCTTCCCTGGTAACGAAGTGGGATGCCGGGAAAATTGCGATATGATCCCTTTCGCCGATAATCTCCCCTGTTAAAGCGTCAACCTCGCGGATCCGGTCGATTTCATCGCCAAAGAACTCAACCCGTACGCAATGTTCATCCCGGGACGCTGGAAAAATTTCCACGACATCGCCCCGGACACGGAATGTTCCCCGCTGGAAGTCGATATCATTTCTTTCATATTGAATGTCCACCAAACGGTGCAACAGTGTATTCCTTTCCATTTCAGCGCCGGTACGAAGAGAAACGACCATTTCGCGGTACTCTTCCGGAGAACCGAGACCGTAAATGCAGGATACACTGGCGATAATAATTACATCCTTACGTTCAAATAAAGAGGATGTCGCTGAGTGGCGCAGCTTATCTATTTCATCATTTATGCTTGAATCTTTTTCTATGAAGGTATCTGTGGAGGGAACATAAGCTTCGGGCTGAAAATAATCGTAATAGCTGACAAAATATTCAACCGCATTATTTGGGAAAAATTCTTTAAACTCACTGTAAAGCTGGCCGGCAAGCGTTTTATTATGGGCAATCACAAGGGTAGGCTTGTTCACTTCCTTAATGACATTAGAGATCGTGAACGTTTTCCCCGTACCAGTGGCACCAAGCAAAGTCTGGTGCTTCTTCCCTTTGTTAATCCCTTCTACAATCTGCCGGATGGCTCCTGGCTGATCCCCCTGAGGCGAATATTTTGAGACTAATTCAAATCTATCTTTCAAGAGGCAGGCCTCCAATCGTTAAAAATTATTAAAACAATATCATATATATTAAAAAAAACATCAGAACACATAAAAGGTGTCCTTACTGCATTTCTATATTTATAGCCAAATGCCTAATTTCCATATACACATTTTAACACAAATCACATACAACAAACCAACAAAAACCGAACATTTATTCGGTTTTTTTCGACAGATACTTCTCAGGTTTAAAAACAAAAAAGCACCTATTTTCAGGCGCTGCGGGACGCTTTTTTGCTCATTCTTAAAGAAAGCCAAAAGCCAAGTGTCAATGAAAATGCGTCGATAATAATCAGCCACCAGGTGTGTGTATAGCCTTTATAGGCCGAGGCAGCTATCAGGGCAACGGTGAGCGCAAGCCCGACCACAGTATTATAAGTAACCCTGGAAAAAAGCATAACCAGCAAAGCCGGGAAAACGAGCGCGGACAAAAACTTAATCATTTTCTTCCCCTTCCGGATAAATAAACTCGTCTAATTCACATTCCCTTTTTAGGGCTTGGATAGACCTTGAAATCCTGAAATGGCCGCTGTGTATAAGGACATTAGTAAAACATTTTGTTTGCAACATGAATATCTAAACCCCGCTGAGGCCATGGATCTAGTATTCTTGCATATATAGTTTAAATGATTCCTGCCCTTTTGCCAAATGTAACGAACAGGTATTTTATAGAAGGTTCATTGAACAATTAGTTATAAAAGACAGAAAGAAACCTTGCGTACCTTTTCGGTTGGCAAGGCTGATTGTTTCATAGTATGTCGGATATTAATAAGGATCCGCGGAATGCCCTTTTTCTTCGGCCTGCTTTGGAGCATCCGCTGCACCTTCCGCTCCAATAGGCTCCCTGCTGGATACGTTGTCCGAATCAGCATTCTTCAGGCCTTCTTCTACCCGGCGGCCATAATCAGGATCACATTGCTTGAACATTTCAATCATTTTCGTCTTAATTCTTACATCACACGGTGCTAGTGTATTTACCAGGTTCGTGATCAGTTCTTCTCTTTCCCATTCTTCAAAGTTCCTGTATGTTTCTCCTGCCTGGCCAAAGTTGTTTTCACGCTCAATGCTCTCACGAACAAGTTTGCCTTCTACATGAGGAGTGTGAGGCTGCCCTTCCTTTTTCGCTTCCTTCAGGCCATCCAATGTCGAAGGCTCATAATTAACATGCGGATTCTGGCCTTCTGCGAGGTCAACTTTGTATTGCATCTGCCCCCCGCGTTGGTTAGTAGCCACCCGCGTCTTAGGAGCGTTGATTGGAAGCTGCAGGTAATTTGGCCCTACGCGGTAACGCTGTGTATCTGAATAAGAAAAAGTCCTTCCTTGAAGCATCTTATCGTCGGAGAAATCCATCCCATCCACAAGCACTCCGGTACCAAAGGCAGCTTGCTCTACTTCAGTGAAATAATCCTCGGGATTTCTATCAAGCACCATTTTCCCTACAGGCAGCCATGGGAATTTATCTTCTGGCCAAAGCTTCGTATCATCAAGCGGATCGAAATCCAGTTCCGGATGCTCTTCATCACTCATGATTTGGACAAGAAGCTCCCATTCCGGGTAGTCCCCTCTTTCAATCGCTTCATATAAATCCTGGGTCGCATGGTTGAAGTTCTTTCCCTGAATTTGCTCCGCTTCTTTCTGAGTTAGGTTTTTGATGCCTTGCTTCGGCTCCCAGTGGTATTTTACAAGAACCGCTTCACCCTTTTCATTAATCCATCTGTACGTATTCACCCCTGACCCTTGCATTTGCCGGTAGTTAGCTGGTATACCCCATGGCGAGAACAGAAACGTAATCATATGCATCGCTTCAGGAGTATTGGATATAAAGTCAAAAATCCTTTCGCCATCCTGGACATTAGTGACAGGATCTGGTTTAAAGGCATGAATTAAATCAGGGAATTTCATTGCATCACGGATAAAGAAAATTTTCAGGTTATTCCCAACTAAGTCCCAGTTGCCGTCTTCTGTGTAAAACTTAACCGCAAAGCCGCGCGGGTCCCGCAATGTCTCAGGGGAATGCGTGCCATGGATAACAGTTGAGAAACGGACAAATAGAGGCGTCCTTTTTCCATTTTCCTGAAAAAGCTTTGCTCGCGTATATTTAGAAGGATGCTCGTCCCCAACCTTTCCATACGCTTCAAAATATCCGTGTGCTCCTGCACCCCTTCCATGAACAACCCGTTCCGGGATTCTTTCACGGTCGAAATGGCTTATTTTCTCTAAGAAGTTATAATTCTCTAAAGTAGCAGGTCCCCTATTTCCTACCGTACGCAAGTTCTGATTGTTGGTAACCGGATGGCCTTGTCGATTCGTCAATGTTCCATCTGTTTCGTTTTCCAACTTCTTCTGGTTATCATTTGACTTGTCCTTATCCATTTCGACTCCTCCTTTACTTCTATGTATCACGCTTAAACCTTTACCCGCCTTTAAGAAAAAAATTCCTTTTTTAAACGAATTTCTACGATAGGGAAAAAAGATATACTTCGCTTACCACGATGGTTTAAAATAAAACTAGTAAAATACTCCCATTTTGCCGAAAACTACTAAAAAAGTTGATAATCTATCCGATACTTTTTATAGAGTTTTGTAGATAAAGCTGTAAAAAAATAAGACAAAAGATGCAAACTACCAAACCTTCTTCGCATATTTTTTGGTTTGTCTCATTTTTTAATGGCTTTGTCAGGATTTTTATGTAAGGTTTTCGATTTTACAAAGCTCAGGAAAATTCGGAAAGGCGGTTCAGAATGACAAGGAAAATCGCAATTGTTTTATCGTCCTTAGCACTTGCAGCATCGTTATTCTTATTCACTGTTCCTGGCACCCAAGCATACGCTTCCTCTCAAGCTAAAGTTAATGCAGGCTTGTTGAATATGAGGGAGAAACCGAGCACATCATCGAAGGTTTTAGGCACACTTAAGAAAGGTCAGGTTGTTACTGCTATCCAGCAGCAAAGCGGATGGACCAGGGTGTCATCCAGCGGAAAAAATGGGTGGGTTTCTTCCAAATATTTATCGTTCATTCAGACAGTTTCAAAGACCACCACTACACTACCGGTTGTTTTAACACCAGCTACATATTATGTAACTGCAGGATTATTAACAATCCGTGAAGAAGCAGACCCAACCTCTTCTACCATTACGACGGTAAGAAAGGGTGAGGCGGTCACTTTATCTGAAAAGCAAATGATATCTGGTAAAGAGTGGGGCAAGGTAAAAACAGCTTCAGGAAAAACTGGCTGGACGCCTCTTTCATACTTGAAGGCAAAAGATTCGGCAGAAGCTGCACCAACGCCGGCACCAGCACCGACACCCGGCGCTACAACTACGGTTAAATACTATGTAACTGGCGCGTCATCGTTAAATATCCGCAAAGATCCGAATACTACGTCGGCAGTACTCACGGCCGTCAAAAACGGCGAGGCGGTCACTTTATACGAAAAGAAAGTGGTAGCTGGCAGACAGTGGGGCAGAGTAAAAACCGCCTCAGGAAAGATAGGTTGGGCATCCATGACGTACCTGTCCACAAAGCCTCCAGTAGTAGCTTCTTCCTCAATAAAGGGGAAAATTATTGTCATTGATCCGGGCCACGGAGGAAGTGATCCAGGTGCGATTGGAAAGGGCAAAACACAGGAAAAAGTCATCAATCTGCAAACTGCAAATGAACTGAAGGTTTTATTAGAAAATGCAGGTGCAAAAGTAATCATGACACGCACTTCCAATACAAGCCGCAAACTGGAGCTTCAGGAAAGGGTCGATATCAGTCACAAATACAAAGCCGATGTCTTCATCAGCATCCATTATAATGCGGGAAGCAGTCAAGCAACCGGCATCGATACTTACTACGATAAAACGTATGGAAACGAAGCGGAGCTTGCAAAATGCATTCAGACGGAGCTCATCAAACAGACGGGAATGAAAGATCGCGGCGTAAAGACGGCAGGATTTTATGTCATCAAAAAAAATAAAATGCCATCTGTACTAGTAGAGCTTGGTTTTATCTCCAACCCTAATGAAGAAAAGCTAATTGCTACAAAGGCTTACCAACAAAAAGCCGCTAAGGGAATATTCAACGGCTTGGTCAAATATTTTGAATAAGACAGACAAAAATCCCGCCTCGGCAAGTGTCGAGGCGGGATTTTTTACTGAAGTACTCTACGTAGGCAACACCCTGCAGGAATCGCTACACCTGTGTCTTCGTTGTTAGGAATATTTTGCCAATCGTGTGTTTTCTAACACTGTAGGCTTATTTCTGTATCGCGGTCCCAACGGCTGTACTTTTTTCATCCATCTTCTGAAGGTTCTTCCTGAAATAAAATAGTGTGCGCTGAAAGACCGGGCTTTGAATAAAGGTATAAAGGAATGTAACGATAAAAGCCGGGCCGCCGAGAAGGAAGCCGATCAGCAAAATGAAGGATTCCACAATAATTCTGGCCCTGCTAACAGATAGTCCGGTTTTATCTGAAATCGTGAGCATAAACCCATCACGTGGACCCGCTCCCACACCAGAGGCGACATATATGCCTCCTCCCATTCCGGCCAAAAGGATGCCAACAAAAATGATTAAGTAATCCAGCCATGTGTACGTTGCATCAGGAAGAATATCGGTCCACAAAAAGAAATCCATAATCGGGCCGAGCAACAAAGCATTTAAAAAGGTTCCTATATTGATATATTTACGATCAATAAGAAGCGAAACAACCACAAGAAACAAACCTGATAGTACAGACCAGGTACCAATCGTAAAGCCAAACTTTTGAAATAAGGCTACGTTCAATACCTCCCACGGGTGAAGTCCAAGAAACTGGACCTTAACCGCAATGGCGTTCCCCAAGCCAAGCAGGGTTAATCCAGAGAAGAACATCAACCATCTGATCATCAACAACATCCTTTTTTTCCTCCGCCCTTAAGTGTTCAAACTATTCGATTCCTTCTGAATAATATTTCTATATAATAGCACAACAGTTATTTATCGGTAAGACTTATTCTGTAATTTTCTTCAATAATGTGGAAGTGACGAAAAACATTCAAAAAAAATCCCTGACATTATCTGTCGGGATTTTAGATCGCCCTCTGAATTGTTGGCTGAACTACTTCAAACTGTTGATATCACTTCCATTAATTTTCATTCTACTTATACCATACTCACTTTATCTAAATATCATAGCTATACTCATCTTCTAGTTGAAAAGATATTTCCTTTGCCGCTTCCTCGGCCATTTTTTTCGCTTCTTCTATGGAAGTTTCCGAGGAGGCTAGCACATACCCGTACCTGTCTCCCATTGTCAAAGGTGGCCGTAGATATTTTCCCTTTTTCGGTTTTATGAAAACTTCTTCAACGCCAGGAATCTTGGAGGCTCTTTCTCTTCCAGTCACCTTCGACAATATTCCCTCATATGAAACAGTCAGATAATGGGCATACACATATTTGCTATGTTTTCTCGCAAGGCGAGGCTCATTTCCCAAAAAAAGCTGAATCGTTTCTTCTACTAAATTTATGCCGTACCCAATTTCAATGATTCGATTCATTGCCCCGCCAGAGATTCGTGGATTGATCTCAATTAATTTCCATTCACCATCTGCCAATCGCATTTCAAAATGGCACGCTCCATTTTTTAGCCCTAATGCTTGTACAATGGAGGTAACACTATCGTAAATACTATTATAAAATGGAGTTTCCATGTATGGCATCAACGAATAACCGGTCACGATAAAGCGATGCTGAAATGTTATATCCTGTGCTATTACTGCGATAATATAAACTGTTCCTTTATAAACGACAGCTTCAATTAGATATTGCGGACCGGATATGAACTCTTCCAACAGCACAGGCTCACCTCTATACTTCTTTGCCAGCTTCTTAATAGCCGTTTTTAATTCCTTTTTACTGGTCGCTAATAATACATCCTTCGAGCCAGCTGATTTTGGTGACTTTACAATAAGAGGCAAATGCCTCTCTTGCCTGGGAAGGAAATCTTGCAGCAAAGCCTCCGGGTGGAAAACAGCGAAGTACGGTGATACAGAAAGATTCTTTAGAAGCCGACGTGTTAACGTTTTATCTTCCATAGTAAGAATTTGTTTGGAAGACACAATGCTGGTGCAAATTTGTTCTGCTAAAGCTGCTGCAACATGCACATAAGGATCAATAAAGCTTAAAATGCTCCTAATCGTTTTTCCTTCTTTTTTTAGCTTAAGGATCGCCATTTTTAATGTATAGAGATTTGAAAGATCCCTTAATATCATGTGGTCTACGTCAGGAAACTGAGCAATCTGCTCCAAGAATTGCGGCCTATCCGTAAACACAGCTGTAAAAAAACCAAGCCGTTTTGCCGCCTTGATCGCTTCCCTGCTTGATCCCGACTTGTTTGTGCCAATAAACACTATAGTATCCATATGTTCATTTTCTCCCACCCGTATCTGCTAATTTAATAACGACATCTGCATATATACAGAATATAAAATCAGGAAAATAATGGTTCATAAATAGATGAAAAATAGGGAGATTCATTAGGTGGTGGTATAGATTGCCTGAAATAAAAAAAATCATGAAAGCATCATTGCTCCATGATTTTTTTATATAGGATTTGAAACGATGTTTCCCGATCATTTTTGCTTAAGAAGTCCTCATCCAAAAGGGCGGCAAGCAAGTTCCTTTTTTTGATAGGATCCTCTACCTCTCTTTTAATTCGTTCCCGGCAGGCAAACAAGAAATCCATATACTCTTCATAACGATCATCATATTGTTCGGCAATTTCACGGCTGATTTTCCTGGACAGCATAGGGCTTGCCCCTGATGTAGAAACCGTGATAACAAGGCGTCCCCTTCTGATAACAGAGGGGGTATGGAAGTCTGAAGACTCATGGTTATCGGCAAGATTAACAAGCTGGTTTGGCTTTTTGTTAGAGGCAATCCATTCATTAATCTCAGCGTTATTTGAAGCGGCTACAACGATTTCCGCATCCCGTAAATCTTCTAAGGCCACTTCCTTTTCGTTCCATGCTAAGGCACCAATCTCTACCAATTGACTCAAGCCTTCTGTAATTTTGGGGCTGATGAGGGTAACATTAGCCCCTGCTTGGAGAAGCTGCCCTACCTTGCGTTCGGCCACCTTCCCGCCGCCAACAATGGCAACCGGCTTGCCCTCGATATCAAGATTAACAGGATAGTACTTTTTCATACAATTTTCTTCCTCCACCTTCAGTATCATAGGGATGCCAAACCGGGCAATTATTCATTTGATCCCTTATGCATGAACGACAACAATTTTATAAGCTCTTCTTTTGTAGAGGTATCCGGCATGCTAGTCGGATTGAAACCATACTCTTCTGCAGCCTGATAGCTGCGTTTTCCCATACAGACAACGTTCAGCCCATGTAACACTTCTTTCACCAGAAGCCCGGCTGATTCGAGTCCTGCGTTGAATTGCCGGACAGATGCGCTGCTCGGAAATACCGCTGTGTCAAGTTCGGCTTCTTCCAACATCCGCATGAATATCGGCGGATACTGATCGTCGATTTGAATTCTGGAGGTTAGAAATATATCAAAATTTTGGTATAGGCTCATATAGGATTCTTTTTCGCTTTCCAAGCGATCATCCCCGATTATCAACAGCTTGCCCCAATCGTTGGTGTCCCCTGTAATTTCAGCCATCAGACCTCGCTTCTGCAGGGCTTGTTTTGATTTGATAGAAGCAGCGTACAAACCAGCCTTGATAGAACGGATATCGATGGCTCGTTCCATTAGTAAACCAAAGAATTCATCGACACTTTCAGGTGAAGTGAAAAGAATGTCATCATAATTGCTAATCTGACTTAAAATATCCTCAGCTACCGGTACAGGGGTCCGTTTCCACTTCGGAAATTCAATTACATCAGCGCCTTGCTCCCTTAATTCTGCCGCAATCATGCTTTCCTCTGTACCCGATCTTGCGAGCAAAATTTGTCGTCCATACAGAGGTTTTTTATCAAACCAGCTAAGCTTTCCATGCAGCGAGGCAATATCGCCTACCAGTGTAATCGCAGGATTACTGAAGTTTACGCGTTCTGCCTTTACTGCAATCGTCGAAAGTGTTCCTTCCAGTGTCTTCTGTCTGCCCATCGTTCCCCATTGAATTAGGATAACGGGGGTGTCCGGTGCTTTTCCATGCTTCATCAGATTTTCACATATATAAGGAAGATTAGCGACCCCCATGTAGAAGGAGATAGTGTCGATACCTTTTGCTAGGGCAGCCCAGTCGATTTTTGGTTTTCCATCTTTCGATTTATCATGAGCTGTGACTACGGCAAAGGATCCGCCATATTCCCGATGAGTCACTGGAATTCCCGCATAAAGTGGAGCAGCAATGCCGGAAGTAATGCCTGGGACCATTTCAAAGGGTATCCCACTTTCCGCAAGGCCTGCCGCTTCTTCACCAACACGGCCGAAAACGCCTGGATCGCCTCCTTTTAAACGGACAACCGTTTTTCCTTCCAGCGCTTTTTTTATAAGAAGCTCATTAATGGCTTCCTGGCGCAGGAAATGGCGATCCGGAAGCTTTCCGCCATAAATCAGCTCACAATCGCTCCTCGCAAAATCCAACAACTTCGGATTGGCCAGCCGGTCATACAGAATGACATCGGCCCGGCGGATCGCTTCCATTCCCTTCATTGTAATCAGGCCGATATCACCCGGCCCGGCCCCAACTAAATACACCTTTCCTTTCTTCATATATAATGCCATCCTTCCCCTTTTAGCTTTCTTAGCTGATAGGGAAAGTATAATCCTTTTCCTATCCCGCATAATGCAAACAAAGCCTGATTGCGCTTGTGCAAGACCGCAATCCAGCAATATTTACATAATATTTTATCTTATTGTTCTATAATAAGATAAACGATGTCTTCTTGCACCTCAATTTTATAGGTTTTTACCTGGTCTTGATCTGGCGCTTATACTTGTCCGTCCAATAGGGAAATATTTCAATCATAGCGCGGGCAAAATACATAATGTCCGATGGTTAGCCCGTCTGACCTCTTGGAATGGGGGCTTTTGTTTTCTACCGCTTTAACTCTCCGTTTTACCACAATCACTTGATATTTATTGATTAGTGGATACAGTATACTTTTCCTCACTATGTAAAGAGAAAGTGCGTACTTCCCAAAAGCAACATTAGTTGTATACTATAGTTGTTTAGTTGAAAAAGAGTTCAAAAGCCTTATCACATCTATGCAAGGTATGGAATTTTAAAGGGTATATTACTTTTATGCATAGATGCTTTTGAAGCTCAGTGTCCATTATTACAACAATAGGAGTGATAGAAATGCAATCATTAAAAGGTAAAACAGCGCTGATTACCGGGGCTGGCAGAGGGATTGGCAGAGCTATTGCCATTGCGCTGGCAAAGGAAGGCGTACATATAGGAATGATCGGGTTGAATATGTCCAACCTTGAAAAAGTAAGTGAAGAATTATCAGAGTATGATGTCACCGTTTCTGCGGCTGTTGCCGATGTATCAAGCCTTGATGGCGTCCAAAATGCGGTAGAGCATATCAAGTCAGATCTTGGCTCCATCGATATCTTGATTAACAATGCAGGGACTGCAAAATTTGGCGGTTTTCTTGAATTATCTGCTGAAGAGTGGGAAAACATCATCCGTGTTAACTTAATGGGTACTTATAATGTCACAAGAGCCGTTTTACCTGGCATGATCGATAACAAATCAGGCGATATCATCAATATTTCATCAACGGCCGGCCAAAAGGGCGCGCCTGTTACAAGTGCTTATAGCGCTTCAAAATTTGCCGTGCTTGGTTTGACCGAGTCACTAATGCTTGAAGTAAGGAAGCATAATATCCGCGTATCCGCATTGACGCCTAGCACTGTTTCTACTGATTTGGCGTTCGAGAACAAGCTTACCGATGGAAATCCGGAGAAAGTGATGCAGCCGGAAGACCTTGCTGAATTAGTTGTGGCCCAATTGAAGTTGAATCCGCGGGTGTTCATTAAATCTGCTGGAATGTGGTCAACAAATCCATAAGCAAGTTACAGGGTACAAATTTCGCCAAACTTGAGAAACAGGTCCAAAGGAAACTATCTCTCCTTCGGACCTTTTCTTCGTATAAAGACTAGTACAAGGATTACAGAAAGAACACCCACTATAATCTTCCCCTGCCAATCCCAATGAATCACCTGTTGAACAGAATAAGCCTCCAGCAATAACGCAGGTACCTTTCCAATCGTGCTGGCAATCGCAAAATTAACAAGGGTCATTTTACTTGTAGCCCCGGCTAAGGTTACGAGCCCCGATGGAACCAGTGGAAATAATCGAAGGGCAAGGATTAAAACAAAGGCCTCAAAGCCCCTGCTTGTTTGAAGCCTTCTTAGATACCTATTTTGGCTCAACTTTTCCGGTAAAAATTTATGTATCCCTTTCCTGTACAAATAAAAGCTTACAATCGCTCCTACTGCTTCCCCTGCAATAGAGATAGACACTCCATTATAAAAACCAAAAAAAGTGATATTCGCTGCCGTTAAAAACACACTGGGAACAATTCCTAGCAAACTAATGATCATATTCAGCAGAATACTGATCCAAATTGCGTATCCTGCATTCTCTGCAAACCAGCTTACTACCTGATTTTCCATACGTCCACCTGCACATTTTTATGTGCTAACAGTATAACCCAAACAATTGGAGAACGCCCTTAAATATCACTTTTGACCTAACATAAAAAAAGCCTTACTCATGTTTTCCACAAGTAAGGCAGTTTGTCCTATTCAGCAATATCCGCTGGGGCATGGAATTTCCGGTCTTCCAGGCAGGTTTCACACAAATGGAGGTGAGAGGCTCCGACCAGTTCCTCAGCACTTTCCATTTCAACTTCATTGCCGCAAATTTCACATTTCCTCATAAGCAGCCTCCTACAATATGGTTATTGTTCCATAGAACCTGATGCAACTTCATAACCGTTATCCAAAAGTTTCCGTTCAAAATCCTGTAATTGGGCCATTCTATTGTCAAAGGTTAATCTCGCCCTGTTTTGTGAGAGGTCAACCTGAACTTGTAATACTCCCCACACATCTTCAAGGGCACCCATCACTCTGTCAGCATCAGCCTGGTTTTGCATATTCTTAATGACAATAACCGCGTCTTCCACTGCCGATCACCCTTTCTTTTGGTCCTTGTTCTGTAAAAACACCGCACCCATTCCTTCCAATAAACCAAGCATGGAAGTCATAGCTGCCCTGCTTTCCGGGCTTCGCAACCTTCTACTCATTGCCCAAATTGATTGCTTTTCGCCATCTTCGCCTGTATTTGAGAGCCGCTTCAGGCCGTTGCCAACAGCGTCGAGTAACGTATTTAACTGGCCAGGCTGGAGGGCTCCTAAGAACCCTACAGCACCCATTGCATTTTTAATTATATTGTGCACGCCCGGCTGGTTGATCTGCTGAATAGCGATAGCACCAACTTCGGTCCGTTGTTCAAGGAGAGCATGAACAGCTTCCAGGGCTTTCATATCATGAAGCCCCTTTATAATCCCAAGTGTTTTCATGATCGCTTCCTGGTTATCAGCAATCTCCTTCATTATCGCGGCAATTGCCTGATCCTGTTCTTCCTGTACATCTGGGACAGCTTTACTAATTTGCCTGATTGCTCTGGCCATATACATCCCTCCTTATCTCAAACAGCTCCTCGATTGGTGTGTAATCTTCGCGCTGCCATTTTTCTTCTACCCTGACACTGATTTGCGGCATCCGGTTGCCATAGCGGTGATTTTCTCTCGGAATTGGACGCTCGCCTTCTTGTTCGATTACTTCCAGTTTGACACCCATCTCCTTATATGCCGGCGTATGAGTGATTAAGTCATGGTAGCTGCTCGTTAATTTATTTACAGCTTCATTATCTTCTCTTGAGTGCATTGGCAAGTAAAGCTCATTTCCTTTAACCCGGTCAGTGACAATCGCACGTACCTCAACGTGTCCATAAGGTGACGTCAGACCAACCAACGTGCCGTCCTGAATGTTGCGCTCTTTCGCTAATTGAAGCGAAATCTCCACCCACAGATCCGGAACCTTATGGGTGATGCCTTCTGTACGATATGTCATATTGCCCTCATGGAAATGCTCCAGGATGCGCCCGTTATTCAAATGCAGATCAAACTCATCCCCTGCAATGACAGGAGGTGTCCAATCAACCGGAACCAACCTTGCTTTACCATCCGCGAAAGCGAACTTCTCGGTATATAGCAATGGTGTATCCGTTCCATCCGGTGCTACAGGCCAAACAAGGCTATTCCATCCCTCAAGGCGTTCATAGCTTACGCCAGCAAAGAGCGGAGCAAGGCTTGCCGCTTCATCCATTATTTCTGACGGGTGGCTGTAATTCCAATTAGCACCCATGCGATTGGCAAGCAGCTGGAAGATTTGCCAATCTGGCTTCGAATCACCCAGCGGCTCGAATACTTTATGGAACCGTTGAATCCTGCGTTCTGTATTAACAAACGTGCCATCTTTTTCAAGGCTCGGAGCGGCAGGTAAAATAACATCGGCAAATTGCGCTGTTTTGCTGAAGAAAATATCCTGGACAACGAAGAAGTCAAGTTTTTCAAAAGCGGCATGGACGTGATTAGCGTTTGAATCCACCAATGCCATTTCTTCTCCGAAAAGGTACATCGCTTTTATTGTGCCTTTATGGATTCCCTCAACCATTTGGTGGTTGTTATAACCAGGATCTTCAGGAAGGGAAACTCCCCATGCCTTTTCATAACGTTCACGGACTTTCGGGTCTTGGATCGCTTCATAACCCGGGAACCATGCTGGCATTGTCCCGAAATCACATGCCCCCTGAACATTATTGTGGCCTCTCAACGGATAGGCTCCTGTACCAGTACGCCCATAATTTCCAGTAACTAACAACAGATTTGAAATTGCTGTACTTGCATCCGTAGCACCGGAGTGTTGCGTGATTCCCATGGCCCATAAAATACATGTTCCTTTTGATTCATGAATCATGTTGGCAATAGTTAATAGCTCATCCATAGAAATCCCTGTTTTTTCAACGGCATATTCCATCGTATACTTATCAAGGCTCTTTTTGAATTCATCATAGCCGCTGACTCTGCTTTCAATAAATTCACGATCCTCCCAGCCTTGATCGATAATATACTTTGTAATAGCGTTTAACCAAATAAGATCGGTACTTGGTTTTGGATGGATAAATACATCCGCACGTTGCGCCAGCTCATTTTCCCGTAAGTCTACTACAATTAATTTCTGCCCATGAAGCTTGTGTGCTCTTTTTACACGTGTAGATAAAACTGGATGGGATTCTGCCGGGTTGGCACCAATGACAATGACAAGATCTGCTGCGATAATATCCTTCATTGTCCCTGAATCCCCACCATGGCCAACAGTTCTGAGAAGACCCGCTGTCGCAGGAGATTGGCAATAACGGGAGCAGTTATCCACATTGTTAGATTGCATAACGCTTCTGACAAACTTCTGGAACAAAAAGTTTTCTTCATTGGAGCATTTGGATGAAGCTATGTATCCGATTGACTGCGGACCGTGTTCCTCTTTAACCGCTCCAAGCTTTTCAGCCACTAAATCTAAAGCTTCTTCCCATGTTGCTTCAACAAATTCATCACCCTGGCGAATTAGCGGCGTTGTCAAGCGTTCTTCGCTGTTCACAAATCCCCAGCCGTATTTTCCTTTTATACATGTGGAAATGCCATTAACCGGTGCTTCCTCAGTTGGCTGTATCGTTAAGATTTCCCGATCCTGTGTCCAGACTTCAAAGCTGCAGCCGACACCGCAATACGTACATACCGTTTTTGTACGCTTAATTTTTGCCTTTCTCATGGATGCCTCTACTTCGGAAATTGCAAAGATTTCTCTATATCCTGGCTCCACTTCTTTGGTTAAATCGATCATAGGGCCAAGAATTTTCGGAGGAATGCCCGTTAAGAATCCTGCTTCACCAAGCATAGATTTATCCATTAACGCATTACATGGACATACATTTACACAGTGGCCGCAAGATACGCAGGAAGATTCGTCGATGGGTACGTCGTTATCCCAAATGACACGGGGTACTTCCCGGTTCCAATCAATGCTCAACGTTTCATTGACCTGTAAGTCCTGGCAAGCCTCTACACAGCGGCCGCATAGGATACATTGGTCAGGTTCATAGCGGTAAAAAGGATGGGACAGATCGGGAGGATAAGGTTTTGCCTCAAACGGGTAAGCCTGATGGGCAAGCTCCATCTTTTCCACAGTGTTATGAACGGTACAATTCCCATTGTTGTTATCGCAAACGGTACAGTATAATTCGTGGTTTTTGAGAATTCGGGACATCGCCTCGTACTGGGCACCCTTTACAAGCTCAGAATTGGTATCCACCTTCATCCCCGGCTCCACCTTCGTGGCACAGGCACGCACCATTTGCCCCCCTGCATTCACAAAACAAGTATCACAGCTTTGGATCGTTCCAAGATTCGGGTGATAACAAACACTTGGAATAAATAAATCTTCAGATTTAGCTACATCTAAAATGGTTTGGCCGGCCTCGGCGGTAAAATCTTTGCCATCAATCTCAACCGAAAACTTATTTTCATCGCTCATTAATCTTCATACCTCCTTACACGTGTGTGGGGTCTGTCCCCCGTTACTTTAACGTATTACCGCAGTGGGGGTCTGTCCCCCTATTTAGTTGAGGCGCGCGGTTCGTTCCTCAGATAGGCTAACCAATAAAACATGGAGACAAACATGCTTCCGCCGATAACGTTGCCAATAAATACTGGAATGAAATTTTGAAAATAGTCGCCCCATGTGAAATGGCCAGAGAAAATTGCTGCTGGAATGACAAACATATTTGCAACAACGTGCTGGAAGCCGACGGCAACAAAACCCATTATCGGAAACCAAATTGCCAGAATCTTGCCGCTCATTTCTTCTGATCCGTAAGAAAGCCAAATAGCTAGCCCCACTAACCAGTTACAACCAATCGCTGAGACAAGTGCCGCCAAAAACCCCTGATCCAGCTTAGATTGGGCAACAGAAACTGTTTTTGCCAAAAAAGGATCGATACTTGTTAGGCCGGCAATATGTCCAAAGAAGTATGCGACAAAGAGCGCGCCAATAAAGTTTGCGATCGTGATAAATACCCAATTACTTAATAAACTCCCAAACGACACCTTTCTGGCTAAAAAGGCCATACTGACCGCCATCATATTCCCAGTCACCAGCTCACCACCAGCTAGTATCGTTAAAATAAGACCTAAGGGAAAAACGGCCGCTCCTATAAAGGTCCCAAATGATCCCCATTCGTGAGGCAAATTGGCTATAACCCTTATGTCCAAAAGGTATCCCAAAGAAATAAATGCCCCACCAAGAAACCCAAGGACCAGCTTGCTAAGAAACGAAAGATTTGTCTTATGCGTTCCTGATTCTATTGCCGCTTCGGCAATTCTGTGCGGCGGACGATACGCCATAATTATTTCCCTCCTTATCGTTGGCTAAGACTTGCCAGATAGTTCAATTTTGAAGCTTCTTCGCCTTTAGCAGGGTTGCAAATAAGCGAGTTTTCTAATATGTATAATCTTTACTTCAACGGAGAAAATTATGATTAACTAACAATTAAAAAATTAGTTTTTCTTACAGACCATTTAGATTGGGGAGGTAAAAATGGATACGGAAAAATTGTATCAACGCGTACATAGCATGATTATGTCTTCTTCCAAGGCACCAAAGTATATGTCTATATCGCCTGTGAAGGTAGCTGATATATTCGGTGTTAAGCCAGGAGAAGTAGAAAAAGGGTTGCAGGAACTGGTGGATTCAGGGAGATTAACAAAATCGAAATTAGACTATCCGCCACATAATGTGATTTATCAGATTCCCGGCGTTACCACGAATCGAATCGGGGGACAGGATAACAGTATTAGACAAGCTTGAAACGACAATTTTTACTATGATATTTAAACCAGATGTATCAAGAAATTAGCTAGTTTTCTACAAAATGTATCTGGATCACGACTAGGTTTTCTTTCATTTCAATACAAAAAACCCGCTGGAGAAGGACTGTGCTATTCAGCCATTCCTTTTTCAGCGGGTTTTTCCAGAAATTTATATAATTATAAATGCTTCCTCAGGGCTTCTTCAATCCGGTCGGCAGAAAAAGGCTTCACTAAAAAATCCTTTGCTCCCGCTTGAATCGCTTCAATCACCATGTGCTGTTGGCCCATTGCAGAGCACATGAGGATTTTAGCGTTCGGATCATGTCTTTTGATTTCTCTTACCGCATTGACACCGTCCATCTCCGGCATGGTAATATCCATCGTGACCAGGTCTGGTTTAAGCTCCAGGTATTTTTCCACTGCTACCTTTCCGTTTTCCGCTTCACCGACGACCTCATGGCCAGCCTTTGTAATCATGTCCTTTAACTGCAGCCTCATGAAAGCCGCATCATCTGTAATCATTACTCTTGCCATTTAAAAATATCTCCCTCGCATCTAAACTAATAGTTGGCCTTGTCTATCCATATGCAAATCTTCTAAGCTGATCAACCGTTCTAAGTCTACCAGGATAAACAAGCGATCTTTCAGTTTTACGACACCTTGCAAGTAATCCTTTTCGACTACTGTATCTGTTTCTGGAGCCGGTTCAATCTGTTCTTGTTTTATATCAATGACATCATTCGCTGTATCAACGATCAACCCTATAATCACACCATTTATAGAAACGATTAGGAACCTTGTGTCCTTTTTGTATTCCGAGGCTCCCCTCCCAAAGCGTTCCTTTAAATCGATAATCGGCGTAACCTCGCCACGCATATTCATTACCCCTTTTATAAAAGGCGGCAATCCAGGAACCCGGGTGATTTTATGTACTCTCTCAATCGATTGAACTTGTCTGACATCTATCGCATATTCTTCATCATCTACTTGAAAAACGATGACTTTTAAGGGACCCATATAATTCCTCCCTACTTTATTAAATCATTCGTATCTAATATAAGGGCGATATTTCCGTCACCTAATATGGTTGCTCCTGAAATAGCAAACACATTTTTTATATAATCACCAAGAGACTTTAACACAATTTCTCTCTTCCCGATAAATGAATCGACAGCAAGGGCGGTCATTTGGCTGCCCTTTTTCACCACTAAAATAGAATAAATATCTTTTTTCGTTTTCTTTTCAATGGCCGGCGGCACATTTAACACTTTGCTCAGCATGACAAGCGGAATCACTTTATCTCTATAATCAATGACTTCCTGTCCATGTGCCTTCATGACCTGTGACTTATGGATCGTGACTGTTTCCAAAATTGACGATAGAGGCACCGCGTAGGTTTCATCCTCGACTTTTACCAGCATGGCCGACAGAATGGAAAGCGTGAGAGGCAATTTAATAGAGAATAGTGTTCCTTTTCCTGGTTTGGATTCGGTAGATATGGTACCGCCCAACAGCTCGATCTTATTTTTCACCACATCAAGCCCAACGCCCCGCCCAGAGATATCTGAAATATGTTCAGCCGTGCTGAAACCGGAAGAGAAGATGAGCTGATTGACCTGATTATCTGTAAGATTTTCAGCCTGCTCAGCCGCTATGATTCCTTTTTCCACTGCCTTTTTAATGATGGCTTCCCGATTTATCCCTGCTCCGTCATCTTCTATTTCTATGAATACGTGATTTCCGCTCTGATATGCTCTGAGCGTAACATTGCCCTCTGGTTTCTTCCCGTTCTGTTCTCGTACTTCAGGTGACTCAATGCCATGGTCGATGGAGTTGCGGATTAAATGGACTAAGGGGTCGCCAATTTCATCTATTACCGTTCGATCCAGTTCTGTTTCGGCTCCAATAATATCCAAGCGGATTTCTTTATTAAGGTCCTTTGCCAGCCCGCGAACCATCCGGGGGAACCGGTTAAAAACCTGTTCTACTGGAACCATTCGCATTTTTAATATCAAGTTTTGTAAATCGCTGGACACCCGAACCATTTTTTCTACGGTTTCATTTAGTTCAGTATCTTTCCTTCTAGCCGAAATATCTTCCAATCTGCCTCGGTCAATAATCAATTCCTCAAACAGATTCATAAGCTGGTCAATTCGTTCTATGTTGACCCTAATCGTTTTTGATGCTGCCTGATTGGCCGCTGGTGCTGGCTTTGTATCTGGTTCATTCTCGTATATATCAATTCCGCTGGCTTCCCTGGACTGATCTACATCCTCTTGGTTCGTTTCAAACGGAGCAATCTGTACGTCCTCGATCTCAGATATCTTTAACAGTTGCTGTTTTATTTCTTCTTCTTTTTCTTTTGAAATTAATAGCACATGGAAACCGGATTCAAACTGTTCATTTTCAATGGCTTCACCATCCGGCACAGTTTTAATGATATCCCCAAGGTTCTCCAATGCCTCAAAAACCATAAAAGCCCGTACCCCTCTAAGAACACAGCCTTTATCTATGGTCACACTTATTTGATAGGTTTCAAATCCTTGGCTTTTAGACTGGGATATCACCGTTTGTTCGTATTGGGAAACCTGCGCAAGCCCATCTATGGCTACCGGCTTTAAATGCTCTTCTCCAGCATTTCCTTTTTCAAGCCGGGTGAGCAAATCCACTAATGCACTGACATCCTTTTTCCCGTCTCCGCCTTCCCTGATGGAAGCTACCATTTCCTCAAGTGACTCTAATGATTGTAAAATCACATCGATAACATTAGTAGTGACAGCAATTTTTTCATTACGCAAAAGGTCGAGGACATTTTCCATTTCATGTGTGAGATCTGCAATATCTGTATAGCCCATGGTCGCTGCCATGCCTTTTAGGGTATGTGCGGAACGGAAGATTTCCACTATTAACGCGATATCTTCCGGGTGGTCTTCCAATTTCAACAATTGGTCATTGATCGCCTGCAAATGTTCCGTGCTTTCTTCCAAAAATATTTCGAGATATTGGTTCATTTCCACTTTATTTCAACTCCTGATCTATAACGGCCAAGGATTTAATCCAATAAAAAGTACATGAATAAATCCCCTTTTTCTTGAAAAGTAACGGATAGTTCCATTGCCTTTTTAAATCCGGAGATTTTCGACTCCCCTTCCATAATCGTCGGAGAAGTAATATCAATTGTCAGGCCCTGCCCAAAGACATTTGTGCAAAGTCCGCCGGCGATCATATTGCCAAGCTCCCCTGCAAAAGAAACCAGCATATCCCCCTCAAGCGGCATTCCAAACATCGCCTCGCCCAACCTACTAAACACGTCCTTATCCGCTTTAAATAAAATTTTCCCTTTCAGGCCGCCTGTAAATCCAATCAGCACACCAAACTGCAGCTTCAATTGATCTTCGTGGAGCCGGGGATCTTGGCTTACATATGGTAAAGGAACGACGTTATTTATAGAAGCAAGTACACCATCAAAAAGCGTAGTAAACGGTACAGATTCAGTTGCAATCATCATCTTTCCTCCTTATATTTCCGGGGTCTGTCCCCCAGCACTTTAACGTAGCACCGCGACGGGGGTCTGACCCCGGGTTCTTGCTTATTTAACTCTGAAAATAGCTACCGATTCGTTGAGCTCTTCTGCAAGATTGGCCAGAGATTGAGCTGTCGACGCGGTTTGTTCGCTGCTTGCCGCTGCTTCTTCAGTCGCAGCGGAAATGCTTTCGATTGAATTCATGACCTCAGTTGTTTGGGCTGCCTGTTCTTCACTTGCTGCCGCAATTTCAGTCACTTTATTAGCAGATTGGTTGACCATTTCAATGATGCTTTCAAAGGCCTCACCAGTTTTCTGTGAAGAAACAACGCCTTCACCTACTGCCTTTACGCTTTCCTTTGTATTCTCCTGCATGCCTTTGATAATGGCTGTGATTTCCTTTGTCGCTTCGCTGCTTCGTTCCGCGAGTTTCCTAACTTCATCAGCCACAACCGCGAACCCGCGCCCCTGGTCTCCAGCACGTGCTGCTTCAATGGCCGCATTTAGCGCAAGCAGGTTAGTCTGGCTGGCTATGTCGTCAATCACTTCAATGATTTCCCCGATCTGGTTTGAATCCTCTTCAAGACGGGACATCTGCTGATTTACCTGGATCATGCCGTCGATGGAAGTACGGATGACGGTTCCGCCTTCTTTAGCAATATCGGCAGTATTGTTCGATAATTCAGACGCCTGTTCAGCACTTCTTGCTACAGAATTAATCGCAACCGATAATTCCTTAAATAATTCATTCATCGTTTGGGCTTCCTGTGCCTGGTTTGTACTGCCGCTTGCTATTTCCTCAGTTGTTGCAGAAATTTGTTGGGCCGCTGCTGAAACACTTTCCGCTGAAGACAAGATCCCGCCAACGGTCTGCCTTAAACTAATGACCATTTCATCAATCGATTTTGCCAGCTGTCCAATTTCGTCTTTCGTATCCATTTCCATGGTTTTTGTTAGATCACCCTTGGCTACATTCCCCACTACATCCACCACACGATTCAATGGACGAGAAATGATTTGGGAAATGAAGTAACCGAAACCGATACTGATTACCACTGCTACAAAGATAATCACAATGGTAACTGTGCGCGAACTATTATATAAGTCATTTCCTTCATCGCTCGATTTTTGAGCCAATTCATCATTATAGTCAATTAGCTCTTGCAAGATGCCCTCTGCCTTGTCACCTGCTGCTTTAAACTCCGGAGCAATTCGTTTATATTCTGCAACATCACCCTTATTTGCAGAATCTATGGCATGGTCCATAATCCGATTGTATTCCTGCCATGCCGGTTCAAATTGATCAAGCAGCTCCTGTTCTTCTTGTATGATCAGTGTACTTTTATATTTATCGATATTGGCTTCAATTTGTTTTCTGAAGTCATTGATCATTTGTTCTCTTTCATTTTTTTCCTGCTTCGTAACTGCAATAAAGTTCATATCCCGGATTTGGACCCTCATCCGTTGATATAAAACCTGTGAACTGGAGATATAATTGACAGGCACTAACCTTTCCTTATACATAAACTCCAGCTCGGTATTGATTTTCTTCAAATTGTTTAACCCATAAAACCCGACAACACCCAATATGATTGCCATAAAAACAAATGCCGAAATTAATTTTGCGGATGTTTTTAAATTATAAAACCATTTCACAGATGTACACCTATCCTTTTTCTATATATGTTTCTTCAATAATCACTTCATTGCTTTCTTCTAATAACAGGCCAGTTCGTTGTAGAGTTGTGAATAATTTTTCTGTATCAAGCAAGGTAATGATGCGGTTTTCTAGCATTGTGACACCCTTAATAAAAGCCGTTGTTCCAGTAGAGAGAGCATCCATTGGTTTTACCTGATCCATGGATATATCAAGAATTTCATTTGTTTTCTCCACCATAAAAGCTACAATGGTACCACTGTTTTCTACCAGGATGTACCGGGCATGCTCGTCAATCGAGCTGGACCGCTTAAAGAGGAGCTTTGTCATATCCACTACAGGAATAATCTGCCCTCTGATCGTTACCATTCCAATGATAAAGTCTGCCGTTTCAGGCACATCAGATATTTCAGCTAATTTATCAATAGACACAACATTCTGGATATTCATAGCGAAATTACCGTTGCCAACACTAAACAATACAAATGTTTCTTTCATTTCTTCTCCCTTCTTGCCTGAGATAGCCGGTCTTCAAGCATTAATAAAATAAGAAAAGCTACCAATCAGGAAAATAAGACTATATAATCTCAGTGAAGATTAGGAACTTGTTCCTATTTTCTAACTTTTCCTAATAAAACCATATAGGTAAATATATGTCCAACTTGTTTTAAACACTATTTGACACCATTCGACACAAAATTCTCCCCTATCAGACTTCTAATCCATCCATTCAGTCAAAACAACCACAAATTATGTAAAAAAATAAAAAACTTTCCATTACATAATTTACATTTTCTTCACAAAGAAGGCTTACTGTTTAAGTTTCTGTGTGTTATATTCTTAAAGTTATCTTTTTTCCGAAATTGAATTGGGCAAGCCGGGCGTTGCTGCACGGTATATACTCACTCATTCATATTAAAATTACAAAAAGGAAGGCGACAACATGTACCCGACGATCCAAAGCCGTTCGACAAATGAAATCCACATTGTCAAGGACAAATTTTATAGTGAATGCGGAGAGAGGTATAACTATTTTTACAATCAGACGAGGAGAGATTTAAGGGGCATAAAGTTCAGGGAGCTGAACGAAATTACTTGTGAAGCATGTAAATCTTTCTTTAGTTCTCATAATGATGTTTCCGTAAATCCCCGAGTCCTTACAAGTACCGACCTATTACTGCAGCAAAAACAGCCCTTATAATATGACATAAGGGTTCATTCTTTGTTCAAAAGGGAATTTTTTACTTTTTACTCATTTTAGTTTTTTTGTCCGAATGGAAAGATTACTTATCCCGCAGCATAATAAACAGGCTTGAGTGGATAAAAACTCTACATAAGATGGATTGGACACAATGTCTTCCTTATGATTTCATATATAAATAACCTAGGTATTTTTACTCAATAATTTTCAGTGTGAATATATATCAGTAAAAAATGAAAGTTTGCTAATGAATCAATAAGAGGAGAAGGATGGAATGAAAATCCGTAATAAGCTTTTTATACTTGCAGCCAGTTTGATTTTTTCTTTAATTTTTATCGGCACCTACTCCATATACCAACTCAATTCAACTCAAGATCATAACGCAGAAATGGCTGAAGACATGGATATGGAAACTGGATTAAAGCACATTGAATATCGGTTAGCCGGTCTATCAAATGATGAACGCGCGTTTTTAATCAATGGGGATCCCCAATTTTTTGATGGTATGAAAGAAAAGACAGATGAAATTACGGCAACGTTCCAATCCTTAAAGGAATTAACCCGAAGCGAGGAAGAAAGAAACAGGATAGAAGAAATCGAAAAAGGGTTCAGCCAATACTGGGAAACAAGCCAGCATGTAGTCTCATTGTACGAAAGCAATAAGAGTGAGGCGATCTCGCTTCATTTCGGCGAAGAACGGGATATTCGAAAAAAAGTTCTCGACCCGGCAATCGATGCATACATAGACAGCCTTAAAAAGGAGATAGCAACGGATTCAAGCAGTATTAAAGATACACACGCGCAATTTAAATCCATATTAATCATCTTTACAGCTTTTGTTTCAGTTTTCGGTTCGATTTTTGCAATCCTAACGATTCTTAGTATTATAAAACCTTTAAAGCAACTGAATGCCCAAATGAACAACATTGCCGAAGGAGAAGCAGATCTCACACAAACCATTAACGTGAAAAACAAAGACGAACTAGGACAACTTGCTGCTTCCTTTAACACATTTACCGGCCGATTGCGTTCCATTATTAAAACCATGAGTGAAACTGCTGAACAAGTAGCAGCTTCATCGGAGGAGCTGACTGCAAGTTCAGAGCAGACTATGATCACAACGGAACAAGTGGCAAGCTCCATGCAAGAGGTATCGGCCAGCTCGATCAGAAATTATGAAAGCACCGAGGAATGCTCCTCATTTGCCAATCAAGCAAGCGACAATATGAAGATGATTTCCGAAAGCACAAAAAGGGTAACGGATATTTCCCAAAAAGCATTGGAACAATCGGATGCCGGATCAAAATCAGTACAGGAAATTGTAGAGAATATGGAAACAATTGATGCCTCGGTAGAGCAGGCAATTACGAGTATACATTCTCTTGAAAGCCGATCAAATCAAATCAGCAATATTTCCATCATGATTACAGATATTGCTGCACAAACCAACCTCTTGGCCCTCAATGCGGCGATTGAAGCAGCCAGGGCGGGCGAACATGGAAAAGGGTTTTCCGTGGTAGCGGAGGAAGTACGCAAGCTGGCAGAACAATCCCACCAGTCTGCAAATGAAATCAAGGAATTAATTTCCCAAGTCCAGGAAGATATGCAAGAGACCGTACAAATTATCAAACTGGTAAAGGGAAATGTTAGTAAAGGAACACAATTGACTGATGATACATCTGTACAATTCCAAGGCATTCTCGATAACATCGAAAGCATCAATGGCCAATTCAGGGAGGTCACTGAGACTGCCCAACAAGTATCTATCGGTTTCTCTTCCTTGCAGGAATCCATTGAACAAATCAATGTTGCTTCTAAAACCACAACAGACCACACTTCCCAAATTGCCGCATCAACCGAAGAACAGCTCGCTTCTATGCAGGAAATCAACGCTTCCGCAGCGGGCCTATCCCGAATGGCGGAAGACCTGATGGCAATTGTGGCAAAATTTAAGTACTAAATGTGTCATGGGGGGTCTGACCCCCTTTGACAAGATTATAAATGGTGGCATGCATGCATTGCTTCTGGTTTTGATCTTTAAAATGTTTCAAAACAAAAACAGCACCCCAATTGTATCTAACAATTGGGGTGCTGTTCATTTCTAAGTGGTTTTTAGTTGTGGATAATTCCAATTAACCCACTTGGCCTCTGTCCTGCTTCATACCCTCCACAAAAAGGATGCCAAGCTCGTGATGCTCACCTTCAAACAGGGCTCGCTGGACAAATCGGATTTGGCCGTTGTTGCCAACGACTTCCAGTTTGCAATGGGCACGGTTTTTCAGAAGCGCTTCATAGAATTCCCTCTCATCCCGTACATTCACACCGTTGACTTTCGAAACGACCTCACCCATTTCAAGTCCCATTTTATCCGCTGGGGAACGCGGAATAATGCCTAATATGCGGACACCCAGCTTGCTTCTTGAAAAATAGAAAGGCCTTTTCTCATCAGCAGCATTTGTAAAATAGGTAATCAGTTCCCTGCCTAGCATTGCCAGGACAACTGCGACGATCGACAAAACAGGATACCAGTGCCCTGCTGCGGATATAGCTGTAATCACTACACCAAGTGTGAGTACCTTGTTTCCATAGTACATAATTGCCTGCCCAGGGAGCATTCCCTTAATTTGATGGGAAAGTCCGAGTAAAAATGGGACAAATATTGGTGAAACATTCACATTCCCGGCTGAAAATACCGGCCACCATTCAAAGGGTGCGGGCAAGCTCCCACCTGGAACGAGTACAAACATCGGGATCAGCCATAGTCTTTTGGAAACAAAGGAACCTACAGTTAAGCCTCGTTTTGATGTGATCAGCTTCGGTGAAAGCTTTTTGTGTGCACTTCTACGGATTAATGCCCCTTCTCCAATTAACAGCAAGCCAAGTAAAACCGGAAGGGCGGAGTAAATAGGCCTGTCCAAATGATCAAATGTTTCTTGAAACACTGGTAGTTTCACATCTCTTCCGTACATGAAGAAAATGATGAGAAAGGTAAACCCGATGCTGTATGCAGGTGAAAGGAACCTAAATCGCAACGTTACCGCCAGCACTAGCGACAAAATACCGATCAGCAGCAGGGAAGCAAATGGAATGACAAGCCCCGCACCGAGTGAAATAAGAGACAGAATAAGCCCGTATGTAATTCCCCTCGGAAGCAAAAAACGCAGCTCCTGGAACATATCATGAACGCGAATATGAAAATCGCTTCTTTCCCGTTTTACACGAAGATATCCGATTAAGATGGAAAGGATAACAGAAACATAGAAAACTGGATGAAGAAAAAAAGTTCCCAATCCTTTTAAACACGCAAACAGCCATTCTTCAATCAAGCTATGTTCAGCCCCCTCAAAAAGCGTAGATGTTATAAAAGCTATCTTCTATTTTAACAAAATCAAAGTCTTATGTATCTAACAAATGAAAGAAAAAAGGCCTGGCACCGGTTTAAGTGTCAGACCTTTTCTATGTGATCACTGATATTGATTGTTTCTTCTATAAGAATATGTGTGTGATTTTAGTATTTATCCTCGAATCCATAATATACGAACGATTGTAAGCAGTCTATTTCGCGACATAAAGCAGGGCTGTTTTTAATTGAATATCATTGGCTTCATCCTGCACTTTTTCAATAATGGTTTTTTCCAGTTGTTCAGCGGTTTCTTTATCCAGTTCCCCGGTTACCTTTAGCTTTTGCTGCTGTTGGAAAGCTTTGATGGCAATTTCGGTTTTTTCATCAAAATAACCGTCCTCGCGTCCTGGCTCAAAACCGATTCCTTTCAGCATTCCTTGCGCGAATTTTATTTGCGGGTTGTTCATATCTCGTTTGAAGGTCTTTTCCACCTGAAGCGGATGAGAGTTAAAGTAATCCGGTTGAGATACTTCAATCGTCGGCTGGATTCCTTTTTTATGAATCCAGTTGCCATCTGGTGTCAACCATTTAAATACCGTCAGTTTAATATTGCTGCCATCCTCCATAGGTACAGCATGCTGCACAGTTCCCTTGCCAAATGTTTTCTCTCCGACAATAGGATAATCTGCTGCCTCATTCAGCGCGCCGGCAAGAATTTCGGATGCTGAGGCGCTTCCTTTATCGGTCAATACTACCACCGGATATTTTTTTCCTTCTTTCAGCTTTGTAAAAAATGTCTGTGTGTCTCCATTCCGTTGGGCGATTTGAAGGTACGGTTTATCTTTCGTAATGAATTCACCGAGGATCTCTTCAACACTTGATAACAGGCCGCCTGGGTTGCCGCGGACATCGATAACAAGCCCATCGATCCCTTTATTTTCTAAGCGCTGTAATTGCTGCTTGAAATCGGCCGCCGTTTCTTTGGCAAATGTGGTCAGTTCCATATAGCCAATATCTTTGCCATCTTTTTGTTTGATAGAGGAAAAGACCGTTTCAAGAGGAATTTCCTCTCGTGGAATTTTAAAGGTGATCGGCTCAGACACACCGCTACGTTTGATTTCAAGCGTTACTTTCGTTCCCTTTTTACCGCGGATTTTTAGCCCTACTTGATTCAGGTCTAGTCCTTCAACGCTTTCCCCGTTCACTTTAATCAATTCATCCTTTGGCTTTAAACCCGCCCTTTCTGCAGGCGAATCCTTATATGGGGAAACGATGATAATCTTCCCATCTTCCATACCAATTTCCGTTCCGATCCCTTCAAACGCGGAATCAAGAGTTTCGTTGAATTGTTTGGTCGTTTCTTTATCCATATAAACCGAATAAGGATCTTTTAACGTTAAAAGCATGCCCTTAATGGCGCCTTCCACGAGCTGCTCGTCCTCCACGTCTTCCACATACTGTTCGCGTATCAATTCGTAGGCCTGTCCTACTTTTTCAAGCTCCTTCTCTGTTGCTTCCCTACCTTCCTGGTCATTATTCCCTCCTCTTTCAGCCTTGTCTAAAATAGGAGTCATATCCTCTCTCGCCGAATGGGAATTTATGTAGAACCCACCTGCCGCCCCGGTTGATAACGAAAGAATTACAGCCAAAGGGAGTACCCATTTTTTGCCCATAGTCAATTCTCCTCTTCCCTAAGGAATTGCCAACAATCAGCATAACAATGCTAAGGCCTCGTTTAGACCATCATATGAACAGCTTGTACGAAATATGCCCTGCATTATCTTTTGCCCTTACTGGAATCAGGAAAGACAATAAAAAAAATAGCCAGCAAAATTGCTGGCTACTTGTGTAATCTTTCAATCTATTTGTTTTCATGCTTACTACTCTATAAATCGTGGTATATATTCATTACATCGGGATATAATCTAATGGATTCACAGCATTCGTTTTAGATACAGTCCAAGGTCCTTTGTGAAGCTCGAAATGCAAGTGCTGTCCGAATGAACGGCCTGTGTTCCCCATATAACCGATTTGCTGTCCTTTTGAAACAGTCTGGCCCTGGCTCACATTCTTGGAACGTAGATGAGCATATACCGTAGTATACAACTGGCCATTAATGGAGTGGCTTATCATTACGCAATTCCCGTACGTACTTGATGTATATGAACGCATTACCACACCACTAGCCGCGGCAACTACAGGCACTGTACCGCCCTGCGCTATATCGATGCCGGCATGGAACTTATTCCAGCGGGAACCCATCTGGGATGTTACCCTTCCTGCTGAAGGCCTTGTAAAGCTGCCTGATGAAACAGCCGGAGCATTACTCACCTCGCTGGAACCCTGGCTAGAAGCGGTTCTGCTGGAATCGGACTTGTTGTTGCTCGTAGTAGATTTGTTGGCGCTCGCCTTCGCTTCTGCAGCAGCACGTTGTCTGGCTGCTTGGTCAGCGGCACGTTTCCTAGCTGCTTCTTCCGCTAATTGCTTTTGTTCAAGTGCAATTGCTTTCTGAACAGCTAGTTCCTGTGCAGCAAGGTTTTCTTCTTCTTCCTGAAGAGACATTTTCCGATTATGCGTATGTTCTTCTTTAGCTTCAAGCTTATGCAGGAAAGCGTCCTGCTGCTTTTTTTGCGCGGTAAGCTTGGCTCTCATGGCTTCAAGCTCGGACAGCATGTTTTGTAGATCGGACAGCTTCTTCTCAACGGCTGCCTGCTTTGCCTCGAGTTCTTTTTTGTCTTGTTCATGCTGCTTCAACAATTCCTGGTCTGCTTCCACAATAGCCGAAACCGCACCCATGCGTCCAACAAAATCACTAAAGCTGCTTGAACCTAGCAAAACTTCCAAATAACTAACATCGCCGCCGCTTTCCTGAAAGGATACGGCACGTTCTTTAAGAAGCTCATTTCTCTTTTGAATTCTTTCTTTCAAAATAGCAATCTCTTCTTCTAATTTTTTAATCTGTTCTTGTGTTTCTTTAATTTGATTTTTCTTTTCAAGAATTTTTTCCGCTGAATCGTTAATCGCATTTGCAATACGGGTAATTTGAGCTTCAAGGGTTTCCTGTTTGGTCTGTAGGCTCTTTAATTCCTGTTCAGCGTTATGTATGCCAGCTTTTACATCTGCTTGCTTGTTCTCGATGGCCTGCTTTTTTTCTTGAAGGGTTTCAGCACTAGCACCCGTCGTAGCAAAAACACTGCTGAGCCCGAGGGCAATTGTCGTATTAAGGACTAATAGCTTTTTCTTTAACATTCTTTTTCCCCTTTCTTTCTCTCCCCGAACATTGGTATTAAAAAAGAAGGTGCAAAGCCGGTTTCCCGGCCCTGCCTTATATTTTCAAAAACTTCCGGACTGACATCATGCTGCCCCAAATGCCGATTAAAGCGCCAAGCAGTACTAGGATAGCAGAGACTTGAATGATAAACGGATTTACCAGCAATAATTCTACAAACTTTATATTAATCTTTGGACTGATCGTTTCATATAAATAGTAATAACCGGTAGCGATCAAAATGATTGGAACGATAGACCCAAGCACGCCAAGCCATAAGCCTTCTAGGAAGAACGGCCAGCGGATAAAGCTGTTGGTCGCTCCTACCAGTCTCATAATCTCAATTTCATTCCTTCGAGCAAAGATCGTAATCTTGATGGTATTTGAAATGAGGAACATCGCAGTGAACAAGAGTCCCAGAATTAATACGATTCCTATATTTCTTGCTACATTTACAACATCAAATAATTTTTCAACATAGCCTTGGCCATATCTGACTCGTTGTACGTAATTAATGCCTTCAATTTTCTTGGCAACCTTCACGACATCCTGCGGTGACTTAGTTTTGACAACATATACATCGCGCAGCGGGTTATCCTGTTCGAACAGCTTGAAAGCATGCCCGTCTTCCCCTAAGTCGTCAATAAGATTGTCTAATTCTTTTTCTTTCGGAGAAAAGGTAACGGTATCCACTTCAGGCATTTGTTCCAATTTCTTGCCGATTAAATCCTTATCCTGCTCATTTGCCGCAGAATCGAGATGGATGCGGATTTCCACGTCTTTTTCAACATTGCCTGCAATATGGTTCAAGTTCATCATGATCACAAAGAACACGCCTACCAAAAGCAATGTCACAGTTACAGCACTAACGGATGCGAAAGTCATCCAGCCATTCCGGCTTAGATTCTTAAAGCTCTCACGGAAATGGCGGCGCAGCGTATTAATATTCATATCCGTAGTCACCTCGCTGCTCATCCCGGACAATCTTTCCATTCTCAATGGCAATAACCCGGTGCTTCATGTTGTTAACAATATCCTTGTTATGTGTTGCCATAATTACAGTAGTGCCGCGCTTATTAATTTCCTCTAACGTGTTCATGATTTCCCACGAGGTTTCCGGATCAAGGTTACCGGTAGGCTCATCGGCAATCACCACTTTAGGTGAGTTCACGATTGAACGGGCAATCGATACCCGCTGCTGTTCCCCGCCTGACAGCTCAGCCGGCAGCATACGGATCTTATGCTTAAGTCCCACTAAATCAAGAACCTCCATAACACGGCGCTTAATCTCAGCCGGATGCTTTTCAATAACCTCCATCGCAAACGCGACATTTTCAAAAACAGTCAGCGTCGGTAGCAATTTAAAATCTTGGAACACGACGCCGAGATTTCTACGGAACAAAGGCACCCTTGAATTCCGCAGCTTCGAAAGGTTTATACCATTTACGGTAATGTTGCCTTTCGTCGGCTTTTCTTCACGATACATCATTTTAATAAAAGTAGATTTCCCCGCACCGCTGGGACCGACCACATAAACAAATTCCCCTTGCTTGATCTTGGTCGTAATGCCGTTAACAGCAACTACCCCATTCGGGTACGTCTTATAAACGTCCGCCATTTCTATCATTAAAAAACCACCTAATTAACGTATTAATATATACATAGAACGAAGCTGAATCTTGGAAGCTCTAAATGTTTAGGACAAGATATGTTAGCTTTCTCTTTCACCCAACCATTCAGGTCCCTTTTTAAAAGGTTTGTGAAACCGTAGCTTCTTATAACCACATTAAACTATTTTTCTAACAGTACGAAATTTCGACTTTCAAACCCAAAAATACAGAAAAAATAACAGGTTTCTACCCTGTTTGTCAGTACAGAACCAATTATAACATCTATATTTTTCAAAAAAAGGCGAATAATATTACATTTAGGTTTCAATTTGATAGAAGAGGTTTAATTTTTCATGAGGAAAAAGTCGTGTTTTTTGGAGAGTAATTGAAGAAAGTTGGGTATGCGGAGATGACGCAAAACAGTACGAATGCTTATTTTGCTCCGTACTGTTTTCTTATGTTGGAGGAGCTATTTTTTCTCAGCCAGCCACGCCGCCACCTGATCTGCTTCTTCACCCTGCAGCAATCCGCCAGGCATATTGCCCTGCCCATCAGTAATGATCTTTTCGATATCTTCTTTAGAATGTTCTGCCCCTACCTTAGTTAAGTCAGGGCCAACTCCACCTTCAAGGTTTTGGCCATGGCAGCTTGAACATTTATTCTCGAAAGTCTTTGCCACATCCCCGGCGCCTGCCGTTGTTTCATTGTTGGCAGAATCGTTATCTGCGTTGTCTTCCCCGCCACCACAAGCAGCCAGGATAAGAGATGTTCCCATTAATAAAGCCAGAAGTTTCTTTTTCACGCAAAAACCTCCCAAAATCTATGATGATAAATACAAGAACATTATACCAGTTTCAGGCGTTTTTAAAACCTTCTCCCAATACCTCCGATGCATCCATAACGATTACAAAAGCCCGTGGATCAACGGTTCTAACCAATTGTTTCAATTCGGTGAATTCCGTTTGGTCAATGACGCACATCAAAATCGGACGGGTATCGTCCGTGTAGCCGCCCTGTCCCGAAAGCCTTGTTACCCCACGGTCAATATCATGGAGAATGGCATTCCTGACTTCTTCTTCTTTGTTCGTGATAATCATCGCCATTTTTGAACGCCCTAGCCCGATTTGCACCAAGTCAATCGTTTTGCTGGTAACGTATAACGCAATCAGTGCATACAAGCCTCTTTCAATATCGAAAATTAATGCCGCACTCAATACAATCAAACCGTCAATAATAGCTACGCATGTCCCGAGAGACAGGTTTGTATACTTATGGATGATCTGGGCTGCTAAATCGGTACCTCCCGTCGACGCTTTCCCCCTAAACACAATCCCCAGGCCAAGTCCTACGCCTATTCCGCCGCAAATGGCACCAAGCAGTGGGTCGCTGGTCCAAGGCTCCCACTCATTCGTCAAAAAAACTATGAAGGGAAGGAACACGGTGCCTATCAGTGTTTTAGCCCCAAACTGCATTCCGAGAAAAATCAGTCCCGCAATAAATAAAGGAATATTGAATGCCCATTGCACATAAGCAGGTTCAAACCCGGCAGTAGCCTTCAGAATCGTACTAATACCACTCACTCCGCCCGAGGCAATCCTGTTTGGCAACAAAAAAACATTAAACGTAATGGCGACAATCGCCGATCCAACTAAAACCAACCCATACTCACTCAATCTTGTGAATACTGGATGCTTTGGCTCTCTATATCTTCGTTTCATAAACAGCCCCCTTTTTAGGTGTTAGGTATGTAGTTTTGATAACTTGATTGGAACAGGAATGGTGGGAGAACAGAAATTATTTAAGCGAAAAAAACAGGCGAATTAAGCGAAAATACGATTATATAAGCGAAAACAATTGTCATTTAAGCGGAAATACAAGTATTTAAGGGAAAACAATTGTCATTTAAGCGGAAATACAAGTATTTAAGGGAAAAACACCACTAATTAAGCGAAACACCGAAAGTAGTATAGCATCGCATTTTATAGAATGTAAATGGCATCAGGGTAATGCGGTAAAGCAGTAGGGGACTGACCCCCAGTGAGTATTTTGCTATTATTTTTTGCCTTTTTAGTCATCATTTATCAAAACAAAGGATAATAAAAAAGGAGTCCGGCCTCTCTATAAGAGAAAACCAAACTCCTAATCGATATTTTTAATTTAATCGTGAACGCAAGTAAGCATCGACAAACTGGTCAATATCCCCGTCCATAACAGCCTGGACGTTTCCTGTTTCCGTGCTTGTACGGTGGTCCTTAACCATGGAATAAGGATGGAACACGTACGAACGGATTTGGCTTCCCCAGCCGATTTCCTTCTGCTCGCCTCGGATTTCATCCAATTCAGCCTGCTGCTGTTCAATCTCGCGTTGGTACAATTTCGCCTTCAGCATGTTCATCGCCTGGGCGCGGTTTTTAATCTGTGAACGCTCGGATTGGCAAGTTACCACAACTCCTGTTGGAATATGGGTAATACGGACAGCGGAGTCAGTAGTGTTAATATGCTGGCCGCCCGCGCCGCTCGCACGGTACGTATCCACTTTAAGATCTTCGGTACGAATTTCGATTTCGATATCATCATTAAACTCCGGCATGACCTCACAGGAAACGAACGATGTATGCCGGCGGCCCGATGAATCAAATGGAGAAATACGCACCAATCGGTGAACACCTTTTTCTGCTTTTAAATAACCGTAAGCATTATGGCCTTTAATTAATAGAGTAACGCTCTTAATTCCCGCTTCATCACCAGGCAGGTAATCCATTGTTTCAACTTTAAACCCTTTTTTCTCGGCCCAGCGTGTATACATGCGGAGAAGCATGGAGCCCCAGTCTTGGGACTCGGTACCGCCAGCACCAGGGTGCAATTCAAGGATCGCATTGTTTTTATCATACTCTTCGCTCAATAGCAGTTGAAGCTCGAAGTCATTCATTTTTTGTGCAAGCTGGGTGATTTCTTCTTCCAGCTCAGCCTGCAGCTCCGCATCGCTTTCTTCTTTAACAAGCTCATAGGTTAAATCAAGATTTTCAAAGGTTTCATTCAGCTCGCTTAGCTGGTTTACTTGATCCTTTAACGCATTGGCTTCACTGATGACCGTCTGCGCTTTTTGCTGGTCGTTCCAGAAATCCGGATCGGTCATGATATTCTCAAGTTCTGCAATACGGGCTTCCTTCTCTTCTAAGTCAAAGAGACCCCCTAAAGTCCGCTAAACGTTTAGCTGTTTTTTCAAGCTCATTCCTAATATCTGCTAATTCCATTCTCTTCACCTCATCATAATTAAAAAGACATTAATAATAGTAATTTATTTTTCATGATAAAAAAAGTGCCGGGGTCAGTCCCCCACCACGGTAAAGCGTTAGCGCAGTGGGGGACTGACCCCCAAAAATGAAAAGAGGCGGCAAAACAAGCCGTTTTGCCCCACCTCTTTTGGCATGTAAGAAAGTATAAAACTTTCTTACATGCATAAGTGCAACTATGCCTCTGTCTTCGCCAATACAAGGCTCGCCAATCGGCAAGTTTTCTAATATGTCTGTATTACGCTAGTTGGCCATGGCAGTTTTTATACTTTTTGCCACTTCCGCACGGGCAAAGGGCATTTCGGCCGACATCTGCTTGCTTGCGTTTAGGCTTCTTCTTGGCGGCTTCTCCGTCTTCTTTTGGATTCACAGCCTGTCCCTGGGCGACTTCCTGCCGTTCCAGGTTGTTCTGGATTTCGGCTTTCATAATATACATCGCTACTTCATCTTCAATCGATGCAATCATATTTTCAAACATCGCAAAGCCTTCCTGCTGGTATTCCTGAAGCGGATTGATTTGTCCATATGCACGAAGGTGGATACCCTGGCGAAGCTGATCCATCTGATCGATATGGTCCATCCACTTGCTGTCAACTGCTCGCAACACGATTACTTTTTCAAACTCACGCATTTGCTCGTCTGAAAGCTGTTCTTCTTTTTCGTCGTAACGCTCTTTCACTTTTGTAAGGATGGTGTCAACAATTTCATCAGAGAAGTCCTTACCTCTTAAGTCCTCTTCTGTAATGTCGCCTTCATTCAGAAGGTTTCCGTTGATATAGTCGATTAATCCCTGCAAGTTCCAGCCCTCTTCCTCATCGTGGCCAGGTGCAAAGGCAAGCACGTTGCGGCGTACAGAAGAGTCGATCATTCTTTCGACTATTTCGCGCAGGTTTTCACTGTCCAATACCTCAAAACGCTGCTTGTAGATAATTTCACGCTGCTGGCGTAATACATCATCATATTGTAGCAGCTGTTTACGCGCGTCGAAGTTATTTCCTTCAACACGTTTCTGTGCAGATTCAACAGCCTTTGTTACCATCCGGCTCTGAATTGGCTGAGAGTCATCCATGCCAAGCCGCGCCATCATCGCTCTCATATTATCTGAACCAAAGCGGCGCATTAGTTCATCTTCCATTGAGAGATAGAACTGCGTCACACCCGGGTCTCCTTGACGTCCGGAACGCCCGCGGAGCTGATTATCAATACGGCGGCTTTCATGGCGTTCTGTACCGATAACCGCAAGTCCGCCGACTTCTTTTACTCCTTCGCCAAGCTTGATGTCAGTACCCCGGCCTGCCATGTTCGTCGCGATGGTTACCGCGCCCTTCTGACCCGCGTTCAGAATAATTTCAGCTTCACGCTCATGGTGTTTCGCATTCAACACATCATGGCGGATTCCTTTTTTCTGAAGATATTTCGAAATCACTTCTGATGTTTCAATCGCCACTGTACCTACCAGCACAGGCTGTCCCTTTGCATGGCGCTCGGCGATATCCTCGACAACTGCACGGAATTTCCCGTCCATGGACGCATAAATTAAATCAGCACGGTCATCACGGATAATATCTCGGTTCGTCGGTATGACAATAACATTCATATTATAAATATTGCGGAATTCTTCTTCTTCCGTTTTCGCCGTACCAGTCATACCGGAAAGCTTTTCGTACATACGGAAATAGTTCTGGAAGGTGATTGTCGCAAGTGTCATGCTTTCGTTCTGGATTTCCATGCCTTCTTTGGCTTCAATCGCCTGGTGCAATCCTTCACTGTAACGTCGGCCCTTCATCAAACGCCCTGTGAATTGGTCGACAATGACAACCTCGCCATCCTGTACCACATAGTCCACATCTCTAGCCATTGTGACATGCGCCTTCAAGGCCTGGTTGATATGATGGTTGAGCGACACATGGCCAATATCGAATAAATTATCGATATTGAAGGCCCGTTCCGATTTATTGATGCCTTCTTCCGTAAGCTGGACACTTTTCGTTTTTTCATCGTAGGTAAAATCAGTATCCTTTTGAAGAGTGCGTACAAAGGCGTTCGCCTGGATATAAAGCTGCGTCGATTTCTGGGCCGAACCAGAAATAATGAGCGGTGTACGCGCCTCATCGATCAGGATCGAGTCAACCTCATCAATTACCGCATAATGAAGCGGACGCTGAACCATTTGCTCTTTGTATAAAACCATGTTGTCGCGGAGGTAATCAAAACCAAGCTCATTGTTCGTGCTGTACGTGATATCCGCAGCATATGCTTCTTGTTTTTCCTCTTTTGACAAGTGATTCAAGTTAAGGCCTACTGTTAAGCCCAGGAACTCATACAGTTTGCCCATTTCCGTGGCGTCACGAGTTGCCAGGTATTCGTTCACTGTAACAACGTGAACACCCTTTCCAGTAAGGGCGTTTAAATAAACAGGCAGGGTTGAGGTCAATGTTTTACCTTCCCCTGTTTTCATCTCGGAGATGTTGCCGTCGTGAAGCGAAATACCCCCCATAAGCTGAACATAGAACGGATACATCCCAAGAACGCGTTTTGCACCTTCACGGGCAACAGCAAAGGCTTCTACAAGCAAGTCATCAACACTTTCACCATTCTGATAACGCTGTTTAAACTCGTCCGTTTTGGCACGCAACGCATCATCTGATAATGCCTCCATCTCAGCAGCGAGCGCTTCGATTTCATCCGCAAGCTTTTGAAGGCGTTTCAACTCACGCTTATTCGGATCAAACACTTTATTTAATATATTAAGCATTTCACAAACGCTCCTCTTAGAAAGTATGGATAAACTAAATCATCTATCTAAAAAATATTCCGTAAAAAAAGAATACATCTTTTTTAAAAATAACAGGTACCCTTAATTTTAACATTTCTAGGGTATGGGCACAACTTAGGGTACCTAGTGAAAAGTAATAGAAAAACACATATAAATGCTGTTACAATAGAAGTGGATTGTTATATATAGTACAGATGATACATAAATTTCACATTAGAAAAACACGGCTTATCGCCCGTATTGGCGAAAGTCGATGTTCTTTTCTTATACTTTAATTCGTTAAACTTTCTTAAAGTATAAAAAATACATAAATTACATACAGGGTGTGATTGACATGATAGGTGACCGTGTAAAGAGGTTAAGGGAAGAAAAAAGAATGTCTATGACGGAACTGGCAGATAGAGCAGGAGTAGCTAAATCTTATCTAAGTTCATTAGAAAGAAACCTGCAAACAAACCCGTCCATCCAGTTTCTTGAGAAAATCTCTGCAGTACTGGGAGTTCCAATTGATTACCTGCTGCACGATGAAGTAGATACAAAAAACGTGGATGAAGAATGGCTGGCAATTATAAAGGAAGCCATGGACTCAGGGGTTTCCAAAGAACAATTCCGGGAATTTATCGAATTTAATAAATGGAGATTAAAAAAGGATTAATAGGGCAAGGAGGCATGAACTCCTTGCTTATATCTATTATCTAATAATACCTTTGCTTTTTCAAAGGTTTGACTTTAGAAAAAATAAAATCCCTAAGCAAATGACCGCTTTTGCTTAAGGGGGAGTATGTGCTGAATATCATATTTTTCGTTCTATATGACTTCCTTTTCATTCAAAGTCCTTCGCAAAAACTCTCTAATTTCTTCTACACTCAAGCCAATTTCCTTGGCTTTCATTATTAACTCGACCCATTCTGGATCCAAATCTGTCTGGTCAACCAGTCTAAACGACACTCTCTTTCCCCCTTACCTGGCGTTCCAGATAGTCCAGCCGTCATAGTAAAAACCATACCTTAGACCTGTGACTTTGCGTCCCTCTTTTTCAATAGGTTTGCCTTTAAACTGAACCCAAATTTAAAATATTTCAGTGTATTTGTAATTATAAAGGATACCCAACCAAAATATTTGCAGATTCATGGCATTTGTTTCTCAAAAATTCTGACTTTTTATTTTATGTTTCTACAAGATTAACAAGTTTCCCCCGATAAAAACATTAAAAATCTTAATTCCTATTAAAAATTTGCTCGAAAACACGAAACATTCCGGCCTATCTACCTTCTTGATTTCATTAAACTTACATACAGGACCATTCTCCTGGATTTCTTTTCCTCATTCTCCGCAATTAATGCCTTTTTATCCGTCAGGTCATTCCCGCAGGTTGGACACAACCATTCTCCGCTTTCACAGCTACTGAAGGATAGTTCTCGGCACTGGCCACAGTTTTTTTGATACATTCATTTCACTCCCAACACAAAATCTGGATGCACGTTACTGAATTCAAAATGGAACAGTTAACCATAATTTATTCCCTAACTCTCTTTAATAAAACGTGCACACGGTTGAAAATTTTAAAAAGCATCTCCTCTCTTGTTTTGTTCTTTTTAAAGAACGGTTGAACTGATTATATTACACCGATATTGCATCAGTAAATACATTTTCAAATTATTCTAAAGCCAAAACAATGTTCGATATCTAGAACGAAGGAAACAACCTTAGTGAAAGGATTTATTAATCTGATTCACGACACAAAAAAACACCAACTAAGTGGTGTTCGAAATGTTAAACAAAAATACTGATCATTTATTTTTTATCTGTCATTTCAAACGGGAGGACGGTCATCTTTGTTTTTTGCTTAGTTGTATATACGGATTCAAGAAGATATAAAGCTCCAGGTTCATATGGTGCACGAGGAATAACTTTTATTGTCTTTTTATTTTTCTTATCTACACGCAAGATGATAGGTATTTCCTTTTCCATTACACCAAGCTTTTTAACAGATATTTGATAGTTTTCTAGCTCAGATTTAGTAATGTTTGTATCTGACTTAATTGTCCAACCTTTCCTAGGAAGATTGGTGGTTTTTTTGGTATGAAAATCAAGTGAAAAGTTATCTTCCTCTACAAATGGCTTTTTAGTTTCTGCATCTAACACTGACAACGTCGTATATGGCGGTAAATCAATTCTCGCAATAATGCTCGGGTTAACTATAACCTGTGCATAAGAACGTCCCGGTTCCGGGGTTGTATGCTTAACATAAATGTTCATCTGTTCAAATAACTGTTCTTGCTTCTCAAATGTTAGTCTGTATCCCGCATTAGGTTTAGGTCCTGCTGCGATCACATAAAGGGAACCGAACTTATGAACTCCCTTATGTTCTTTAGCAATCTTAAAAAATGCTTTCTCTACATCAGATAGCTGCGCCTCATGGACTAACTGAAATTGTGTACTTTCTGCAGGAGGAGGCTTTATTTCTTCAGCGAAAACACTTGATGCAGAGGTGGATACAAAAATTGACACAAGTAAAACTAAGAAAAACTTTCTCAAATTAACCCATCCCTTCCATTATTTTCATTTATATAGACGTAGCACTCCCTTCATTTGTTTCAAAAAATTTACCCTTTTCCTAAACTTTTTTGAACGGAGGTCAGTTTTATTAGTTAGCGGTTCGTTTCTCAATAATCGTAACACCCGATTGGAGTTTTAATGAAACTAGGATGCTTCTGCTTTTTTATTTGTAAAAGTGCTTCGTAAAATATTCCATAACGGGATCAGTCATAATGTACTGCTCTCTTGGAATGTTTAGGGTTATTTTGTTCCGGTTTTTACACTTATTTATCCCTTCATGCCTCCATCAAAGAGTATATGTATTATACTGTTAATAAATAACAAAACAAATTTAGGCGAATTTATGAATTATAGTTTATGTGCTATTTTTAATAAGTTAGCTCCTTGAATCTTGCAAAAAACTTATCGTAAAGATTGTCTAGTTTTGTCGTTTGTTGAAATCTCTTAAAAACAAGAATGACCTCCCTTTAATCGTGAATTGGAAAGTTACCACACTCAATCAAATTTCCAGAAAAAAGGAGATGTTAATGGTATGCTAACTTTCTATTCAGCTAACGTCAAGTTCATTGTTTTTCTTGGTCTTTGCCATCACCTTGTTTCCATCATGCATGGAATCAACCTGACCGAGGGACGAAAGACAATCACGCAGATACGGAACCATTCCGGGAAGGACCGTGACCTTAGCTGTATGACCCGTTTTCTGAAAGAGTCTCCTGGGTGCGCAAACCGAGTTTGAACGCAGGAGGATGAACCATTTAATTGTTTCCTTGTTATTGATGATTCCAACTGCCACAAGGATCGATCCACGAAAACAATGGAAGCTTTGGACTTTTATTTCTCTCACACAGAAGGGAAAAGTGTCTGGTCGCACTACCTTGTGATGGCCCACTTGGTGGCTGAAGGCTACTCCATCAACTGGGATTTCAGGTCCTACTTCAGAAAGGCGTACTGTGAAGAATTGGGCATTCCCTTCAAAATCAAAAAATGATTTAGCCATGAAAATCGTTCAGTCTTTTCCTGCTAATCAAAAGGTTAAATTGGTCAATAGAATCCCACATAACGCTGGGAGACACAGTTAGAAGAGCCAGAAGCGAGATGATGGGGCAACTTGTGGTGTATGTTTACCAGGAAGGACTGGCAAATACCCCGTTGGAACAGGTGCTCAGAACCCTGAAACTGATCGCTTAAAAATTGTTTTTTTGATTCACTGCCCGTATGCCCTTTTTTCGGGAAGTCAGAGAGTATAACTAAATATACCGGAACGAAAGAATTTAACATGAATTATTTTCCATGAGGTTAAAGCGTAAATAAACTATATTTTCATTTCCGATATGGTTATAATTTTTAAGCATTCGTAAGAGAAGTAATTATTCTGTAATAAATACTATGTTGAAACGTTACTAGAGAGATATTTAATTTTAAAAGGGGGTAGTCTCGTGACAATTTTGGTAACTGGAGGAGCCGGCTATATTGGAAGCCATGCAGCTTTGGAACTAATAGAAAGCGGATACGATATAGTGGTTTTGGACAATTTATCTAACAGTAATATTGAATCGATTAAAAGGGTTAAGGAATTAACAGGTAAAGATTTTCCCTTCTATCACATTGACCTATTAGATCGGGAAGGATTAGAAGATCTATTTAATAAATATAATTTCAATGCTGTCATGCATTTTGCCGGACTGAAAGCAGTTGGAGAGTCCGTTTCTATTCCATTAAAGTATTATCATCATAACTTAACAGGAACAATTAACCTGTGCGAAGTGATGGAGAAGCATGATGTCAAAAAACTGGTGTTCAGTTCGTCTGCTACCGTATATGGAAATCCTGATCGGGTTCCTATTGATGAATCCTTTCCGCTGTCTGCGACCAATCCATACGGCCGGACTAAATTAATGATAGAAGAAATCCTAAGAGATTTGCATGTGTCGGATTCCTCCTGGAGGATTGCACTTTTGCGTTATTTTAATCCAATTGGTGCGCATGAGAGCGGTAGGATTGGGGAGAATCCAAACGGAATTCCTAACAACTTGATGCCTTATATTACTCAGGTTGCAGTCGGGAAAAGAGAACGACTTTCCGTTTTTGGCAATGACTATGAAACTCACGATGGCACAGGAGTACGTGATTATATTCATGTCGTAGATTTAGTAAAAGGCCACTTAAAGGCTCTTCAGTTTTTGGATCATAATGAAGGAATAGAATCATTCAACCTTGGGACAGGAACGGGTTATAGTGTTTTAGATTTAATAAACTCGTTTAGCAAGAATAGCGGTGTCGAAATCCCTTATCAGGTTGTTGATAGACGTCCGGGGGATATCGCAATTTGTTATGCTAATCCAGGAAAAGCGGAACAAATGCTTGGATGGCGTGCGGAAAAGAACCTTGATGAGATGTGTATGGATTCATGGAATTGGCAGAAGAGTAATCCAAACGGATATTAAGAATCTTAGTTTAATAGTCGAAGGTCGCTTATTATCGCTTTTGTTTGAATAAACTTTTTCATTTGTTTGTATCGACTCCCCGTTCCCCACAAATTCAGGAACATTATACCGGAACAAAAGAATCAAAAAGGGTCTTATCTTTATACCAAAATAATACTTAGGAAGGTATTTATATAACCTTATTATTGTATATTGTGGTCCTGAGGTCTGACCCTTTGTTTTTGTTTAATCCCCTCTATTATCCTTAACTTCTGAAAACCTCATTTATTTTTTTACCGTTTTTCCTATTACAACCTACACGTCCATTAATTCCCATGTTATTAGGGATTTTATTATAGTAATATATTCATTGTTAATTTTACGCATCATCACTATTGATTGAATTTTCAATTATTTAAGAATATTGTTTTAGGCCTGGAAAAGGCATTTTAACAAAATAGCAAGGTTTTTTAACGATACTTATGTTCTATATAAACGAAAGTATTGTTTTTTATTGTCTTATCCTGATGCAAAAACAGCATGATATATAAAAATTCTTATTTGATATGGAGGGTTATGATGAGAGTACTCGTTACTGGAGGCTATGGGTTTATTGGCTCATTTGTAGCAGAACGTTTTTACAAAGAAGGCCATGATGTATTCATTATAGATAATTTAGCCACAGGGAAAAAAGAAAACATCACCTTTAAACATAAGGGATATATTTTAGACGTTGAAGATTCAAATTGTGAGGAGATATTTCGAGCCAGTAGATTCGATATTGTTGTACATTTGGCTGCAGATAGCCCGACTGTTCATTCGATTGATACTCGCCGTGAAGTTTTGGGACTTACCAACATTCTATCTTTATCAAAAAAATATATGGTTAAACAAGTAGTCTATGCCTCTTCTGCAGAGGTATATGGTCCCGTTAACGAAACACTCTTAAGCGAAGAATCCCACTGTGACCCCGTTACACCTATAGGAATGAACAAATGGTTTGGAGAATTATACATTAGCAAATGGAGTGAACTAAACGGATTTCCTGTATTAGTTTATCGTATGTCTGATGTTTATGGTCCAAAGCAAGGTGTAACAAGTGAGGGTATGATCGCAAAATTCATTAAATCCTCTTTAAATAACAGTGAGCTTATAGTCGCTGGTAATGGTGAGCAAACTGGTGATTATATTTTCGTAGAAGATGTGGCGGATGCTATCTATAAAGGAGTAATCCATAATCATTCGGGGGTTTATAATCTCTCTTCCAATCAAGACATTAGTATGAATGAGTTGAACAAAACGTTACAACCAACTTGTTCAGTACCGGGTATTACATATGCTCAAAAAGAAAATGGCAATCCTGTACACTCATCTCTGGATAACTCAAAGCTTCAGAAAGATTTTGATTGGTTTCCTCCAACTAGCCTAAAAGAAGGATTAGAGAAGACTTATGATTGGTATTGGATAACCGCACAAGCTGCAAGTACTTTACCTAATGAACACAAAGAAAGTAAGCTAGCTTCTATGTTAACAAAATTATTTTCAAAAGTTGAAATTGTTGCCTTATTTGCATTCATGTTTACGCTAAGTGCTCTTTTTCAACAAAAAATAGAAGTGCTAGATTTTAAGCTGCTATTCATTGTTTTAGGAACAGTTCTATTGGGAAGGGAACGTTCAATTCCGACAATTGGCATAGGTGTTCTCTGGTATATCGTCGAGAATCTAATGCAGGGCAGAGAAATCGTTTCATTACTTTACCACAATAATACAATTGCTGTAATTGCTGTTTATATTTTTGTTGGATTGACTTTAAGCTACGTGATTGACAAAAAGAATCAAGTGATTAAACAGGCTAAAAAGGATTTAGACGCATCTGAAGAGCGTTATCAATTCATGTACTCCGTTTATGAAGATGTGAGAACTGTAAAAGAAGAGCTTCAACATCAAGTACTTTACACGGAAAACAGTGTGGGAGTAATTTCGGACATCGTAAAAAGACTTGACAGTATGGAACCTGAAGATATTTTTGTTTCGGCTGTTGGTGTTATTGAAGAAGTAATGAAAACGGAAGAAGTGGCGATTTATTCTGTTAATGATGAGCAAAGCTTTTTAAGGCTGGTTGCTAAATCCAAACATCCAAATGCCTATATCCCAAGCTTCATTGATGCCGAAGCCGAAAGTGAATTTTATGATCTTCTCAGCTCAAAGAAATTATTTATCAATAGCACGTTCAATGAAAATCTTCCGCTAATGATGGCACCAGTGATGGACGGAGAAAAGGTTTCAGCTGTGATTTGTTTATATCAGGCTGATTTTGAAAACTTAACATTGCAATATCAAAATCTATTCACTACGGTTGTCGGACTGATAAGTTCTGCTTTGTCTCGGGCTGATGAGTATGTATTTGCAACAAACAGTGAAAGGTATGTGGAAGGAACGAATGTCCTAAATGCTGAGTTTCTAGACAGGATCCTTAAAGTGAAGCAGCAAGCAAAAGAAACATTAAATATGGATTATACGCTATTAAATATTAAGTTCAGTATCCATAATTTCAGCGATACTATTAACAATTTGCAACGTTCGCTGAGAAAAACAGATTATATTGGATTAAATGAAAACAATGAATTGGTTATTCTTTTATCCAATACAAATGAGGACAATGCTGAGGTCGTTAAAAACAGGTTGAGCCGAAATAACATTTTCATTCTTGAGCAAACTAATTCAAATGCTGTTCTTGCGTAATATACCCAACTCAACTTTCTTTAAACTTTTTTTACAAGAATAAATGGGATGTGAATTTATGGCATTCGTGCTTTCAATCTATTATATAGCTTGTTTAATTAGCTTATTCTATTTCTACAAAAAGGATAGAAAAAGCTTCCTTATTATATTTCTCATTATTTTATGCTTGCCGATCTTAGGGCTGCCATTAGTGATATACCTATTTTCTGAAAGAACAATACCAGGAAAGAAATCTGCAAAAACAACTAACGATCAACATTTAACAGCTGAGTTTATAGCTTCACAATCAATGATTAGACAGATCGACATTGATAAAGAATTGAACACTATCCCGATTACGGATGCGTTCCTGCTAAACGAAAATAACGTAAAAAGGTCCTTATTGAAACAGAGTCTGAACGATAACACGATTCAAAACTTAGATATTTTAAAACTGGCATTAGAAAACGAGGATTCTGAAACAGCACATTACGCTGCGAGTGCAATGTTAGAAATCAAAAGAAAGACGCTTAGCTCTCTTCAGGAATTCTCAGAACAGGTGAAGAACTCTCCTGACGATTTCTCTTTGTTAGCTTCTTATGCAGATGCTCTTAAGCAAAGTATTGAAATTGGCGTCCTGGACTCTAGTATGAAAAAAAAATATATGCATGTTTATTCAGATCTATTAGGAAAAATTTTATCAAACCACTCTACTGCTAAAGAATATTTCATAGATAAAATCAATTATGATTTGCAGCTCAAACAGTACTCGAAAGCTAAACAATATTGTGAAATCTTTATAGAAAAACATTCGTTTGAAGAAATGCCATTTCTATTATTTTTAAAATATTACTTTCAGATTGGCGATTCGGAATCGTTTCAAAAGATGCTAAACAAGTTAAAAAAATCCCCGGTACGTCTTTCTTCTACGGGCTTAGAGATGGTTCGCTTTTGGTTATAATACTATCTTCTATTTCTAAGCTCACAGATAAAAACTTAAACAACAGAGATAAGAGGTAAAACTATGAGAATATGTTTGGTTGCGGAAGGGTCGTATCCATCTGTAACTGGTGGCGTTTCTAGTTGGATACAATCATTAATTACGAATATGCCTGAACATGAATTTATCATCTATGCTATAGGTGCCAATCAAGAGGAACGAGGAAATTTCAAATACAAATTACCCCCCAATGTAGTTCATGTCCATGAAGTGTTTTTAGATGCTTACCAAAGCGAGGAAGCTAATTGGGGCAAAAACTATCGTCTAACAGCCTCCGAGAAAGTTGCCATACAAAACCTGCTTGATAACAATAATCCGAATTGGGATGATATTTTCTCTTTATTTTCAGGCGATAAACTGGATTCGGTATCAAATTTCCTTACCAGTAAAGACTTCTTGGATTGCATTAAACAGGTTTGCGAAGAATACCATACCCAAATTCCTTTTAATGAATTCTTTTGGACAGTACGATCCATGCTATTGCCATTATTCCTTTTAATGAGAGAAGAAATTCCCGAAGCCGATGTCTATCACAGTGTCTCTACTGGTTACGCTGGAGTAATTGCAAGCTTCGGGAAATGGAAATATAACAAGCCTTTACTGTTAACAGAGCATGGGATTTATACGAGGGAACGCGAAGAGGAAATTATTAAGTCGGACTGGGTTAAAGGCCATTTTAAAAATCTATGGACGGAATACTTTTATAAGCTTTCTCATTGTACGTATCACTTCTCTGATCAAGTAATAAGCCTGTTTAATAAGAATAAGGAAATACAGGTGGAGATTGGCTGTGCTGAAGAAAAGATCACCATCATCCCTAATGGAATAAATCCTAGTGATTTTGAAAATCTAGCTCCCAAGGTTGAAGAAGATCAAGAGTTTATTAATATCGGTGCCATTGTACGGATTGTGCCGATTAAAGATATCGTTACAATGCTTCAAAGCTTTGCGATTGTTAAACAGGAAGTTAAAAATGCACGGTTTTTTATCTTCGGGCCGACAGAAGAGGACCCGGAATATTATGAGGAATGCGTTCAATTGGTTGAGTCCCTTGGTATAAACGATGTGATATTTACAGGTGCAGTAAACATTAAAGAGTACGTAGGAAAAATGGATTTACTCGTGCTGTCAAGTATCAGTGAAGGCCAGCCTCTAGCTGTCTTAGAGGGCTTGGCTAGTAAAAAACCATTTGTTTGTACAGATGTAGGAAGCTGCAGTGAATTATTATATGGCCGAAATGATGGAATCGGGAATGCTGGTATTATTGTTCCGGTCATGAATTATGTGCAAATGGCTAAAGCCATTGTAACAATTAGCAAGGATGAAACTTTAAGGAATGAAATGGGAATGAATGGTTTCGAACGAGTTTCTCGCTTCTACTCCAGGGACCATTTTATAAATAGTTATAAGGAAATATACCAAAAAGTTGAGGGATCTTATGGCCGGGATTGGGTTTCAATTAAAGAAAATCGTTAGAGAAAACAGTTTCCTGAGCAGAGTAAAGGCATACGCGTTTTCTTCAATTGTTATAGTAGGGCCTATGGCTTTATGCATTTTTATCATCGCCAGTGCACAGTTTTTTCTGACCATGCTTGGTACACCTCAACAAGAGAAAGAGCTTTTTCTTGCTGGTACTGAGTATTCATTTATTTTTTCTCAATTGTTAACAGGATTTTTCACAATGTTTCTTTCGAGATATTTAGCGGACCAGATCTATTCTAAGAATGAGAACTTTGTTCTTTCTTCTTTATTTGGAATGATCGCAATATGCATGTTCATAGCGGTTATATGTGGCCTGGTTTTCTATATTCCATCACCACTATCCTGGGAATTTAAGTTGGTTTCCTATTTGTTCTTTATTGAACTAATCATTATCTGGCTGCAGTCTGTTTATATTTCGGCACTTCAGGAATATAAGAAGATTATTCTAGGGTTCCTTTTAGGTACCACAATATCCTTTACTGCTTTTTTTATTAGTTTCAAGATTCTAGGATTCCATTCCGCTATTGCAAGCTTCATTTGTATGGATATAGGTTTTTTCGTCATTTTGTTATCGTTTTTTAGAGAAATAAAAAAGTTATTCCCGGTGAATAACAAACAATATTTCAATTTTCTACATTATGTAGATAAGTACCCATCTTTATTATTTATTGGTTTCTTCTATATGGTTGGTTTATATGGCCACAGTTTAATTATCTGGTTCGCAAATGCCCAACAGGGAGCCCTGGAGAAGCTGATAGGCAAAACGTTTATAACAGCTCCCGTGTATGATGTACCGGTGTTTTACGCCTATTTATCAATTCTGCCGGCCATGGTCATGTTTGTAGTCTCTACAGAAACGAATTTCTATGAAAAATATAAAACCTACTATTCCAGGATTTTAGGAGCGTTCTCTTATAATGAAATCAATGCTGCAAAGAGAGACATGTTCAAGGTCTTGCAACGTGAACTTACGGTAATTATGGAATTCCAGGTTGTGTTCTCTTTAGCAGCGTTGGTGTTAGGAATCAATCTTCTGCCTGAAATCGGATTAAAAAGTGAACAAATTAACACATTCATTCTGATTACAATTGGCAATACCTTTTTTATTCTGATGTTCATCATGATGCTCTTACTGCTTTATTTTGATGATAGAAAAGGCTCTTTATCCGTTATTTCCATATACACAGGAAGTAATTTATTACTCACTTATCTTTTTGTAAATACAGACCAACTTGGAATGTCTTGTCTGATTTCTGCTTTTATTGGCTTTTCAGTCGCAATTGCACGACTGTCCCATTATATGAAAAATCTAGATTATTATACTTTTTGTTCTCAGCCGCTCGTTGTAAAACAACGTAAATCGTTATTCCAACGATTCATTAAAAGAGTAAATTAATAACGGGCACAAAATTAAACATTAAGAGTGGTGTAATTATGAGCATAAGGCTAATCCCAAGCATCCTTGTATTCTTTTTGCTATTAAATTTATGCCCTTTAGCTGCTAACAATGAAGAATTAGTCACTACTCAACCCAATAAGATGGATAAAGCATTAGTCAATCCGTATACAGGGTTTGCTCCAAGTGCGGATGGCGGCCCTTATAACCTGCCTCATAGCTTGGTCTATGCGAATATCACTTGGAGAGAACTAGAACCCCAAAAGGGAGTCTATAATTTCACTAGTATAGAAAAGAAATACAGATTAGAAGATTGGTCAAAAGAAAATGTAAAAATTATTATTAGAATCGTATTGGATTATCCCGGCACAGCCAGCCATATAGACATTCCAGACTGGCTCTATAAAGAGATTCACGGTGATGGCACTCATTATACAACTGAGTGGGGAAAGGGTTTCAGCCCGGATTACAATAACCCTCAACTTATTTCCAATCACAAAAGCTTAATCAAGAATTTAGGCGAACGTTATAACGGTGACGAACGAATTGCTTTTATTGAGCTGGGCAGCATTGGACATTGGGGTGAATGGCATACGATCCAGGATGAAAGCTTGACTATCCCTTTTCCAAAGCTAAAAGTGACGAATCAATATGTGATGCCGTATGTTCATTACTTCCCAAACAAAATGCTGCTGATGAGAAGGCCCTATCCTTTAGCAAATAAATATCATATGGGTCTCTTTAACGATATGTTTGGAAATGAAGAGCATACCATTAAGAGCTTTAAAAATTGGATAGATAGAGGATACAACCTTTGGTTAACGGGTGAACGGCACCCACCAATGAAAGACTATTGGAAGCACGCCTCTTCAGGTGGTGAATTTGATCCAAACCAAGCTTGGGATAAGCTGTTTAGCAGGCCACAGTTTACAGAAGTAATCAGCCAGGCTAAAGAAACCCATGTTAGCTGGCTGGGGCCAAACGTACCAATTGAGCCATTGGATGAAAAGGAAGCTCAGAAAAACGTAGAGACCTTTCTGCAAACCATTGGATACCAGCTTCGAATTGCAAAAGAAATTCATCGTAAAGAATTGACGGCTGGGGAACACCTCACTATGGCCATGGAATGGAAAAATGATGGGGTTGCTCCCTTTTACTTTCCATGGCCAATAGAAATTAGTCTGCTTGACCTTAACGGCCGTGCAGTAGCCAAACAAAAAACAAGCATGGATATCCGAAAATTGATTCCTGGATCATACCAGGTGTTTGAAAGATTGCAGATACCAAATAATATACCAAGTGGCGAATATAAAGTTGCCGTTGCAATCCTAAATCCAGAAACCAACACACCCGCTATAAGGCTAAAAATGGCCGGGATGCAAGAAGATGGGCGTTATGCTTTAGGCCCTGTTATTGTTAAAAATCCTAACGAACGCGTCAAGTGAGACGCTGAGGTGTTACATGAAGAACGAACATATTATTAATAAAAATATGATTTATATTTCCATATTTGTTTTATTATTTGGATTGGCCATTTTGTTATCACGTTCTAATATTATATTAAAGCTCCACACAGACGTTAAACAAGACGATCGAGTTGTGGATGAAAAATCAGCGCTTTCTGAACAAGAAGAACAAAACTTTAAGAATGACCGCTATTTAGTCATCTATGATCCGAACGAAAAAGGCAGCGAAAAATTAAAATCAAATATAGCGCAAACGCTGAAGTATATGAAAAAAAATACTGAAGCAACAACTATCAAAGACATTCCATCTAATCTGGATGATTATAAATCTATTATATTTGCGGTTGCACAAATTAACGGGATTCAGGACATGTCTTTGTTTCAGAAGTATGTTTATGATGGAGGAGGTATCTTCTTTGCAATTCGTCCAGAGATAGGGAATTCCTTATTTTCAATCTATCGAAACCTGGGAATCAACGAATTAGGAAACTTTACAACTACAGAAGGTATTCATTTAACTTCCGATATCTTAATCAATAACAAAGGCCTTTCTATTCCTAAAGAAGCATTCCTATTAAATTCATCCTTATCCTTGAAATTAGACGAGGCAGTTTCTGTTCATATGAAGTCTGAAAAAGGTCTGCCTCTTTTATGGGATACGAATTACGGAAAAGGTAAATTTATGGTCTTTAATGGTACATTTTTATCTTCAAAGGATAATAGAGGTATCATTTCGGGTGCACTAAGTTATTTACAGGAAGATTATATTTATCCAATTATGAATTCCAAACTGGTATATATCGATGATTTTCCTGCTCCACTACCACCTGGAACGAACAAATTAATTTTTAGGGATTATGGAATCGATACTCGGACCTTTTATCAGACAGTTTGGTGGAAAGATATGCAGGAAATAGCCGACAGCAACGATATTAAGTATACCGGTGTGTTAATAGAGACCTATAACAATTGGGTTAAACCATCATTCGTAGATCGAAGCGGTATTGACAAAGACAGTATGGTCATGTTTGGACGTGAGCTATTAAAAATGGGTGGAGAGATTGGAATTCATGGATATAACCATCAATCGTTGACACTTGATCAGCATATTTCCGATAAATATTCATATATGAGCTGGAAAAGTGAAAAGAACATAGTGGAGGCTTTAAATGAAGCAGAGTATTTTCTCAACATGACTTTACCAGGTTATGTTCCTAAAACTTATGTTCCACCTTCTAATGTATTAAGTGAACAAGGGAAAGCAGCTATACAAAAAGCATTGCCATCGATAAAAATCATTTCATCCCTATATATTGAAGATCCAACAGAAAGCGCCTATGTTCAGGAATTTGAAAAAAAAGGAAAGTTTATTGAAATGCCACGTTTGACGTCAGGTTACGAGGATAGCAATGAAAATAAATGGTTACTTAGCAATGGTATTACATCTCTAGGTATGTTTTCTCACTTTATCCATCCTGATGACATCCTGGATGAAAATAGAGGGAATTCCAAGTCGTGGAACGAGCTTTCCACAGAATTCTCGCATATTATGAAAGATACAAAGAATAGGTACCCATGGCTCCAAAGCAAAGTGGCTGCTAGGGCCGGAACTGACTTAGAGCACTATTTAAAAACTAAAATTTATATCCAACAAGATAACGATAAGATCGATGTTTTTGTAAATGATTTTGTTCCCCCTCTGTATTTTGTGTTGCGATCTTCAAAAGAGATTAGCTCAATTGATGGTGGTAAAATCACAAAAATGGACTCAGACCACGTTCTAATCAAGGCGGAACGAGAACATGTAACAATTGGATTCAAATAGTTTTTAAAAAAATGAGGTTGACTAAAACAAAAGGGTCAGATCCCACCAGAATATAATGTATTGATAGAGTTACTCTCTATGTTATACACAATATTACCAGTGAGGTCTGACCCTTTTAAGTCATCCATTTAATGCTTGTTACCATGAATTGTAGTTATCATTTTTATTATAAGATGGTATAAATTGATTGGTTACACTATAACCTTTGCTTGAAAAGGTAGGAACAACCGAGAAAACTGCGAGGTTATTATTATTTGAATAGTTTTGTAAAATGCCAATCCATTTTTGCCCCCAATCATTATTGACCAGTTTCGTTTTATTAAAATCTTCCCAAAGGAAACCATCAATATAAGGCAATGAATTGGTTTGTAACGTTTCAAATCCTCTATTCTGAACTAATACAAGATTTGGATAGAGCTTCTTAATATCCTTAAGCAACGCTTCGTATCCCTCTCTCATTTTAGTTCTTTCAGCAGGCGTGGTATTCCAATAATGATCCAAATCATCAACAGTATCCAAAAATACTCCATCAAATTGTTTCTGAACAATTTGAGCTTTTATTTCAGAAAGAAGTAACTGTCTATAATGCGGATTCGATATATCCATTAAATAGGTATTCCACGCTGGAATGGGTACTCGCTTACCATTACTCTGATGATAATAATCCTCTTCTTTTGTCTTGGCAACAAAGTCGTTAACCCAGGACGATAATTCAATCACACTTATATAACCTATTGTTTTAGTTCCCTGAGTCTCAATTTTTTTAATTTGTTCAATCGTATAAGCATGAGGCTCTATCACAACCATATCATAACTAGAAAGCTTATTAATGATTGATGTGGTTGGACTTCCATAATAAATCTTGAAATCTTGCACAGTTTTCAATGGATTTGTAGTAGATGCTGCATTTGTGACATTCATAGTACTTGTCCCTCCAAGGGATATAAGGAAAAAGAATATACCACAAATGACTGCTGTTAATAACCTTTTAACCATTAAAAATTTCTCTCCTTTATTATCTTAGATGATGTTGCGAGAATTGAAGCGTTAAATGAGAGCTTTTAATTACGTAATAATGGACTACTCTGTAGAGCTTTATTATATGCTGTGGCATTACTATTTACAATCAAAAGTTTCCAAACGGTGTTAATTTTTCCAAGTTCAACTTCTTTCCAATTCTTCTATACTTATACCCTTTTTTCAGAATAAAACCCTTGAGTGGGGGTGATATTAAAAAAATTTTACAAACATTTAATTGGTAACGCACGTTGTAGAAGAATGGCTTCAATGATTCATAATATATGAATTCGATTTTCTTTAATAAAAATGCTAATTTACTTGAGTCTTGCAAAAAACTTGTCGTAAAGATTGTCTCGTTTTGTCGTTTGTTGAAAATCTCTTAAAATCAAGAATAACCTCCCTTTAATCGTGGAATTGGAAAGTTACCACACTCAACCAAATTTCCAGAAAAAAGGAGATGTCTAAAGTTATGGTAACTTTCTATTCAGCTATCGTCAAGTTCATTGTTTTTCTTGGTCTTTGCCTGTCAAAACCTCAGTTCAATCACTTCATTTTTCATGGGGAGTTCTGCATTAAAGGCAGCAAATAATCTATAACTTAGACAGCTTTCAGAGTAGAAAAAACGATGAGTTGGTTATTTATGAAGAATGTACATAAGTTTAATGAGCACTTTGTACCAGTAGAGCTGTCAAATGATGAATCCCTCTTCAATACGGAAGAGGGATTCATTCTTCATTTTACTTTTTTACTTGAACTGTTGTTTGTCCGATAACAACAATGTTACCAATTTTGCCACGAAACTCAACCGTAACTTCAGGATTTGTCCAGGTAAAATCAGATCGTTCAAATTTAAATTGTCCTTGTTTTGCCTGATTGTAGTATCCATTGTTGCTATTTAGTGCCTTAACACCATTTAGCGTTGCATGATCAAGTTCTAATTTTCCTCGGTATGCACTTGGTACATCAACACGAACTGTGAAAACTCCCTTGTTGCCATTAATAACCTTAGGGGTTACTTCAATAGTTGCAGGAATGTATACATTTAACTGTTTTTTAATTTCTGTTGTATTACCAGCAGCATCAGTCGCGGTGATCATAATATTATACAAACCCGGTTGGGTGAAAGTAATGGCACTGTCTTTTTGCATTACTTTACCAACTGTTTCATTTGGGTCTAAAACAAGCATTTCTTCATCTACCACACCGGACATATTATCTTTTGCAGAATACAATAATGGGATAGTATCTCCTAAGAGATAATATTCTTTTGTATCCATGGTAATAGACGGTGAAGTTTTATCGATTTTTACCTCGGAAGTTTTCACTTCTTCTTTGTTGCCTGCCTCATCCATTGAATAGTAAGCGATCTGGTTGACACCCTCTTTTTCTACTGTAAAAGATGTGCCTTCCTGATAATCTGAACCGTTCACAGAATAGAATGTCTGTGCTACACCACTATGTGTATCGTTTGCTGTCAATATTACCGTCACATCTTCTTTTGACCATTTTTGTGGCGCATTGGATTCTGTTTCAGGTACTGTTTTATCAATCTTTACTTCAGCTGTTTTGATATCTTCTTTATTGCCTACTTCATCTACTGAATAGTAAGAGATCTGGTTGACTCCCTCTTTTTCTACTGTAAAAGATGTACCTTCCTGATAATCTGAGCCGTTCACAGAATAAAATGTCTGTGCTACTCCGCTATGTGCATCTTTTGCTGTCAATGTGACTGTTACTTCTTCTTTTGACCAATTTTGTGGGGCATTAGATTCTGTTGAAGGTACTGTTTTATCAATCTTTACTTCAACTGTTTTCACTTCTTCTTTGTTGCCTACTTCATCGACTGAATAGTAAGTAATCTGATTGACTCCCTCTTTTTCTACTGTAAAAGATGTGCCTTCCTTATAATCTGAACCATTCACAGAATAGAATGTCTGTGCTACACCACTATGTGTATCGCTTGTTGTCAATGTTACTGGTACATCTTCTTTTGACCAATTTTGCGGGGCATTGGATTCTGTGTTAGGTACTGTTTTATCAATCTTTACTTGAGCAGTTTTTACATCTTCTTTGTTGCCCGCTTCATCTACTGAATAGTAAGAAACCTGGTTGATTCCCTCTTTTTCTACTGTAAAAGATGTGCCTTCCTGATAATCTGAACCATTCACAGAATAGAATGTCTGTGCTACTCCGCTATGTGTATCTTTTGCTGTCAATGTGACTGTTACTTCTTCTTTTGACCAATTTTGTGGGGCATTAGATTCAGTTGCAGGTGCTGTTTTATCAATCTTTACTTCAACAGTCTTTGCTTGCTCTTTGTTTCCAACTTTATCAACTGAATAGAAGGAAAGCTTGTTCACACCTTCTTCTTCAACGCTCACACTAGTTCCTTCAACAAATGGACTGCCATTCAAGGAATTATAAGTTTTATCCACGCCAACTTCGTTATCAGTCGCTTCTAACTTAATTTCTTGTGCTGCATTGGTCCATTCTTCTTTTGCATTTGATTTTGTTACAGGAGCTTCAGTGTCAATAATTAATTTAGCCAGCACCATGTTTGACGGATCTGACTCTCCGAACGAATTGCTATAAGAAGTTACGTAATACTCATGATTCGCATATGTTAAATTTTCAATTGTATAAGATAAATTGTTTACATTTTTCACTACAAGCACAGGTTTGCCGCCGATTATTTCATAGATATTATATCCATTGGCATAAGTAATAAAATTCCAGCTTATTCTTGCACTTGTTTCACTCAGTAATTGCAAGCTTGCAACCGGCGGCTGCATCTCAGGATAAACGATTTTTTCAGTGATAAGGTTTGAAGATGCAGATTCGCCAAATCGGGTATTATACGCTGCGACTTCAAATGAGTGTGTATCTTCAGTCAGGTTATATACTTTGTGTGTTAAAGCAGCACCTTTATAAATTAACTCTCTGTTATCATTTTTAATTTTATAAACGCGGTATTCGTTAGCCCAAGCTGTGGATTTCCACGATAGGGTCATGTTATTTGCATTAAAAACAGTACCCGTTACGACAGGCGACTGAACAACCGGCCATGTCATGGTGAATTTTAACTCACTTCCGCTTGGTGATTCACCAAAACGACTGCTAACGGAGTAAATTTCATATTTGTATTCACCTTCAGGCATGTTGGTAAATGAAACAGCAGTTCCTGTTACCGTTTTTTGCAGTTTCTTTTCGCCACCAACAATTTGGTAAATATTATATCCTGTAGCGTAGGTGGATGAAGCCCATCTCAACGTAATGTCATTTCCATTAGCAATGGCATATGTAGGATTTGCCGGCGCCTGCATAATTGGATGAATCAATTCAAAGCTTACTTTGCTTGCTTCCGGCGATTCCCCAAAGCGACTACTTACGGAATGCACTTCATAAGTATAGTCATCTTCCGACATATTCGGCAAAGCAAGGGATGTGCCAGTTTGCGTCCTAATTAACTCTTTTTCTCCATCAATAATTTGATACACTTTATATGACGTTGCATACGTCACTGGATTCCACTTTAATGTTAAATCATTACCATCGGCTATTGTATGGACTAGATTGCCAGGAGCCTGCATTACAGGGAATGTTAAATTAAAGCTTACGTTAGACCCTTCTGGTGACTCTCCATAACGATCGCTGAAGGAATGCACTTCATATTCATAATCGCCCTGTGGCAAATTGGAAAATACTGTAGATGATCCTGTTACGGTCGATTTCCAAACCTTTTCTCCATCAATAACCTGATAGATTTTGTAAGATTTTGCATAGGTTATGGGATCCCATTTTAACGTAACGTCGTTGCCGTTAGTGATGGTATGTATTAGATTAGCCGGTGCTCCCATAATAATGTTGTCCACTAGAACGGAAAGTTTACTTCCTTGTGGAGACTCACCAAACCGTGTGCTAACTGCACGGACGATATATGGGTGATTCCCAGCCATTACATTCGAAAGAGTTGTTGTCAATCCTGTGATTGTACTCTTTAGTACTTCCTCATCTCCAACTAATTCATAAACCTTATAGCTATTGGCATATTGAACAGCACTCCAAGTCAATACGATATCATTTCCATTTTGAATCTTATAACCAAGGTTGGCAGGATCCCCAATTATTGGGTGAACCAAAGGAATGTTCACTTCTGCTCCTTCTGGTGACTCTCCATAGAATGGTGAAATAGAATGGACTACATAGACAAGATCTCCAGCTGGCATATTAGCAAATGAAGCAGCTGTAGTTGTCACAGTCTTTTGGAAGACCTTTTCCCCATCAATCACTTGATAAATTTTATAACTGGTTGCATCCTGTGCTGCCGTCCATTTGAGATTAATATCATTTCCATTGGTGATAGTGAACGCCAAATTTTCAGGAGCTTGCATCGTTTGTCCATTTAATGTAACTTCGATTCGGGTGCCTTCGTTGGATTCCCCAAAACGGGCTGAATAAGAATGAATTTCATAAGTGTATTTTCCCGGAAGCATATTACTATAGTTGACCGTTTTTCCGGTCACTGTACTTTTTAAATTCTTTTGTCCATTGACAATCTGATAGACTTTGTAGCTTGTCGCATAATCTGCAGCTTCCCAGCTTAGACTGAATTCTGTGCCGCTTTTGATAGTCTGGATAACATTTACGGGAGCTTTCATTTCAGGAAATGATAGAGAGATAGCAACACGTTTGCCCTCTTTAGATTCACCAAAACGGGTGCTGTTTGCATATACCTCGTACTCATAATCCCTTTCCGGAAGATTGGCATATGTTACAGTTGTTCCAGTTACTGTACTTTTCAAAACTTTTTGTCCATTAGTAATTTGATAAATCTTATAATTATTGGCACTTTGAACAGACGTCCAAATTAAAACAATATCGTTTCCATTCTGAATGTTATACGCTACATTCGCAGGCGGATCCATAGCAACGGAGTCCACTTGAACGGATACCTGTTTCCCTTCCTTAGACTCTCCAAAACGAGTGCTGTAAGAGTAGACCTCAAAAATATGGTTTCCTCCCGAAAGGTTGGTGTAGGTTACTGTGGTTCCTGAAAGTGCACTTTTTAAAATTCTTTGTCCATCTACAACTTCATAGACTTTATAACTTGTAGCATAAGGAACCGTAGTCCAATTTAGGACAACATCGTTAATATTCTGGAGTGAGTATGTAACTTCCTCCGGTGCACTCATCGTAATCGAGTTAAGAGTCATGGAAATTTGGCTACCCTCTTGAGACTCACCAAAACGGGTGCTAGAAGAATGAACCAGGAACTGGTAGTCACCGGCCGTCATATTGGCATATGTTACAGTTGTTCCGGTAAGTGTACTCTTCAATACTTTTTGCCCATCCATGATTTGATAGACTTTGTACTCAGTTGCATTGGGGACTGTACCCCAGTTCAGGACGATGTCGTTGCCATTTTGAATTTTATATGTTGCTCCTTCGGGTGCAGCCATGGTTACGGCATCCACCTTAACAGGAACCTGACCGCCTTGTTCAGACTCCCCGAATCGGTCGCTGTATGAATGCACCTCATAAACGAAGTCTCCTGCTGCGTGGTTCTTGTATGTTACCGTTGTTCCTGTCAATGTACTTTTCAGCACTTTTTCTCCATCAACAATTTGATACACGTTGTAGCCAGTAGCATTTGGGACTGCACCCCATGTTAAAACTACATCAGTAAGATTTTGAAGTTTAAATGTTACATTACTTGGCGGCGCCATTGTTACCTGACTAACATTTACAGAAATTTCACTGCCTTCAGCTGAGTCACCGAAACGGCTGCTGGAAGAATAAATTTTATAAACATATTCCCCGGATGGCACATTAGTCAATTTAGCAGTTGTAGTGTTTACTGTACTTTTTAGTTCTTCTTGTCCATTAACAATCTGATAAACTTTATAGCCTGTTGCATAGTTCACCGCTTGCCACTTTAAGGTGACATCATTTCCATTTGCAATAGTGAAAGTCAAGTTTGATGGTTTCTCCATTTCTGGATGCACTACATCAACGACCAGACTTTCAGAAAGCGGAGATTGGCCATAAAGTGTGTTCACAGCGGAAACCGCATAAGTATATTTTCCTTCAGGTGCATCAACCACTGTATATGTACGGGCTGTTGATGTTGTTACCAGTGATTTTTCTCCATCAGAAGCAACTTTATAAAGATTGTATTTCTGTGCGTACTGTGACGCTGTCCAACTAAGAACTATATCGTTCCCATTCTGGATCGTATACGTCAAGGTTGGGGCTGCCAAATCAGGATAAGCGACCTCGATGTTAATCGGTGCGCATGGTCCTGATTCGTTTTCACCATTTAAAGTTGAAACAACATAGCTATATGTTCCTTCCGCAAGGTCATTTAAGCTGTAGCTAGCTGTCGTTGTACTACCCAGCTTGACTAGCTGCCCTTCCGTGATTTCATAAACAACATAACCTGTGGCTCCATAAACAGAACTCCAGGTCAATTTAACGTCCTCAGGTGCAGTTTTTTGAAAAGCAAAATTGCTCGGGGGTAAAATGCTGTTGTCAGTTGCTGCCCAAGCACTTCCAATTGGAACGATTAATTGATAGATAAGTATTGCAAAAATGAGAGTACTACTAATTATACGCCTTACCATGTTTCTCCACCTTTCATTTTGTGAAAAGGCCAAATAAATATGGACCCAAAAAACAAGGTCCATAGAAGAAAGACTATGTATCCTTGTGGCAACCGGCTACCATTCCACACAAAAGTGGGTTAGGCCCATGGCTTTGCGTCTCATAGTTTCCTATGATTTGCCCTTTTTCACTTGGTTTTTGTGACTTTATATCCATAATATAACATAAAATTAACGCGATAAAACGGGACTATATACCTAAAAAGAGAATAAAGACCTATATTGTAGAGGCGTAATGAATAATAATATTATTACAATAAGGATATTTCTATATCTATAGATTTAATAGATGTTGTACCCAATAGGCGCACAAAAAAATCTCCAGTCGTTGAAAATGACTGGAGATTTTTTGCAATTATTATCCGAGGAAAATCGCTCCGTACACAAGTGCCCCAGCTATTACATACGCAGGATGCACTTTCACCCGTTCCATTAGCACGTAACTTATGACACCAATGGCAACTGTCTGGATCCATCCCAGTCCTTCATAAGATGAGAAAAAGAAATCATATGTCATCATACCGAGAAGTACGGCAATCACCGGCCGAACCACAATGGTCATTCGCTTCACCCTCGGTGAATCCTTATAACGCATTAAAAGAGCAAGAAGGCCAAGCATCAGGATTAAGGAAGGTGCAACAGTCGCGAATACACCCATAAAAGCACCGAGGATACCTCCCTGTTCATACCCTATGTATCCTGCCATTTTGGTAGCAATAGGTCCTGGCAGCGTATTTCCCAACGCCAGCATTTCACTAAACTCGTTCACTGTGAGCCAGCCATATCGGTCCACTACCTCGTGTTCAATAAGTGGTATTGACGCAGGTCCTCCTCCATAACCAAGAATGCCTGGCACAAAAAATGCCCAGAAAATTTCTAAATAAATCATGGTGATAGATTCCCCTTTTTTTTAGCAGGAGAATTCTTTTTTAAAAGAGCCCCCAATAATAAAACAAAAATAATAATGGCTGGATGAATATGTATTGCTTCCATTAACACTAAAGCGATGACAACAAAGATAATTGTCCACACCCAGCCTAAACTGGATTGTGTTGATTTCTTAAAGAATTCCCAGGTCATGGTTAGAAGCATGACAGCAACAACAGGGACCACTCCCTTAGCCATGCCCTCAACCCAAGGCTGGTCTTTATAAGAATTCAAAACCGTCATTAACAAAACCATTAAGAAAATTGTCGGCACTATGGTCGCAAACAGCCCGTTTATAAGCCCCCAAAATCCACCAACCCGGTAGCCAATATAACCAGCTAGCTTGGTTGCAATGGGACCTGGCAAAGCATTGGCCAGGGCAAGTATATCACCGAATTCATCCGCTTCCATCCATTTATATCGGTCGACTACTTCGGTTTTAACCAATGGAATCGAAGAAGGCCCTCCCCCGTAGCCAAGCATTCCCGCCCGAAAGAATGCCATAAAAATGTCACGTTGCTTCAATTGGATTCAACCTCTCTATCAGTCTTCTAATATAAGAAAACAACCCTTTTGCCTGTCTATCTGTTTTCATCTATCTTACCACGCAGCATTGTATTCGTCAGTATCTGTCCGCCCTATCACCAAACCCAAACTTTACAGCCTAACGTCAGCAATTCGCACGCTGTCATTAAGAAATAACTAACGCAATTGTATTGTTAGACTTTTCTCGAAACTTTAATATAATCCTGCTTTTTTCTCATGAAATTGCAAAATAGGATTGTTATAGTAGAGTTGGAATATTTACCAATATTATCAGCCCCTTAATACAAACAGAAAGGAAAACCTATGTTCTATCCAACCTACCAACGTAAAAAAGACAACTCGGTACATATCGTCAAAGATCAGAACACATGCCAATGCGGACTCAAACACAACTCCTTTTATGAACTAAACAGACAAGACCTCCGGAATATCGTTTTCAAACCATTAGATGAAGTCACCTGCGAAACCTGCCTGGAAAGGCTTAAAGAAATGCAAGACTCTTAAAATGTAACTATTGAGATTAGGAGCATAGGAATCCCTGTAACAAGGGCAATATAAAACGCAGTTCTGTAGCAGAACTGCGTTCGCTGTTATTTTAGGGTATCCTTATTTAGTCTCAATCAACCCGTAACGGCCGTCTTTGCGACGGTACACCACGTTGGTTTCATTCGTCTCGGCATTTGTATAAACGAAGAAATTATGTCCGAGCATGTTCATTTGGAGGATCGCTTCCTCGCTGTCCATAGGTTTCAGTTCAAAGCTCTTACTGCGGACTAGTTCCAGTTCGCTATCTTCTTCATCCTCCACAGCTACAGTGCCGGTCTCCTCAACCGTTGAAAACATCGCAGCGGTATTACCCGTTGTTCGGAACTTGCGGTTTACTTTTGTTTTATGTTTACGGATTTGGCGCTCAAGCTTATCGACAATCAAATCAATGGCTGCATACATATCAGCATTAGCCTCTTCAGCCCGCAACACCAAATTCGTCATGGGTATCGTAACTTCCACTTTAGATGTGGTATTATTATTAACCTTTAAATTTACATGGGCATTCACATTTTCCGTATTACTAAAATATCGTTCCAATTTTCCGATTTTTCTCTCTACATACTCTCTAATTGCTGGAGTTACCTCGATGTTTTCACCACGAACGTTGTAATTCATAAACTGAGTCCTCCTTTAAATAAGGCTATGTTAAATATATTCTACGATACCCTTAACATTACCTTCACAAACCAGGAAAAAAATTTGTCGAAATGGTTAAGGAAGAGTCGGAAAACGGAAAATGATTTTATTGTTTTTCATTAAAACGATTCATGAAGAAATCTATGAAAGTATGGTTAGTAAAACAATACTACTTTCATTTTGATCTGTCATAAAAGATTCCATCTGTAACTAATGCCTGGTAGGGATCGGAATATTTTTGCTTAGTGACTTTTTTTTGTCGGATTTCCTTTAACCTTTCAACAATCTGACCTTTAATGAAAATAAGTTCTTCATTTAAAGCATTATCCATTCTGATTAGTTTTTTTCCCATTTCCCTTTCCTCTGAAGAAAACGGTGCGGCAATGTCATTTAACATCGCCGTCCTTTCTTCAAGTAAACTCTCTATTTCAGCTATCCCTTGGTCCCAATCTTCATCCTGATTAAAGTGTCGGACACGCTGAAGTAGGTGCGAAGTAGTTTCATAGTAAACCTTAAGCCGATTCATTATACAGAGTCGCTCCGGGAAAACTGCTTCTGGCGATTCATTTGGATAACCTGTTTCCAGAGATTGCGAAATTCAACTATGTATTCCTCTACCTCCGTTAATATTTCGCTGTCATTTTTAATGTTGGCCTCTATCAAACGGCGATTCAGATAATCATACATAATCATCATGTTATTTGCTACTTCAGTGTCCGTTTTTAATGTAACCATAAGCTCCTGCACTATATTTTGAGCTTTCTGGATGTTCGTATTGCGATTTTCAGTCGATTTATCTTCTATTGCTTTTTTAGCCTGAGAAATAAATTTTAAACAGCCATTATAAAGCATAAGAGTCAATTCACCCGGCGATGCGGTATTTACAGAATTTTGTTGATAAGTTTGATATGGATTTCCCATAGCCATAGATTTCACTTCCTTTTCTTCAGTTCACCGACAACATAATTATATGCTCTTAGTCGACAGCTCCGGCTAGTATTTAAAAAAGGTTAATAGACTGCTTATGCACCAGCAAATTGTTGCATCAAATAACTGCTCTGCTCATTTGATTTTTGGATCGCTTTCTCCATTGCGGTGAATTGGCGCCAATAACGGTCTTCAACCTTCTTTAGCTTATCCTCAAACCGATTTATTTGAGAATCAACATTATTTAAAAGCCTGCCAATTGCAAATTGATGGTTAGTTTTAGTTGCACTGCCTGCTTTTTCAGTAATACTCTCCATTGATTTTTCAATGGTATCGCGTAAACGGCGTGCAATTCCTCTTGATCCAGTATCCGTACTATCATTAGCAAACAATTGATATACCGCATTCGGGTCTTTTTCGATTGCTTCCTTTAATTTCGCTTCATTAATTTGAAGCTTTCCACCTTCAAGGTAGTTCTTAGTTGTAATTCCAATCTTAGATAATTGATCATAGCTATTATTGATATTATCATTATCCGTTCCTACCCTACCGTATAAATCTAGGCGCATGGTATTTATGGTGCGTGATAAAACCGAATCATTACGAAGCATACCGTTACGGGCTCTTTCCTCCCACATTTCGATTTGCTTTTCTGACATACCTTCTTTTTGTTTATCTGTAAGCGGGGTATAGTCCCGATAACGTTCTTCAATTAGTTCGTTATTTATCTTATCGATAGTTTCATTATATTTATCTACAAAGGATTTGATATTGTTAAAAATCTCCTCTACATCAGTTGCGGTAGAAATTGATACTGGCGTACCTGTAATGCCTTTAAGCGTATATTGGATACCGCTAATCGTAAAAGTGTTAGATGTTTGTTCCATTTCATAACCATTGATTTTCACTTTAGCATTGGATCCTGATTGATCCTTGGCTAATTCATATGCATCAGCCGCGTTATTGGGATCTGCAATTGTGTCAACATTCATTGCTCCTGGATCAGCGAATCCCAAATCGATTAAGAACGCTTTTGTTGTATCATCCGCTGCAGCAATAACACCATGTTCACCTGTTTTAGTTGCTGTAAAGATTATACGATTTTTGTAATCAGGACTCTCAGGAGTAGCCACATTAATCTTTGCTCGCATGGCAGAAACACCAAGACCGGAGCTGTTAAATTTCCCAAGAATAGTGTCTATAGACTCGTCTTTAGAAATTGAAATGGTTACATCGTTAAATTTGTCGCTGCCAGGATCTTTAACTTTAAACTTCAGTTGCTTATCTGCAGTAGCTGTAATTTTTCCATCAGTTCCTGTTTGAAAAGATGTACCGGTCAAATCACCAGCAGCTTTCCAAGTGGCAGGCTTAGCAAGATTCACTACTTCTATTTGATTGGATACATTTGACTGCGAACTGAGCGCAACTGCAGAAACTATATTTTCATTAGATGTTGTAACTTTCTTTACGTTAAATGACTTTTGTAAAAAAACTTTTTCAAAAATATTGTCATCAAGGCCTTTAAGCAATGTATTCATTGAACGATAGTCGTCACGTTGCCACGCTAAATATTGTTTTTTTTGTGTCAGTTTGTCCAAAGGCATCCGCTCAGCCTTCATTAAATCTCCTACAAGCGTATCAATGTCCATGCCGCTAGCTAATCCGCCTATACGCACCATATTTATATCACCAACCTAAATTCTTTTATCAACCATAATTCCAACAAACTCTGTCATGGCCGCATAAAAATCCAAGATTTTCTTTGATGGAATTTCCTTAATCGTTTCCTGGGTGGTATCATCAACGACTGTTACATAATATTCATTAAGCTTCTCATGGAATTCAAACTTTATTGAGGTATGTGAAGGTTGTAAAAACTTATTTAGACTGTCTACAACTTCTTCTATCTCTTGCTTCGAATATTCTTTGTTTTTAACTGCATTTGCATTGGCTGTAATTTCATTTGTTCCTTCTTTTTTTGTAATTATATTAGTTCCTTCTTGGTTAGCTGTTCTTGGCTGAGAGGAATGTACCGATGAAGATAAAGGCTCGAGCACATAGACTCCCCCTATAATTGTTGTTATTAATAATATCGGATGATTACAGCATACTTTTAGCTTGCCTAATGTCATACAATACATAAAACCACAGCACCTTTGCTGTGGCCACTTTACTCACGTATAAATATTAATTAGCAACCCTTTGATTTCTCCAACTAAATTAAGAATGTCCAGCCCCTTCTTTTCCTTGTTGATCACTTCATTAGTCAGATCAATTAGTTTTTTGTCTACTTCCTTAACTAGTTTATATATTTTGGAAGAACCCCGTTGGTTGAAGCCCCGTTGTTCCTGTAACTGCAAGCCATTCTTAATAGCTTCGTCCATAAAATCCTTAACAAGCTTTTTATATTTTCGAAGATTTTCAACCGTCTGATTTTCATGAAGCTTGGAGCCCTGAACTTCTATTTCTTTCATTTTTTTATTCAGACGGTCAAAAGTAACATCATTTCGTCGTTTATCCATGACGGAAGTAAAGGATATGGAATCTGTTGCGACTTCCTCTTTAAATTCCGTTTTAGACAATGTACTTTTGGAGATACGTTGTACTTCCATATACCATCACCTTTTTATATTTTGTTTTCCATTGGCTCAGAGAAAAAGGAGAGGTGGATACCTCTCCTTTATACCATATTATTTTAATAATTGTAACACACCTTGTGGAAGCTGGTTAGCTTGAGCCAACATCGCTTGAGCTGCTTGGTTTAGAATATTATTTTTCGTGAAATTGGTCATCTCTTGAGCCATATCCAAATCGCGAATGCGTGATTCTGAAGCAGTCAGGTTCTCATTCATGTATTTTAAATTGTCGACAGTGTATTCCAAGCGGTTTTGCAGGGCTCCCAGACGTGAACGTTCTTCAGAAACTCGCTGAATAGCATCATCTACGACTACAATGACAGCCTGTGCTTTTTCATTAGAACTAATATCCAAGGTATATTCTGTGATCTCATCAGAAACTCCGTTATTAGATCTTGCGTTTTCAGTAAACCATACTTTCTGCTGCTGCCCATTTAAAAGAGTAATAGTTTTTTCTCCGCCTGCATCACCAGAACTAATATTCAAAGCCTTAGCACGCATATCCTTAATTTCAAGTGATACCGTTTGACCTGCATTTGCACCGATTTGCATGGTGGCGGAATTATTAACTTCATCTCCGTTTTCAAGTTCAAATAAAGCACTATCAGCTACACTTGTATTTAAAGTAGTTTGGATACTTAAACCACTGATATCTAAACCTACCAGATCTCCCAGTTGGAAAGCTTTACTTTCTACTATATCATTATATGTTAGCCCATCATCGGAAGACTTTTTCAACACTGCCTGATAAGAATCAGCTGGAATAATATCATCAATAGTAAACGAAACTACACCTGCATCAATTGTGTTTCCAATATCAGTTGCATCAAAGGTGAATTTAATATTATTACCAAGATCAGTAACCCCAGAACTTGTCAATGTAACGGCATTGTTTAATAATGATCCATTCTTTTCAAGTTAAGCAGTAACAATACTTTCTCTAGCTACATCAAAACTTACCGTTGATTTATTAGCACTCCCAATTCCCATGCTTTGCAATGCAGCAGAATCTAAATCGATCTGAACACCATCACCTGCATTACCTATTTGGATATTAGTTAAATCTGTCACAGTAAGATTTGATATCGTATTACCTGTATAATCCTTAACATTCCAGGTGTCTTCATACTGAACTGTTACATCCTCAACATGTCCAAGAGTTAGGCGAGCAGGATCTAAAGCAAGTGAAAGATTACCTGTACTAAAGTTAAAGGCTGCACTTAGGTCTCCATCAACCACTCGCTGTTCTTCTGTTTCATTATTGTGAGTAGCAACAATTGTTTTTGAAACATTGAAGTTCAATGTTGATGTACTAATGGCGTCATTTCCATCAACAGTACCGTCGTGATTTACAGCAGCCCATAGCGCGTCAGTATCGATTTGCACATCAAGGTCACCAAGTTTAATTGTCTCTACACCAGCAGCTTGAGTGATTTCAAAATCGATTTGTGTATCAGGAACCAAATTTCCATTTGAATCTTTTAATCCAATTGTGTATGTTGCCTTAGTAGCTGTGTCATCCGTTAATTGAATATCAATGGAATAAGCCCCCATTGGATCAGCGAATACGGAAGGATCACTAACTGAAACATTTGTGATATACGTGTCGGATGCTCCTGAAGATACTTTAGCAACAGTTGTAAATGTGTAATCCCCTGCTTCCGCTGGGTTATTTGGATCAATTGTTACATTGCTAAGTGTAGCACCGTTCCCATCAACTGCGTTGTAGGCACGATTTTTTGTTACTTCGATATCATAAGTACCGTCAACTAAAGTAGAGTTCGGATCTATGGTAATTGGTTGGTTTCCATTCGCATTATTTAAGGCAGCTGCTGGATCACTTAAATTTTCCGCTACAGGTCCAACTGTTTTATCTAAAATGATTTTATAATCTCCCGCATCTAAATCGATGTCGTTATTTGTCCCTGGAATTAACGCATCAATTCCAACACTTCCAGATCCTCCTCCTGTTTTAATAACAGTTGCGGGATTAACATTCTGATATTTATTAGCTATTCCACCAGAGTTTTCAATTTCAATTTTGAAATTCCCATTGCTTACCAAAGAATTTTGATCAACTTTTAAATTAGATAGGTTATTCGTTAAAATGTCCGATCCAGTCTTTATATTTTTAGGCTCGCCAAGGATTTGCAGGTCACCATTTAATAATTTCTTTGTATTAAATTCCGTTGTATTACCGATACGGTTGATTTCGTTTGTTAATTGATTGATCTCTTTCTGAATTGCTTCACGATCAACAGCAGTGTTAGAATCATTTGCTGCTTGAACAGCCAATTCACGGACACGCTGTAGGATTGAGTGAGTAGATGAAAGAGCTCCTTCTGCTGTCTGGATAAAGGAAATGCCATCTAAAACATTTCGCTCTGCCATGCCAAGACCTCTGATCTGCGAACGCATTTTCTCAGAAATTGCAAGTCCTGCAGCATCATCGGCGGCACGGTTAATACGCAATCCTGAAGAAAGCTTTTCTAAGCTCTTTGATGTATTTGCATTATTTACTGATAAATTTCTATACGCATTTAATGCCGATATATTATGATTAATTCTCATGTTTTAAACTCCTCGTTAATTGATATTAATATTGTACTCTCATGATGCTCGCCTCATAGGCTGCCACTTTTTTATTGATCTTTGGTTTTACTGCGCTAGCATTTTGTTTAAGAGCTTCGTTCCATGCTTGCGAAAGTTGTTCCACTAGATTTAAAATACCAGTAATCTTATCAGTATCTTTTTTTACGTTTGCCACAATTAATTCGTTCGCCATAAAGTTATATAATGTATCTAACTGTTCAGCTATTGGACCAGCTTCATATTTAAGACCTACACCCAGTCGATGCAATATGTCGTTTGCTTTTTGCATTTTAACATTTGCTTCCACAAAGTTTTTCTTTTCAATAAAATCAATCGCCTCTTCAAGATTTTCCATAATCCCCTCATATAAAAAAGAAGTTAATTCTTGAGGCGTTTTGTTATATATGACATCTTGTGTCAGGGCCTCCATCGTGCACCTCCATCAACTAACTTGTCTACCATTATTATCGGACGTATATAAGATGTGTTAATAGATTTTTTCCAATTCTTCTAGCATAATTAAAATTTCAGCAATTGCTGCGTAGAGCTGCGGCGGGATTGACTCTCCTAAATCTATATCCAATAAATGATTGACCAAGGTTTCGTCTTCCTGCATCTGTATATTATTTTGTTTTGCTAATTCAATTATTTTTTGAGCAACTAGTCCGCTCCCTTGAGCGATAATCGTTGGAGCAGCATTTGCCCCGCCATCATACTTAATCACGGCAGCGGTTGGCCCATTCATCTGCTTGCGTTTCTTTTGATTAAAATGCAGCGAATTGATCATATGGAAAAATCATACCCTTTCTCAGTAAACGTAGGTGATAAAATGCTCTCATTTTGCTTTTCTGAAACTGCATTTATATTGGTTTCCTTATCCGCTGTTAGTGACCTAACACCAAGGGAGTTTAAGTTGTAACCAATCTCTTGAAAACGCTCTTTAGTCACTTCAGTTAATAATTCTACCTTTTCATCAAGATTATCTTTATTACTTCTAAATGTGATACTTAAGTTTCTATCGGATGCATTTAATAGTATTCCAATATCCCCTAACTTTTTAGTTTCGAGAACAAAATATAGACTGCAATTCTCCCAATCTATTTTTTCTCCTTCTTTTCTGGAGTTTATATAAATTTTCACATTTTCAATTTGCTGATGAATCATAACTGGCAGTTGAAAAAATAAATTCTGTGTACCTGACTGATCTTGCTTATTCAGAAGCTGCTGTCCTGTTATATTATTTACCGCTTGTTCTATTTGCTGACTTACATGAGGTTTGACCTCATCATTTTTCATCATTTTTAGCAAGGCTGCCTTTAGGTTCTCATTCTCCATAGACTGATCAAATTGTTCTTTTTGTGAAACCATAGAAAAAGCCGATTCATTTTCGTGAGTCAACCCTAGCCTACGAACTGACTCAAACAACTGTCTGCCGGAAGGTTCAACATCCGGGTATGGACGCACCGTTTGTTCAAAAAGATTTGAAATATGTTTGGCACCATCTTGTTGATCTATTCCATTTTTTTCGGAGACAAAATGTTTGATCTTTACATCAGAAGGCTTAAAAATGATGTTATCCAGAGTTTTTTTAACCTCTTTTACAAGCTTGTTCGCTTCTGATAAATCACCTTTCTCCAATAACCTTTTCGCCTCGTTTAGCTTTGAACTAACAGTTAATAATTTTTTTTCCGTAACCATATCTGTATATAAAAGGACATCACTTTTTAATATTGCACTATCAATTTTATGGATGGTCGAGTTTAAGACTTGTTTAATGTTTTCCTGAGGGAAAACTCTCTGATTCTCCATCATCCTTGATAGATTATCTAGATTCCTAGTAACATCACGTTTCATCTGTTTGAAGTCGATCGCCATTTGGGACAACTTTTTAGAAATTTCAGTGACAACAATGTTCGTTGAGTCTAACCTAAGTCCTTGGATCGCTTCATTAATAAGGTATTGGTCTGTTTCGGTGATTTTATTTTCACTATATTGCCTAAGTGGTGTCTCTTCAGCAAGCTTATTCAGCGCATTGGAAATTTCACGTCTTGCAGCTAGTTCTCTGCCTTGCTCGTTATATTGTTCGGCTTTGACATGCGCCGTTCTTAGCAAATCCATATCTTCTGCTTGAGAATTAGTGGACATAAAATTGCTTACTTTATCTAGAACCTTATTTAGTGATGGTTCTTTCTGAACATCTCTAAGTAAATTCTTAATTAAACTATGATTATTCTCACTAGAATCGTCAGAAACAGGATTGTCACTAGCCGAGTTATCTCGTGAAATATTTTTCGTTGTCTGAGCTATTTCTGGTGTACTCTCTCCTGTTTGTTGGTGTGGCATTCTTAGATTGTTAGTAGAGACTTTATTTTCACGGCCCGGCTCCACCAATTTTGAAATCTCTTGTACTTCCTCCAACTGAACTTCCTGTTCCACCTGGTTCAGGGCTTCCGTCAACTGTGTTTTGGCCTGGGCTGGACGGCCGATTTGTTGAAGCTGTGTCGCCTCACGAATCGCACGCTCGATTTTCTCTGCCGCCTGCTTCGGCATCTCCGGTGCCTTCATCGCTTCTTTTACCTGCTCAATAGCTTTCGATAGAACTGGTTCCTGACGAACAGTTTCTTTCACAGCCCGGATTGTTTCCGCAGCTTTTGCCACAGGGCGAGGTTCTTCTGCCTGTATCTCCTGTTCCACCTGGTTCAGGACTGCCGTTAACTGTGCCTTAGCCTCGGCTGGACGGCCCATTTGTTGAAGCTGTGTCGCCTGACGAATCGCA
>NZ_PGUW01000022.1 GCF_002863565.1 Bacillus sp. V5-8f
CTGAGCTAATCCTCCATAAATGGTGACCCCTACGGGATTCGAACCCGTGTTACCGCCGTGAAAGGGCGGTGTCTTAACCGCTTGACCAAGGGGCCAAATATCTTTCTTTTACTCATGTTCCTTCAAAGCTGGATAAATTTTTTTCATCGACTTGATCTATTATACTCTTATGTTTATTAAAAGACAATAGTTTTTTAACTATGTTTATTAATAAAAAGGCTGTTTTTGAAGCAGCTCATTTATAATACTACCGATAAATAATAAAATCAACACCTAAAAAAGAAATAATCCATTCCTTAAATTAGATCAAGATTAAATTGTGTACAAATAGAAAACAAAGAGTTTCATTTTCACTTTATTATTGTAGACAACAAGGAGGCCTGCATTTGCAGGCCCCAAGGTTTTTATCTCCACCAATCCTGAAAAACGTCAATTGCTGGATTACGTTTATGTTCTGTTTTCAGGTACCAGCCTTCGATTTTTGCTGCTGCCTCTTCGCTGATTTCTTTGCCTTCCAGGTAATCGTCGATATCATTATACGTGACTCCCAGTGCTACTTCATCAGGAATCAATGGCTTATCATCCTCTAGGTCTGCAGTAGGAGTCTTCAAATAAAGCCTTTCAGGCGCTCCTACAAATTTCAGGATTTCCCGTCCCTGCCTTTTATTCAAACGGTATAAGGGAACCAGGTCGGCGGCGCCGTCTCCATGTTTTGTAAAGAACCCTGTAATTGCTTCAGCAGCATGGTCCGTTCCTAACACAACGCCATGGAAAATTCCTGCAAGATCGTATTGTACCTTCATACGTTCCCGCGCTTTTACATTTCCTTTTAAAAAGTCAGAAAGTTTCTCTCCAGTGGCTTGTTCCACTGCCTGGACACTGGCGTCCACCGCGGGCTTGATATTAACTGTAGTATTGCGGGTTGGATTAATGAACTGCAATGCTTCCTGTCGATCCGCTTCGTCTACCTGGACGCCATATGGGAGGCTGACAGCAATGAACTGATATTCATTCGTTCCACTTTCTGTATTTAATTCATTTACTGCTGTCTGAGCCATATACCCTGCAAGGGTAGAATCCTGGCCTCCAGAAATCCCGAGTACCAGGCTTTTTAAGAACGGATATTTTTTTAGATAATCCTTTAAGAAGTCTACGCTTCTCCGGAACTCTTTTTCCGGGTCAATTGAAGACTGGACCAACAGTCTTTCGATAATTTCTTTTTGTAATGGGCGCATAAAGAACTCCCCCTTTTGTTTTATTAAGCACTTATTGGTAGTCTTGCTCTTTCAGTGCATCTACTTTTTGCTTTACTTCTTCAATGTTTCTCATTTTATTTTCCCAGCACTTTTCACTTAGATCGACAGGATATTCTTCCGGGTTTAATGCACGCTTGTACTCTGGCCATAACAACCGTAGATTTTCTTGTGTAAACTGGCGGATTTCATCCATGGATGGCGGATTGTATAGTAATTCTCCGTTATGGAATATGTCCTCATGGAGTTCAACCGCATCAAAATCTGTTACAAATTTGCTTAAGAACGTATGAACAGGATGGAACATTTTCAACTTTTTTTCGTTTCCCGGGTTTTCGTTCTCCAAGGTGATGTAATCACCCTCTGAGTACTTATTCGTTCTGTTAATGATTCGGTACACCCGTTTTAATCCTGGTGTGGTCACCTTTTCAGGATTGGAGGAAATTTTGATTGTATCTACCATATTCCCTTGTTCATCCTCGATTGAAACCATCTTATAAACCGCTCCCAGCGCAGGCTGGTCATAGGCTGTAATTAATTTCGTGCCGATGCCCCAAATATCAATTTTTGCCCCCTGAGCCTTGAGGTTGATAATCGTGTATTCATCTAAATCATTTGAAGCGACTAATTTTGTGTCTGTAAATCCCGCCTGATCCAGCATTCGTCTGCTTTCCTTCGATAAATATGCAAGATCTCCGCTATCAAGGCGGATGCCTTTAAAATTGATTTTGTCGCCAAGCTCTTTTGCTACTCGTATTGCATTCGGCACTCCTGAACGGAGCGTATCATACGTATCGACAAGGAATACACAATCTTTATGGGAACTCGCGTATTCATGAAAAGCTTTATATTCATCTTTATAAGTCTGGATCATGGAATGGGCATGTGTACCGGATACAGGAATTCCGAACAACTTCCCTGCCCTTACGTTACTTGTTGAATCGAACCCTGCGATATATGCGGCGCGAGCCCCCCATACAGCAGCATCCATTTCCTGAGCGCGGCGCGTACCGAATTCCAGCGCCGACTCATTTCCAATCACTTGTTTGATCCGGGATGCTTTCGTGGCGACTAGAGTTTGGTAATTGACGATATTTAACAGTGCCGTCTCAATTAACTGGGCTTCTCCAAGCGGCGCCTCAACGCGAAGGATCGGTTCATTGCCAAATACAAGCTCCCCTTCCTTCATGCAGCGGATGTTCCCGGTAAAACGTAGTTCACTTAAATACTGCAAGAAGTCGGGTTCATACCCCAAATCTTCCCTCAAATATTGGAGATCCGAAACTGAAAAATGGAAGTTTTGAATGTAATGAATAATTTTTTCGAGTCCGGCAAAAACACCATAGCCGTTTTTAAAAGGTAGCTTTCTAAAATAAAGATCAAATACGGCTTTACGTGTATGTACCCCATCCTGCCAATAGGTCTTTGCCATGTTCACCTGGTACAAATCGGTGTGTAATCCGTAGCTGTCATCTACATACTGTGAATACATGTGTTTTTTCCTCCCATTATAAACATCAAACTAAAGAAAAACTTTTCGATGTTACAATGTTGATTCCATATTGTTCTTGCAATTGTTTAAATTCTTCGTTTGTACTCTCTTCAAAGCCTGTTATCGGTGACATACAATCTTCCAACAAATAAATCCTTGAGGTTATTTCCTTGTTTGTTGCAAAATGTTCTAAAATTTGTTTTACGGATTCAAGTACACAATGGGATTTTGCTTCTCCAGCAACGATAATTTTGTCATATCCCTTTAGGGAACGTAAAAACTCATGATTGCAATAATCGCTGCGGTCAAATTCCGCTTTAATGATCCCGTACATTTCACTCATCGGGTCTAGTCCTTTAACGATCTTTTGTATCTTTGATTTCCTTGCAATGGAATGGAAATGAATCATGTTAGAGAATTGGCTCTCAAGAGCTGCCCCATTTGTGCCTTGAAGACAATGGTACGGCCATATGCATAATTGCTTCTTTCCTAATTTCTTAAGATTATGTACATACTGTCTGCTTTCGTCGTAATGTTCTACGGGCGTCCACTTGCCATTCTCAACATCTTCAGCTGTGATGATTGTTAGTGGGTCGGGATGGCTGCCATTCTTATCGACCCACCAGGACGGGTGAAAGATCTGCTGAGGCTCGTGGGTATCAATAGACACTGCTATAGTAGTTATTCTTTCCATATTGTCGTAAATGAACCTCGTAACATTTTCAACATCACGATAGGAATTAGGAACTGCAAGCCCGCCATTTTCCATGAAATCGTTTTGAAAATCGATGCCGAGGAATAAAACCTTGTCGGTATCATCAACTGAGGGTCTAAGATTCTCTTTGCTTGCGAGTGTTAATAACTCATGTATGTTTGTTGGATTTTGTCCACCAATGGCAGTTACATCAACAATGTTTTCAAAACTCGTCTTCATATTAATCCTCCAACTCACAATAGAGATTTTCTTACTAATACCCCCACTGCTACCTTGTCATGCATAAGTGAAGGATTGAACAATTATATGGAAAAATATACTATACTTCATTTTATTTTCAACTATTTTGTTTGCAATCATGCCAAAAAATGAATCCGGACCAAAAAGTAGAATGCCGTTATCCTTAACGATCAAGGAATCCCTTTTACTTTCTGTAACCGGATTCATAATTTTTATACGGGATAAACTCCGTGTTTGCGAGTTGTAAACATAAGCTGCTTGGAGATATATGCTCCGAACCTATTGATTAGTTCGTTGCGAAGTTCATCCGGCTGGACTATCTGGTCAATAATCATTTCAGAGGCTAACCGATAAATATCGATATCCTTTTTATATTCTTCCCGTTTTAACTCGATAAAAGCAGCTCGTTCTTCTGGTGGGAGTTCCTTGATTTTATTTGCATAAACTGCATTTACTGCCGCTTCAGGTCCCATAACAGCAATCGATGCTGACGGCAAGGCGAGGCAGCAATCGGGTTCAAACGCAGGCCCTGCCATAGCGTACAACCCGGCACCGTATGCTTTCCGCACTACGACAGAGATTTTCGGAACAGTCGCTTCACTCATCGCTGAAATCATTTTGGCCCCGTGGCGGATAATGCCTGCCTGCTCAACTTTCGTCCCAATCATGAAGCCTGGTATATCGGCCAAAAACAATAGAGGGATATTAAAGGCATCACATAGTGTAATGAACTTTGCCGCTTTATCGGCTGAATCTTGAAAAAGCACTCCACCTTTTACTCTGGGCTGGTTGGCTATTATTCCTATTGTATTTCCGTTTAAACAGGCGAGGCCTGTTATAAGTTCTGGGGCAAACATTTTTTTAATTTCACAAAACGTTCCTTCATCGATAATTCTTGCAATGAAATCATGCATATTAAAAGGTGCGTTTTGGTTGGCTGGAAGGAGCTCCTCAAGTGTTTTTTCAAATTCTTCCGGTAAACGGGGTTCTTTTACGGCTGGCTTTTCCTGGAAATTTGCCGGAAAGTATGAAAGATAGCGCCGGGCAAATGCAATGGCTTCTTGCTCTGTTTTTGCTAACACGTCACCGCACCCGGAAACGGAACAATGCATTTTTGCTCCGCCCATTTCCTCTTCACTCACCTTTTCACCGATGACCATTTCAGCCATCCGCGGAGAGCCAAGGTACATGGAAGCATTCCCTTCGACCATGACCACGATATCACAAAAGGCCGGGATGTATGCACCCCCTGCTGCGGATGGTCCAAACAATAAACAGACCTGAGGTACTTTACCAGATAGTTTCACTTGATTATAAAAAATCCGGCCAGCGCCCCTGCGACCTGGAAACATTTCAACCTGATCAGTAATGCGGGCCCCTGCAGAATCGACCAAATAAAGCATCGGAACCTGCAATTTTTCTGCCGTTTCCTGGATGCGGAGAATTTTTTCTACTGTTTTGGCTCCCCATGAACCTGCTTTTACGGTAGAGTCATTTGCCATCACACAGACTGTTTGTCCTTCTATTTTACCAATTCCTGTTACTACACCGTCCGCTGGCAAGCCTCCGCTTTCACAATTAGCAAAGAAAGCATCCTCGACTTCCAATCCTTCATCAAAAAGCAGCTTAAGGCGTTCGCGAACGAATAACTTCCCTTTTTCTGCATTCTTTTCATGGTATTTTTCAGGACCGCCTTTTTTTATCCTATCTGCGGTTTCATTCCATTTTTCTTTCAAAGACATGATGGTTCCCTCCCGGCATATCAGGTCATTTGCCTATGAAATTCGGCGTTCTTTTTTCTTTGAATGCGTTCAGCCCTTCTAACCTATCAGTTGTAGAAATTGTTCTTTCATAGCAGAGCTCTTCTATTTTCAAACCCGTTGCAAGGTCTGTCTCCATTCCTTGATTGATCGCCTGTTTTGCTGCCTGCAGGGCAACGGGTGCATTACGTGCAATTTCTTTTGCGAGGGAAACCGCCGTATCCAAGAGTTCGGCGCTATTTACAATTTTACTGATTAACCCTAGGCGTTCTGCTTCAGCGGCATCAATACGCCGTGCTGTAAATATTAGCTCTTTCGCCTTGGCAGTCCCTATGATTCTTGGAAGTCTTTGGGTTCCGCCTGCACCCGGTATAATTCCGAGTGATGTCTCGGTAAGTCCTATTTTGGCTGAATCGGCTGCAATCCGTATATCGCATGCAAGCGCAAGCTCTAGACCTCCGCCGAAAGCTGAACCATTAATGGCGGCTATCACAGGCTGCGGCAGCTCTGCAATCGAAGAAATTGTGAATCCAATTAATTTAACCGTCCTTTTTACTTCTGTCTCATTCATGCCTCTTCGTTCTTTTAAATCCGCTCCCGCACAAAATGCCTTTTCTCCTGATCCAGTCAATATAATGCATCTTAACGATGGGTCATACCGGAGTTGTTTCATCACCCCGTTCAATTCTTTTAACATGTCCAGGGATAAAGCATTAGCCGCGTGCGGCCGGTTCAATGTTATAATGGCGGTGCCCGTATTCTCTCTACTCATCTCAATCACTGAAGACATAGCAACACTCCTTTGAAAAAGTGTTAGGTCAATTGTTCTGAAAAGACAGCCATCTGATGGCTAGTGAGCTTCTTTCCGAGTGCATGCTGGATCTTTACCGCTGCATTGGCCAGCTTATTCTGATTTACACCTGTTGAAATCCCCATCTCTTCAAGCATGTGGACGAGGTCGTCGGTGGCGACATTACCGCTTGCCCCAGGTGCATAAGGACAGCCGCCAAGACCTCCAAGCGAAGAATCAAATGAAGTAATCCCATATTCTAAAGACGTCAGGACGTTGGCCAATGCCATACCTCTTGTATTATGAAAATGCATGGTTATCCTTTTAGTGTCATATCTTTTTAGTGCAAGGTCCAAGACTTCTTCAACTTGACGTGGATTGGCTACCCCGATTGTGTCCCCAAGTGACAGTTCTCCAATACCCATTTCAAAAAGTTTGTCGCATACCTTAAAGACTTGTTCGATAGGTACTTTGCCTTCATATGGGCAGCCGAATACGGTTGAAACATAGCCTCTAACACTCTTTCCCGCAGCAATCGCTCCATTAATAGTTTCCTGAAAAACCGGAAAGGTCTGATCAATCGATTTATTGATATTTTTTTGATTATGGGTTTCACTCGCCGACATGAACACAGACACTTCGTCTATATTAGACTCTAACGCTGATGCTAACCCACGCATATTTGGTACAAGTGCTCCATATTTGACACCTGGATATCTCTTAATCCCCTTCGCTACCTCTGATGCATCACAGAGTTGTGGAATCCATCTAGGATTTACGAAGGATGTGATTTCTATATATGGCAATCCGGTTTGGGATAAGTCATCAATCCATTTGATTTTTTCTGCGGAAGGTATAATTTCCTTTTCATTTTGCAGTCCGTCCCTCGGGCCGACTTCCTTGATTGTCACCTTATCTGGCCATTTCACCTGCATTCCTCCGCTTTCTATTCGATTATAGCTAATACATCACCTTCATTTACAAAGTCGCTTTCATTCACCCTGATCTCTTTTACTGTGCCATTCGCTTCAGCCGTAATTGGTATTTCCATTTTCATAGATTCCAGAATGACAATATCCTGGCCTTCTGTAACATTGTCACCGACCGAAACCACAATTTTCCATATGCTTCCTGCCATACTTGCTTTTACTTCTGCCATCTCTACTTCCCTCCGCAGCGCTTAAGTTGGTGTTGACTGCCTTTTCTGACACAAAATAAGTTTCCTTTTCTAAATTCGACATCTATTTGCTGCCTAAAAGAAGCTCTCCATAAGGGTTTTTCTAATAGTGCAACTTAACAAAATCAGTGGTTGTATCTCCCTGCTGAAACGCTTTACATGAAATAATGTCGTAAAGCATTGGTATATTGGTTTTGATTCCTTCAACTTTATAAGCAGCAAGTGCTGCACGCATGCGGTTGATTGCTTCTTTTCGCGAGGCCCCTGTCACAACCAGCTTGGCGATCATAGGATCATAGAAAGGTGATACTGTACTGGATCCGTTTACTGCTAACTCATGCCTTACCCCTTCACCCTTGGGAAGACGTAGCGCTGTAATGGTTCCTGGTGAGGGATAGAATGTGATGGGATCTTCTGCATAAATACGTGCTTCAATGGCATGCCCTGCCCGTTTCACATCTTCTTGAGTAAAAGAAAGGCTATCCCCTGATGCAATCAGAATTTGCTGTTCAACCAAGTCAAGCCCGGTTATTTCCTCAGTCACCGGATGCTCCACTTGCAAGCGGGTGTTCATTTCCAGGAAGAAAAAATTCTTGTCCTGATCCACTAAAAACTCCAGGGTACCTGCATTGGTATAGCCGATTTCCTTTACAGCCTTGACGGCGGCTTCACCCATTTTGTTCCTTGTTTCCTCATCCAGAAAAGATGAGGGCGCTTCCTCGATTACTTTTTGGTGCCGTCTCTGAATAGAACACTCCCTTTCCCAGAGATAAACGGCATTTCCTGCTTGATCGGCGAGAACTTGAATTTCGATATGCCGGGGCTTATCAATAAGCTTCTCAATAAACATATCTCCGTTGCCAAAAAACATTTGTGCCCGCTTTTGATTGCCTTCATAAGCCTTAATCAGCTCTTCTGTGCTATAGACCGCCTGCATGCCGATTCCACCTCCGCCGGAAGCCGCTTTTAGCATGACAGGATATCCGATTCTTTCAGCTTCCAAAATCGCTTCATTTACATCGACTAATGGGCGCGATAGCCCTGGCACTAGTGGTAGCCCGGCGGCCTCCATTGTCTTTCGCGCTTCAACCTTATTGCCCATTTTCCTTATGACGGAAGAAGCCGGACCGATGAACGTAATCTCTTCTGAAGCGCACCGGTCAGCAAAGTCTCCGTTTTCACTTAAAAAACCATACCCGGGATGGATGGCATCACAACCCGCTTTCTTTGCAATTTCTATAATCTTTTCCACATTCAGATAGCTTTCCTGAACTCTTGGCCCGCCAAGCAGGTATGCTTCATCAGCCATAGATGTAAAAGGTGCTTGTTTGTCCGCTTCTGAATAAACCGCAACGGCTGTGATCCCCATTTTCTTGCAAGTCCTGATTACCCGGGCTGCGATTTCACCGCGATTGGCAATAAGAATTTTATTAAACAAGCAAATCCCTCCCTATAGGATTTTTTCCGCCAACAGTTCGAGAGATTGTTCCCGCAGCTTATATTTTTGGATTTTTCCCGATGCGGTCATTGGGTATCGGTCTGTAAACCGGATATAACGCGGAATTTTATGACGGGATATCTTGCCTTGACAATACTCCCGAATTTCTTCAGCGGTTATCCTTGCCCCATCTTTCGGGATGATCCATGCCATAACTTCTTCTCCATATTTTTTATCAGGCACACCAATAACCTGGACATCCAGGACAGAAGGATGCTGATACAGAAACTCTTCAATTTCACGGGGGTATATATTCTCCCCGCCGCGAATGACCATATCTTTCAGCCTTCCTGTGATCCTGCAGTAGCCGTTTTCATCCATAACAGCGAGGTCACCGGTATGAAGCCAGCCGTCTTGATCTATTGCTTCCTTGGTCGCATCTGGGTTGTTGTAGTATCCCTTCATCACGTGGTATCCCCTTGTACATAATTCACCCTGCTCGCCAGCCGGCAGCTCCCGAGAGGTTCCCGGTTCGACGATTTTAACCTCAACATTAGGCAGTGCCCTTCCCACTGAGGAAACACGCAGCTCAATTGGATCATCCGTCCTTGTTTGTGTAATTACGGGGGATGCCTCTGTTTGTCCGTATGCGATCGTCACTTCTGTTGCCCCCATTTTCGCTACCACATTTTTCATCACTTCAATCGGGCAGTTGGAGCCAGCCATGATTCCTGTCCGTAATGAGTTTAGATTATAGGATTCAAAATTTGGCAGATTTAGTTCGGCAATAAACATAGTTGGCACACCATGGAGGCCAGTACATTTTTCTGCTTCAACCGTTTGAAGTACCTTTTCCGGATTAAATTCCACTAGGGGAACCATTGTGGCGCCAACCGATACACACGCCATGGTACCAAGCACGCAGCCAAAGCAATGGAAAAAAGGGACGGGAATGCATAAACGGTCATTTGAAGTCAGCTCCATACACTTTGCGATATTATAGCCGTTATTGACGATATTTGAATGTGTGAGCATGACCCCTTTAGGAAAACCGGTTGTACCGGACGTGTATTGCATATTGATCACTTCATCTGGATGCAGGGAGGCCATACGGGCTTCCAGCAGTTCTTCGGTAACACTTTCTTTTCCAGCCATCACGTCATCCCAAGAGTAAGTCCCGGGAAACCTTTTTTCTCCTAGTACGATCACATTTTTTAATTTTGGCAGTTTGTTAGATTGCAGCTTTCCTGGTGCACAGGTTTTCAATTCAGGCACTATCTCATAAAGCGTGTCAATATAAGAGTGATCTTTGAACTTTTCCATAAGAATAAGTGTAGAGGTGTCAGATTGCCTTAATAGATACTCTAATTCCGCCGCCCGGTAATTTGTGTTGACCGTAACGAGAACTGCTCCCATCTTTGCAGTGGAAAACTGGGTGATCAGCCACTCCGGTTTATTCGTTGCCCAGATGGAAATATGACCCCCCTTTTCAATGCCTAAAGACATGAACCCCCTTGCAGCTTCACGGCACACTTGTTCAAATTCTTTGTACGTGTATCGAAGTCCGAGCTCATGATAGACAACTGCTTCCTTTTCTCCCTCTCTTGATGCGGTTTCTTCCAAAAGCCCGCCAACTGTAACATGCAATAAATCAGACATTTCATTCCTCCTATATTGTAATAAGGACGAACGCTATCAGTTGTTTATACAATCATGTCATGCGTTCTTCAAAAGACATATAGCATGTTAACAACCTAGTTGCCTGGCAATGACGATCCTTTGAATCTCTGAAGTGCCTTCACCGATTTCAAGCAATTTCGCATCCCGCAAATACCGTTCGACTTCGTATTCACGCATATAACCTGACCCACCATGTATTTGTATCGCCTGATTGCTCGCCCTGAAGGCCATTTCCGACGCAAAGAGCTTTGCATAGGCAGATTCCTTCGTAAAAGGTTTGTTATGATCTTTAAGCCATGCCGCTTTATACACCATGTTCCTGGCTAGCTCTATTTCCATGGCCATATCAGCCAGCTTGAATTGAATGGCCTGGAAGTTAGATATCGGCTGGCCAAACTGCTTGCGTTCCTTGGCAAAGCTGAGTGCGCGATCGAAGGCAGCCTGCGCCACTCCTACAGCCAAAGCGGCAATTGAAATCCTTCCTCCGTCAAGCGTGTAAAGGAATTGCTTAAACCCTTTTTGTGAATCTCCTAAAATATTTTCCTTTGGCACGCGGACATCCTGTAAAATAATTGCGCAAGTGTTGGAAGCACGGACACCCATCTTCTCATAATTGCAATTAATCGTTACACCTGGTGTATCCGTCGGGACGATAAAAGCAGAGATAATATTTTTTCCTCGTTCATCTTTTCCTGATACAGCTGTTACAGTGACTGTCCTGGAATATCCGGCGTTTGTAATCCAGCATTTCTCTCCGTTAATGATATATTCATCTCCATCGAGAACCGCCTGAGTCTGGGTGCCGCCCGCGTCACTGCCGGCATTAGGTTCGGTCAGCCCAAAAGCTGCAAGTGTTTCCCCTTTGGCAAGCGGAACGAGATACTTCTGTTTTTGTTCCTCCGTCCCGAAATAATAGATTGGGCTAGCACCGAGAGAGACCGCTGCCGCATAGCTTAATCCCGTTCCACCACATGCTTTGCCAATTTCTTCAACAGCAATTGCATAAGAGATGGTATCACCGCCGGCTCCCCCATACTGTTCAGGAAAGGGGATTCCCATGATCCCAAGTTCCCCCATCTTTTTGAATATGTCTTGTGCAAAGCGGGATTCTGCATCAAGCTCGATTGCAATCGGCTTAATTTCCTTTTCTGCAAATTCGCTAACCATCTCTTTGATCATCTGCTGTTCTTTCGACAGTTCAAAGTTCATAAAAGCCCTCCTCGATTGTGTAGCAGACGGCCTATAGACCGACTGGTTGGTCTGTCCTGCACAAATGTAAGCGCTTTACATTGTATCTCTAGATGATTCGTATTTTAAAAAATAATCCCGGAATCTTACGTCCTGTTTGGCTTGGTCAGTTAGAAGTGAAGTCAAAATAAGGTCTACATAAATCGCCGCAATTTCCTCGATAGACTTATCACCGTCCTTTTTGTACCATTTATAGGACCAGTTCACCATCCCTAAAATAGACATACCTGTAATTTCAACAGGCAATTCGGAGCGGAATTCTCCCGTATTGATTCCTTCCCGGATGACAGCAAATATGATTTGCTTATAGGTTTGCCGCTTTTCTTTGATAACTTTGACATATTGGCGTTTTAGGTAGATGCTTTCTTGGGAAAATACTGAAATATGTGGTTTATACAGGTCAAATACTTTCAGAAAGGATGTAATGATCTCCTGCATTTTTTCTGTAGGGGTTTGGTTTGATTGTATAGCTTCCTTTGCTTTTTTGAGTGCATAAGAAATGAAGTAGTCGTGGATGACATAAAGAAGTTCGTCCTTGGACGCAAAATGATGGTAAAAGCCTCCCTTTGATGTGCCGCTTTCATGAACAATTTGGTTGACTGTAACACCATGAAATCCGTACTCCTCAAACAAAGTGAGTGCTGTTTCTATTATGCGGTTTTTTAAATCCGTAAGGCATCACCTTCCTGAAAAAGGCTTTACGGCTAAGAACCCGGTCGTAGCCGGACCCTCACCCTGATTTTATCAAATTTTTCCAAATTGTCAATTTTCGAATATTGATACTCTGTAACATTCCTTACTTCAAATCTAGTTATGATATCTTTATTTATTTTGTGAGCGCTGCTTTAAAGCCTGCCTTATTTTTCGGTGAAATGATCACTAAATCGCCGATGTTGTAGGAAATTTCAAGCCGGTCCAAGGGAAGTGCCGGACTTAACAAAGGCTTCCGCGTTTTCGAAGTTTCCTGATCGTTTTGATGTGTATCAGCTAATTAAGTTGGCCTGATCGAATATACAACGTATCTGCTTTTATTTCATAATAGGTTGTAAGCCAAAGCTAGCTGCGAACATAAGAATGACTAATTCAAAACTATTTGCTTCCCGTTTTCCTAAAAATAGCTGGTAAAGATTAGTTCCTAGACCTGCTAGTATAACGCCCCATATTATAACTGACATGAATGGTCCTTTTTTAATAAATCTAAACCTTTTGAGTACCCCACATCTATAGACTATATAAGAATGACAATAAAAAAGCTGATTCATGCTCTAGAATCAGCCTGTATTTTCTATACTTGAAGTGTATTCGCATGGGTGGGATTCTTTCCGTTGAGATATTTCCTTGGGGTACCGTATACAAGTAATTTCTGGTATTCCGGATAGATAGAGTCAAATTCTATTGTAATCGGGCTGTCCAGAAGCCATGGGAAATTTCGGAAGAATTCCCGGTCGCCATACATAATGGCTTCAAGTGCCAAATCAATGTCTTTTTTAAAAATCAGGTATCGAACCCTGGATATATTTTTATCAAACTCCCCTCCGCTAATGTATATTCGTACGGAAAGAATATACTCCCCCATATAAGGACCCCATTCTGCCAGCACTTCGTCCCTCATTCTCTCATCGATCTTCTCGCAGTCGTATTGATTTCCTATGCTTAAAAAAAGTTCTCCTGTTGTGTCCGAATGAGTAAGTGTATATCTTCGTCCTTCAACGGGCATGTTAGGCGTCGCAGGAGGAATAACAGTTACAGTCAAATTCTCGGGATTAAATGTAGACATGGCAGACATTCTCCTTTCAGACAAAACTTATTGCCTGCCTTATCATATGATTTATGCCTATTAGCTGTGAATCCAGCCTACAGGCCACGCATGGATTTTTTCGTAATTTCCTTCGTTTTTGTCTTAAGAAGCTGCCAATTTCCATCACGGTACTCCCATTCGGAATATATATCAGTTAGAGCATCTGCATGATAGGCCCCACTTACCCGCTGGACACCTTTTAGCCCCTTACGTTTACCAGAAATTTTGGTTATGTTGAATAAAGAATAGGGATCAACCATTACTTCTGTCGGTTCATTCAGCTTTCCATTCTTTTGGTACATCCCCAATTTTATATAGTCTTTTTTCCTGTTGCTTACATCAAGCACTAGGGGTTTCTGGAGAGGGACTGACATAACAATCTTATAGTTATCTAAAAACTGCCCGGTTATGGATACAGGTGGTGGCACGCTCAAATCCTTTGCTTTTCCTCCAGTGAAGGTGTAGGCATAACTGTTAATGAGCCCGCCACTTGATCCTGTTGAGATGGTCACATAAACATCCTTCAATCCATCCCCGTTAAAGTCTGCAAAGTGCAGCTTGGGGTCAAAGCCTGCATCAAGAGGGAGATTAACTTTTTTACCGTCTTTGACTTCCACTACAAGATTGATTTCTCTTAAAAACGCGCTGTCTTGTTCATAGGGAATTCCAACAATTGAAATCCGTTCCTTTTTTCCATCACCAGTCACATCACGTTTTTTTGTAACAATGATCTTTTCCTCTGGTTCTGAGTCAAACTGGGCCGATACCGCTCGATAGCCAAATACTGACAATGCTAAGACAATGAACATGATGATATTTATCAGCTTTTTGACTCGCAACATTCTTTAACCTCCTTTCAAGGGATTTTTCGATTGCTTCTTCTGTAAATAGTGTTTATCGTTCATAAACATCCTCCAGAAATAAACAAATCCCGGAAACAGAATTACGAAACCTGCAATATAAGTATAAAAAACGGCACGGAACGAATTAGGATCCGTGAATCCCGATTGAATGGTCATCTCGGGATATACCATATATGGCAAATGTGCCTTGCCATAAACATAACTGGCAATCAAATATTGAATCGTGATGGCTACTACTGCTGCCCGAGGCATCCCGGAGATATCATGTTTCGAAAAGAAAGGAAGGTAAAGCGCGACGCCCCCTATCAAAAAGAAACAAATGGAAGCAATTAACAAGGGCAGGTCATCCATCATATTTTCATAAATCCAATTCGCTTCTGTTCTAAGAGTCATCATGATCAAAAACGCCATTATCAATGAAATGGGACCAGCAATCATGGCATCTTTACGGTAAACCCTGTAAGCTTCAGGCTCATTGGAAACCTTTGAATAATCGGAAAGCAACAAAGAAGACAAAAATAAGGTGCTGCTGATTGCAAAACCGATAAATGCATATTCGTTCGGGCTGGTAAACAGCTTGCCTAAATCAAGGCTTACACGATCCTCGCCAAAATTCACATATTCTCCATGTGAGATAGGTAAGACGCTAATTAATAAAGCAGGTATTAGAATTCCGGCAATACCGGAGATGTAGGTAAGTATTTTCCGATATTCAAGTGCCACATTAGAAAATACAAGAAAGGCGCTCCGGAGAGCAAGCAATAGCAAAATCATGCTTCCGGGAACTAAGAGGATCGTTCCAAGTGTGTAGGCTGCTCCTGGAAACATGCTGTAGATTGCGATTACAAGAGCAACAATAAACGTATTCGTAACCTCCCAGGTAGGAGAAAGGTAACGATTTGCTATGTTCGTTGTACCCGTTTTTTCCCTATTGATATAAACCATTGACCAAAAGCCAGCGCCAAAGTCCATTGTAGCCATAACCGAGTAAATAAACACAAATCCCCACAGTACGGTACTGGCAATTATTGCATCCGCCACTTAATCTCCTCCTTTATGAATTTGAACCGAATAGTTGCACTCCTTTTTGTTCTGCCCGATGAATATCATCCAACACAGTATTTCTCTTAAAGTAATAAAGCAGTACAAACACGACTGCAGCCCCTAAAATAGCATAAACAATGATAAATAATGTATAAAGGATCCCAAGATTGCCGGTTGCAGTAACCGAGTTTGCAGTGGACAGCGTCCTATATATGCTCCACGGCTGTCGTCCGCTGCAGCCCAAGATCCACCCGCTTTCAATAGCAGCAACAGAAGCCGGTCCAGACAATACAAAAATCCATAATAAAAATTTCGGGAACCTGTCTTTTTTTAGCCATTTATCCCAAATCACAGCAACAATGGCCAGTAAGATTAACAGCGATCCTGTAATAAACATGATATTAAACATGGTATGGACCCATAGTGGCGGCCACAGCTCTTCGGGATAGTCGTTTAACCCTTTCACTTCAGTGTCAAAGCTGTTCCCTGCCAAAAAGCTTAAAAGCCAGGGAATTTCAACGCCCCATTTCACTTCGCGGTCCTCTCTATCGGACCATCCCAGTACCGTTAACGGCGCATGGGTTTGGGTTTCAAATAATCCTTCTGCAGCAGCCAGTTTTTCAGGCTGATCTTCAAATACGTGCTGTGTCGTAGCGTGTCCGTTGAGCGCTGTAAGTAAAGCGAAAATCCCTCCGGTTATAACCGCCATCATCAATGCTTTCTTGTGAAATCCATACAACATCGAGCCTGCACCTGCTTTTAGCATTTTAAATGCAGCAACCGATGCCACTACAAACGCGCCTGTTGTATAGGCAGAAAGCGCAACATGGCCAGCGGTAACAAGAAAGCTTTTATTGAAAAAAGCTTGCCATGGTTCAACATCGACAATGCGTCCATTCTCTACCCTGAAACCTGCAGGAGTTCCTTGAAATGCATGCACATTGGAGATCAGCACAGCTGAGGCAACAGCCCCAAATGCCACCAGTGTTAAGCTTATGATTCTCATCGAAGGGGGAATTCTGTCAGCTGCGTAAACATAAATCGACATAAACAAAGCTTCGATAAAAAAGGCATATATTTCAATTTGAAAAGGCAACGCCATAACGCGTCCGATTACCTCCATAAAACCTGGCCAAAGCAGAGAAAGCTGCACACCGGCAATTGTACCGGTTGGAATGCCAACACCAAGCAGAACTGCGAAGGCCTTTGTCCAACGCTTCGCCATCACTGCGTAGTGAAAATCATTTGTTCGCTGGTACATCAGTTCAGCCAGCAGCATCATAAGCGGCAATCCGACCCCAATTGTTGCAAAAATAATATGAAACCCCATCGTCGTACCAAACATCGCGCGGGCTATAACTACTTCATCCATAATATCTTTCCTTCCCTAATTTTTTTCTTAGTATTTTCCAAAGGAAAAGAAATTATTGAGGAAGTTTCCACTATTTATGATGAGAGTGTGGGAAAATTAAAAAATCAGCATGGCCTAAGTTGCTTTTACGAGGAATAAAGCACAAATTGGCAGGATGTACTCATAAATGGAAAGTAGTAAGTAATGAGCTAATGTCGGGGGATAAAAAGAAAAGCCTGTTATCGATAAAATAACAGACGTTTTACCATCAAAATCGCTATAATTTTAAATCAGGATATGTAACATTCAAAGAAAATAATACTAATTACCTATAAACTAAATATTTATTAATCAAATGCCTTTTCAACAACCATAAAAGAACGGTTATGCTACAGATTAAGAAATATTCTACCCTAACTCAAAAAGTCCCCTCCAAGTATGCTTTGTACTAAAGGGGACCAATTTTTAAGTCGTTTATTGTTTTTGTCTTAATTTGGCTCTATACGATAGGAAGCCAGCCTGGAATACTTGTATAGTACTCCCACATTTGATCTGAGATCGCCAACTCTTTCTGATCTTTTTTCGATAGAGTGGTACGAATATTTTCTTCTTCGCCAGCTTGGACTTTTTGTACCCATTTTGGTTCCATTATCAATTCGCGGCCTAGCGCAATTAAAGGAACACCCGATCCAAAAGCCTCCATTACTTCATCAGGTGTCCGCAGCATGCCAACACCGATCACTGGAACTTTGTCGCCTACACGCTCGTGAATCATTACTACGCGTGACGTTTTATCATTCTCATCACGTATGGATCCGTTCCAAAATGCACCCACAGAAATATGGAGATAATCCAGTTCTAGATCAGCTAATCTATCTACTAATTGAAGGGTGTCGTCCATGGTGATTCCAGGATTTTCTCTTTCTTCAGGAGATAAACGATAACCAACTAAGAAAGGTTTTGTTGCATGATCAGCAACTGCTTTCTTAACAGCGTCTACAACGGCCAGCGGGAAAGCCATACGCTTTTCGAGTGTTCCACCCCATTTGTCTTCCCTTCTATTGGAATGCGGGGAAAAGAATTGCTGGATTAAATAAGTATTGGCGCCATGGATTTCAACTCCGTCATAACCCGCTTCAATGGCTCTTCTTGTTGCCTCGCCAAACGCATTAACCATATCAGTGATCTCTTCAGGCGTCATTTCTCGCGGCACCATAGCATCCTCGCGTTCAGGTGCTACTGCGCTCGGCGCTATAGTCTGATGGTCAAGCAATTCCTCGGGGGGACACATTCTACCTCCATGAAAAATTTGCAGGATGGCCTTGGATCCTCTATCCTGGATTGCTTTCGCCACCCTCCTGAGGCTCGGAATTAATTCATCAGAATCCGCTCCAAATTCACCAGGAAAACCTTTTCCGTTCCTTCTAACGTATGTACAAGCTGTGATTACCGCTCCAACACCGCCCGCACGTTCCTCATAGTAAGCAATTTCTTCATCTGATACTTCACCATTTTCATGGGATGCAGTATTCGTCATAGGTGCCATTACAATACGGTTCTTTATTTCAATACCTGAACGGAAAGTAAATGGTTTAAAAGCAGCTTCATATTTAGAATTCATTGTTTGATTTCTCCTTTTTTCAAATAATTTCTTAGGTCTATATGCTATCTGATAACTATTGTTAATGAGGGGCTTAGGGAAATCAGGACCCTTTCTAGACTTCCCTCTGCAGGCATAATGATACCTGTTCCCCTGTCCCCTGCAAGATCTAATCTTATTAATTAGGTTACAACTGTAATCAATGGCAGCTGTGTTTCTAAAAAGACTAATCGGCTTAAACTGGTCTATTCACTTTTGGTAATATCCGCCAAAATTTCATAAGAACGCAGGCGGGCACTGTGATCATAAACCTGGGCTATTGCCATGATTTCATCGTAATTACTGTCTTTTATAAATTTCTCCAGCTTTTGTTTCACAGTTTGAGGACTGCCCACAATAGAAGTTCCTAATTGATTCTGAAGAGCAGCTATTTCGTAATCGCTCGCTATGTCATGAATGTTATCAACTGGCGGCTGAAGCGGCACTTCATTACCGCGCATCAGATTCAAAAATTGTTGCTGCAAGGTTGTAGCCAGGCGCTGTGCCTCTTCGTCCGTGTCTGCTGCAATAATGTTTAGCCCGACCATTGCATATGGCTTTTCCAATGCTGCAGAAGGCTTAAAGGAACGGCGATATAACTCAAGAGCTGGTTTTGTATTATGCGGTGAAAAATGGCTGGCAAAAGCAAATGGCAATCCAAGCTCTCCTGCCAGTTGGGCACTGAATCCGCTTGAACCAAGCAACCATATTGGAATGTTTAACCCTTCACCTGGAACTGCCTTAACATGATTGTTTCCTTGTCTTAAAGCCGGGTCGAAATAACCACGAAGTTCAGCAAGCTGTTCAGGGAAGTCATCTCCGGTACTTCTCAGGTCGCGTCTTAATGCACGGGCGGTAAGCTGATCTGTACCAGGTGCCCTTCCAAGACCAAGATCGATCCGGCCAGGGTATAAGGATTCAAGAGTTCCAAACTGCTCAGCGATTACGAGTGGTGCGTGATTCGGCAGCATGATTCCACCTGAACCTAACCGGATTTTTGATGTACCTGCTGCTACATGCCCAATAACTACAGAAGTAGCGGAGCTTGCGATAAACGGCATATTATGATGTTCAGCCAGCCAATATCGGTTATAACCAAGTTTTTCCGCAAGCTGTGCAAGCTCCAAGGTATTACGAAAAGAGTCAGCTGGGGTACTTCCCTCAGTAATTGGAGAAAGATCCAGGACTGAGAACGGAATATCACTAAGTTTTATAGGGTTTTCATTTTTGGACATACATTCATCTTCTTTCTCTAAAAATTTTTGTAATAATCTAGGTCGTCATATTTCCCTTCAGTAACTGGGATCAATGTTTAACTTTTTGCAGCTTGTCCCAAAATTTCATAAGAACGCAGCCGGGCCTCGTGATTAAAAATTTCTGTATGGGCCATTATTTCATCGGCACCCGTCTTTTCTATTAATTCATGTAATTGCTGCTTTACACCGGCAGGATCCCCAATAATGGAAGTGAAAAGCTGTTCTTCTACAATCTTGCGTTCCTGCTCGCTCCAGTGCTGATCCATATCATCAACAGGAGGCAAAATAGGAGACGGCTGTCCACGGGTAAGTAATAGAAATTTTTGGTACATTGATGTCGCAAGCCTTTGTGCCTTCCGCTCATCGTCGGCTGCCACCACTTGAACAGCCAACAACACATACGGTTTTTCCAGAAAACTGGATGGTCGAAAACGTTCCCGGTATAGATTGATGGCCTCCATCATATTTCCTGGGGCAAAATGGCCTGCAAAAGAAAAAGGCAAACCAAGCATCCCGGCCAATTCCGCACTATACAACCCAGATCCCAAAAGCCAGATCGGCACATTTGTTTTTTCGCCAGGAATGGCGTGAAAACTATGTGACCCATTTCTCATGGTTGTGCCTGAACCATATAAATATGCGATAAGCTCTTGCAGCCGTTCATCAAATTCAGGTTCCCCAGCCACCCGTTGCCGCAAAACATTTGCCGTAAATTGATCGGTACCAGGTGCTCGTCCCAAACCAAGATCGATCCGTCCTGGAAAGAATGCTTCTAGTGTCCCGAATTGTTCAGCTACGGAAAGCGGTGAATAATGGGAAAGAAGCATCGCTCCGGACCCAATACGCATTCTCTCTGTAACAGAAGCTACTCGTCCAATCACGATGGGTGATGCGGAACTGGCCATCCCCACCCAGTTATGATGTTCAGCCAGCCAATACCGATTATACCCCCACTTTTCGGCCTTCTGTGCCAAATCGAGCGTATTATGAAGGGAAAGTTCTGCCGATCCTCCTTTTAGGATCGGTGATGGATCAAGTACAGAAAGTTCTATTTTGTTCGTCATAAGTCATCTGCCTTTTCATAATTTGAATGTCTAAGATTGATCCGTACCTTGATGAGTTGGAAAATGTGGCAGTACAAATTCTCCAAGTTCCTGAATTACTTCAGCAGGAGGGCGTTTTGAAAAATACAAGACAAATGCCAGATGATTAACACCAATCGATTGGAATTCATAAAGCAAATCCACTAAATGATTTCGTCCCACTGCAAAACCAAGGGGTATGGGTACCGGTAACGCATCGGGATTTTCCGATAAGTCGATAAATAAGCTCTGGGAAAAAGGTTTAAATATCCCTGGCGCATGGAATTCAGTTAATGTCCTGTAATCGTTTATCAGTCTAGCTTGCTGTTCTATGCTTCTCGGATATTGAATCCAGCCGTCCCCGTGCTTGGCAATCCATACCATTGACTGATTGCTGAACCCGGTCACCATGGTTGGTATCGACGAAACAGGCTTTGGGATCAATCTCATATCTGTGCCATTTATGACACCAGAATCACTATGGATTGTTGGCCGATCCTCTTTTAATAGCCTATCAAGGTCTTGAAAATGCTGTTGAAATAACGTGCCACTTTCACTTTTGTCTACCCCCAGAGCGATGAAGTCTTTTTCCCGGTCACCTGATGCCACTCCCATAATCAAACGCTCTGGAAACAGTTTATCAATAGAGGTTGCTTCCTTGGCCACTCGTACGGGATGCCGCAGAGGAAGAACTACGCTTCCTGTCACTAGTGCAATTTTCTTTGTATGTGCAGCAAGATATGTTAAATAAATCCATATATCATACATTTGACCGTTATCATCGATATTTAGATTCTGGATTGTAACATCCCGGAGCCATAGTGAAGCGAAGCCATATTCCTCGATTTTACGGGCAAGCTCCAGTTGATTCTCCATAATGGGATTTTTGGACATTCTAGCAGTGGGGAGGACAAATTCAAGTGACATTTTGTCTTTTTGGTAGATGCTGTTATAAGCACGGTGATGTAGTAAGCTCACTCTCATCCTCCTTTATTAGTGGTTATATTTTCAATCCGATATACTTTTCAAGCTGTTTTATTGTTTCCTCATTGCGACGATAGTATGTCCATTGACCAATTCGTTTCATTTCCACTAGACCGCTTTGCAGCAGGATTGTTAAATACTGTGAAGTAGTGGACTGTGAAATGCCTATTTTGCTTCGAATATCACTTACACAAATCCCTCCTTCAAATCCTTCATCCTTAGTGACATGGGCCTGTGATGAAAAATTGTTTTCAGGGTCTTTTAACATTTGAAGAATACTAACTCTTGTCTGGTTTGACAGAGCTTTAAAAATTTCAATCGCCTGTTCATCATCTATAGGAGTTAATTCCTGATTCAACTTGGCTGCCCCTTTCTACTTGCTATAAGGATGTTCAATTGATTGGAGGGTGAATGCATATCTATAATTTGCGATATTTCTATATTATCCTATCGCTGTTTATTTATGAAATCAAATGAAGTGCTTGCAGGATTGATAAATAAGAGGCAGGTATTAATAGTGGTGACCCATTCATAATAATTTGCTTGTATTAATTGGTTTAGTCTTGGTAAAACTTCCATGTTACATAATTTTTCATATGTCCTCCCCTCCAATCTTACACATCCCTAACAAAATCACAGCGCGTATGGCGAAGTGTTAAAAAGGGACGGTGAATTTTTTTCTTCAATCGATGAACCCAAACAAGACTTAAGCATAAAATGAATAATGGCCTTTATTTGAAACTGATTATAATCTAACGGAATCTGAATGGATGAGTACAAGCTTTTTTGATGGACGACAGTCTTTTGTGTTGATAGAACTGGTATTTAGTCCATATGGCATCAGAACTTGTAAATATAACTTGTATTGATATCTCCTATGAATTAATTGAAATATGTTGTATTTGAAACTATCTAAGGTGCATTTTTAAAGTATTTTATTAAGTTTGTCGTATTTTTGCAGCCACATGGAATATGTATGATGTATAGCAACTGATTGGCACTTTAAGAACCGTATAAAAACCGTTTTAATTTGAGGAGGAGTTAATCCATGTTTTTTTATACACCAATGATAATCAATCTTATCGGATTTAAAATTAATACGGTTGATAACGCATCAGTGGTGAATTCAGGATCCCTTCAGTTTGTTGACCAGCTTATTTCCTATAAGAGGAATCAGGCAGTAGGAGAACAGAATGGCGATTTCTCACCGATTAATATACCAATTGCCACCATTACCGACCAAGATGGAGTTGATAGCAATACGAATAAAAACAGTGGTGTATAACGTTTCAATCATAATCTTGCTATAGGGGCCGCGCCTAAAGGTATTGATGCAGTCGGGGTTCACTCTTTTCATAAAACTTATTCAGGTGGTAGTCTTTTAGGCTACCACCTGAACTTATTAATCTCCTCTTTTATAGCACTTCATAAAAGAAGGAGAGCAGAAATAGTTTGATATAAAATAGAAAAAAGCCCCAAATGGAGCTCCTCGCCATGTAATATTTATACTCTGGGTCCAGATCCAGAAACGAATGAGGAAGGTGCGTCTACCTGATCACGGTCGTCCACGAAGCTTCGTGTTCCAATAAACCCGCTGCCATCTCCCATATTTTGGCCAAGGCCCATTGTTTTCTTATCTGAATTATGCCATTCCGCCAATAAATTTTGGCCGATATTTACCGCCGAAGCATTCTCAAACGAATTAATCTTTATGATATTTATATTGATATTAATGTAAGGTACAGGTGATGGCATACGAATTCCCCCTTGATAAATTCCCGAGCAGAGGTTACGAAGATTTCATTTCTGAATAAACATCTAAAAAATCATCATCTAACATTATCTTAAAGGAAGACGCGACAACGGTATGATCAGACAATTGCTGCCCAAATCCCTGGCTCTTCTTAGCTACCACATTTCTATCTATTTTTGATGTGGATCCATAAGAAACAGAGCTTAAATGGTCTGCATTGTTGATGATAATATTTCCAATATTAACTTTTGACGGGATGAAAGACATGTACCTACCTCCTTATTCTTTAAATCTACTAGTTGGAATGCGTTTAAATCACACTGTTTTTGATGGTAGGGCTGTCGCTTAAATCCGCATCAACCAATAAACAAAATGGGAGAAAATAAGGTGAAAAATCGCCATTTTGTTCACCGACTCCCTGGTTCCGTTTATAGGAAACAAAAAAGTCAAGCTGCTGGATAGGACCCATATTCACAGCGGCACCATTGTCAACTGCATTGATTTTATATGCTAAAATATTCACCACCATCGGCGCGAAAATCACCATGATCACTCCCCATTACGTAATGATGGATCAGCAGTATAGTTTTAAGTTTATTCTGGCTATCTTATAAAAGAATAAAATTATCACAATTCCATAAAACTTTTTTTCACTCAGCTTGAAAGGTCGGGACCGTTTTCTATATTGATCTCTGTGTAAAAGTTATCAGGTTCATCAGAATCTGTCTCTGTCCCGCCTTGAGGAGCTTCCTCAGGATAATCTCCTGAACCTGTTACGGAGCTGTTTTTTATCTCTTTTAGCTCCTCCATGTCCTGTTTCATTTTTTCATTAGCTTCCATTGGCACATGACCCGTCCCGTATGTAGCACCAATATTTAAAGCTCCGCTAAGTTCTTTGATGCCCAATTGGGAAAAAGTATTGTTCTGTTCATACTTGTCTACAAAAAGCTTGTCTATATGAAGCGCTTTAATAATTACATTTTTTTCGCTATTTAGTAAACTGTCCTCGAGAGTTGTTCCGCCATTATCCGGGCTATTAGAATCTGGCAAAAATTCCGGATTGTGACTGGCTTTTATTTCCTGTAAAGAAGTATTGTTTTCCAGTGAAGTAATTCTACTATCCAATTCTTCCATTTTATGAAAGTAAAAGGAAAGTTTATTCAATAAGGCAGACGACTCAAGGCCCTCAGCCGGATCATGGGGATCTTGTCTGACGTTTGATATTGTTGATTCGCTTTTCGTATACCTAACATGATCTTGATTGTAAAGATTGACCAGTTTTTCTTCCATGTTGTTTATTCTTTCATCTAGTTGCGATAATTTCTGACTATATGTAGACCGATGTGCGGCCTCTTGGTATGGTTGCTGCACATTATTTTGCTCAAGTATGGAGATCTTTTGGGTTAACTGATCCAGTCTATTTTGGTATGAATAAAGCAACTGAAAAATTTTCTGCTCGGAAACCATTTTTTTCTGCTGCCGTTCCCTTAAAGTCTCATTTCCATCAGTTGTATTTTTAAAAAAATCTTCAATCTGATTTCTTAAGAATAGAAGCGGCTTTACATTGCTCTCGAGCTTTAAAAAACGCTCCATATGCACTTCAAGTGTATTGATTCTCCTGACCTGTTTTTCTAATTCCATCAATGTATGATGCAGCAATTCATTATTCGATCTTTGGTTGAACATTCCTTTTAAAGGCATGGACCATCCCCACATTTTTAAGTTGTTTTATTCCCGGACTTCGCAAAAGAGTTTTAAAAATAAGAGATATTTATAGAAATAAGCGAGCGTGTTAAGGTTAAGGTTTGGTCAAAAATGTTTACAGGATATTAACCGGTTGCTCTTCATTAAATTGCCTTCTATATGTCAATATTAGCAGCCCATTCTCAAATTTCGCCTGTATCAGGCTTGGTTCCGCAGGTTCAGGGAGTGTTATAATCCTTTGGAAATCTCCATGGTTTCTTTCTTGAATGATAGGCTGCCCGGTTACATATTGTTTCAATGAACCTTTCAGCATAAGTTTATTTCCTGAAACAGACACCTGGAGATCTTCTTTTTTATATCCCGCTAAATCAGCGAGAAGAATAATATCCTCTTCATTCATATAAATATCAATATAAGGAAAATTCTGATTCCGAGATGAATTTGGAGACGGGTTAAATGGTGTGCCATTTTCGCCCGAATCATTCATGAACTGAGACATGGTGGATTGATCGAACACGCTATTCCAGAAATCCGTAGTTTGATATTTTTTGGCTAACTCCATCCATTGCATTATCTTTTCAAAATCCAAGTTGCTAACCTCCAGTAAGTTCCTAGAATATTGGATTGGCATAACCGGGAGTTTTCTGGAACGGAAAGAGCATTTACAATACTATATGTCCGAAAATGAAATAAATTACCAGGAACAAGGGTGGCTGGGAAGATTTGAAGAATAGACAGAACGAGCCAAAAGCGTACTCTTGGCCCTCTTAGCTAGCTATAAATTGTCTATAGGGTGTTAACTCTTTGTTCCCGCCCTATAATCCTCATACGCTTTAAGCATAAAGTGGAAATAATGTTCGAAATTCTGTACCCGACGGTTTATAATTTGCTCATACGTACTTTGATCTGGAAGGAGTGAGAAGAGATGCCGATCAGGGTTGCTCAGTGCATCGTCTGTATTCACTTCGATTAACCATAATTCTCCATTTTTATCCACCCCGTAGTCAATGCCTACCTCTACAAATGGGTGGTACTCATCCAATTTTTCACAAATGCTTACGGATGCATGAGAAATGCGTGTATTAAACAATTCATGTTTCTCTCCAGGAAACAAAGCAGTTAGCACTCTATCTGTTGGAACAACGGAACCATTGCTAATCTTTACGTTTGAAACAATGGAACCTTCCCCGCCAACCCGGACTAAACTACCTTCATAAATCCATTTTCCCTCTAGATCACGCTGTATATGTGCCCGTATATCAAAAGCATGACCGTTAAAATCCATTATAGGGGCATGTTGTTGGACGATGACTTGTTTTTCACCATAGATATAGTCAAGTTCTTCATAGAACTGCTGAAATTTAGGGAAATGTTTGGTAGCTCCATTCTGAAGCTTCCAAACATAATGGCCCTGTTGTAAACGGACCGTACTAATGAGTTCTCCACCCCATGTTGATACCGGCTTTATATAGATATTTGTATGCTTTTCTAACAAACTCCTTATTGACTCTTCTGAAAAAAGCTCTGTTTCAGGCAGATGAAATGCCAAGGATTCTAAGGAATTGAATATTTTGTACATCTCCCATTTGTTAATAAACGCCCTTTCCGGGTCGACGATTGACGACAAACTAATCACCCCACGCTTCTGTTAGTTCGTTTTCCCAAATTTTCACTATTTCGTTTAAATTGTTTACATGTACGATCTTAGTTCTTAATCGCTTTAATTCTTCCTCATCAAATACTCCCATACTTAAAATGATCACCAAATCGTTTTTTTCAAACAGAAGGGCCGGCGGGCCGTTAAGGCAGATCACCCCTGAATTGGCCTCACCGGGAATTGCATATGTTTTCCACCTTGCTGCATTACGTAAATTTGTGACCTGAACGATTTCATAAGGTAAAATATCAGCCGCTTTCATCAGCACTTTATCAATTGTTATGCTGCCGGGATAATCAAGCTCCGCCATCGTAACAGTCGCTCGATGGATTTTGCCTTTACACATATAACGCTGCATCCTGCACCTCCAAAATCATGGGCTTATAACTTTAAGTATGCGACTTATCGGAAATTGTGCATCATTTTTAACTTTTTATGGTAGGAAAAGAAACTGGAAAACAGGAAGCCCATAGCTTGCAGGCATGTAATTTATCGCGCACCCTGAACGCTGTGTGGTTAGAATGCTAGGATTATTTTTAAAAAAAGAAGTTTTTTATTCACTGAGACATAAAGGACAAGATTTCTGAATCATGCAAGTAAATTGTCCTTCATAGCGGATATGAGAACGAAATTTTTGAATCAACCAAGTGAAATGTCCTTCAGCGCTCTAAAGTCATGCGCTGCAGTTACTAAAAAACTGCATCTTAACATTCAGCGCTTTTCATAGTCTTTTAATCATGAAAAAGGCCAAACCCCGTAGGATTTGGCCGCTTATCATTACCTGCTTATGAATCTTGGGAACCGGTATCTTCTTCGATACTGACTTTCCAGATTTCCTTTGCTTTGCCGCTTTCACTTTCATCAACTACAAATGATCCGTTTGTATAACGGTCACTGTATTTAAGTGCAGAAACATGAATGGTTTCAATATTTCCTTTTTCTGTTTCAATAAAAATGGAATCTGACATTCGTACCGTTTTAAATCCAATAATTCGGTGAGGGTTCGATTTTAATTCTCTTAATACAACAACACCGCGTTTTGCCCTGCCGGATTTTTCAAATTCGGAGAGCTTCATTTTTTTGACAGCTCCGCGTTGGGTAACAATTAAAATCGCTTCTTCGCTATCCTTCGTTAGGACCTTGCCTCCTATGACATGGTCTCCCTCTTTCAGGTTAATGCCCTTAACACCTGCCGCCCGGGCCCCTACAATGCTGACTTCTTCTTCATCAAACCATAGGGAGAAGCCAAAATGAGTAACCAGGAATACTTCGCCCTGTCCATTTGTCAGGTGGACATCGATAAGCTCATCGTCCCCTTTTAGGTTTAGCGCTACGAGTGACTTTGAATAACGCTGGGCCTTGTACGACGCAAGCTCCGTTTTTTTGACCATGCCGTTCTTGGTAATAAATAATAAAAAGCCCGGCTGTGTAAAGTCTTTGACTGGGATCGCTCCCACAATTTGTTCATCACGCTCGATCGGAATAATATTAGCAATATGCTGCCCCGTTTCCTTCCAACGGATATCCGGAAGCTGATGGACCGGGCAGTATAAATAATTCCCTTTATTAGTAAACAGGAGGAGCACATCAGTCGTGTTGATTTCAAACTTCTCCAAGAGACGGTCCGAATCCTTCATGCCGAAATCGAGCCCGCCGGATGCTGCGTAAGACCGCAGTGAAGTTCGCTTTACATACCCTTCCTTCGTGACCGTAACCATAACATCTTCACTTGCGATGAGAACTTCCATGTTGATCTTGATTTCTTCGATTTCTTGCTCGATTTTAGAACGGCGGACATCATTGAATTGCTTTTTTACCTGTTTTAGCTCTTTTTTAATGACTTGGAAGAGCACCTTTTCGCTCTCAAGGATCGCTGTAAGCTCGGCGATTTTGGAGTTTAATTCCTCTGCTTCAGCCTGAAGCGCTGTAATATCCGTATTGGTTAAGCGGTATAACTGCAATGATACAATCGCTTCAGCCTGAGGTTCTGTAAACTGGAACCTTGCAATTAAATTATCTTTTGCGTCCCGCTTGTCATTGGAAGCGCGGATTACCGCTATTACTTCATCCAGAATGGATAGTGCCTTCATCAAACCTTCAACGATATGGGCACGGTCATGCGCCTTTTTTAATTCGTAGCGAGACCGGTTTAATATGACTTCCTTGCGATGCCCGATATATGCATCAAGCATCATGGGCAGTGTCATTAAAGTCGGGCGTTTTTTATAGATGGCCACCATATTGAAATTATATGGAACCTGCAAATCCGTATTTTTGTATAGATATTGCAGTACACCGTTTGAGTCCGCATCTTTTTTCAGCTCGATTACAATCCTTAGTCCCGTCCGGTCGGTTTCATCCCGGACCTCCGCAATCCCTTCCACCTTTCGATCAATACGAAATTCATCAATTTTTTTAACGAGATTCGCTTTATTGACTTCATAAGGGATTTCAGTGACTACGATTTGCTGCTTTCCGCCCCGAATTTCTTCGACCTCGGCCTTCCCTCGGATAATTATTTTACCCTTTCCGGTTTCGTAGGCCTTCTTTATTCCATCTACACCCTGGATAATCCCGCCTGTTGGGAAATCTGGACCCTTAATCACCGTCATCAGTTCATCAACAGTAGCTGCAGGCTTCTCAATGCGCATAATCGCTGCATCAATCACCTCACCTAACTGGTGCGGCGGTATTTCGGTCGCATAACCAGCAGAAATGCCGGTAGACCCATTGACGAGCAAATTGGGGTACATAGCAGGAAGGACAACAGGTTCATTGGAAGTATCATCGAAGTTTGGAACGAAATCAACCGTATGCTTTTCGATATCTCGCAGCAATTCAGATGCAATCGCAGAGAGCCGGGCTTCCGTATAACGCATGGCTGCAGGTGGGTCTCCATCGACGCTCCCGTTGTTTCCGTGCATTTCAATCATGACATTTCTCAGCTTCCAGTCCTGGCTCATCCGCACCATTGCTTCATATACGGAAGAGTCACCATGCGGGTGGTAGTTACCTATTACATTCCCGACCGTTTTTGCCGATTTCCGAAAAGCCTTCTCATGTGTATTTCCTTCCACATGCATCGCATACAATATCCGTCTCTGTACAGGCTTTAGCCCGTCGCGGGCATCCGGAAGTGCCCGGTCTTGGATGATATATTTGCTGTAGCGGCCGAACCGGTCGCCGATTACCTCCTCAAGGGGCAGGTCCCGGAATTTTTCACTTAATGACATTAGTTAGCCTCCTCTGCAACCGACATATTTTCATTATCTAAAATATTCGATTCTTCTTCGAGACCAAACGCAACGTTTGCTTCAATCCACTTTCTCCGGGGTTCTACCTTGTCACCCATTAACGTGGTGACGCGCCTTTCAGCACGTGCCGCATCATCGATTTTGACGCGGATTAGCGTTCTGGTCTCAGGATTCATCGTTGTTTCCCAAAGCTGGTCGGCATTCATTTCACCAAGGCCTTTATAGCGCTGAATCATATAGCCTTTGCCGACTTTCTTGATCGCTCCTTGGAGTTCGTCGTCACTCCATGCGTATTCCAGCACTTCTTTCTTCCCCGTCCCCTTGCTCACTTTATATAAAGGCGGCAGCGCAATATACACTTTACCACCCTCGATCAACTGTTTCATATACCGATAGAAAAATGTTAAAAGCAGAACCTGAATATGTGCTCCGTCCGTATCTGCATCCGTCATTATGATCACCTTGTCGTAATTTGTGTCATCCAAAGCAAAGTCCGGTCCCACGCCAGCACCGATTGCGTGAATAATCGTGTTGATTTCTTCATTTTTGAAGATATCGGCAAGCTTTGCTTTCTCCGTATTGATCACTTTTCCCCGGAGCGGGAGCACTGCCTGAAAACGCCGGTCACGGCCCTGCTTCGCTGAGCCTCCAGCTGAATCCCCCTCCACGAGGTATAATTCATTTTTTTGTGGATTTCTAGATTGAGCAGGTGTTAGTTTACCAGATAGGACCGCCTCGGATTTCTTGCGTTTCTTGCCGCTTCTTGCATCCTCCCTGGCTTTTCTTGCAGCTTCACGGGCCTGGAAAGCCTTGATTGCCTTTTTTATGAGTAATGTAGCGGTCTCTGGGTTTTCCTCCAGGAAATACGCGAGATGTTCAGAAACGATAGAATCAACCGCGGAACGAGCCTCGCTTGTCCCGAGCTTGCCTTTGGTTTGGCCTTCAAATTGCAGCAGTTCCTCCGGTATTCTTACGGAAATGATTGCAGCTAATCCTTCTCGGATGTCAGAGCCTTCCAGGTTCTTATCCTTCTCCTTAAGCAGCCCCGTTTTTCTAGCGTAATCGTTGAATGCACGGGTCATTGCCGTCTTGGATCCAACCTCATGCGTGCCTCCATCCTTTGTCCTGACATTATTCACAAAGCTCAATACATTTTCTGAATAGCCGTCATTAAATTGGAAGGCAAACTCCATTTCAATGTTATTTTGCTCACCTTCAAAGCTTACTACGGAATGAAGGGAATCTTTTTCTTCATTTAGGTATTGCACAAATGCCTCAATGCCGTTTTCATAATGGAAGACCTCTTGCTGTCCATGACGTTCGTCAATCAGTTCAATCTTCATGCCTTTTAAAAGAAACGCCGACTCCCTCAATCGTTCACATAAAGTTTCATAGTTATAAGTTGTTGTTGAAAAAATGGATCCGTCCGGCTTGAAATGGATTTTGGTACCGGATTGATTGGTTTTACCTTGCTTTTCAAGGGTCGTTTCGGGTTTTCCGCCGTTCTGGAACCTTTGTTCATAAATAAAGCCATCACGTTTGATTGTAACAACTAGCCATTCGGACAGGGCATTGACGACCGAGGCACCTACACCGTGCAAGCCTCCGCTTGTCTTATATCCGCCCTGGCCGAATTTACCACCAGCATGGAGGATCGTTAAAATGACTTCGGGGGTAGGCTTACCGAGCTTATGCATTCCGGTAGGCATCCCCCTGCCTTTATCAGCCACGCTGATGCTATTGTCTTTATGGATTTTTACGATGATATGGTCTCCGTATCCGGCCAATGCCTCGTCAACCGAGTTATCAACAATCTCATACACTAGATGGTGCAGGCCCCTGGCATCGGTGCTCCCAATGTACATCCCCGGGCGTTTCCTAACTGCTTCAAGCCCTTCCAGAACCTGAATCGCATCATCGTTGTATTCAATTGGTTTTGCGTTTTTTGCCACAGAAATTCCCCTTTCCTTGCAACACACAATTTCCGGGCCAGATCATTCTTATGATATGACTCTTTTGCTATTCGCAGGAAATATGATATTTAGTTATACTTTATATCTTAAGTATAAATGATATGCTAACAAAGAACAAATGTTCGCTTTTTTGCGTTGTTCTTCCAATTACAAGCTGAAAATGGTGTAATGAAAAAAATATACATTCAGCCCTTTAGTGTCTATGACTTATTGTAGCGATATTTTTTTATTTAGCAAATACCGATTTACAAAACAAAGTAATTTCTATCAGTCTGCTGCTCTTTTTTACCCATTAAAAAAAGGAGCTCCAATGCTCCTTTTCTCTCCTATTTTACCTGCTTAGCGCATGCTCCACTTTAATGCAACGGTCCATGATCACGGTGTAGCCCTTTTCCTTCAGGAAATTGTAAGCTTCTTCATTTTCCAGACCAAGTTGCGCCCAGAAAACATCAGCATCAATTTCCGTAAATTCCCTTGCTACCTCAGGCAGATATTCGGACCTTCTAAATACATTTACGATATCGACATGACCTTCTACTTCTTTGAGAGATGGTACCGCCTTTACACCCAGGACTTCGTTCACAGAAGGGTTGACCGGTATGATTTCATATCCATTATCCCGCATTGCCTTAGAAACCATATACGAGGTACGTTCCGGATTGTCGGAAAGCCCGACAACCGCTATTCGTTTTGCTTTTTTCAAGATATCCCTAATTTCTTCACGGCTTGGGTTTTCAATAGTCATTCTGCCATCCCCTTATTCATATTTTAATTTCTTAAACTTGCTTTGCTATACTTATACATACCCTTAGTCTATAAATTAAATCAACAAAAATGATTTATACCGCCACGTCCTTCTCGGCAACTTTTTCTTTTTTCGCAGCAAAATAGCGAGTAAACTGGTCTGTGATGATTGCTACGATTGACCCAAAAATCAGCCCATTGTTTAGGAGAGAAGCGATGATGGGAGGTAGACCGGTGAAGGCCTCAGGCGGAACGAACATCAACCCGACACCACTTATCAGCGATACACCCAGCACAGTCCGTATTCTTGAGGTTTCTGTTTCCCTGTCAATCTCAGAGAAAGCTATACCAATCATAGTTGTAAAAACGGCAAACATAACCGCATAGCCCACAGGCACCGGCAATGCTACTAAAAAGCCCATTACACCAGGGATAAAGCTTGTAACGATGACAAGTAGCGAACCTACAAGAAACGGAAGCCTTGCTGAAGCCCCCGTTGCCGAAATAAACCCTGCGGCTCCGGATATTGGCACAGGCCCAATTGCCCCGAATGCCCCACCAATCATTTGGTTGATTCCGGTTACGAATCCGCTGGCCTTCAAATTTGCTTTTATGGGCTTCTTTATCTGATGATTTACAACAGACTCAACAACACGTATGCTTGCTATCATATTTGTTAATAGGAGCAGCGTGACAAAAACTGCAGTCATTGTCATTCCGGCATCAAAAATAGGCGGGCCGAATGCAAACAGCTTTGGCAATGAAATGACGGTACCGTAATCCATTGAGACCGGTTTTGTTTCACCAAAAACCGCGAACAAAATCCAGCCTCCAGCTATTGCGATCAATACACCAAATTGGCGGATGAAACGATTCCTATGCCTTGTTAAATAAAATGTGCATACAACGGTAATAATGCTTAATCCTGCTATTTTTAAATCTACTTTGCTGCCAGTAAATCCGATGCCAAGCATTCCAGCTAAAAAAGATTTGCTTAACTGTAAAACAAGCAGCAGCAAATAGGCTCCCGTTACAACTGGGGAAAACAGCCTGCTAATTTTTTCAATTAGACCGGCCGCACTTAAGAGTATAAAAATGACGCCGCTTACAAAAAGGGCCCCTTGTAGCACCCTAAGCGTTTCTGCTTGCGAATTGAACAGAGTTTCGCTCAAACCTGCATACAAGGCAAAAACACCCCACCATAAGCCTGCAGGGCCTTCATTGACAGGAAGCCTATGGCCCAGAAGGATTTGCAGTAACCCCGCGACACCCAAAACAAACATGGTGCGCTGCACAAACCCAGCCGCTTCCGTACCTGATAATCCAAACAACGAAGCTACAGCTATGGGCGCAACAATCGAAGAAGCAAAGATAAAAGCTGTCCACTGGATTCCCGCCAATAAAATTTTCATAGTTTCGACTCCCCACCGTCATTATATGACTATTTATACATCACAAGGATCCCGTATGTTTTTTCCATTTTAATAGCGTTTCCTATGCCAGGGTACTTTTTAGAAAGTTTATTTGTTTGAAAAAGCAACTATTGATGGAGCGAAAATTTTTGCAGCTATGGAATGGTTTTTTCTCGTTAACATGTTAAAATAAACTCGGAACTTATAAAAGAGGTTTGTTATATCTATTTAGTTAAGAAAGGGCAATTTTATGAGTATTATTATCATTACGATTCTTTTGGCTTATCTTATTGGTTCGATTCCATCGGGCTTGATTATTGGAAAGGTTTTTTATAAAACCGATATTCGCGAGCACGGCAGCAAAAACCTAGGCGGTACCAATACTTTTCGCACACTCGGTGTGAAGGCCGGGTTAGTAGTCACCGTCATGGATATCCTGAAAGGTACGCTGGCAACAAAACTACCCGACATCCTTGATGCCGACATCCATCTGCTGATAGCCGGCGTAGTGGCTGTAATCGGCCATATGTACCCAGTCTTTGCGGGCTTTAGAGGCGGAAAGGCCGTTGCGACATCTGGCGGCATTTTACTGGCATACGAACCCTTGTTGTTCTTGCTGCTGGTATTGGCTTTCTTCCTATCCCTATATCTGACAAAATACGTATCTTTATCTTCTATGATTGTTGCGATTATCGCTTTAGTGTATACCCTGATTACAGACATAACTGACATACCCTTGCTAATTGTGCTAACAGTACTTGCAATCTTTATTTTTTATAGGCACAGAGCAAATATTAAACGGATCATCGATAAAACTGAACCTAAAATTAAATGGCTGTAAAAAACGCGGAAAGCCCCTGGATGGGACTCTTCCGCGTTTTTTATACCTTTAGCAAGACAAATTTCTTTTTCCCAAAAATGTCTTCTTCTACATCTATTTTTGTATCCTGGAAATACGGTTCATCCCGTTTGTGAATAAGAATCTCGATATCCTCGAAACTATGGACCGTATCTTCATTTAGCGGCTTCTCTTCCAGAGAAAGCTTTAGTTGGGGTCCGCCTCAGCCAATTCCCATCGATGCGCGCAGGTATAATTTATCACCTGGATGCTGTTCACTTTCCATAATGGAGCGGATTTTGTCATAAGCGACGGCAGTTAGTTTTACCATTTGAATTCCCTCCCTTTTGTAACGTTTAAAACGATATAAAAATATCATTTCCTTTGGCCTATTGCAATTAAACCGCCTTTAAATAGTGACGAGAATTATCCTATTGGTATGTAAAAAAGGGGAACAAAAAATCGCCCTTTTTTCTCAAAACTTTTGACAAAAAACTACAGTTGAATGAATTCAGGCCATGTTCAATAGTTATCTTTAGCCCCTGAAAGATACATTTCATGCAATTCCTGATCTGTTTTTATGACAGTCTGTCCATCCTTTTCTAATTTTTGATAATGTTCAGGCTTGAAGCTTGAATTTCTTGCCTTTGTGGATGCTTTGCCCATCTCGGAGCGATTTGAATAAGGATGATTTCTCATTGCTATCGAACTCCTTTACATTTATCTTTTTATATGGTTATTATCCCTTTCATCCAACTGCTAAACATGTTCCCTACAATACCAATCTGTTAATGACCATGTTATATTGTTAACAATCGCCCCCGGATAAAAGCTAAACGACCAATAAAGATTCCAGTTCTTTTTACATTAAAAGTCATTTACGAAGGAAACAGCCTTTTCCATAATTGGCAAAAGGCTGTATATTTCTGCTTATATTAAGTCATTCCCAACTCTTGATTTCTACTCCTCTTGGTACGCACAACATCTGCAGTTTGCTTAGTATCAAGTTCCAATTTTGTTAAGGCTTGATTAATCGCGGAACTTGTTCTGGAATAGAAATTGCTTTCACCTATCAAAGCAAATAAACCAGTCTTTTTAAATAATTCTTTGGGCTGTTTTTGCAGACCGGAAATCATTACTAGCCGCTCTTGTTGCTTGAATTGGGTTACTATTTTAGTAAGCAGTGCTTCTCCCGATGTATCTAGAAATGAAACTCTCCCCATTCTTAAAAGGAGAACCTTTGGCTTAGAACGAAGAATTTCATCTACTTCTTCTTCAAGACGTTCAGCTGAACCAAAGAATAGAGGCCCTTCCACAGAATAAATAGTCATCTGTGGATGCTTTGATCCTTTTTCAACGATTTCAGGCTTTAGCAGTTGATCGTTCGGGTCCGTTAGACCCTTTGATACCTTAAGCGTACTGCTCATGAGTTTCACAAATGCTAGCAGAGCTAACAAAAGGCCTACCCCAACACCCGTAGTAAGGTCGATAAAAACTGTCAACAGGAAGGTAACAACCAATATAAGTGAATCCATCGTTTTCGTTTTCAAAATATGTGCAAATTCCTTGCGCTCACTCATGTTCCATGCGACGAACATCAGAATAGGCGCCATGCTGGCTAATGGAATCGCGGAAGCATATGGGGCAAACACCAGCAAAATTAGCAATACGACAATGCCATGTACTACACCGGACAACGGAGAAGCGGCATTATTTTTAATATTTGTTGCGGTGCGTGCGATTGCACCAGTAGCCGGTATCCCTCCAAATAGTGGAGTGACCATATTAGCTACCCCTTGGGCCATAAGCTCTTTATTACTATTATGCTTAGTGCCCGCCATATTGTCTGCCACTAAAGCCGATAATAATGATTCAATTCCTCCAAGCATAGCGATAACCAAAGCAGCGGGGAGCAATTCAATTACCAGGCTTGCTGTGATCTCTGGAAACTGAAAGCTTGGCAGTCCGTTTGGAATAGCCCCGTAGGTAGATCCAATGGTTGCGACCTGAGATGGAAAAAATAACGCAGCAACCAAGGTTGATACAATCAAAGCAAGAAGAGCACCAGGAATTTTCGGGAAAAATTTAGGTGCCAATATTACGATAGTTAAACTAATGGATGCTACTACTAAACTGTAAATATTCAGGGTATTTAAATTCGAAAAAATCTCTTTCATATTTAAAAAGAAAGCTTCTTCTTTTTCCAGGTTCCGCAGCCCTAAAAAGTTGGCGATCTGCCCTGAAAAAATAATGACCGCAATTCCGGCAGTAAAACCGATGGTAACAGGACGAGGGATAAACTTGATAAACCTGCCTAACTTCAAAACACCCAAAAGGAAAATAATGATGCCTGCCATAAAACCGGCAATCAATAATTTTTCATATCCGAACTGGAGCACAACTCCCAGCAATACAGGTACAAAAGCTCCCGTTGGGCCTGCAATCTGAAACTTTGATCCCCCAAAGAGAGAAACGATAATCCCAGCAATAATCGATGTGTAAAGTCCATATTCCGGTCTTACTCCCGATGCAATCGCAAAAGCCATCGCTAAAGGAATCGCCACAATTCCAACTATCAAACCAGCAACGAGGTCTTTTTGAAAATGGCTAAGGCTGTATCCATCGAATCTGCGAGTAATATTCAATTTAGGTTCCCTCCCTTACACACTCAAAATTTGAGAGCTGTTACGTTCTGCACAGTTATATCCATCTAGAACAAGATCTAATTTCCCTGTTTCTGGATCGATAACCATACCATGAACAGCAATATTGTCCGGCATTAAAGGGTGATTTTTGATTAAATCAACACTATTCATGACACTCTCTTTTACACATGGAAAGCCCGATAACCATTTAGATAAATCAATACCTGCGTGATTTAAGGTATCGATCCGTTCCTGGCTTACTCCCCTTTTCTTGGCAGCTTCAAGTAATGGGGATGGCTGAAGGCCAATCATGCCGCACCCATGATGTCCAACTACACAAACTTCTTCCGCTTTTAACTCATAAATAGCAACAAGTATGCTTCGCATAATAGAACCAAAGGGATGAGAAATAACCGCTCCAGCATTTTTAATGATTTTTGCATCTCCGTTTTTCAAACCCATGGCCTTTGGCAGCAATTCCAACAAGCGGGTATCCATGCAGGTTAAAATGACAAGCTTTTTCTCGGGAAACTTTGTCGTTTGAAATTCTTCATACTTATTTTCGTTCACGAACTTACTATTAAAATCCAGTATTCCAGAAATAATTGACATACTATAATCCCCTTTCATTTCGCCGTTTTGCAAGATTGGTATATTTACTGATTTTATTTGCGGAGTCCCTACCAGAAGGAAGATTCCAAGATTCTTATTGTTTTAGTGTGCTTGCTAATATATTGCCACCCTGTGAAGAAACCCTCCCCCCATGTCACCTAACTAGATATCGAAGAACTCCTTTCTGAATTATTTAAAAACTTATATTAAAAGCTAATCGCAAATTTTGTAGAAATTGTGCAGATTTTCTAATTTGAATCTTTATACCTAACCCTGCAAAAACCTAACAGACCGAACGCTTTAATAGGACAATGTGCATAATTTTTTCAAATTTATAGATTAAAGTTTTAGAGGGAACGTATAATATAATCTATTAATTTCCCCATCCAAAAAGAGGCAACGGAAGCATTGTATACCAATTGTGCTTTCCACTTTTTGTTTGTGGCTTTTCCAACCGGAATGAACATCAGGAGGTAACAATGAAAAAAATATTGATAATAGATGATGAATGGAATATGAGAAATCTTATAAGAATCTATTTACACGGGGATTATCAAATCATGGAGGCCGAAGATGGTTTAAAAGCACTAGCTTTGATTTCGGCAGGCCACTTCGATTTAATCATATTAGATATTATGCTTCCCACTCTTGATGGATGGGAGATCTGCAAGGAAATTAGAAAAGAGAAGGATATACCCATTCTCATGCTCACGGCACGCAACGAGTTAAGGGATAAGATTTATGGGCTGGATATCGGGGCTGATGATTATTTAGAAAAACCCTTTGAGCCTGAAGAACTTGTTGCCCGGATTAAAGCGTTATTGAGGCGCTCTGTTATTAATAAGAACCACACAGAGAACGTATTAATGTTTGGGGACCACTTAATGATTATCAAACCTAAAAGCAGAACAGTGTTAGTAAAGGGGAAGAAAATAGATTTTACTCCAAAAGAATACGATTTGCTCCATTTATTAGCAACCCAGCCCCAGCTAGTTTTCACACGCGAACTATTGCTAGATGCCATTTGGGGGATCAAAGACGTAAGAGACACCAGGACTGTTGATTCACATGTTAAAAATATTCGTACAAAAATAAAGGAAAAAACACCTACATATAACCCAATTGAAACAATATGGGGGGTCGGCTATAAATTTAATGCAGCGGCGGATGGCGAGCTATGAGAAAAAACAGTATTGTGTTAAAGCTAGGAATCACGATTTTCATCATACTACTTAGTGTGCTTTTACCCTTGATTTTAATGATAGATCAATTATTTTCACGCTCCTTTTATAAAGAGGCCCACCTTAAGCTGGATCATTTTGCGGCAGAATATGCAGCTGCAGTTTCTAAACATGACCATTTACATTCCCTGCAAACCATTTCAAATCTGACAGAAACTGAAATGTTCGTAATTAATCCAACAGGAAAAATCCTGATTACATCCAACACGGAATTGTTCAAGCAAGGGTCCTACATGTCAAAGGAATTAGTAGAAGCCGTTAATATAAAAAAAGCCGGTCATATCGAGTACCAACCTACCGCAAATCATCCCACCTACTTTGTTTCAGGTAAAAATTTACTTATATCCAATCAAACAGCTAGTGGATTAATCGTATTTTCCAATGCTGAAAAAATCAAAAATTCTGTTCGCCATATCGAATTATTGGTGTTGGTGTCGTTACTCGGAGCCCTTTGTATGGCATTGATCTTTACATATATCGCCTCAAGAAAATTTGCTTCCCCGCTATTGCAAATGGAAGCAGTTACGAGAGCTGTTGCAAAAGGAGAGTTCTACCCGAAAGTAACTATCTCATCAAACGATGAATTGGGTTCATTGGGTTCCGCCATCAATGATTTAGGACAAGAAATAGAAAGATACAGAAACAGGCAAAGAGAATTCTTCGCTAATATATCGCATGATTTAAGAACTCCAATATCTTATATAAAAGGCTACACACGGGTCGTACGTGATAAATTATACAAAAATGACAAGGAAAAAGAGCTGTATTTATCCATTATCAACGATGAAGTCGATCAGTTGAATGTATTAATTAGAGATTTGTTTGAGTTATCCAAAATTGAAGGCGGCCACTTTGAGCTCCATTTCAATTGGATCAATATTCATGAATTAATAGAAAATTGTTTGATTAAGGCTTCATTAAAGGCGAAACAGCAAGGGATACATCTGTGTAAAAAGATAGATGATAATATCCCTATGATCTATACGGACGGAACCCGCTTAGAACAAATCATTATGAATTTAGTGGAAAATGCCATTCGCTATAACAGAAAACACGGAACGATAAAATTAAAAGCATGGGCTGATAAAAAGAAGGTGCACCTCGCCATTGAAGATACTGGAGTCGGCATTCCGGAAGACGACCTCCCCTTCATATTTGAACGCTTTTACAAGGTTGATAAATCCCGATCAAACCGATTAGGCAGTACAGGCCTTGGATTGTCGATTGTCAAACATCTTGTTGTATTATTAAAAGGAGAAATAAAAGTAAAAAGCAAACTGGAGAAAGGGACGATTTTTCATATTACACTCCCCTTTAAAAAATAAAGATTTTTACCCCATTTGTTTACTACGTGGGATTATCTTTAGGAAAAAGCCGACACTTCAGGATGTTTAAAACTACTAATAGTAAACTGGAGAAAAAATCCTCTCTGCCTATCATCTGAATTCAGTACTTTTTTACTGTTACTGTCTTTTCATACGCAGTCCGAAATGAATCCCTTTTGGATTATCTTTACCCTATTACTTGCTATTCCTTTTTTTAAGGAAAAAGAACGATTTCTTATCTGGGTAATTCTGCTTATTCACTAGGTGACGCTTAGCATCAGTTTAATCATTATCGGAATTATGTTGTCAGCATTGACGGTCATGAAAGAGAGTGCACTTCCATCTGCCATCTTGTATTTCAGCGTACTGGGCGCGTTCATTTATCTCGGGCTTTGAACGACATACCAGTTGCGGCCATGGTATAATGAAATAAAATATAGAATACAAGGTGATCTAAATGCGTCCTCTACAAATCTCAGCCGATACCGCTCAAAAGCTAGCAAAATCATTAAACATGCCCCTTGAACAAATCATGCATATGCCCCAGCATATCTTGCTGGCTAAATTGGCTGAAATGCAGAAAAAAGAAGAAGACAAATAAATTGGAAGCTGCCTTTACTAAAACTGAAGGCAGCTTTTATTTTTGCATACTCCTGTTCTAACTAGATAGGATTACTATATAGTTAAACAAAGACAATTTTATGTTTCATATTCTGTAATCAGCTTTATTTTTTGCTGGAATTCCTCCCATTGAGTTACATAGGTATTATATTCTTTGAACCCAGCTTTTGTAATGTAGTAATACTTCCTTCGAGGCCCTTCGAACGAGTCCTTCCAATAGCTTTTAACCAGTCCTTTTTCCTCAAGCTTCTTCAAAGCAGGATATAGCGTGCCTTCTTTCAACTGGAAATAATTTTCACTTAATTGTTTCAATAAATCAGTCAGTTCATATCCATACATATCCTTTCCTCTTAACAGGGAAAGCAAGATCATCTCAGTGGTTCCTTTTAGAAGTTCCGTTTTTCTCATCTGTCTCACCCTTCCACTTCTATTCTTGAATGATATATACTACTTACCACTCTACCCCTGAATTAAAAGTAGTAAATTGAGAGCTAATGCTATCCTCTTGTTACTATTCAGCATCCATAAAAGATTTCCTTCTTTACAATAAATTCACGTTGTTCTTTAAAATGAACATCACTTTTATTGAGATGTTATTCTTGAATAATATATAAATTATGTTCCTTCAGAGCCCCATCACTCTAGGCCGATACATTCGCTTCTTCCTGTTATTTGCTCTATAATAGGAATATCTCTTAGGAAAGAAGGAGACTAGAGTGAATTTAACAATCTCTGATGAAGCAGCAGCATGGTATATAAATGAAATGAACTTAAAAAACGGGGACACTGTTCGTTTTTTTGCCCGTTACGGCGGATGCAGCACCGTCCAAAGCGGTTTCTCCCTGGGCGTTAGTACAGACAAGCCGATCAACGCGGCAACACAAACGGAAAAGAACGGCATCATGTTTTTTATTGAAGAAAACGACGCGTGGTATTTTGATGAAAATAACCTTTCTGTGACATTAAACGAAAAGTTCAATGAACCTGAATATCACTATAAAAAATAAAAAAGGCTGATAGCGTTCAGCCTTTTTTGTCTCACCCAGAGTGGAGTTTTATCTTCCGCTTCATCACTACATCGGATTACAATGTAATAAAAATTTATACATCGCATCTATATCGTAATTCTATATAGCTTAAACTACAGTTTATCGTTTCAAAAAATAGCAACGTACCCCACCGTATTAGTCCACTAATCTCTCCTGAATGCCTTCTTTTTCAAGAATCTCTTTCTGTTTATCTCCTAGTAGATCAAAGTGGGAATAACCGTCTTTGCGATGGTCGATCCACTCTTTCTTGAGACCATATTTCCTGCCCCACTCCACCAGTCGATCCAAATCGCGACAGCCTACCTTCGTAACGGTTTTGCAACCGGGAAACCGGTCATCAAGCCAATAATGGGTCAGAAAGGCAATTTCCCCTCTATCGATCTTATTTTTCCATTCTTGGAGCTGATTTCTGTTAATTCCAAAAGCCACGGATTACTCCTCTTTTCCAGAAAAAAAGGGCGTTCCGAAGTTCGCCCGTTTCTTTTATCCTTGTTTTTTATTTGTTTCATATGCTTCATGCCATTCAGGATAAAGCCGTTTTATGGAAATTGGGCGGAAGCTGTCTTTTTTTACGCATACATGGACGGATGTCCCTGTGACGGATACTTCCCCTGTTTCAGCCACAATTTCGTACCCGTAAGCGACCCTTAATCCATCATAACTTTCTATCCACGTTCTCACAGTAGCTGTTTCTCCATATCGGACAGGTTTTTTATAGGTCGCCTGAATGTCAAGAACAGGCGAAATGATTCCATCTTTCTCCATTTCGGCATAATTAAAACCGAGATCCTTGATTAATTGCGTCCGCCCGAGTTCCATCCAGATAATATAGTTAGCATGATAAACCACACCCATCTGGTCTGTTTCCGCGTATCGGACTTCTATCTTTTTCTCTGCAATAAGCACTATATTTCCCCTCTTTCTAACTTCTCTGCCGCTCTTTTTATATCTTCCTCCGAAATGCAATTGATATCGTCACGTAAATCTTCTGGCCCGTTTTCCGCCATCAATCTCATCGCCTGGACCTGTATCGCTTCATCAACAAGATTTGTCGCATAGCGGCCATTGCCTTCAATTTCATTAGCTTCAAGGTACTTTTCCATATAAGCAAAGGCTTTTTCAGCGATCGTATAATGGTAGCCGGACGCGTAAGCCTGAATAATTTCCAGGATCTCCGCATTTGTATAATCTTGAAAATGGAAGAATTTCTTAAACCTTGAACGCAGTCCGGGATTGCTTTCTAAAAGCAAGGCCATTTCGTGCGGATAGCCAGCCAAAACGACAACCAAGTTTTCATTATGCTTTGTCATTTCATCAACAAGGGTGTCCACCGCTTCTTTTCCGAAATCCCCAGAGGATTGGCTTGATAATGAATAGGCTTCATCAATAAAAAGCACGCCCCCGAGTGCCTCGCGGATTTTTTTCTTCGTTTTGATCGCAGTTTGCCCTACATATCCTGCTACAAGGTCTGCACGGCTTGCTACAATAAGGTGCCCCCGCTTTAATAATCCGGTTTCCTTTAGCATTTCCGAGTAAATCTTTGCAACCGTTGTTTTACCGGTTCCTGGATTTCCGGTAAACACCGAGTGAAGTTGGATGGGTACGACTGGCAGCCCCTTTCCCCTTCGAATTTGCTGCATTTTCACAAAGGATATGAAGCCCTTGACTTCTTCTTTGACATGCCTAAGACCTATTAGCTTCTGTAATTTCTTCTCAGGCGGTACTTCCGGAGGGATTTCATTTTCCAGAAAGTCCTCTTTATTTAGCAGGGTAAAATCAAGGATATTTTCTCCATCAGCATATTCCTTCGCGCCTTTTTTAAAAATGGCATCCAATACAATCGAGCGGACAGTGCGCGCGTTGCCAAAGGTATCATCAACCTGTTCTTTTTCAATCCTGGCTTCTAGCACCTTCTTAGCCTCATCCGAGAGAATATAATCATTTTCGGCAGCAGTATGCTCAGCTATCAACAAAAGTTCGTCTGTTAAATAATCCGCTAGGAAAATATGGTTCGCATTTGGAAATCTGCTTCGAAGGCCGGGGTTTGCATCCAAAAACCGCCGCATTTCTTCCGGATATCCAGCTAAAATGACAGCAAATTTCCCTGCATACTTTTGGTTTGTCATTAATGAAACCAGTGTGTCGATCGCGGTTTGTCCATAATCATTGTCTGTTTGCCCTTCCCGCTTCAGGCTGTATGCTTCATCAATAAACAAAACCCCGCCTAAAGCACGCTCGACTATGTTTCGAACGTTTTCTTCAGTCTGCCCAATGTATGCACCGACAAGCTGGGATCGGTCTACCTCCAGCACTTCCTGCCTTGGCAGAACGCCGAGTTCATGATAAATCTTCGCTAAAAGCCGCGCAAGCGTGGTTTTTCCTGTTCCCGGATTCCCGGTTAGGACCATATTGAGGCTTTGTTCGTCTCTCGATTGCAATCCGAGTTCCTTCCGTCTATTCTGGTACTTCAAAAAACGGTAAAAATCATCAATACGAGTTTTCACTTCTTCCATCCCGACCATTGCATGGAGTTCAGCAAGGGGACTTTCCTTTTGGTCAACACCTTGATCATGATCAGTAAATAGCGAATACCATTCTTTCTTTAATTGTTCGATATGCTCGAGATGGCTGCGCATATCCCGGGAATGGGTGGAAGTGTGGAATACCCCTGAAATGGACTCCTCGTATTCCCGTGATGCTTTCAATAAGCCAATTAGTTCCTCCAAGATCTCTGAAATACAATTGATGGCTTTCTCATACTTCAAAATCTGTCCGGCATCCAGATAGCCTGATGAAGCAAACTTGGAGTCCTTCAATTCTGCTAGGCGATCCTCCAGAATTTCGATATGTTCTTCACTCATGCTGATATATTGTTCAGCTATTCTTTTTTTTGCAGTCCTGTTATCCGTTTCTCGAATATGAGGGAAGGATAATTGGTCCAGTAAAGTGCTATTGCCATTCCATTTGGAAGCTGCCATTAGACTATTTGCCCGATTGTTTGCAGGGTTTGTTTTTATTGATTCCTTAAGCCAAGTTTCATATAAAGAATCTTCTCCTGCCGTGACCTTTCTTGAGGTGGCAAGTATACTGTATAACTCACTGGTTAAACTCAGTTTATCTTCACTAGAATCTGGCAAATTCCCAACAAGAGATAAGACCTGTAAAACGTTATTTATATTATCTATGTAACCTTTTAATTCAAGTTCATCAGATAAATTCTCTATTCTTTCTTTTATTGAAAAATTCACGTTGTTTATTGAATTCATTAACCCAGTCATCATCCATTCAATCTTTTTCATCACTATTTTATCATAAATTCGATATATATCATGTCAAAGTGATTTACTTATGACCAAACAGGTAGAATACAAAAGAAGAGGAAGAACAATCATTGTTCCCCCTCTTCATTTTGTAGCTCAAATTACTATGTGTTATCTTCCCTCAAATCCATTTCTTCTCGCAGCTGCTTCGTCCTGTATTTCATTACGGAAGGCTTCGATGCTCTCTTCCCTCCGATGATTTTTTTCCTTGATCTGCTGGCGCTGTTCCCCGGTTGCAAATTCAAGCGAATCATTTGCTTGCTCAATATTTTCGATGGTATTTTGAACCATCTCCTGCAATTTTTCAACATTATCGTACCGGTTATCAGGGTTTGGTGTAAACTTGTCCATAGCCATCCTCCTTAGTTCATAATTTCTTGTATGCACTAATCAAAAAAGGAACGAATAATTAGTTAACATAATAAAATTATGTTAAAAACTAATTTTGTTTATTCACCTTTTGTTTGAATGACCTGGGCATGATGCCCTGATGTATCCTGCATCTTTTTTCCGTTGTTGCCGGAGAATCCTCGTGGCTGTGTCCCTAAATGGCTTGGAACAAAATGTTTAGAGTCTCTTTTTGGATTTCCCATGATTTATCCCCTCCTGCTTATAATCTTTACAAGAGGAGAGGAAACATGAATGCCACATTTTGAAAGGATTAATCCGCCTTTTTTAAATGCCTGTTTTCAAGCCGTTCTTCTAGCTTCTCCATTAATTTCATATCCTTTAGGAGCTCCTGCTTGTTTTCGTTTACTAAATCCTCAAAAGAACGCTTTTTTCTCTTCATTTTTTCACCTTTTCCATATTGATTATAAAAACATCATTTCCAAATTGACTTAAAATTATGACATTGTATGGCGATTTTTTTCGAAACAAAAAAACGGCCCATGGGGGGCCGTTACTCTACTTTATCCATTGTGAGTTCCATTTGTTTTAAACTCAAAGCACCTATAAACTTATCGGCAATTACCCCATTGGTGTCAATAAAATACGATGTTGGGATGCTTAATACCTGATACAGTTCGTTCACCGGATCTTTAGATTGTTGACTGTCCAACAGGATCGGGAAAGTAACACCCATCTCTTTTGCAAATGCTTTTACATCATTTTCCGGATCTATATTCACTGCTAGTATAATTATGTCACTGCCTGCTTTTTTCTGAAACTCCTCCATTGCCGGCATTTCTTCCTTGCAAGGAGGGCACCAGGTTGCCCAAAAATTTAAAAGAACCTTCTTTCCCTTATAGTCGGAAAGCTTCGCTTGTTTTCCATCAAGTGTCTGCAATTCAAAGTCCGGGGCTTTCACTCCGGTTCTTAGCCCGCCAAGATTGTCATTACTGGCTTTTTTATCCTTATGGTCCATCGCTTGGACGACCGCAACACTCAATAAAATGATAAGAGCCGCTGCTGAAACAATCTTTTTAACCATATACTTGTCCTCCTAACCTGATACCTACTGTGAAAAATAGCTTTGTTTACGTATGTTTATTTTTAGAATATCCCAATAAGAACATATTACAGGAATCAATACACCGTTTTCAATATAACTAAAAAACCTTTTACAAGCATTAAAAAAGAGACAAACCCGTGAAGGGCCTGCCTCTTCTGAAAAGTAAATTATTATGCAGTTACTGTTTTAAGCTTGTCACGTAATACCATTTGAAGGATACCACCGTGGCGGTAGTAGTCGATTTCTACTTCACTGTCAAAACGGACAAGTACTTCAAATTCCTTTTTCTCGCCATTTTCATCAGTAGCAGTTACCTTTACGATGTCACGTGGTTTTACGTTTTCGTCAATCTGTACATCAATAGCTTCTTTACCTGTTAATCCAAGTACTTCCGCATTTTCTCCCTGCTTGAATTGTAGTGGAAGAACACCCATCAGCACAAGGTTAGAACGGTGGATACGCTCAAAGCTTTCTGCAATGACTGTCTTGATTCCAAGAAGGTTCGTACCTTTCGCAGCCCAGTCACGGGAGCTACCCATACCATAGTCTTTTCCGGCAAGAACAGCAAGTCCAGTACCGTCAGCTTTATACTTCATGCATGCATCATAGATTGCCATGACGTCGCCTGTTGGCCAGTAAGTAGTGAAGCCGCCTTCTGTGCCAGGTGCGACTTGGTTACGGATACGGATGTTTGCAAATGTTCCGCGCATCATGACTTCATGGTTACCACGGCGGGAGCCATAAGAGTTGAAATCGCGAGGCTCTACGCCATTTTCACGAAGATATCTGCCAGCTGGAGTTTCCTTGCCGATCGCACCCGCAGGAGAAATATGGTCTGTTGTTACAGAATCGCCAAATTTACCTACTACGCGAAGTCCACTAAGAGCAGTTACCTCGCCAGGTTCTGGTGACAATCCTTCAAAGAATGGAGGGTTTTGAATATAAGTTGATTGGTCATCAAACTGATATAACGCCTCATTGCTTGTTTGGATTTCGTTCCAGCGCTGGTTACTGTTGAATACTGTGTCATATTCTTTACGGAACAATTCTGGTGTAACCGTTTGTTTAACCACTTCATAAACTTCTTCATGAGTTGGCCAAATATCGTTAAAGAATACCTCGTTCCCGTCCTGGTCCTTGCCAAGCGGATCCTTTTGAAGGTCGACATCAACAGTTCCAGCCAAAGCATAAGCAACTACCAATGGCGGTGATGCAAGATAGTTAGCTTTCACCAACGGATGGATGCGTCCTTCAAAGTTGCGGTTACCAGATAGGACAGATGTTACAAGAAGGTCCGCTTCAGCTACTGCTGCTTCGATTTCAGGCTCTAATGGACCTGAGTTACCGATACATGTTGTACAGCCGTAACCAACAAGGTTAAATCCAAGCTTATCCATGTATGGAAGCAGTCCTGAATCGCGAAGATAACCACTAACAACCTTAGAACCAGGTGCAAGTGATGTTTTTACATAGTCAGGTACAGTTAGGCCTTTTTCAACAGCTTTCTTTGCCACAAGTCCTGCTGCAAGCATTACGTATGGATTAGATGTATTTGTACAGCTTGTAATTGCCGCAATTGCGATGGCACCAGTTTTCATGTTGGTTTCACGGCCATCAGCAAACTTAACTGTTACTTCTTTATTGATTTCTTCAGGCTTCAAGCCGAATCCCTGGTTGCCCATTGGAGCATCGATTGCTTCCGTGAATGATTTTTGCATCTGGGAAAGCGGAATCAAATCTTGCGGGCGCTTTGGTCCTGAAAGATTAGGTTCGATTTCTGATAGGTTGATTTCCACAACACTTGTATAAGTCGGATCCTCTTTATCAGCTGTGTAGTACAAACCGTTTTCTCTGCTGTATGTTTCTACGATTTGGATTTGTTCTTCATCGCGGCCAGTCAAACGCAAGTAAGCGATTGCTTCTGAATCAACAGGGAAGAATCCGCAAGTTGCCCCGTATTCAGGTGCCATGTTTGCGATTGTTGCACGGTCAGCTAACGGTAGGTATGAAACCCCTGGACCGAAGAATTCTACGAATTTACCTACAACGCCTTTTGCTCTCAGAACTTGAGTAACTTTTAAAGCAAGGTCTGTTGCAGTTGTTCCATTAGGTAGCTTTCCAGTAAGCTTTACACCGATTACTTCCGGAACCGGGAAATAAGATGGCTGCCCCAGCATACCTGCTTCAGCTTCAATGCCGCCAACACCCCATCCAAGAACACCGATACCATTGATCATTGTAGTGTGGGAATCCGTACCGAAAACTGTATCCGGGAACACTTCATGGTCGCCGTTTGGAGTTTCCACCGCGTGCACAACGTTTGCTAGGTACTCAAGGTTTACCTGGTGGACGATACCAGTTGCAGGCGGAACCGCACGGTAGTTGTTAAACGATTTTTGTGCCCAGCTTAAAAATTGATAACGCTCTGTATTACGCTGGAATTCAAGGTCCATGTTCACATCTAGTGAATCTGCAGTACCTGCTTTATCAACTTGAACAGAGTGGTCGATAACCAGGTCAACCGGAATGTCAGGATTGATTGCATCAGGATCCCCACCCAATGCAGCCATTGCATTGCGAAGTGAAGCTAGGTCCACTACCGCAGGAACCCCTGTGAAGTCTTGCAGGATAACGCGTGATGGCTTGAACGGCACATCGATATCCTTCTGTTCGTCTGTTCCCCATTTAGCAAGATTGTCGACATGCTCTTTTGTGATTACTCTGCCGTCGACCTGGCGGAGTACAGCCTCAAGCAAAACTTTAATGGAATATGGCAAACGAGAAACGTTTGCTACACCTGCTTTTTGCAAAGCCTCCAGACTGTAGTAGTTGTAGCGTTTTCCATTGATTTCAAAGGAAGAACGCGCTTGATAAACATCATTTTTCGTCATCAAATCCTACCCCCTATTAAACTGTCAGAAAAATTCTGAACATAAGAAGTAAAACGTGGCAAGTGGTTTCACAAAGCCAAGTCTACTACATATAAATAAACCCTTTTTGTCGAAAAGTTTGAATTTTCTCCCATCCTAACTTTTCTCACAATTCAATATTAATATAGAAATAGCTATAAGTAAATAACAAGAAAGTTATTATATTTTATAAGTTTTTCTTATGTAATTTTCTCGTTAGCTATTACTCTACAAGAAAAATATACATTTTATCGGAAACGTTTACAACTAAAAACCATTGGATTATTACCAATTGTTATTGTAAAAAAGTTAATCTGCTTTCTGGGCAGCAGAAAATTAATGTTTCAATATAACTGCATAATTCGCTGCTGCTGTTCACAATCTAAATATGGAGGTGTTGGGTATGGCAAACGGAAACCGAAAGGCTAACTATGTCATTCCGGGGATGAACGCTGCAAAAGCACAGGGTAAAGGCGCCGGGTACAACGAAGAGTTCTCCAATGAGCCACTAACTGAGGAACAAAGGCAGAATAACAAATAGCGCAAAAAGAATCAGTAATCCACATATTTTTCGTTAATACATACAAAAAAATACAATTCCGGCCTTTTAAGGACTCCCTCATCGGTAATTCCGGTCCTGAAAAGGCCGGTTTTTTTCTTCCTCGGGTTCAAATATTTGGTTATAATCTATTAAAATGAATCATTAGGCGGGATACTATGAATGTTAGCGGTGTTTCACATGCTCTAACCGGCTCGCATAATCTACATCGTCATGAATAAGGAGTAAAAAATCGGCCATGGCTTGATTTACACTACCCTGTGCAGCCTGAAATGCCTGTTGTTTATTTTTGGGGTACGGCATGGCCTCTCAGCTCCCTTTCATGTTGTGCAAGATTTTTAGGGGATGCCAGGATCCCTCAGCTCCCCTGTTCGTGTTGTACAAGCGTAGAGTCTGCATTTCCGGCTTCATTATGCAAATGAAAGCTTGAAAGAGAGTGAATAGATAACAAACAACGATGGCACCTTACTAATGTAAGCCCTTTAAACATCTAGGGACTTGCTCAGTGTCTATTGTTCATACGGAATTCAAGCTTTCTGGATTTGCTGCTTTTTTTCTTCTCAGGTAAAAGCACCTGCGTGAGAACAAGGACGTTAATCAGGAGGTATCTGTATGCATAAATACGGTACGAAAGCCATGCGCTACAACGCGGCCAGAGGACGGCATTTCAGCCAGCCAGAACCACTCTCCGGCTCAAAAAAAGTGAAAAACCGTAATCACAGCCGTCAAAAGCACAACAGCCACCATGATATGTAAAACAAAAGCAGGAGTCCTATAATAGGATTTCCTGCTTTGTTTACACAATTATATGCTTGTAACTTTAGTTTGCATTGAAAACCCATGTTGGAACATTTAATCCGCAAATTTAGGCCAAGGATAAAGTTAGATTTCTGTCAAGGCAGGACCATTTTAGTTTGCCGAAAAACATAGGGCCTCTGTTTTCCTAATTATCATCCAAAAGTATGTTTTGCTTTTAAATATTTACCTTATGTAGTTGCTCTACCATCTCTTCGATTTCCTCTAGTGTGACCGTTCTCATGTCAAACAAAATCTCTTCCTGCTTAATCCTCGTTATGACAGGCGTAGTGCCTAACCGAAGCCTTTGATGCAGTTCGTTAGCAGACATGCCGCTATGTCGGACAGCCACTGTATAGGTTGGAATTTCAACCCCTGGCATCGTCCCGCCACCAATCGTGCTCATTTCCTTAACGATTTGATATGAACAAGAGACCCCTGATTCTTTTATTAAATGTAGAAAATGTTCTGCCTTCTTTAGAAGATCTTCTTCTTTTTGAATAATATCCCTTATCGTTGGAATAGAATCTGCTGCGGTCCGTCCTCTTAGATAGTCAGCCAAGGTTGCCTCTAAAGCAGCCAATGTCATTTTATCCACCCTTAGGACCCTGGCGAGCTGGTGCTTTTTAAGAATATCTATATACTTCTTTTTACCGGCAATAATACCAGCCTGAGGTCCACCAAGCAGTTTATCTCCGCTGAACGTGACAAGGTCCGCTCCTTCGCGAACAATGGCTTGAACTAACGGCTCTTCCCCTATGCCTTCTTTTTGGAGGTCAAGCAATACTCCGCTCCCAAGGTCTTCATAATACAAGATGTGCTCATGTCTTCCTGCAAGGGATATCAGTTCCCCCGCTTCTACCGTTTTCGTAAAACCAACCATTTTAAAGTTCGAAGTATGTACTTTCAATAACATTGCAGTCTCTTCCGTTATAGCTTGTTCATAATCCCACAAATGCGTTTTATTCGTCGTACCGACCTCGACAAGCTTTGCCCCGCTCTCCTCCATAATCGAGGACACACGAAAAGAACCACCAATCTCGACTAGCTGGCCTCGGGATACGATGACTTCTTTATTGTTAGCCAAGGCTCTTAATACAAGGAATACTGCTGCAGCGTTGTTGTTGACGACCATGGCAGCTTCTGCACCTGTAATTTGAGTGATCCAGCTTTCTATATGGGAATGCCGTGATCCCCTTTCTCCTTCCTGAAGCTTGTATTCTAAATTTGAATAATTCCTTGCCACATTCACAACATGCTCTATGGCTGATTCACTCAATCTAGAACGGCCCAGGTTCGTATGTATCACAGTGCCTGTTGCGTTAATCACCCTTTTCAGTCGATAGGAATATTTTTGGCCGGCCCTAAGTTTTATGGCGTCGAACAAGTCTTCCAAAAAAGCAGCTGTTCCAGGTTCCGCTTTTTCCCATCGGCCTTGAATTAGTAACTCACGAACTTCCTGAAGCACCTCTTTTAAAATAGCTGTCAACATGCTCTCATCATAACCAGAATCAACTGTCAACGCCTTAAATCGATCATGCTTTTGTAATTCATGGACGGGGGGAATTGATCTTAATAAATGCTGTACCACATTATCCCTCCTAATAATTAGCGATTTTCCCATTATATCATTCTCACTTTATCTAGGGAAATACATAGAATATTTCAAAGGCATTATGGAGGGTTTTAGAATGTCGGACAATTGTCATTATAAGGAAGAAAGTGACGAATATGACCGCTTTGATCAATTTATGGAAAACTACTTTCTTGATCCAAATACCGGGTATCTAGACCAGCTCACATTTAGGGTGGATATATATGAGTGCAATGAGGAATATGTTGTAGAAGCCTTGTTTGATGATAGACAGCCAAATAGAATTACGATTCAACCCAATAACCAAGATTTAAACATTACCGCTTTGTTTTTAACACAAAAGAGTACGGAATCATTGGAACCAATAGAACGTACGATCCCTTTCCCTTTTATAATTAACAATAAAAATATAACTGCCAGCTTCAGCAACAATATATTGGAAATCAAAATATCGAAAGAAGAAGACAAAATGGCAACCGGGAAGGGGTTGACCATTTTCTGTTAAAAAAATTCATCAAGACAGAGGCATTGACACAGGAAAATGTGTGTTTACACTGTATTCTTCTTTATGAATATAAGAAAGCTCTATAGCGCCAAGTAAAAAAGGATGGTCTTCCTCCATCCTTTTTTACTTCATCGCGTCCATACTGTCAATAATCTCCTGGTTTTTTGGAAATTTTCCTGTATCTTTTTTTGAATAGATAAGCGCTCCATTGACAGTGACCTCAAAAATGCCTCCAGAGGCAGGTATCAATTCCATTTTTGAAAGGTTTCCACGATAGTTCGTAAAAAGGTCTTCTGCGAGACTCGCAGCTTTTGGTGCATAATTTCACATCATGCAGAATTCGACTTTTACTTCAAATGTCATTTCTTACAACCTCCATTTTCTTTGTCATTGTAGTACATATAATATTCATAGACAATGAAAAAGCTTATCTATAGCGTATAACGAAATAAATGAATTATACTAACGTAACGGAGGTGGAACAACTAATGACTGACCAAGAAAAAATCCGTCTCACAGCGATGTCAACAAAAGCTGGCTGAGGCTGCAAAATCGGTCCAGAGGACCTGGCGCAAGTTTTGCGCCTTTTACCAAAACAAAAAACTGTTCCTGAATTACTGGTAGGGAACGAAACAGCGGATGATGCAGGAGTTTATCAAATTACTGAAGATATTGCCCTCATCCAGACAGTGGATTATTTCACTCCTGTTGTGGACGATCCATACCTATTTGGCCAAATTGCTGCTGCAAACTCACTAAGTGACGTATATGCCATGGGCGGTGAACCGAAGACGGTGATGAATATTGTCGGCTACCCGATTAAAAAGCTTGGCGGGGAAATGCTTGCTGAGATTCTTAAGGGTGCCCAGGATAAAGTCGCTGAAGCAGGTGCCATTACCGTTGGCGGGCATTCTATTGATGACCAGGAACCTAAATTCGGGTTATCTGTAACTGGCCTCGTTCATCCAGAAAAAGTTTGGAAGAATGTCGGATCAAAACCAGGAGATTTGCTGGTTCTTACAAAACCGATCGGAGTCGGCATCCTGACTACTGGCATTAAGCGCAATGCTGTCACTCCTGAACAGGAACAAGCAGTTACTGAAACAATGGCCATGCTGAACAAAACAGCGGCTGAACTATTGATGCCATTACATCCAAATGCGGTAACGGACGTTACAGGATTTGGATTACTTGGACATGCTAGTGAAATGGCAAGGGGTAGCGAGGTAAGCTTCGATATTTACAGCAAGGAAGTACCAATGCTTGATGGTACCCGTGAGCTTGCGGAGGATGGAATCATACCGGGAGGCACAAAGTCCAACTATTCTTGGCTTGCGGATAATGTTACTTATCCGGAAAACATGCCTTTAGAGGAACGCCTCATCCTTTGTGATGCCGTCACATCAGGCGGGCTTCTTGTAAGCCTCCCGGAAAGTGAAGCAAAAGAATATGTCACGAAGTTAAACGAATCCGGCCTGCATCATGCCACTGTTGTTGGTGCTGTCACGGAAAAAAAGGAAAAAGCTATAAATGTATTGTAAGAAAAAAATCCGTTTGATTTGATCAAACGGATTTTTTCTTATCACTCCCACATTCTGTTATTTCCTTCACGCCGGGTAATCTGTTCACTATCCAGCTTTTCCAGGAAAGGAATGATGTACTTCCTTGAAAGGCCAAGTATATCCTTGGCTTCCCCCACTTCAAACGAATCAGCTGTTTGGCTCTTTAGCTTAGAAATGGCTTCATTAAACCTCTCAGTAGAAACATAGAATTGCCCATCAAGCGGTATTAATAGTTTTTGCTCCACTAAAAAATAAGTCAATTCCATCCTGAGTGAACCAGGGATTCCCGCTTCCTCAAGATAGTTATCCAAATACTTTACCTGCAGGTCATCTTCTTTTATTGCATTAAGCATGTTATCCACGCGTTTGCGCCAATTCGCCGGTACATGCGGGGAAAAATCGGCAGTGGAAACAAATTGGCCGTTTCTTTTCCACGTGCCTTCTTCCTCTCCCCGTTTCAATACAAAATCAAGCAAGGTTTTCGGGTGAATTTCCTGTAATGCCTGGACTGCCTCCGCTTTATTTCTTCCTGGCTTCATTGGAAATTCCTGCTGGTACTCCAGAAGCCTGTCATAAATTTCTTCCGTGACATGTTGAACAATAAGTTGAGAGGTATAAAATCCAGAATTATAAGAAAGAAATTCCTCATCCTCCAAAACAGTCGTTATTTCTGATTCATTAAGAGACGTCCGCTTTATCAAATCTTGGATGGAAAGCCCCTTTTCCTCCATTAGCGCTGAACTGATCCGTTCCTTTGGGTTTCCTTCTTTTTTCTTAGCCAGCTCTTCGATCGTTTTGGAGCCGAACCGGTATTTATTTCCCAGTGGATCAATAACCCACCCGCCCCCGATCGTTTCCTGTGGACTTGGACGGCGCAAAATAAACCGGTCGCCCCTTTTCGTGACGATTTCTTCTTCCAACCGCAGCTGGCAAAGAATTTCTTCCTGTTCCTGGCCGATTTCGTTTCTGTCAAAAAACACGATTCGTCCCATCACTTCGGAGGTCCCAATGTAACATTTAATTGGGGTTCTTTGTTTAACGAGATGGTCAAGGGCAGTCGAAGCCTTGAGTGAAACATCCAGGCACTTCGATACGTTGAAATGTTCCGATGACACAAGAACGTCTCCGCGCTCGATTTCTTCCCTGGTGATACCAGAAAGATTCACCGCTGCCCTTTGCCCGGCAAACGCCTGAATTGCGGGCTTATGGTGAACCTGTAGCTGGCGGGCCTTTGTCTCAAGACGGCTTGGCAGGATGAGTAACGATTGCCCCTCTTTTACTGAGCCTTCATAAACCGTTCCACGGACTACCGTACCTTGGCCTTTAACAGTGAATACCTGATCAATAGGCAGTCTGAACGGGCCTTTTGTATCTCGTGCTTCAAGGCTGTCCAACTCACTGAGGACTTGCTGTCTTATATCGTCAATTCCCTTTCCGGATAAACTGTCCACCATAACTACAGGGGAATTTTCAAAAACGCTGCCCTCAAGCTCAAGGACGATTTCTTCCTTTACTAAAGAGAGAAAATCTTCTTCCACCTTGTCTATCTTTGTAATGGCCACGATGCCCTTTTTGATACCCAGGAAACCCAAAATTTCCAGGTGCTCCTTTGTTTGCGGCATAACACCCTCGTCTGCTGCTACCGCTAATACAACTAAATCTATCCCTGCTACTCCGGCAATCATCTGGCGAATAAATCGCTCATGCCCCGGAACGTCAACGACCGATACCTGCATTTCCTCATCTTCATACAAAGGAGCAAAACCAAGTTCAATCGATATCTGCCTTTCTTTTTCTTCTTTAAGCCGGTCTGTATCAACATTGGTAAGCGCCTTTGTCAACGAGGTTTTTCCATGGTCAATATGCCCGGCCATGCCAATGGTAAAGTGCTTTTTCATACAAACATCCTTTATAAAATTACTTTCGGCAACATACTCTGAAATTATTGCTGAAGGAGCGCCCCTACTGCCCCGCTATATTCACCTTTATCAAGAAAAATAGGGCGGCAGCCAAAAGCCTGGGTAGACTCGGTTAAATATGATTGAAGCGGCTGGTTGCCAGCCACCGTCCCTCCAATATAAACGATATCCTCTATTTGGCGTGAAGAAGCAGCCTGCACAGCCAGCAACATGACAGTTTCCGCAATCATACCGGTCAAAGCAGCCAACAAATCTTCTTTACCTGCTGCATCCCCATCCGCTGCTTTTCCAAAATTGCTTGCAGTAAAATGACCCGGAATTGGGGGTTCCAACGGTTCGTATATATCCTTCACCTGAAGGTCAATCACTGAACGGTTCCCCTTGTCAGCTAGGGATACAATTTCCCTAAAAGTATGAATACCTGTAAGAAGCTTGCCCAACCCCAGTAGTGTGCCCCCTCCTACGCCTGTGCCTCCGATCCGATCGGCGGAGTCCTCTTTCAGCAAATAAATCGATGTACCAGTTCCGATATTAACAAGGATGGATGGCTTTAGCGAATGTTTCGCTTCTTGTTTGAATAGATACGCGGCACCAGCAGGGGTTGCTTCAAATTCATCAATTTCTTTTGCCAGTGTTACAAGCTTCTCCCGGATCAGCCTGCTTTTCCCACCAGTAATGAGTATTTCGGCATTTGGAGCGATCATCATCAGCCACTGGATCAAAGAAGTCGTGTCTTGGTAGGAATGAGTTCTTACATGAAGCTTTTCTTCTTCAAAATAAGCCATTTTTAGGAGAGAACCACCTGCGTCAATTCCGATTTTTTTCACTGACATCGCTATCCCTCATCTCACTATTTGGGTTTAAACCATGCAGGGTACGTGCTAGTTAATCCAAGTTGGTCTGTTCCTGACATACATAAAGTTTATTGCCATTATAGCACTGACACCTTTTCATATGCATGGCATGATCGGGTTAAGTTATGCTCCATAAAACTGAAATTGCGTCGAGCTGCCTTGCTGTGTCGAATGAACCTCAAGACGCGCATCAATCCGTTCCTTTAATTCAGGTACGTGAGAGATGATTCCCACAAGCCTGCCACTGCTTTGAATATCCATCAAGGCTTCTATTGCATTATCAAGCGATTCTGGGTCGAGCGTTCCGAATCCTTCATCAATAAACATCGTTTCAAGCGAAATGCCCCCCGCATATTCCTGCACAACATCAGCCAGTCCCAACGCGAGAGAAAGCGCTGCTTTAAAGCTTTCTCCACCAGAAAGAGTCTTAACATGCCGTTCCATCCCGGTATATTGGTCAAACACCGACAATTCGAGCCCACTCTGGACATTTTTCCTGGTCGGATCGACCTTTCGCAACAGCTGGAAACGACCGCTTGTCATTTTAAGCAGCCTTGTATTGGCTACCTGTAAAATATCATCGAGGAATGCAGCTAATACGTATCTTTCGAACGTAATTTTGTATGGATTCTGCCCTTTTGAGATTTCATGCAGATGTCCGATTAATGAATATTTTTCATCAATTGACTTTTGTTCCTTGATGATGGCATTTATTTTGCCGATGATTTCCTCGTTTTTCCCTTTCGCTGTCATCAGCTGGTTTTGAAGGCTTCTCACACCTTCCAATTCCCCATCAATCAGCTGGAATGTTTTTTGAAGCCCTTCCAGATCCGGCTTTTCAATGCCCTTTAACTTTAGCTCGATATCATGGAAAAGGCCGGTGATCCGATGGAATCTCTGTTCAAATTCCTGAACGGCTTCCTGAAGCGACTTTATTTCAGGCTCGGCTTTTTTCGCGGATGTATAGGCACCATATGATTCAAATCCAAGCTTGGTCATTTCATCCTTAAAACTTTTGCGCTCTTTATCTAGTTCAACCTTCAGCTTTTCGAGTTGTTCGGCAGTTGACTCTTTTTTCGCCAGGATACCTGACTCTTTTTCCTTTAACTTTTGAAGTCTTGCACCTGCTTCATCAAAAGCATTCTGGAGGTTCTGGTGGTTCTTTTTCGCTTTATTTAAAACAAGGTTATAGGCTTCCATTGTCCGAATTTCTTCAGGCAATGATTCCTTTAAACCTGCGAGCTTTATACTCTGCTCCAGGAAACTGTTTTTCGCTGCTTCTTCTTCCTTCTTCAGATTTTCCAACATCGACTTTGCTTCTGCCGACGTCGTCTTCAGATTGTTGAGCTGTTCATTGATTTTAACAACAGAAGCCCTTTTGGCGTTAAGCGCTGATAGCTCCTGTTCAAGCTTACTTCGAAGTGCAGCATGCTTTGATTCATAATCACTAATTAACGATATATCGAAGACATCTAAAATATCATCAAGCTCCTGCTTTTGTTCCAAATATGATTGGTTGCCAGATTCATATTGGGATTCCGCCTGAAAAAATTGGGCCTCAGCATTTCTTTGTTCTTTTTCAGCCTTGTCTAGATTGGCACTTTGCTGATTCAGATCCTCCTCACTAGGCATATCATCTGCAGAATGGGCAGGAAGAGGATGCTCGGTGGAGCCGCACACAGGACACGCTTGCCCATGCTCCAGTGATGAAGCCAAAAAGCTTGCCTGGCTTTGTCGCCAAGACATTTCCAGCTGTTCCTTCCTTTCTTTTTCAGATGCTAATGATTGATTCGCCGCTTGGAGAGATTTCTGCTTTTCCTTTAGAACGGCCTTACGTTCGGCCAATTCCTGATAGGAAGCCTTAAGTTTACCCAACTTTTTTAAGACGTCCTGGTTCTTTTCCCATTCTCGCTCTTTAGCTACATATTCCATGCCCGCAGTCTCGCCGGCATTTTTTTCTTCAAGCAGCTTTTCTATGTCCTTTTCCATTTTCAAAAGATTGTTTTCAGTCCGCTCTCTTTTTTGGGTACTTTCTTTCCATTGTTTTTCTGCGGTCTGTGTGTTTTCGTTCAACTTCGAAAATGCCTGAACACTTTCCTCAAGCTGCTGCAGGCGGTGGACTTCCGCAAGTGCCTGGTCCCGCTCAGGGGCCTTGGCTGCTTCGGCTTCATAAATTTTTTCATTCTGTGACTTTTCTTCAGACAGGGCAACCGATTGCTTCTCCAGTCCTTCCAGTTCTTCCGTTGCCAATTTTACTTGCTTGCCGACCCTTAAGTATAATTGCTCCTGCTTTTCGAGGACAGATGCTTTCTGGGCAAGGGAAATTTGCTCTTTATATTGCTCGATAACCGTTTGCTTCTTTTCAAGCTCTTCCTTCTCTTGCTGCAGTCTTTCCCTTTCAGCAAACCGTTTTAATAATTCTTCAGCTTTTGTGATTTCAGCCTGGACACGGTCCCTTGCTTCCTGTTTTTTTCGCAAATCCACGGACAACACATTGATTTTTTCATCGGTTTTCGTGATTTCTGCAGAAAGCAACGGAAGAACACGCTGCTCACTCGGCTCATCGACTAGCAATTCAGCTTTTAGTTCCTCATTTTCCCCTGGCTTTATTTCTTTCATAAGAGCAATTCGGTCTGCCATGCTTTTTTCGCTTAGCTTTCGAAGCTCTGTTGCTTGTTCCTTCAATTTTTCTTCAATTCGTTTATACAACTCCGTATGGAACAGCTTTTGCAGGATTTGCTCCTTTTCTTTGCTGTCTGAAGTCAGAAGTTTTCTGAATTCACCCTGGGGGATCATTAAGATTTGTCTAAATTGGTTGGCATCGATCTGCATAATGCTTTTAATTTTTTCATCCACTTCGCGCACATTGGATCCAAGCAGCTTCTTTTCGCCTGAGGCATCGATTTCATATAATTCCGCCTTTGAGGTTACCGTCACAAACCCTTCCCCGGTCTTTTTCTTCCGATCTTGCTGCGGGGCCCGCGAAATTGCATACGTCTTCCCGCGCAATGAAAATAAAAGTTCCACTTCTGTTGATAGATCATCCACGGCAAATTGGCTTCTTAATTCCTGGCCGTTTCGGTCTTCCCCGCTGGCTTTACCGTAAATGGCAAAACTGATGCCATCGAATATCGTGGTCTTACCGGATCCGGTTTTTCCAGAAATCACAAACATCGTCCTGTTTCCTAAAGCAGTAAAATCGATTGTCTCCCTGCCCGCATAGGGACCGAACGCTTGCATCGTTAACGTAAGAGGTCTCATTTCTCCGCTTCCTCCTTTTTCACAGCTTCAATAACAGAAACCATGGTCTCCCGTTTATGATTATCAAAATCCCTTTCAGTCATTTCGTTATAAAACATTTCAAAAAGATCCAGCTCGGATTTCTTTTCATCCTTTACTGACGAAAAGGATTGCTTCCGTTTCATATCAATTAAATCCCACTTCCGCTCCAGATGCAGCACATTTGGATAAACTTGCCTTAGGCGGTTGATTGGATCAATTAGCGAGCCTTCATCAAGTAACGTGATTTTCAAATAATCCTCTACATTTTGCAACTGATAGAATGCCGGATCTAAAAGTTCTTCCATAGACCCTTGCAGTTCCCGCATATCCAATTTCGGGGAGAGAGAGCGGTATGTAACATCAAAACTCCCATCATTCTGCATATTCACAATAGATATCGATTTCTTTTGTTGGGATTCTGAAAAGGAATATTTCATTAGAGAACCCGAATAAAAGACTTTAGGGTTCTTAATCGCATCAGGACTGTGTAAATGCCCAAGGGCCGTGTAGCTAAAAGCATCGAAACAATCGCTGGAGACACAACCTGACCCACCAACAGAAAGGGCTCTTTCGGAATCAGAAGTCTGGCCACCAAGAACAAATGCATGGCCTACAAATACGTTCGGTTCATTCGGATTTAAGCTTTCTTCAATTTTCCCGGCCACTGCCTTCATCGCATCCTGGTGGGAATGGATGCTGTCATCATCAAGAAGCTGGCGGACGACTCCTGGCTCAGCATAAGGAACCAAATAAAAATTAATGCCATTTATCCGGACCGGCTGAAAGCTTTCTGACAATCTGCCCTGAATATAAAGCTGGCTATGGCGATACCATGAGGAACCGAAGGATAACCGTTCGGCACTGTCATGATTCCCAGAAATCGCTACAATTGGAGTCTTCATCTTCACATTGATCGTGTACAAAATTTCATCTAGCAGCTCTACCGCTTCAGTCGGCGGCACGGAACGGTCATATAAATCCCCCGCAATCACAACCGCATCCGGCTTTTCTTCTTCTACAATATCAACAAACTGATAGAGGGAATCCCTTTGGTCCTCTGTCATATGTACCCCATGGACGATTTTTCCTAAATGCCAATCAGCCGTATGGATAAATTTCATTTCTATCACTCCCGTACTTTTATCGTTAATTTGTATTATAGCAAGATTTACGAGATTACGTACATACGTTCCAATATTTGTAACAAAAAAAGACAGATCATTATTTCATCTGCCTCATCCGTTCGTTTATATTAACTAAAAAGATGTTCATACGGAGTCATATTCACTTGTCTTTCCATCAGCTTTTTCCGCAGAAATTTATGGTCACGCTTTGGAGTTGCCAGAATATATCCCCTGATCACTAAATCCTCAGTGATTGAAGGAACCCTTTCCTTCACAGCCAATTCCCCGATTTTTCCGGCAATCTTCTGGCGGGCGACATCCCTAAACAATTCAGGGACCGGGCTTACTAAATCTTCAAGAAGCTCTTTTAATTCAGCCGGCCAAAGATGCTTCGTCTGGCCAACATAATATTCCTCCCAATCCATATCCGACTTCCCATCTTCCTTAGGCAGCCGCTTTAAAAACTTCCGGAACATGAAAAAACCGCCAATCGCAAACAAGGAAATCAAGACCACAATCCAAAAAAGGATAAACCACAAAAACCAGCCGCTCAGCATGGCGTTCACTCCATAAAGTTAATAGATACTAATATTATAGACATCATATTTTTCCAATTCAAGAGAATTATAGATTGGGGAAATATAAGTTTTAACTTGATAAGGCACCTGACTGCATTCTCCATTTATATATGGCCCATATTTACATTATCTCTAAAAACTGAGCTCTTCTGTTGCTATTTCTCGATAGCATCTATATAATAAGAAAAGTCTTTGAAACATACGGGGTCGGAAGGGTAGCTGGTGCGCCCCTCGGTCTTCAAAACCGCTCCATAAAAATTCGTATTAAAATACGATTGGGAGCCTTGCTACACAGTATATTCTTCGTATCAATCAACGATTTCTTCACACGTATTTTTACCATTTCAGGGGTAATACGTGTGCAACCGTTTATTTGAATACGCAGGCGTGTATACATTAACATAAACACTTAACTACCTCTTTGACGTATCACATTAGTAGTTTGCAAGGATACTACTTTTACGTTTAGGAGGTTTTTTATATGGCACGAAAACTACGAAGAAATGGGACAACTAAGCAAAGTGAACGCCGTGTAGCTGTTACTAGCGCTGTTGGTCGAATGACATTAAAGGAAATGCACTTGCAGTTTATGCGCTTTAAGCGGGTTGAAGGATTAGCACCCCGCACACTGGATGACTATGAAAATCATTTTGGCTATCTTTGCGACTATATTGGCGGTGACTTAAATAAAAGTGAAATGACCGCTGAGGTATTTTTAGACTATAAGGATTACATGCTAAACGAAAGAGGATTTAGTCCCCATACAGTTAACGTCAGGGTACGAACGTTGCACTCTTTTTTAAAGTATTGCTATGAAGAAGGTTTCATTGTAGACCAACTACATAAAAAGATTAAAACCGTTAAAGCACCAATAGATAACGTTGAATCCCTTACACCAATGGAATTAAAACAAATTTTTTCGGTGATTGATGAGGATTGGTATACTGGATTTCGTGATAAAGTTTTGTTGCTTGTGATGTTAGATAGCATGGCACGCATTGGTGAATTGGTTAAAGCTACACGAAACAACGTAGATTTAAAGCATGGTGCAATATACCTTGGAGCAGATACCGTCAAAACAAGGCAAGGGCGAACAGTGCCTTTAAGTTATAAAACAACAAAAATGTTATCCGAATACATCGATGAAACTGCTGAATATAACACGACTACACTATTTGTTACGTATGATGGCTCACCTATAAGTGACAACACTGTTAGAAAACGCTTTAAGGATTATGCTCATAAAGCTGGCATTACAAAACAAGTTAGCCCTCATGTGTTCAGACATACTGGTGCATTATTATATTTAATGAACGGTGGTGACCCGTTTAGTTTGCAAAAAATATTAGGGCATAAAGATATGACAATGACACGCCGTTATGTTCAGATGAGTAACTCAGATGTAAAAAGTCAACATGAAGCATTTTCACCAATTAACTCGATATTTAATAAATAGTTTTTAAAAGGCGGGTGATGTGTTACCCCGCCTTTAATTATTTTTCAATTCCGTTATCCTTTTGAAAACATACCCTTTTCTATCTAGAAACTTGTTAAAAATTATTCGGTTTAAACTCATTATAAAGATGAACAAAATAGTTCCCTTTTGCAGATTTAAAAGTCAAAGAAAAAGTGGGTTGAAAATAATCTTTATCTGTTATATCTGTTATTGATGTAAAACTCTTTTCTCCTGAAGATTCCTGAAAAACCTGTCCACTAACGTGATTACCGTAAATATCTGTACCCGCCTTTACTTCATAATATTTCAAATCACTATAAGTAAGATTTTGTACGGAGGATAAATCCTTTCCAGTTTCTTGTTTATGTACACTATTTATTTTTTCATAAATTCTTTTGTGAACGATTATCCCTGTCTTAATAAACACTAATTTACTTTCTCCAGATTTAATGATAAATGGCATATCAGTAGCTTTTCCATTTTTTTCATTAAATCCTTGGCTTAATCCACTATAGTCTAATGGATAAAAATTATCTCTATTAGGTGCACCTTCAGCAGTTTGTTTCAATTTGTAATCAACTAAAGAAATTGTATTTTCACCGGTATTTGAAATAAGAATGCCATAATCTAATGTAATAAGCTTTCCTAAAGCAAAATTTTCAAACGAGAGTTTAGTATTGTTTTCTGGCGTAAATGAGTTAATAATAATCTCTTCTTTGTTTTTATTAAAATCTTGATAAATAGTCCATACCAATGTCAATACTGATATTATTATTGCGATGATTGAAAAAAATCTATCAAATCCTAACCATTTTTTCTCCTGAGATTTGACTATATTTTCATTACTTAAATTTCTTTCAATTCTATTTCTAATTCTGTTTCTATTTAATCGTCTTCTCATTATTAAAAATTTCACCTTACTTGTTGTTTAAATTGGAAGGTTATTAACTGCATTTTGTGTATCCTCCGCTGTACTTGCAATATAAAACTTGTAAGTAACATGTGCACTTGAATGCCCTGCAATCTGTTGTACTGTTTTTATATCAGTTCCATTCTTAATCATCATTGTAAAAGCTGTGTGGCGTGCCATATGTGGAGTCACAGTATATTCAAGGAGCATTTGTTTACTATACTTCTCTAATAACTTATTTATAGCAATCCGAGTAAATTCACCTCTTTGTCCAATAAGCAGCCTATCGCTAGAAGCAGAAGGTCTCACTTCAAGATACTGATTAATTGCTCGTAATAATTCAGCATTCAGAGGTATTTTTCTTTTGAACGTCTTAGAAGTTTACACTTCACAGTGCAATTTATCAGTACATATATAAAGTTGCTTAGACAGAGCACAGAGCACTCATGGTTATTCCATTTTAGTCGGTATATAGATTAAAAGAAGAGTTAGTTTACTCTATCAATTTTATTAGAAGCAGAAACTAGAATCCGACATTTATTTATAAATATTTTAAAAATTATACATTTGTTGTAATCTATCATAATGGAGGTTATAAAAATGAAGCATATTAATCTAAATTCACTAATACAAGCATATGAAAATCTTGACGACGATTTTTTCAAACGTTATTTGGACATTTTTGGAATAGAATTTGATAAACAAGAAATTAAAGACCTATCTGTCTTATTGAAACTTCTTAAAACTAACGGTGTGCGCAACTTAGATAACTTTTTTATAGGTTATACTATTAATCAAATAAGTAAGCAATTCGATTTATTAAGGTTCGGTACGGATAGCATAGTGAATATCGAACTAAAAAGAAAAAGTACACCCAAGAAAATCGAAAAGCAACTTATTCAAAATAGATATTATCTACAATTTTTAGAAAAAGCTGTACATACCTTTACCTTTGTATCTGAGACAGCAGACCTTTATAAGTATGACCAGACTGGCACACTTACTACTACTACTTTAACAAACCTTGTCTCAATATTAGATTCTCAAAGCCTTGAAGATGTGGAAGATATACATAGCTTGTTTAAACCATCAAACTATCTAGTATCTCCATTTAATTCAACAAACAAATTTATCCGTGGAGAATATTTTTTAACAGAACATCAAAATAATATAAAAAAAGATATTATTAACCTATTTTCAGCAAGTTCTGCTGAATTTGTCTCGGTAATAGGAAAGCCTGGTACAGGTAAGACATTACTTACATATGATTTAGCTAATCATTATATCAACAATAAGTTAAACGTCCTTATCGTTCATTGTGGTAAATTGAACGATGGTCATACCACTTTGCAAAATACTTACCAATGGAAAATACAGTCCATTAAACAATTTAGTGAAAATCCAACACAACATAAATTCGATATTTTAATAGTTGATGAAGCACAACGACTACAACAATATCAATTAGATACAATCGAAATTATGGTAAATTCCTTACAAGCAAAGTGTATTTTCAGTTATGACCCTGCACAAATTTTTACAAAAGTTGAAGCTAATCGAAACATTGGTTATACTATCGAACAAAAATTAGTAACAAAGACTCATCGCTTAACGGATAAAATCCGAACCAACAAGGAAATAGCTTCTTTTATTGTAAATCTTTTTGATTTAAGTAAAATCAACTCTAGCCAAACGTATAGAAATATCAATGTTCACTTCTTTAACGATTACCTGTCCGCTAAAAATTATGCTGATAATCTCTCAATTAAAGGATGGGAAGTAATAAATTTCACTAATTCACTATATTATAGAGTTTCCTATGACGGTTATCAAAGTACATTAAATAGGAACTCCCACGACGTTATTGGACAAGAATATGATAATGTAGCAGTTTTTATTGACGAACATTTATATTACAATACAGATAAAAAGCTAGCAGCACGTAGTGTTCAGGGTGGAGCTTATGCGGTTGATAAAATGTTGTATCAAAATTTAACTAGAACTCGTGAAAAGCTAAATATCATTGTTATAAAAAATCATATAATGTTATTAGCTATCTTGGATATATTGTTTCCCAAAAGCAAAGTACAAGTATAGGTACACTATAGAGTTCAGGGTCAAATAACCTTGAACTCTATTTTATCGAAAATGTCACCACTTTATGTGCTACAAACATCGAATTATCTTCTAATTCTTTTCAGACCTATTCACATTTATCTACATTGAAAAAGATGCTAATCCTTAACATTGTTTTGGAACATTACTCTTTATGCATAAAAGAAGATATGTGTATATTACTTTTATCGCCTTTCTAGTAATATTCGATTAGGAATCTTAGTAGTTATAATAAAAAAGCAGCTAAGCAGCTGAATTACTGTATTCTACACGTTTCTATTAATTAACCCTTTTAATTCTCTATCGACAAAATTTCATCCTTCTTCCGATGTATCATTCGATGACAATTCGAACAAGCTGGCATTAAATCTGTACTTGGATTTATCTTCACTTCTTCTTTTATAGTGCTAAGCGGCTTAACATGATGAATTTCAATAAAGTCTTTACCATGCTCTCCATAGACATTCTGGAAGTTAAATCCACATCCTGCACAATTTATCCCCTGTATTTGAATTACCTTTGCCCTATTTTAGGAATTATTCTCATATCGTTTACCATAATAGTAAGTGGTTTCCCCATCTTTATGATATTCATCCTCGTCGGACTGTTCAGAATCAATATCCCCACTAGTAATCTTCACTATTAAACTCTTTTTAATAATCTTCAAACAAACCTGATAAAACTTGATACGAATCTTTCTGCCAGGGATTTGAATTTGGTCTGTCTTGTTTATAGTGAATCAAAGTAACATCTTCGATTACTATCAAAGGATTTAATTGATGCAGCAACTTCACTCCTTCTCTTTTTGCTTCGGTTAATATATTTTATTATCTTCACTCTTAACTTCTTTCTGATATACCACCTTAGAATCTTCTAGTAGATTCACTAGGTATGTGTATGTTTGACTTTTAGAACCCCATAATGGTTCAATTTTAAAAATAATTAAATAATACTGAGTTTCATTTCCAATTATGTACTTTTATTATTTAAATCTTTCTTAAATAATGTATGGTCAAAAATGCATTATCAATTACTTCAAAAAAAAAACAAAGCATAGAATGAATCAACTTTACCACAAATCTATCCTAACAATCCAAAACAAAAAGGACCAAATGTTGTACTGAACCCCAAAAGTTAGATTTTATGGTCTAACTTTCGGGGTGCGCATCATGTAACAGGTCCTTTTTTGAAAAATGTTATTTAACTACATTTACATATACGGTTTTATTGAAATTATAATCTAATTGCATGTCTATTGTTACTTTCCCAGGACTGACCGCTTTGAGAACCCCTGATTGATTTTTCAATGGTCCTTGTTTCCAAAAAGAGTTCCAAAATCTCAAGTCGTAAAAACTCTTATCTGTCTTGTTTTTACGAACTATGGATAAAGTGTCTCCTACTTTCATCGTAATGCTACTCTTTGCCGAAATAACCGACTTACCTTTGATTTTTTCTACTGTGATGCTGTGTTTTGCACCTGAAGCGATAGCGAGGTCATCTGCACCAGTTCCTTGCGAGCGAACGAACTTACCTGACTTGTACACATACTTATCCTTCACAAATGCTAAGGAGCTGACAAAATATAATTGTTTGTTTTTTATAATAGCATTTCCGTCTTGGAACGAATTTTCTCCCGTTGTAATTAACGGTTTAATTTTCTTTCCATCTGTAGAACCGTATACTATGGGTGTTAAGTCAAATCGACTTCCCCAAACATAACCTACAACCATCTGTTCCTTTTTATTATCAATTAATTTGCCCTTTGTAATAATGGATAAAGGTCTATAGTTATAGATTTGATAGGAACTAGCAAATGAATTGATAATACTCCATTTCTTTGTTGAAGGGTTATATTGATATACTTGTAGCAAACTCTTATCAATCAAAGTAGTTCCCTTTTCATACCCGTAACTAGAGACCACAATTTCTGGTACACTCTTTCCTGTGAAGTAGACAAAATCTGCTTGATGAAAAACATAACCTGGTATTTTTCTTTGTTTAACTGCTGCTAACTGCTTATTTACCATTGTTTGAACACTACTAGCAGCAGATGCTTCTGAGTGCTCTTGTAATGGTGTAACCAAAGAAAAGAGTAATAAAATAGCTAATAAAACTTTCTTCAACAAATTGACCTCCCATATTTTGTTAATATATTTTTACGTTTTGAAATCTCCGTTAGGTCGTCTTCAAGTTTTTCGAGAAAAAGCTTCTTATACAATTCTTTATATTCGTCTATGAACTTTACTGCCGTACTTTTGTCTACCACATCAACGAGAATGTGAGTACACTAATGTTTATTTTCGCTATTTTTTTGTGGCATGATTCGTAAAGTCACCCATTCGTCAATGCTTATCTTACCCGACACTTCTTCGATTATCTCACTACCTCTTTCTTGGAAACAGGATTCCGCATATTCCTCTTCTATAAGTTGTTTTAATTTATGATAAGGTTACCGCAATGTATCTAAACACAAAATATCTTTTGACCACAAAATATACATCAGTATATAATGCAATGCCACTCTTTCGCGAAGTGGCTATTTTTCCCCAGTATTCTGTTGTAAGTATTCCATTAGTTCTATATAAACATTATGGGATGATTCCAAAACCCTTTCCATACTTTTTTGTCTTGAAGATTTACGTTTTCCATTGCCAAATATCGAGTTTATATAACCATTGAAAACCTCTTCAGCTTCAACATCAGTTCTTAAAAGTACATTTATATCAATTTCGATACTCTTACTATGTACTAGTGTATTTCTTACATCGATTAAATCTTTTATACTTTGATACAGTTTTCTATCAGTAGGAAACTTGTTTCCCGAAGCTTCATTAAAAAAAGTAACTAACTTTTCCCTAATACTCTCCCTTTCTAACTCCATAAATCTACTTTTTCCGAGATAAACAAGACCATACTCATTTATTAAACCCTCAATAGACATAACTAAAAATACTACTGTTATTATTGCGTATTTAGTCTTGTCACTATACAGAGAGAAATACTGCTCATTTTCATCTTTAGTGTGAGATAATAAGTCCCATTGTTTATTATTATCTGTTAATAAGTTGTATTTCTTAGAGGTGTATTTATACTTTTCGAAATGCTCATTTGCTATTGAGTACAATAACTTATGAATAGCTGTATGCAATAATAAAACACCTCCTAAAAAGTTTAGAAAACTTATATCTAATTATATCATTTATTGGTATCGTTCCTAATTTTGGTGTGAGTTGGGCTGTAGAATACATTCTTTTTTGATACTATTTTCAATAAAAAGAGACCACTTCAAAACAAAGTGGTAAGAGATTACATAGTTTAGCTATTATCCATTCAATCTGAAAATAACTGCGAAAGGACAGGCTTCTGGTAGAATAGTAACCATATTTATTGTTTAAACATATTTAAATACCGCTCAATTTCCGATTTTTCTACATGCCATTTTAAATTATTTTTAGTACCCTTTATACTCCCCTTATTTATCAAGTTTCTTATCTTATCTGCATTGAAAGAATGGGAAGTGTATTTCTCAAGTATTTTAGCTGTCTGTGTTGTGTTTAACAAATAGTTATCTATATAATTTTCCAACTTTAATTCTTCTAAATTCCTCCATTCTGATATTTTTCGTTTTTCTTCGTTGTTTGAGTTTTCTTCCCCAATAATACGATTTATTTCTTCAACTATCCCTACCTCATCTTTTCTGATATCAATGTATTTTTCTGATTGAGAAAAATGGTAATAGTAATTTTCAATATCAATAGGAAAATGAATATGAGATTGATTTTCATCAAGAATTGACACGACCTGATAAGGGTCTAGTTCTCCGGCTTTACTATATGTTTGTATTTTATCTGAAAAAAAATGTGTAGAGTAACTTGGTGTTGGACTGTCACCACTTAACTCTCTTAACTTGTTAAATGCTTGCCATTTTATAAACTGATGTAACTCACTTCCTCCTCCATCTGAGTAATAAGGATAATCATTAAATATTGGTAGAGGTACACTTTCATAATGAATTTCTTTTACGATTATTGCACCCAAATTAATTAATGCTGTTATCGTATACCAAGCAGTAGGTAGTGTATTATTCCACCAGCCCCCACGACTTTTTAAAATTGTTTCAACATTATTGACTGTCCATTTTTTTTTACCAGCTAAAGCAATTCTTAAATCATCCACATCAGATAGGTACGAGTCTTGATAATCACGACTTTTTTTATAAGTTTCAGTCTTCTCAAACCTATAGATAAAATCTTCACATTCCTCTTCATTATTGAGAGTTATGCTGAATCTTACACTGTACAATTGGATGGCGTTAATTTCGATATTTGAAACACCATACTCATTAAATTCCTGCAAAAGGATTTCAATGTTTTCTTTTCTCTTTGGGTCGGACAAATAACCAACATCGTAATAATAATCTACCCTCAATGGATTAAACATAAAATCCCTCACTATCTTCTAATATATGTTATTGTAACATTTTCCATTTTTTGATAACACTGTCTTTTAAATGTTATTTAAAGTCGAAATTCAGACGACAAACAGCTATCGTAATTGCTTCGTTATAAAGTTGGTGACAAAAAGATATTTGCTTATTTTCTTAGGTGTCACTTTAAAAATACTTTATTGAACATCCGTTCCGTTATAAAACTTAAAAACATGGGGTATATTAGGATTTTTATTAATCGAATCGCAGATTTACCTAAGGTTGTTAGAGGATAGAACGGATTGAAACAGTAGAGTAGATTTTAACTACCTCTCCGCAATCAATCATTGGAATGTACAGTTGAAAACGTAGATTTACAAAGGTATTTAATAAAATGAAGGTAACAGAAATTGAGAAAGTTGTAGGGTTTTCTATGTTGGTTAATCATATTGGAGAAAAAGAACTTATAGGTAATGGACACTATAAGGGTGGGACACACAGAAATAGAAAAGAACTTTATCAACAATTACCCTTAATAATTACAAAAGGGTGATATAAACTGTAATTAATTTAATCAACATTCGATTTTAGGCTCGATATGTTTTAAAAAACTCACTATTCATAGTGAGTGAAAATGTATATATAAAATTATACTTTTATCAGACAAACAATCTATATAATGAGGAACTTAGAGGACTTAGTAGATTTTGTCCTGCATCGCAATCATGGTGTGAAATGTAGTTAACAATTAGAAAAATAAATGTTTTGGTTAGATTACAACATTTTTTAACAGAGAAGTTATGGTAACCTCATTAACATTCAAATTACATTTTTCTATCGCTATCGCATTATATTAACAAGCTTGCAGGGCTATATATGATTTAAGCCATCCTTCTTGTATGCAGTGCTATTAACGTCATAAACATGTCCGTTTAAAAGCTGGAAGCGAAGCGACCACATAAATGGTACGCAAGCACAAAAAATGTTTTATACTATCTTTGTTCAAAAATACTAGATTCAATTTGCCGTTTACTTTCATAAATTAAACCTTGGGGGTGCTACCACAAACATTTCACTAAATTTGTGGCAAAACCCGCCACAAATTATAGCGAAACGCCGTCGATGCACCACCCCCAAACCCCCTCACATCGACTACTTGTAACAGTAGACGTAAATGGAGTGTTCAATTAATTTGTACACAACCCACTCAAGTAAATAATTAATAAAAGGGTATGGGATGTGTACGAAATGATTTATTATTCTACTCAAAATCCCATTCTGATTCGACACCGTAGTCGAAAAATTCGTTTTGAGATATTCTTGCCATCTCCTCACGTAATAATTCTTCTAATCCATCAACTTTTATATTGTCTTTCAAAATGACTGATAATAACTTCAACGTGTGCATAAGATAAAATTTTTTCCAAAAGGAGTCTGTGTTATTGAAGCCAACTTTATTCTGTCTATCCTTTGATAATTTAATGAATTTCTGGAAATACGCCTGCTCAAATTCTTCTCTAGGCACTTCCCTTTCAATTTTGTTATCTTCAATTATTACTCCTATCCGTTCGTACATATAGCTTATATAGAATTCCTTAGCCATTTGTTCATCTACTACTCTAATGATGTTTTCCATATGATTATTTCTATGCTTGCTATGATAAGACAAAATATAATGTCTATAGTCAACACCCATCGATTCTACTAAATTCTTTTTGAAAGCCTTCGCTTTATCATAGTCATATTCGTTAACTTCCTCATGCTTACCATCAATAGTTTTAAAAATATAGACCGAAAATATATTTATTCTCCCTTCTGTTTGAAGACGATTAAAAGAATTATGCACCAGTTGTTTATTACGATTCCTGAAATCATTCAAAAATTCACTCACGACTTCCTTTGGATTATGGAGTTGACCAAAATGCAGCTTTTTTATTTCCTCAATATACAATTTATCTGCAAGGGGTTGTGGTTGTAGTAATTTAAACTCTTCTCCCCACTTTCTATATGATTTAGAATCCCCTGCACCATTTAATACAAGATGGTTGAAAAAGTATTCTTTGATAGTTTCATCATCTTTTGTTGGAACAGTACCTTTGTAATTGAATTCTCTTTCTGTCAGTTCGTCCTTTTCATCTGTAAGAATGTACCTTCTTTTTTTACCTCTGCCTTCCACTTTTACATTATGGTAAATTGTTTCTAGTTTACTAACCAATGCATCCATTGTTCGAGTAGGATTCAAGCATCCTCGTGATTTCCAAACCGCTGTTTTAAATTCAGAGCCATCATAACCATGGTGAATTGTAATATTTATTGCTTCTTCCTCTGAAAAGTTATTTCTTTGCATTTTCCTCCCCCCTTCTTGTAATTGACTTCCATGAATTTTTATACACAATTATCCATTTCTCATTTTTTCATTTAGAACATCCAAAAAGGGAGTTAAATCTACTACAGTATCAGACCTTGTAATTAAGTTGAGCAAATCTTGAAGTAATGTTATATGTTCATTACTACCTTGGTTAAACAGTTTATTTATGTTTTTTAACACATTAAAATATAAGTCTTGTTGCTCACCATGTTCAAATCCTTCTAATTCTATTGTTAAGAAAGAATCTGCTTTCTTTAGTTCCAATTTCCTCTTCTGCATTTCTAAAATGTAATGCTTTTGCCATTCATGTGGGTCATTGTAGTATTCTATTCCATAAAAGTCATCTTCCTTAACCACTGTATCTTTTTCGGATAGGTGATTAATATAAGCTAATTCAATATCATAGGTATCAATTTTATCAATATTCTTTTGGAATAGTTCTTTATTTAGATATTTAAATTCTGATATTTGGTGTAGTTGTTCCAAACGTTGAGCAGGAATCTTTCTCTTCTGTTTTATCCAATCGTAAACAGTTTGTCTGCTTACACCAATTTCACTCGCTAACTGATTAGCATTTTTGTTAAACACCTCTAATATTTTCTCCAATCCAATCATCTTTTTGTCCCTCCTATATTATCAACAAATTGACTTACTATTGTAAGTCGTTATCTCTTTTATATCATGACTTACATATGGAAGTCAAATAATAAAAAAAAAAAAAAAAAGAGAAGCTTTTTTGCTTCTCTAAGATATATTCAGCTGTCACATTTCCCGCTCTCTTCTTGGTGAAAGTTTATACGATTTGATTATGTTAGTCATTAACTGGTTAATACTATGTTTTAAATCATTTTCCCATAAAACTAACACTTTAAAATTATGCTTTTCAAAGTCCTTCAATCGTTCTATATCATATCTTCTCTGATACTTTTGATGTTTATCTAATGGGGTTAAACCATCTTTATCACCATATTTTTCAGGGTTACCATGCCAATAATCCCCATATACTTCAATAACAATTCTAGTTCCTATAAACCAAAAATCAGCTATATACTTATGAAAAAGCCCTTGTTCTTGTGCAAAGTCGATATCTTTAACGAATCCTTTTTCTTCCAACCACACTCTAACAATTTCCTCAGGTTTTGTTTCTTTAGGGAACATCTGCCTATGTTTTAGAATACCTTCATATCTTTTTTTCTTAAATACATCCTTAGTTATTACATCTTTCTTCCAATTTTCCTGTTTACATGCTACTGAACAGAATTTGGTTAAGTTATTTTCCACCTGGTACTTATATGCGTAAAATTCAGTTCCACAGACAAGACAGTTAAGATATTTCCCTCCTTTATAGTTGTTTGCATTTTCCCTTATTAAAAACTTCGACTGCCATTTATGCTGGCAATTTACAGAACATGTTTTGCTCTTATCATATAAACTAGGAATTGTATAATAATCTTTTTTGCAAATTAAACATGTCTTTTTTAATTGCTTATTTTGTGTAGAATTATATGTTCCAACACATTCAATATTACAAAAAACATAACCGCTGCTGCTTTTCTTAATTTGAGAGGGTGTTCTTTCAACTTTTTTATTACAGATAAAACAGTTTTCTATTATCCGTCTTCTTTGGCTTACTCCTCTGCATTTTTTAGAACATACCATAAATTTATGTGATTCACTTGGCTTTACCCAATATTCCTTGTTACATATTGGACAAATTCTGCGAATCCTTTTCTCTTTTGCAATTTTTGAGTTATACTGTCCCACACACGCTTTACTGCAAAATATTCTAACATTAAGGAGGTGATTCTTTACAGTAAACACTCCCCCACAATACAGGCATTCTTTACTACTAGAATTTATTTCTTTTCTATATTTGCTGGAACAATCTCTACTACAAAATTTTCTAGTCCTGGAATATTTTGTTTCTACTTCAAAATTTTTTTCGCAACGTAAACATCTAATCGATTTCAAGGTCAATATTTTCATCTCCAAACTACGGGATTATGTTTGATATTAACCTGCAGGTTATAATTAAATGCTAATATTAGTATCGCTATAATAACATTACTATTTTTTAGTGTAAATCTTTTATTTATTTTTTCTCAAAACTTTAAATAATAACATACAGATTAATCCAATGTCAATGGATTATATAATTATTTTTTATTTTCATTAACACCTAACAAGGAGAGAAAGTCACACCTTCCATCTGATAGTAAACAATCGTACGAATATACAATAAAAGGTCAATCTTAGAAACGGAGTAAAATACATCTAGGAGTGGGAAAATATAAAAAAAGGTATCGATTACTTTTACAAGGTAGCATAGTTGTAACACACATTGACTGAGAAACTAAGACTATCCAAGAATTAGGATTCCTAAAAATGCTGCTGTCGGGGATGTATTGCTTTTTGATGGAGAAAAGAAAATTGTTTCCAAGGATGAGACAGAAAAATTGAGAAAATAAATAGAAGAGTTAATGAATGATGCTTGGGAAGATTTGCAGTAAAGGCAACCACTAGGTGGTTACCTTAACTTGTAGCTTAGATAAGTCTCGTATCGTGGAGTTTAGTCTTAAAGTTGGCAAGAAGGTGTCCTACCACCTCTTTTAGAAAGTGGAAGTCTATTATTGGTGTTAATAAACCCCCTCCCCCTGATAAAACAGGCTCAACACTTCTATATTATGTTTGAAAGATATACAAAAAACCGCATTACGTTATATTCGTCTCTCAATCATAACGTAAATGCGGTCTTAGTTCATAAATGTTATTTCACTACAATTCTTCTCTTCACAATTGTTTTATGACCGACTGCGTACGTTTAAATATATATTCGAAAATAGTCTCTTTTGGAATTTATTATAACTTCCCTTTTATGCAGAACAGTTATACTTTATTATATTAATTTTTCTTTATAAAGTGTGTATAGTAGTAAGTGTGAATGTGCTTAGCTTTTATATTAGGAAATTCTTCTTGCAGCTTTTTTGCGATATATTCAAATTTAATCATCAATGCGCTTTGAGTAATTTCTTCTTTTAATAATTCTTCAATTTTTTCATTTCTAATCTGCTTTATATCTTTGTTCCCTAATTCTGCTTTTCTCAAATAGCTTCTAACAGTGGTTACAGGCAAGTTTAATTCTTCACTTATTTCTTGCCTACTCCTTCCAGTTAAGAATAGGTCTACTATTTTTCTTTTTATATTCTCTTTTCCTTTAATGATTTTCTTATCCCCTTCTAAAGGAACAAACTGAATATAATAATAGCCGTGTACAATCGTTGGCGTAATGCTTGGATACTCTTGTTTAAGAGTGTCTGCAATCCACTCGAATTTATCTGATAGAGTTTCGTGTTCGGTAAATATCTGTAATAATTCATGAATTTTTTTATTTCTAATACCAATTAATACTTTCTCATTTAAATTAGCATTTCTTAAAAAATAATTAACCATATCTTTTGAAATTTTCAACTCTTTTTGAATTCTATCTTTTGTAACCCCCTGAAGAAATAGTTCAACAACTTTTTGTTTGTTCTTTTTTTTGTCTGCTTGCTTTGCTTTATAAATAAAAGAATATTCCTTACTATACTCTTGCAGAGCCTTACCTTGTAAAATTAAATTAACATACTTATATGAAATTCCAACTTTTTTTGCTATTTCTGGGTTATTTAAACCCTTTTTATCATAATCGATGATTTGACCCACTAATTTCCTATGATAATCGTGAGCATCTGAGTTAAACTGACCTTCGTCAATACTCTTTACAATAGCATCCAGCTCTTTTAAGACTTTCTCCTGTCTCTTTACAGACAGTTTCTGAAAGAACTTTTGCATATTAAGCCATTTGTAGATACTTATTTTTTGCACATCATTTTCATGAAGGATAATCTCTCTACTACCTAATAGATAAATAACTGTAACCTTATTGAATTCTTGTGTATATTTACTTGTTTCTTTCTGAATACTTGTCTTAATACTTCTTTTTATATCAATTACGGAATTTGTGAGACTATCATACATATCAGGTGTTGCCCCACTTGGAAATCTCTTATGAAATACATATGGTACGTTTATCTCATTTAGTAATTTTAAAATTAAAAATTCGATATACTTACCTTCCCTAGTGAATTTATCTACTAAATAATCACCATTTACTTCATCAGGATTTTCACCCATGTCTTTTAAAAAAGAACGATAAGATTTTTTTTGTTTATACATTCTTCTTGTAGCTTTATAGAACGCTCCATGGTTATCTCTTATATACACTTCATATAAAGGAACATTATTTTCTTTAAGCTTATTAAAGTACATGAGTAGGGTCTCTTTATCCCAGAATCCTTCCACCCACCCATAAAATTTATGGAATTCTCCTTTGTACATATAATTAACTAATTGTTCAATCGTATACGGTCCGTTATTACGTAATAAAAATTTCAAGTGAGAAAGGTATGTTGCAGTTCCCCTGGAATGTGACAAACTAACTTGCCCGCTATTATATACTTTTAATTCAGTCCATATATTGGCTTTCTTATTTCGCTTTAGCCATTTTCCATCAACATATTTGATTCGATTTGGAACAATAATGTCTTTATGCAATTGATTAATTCTCTCTAGGTATTTGTTTCCCATAATTAAACTTCCTTTAAATTAATAATCAAATCATAAGTATATACTTATGGTTATTTTCTCGCTAGTTGAAGAATATAGAACAGAAAGTTATCAATACTATGGACCGCTTCGAAGGCGATATTGCTGTGATTGAAATTGATGGAGAGACAAAGGACTATCCAAGAAGTAAGATACCCAAGAACGCTGGTGGGCGATGTGCTGTTATTCGATGGAGACAAGATAACTGTTTCAAAGGAAGAGACAAAGAAGTTAAGGAAGGAAATAGAAGATTTAATGGATGATGTTTGGTTAGATTAATTATGCAGAGCAACCACAATTATGTGGTTGCTCTATTTGCAATGGGCTTAGATAATTCTCGTATCTTGTAGTTTAGTTTTAAAGTTGGGGATAGAGTGTGCTTTAGCCTTAATTCATACATGTGCTGCTTGGAATGGTGTTATCTATCCCCCTTCGCTCGCAGAAGTTTTATAAAAACTTATCGTGTTCTATGTAGTAAAGTAATATTAAAAGCAGTCAGAGCATTAATCGTATTCTTTAAGAATGACAGTAGTAGATACTTTTTCAATAACGACCTAAAGAAAGCAAGTAAGTTACCTTGCTTCCTTTTAAAGAGTTATCTAAGACTTTCTAATCAGCTTATTACAATTCAAGCGACAATTGTTCATTTTTCTTCTTTATTGAGGATAAACCAGAATCATTCTCTTTTACTTTTGTTTTATTATTTTTTTTGACCGATTTTATATCAATATGGGTACTATTTTCCAATATTTTTCTATTTTTATTACAGTATGGATGTGTAAGCCTTGCATTTCTAACATCATTAGTTCCACCGTTTGCCCGTTCTTCCTTATGGTCTACCTGATGAGAAGTACCTATATCTATATACCCTCCACAAATCTCACATTTTAATTGAGATTCAATTACATTTCTAATTTCAATTTTATTTTTTACAGTAGAAGAAAACGGCTTATACTTTACCCCTAAAGTATCGGTATCCTGCATAAAAGATGAAAAGGTAGGTTCATGATATGCTTTTAAAAAGTCCTGAACTATGTCTTTTGTCTCCTGCTTTTCTGTTGTCCCCTTTATAATAAATTCTAGTAATACATCAAGGACACCAATTGAAACTTCCGTTAGCCTGCGTGGACCTATACCTTTACGATTCATAGCATAAAATATATAATCCCTAGCTACCAACCAACATTCTTCAAACTTCTCTCTATATAATGAAAACAATCGTTTTCTTTTCTTGATGTCACTTTCATTTCCTTTTGAAAACCAAGCTAAAAAAATCAACAACATTTGCTCTCTATACTTACCATCTGAAGAGTAAAAATACAACGGTGGGTACAATCCCATAGATTGTGGTAACTTTCCTCGTATGTGATATAACATATTTTCTAAATTTTTCAATGTGTCTAATGTTTTTTGAGCAACCACTATTTCATTTTCTTCATTGGATAAGGTGGATAAGGTCGATTTCAGAATATTATCACCAGTTTTTTTTGCAGCACTAATTGCAAATAAATTCAATAAAAAAATGTGCTTATAAAAACCGTTTTTCTTTTGAAGCTTAACAAATGGCATGTAGGTTATGCTTTCATTAATGTGGTTGTCGGAATCATTTAGTAAAACATTATATAGGGTTTTACTAATGTCGGTACACTCTTCAATGTTGTATATCCAGACCGAATCTTTATACCCGTTCGCAATAATTCCTGTGATGGCTCTTGCTACAGGAGACCTTCTATAAGTTAAGAAATCAACTTCTTGGGATTCTAAAGGCGTACCACCTGTATTAATATTTAAAAAAGATTCCTCTGCAACTTTATAGTCACCCACTACCCATTGTATTGGTATGTTTAAGGAGGTACTTAAGTTATAAGAAAATCTTCCTTTTAAAACGGTGGCTTCATCTAAAACTTCGAAAGGGTCTTTACGGTTATCCACTGCTTCCCTATATATCTTTCCTGCTTCTACACAATCATTAAAACTTCCAATATTATTACTGATTAAGGCTCTTAAGCGATTGGCGGCTGCCTTTTCGTCTTCCTCTAGGTAATTATATGCTAATGCTTTTTGTGAATCTCCCCAATCATCTAAAAACCAAGCCCGAATTGCTGATAATCGGTGCGCTCCATCAAGAACGAAAATATGACCTGTAGATGTATTAAGCCAAAAAATCACACCAGGAATTACTCTGTTATTTTGAAGTGCCTTTAAGAGATTAATATATTTCTCATCTTGCCAACAAAACGTTGGTCTTTGAAATTCTGGTTTTCTCAGTCTATCCCAGATTGTCAATCCCGAATTATCATCCAAAAAGTCTCTGTAATCAAGACTAACTTTCTGATGTAACTTTGCTTCTTCAGACTTTCCAACTTTGTCATACTCACACTTGGTAAATAACGATTCAGAAGGTATATGGTGGTCTAAAGTTACATTTACTTTTTTTTCGCCCATGTAATCACCCCAAACCTAGTAATTCATTTATAACATTAGAAGTATTCAAAAACATATTTCTCGTCGTTTTTAAAACATTCTCTAAAAATTGTTAAATTCCTTCTTCTGTATCTATGTTAGAGGCAACATGGTAATAAAGACATTTTTTTCACTCCGAGGATGTTAACACTATAGTTTGGGATAGAATGTGTTTTAGGGTTTTACTACACACTACTTTCATGAAACGGTGATAAATATGCCCCCTCTAAAACTATTAAAGTAAATTTTAACTAAAAATTATCATCTCTTTCTTATATTTCGCCTTCCCCCACAACCTTTTTTCAGATAGAGATACCTGCCTGTCTACTAGTTATGTGCTACCCTCAGTTACGTGATGAGAAAAATAACACTGCAAATTCCATTGGTATGCAACTGAGTAGCAAAGTGAAACTTACATATAGGTAAAACAAAACCACTTAGATAACACTCAATTCTATTTTATGTTCCTTTTATAAAATATCCCCTTTTCTTTCAGAGTTTTATTATATGATTATAGTTTTGAACCGTATAGGTACATTTTACCAAATGTGTTATTATATATTAAAAAAATAGTTATCTGGAGGAAATTATGGATAGTTCGATATATAAAAAAGTCCAAGGTGAAGAGGATTTTGAGATTTTTTACAATACACTAATGCCATCCTGGATTGAAATGAATTATGTTTTAGAATGTGTTTTGGGTGATGTGACAAGATACATTGTTTATAATAACTTGAAACAGCCTATAGGAACAGCGGAAGCAATCCCTTATAAACCTAATGGTGAATCATATTTAGACCAGTTTTTCCCATTCAAAGATTTAGAGATAGTTAAACAAAATTATAAGTATATAGTAGAAGCTGAAGGACTAACAATACATCCTAAATTTAGAGGTAAACACAATCTAGATAGACTATTGTATACATTAGTTGAGCATTGTAGGATAAATAACATTAAATATGCAGTAGCTTTGATAAATCCGTCCCTATATGTGCTTTTAAAAAGAATGTATAAGATTCCTATTGAAAAAGTAGGAAATGAATATATTAGTAACTTCACCGCTTATCCAATAATCATAGATGCCCAGTATATGTATAAAAATATACACCAATTTTCTTGGTTACTTAAGTTATATGAGGTTGATAATAACACAGCTAAAAGGCTGGTTTACCAGCGTTGATAAATTTAATTTTGGAACATAAATGGGAGATTCTTTTTTATACAGAAATAATGGGATGGATTCTGACAATTTTCTTGTTATTCGCTCGGTATTATTTTCAATCCAAAATTGCTTTTTTAATGTCCATAATATTAATATTTATTGTTGATTATATTCCAAGCATCGTTTTACCAGTCTTAGACTTTTTTTATACGGACAACTTACAATTGTGGGTGAAAGATGGTGGTTTTTTGTTCTCACTTACTGCGGTCCTACTTTTTATTGTAGGTGGAACAATTGGAAAGAGGTATGTAAAAATCATTGATGATAAAATTTTAAATATCGTAAATAAAAGGCGAACTAAAAATTACCCTTCATAAAAAACAACACTAATAAAGCTGAATATGAAAACCTTCAATAGATGAAACAAAAGATTGGATAACAGTCGTTATCCAATCTAAATAAAATTCGCATTTTATTTAAACTTATTAACACTTCGTAATAGCACAGGTCAATATCCCTACTTCTTATGGTGGAATTCTGACATAAAATAAGGGGAGATTGTGTGTTTTAGACCTTCGTTATATATCACATTAGTCATTTGGTGTAAACCCACCCCCACCCTTTATTGTGAAAACAACCACCACATTACTATAGCAATATTAATCCAGTGAATCTTTATTTAACTGTAGGAGCGTGCTAAATGCTTGTATATCTTTCAATTTTCCGCTATTATAATACGTGCGCTACTAAATCGAATACGTTTGATGGTTAGTTAAAAATACGTTGTGTTATACGCTAGAAACGTTGATATAACGGTGTTTATACGGGGTCGGAAGGGTAGCTGGTGCGCCCCACGGTCTTCAAAACCGCGTGAGAGGCGCGTGTCGTCTCTGGTGGGTTCGATTCCCACACGGTCCCGCCAACCCTTGATTCCCAAAGGATTTCAAGGATTTTTAGGAACTGCTACCTTTCATTAAACCTATCTTAAATGCCGTTTTTAAAATCATTTGGTCACATTTTGGTCACACCGGTTTGGTCTAATTATAAGCTATCTAACAATTGGTCGAATTGGTTGGCAGCCTCTTTTTGCATGTTCGGTAATACATGCGAATAAATGTCCAGAGTTATACTAATTGTTGAATGTCCCAATCGTTCTGAGACCACTTTAGGATGGACACCTTGTTGTAGCATTAAAGTTGCATGGGTATGTCTTAAATCATGGAATCTTATTCTATGCAAATTCGCTGCCTCAATAGCCTTTAAAAATTTCTTTGAGACTTCAGATGGTTGAAGGGGATTACCATTCACTTGTGAAAAAACTAAGCCTTGATCTTGATAACTACTACCAAACGACAACTTATTTTCTAACTGTTTTTTATAAAGCTTTTTTAATTCCTTTGTTAAAAACGGTGTAATTGTAATCGATCTACCTTTACCTGATTTTGGTTCCTTAAACGTTAAACCTTGATTTATGATAGGTTGCATCGTTTGCCGTACATAAATAATGTGATTTTCAAAATCCACGTCCTGCCAACGAAGCCCTAAAATCTCACCACGCCGCATCCCTGTGTAGATTGCTGTTAAATAAACCCAGTAATATGTCGATGTTCTGGAAGAGTATAAAAATGTTTTTACTTCATAGCTATCCCACGTATGCATTTCAGTTTTTTTTGTTTTCGGTGGTTCTACAGATTCTGCTACATTTCTCGTTAAAAATTCCCACTTTACTGCATCCTTCAAAACTTTGGATATTAGCCTGTGATGATGTTTGACAGATTGAGCTGAAAGACCGCCACCTTCTATCTTTCCATCCTTTAGTTTTTTAGAGTAATATTCTTGTAAATGAGAAGGAAGAAGCTTAGATATTTTAAAATGTCCTAATGATGGTTTTAGATGTTGTTTAATAATATAGCTATATACTTCCATTGTCTTCTGTGAAGTATTAGATACTGCATAGTTTTCGAACCAATAGTCTACATATTCACTGAAAGTAATATCTTTCGGTTCGAAAAAGGTTCCTTTGTGAATAGCATTCAATTGCTCATTTAGGTATTTTTGTGCTTCCTTTTGTGTCTTAAAGCCTCGTTTTTTCTTTTGCTTTCTTTTTCCTGTTTGTGGATCCTTTCCTAGATCAAACTGCACATACCAAGAAGATCCACTTTTTTTAACTGTACCTCTCATAACTGTAACCCTCACTATTTAGAATAATTTTTTTGTTTGTAAGTGTTATAGTTACCGACCATCTAATTATACAATTAAATGATTTGTTAGTAACTATTGTTAATACAATTTATCAATATTTAATTACCATATGGTTTTAGTACCGGTTAAATCACTTTAAAGATTTGCTGTCAAACTAGTGTGATTACGTTTACTATTTCCGAAGAAATGTTAAGCTCCCTCAAGCCATTTTATAAACACTGCTTTAAGAATTTTTATTCTTCTACCAACTCTAATTGTATGAAACTGTCCGGAGGCAACTAGCTCGTATGCTTTAACCCTACCCACGCCTAAAATTTGTTGTATATCTTCAACGTTTAATACTTCTGGATAATCTTCTATTTTCACTTTAATATCCCCTTATTATAAGATTTCATTTGACTAACTAAATTCGGTACTAAAACCATGAAACAATTAGCATAAATCAATTTACCTTCCGAGAGAAACCGCTAAAAAAATGCCTCATTTGTTTGAAGTGGTAATATAATACCTTTGAAGGATTCATATTTTAATACTTTTTTATAATTTCATAATTATTTTTTTAAAACACCTTTTTGCTCCGGATATAAGAACTAAATCACATGGGAAATATTTGTCTATTTTTAATATGCTTGCAGAAAAAAAACCAAGAGTCATGTCTCTTGGTAGATTCTTAGATAATTTTTTAAATTTCCTAACTATTTTTTACCGCTTATTTATGATTTTCAGTGTTTTAGCTGTTCTTTATATATTTTGTACAGTTCAGAGATATTTATATTGTCTAACTTTAATATATTTGTCAAACCATATATATTCCAGTATATTACAGTCCAAATAAATGCAATGGTAATAAATGCTTTCCTTAGTCATTATCGTCCACCCGCTAGCAAACCTTAGTCAACAAAGAGAAATTAATGTACCTCCCTATATTTACGACCAAAATAAAGTACTCTATATCTTAAACATTCTTTTGACAGCCCTTGGTGTAGCAAATGTCATTAAAGAATCTTAAAATTAGATAATAAACTATTGTCAAGGCATAAGTTGGGATACTTAGTCGTTAGCGACAGCCAATAAAATCTTCCATTAGATTGGACGAAAGAAAAGGATAGATAACGCAGAAAATTTTGCATTATCTATCCTAGCATGAGATATAATATGGTTCGACCATAGTTTCTACAATATTTTTGATATATTACCTATTCATTGTCCATCTTGATCTTCCAGGAATTAGAAATATCCTTCAACCAACCAGAAGATGTTCTGATATTTGAGAAGTTGTAAAGGAGCCTTATCGATTAGCAGCAGTACAATATTTCACTCAAGTAATAAAAATGTAATATGTTTATTACTCGCTTGGAATGCAGGAATTTATATGATAGGTTTGGGTTTTACTTTGGAACCAATACAAAGTTAGACTCATGAAAGGTTTCCCTTTGCTTCAACACAAGGATCGTGTTTATACGAATGAAACTGATTAGATAAATTTATGGGTTAAGGTTGTATGCACAAACAGTAATCACATAATAACCACTTTTCACATATCTAGTTAGCATTCTTAACGGATCCTTTTATTTTAAAAAATTAAACTGCTGAATTCCCTATTCGGCTACCGTAATATTTTAAATCTAAAGCAAGAATTAAAGCGTCCCTAACCCTCGAATAAAAACCATCTGGAACTTCCTCAATTCTATACAACAAACGTTGTTTATCAATTGTTTTTATGTGATTAGTAAGTATTATTGCCATCAGAAACTAATCCTGAATATTTATGCCCCAATTTTAGCTGGCAAGATTTTAATGGATGGTGTTCTTCATGTATTATTGGTAGAACGGTAACAACTGGACTAAAGTGGTTGCCCACATCGTTAGTAATAACCATAACCGGCAAATCTCGTTTGTCACCATCCGGACCTAACCTTGCAATAAAGATATCGCCTCTTCTATGTTCGGGAGTTAAATGGGTAGGGATCGGCAGTTCAGCAGTAGATTTTATAAGATTAAAAATGATGGCATCTTTCAGATTATCCATGTCTTCAGGATCCATAACGTTCAACTGTTTGGTTAAATGTTGAGTACCCAAAGAGCGAATCTGCTCAGCGATAATATAAGACTTCTTTTTCATTTCAGTTTGTTTTATTTCCACAAGTGTTTTTCGGTGCTTATAGGACATAATGCGATAGAGCTGGCTGTGGGGATTAGTGAATTGTTATGAATGACGACACACGGTCTTGTAGATGCCTGTTCACTACCGACATGTTCTTGTAATTTTACAAGATAAATTTCTCCATGCTTAACCATGCTGGCTACCTCCGTGGATAAGAATAATAAAAGTAATTATACATGATAAAGAACTTCTTTACTGATGGACTCAAAAAGGCCACCAATAAAATTGGTGGACCTTATTATTCTTATGGAGTAAGTTGTAATTCTCTTTGTTTTCGTAACATTTTTTTGCAAAAGCCGTGTTTTTAAATTCTTCCACATTCATGTAACAAGGAATAAAAGAATAAGAAGTATAATTTGCTGTTTGAGACAGATCAACAATAGGAAATTTAAAACGGTTAACTAATACATCGTGAAAATCAGGATTTAGTAATACGATGACATAATCTATAGGTCTATCTTGTAGCATAAAATGATAAAAAATTTACTATTTCATATAATCTTTTAAAAGAACCTTGAGCCGTTTCTTTTATGGCCATCTTATCTAATTCGATTACAACTTTGTAAGAAGGATAGCTTATTAAAAGGATATACCTCATTAACCGAAGAATTACCATTATACGGATTACCTTCAAAACAGCCATAGTCTCCATTCTTATCATAAAATATCCAACGTTCGATACCTGGAGTAATATATGATTCTAATTCATATCCCATCTTAATCTAAGATGGGAGCCAGATATCACAGTATCTTTCTTTTTCATCTTTTGTTATTGCTTGCAGCACAGCCACTTAAAATCCTCCCTTGATATCTTCACCTGTTGACTTTTTTTCATAGCCCATCGCTGGATAGAACGGTCAATTTTTGAAATATATTTTTTCCCATAGGTAATGCCGAACAGCAACAACATGACAACGAATATCGAAAATATGTCTATAGTTTCATGTTGAATAAAATTAAATGCAGCTAAACTGATGTGCGGTAAGTAACCAGTAATAATTGCAATGCTTGTTGCCAATACAAACTAAAATTTAGAACCTATCCAATATTAGGCGTAAAACATATAAAGCGTGGCAATCCAGGCGATAAGTTCACATATAAGAACGATCCACCACTTATAAATCAGTATTTCCTCGATACAATTGCATCCCTAACACAAACTTGATAAATTTCGAAAAAAAGAAAATAATATCCAATATTATAACTTTAAATTTTTGGAAATTCAGCACAAGTTCAAACAAAAGACCACCGAAAATTACCGGTGGCCTGACTCGTTACGTATTCTATTTATTTAGCATGTTATAGACTTGTTCTACGTCCTTATCCCCTCTACCGGAAAGATTTACAATGATAATATCATCTTCGTTTAAATGCTTAGCTAATTTGATTGCATGTGCTACAGCGTGAGAACTCTCTAGTGCTGGGATGATTCCTTCTACTTTAGAAAGCAATTGGAAAGCTTCTAAGGCTTCTTCGCCTGTAACAGTGACATACTCAGCTCGGTTTGTTGTTTTTAAATGACTGTGTTCAGGTCCTACACCAGGGTAGTCAAGGCCAGCTGCAATACTAAAAGTAGGCTGTGGCTCTCCATTTGAATCTAATAGAGTTAAACACTTAAAACCATGAATCACTGCAGGAACACCATTTGTTAATGTGGCTGCTTCTTCTGGTTCTACGCCTATCAATCGAACATCATCAATTAAATAATGGGCAAACGCACCAATTGCATTACTTCCCCCACCTGCACACGCTACAATCGCCGTTGAAAGTTTACCTTCTTTTTCAAGAATTTGGCGCTTAGATTCTTCACTAATAATGGACTGAAAATGTTTTACCATCGTTGGAAAGGGATGTGGCCCCACAGCTGAACCTAAGAGATAGAATGTATTTTCATAGTTCTCTACTAGATCATTTAAAGCAGCATCAACAGCATCCTTTAAACGAGCCTGTCCTTTATCAACTGCTACTACTTCGGCACCCAATAACTGCATCCGGAAAACATTTAATTTTTGCCTCTCCGTATCATGTTTTCCCATATAAATGACACACTTCATACCACCAACAATTGCACAAGCTGTGGCAGTAGCTACTCCGTGTTGCCCTGCACCTGTCTCTGCAATAATTCGCGTAGCACCCATACGTTTTGCTAATAGGATTTGTCCAATGGCATTGTTAATTTTATGTGCGCCAGTATGGTTTAAATCCTCACGTTTTAAATAAATCTTGGCCCCGCCTACTTGTTTGGTTAAATTCTCAGCAAAAGTAAGAGGATTTTCGCGGCCAATATACTCCTTCATATAATAATTAAATTCGTTTTTAAATTCCGGATCTTCTTTGTATTTTTCAAAGTTCTCATCCAAAATCTCTAAAACTGTTTTTAATTCTTCGGGAACGAAACTCCCGCCGAACTCTCCAAAAAAACCTTTCTCTTCTTTGTTAACTGTCACGTCTGGCTCAACTCCACTCTTTAATTTTTAACTTGCAAGAATTTATGAATAAAGTATAGCAGTATTTTTTTATATTTTAAGAGGTTCGGTTAAATAAATATTAAATTTTATGTGCGTGTGTAACCAGCGAGTGACACCGCTTTCCCAGCGCCTGCCTATCCAAATACATCCGGTTGATATTACCGCCAGTAAAGAGGAACTGGACGCTTGGCATCTGTTTTAGTAAACAAAAATAAAACTGCTTACCACAGGGGTAGCAGTTCTACTGGAATTTACTTTCCGCTCTCTCCACCATAATCCGTAGCCTGGATAATAAAACAGTGGAAGGATAGCAACAAAGAGAAATAATCATGAGGGAAGGAAAGCGAGCGTCACAACTTCTTTCCTTCCTCATTTCCATTATAAGTAAATGAACGGTAATTTTAAAGTAGAACAACGTTTTTTCCAATTGTTTCCGAAAGCGCAATGCTTAGCCTAAGATTATTTAATAATGTCCTCTAATAATCTACGAAGCTAACTATTATAATAATAAAGAATCGTAACAAGGGAGGTATCCAGTAATGAGCGAAAATAAACAGTTAGATATTTTTTCAATGTTTGTAGAGGATGACACGAATGTAGACTTACTGTATGAAAGTAAAGATCCTGAAAAATATGAAAGCGATTTTGAACGCCAATACGGAAAAGCAATCATGACATATGTTGAACAAGGAAAGAGAGTTACAGAAATTTGTGATCTCTTAATTTCGGAACATCAAGCTCCAGATGAAAGGTATAGTAGTGGAAAAACGAAATTGTACCCATTGGTGATGATTTTTCTAAGGAAGCAAGTAGAAAGAGGGTTATGTACAAAGAAACAGAGTGATCAAGAAGAAGGTATTTTTGAATTAAATTAAGTCCTTAACAACGAAAAAAAGAGTGACTCTTTTGTCGCTCTTTTGTCAACGAAATAATCTACAATCGTTATTTAACATATTTAAATTCGGACCCATGATATATAGTATAAGTAAAGTTGTTTTTCTATTAAGAAGCATAGTTCATAGAACCTGCAACAAACTCTGGTTTTGAAGCAGATATTTGTTGATATACGAAATCAGTAAATCCTTGTTTATATAGAACATATAGAGTTGTTTTGGATAGCTTTTTCGAATAAGTTCTTGATACATCAATGGTATGAGGTAATTCAAAAGTATTATTATCTTGCTTTAAAATCTTAACTATTGTAGTCTCAACCGTATTGTATTGTTCTAAAGAATACGTAGTACCCTTCCAGCCATTAAAGTAACTATTTGCTCTGGAACCAATGGCATTAATTGCGCGTCTAACTCTTTTTGTGAGGCAGAAAGTCTCACATATTCCCGCTTCTTATTAATAAAGTGTTGGAATGCTTGTACGTTATTAGATTAGGATTTATAGACTTTCTAACATAAAATGTAGGAATAAAAAAACCTTCAAAAATTAATGTACTGTGTGTCAGTTTCCTTTTCTGCAAATTTTAACATAAATTCCAAATATTTTATCATTCGATGAGATTTAGTAAAAAATTTAATTTTCATATTCTTCCACCATAAAAATAAGCTTTTTTCCTATTGATTATTACGTAATTACACGTATTATTGGATAAAGTTTCAGTTTTTCACCCTATTATTCCCCAACTAAACTTTTTGTTAGTTTATGCGCATCACTTCACAAAGCCAACTAAAAATAAAGATCTTTGCTGCACAGTATAGGTCTACTGCGTAATATTTGGTATTTTAATAAAATGTTAAAATATATTTTTTCACTACATAATCCGAAGAGCCATTTTAACTTAGATTAGGAGGTCTAATTCAATATCCGTGGAGCGGTCAAGATAAGTTGTTATTGCATAAAGATCTCTTCTTCCTCAAAAGCAAGAATTTCATCTAGGATAGGATGATTCCCGATACTGCTTGTAATGATTGTTTAATCTCCGCTATGGAATGATCCATTTAGTACACCCCTAATTTCCTTTTATTCCCTCTAGCGTATAAGGTTATCTGGAATGTTATTAGTCGCTTCTCATGTAGAGACCTGATGCAAAACTACTGGATGGAGCTTTAAAGAACAATCTCACCGTTCGGATGGTTTTTAGGTGTATATCTGATTAACTCACGCATTATTGGCAAGCCCAGGAAGTGAGAAGCTGAAAATTAACGGAAGAATGCTATAACCCTTTTACTAAAAACCCGCCTAAAAACGATGCTACACACTCTCAGACACATGATGATGTTATAGAGGTGATATTCGAGGTGTTAGATTGATGAGAAAAAGAGATTTAGCCATTTTGAAAGACTTGGAGCGATTCCGTTGCATGACTCGCGATAATATTATCGACCTGCATTTTACCGGACTCAAAAATCCCATTACATGTTGCAAAACTGTTTTGAAGAGATTAAGGCGAGATGATCAGATTGAGTAAATCGGCACAGCACCCATTCATCTACTTTCCCTCTCCAGCTAAAAAAAGACTCGCCAAAATCCCACATTTCCTTAAAATATAAGACCCTGCTCAACTTTGAGCAGCCAACGTACTTTTCCGTTGAGCCTAAATACGGTAAGGGTTACATGGAGCCTGATGCCCTTATGATCTGGAAGCGCTCCGTTCTTTGTGGAAATCCAACGCTCTGTCTATTCTGAAAAGGTAATGACCGAGAAATACAATCGGTACCTGACTTTGTAATGATGCTTGTTTAATTCCTTTAAGTTCATCATTGTGTAAAAGGAACGTCCAGGCAGTTCATCAAGTAAATAATCATCAAATAGCACATTTTTCCTTCTTCCCTCCTTCCTGAAAAACATTATAGCGAGGGAATTTTTATATTCTAATAGTTACAGCACTATAAATTAGGAATAATTATTACCTTAAAATTAAGGTGAGTAGAAAGAAGACTTATATAACCGAAATCCCGGGAGTCCAACAATTGGGTGAATCACAATTGGGTGGTTTTGACTGCACCCAATTATGTTGGCCCAGCCGTGGGTCCACCCGATTAAAGAAAATATCCAGTAATATCAATGGTTTAAGCTATTTCAATTTTGGAAACAAAACCCCGACTATAATGGTTTATAAACAGTTGTAATCCAAACCAAAAAACTTTAAAATCCCGCCTGTTTTCAGAGTGCAAATAGGGTCACTTTTACATATACCTGAAGACCTCAACATTTCTTAACATTCATGCTTTTTAAGACTGTAAATATTTACTTCTGCGTGTTATCGCGTCATAAAATCCGAGTATCTGTATTTATAAACCATCTATGTGCGAGAATCTAAGGTTTTGCGCTCTGCACAGATCACGCCATATAAAAAGCACCCCGAAGGATGCTTCCTTTAGTTACTTCTCTGAATTTTGCAGCTCGCTTATGAACTTTACAATTTCTCACCAATATGATGCTGTATTTATCAATAACGATAACTGACAGCATTAGGGAGTATAAATCTCTTTGTGTAAATGGGGTTTCACTTCATTATATGTAAAGGCTTTATATGGAGTGGCGGGCATGCTAGGCTTTGAGCCGGGCGATGCCTTTCTTTTGGAAGGTACCACCCTAAATCTTAAAAGGGTTTGGTTTAAATAAGGTTTTTAAAAATCGATAATAATCAAATCCAGGCCTTTTATCCATACTTCAATAGACTGTGTTAAATATTAGTGTTGATATTTCGCACAAGAATAATAGGACAACTGCAAGAAAAATTTTGTGTTAGTACTAGCTTTGTAGAATAAATATCTTAAATGTCTGTCCGACATTGGGACAGACATCTTTTTATTATTCTTCAGAATCGTCATTTTAACCTCACTTATAAAAGTAAAAATCGTTCGGCTACGGCGTGGCACTATGTCTACCCAAGGCTTGCTTGGAGCGGTGTTTTAAGAGAATCGTTACGCTTTTTACCTCAATCCCTTTCCACTCCAAGTTTTAGGACCATTGATATTTTCTTTAAATTAGTCGTAGTACTAAATTACAAGTTACTTTTTATACTTTAATTATTTAAGATTATGCCATTATATTTATAACATTTATATTAATCTTCTTTCTTGAATCACTTTGGTTACCAAAACTTTCTCAATCATTGGTAACCATAAGGAACTCAGAAATGGCGTGGTTGTCAGTGTTTTGCACAAGGTAACTATTAATGATTCAATCTTTAGTAACTACATTTTAACCAATTTGTCGTAGTACTAAATTACAAGTTACTTTTTATACTTTAATTATTTAAGATTATGCCATTATATTTATAACATTTATATTAATTTTCTTTCTTGAAATCACCTTGGTTACCAATAATTTCTCAATCATTGGTAACCATAAGAAACTCAGAAACGGTACGGGTTGTCAGTGTTTTTCATAAGGTAACTATTAGTGATTCAATCTTTAGTAACTATTCTTAACTAATTAGTAGTCACCACATTAAAAACTTAATCGGTATTTAATGTAAGTTCATTAGAATATCCTCGTTACAAAAAAAGTAAAAATAATTAAGTTCCTTGTCTATAGTTAAATATAACTCATAAGTAATATCATTCAAAAAAACACCATAAAGTTTCACTTCTTGAACCCTCCCCACTTTTTGGTTAAATACTAGTGAAGGCCGTAAATGGGCATTAGAAACTCCACATGTCATTGATTTTTAGTTCACAAAAGCTTAAGGGACAAGTTTCTTACAATGATAAGGTTAAAAACTTTGAGTTGCTAAAAATAGAAAAAGAATGGAAAAAGAACAATAATCCTAAGTGAATGTTCCTGCTGTTGAATTTTATACATAAGGAGAGAATACTGAATGATACAATGGTCATTGTCAAAACCAGAATATGAATTTTATTTTTCCATATAGGATGTGGCAATTCCCGAGACGCAGATAAAGTGTAGGTATATATGTTATTGATTTAAAAGGAAATAGCACCAACAAAATAACAATCTTTCTGTACGTCTTAAACGATTTTTGACAATGAGGGAATCGCCTTATATGTTTTTGCCTTAATGGCACATTTTCGCAAGTTGAAATAAGGCACCGCTGATGATTCCAACGAGTACCACGAATAGTAAAGAATGTGTGATCCCTCTATGCCCGAAGAGTCTTTTGATTAGAAAAGATACTAGCGGAATTTTCCTTCCTAACTTACTGTTATATGTATCTATTCAGGCAACAGACTGCCGAATAAGAATAGACTAAAGAATACCGTTGTTTCCGTTACTCCTTCTGGCTGTATATTCAATGGCTCTAATGTCAGCAATGAACTTAGTCCAAATGTAATTCCGAATGTCTGATGCGTTATTGCTTTCATTCTTCTCTCTCCTTTTTGAGGTACTATTAGTCCCTACATAAGATACATACGGAACATTAAGACGAGTCAAAGAATTCTTTTCCTATATCATTTTACGTAAAAAACAATAAAAAAAGTGGCCTAATACTAAAGTTCTTTCAGTTTTTTGATAAGTTCTTCAGGTAGACCTCCCATAGCTGATTTAATGGTTTGGATAGGGATTCCGAGTTTTATAAGATTTATAGCTACTGCTATTTTACCCTGCCACTTAAAATCTTCTTCGTAAGTAAGAAGTGTTTTCTCGTCATATTGAACCTGATTTAAATATTCTACCACTAATTTTTCATATATTTCCGCTATATCCTGCTTTTCTGCTTGTTCATGTTGAATCAACATATCTACTAGCTTATGAGTTCCCTTAAGTTCTGGCGAAAAATAATCACGAAGATCTAAATAGTTAGTAGTAGCAACATTTCCGATTAGCACCAGAAGAGTTTGTAGCTCCTTTTCGTTCAAATTCATTATTTTTCTCCTTTTATTAACTTTAAATCAAATCAATTTCATTAAGAGTGTGTTTTATTAGATAAATCCCATTCAACACATCCGTTATATCGTCTTTCTTATTCTAACAAGATGGTCCATATCCAGGTATATGTTAACGAAAAAATGATTATAAAATTTCGCTATCCCCTCATTTAACTTTTGCTCATTAATGAAAAAATTCCCTCTATTTACTAGTTAAGACAATTCCTTGCCCCTCTTATTTCACTTTCATTAACATATATTTCTTTGTAGAACATTACATATTCAGCAGTATAATACCTTCAAACCAAACTCATTCGCCCCCATGAAGCTCGTTGTATGATTGGTTGCTCACTGTCAGCAAAAACCGGTAAACTTCCTAACAACATAAAACTAAGGTAAAAGGTAAAAACTCTTAGCTTATTCAGTGGCTTAGACCTCCCTCTCTACTATGTTGCTTTAATTGTATTAAGTAAAAAGACGATGTTGAAAGGTGAAACTGTCCATAAAATGTCCGTTTTCACACCTCTTCCAGTCTATTTAGACACCTTGATATTCTACAAAAAACTAAGGAACCAACAAAGAGCTAAAGAACTGATAAAAAACAAACTAGTCCAACAACATCGCCATGTATATTTTGTTCAAACAGAATACCACAAAGATATAAATTCATGTTTCTACGAAATGTATAAAGATATAGATTATAATTTAGCTATTTCATTACGTTTCGGTGTAATCCGAATCAAACTTGAGGATTTCCAATATTAATATATGATGTATTACAGCAATTCTCTTATTGAAGAAGATGATGATATCAATTTAGATATTCTGGAAGAATTTTTTTTGCTGAAAAACCTATATAGTTAACAAATCCCTATACTTTTCAGGATAAAAAACTCAAACAGTATATAATAAAAAACCAAGAATATCTTTTGTCTTTATGTTTTTGCAATCATAATAAGATATATAACTCCTTGAAGAAAGTCGTTAATACATACAATATTGTTCCATTTTTAAAAGGGTGAATGCCGACCTCTCACCCTTTATTAACTGAATCTATTAATTACCACCGGAATCTGTAATGAGATTATCCATATCGATATAACAGTGACCTTCAATTAACGTGGGACATAAAAGATAGACTTCCATGCGAACGAAGTAGTAAGCATTATCGCTTTCAACAACGTATTCGTCAATAAAGGTAACTAAAGCATTATTGCTGCAACTGCATTGCATAGACGAAATCATGCTTAAAGCTGAAACATAATTTTTAAACACTAACCAACACCCGCATCACCGGCGAATAATTACGCATGTGATACCTTTCCGCTTGAAAAAGCCTTCTGAATCAAATGTCCGATTTTGTATTGTGAGGATAAAATACTCATATCACAACCCCCTTTTTCTGTATTGTTTTCGTAGAATTTTTCATCCAAATCGCTCCTTAAAAAGTTATCTAAAAGTGCAAAAAAGCGCTTCTACAAGAGACGAATAGATGCATACCAAAACAGTTTGGTATATTCGTTCACTTCTAGAAGTGCTTTTGCTAAATAATACATCTGTCCCGCTTGGGTCAGATAAAACTGAAAAAAATTTAAGAATTTATCATAACATAAATCTTACTTATAAAAACTAGAAATTAATCAATAATAGCAAAAGTTCCTATATTTTCATTAGATTCTAATTTTATTCCTTTTATAGTAGTATATTCTTAAAGGCCTACAACTCAAGTTGAATAACATCAAATTTCACAGGAGTGACAACATATGGAAAATCAAGAGTGGGATAAAGACTTAGAAAAGATTTTAAAAGAAATGGGAGTGGACGGCTCTCCTATAGATGCCATTCATGAAAAGTTAAAAAATGATTTGGATAAAGTACTAAATATCGGATTTTTAGGTTCTCCTGGTGTAGGTAAATCCACTTTAATGAATAAAATTGCGGGAAAGAAAATTGCGGATGCTGGCGTGAATCCCGGAATTGAAGTTACAAAGTTTTCATGGGGAGAAAACGATTCTATCATATTTTGGGATTTGCCAGGGTACAACGGTTTACCTCCTGAACATGGAGTAGAACAATATTGGGAATATCATAATTTAGAAAATATGGATATTTTAATTTGCATGTTTTCAAACAAATTAAATGAAGATGATGCTCATTTCTTTAAATTAGCAATACTGCATGCTCAAGATGTTATTTTTGTTAGAAGTAAATCAGACGATATTTATGATGATGAGTTGAGTGTAGAAGAACTAAAAAGTGAAATAGAAAAAACTTATATCAAGAAATTATTTGGACCTCGGTATTCTTTACTATTTGTAAGTTCAAGAACTGGTGAGGGTCTTGCAGAACTTCAAGAAACTATTGCAAATCGTCTCAGTTCTGAATTACAAGAGAAGTTCTATAGAAACGCAAAAGCATATTCGCAATCTTTTTTAAAAGCTAAAGAAAAAGCAGCGTTAAAAACAGTGCTATGGTACTCAACATTAAGCGCTGGAACTAGTCTTGTTCCTGTTGGCGCGGGCGTCCTCATTGATATACCTGCAAATATAAAAATGATCAAGGCAATCGGCAACCACTTTTCACTATCTGACAAGCGATTGGCTCTTTTAGAAGCACAAGAAACAGAAAAGATGAGAGAATATAATGTATTCCTCAATGTGCTAAAAGCTGGAGTCAGTGCCAAAGACTATTATTTACCCTTGCTAAAAAAATATGCTCCAAAAGTAGCTGCAGGAAATCTTGGAAAATTCATTCCTGTCATAGGAGCAGGTACTGGATTTGCTTTGACAGCTTTTATGGGAAAGCGTGCTATTGACTCATGTAAAGAAATTGCCCAAGATCTAATGGAAAAAGAAATCGCTACTTTTAAAGTACCTGTATCCCACTAATCAGAATAAACAGGTTCGATAATGACTCAATAATCAGATGTGAAAAATGAACTCCTATAAAGATTTTATTTAAAGTCAAGAAAATAGTTATGACAACCTACGATTTAATGGTTTATCACACATCATATAGGGTGAAAAAGAAAGGATAGATGAACAGGGGTTATACCTGCTTACATCTATCCTTTTTGTACAACATATAACCTTATTTACTACAACAACATCAAGGTTTTTACCGCAACAAAATTTCTAAGTTTCTTCTACTTAGCACCCGTTACTTTAAGTACAATCCTTTACAATCTGCATTTTAATTGATTAGTAAAAGACAATATTCCTAGTTAGAGCATCAATTTTAAATACAAGTCAGTTTTTCCGTTTTTATTTATACGTTAATGCTTATTCAGAAATAATCATCACTTCAGAGTCATCAATAAATTTTTTTTTGGATTTATCGTTTTTTTGGATATCCCAGAACCCTGAACTATACTTGTATAAAACTTTATAAACTTCTCCTTTGTATAGAACTTTTTCTATTAATGTGTTTGTTTTTTGAAATTTTGCTATGAGATTCTTCGTCTTCTCTCTGAAATACGATTCAGGAATTCTAAAAATCTTTGTAACAGAAAACACATGCCAATCATGTTCATATTCGTTATAAATTTTTGAATTTCGCTCTTTGGCATCAAAATGAAGAGTTACATCATAGCTCCATTCAGTCTCACTATCTTGTTTTTGAGGACCTTCTATCAAAGAGATTTTTGGATTTCTAATTTCATAAATATTATTAATCAAGTCTTGAATTTCTTTACTACAAATTTCTAAACTGTGATTCTCTAATTTTTTCATTACCAATCTTTTTAAATTAAAGTGAAAGTCTCTATACAACTTTGTCGTATTTGTATTACCAAGTAAGGGGTAAATACTTGCAGTTTTATACCAAATAGGATTATCTTTCTCCCTAGTATATAGTATGTAATGATTCTTTTATCTTGACTCCTTTGTAATAAAAAGAAGAAAAGTAACTTGTTTTATCTGTTTTATCTCATTCTTTACAGTTATCTATTATTACACACACAAAAAAAACCAGCAATCCAAATAATAGAAAAATTTACGACTATAAATTTTTAAAGCAATAATTAATCTTAGAATTTAACTTTTTTTGTTCAACTAACCTCCCCGTTAGTGCGATAAGAAAAAAGCTGCCAATGACAGCCAGTTCTATTTTTATATCTGCGGGATTTTAATTCTAATTAGATAAAATGCCCTTCCCGCCTTTTGTTATTAACATTCCTCACGATTTACCAACTATAAGAAAATTAAATTAAGAATCCTTTATTTAAACCATAAAAAAGCCGCTCCAAAAGCGACTTTCAAATAGTGGAATACCACCGATCCTCAATATTAGTTTGTATAGCTTTTTTACAAGCTCCCTGTTCTACTAAATGCTCTTAAACCATTGTGACATAAGGGTATATTTTTGGTTTCCCTGTACTGAAATTACCCTTAAAATCGTGTTGGAAGCTGTTAAGTTCCTTACATATTTCTAAAACACTGATAGACCTACGTTTTTCAACGAATTCAGCAATGAAGCGGTGTATATCTTCACCTAATGGAGAGTTAATAACTGGACTAATATTTAATTTCTTAGGTGCAGCCACTTGTTTTATGCTAACTGATTTTACCGGTTCCAGTTCTTTTACAAATTCCTGTTCTTGTAATTCAGTATGTTTTCTTATTATTCTGTTTATCCTTCCAATTTGCTTATCAAATAAAGGCAATGACAATTGAATATGATCTTGTGTATCCTTGCGATCTATATCTGTCAAATCAAGTGTATTACGACAAGTCGGATAGTTTGTGCATCCGTAAAATGCTCCATTTTTTCCTCTCCTACGAACCATATAGGTGAGTAGTAGAAATGTATAATTCTATAGAGTTACTGGAAAAAGTGCGGAGTAAATATTGGAGGTTCAACACCAATCAGCACACAAAACAATATCAGAAAGAATGGTAGTAATATGGAAAAAGCTCCTGTCCTTGGTTTGGTATAAGAGCCTTAACGATTATATAATCCTATTCCTTTCAATATGGCTTTCATAACTTTTTCATTATTTCCTTCTTTTTTGATCTGTTGCATAAATTCTAAATAAATAATGGCCAGCATTTCTTCCACGGTCATTCTGATATCCCTCATATAGTCTGATTGGTCATATAGCAGCACTTCACTTCTTCTAATTTTACTTTCCTTCATACGAAGATCGAGATACACTTCCTCATTTTCTTGAGAAGCGGTTTCCACTTCTTCGTCTATACATTCAATAAAAAGGTATTTGGAGATACCTGGTTCAACTTTCTTTTTGTTTCCTTGACAGGTAACGAGGGAGTAAGGTACTCCGCTTTTCCTCGCATCAAGTAATGAACGGTTTGTTCATGATTTCTCGCGCCTTTCTGAGTGTGATAAAGAAAGTCATCATATAGCAAAGAGATCAATGCCCCTAAATCAAATTCGTCAGGACAATCTTCACCGTACACATTTTGTAAACCATCGATAAATACTTGCCCTCTTAAATAATCGTAATATGATACTTTAATACTGATCATGCTGTAGTCCATGTGAAAAAACTGTAAAAGTCCTCTTTTAAAATGAGACATTTTTTCACGTTTTTTAAAGTATATTGGGTTTGCTATAGGATTTCGTTATACTTTCCGCTCCCTTTTACATGCTCCATTGCGGAAATAACCATCATATAAATCGCTTTTCTATCAGAAAATCCATTGGTAATAGCAAGTCCGTAAGGTCCTCCTACGTCCTCATATTCGCGTTCTAATGGACTTTTCATAAATTCAAATGATGAAATAAAAAAATAGAATAAAGATGATTAAATTTTCAAAAAAGTGTCCATGATGTAGCTACGATATTATTTATGAAGGAGTTGGAGCGGATGGCTACCAAAAAGAAAGACACTGTAAGGGTATTTGTTACTGCAGCAGTTAAATCATCTAAAAAGAACGGAGCTTAATTAGTCGGTGTACGTAAAGTTAATAATAATATTCATTCCAAGAGGTCAAACGGTTACGAATCCTTGTCGTTATAATAATTGGAATATTTTAATCCAAAAGTAATTTTTTGTTAAGGATTTTATGGTATCTTTGATAACATATGTAAAGATAGAACCTTAGTTTTCAATAAAGGAGAGGGACCGAGCATGTTCGGAAAAAATCCATTTGATGTTTTGAAAGACGTAGGAAAAGTAATTAGTAGCACACCTATTGATACAAGAAGACGAGATCCCTTTGAACAGACTACAGATCAACAGGTTAAAAGCCTAGTTAACTTGTACAATGTTTTAGAAGCAAACAGCCCATTAGGGCAGCTTACTCGGAAAAAGGCCAATGATTTTGTTAAGGGAGACCATTTATTCTCACAGCGGTTGGGATATACTCATCATGGAATCTATGTGGGAAACAACCAGGTGCTTCATTATTTACTCAAAGAAGGTGTTGTTCTAGCCAGTCTTGATGATTTTTCGTGTGGTGAAGAAATATTTAAGAGGCGTAGCCCAAAATTCTTTTCAAATGAGGAGATTGTCCAGCGAGCGTTTAGGCGACATGGTGAAGGTGAATATGATTTATTTGAAAACAACTGTGAGCATTTTTGTATTTGGTGCAGGAACGGCTTAGTGGAAGCTGATCGTAACCGCCCGTTTGGTTTTTAAATACATAACATACATATGCAAAAAGCTATCCTTTGAGCGGATAGCTTCTTATGTATCTGGTTGTTCAAACCATACCCTTATTCTAGTATGTGTATGCATCACGATTTATATTCCAAAAACCTCTAATTGCAGTAAAAAACCCTAACGTCTTGGTAAAATAGCTACGCTAATTTTGCACGTTAGGGTAAAAAGCGGACCTTTTTTACATAGTAATTGCCAAACAGATGCTTTGAATTTCTCTAATAGAGCGCATTTCATTTTCTTACATATGTCGACTACATCACAAGGACGGTACAATTTCTAGAGAATAGTAAATGTCCGTTTTGGTAGCCGCCTTCGTAAGAATATGTCCTTTCATATACTACCCTCTTAGCGTCACAATGACATCATTACTGTGAATCTAGTAAAAATAGCTTTATTATAAACCGCCAATTAAAGAAGAGGATATTATGTCTATTTTTAATTTAATTGCTTATATTTTATTTATAATTCATTACATAAAGTACGGTAGATGAAATTTAAATGTTAGAAAACCTGCTTTCATCAGAACTTGTTCATATTATATAAAGGTTTAAAATTCGTTTTTCGCTAAGGCTTCTTCCTTTGTACCATCTAAATCTTTATTTTGATTCAGCTCGTCCTCATCTTCATCACAGAAATCGTCTGGAATGTCGAAATCAAATTTTTGCTTTTCATTTGGGTCATAAATCATTTCCCCCTGTTCTTCCGGTAACATTTCTGGAAAAGCGGGTAACTCTTCTTTTTTCTTTATCATCAACTCCATCCAGGAAATCTAAGTTTATGTCTTCTAAATACATTTCCTCTGTTGGATCCACTTTTTTCTCTTTTAACTCTGGTTGATCAGTTATATCAATCGTAGCAGCAAGTTCATCCAGGAAATCTAAG
>NZ_PGUW01000023.1 GCF_002863565.1 Bacillus sp. V5-8f
TACGGGGCAGTTCACCCCCTTAGGAAGAGGCTTTTTGCAAAGGAATGTCAATGGATTTGCAATAATGGTTGTATTGGTGATATATATATTGCTCCCTCATATCCAGTTCCATCAATAAGTAACTTTTACATTTCTTTTTTTAAAATTTCTACTTTTTTTGTATCTCAGCATAAATATATCGCATTATATTTCAATAAGGGTTAATAAGAGTTAAATGATTGATTGAGGAATTTGAAGGACGCTTCCCATAAGCTGGCCGAACTTTCGGGAAGCTTGTTTTGTAACGTAGTATAGTATGTTTATTTCTTATTCTGTAAAAACAAATCAGGAGTAATAAGCTTCTAAATTTGTCGAAATCTAATTATACTTTGTAGTATTTCTCGGGAAATTGTTGAAAATTGAAATACGGTGATTTTAAATCGCATTTGAATTTTCTGCTTATTTTTCGATACCTAGCTGACGGAAATTATTTAGCTCTAAGTGTGACCATAGGTAACAATGGTCTCTCACTTATCCTTCCACTCTTCAGTAGAAGATCTGCTTGATTTGGATGTACTTCCAAACGACCGATCACAATGTATCTTTAGATATGGTTCCTTATTATATCGTCCAGCGATACGAACAACAAAACTAACAGAGCTGGGGACTTAAGGCTAAACATATCTGTTTTTAGTATAGGAATTTATATCAGATGTAAACTCCATTAATAGCTCATTTAAACATTTTGTTTTTGACACATTTCACCCTGCGAATTGGTCACCGCTATCTGTTTAGTGGGTTCGTGCTTATCCGTTTTTATCATATACGTATATAAATAGATATGCCTTGGGGTTCTGTCTATATCGCGTAACGCTATAAACTTCGATATCAAAGAATACACTAGATGTTTCATTTGTTTTCCTGACCGAGCAAACCTTATTTCCGGAATATCGAGAAAAGCGCTCCCCATTTAACTTTAGGTTTTTGTATGGCTTCTTCTAAACGTTTATTAAAATCATTTTGTAAATTCCATTCTTTTTTCTGTTCATCCCGCATATTTTGTAATTCTTTTTGAAAGAGTTCACTTCTTTGTTGTTCTTGTTCCAGCAATGATTCATAATGGTTTTTTTGTTGTTCCGTTAATTTTTCAATTTTTGCATTCGTTCTTTGTGCTGAGTTCCCAATAGTCGAACTAATAATATGGTGGTCTTGCTGCAGACGGGCAACCTTTGTTTTAAGCTGTGACATATCGTTTACCAATTGAACATTCATTTCACGCGCGGCTGCCAGTTCGTTGACTAAATACCTTAAGGCCTCTTTTAGTTGATGGGGATCTTCGGGTGAATTTTCGTATGTATCGGTTACCGCTATATCCGTTTCTTTGGACCCTCTTAATCTTTCTTTTTGTTCATCTACAAGGTCTTTAGCTGTATCGTCTAGTGGCTTGTCCGTATCGCGTAATGCTATAAGGGCTCTAATGTCAGATTGAACAAATATCCGCCGGTCGCCATCTTTCAAAAACTCATAGCCATTCCGCTCAAGGATTTGGCCATACTTTCGAACAGTGGGTGTTGCAATTCCTACTTCTTCTGCAACCTCCTTGGAAGAGAAAGCTCGTTCATTCGGCTGTATATCGTGTCGCATATCGCACCTCCTCACTCAATATGAAGGCTTTTAGAGTCATTTTCAAGAGTCATATCGCCCATGTCTATCCTAGTGTAAGTAATGCCGATTTGGAGCTTGTCTATCTAACTTTATTTTTAGGCTAGCCATTTTGCCCTTCACATGAAGTTATTGCATTCTTCTTTAGACAGAATCCCTATGTTACAAATTCCTTTTCTTTACTGTACAAAGCAATTCTTGACTAACACTAACAACAAATCGACCAGCTTAAATATTTTTGCTACTTTCAACACCATTTATAGAATAGCTTGCTACAATGTTTGCATTTAATGAATGAGACACCGAGCAATACTTATCTTTGGATAATTTTATCGCGCGCACAACTTTGTCTTCAGGTAAGTTTCCTTCCAAAGCATAATGAATATGAAAATCAGTAAACCGCTTTGGGTCTTCATTAGCCCGTAAGCCCTCTATTTCCATCTGAAAGAAAGTTGGTTCAAAGCGCATTTTCTTCAAAATAAGTACAATATCAATACCGGTACAGCCGGCAAGAGAATATAATAATAGCTCTGTCGGTCTTGCCCCACTATTTTGTCCTCCTACCTCTGGGGCAGCATCCATCTTAATTTCATGGCCGGATGGAGTTATACCGGAAAAAGCCATGTTCCCTGTCCATTTAATTGTTGATTTCATTCAGTGTCATTCCTTTCAGTTTGGGTTTCCTAGTAATCTTGACTCAAAGACAATTAATTAAAATATATTCTAACCTTTTAAACATTACAGGAATTTTATCACATAAAAAAGGTTTTGAGCTTTTTAAAAGCCCAAAACCTTTTCATGTCACTCAAATCTTTATTTTACTTCCTCAAGCAATTTCAGGTCCACCATACCTTTAATATCATTGCTCGGAACATAACCCGCTTCCTTGCTGATATCGGCCATTTCCTGAATAACTTTTTCATTTACATCGGTTGTTACAGTAAGACGTGAGAAAGCGGCTTTAACTTCGTCTTTATTTAACTCTTTTCCTGTTAAATCTTTAAGGTGCTTAATTACGATTTCCTGGCTTTCTTCAGGGTTGTTCTGTATGAATTCCACAGCCTTCTTGTGAGCAGTCAAATAAGCCTTTGCAAAATCCTTATTTTCCACGAAGTCTTTTCTTGCAGCTACTACTGTATTTGTTGATTCTTTCCCCCATGCGAACTTATCCCAATCAAGCAGTAGTTTCCCTTTTGCCTGATTTTCTAAGACATACCCCCATGGTTCCTGGGTTGCAGCTGCGTCCACAGACTTCTGGACAAAAAGTGACGCTGTGTCCGCCGGAGCAGCGGCATACAAATCGACTGTACCACCATTCGTTTTCGCTTTCAAGTTAACTTCTTGAAGTGCTTTTCTTAACATCACGTCCTGGGTACTACCAATGACCGGAATCGCTACTTTTTTACCGTCTAAATCTTCTAGACTATCAATCTTGCTATCTTCTCTTGCCACAAGAACCGCCCCACCGTTAACAGCTCCGGAGATCAGACGGTATTCCTTGTTTTTAACGTAAAAGTTAAGAAGAGGTCCCGGTCCTACAGTACCAACATCAATAGCCTTTGTAGACATAGCTTCCATAAACAAACCGCCATTTGTCACAGTCTTCGTTTTGATCGTAATATCCTTGCCAAAAGATTCTTTAAAGAAACCCTTCTCTAGAGCTACAATTGTTGCTATATGAGTTAGATTTGGAAAATAACCAATTGTTACAGTCTTATCATTAGAACCGCCAGCTTCATTGTTTCCCGATTGTCCACATGCGCTCAACACACCTGCTAATAATATGAATACTAGCAGAAAAGACATATATTTCTTCATGATTTTCTCTCCTTATTATGGCTTTAATTTAAATTTCTATCGTCCTCTTAATCCCCATTTTACTTCAACATTTCTTTCCAACCTCGAAAAAACAACATTGTCTACGATTGTACCAATAATGGCAATTATGATCATTACTGAAATGACCAGATCCATTTGTCCAAGCGAGCGTCCCATTTCAAGGAGCTGTCCGAGCCCGCCCCCTCCGCCAAGAAGTTCCCCGGCCATCAGCGCACGCCAGGAAAATGCCCACGCAATTCTAAGGCCTGAAATAATTTGCGGTACAGATGCGGGTAAGATAACAGTACGGAGAAAATGGAAACCGCTTGAACCATACGTCTTTGCAACACGTTGGTACAGCTGTGGAACATTCTTAAATCCACTTGTTGCGTTCACAGTCATTGTCCAGGTCGCCCCGATTGTCACAATGAACAAGATGGAAATATCGTTCAACCCAAACCAAATAATCGCTAACGGAAACCATACGATACTTGGTATCGATTGAAGAGCTGTAACAACGAATCCCAACGTATCTTCGACAATTTTAAAACGCCAAATAAAGTAGCCCAAGATCAATCCAACAATGATGGCAATCATAAATCCAAGCAGGATACGGCCAAGGCTTTTACCGATGGCTGCAGTGATTTGTCCGCTGATTAATCCATTCACAAGCGTTTCAAACACTTGGGTGAGACTTGGGAACATAAATTCCGGAAGGCCGGATAATTTAGATGTGACTTCCCATATCGCCGCTATCGCCGCGATGAAGATGATTCGTCTTAAAGCTGTAGTCATCACCAATCTCCTCCTTCAGTACCTTCTCTATTTCCTCCTGCAAGATTGATAATATTTTTTGTTCCGTATGTAACGTCACGCCGTCAGGCATCACTCCATCCTTCATCGTAGGAACTGTGATGGTTTCTTTGATCTTGCCTGGCCGGGTTGCAAATACGACAACTTGTTCGGAAAGAAGCACCGCTTCCCTGATATTGTGAGTGACAAAAAAGATCGTTACTTTTGTTTTTCTCCAGATTTCGAGAAGTTCTTTGTGAAGGACCATTCTTGTCTGCTCATCAAGTGCAGAGAATGGCTCATCCATTAAAAGAATATCAGGTTCCATTACTAACGCTCTTGCAATAGAAACCCTTTGTTTCATTCCCCCTGAAAGCTGGTGAGGGTAAGAATCGACGTACCGGCTAAGGTGAACCATTTTTAAGACTTCCAGCGCTTTTTGGTTTGCCTGTTCCTTCGGCATTTTTTTTAGCAGCAGCCCGTATGTTACATTTTCCAATACGGTCAGCCATGGAAACAGACCCGCCTCTTGAAACACTACTACCCGTTCAGGGCCTGGTTTTGTCACCAAATTGCCAGCAACCCGAATCTCGCCTTGATCCGCTTTATCTAAGCCGGCTATTAGGTAAAGCAGTGTTGATTTACCACAACCTGAAGGGCCAACAATTGATACAAAACTCCCCTTCTCAACATTCAGGTTAATGTTTTCAAGAACTTTGACTTGTTCTTTTCTCTCATTAATAAAACTCTTCTCGATACCATCTATCGTCAAGTACATGCTGTCACCTCAATTTTAAATCCAAGTAGGTCTATTAGTTTTCTTATTTATAATGATGAATACGTCGGTTTTTGTCAACAACTATTCAATGAATTAAGGTAATCTTCTGATATTCCTCTGGAAGATTATCGTTTATGAACATTTAATATTTAATTATCACCTTAGCTATTTTTATATAGCTGTACCCTTTGGTAATATATAAGGATGTCGATTGTCGAATTTACTTATTTTGTGGGGGTTGTCGTTAATGAGAGTTGTAAATAATATCACGGATTTAATTGGAGATACACCTGTAGTCCGGCTACACAAGATCGTTCCGGAAGGCGCTGCCGAAGTTTATGTAAAGCTTGAAATGTTTAATCCATCCCGCAGTGTAAAAGACCGAGCAGCTTATAATATGATTCAGACAGCGGAAGAAAAAGGTATAATTAAACCAGGGGATACCATTATTGAGCCTACGAGCGGGAATACAGGAATCGGCTTGGCGATGACTGCAGCTGCTAAAGGATATAGAGCCATTTTGGTCATGCCCGATAATATGACAAAAGAGCGCATTAATATTTTAAAAGCCTATGGAGCGGAAGTTGTATTAACTCCCAGCGAAAAGAAAATGCCCGGTGCTATCGAAAAAGCGTTAGAGCTGAAAAATGAAATTCCAGGAAGCTTTATCCCTCAACAGTTCGAAAATAAAGCAAATCCTGATGTTCACCGAGGTACTACAGCTCTAGAAATTTTTGACCAAATGGATGGTCGTTTAGATGGATTTGTAGCTACCGCTGGTACAGGGGGAACGATTACGGGTACAGGGGAGAAATTAAAAGAACTGCTGCCGGACCTTTATATCGCTGTAGTTGAACCCAAAGGATCACCAGTACTTTCCGGTGGTAGACCGGGTCCACATAAATTAGTAGGAACTAGTCCGGGTTTTGTACCGAATATATTAAACACCGAACTTTATAATGAGATTTTCCAGATAGCAGATGAAGAAGCAATTGAAATGTTTAAAAAGTTGGCACGAGAGGAAGGAATTTTTGTAGGCCCATCAGCAGGAGCGGCAGTGTATGCAGCCATTGAACTGGCTAAACGTTTCGGGACCGGTAAAAGGGTTCTTTGTATCGCTCCGGATACTGGGGAGAGATATTTAAGTATGGAATTATAATAAGAAAGGGTCGTAAACGTCGCATTAGTTCTATATCTTCTGTTTATTAATGATAAAAATCCACCTTGAAAGTCTTGTATATATCAGATAGATAAATTAGCGTCCTTTTGTTTTTATAGAAATTTATATAAGTTTACCTATCTATCACTTTGTTAATTTTAATAGCCTCAAAAAATAGAAAGGTCTATGTAACATTAAAAAGAGATTTTTCTCTTTATAAATGCTACATAGACCTTTAAAGCATTATAAAATATCTAACCAGATTTTAACTGCAGTTGCTGTTATTAACACAGCTAATATAATCTGAAGAATTTTTGTATTTATCTTTTTCCCCGCCATTGCACCAAAAGGGGATGCGATTAGGCTCGCGATAACCATGATCAGGGCAGGATAATAATCAACTTGCCCGGTTGTAATTTTACCAACCGTTGCACCGATGGAGGAAATAAAGGTTATGGCTAATGAGGAAGCAATCGTCATCCTTGTCGGTATCTTTAAGACAACCAGCATAATTGGAACCAATATAAACGCTCCTGCCGCCCCGACAATCCCACTGCCGATCCCAACAATCAGTGATAAAGATGCAGCCAGCCACTTGTTAAACCTTACTTGGTCAAGAGGAATATCATCGATTCCCTTCTTTCGAATAAACATCATAATAGCAGCTATCAATGCCAATACGCCATATATAATGTTTATGCCCTCTTCGGACATTAACTTGGAACCATATCCTCCAATGAAACTACCTGCTAAGATACTGATTCCCATGTAGCCAATCAGCGACTTATTGAGATAGCCTCCTTTCCGATAGGCCCAAACTCCACCAATCGTAGCGAAAAAAACTTGAACAGCACTAATACCCGAAACTTCATGTGCACTAAATGCTGCTAAGCCGAATAAGGGTGGAATATACAAAAGCATCGGATATTTAATGATGGATCCGCCGATTCCAAGCATCCCTGATATATAGGAGCCTATGAATCCGATTAAAAAGATGGTAATAATAAATGTTATGTCCATCTGTGGTCCCTCCCTTGCCAAAAGGGAACCAGATTTGGTTCCCCTTTCCTTTATGTCTTAACCTTTTTTAATCCAGAATTTTAACACGCCATTTTCTTCTGTTGATTGCAATAGCTCATGCCCACCAGAGTTTGACCATGCGGCCAAGTCAGCCTTTGCCCCCTTATCTGTCGCATGTACTTCTAAAACTTGGCCAGATTGCAGTTCATTGATCGCTTTCTTAGTCTTAACAATTGGCATTGGGCAAGCAAGGCCCTTTGCGTCTAATACTTTATCTGAATTCATCTTTTCATCTCTCCTATTTCTTATTAATTATTTACGTTATTTTTATTTATCGAACCGCACAACGATTTGGTCCGATTTCCATCTCGCGTTGCTGCTCTTCATCAGGTGTGGTCTTACCCATATTGGTTTCACGGATTTCCTGATATGCGTTTGGCTGCGGAGGCAGGTTGCCGGTAACCATACTTCTGAACTCTGCTTCATCAGCAATGTTCAAGCCATGATTTTCCGCGAATAGTGTTCTTAATTTCTTTGCAACACTGCCGTCATCGTTCAATTCCTCGATGATCATGAAGTGAGCCGGAAGCACAATCAGTTCTTCTGAAAGTTCTCTATAACGCTTATATAGAGTCTCTCTTAAGTCCCCCACCCAATCTTCAGCAAGTCCTGCCAAATCCGGTCTTCCAATTGAATCGATGAACAGGATATCCCCTGAAAGCAAATACTTTTCATCCACTAAAAAGGAAGTGGAACCGATGGTGTGACCCGGTGAGTAGATGGCTTCAATATTAATCGTTGTATTCCCAATGGTTACACTGTTTTCGTCTTCTAATGGCTGGTAATCGAATGTTACCTCTGTTGCATCTTTCGGAGGAAGCCAATAAGTGGCATTCATCTTTTCCGCAATGGTTCTCCCGCCTGAAATGTGATCAGCATGAAGGTGTGTATCAAATACATTTGTGATTTTTGCCCCGATGCTTTCTGCAAACTCTGTGTAGACTTCCGTCATACGGGTTGAATCAATGATTGCTGCCTCACCATTAGAAACAACCATATAAGATAAACAGCCTTTCCCAATGCGGACAAATTGGTATATTTCACCATCACCTTTTAGATCCCCAACCTTAACAGGTTCTAAATATTCACTCCATGCTTTCATTCCGCCTTTCAGGTATGAAACATCACGGTTTGCTTCCGATAACATTTCAGCGACCATGATCGATGAGCCTTCTTTCGCACATACGACTAATATTTCTTTATCGGTTGGTATTTGATTCAAAATTTCTTCTACTCCGTCCAGCAAATCAAAATAGGGAATGTTCAGGTACTGGAAATTTTGTCCTTCGATTTTCCAATCTTTAAAAGCATCTTTATTTCGCACATCCAAAATGAACAATTCCTTCTTATTGAATACTCGTTGTGTAACATCTTTAGCCGTCATAATATTCAATGTCATATACAATACCCCCTCCAGTATATTTATTGGTAAAAAAATTTAATTAAAGAAAAATGTTAACGCGACATCCCATCTTTTTGTGAATACAGAGGGATTGGATTACAAAATGATCCACCTTGAATAAAACTAAAGGTTGAGGCTAACAGTATCCCCTGACCACTTACTCATGCCCGGTACTACATTGGACACTTTAGTAAAGCCATTTGCCGTTAATTTTTGCGCTGCTAAATCACTGCGGCTGCCTGTACGGCATACAACAAATATTTGATCCTCTTTATTTAACTCATTAAGCCGGCTTTCTAATTTTCCTAATGGAATAGAAATAGAGTTTGGAATATGGTTAAACACATACTCTGCCTCTTCCCTTACATCCAGAATGACGATTTCCTCATTGGACGCTAATTTTGATTGAAGATCATCATTGCTGATAATGTGAGGATGCTTTGTTTCCGCTGTTTCTTCACCTGAAGCCTTTCTTAGGTAGTGCTTTAAAACTTCTCCCTCTTCAATAGTACCTAAATATTGATGGCCTGTACTCTCAGCCCATGCTTTGATGTCAGGTTTTGAACCTTTATCAGTAGCTTGAACCTCCAATACTTGGCCTGCCTCTAACTGGGTCATTGCCTTTTTCGTTTTTACAATCGGCATCGGGCAAGCTAAGCCTTTTGCATCTAATGTAACATTTGATTTAATAATTTCCATAAGAAATCCCCCTTCAGAATATACCCCAACAGGTATTTATCGTCCAAAAATTTTTTATTCTGTTTTTCCTTCCCAAGCAAGCATTCCGCCAGTCATATTAATAACTTTAAAACCTTGTCCCTCAAGGAACTGGGTAGCCCTTCCACTTCTTCCTCCTGATCGGCAAACCATGATATATTCCTTTGGCTTATCCAAATCCTGAAGTTTAAATTCAAGAAGCCCTAACGGAATGTGAATGGCATTGGGGATTTTCCCTTGTGCCACTTCGTCAACTTCTCGTACGTCAATAATATTGAGTGTTTTTCCTTCATTTATTAACTCTTCAACTTCTTTAGCAGTGATCTGTTTCATTTACTGTCACTTCCTTCTCCCTTACATTTAGATAAATAAGTTTACATTCCCATTCTCGGCTTCCCCTAAATAAGCTGCCACTCCAGCATATTCAATCCCATCCAATAACTCCTCTTGCTGAAGTCCTAGAAGATCCATTGTCATTGTACATGCAATTAGCTTTACTTCCTGTTCTTGCGCCATCTCGATTAATTGTGGCAATGTCATAGCATTATGCCTCTTGATCACCTGCTTGATCATCTTAGGTCCCATTCCAGCAAAGTTCATTTTTGATAAACCCATTTTGTCAGCGCCGCGTGGCATCATTTTTGCAAACATCTTTTCAAGGAAGCCTTTATTTAAAGTTAACGGCTCATCCTTTCTTAAAGCATTTAAGCCCCAAAATGTATGAAAGATAGTTACTTCATGATCGTAAGCTGCTGCACCATTAGCAATGATGTAAGCAGCCATTGCTTTATCATAGTCGCCACTAAAAAGAATAATCGTTGTTTTTTTCTTTTGTTCTGTCATTGTTATATCCCCCTATAGTTATCTCTGTTTTTAAAAAATTAACCCTTTTTGATCCAAAACTTTAAAACGTTAATTTATTCCTCATGGTTTAATATTTCGTTGCCAGTAGACTTAGCCCATGCTGTTAAGTCTGCTTTCGCTCCTTTATCTATTGCATGAACTTCCAACACCTGACCTAATTGCAATTCATTGATCGCTTTTTTTGTTTTTATGATGGCATAAGATAGGCCAAACCCTTTGCATCTAATACTTTATCGGATTCCATTGTTATTTCTCTTCTAAATCCCTTTGCACCTGTACCCCCATGGGTATTTTAAAAACTAAAAATAAAAAGAGGTATATATTTTATACCACTACCCCTACCCCTACTGGTATTTATATAATTAAAAATAAAAGAGGCTCGGATGGTTATACTATTACCCCTATGGGTATATATTATTAAAAATAAAAAGAGGTGTCAACCTCTATTTTTATCTGCTTTTGATCAACAATTCAACAGCTTGTTTTACGAGATGATCTGTGCTTTCGCCTCGTTCGACATTTTCCCGAACACATTGTTCCAAGTTCTCACTTACAATGACACCTATTGTACGGTCAATCGCATTACGCGCAGCCGACAGTTGTGTCACAATATCCCTACAGTCTTTTCCTTGTTCCATCATTCCTAAAACACCTTTTAATTGGCCTTCAATCCGTTTCAAACGATTTATCACATTTTTATCATACTCCATGGTCTATCCCACCTTTCTCGTTACCAGGACCGTTTGATATTTCATAACTGGTTACATTAAAACCTTTTCTTTTCAAAAATCGAATCCCCAAATTCAACTCTAATCTATTAGAAGCTATTACATGTATCTTACCCGGTGTAATCTCACTATTAAAACGCCGTAGATAGGCATAAGGTATATTTAAGGATTCGCGCTTTATATCATTGGCTTTGTTATTATAATCCCTTATATCCAAAATCGTTGTGTCAGGTTCATGAAAACCGGTGTCATTACAACGGACATTCTGAACAGGGACATAGCGGTTATAGATGCTGGTACCTAGAATGGCGACAGTCAAAAAAAATACTGAAATTAACATATCCACCACCAAATCTTATGATAGAGTAATCATATACCCATATGGGTATATTGTCAAGCAGGGTAAACTTTCCTAATCCAGCTTTCTAAATTAATATTTGTGTTGTTTTTTCATGTTATACATAACGGAATATATGATCAAGCAAATATCCAAGAAATCTTCAAAAGCACTTTTAAAATCAGAAAAGACTTCCTCCTTGTTTTCAGGAAGTAGTCTTTTCTTAGAATAAATTCTTGTGATCAGTCTCGTTTAGGTCGAAAATGTACTTAACCATTTCTCAAAGATAAGTGGTTAAATTACATCATGCCTCCCCTAAGGTGAGAGTGTGTAATATCTTTCACTCTGTATGCGTAAAGTGCGGAATATAAAGGTTTTCCTAAAATCTTACTGTTACATCTTTAACGGGAATTTACCGTTTTTCATTGGATTGCGTTAGCAAAATGTTAGCAATTTACTATTCTGAATGCAGATATGGTACCGAATCTGCCGCGTTTTATACCAGCAGTCACACTCTAATTTTCTACCATTTGTTATTAACGGGTTCACTATAGTAATTGGCAATGGTTTTAAATGCAAAAGACTAATCCACCTTTTTTATCGACGAATTAGGCTTGCATATACTTCTTATATACACACGGGACATGCCTACTCAATTTACTCATTTTTGATTCGAGTTAATTAGTGGTACAATTAGAATAAGAATCGTGAAGGGATGATGAAATTGAAAAACGAACGTGTTATGTCTATTGAAGATACTAACCCAAATATCACATTCACCATTGAGGGTCTCTACTTTTTCCAAGGATTTCAAGTGATAGAGGCTTACAAGAATGACGGATGTTATTATGCATTTTATTACAAAAATCAATTTCTTACCGAAAAAAAGACAACAAAAATAAAACGAAACTCAACACTTGCTAAAATATTAACACAAGGTGTATACATTCCTTCTCCTCATCCTCTTCTTGATTGCTTTACATCCAAGCATCCCTTGCAACAATCCCCAACATTAAACGTAACCTGGAAAAAAATAAATAAAACCTACCCTAAAGTTGAAGCAGCATACATTTTAACCGCTTTTGATTGTTATATAAAAAAAGAAAAACTCATTTCCATTGTGAAGGATATTTGTTTACAATTCCGTAGAGATGGAGATTTTCTTAATGCCTATAGCATTCTCCGACTAGTAGTAGAAAAATATCCTACTAATGAATGGGCTCGTTCTTTAATTAGTCATCTTGACTATCATAAATACTCACTCCATTATCAATCTGATCCAGTAACTTTGCTTAAATATGACTCCATTTATGCCGAAAACGAGTTGTATTCAAATAAAGAAAGTGCTCCTTTTTTTCATCTACTTCAGAAAAAATTACGTTCAGAATCAAGAGAACAGGAATGTCTCGCCTTATATTTCGATAGATTAACGAAAGAAACACAGCAGTTCAGTGAGCTTTTTCATGAATTTATTGAATTATTATCTACCTATTATTCAGAACAAGAATCCCTCTCGATCCTACAAAGCCTTTACAAGGAAACCATCTCAACAGAAAACAAAGCAATCGTGCAAGTACAATACCTTTCCATTTTATGGATATCAAAGCAATACCAGGGAATTTTCACAGTACTCGCACAACATAAAGAGCCGTTATCAAAGGCTCAAATGGATTTATTCCTAAAAGCCCTCCATCAACTAGGTCCATCTTATTCCATCCCGTTTGAACTCATTAACACTAATAATTTAGTTCATACAGACAAGGAGCAATTAGAACAGCTGATGCTAATCCTTATTCCAAAACTCTTTGAAAAAAACAATATTAACTATGTATATAACTGGCTAAAGCCTCTTCTCCATCTATCCTTAGCCTCTTTTCACACCATTAAAACCATGTATCACATCCAAGAAGAGCCTGACCAACAGTTCTATTTGGGACAATTATATTACCAGCTAGACCAACTGCCTCAAGCCGTCGACTGCTTTCTATGGGACATCGAGATGAATCCTTCCAGCTCTAAACCCATCAAGTGGTTAATAAAAGTATATCGTGAACTCGGTATGCTAGAAGAATCCAAATCCTATCAACACTTGTACAAACTTGTTCAAAAAAGCTCATAAAGGAAAAAGTAAGTAGTTCAATTCTGGGGTACAAAACAGTAAAAACACTGCTTTTCGCGTACGAATTGCGTTAAAAAATTCGTATACATTTTCTATTATTATGACAACATTTGGATAATTTTCATGTGTGTTTTTGCACTTGAACATACCATTCACAAGTATGGGATAAATTTTATTGTAGGCTTGTGTTTTGTATTGTGAATTCACCTACGAAAGAACAAAAAAAGCCACATCGAAATTCAATTCATCATGGCACAACCCTTTAATTTACTTTCATAGTATGAGTCTACTACGTAATAAAAGAGTACTCCAAGTCTTTTCCATTTAGGGAAAGTGATCTTATTGAAAATCAACAAATGAGGTACATATCAATGGCTGCAATCAAAGACCGACTAAGCAGAAGTGGTAAGTAGATTAGCCATTACCGATTTAATTTTTAACCAGAAGTAGCAATAAGAAATAATCATGGAGTAGATTGTAGATCATTAAGGGATTATTATTAATATGCATCAGCTCTATCATCAGTAAAAAATGAAAAAGGCTTCTCAATTATTTTTTTCAAATAACGAGAAGCCTCTTTTATTTACCTAATGTTAGCATTTTGTTAGCAAATTACACATGAACCCTTATATATCAAGGGTCTGAGTGGTCATCACATCATGCCGCCCATACCGCCCATGCCGCCCATGTCAGGCATTCCAGCACCAGCGTTTTCTTCTGGTTTATCAGCCACAACTGCTTCTGTAGTTAAGAACATAGCCGCTACAGATCCAGCGTTTTGTAGAGCGGAACGAGTTACTTTTGTTGGGTCCACGATACCAGCTTCGATCATGTTTACCCATTCGCCAGTAGCTGCGTTGAAGCCAGTGCCAACTGCTTCGCGCTTTAAGCGTTCTACGATTACAGAACCTTCAAGGCCAGCGTTGTGAGCGATTTGGCGTACAGGCTCTTCGATGGCACGCAATACGATGTTTACACCTGTTGCTTCGTCGCCTTCTGCTTGAAGCTCAGAAACTTTGTTGTACACGTTAAGAAGGGCAGTACCACCACCCGCAACGATTCCTTCTTCAACAGCTGCACGTGTAGAGTTTAAAGCATCCTCAATGCGAAGCTTGCGTTCTTTCAATTCTGTTTCAGTAGCAGCACCAACTTTGATGACCGCAACACCGCCAGCTAACTTAGCAAGACGCTCTTGTAATTTTTCACGATCGAATTCAGAAGTAGTTTCTTCCAATTGAACGCGGATTTGGTTGACACGAGCCTGGATTGCCGCAGTTTCGCCAGCGCCTTCTACGATTGTAGTGTTTTCTTTAGATACAACAACTTTTGAAGCGCGTCCTAAAGATTCTACAGTAGCAGATTTAAGGTCAAGACCTACTTCTTCAGTGATTACTTCACCGCCTGTTAGTGCAGCGATGTCTTCCAGCATAGCTTTACGGCGGTCACCAAAACCAGGAGCTTTTACAGCTACTGCGTTAAATGTACCACGAAGCTTGTTAACAACAAGAGTTGCCAACGCTTCACCTTCAACATCTTCAGCAATCAACAATAGTGGCTTGCCCTGTTGAACGACTTGTTCCAGAACAGGAAGGATTTCCTGGATGCTTGAAATTTTCTTGTCAGTGATCAAAATATATGGGTTTTCTAAGACAGCTTCCATTTTATCTGAATCTGTCACCATGTATGGAGATGCATATCCGCGGTCGAATTGCATACCTTCTACTACATCAAGCTCAGTAGTGAAGCCTTTTGATTCTTCGATTGTGATAACACCGTCGTTTCCAACGCGCTCCATAGCTTCAGCGATTAATTGGCCCACTTCTTCATCAGCTGAAGAAATAGCTGCAACCTGCGCAATAGAAGCTTTGCCTTCGATTGGCTTGGAAATTGCTTTTAGTTCTTCGATAGCAGCTTTTACCGCTTTCTCGATCCCTTTACGAATTCCCATTGGGTTAGCGCCTGCTGTTACGTTCTTAAGTCCTTCGCGGATCATTGCTTGGGCAAGAACTGTAGCTGTAGTTGTACCGTCACCGGCAACATCATTTGTCTTGCTTGCTACTTCAGCTACTAGCTTTGCTCCCATGTTTTCGAAAGCGTCTTCTAATTCGATCTCTTTTGCGATTGTTACACCGTCATTTGTAATAAGCGGAGACCCGAATTTCTTTTCAAGAACCACGTTGCGTCCTTTTGGTCCAAGAGTTACTTTTACTGCATTCGCAAGTGCGTCCACACCGCGAAGCATGGAACGGCGAGCGTCTTCACTAAATTTAATATCTTTAGCCATTTATGAATACCTCCCAGGATTTTTTAGAATCAGTTAAGTATGTTTTGCGATTATCCGATAACTGCTAAGATGTCGCTTTCACGTAAAATTAAGTATTCTGTTCCTTCATATTTCACTTCAGTGCCTGCATATTTTGAGAAGATGATTTTATCGCCTTGTGAAACCTCAAGAGCAACACGTTCGCCGTTTTCAAGCACACGGCCTGTTCCAACAGCTACTACTTTACCTTCTTGCGGCTTTTCTTTTGCAGTATCTGGCAATACGATACCGCTAGCTGTCTTTTCTTCTGATTCAACCAGTTCAATTACCACGCGATCACCTAATGGTTTTAACAAGTGAAACAACCTCCTCGGATTTCTTTGAAAATTTGTTCTACAATTTTGTTAGCACTCTACAACCTTGAGTGCTAACATCAATTATTATATTAAATAAATCATGCCTTTTTTGCAAGCAGGAAAAGAAAAAAAATCTCATTAATTTCCTAATTGACAAAAAGAATGAAATCTCGATATCGATGCGATGCTTACATTGGAGTTATGAATCAAAATTTGATACTCTTTAGGTTAGGACCTATTTATTATCACCAAAATTTTATATTGGCAACCATGTTTTTCTAAAATTTAATGATCCAGCATCCATCATGAACATATGGATTTCGTATAAAATAAATAACGTAGGCGCAACCACCAGACACTAAAGGAGAAATATTAGTTGAAGAGAGAGTATTGGTTTGTCATCATCACCTATATTGCGATGCAATTATCAAGCATTGTCGGGGTGCCCGTCTTATCTATGATCGGATTGAACCTTGGATACCCTGCTGACGAGGTTGCCATAAAGTCAGGGGCTTATTGGATTGTCATCAGTTTTTCAGCAGCCCTCCTGTTTGTTTTATATTTCATGCGGAAAGATATCGGGGAAAATGCCACGAGGAGCCAGGCTTCTATTCCCGCTTCTGTCGGCTGGGCGGTTGCTGGTGTGTTTCTTGCCCTTTTTTCCCAGTCAATTGCAGGTGCGATTGAACAAATGCTTGGCATTAAACCCGGATCTGAAAATACCCAGCAAATCCTTTCACTCATTGAACAGGTTCCGTTAGTCATTTTTGTGAGTTCTGTCATGGGGCCAATTCTTGAGGAAATTATTTTCAGAAAAATAATATTTGGGTCCTTATATAAACGATTTAATTTCTTTATATCGGCTTTCATAAGCTCAGTCATTTTTGGCCTCGCGCATTTCGAACTGGTCCATATCCTCTTGTATTCTGCAATGGGATTTACCTTTGCTTTTTTATATGTCAAGACAAAACGGATCCTAGTCCCCATTTTTGCCCATGTGGCCATGAACACTTTGGTTGTTATCTTTCAGTCGGTTTATCGGGAAGATATCGATAAGATGCTAAGGGAAATGGAAAATGCAATGGCCTTCATCGGAGGTTTACTATGAGACGCTCACCATTAACATCAGGATTACTCTATTTTGGTTTAGGTGTTCTATTTACCATCTTTGCCATTCAAAATGTTTCTGAACACGGCTGGGGATTTTTCTCCTATATCTTCATACTTCTCGCCACGCTCGATTTTGGCTCAGGGATTCGCATGATCATGCTTCATTTTAAAGTAAAATCCATTCAAAAGAACAAGAAGTAAACAAAAACGCTGCCTAAGGAAGGCAGCGTTTTCTTTAGTTTTCGGTAGAAACAGTCTCCTCTTCCTGCGATACTGGGTAATGTTTTAAAAAATATACCAATGATTGAAGCTCAACAGCAAGGTCAATATGGTGGATCCTGATGGAGGAAGGCACATTTAACCTGGCTGGCGTAAAATTCAGGATCCCTTTAATATTTGACTCAACTAATCTGTCCGTAATCTGCTGCGCTACCTGTGCCGGTACAGTCAATATAGCAACGGCTACATTTTGTTCCTGTAGCCTTAGTTCAATCTCATCCATGTGGTATACAGGCACATCACCAATTTTTGTACCCACTTTATTTTCGTCAACATCAAAAGCCATTTCAATTTTCGTATTATTGTTTTTTAAAAAATTATAATTTAAAAATGCGGTTCCGAGATTCCCAACGCCAATCAAAGCTACTTCTGTCAACTCATCCTGGTCCAGCGTTTTCCTGAAAAAGGACAATAGATAATTTACATTGTAGCCGTACCCTTTTTTCCCGAGGGCTCCAAAATAGGAGAAATCCCGCCTGATTGTAGCAGAGTCAACTTTTACTGCTTCACTAAGCTCCGCGGAAGAAACTCTTTGTTTACCTGATGAATGGAGATTTTTCAAAAAACGATAGTATAATGGCAGCCTCTTTGCCGTGGCTTGCGGAATCCTAATTGTTTCTTGGTTCATTGTGTTCCCCCGCTTTCTTCCGTCTGTCCTCAGAGGGACCGTCATTCTATTTTATTGATCTGCCTCTTATAGTCGGGGCTTGACACTCCGCCTGTTTTCTCTACTAAATAAGTTGGGCCAATGACCATTCCCTTATCAACAGCCTTGCACATGTCGTATACAGTGAGCGCGGTTACAGACGCTGCTGTTAGCGCTTCCATTTCTACACCTGTACTCCCTTTTGTCTTCGCTGTCACGGTAATGATTAACCGGTGGCCGCTTTCCTCTTTTCCCCATTGGAAGGAGATATTAACCCCTGAAAGTGGAATGGGATGGCACATTGGGATTATGGTGGAAGTACTTTTGCTTGCCATAATGCCCGCAACCTGTGCCACGGCAAGGACATCACCTTTTTTCATGGTATTGGCAGCAATACTTTCGTAAATTTCATCATTCAATAATATACTTGATTGCGCGGTGGCAGTGCGTACGGTCTCTGGCTTTTCACTTACATCGACCATCTTTGCTCTGCCCTGCTCGTTAAAATGAGTAAATTCAGCCAAAATAAACACCTCTCAAATTGATAATACACTATTTTCCGTTTTTTGTGTTCAGGTTTGTTGACTTTTTCACATAAACGCCCTGTTGGCGATATATGCCCGTATGAGTTACACTAATAATATTGCATTAGAGGTGAAAACTATGATTTTATTACAAATCAATCAATTATCCAAATATTATGGTGCTGAGCTTATTTTATCCAATATTAAGCTTGAAGTTCAAAATAGAGATAGAATTGCATTAGTTGGCCGCAATGGCGCTGGGAAGTCTACCCTTCTCAAAATCATCGCCGGTCAAATGTCGTTTGACAATGGTGAATTGATCCGCCCAAAGGGTGTGACAATTGGCTACCTTGCGCAGGATACAGGACTCGAATCTAATCTATCGATTTGGGATGAGATGTTGACGGTTTTTTCCGGTCTTCTGCGAAAGGAAAAAGAACTTAGAAGACTAGAGGAAAAGATGGCAGTTCCTGAAATATTCCAAAACGAAGCTTCCTATCAAAAGGTACTGAAGGAGTACGATGAGCTCCAGTTTTCCTACAAAGATGAAGGAGGCTACCAATACGAGGCAGATATCCGCTCTGTCCTTCACGGCCTTCAATTTGCTGACTATGATGTCTCAACCCCAATTTCAAGTTTAAGCGGCGGCCAAAAAACGAGACTTGCCCTTGGCAAACTTCTGCTAAAGAAACCTGATATCCTGATACTTGATGAACCGACCAACCATTTAGACATTGAAACCTTGTCCTGGCTTGAACAATATCTTCAAGGGTATCAAGGTGCTGTGCTGATTGTATCACATGACCGCTATTTTTTAGATAAAGTAGTGAATCAGGTGTATGAAATCTCACGAAATGCCATCAGGAAATACCATGGGAACTTTAGTAGTTACTTGGTGAAAAAAGCGGAAGATTATGAACGGGACCTGAAACAATTTGAAAAACAACAAGAAGAAATTGAAAAACTACGAGATTTTGTCCAGAAAAATATTACGAGGGCTTCTACGACAAAACGGGCACAGAGCCGTCGAAAGCAATTGGAAAAAATGGAAGTCCTGGACAAGCCCCAGGGAGATGAAAAATCCGCCAGCTTCTCATTTGAAATCGAACGACAAAGCGGAAATGAAGTACTTAACATTGATCACTTGGCCATCGGCTATGAGAAGGACACAGTTTCGGAAAATATTTCAATGAGAATAACAAAAGGTGAAAGCATTGCCCTGGTCGGTCCAAACGGTGTCGGAAAATCGACACTGCTTAAAACACTTATTGGAAGGCTTCCTGCTATAGCAGGGGCATTTCGTTTCGGGACAAATGTCCAAGTAAGCTATTACGATCAGGAACAGGCTGAACTAGTATCAAACAAGCGGGTACTTAATGAATTGTGGGACGAACATCCGCTAAGACCGGAAAAAGAGATCCGTACCATACTTGGTAATTTCCTGTTTTCAGGCGATGATGTCCTAAAGACCGTTTCTACTTTAAGCGGTGGAGAAAAGGCACGTCTTGCGCTCGCCAAAATCATGATGGAAAAAGGCAACCTGTTAATAATGGACGAGCCAACAAACCATTTGGATCTTGACAGCAAAATGGTTCTCGAAAATGCACTTATCGACTATCCGGGAACAATTCTCTTTGTTTCCCATGACCGGTATTTCATCAACCGGATTGCCACAAAAGTAATGGAGCTTTCAAACAATGGCAATGAGGAATTCCTTGGAGATTATGACTATTACATTCAAAAAAAGCAGGAACAGGCTGAAATCAAGGAGCTTGAACAGTCTGGAAATATTGTCAAAATAACAAAAGCTGATGAGAAAACAAATTATAAAATAGATAAAGAAGCAAAAAAACTGGAACGACAGCGTAAACGGAGGTTAGAGGAAGTCGAGCTAGGGATGGAAAAACTGGAGAGTGAAATCAAAGAATATAATGATGAACTTTGTCGTCCCGAAGTTTTTCAGGATCACGAAAAAGTCCAAGAAATACAGGAAAAATTGGATAAAGCTCAAACCACACTTGATCTGTTAATGGAAGAATGGGCCGAACTTGAGGAAATGGTTTGAAAATAAAACGGAGCCTTATCGCTCCGTTTTATTATATAGTTATCAACAGGTTATCAACTAGATTATTACCAATATGAACACTTATTCCACAGTAATATAATGACTTTTCCACATTATCCACATTTTTTATCCTACTTATCCACAAAAACACCCCTTTATTCACAGGTAGTTCTGTTTTTCAATCTATTTATCCACATAGGGTATGTAATCAGGAAGGTAAACTAAAAATAAAAAGCCTGTTCCGCTGAACAGACTTAAAACATTGGTTGTTCAATATCAAGACCGGGATTTCCATTTAAAGCAAGGTTTGATCTTTTTCCTTTTTCATAGAGGACACTTCCTGCAGCAGCAATCATTGCAGCATTATCCGTACATAAATACAGAGGCGGAATAACTAATTCAATTTCAGGAAAGGACGCAAAAGCATCGGTAAGTGCCGCACGCAGGCCTTTGTTAGCTGCAACCCCGCCCGCTAACAAGACTTGCTTCACTTCATATGCTTTTGCAGCCTGCAGCGTTTTAGTCACAAGCACTTCAATCACGCTTTCCTGGAAGCTTGCCGCAAGATCTGCAGGCTTAATTGTCTCACCTCGCTGATTAGCGTTGTGCAGTGTATTGATAACAGCCGATTTCAACCCACTAAAGCTAAAATCATATGAGCCTTCAAGCCACGCACGAGGAAGCTTCAAGCTAGGATTCCCTTCGTGGGCAAGCCGGTCGATGTGCGGTCCACCTGGGTATGGAAGATTTAATGTGCGTGCTACCTTATCATATGCCTCTCCTGCCGCATCATCCCTTGTTTCACCGATTACGGCAAAGTCTCCATGCTCCCTAAGGAGTACCAATTCAGTATGCCCTCCTGATACCACAAGAGATAAAGCGGGGAATGTCAGTTCAGTCACAAGCCTATTTGCATAAATATGCCCTGCTATATGATGAACACCAACCAGCGGTATGTTATGAGCGAAGGCAATGGCCTTTGCTGCATTTACCCCAATTAAAAGGGCCCCGACCAGGCCAGGGCCTTCGGTAACGGCAATCGCATCAATATCGCTGTATGTGATACCTGCCTGATTCAGAGCTTCCTCCAAGACAATTGTCATCTGCTCCACATGATGTCTTGAAGCTATTTCAGGCACCACGCCGCCAAAACGCTTATGGCTTTCGATCTGAGAAGCTACTACATTACTCAAGATCTCTTTCCCGTTTTTAATGACTGCTGCCGCCGTCTCATCACAGCTAGTTTCAATTCCTAAAATGATCTGATCTTTTTTCACTATATATTCACCCACATTACATAAGCATCTTCTTGATTATCCGTGTAATAATTTTTACGGATTCCGCCTTTTTGAAAACCAAGTTTCTTATAAAGTGATTGAGCCACAAGATTGCTGACCCGAACCTCGAGTGTAATTCTCGTAACACCCATGCTTTTGGATAGCTCTATCATCTTCAACAGCAAGGCTTCACCCAATTTTCTTCCTCTATATTCCGGCAGGACGGCAATATTTGTGATGTGGGATTCATCCATTACAATCCATGCCCCACAATACCCTGCAATCCTACCGTCATCTTCTAACACAATATACCTGGCAAACTGATTATGATAAAGCTCATTATAAAAAGCTTCCTTGCTCCAAGGCAAAGTAAATGATTGCTTTTCTACAATCATTATCTGATCGATGTCCTCTTCTCTCATAAACCGAAATGTCATCGTTTTACTCATTGAAATCGGTCTCTTCCTTTTTATATATTTTGATGTAAGATATGCAATCAATCCCGTTGCTGCCCTAACCATTTTGCCTCTGCCTCTGCCAGCCGCACATAGTTTGGTACGAATGAATGGATATCTTCCCCTTCCTTCTCGATCCCTAACAATGCAAGTTCACCCGGTCTAGGGTTATATAAAGCAGACGGTGTAAAAAAAGCAGTATCGCCTAAAATACTTTCAAGGGCTTCTTTATGAATTGGCGTGTCATTTCCGATAAATAAAACAGGTTCATTATATTGCTGCATTTCACCTGCCCAATCGGTCGCTAAAATATTAGTATCTTCTCTTAATGCTTCAAGGCGATTATCGTTATAACGATATAATCCCGTATATATCTGGCCTCTCCGCGCGTCAAATAAGGGAGAGAGAATTCCATTGAAATAACGGCCATTTGCCGCAAGAATCTCCAAGCTTGATACACCCACTAAAGGTATGTTAAGCGTCCAGGCCAACGTCTTGGCAATGGTAACGCCAATCCGGACTCCGGTATAAGACCCCGGCCCTTTGGCAACCACAATTTTTTCAAGATCACTTGTTTGTATTTCGCAATCCTTTAACAATGCTTCAATCGCAGGCATGACCCTTAACGAGTGGTTTTTCTTGATGTTTGTAATATATTCGCCAATAACTTGGTTCTCTCTGGCCAGAGCAATCCCTAAAGCAAAATTCGATGTATCAATTGCTAATACTGTCATGAAACAATCTCCTTACATAAGCTAACATATCTGTCTCCGCAAGGTTTAAGTACCAGGCGCCTGCTTGAATCACCAAGACGGAAAATATGAATGGTCAACAGGTCTTCGGGAAGCTGGTCTTTTATCAAATGGGCCCATTCAATGACAGTTACCCCATCATCTTCAAAATACTCCTCAAAGCCCAACTCTTCCTCTGTATCGCTCACACGGTATACATCCATGTGGTATAAAGGAAGATCCCCCTGATATTCTTTTATAATTGTAAACGTAGGGCTATTAACATTTCTTGTTACTCCAAGTCCGCAGGCGATTCCTTTAGTAAATGCCGTTTTGCCAGCACCTAAATCCCCTTCTAAAGCGATTACATCTCCCGCACGGAGCTTACCAGCCAGATTTTTTGCAAATCTGAACGTGTCTTCCTCGTTATTCGAAACGAATTCGAACTGCTGCATACCATCTTCACCTTTATCTAATATTCGATTAACATACCTTACAAAAACCAATTTAAAAAAAATCCTAGGATACTTCCCTAAGAATTTTTGGCTTATAGCTAGTGTACCTTTTTTTATGTAAAGAAACAAATACTCGCAATTAACGAATTTTTAGGCATAAAAAAAAGCGAAACTTGGTTTCGCTTTTTGATGATTGCGGGGACAGGATTTGAACCTGCGACCTTCGGGTTATGAGCCCGACGAGCTACCAGACTGCTCCACCCCGCGATGATA
>NZ_PGUW01000003.1 GCF_002863565.1 Bacillus sp. V5-8f
GGCACGCCGCCAGCGTTCGTCCTGAGCCAGGATCAAACTCTCCGAAGAAATGTTTGCATAGCTCATTTGCTTTTAAAGTGTTTGCTCACTATTAAAAAAACGTTGGCGCTTTGTTTTGTTCAGTTTTCAAAGAGCAATTTCGTTGTTTCTGCTTTTCTCAGAAGCGACTTCGTTATAATAACAAATATTCACCGCTCTGTCAAGAATAATATTGAAGAAGATTTTACTAGTTTTTCAAAATCTATCTTGTTCACAGCAACTTTATTAATATAACAGCGATTAGAATGATCGTCAATAGTTTTTCGACAGATTATTTACATTTTACATTGTTTATGGGTGTTATATCTGGTCACGTTTATTTAAGTGGCATTTCGGTCTCATATAGATCATGCAATCCTTCGCTGACGCTACTCTCTTAAACAAATTGAAAAGAATCTTATATCTTTCCTCCATTGCTCTTTTAACAATGTGATCTATGCGCTCATCATTCAGGTCGAATAGAATTTCATCCAGCTCCCTTTTTACGATGTATTCTATTTCTTGCTTTTCTTTATCAGTAATTACAAACCCGAGCATCTTTTTTCCACCTTTAATTATTTTTCATTTATGGTGTCCAATAAGAACCGTTTTAATTTATGACCTTATTAATTTTGCGCATAAAGGTTTCCGTTTCTCCATAGATATGGAGATAAGAGTTGTGGACGAGGTGATTAAGAAATGAATTTTTACATGATATTAAGTGCACGCAAAATCAAACAGTATGGTCTTATCATATTCACAGCATTATTCACCGCTTGGTTCCTTTTTGTTCAAAATATTTTGCATGCTCCCGTATTTTCAACACCGGACGGACCAAAGGCTGTGTATAAGGGGGAAAACCATATTGCTCTTACCTTTAATATTGGATGGGGTGATGAGCGCGCAAGGCCTATATTGGAAACCTTGAAGCAGGAAAAAGTTAAGTCAGCAACATTCTTTCTGTCGGGAGCATGGGCAGAAAGACACCCTGACATTGTATCCGACATTGTTAAGGAAGGCTATGAAATCGGATTACTTGGGTATGCTTATAAAGACTATACGAATATGAAAGACGATGAAATTTCAAAAGATATATCAAAGGCACGGACCGTGTTTAAAAAATTAAATGTCAAAAACATTGAGCTTTTACGTGCACCAACTGGACATTTTGACAAGAGGCTTCTTAAAATCAGTGAACGTTTCGGTTATACAGTGGTCCACTGGAGTGTAGATTCAAAAGATTGGACAAATCCAGGTATCGATAAAATTATCGAAAATGTGAACCAAGCCGACAAAGGGGATATTATTTTATTGCATGCCTCCGATTCGGCGAAACAGACACAAAAAGCCCTGCCACAGATGCTTTCAGAACTCCGCTCAAAAAATCTAGAGTTTATGTCCGTTTCAGAAATGATTTCAAATTCCAGGACTAAAAGCAAAGAAATTAAATAACTTCATCAAACAAAATGGGACCCCGCCATATCCAGTCAGGGTCCCATTTTTTATTTATGTCATTTGTTTATGTCTATTCAAACTGGTTTGTTTTTTCTTCGCCTTTTTGCTTTCCAACTCCTGTTGTGATTTTGAAATCAATTTATTAAGTATCAGCAGCTGGTATGCATTGCATGCGAGCAGAGGAAATAACATAAACAACATCCAGCTTTCATTATTAACGCGCAAGACAGGAACCCATTCCACCGTGGTCACCACTACCATAAAAAATAAAGCCGGAATAAAAGCCTGTTTATTTGTTTGTTTTGTCTTAAAAAAGGCCGTAATTAACCCTATTACCAATAAAAATATAGCAAGCGCAAGGTATGAGCCCAGTCCTTGACCAGTGCCGAATGATATAAAACGGAGATATACAAGGTCAAACAGTACAAAAACAATCACCACAAGCTGAACCGCATTCCATAAAGAAGGGCCATGAAAGATTCCAAGGCCAAAACGGTGAATCGTTAAATATGCGAAAAAACCAGCCTGGCTGATGACGCTAAAAATCAGCCCTACCCCAAACATCCATATAAAGGTGGACACAATTTCTCCAATATCAAAAGAGGTAAATAAATGAGCGAACTCATCCCAACGGGCGGCAAATCCGACAATACCCGCAGTAATCCCACCGACTGCCAACGTTGATAGAAATAATCGAACTATATTACGGCTATTCATGATTTTCCCCCATAGCGTTCTTTTTACACCTTTGATTGTACCAATGCACCCTTGAAAAATCTACATCTTCTGAAACCGAATAATAATAACACATATAGTCATATTAGAATTATGATATTCATGAAAGGGGCTCATATAATGAGATCCAGATCTATATTATTTGTGTTCTCTATTTTGTGTCTTTTAATAACAGGATGCGCCCAACAAGGACAGGCGCAAGAAAATGCAGACTATAATGCAACGAAAAGAATGGTTGTCGATATATTAAAGACAGATGATGGAAAGAAAGCCATCCAGGAGGTTATGTCTGAAGACGGCATAAAAAAACAATTTATCCTGGATCAACAAGTAGTATCTGATACTATTGAGGAAACAATGACATCCGAGAAAGGAAAACAGTTTTGGCAAGACGCGTTCAGTGACCCAAAATTCGCTGCAGCATATGCTAAAAGCATGAGAAATGAACACGAACAACTGATAAAGGATTTAACAAAGGATCCGGAATATCGAGGCATGATCATGGAGATTATGAGGGACCCAGCTGTTCAAAGAGAATTTGACGCTGTGTTCAAAAGCAAAGAAATGAGGCAGCTCTCCAAAACCACTCTCATTGAGACGATGGATAGCCCGGCTGTAAAAGAAAAAATTGCGGATATCCTGTTAAAAGCAGCTGCAGCCATGCCGGAAAAAGGAAGCCAGGGCAAATAGCAGGTGGTTCTTCACGAGATTTTTTAGACAAAATTCGCCCGAAAAAGGCTGAACCAATGCTGGTTCAGCCTGTATGGATTTTAATCCTGGAGGATATCGATTACCTTGTTTGCAATTCCCATGTAAATTTTCCCTAATTTGTGATCCTCAGCATAAATGGAAGGAGAGAAATCATCATCGTTCCAATCTGGCTGTTGCAAAGGAAGTTGCCCTAATACCTGGGTACGCAGCTCTTCGGCAAGTTTTTCACCGCCGCCATGGCCAAATACATACTCCTTTTCACCTGTCAATTCGCTTTCGAAATACGACATATTTTCAATAACACCAATTACTTCGTGCTCAGTTTTAATTGCCATCGCACCAGCCCGGGCTGCAACGAAAGCTGCTGTTGGATGCGGAGTCGTAACGATAATCTCCTTGCAAGACGGAAGCATTGTATGAACATCCAAAGCCACGTCACCAGTTCCCGGAGGAAGGTCGAGCAATAAATAGTCCAACTCTCCCCACTCAACCTCATTAAAGAAGCTGTTGAGCATTTTTCCAAGCATTGGCCCTCTCCAAATGATAGGGGCATTATCTTCTACAAAAAAGCCCATACTCATAACTTTTACGCCTAGCCGTTCAACAGGTATAATTCTGTCACCACGTACTGTCGGGCGCTTGGAAATTCCCATCATATCCGGGACACTGAAACCATAAATATCGGCATCCACTAGACCAACTTTTTTACCAAGACGTGCAAGAGCAGTGGCAAGGTTAACAGAAATAGTCGACTTTCCAACTCCGCCTTTCCCACTGGCAATCGCAATGAATTTTGTCTTACTTGTTGGTGATAACAACCCAGGGTTTTCCTCCTGCATACTCGCACGGAACTTAGCTAATTCCTCTTCAGGCAAATCTGAAAAACGGATTCCTACTGAATCTGCTCCCCCATTTTTCAAGATCTCGACTATTTTGGTTTGGAGCTGCAACTGTTCACCTGTCCCTGTTTTCGCAATCGCAATTTTAACGCTTACATGTTTCTTTTCAGGCTTTATCTTAACTTCTAGGATTCCATTTGTTTCCGCTAAACTTTTATGAAGAAAAGGGTCCTCAAGATCCTTTAGCAAGTTCAGTACTTTTTCTTCTGTTAACACACCGGGCACCTACCTTTTTTATTCTTGTTTTCCACCCATTAGTATAACACACAATAACATGATTGCTTAACAAGCCAGCTTGAAAACCCTTTATTTTATGTATGAAAGAAGCCGGACAATCGTCCGGCTTACGTTTCTTTTATTCAATCAGGTATCTTTTTCTCTGTAAGGTATCGTAATACCCCTTTGTAAACGGACGCCGCAATCTTTTCCTGATAGGATTCCTTAATCAAGTTCGATCTATCTTCAGAATTGGAAAGAAACCCAATTTCAACGAGGGCACCCGGCTTTTGAGCGTTTCTCATTAAATAAACGTTATCAATTTGCTTTGCCTCACGGTTTGTATTTTCCAGATTTCTTTTTATTTCAGCCTGAATGAATTTCGCGACTTGTTGATTTTCCTCATACCGCCTTGTATAAAAGGTCTGCGCACCCTTCCACCTGTTAGAAGGAATTGCATTTAGATGAATACTGAGGAATAAATCCGCTTCGGATTCGTTAATCATTTTGACCCGGTTCCGCAAATCTTCCCGTTTCCTGTTGCGGACACCTTTTGTACTCTCGTCAGCCAGGTCTCCATCATCTTCTCTCGTCATGATCACAAGAGCACCCTGTTCCTGTAGAAAATCCCTAATTTTCTTTGTAACTTTTAATGCTATCTCTTTTTCGAGCACCGACTCCACGTTTGCCCCCCCATCAGGACCGCCATGTCCAGCATCAAGAATAATAATTTTTCCTGATAGAGGCAGGTTCCATGGTTTCCACGAATCATCATCTACAAACTTTACTGTAACAATTAAAAATAACACAATAAACCCAATCGCAAAGCCTGTATATTTTAATTTCCGCCGCATATTTTGTCCCCTTTTCACCCGTCCTATATTAAAAAATATGGGACAAGGCATGAAAATAGAACACCCGGCGGTTTTGATATTGTTGCTATTAGTGAAGCCTCATTTTCCGGCGCCTGTCTCCTTTTTCAAAACCGTCTTTCCACCACGCGCCCACATAACCTTCACATCTGTAATAAAGGCTTTCATTATAAATATCATTATCGCCGGCTTTTCCCCAATAGAGGAGAAAATTAAACAGCGTATCAGTCAGATGTTTTTCTTCCTTGCTGGAACGGTCTCTTGCCATGTCCATGGATTCTCCATAGGAAGCGAACTTACTGTAATTGGCTCCAAGTAGAAAGGCCTCGATTGCAACATCGTAACACGCTTCCTCAAGCACCTGACTAAGGGACACCCCTATGATCCTGTCTGAACCGAAGCACTCCTTAACCCGGCCCTTTAATGTCTCGATGGAAAGTTCCCGTAAAATTTTTCGGTCATATTTGACTTGCTTTGCCTTCTGCTTCTCTCTCAGCGTTGTGATTACATTCATGTTATGCACCTCAAAAATCCAATAGTTCCTCCCCGCTATCCCGTTATTAGCTACGGGACTTATCATTAGTTTTTGCCCCGTAAAACGTGCAATGCTCCCTTTTTTAACTTTGAACATGGCAATTATTTATAAGGGAGTGGAAGCAAGATTTGGAGACATTAAAGTTAATGAGGCCAAGTCCCGCGTAAAGAACTGGTATAATGGACCAGCACAGCGTGACCACACTACTTTATCAAACGTCACTCGTCCGAAAAATTATAAGGCTGCCGCTTGTGGAGGAAATTTTAAGGAAGATTAGTGAATAGAAGATGAATAAAACTGAATATATAATGCCCACGCCATTCCCATTTCCTAAGCATATGAAATACCGAGGACATTAAAGAAAAAGGAGGAAGAGCACCATGTACCCTTATCGTGGCCCAGAGGCATATGACACTAGGTTTGCAGGTTTTGGTTGGCCTTTCGTGGGCGGTTTATTAGGCGGTTTATTAGGTGGCGCATTGGTTTCACGCCGATTCTTTGGGTATCCAGGCTTCGGTTACCCTGGATTTGGCTACCCTGGTATTGGTTACCCTGGTGCTGGTTATCCGGGTGTTGGTTTCCCCGGTGCTGGTTATCCCGGTATTGGTTTCCCGGGTGTTGGTTATCCGGGTGTCAGTTACTCGAGTGGTGGTTACTCAACTGTTGGTTACTCGAGTGGTGGTTACGCTGGAGTTAATTACCCATTCATTTAGCAAAAATTGAGTACGGGAACGGCAGGATCCTTCACTGGTTGAGGCTTAGAGTTGTAGTTTCCTTAGTAGGGATGGAACGGGACGCCGATTCGACAACGTTGTCGCATTCAACTCAGGGGGAAACTTTCTCATAACAGATTAAGTAAGATGTATTCGAGGTGCTCCAAATAGCTTTAACGCTACTCATGAAGATCAATTCTACTCAAACTAACGCAAATACCGTCCAATCAATAGCCCTTAGTAGCTCAGTTAGTTGTTGGGCTTACTTTTTTCTTACATTCTCTTTTCTTAGGACAGAACATCTTACCAGATTTCTTTCCGATAATCTCTATACCAATAGGGAAACAAACAAGACATCTGAGGCCATTTTGATAGAAAAGTGATAATGAACTTCTATATATAGGAGTAATACCAACTAAAAGGAAAACTAAAGAAGCCTGTTCTTGTTGGCTTCTTTAGTTATTATTTAAAAATGAAGAAAATGCATTCTCTTTGTTTCATGGTTAAAATGTGGTCAAACATTTACCACGCTTATAACTTATAGGATGAAGAAAAACGAGATTACTCAATACCTAGAAAAGCAGTAAGATTAAACTGCACCCCAAATTGTTAGACACAACTAACAATTGAGGCTGAGATACATCCTGATTCTATAAATTGCTGTAATTCAGTTGTTCCAACAATAAGTACACTCCCGTATTCCGTATCAACAGAAAACATTTCGCTCGCGAGACATAAAAGAAAATGCAATCCCCTTATACTCGATTCACACACTTTACCAGAAAACAAGCCTCGCTCTGGTGTTCCTTCAAGACTCTAACCCACATGAGATGGAAACGGACAGCATCCAAAATAGGATACCGCCGTTTTTTTTACGATTGAACATAATACTTAGAATTTCTAGGGGAATATCTATTTTTTCCCTGGCCCCTTTTTGCCACCTGATCCAGGTCCCTTCTTCCCACCCGGTCCAGGTCCCTTCTTCCCACCCGGTCCTTTTTTTTCGCCAGAAACATTGCCATCGGATTTTCCCTTGCCCTTGGAGGACTCTTTGCCTTCCGATTTTTCTTTGCCCTCGGAGGACTCTTTGCCTTCCGACTTTTCTTTGCCCTCGGAGGACTCTTTGCCTTCCGATTTTTCTTTCCCCTCGGAGGACTCTTTGCTTTCCAATTTTTCTTTCCCCTCGGAGGCCTCTTTGCCTTCCAATTTTTCTTTCCCCTCGGAGGCCTCTTTGCCTTCCGCTTTTTCTTTGCCCTCGGAGGCCTCTTTGCCTTCCGATTTTTCTTTCCCCTCGGAGGACTCTTTGCCTTCCGATTTTTCTTTGCCCTCGGAGGCCTCTTTGCCTTCCAATTTTTCTTTCCCCTCGGAGGACTCTTTGCCTTCCGATTTTTCTTTGCCCTCGGAGGCCTCTTTGCCTTCCGATTTTTCTTTGCCCTCGGAGGACTCTTTGCCTTCCGATTTTTCTTTGCCCTTGGAGGACTCTTTGCCTTCCGATTTTTCCTTGCCCTTGGAAGACTCTTTACCTTCCGATTTTTCCTTGCCCTTGGAAGACTCTTTGCCTTCCGGTTTTTCCTTGCCCTTGGAAGACCCTTTGCCTTTCAATTTTTCTTTCTCCTTCGAGGCCTCTTTACCTTCGGCTTCGTGTTTTTCAGCCATAAACGGTCATCCTTTCTGAATATGTCCTTACAATTGCATGGTATGTTTATAGTCGTTCAGTTGATTGGACAAATATCATTTTCAGAAAAAATATACATAAGATCTGTCCAAATTTATAGTTCTACGGGAGAGTCCTAAAACAAAAGCTAAAAATTATGTTTATCTTCCCCCCAATCTTAGTCTATTTTTAACAATTCAGAAAACGGGCTGTCGCATCAGGTACTTTGTCACAACAAGACACATATAGATACAAGGAAAATATTCAAGGAGGTTAAAGTAACTATGAATATGGAAATGATGAAGTCTCTGCTTGGAAAAACCCTGAGAGTGGATAGGGGTGGACATGAATCAAGGGTTGGCAAACTTTTAGCCATAGGAGAAGACCACCTTACACTTCTTACCAAAGAAGATGGAATCATATATTACAAAGCACACCATATAAAGAGCGTAACAGAAAATTCCAAAAATCAAATGCCGCTTGATTTGGAGATTCCGGAAAATTTTGAACTGACACAAACTGCAAATTTTAAGGAAGCACTTAATTCGCTAAAATACCAGTGGGTAAAAATTAACCGTGGAGGAAAAGAGTCACTCGAAGGTGTGCTGGATGATATCAATGATGATTTTGTCACAGTCGTGAAAAATGAAGAGGTAATCAGGATAGCAACGTTCCATATCCGTAATATCAGCTATGGTGAAATGATTGGAAAGCCAACGAAGGAAGAAGCCAAATCGAAAGAGGAAGAGAAAGAGACACAGGAAGAGAAAGAATAGTTTATGTATTTGGTCGCTTCTGTCACCCAGAAGCGACATAAACTATTTACGGAGGGTACCCTGAATGAGAGATGAAAAGTTCCCAACTATCATAAGTCATTTTAAAGGACAAAAGATTGGCTTGTTTATAAATAATGGCCAGTTTGTGGAAGGTATTTTAGTTGATGCTAAAATTGACCATTTGGTCGTCAATCTTAATTCCGTTGTTCATTATTTCGCGCTTAATCAAATTCAGGCTTTATCAAAAAATGCAAGATACTTCAAACCGAAGGCAGAGGATATTCCACACCAAAACAAAACTCTATTTACAGACGTCTTAACCGGTCTCAGGTATCACTGGGTCACCATCAACAGCTTAGACAATCAGATGTTTACCGGCCTGTTGAGTAAAATAACAGGAGATCACGTTATGTTGATAAAGGATGGGGAACAGCTTTATATCCAAAGGTCTTTTATTTCCAATATTATTGATGGAATCTACGAGCCTAAGAAGGAGCAATCTCACTCAAAAACTACTGAACAGCCGCATGATTCTTTAGAAAAAAGTCATGATCTGCAGGAGCAACCAGACAGACTCGAGGACAACGAGGTCTCCCTACAAGAAACCAGGGACAATCACCGTATCGCAGAATTCGAAAAAAATGAAGCTTCCAGCAACTTCGAAACTACAGATTTTCCATTGCAAGACGAACAGCCGCATAATTCTTTAGAAGAAAGTCATGATGTGCAGGAGCAACCAGACAGACTCGAGGACAACGAGGTCTCCCTACAAGAAACCAGGGACAATCACCGTATTGCAGAATTCGAAAAAAATGAAGCTTCCAGCAACTTCGAAACTACAGATTTTCCATTGCAAGACGAACAGCCGCATAATTCTTTAGAAGAAAGTCATGATGTGCAGGAGCAACCAGGCAGACTCGAGGACAACGAGGTCTCCCTACAAGAAACCAGGGATAATCACCGTATTGCAAAATTCGAAAAAAATGACGCTGAAGCTTCCAACAAATTCGAAACTACAGATCTTCCGTTGCTAAACGAACAGCCGCATGATTCTTTAGAAGAAAGTCATGATCTGCAGGAGCAACCAGACAGACTCGAGGACAACGAGGTCTCCCTACAAGAAACCAGGGACAATCACCGTATCGCAGAATTCGAAAAAAATGAAGCTTCCAGCAACTTCGAAACTACAGATTTTCCATTGCAAGACGAACAGCCGCATAATTCTTTAGAAGAAAGTCATGATGTGCAGGAGCAACCAGACAGACTCGAGGACAACGAGGTCTCCCTACAAGAAACCAGGGATAATCATTATATTGTAAAAATCGAAAAAGAGAAAAAAAAGGATTTCCACAAGTCATGGACTTCAGACTTTACGTTTCAAGATGAACAGCAGCAAAATTCCTTGGAGGAAAACATAAACCTAGAGGAGTATTCATTCCTTTCAGAGGACAGCGGAGTTACCCAATCAACAACTAGTCAGGATTACCCTCTAGAAGATTTGGACTACGAAAAAACACATGCCCTGCAATCCGTGGATGCAAATCCCCCGCTTAAAACTGAAGGAATTAATGATTATCCAGATCAAAATTTAAACAGTCACGAGGAATCTAGTTTTAAAGGCTTAAAAAGTAATATCGAACAAAGCATTGGTTGGGTTACACTTGATAATGACTGCTTACACAGACATACAGGCGATTCTTCTCCTGTTGAAAAAAACTGCACTGATACCTTTACCAATCAGAATCCCCCCTTTAAAAATGAGTGTACCACGTCTAAGTCAGCAATGAATATACAGCAGGATTCCGAACATAAAGACAGTGAACCCTCTTGTATGCATATAGAAGAAACTAAACCCTCGAATGAACCATTCCAAGAAATAGATTCAGCAGAGAAACATTTCATTTCAGACAATAGGTACATTGAAACATTTGACCAACGTACTGGTTATTACCGAAGACAAAGGAAAACCAGTCAACCTAAAATGAAAAGTGAAGTGGAGCGGTTCTTTCGAGAAAAAGATTATCCTTCGTTAGTGACAAGTATAACCAATAGACAAGTTGAATGTGCGAGAAGTCAGGTTTATCATCATGAACAGAAAATAGATACAAAAGAACAAAAACTGTTGATGGAAAAGCAATTTTTTGCACTTATGAAGCATGCTGAAAAAATGTACCATCAATTGAAAAATGAACGACTGCAGGGTCTTTAGGCAGAATGCTTCTATAAAATGCACTCCTACGTGGATAGAATGTACCGGGTTGTTACGCTGTGATGATTTCTAGATGCATGAAACTTTTGCAATTCTAATGAAGGAGGGAATGTAGTGTATCAATTCAAAAACTTAGTTGGAGAAGAGGTAAAAGTCGAAATTTCAGGGCAAACCACCTTTTCGGGCTTACTTATCGACATAGGGCTGGATATTCTAGTCCTTTATAACGGCAAGAATTATCTTTTTATACCATTTATGCATATGCATAACCTTAAAAAGTGGAATAAGTCTGATGATCGAGCCCCAACGGAAAAACCGGATGAGTCCTGGTCTTATGAGGATGAAAAGGAATCGATATCTTATAGAAAGATTTTAAAAAATGCCAAAGGGCAGTTTATGGAGATTTTCGTTACCGGGAACAAGTCTATTCATGGTTATATCACAAACGTTTTAAACGATTATATCTGTTTTTATTCTCCTGTTTATAAAACAATATTCATATCTATGCAGCATGTAAAATGGCTGACCCCTTATAATTCTGATATCACTCCCTATACTTTAAGCAAAACATTGTTGCCTGTTATACCAGCAAGCGTCCCCCTTGCCCGGACTTTTGAAGAGCAAATAAAAAAATATGAAGGACAACTGCTGGTTTTCGATACGGGTGATCACCCGGACAAAGTTGGCTTGTTGTTAAATATCTCAAACAACGTGGTAGAACTTGTTAATGCTACCGGTCATCCAGTGTACTGGAAGCTGTCACACTTAAAATCTGTTCACCTTCCCTGATAATAAAATCCTTGCAAATGAAATACAATAGCGATCATTCTCCAAACCAACATTAAAGGGAGATGTACATCCGATAAATTAATAGAAGAATAAGTATATCCATAAATATAATATTGTCAGAGAAAATACAACAGTGGCTGGAATCGCCAATCCTGTTACCTTCAAGTATTCTCCCCAAGAAATTTTTATCTTGTTCTTTTTCAAAAGATGGAACCAAATCAATGTGGCCAGCGTCCCTGTTGGAAGCAAAAGAGACCCAATATCACTCCCGATGATACTGGCTAGATAAATCGTTTTTAAGATGATTGGATCTAGCCCCAATTGAGTAATGGTTAATGTACCTATCATTAAAGCGGGATGATTATTAAATATATTTGACATCAACGAAATAATAGTTCCCATAATCATGGTTGCATAAAACAAATTGTCCTGGATGATAGGTTCAGTTAATATTACAACTAGGTCTGTCATCCCTATATTGTGTAACCCATACACAATTATATACATGGTATAGGCAAATATAAAAATGTACCATGGGGTTTTCTTTAACATATCTAAGGGATTTAGTTTCAAATAAAACCAGCGCCAGCCTAATAATAAAAAGGCACTTAGCATAGCTACCAAATATTCAGGAATGTGGAAATATGAAGCAACAAAAATTAATATCCTGACAACAAAGACAAATGTCAAAACTATGACCATCAATTTCGATTGTCTTTTTGTTTCATTTTCGTTAAGTGCAGACTTCAGCGGTTGCATAATAGATAACTGAGCATGATCCCTGTTAGTTGATAAATAAGGTAGCTTCTTGGGGATTTTCTTATGAAAAATGATATATAGGATTGTTGCAAGAAAAATTACACTTATTGTTCCTGGGACAAACATCATAAGTGTATACAAGTAGAGGTCCATTCCAATAATCTTCAAAGATATTAAATTGACAATATTACTTAAACCGATTGGCGTACTGGAGGCTGTTGCAATTAATGCTCCACTAATTAAATACGGAAGCTTTTCCGTGTTTTTTAAGTTGACACTTTTAAGAATCAACAGCAACACAGGGGTTGTAATCAGAATACTTCCATCATTGTTCAAGAAAAGTGTAATCGAAAAGCAGAGCAGGTTAGTTAACCAAAAAAGCCTTATTCCGGATCCTTTTGACATTATTAATAATCTGGTGGCCACCCACCGAAAGAACCCAATACTTTCCAATGTTAGAGCCATTACCATTGTAGCAATAATTGTAATGGAGGCGCCTACCACTTTTGTATTTATGTCCAGAATATCTTCGGGAGACAAACTACCGCTCAAAAAAACCAAGATTGCCCCCAAGGTCGCAGGTATGGCTTCGTTTATTCCCCAAGGCCGCCAAAAGATAAGAATCATGGTAATGATGAAAGCTACTATTGTTATAATCGCTGTGAAACTTATCACGTAACAGAGACCTCCTTTTGAGACATCCAACTCACGCTATATTCCACCCTCTCGATATTCAATTTTATATACTTGTACAATATATTTATGAGGCAATGAGAAAAGTGAAATAAAACATTTACCTAAATCCTGAAAAATCAACTACTATCCCTACAGCATATTTGCCATGGTGAGATGGACGCCCATTTAAAAATGGCTCTATAATATTTATTGGGTCTTAACACACTTCGGTAGGCACGAAAAACATGTAAATGCCCAATTCTTTATACTTGGATTGTCGAGCAATAACTCAAATAGATTGGGGTTCCTTGTTTCATGACAAAGGTGGAAGAACCAGCTCTGTTTAATGAGGTCCGTTTTCGCCTGCGATACACCGGCCATAACGGTAAGCAATTAAGTGTGATGAGTTAAAAGCAAAACTCTCAAGCCATCTCCTATACAACAGGCGTTCCTGCCATGATTGGCGCCATGATGATTATTACAGGAAAATGGAACAAACCAGGCGTTTACAATATTGAAGAATTTGACCGCGGTACATTCATTGAAGAGTTAAACAAGTGGGGACTTACATGAGAGAAGACTATAACCCAGTGTTTGTTGATCCTGAGCCTGTGATATTATTAGATTCGAAGGAATGATGGTAATATGCAGTTTGAAGAATTACCAACACCGTGTTATGTAGTCGATGAAGATCTTTTGGAAAAAAATCCGAAAATCTTGAATGGAGTCATGAAACGTACAGGATGCAAGATTCATTTGGCACAAAAAGCAATTTCAAAGTATACGATGTATGTTATCTATCTGTAACGGTCCTGGTGGTTACTATTCCATTATCCAAATATAATCACTACAAGGAAAAGATTATAAAAGTGCTTCATTACCTGATTTGCCAATCAGGTTTTTTTATTTCTCTTGATATCTTGATTAAAAAACACAAGCTGCACCGAACCACCAATTCATGGAATCAGGCATATTCATGCATCTCTCCTGTTTGAAGCTGGTGCTTGTATCAAAGAGGTGCAAGAGCATTTAGGCCATTCGGATATAAGATGACAATGTATGTATAAAATCGTGGTCACAGAGCAAAATTCCGGTATAAAAAAACCCCCAACCAAAATGGTTGAGAGCCTTTGAAGCGCCAGAAATTAACGCTTTGAGAACTGAGGTGCACGACGAGCGCCTTTAAGACCGTATTTTTTACGTTCTTTCATACGAGCGTCACGAGTCAGTAAACCAGCAGATTTTAATGAACCGCGGTATTCTGGGTCAGCTTGTAGCAATGCACGTGCGATACCGTGGCGAATTGCACCCGCTTGACCAGTGTATCCACCGCCGCTTACATTTACAAGTACATCGTAGCTGCCAGTAGTTTCAGTTGCAACCAGTGGCTGCTTTACTACTTCACGCAGTGCTGCAAATGGGATATATTCTTCAACTTCACGTCCGTTAACAATAATGCGGCCTTCGCCTGGTACTAAACGTACACGAGCAACTGAGCTCTTACGGCGGCCAGTACCATAATATTGAACTTGTGCCAAGATAGTAACCTCCTTAATAATTATCCGCGTAATTCGTATACTTCAGGCTGTTGAGCTTGGTGTGGATGCTCGTTTCCTGCATATACGTGTAATTTTTTAAACATTTGACGGCCAAGAGAATTCTTTGGAAGCATACCTTTAATAGCAAGCTCAAGCATTCTCTCAGCGTAGTTTGTGCGCATTTCAAGAGCAGTTCTTGTTTTCAAACCGCCTGGGTGCATGCTGTGACGGTAGTAGATCTTGTCAGTTAGTTTTTTCCCAGTCAATTCGATTTTTGATGCGTTGATTAGAATTACATGGTCACCAGTGTCAACGTTAGGTGTATAAGTTGGTTTGTGTTTTCCGCGTAAGATGGATGCTACTTCGCTTGCAAGACGTCCCAAAGTTTTGCCTTCAGCATCGATAACGTACCACTTACGTTCAACTTCGTTAGCTTTCGCCATAAAAGTACGCATGATTATCCTCCTAAAAATCAATCTTCATATTTATTTTCAATCACAATAAGTCTTCCGGGGCTCATCGTGGGATTAAAATACATACCATATTATATTAAACGCTCCCTAGGCCATTGTCAAGGGGATGTACGCCAGGTTTAGTTGTCATGACAAAAAAATTTTTTATTTATTTTCGTAGAATACTTCCCACAGGTACAACCCTTGTCCCGGGACCGTTTTCCCGGCATAGCTGCGGTCCTTTTTCTTTAGTATTTGGCCCATATCGCTAGGCTTTTTTTTACCGGTCCCGACCTCCAGCAATGTCCCCACAAGAATACGGACCATATTGTATAAAAATCCATTTCCAACAAAGCGGAACGTCAGCATGTCTCCTTCCTTCAGTAGCTCTATTTGCCTAATGGTACGCACTTTATCCTCCACTTCCGTTTTAGCAGAACAAAAGCTTGTAAAATCATGGGTACCCAAGAGAAATGGAATCGCCTCTTCAATGTCAGTGCTATTCAATTCGAAAGGAAAATGGTAGACATAATTTCTACGGAAGGGATCCCGTTTTTTCGAAAGAGAAATGATATATCTATATTCTTTTCCTGATGCGTTGAAGCGGGAGTGAAATTCTTGGGATACTTTTTCCACACTTATCACTGCAATATCATTAGGCAGAAGTGCGTTCATCGCTTTTTCCCAATTAGCAGCCGGAAAAGCATAGGCTGAATCGAAGTGAATCACCTGTCCCTTGGCATGAACTCCAGCATCTGTCCTTCCAGAAGCACTGACCTTTATTTCCTCGCCCTTATGAATTTTACGAAGTGCCTTTTCCATTTCAAGTTGAATGGTACGCTTATCAGGCTGAATTTGGTAACCCGCAAACTGTGTGCCATCATAAGAAATAATACATTTATATCTAAACATGTTTTAACCTCGTTATGAACGGAATAAAAGCAGTAACACTGTTAACACAACCAGTGAACACATTAATAGTGTGTCTAGCGTTTGCCAGCTCAATTGGCGGTATTTCGTCCGACCTTCACTGCCCCTATATCCACGCGCCTCCATAGCAATAGCTAATTCTTCAGCTCTCTTAAATGAGCTTACAAACAAAGGAACCAACAGGGGAACGATTGATTTCACACGTTCCTTTATCGGACCCGATGAAAAATCAACACCCCTTGCTGTCTGAGCTTTCATGATTTTTTCAGTTTCCTCCATTAGGGTTGGAATGAAACGCAAAGAAATTGACATCATTAACGCAAGCTCATGTACTGGCATTTTCCACTTTTTTAGCGGTCCTAAAAGCTGTTCCATTCCATCAGTGATTGCGATAGGAGATGTGGTCAATGTAAGCAGGGAGGTAACCAGGATCAAAAAGGTAAAACGCATGGAAATATAGATTCCTTGCTGCAGTCCACCTTCATAAATTTTTACAAACCCAAGATCGAATAGAAGAGGGCCTTGCTTCGTAAAAAATATATGGAGCAGCAAAGTAAAAACAATCAGCAGAAAAATTGGTTTTAATCCGTTATATAAAAAGCGCACAGGAATTCTGGATATTGCTACCAATATAAAAGTGAAAATTCCTAAGATGGCGTACGTCACTAAATTGTTCGCGAGAAATACCACGCAAACAAAAAAGAAAACGAGCAATAATTTAGAGCGGGGATCCATGCGGTGGATCGGTGAGTCAAGCGGCACATACCGGCCAAAAATCATTTTATCCAGCATTAACGGCTCCCCCGTTCCATAACCCGCTTTATTTCCCCAGCTAAATCTTCAATGCTTAAACATGGATGGTCAAAGCGCATGCCTAATTCTTTTTGAAGCTTTAACTGAAAACGTACGGTTTCAGGTACATCCAGCCCCTTTTCAATCAGTTGTTCCGGCTGTGAAAATATTTCAAAAGGTGTACCTCTTTGATAGATGCTGCCCTCATGCATTATGACGATTTCATCAGCATACCTGGCTGCGTCTTCCATGCTGTGCGTTACTAATATGGTCGTAATCCCCTGATTCTTGTGGAGCAGATAAAACATATCCATAATTTCTTTACGGCCGCGTGGGTCAAGCCCGGCTGTAGGCTCATCAAGCACAATTACTTCTGGTTCCATAGCAAGTACACCGGCAATGGCAACCCTCCGCATTTGCCCGCCAGATAGATCAAAAGGCGATTTCTCCAAAATGTCTTCTGACAATCCCACTAATTTTAAAGCATCCCTTGCTTTCTTCTTTGCTTCTTCTTCCGGTACACCAAAATTCATTGGGCCAAAGCAGATATCCTTTTCCACTGTTTCTTCAAATAATTGATGTTCGGGAAATTGGAAGACTATGCCCACGTTCTTACGGATGGGCCGCAAGTGTTTTTCTTTTCGTCCTGCTTCAATCGTACGTTCGCCGATAATAACATGGCCCTTTGTAGGTTTCACAAGCGCGTTCAAATGCTGCAGCAGCGTTGATTTACCTGAACCAGTATGTCCAATTATGGCTACATACGTTCCCGGGTCGATCGTCAGGTTGATATCATGAAGGGCCAATCGTTCAAACGGTGTATTCACTTGATACCGAAATTCTACATCCTTAAGTTCAATGCGCATAAATCCTTCACCAACTCTTCTTCTGTTAAGTGGCTGCCAGCTAGATCTAGGCCTTCATCACGTAAAGCTTTGCTTAGTTTAACGGAAAAAGGAATATCTAGCCCTAATCCCACTAGTTCATCTTCCAAGTGGAATATGTCATCCGGGGTACCCTTCCGATACAAACGACCCTGATTAAGGACAATGATCCGATCAGCCTTTGCCGCCTCTTCCAGATCGTGCGTAATAGAAATCACCGTCAACACTTTTTCTTCCTTTAATTCACGGACAGTGTCCAATACTTCCTCCCGTCCTCTAGGATCGAGCATTGAGGTGGCTTCATCCAGTATAATGATATCAGGCTGGAGGGCAAGCACACCAGCTATTGCAACACGCTGCTTCTGCCCACCGGATAGATGGTGCGGCTCTTGATTAAGAAATTGATCCATCTTTACCTTGTTTAATGCATCCTGGACACGCTCTATCATCAAGTCTCGCTGAAACCCCAGGTTTTCTAAACCAAAAGCCACATCATCCTGGACTGTTGTTCCGACAAACTGGTTATCAGGATTTTGAAAAACCATACCTATCTTTTTTCGAAAATCCCAGACTGTTTCTTCTGTAAGCTGCATATCACCTATAGATATGGAACCGGAAACGGCAAATTGCAAACCATTTAATAGCTTAGCCAAGGTCGATTTCCCCGACCCATTATGGCCGACGATTGCTAGCCATTCACCTTTGTAAACGTCGAAGCTTATTCCATCTATCGCATTCCGGTCCTGTCCATCATATTTAAAAGTTACGTCTTTTAAAGAAACAAGCGTATCCCCCATGGCTGGCCTCCTCTGCACACGGCTATCTTCTAGCTTACTTTTCTTCTAAAAACCGGATTGAAACATAGGACACTTTTATTTTATATCTAGAAACTATTTTTAGATAAAAAAAAACGCTGCACCCCTTCCACCGAATAGATTCGGTAAATTAAGAGCAGCTAATGATACCTATGTCGTCAACAGGCATCTACTTTTTTCGCTAATCATAGCGGGAAGGGGTACTAGAGCTAGACGAGAAGACGGTGATGAAAACCGTCAGCCATCATTACACTCTGCTTCGCGTATTCTTGAAAGCAATTCTTGCTGTTTTAGTTAAAAGAAAAAGGGCAAAGAACAAGTTAGATGTTCAAACTGTCCTGCCCTCACTTGCGCACGGATGCGCTGGCATCGGCGTTGTCAGGCCTCACAGTAAGTGAGGTCTGTCAGCGTTGTCACAGGGTTTGACGGTCTTAGCTGACCGACAATATGTGACGAAATTAGCCGATGATCCTTAACTCTTTACTATTAAACTAACTCGATTACCACGACTGGTGCAGCGTCACCGCGGCGTGGACCCATTTTCATGATACGTGTGTATCCGCCTTGACGCTCTTCGTAGCGGGCAGCGATATCACTAAATAATTTTTGAACTGCATCTTGTCCTGTTTCAGCATTAGCAACCTCATTACGAATGAATGCAGCTGCTTGACGGCGTGCGTGCAAATCACCGCGTTTGCCAAGAGTGATCATTTTTTCTACAACAGAACGTAATTCCTTCGCACGAGCTTCTGTAGTTTCAATACGCTCATGGATGATTAGATCAGTAGCTAAATCACGAAGCAATGCTTTACGTTGTGCGCTAGTGCGTCCTAACTTTCTGTAACCCATTTAGAGATTCCCTCCTTTGTTGAAGTTATATATATTGTATTCAGGTTCACAACAAAATGGCTAGTTAACTACGGCTAACTAGTCATCAGTCGTCTTTGCGTAATCCTAAACCTAGTTCTTCAAGTTTCGCTTTCACTTCTTCAAGTGATTTACGTCCCAAGTTACGCACCTTCATCATATCTTCTTCTGTTTTATGAGCTAGCTCTTGAACAGTGTTGATACCGGCACGCTTAAGGCAGTTATAAGAACGAACAGAAAGGTCAAGTTCTTCAATGGTCATTTCAAGAACCTTTTCTTTTTGATCTTCTTCTTTTTCTACCATAATCTCTGCATTTTGAGCTTCGTCAGTCAACCCAACGAAAATATTCAAATGCTCTGTTAAAATCTTAGCTCCAAGCGCTACAGCTTCCTGCGGTCCATTGCTTCCATCAGTCCAAACATCAAGCGTAAGCTTATCATAATTGGTCATCTGGCCCACCCGAGTATTTTCTACCTGATAGGATACACGCGCAACAGGAGTGTAAATGGAGTCGATTGGAATCACGCCGATTGGCTGATCCTCTCTCTTATTTTGGTCAGCAGGCGTATAACCGCGGCCGCGCCGTGCCGTTAGCCTCATACGCAAATGACCGTTCTTGCCAAGAGTGGCGATTTGCAAATCCGGATTAAGAATTTCCACATCACTATCGTGTGTAATATCTGCTGCAGTTACTACACCTTCACTCTGAACATCAATTTCTAGCGTCTTTTCTTCATCGGAGTAAATCTTAAGTGCTAACTTTTTTACATTGAGAATGATAGAAGTCACATCTTCTACGACGCCTTCAATTGTTGAGAACTCGTGCAGTACGCCATCTATCTGAATAGATGTCACAGCGGCACCTGGGAGTGAGGATAATAGAATACGACGTAAGGAGTTACCCAAAGTTGTACCATACCCGCGCTCTAGTGGCTCGACGACGAACTTGCCGTATTTGGCGTCATCGTTGATTTCAACCGTTTCGATTTTTGGTTTTTCTATTTCGATCATTCAATAAACCCTCCTTCAAAACGTCGAAACCCCGGCTAATAGTGAACTATTACATTCAAACATAACCGAAATTCCCCATGTATACGTTCCCGATTGTGCGCAACAACTGAATAAATTATTCTGTATGAACGCAAGATATTATTATATCCCATTATAGCCCAGGGATACAATTTCTATACAGAAAAATTATACACGGCGACGTTTTGGCGGACGGCATCCGTTATGTGGAACTGGAGTTACATCTTTGATAGCTGTTACTTCCAGACCAGCTGCCTGAAGAGCACGAATAGCAGCTTCACGACCAGCACCAGGTCCTTTAACAGTAACCTCAAGTGTTTTCATACCATGTTCCATAGAAGTCTTAGCAGCTGTTTCAGCAGCCATTTGTGCAGCAAATGGTGTAGATTTACGAGATCCTCTGAAACCTAGCGCACCAGCACTTGACCAAGAAATAGCATTCCCGTGTGCATCAGTGATCGTAACAATAGTGTTATTGAAAGTTGAACGAATGTGTGCAATACCTGTTTCTATATTCTTTTTCACACGACGTTTACGAGTATTTGTTTTACGAGCCATGAATAGTAACCTCCTTTACTGATTATTTTTTCTTGTTAGCTACTGTACGACGAGGACCTTTACGCGTACGAGCATTATTTTTTGTATTTTGTCCACGAACAGGAAGACCACGACGGTGACGAAGACCGCGGAAGCTGCCAATTTCCATTAAACGTTTGATGTTAAGAGAAACTTCACGACGAAGATCTCCTTCTACTTTTAGCTTATCGACGATATCACGAATTTTGTTCAATTCGTCCTCAGTAAGATCACGAACACGAGTATCTTGAGAAACACCAGCCTCTTCAAGAACCTTGATAGCTGTTTGCTTACCAATACCAAAAATATATGTTAAAGAAATAACAATACGCTTATCACGTGGAATATCAACACCAGCAATACGTGCCATTGATAGAATGCACCTCCTTTTAAATTAACCTTGTTTTTGTTTATGTTTAGGGTTTTCGCAAATAACCATGACTTTACCTCTTCTGCGGATAACTTTACACTTTTCGCAGATGGGCTTAACTGATGGTCTGACTTTCATTGCTATCTAACCTCCTTATACAGATCGGAGCGTACCAGATTACTTGAATCGGTATGTGATTCTGCCGCGAGTTAGATCATACGGGGAAAGCTCAACCGTAACCTTATCCCCAGGCAAAATACGAATAAAGTGCATACGGATTTTACCGGAAACATGAGCTAAAACAGTATGACCATTTTCTAATTCTACCTTAAACATTGCATTTGGCAAAGTCTCTGTGACTTTCCCTTCAACTTCAATTACATCATCTTTAGCCATTAAACAATTCTCCCTTCTGTTCAGCAGCATCCCCATAAATGAGATATTGCCCTATGTGTGAACCCGTTTTCCCAATCTAACTAGTGCCACTTAAACCTTGGTCAGAATTTCGTATCCTGTTTCAGTGATTGCTATTGTATGTTCAAAGTGAGTACACTTTTTTCCGTCAACTGTTACCACAGTCCAGTCATCATCTAAAGTATTCACATATCTGCTTCCAGCATTCACCATTGGCTCAACAGCGAGCACCATACCAGTCTTTAAACGAGGGCCAGTATTGGGAGGACCATAATGAGGGATTTCAGGGTCCTCATGTAAGTCTTGACCGATTCCATGGCCGACATACTCTCTGACGATAGAGAATTGGTTAGCCTCGACATAGGATTGAATAGCATGGGAGATGTTTGAAAGGCGCACACCTGGCTTAGCTTCTTTCAAACCTCTATATAATGACTCTTCGGTTACTTCCAAGAGCCGCTGTGTATCTTCATCAATGCTGCCAACTGGATATGTCCAAGCGGAATCCCCATGATAGCCTTTATACTTAGCTCCGATATCAATACTGATGATATCCCCTTCATGCAGAACACGCTTCCCCGGAATACCGTGGACAAGCTCGTTGTTAACAGATGTGCAAATACTGCCGCGAAATCCATTATACCCTTTAAACGACGGGAATGCATCATGTTTGCATATAAACCCTTCGGCAATTGCATCCAGTTCCTGCGTCGTAATACCGGGAGCGATATGTTTCTTTAACTCCTGGTGAGTCAAAGCAACGATTAAACCGGCTTCTCGCATAATTTCAATTTCACGCGGAGTCTTACATATGATCATTAACGCAATCCTCCGAGCAATGCATTAACATCCTCAAATACCTTATTGATATCTTGTTGTCCATCAATATTGCGAAGATAGCCTTTATCTTGATAGAAATCAAGAAGTGGCTGTGTTTGCTTCAGGTTAACATCCAAACGGTTCTGAACCGTTTCTTCATTATCATCTGCACGTTGATATAGCTCTCCGCCACAGCGGACACATTTTCCTTCATTAGCAGGAGGATTGAAAACCAAGTGATAAGTCGCACCGCAGTTTTTGCAGATGCGTCTACCGGTCAAACGCTCCATCAGGATATCTTTATCAACTTGAATATTGATTACGTAATTAATTCTGCGATCAAGATCGGCAAGGATGTTTTCAAGTGCCTCAGCTTGGGCCACTGTACGTGGAAACCCATCAAGCAGGAACCCTTTCTTACAATCCTCTTTGCTTAATCTTTCACGGACAATGCCAATTGTCACCTCATCAGGAACAAGCTCGCCTTTATCCATGAATGATTTGGCCTGTAAACCAAGTTCCGTACCATCTTTGATAGCCGCGCGGAACATATCTCCTGTAGAGATATGAGGGATGTCATATTTTTCTACGATTCTTTCGGCTTGAGTACCTTTTCCGGCACCTGGTAGCCCCATTAATACAAGATTCAAAGTGTTTCCCCCTCAAACTCTATAATGGGTATTTGGGAACACAAACAGGTCCCCAAAACTCATTACTTTATAAAACCTTTATAATGGCGTTTTACTAATTGCGCTTCAAGCTGCTTCATTGTATCAAGAGCAACTCCGACGACTATGAGAAGGCTGGTGCCGCCGATTTGCGCAGATTGCGGTAAATTCGCGAGCTTTATAAAAAATACCGGCAATACAGCAATAACTGCCAGGAATATAGAGCCCACAAAAGTTAAACGGTATAAAACACGGGTTAAATATTCTTGAGTGTTCTTACCAGGGCGGATTCCAGGAACATAACCGCCTTGTTTCTTCAAGTTATCTGCCATTTGTTCAGGATTGACCTGAATGAAGGCATAGAAATAAGAAAATGCAATGATTAACGCAACATAGACTATCATTCCAATTGGATGAGTATAGTCAAATGTCTTATCAATCCAGCGTGTTACGTCATTAGGACCAAAGAATGAAGCAACCGTCCTTGGAGTAATGATGAACGCCATGGCAAAGATTACCGGGATAACACCTGCAGCATTTACTTTAAGAGGCAAATGAGTAGATTGTCCAGCAGGCTGGCGTCCTGCTGCAGCACGCTTGGCATATTGAATTGGAATTTTACGTAAAGCTTGTTGTATAAAAATGACTGCCACAACAATGGCGAGGATAGCAACAAGGATCAAGACAAGAGTCACAATTCTAAGGAAAAGCTGATCCCCTGCATTTTCAAACTGCTGAGCGTAGACCTGATTTGCAATAGACGGAATACCTGCTACGATCCCAGCGAAGATGATAATAGAAATGCCATTGCCTACTCCCTTAGAGGTAATAAGCTCCCCCAACCACAAAAGAAAAGCTGTTCCTGCTGTCAATACAGTAGCAATAAGCAAATATGTTCCAACCCCAGGGTTCTCGATAAGCATTCCTCCGGCCATATTATTAAAACCGTAAGACATACCAAAAGCCTGGATAAAACCAAGAACAATCGTCCCATAGCGGGTAAACTGAGCTAATTTACGACGGCCAACTTCCCCTTGCTTAGACCATTCAGTGAATTTAGGAACAACGTCCATTTGAAGCAGCTGAATGATAATTGAGGCTGTGATATACGGCATAATCCCCATAGCCAAGATTGAAAAGTTTTGTAGAGCACCGCCGCCAAAGGTATTTAAAATACCAAATACGCTTAACTGATCTTGATTTTTAAGCAAGTCGGCATTCACATTCGGTACAGGGATATATGTACCGATGCGATAGACGACTAACATTAACAGGGTAAAGATGATTTTATTTCTTATATCACCCACGCGCATAAAGTTGGAGATCGTACGAAACATTAAATCACCTCAGTTTTACCGCCAGCAGCTTCGATAGCTTCTACGGCAGTAGCTGAGAATTTATGAGCTTTAACAGTAAGCTTTTTCTCTACTTTGCCTTTAGCCAGAATCTTGACTCCAGCTTTTTCGTTCGATACGATACCTGTTTCGACCAATAATTCAGGTGTTACTTCTGTACCGTCTTCAAAGCGATTAAGGGTATCAAGGTTAACGATTGCGTATTCTTTACGGTTGATGTTCGAGAAACCGCGCTTAGGTAAACGTCTGAATAAAGGAGTTTGACCACCTTCAAAACCAGGACGTACTCCGCCGCCTGAACGGGCGTTTTGACCTTTATGACCTTTACCGGCAGTTTTTCCAGTTCCAGAACCAATACCGCGACCTAGGCGTTTACGTTCTTTGCGTGAACCTTCTGCAGCTTTTAATTCATGAAGTTTCATGTTGGCACCTCCTTGTTAGTGAATGGTTATCTTATTGCTCTTTTACAGTAACAAGATGAGAAACTTTGTTAATCATACCGCGGATAGCAGGGTTGTCATCATGGACAACTGTTTGGTGCATTTTGCGTAATCCCAGTGTATTTACGGTAACTCGTTGGTCTTCAGGACGACCAATCAAGCTGCGAGTGAGGGTAATTTCCAGTTTGTTTGCCATTTGATTTCCCCCCTTATCCTAACAGTTCTTCTACTGATTTACCACGTAACTTAGCTACGTCCTCAGCACGTTTTAATTGCTTTAATCCTTCGAGTGTAGCACGCACCATGTTAATTGGCGTGTTTGAACCTAAAGATTTTGAAAGAATATCACTCACTCCACCTAGTTCAAGTACAGCACGAACTGGACCGCCGGCGATTACTCCAGTACCTTCTGATGCAGGCTTTAAAAGAATATGGCCTGCGCCAAAACGTCCATTCACAAGGTGCGGAATTGTTGTACCAACCATAGGTACAGTGATCAGATTTTTCTTAGCATCTTCAATTGCTTTACGGATAGCATCTGGTACCTCTTGAGCTTTACCAGTTCCGAAACCAACGTGGCCGTTTTTATCGCCTACAACAACAAGTGCTGAGAAACGGAAACGACGTCCACCTTTAACAACCTTAGCTACGCGGTTAATCGTAACTACGCGTTCTTCAAGTTCTAATTTATTAGGATCGATACTACGACGCATCTGTTATGTCCCTCCTTTTGATTAAAATTCCAAACCGTTTTCACGAGCAGAGTCAGCCAATGCTTTAACACGGCCATGGTACAGATATCCTCCACGGTCAAATACCACAGACTTATAGCCTTTCTCTACTGCACGTTTAGCGATTAATTCGCCAACTTTTTTTGCTGCATCAGCATTGCCAGTACCTTCTGTGCCGATCTCTTTATCTAGAGTAGAAGCACTAGCAAGGGTTACGCCGTTTGCATCGTCAATCAATTGTGCGTAAATGTGCTTGCTTGAACGGAACACATTTAAACGAGGACGAGCTTCAGTTCCGGAAAGTTTTGCACGAACACGTGCATGTCTTTTCTTACGAACAGAATTCTTATCAGCCTTCGTAATCATTTACGTCACTCCTTTCATTTACCTGGTCGGCTATTACTTACCTGTTTTACCTTCTTTACGACGTACATATTCGCCTTCGTAACGAATACCTTTACCTTTATAAGGCTCTGGCGGACGGACATCGCGAATATTTGCCGCAAGAGCTCCAACACGTTCTTTGTTAGTACCTCTTACGATAATCTTTGTATTGGAAGGGACTTCAATTTCAAGGCCTGTTTCCGGTTCGATTTCAACAGGGTGAGAGTATCCTACGTTAAGGACTAACTTAGCACCTTGTTTTTGTGCACGGTAACCGACACCAATAAGTTCAAGGGACTTTTCGAATCCTTTGGATACGCCCTCTACCATGTTTGAAATAACTGCGCGAGTTGTTCCGTGCAATGCGCGGTGTTCTTTTGCATCAGAAGGACGAGCAACTGTAAGAACATTTTCCTCGACGCTGATTGTAATATCAGGATTAAAAGATCTAGTTAATTCACCCTTAGGGCCTTTAACAGTAACGTTGCTTTGATCAACAGTTACTGTTACGCCAGCAGGGATTTCAATAGGTTTTTTACCTATACGTGACATCTAGTGCACCTCCATTCTAGTAAAAATAGATTACCAAACGTATGCAAGTACTTCTCCACCGACTTGTTTAGCACGAGCTTCCTTGTCGGTTAAAACGCCTTGAGAAGTAGAAACAATCGCAATACCTAAACCGTTAAGAACGCGTGGAACTTCACCAGTCTTTGCATATACACGCAAACCAGGTTTGCTGATGCGCTTTAATCCAGTGATAACACGTTCATTGTTTGAACCGTACTTAAGGAAGATACGGATGATACCTTGTTTATTGTCTTCGATGAATTCCACATCACGGACGAAGCCTTCACGCTTTAAGATCTGAGCAATTTCATTCTTGATCTTAGAAGCAGGAACTTCCAATTTCTCGTGACGAACCATATTCGCATTACGGATGCGAGTAAGTAAATCTGCAATAGGATCTGTCATGACCATTATTATTTACCTCCTTCCCAAACTCGGGTTTTACCAGCTAGCTTTTTTAACGCCAGGGATTTGTCCTTTATATGCAAGTTCGCGGAAACAAATACGGCAAAGCTTAAATTTACGTAGTACTGAATGTGGACGACCGCAACGTTCGCAGCGTGTATATTCTTGTACCTTAAACTTTGATCCGCGCTTTTGCTTCAAGATCATTGATTTTTTAGCCACGTTTTCGCCTCCCTTTATTTAATGATTACTTTTGGAACGGCATTCCGAATTGAGTAAGCAGCTCGCGACCTTCTTCGTCAGTGTTGGCTGTCGTAACGATAACGATGTCCATACCGCGTACCTTGCTTACTTTATCGTAGTCAATCTCAGGGAAGATAAGTTGCTCTTTAACACCTAGTGTGTAGTTACCGCGACCATCAAAAGATTTCTTAGAAACCCCACGGAAGTCACGTACACGTGGTAAAGAAACAGAAATCAGTTTATCAAGGAATTCATACATACGCTCTCCGCGTAATGTAATTTTTGCACCGATAGGCATACCTTCACGCAGGCGGAAACCAGCGATAGATTTCTTTGCTCTAGTTACCACAGGTTTTTGACCAGTGATTAAAGTTAACTCTTCAACAGCATTATCCAATGCTTTTGAGTTTGCTACAGCGTCACCCACACCCATGTTCACTACGATTTTTTCAAGTTTTGGCACCTGCATTACAGACTCATAATTAAATTTGCTCATTAAAGCAGGAGTAATTTCATTTTGAAACTTTTCTTTTAGGCGGTTCATTAAGTGTACCTCCCTTCTTCATGTACTTATTTATCTAAAGATTCACCTGATTTTTTAGCTACGCGTACTTTTTTGCCGTCTTCCACCTTGTAACCAACACGAGTTGGTGTTCCGGACTTCGGATCAAGCGGCATAACATTAGAAACGTGAATTGCTGCTTCTCTGCTGATGATTCCACCTTGTGGATTCAGTTGAGATGGCTTTGAATGCTTTTTCACGATGTTGATTCCTTCAACAAGCACACGGTTGTTCTTTGGATATGCTTCAAGGATAACTCCTTGTTTGCCTTTGTCCTTACCAGAGATGACTACGACTTTGTCACCTTTTTTAACATGCATTAGCTTCGCACCTCCTTGAAAGGCTTTTACGGAATTTATAACAATTACAGTACTTCTGGAGCAAGGGACACAATCTTCATGAAATTGCTGTCACGCAGTTCGCGAGCAACAGGTCCGAAGATACGAGTTCCACGAGGGCTCTTATCATCGCGGATAATTACACACGCATTTTCGTCAAAGCGAATGTAAGTACCGTCATTACGGCGAACACCGCTTTTCGTACGGACGATTACAGCCTTAACAACATCACCTTTTTTAACAACGCCACCTGGTGTTGCTTGTTTAACTGTACACACGATAACATCACCGATGTTAGCTGTTTTGCGTCCTGAACCACCAAGTACTTTAATGGTAAGAACTTCACGTGCACCAGAATTGTCAGCGACTTTTAAACGAGATTCTTGTTGAATCATGTATGAAACCTCCCTTCGGAATTAACATAATCCGAACATTGATTAAATAATAACTGCTTTTTCTACTACTTCAACCAAACGGAAGCGTTTTGTAGCTGAAAGTGGACGAGTTTCCATGATTCTTACTGTATCGCCTACTTTTGCTTCATTTAGCTCATCGTGAGCCTTTAACTTCTTGGAGTATTTCACACGCTTTCCGTAAAGAGAATGCTTTTTATATGTTTCTACAAGGACTGTTACCGTTTTATCCATTTTGTCGGATACTACGCGTCCAGTGTAGACTTTACGTTGGTTGCGTTCGCTCATTAATGCAAACCTCCCCTCAATTATCGATTGTTGACCCCGATCTCTCTTTCACGAACAACAGTTTTCATTCGAGCGATCGATTTGCGTACTTCACGGATACGAGCTGTATTTTCAAGCTGGCCTGTTGCTAGCTGGAAACGAAGATTAAATAATTCTTCTTTGAGTGATTTTACTTTTTGTTCAATTTCGGCAGTGGTTAGATCTTTAATTTCATTAGCTTTCATTTGCTTCACCACCAATTTCTTCTCGTTTTACAAACTTACATTTAACTGGAAGTTTGTGTGCAGCAAGGCGCAACGCTTCACGTGCCACCTCTTCAGATACACCGGAGATTTCAAACATTACTTTACCTGGCTTTACAACAGCAACCCAGCCTTCAGGAGCACCTTTACCAGACCCCATCCGTACTTCTAATGGTTTTGCAGTGTATGGCTTACTTGGGAAAATTTTAATCCAAACTTTACCGCCACGTTTCATGTAACGAGTCATTGCAATACGAGCTGCCTCAATTTGACGGTTAGTGATCCAAGAAGCTTCAAGTGCTTGAAGACCAAATTCACCAAAGTGTACTTCAGTGCCGCCTTTTGCATTACCCCTCATCTTACCGCGATGTTCACGACGGTATTTAACGCGTTTAGGCAATAACATATTATTTTCCTCCTTCCTCAGACTTCTTCTTAGTAGGAAGAACTTCTCCACGATAAATCCATACTTTCACGCCAAGTTTACCGTAGGTAGTGTCCGCTTCAGCAGTAGCATAGTCAATGTCAGCGCGAAGTGTGTGAAGTGGAACTGTTCCTTCGCTATAGTGTTCAGCACGAGCGATATCAGCACCGCCAAGACGACCTGATACTTGTGTTCTGATACCTTGAGCACCAGCACGCATAGTACGTTGGATAGCCTGCTTTTGAGCACGGCGGAATGACACACGGTTCTCTAATTGACGAGCGATATTTTCTGCAACCAATTTTGCATCAAGATCCGCTCTTTTAATTTCGATAATGTTGATATGAACTCGTTTGCCTGTTAACTGGTTCAACGCTTTACGAAGTGCTTCTACTTCAGTACCGCCCTTACCGATAACCATACCTGGTTTTGCAGTGTGAACAGAAATGTTGATGCGGTTAGCGGCGCGTTCAATTTCAACTTTTGATACAGAAGCATCGCTTAAACGCTTCGTGATGTACTCACGAACTTTAAGGTCTTCGTGTAAAAGTTCTGCATAGTCTTTACCAGCGTACCATTTGGATTCCCAATCACGGATGATCCCGATACGCAAACCGACTGGATTTACCTTTTGACCCACAGATTACCCCTCCTTCTTTTCTGATACAACGATAGTTATATGACTAGTACGCTTGTTAATTGCACTCGCACGGCCCATTGCGCGAGGACGGAAACGTTTTAATGTTGGTCCTTCATTTGCGTATATTTCTGAAACAACCAGGTTATTAATATCCATTTCGTAGTTGTGCTCTGCGTTAGCAACGGCAGATTTCAAAACTTTTTCTACGATTGGAGAAGCAGCCTTTGGAGTTAAGCGAAGAATCGCTACCGCTTCACCTACTTGCTTTCCTCGAATTAAGTCAGCGACTAAACGAACTTTACGAGCAGAGATACGCACTGTTTTAGCAACAGCTTTTGCTTGCATGAGATGCCCTCCTCTCATTAACGTCTTGTTTTCTTGTCATCACTTGCGTGACCTTTGTAAGTACGAGTAGGCGCGAATTCGCCAAGCTTGTGACCTACCATGTCTTCAGTTACATAAACCGGTACGTGTTTGCGGCCATCATAGACTGCGATTGTGTGACCGATGAATTGTGGGAAGATTGTTGAACGGCGTGACCAAGTTTTTACTACTTGCTTCTTGTCAGCTTCATTTAACTTTTCTACCTTAACCATCAAATGCTCATCAACAAAAGGCCCTTTTTTCAGACTGCGACCCATGTAAGTACCTCCCTTCGTGATTGTTCTACGGTCCGTTTTATGAACCGTAGTTCAATCCCGTTATTTTTTACGGCTGCGTACGATAAATTTATCGGATTTATTTTTCTTCTTACGGGTTTTAGCACCAAGTGTTGGTTTGCCCCAAGGAGACATTGGAGATTTACGACCAATAGGAGCACGGCCTTCCCCACCACCATGTGGGTGATCGTTCGGGTTCATAACTGATCCACGAACAGTTGGGCGCTTGCCTAACCAGCGTGAACGTCCAGCTTTACCAATATTGATAAGTTCATGTTGTTCGTTACCAACTTGACCAACAGAAGCGCGGCAAGTAGCAAGGATCATACGTACTTCACCAGAGTTCAAACGAACAAGAACATAACGTCCTTCTTTACCTAGAACCTGAGCAGAAGTACCAGCAGAACGGACCAATTGTACACCTTTACCAGGTTTAAGCTCGATATTGTGAATCACAGTACCAACAGGAATGTTAGCTAATGGTAGTGCGTTACCTACTTTGATGTCAGATTCTGGACCTGACATGATCTCCATACCCACTTGTAGGTTTTTAGGAGCAAGAATATAACGCTTTTCTCCATCCACATAATTAATTAATGCAATGTTTGCAGAACGATTTGGATCGTATTCGATAGTGGCAACGCGTCCTGGTATACCATCTTTATTGCGCTTGAAGTCAATAATACGGTATTGACGCTTATGGCCGCCACCTTGATGACGAACTGTTAACTTACCTTGGTTGTTACGGCCGCCTTTTCTTGTTAAAGGAGCAAGTAAGGATTTCTCCGGTTTATCAGTAGTGATTTCAGCAAAATCAGATACTGACATATTGCGTCGACCGTTAGAGGTAGGTTTATACTTTTTAATCGCCATGTGTATTTCCCTCCTTCTCTAATGAATTAAGCTTCGAATAATTCGATTTCTTTGCTGTCAGCAGTTAATTTAACAATAGCTTTACGGCGCTTGTTCGTATAGCCTGCATGTTTGCCCATGCGCTTGAACTTGCCTTTATAATTCATGATGTTGACTTTATCAACTTCAACTCCGAAGATTTCTTGGACAGCGTCTTTGACTTGAGTTTTGTTAGCTCTTACGTCCACTTCGAAAGTATATTTCTTTTCAGCCATTAAGTCTGAAGAACGTTCGGTGATAACGGGGCGCTTAATGATATCGCGTGCATCCATTATGCAAGCACCTCCTCTACTTTTTCAACAGCTGACTTGGTCATGATCAGTTTGTTGTGTGATACAACATCAAGAACATTTAGGCCATCTGCTTCCACAACTGTAACACCAGGGATGTTACGTGCAGAAAGAGCTACTTTTTCATCTAAACCGTCAGTTACAATTAACGCTTTAGTATCTACAGAAAGTCCTTTAAGCACAGCTGCGAATTCTTTTGTTTTTGGGGTTTCAAATGATAATCCTTCTAGAACTAAAACATTATCTTCTAATACCTTCGTAGATAGTGCAGATTTGATAGCTAAACGGCGTACCTTTTTAGGTAGTTTGTAGCTATAAGATCTTGGAGTTGGACCGAATACGGTACCACCGCCACGCCATTGTGGAGAACGGATAGAACCTTGACGGGCACGTCCAGTACCTTTTTGTCGCCATGGCTTACGTCCGCCGCCTGCTACTTCAGAACGGTTTTTAACTTTATGAGTTCCTTGTCGTAAGGAAGCTCTTTGCATGATGATCGCTTCAAATAATACATGATTATTAGGTTCAATACCAAAGATTGAATCATTAAGCTCGATGTCTCCAACATTTGATCCAGCTTGGTTGAACAATGTAACTTTAGGCATTCTAATGCTCCTCCTTTCTCGCAAAATTACTTGGATTTAACCGCACTTTTCACTTTAATCAATGCTTTTCTAGCACCAGGAACGTTTCCTTTGATTAAAAGCAAGTTACGCTCTGTATCAACTTTAACAATAGTTAAGTTTTGAACAGTGATTTGTTCTCCACCCATGCGTCCAGGCAATAACTTACCTTTAAATACACGGTTTGGAGCTACAGGACCCATTGAACCTGGACGACGGTGGTAGCGGGAACCGTGAGCCATTGGGCCGCGTGATTGTCCATGGCGCTTAATTGAACCTTGGAAACCTTTACCTTTTGAGATTCCTGTTACATCTACTACATCGCCTTCAGCGAAAATATCAACTTTGACTTCCTGACCCACCTCATATTCACCGAGGTTTGCATCGCGGAATTCGCGAATGAAGCGCTTAGGAGCAGTATTAGCTTTTGCAGCGTGTCCCTTAGACGGCTTGTTTGCAAGCTTTTCACGCTTATCTTCAAAACCGATTTGAATAGCTTCATAACCGTCAGTTTCAACAGTTTTCTTTTGAAGCACAACGTTTTGAGCTGCCTCAACTACAGTTACAGGGATAAGTTCGCCGTTTTCAGCAAATACTTGCGTCATACCGATCTTTCTTCCTAAGATTCCTTTGGTCATAAGTCACACCTCCTAGATTATTATCTTTTTTTATATAGATTAAAGTTTGATTTCAATGTCAACGCCGGATGGCAGGTCTAATCTCATTAGAGAATCAACTGTTTGTGGAGTTGGATTCACGATGTCGATTAAACGCTTGTGTGTACGCATCTCGAATTGTTCACGAGAATCTTTGTATTTGTGTACTGCACGTAAGATCGTATAAACAGATCTTTCAGTTGGCAATGGAATCGGACCAGATACAGCCGCCCCAGAACGTTTTGCAGTTTCTACAATTTTCTCAGCAGATTGATCAAGAATTCTGTGATCATATGCTTTTAAACGGATACGAATTTTTTGTTTTGCCATTATTTTCCCTCCTTTTCGCCTATTTTAAAATAGACTTTCTCAACGGAAATTTCCCACTCACTCGCCATGGCAAAGCGGCCGGGTGTGTCAGCAACCTTCCGTATCATCGCAGTCAAAGACCAACATTGTCTATTATACATAAAACAGATATATAATGCAAGATAAACTTACATATTTCTGTGTGTTACACACTTTTACTATTATACATAGTCGCCTATACTTTTTCAAGATAATCTTTAAAAGAGTTTTTCGTGATTTCTTTAAAATGAAATTTGTTCGGAATTGAAATTAACAGTATTCTAAAAATCGAATAAATATCGAATGAAGTATGAGACATATTTGCAGGAGACTACAGACCCGTGAATGATATTTACAAATCAAGAGGTTAGATCGTTAGCGGAAAGTGAACACCGAATACAAAAGCAGGAAATTTATTTGTTATTTTCCGACTCTTACATTTTATAAGGATTGCAATCTTTTATAGATTAAAATAAAACAAGCAGACGGCGTCCCGTCTGCTTGCTAATAATGCTTTAATAGCAATATTTATTATTCAGTGATTGTAGCAACAACGCCAGCGCCTACAGTACGTCCACCTTCACGGATAGAGAACTTTGTACCTTCTTCGATAGCGATTGGGGCGATAAGCTCCACTGACATTTCGATGTTGTCGCCAGGCATAACCATTTCTACGCCTTCAGGAAGGTTACAAATACCAGTTACATCAGTTGTACGGAAGTAGAACTGTGGACGGTAGTTTGTAAAGAATGGAGTGTGACGGCCACCTTCTTCTTTTGAAAGAACGTAAACTTCAGCTCTAAACTTTGTGTGTGGTTTGATTGTACCTGGTTTAGCAAGTACTTGGCCGCGTTGGATATCTTCACGAGCAACACCACGAAGAAGGGCACCAATGTTGTCACCAGCTTCAGCATAATCAAGAAGCTTACGGAACATTTCTACACCTGTTACAGTTGTAGATTTTGGTTCTTCAGTGAAACCAGTGATTTCAACAACGTCACCAACTTTAACTTGTCCACGCTCTACACGTCCAGTAGCAACTGTTCCACGTCCAGTGATAGAGAACACGTCCTCTACAGGCATCATGAATGGCTTTTCAACGTCACGTGTTGGAGTTGGGATATATTCATCAACAGCGTTCATTAGTTCATGAATTTTTTCTTCCCAAGCTGCATCTCCTTCAAGTGCTTTAAGAGCAGAACCCTTGATAACTGGAATATCGTCACCAGGGAATTCATATTCAGAAAGAAGATCACGGATTTCCATTTCAACTAATTCAAGAAGCTCTTCGTCGTCAACCATGTCACATTTGTTCATGAAAACTACAAGGTAAGGTACACCTACTTGACGAGAAAGAAGGATGTGCTCACGAGTTTGTGGCATTGGGCCGTCAGCAGCAGATACAACAAGGATACCGCCGTCCATTTGTGCAGCGCCAGTGATCATGTTTTTAACATAGTCAGCGTGTCCTGGGCAGTCTACGTGTGCATAGTGGCGATTTGCAGTTTCATATTCAACGTGTGCAGTAGAGATTGTGATACCACGCTCTCTTTCTTCAGGAGCACCATCGATTTGATCATATGCACGAGCTTCAGCTCCACCAGTCTTAGCAAGTACAGTAGTAATAGCAGCTGTTAATGTAGTTTTACCGTGGTCAACGTGACCAATTGTTCCAACGTTAACGTGTGGCTTAGAGCGATCGAATTTAGCTTTTCCCATTAGGATATTCCTCCTTAAAATTATAAAAAGATTAAGTATATGGTGCTATGAAAGCAAGATCATAACTGCTCTCATAGCTTACATAAGTAGTTATACTTTAATAAAATGTGAAAATCAATTATTCACCTTTATTTTTTTTCACAATTTCCTCGGAGATACTCTTAGGTACTTCTTCGTAATGATCGAAGTGCATAGAGAATGTTCCGCGTCCTTGTGTATTAGAACGTAGAGATGTTGCATATCCGAACATTTCTGATAGTGGAACCATCGCATTAACAACTTGTGCGTTTCCTCGCGCTTCCATACCTTCTACACGACCGCGGCGGGATGTGATATCCCCCATGATATCGCCTAGATATTCTTCAGGAATAACAACTTCTACTTTCATGATAGGCTCTAAGATTACAGGCTGACATTTAGATGCTGCATTTTTTAGAGCCATTGATGCTGCGATTTTGAATGCCATTTCGTTGGAGTCAACATCATGGTATGAACCATCGAATAATCTCGCTTTAATGTCAACTAATGGGAAACCGGCAAGTACACCGTTGTCAAGAGAGTCTATTAGACCAGCTTGTACAGCAGGGATGTATTCACGCGGTACAACTCCACCAACGATAGCATTTTCAAATTCAAAGCCTTTTCCTTCTTCGTTTGGAGAGAATTCGATCCAAACATGTCCGAATTGTCCGCGTCCACCGGATTGACGTACGAACTTACCTTCAACTTGAGCAGATCCGCGGAAAGTTTCACGGTAAGCAACCTGTGGAGCACCAACGTTTGCTTCGACTTTGAATTCACGGCGCATACGGTCGACAAGAATGTCCAAGTGAAGTTCACCCATACCCGCAATAATAACTTGACCTGTTTCCTGGTCAGTATGTGCACGGAAGGTTGGATCTTCTTCTTGTAATTTTTGTAGAGCCGTAGTCATTTTATCTTGGTCTGCCTTAGACTTAGGTTCAATTGATAGCTGAATTACCGGTTCTGGGAACTCCATTGATTCTAAGATAACAGGATTCTTGTCATCACATAGAGTATCACCAGTAGTTGTATCTTTCAAACCTACTGCAGCCGCAATATCTCCAGCGTATACCTGTGAAATCTCTTCACGCGAGTTAGCATGCATTTGCAGGATACGTCCTACACGCTCACGCTTACCTTTAGTAGAGTTTTGTACATATGAACCAGAGCTCAAAGTACCAGAGTATACACGGAAGAATGTTAATTTACCAACATAAGGGTCAGTCATAACTTTGAATGCAAGAGCTGAGAATGGCTCTTCGTCACTTGATGGACGTGTTGTTTCTTCCTCTGAATCTGGAAGAGTACCTTTAATAGCTGGTACATCTAATGGAGATGGAAGATAGTCAATAACTGCATCCAGCATTAATTGAACACCTTTGTTTTTGAAAGCAGATCCGCAGATTACAGGATAGAATTCAACATTAACAGTACCTTTACGGATCGCAGCTTTAATTTCTTCATTTGTAAGCTCTTCTCCGCCAAGATATTTTTCCATTAACTCTTCATCCAGCTCAGCTACCGCTTCAATTAACTTTTCACGGTATTCTTCTGCTAATTCTTTATGTGATTCCGGAATTTCACGTACTTCAATGTCCGTACCTAAATCGTTTCCGTAGAACACAGCTTTCATTTCAACTAGGTCAATGATAGCTTCGAATTCATCTTCCGCACCAATTGGTAGTTGAATTGGATGAGCGTTCGCTTGAAGACGGTCATGAATTGTTTTTACTGAGTATAAGAAGTCAGCTCCAATTTTGTCCATCTTGTTTACGAATACTACACGTGGAACCCCATAAGTAGTAGCCTGGCGCCAAACTGTTTCAGTTTGAGGCTCAACACCTGACTGAGCGTCAAGTACGGCAACTGCACCATCAAGTACACGAAGGGAACGTTCAACTTCAACTGTAAAGTCTACGTGTCCTGGTGTATCGATGATGTTTACGCGGTGGCCTTCCCACTGTGCCGTTGTAGCAGCAGAGGTAATAGTGATACCGCGTTCTTGTTCTTGCTCCATCCAGTCCATCTGGGATGCACCTTCATGAGTTTCACCGATCTTGTGAATACGGCCAGTGTAATAAAGAACACGTTCTGTCGTAGTCGTTTTACCGGCATCGATGTGAGCCATGATGCCGATATTACGAGTTTTTTCTAAGGAGAACTCTCTTGCCATTTGGTCTTTCTCCTTCCATCTATCAGTATAATTTTATAGAAAGAATAAATTTTACCAGCGATAGTGAGCAAACGCTTTGTTTGCTTCAGCCATTTTATGAGTATCTTCGCGTTTCTTGACAGAGGAACCAGTATTGTTGGCTGCATCAAGAATTTCGTTAGCTAAACGCTCTTCCATCGTTTTTTCTCCACGAAGTCGAGAGTAGTTTACTAACCAGCGAAGGCCTAAAGTTGTACGGCGTTCCGGGCGCACCTCAACAGGTACTTGGTAGTTTGAACCACCTACACGGCGTGCTCTTACCTCTAATACAGGCATGATGTTTTTAAGGGCTTGATCGAATACTTCGATCGCCTCTTTCCCACTGCGTTCTGCAATGATATCAAATGCTGAATAAAGAATTTTTTGTGACTTACCTCTTTGTCCGTCAACCATCATTTTGTTGATTAAACGTGTCACAAGCTTTGAATTATAAATTGGATCTGGCAATACGTCTCTTTTTGAAACAGGTCCTTTACGAGGCATTCTTTTTCCTCCTTTCGGTGAAGTTATTATTTTGTATCAAACTATTTTTTTGCTGCTTTAGGACGCTTTGTACCGTACTTAGAACGGCCTTGCATACGGTTGTTTACACCAGCAGTATCAAGCGCACCACGAACAATGTGATAACGTACCCCTGGTAAGTCCTTTACACGACCACCGCGGATAAGTACCACGCTGTGTTCTTGCAGGTTGTGGCCGATACCCGGGATATAAGCTGTTACCTCGATACCGTTAGTCAAACGCACACGCGCATATTTACGCAATGCAGAGTTTGGCTTCTTCGGTGTCATTGTACCAACACGGGTGCAAACACCACGCTTTTGCGGAGATGATACGTTAGTTTGTGCTTTCTTAAAGCTGTTGTAGCCTTTGTTTAGTGCTGGAGATTTTGATTTAACCTCTTTTGACTCGCGTCCTTTACGCACTAATTGATTAATAGTAGGCATTTTATTTTTCCTCCCTTCACTTTTTCGTTCTAGTCCCACACATCCAGGTGGTTCATAAATGAGCAAAAACAAAGTTTTTGCAGATTGATCTACAAAAACAGTTTTACTTTTTAATGGCAACAGCTGCTGCTCCTACATCAATACCGCATGCCTTTCCCAGCATTCGCATTGAATCAACATACGTAACTGGTACGTTTAACTCTTCGGCTGTTTCTATCACGTGCGATACTAGATATCGATCTGCATCTTCCGCAATGACTACCTCATGAATTAAATCGTTTTTTAGAGCCCTGACTGTTTGTTTCGTTCCTATAATCACTGACTTTGCCTGTAGTACTTTTTCATAAGACATCATTCATATCCTCCAAAAGCTTTTACAGGTATCATAGGAGCACCTTTGCTATAATATCATCCCTTTATTCCAAATGTCAACTTCTTTCATAAAATATTTTATATACCTTGTATATTTTAGCTAGAAGCAGCAATAAAAGGCTTTTGCTATTTATCGTGCTGTTCTTAATAGCACTTTGGTTCCTATTTCAACAACTTTAATAAAGCAAAGGCTGCCCTTTAAAAGACAGCCTCGCTCTAATTTTTTAGTCTACTGTCACTGTGTCTTCATTAATATCTTCCACATGGACAGGATGGGCTTTTCTGTAACGAAGCATTCCCGTTCCAGCTGGTACAAGCTTACCAATGATGACATTTTCTTTAAGGCCGAGCAATTCATCGCGCTTGCCTTTGATTGCCGCATCTGTAAGAACTCTTGTAGTTTCCTGGAAGGAAGCAGCGGATAAGAAGGAATCCGTTTCAAGGGATGCTTTTGTAATACCGAGTAATATCGGACGGCCTGTTGCCGGTATTTTGCCTTCTATCAAAGCCGATGTATTTGCCAGGGTGAATTGGTGAATATCAAGCAATGTTCCTGGTAAAACATCTGTTTCTCCGGCATCAATAACTCGAACCTTGCGAAGCATTTGCCTTACCATAACCTCGATGTGCTTGTCGCCGATTTCAACACCCTGCATACGGTATACCTTTTGAACTTCACGCAGCAGATACTCTTGGACAGATAGGACATCCTTTACCTTTAGCAATTCTTTCGGGTCGATGGAACCCTCTGTCAGCTCTTGTCCACGCTGTACATAAGAATCTATTGTAACTTTTAAGCGGGCAGTGTACGGAGCCGTGTAGGTACGGGACTCCACTTCACCCTGAATTACAATTTCCTGTTGCTTATCGCGGATTTCATTAATGCCGACAACTGTTCCCTCAATTTCTGAAATAATTGCCTGCCCTTTAGGATTTCTTGCTTCAAAGATTTCCTGGATACGAGGAAGACCCTGTGTAATATCATCTCCTGCTACCCCACCTGTATGGAAGGTACGCATTGTCAACTGAGTACCAGGTTCCCCGATGGATTGTGCAGCGATGATACCGACAGCCTCACCGACTTCAACTTCCTGGCCGGTAGCAAGGTTGCGCCCATAACATTTTTTACACACACCATGGCTTGTGTTACATGTAAAGGCTGAACGGATCCACACCTTCTCTATTCCACTGGCTTCTATATAATTAGCAAGATCTTCAGTGATTAGTTCATTTTCCTGAACTATAACTTCATTTGTTTCCGGATGCCTGATCGCTTTTCTTGCATAACGTCCAATTAAACGTTCTTCCAAGTTCTCGATAACTTCAGTTCCTTCTTTTAGAGCACCAATAAGCAATCCACGGTCTGTACCACAATCATCATCACGAATAATTACATCCTGTGCAACATCTACAAGACGACGAGTCAGATAACCTGAATCGGCAGTCTTAAGAGCTGTATCCGCAAGTCCTTTACGTGCTCCGTGGGTAGAAATGAAGTATTCCAACACCGTTAGTCCCTCACGGAAACTTGAACGAATCGGAAGCTCAATGATACGTCCAGCCGGGTTGGCCATCAAACCACGCATACCAGCAAGCTGTGTAAAGTTGGACGCATTACCACGGGCTCCAGAATCACTCATCATGAAGATAGGGTTGCGCCGATCTAGGGATTTCATCAGCTTAGATTGAATGTTATCCTTCGCCGCACTCCAGATTGAGATAACACGGTCATAACGTTCATCTTCGGTGATTAATCCGCGTCTGAATTGCTTCATTACATTATCAACTTTTGTTTGAGCTTCTTCGATAATCTGCTGTTTTTCCCCTAAAACTACAATATCGGACACACCAACAGTAATACCGGCTTTAGTTGAATATTTAAAGCCCAGATCCTTCATACGGTCAAGCATTTTAGAGGTTTCAGTAATCTTAAATCGCTTAAACACTTCCGCAATAATGTTTCCAAGAATTTTCTTCTTGAAAGGATCAATGATCGGCTGAGCTTTGATAATTTCTGGTACGTTTGCACCCTTTTCTACAAAATACTTCTCAGGAGTCTTTTCCTCAAGGTTCGTTTTTGTAGGTTCATTGATGTATGGGAACGTTTTTGGAAGGATTTCATTAAAAATCAACTTCCCTACCGTTGTCAGTAACAACTGGCGGTTTTGTTCATCCGTAAATGTTTCGTTGTTCAAAGATGAAGCATGAACCGCTACACGGGTGTGTAAATGTACATATCCATTTTGATATGCAATCAACGCTTCATTGGTATCTTTAAAGACCATTCCTTCACCAATTGCATTTTCGCGTTCAAGAGTAAGGTAGTAGTTACCTAAAACCATATCCTGGGACGGTGTAACAACTGGTTTTCCATCTTTTGGATTAAGGATATTTTGAGCCGCTAACATAAGCAAGCGGGCTTCAGCCTGCGCTTCAGAAGATAACGGAACGTGAACAGCCATTTGGTCACCGTCGAAGTCTGCGTTATAAGCAGTACATACTAACGGGTGTAGACGGATTGCACGGCCTTCTACCAATGTCGGTTCGAAAGCCTGGATTCCGAGTCTGTGCAGAGTTGGGGCACGGTTAAGCAATACCGGGTGCTCCTTGATGACAGATTCAAGTACATCCCATACTTCAGGCTGTAATCGTTCAATTTTTCGTTTCGCAGATTTGATATTGTGTGCCAATCCTTTTTGCACCAATTCCTTCATCACGAAAGGCTTGAAGAGCTCGATTGCCATTTCCTTAGGTAATCCGCACTGGTACATCTTTAGGTTAGGCCCTACGACGATAACAGAACGACCGGAATAGTCGACACGCTTACCTAGCAGGTTTTGACGGAAACGTCCTTGCTTCCCTTTAAGCATATGGGACAAGGATTTCAACGGACGGTTTCCTGGTCCTGTTACAGGACGTCCGCGGCGTCCGTTGTCGATTAATGCATCAACCGCTTCTTGAAGCATCCGCTTTTCATTTTGAACAATAATGCTAGGTGCACCAAGGTCCAATAATCTTTTCAAACGATTGTTCCGGTTAATTACCCGGCGGTATAAATCGTTTAGGTCAGATGTGGCAAAACGGCCGCCGTCTAGTTGTACCATTGGGCGAAGCTCAGGCGGAATGACAGGAAGGACATCAAGGATCATCCAGGAAGGTTCATTTCCGGAATTACGGAAAGCTTCAAGAACCTCCAGGCGCTTAATCGCACGGGTTCTACGTTGCCCTTGTGCTGTTTTCAATTCTTCCTTCAATGCTTCTACTTCTTTTTCCGTATCAATGTCCTGAAGTAGTTTTTTAATTGCTTCAGCTCCCATTGATGCCTGGAATTTCTTACCGTACTTTTCACGGTAAGCACGGTATTCCTTCTCAGATAGAAGCTGTTTCTTTTCTAGTGAAGTATCACCGGTTTCTGTGACAACATAAGATGCAAAATAAATAACTTCTTCCAAGGCTCGTGGCGACATGTCCAAAACGAGACCCATACGGCTAGGAATACCTTTGAAATACCAGATATGTGAGACAGGGGCAGCCAATTCGATATGTCCCATGCGTTCACGACGAACTTTTGCACGGGTAACTTCAACGCCACACCGATCACAAACAACGCCTTTATAGCGGACGCGCTTGTATTTGCCACAATGGCATTCCCAGTCCTTTTGAGGTCCGAAAATTCTTTCACAGAACAAGCCGTCTTTTTCAGGTTTTAATGTACGATAGTTGATTGTTTCAGGTTTCTTTACTTCTCCGTGTGACCAAGAACGAATCTTGTCCGGCGAAGCGAGACCGATTTTCATATACTCAAAATTATTAACGTCTAGCAAGGGGCCTACCTCCCTTTTAATCTCCAGGTTTTACCCTTATTGCTTCCCATAGAGCTCATGTCTATTGAATGAACTCTAACCGCCAGCTCCTTCCCATGGAAATCACTGCCGGTTAGAGCTGAAAATTTAAAGAATACCCTTAATCAGTTGTAATGGCGTTTGTATTTGCTCCTGCGTCAGAGGTCACCATGTCCTTGCCTTGGGGATCTATGGATAATGAATCCGAATGATTCACATCATCTTCATCCTCCAGATCACGCATTTCAATTTCACGGTCGTCAGCGGACAGGATCTTGACGTCCATACCCAAACTTTGAAGTTCTTTGATTAATACCTTGAATGATTCAGGAACTCCTGGTTCAGGAACATTTTCGCCCTTTACAATTGCTTCATATGTCTTAACACGGCCAACAACGTCATCTGACTTAACAGTAAGGATTTCTTGTAGAGTATATGCAGCACCATATGCTTCAAGTGCCCAAACCTCCATCTCACCGAAACGCTGACCGCCAAACTGGGCTTTACCGCCAAGAGGCTGTTGTGTAACAAGTGAGTAAGGTCCAGTTGAACGAGCATGCAGCTTATCATCAACCATGTGGGCAAGCTTGATCATATACATGACACCAACAGATACACGGTTATCGAATGGCTCTCCTGTACGACCGTCATATAGGACCGTTTTAGCATCACGGGCCATCCCTGCTTCTTCAATTGTAGACCAAACATCTTCCTCACGGGCGCCGTCAAATACCGGTGAAGCAACATGAATGTTAAGTGCACGAGCAGCCATTCCAAGATGGAGCTCCAATACTTGACCGATATTCATACGTGAAGGAACCCCTAGAGGATTCAACATGATGTCTACAGGTGTTCCATCCGGCAAGTACGGCATATCCTCTTCAGGAAGAATACGAGAGATAACACCTTTGTTACCATGACGCCCGGCCATCTTATCCCCTTCATGGATCTTACGCTTTTGAACAATGTAAACACGGACAAGCTGATTGACTCCCGGTGGAAGCTCATCACCATCTTCACGGTTGAAAACTTTTACATCGTGAACAATACCGCCTCCGCCATGAGGAACGCGAAGTGACGTATCCCGCACTTCTCGTGCTTTCTCACCAAAGATTGCGTGTAGAAGTCGTTCTTCCGCAGTTAGTTCCGTCACCCCTTTAGGTGTAACTTTACCAACAAGAAGGTCTCCATCTTTCACTTCAGCACCGATTCTGATAATACCGCGTTCATCAAGGTTGCGGAGCGCATCTTCACCCACGTTCGGGATATCACGTGTAATTTCCTCTGGTCCGAGCTTCGTATCACGAGACTCTGATTCATATTCTTCAATATGAATAGAAGTATAAACATCGTCCTTTACAAGACGTTCGCTCATGATGATGGCATCTTCATAGTTATAACCATCCCATGTCATGAAAGCTACTAACACGTTGCGGCCAAGAGCTAATTCACCTTTTTCCATGGAAGGTCCATCAGCAAGAATTTCGCCTTTGACCACTCTGTCGCCAACTGAGACGATTGGGCGCTGGTTATAGCATGTTCCCTGGTTGGAACGGATAAATTTAAGCATACGGTACTTATCCAGGTTTCCAGTAACCTCGCGGCCATCAACTTCTGTAACACGGCGTACCCATACTTCACGTGATTCTACGTGTTCAACGATTCCCTCATGTTTACAAATAACAGCAGCGCCGGAGTCTTTAGCAGATACATATTCCATACCCGTTCCTACTCGCGGTGCTTCAGGCTGCATTAACGGTACAGCTTGGCGCTGCATGTTCGCACCCATAAGCGCACGGTTAGAGTCATCGTTTTCCAAGAATGGTATACAAGCTGTAGCAGCCGAAACCACCTGCTTAGGAGATACATCCATATAGTCGACGCGGTCTCTTGGAACAACGGTGTTTTCGCCTCGGAAACGGGCTACAATATCATTATCTAGGAATGATCCGTCATCTGAAAGCCGTACATTTGCCTGCGCAACTACATAATTATCTTCTTCATCAGCCGTTAAGTAATCGATTCGGTTCGTGATCTTCCCTGTATCAGGATCTACCCGGCGGTATGGAGTCTCAATAAATCCAAAACGGTTTACCTTCGCAAAGCTTGATAAGGAGTTAATCAAACCAATGTTTGGCCCCTCCGGTGTTTCAATTGGACACATACGGCCATAGTGGGAGTAGTGAACATCACGCACTTCAAATCCAGCACGTTCACGAGTCAAACCACCTGGCCCCAATGCAGAAAGGCGGCGTTTATGCGTTAATTCTGCCAGCGGGTTCGTTTGGTCCATGAACTGTGATAACTGGGAGCTTCCAAAGAACTCTTTAATTGACGCAATTACAGGGCGAATATTTATTAACTGCTGTGGTGTAATTGTATTTGTATCCTGGATCGACATTCTTTCACGAACAACACGTTCCATCCGGGATAGACCAATTCTGAACTGGTTTTGCAGCAATTCGCCAACTGAACGAAGACGGCGATTCCCTAAATGGTCGATATCATCGGTGTCACCGACAGTGTGCAACAAATTAAAGAAATAGCTAATGGACGAAATGATATCTGCTGGCGTAATATTCTTCACTTGCTCGGAAACATACGCATTTCCGATAACATTGATTACTTTTTCACCTTCAGCATCATTTGGAGCATAAATCTTTATCGGCTGTAAAAGAGTTTCTTCTTCAACTACGCCACCAACCGGATGAAACTTTTTAAATCCGGCACCGGCTTCCAGATAAGGAATAATCTTATCGAGTGTACGACGATCAAGCAACGTACCTTTTTCCACGATAATTTCTCCTGTCTCAGGATCAGCCAATGTTTCAGCAATACGCTGTCCGAACAAACGGTTTTTAATATGAAGCTTTTTATTTATCTTATAACGTCCAACGTTTGCTAAATCATAACGTTTCGGATCGAAAAAACGTGAAACTAAAAGGCTCTTAGCGTTCTCGACAGTAGGGGGCTCACCCGGACGAAGACGTTCATAGATTTCAAGCAACGCCTTTTCAACACTCTCGGTATTATCTTTTTCAAGCGTGTTGCGGATGTATTCATTATCGCCAATCAAGTCGATAATTTCCTGGTCAGAGCCAAATCCGAGCGCACGAAGCAATACCGTTACAGGAAGCTTTCTGGTACGGTCAATTCGCACATACACTACATCCTTGGCGTCAGTTTCGTATTCAAGCCATGCTCCGCGGTTTGGAATTACGGTCGCTGTAAATCCGCGCTTACCGTTTTTGTCCATCTTTCCGCTATAATAGACGCTTGGCGAGCGAACTAATTGAGATACGATAACACGTTCGGCACCATTGATGATAAATGTACCTGTTTCAGTCATTAGAGGGAAATCACCCATGAAAACATCCTGGTCTTTCACTTCCCCTGTTTCTTTGTTTACAAGACGTACCTTAACACGAAGCGGAGCAGAGTAAGTTACATCGCGCTCTTTTGATTCCTCAACAGGATATTTAGGATCCCCAAGGCTATAATCAATAAATTCAAGCGATAGATTCCCGGTGAAATCCTCAATTGGAGAAATATCCTGGAACATTTCCCTTAACCCTTCATCAAGAAACCATTGATACGAAGCGGTTTGGATTTCAATGAGGTTAGGAAGCTCTAAAACCTCACTGATCCGAGCATAACTTCTGCGTTGGCGGTGTCGTCCATACTGAACAAGTTGACCTGTCAACTGATTCACCCCTCAAATCAAGCGTTATAAAAGTGTATTGCCGATAGAAAACAACCTGGTTTCCTATAGACAAAAATAAAATGGTTTTTACTTTAAAAACCACTATTTCACAAAACTCGCACTATTATTTATATATTTTTTCCATCTTATCCAATCTTTATTCAAAAAATGGATAATAATTGTATAGTGATGGAAATTATATATATGCATTATATAATAATAACATAGTGAAAAATTAGAGTCAATCTTTTTTAGAAACCAAAACATAGTAGCCTTTTTTCTTCTGCACTACTTCTACATTCCCAAACAGCTCGTTTAATTTGTCCATAGCCGAAGGGGCGCCCTGTTTTTTTTGGATAACCACCCATAGCTGGCCACCAGAAGCCAAACGTTCATAACTGTTAACTAAGATTTTCTGAACCACTTTTTTTCCGGCCCGTATCGGAGGATTAGTGAGAATAGCTGCAAACCCACCTGCATCAACCCCATCAAATACGTCACTTTCATAGATAGAGACATTTGAAATAGCATTAGTATTGGCATTCTCTTTTGCAAGCTCTATAGCCCTCGAATTAATATCAATCATATGGACATTTCTCCCGGGGTAAGAAGCCGCTACCGAAAGGCCAATGGGTCCATAGCCGCAACCAACATCAAGTATGTCCCCTTTTATCTCTAAGTTCAACTGAAATGCTTCTATTAAAAGCCGGGATCCAAAATCAACCTCATTTTTGGAGAAAACTCCAGCATCGCTTTTAAAGCGAAATGTTTTTCCTCTCAAGGTAAAATCCCAAAACCTTGGGTTGCTTTCTACATCTGGTTTTTGTGAATAGTAATGGCCTGCCAGGGTCATCTCCTCCTATCAGAAAGGAATTATGAAGAAAAAAAGAGAGAAGAACTGCGAAGAAGTTAGGGTATGGTTTCAGTACAACTGTATTAGGTTGCCTTCAACACAATCTCCTTATACTTAGTTTGCAGTGAATCATGAGTAATCCGGAGCAAAAGCTAGCTAAGAGAAAAAAAGCCCGCCGGTTACAGCGAGCTTTCTTTATTAAGCGGCATTATTACTTAACTTCAACGCCAGCTCCAACTTCTTCAAGTTTAGCTTTGATTTCTTCAGCTTCTTCTTTAGAAACGCCTTCTTTAAGCGGCTTTGGAGCGTTGTCGACAACGTCTTTTGCTTCTTTAAGCCCAAGACCAGTGATTTCACGAACAACTTTGATAACCTTGATTTTTTGGTCACCTGCAGAAGCAAGAACAACGTCAAATTCAGTTTTCTCTTCAGCAGCACCACCAGCAGCAGCCCCACCAGCGATTGCTACAGGAGCAGCAGCAGTTACACCAAATTCTTCTTCGATTGCTTTTACAAGGTCATTCAATTCTAAAACAGTCATAGATTTAACTGCTTCAATGATTTGTTCTTTAGTCATTGTTTAGTTCCTCCTTAAGGTTTTAGGTTTATTATTTTAATAGCTGTAAATCAGTCTTAACTTACGCGCCTTGTTCTTCTTTTTGGTCTGCGACAGCTTTTGCAGCAAGAGCAAGATTGCGGATAGGTGCTTGTAGCACGGAAAGGAGCATAGAAAGCAATCCTTCGCGTGATGGAAGTTCTGCAAGAGCCTTGATTTGATCAGCTGATGCTACATTCCCTTCGATCACTCCGGCTTTAATTTCTAATGCTTCATGTTTCTTCGCGAAATCATTAAGGATTTTCGCTGGCGCAACAACATCTTCATTTGAGAACGCAATTGCGTTTGGACCAGTCAGAGAATCGTTTAAGCCAGTAAGCTCAGCTGTTTCTACTGCACGGCGTGTCATAGTGTTTTTATATACTTTGAAATCAATGCCCGCATCACGTAATTGTTTACGTAGTTCAGTTACTTCAGCAACTGTTAAACCGCGATAATCAACAACAACAGCTGTTTGTGCAGATTTAAACTTATCAGAGATCTCGTCGACGATTTGTTTCTTTTGTTCGATAACGCTGCTCATCCTTACACCTCCTATAGATTTTGCTGAAAACATTCATACCGTTAAAATAAAAGCCTCCATATCTATCGCAGACACGGAGGCAGTAATTTCAAAAATCATAGTCAGTGACTAGTATTATCGAATTACCTCGGCAGGACATTAAGCTTTATTATAAGCACCTGCTGTCTACGGTACAAATTGTATTCATTTATAACAACAAAAGTAATTATAACAATAATCCTTTTATATTGTCAACTTTTTTATTAGAAACTTGAAGGATCTACCTTCACACCAGGGCCCATAGTTGTAGATACAGCAACACTCTTCATGTAAGTACCTTTAGCAGCCGCAGGCTTTGCTTTCAATAAAGTTTCATAGATTGTATTCAAGTTCTCAGCTAGCTTGTTGTCTTCAAAAGAGACTTTACCGATTGGAACATGGATGATACCAGCTTTGTCAGCGCGGTATTCAACTTTACCAGCTTTGATTTCATTCACTGCTCTTGTAACATCAAATGTTACTGTGCCAGTTTTCGGGTTTGGCATTAAACCTTTCGGTCCTAATACACGTCCAAGTTTACCAACTTCACCCATCATGTCTGGAGTAGCAACGATTACATCAAAGTCAAACCAACCTTGCTGGATCTTGTTGATGTAATCAGAATCACCAACATAATCAGCGCCGGCAGCTTCTGCTTCTTTTGCTTTTTCACCTTTAGCGAATACTAACACACGCTGTGTTTTACCAGTTCCGTTTGGAAGCACAACTGCTCCACGGATTTGCTGGTCAGCTTTCTTAACATCGATTCCTAAACGGAATGCAGCTTCAACAGTCGCATCAAATTTAGCGAAATTTGTTTTTTTAGCAAGCTCGATAGCTTCAGTTGCAGAGTAAGCCTTTGTGCGGTCTACAAGCCCGGCAGCTTCGAGATACTTTTTACCTTTTTTAGCCATGTAAAAAATCCTCCTATTTTGTGGTTTTAACGGAATGACCTCCCACGAATAAAGGTTGCGAACTGAATCGCAACCCCCGTAAGAAACATGCAGAACACGTTAGCGATTAGTCTTCGATAACGATACCCATGCTGCGTGCTGTACCTTCAACCATGCGCATTGCAGACTCAACGTTTGCAGCGTTCAGGTCAGGCATTTTCGTTTCAGCAATCTCGCGTACTTTATCACGCTTGATTGTAGCAACTTTTTTACGGTTAGGTTCACCAGAACCAGACTCGAGTCCAGCTGCTTTCTTAAGCAATACTGCAGCAGGAGGAGTTTTAGTAATGAATGTAAATGAACGGTCTTCAAATACCGTGATCTCAACAGGAATGATAAGACCAGCTTGGTCTGCTGTACGAGCGTTGAACTCCTTACAGAATCCCATGATGTTTACACCAGCTTGACCCAAAGCAGGTCCAACAGGTGGTGCTGGATTGGCTTTACCAGCAGGAATTTGCAATTTAACCATTTTAATTACTTTTTTAGCCACGAGACACACCTCCTTATCGTCCGTGATGTGGTAATAGGGCTCGAGGTCCCTCCCACTCAACTGATTCTTTATATCACAAATAAAGAATTTGTATGTTTGTTCAGGTCTCTTTTACGAGACATACTGACCTATGAAATAGTATCATTTTTTGATTCTTATTTCAAGTTATTTTGAATTATAATTTTTCCACCTGACTAAAGTCAAGTTCAACCGGTGTATCCCGGCCAAACATATTGACAAGGACTTTTAATTTACCTTTATCTTTATCAAGCTCTTCTATGGACCCGCTAAAGTTTGCAAACGGACCTTCTTTGACACGAACTGTATCCCCGACGATCATGTCTAGTTCTATCTTCTTTTCTTCAATACCCATGCTCTTAAGCACCATCTCCACCTCATCAGGAAGAAGCGGGGTCGGCTTTGAGCCTGAACCTGCGGAACCCACGAATCCCGTTACACCCGGCGTATTGCGGACAACATACCATGAATCATCTGTCATGATAATCTCAACCAATACATAGCCCGGAAACACCTTTTTTTTCGTTACTTTTTTCTTTCCGTCTTTGATTTCTGTTTCTTCTTCCTCTGGGACCACAACGCGGAAAATCTTATCCTGCATTCCCATAGACTCCACACGTTTTTCCAGATTGGCTTTTACCTTATTTTCATATCCAGAATAAGTATGGACAACATACCAATTTTTTTCCATTTGATAGGACTTTTAAAGTCCTTCCCTCCCCGCACTTTTTTCTTTTGTGAGGCATCTCAAGTTTCGATTTCAATCTCATAAAAGATAAATATAGATTACATTGGCAAAAAAAGACAAATTAAAAAACCCGTTCCCGGGCCTTTTGTTGTGTTGCTTATTATTCTATCACTATTATACCTGATTTTTGAATCTCTTATTCAAGAACTAAGCGAATTAATTCAGAAATCCCCAGATCGATGACCGCAAAGAAAACAGACATGATCAAAACGGTGGTAATAACGATAATTGTATATTTTGTAAGTTCTTTTCTTTTTGGCCAGCTTACTTTTTTCATCTCGCGAATAACGCCGCTGAAAAACTCGCTCATGAATGTAACCTCCAACTACTGTATGGATACGCCTTTTTCAAATCTATTGAACAGTTACTTTGTTTCTTTATGCATGGTATGGGCATTGCATGTACTACAGAATTTCTTAATCTCAAGGCGTTCAGAACTTGTTGCCTTATTGCTTTCGGAAGTGTAGTTCCTCGAACCGCATTCCGTACAAGCTAAAATAACTTTCTTTCTCATATGATACGCCACCTATCTATACGTCCATAAAACTTTATCACGGCTTACTTTTAATGTCAATATGAACAGGGCATGTGTCACACGAGACTAAAGAGTAATTTCTCTAACTTCCAGATAGCGTTCCAGTTTTCTTTTGACACGTTGCAGAGCGTTATCGATGGATTTTACGTGGCGGTTCAATTCCTCGGAAATTTCTTGGTAGGACTGGCCGTCAAGGTAAAGGGCTAACACTTTCCTTTCCAGGTCGCTGAGCAGCTCGGTCATTTTTAATTCTATATCATCAAATTCTTCTCGATGGATGATCAGCTCTTCCGGGTCAAGAATCTTCGCGCCGGAAATGACATCCAACAAAGTCCTGTCTGATTCATCATCATAAATTGGCTTGTCCAGAGAAACATAAGAATTAAGCGGGATATGCTTTTGCCTGGTGGCTGTTTTGATAGCCGTTATAATTTGCCTGGTAATGCATAGCTCGGCAAAAGCCTTAAAGGAAGAAAGCTTGTCTCCCTTAAAATCACGGATTGCTTTATAAAGGCCGATCATGCCTTCCTGAAAGATATCTTCCTTATCCGCTCCGATCAGGAAATACGTACGGGCTTTCGCCCTGACGAAGTTTCGGTATTTTTGGATAATATAATCAAGGGCTTCACTGTCACCCTTGTGCACTAAGCCCACCAACGTCTCATCTTCCAACTCAAAATATCGGTCATTCCGTTTCGTTCCGAAGTTGGCACCCACACATTTATCCCCCCGACCGTACACAAATAGATAGAATAATTATACAGTAGGTAATTTTTGGACGTCAACAGCTCAAAGCTTGCCGCGGCGCCATTTTTCGAAAATTTCTGCAATTTCTTCACTCAATGCAATCTTGGATGAGGGTTTTTTCTTCGTTGTTTTTTTTACGCTCTTTTCTATTTCTCCACTTACATGATTCATTTCATTTAGTAGCTCCCGTGCAGATTTCCTTAGGGCTCCCTGGCCAAATATTACCCATTGTTCCGTAAAATCCGAGGTGGCTACATGAATTTGTGTCTTGATATTATTCAAATCACTTGCGAGCTTTTCGATCCGTTCATCTGCCGACTCGTTTTCCCTTGTAAATATAATTTCAACTTGAAAATTCTTATATTTACGCTCAATTCCCTGGACAAAATGTGCATCAAACACGATAATAACACGATAACCAGTGAAGGCCTGGTATTCTGCCATGATCTCAATTAAACGGTCCCTAGCTGAAGATAAATCCTTATCCTTTAATTCTCTTAGCTCCGGCCATGCCCCGATAATATTGTAACCGTCCACCAACAGAATGTTGTCCATCGGGCTACTCCCCTAATGGATGCCTTTTCCGGAAAACCTCGTACATCAGTAATCCCGCTGCTACAGACGCATTCAGTGAAGTGACATGTCCTGCCATAGGAAGACGAATCAGAAAATCACATTTGTCTTTAATGAGCCTGCCCATCCCTTTTCCTTCACTTCCAATGACTAGTCCGATCGGCATTGCTCCATCCATACTGCGGTAATCATCCTTACCTTTTGCATCCGTGCCAACAATCCAAACACCGCGTTCTTTGATCTCATCAATGACCCTGGCCATATTCGTCACACGCACTACCGGAATATATTCAATTGCACCGGTGGATAATTTAGCCACAGTCGCAGTTAAGCCAACCGATCTCCGCTTTGGAATAATAATGCCGTGAACACCTGCAGCATCCGCCGTCCTCATAATAGACCCCAGATTATGCGGATCCTCAATTTCATCTAATAAAAGGAAGAACGGAGCCTCGTTTCTTTCCTCGGCCCTGGCAAACAAATCGTCCAACTCAGCATATGAATAAGCTGCTACCTGCGCGATTACCCCTTGGTGGTTGCCATCAGACATTTGGTCCACCTTCTTCTTTGGGACAAACTGAACCATTACTTGTCTTTCTTTTGCGATACCGATGATCTGCTGCATTTGCCCTTTTTGTGATCCTTCGGCAATCCAGATCTTGTTTATATCCCGTTGAGAGCGTAAGGCCTCAAGTACGGGGTTTCTTCCAATGATGTATTCTTCGTTCATAGGCTCATCTCCCTTCTTCTCCTTCAATAAATTGGATCGCTTGAATGATCATTTCTTCAAGCCGCTCATTCCTTCCAGCTAAATAAAGATATCCAAGCAGCGCTTCAAACGCGGTTCCATACCGATAAGTCTGTACATCTGTATTTTTCGGGACGGTTCCCGATTTGGCATTCCTGCCCCGGCGTACGACTGCAAGCTCTTCTTCAGTCAGTATTCCTGCGTCAAGCAGAAAGTGTACAGCCTTACTCTGCGCTTTTGCGGAAACAAAGCGGGTCGCTTCCTTATGCAGAAGATGGGGCTTGACCGCCCCTTTCTGGATTAGGTGATGCCGGATATATGATTCATATACCGCATCACCCATGTATGCAAGCGCAAGGCTATTCAAAAGCTTTTCATCAACTTTGTTGTCATAGTGAAGCATGGTCAGCCTCTTTTCCATCTGGTTCCCTGCGGTGTATCCTCCAGGATGATATTCATATCTTTAAGGAGGTCCCGAATTTCATCAGAGCGCTTGAAATTCCTGTCTTTACGGGCTTGGTTCCGCTCCTGGATCAATGTTTCGATCTCTTTATCAAGAAGTGCTTCCTCCTCCAACGCCAGGCCGAGCACCCCGAACAAATCTTCGAACTGTTCCAAGAAAGCCTGGATCACCTCTTTATGAGTGTTCTTTTCCATTAGGTAGTAATTGGCCTGCCTGGAAAGCTCAAACAAAACGGAGATGGCATTCGCTGTATTAAAATCATCATCCATTTCTGTAATAAATTGATCGTGCAGGCTTGATATTTTTCCGAGCCACTGTTGGTTATTATTCGTCAGACAATCGCTCGAGCTAATCCGGTGTTTTAGATTTTGGTATGATGTCCGCAAGCGGTCGAGTGACACTTTCATATTGGACAGAAGCTCTTCACTATAGTTAATCGGGTGGCGATAATGGACAGATAGCATAAAAAAGCGCAGCACTTCAGGGTCATGTTGTTGGATAATATCATGTACAAGAACAAAGTTCCCCAGTGATTTCGACATCTTTTCATTATCGATATTAATATACCCATTATGCATCCAGTAGTTTGCAAAAGGTTTTCCTGTTAAAGCCTCTGATTGTGCGATTTCATTCTCGTGATGCGGGAAAGCAAGATCCTGTCCGCCTGCATGGATATCAATCGTATCCCCAAGGTATTTCTTCACCATGGCCGAGCATTCGATATGCCAGCCCGGACGCCCACTTCCCCATGGGCTATCCCATGAAATTTCTCCCTCTTTGGCAGCTTTCCATAAAGCAAAATCAAGGGCATCCTGCTTCTTTTCCCCCACCTCAATCCTGGCGCCGACCCTTAATTCATCAATGGATTGATGAGAGAGCTTACCATACTGGCCAAATTCACGAGTACGGTAGTAAACATCACCTTCAGATTCATAGGCATACCCTTTTTCGATGAGGGCGTCGATAAATTCAATGATGATATCCATGTTTTCCATCACTCGAGGATGAGCATCTGCTCTTTTGCAGCCAAGAGCTGTTACATCCTCAAAGTAAGCGTTGATAAAACGATTGGAAATAGCCGGCACGTCCTCACCAAGTTCTTTGGCAGCGCGGATAAGTTTATCATCCACATCTGTAAAGTTTGAGACATACTTTACATCATAATCCCGGTATTCAAAATATCTGCGTACGGTATCAAATACAATCGCCGGCCGTGCATTTCCAATGTGGATATAATTGTAAACCGTTGGGCCGCATACATACATTTTCACCTTGCCTTCTTCCAAAGGCTTGAATTCTTCTTTTTTTCTTGTCAATGTATTATAGATTTTAATCGACATGTTATTTGACCCTTTCTTTTTTTAAATCTTGCAATTGTAGTTTTAGACTGGCTATTTCCCTTTCCATCTCTTTAAAGCGGTCTGCTGTTGGATCGGGTAAATCAGTATGATTTAAGTCTTTTACCCTAACACCGTCCCTTATGACCACCTTACCTGGAATGCCTACAACTGTTGAATTTGGCGGTACTTCCTTAAGAACGACAGAACCTGCGCCAATCTTGGAATTTTCGCCAATTGTAATCGACCCGAGGACCTTTGCCCCTGTTGCAATCAACACATTATCTTTTATGGTAGGGTGCCGTTTTCCTTTTTCCTTACCCGTACCGCCAAGAGTAACGCCTTGGAAAACCGTAACGTTATCGCCAATCTCACAAGTTTCCCCTATCACAACCCCCATGCCGTGGTCGATGAAAAAGCGTTTTCCAATCTTGGCCCCTGGATGGATTTCAATGCCTGTAAAAAAACGGCTGATTTGTGAAACAACTCTTGCAAGAAAATAAAGCTTCCGTTTGAATAATCCATGGGCTAGCCGATGGCTCCAAATCGCATGGAGGCCGGAATAAGTAAGAATGACTTCGATATAACTGCGCGCAGCAGGATCTTGTTCAAAAATCACTTCGATATCTTCTTTTAAGACTTTAAACATGTGTGTTTTCCTCCCTCTCCCTTGTACCTTGTATATCTCTGTTGGTGCAGTTTTGGCCTCCGGATGCTAAAACTGTGTATTAAATGGCCCTGAATAAAACCCATTAAAAAAAGCGCCTCTGCATAAAGACAGAGACGCTTTCATGTGCGCGGTTCCACTCTGTTTGGAATGTGTCGTCTTCAAGGCCCATCAGCCAATTGAAATTCTACATTCCCAACTCTTTCCCTATAACGGGGGAATTCCGCCTTCGCCTACTGACTTATGAGGTTCAGCGGAGGGCTCAGGGGTGCATTTCAAGCAATGAGTGGCTTGAACCATTTTCACCAGGTCATGGTTCTCTCTGCGAAGCATCATTTCTTTACTTCTCCCCATCAACGCATTTAGGGTTTAGGTTAATTATTACTATATTATACGTTCTGACAAGTGTTAATGCAAAATGCTTTGCAAGCGTTTTTTGATTTTTTCTTTGCCCAATAAAGCAATGGCCTTGGGCAAATCAGGTCCGTGAGTTTGGCCGGTAGCCGCAGCACGGATTGGCATAAAGAGTTTTTTCCCTTTCTGACCTGTGCTCTTTTGGACTGCCTTAATGGATGCTTTTATTTCTTCAGCGGTAAAGTCCTCAAGCTTGTTTACTTCTTCCAGAAAAGCCGCCATGACTTGTGGTACCTGTTCCTCGGATAGAACTTCTTCCGCTTCATCTTCATATTCAATCTCATCTTTAAAGAATAAGCTTGATAGTTCCACGATTTCTGCTCCATAGCTCATTTGCTCCTGATAAAGGGAAATCAGGTTCTCGACCCATTCTTTTTCCTTCGGACCCATGTTCTCAGATACTTTGCCGGCCTTTATAAGATGCGGAAGGGATATTTCGACAGCACGCGAAAGCTCAAGCTGTTTTACATATTGATTATTCATCCATGTCAGCTTCTGCTTATCGAAAAGCGCGGGAGATTTTGATAATCTGTCAGCATCAAATTGCTGTATGAATTCCTCTTTTGTGAAAAGCTCCTCTTCACCTACCGGGGACCATCCTAACAGGGCGATAAAATTAAACAACGCTTCGGGTACATAACCAAGCTCTTCGTATTGTTCAATGAATTGAATAATCGATTCATCCCTCTTGCTCAACTTCTTCCGGGTTTCATTGACGATAAGCGTCATATGACCGAACACCGGTGGTTCCCACCCAAATGCCTCGTATATCATCAACTGCTTCGGTGTATTGGAAATATGGTCATCACCGCGAAGCACATGGGAAATCTTCATCAAATGATCATCGACCGCGACAGCAAAATTGTATGTCGGTATTCCGTCTTTCTTGACGATAACCCAATCGCCGATACCCTCGGAATCAAAAGATACCTCATCTTTTACCATGTCATTGAACCGGTATACCTTTCCCTCAGGGACAACGAACCGAATGCTTGGTTTTCTTCCTTCTGCTTCTAACTTTGCGCGGTCCTCCTCTGTCAAATGACGGCATTTACCGGAATATTTTGGGGTTTCATTCCTGGCAATCTGGGCTTCGCGCTCTGCCTCGAGCTCTTCTTCTGTACAATAGCATTTATAGGCAAGCCCTTTTTCAAGCAGTTCCTCATATAATTTGCTGTATAAATCATTGCGTTCTGATTGACGGTAAGGACCGTATTCACCGCCTTTATCCACACTCTCGTCCCAATCAATTCCCAGCCACTTTAAATATTTAAGCTGGCTTTCTTCCCCGCCTTCAATATTGCGTTTTTGGTCTGTATCTTCTATACGGATTATAAACTTTCCACCTTTATTGCGGGCAAAAAGATAATTGAATAATGCGGTCCGAGCATTTCCAATATGTAAATGCCCGGTTGGGCTTGGTGCATAACGCACACGAATCTCGCTGGTCATCATTAGATCCTCCTAAGCTACATCTCAATCTCTATTATCGTTCCATTCTACCATCTTAGTGTGAAGGAATAAAGCATACTCGCTGTTAAAACGACTTAATTAGCCTTAATTAATAAGACAATTGCCTGGGACGCAATTCCTTCACTTCTACCCGTAAAGCCCAGCTTTTCAGTAGTCGTAGCCTTTACATTTATTTGATCAGCCGAAGCTTCTAAAAGCTCAGCAATGCGCGCTCTCATTTCCCCGATATATGGTGCCATTTTAGGCGTTTGGGCAATAATCGTACAATCGGCATTCCCCAAAACATAGCCTTCTTTTTTTACAAGCTGCCATACTTGCTGCAAAAGCTTTGCCGAATCGGCATCCTTAAAGTGCGGGTCAGTGTCCGGAAAATGCTTGCCTATATCCCCGGCTCCAATTGCCCCAAGACAAGCGTCTGCCACCGTATGTAGAAGCACGTCTGCATCTGAATGTCCAAGCAACCCCTTTTCGTTTGGTATGGTTACACCGCCAATAATAAGCGGCCGCCCTTCTACTAGTTGGTGAACGTCAAATCCTTGTCCGATCCGAAACATGTTGTTCTTCCTTTCTGCGATTCCCCTGTATTTTATGTAAAATTGCTTCCGCAAAATATAAATCTTCTGGCGTCGTAATTTTAATATTATCGTAATTTCCTTCGATAATCATTACTGTTTCACCCATTCTCTCAACAAGACTCGCATCGTCCGTACCGAAAAAATGCGCTTTTTCAGCAATATCATGCGCTTTCCTCAGGGTGGACACACGAAAAGCTTGTGGAGTTTGTACAGCCCACAAGCTTGATCGTTCCACGGTTTCCGTGACCGCTTTATGCTTCGCTTTTTTGATTGTATCCTTGACAGGCACTGCGACGATTGCACCTCCGTGCAAGGAAGCAGTTTCAGCCAATTGCCCGATTATATCACGGTTAATAAACGGACGTGCCCCGTCATGTACCAGCACGATTGCATTCTCATCGACATGTTTAATGCCGTTGAAAACACTATGCTGCCGCTCGCTTCCACCCGGGACCAGCTTTTTGATTTTTTTTAACTGATATTTATGGATAAATGATTGAAAACTTTCTTCTTCCGTTGGGTTAATAGAGAGAATTATGCCCTTACAATCCGGATCATTTTCAAACACCTGCAGGGTATGGACGATAATAGGTTTTCCGGCAAGCTCAATGAATAACTTGTTTTTGCCAACCTTCATTCTCTTTCCTTGTCCTGCAGCAGGTATGACTACTTCATAAAACATAACATGCTTCTCCCTACTATAATGCTTTTTCTAACAGTTTTGGTTTTGCGAAGATCATCCGTCCCGCCGATGTTTGCAGCACGCTCGTCACGATTACATCAATCCGTTTTCCGATATGGTCACGACCGCCCTCTACGACGATCATTGTTCCATCATCTAGATAGGCAACACCCTGGTTTTGTTCCTTGCCATCTTTAATGACCTGTACATTCATTTCCTCGCCCGGCAATACCACAGGCTTCACCGCATTGGCCAGATCGTTGATGTTAAGGACCCGGACGTTTTGAAATTCACAAACTTTATTCAAGTTGAAATCGTTCGTCACTACAATCCCGTTCGTTACCTTTGCAAGCTTCACCAGCTTTGAGTCCACTTCCTGGATCTCTTCAAAATCGCCCTCATACATCTCCACGTTCACTGATAATTCCTTTTGAATGCGGTTAAGGATATCCAATCCACGTCTTCCGCGATTCCGTTTCAACGCATCAGAGGAATCGGCAATGTGCTGAAGCTCCGCCAATACGAATTGGGGAATAACGATGGTCCCTTCAAGAAATCCCGTTTGGCAAATATCTGCAATCCTGCCGTCGATAATGACACTCGTATCAAGGATTTTGTATGGGCTTGTTCCAGGCTCAGATGCTCCAAATCCAGCATCATCACCTTTCTTTTTAGTGTTTTTGGCAAAAAGCGTTGTCAGTTCATCACGTTTTTTGAACCCTACCTGAAATCCCAGATAACCGAACAGCAAGGTCAATAGAATTGGTGCAACTGTATTCAGAATGGGCACCTGGATGGCATTCAAGGCATACCCTATTAAAAAAGCAACGAAAAGGCCAACGATGAGGCCTAAGCTTCCGAAGATAATATCAGTAATGGGGGCCTTAACGAGAGATTCCTCAAACCATTTCATGAAATCCACCACATAATCTACTGCCCAAAAAGTAATAAGATAGAATATAATAGCACCTAAAATTGCAGTTACATAAGGATTGTTTACAAAAGCAATATGTTCAACATGTAATACATTTAATAATTCAGGAATAAGGAAGATCCCAAGAGTCCCGCCTATTATTAAGAAGCATGCTTGTATAATGCGTTTTAACATTCCTCCACCTCCTTTTACTCATTATTGACAAAATGAAAAAATTGAAACCATATCAAAGAAGGTTTTTCAAAATTAAGTGAAACCCTATACAATATACATAAAGATATACGGCTCACCATTATTAGCCTAGCACCCTCATGCTTGGGGTGTCAAAAATTATCAACCCGATTTACATTTAAAAATGGTGCGAACTATGCGGATTTAGAGCGATTTTAGATATTTAGATTCTCTTTTCAGTAATAAGCTGGGACTTTAATATCCGAAGGCCCTCCCGAATTTTCTTCGCCCGGACCTCCCCGATTCCTTCTACGTCATCCAATTCCTCGACCGTGGCAGTCGTCACATTTGTAAAGTTAACAAAACGATTTACTAGGTTTTCTATTATTAGCCCCGGCAACCGTGGGATCTTATTGAGTATCCGGTATCCCCTAGGTTTTACACTTTCATCAAGATGGATATACCCAATATATCCAAGCACTTTTAAGAGCACGCTATCTTCCAGGATTTCCTGTTGTGCTAGCTCCTGAAGCCTCTGCACAATCATTACAGGTTTCACGGCTTTATCAAATGCGTAATCCTTAATAAGAAGCTCGCCTTCTACTTCTATATCGGCTAAAAGCTCATTCATCTGGAGGCGGATTAGCCTGCCTTCCGTTCCAAGTTCGTTTAAATAGGACAGAAGCTCTGCCTTTATTCTAAGTACCATCACATAACGGTGGAATACCCTCAACAAATCAGCGTACGTGACGATTTCTTCAAATTCCAAAACACTCAGGTCTGAAATACTCTGCTGGAGGACTGCTTTGTACTTTTCGAGTGTTTGAATCGCGAGGTTAGCCTTTGCAAGAATGACTGGAAAATCCTTTAACGCATAGCGAAAATTCCCCTGGTATAATGTGATAACCGTTCTCCGTTGTGATATTGCAATGACAAGGCTTTTTGTTTCCCTGGCAACTCTTTCAGCGGTCCGGTGGCGCATCCCTGTTTCAGTAGAAGGGATGGACGAATCTGGAAGCAACTGTGCATTGGCAAGCATAATCTTGTCCGCTTTATCATTCAGGATAATGGCCCCGTCCATTTTGGCCAGTTCATATAGCGTATTTGGCGTACACGGACAATTAAGTTGAAAACCTCCATCCACAATCGCCCTGACCTTTTCATTATAGCCCACTACGATAAGTCCACCGGTATTGGCACGTAATACATTGTCGATCCCTTCCCGCAGAGGCGATCCTGGTGCCACCATCTGAAGTATTTCATGCTTTGTCTTTTCAGCGAGTTTCTTTTCTGTCATTCTTACCCTCCTAAAGCATATTGAAGAGCTTCCGAAACCGTGGACACACCAACAATCTCAATTCCTTTCGGTGCGTTCCAGCCGCCAATATTATTAGATGGCAGAATAATACGCTCAAACCCAAGCTTAGCCGCTTCCTGGACGCGCTGCTCAATCCTAGAAACACGCCGCACTTCCCCTGTCAGGCCTACCTCGCCAATGATACAGTCCGATTGTCTACTAGGACGGTCGCGAAAGCTTGAAGCGATACTGACAGCTATAGCTAGGTCAATGGCGGGTTCATCCAACTTTACACCGCCGGCAACCTTTAAATAAGCATCCTGATTTTGCAAAAGCAGTCCTACTCTTTTCTCCAAGACAGCCATCAGCAGGGACACCCTGTTTTGATCAATCCCGGTAGCCATTCTTCTTGGAGTTCCAAAGCTTGTAGGTGAGATTAATGCCTGTATTTCTACGAGTACGGGCCGTGTGCCTTCCATTGAAGCAACTACCGTTGACCCAGAAGCACCTTGGGAACGCTCTTCCAGAAAGATTTCCGACGGATTTTCTACCTCTTCAAGGCCATTTTCTTTCATTTCGAAAATACCCATTTCATTCGTTGATCCAAATCTGTTTTTTACTGCGCGGACAATCCTGTAAGTGTGATGCCTTTCACCCTCAAAATACAACACGGTATCAACCATATGTTCCAGAAGCCGGGGTCCAGCAATCGAGCCTTCTTTCGTCACATGTCCAACAATAAAGATGGCGATGCCATTCGTTTTTGCGATTCTCATTAAGGATGCAGTACACTCTCGAACCTGTGATACGCTTCCCGGTGCGGATGTTACTTCGGACTGATAAACTGTCTGAATCGAGTCGACGATTACCAAATCGGGACTTACCTCACGAATAGCCTGTTCGATGTAATCCATATCTGTTTCCGCATATACGAAAAGATTATCGGTTGCCGCACCCAGACGGTCTGCTCTTAATTTTGTTTGCTTTACGGATTCCTCACCGGATACATATAACACTTTTTTCTGCTTTTGTGCCAATTGTGATGAAACCTGTAAAAGAAGTGTGGACTTGCCTATCCCCGGATCCCCTCCTATCAGTACGAGTGATCCCTGAACGATACCCCCACCTAGAGCTCGGTTTAATTCCGTTAAATCAGTCGAAATACGAGGTTCCTGTGATGTCTTTATCGATGTAATCGGCGCCGCCTTTTGGCGATCCGTGGAGCCGGCCACCGTTTCTGAATGGGCAAAGGCTCTCCTTCTTGCAGGCCCTGTGATTTCTACTTCCTCCACCATTTTGTTCCATTCACCGCAGCCTGGGCATTTTCCCATCCATTTTGCAGACTCATACCCGCATGACTGGCATATAAATTTAGTCTTTTTCTTTACAACCATTTTTGCTTCCTTTCTGTTTTCAAAAATCCTCGATCAATAAAAAACGCCACTACTATGATATTAAATATAGGGTCAGTTTAATCCTTCTAAAAATGATGTGCAAATAAATGATTATTTCAACAACTTGTAGGTTTTGTTCACTAGCATTAATGCATTTCAGCGCATAGGAACATTTGTTCTAATTATATCATCAATAACGCTAACCGTCATTCATCTCTCCATACTTAACTTGGCTTCAGTTCGCGTTCCTTGATGTACTGTCTTCCGTAAGAATTGATAAAAAAAGAGGTACACATTTTGTTTCGTGTACCTCCACTTTTTGGACTGGATTGTTATTACTCGACTGAGGCAGCTTCTGCTTGTTTTATTGTAAATTCCCCATTAGCTACATCAATCAATATTCTTTGCCCTTTATGGACATTGCCTTTTAGAAGCTCTTCGGATAGGAAATCTTCAACATGTTTCTGAATAGCTCTCCTGATTGGGCGGGCCCCATATTCCGGATCAAATCCTTCTTCAGCTATTTTTTCCTTAGCCGCATCGGTAAGCTCCACCAGGATATCCTGTTCTTTTAGACGGATAGTAAGCTGGTCTGCCATCAACGTTACAATCTCTTTCAGATGTTTCTTCTCTAGAGAATGGAAGACGATGGTTTCATCGATACGGTTCAAAAATTCTGGACGGAATGCCCGTTTTAGCTCTTCCATTACCTTTCCTTTCATATCCTTGTAGTCCTGACCTTCATCATGGATATTAAAGCCGACATATTTATTCCGTTTCAAGGCCTCGGCACCTACGTTTGATGTCATGATCAATATCGTATTACGGAAATCCACTGCACGTCCTTTAGAATCTGTCAATCTTCCATCTTCAAGGACTTGAAGCAAGATATTGAACACATCCGGGTGAGCCTTCTCAATTTCATCAAGCAGGACGACAGAGTAAGGTTTCCTGCGGACCTTTTCTGTCAATTGGCCGCCTTCTTCATACCCTACGTACCCTGGAGGGGATCCAACCAGGCGGGAAGTCGAGTGTTTCTCCATATATTCAGACATATCAATCCGGATCATGGCATCTTCGTCCCCGAAGATTGACTCAGCAAGCGCACGTGCGAGCTCAGTTTTCCCCACACCTGTAGGACCGAGGAAGATGAAAGAACCAATTGGACGTTTAGGGTCTTTCAAACCTGCGCGTGCACGTCGGACTGCTTTTGCTACTGCTTTTACAGCTTCTTCTTGCCCGATCACACGTGAATGAAGGATTTCTTCCATATTCAACAGTTTATCAGTCTCTGTTTGGGCAAGCCGTGTTACAGGTACACCGGTCCAGCTTGATACCACATGGGCGATATCATCGACAGTAACTGCACTGTTTTCCTGGCCCTGTTTTTCCTTCCAAGTCTTTTTCGTCTCTTCGAGCTGTTCTCTCAGACGTTGTTCTGTGTCACGGAGAGAAGCTGCTTTTTCAAACTCCTGGCTTTGGACGGAAGCATCCTTTTCTTTTCTTACTTCATCAAGCTTTTGTTCTAGCTCTTTAAGGTTTGGCGGTGTGGTATAGGAGCGAAGTCTTACCTTAGAACCTGCTTCATCAATCAGGTCGATGGCCTTATCCGGCAGAAAGCGGTCGGAAATATACCGGTCAGATAGTTTCACCGCTGCCTCGATTGCCTCATCTGAAATGGACACACGGTGATGTGCCTCATAGCGGTCACGCAGCCCCTGTAGGATCTGAATGGATTCCTCGATATTCGGCTCATCAACTTGAATTGGCTGGAAGCGGCGCTCGAGCGCTGCATCTTTTTCAATATATTTTCTGTATTCATCAAGTGTAGTGGCACCAATACATTGAAGCTCTCCACGAGCAAGGGAAGGCTTCAGGATATTTGAGGCATCAATTGCGCCCTCTGCTCCACCGGCACCGATCAATGTATGAAGTTCATCAATAAACAGAATGATATTTCCTGCCTGGCGGATTTCATCCATTACTTTCTTTAAACGGTCCTCAAATTCACCACGGTATTTTGTACCGGCAACAACAGTCCCCATGTCGAGCGTCATAACACGCTTATCACGTAAAATTTCAGGAACCTCATTATTTATGATTTGTTGGGCAAGGCCTTCAGCAATTGCTGTTTTACCTACACCTGGTTCACCGATTAGAACGGGGTTATTTTTTGTACGGCGGCTTAATACTTCGATAACCCTTTGAATTTCTTTGCTTCTTCCAATAACAGGGTCAAGGCTTCCTTCTCTGGCGATTGCCGTTAAATCACGTGCAAGACTATCTAAAGTCGGTGTGCTGGCGGTTGCAGAGGATGCACCCTGATGTCCTCCTGACTCACTGCTACCCAACAACTGGAGAACCTGTTGACGTGCTTTATTTAAACTGACCCCAAGGTTGTTGAGCACCCGAGCTGCCACACCTTCTCCTTCTCTAATAAGTCCAAGAAGGACATGCTCCGTACCGACATAAGAATGCCCTAGCTTGCGTGCTTCATCCATGGATAACTCAATGACTTTCTTTGCACGCGGGGTATAATGGATTGTTTGTGCATTTTCTTGGCCTCTGCCAATCAAATTTTCTACTTCATTTTGAATTTTATCCGCTCCTAAACCAAGCGCATACAGAGCCTTTGCAGCAATTCCTTCCCCTTCACGGACAAGGCCAAGCAAAATATGTTCGGTACCAATATTGTTGTGACCTAAACGAATCGCTTCTTCCTGGGCTAATGCGAGTACTTTTTGGGCTCTTTCAGTAAATCGGCCAAACATCATAGGGAAATTCCTCCTTCAGAATTGTCTTTTTTCTCTAAATCAAATCGTTCTCTAATGAAAGCAGCCCGCCTAATATCCCTTTCATGTGGGCGAAGCGGTCCGCCTGCATACTTTTGTAAAAATCCAGGTTGAGTTAATATCATCAGTTCATTCAAGATGCCTTTGGAAATATTTTTTATATACCCAAGGTCTATCCCTAGTCTAACATCGGAAAGGCATCTCGCCGCTTCCTTAGTTTCGATGACCCGTGCATGCTGCAAAATACCGAATGAACGGTAAATCCTGTCTTCTAATTGTATGTTAGAGGTTTGCGCTAATGCATCCCTGGCCGACCGTTCTTGGGCGATGATTTGCTGCACTACACTTGTTAATTCTTCGACAATGTCAGTTTCAGATTTGCCAAGGGTAATTTGATTGGAAATTTGAAATATATTGCCGAGTGCTTCACTACCTTCCCCGTAAATCCCTCTTACAACAAGGCCTAATTGATTAATTGCTGGAATGAGGTGATTGATCTGATTGGTGAGCACCAGACCCGGCAGATGCATCATTACTGATGCCCTCAGCCCAGTGCCAACGTTGGTAGGACAGCTTGTTAAGTATCCTCGTTCTTCGTCAAAAGCATAATCGATTTGCCCTTCAATAAAATCATCAATCGCATTGGCCCTTCGCAACGCTTCTTTTAATTGGAGACCAGAATAAAGGCATTGTATTCTTAAGTGATCCTCCTCATTAATCATGATACTTACTTCTTCATTCGCAGAAAGAAGGCACGCACCATAAGGTGAATCTTCTGCTAAATTTGGGCTGATCAGATGCTTTTCTACTAACACTAGCTTTTCCAGAGGCTGCAAGTTTTCCATTTGCAAAAACTCAATCTTTCCCACTTCGGGAACATCCGTATCATTTAAGTGGCCTTTTATTATATTTATAATCTGCATAGCTTCTTCTTGTGAAAATAAAGTAGAAAACGTAAAATCTTTAAAATTTCTTGCCAACCGGATTCGGGAGCTAAGAACAATGTCAGAATCAGGACCTTCTTCATTCATCCAGGAACTAATCGCTTTTTCCAAAAAATGTTCTAGACTCATTGTGGCTCCCCTCCTTGAACATTGCCCATTTCTTTCTCCAATGATCGGATTCGGTCACGGAGTTCCGCAGCTTTTTCGAATTCTTCCTGTTCAATAAGCTGTTTAAGGTGGAGCTTTAAATCATTAATTTGTTTCTTAATATGAATGCTTCCACCGATTCTTTTTGGGATTTTACCGTGGTGAGATGTGTTTCCGCTATGGACCCTTTTTAAAATAGGATCTAAATGATCTTTAAAGGTTTCATAGCATTCCGCACATCCAAATTTCCCCATATGGACAAATTGAGGAAAAGAAAGATTACACCCTTCACAGCGCAGCACCTCTTTTTTGGGGAGTGCATTTGGTTTTGCCTGCTGAAAGCCAGGATCAATATTTAACAAACCTGCTAATAGATTATTGATTGAAAATCCTGACCCGCCATTTAACATGAACATCTCACCCTTTTCCTGGGCGCATCTGTCACACATGTGGACTTCATTTTTCTTTCCATTTATAATCTTTGTGAAATGAAGCGTCGCTGGCCGCTCGTTACATTCCTGGCAAATCATTCTATCACCTCTTGAAGCTCTTTTAATTATTTATATTTTAAGGTGGTAAGCATAGCCTTTAAGATCCTTGCCCTTAATTCATCCCGATCCGGTAATTCAATATAAATAACCGACCGGTCCATTACACTTAACATAATTTTTGCTTCTCGGCGATTTATGATATTCTCGTCAATTAGCCTGTTGATTAAGCTCTCTGCTGATGCTTGGGAAACACGGGATCCGACAAGAGACAGCAATTGATCAATCAAGTGGGCATAATCGTGGGATTTTACCTTCATGATCCGGATATAACCTCCGCCACCACGTTTGCTCTCAACCAGATATCCTCTTTCAATCGTAAATCTGGTATTGATCACGTAATTGATCTGGGAAGGGACACATTGAAATTTATCAGCGACTTCACTTCGTTTGATTTCAAGTATATCCCTCTCACTCATCTCTAATATCTGTTTTAAATAATTCTCTATGATATCAGATATGTTCTTCACGGAGCCTCCTCCCTTCTGACTTTGACTATATTTGACTATAATTATACAATGAATAAAAAATTTTTCAACCGTAACGCTTCTTGATTACACTATTATTTTTACCAACAATTATGTATTTGCATACGTGAAAAGCGCCGATCATGTGTAATATTTTTTATACCTCCATTATGCGGAGCTAAAACCTAAATCGTTAGAAATACTTTTTATTTTGTTTACTATTTTAGAAAAAGACCAGCCTGCTCGGCTGATCTTCTGAGTTTGCCTGGCAACGTCCTACTCTCGCAGGACTTGCACAGGAATATGCTGACTTCTGCGTTGCCACATGGATGAGGCCTACAGGACGTAGGTCATGAAGGCGTTGCAACAGGACGTTGCGCTCTTAGCCTTCGTTCCTTCCCCCTGCTACTTGATTATAGGATTTCATTTATCACACTTTAGACAACCAGGAAATAATAAAAGAGTAGAATAAATTTTTTTTATTGAAAAGAAGACCAGCCTACACGGCTGGTCTTCCTAAGTTGCCTGGCAACGTCCTACTCTCGCAGGGGGAGAGCCCCCAACTACCATCGGCGCTGAAGAGCTTAACTTCCGTGTTCGGAATGGGAACGGGTGTGGCCTCTTCGCCATCATTACCAGACATATGAAAGGAACGTTGTTCCTTCAAAA
>NZ_PGUW01000024.1 GCF_002863565.1 Bacillus sp. V5-8f
CGGGTTCGAATCCCGTAGGGGTCATCCCAAAAAGGAGACAGTATATTACTTATACTGTCTCCTTTTTCTTTTAATCTATATCTGTTCATTATTTGTGCCGGTTTCGGCGTTCGTTCTTTACGTAACCATCTGATTGTTTAAAAGGAATATCTCCTAATTGAGACTCAATCCCTTCTTCGTCCAATCTGTCTTCGTATTCTTCTTGCTCCTTCGACCTGAACATTTTCGGGTTCTTACCGTCCATATCATTCCCAAGAAAGCTCTCATAATCTTCAGGGAAGGCATCATTTTCATTTTCAGTTTTATATAATGTATCATAGGACTGATGGTCGCCAGTGTAATCCGCTGGAGTCTCTGATGTGCCGAACCGGGCCAGTTCTCCGAAACTGTCTTCTTTATCGTTTATTTCACTGCCATCGCGACGGTTTTCAAAATGATCTCCAAGAGAAGGCTTGAGTACTTGTTCCTCAACTGGACGATCAACTATACGAAGATTTTCAGGTGTGTGTTCCACACAGTATAATGTAGAGGGCACAGCCTGTAGCCGGTCGTAAGGAATTTCCTCACCACATGTTCTGCACGTGCCATATGTTCCATCTTCTATTGCATTCAGGGCGTTATCAACTTTTTCAATTTCCGCCTCCGCATGCTCGTCAATAGCCATATTTCGTCCACGTTCGTATAGCTCCGTTCCCATATCTGCTGGATGATTATCGTATGAACTCAGTTCCCCAACGGATTCGGTTTGACTTGTATTGAACCAGCTTTCTTCATCTTGCTTAATTCTATTTTGGAGCTGCTTCTTTTCATTAAGTAGTTCTTGTTTTAATGTATGAATTTGTTCATTGGTAGCCATCATATGCACTCCTTACCTTTTTATTAAATTCTTGTCTGGAATATAAGTTAAATACCCGAACACGCAGTAAAGGAAACTATGCAAATTTTGCAAGGCTCCAACCATATATGGAATAAAAAATACCCTTGCCTACTGGCAAGGGTATTTACTACTAGATGAAATAGCTGATAAACAGACCGACTGATAAAAGGAAACCAAAAATGGTATTCGTTTGGGCGGTTGCTTTCATCGCAGGCATCATTTGAATTGGGACTGTCTTTCCGATAAATCCTTTTGTTGCCTTAACGGCTTTTGGAATGCTTAGGAACACCAATAGGACCCACGGGGAAACCGTTTCGGTAGCGGTTAGCCCTATCATCCATAAATATGAAACAGAAAACATTATACCGAGTAAGAATACCGCTTTTTTTCGTCCAATTAATATAGCAAGTGTTTTTCTCCCATTTGCCTTATCTCCATCCAAATCACGGATGTTATTGGACAAATTAATCAAGCCAACCAGAATTCCTATAGGTATTGCCACTAGAATGGATAATCTAGATACATTCCCTGCTTGGATGAAAAAAGAAATTAAAATGATTAGAAAGCCCATAAAGAAACCCGCGAAGAGCTCTCCGAACGGTGTAGACGATATAGGAAGTGGACCGCCGGTATATAAGTAGCCAATAGCCATGCATAATAAGCCTATAACAGCAAGCCACCAGGATGATTCTATGCAAATATACACTCCTAGAAGTGTGGCAATTGCGTAAAGAGCAAGCGCCAGTTTTAGCACAGTTTTTGGGGCCATTCCGTCCCTAACGATTGCGCCACCGATGCCAATTGATTCTTCCGTATCCAAACCCCGCTTAAAGTCATAATACTCGTTAAACATATTGGTGGCAGCTTGGATCAGCAAGCTAGCAACAAGCATAGCAATGAACAAAAGGCCATTAATGTCATTGGATTGCATAGCCAAAGCGGTGCCAATTAAGACCGGAATAAAACCGGCAGTCAATGTATGCGGCCGAGTGAGCTGCCAAAGAACCTTCCAGTTGCGTTTAGAATCCTGGAGGAGTGGAGCCGATTCAGTGTGAGTTCTCATTTGCATTGATTCTCTCCCCTGATAATGTATTTCTATTTTGACTGCAACAGATTAAATGTGTACAAATCGTTACAGATTAAGTGTAGAAAAACAAGAGGTTGGTGTCAATGCTTTTTAGGATAAACTCCCCAGATTACCTGCTGATTGCACGTGATTATTCGTAGAAAATGTATATTATTATATAATAAGGAAAAAAGTTGGTTTATCATATATGTAGAATGTTTGAATGTTTGACATAGGGATAAATCGGGGTGTATCTTTAAATAAGTTTGCTAAAGCTTTTTAAAGGAAAGGACAGGGGGATTTTGTTTTGGCCATCTCACACGAAAGTGAGCTGATTGAAGGGCTTCAAAAGGCACTTTCAGAAGCAAAAAGAAAACAGCATAAAGTCCTCTTCAGCGAAGTTGTGGAAGTTGATATTATCAACCCCCTTTCATTTTATCGGGCAGGAAGAGAAAATTATCTCGGTGAACGTTTTTTTTGGCAAGATCCTGCGAAAGAATTGATCATTGCCGGGTTGGGAAAAGCTGAGACAATCCAGGCCGAAGCACGTGGCTCACGGTTTAGGGATGTTGAACATAACTGGTTGGCCCTTATTGGTGATGCAGTTAAAACAGGGATCCTTCAAAAGGCTGGAACAGGGCCATTGTTATTTGGCGGATTTTCTTTTGACCACAAAAAGAGCGATTCCATTTTATGGGATCAATTTGGAGATAATTTATTCTATATTCCTACATTCATGTTGTCTATCGTGAATGGACAAGGCTTTTTAACAACTAATTTAATTTGTTCGCCTGAAGACCATATACAGCTCTTCATGAAAAAGATAAATGAACGGGATACGCTGTTGAACGGAGCGGCGAGTTTGGAGCCTGGAAAACAGGTACTGTTGGAACAAAGGGAAATCTCACCTGACCAATGGAAAGATACCGTTGCGACAACTATAAATGAAATAAAGGAAACAGATTTGGAAAAATTGGTTCTTGCGAGGGAGATGCGGCTTGTTTTTAAAGACCCCGTTTATTCGGAGCGGGTTTTGGAAAACTTATCCCGTGAACAGAAGGCAAGTTTTATATTTAGTTTGGAAGTCGGAAGCGACTGCTTTATAGGAGCGTCTCCTGAACGGTTAATCAAGAAGACTGGCGGGGAGATGTTTTCGACATGCCTTGCAGGTTCGATTGCAAGAGGTAAGGACAAGCAGGATGATGATATGCTAGGGCATATGCTGCTGCATGACCAGAAAAATCTGATCGAACATAAATATGTCGTGTCCATGATCGAACAAGCAATAAAATCTGTTTGCCATTCAGTGGATATACCTAAAAACCCCATTTTAATGAAAAACAGGCACATCCAGCATTTATATACTCCTGTTAAGGGTATTTGCGATGAATTTGTTTCTATCTTCGATGTAATGGATAAGCTTCACCCAACACCCGCACTTGGCGGATTGCCGAAAGAAAAAGCGGTAATCAGGATTCGTGAATTAGAACAACTTGAACGCGGTTTTTATGCTGGGCCAATTGGATGGGCGGATTCTTATGGAAACGGTGAATTTGCGGTAGCTATCCGGTCAGCATTATTGCAGGGGAAAGAAGCGTCCCTTTTTGCGGGATGTGGGATTGTAGAAAGTTCGACGCCTGAAAGCGAATATATTGAAACTTCAATCAAATTTAAGCCAATGCTAAGTGCCCTAGGAGGAATGCTGCATGAATGACAGAAAAGCGTTAACAGCATACACGGCATCATTTATTGATGAACTTGCCTTGAATCATGTGAAACATGTTGTTGTGAGTCCAGGATCAAGGTCAACCCCTCTGGCACTGATGCTTGCTGAACATCCGGATATTACGGTACACATAAATATAGATGAACGGTCAGCTGGTTTTTTTGCTCTTGGACTGGCAAAGGCACTCCGTGAACCTGTAGGTATGGTGTGTACGTCGGGAACGGCGACTGCGAACTATTATCCGGCTATTATCGAGGCCTATTATTCAAGGGTGCCTTTAATTGTACTAACAGCAGACCGGCCTCATGAACTTCGGGATGTAGGAGCGCCGCAAGCCATTAACCAAATTCATTTATATGGAAAACATGTGAAGTGGTTTGTGGAAATGGCTCTCCCTGAAGAATCTGAAGAAATGGTGAGGTACTCAAGAACAATTGGGTCAAGGGCAGTGGCCACAGCTACACAGGAGCCGGCCGGACCGGTACACTTGAACTTTCCGTTTCGTGAACCTCTTGTTCCATTTATGGACGAGGCCAAAAAATTTAGGGAAGGACAGCAAGTTAGTACTTCTACTGTAAATGTACATGGCGGTGAACTTGTGCTGTCTCCTGAAGCATTACACTCTGTTGTTAAGTTAATTGAAGGCTCCAGGCAGGGAATTATCGTATGTGGTGAGCTAGAGAGTGATGAGAAAAGGGCGGCCATTATTTCTTTATCGAAAATGCTTTCTTTTCCGATACTGGCCGATCCATTATCACAATTAAGAAGTGGAAGCCAGAATGTTAACAACATCATTGACTGTTATGATACGTTTTTGCGAGATGAACATGCTTCAAAGCTTCTAGCGCCAGATTTGGTTCTGCGTTTTGGTCCAATGCCTGTTTCAAAATCATTGTTATTATTTTTAAAAAAGCATAAAGGGGCCAAGCATCTTGTAGTAGATAGCGGTGGAGGATGGAGAGAACCTGCTGGTTTAGTATCTGACATGATATATAGCAATGAAGTTTTGTTTAGTAAGGGTGTTTGCGCTGCCATTCAAACAAAAGGAAATACCTCTTGGCTTGAACGATGGAAAAAGCTAAACGTTGCAACGAAGGGAGCCCTTCAAACCATCCTCGATGAAGACGAATTAAGTGAAGGCAAGCTCTTTTTGATTCTTCAGGATTTAATGCCGAATTCATCTCATCTATTCGTTGGAAACAGCATGCCGATTCGGGATTTGGATACATTCTTTTTTACGGGCAAAAAGAAAATCAGGACATTTGCCAACCGAGGTGCCAATGGCATTGATGGTGTAGTATCCACAGCTCTCGGTGTTAGTACGGTATTAGACAACACTGTCTTAGTCATTGGAGACTTGAGTTTTTTCCATGACATGAACGGACTGATGGCAGCCAAGCTGCAAAAGGCCAATATAACCATCTTACTTATCAATAATGATGGAGGCGGTATTTTTTCTTTCTTGCCTCAGGCTTCCGAAAAGGAATACTTTGAAACATTATTTGGGACTCCCCACGGTCTTGATTTTTCCCATGCAGTTGCGTTATATGGAGGAAATTACACAAAAGCCGAGTCTTGGAGCGAATTTGCTTATGCCTTTACGAATTCGTTTGCTATACCCGGTTTGAAGGTTATTGAGGTGCAAACTGTAAGAGATTCTAATGTCGTAAAACACAGAGAATTGTGGAGTTTTGTTTCCCAGGAAATAAAACAGTCATTGTTTGAGGAAAAATAATGAAAATAATCAGTAACGGTGTCGAATATCACATTGAGATAAAGGGGGAAGGAGAGCCTTTGCTCCTTCTTCATGGTTTTACAGGCAACCTGAAAACCTGGCTCCCTCTCGTTCAAATCTTAGAATCCAAGTATCGATTCATCATGGTGGACTTGATTGGCCATGGTAAGACGGACTCACCGGAAGATTATAAGAGGTATTCGATGGAAAAGGCTGCTAAAGATTTGAAAAATATTTTAGAGACTATTGACGTGAAAAAAACAAATGTTCTTGGTTACTCCATGGGTGGCCGCCTTGCTTTAAGTTTTGCTAGATCTTATCCAGAATATGTTGAGAGACTTATTCTCGAAAGTGCATCGCCTGGACTTAGGACAGAAGAAGAAAGAAGCATTCGACAAGAAAGTGACCGAAAGTTGGCCGGACGGATCTTAGAAAAAGGCATTGCCGATTTTATCGATTATTGGGAATCCATTCCACTTTTTGAAAGCCAGAAAAACCTGCCGCTTCAGAAGAAACTAGAAATTCGAAGGCAGCGTCTATTAAACTCGGAAACCGGCCTGGCGGGCAGCCTGCAAGGGATGGGGACGGGATCCCAGCCTTCCTGGTGGGATCAGTTGCAGCACATTGACTTTCCAGTCCTGCTTGTCACAGGGGAACTTGATCAGAAGTTCTGTAATATCGCGGACCAAATGAAAAACGATATAAAAAATTGTGAATGGATAATAATAAAAGGTGCTGGACATGCGATTCATGTGGAAGTTGTCGAGAAGTTTGGTAAAATAGTAAGTGAGTTTTTACAAAGGTATAAAGGAGGAGAAATGAATGGCAATTGAATGGGCAACAGTCAGGGAATATGAAGATATTCTTTATCAAAGCTATAATGGAATTGCACGCATTTCCATCAATCGTCCTGAGGTACATAATGCATTCCGTCCAAAAACGGTAATGGAATTAATTGATGCCTTCTCGAGGGCAAGAGATGATTCTAGTATAGGAGTCATCATTCTTACGGGAGAAGGTGGGAAGGCATTCTGTTCCGGCGGAGATCAAAAGGTTCGCGGCCACGGCGGTTATGTAGGGGAAGATGAAATTCCTCGTTTGAATGTTTTAGATCTACAAAGGTTAATTCGTGTTATTCCTAAGCCAGTTGTAGCAATGGTAGCAGGATATGCCATTGGCGGGGGACACGTGCTTCATGTTGTCTGCGATTTAACAATTGCGGCGGACAACGCTGTATTTGGACAAACAGGACCAAAAGTAGGAAGCTTTGATGCAGGATACGGTTCTGGTTATCTTGCACGTATCGTCGGCCATAAAAAAGCCCGTGAAATTTGGTACTTGTGCCGACAATATAACGCCCAGGAAGCGCTTGATATGGGACTCGTCAATACGGTAGTACCTTTAGACGAGCTTGAAGCAGAGACGGTTAAATGGTGCGAAGAGATGCTTGAAAAGAGCCCTACAGCTCTTCGCTTCCTGAAAGCAGCCATGAACGCTGATACTGACGGGCTTGCCGGCTTGCAGCAGATGGCAGGGGATGCAACCCTTCTTTACTATACAACCGATGAAGCAAAAGAAGGCCGCGATGCGTTCAAAGAGAAGCGCAAACCGGATTTCGGGCAGTTCCCTCGCTTTCCGTGATTAATGTGCACATAGGCAATACTGAAACTAAAACAGCTTGACGGATTTCCGTCGAGCTGTTTTTATACCATTAAACATTAGAAATTCTCTTAAAAGGAGAAAGATAAAAGATGATAACGGGAGAAAGACTTCCAAATTGGCTGAAAAAAAGAGCTGAAATTACCCCTGAGAGGGTTGCTATTGAATTTCGAGATAGACAATATACATTTCGCGAGCTTGATAAATTGGCGGAGGAAAATGCAAGGAGGCTTGTCTCCCTTGGTCTCCAGAAAGGAGATACTTGCGCCTTTTTATTAAGAAACCATATTGATAGTGTGATTATGATTCATGCGCTGTTCAATTTAGGGATTACCATTGTCATGTTGAACAGCAGATTAACAGCTAAAGAATTAAGCTGGCAAATCGCAGACAGCGAGTCTAAGTGGTTAATAACAGAGGGGGGCTTCTCTGACAAGCTTGAAGGGATTGCAGCGGAACTCCCACGGGTCCAAATCTTAATAAAAGAAGAAGTAATGTTGCTTCCTGCTAAGTCCAAGTCATATACCGAGGAAGAATTTGTACTCACAGATGCTGCGACAATCATGTACACATCAGGTACAACCGGAAAGCCTAAGGGTGTGATCCAGACGTTCGGGAATCATTGGTGGAGTGCCATGGGATCTGTTCTAAATCTCGGACTTACAGAAGAAGATTGTTGGTTTTGCGCCGTTCCCATTTTTCACATCAGCGGTCTTTCAATCCTGATGAGAAATGTGGTTTACGGAATGAAGATCATCCTTGTAGAGACATTTAATGAGGAAGAAGCAAATGAAATGATCATGAAAAAAGGGGTTACTATCATATCGGTTGTTGCAGCGATGTTAAACCGGATGTTGCTTGCCCTGGGTGAGCAGCGCTATCCTGACCATTTCCGCTGTATGCTTCTAGGCGGGGGGCCGGCATCTAAACATCTTCTGGAGGAAAGTAAAAGAAAGCGGATTCCGGTTTATCAAACGTATGGTATGACCGAAACATCTTCTCAAATTGTCACCCTTGCGCCCGAGTACAGCATGAAGAAAATTGGTTCTGCAGGGAAGCCATTGTTTCCTTCACAACTGAAAATTGAGGTTGATGGCCGCACTGCATCACCAGATGAACCAGGTGAAATTGTAGTGGCGGGTCCAAATGTAACCAAGGGCTATTTAAACAGGGAGGAAGAAACGAGCCGGGCGATAAAGAATGGCTGGCTGTATACTGGGGATATAGGATATTTAGACAGTGAAGGGTTTTTATACGTAATGGACCGCCGATCGGATTTGATTATTTCTGGCGGAGAGAATGTGTATCCTGCAGAAATAGAGTCGGTTTTAAGCTTGCATCCTGCAGTTTTTGAAGCAGGTGTCTCGTCGATGAGTGACATGAAGTGGGGGCAAATACCGGTTGCGTTTGTTGTCCCGTATCCTGACATGAAGCCGGCTGAAGCTGAGCTTATTGAATTTTGTAGAGATCAGTTAGCACCCTACAAGGTTCCGGGGGAGATCGTTTTCTGCGAGTCTTTGCCGCGGAATGCATCAAATAAACTGCTGCGTCGTGAGCTGAAAAAGCGGCTGGAGGAACGTGGATAACAGTCTGTATTGAACCTAGAAAAGGATAGGTGAAAGGCAATTTTTAAAGCCCCTATTTTTTATAAAATAGGCGAATGTCGCTTTTTTCGGCTGGATGGAACTCTGTATAATATAATTAATCACCATCAGTATAACACCAGAGGCAGGGAGCTGAAGATTTATGAAAAAGCCTTACCTTATAGCTGAAATTCTTTTAAAAAGAGGAATGCCTATTACTGTTGTGAAGGAGATTACTAATCTGGCCGATCATGAAATCCGGCGCTTAAAGATCAGTTCTACTGAGCCGAACACTGCTTTATAATTTATAGACAAACAAAGGACCGGGATTAAGGTGTGAAATAGCGCCGGTTTCCGGTCCTTTTTACGCAGCGCATTTTTATCGCTGCCTTTTCATGATATATTTATTAATCGGCCTGCCAATTCCGCCATATTGAACATCTAAATCCAAAATTCCTGCACCTTTGAGATAATCGAGGTAGCGTCTCGCTGTAACACGGGCAATTCCGATTCCGTCCGCCACCTCCTCAGCGGATAACGGAACCGTCTGGTTATTCAAAAATTCCTTAATCTGGGTAAGCGTGGCTGCATTCAGTCCCTTTGGAAGATTTTCCTGAATAACAACGTATCCATCCTCTTTGGCTGAATCCTTTTGAAACATGATTTTGTCAAGTTCTGTCTGTGATAAAAGGGCATCCTCACTTTGCTGTATACTATATATATAATACTTTTCTAATGTCAATTTAAGCCTGTCAAATTTAAATGGTTTGATCAAATAATCAAAGGCGCCATTCTGCATCATTTTTCGAATGGTTTTCTGGTCATTCGCTGCCGAAATTACAATCACATCGACATCTGTCTGTTGCTTTCTAATTTGATGGATGGTCTCTACGCCATCCAGAATGGGCATAAAGATATCCATGATCACTAGGTCAGGGGTTAAATCCCGGATTTTTTGCAATCCATCCTTACCGTTTGAAGCAACGCCAATTACTTCAAAGCCATCTACCTGCTCGATAAATTGCCGATTCACTTCTTGTACCATTGGATCATCCTCAATAAGAAGAACCTTTATTTTTTCCTTTTCCAAATCGGATCCTCCTTACGTTTTTTCATAGGGAACTTTAAATAAAAAGCAGTTCCTTCATCGGGGCCTGAAGTAACCTGGATTTCCCCGCGCCCTTTTTCTACGATTTGGGCGATCAGGTACAAGCCGATGCCGGATCCGTCCGCTCCTTTGGTTGTATATCCATAATCAAATATGTGCTCTTTAATAGGACCTGGAATACCGCTTCCGTTATCCTCCACAACGATTTCACAACTGTATTCATCCTGGTTTATATATAAATAGACTTGTTTCTTTTCTTGGTTTTCCTCTTTCAAAGCAGCAAAGGAGTTTTCAATCAAATTGCCTAAGATAAGGACGAAATCATGATGGTCAAGATCATCGGGAAAGCGGTCCAAGCTTGTATGCTTGTCGATGAGCAACTCAATTCCTAGTTCTTTTCCTCTAGACACCTTACTGATGAGCAGGCCAGCAAGGCTATCATGATGGATATGTTTGCTCAAAAACCTGGTCAGTTCTTCCTGCTCCTCTGTAACCTGAAAAACATATGCCAGTGCTTCATCAAGCTTTCCGAGCTGGATCAAACCAGAAATTGTATGCAGTTTATTCATGTGCTCATGGTTTTGGACTCTTAAGGCCTCTACAAAAGTCTTCACCCCGGTCAGCTCTTCCGCCAGCTTTGTGGCATCTGTCCGGTCCTGGAAGATTGCGACTGCACCGATCGTACGATTCTCAAGTTTAATTGGCACCCGGTTGGAGACAATGTTTCGATGCTGGACCGAGATCTCTTGATTATAGATGGGATCGGACCGTTTCAAAACTTCAGGCAGCCTCGTGTCATGAATCACTTCTTTTATTTGCTTGCCGATCACATCCCCACTGATTCCAAATAGCTGCATCGCCTTTTTATTAAAAATAGTGATTCGTTCCCGGTTATCGATAGCGATTACACCTTCGTGCATGGCGTTGAACGCGGCTGTCCTCTCAACGAGCATTCTAGAAATCTGATGGGGCTCCAGTTCAAAGGTTTCCTTTTTTATATGCCTTGCCAGGATCCAGGAACCGCATGCTCCAAACAGCAGCGTCAGGAATAAAAGAACGTAAATATCCTCTTTGGATTGTCCTAGTATTTCCGTGAAGGTGGGAAGGATGTTACCTACGAGTACAACCCCTACCTGTTTATTTTCCTTATTCAAAATCGGTACGAAGGCCCGTACCGATGTCCCAAGTTCACCGGTAGCTTTTGATAGGTATTCATGCTCTGCAAAAGCCGCGCTTTCATCTCTGCCATGTGAAACCGTACCTAATTTTTCGTAAACGGGATGGGAGTAGCGGATTTTTTCCTGATTCATAACAACGATATAATCTGCAGCATGAATAACACGCAGGTTTTCGATGACTGGCTGCAGGGAATGCCAGCCTTCAGGTTCTTGAACATAGATTTGAACTTCTGGTAGCTCGGCGATTGTGTGGGCAGTGATCATCGAACGCTTACCGAATTCTTCTTCCTTAAGGGATACAGCATTGCCGAGTAAAATTATGCCGCCTATCAGAATGGAAAAGGCAACAATCCCGAATGAAAGCAACGTGATTTTCCATTGAATTGGCATGTGTCCGGATTTTTTCATGATGCTCTCCTCCAAAATTTCTACAATAATTTTATCATGAAAAAAACGCTGTGATACAATAGATTTATAGATACCCTCAGGGAAGGAGAGGGAAGAATGCGTTCCTTTTTGACCCCTTTATTATTCATATTAATCGGATTGGGAATCGCCTCAGTGATAGCGTTCCAATCGTTCTCGTTAGAAAAGCAGCTGCCTGAAGATGATGAACAACAGGGGCTTAACGGCCAGGTTATTATCAAATTCAGCCATGTGGTGGCGGAAAACACCCCAAAAGGATTGGCTGCCCAACGGTTTGCCAGCCTTGTGGAGAAATATTCGGACCAAAAGGTAAGGGTAGAGGTGTATCCGAACCAATCCCTGTATAGCGACGGGGAAGAGATAGAGGCATTGCAAAGGAATGAGGTGCAAATGATAGCTCCTGCTGCATCGAAATTAACAGAGTTGTCACCAAAATGGCAGCTGCTGGACCTTCCTTTCATTTTCCCGAACCATGATGCGCTAAAGGACGCCTTGGGAGGAGATATAGGAAAAGAGCTGTTGGGCGCGTTGGAAGAGCAAGATATTAAGGGTTTGTCGTTCTGGTCCAATAATTTTAAGCAGATTACCAGCAATTCACCAATCAGGCATCCATCTGATTTTAAGGGAAAGAATTTTCGGATCATGAAGAGCCGTGTGTTGGAAGAACAGTTCCGCCATTTTGGGGCAACTACCTCCATGACTGCCTTTAACGATACTTTCAGAAACTTGGAAAAAAATCAATTGGACAGCCAGGAAAATACAATCTCCAACATTAATTCAAAAAAACTGTACCAGGTCCAAAAATATATGACCATTAGTGACCATGGGTATCTAGGCTATGCAGTCCTGGTGAATAAACAGTTCTGGGACGGCCTGCCAAGGGATATTAAAGAAGATATTGAAAAGGCAATGGCCGAAACAACGGATTGGTTATGGGACAAATCCCAGGAAATGAACACACAGCAAATGCAGGAAATAAAGTCTAATTCTAACATACAGATTTATCAGCTAACGGAGGATGAAAAGAAGGAGTGGATGAGGGAGATGACTGTGGTATATGAAGAGTTTGAGCCATCGATAGGAAAAGACCTAATGGAAAGAGCCCAGCTGATTAGAAATAAGTATACACCGTAGTAGAGCCTTTCGGTTTCATGTAGGTGTTGAAAAGAAAAAGAACGAAATGCACTTTATCCATGCATTTCGTTCTTTTTGTCAGTGTAAAGCGGTTTTCAAGGTTTCCGCGTTTTTGTTCATGAGGCTGAAATAATCTTCCCCATCTTTTAAATCCTTGTCAGTGAGTACGGATAGGTTATGGAGTGTTAAAGATTTTGCGCCGATTTCCTTTCGGATGATTTCTGTCAGCTTAGAGCTCGTGTTTTGTTCGAAAATGACAGAATGGATTCCTTGCTGCTTGGCTGTTTTAATGATTTCTTGTAATTGCTTTTGTGAAGGATCACTTGAAGCGGAAAGTCCCGTGACGCTAATTTGTTTAATTCCATATCGGTCTTCCCAGTACCCATAAGCCCCGTGGGAAACGATGATTTTGTTCGTTTTTGAATTGGCTGTTGCCGTCTTGAACGTTTCGTCCAGTTCCTGTAGTTGTTTTTCCACTTTATTGTAATTATCTTCAAAATACGCTTTTTGCTGTGGCATCTCAGTGACCAGTGCATCCTTTATTAATTCAGCCATTTCTTGCGAATAGACAGGATCAAGCCAAATATGTGGATCTACACCACCATGCTGGTGGTGGTCGCCTTCCCCCTCATGCGAATCTTCGTGGGTATCACCATGTCCATTCGCATGCTCATCTGAATGCTCATCGTTATGCTCGCTGGCATCCCCTTCTGAAGTGCCGTTTTCTTCCTCAAGGTGTACCTTTTCTCCAATGGCCGTCATTTTGACACCTTCCTGCTCCAGAATGGGCTTGGCTTTCGTAACAAATCCTTCGAGATTATGGCCGATATAGAAAAATAGGTCTGAATCTGCCATCTTGATAATATCCTTTTGTGTTGGTTCAAATGAGTGCTCATCAGTGCCAGGAGGATATACTGTGCCCGTTTCAACGTATTTTCCGCCGATTTTTTCGGTGAAGTCCTTAAGCGGATAAACAGTCGTGTAAACCTTTATTGTATCTTTGTTTTCCGTGTTTTCGTTTTCCTTGGAATTACAACCGGATAAAATAAGGACAATAGTTAGGAATAAAAAAAATGCAAGCTTTCTTCCCATTATTTCACACACCTTTTATAATCGTATTGATTCCGATTTAAGACACATAAAGCATCATAAGTATCGAAATTTGTGGTAATTTTCATTTTTTATAAAAACGTAATGATTACGATTTGACTTATGTATCATACATGAATATATAGCAAAAAAGCAAGCATTAAATTGAGGCTGGATCAATTTTCCCCTTTATGCTGCCGCTCGGGCACAGGGTCTATTCCGCCAGGATGGAACGGATGGCACTTCAAGAGGCGTTTCATTGTAAGCCAGCTGCCAATAATCGGTCCGAACCGCTTTATCGCTTCTAGCCCATAGTGGGAACAGGTAGGATAAAATCGGCAAGTTGGAGGTTTAAGAGGGGATATGGCGACTTGATAAAACCGTATGAACCCAATAAATAATTTTTTAATCATGAGGAATCTTCCTTTTCAAACTTTCAATGGATTGGTGTATTTACTATAGCATAATTTGCAGTAAAAAGGATTGCAATCCTCTTGGAAAGCCCAAATGAGAAAGGCTGGATAACCATTTTCGGTGAAAAGGATGAAATAATATGGAATTCGAGGTAAAATAGTAATTACAATGTATTAAGGAGTGATATTCATGCCTTCAGTAGAAAGCTTTGAATTGGACCATAACGCCGTAAAAGCTCCCTTTGTCAGGCATTGCGGTGTACACAAAGTCGGGACCGATGGTGTTGTAAATAAATTTGATATTCGGATCTTCCAGCCAAACAAAGAGGCAATGCAGCCAGTCGCAATCCATTCGCTTGAGCATTTGCTAGCCTATACCATTCGCAAGCATGCCGAAAAATATGAGCACTTTGATATTATCGATATTTCGCCAATGGGCTGCCAAACTGGTTTTTATCTTGTTGTCAGCGGTGAACCAACAGTATCAGAAATCATAGATGTTCTTGAGGAAACAATGAAGGATGCTGTGGAAGCGACGGAGATTCCAGCTGCAACAGAGACACAATGCGGACAGGCGAAGCTCCATGATCTTGAAGCAGCTAAGAAATTGATGCGATATTGGCTCAGCCAAACGAAAGAGGACCTTCATCAGGTATTTGCTTAACTAAATATGCATTAAAAGGTAAAATAGTATTAGAAAAGTTCCTGCCCTTTAGCAGGAACTTTTTTATTGGCCGTGTTTTTTCTTGTTTTCTTCGTCATCCGGTATGGGATCCACGGAATCGATGGTATGCTTGTATCCGTACCCTTTGTTTATAGTTAATACTGATAAAAGCAATACGACGAGCACAATTATTATTCCTATGATCAGTACAATTTTCATGGTTAACTTCCTTTACGTTCAGGTTATATTTATATTTTAGCATTTTAATGTGAACAGAACGATAAAATGTTTTCAACAAAAGGGAAATGGGAAATATAAGTTTGAACAGGAGGATGATACTATGCCAAATAATTTAACAAATGTAATCAACAAGGAAGTCGCCAATTTCACCCTGCTTTACACTAAATTGCATAACTACCATTGGTTTGTGAACGGACCACATTTTTTCGACCTTCACGTAAAGCTGGAAGAATTGTATAACGAGGCAGCGGCCAATATCGATGAAATGGCTGAGAGGCTTTTGGCTATCGGGGAGAAGCCGGCTGCAACGATCAAGGAATACCTGGGATTAACCACGCTTGAAGAAGCAACTGGACAGGAAACAACGGATGATATGATCCAAAGTGTTATAACTGATTTTGAAAAAATATCAAAAGAGCTTGATGAAGGCATTGACCTCGCCAATCAGGCGGATGATGATGTAACAGCCGATATGATGACCGGCATGAAAAAAAGCCTGGACAAGCATGCCTGGATGCTGCGTGCGTATCTAGGAAAGTAAATAAGAAAGTCTATGAAAGCCTTGCGTCTTGCCGCAAGGCTTTTATTTTTTAAGTGAGCATCAGGCGCACAAAAAGCCCTGAAGCAACTTTTCTTCAAGGCTTATTATGTATTATTGTGGTTTTTGTGTTAATGAATATTACGGTTATGATAGGGGGCGGGCTTCGTATCCTCCAGGCCTTCTTTGGCGAACTTTCCTTTTAAAGATTCGATGATATAGATGCCAAGCAGGTTATTTAGTTCCTGGTCATCCATCTCATTCAGCAAGCCCAGAATCTCGTTTCTGTCCAGTTGTTCCAAAACAGCAAATGCAAGCATATCGATATCTTCTTCATCACCAGTTAGTTTATTTCTGTATAAATTATAAAGGTCATCAATTAGCTTCATCACAGTCACCTCGATTGCCTATTCATTTTTATGTAAATATGAATTTCCAAAACCCAGTAAGTGTTATATATATTTTTTACCCTTTATCCAATTCTTTAATCTATTTTTTACATTTCGGGATGAATCAATTATGGGACCCGAATATAAAGAGAGTACCTGCATGTCCGGAATGAAGAGAGTGCATTAAACAAAAACTGTATATATGAAGTGAATAAAGGGGCGATTATTGTGTCTGAAATGAAGAACACCTATTATATTTATGTGGCAAACGGGCAAATATCCAGGGATGGAGAAAGCTCTCCATGGAACTTTAAAATTGAAGCCACAGACGAAGAAATCATTAAACTGAGGGAATATTTTAACCAAAATGCAGATACGGAAATCGAAAATTTCTTCCGTGCTCATGTTCCTTACATACAGTACCACTATGACAGAGAAAATGATGAATACGATAAGACTATCCAAAAAATTTATGGGATGATCTATGAACTGGGAGACGATGAAGCGAAAAATCATATTGAAAGCATGGGAATCCTTCAGGAAAAACCAACCACGGATGGCCTCTTATAACGAGAGGCCGTTCTTTCGGTATGATTAAATGAATATGTTTCATTAGACTTTTCTCAGGTCAAACACTGTCGTCGTTTCGTTCTTGGTTACAAGACGCTTTTTGTTATAAGATTAAGTATAATATGGGTGTTTCTAGCGAATGGAGTTGTTAGTTTGAAAATATTTACGGATGCCCATGGCAACAAGGTTGAATTTTCCCCGGTATGGAATGCATTCGGCGACGCAAACCATGTTTTGGCACTATGCCGTTTTGAGAACAGCTGGGTACTGACGGACCATACCAGGCGCGGGCTTGAATTTCCCGGGGGCAAGAGAGAAAAGGGCGAAACAGTCGAGGAGGCTGTGAATCGGGAAATCTATGAGGAGACAGGAGGAATAACAGGAGCATTACTGTTTCTGGGGCAGTATAAAGTTTATTCACCTAGAGGCGCTTTTATTAAGTCCATTTATTTTGCTGAACTAGACGACATCGTGCGGAAGGAAGATTACCTCGAAACGAATGGACCTGTCCTCATGGACCAGCTGCCGGAAAACTTGAAGGATGATGAGAGGTTTAGTTTCATCATGAAGGATCAAATCGTGCCGCTTAGTTTAAATGTGCTGACAATATTAAAAAAAGAACATAGGGCCGATTCATAGTCCCTTATGTTCCTCTTTAGTTATTTTTTATTAACTTCTTTTCAAGAAGCTCTACAAGCTGGTACATAATGGTGGCAAATACGGCAATGATTAGTAGGGAGAGAAGTACAAGGTTGAAGTTAAATACCTGGAAACCGTAGATAATCATGTAGCCTAACCCTTTTTCTGAAACAAGGAATTCACCAACAATTACACCCACCCAGGAAAGGCCCACATTCACCTTCAAAGTAGAGATGATTGTGGGAAATGATGCCGGCAGGATTGCTTCCTTAAACATTTGCACGCGGCTTGCACCAAAGGTCTGCAGGACTTTTAAGTAATTGGGGTCGACTTCCCGGAATGACGTATAGACTACAATTGTAGTAATGATAATGGAAATAATTGCACCCATTGCGATAATCGATGTCATATTCGGTCCAAGAGCCACAATAAGAATTGGCCCAAGGGCAACCTTTGGCATGGCATTTAAAATTACCAGGTAGGGATCCAAAATTTTGGAAAGCATCGGTGACCACCAAAGGATGGCGGCTAGACCGGTCCCAAGGAGAGTCCCAATCAAGAACCCGAGAAGGGTTTCAAACACTGTTACACTTAAATGGGATGCAAGTGTGCCGTCAATCACCTTTTCGATAAAAAGGGACCATACTTTGGAGGGAGCGCTGAATATAAGCGGATCGATCCATTCCATTCTCGAGAAGGCCTCCCATAAGGCAAAGAAGGTAATGAAGATCAACAGCTGGAAAAAACGTACCCAGCGCCTTTCCCTTCGTAAAGATGCCTTATATTGATTATGGAGGTTATTCATTTGCTTGGCTGAATTCAAGATTCTCTAGCTCCTTCCATATGGTTTGAAATAATTCCGGGTATAGCGGGTGGTTTCTCGCTTCAAAAGGTGACAAGGAGCGCAGTTCAGCTGGTACGGAAAAGGTTTTATGGATTCTTCCCGGCTTAGCAGTAAAAAGATAAATTCGGTCACTCATAGAAATGGACTCTCCAATGTCATGTGTTACGAGGATCGCTGTTTTAGCGAATGCTTTTAAAGTTTCGGAAACAAGGTCTTCGAGCTTTAACTTTGTTTGATAATCTAGTGCTGAAAATGGTTCATCCAAAAGCAATATTTGGGGGTCCACAGCGAGTGTCCGTGCCAGAGCTGCACGTTGCCTCATACCGCCGGATAGCTGTCTAGGAAACTGTTTTTCGACGCCGGATAAACCAACATCCCCGAGCAGCTTCAACGCCTGAATTCTGGTTGGCGCCTCATCCTTTTTTAAAAGCTTTAACCCAAGCATGATATTTTCTTCTATTGTCTTCCATGGGAAAAGATAATCCTGCTGGAGCATATAGCCGATTGAGAATCCTGTATGGCTGTCAATCGGTTTGTTTTCAAGTAGAATGCTCCCGGAAGTGGGCGGAAAAAGGCCGGCAATAATCGATAAGAGGGTTGTTTTTCCGCAGCCACTGGGTCCGAGGAAGGAAATGAATTCCCCTTCCTCGATGTCAAGGCTGATATTTTCTAGGGCGGTAGTGGCTGTTTTTTCTGAAAAATAGATATGGTCAATATTTTTTATCGTTAAAAGACCCATTGTAAAGCCTCCCTTTATTTAGAGACCTTTTCCGCAAATTCTGTGTTTACGAGTTTATTGTAATCAGCTCGCCCAGGAAGTTCCCCTGCCTCCTCCATAATGTCCTGGAGGTTATTCCACTCGTCTTCTTCCAAGATTGGATTTGTTGCAATAGAACCCTGGCTTTTATATCTTTCTACTACCGTTTTTATCGTTTCCAGGTCCGAATCCTCAAAGAATGGCTGAATCATTTTTGCCGTTTCTTCAGCACTTTGCTTTTGAACCCAATCTTGAGCCCTCTTTAACGCACGTGTAAACTTCTCTATCGTTTCCTTATTTTTTTTCAGATAACTTTGCTTTGCCATAAAGGAAGTGTAAGGTACATGACCGGACTCGGTTCCGAAGGAGGCCACGATATGCCCTTTGCCTTCCTTCTCGAATACGCTGGCAGTAGGTTCAAAAAGCTGCACAAAGTCCCCGGTACCGGAAGCAAACGCTGATGCGATGTTAGCATAATCTACATTCTGGATTAGTTTTAAATCCCTGTGCGGGTCGATTCCGTGCTTTTTCAATACAAACTCACCGACCATTTGCGGCATACCGCCCTTCCGTTGGCCGAGGAAGGTGGCCCCTTTTAGCATGTTCCACTCAAAGTTGTCGATTTTTTTTCTGGAAACCAGGAAAGTTCCATCCGTTTGCGTCAGTTGGGCAAAATTAATGACCGGGTCCTTGGATCCTTGGGAATCGACATAAATGGAAGTCTCAGAACCTACAAGAGCAATATCCGCGCCATTTGAAATCAGTGCTGTCATCGTTTTGTCCCCACCAGGCGTTGTCTTTAAATCTATGTCCAACCCTTCTTCTTTAAAAAAGCCCTTCTCAATCGCTACGTACTGTGGCGCGTAGAATATGGAACGTGTTACCTCAGCGACCCTGACCTTTTGCATTTCTTCCTTTCCGCATGCTGCAAGGGAAAAGGCCAAAAGCATTGCGAACAAAAGTATGATACTGGCTCTAACCCGATTTTTCATGGAAATCCTCCTTTTGCAGTTTGATGTATATGTGGTGGTTTAACTTATCGTATTCTGTAAATAAAAATGTGTGAATGCCCATGGAACATTAGGCAGGAGGGAAGAAACGGGATAAATAGGGATGTTTGTTTTAGAATAAAGCATATAAAAAGACGTGAAAGGGGAATGAAGTATGCAGGATGGCACCATTATTGAGAAACGGCGTTTTCCATCTCCTCATCCGGGGATCCATCTTTATTCCATCACTTATATTTCACAGGGACTTAGGGTCAAGGGGCTGCTGGCCGAGCCTGTGAAAGGGGATGTTCTGGATGGGTTCCTCTACTTGCGCGGGGGGATTAAAAATGTAGGAAAGGTAAGGCCAGGCAGAATCATTCAGTTTGCTGCACAGGGATTTATCGTATTTGCGCCTTTTTATAGGGGAAACCAAGGCGGGGAAGGTGATGAAGATTTTGCTGGCGAAGATCGGCAAGATGCTATTTCAGCCTTTAGATTGCTCGAAAACCATCCAAGGGTCAACCCTGATTCCATTCATGTGTTCGGTTTTTCACGAGGAGGAGTAATGGCGTTATGGACGGCAATAAATTGTAAAAATGCGGCTACAGTTGTCACGTGGGGAGGAGTTTCCGACATGTTCCTTACATATGTAGAACGGGAGGACTTAAGAAGGATGATGAAGCGCGTAATTGGCGGGACCCCAAAGAAATGCCCGGAGCAGTACGAATATCGGACACCTTTATTTGAAGCTGATGAATTGGATGCACCTGTCCTTATCATTCATGGAGTTCTGGACCAAAATGTTTCAATTGAACATGCCTACAGGCTGGAAAAAATCTTAAAATCTAAGGAAAAGCCTGTGGAGAGTTGGTATTTTGAAGATTTCACACATTATTTCCCACCGATAATGAATAGGCAAATTGTTGAAGATTTAACACAATGGATGAAACAACGCCGAAAAAAATGATACTATAAAAATATATGATGAAGGAGGCCAAGATTATGGGGATGCCTTTAGAATTAAACACCATGATTGTAACCAAGGGCCGCGAGCACAGGGTAGAAGAAAATATGTTCACTCTGGAGAAGGAAGGTTATCGGTTGTATCCGCTGGATATACCAATGGATGTCCGAAAAACAATCCAGAGCGAAACAAGCGGGACTGGCTTGATTCAGAAGGTAGAATGGTCTCACGGCCGGACGGTGATCACTTATAAGCTTGTATCGCTCAATTCGACAAATTAATTGCTGAAGGGGACATCAAAAGAGGAGGCACTAAAAATAAAAGGGAAGAAGCCGAAATTGGCCTCTCCCTTTCTATAATCACTAATTTGGGTTGGATAAGAATTTATCCTTTTGGACCGCCTAGATGTTCGATATCCCCTGGAACACTTGAAAATTTCTTAAAGTTTGCACGGAATTTAGCAGCTAGCTCGCTTGCTTTCGCTTTATAAGCTTCTTTATCTTCCCATGTCTTGATTGGCTGAAGCACTTCGTCCGGAACGCCTGGCACATGGAGAGGGATATCCAATCCGAAGATATCATCATGGACGGTCTCCACGTTTGTTAATTCCCCTTCGAGTGCCGCCTGGATCATCGCACGTGTGTAAGCAAGTTTCATTCGGCTTCCTGTGCCATATTCTCCGCCGGTCCATCCTGTGTTAACCAGGAATACCTTCGATCCGTGCTGGTCGATCTTTTCTCCTAGCATCTCTGCATAGCGCGTTGCCGGAAGTGGCAGGAATGGTGAACCAAAGCAGGTTGAGAAAGTTGCTTCAGGAGATGTAACCCCACGCTCGGTACCAGCTAGCTTGCTCGTGTAACCGCTTAAAAAATGGAACATCGCTTGCTCCTTCGTCAACTTGCTGATTGGAGGCAATACGCCAAAAGCGTCGGCAGTCAAGAAGATAATGGTATTTGGATGCCCAGCAACACTAGGGTCAACAATATTGTCAATAGCCTGGATACGGTAAGCCGCCCGAGTGTTTTCAGTCAAAGAGTTGTCATCGTAATCTGCAATCCTTGTATCTTCATCAATCACAACATTTTCAAGGACTGCTCCGAAACAAATTGCATCAAAAATTTGGGGTTCTTTTTCACGGGATAAGTTGATGCATTTTGCATAGCATCCACCCTCGATATTAAATACACCATTGGAAGACCAGCCATGTTCATCATCACCGATTAACTTACGGTTAGGATCTGCAGAAAGAGTAGTTTTTCCTGTTCCTGATAACCCAAAGAACAGGGCAACATCGCCTTCCCTGCCTACGTTGGCTGAACAGTGCATTGGCAAGATTCCCTGTTCAGGGAGCAGGTAGTTCATCACCGAGAAGATGGATTTCTTCATTTCCCCAGCATATTCCGTGCCACCTATCAAAACAGTGCGGTGCTCAAAGGAAATAATGATGAAAGTCTCCGATTTGGTTCCATCGATTGCAGGGTCCGCTTTGAAATCGGGTGCTGAAATAACGGTGAATTCTGACTGATGGTCCTCCAGTTCTTCATCGGTAGGGCGGATAAATAGTTGATGAGCAAACAAATTATGCCAAGCATATTCATTAATGATCTGGATTGGCAGTCGGTATTTCTTGTCAGCACCGGCAAAGCCGTTAAAAACGAATATATCATCCTTTTGTTTTAAATGATGGATTACTTTATCATAAAGATTAGCAAATACTTCTTCAGATATCGGCTCATTTACAGCTCCCCAGTCGATCTTATCCTTGATCGAGGATTCTTCTACAATATATTTATCCTTAGGGGAACGGCCTGTATATTTTCCGGTTTCAGCTTTAACTGCACCCGTTGAAGTAAGTACGCCTTCTTTTCGGCTTAATACTTTTTCGACTAATTGAGGTACCGAAAGTTGTACATTCACGTTGCTTCCGGCTAGTAAATTGTGTAACTCATTTGAAATGCCAACAGAATTCATTATGAGATACCTTCCTTTATACGTTTTTATTTAATATTACGATTAGTATAACACATTTATTTAAATAGTCTATACTAATAGTAATAATTTTGTGACTATTTTTTAAAGGCCTGAATAAATTGATTAAACAGCATATCGGCAGGAGTTTAAAGTCTTTCTCAAAGAATTTCTTGGCATGTTTGTACGATCATGTAGAGGGAAAAGAATAATACAGTCGAAAAGGTTGTGAGATGGATGAGCGATATTGCATTATACGATGCTGATTGTATTCTTTGTCGTAAAACAAAGCAAGCAGTTTCAACGTTTGATTGGCTTAGGAGCATCAATTGGGTATCCCTGCAAGAATATGAAGAACAAGATCATTCCATCCAATTTAATAGGAAGCAATTGCGGGAAGAGATGCATTTAGTCACGAAAAAAGGAAAGGTTTTGAAGGGTTTTTACGCTGTGAGAAGGATCATGATAAAGTGCCCTCTTTTATCTCTTTTTGGTGTACTAGGATATATCCCTTTCGCTCCGTTGATTGGTGTTCCCCTATACCGTTTTATTGCTGCACGGAGATATTTATTTTTAGGGATAGAATGCAAAGATGGAAAGTGTTCATTATAAATAGGTGATGTTAGGGATAAATCTTTTATAAAAAAGAACAGTCATACTATTTGACTTTTTTGGTTATTTTGCTATGATTTTACTTTGTACGGATTCTCTTATCCCGAGTTGGTGGAGGGGACAGGCCCTTTGAAACCCGGCAACCTGCCGTCGGAACCATGTAAGCGCCAGAACGGAGCTTCACATGTGAATGATGGCGATGGTGCTAACCTGGTGCAAGGTATATAACCCTTGAACGATAAGAAGAAAGGATAGATGTAACGACTACAAACCTTTCCTCTATGAGTAGGAAAGGTTTTTTTTGTATAAAGTATGTAAAGAGACGTGATCATGAAGGGTGTCATATTCAAGATATTCTTTACTCTTTGCTTCATCTATTAGAGACACTTAAAAAGGGAACGAGCTCCGTCAAAAAAAACAGGCCTAGGCAAAGAAAATCATAGGGTTAATGCGGTATTCCGCAGCCTTTTGCCTTAGTTGCTAGAAAGCCTAAACATATTTATCTTCTTAAGGAGGAAACCAGATGTCAAAGAAACGTCGTCTATTTACTTCAGAGTCTGTAACTGAAGGTCATCCGGATAAAATTTGTGACCAGATTTCAGATTCAATATTGGACGCGATCCTTGCAAAAGATGCAAACGCTCGTGTTGCCTGCGAAACTTCAGTAACCACAGGTCTCGTACTGGTAGCGGGAGAAATCACCACTTCTACATATGTAGACATTCCTAAAATCGTTCGTGAAACAATTGCCGATATCGGCTATACACGTGCAAAGTATGGATTTGATTCACAAACTTGTGCCGTACTGACATCCATCGATGAACAATCAGCGGATATCGCAATGGGAGTTGATCAGGCACTTGAAGCCCGTGAAGGACAAATGACTGAGGAGGAAATTGAAGCGATTGGAGCAGGGGACCAGGGATTGATGTTTGGTTTTGCTTGCAACGAAACGAAAGAGCTTATGCCCCTTCCAATTTCATTGGCACACAAGCTATCCCGAAGGCTGACTGAAGTCCGTAAGGAGGAAATCCTTCCATACCTTCGCCCAGATGGGAAAACTCAGGTTACTGTTGAGTATGATGAAAACGATAAGCCTGTGCGCATCGACACAATTGTTATTTCCACCCAGCACCATCCTGAGATCAGCCTGGAACAAATTCAGCGCAACATCAAAGAACATGTTATCATACCCGTAGTGCCTGCCGAATTAATTGATGAAAATACAAAATATTTCATAAACCCTACAGGCCGCTTTGTAATCGGAGGGCCTCAAGGTGACGCAGGTCTTACAGGCCGTAAGATCATCGTTGACACGTACGGTGGCTACGCTCGCCATGGCGGCGGTGCGTTCTCTGGTAAGGATCCAACTAAAGTGGACCGCTCTGCAGCATATGCAGCCCGTTATGTAGCAAAAAACATTGTGGCAGCCGGTCTTGCGGAAAAAGTTGAAGTGCAGCTTGCTTACGCAATCGGTGTTGCCCAGCCGGTATCGATTTCCGTTGATACTTTCGGAACTGGAGCAGTAAGTGAAGATGTTCTAGTGGATCTAGTACGCGCTAATTTCGACCTGCGGCCAGCCGGAATTATAAAAATGCTCGACCTTCGCCGCCCGATTTACAAACAAACAGCAGCATACGGTCATTTCGGCCGCAATGATATCGATTTGCCATGGGAGCGCACGGATAAAGCTGAAGCACTAAAATCACAGGCGAAGTAGAACGGAGCAAAAGCTAACGTTAGCTATAGCCTCGTTATTTAAGAGCAAGCATAATAAAGAAGAGGACTTACGCTGCTGTAAATCCTCTTCTTTTTCACATGAAAATGCGACGCTGGAAGCACATGCTGCAATAGAAGCAGTGACTAAATGTGACAGAGTTATTTCATACTAAGATAGTACAACCATAGAGTGATGCGCAGGTTATATGTGTTCGGCTTTTTTATATAACTGTGCTTTTTCCGCATATTCTCTGCAAATTCGATCCATGTCTTTTTTGTCTTCATCATTTAATTCCCGGATCACTTTTGCAGGCCTGCCAAACGCAAGGGTATTTGGAGGAATTACTTTGCCTTGTGGAACAAGGCTTCCCGCACCAATAAACGCCCCTTCACCGATTTCGGCATTGTCGAGAATGATTGAACCCATACCAATCAATGCACCTTTTTTTACTTTGCAGCTATGCAGGATTACCCCGTGGCCGACAGAAACCTCATCTTCCAAAATAAGTGGATTATTTGGGCTTTGGTGCAATACACTGTTATCTTGAATGTTCACCTTTTTACCGATGATTGTCGGGGCTACATCCCCACGGATTACACAATTAAACCAAAGGCTGGACTGCTCGCCAATCGTTACGTCGCCGGTTACCACTGCATTATCTGCAATGTACGCGCTTTCGGCGATTTGGGGTGAGTTGCCTTTATAAGAGTAAAGAATCAAGTTGAAGTCAAATCCTTTCCGTAGTATGTATTTTTTCGGTATTATTTTGATTATAGCGGTTTATTCGATTTTTTTACCACTGGCATACTTGATTATCCTCATATTTTATAGGGAATAGGAACAGGTGTAGAATGCCATTCATTTTGATTTAAGCAACCTGAGTATCAAGCAGATGTCAAAGGAGGATTTCCTATGTGGAAATGGGAGGTAGACGGCAAGGATGCAAAAGCCGTTATTATCATAATACATGGTGCGATGGAGCACCACGGCCGTTATAAGTGGCTTTGTGAAATGTGGCGGTCGGCAGGGTACCATGTAATTATGGGAGACCTTCCTGGGCAGGGAATGACCACACGTGCGTTTAGGGGACATATTGATTCCTTCGAAGATTATTTACAGGAAGTAAGGGGCTGGATAACGGAAGCCTATCAATATTCACTGCCCGTGTTCTTGTTGGGACACAGTATGGGCGGCCTGGTGGCAATTAGGCTTTTGCAGGAGGACGAGCTGGACCTTGCCGGCGTGATTCTTTCATCACCCTGCTTGGGCCTTCTCCAGCAACCCTCAAAACTGCTGAATACCCTGTCGCATGGACTGAATATTACTTTCCCTAAATTCAGGGTCGATGCGGGGATTACACCTGACATTGCTACAAGGAATCCGGATATCATCGAAGAAGATAAGAATGACAGCCTTTATGTAACAAAGGTGTCGGTTAGATGGTACCGGGAGCTGGTACATGCTATGAAACAGGCATTTGAGGATATTCCCCAATTCCAGGATGTCCCGCTTCTCGTTATGCAAGGCGGGGACGACCGGATCGTAGACAAAAAATCTGTGCGGGAATGGTTCAATTATAATGGTTGCAGTGATAAACAGTACAAAGAATGGCAGCAGCTATACCATGAGATTTTTAACGAACCGGAACGGGAAAGTGTATTCCAGTACGCATTAGGCTTCGTGGAAACTCGTTTAAAAACAATAGGGTATATCATTTAACGAATTTAATCTTCTTTGTAGTAAAATCTGCCGCTAATAGGCTGTTTGCTAGAATTTTTGCATTTGCCTTTCTGGAAAGCTGAAGATCACATGCACCAAGTGCATAGTACCACAGATAGGCTGTGTCTCCTCGTGTTATGTACTTGTTTAAATAAGCAAAAAAGGATCATTTGTTAAAGCGTACTTGTAGTTGAACCTAAAGTGAGGTGTAGCGGATGTCGGTGCCAACGAATCCTTTGGCATTAATGAAAGATGTATATCGTGATGTCTTTCCTATCGTACATAAAGAACTTCGCTACTGGACGAAAAGAGCGAAGGAGATTCCAAATCCCGAATTAAGGAAACAAGCCCTGGATAGTATTTCATCTAAAACATTCCATTGTGAAGGTGGATCCATTCTGGCGTTAATTTCTGAGGGGAAAAAGGAAGAAGCAATCCGATTTATTGTGGCCTATCAAACTATAAGCGATTATCTTGATAACTTATGTGATAGAAGCACCTCGTTAGATCCAGATGACTTTAGAGCATTGCATGAATCCATGCATCATTCTCTAGACACCAATGCTTCGTCGTCCAATTATTACCAGTTTCGGGAAGACCAGGAGGATGGCGGATATCTCATAGAGCTTGTGGGTACCTGCCAATCGGTGTTAAGGCAAATCACGCGTTACACTGAGATTCGGCCCTATTTACAAGAGCTTTGCTCCTATTATAGCGATTTGCAGGTTCATAAGCATGTATGCGTCGAAGAAAGAATCCCAAGGCTTCAAACATGGTTCGACAGGTATAAAAGCCAACTTCCGGCCATGTCCTGGTATGAGTTCTCTGCTTGCTCAGGCTCCACTTTGGGGATTTTTTGCCTTGTTGCCTATAGTTTGAGGCCGGATTTCGAGTCCGAGTATGCCGACGCAATCAGGGAAGGGTATTTTCCTTACATACAAGGTTTGCACATATTACTGGATTATTTTATAGATCAGGAAGAAGACAGGCATGGTGGCGATCTGAATTTCTGTTTTTATTACAAAGATGATAAAGAGCTGTTTGACCGTTTTATGCATTTTGTAAAAAAATCGAACCAATATTCAAGCAAACTGCCCCATAAACGATTCCATCAGTTGATCCATAGGGGTCTTTTAGGCCTTTATTTATCGGATGATAAAGTGAAAGCCCAAAAAAGCGTCAGTGTACTGGCAAAGAAGTTGGTACGCTTTGGGGGCTTTGATTCAATGTTTTTCTACATTAACGGCAGGGCCTACAGGAACCTGCAAAAAATAAAACCAGCTGGCTTTTTCGGCCAGTAAGTATGAAAGTCTGCTTTCTTAATTAGAGAGCAGACTTTTTTGCCGTTTTTCTAAGGCTACTATAAAGGGAGGTTGGTTAACCTGGTTGATAAAGCTGTATTGTAAGACATGCGCCGTTTCCTGAGGAAGATTTGAAACAAATTGCAAGAGCCGATCTTTTTCAATGGCCCCTTCAGGGTGTCCGTGATAAATCACAAGTACGATGATGCCTCCGGGAGCCATGATTTCAAGAAGCTGAGTAATCGAGGAAATCGTGGTTTCTGCTTTTGTCACGATGTTTTTGTCTCCACCGGGCAAATAACCAAGGTTGAACACAGCACCAGTGATTTTCCCATAGCTGGTTTTGGGTAAGGAGGATTTTACATTTTCATGTCCCGTGGCAAATAGGGTACAATGGGCCTGAAAATTCTCGGACTCCAGCCTCCTGGAAGTCGCAGCAATCGCTTCTGCCTGAATATCAAAAGCGTACACATGCCCCTGACTCCCACAAAGTTTTGCAAGAAATAAGGTATCAAAACCATTACCGGCGGTGGCATCGACAGCAATATCTCCGGGGCCAACAGCTTTTTCAAGAAGTATTCGTGCATAGGGAAGAATTCGATCCAGTTTCATTTATATGTTCACCACCTGGTCTGTGTAATATTTTCCCTGCCAGCTATTGCGTTTTTTTAATTCCGCATCAATTGCATTCAGCACTTGCCATTTATTCACACTCCACATTGGCCCAATCATCAGGTCAATTGGTCCATCCCCTGTAATTCTATGGACAATCATTTCAGGCGGGAGGATTTCCAGTTGGTCGCAAACAAGTGAGATGTAGTCTTCAAAAGAAAGGAATTGCAGCATCCCTTTTTCGTATTGTTTCACCATAGGCGTTCCTTTTAAAAGGTGAAGCAAGTGGATCTTTATACCCTGAACGTCAAGCTTTGCAACTTCACGGGCAGTATCCATCATCATGTCATAGCTTTCAAGCGGAAGGCCATTGATGATATGGGAGCACACACGAATGCCATGCTTTCGAAGTTTCTTGACTCCTTCGACATAGCAATCATAATCATGTGCTCGGTTTATAAGAAGTGCCGTGCGTTCATGTACAGTCTGCAGCCCCAATTCCACCCATAAATAAGTGCGTTGGTTCAATTCAGCTAAATATTCCACGACATCATCAGGGAGGCAATCCGGGCGCGTAGCAATGGAAAGGCCCACAACGCCTTTCTGGCTAAGAACTGTTTCGTATTTCTCTTTTAATTCGTTCAGCGGGGCATGGGTGTTTGTGAAAGCCTGAAAATAAGCCACATATTTTCCATCCTTCCATTTCCCGTGCATTTTTTCGCTTATTTTTTTAAATTGTGTTTCTAAATCTTCCGCCCTGTTGCCGGCAAAATCCCCGGAACCGGCTGCACTGCAGAATGTACAGCCACCGTGTGCAACGGTGCCGTCGCGGTTTGGACAATCAAATCCGCCGTCCAAGGCTACTTTAAAAACTTTATGTCCGAACTCCTGGCGTAAATGATAGTTCCAGGTATGGTATCGTTTATTATCAAGCGCATAATGAAAAGAGTTAGGCTCAATCAATCCGAAAGTCTCCTTTTTCGCTTACTATTTTGAGTGTTCTAGTCCATGGCATCTGGCCACCAAAATACATGTTATCATGAACTGCAAAGCTTATCCAAACCGTTTTTCTATGGAAGTACTTAGATCCCTTGCCCGGTCCACGGGTGATAATCCGGTCGGAAAGAGGCAAAACTAACCGGGATGATACCAATCATCAAAATCGAATACAAAAGGAGTGGATACGATTGGCAACACGACAGTCTGTTGAAAATTGCATCCAGCAATGTGAAGATGCTCTCCGGAATGCCATACATGAGTACAGGGATGCTTCCAGGCAGGAACATGACAGCACCTATGATGACCTCAACTTCTCCGAGGCTCAAATGGAACTGGAGAATGCGGTAAACGCCATTTCAGTGTTAAATAATAGTGCGAATGACCAGCAGAGGGAACAACTTCACCGAATGAGGCTTCAAGTGCAGCAGATGCAAAACAGGCTAATTCTCCTGAATCATGACCGATAAAATATCCTACAAGATGGGCTGGCGGAAGAGCCAGCCCATCAGCTCATATTAGGAGCCAATCTTAGGTATATCCCTGAAAATTATAAATAATTATTCTTTATGCTTACGCAGAAAAACTATTGCAGTGAGGTTTGAAAAGCCCTAGAATTGTTTTGGTTAATAAAGCATCATTAGAGAAGGAGCTATTTTATGCCCCGCGCATTATGGATATTAATCATAGGAATGGCGTTGAATGTTACGGCGTCTTCATTTCTATGGCCGTTAAATACAATCTTCATTCATGACCATTTCGGAAAGTCACTATCCGCCGCAGGAATAATCCTGATGGCGAATGCTCTTGCCAGTGTTATTGGAAATCTGGTGGGAGGAAGCTTATTTGATAAAATAGGGGGATACAAAACTTCCCTGGCCGGTGTTTTCATTACAGTAGCTGCATCAATCGGACTTGCAATAAACCATCAATGGATTCCTTATATCGTTTTATTGACAATATCAGGATTTGGAACTGGTATTATTTTTCCCGCTATTTTCGCCATGGCGGGGTCATGCTGGAAAGAAGGCGGGAGAAAAGCCTTCAACGCAATTTACGTTGCCCAAAACCTTGGTGTAGCCTTGGGATCGGCTCTTGGTGGAGTCATCGCTTCTTTTTCATTCGATTATATCTTCACGGCCAATATGGGAATGTACCTGTTATTCATGGTGCTTGCTATTTTCGGTTTTAAAGGAATGGAAGGGGACGCAGGTGGCCAAATGTCCCTTTTAAATGAACAACAGCCAATGAAGAATCAAAAAAGGTTATACGCTTTATTGACTTTATGCCTTGGCTACTTTTTATGCTGGGTGGGTTATGTTCAATGGCAATCTACCATTGCGGCATATACACAAGAAATCGGCATCTCGCTCAAACAATACAGCGTATTATGGACCATTAACGGGGCTTTAATCGTATTGGCACAGCCTATTGTATCTATGGTAATTAAATGGTTTGCAAAATCGTTAAAGATTCAATTGGTCACCGGCATGCTGATTTTTATCATGTCTTTTTCGGTAGCTGCCAATGCGGATGGGTTCTCCGGCTTCCTAACGGCAATGGTGGTCCTGACGATCGGTGAGATGTTCGTTTGGCCTGCTGTACCAGCTGTTGCGGACACACTGGCTGTGAGGGGGAAAGAAGGGTTTTACCAGGGAATCGTAAATAGTACTGCTACCGGCGGGAGAATGGCCGGGCCTCTTGTGGGCGGTTTCCTAGTCGATGGGTACGGTATGAACATGATGTTTTCTGTGTTGTCTGTTTTCTTTATTATGGCAATCTTAACTACACTGTGTTATGACCGGATACTTAAAGGAGCCCGTCAAGGGGCCGAACCTGCATCACATGCCCATAAATAGATTTTATCTGGTGAATTATTATTTTAATAAATAGACACATCTTCCCGTGCTTTTGAATATATAAATGAAAACCTGGCAAGAATCTTTACTGGATGTATTGCTTTTGAAAGAAAAATTTACTAGAATACCTATATAATCTAATATTCACAAATTGATGATGACAAGGAGTAGTAACGATGGGAGCCCGTATGAGAGAGTTGGCGGACGGTGCAAGCCAACCGGGAGAAGTCGTGAACTCGCCTTTGAGTTTCAGGTATGAACGGACAGTAATGCCTGACGGAGCATCCACGTTACGGATTTGAAAGCGGGGCGGATCAATTTTTTCGCCAATTTGGGTGGTACCGCGGGAAGATGTACATAATCCTCTCGTCCCTTTTGGGATGAGGGGTTTTTTTATTAATTATAAAATATGGATGGGTCATATGTATCTGATGTAATGGCGACGTACAAAAATGTTCTAGTGCCGACGAACATATGAAAACGTGCCGATCTTTTTCGACCGGCGCCCAGCCAGGTGCGAAGCTCAAGTATTTTTTGCTTCAGGTTTTGTTAAATTCTGCTGCTGATATGGACGTACGTCAAAGAACGTGGTGATGTTTAACGGGCGTTATTAATAGGCATAAGTCCTTTTCGATATATTTCAGACATTAGGAGGAACACAAATGAGTTTCAACCATAAAAAAATCGAAAAAAAATGGCAAAAATTTTGGGAGGAAAATAATACGTTCAAAGTGAACGAAGAGAGCGGTAAACGAAAGTTCTATGCGTTGGATATGTTTCCGTATCCATCAGGGGCAGGCCTGCATGTTGGGCATCCTGAGGGCTATACAGCAAGCGATATTTTATCCAGGATGAAGAGAATGCAAGGTTATAAAGTACTACACCCAATGGGATGGGATGCGTTCGGGCTGCCCGCTGAGCAATATGCACTCGATACAGGGAATGATCCGGCAGAATTTACAGAGAAAAATATTAGTACCTTCAAGCGGCAGATTCAGTCCCTTGGCTTTTCTTATGATTGGGATCGTGAGATTAATACGACCGATCCGGAGTATTATAAGTGGACTCAATGGATTTTCTTGAAGCTTTATGAAAAGGGTCTAGCCTATATTGACGAAGTGCCTGTTAACTGGTGTCCTGCGCTTGGTACCGTTCTAGCCAACGAAGAAGTCATTGATGGGAAGAGCGAGCGCGGAGGCCATCCTGTAGAAAGACGCCCAATGAAACAATGGATGCTAAGGATTACGGCTTATGCAGACCGGTTGCTTGATGATCTTGAAGAAGTTGATTGGCCGGAAAGCATTAAAGATATGCAGCGTAACTGGATTGGCCGCTCGGAGGGTGCAGAAGTAACTTTTGCAATTGACGGCCATGATGAGTCCTTTACCATATTCACCACCCGTCCGGACACATTATTTGGAGCTACCTATGCAGTGCTTTCTCCTGAACATCCTTTTGTTGAGAAAATTACAACTGCAGACCAAAAAGCAGCGGTTGATGCTTATATTGATGAAGTGAAAAATAAGAGCGATCTTGAAAGAACGGACTTAGCGAAGGATAAAACCGGCGCATTTACCGGCGCTTATGCGATTAACCCGGTCAACGGAGAAAAAATGCCGATCTGGATTGCGGATTATGTGTTGATGAGCTATGGCACCGGCGCTATTATGGCGGTTCCTGCTCACGATGAGCGGGACTATGAATTTGCGAAGAAGTTCGGGATAGAAATGAAGGAAGTCGTTGCCGGTGGTGACATTGAAAAAGAGGCTTATACAGGAGACGGCAAGCATGTCAATTCCGGTTTCCTTGATGGAATGAATAAAGAAGAAGCGATTAAAGCAGCGATTGGGTGGCTTGTCGAAAAAGGAATCGGTGAAAAGAAAATCACATTCAGGCTTCGTGATTGGCTTTTCAGCCGCCAGCGATATTGGGGTGAACCAATTCCGGTCATCCACTGGGAAGATGGCAGTGTGGAAGCAGTTAAAGAGGAAGAGCTGCCTGTGCTTCTTCCGAAGACTACCGAAATAAGACCGTCGGGCACAGGGGAATCCCCGCTTGCAAACATTACTGAATGGGTGAATGTAACGGATGAAAATGGACGTAAAGGTCGTCGTGAGACAAACACAATGCCGCAGTGGGCAGGCAGTAGCTGGTATTTCCTTCGTTACATCGATCCGAAAAATCAGGACGCTATTGCGGACTTTGAAAAGCTGAAGGAATGGCTTCCTGTTGACATCTATATTGGCGGAGCGGAGCATGCTGTTCTTCACTTATTGTATGCACGCTTCTGGCACAAGTTCTTATACGATATCGGTGTTGTTCCTACAAAGGAGCCATTCCAGAAGTTATTCAACCAGGGAATGATCCTGGGAGAAAACAACGAGAAGATGAGCAAATCAAAAGGCAATGTCGTAAACCCGGATGAGGTTGTTGAAAGTCATGGTGCCGATACTTTACGCCTTTATGAAATGTTCATGGGACCATTGGAAGCGTCGATTGCCTGGTCAACTAACGGTCTTGACGGCTCCCGCCGATTCCTGGACAGAATCTGGCGCTTGCTTGTCAATGAAGATGGATCCTTAACATCTAAGATTACCGATAACGATGACAGCGGAAAATTGGAAAAAGTGTACCATCAAACCGTCAAAAAGGTTACTGAAAACTATGAAGAGTTGAAGTTCAATACAGCTATTTCACAATTGATGGTATTTATTAACGATGCATATAAAGTGGATACACTGCCTAAGGCTTATATAGAGGGATTTGTCAAGTTGCTTTCCCCTGTGGCGCCGCACATTGCTGAAGAGCTATGGGAAAAGCTTGGCCATACCGAAAGCATTTCTTACGAAACATGGCCGGCGTATGATGAAGCCAAACTTGTCGATGATGAAGTAGAAATCGTAATTCAAATCAATGGCAAGGTGAAGGCGAAGTTGATGGTGCCGACTGACACTACAAAGGAAAAACTGGAAGAGATTGCAATGCACGATGATACGATCAAAGAACAGATTGACGGTAAAACCGTACGGAAAGTCATTGCAGTACCAGGTAAGCTCGTGAATATTGTCGCTAACTAAGAAAACCGCTTGCTCCTATTACAATATGTTCCACTTCTGTGGGTGAGTGGTTAAGAATACCAAACAGGCAGTTCCATATGGAACTGCCTTCTTTATGTTTTAACTGCAAACGGAATGTATTTATTCATTTTTATCAATCATCGAATCAACCGCTTTTTCAAACTTCTTCAATTTAGTCCAGAAATCTATTATCTCCGCTGCTTCAAAATATAAAAAATATTCCTTTATCCATTCGTTATGGGAACGCAAAACCTCATTAAAAAGTTCAAGGCCTTTTCCTTCGATTTCAAGCATCACAACGCGTCTATCCTCATCTGAATGACTTCTCTTAACATACTCCAGTTTTACTAATTGGTCGATTAAAACTGTAATGGCACTAGGCTTTACATTCATATGTTCAGCCAGGTGAGTCACTCTAACTGTTCCACTCTTTCTCAATATCATCAATATATAGAATTGTGGAGGCGTCAATCCAAACGGATGAAGGCTTTTTTCAACTACTGTACGCAATTTCTTTCTGATCCGGAAAAAACTCATCTCAATTTCATTGGTAACATCCCACTCAATTTCCAGCCTTCTCACTCCCTAAGACTCTCTTGTTTCTTTTTTTTAAATGTAATGAAATTATCGTTTATTGTCAAACGCCCCTGACAAAGGACAGGGTAATTTTTCCTCCTTATTATTCAATAGTTTGTTGTTGACATATTTATTTAACCTTATTAATATTTATATTTGTTAAATAAATAATTTTAGATATCGAAAGGAGAAGAAATATGAGTAAAGGACGTTTAATTCTTATTAATATTATTGGGATTATCATTATTTTTGCTTTAGTTGCGGGGGGTGGCTATTACTACTACCAGAATGCCAATTATGTAACAACTGATGAAGCAAAAGTAGCGGGTGATCTTTCTACGATTGTTGCACCTGCAGCAGGGCAGCTGAAGGATTGGAATGTTCAAGAAGGGGATGTTCTTAAGAAGGACGCAAATGTCGGCAATGTGTCAGGACCGGATGGTTCAACTGCCATCAAAGCTGTTTCAGAAGGAACAATCGTTAAAGAGCAGGCAACCAATAGTCAATTGGTCCAGGCAGGCCAGGTACTTGGCCAAACAATCGATATGAAGAATCTTTATATTACGGCAAATATTGAAGAAACATCAATCCAGGACATTGAAGAAGGAGACAGTGTGGATATTACGGTCGATGGCGACCCTGACACAACTTACGAGGGAACACTTGAAAAAATAGGGTATGCTGCGAATTCAGTATTCTCATTAATGCCTCAGCAAAATGCCAGCGGCAATTATACAAAGGTGACCCAAAAAATTCCTGTTAAAATTTCAATCAAAGCACCTTCTGACAAAGTACTTCCTGGCATGAATGCAGAAGTGAAGATCTCAACGAAGTAATGAAAGTATGAATCTTTGAATGAAAGGAGGTTGCCTTAATGGCTGCACAAGCTATAGACAATCGTGATGAAGGAATTGGGCAATACCTGCCGATTCTCGGAATATTAATGCTTGGCTTATTTATTGTAATCTTGAATCAAACCCTGTTAAGTGTCGCGATGCCAAGGATGATGACAGATTTTAACGTGGGCGCGACCACAATCCAATGGCTTTCAACTGGGTTTATGCTGGTGAATGGGGCCTTGATTCCCCTCTCGGCATTTTTGATTGAACGGTTTGGTACCAGGATCTTGTTTATTTTGGCAATGGTCCTTTTCACAATTGGCGCCTTTATTTGTGGAATCGCGCCGACCTTTTCAGTAGAGCTGACCGGCCGTTTAATCCAGGCAGCAGGAGGCGGTATCCTTCAACCATTGGTCATGACGATCATCATGTTCATTTTCCCTCCGCATATGCGCGGACGCGGAATGGGGATATTCGGGCTTGCGATGATGTTTGCGCCCGCTATTGGCCCGACTCTTTCCGGATGGGTGATAGAACACTATAATTGGAGAGTTATGTTCTACGCAATGGTCCCTTTAGGGGCATTGGTGGTAATTATCGCCTTTTTTACTCTGAAAAATGTTATTGAACCAAAACTCGTCAAGCTGGACTTGTTGGGTGCTTTTTTATCCCTGTTAGGGGTAGCTTCCCTTCTGTACGGTGTCAGTGAAGCCGGAACCGACGGCTGGGATGACATTATTGTCATTTCAACCATAGCGATTGGTATTATTTCGATCATAGCTTTTGTTGTTCAGCAGCTAAGATCCGAGAAGCCACTGCTGGATTTCAGGGTTTTTAAGTATGATATGTTTTCACTTTCCAATGTCATTTCAGCGATCATAACAGTTGCCATGTTTACCGGCCTGTTCCTGCTTCCGCTTTATTTGCAGAACCTCAGGGGCTTCACACCGCTGGAATCTGGGATATTAATGCTGCCGGGTGCGCTTGTTATGGCTGCAATGTCGCCGATTTCAGGGATATTGTTTGATAAGGTGGGGCCAAGGCCGCTCGCCATAACTGGCTTGCTTATTACCATTGTCACTACGTATGAATTTACAAAATTAACGCCCGAGACTGCCTACTCCACCTTGCTGGCTATTTACATGATCCGTTCCTTAGGGATGTCCATGTTAATGATGCCAATTATGACAGCCGGGATGAATCAGCTGCCAAAGCATTTGAACAGCCATGGAACCGCCATGACAAATACGATCAGGCAGGTTAGCGGGGCAATTGGAACAAGTCTGGTGACGACGGTTTATACGAACCGCACATCATTCCATGCCGAGAATTTTGGTCAGGAGATGTCCCTTACGGATCCATCTTTTGCCCAAACCTTTCAAAACATGGTTCAATCCATTATGTCAGCCATGCACCAAACAGCGGAACAGGCACAAGCTACGGCGATGCAATTAATCAATGGGCAGATTCTGATTCAATCGAATGTACAGGGAATGAACGATGCCTTCTGGTGGGCCACCGGTTTCGCTGTAGCAGGACTTGTATTAAGCCTGTTTTTAAGGGATGTACGCAAGGATAAGGTTCGGGAAGAAATACAAAGTGAAAATGATGTAAAACTGCTTCCCTCCCCTATTAATGAATCGAAGTAAATTAAATTCTGTCCAGGAGGTTTGCACATATGAAAATTTATGTTGTTTATGACAGTGAGGGTGAACATACGAAGGTACTTGCCGAATCGATTGCTGAAGGGGCCGGAAGGGTTGAGGGTGCAGAAGTGTTTGTCGATCATGTAAGCACAGCCGATATTTACAATCTTTCAGAAATGGATGCCATTATTTGGGGGTGTCCAGGTCATTTCGGTACAATCAGCTCGGGCTTAAAATCCTGGATTGACAGGTTGGGATATTTGTGGGCAGAGGGAAAGCTGGTCAATAAAGTAGGCGCGGTTTTTTGTACTACTGCCACTGTGCACGGAGGAATTGAGGCTACCATGCTAAATTTAATCACCCCAATGCTTCATCAGGGCATGATCGTGGTAGGGCTTCCTGGAAGTCTCCCGGAAAATGCATTATATGGATCCTATTATGGTGTTGGTGTAAGCTGTCCACCCGACAGTCCTGAAATCATTTCAAAAGACGGCCTCGTGTTGGGAAGAGCATTAGGAGAACGCGTGGCTTCTGTCACTCGTTCATTTATCCATGAACGATAGGAGGTCTTGAAGAAGATGGCAATGATTATATTTCTGGTCGTCGCTCTTCTGGTTGCAGCCGGTTTAGTTTCTTTAAATATCAGGGCTGTGTCACACCGTAGCGATAAGTCTGTTCAGCACACAACCCAAGATAACCCAGGGCCGCAGCCTCTTTCTGAAACCTCTGTGATAGCAGCTGATAGAGATGAAACAACAGATGTTCATAGTGAAGAAGACTTTGATGATTCAGGCAAAAAAGGTACTATGGTTGCACAGATGAAAGAGGGCAGCGAGCAGGGGGCCCGGAAAATGAAGGATTCCGATTACCGATTGGCATTAAAAAAAATGCAGGGTACCCCACAGGAAGAATTGGAAGCTGACCATAAACAAGTAATGAATGATGATGATTTTAGAAATACGCTCAAGGAAATTAGCAAAAAACAAAAATAACACAGCGTGCATGAGTTTAATAAGGGGCCCCGGGAAGCGGATAAAACTGCTTTCCGGTCAGCCCCTTTATTTATTTCATGGCGGCTAAAAGTTTGGTTCGCGGCAAGGATATTGGTATAATGAAGGAACGAAATTTATAAGTAAGAGGTGCCGATATGGAAGAGATCAAAACGATTACGCCCGAAGAACTAGAGAAAAAGCTGGAGGCAGGAGAAAAGCTTGAATTAGTTGATGTCCGTGAGGATGAGGAAGTGCGCCATGGCATGATTGAAGGGGCCAAGCATATCCGTATGAGCGAGATTCCTGCCAATCTTGACTACTTTGATAAAGATAAAGAGTATATTTTTATTTGCCGTTCCTCCGGCCGAAGCCATAATGTATGTGAATATATGCACGACCAGGGCTATAAAGTGCGCAATATGGTCGGCGGTATGTTAAATTGGAAGGGCGAAGTAATTGTAAAATAAATTCAGATAAATAGTATATATTTTCTGAAATTTGACAATCCTGCTCTAAAAAAGGCAGGGGAAAGCATGATCCAGGTAAAACTGTTTGATTACGAGCATGAAAAAGATTTAGAGGATGAAATGAACTCCTTTCTTGAAGGAATCCGAGAAAATCAGATTGTGGATATTAAATATAATGTCTCGGCGAGCGTTGAAGAGGAAGATGACCAGATTTACTGTTTTAGCGCCATGGTTATTTATAAAACAAAATAATCTGAAACACTTCAATCTTAATCGGGTTGAAGTGTTTTTTGTTCCGCTAGCATGAAATTTTTATAAAGCGTTCTGATTTGCTAATATTAATATGAAGGTTAAGTTATATATAAAACGGTTCTTAATATATTGGAGGTTTTCTTTCTTATGAAAGTAGTAAATAATATTACAGATTTAATTGGCGGGACGCCTGTTGTCCGTCTAAATAGATTAGTCCCAGAAAATGCGGCTGATGTCTATGTAAAGCTGGAAATGTTCAATCCTTCCGGCAGCGTAAAAGACCGGGCGGCTTTTAACATGATCAAAGCTGCTGAGGAAGAAGGTCTCTTGAAACCGGGTGATACAATCATTGAGCCGACAAGTGGGAATACCGGGATTGGACTGGCGATGAGCGCAGCGGCAAAAGGATACCGGGCGATATTAGTAATGCCAGACAATATGACTAAAGAGAGAATCAATATCTTAAAAGCTTACGGAGCGGAGGTTGTTTTGACTCCCAGCGAACGAAAAATGCCCGGGGCTATTGAAAAAGCTCTTGAGCTGCATAAAGAAATTCCTGGAAGCTTTATTCCGCAGCAGTTTGAAAATAAGGCGAATCCTGACATCCACCGAAAAACGACAGCCATTGAAATTTATGAACAAATGGACGGGCGCCTAGATGCCTTTATCGCCACGGCCGGCACGGGAGGAACCATTACCGGTACGGGGGAAACATTAAAAGAAAAGATTCCAGGTTTATTTATTGCTGTTGCTGAACCTAAAGGATCACCGGTTTTATCAGGAGGAAAACCTGGACCGCATAAACTTGTGGGTACAAGCCCAGGCTTTGTTCCAAACATTTTAAATACAGATGTTTATGACGAGATTATCCAGGTTGCCGATGAAGAGGCTGTTGATACTTTTAAACGCCTGGCAAGCGAGGAAGGGATTTTTGTAGGACCTTCTGCTGGAGCTGCCGTATTTGCGGCAATTGAAATTGCTAAACGTTTAGGAAAAGGAAAAAAAGTTCTATGTATTGCCCCGGATACAGGAGAGCGCTATTTAAGTATGGAACTTTAGAAATTAATGAATGAAATGAAAAAGCCAGCATGAGTTGCATGCTGGTTTCATATTGTTTAAGAGTGATTTTTATAAAGGGCTATGGGAGATAGTTCTCCCACCCTCATTATTCGTTTGCTCAATCATGCAATACCTTATCCAGTTATACCCTTGTTTTTGAGTCGAAAATCCCGTTAGGTGTTAATTCCGGGAACCTTTTGGTGGCACTGTAATTACTGCCGCTTTCGTTTTTGGCCCGAAAACACCATCCACTGCGACACCATATCCGAGCTCATTCAGACCTTTTTGCAACGTAATAACCGCTGTGCCGCGGCTGCCTTCTTTCAGTTTCCCTTCCTCAAATCCATAAGAGTTGATATCTTTCGACAGCGAGGTATGTGTTTTTGGCCCGAAAACACCACAACAGCAGGAACCCCCATAAATAAAACGGATGCGGACAATGCTGCGGAAGCCATTGCTTTCCACTCTTCCATAAACATCTTCCCCTTTCGTCTTCAATCACTTATGAAACGGAAAGAAGGAAAATTTTGTTTCATGTTTTCAAATGTTTTACAAAAAAGTAGCTCTGTCACATTTGGGCTTGATTCTGGCTGTAGATAGCGGCATTTTGTCCGGCGAGGCGTCCGGTAACAAGGGCAGAAGTAATATTATAACCCCCTGTGTATCCATGGATATCCAGTATTTCACCGCAGAAGTACAGCCCCTGCATAAATTTTGAGCTCATTTCCTTTGGATGTATCTCCTTTACTGAAACTCCCCCGCCTGTTACAAACGCTTTTTCCAGCGGCTGGGTTCCATTTACGGTAAATTGGAAGTCTTTGCAAAGCCCTGCAAATGCCCGTAGCTTATCATGGGAGACTGCTCCGCCATTTTCCTGTATGTCTATTCCGCTTCGTTCTAAAAGAAAATGAAGATACCGTTCCGGAAGAAATCCCTTTAAAATGTTTTTCAAAGCTTTCTTAGGTTCGCTTTTCACTTCTTTTAGGATTTCCTGGAACAGATCCTCCTGAGTTTTTTCGGGCAGTGCATCCAGTCTCATTGTTACATGTGTCAGGTTCCACTTTTTCATCGCCTTCACGACAAATTGGCTGCAGCGAAGGACGGCAGGTCCCGATATTCCAAAATGGGTAAAGATCATATCCATTTTATGTGTAATTAATGGTTTGCCTTTTGGGTTTAAAACACTTAAGTTAACATCCCGCAGCGACAGTCCCTGCAATGTTTTTTGCCTAATGAAAGGTTCGTCGCTGAGCAGCGGCACCTCGGTAGGGAACAAGTCGGTGATTGTATGGCCTGCTTTTTTTGCCCAGGCGTATCCATCACCGGTTGATCCGGTATGGGGCACAGACTTTCCTCCAACAGCGATGACAACGGAGGAGGCCTCGAAATACTGCCCGGACTTAAGGAGGACTCCTCCGGTTTTCCCATTTTCATATACCACTTCCGAAACCGGAGAGTTTGTATATACAGTCACTTTTAATTCATTCATCCTTCCTATAAGAGCATCCACGACGCTATGCGCCTTATCGTTGGCGGGGAACATCCGCCCGTGATCCTCTTCTTTTAACGCCACGCCAAGGCGTTCAAAAAAGGAAATAATATCTTCATTATTGAATTCCGAGAATGCGCTGTATAAAAATCGTCCGTTTCCCGGTATATTTTTAATGATTTCATCAATGGTGAGCCGGTTTGTAACATTACATCGCCCGCCTCCTGAAATGGCAAGCTTTCTCCCGAGCTTCTCCCCCTTGTCAATCAGAAGCACCTTTGCCCCTTTTTCTCCGGCCGCTATTGAAGCCATCAACCCGGAAGGCCCGCCCCCGATTACAATTACATCATATTTCATTTAGAATCCCTCATTACTTTCATTTTAAGTCCTTCCATTATAAAACAAGTCGTCAAAAAATAAAAAAGGGGGTTATAAAAAAGCAGATTCATTCAACTCACAAAATCAGCTGATAAGTTATCCAGTGATTTGTTCTTGTTATGAATCTGCTCATTTGCTACACTTCTTGGGAAATGAAAACATGCTCCAATGAGCCGAATTGTGGTAAGATTAAGAGCGTGCGAACTTAACTGAATATAGGCAGGAAGGGATTGTATGTTTTCAAAGCTATTAAAAGGGGCGTTTATATTAACCCTTGGTTCCGTATTATCCAAAGTTCTGGGTTTGTTATATGTAATCCCGTTTGATGCCTTGCTGGGCGAAGATGGGGCAGGACTTTATTCATTTTCGTATATTCCATATACAATCTTTATTAGTTTAGCAACGGCGGGAATGCCTCTTGCCGTTTCAAAAACAGTCTCGAAATATAATGCGATTGAAGAGTATGCCGTTAGTCAACGCCTATTTAGATCAAGCCTGAAGGTGATGATCGTAACCGGTTTTTTGGCATTTTTGGCGATGTATGCTATAGCACCTGGATTGGCGCAACTTGGTACCGATGGTGACATGAAGTTTTCTGCAGAAGAGGTTACAACTGTCATCAGGGCAGTCAGTTTTGCACTGATCCTCGTTCCCGCCATGAGCATTATACGCGGTTTCTTTCAGGGGCATCAGGATATGAAGCCGACAGCTGTATCACAAGTCATCGAACAGTTGGTGCGTATTATTTTCCTTTTAAGCGGTGCCTACGTTGTTTTGAAAATAATGGATGGTGATCTAGTAACAGCAGTCAGTGTCGCAACATTTGCAGCTACAGTAGGTGCAATCGGCGGCTTAGCTGTGCTTTTACTGTATTGGAAAAAACAAAAACCTTATTTAAAAGAGCTTTTGGCAGCTGATAAGGGAACCATGGAAATTTCATTAGTTGAAATATACAAAGAAATTTTTGTTTCATCCATTCCTTTCATTATGGTCGGTATTGCAATGCCACTTTTTCAGTTTGTGGACAACCTAACCTTCAGCAAGGCGATGGCATCCATTGGATTGGAAAAAATCGCGGCCTCAGCTTTTGGAATTTTGAACTTTAATACGCAAAAATTGGTTGTCATCCCAATGACGCTAGCGACTGCTTTTTCGATGGCTCTTTTACCATCCGTTACTGGTGCCTTTGCTGGAGGTAATATGGATTCATTCCGCCGCCAGCTTGACCAGGCCTTCCAAATATTATTATTTATTACGATTCCGGCCGTAATCGGGATGTCCATATTGGCAGGTCCCATTTATACAGCATTTTATGGGCATAATGAACTTGGAGCCGACATCCTGGCGGCTTATGCACCAACTGCGATTCTGTTTGCTTTATTCTCGGTATCGGCTGCCGTTCTGCAAGGAATAAACGAGCAAAAATTTACTGTTTTAAGCCTGCTGGTAGGCTTGTTAATAAAATTAAGCCTGAATATCCCATTGATAAAGCTGTTTGAAACGGCCGGATCCGTATATGCAACTACTCTTGGCTACCTGGCTGCCTGCTTGCTAAACTTGGCATTCATTCACTATTTTACCGGCTACAGCTTTAAGCTTGTTATAAAAAGGGTCATTTTAATGTTCATGTTCGCTGGCGCTATGGCATTGGTGGTATGGGGTATGGAGGCATTGTTGACACATGTGTTAAATCCAAGAGGATGGTGGCAAGCCATTGTAATTTCTGTCATCTGTGCGTTATTCGGTGGAGTCGTGTACGCTCTTCTTTCATTAAAGAGCAAATTGGCCCACAAGCTTTTCGGAAGCCGGATTGAAAGAATTCAAAAAAGATTAAACTTATAAGCTGAAACAGCGCGTTGCGTGCTTTGGAACATATAACAGAAGCCTTGCCTGTAATAAGCGGCAAGGTTTTTTTCTCAGGAGGATTTTATGAGAATCGATAAACTTTTGGCCAATATCGGCTATGGAAGCAGGAAGGAAGTAAAGAAACTACTGAAATCGGGATCGGTTAAAGTAAATGATATGGTAATCAAGGATGCAAAAGAGCATGTAAATCCTGACTCTGACATAGTCACTGTCCATGGTGAGGCGGTTGAATACCGTGAATTTATTTACCTGATGATGAACAAGCCTCAGGGGGTCCTGTCGGCTACAGAAGACAATTATCAAGAGACGGTCATTGATATCCTTGAGCCAGAGGACGCCGTTTTTGATCCATTTCCTGTAGGTAGACTCGATAAAGATACAGAAGGCTTGCTGCTGCTTACCAATGATGGCCAGCTGGCCCATCAGCTGCTTTCTCCGAAGAAACATGTACCGAAAACGTATTTTGCGGTCATTGACGGCGAGGTAACCAATGACGATGTCCTCGCTTTCCGGAATGGAGTCACACTGGATGACGGATATGAGACTATGCCCGCGGAGCTGAAAATCGTTAAATCTGGGATGCGTTCGGACATTGAACTAACCATTACTGAGGGCAAGTTCCACCAGGTAAAGCGGATGTTTGAAGCGGTAGGAAAGAGGGTCGTCTATTTACAGCGCATCAGCATGGGCAGCCTCGTGCTTGATGAAGAATTGGAACTTGGGCAATATCGGGAGTTGACGGATGATGAAATTGCAGAGCTCAAATCCGGATATAACGGAGAATAAAAAAATGAGGCAAATCCGTTTGGAGCGCCTCATTTCAAATATAATTGGACTTTTCAGCCCCTGTCAGGAAGACAGGGGTGTTTCCCATATTGGAAGGTTTTATATTTAAGTGTTACATGCGATGCCTTTTCAGTTTACGAGGAAAGCTTTACCTTTTTGCTGGTAGTTGTCCAAAGACCACGGCTCGGGCTTTTTACTAAGTCATTGTAAGCTAACACATTCAAATCGCGCTGTATCGTCCGAGGAGTGATGCCAAATTCTTGTACAAGCTCCTGAGTAGAAACCGTACCGTTATCGCTGATAAACATATAAACGGATTTAATACGGGTTAACATGCGATTTGTTGAAGGTTTCAAAAAATCACTCCTATTCATTTTTACCTGATTTGATAAAACGAATCGAAACTGCCTACACCATAAAAACCTATGTACTTGCTTTTACCACCCTGGAACTCCTCTAAAACAAACTGAAAATGCCAGCTGCATTTGTTAATATTGTACCCCTTTAACGCGCGAAATTCCAGGATAAAAAACCTGAATTGACAAAAGATTAAAGAAACTTAACGATTTGTTAATGAACCCTTTTTTAACTTAAAAAACATACTGCTGCGCAAAGTGAAACGAAATACAGTCGATGACTATCATGTTTGTTGTTATCTATTTTTATGAAAGATAATTCATTTTATGCAGGGAGACCTATACTGAATCCTAAGCAGGAACTAGCCTTTTCGAGGAGGAATTCTAATTAAGATTAAGATCGGAATTTGTGAAGTTCACCGGAGTTAATAAAGGAGGTGGGTTAATGACATTGCAAAATGTTGTAATGAAACAAGCAGGCACGGTACGAGATAAATTGTTTACGAGGATTTTTGAGGCAGATTTGGAGGAATATACAACTGAGGTAAGCGTTATTGATCTGTAAAAAAGGCTGTTCCGAAGGCAATTAAGGTCCGGAGTCAGACAGTTTTATGGAAAGTCCATTTGGCAAATAACATTCATTTCAACAAATTACGAAGAGAAAGGCGGCCTTACATGAGGGGACAATGCAATCTTTGCAAGCGGGAAAACATAGAACTTACGATTCACCATTTAACGCCCAGGGAAGAGGGAGGATCGCATATGCCGACTGCAATGCTCTGCAAGGCTTGCCACAAGCAAATCCATGCTATCTACTCTAATCGCGAGCTAGCCACCCGGCTAAACACCATTCCACTCTTGTTGGATGATGATGAAATGAAAAAATATATAAAGTGGATCAGAAGGCAGCCAGCGACCAAGGCGGTAAGAACGAAAAAAAGAAGCTGTAAAAAAACAGATATCAAATTTTATCGAATGTAAAACGTAATAATCATCAAAAAGATTAAAGTAATCATTTATAAACCAAATTTGTTCATTGTTATTCCGGATTCTATACATAATGTGATACATCTAAAAGCTGAACAGCATGGATAAAAATCTTTTCTTTTTGGTTTTTTTTAGGGGATTCGCCTGATCAAAAACAAGCAAATCAGCCGTATGGTTTTTCTTTATTTCACCTTGAAGTTTTTCCAGCGCGGCCAATCGTTCATGTAGCATTTTTACTTCTTGTTGCAGTTCTTCGATTTCCCGCCGGTGCTGCAAAAGCTGATACGTTGCGACGCTATCTGCTTTGTTATCCAATCTTTTCTCAAGATCCTCCATTTTGGCGGCTAGACTGTCATTCCCGGATTCGCTGTTGTCAGCGCTCTTTACTTTGCCCTTTCGCAATGTTCCTGCATTGACCTCAATTTCCTGCAGGACCATTCCACTGGTCAGCTGGTCTTTTATGTTCTCTAATAGCTCAATATCTTCTTTTGAAAAAATATAATGGCCTTGATCATTGCGTTCCATATTCAATTCAAGGTGTTTGATCCAACGCTTTATCGTGCTTTGTGACACACCTAACATCTTTGATACAGTGCTTGTATTCATTTTATTTCACCTCAAGATGTACATTCTCCTTTCGCTTTTAGTTTTCCTGTGGAGCTGACAAAACAAGTGTCCCTTCGCCAAACAAAGTGGAATTCGCTGATTTTTCTCCAAAAGTTAGCGACATTTTTCTAAAGAGGGGACAGAACATATGTAAGGGGATGCATAGGAGTCGTTACTCACCATCATCCCCGTATTTGTTACATAAGGGCTCTTTGTGCCAGCACGACATCCGTTTGCAGGATATTGCTTAGGTTGTACGAATCATATAATCCTTTTTCATACATGTAATAGAATATTCGCCCGTGCGCCTTAATTGCGACATTGAGTTGTTTTCTCAATACCTCCCGGAGCATTGGAGTAGCTGTTTCCGTTATGGCAATAGCGTAATTTCTTACGCTTGATTTTGCAAATGCTAGCAAATCCCCTGCGAAAAAACTATCTCCATATTCGCGGTATTGGCTCGATTCACCAGGCTTTGGGGCATATGGATAAAATTGAAGAAGCTCTCGAACACTGGTTTCAAGCTCCTGAATGGTTTGGCGATAGATCCGTTCCAATTGGTCATCGTTAATTTCCTTTAAACTTTTTTTCATTTTCATTAAGCCGATTGAGTTAAATGCCACCAATTCATGCAGCTCAAGTGTTTCGTGCCAGCCGAGTGTTTGCGGATGGGGTTGGTTCATTTTATCAAATCTCCTTTTTCCGTTAAATCCTTCTTAACATATGTAAAGGACAAAAAAATGGAGCCTAACCTATCATCAAAATCAGAGATTGTTTTTTGAAAGATGATGAAATGATAAAATTAAGATGTTTAGAAGGTAACAAAACCGAGAATTCAAAACTCATGTTAAAAATGTAACACAAAAAAATTTAATAGAATGGAGCTGATGATTCGTGACACAGATAAATTGGCAGAAAGAGATTGAAAGCCGGAAGGATGAATTGCTTAAGGATACACAGGCTCTTCTGAAAATAAAAAGTATATTGGACGAGGATAATACGACAGATGATGCGCCACTCGGGCAAGGTGTCAAAGCGGCACTTGATTTCATGCTGCAATTAGGTAAAAAAGATGGTTTTATTATAAAGAATGTTGGCAATGTATCAGGACATTTAGAAATGGGTCAAGGGGAAGAGCTGCTGGGCATCCTTTGCCATGTAGATGTAGTACCTGAAGGCGATGGCTGGAGCTCGGATCCGTTTGCTGCAGAAATCAGGGACGGAAAAATTTATGCGCGTGGTGCTATTGATGATAAAGGACCGACTATGGCAGCTTACTATGCGATGAAAACAGTGAAAGAGCTCGGCCTGCCATTGAACAAACGGGTGCGCATGATTATCGGAACGGATGAGGAGTCGGATTGGAGATGTGTGGAGCGTTACTTTGAAACGGAAGAAATGCCGTCCATTGGATTTGCCCCTGATGCGGATTTCCCAATCATTAATGCCGAGAAAGGAATTTGGGATTTTGCGATTGTACAGAACGGAGAAGGTGATAAGCCTTCAGGTTTTGGAATAGATGTCGCTGAATTTACCTCGGGAAGAAGGGTAAATATGGTTCCGGATTATGCGATTGCCCGCCTGGTTGCAGATGGGAAACAGGAAAATATTTCGCGGCTTTTTAGGTCTTTCCTTCAAAAACACGAGCTGAATGGCAATGCAGCAATAGAAGGAAATCATGTAATCCTTGAGCTTGAAGGAGTTTCTGCACATGGCATGGAGCCCAATAACGGATTGAACGCAGGATTGCATCTGTCAGCCTTTTTATCGGGTCTGGAAATTTCAGGGCATGCAAAGAAATATTTTTCATTCATTCATGATTACTTATTTGGCGATTCCCGCGGGAACAAGCTTGGAATTGCCTACAGTGACGAAATTTCAGGAGATTTAACCTTAAACGCAGGCACTTTAAGCTATTCGCGGGAAAAGGGCGGACGTGTCGGTTTTTCTATGCGATATCCGGTTACATATAAATGGGATGAAGGCAAAGGAGAATTGGAAGGGAAAGTGGAAAGCCTGGGATTTGCAATTGAGAGTCACACTAATTCTGCACCACACTATGTGGAGAGTGGCAGCTTCCTTATACAGACACTGAAAAGGGTTTATGCAGAGGAAACAGGCGAAAGCGCAGAACTGCTCGCAATAGGAGGCGGAACTTACGCAAGATCTCTTGAAGAAGGTGTGGCATTCGGGCCCCTCTTCCCCGGCAAAGAAGATATCGCCCACCAGAAGGATGAATATATAGACATAACTGATATGCTCAAGGCAGCAGCAATATATGCCCGCGCCATATATGAGTTAGCCAAATGATGTAACGTGGAGTTAATACGGGGTCAGTCCCCCGGTGCGGTAACGCGTTGCAGAGCTAGGGGACTGACCCCCTGCAAAAGGGAGAGTGTGTAAAGTGGATAAAATAATTTTCAACGGTAAGATCGTTTTTATGTCTGATGCTCACGTTGATATTGAGGATCGCGGTTATCAATTTGGAGATGGTATATATGAGGTGATCCGTGTATACAATGGCCGGCTGTTTACCGCCAAGGAGCATCTGAATCGTCTCCTGGAAAGCGCTAAAAATATTCACCTTGATATTCCTTTTACTGTTTCCGAAATGGAAGACCAACTACATCAGCTTGTCCAGGAGAATGGGCTTCAATTCGGGACAATATATATGCAATTTACAAGAGGAGTGTCACCGAGGAACCATGCGTTCCCGACGCCAGCCGTTAACCCGGTATATGTTGCCTATGCAAAACCTGTGCTCCATTCGCCGCAACATGCCACCACGGGTGTGAAAACGGTTTTGGCAGAAGATATCCGCTGGCTGCGGTGTGATATTAAAAGCTTGAACCTTCTTGGCAACATACTTGCGAAACAGAAGGCAGCTGATGCAGGATGCTTTGAGGCGATCCAACACCGAGACGGAATCATTACGGAAGGCAGCTCATCGAATGTTTCTATTGTCACGGGTGGTACGATAAAAACACACCCGGCAACAAATATGATTTTGAACGGGATATCAAGACAGGTTATGTTACGGATTTGTAAGGATAATGGAATTCCCTATTCCGAGGAGGCTTTTACCTTGGAAGAGCTTCTGGCCGCAGATGAAGTCTTTTTAACGGGAACGACAATCGAGGTTCTTCCAGTCATTGAAATTGACGGTAAAGCTGTCGGTGAGGGCCAGCCCGGTCCTATAACAAGAAAGCTTCATAAATTCTTCAAGGACCAAGTGGAGAAACAATGCAGGCCCATACAATAGGCTGCCATTAAGAATGAACATATAATCCCTGCTGTCATTAAGGCGGGGATTTTTAGCGATGAACATCTATATCTGTTGGACGTATACAAGAATTGAAATCACGCCACCTGTCAACTTGTATTATGTAAGGAATAAGAGCAGGGGAGATGTTTATCCTAGAATTTATAAGGAAAAGGAGGGTGTACTCATGAACACAAATTATTTTTTTGCCTTGACATTGCCTGACGAAACGAAAGAATATATATATGATATGACTGAGGAAATCAGGACGGACTTCCCTTTCAAAAAATGGCTTCATAAAGCCGATTATCATATTACTCTGGCTTTTCTGGGGAATGCCGTGGACGATATGAGAAAGAAGTCGATGGAGCTCGTAAAGAAGAGCCTATCCGATGAAGGGCCTTTTTCTCTCTCGGTGCACCGGATCGCCACGTTTGGTGAACAGCATAGCCCGAGAATTCTTTGGACAGGTGTAACTGGTGAGGAGAGGCTATTTCAAATCCAGCAGAAGGTTTATGACGCATGCCTTCAGGCTGGATTCTCGTTAGACAAGAAACCATTCAAGCCTCATATCACTATAGCAAGAAAATACATAGGAGACCGGAGCTTTGACCTTGAAGAGCTTCAGGTAAAGGCAGGACGCGATTCGATAGGCCAGCATTCTTTTACTATCTCTACTGTTTCCCTTTACCAAAGCCACTTCGGCGCCTCTCCGTCTTATGAACCGATTTTTACAATACCTTTAGAGTAGCTTGGTCCGTGTTCGTATGGAATCAAACGGCCAAGTATAATATTAATGTTAAAAGACTGGTTGTGATGAACATGGGACAGCTTATTAAATTGCAGGATTATATCTCAAGGTACGAACAGGATTTATATCGATATCCAACGCAATTTGTCCGTCTAAAGAAGCAGCAATGGGAAAAAATAAAGTCAGCCTTCCTGGCCGGGGAATTGGAGCAGTTTTCTTTCCAGGAACCGCCAGGGAGCTTGGAAGAGGAGTGGGGGACGGATACCAAAACCGGGTTATTTGGGAAAGTAAAGGGGATTTTTTCTAGGGGGAGTTCGAAGGATCAAATCTCTGTGAGTGGCATCCAAGATGCTTCTGGCGACGAGGAAAATTTTTTTTCCCTTCAACTTCCTTCTAATGTTGCTAGCCTTGATGAATTAAAACAAATTTACTTGAACCAGTTATTCCGCTTTCAGATGAAATGGGGAAGCTCGACGATGTATGAAAAGTCGTTTGTCGATCAGTCATTCTTCTTGGATGAAAAGCTGCGTTTCTTTTTGCAGCGTTTTCCTGATACGTTTCTATTATTATATAAACCTGTTTTTTTACTGAAAAATGCTCCCGTCGAGGTTGACATCATTCTAATTAGCCCGACTGATGCGTGGTGCATCACCTTCCTTGAAGCTGAAGATGATGCAGTCTTTACGGGGTCCAGCGAAAGGTTCTGGTTGAAGAGGCATCATCAGCACAATGAGAGAAAAGTATTAAACCCGATACTCGCCGTAGAGCGTATGGAGAAGATCGTTAAGCAGCTTTTTTCAATATATGATGTTAACCTGCCAATAAAAAAAGCGATTTTATCCCGCAACGGATTTATTGATTATCCTCTTGTGCCTTATGATTTGACGCTCATTGATAAGCGGGCATTTCCGGAATGGTTCCAAAGAATGCGGAGTCTCTCCTCACCCTTGAAACATCAGCAATTAAGGGCTGCACAGGCTCTGCTTGACTATTGCCAAACCACGTCAAGCAGACGGCTTGAATGGAATGGAGAACAGGATGTGAGCGAGGAAGAAAACAGGTTTTAAGGCGACGTGTAAAAAGGGACAGTGAAACGTAAAATGGACTTATCGGAACTTATCTTAGGTTTTGCAAGTAAAATTGTAGGTTTTTCCTGTTAAGTAATGAATGATACTACTTGACTAAGAAACAGCTTTTCTACTAAAATTCAATAAGATAGCTATTGTATATGCTCAATGGCTGTCTTTTTTATTTTTCATAAAATGCCAAAGGAAAAGGAACTTTGTGCCGAAGCAGTTTGTGCCGTGGCGAAAGTGATTCTGCTTCCTAACCATGGAGCCCCGCGCATTTTTTATCTCGCGAAGAAATTGAAGGTGAACCTTTTGGAACATTTATTCGGTCAGGAGTGGGAAATAGTTCCCGCTGGAGGAGCTACAGGAGAAGCCTTCATTGCCCGCAAGGATAATGAGCAAAAGCTTTTTCTGAAACGGAATACATCGCCTTTCCTGGCTGTATTATCAGCGGAAGGAATCGTGCCTAAGCTGGTATGGACAAAGCGCCTTGAAAATGGAGATGTGATAACGGCGCAGCATTGGCTGAATGGAAGGGAACTCACCCATAATGAGATGAATGGCGGGCAGGTAGCAAAGCTACTGAGGAAAATCCATCAATCCCGGCCATTGCTAACAATGCTGAAAAGATTAGGTAAGTCCCCGTTGCGCCCTGAAAGCATCCTGACACAATTAGAATCCAACCTGGAACGTGAACTTGTCGCCATTCCCGTGGTTTTTCAAGTGATATCCTTTTTGCAAAATAACTTGTTATTAGCGGAATGTGAAGAACTGGTTGTCTGCCATGGCGACGTTAACCATAACAACTGGCTTACTACTGATTCAAATGAGTTATTCCTAATAGATTGGGACGGAGCAATAATTGCCGACCCAGCCATCGATCTCGGGATGCTGCTATATTCCTACATTCCGAAAGAGGAATGGAGGGAGTGGCTTACCCGATATGGAAAGACGCTCGATGCAAGCCTTGAAATGAGAATGAAATGGCATGTGGCTGCCCAGGCGCTTTCCTCGATACAGTGGTATAAAGATAAAAATCGATTAGAGGAAATGGATCGCATTATCAACCAGTTGCCTAATATCCTCGAATTGTGATTAATAAAAGCGGCCAATCTCATCAACCCACTGGTTCAAGTCGGTTTGGTGAGATGTGATATGTGCTTGCAAATCAGTTGAATTGACTCCGTCTTGGCTGTAACGGTATATTTCTTCCAATATAACCCGGATGTTGTCGTTTATGTTTGTATTCACCATTAAGGATTTTACAAGCCGTTCCACTTGCTCGCATTCGGACACCGAACCGCAGCAATCGCTTTGTTGGTTGTATAAAATATCCTTTAATAAATAAATCTGGTTTTCATGAGAAAGCGGCATTTTGTCTCGACCTTTCTTAATTAATAGGATTATGTCTTTTATGTTGTGACTTGTGAAGACATTTAATACGTGAGAATGCGCGGAAACCGTCAGCACATTTTAGCTGCGGTTTTTTCGTTATTAGGAGTATGTATGTTTTACACAAGTACAGATACCTATCTAAGAATTATGAGCATACTCCAGAGTGTCGTGCTTTTATTCCGGTAGAGATCAACCTTGACAAAGGATATCTGTGCCAATGAAAAGAAGAGGGTTATTTGCGTATTGATTTATTACACGCCCTCCACTTTTTTATGTGCGAATGTCCTCGGCGCACCTTGCAGAAATCCGGCTAGTCATGGTATGGTTTGGAAAGTATATAAGATATAGAGGTGTGTAATTAATGCGTTTACGAAACAAGCCCTGGGCTGAAGAAAAACTGGCTGCCTATCCACAGTATGTCGTCCAGCAGCCTGAGAGCCATAAAGGGAAATGGCGGGAACTATTTGGGAATGACCATCCGATTTATATAGAAGTAGGGACTGGAAAAGGCCGCTTTATTACTGAAATGGCAAAGCAAAATCCTGATGTTAATTTTATTGGCATTGAGTTGGCGAAAAGTGTGATTGTTTCTGCGTTGGATCGGCTGATTGAAGCCGAAATACCGAATTTGAAACTCATGAACGTTAATGCCAATGATTTGCGTGAATATTTTGCAAAGGGCGATGTGAACCGTATATATTTAAACTTCTCGGATCCATGGCCAAAAAAACGACACGAAAAACGCCGTCTGACATATGAAACCTTTTTACAGGTATACGAAGATATCCTTCCTGAAAAAGGAGAAATCCATTTTAAAACGGATAATCAGGGTTTATTCGAATCTTCGTTGATGAGCGTTTCCCGTTACGGTATGCTGCTTACTTTTGTAAGCCTTGATTTACACAACAGCGATTTTCAAGGCAATATCATGACAGAGTACGAAGAGCGTTTCTCACAAAAAGGAAAAAGAATTTACAGGCTGGAAGCACAATTTCGTTAGAATATTGGACAATATGCGATCCTTTGATAGGATCGTTTTTTTTGTTTACAATATGTTCATACTATTTAAATTTTGCGACAATCACGTTACACTTAAATTAATTAGGAGGGAGATTATGGAATCCTTAAATGCTGGAGAAATCAAACTGACTTGGCTCAATGGCGGGGTTATCCATTTAGATGGGGGAGCCATGTTTGGAGTTGTACCGAAGCCACTTTGGTCAAAAAAATATCCCTGTAATGACAATAATCAAATACAATTGCGAACAGACCCAGTTTTAGTGCAAGCGGACGGTTTGAATTTGCTAATCGAAACAGGAATCGGCAATGGGAAATTCGATGAAAAACAGCTTAGGAACTATGGAGTTACAAAAGAATCCAGTGTGGAAGAAAACCTGCTTGAATTTGGGCTTTCAACGGATGATATTGATTATATCCTTATGACACACATGCATTTCGACCATGCTTCCGGTTTGACAAAACGTGTGGGCGGCCAGTGGAAGCCGGCCTTTGAAAATGCAAAAATTATCACGTCACAGATAGAATGGGACGAGGTGCAAAGCCCTAATATCCGCTCCCGTAATACCTACTGGAAAGAAAACTGGGAAGCGGTCGCCCACCTTGTTCGTCCGTTTGAAGGGGAAAAGGAAATCCTTGATGGAATAAAGATGATACATACCGGTGGACATAGTAACGGGCATTCTATTATTGTGATGGAAAATGGAGAGGAATGCATCATCCACATGGCCGATATCATGCCTACGCATGCCCATGCCAATGTGCTCTGGGTACTAGCCTTTGACGATTATCCAATGGATTCAATTTCTCAAAAACAAAAATGGATGGCAAACGGTTTGGAACGGGAAGCCTGGTACACCTTCTATCATGACGATTATTATCGTGCAATAAAATGGGATAAGAGTGGAAAACGGGTACTGGAAGAAGTCAAAAGGAAAGGATGATTAGGCTGGTTTTTCTTAACCAGCCTGTACAATGTTTTAAATATTGCGTTTGAATACCGCGGAAATCTTTCAACCGGCAAGTTATTCGGAGGCAAAATAATCATTTTTGAGTCAATTCAAGAATCGTCCCAGTGGAGGCATCAGCCACGAATTCAAACTGCTCCCGTTTGCCATCCAATTGACGGGTAATACCGCCCTTATATACCTTGTATTCCAGATTGAATTTTTCATAATTTTCAGGAGTCATGACGATCCAAGACCCGTAAATCTTTCCATCTTTTTTAACCGCAGATTTTACGTTTTCCAGCACTCTTTCAGGAGAAGGGCTGCCGGTCTCATCAATTATTTGTTTTGCAGCATACCCGGCGGCAAATCCGACGGCTGCTCCTAATAGCAAGGCTCTCCAGTTCATTTTAGTCCCCTCCAAAAAAGGTAATTGAATGTTTCTCTATAGTATACAATATAAATCGGTGAAGAAATGCGCAAGTGGAAGCCCGTGACAATATTCTGTAAAATAGGGGTATACATAAATCAAATTAAAATGAAGGGGTAGAGATATGGATCAGGAAACATTACATTTGTTCAAAACATTGACGGAATTGCCAGGAACTTCTGGAAATGAACATGCCGTAAGAAAATTTATGCGTTCTGAATTGGAAAAGTATTCGGATGAAATCGTACAGGATAAACTAGGAGGCGTTTTCGGGGTAAAAAAGGGTGATGTGAGCGGACCACGAATTCTCGTTGCTGGACATATGGATGAAGTAGGGTTTATGGTGACTTCCATTACGGAAAATGGAATGATTCGCTTCCAGCCTCTTGGCGGCTGGTGGAGCCAGGTGCTGCTGGCACAACGTGTACAGATTATTACAGATAACGGTCCGATTATCGGTGTAGTTGGATCGATTCCGCCTCATTTGCTTGACGAGAAGCTCCGTTCCAAGCCTATGGAAATGAAAAATATGCTGATAGATATTGGGGCGGATGATCGGGAAGATGTGAAGAAGATAGGTGTTAAGCCTGGGCAGCAAATTGTGCCTATCTGTCCATTCACCCCTCTTGCAAATGAGAAGAAGATCCTTGCAAAAGCATGGGATAACCGATATGGCTGCGGCCTTGCGATTCAATTGTTAAAGGATTTAAAAGATGACACGCTGCCAAACATTTTATTTTCGGGAGCGACGGTGCAGGAGGAAGTAGGGCTAAGAGGGGCGCAAACAGCCGCTTCCATGATCAAGCCGGATATATTCTTTGCTTTGGACGCAAGCCCTGCAAATGATATGTCGGGTAGTAAATCAGAATTCGGGCAGTTAGGCAAGGGGGCTTTATTGCGGATTTTTGACCGTTCCATGGTTACTCATAAAGGAATGCGTGAATTTATCTTGGATACAGCTGAATCCAATAAAATTCCTTACCAGTATTATGTTTCTCAGGGCGGGACAGATGCTGGAAAGGTGCATATTGCAAATGAAGGTGTGCCGAGCGCTGTGGTCGGAATCTGTTCCCGATATATCCATACTCATGCTTCTATGATCCATGTCGATGATTATGCGGCAGCGCGTGAGCTTATTGGAAAGTTAGTCCGAGCCTGTGATAAAAGTACAGTCGAAAGCATCAAGAATAACGGGTAATGGGGCGGTTAATTTATGATAACAGTGGCAGTAGGGAGCAGTAACCCCGCGAAGGTTCAGGCTGTGAGGAAAGCTTATGGAGAGACTGCGGAAATTATTCAAATACACGCCTTATCCGGCGTTTCTGACCAGCCCTTCTCGGATGAAGAGACCATAGAGGGAGCGTCTAACCGGGCCAGGAATTGTCTAAGACAGAGCGATGCGGATATCGGCATCGGGCTAGAGGGCGGAGTTGTACAAACAAAATATGGCATGTTTCTCTGCAATTGGGGCGCTCTAGCTGACCGGGAAGGCAATCTCTTTATTGCTGGCGGTGCTAGGGTCCCTTTACCTGACCAAATCGCAGAAAGACTCATTTTAGGTGAGGAATTGGGCCCTGTAATGGATGAGTATACAAAAAAGAAAGGCATCAGGAAAAAAGAAGGGGCCATTGGCGTTTTTACCAATGAACGAATCACCAGGACTGGCATGTTCAGTCATATAATGAAAATGCTGATCGGTCAAATTGAATATAAAAATATGAAAAACAAGCAGCAATCTTGCCCTTAATGAGAAAAATCCTTGCCAGGTTTTAGCTGGCAAGGATTTTTTTATTCAATGTCAAAAACATAGGAGAGAACCTTCAGGGCCTGGTTTACGGACTCAACAGTTAAATTCGCTTTGGCCGAGAGTTCCTTTAACGGATGGTGAAGGGCCTCCGGTCTAATCAGTATGAGCGGTTTTCCTAGAGTGAGTGCTGCACTTGCATCCATGGCAGTATTCCATTGTTTGTATTTTTCCCCGAACAAAGCAATGACTAGATCTGCTTTCTTCATAAGCAGCTCTGTGCGGAGATTATTAATCTGCGATGCAGCGGCGTCTTTTAAAATACTTGTTGGCTGCGTCCCGAGAATTTCTTCCCCTATATTATCAGAGCGTTCATGATCTTCCATCGGACCGACAAAATTCAACGGAAGCTGCAACGCTTGTGCCTTTTCCTTCAACTCATGTCTCCAATTGCTATGAATCTCGCCTGCCAAATAAACTGTCATTTCCATATTTTCTCCTCCAGACTCATTTTTTCACAAATAAAGTTTCAGCTGATTCATAAAGATGTCCTTGAAGATAAGTGTAACATGACTAATATGGACATGTGTAATCAAGGTTGCATATTATTGGTATGCTGTCTTTTTGTTTGGTAATATCAAAATAAATCATTTGGCATAGATTGCGACATTGGCTGGCTAAATATATTTTGAGCTTTGAGACAAAGTTACCTGAATTTCCGCAATAATAATCTGGATTTTGGACAGATTTTTCTCCTGTTGGCTAAATAACTCTAATTTTGGACAGATTATCACTAGTCTTTGGAGAGATGATTGCAGAAATTTAATAGGGAAGGGAGAAAAAAGAATGAAACATTTAGAAACCATAGAACAATATGATGAACTAAAAAACGCTGGGAAACATATCTTTCTATTTTCTGCGGATTGGTGCCCTGATTGCAGGGTGATTGAACCTGTCCTTCCGGAAATTGAACAAAACCATCCGGATTTTACTTTTGTTTATGTAGACCGTGACAAATTCATTGATGTGTGTGCCGCCAATGACGTTTATGGCATCCCGAGCTTCATAGCGTATCAAGATGGGAAAGAATTAGGCCGTTTCGTCAGCAAAGACCGCAAAACACAGCAGGAAATCGAGGATTTCATCAACTCTTTATAATTGGCTTTCTCCCCCGTCCGCGTATGGGGGCGATTTATTTTTTTATACTAAAAACGAAGTATAACTTTTCCAATGGCGCAGGTACCAGTTAACGGTTAGCCTAGCTTATGCCGGGCACGATTGGTGTAAAAGGAGGGAAATCATTTGAAAATGGACGGTAGAAAAATGAAGGATCTTCTTCAGGAGCGACTTCAATCAAACGATCGGACATTTACGTTTGACAGCAAAAAAGATGTGCTCAGAATTGAAAATACAACGACTGGTAAAGGGATAACCATCGAATTGCCTGGTATTATCGCAAAATGGGAAACAATTAAGGAAAAAGCAGTAGACGAGGTTGTTTATTATGTGGAAGAAGCCCTCAACGTCATGGGAGAAGAACATACACTTGCAGGCCGTGAAAAAAATATTTATCCGGTAATTAGGTCTACATCTTTTCCACAAGAGGCGACTGAAGGGAATCGTTTTCTTTTTGATGATCATACAGCCGAGACGAGGATTTATTATGCATTAGACCTTGGAAACACTTACCGGTTGATAGATGAAGGCCTGCTCGCGAAAGAAAGTTGGGACGCTGAACAGATCCGTCAGATAGCCCGGTTCAACGTACGTTCTCTTCCAACTCCGGTAAAATCGGATACCGTTGCCGGAAATACTTTTTATTTCTTGAATACTAACGATGGATACGATGCGAGCAGAATCTTGAATGAGTCCTGGTTAAAAGAGATGAAAGGCAAAATGAACGGAACCATGGCCATCGCGATCCCTCACCAGGATGTAATCATTATCGCTGATGTGGAAAATGACACTGGTTATGATGTCTTGGCCCAAATGGCGATGAGTTTCTTCGCGAGCGGGCATGTCCCAATCACGGCGTTATCCTTCCTTTATGAAGAAGAAGGGTTGGAACCAGTCTTTATTCTGGGGAAAAATAAAAAACGAAGCGAGTAAAGGCTAAGAAACTTAATTATTTTGGGTTAGTAAAAAAGCAGCAAGGATGGGTCTTTTCCGCAAAATCGGAATCCCATCCTTTTTTATTTTGACGCTATTTGCCTTTTATTTTCCCATGATTGGCCAATCATTCCTCATATTGTACCAATCTACACAATTTTGCTCGATATTTTAAGAATTACTGTTAAAATGGTAAGGTGAAAACTGGCTGCAAGTCATCCAGCTATAAGTCCGATCAATGGAAAGAGTGATAATGATTGAAGTGGTTTAAGAAAATAAAGAAATGGTTTCAGGATGAAGAAATTATTGAAATAGAAGAAATCATCGTCGACGAGCCCATTGATAAAGAAACTTTGAAAAAAATAGACATCACAAAGCTGAAAGAGGAAACCAAACCAAACAGGCAGCAAAGGACTATAAACATAGCAGGAACCAATGATCCTGATACAAAGGTGTTATATCAATATCCGAAAGGGCGTTTTAAATTTCCTGTCATCCCGGATGAAAACCTTTCGCGGAAAAAAAGAAATAGTCATGAGCCCGTACGGAATTCAAACAAGAAACAAGGAGTCCGAAAAGAAAAATCAGAAGGCGAAAAGCCCAATGGTTTAGCCGACAAGCCAAAGAGCAGCAAACCAAAAAAAATAGAACCTTCCAACGTACCATTTCGGCCAACGGAAATCCCTTCTCCAATATATGGATTCAAGCAGCGGCCGGATAAGCAGCTGGATAAGCAAGCCCCGGATACAGATGATACAGTAGAATTTGAGCTTGAAAGTAAGCCGGCACAACAGCTAAAAACTAAAAACTTCCCGGATGATATTCCTGCCATCTACCGTAAAGGTGAAACGGAAAGCGACAAAGAGAAGCAGGACGGCACGGGCTATACCCTTCATGGGTCCGATACAAGCTTTGAAATAGAAGCTGCTGAGCAAACAAGTGAAGATAAACATACTGCAATATCTGAAATTGCAGTATCATCACAAGCCAATGTTATTATTGGGCAAAACGGACAAGACCATGAAGAAGCAAGTCTGGAAATGAGTGTACCTCTTATGGGAAATAAACAGGACGACGAAAGGCATAACGACGCGGAAGTCCTTGAAGTGCTCTCCACCCCTAGTGGTGAAGAGAGCGTTCCTGAGGAGATACAAGCTATGGAAGAGTTTGAGGAGGAATCAATTCGCCCTGAATTGAAGCCAGAGGCTATTAACGTACAAGACCTTCCTGCCGTACAAGTCGTGGAAGAGGTTCAAGAAGAAGTATTGAAGGAGGAACCCGAAGCACCTCCAACCACGTCCCAGAAGAAACACATTCCATTCAATGTCGTGATGACAAAGCAGGACAGGGACCGATTCCAGCAAAAGAGAAAGGAAAGCACATTTCTAAACATAGAGGGTTCAAACGACAAGAATTTTGAGGAATATGAGATAACTAAAAAACAAGCTAAGCCTGAGCCGATTGAGATTGAAAAAACTGTCGAGGCAGAGCCAATTGAGATGGTGAAAAAAACTGTCGAGGCAGAGCCAATTGAGATTGAAAAAGCTACCGATCCTGATCCAATTCAGCTTGGGCAAAAAGGGGCTGATTCAGAATCATTCCTTCTTCAGAAAAAAGTGATCGAAGCGGGGGCAATGCAATTTGAAGAAAAAGCTGCAGCTGCTGATGAGCAGGATAGAGACCTGCCATATTATGCTTTTCCGTCAATCGATTTATTGTCACCACCTGCGCATGCGGAGAGCGACCAGGAATGGCTGCAGGACCAGGCAACGCTATTAAATGATACGCTAAAGAATTTCAATGTGAGGGCCCATGTTGTGAATGTAACTCAGGGACCGGCGGTTACACGATTTGAGGTGCAGCCAGAACCTGGTGTAAAGGTAAATAAGATTACTAATTTAACAGATGATATCAAACTAAGCCTTGCTGCACAGGATATTCGTATGGAAGCGCCCATCCCGGGTAAACATACGATCGGTATTGAAATCCCGAATCGCAAAAGTAAGCCGGTATTTTTACGGGAGGTGCTCGAAAGCGATGCCTTCCAACAAGACGGGTCACCATTAACGGTAGCGCTCGGGCTGGATATCTCAGGACAGCCGATGCTGACGGATTTGAAGAAAATGCCTCACGGTTTGATCGCAGGTGCCACAGGATCGGGTAAAAGTGTGTGCATCAATACGATGCTAGTCAGCCTGTTGTATAAGGCAACGCCGCAGGAATTAAAGCTGCTTCTAATCGATCCGAAAATGGTAGAGCTTGCCCCCTATAACCGGATTCCACATTTGGTAAGCCCGGTTATTACGGACGTGAAGGCAGCCACTGCAGCTTTAAAATGGGCCGTTGAAGAGATGGAACGCCGGTATGAATTATTCGCCCATACAGGTGTACGGGATATTGGCCGTTTTAATCAATTGGCTGACAGAGCCGGCCAACATGCTGATAAGTTGCCTTATATTGTCGTGGTCATCGATGAGTTGGCCGATTTGATGATGATGTCCCCAGCGGATGTGGAAGAAGCGATTTGCCGGATTGCGCAGAAAGCGCGCGCATGTGGAATCCATCTTATTGTCGCCACCCAGCGGCCGTCAGTAGATGTTATTACGGGACTGATTAAGGCCAATATCCCGACAAGGATTGCTTTTTCTGTTTCTTCTCAAGTGGATTCCCGTACAATTCTTGACGCAAGCGGCGCCGAAAAGTTGCTTGGTAAAGGTGATATGCTGTTTGCTGAAAATGGTTCGTCAAAAACGGTACGTCTTCAGGGAACCTTTGTCTCTGATGACGAGATTGAGCAAGTGGTGGGCCATGTAAAACAAGAGCAAGAGCCGAACTATTTGTTTGAGCAGGATGAACTTTTAAGCAGGGCGCAGGTTATCGAAGAAACGGATGAATTGTTTTATGAGGCTTGCGAATTTGCGGTGAACCAAAACGGGGCGTCTGCATCAAGCCTTCAAAGAAGGTTCCATATAGGCTATAACAGGGCTGCGAGATTGATTGAGATGATGGAGCGGCAAGGAATCCTGTCCGAATCAAGAGGTAGTAAACCCCGGGATGTGTTAATATCTGTAGAGGAGCTTGAATACATTCTTGAATCGAATGGCGGAAATTAACGCTTTTATTCTACCTGCAATGGTTTAAGATAATAGTATTATTCAATATTTTCTAGGATCGGGGATTGCATGATCCCCGATCTGCATCAGAAAAGGTTTTCATTAGGAATTAGGGGAGCTGCCAGGGATGAAGGAAATTGAATTGAAATTAAAGGGAGAAATAAAGAGACTTACCAATAAAACCTTTAAATTTGATGATAGGGTGAAAGAAGGTTGGTTTTCTGCCGTTTACTTTCTAAAAACAAAGGAAATAGCAGAAGAGTTTTGCCCCGATCACACGGTCACCATGCAGTTTTTTCAACGAAAGCATGCCGTGCTATGCGGGACGGATGAAGTGGTGGCATTGATAAAAACGTTTGCAGACCATCCAGACTCGCTCGAAATCCACTCGTTAAAGGATGGCGATAAAATCAGCCCGTTTGAAACGGTCCTTACCATTACAGGACCTTATCAGGAATTCGGGTATCTGGAGGGGGTTATTGACGGAATACTTGCTCGCAGAACATCAGTAGCCACTAATGTATATAATGTCGTTAAGGCGGCTGCCTATTCAGGAATTCAAAAGCCTGTCATTTTCATGGGTGACCGGGATGATCATTTTACCCAGCAGGCTGGGGATGGATATGCCGCGTATATCGGAGGAGCCACTGCCCAGGCGACCCATGCCATGAGCGAATGGTGGGGTAAAAAGGGAATGGGGACAATGCCTCATGCGCTGATCCAGCTATTCAACGGAGATGTTGTAGCGGCTACAGAGGCGTACCATAAAAAGTATCCGGAAGATGAATTAATTGCGCTCGTTGATTACAACAATGACGCCATTACTGATTCATTAAAATTGGCCAGGGCATTTGGAGATAAATTGCGCGGGGTCCGGGTGGATACATCCAGGACCATGATTGATAAATACTTTGTTCGAAATCAGCATCTTTTGGGCTCCTTCGACCCAAGAGGGGTGAATGCGGAGCTGATATTTGCCCTTCGAAAGGCGTTGGATGAGGAGGGCTTCCAGCATGTCCGCATCCTGGTTAGCGGAGGGTTCACAGAAGAAAGAATCCTGGACTTTGAAAGAGAGGGAGTTCCGGTGGATATGTATGGCATCGGAAGCAGCCTCTTGAAGATCTCCGTCAGTTTTACTGGTGATAATGTTATGTTAAATGGAAAGCCTCAGGCAAAAGCAGGGCGTAAATACCGTCCAAATCCTCGCCTTGAAAAGGTAGAGTAACACCGAAACGGTAATAGAAGAACTAACTTTGGTTTATTGTAATAATTGAAATATTCCTGACATGGTGGACTATGCGAAAAAGTGATATAATAAAAATTCATTCATATAAATGCTTTAGCCCATTACAGCAGAGAAAAACGTGCCTGCCCTTCGCTTTAATTGTGGGATAGGAGTGCTGAAGGCGATAGGCAAAAAACAGAAAACGTCATATACTGTCATACAGATAGACGACTGGTGGAGGTTCTATTTATGACTGTTTACCATTTTGTTGGTATCAAAGGTTCAGGGATGAGTGCATTGGCTCAAGTCCTGAATGATATGAATTATGAGGTTCAGGGTTCCGATATTGAAAAAACGTTCTTTACCCAAGCTGCTTTGGAAAAGGCGGAAATACCCATCCTGTCTTTCAACGAAGAAAATATAAAACCGGGTATGACAATCATTGCTGGAAATGCATTTCCCGATACTCATCCTGAAATTACACGGGCAATGGAACTTGGATTGCCTGTTATTCGTTATCACCGTTTTCTTGGGGATTTCCTCAAAAATTTCATCAGTGTCGCGGTGACCGGGGCACATGGAAAGACGTCAACGACCGGCTTGCTTTCCCATGTCATGAGTGGGGCCAAACCTACGTCCTACTTAATTGGTGACGGGACTGGTAAAGGTGAGGAGAACGCGGAATACTTTGTATTCGAGGCATGTGAATATCGACGCCATTTCCTATCCTACCATGCTGACTATGCAATCATGACGAATATCGATTTCGATCATCCTGATTATTATTCCAGCATTGAAGATGTATTTCAGGCTTTCCAAGAAATGGCCTTGCAGGTTGGAAAAGGGATCATTGCCTGTGGAGATGATGAACAGCTCCAGCGCATTCAGGCCAAGGTACCGGTAATCTTTTACGGTTTTGCCGAGGAAAATGATTTTCAAGCAAGAAATGTGGCAACATCAGCTTCAGGAACAACGTTTGATGTCTTTGTCAGAAATACATTCTATGACACATTTACCATACCGACATATGGCAATCATAATGTGCTCAATGCTTTAGCGGTCATTGCCCTTTGTAATTATGAGAACCTGGATACAGACATAGTGAAAGCCCAGCTACTCACATTTAGCGGGGTCAAACGCCGTTTTACTGAAAAGGAAGCAGGACGCCAAATTATCATTGATGACTATGCGCACCATCCTACCGAAATTACAGCAACAATCGATTCTGCTAGACAAAAGTACCCGGAGCGGGAAATTGTAGCTGTATTCCAACCGCATACTTATACTAGGACCCAGGCGTTCCTAGGAGAATTTGCAGAGGCCCTTAACTTAGCCGATAAAGTGTATCTTTGCGAAATCTTTGGCTCGGCCCGTGAAAATCAGGGCAAGCTTTCCATTGAAGATCTCCGGGAAAAAATTCCCGGTGCAGAGGTCATTGCAGAAGAAGATACATCGCCACTGGCAGGGCATAATAGTGCTGTCATCCTATTTATGGGTGCCGGCGACATTCAAAAGTTCCAAGTGGCTTACGAACAATTGCTCCAGCAAACTAATTGAAAAAACGAATCAAAAATAAACTAGAGATTTCTAAAAGAAATCCTCAACAAAAAATGAATGCAACAAGTACGAACACCTTCGATTATGTTCCAATGTATGAACATGCTCGGAGGTGTTTTTGTACGTAAAAGGCATATAAAAATATTCACCGCTTAAATTGTAGTAGATTTGGACCCTGGGAATATTTTTAAGAACTATGTCCACATTATGTAATTGACATCCAGACTTCTTCTACAAGCCCATCCCCATTATATGGGTAGTTTGAAAAAAGGCCTTATGGGTATATTGACAAGGCTATTGATAGCCAGTTATCAATTTATCAAAATAAGTTTTAAGCTTTCCTAAACTGTTTAGGTTGATGAAGGGGGGATATCGATGTGGTTGGCGGCAATGTGGGGCTCGATTTCAGGATCAGCGGTTCTTTTAGGTGCTATAATCTCCCTGTATTTTTCCATTCCGAAAAAAATTATTGGTGATATCATGGCGTTTGGTACTGGAGTTCTAATTGGAGCTGCGTCTTATGAACTGCTTGGAGAAGCAGTTAACGATGGAGGGCTTACACCAACTACTATCGGATTTGTATCCGGTGCTGTCATTTTTACAATTTTTGATTATGCCATTTCAAAAAAGGGAGGCTCCGATAGAAAAAGGTCGGGACAAAAAGCTGTTGGAGGTGGAGGGCTGGCCATTTTTATTGGTACCATTATGGATGCTGTTCCAGAATCGATTATTATAGGAGCCAGCCTGCTTGAACAACAAACGGTAAGCTTCCTGTTGGTTATTGCTATTTTTATTAGTAATATTCCTGAGGGATTATCCAGTACATATGGAATGAAAAACAGTGGTTATTCCAGGAGAAAAATATTGCTGCTTTGGTTTGCAGTAGTCGCTATATCGACTCTTGGTGCTTGGGGAGGATATATCTTGCTTAATGGGGCTTCAGAACACCTGATGTCTGGTATAGCTGCATTTGCAGGAGGTGGTATTATAGCAATGGTTGCATCAAGTATGATGCCGGAAGCATATGAAGATAGTGGGCCAATAACAGGTTTAATGGCTGCGCTTGGCCTCTTGGTCTCATTAATGCTTGATCGAATTTCTTAAAAAAACTCCTTGAAGGGACTAATCCCTTAAGGAGTTTTTCCATTTATCGTTTACTTAAGATTTTCCGGATTCAACTTTTCAAGTTCGGGGATCATAAAGCGGCCATCTTTGCGAATTAACATGCCATCAAAATAAATTTCACCGCCACCGTAATCGGGGCGTTGAATATTCACCATATCCCAGTGGATATTGGAATGGTTACCGTTATATGCATCATCGTAGCATTGCCCTGGGGTAAAGTGGAAGCTGCCATCGATTTTTTCATCAAAAAGGATGTCCTGCATTGGATGAAGAATATACGGATTTACACCGATTGCGAACTCACCGATATATCGGGCACCTTCATCAGTGTCAAAAATTTTGTTAATTCTCTCTGTGTCATTGGCTTCTGCGTGAATAATTTTTCCGTCCTTGAAGGTCAGCTTTACGTTTTCGAAAGTGAAGCCCTGATATGGGGAAGGCGTGTTGTATGTAATCATCCCGTTAACAGAATCTTTTACAGGTGCAGTATAAACTTCCCCATCCGGAATATTTAACTCACCAGCACATTTAATTGATTTTATTCCTTTTATGGAGAAGGACAAATCGGTCCCTGGTCCGGTAATACGGACTTGGTCGGTCCGGTCCATCAGATTCACAAGGCTTTCCATTGCATCGCTCATCTTTCCATAATCCAGATTGCAAACATCGAAATAAAAATCCTCGAACGCTTCCGTGCTCATTTTTGCGAGCTGGGCCATGGAAGAATTCGGATAACGAAGCACTACCCATTTCGTTTTAGGGACACGAATTTCTCTATGGACTTTTTTTCCAATCGTGTTACCGTGGATTGCCATTTTTTCGGAAGGAACATCGGCATGCTCATTGATATTATCTCCTGAGCGCAGGCCGATGTAAGCATCCATTTTCTTCATGACATTTGCTTCAAAATCAGCCAACATATTGAACTGTTTGTCCTTGGCACCCATTAATAACGAACGGTCGACCTGTTGGTCTTTTAACAAGACAAATGGATTGCCGCCAGCCTCATATGCTTCTTTTACAAGTGCCATGACCAGCTCACGCTGCAAGCCAAAGTTTTCAATCAATACATTTTCTTCCTTTTGAAGCTTTACGGAATAATTGATTAAGTTACTCGCCAGTTTTTGTATTCTAGGATCTTTCATATTTAATTCCTCCGTATGATTCTTATGTTACCATACATATTGTACCCGATGACTGTCTAATGTTCATGAATGATTGTTTAAATATTGATCTGCAAGAAAATAATAATCATGGCATGCAATTTTTAAAAAGCGCTCGCTTAAAGGCTATACCTGGAAAAATAATTACGTTTATAATGAAAGTGAATGGGTATTTAACAAATAAATTGGTACAAGATGTACTGGAACAAATAACGGAGGTGTCCTATGGAAATTATTTTATATCTAAGCGCTGCGGTAGCGGCCATTGCGTTTTTAGTATTGGTGATCTTCTTATCAAGAACCTTAAAATCGCTGCAGACCACCCTTGATAGTGTGGCGCACACGTTGGATGGGCTGGAAAAGCAAATGCAAGGAGTAACCGTAGAAACTGCTTCACTTCTGCATAAAACGAACGTACTAGCAGAGGATCTGCAAAAGAAATCTGAAAACCTTAACTCCGTAGTCAATGCGGTAAAGGGTGTGGGAGAATCTATTAAAGGCTTTAATTCTTCCATTCAAAAGGTCTCTAACCAAGTTCAGGCAGGCATAGATAACAATCAGGAGAAAATTTCCCAGATTGTGCAATGGAGCAATGTAGCCATGGAAATCCGTGACAAATGGAAGTCTCGTAAGAACCAACAGCTTCCCGGTGTTTCTGCCATTGGAGTGACGGAGACGGAAGCTATGGAAACCGATAATCTTCCTAAGAAAAGATTTTTAAGATCCAGATAAGAGCATGGAAACTTTCGTAAAGAATACACTTATTAAAAATTGAGAGGAGCAAAAATAATATGATTCAAAAAGAGTATCAGGAATATACAAGGGATTATCAAAAGCCTTATCAGGAGCGAAATAACGAAACTGGATCAAGGGATTTCGTAATTGGAGCGATCATCGGCGGCGTTGTTGGAGCTGCTACCGCCTTGTTCATGGCGCCAAAGCCTGGTAAAGAGCTGCGGAACGATCTTAATGTACAGGTTAAGACCCTTGGTGAAAAAACAGATAAGTTAAAACAAACAGCTATGGAAAAGGGCGGCTCACTGGCAGAAACAGCACGTGAAAAAACGAACGCCGTAACTGAAATGGTCACAAGCAAATCTGCCGGATTAATGGATAAAGTTAAGAACATGAAACAGAATGATAGCAGCAAAACAGAGTCATCCGTTTCTTCAGATTATGAGGTTGGGAGCGACTTGTCCGCGGAAGCAACAGCAGATGACTATACAGCTGCTGATATGGGTAATACTACAGCAGATGCTACTTCATCCTCCAGTACGTCACCTGGAAAGAATGCTGCCCAGTTAAAACTGGATGAAACGAAAAAAGCATTCGAGGAAACTGAAAAAGCGTTTGAAGATACGGAAAAAAGGTATAATTAAAGAACGAAAATAAATTTGCAAAGGTAATATATTTGTAATAGCAGGCGGTGAAGTGGTAAGATAACTTCACCGCTTTTTCAGTCCAAAATGCACTGGTTAAAGGAGACGAATGATGGCAGCAAACAAAATTGAAACAAAAGAGCAATTTGAACAGCTTGCAACTAAGGACAGCTTCTTGCTAATCAAGCACAGCTTAACCTGTCCTATAAGCGGCGCCGCGTTTGAAGAATATGAAAGTTTCCTTGAGGACCATACAGATGTTAATACCGCTTACCTTGCCGTCCAGGAAGCGCGTGCGCTTTCCAACTATGTTGCTGAAACATATGGAATTAAGCACGAATCCCCACAGGCAATTTTATTTAAAAACGGGCAACCGGTGTGGAATGCGTCCCATTGGAAAATTACTTCCGATTCCTTATCAAAAGCAATTAAAGAATAATAATTTTTTTAAGCCTTTCCTTCTCTTAGATACTAAAGGAAAGGCTTTTTTGTGAAAAAAAGTTATAGAAAAATCGCAAAGTCAATGAAATGTCGGAAAACAACTATTGCTTTTTTATTTTGAATATATTAAATTTTTAGAAATAATGTTATTTTTTTAAACACAGATTAAAGTTTGTATCTATGCTTAAAAAGTGGGAACAAGAGGGGGATATTTTTGTGAAAAAGAGATTTAGTACAGCTTCATTCGTATTAGCGGGGCTTATTGCTTTGGCGGGTTGCAGCAGTGATGCTTCAAATGGAAAAACGGAAGAGGATAAAACAAAACAATATACAATCGGATTGACGCAATATGCAAAACATCCATCACTGGATGCTGCAACAGAAGGGTTTAAAAAAGCACTTGAGGATAATGGGTTTAAAGAAGGGGAAAATGTTAAATTTGATTTTCAAAATGCGCAGGCTGACCCGAACAACACCCAGCCCATTGCCAATAATTTTGTAGGGGACAAAGTTGACCTGATTTTTGCCAATGCAACGCCAAGTGCTGTTAGTGCATTGAACGCCACAAAGGAAATTCCTATTGTGTTTACTTCCGTAACTGATCCGGTTGGAGCAGGATTGGTGGAAGCCCTTGATAAACCGGGTACAAACATTACGGGTACGACGGACAATCATCCTGATGCAACGAAAAAAACAATCGATTTCATTACCGAGCAGATCGGTGCTAAAAAAATCGGTGTTGTATACAATGCAGGTGAACAAAATTCTGAGGTACAGGTTGACCAAGTAAACAAGCTTGCTGGAGAAAAGGGTGCGAAACTGGTGAAAGCCTCTGTTTCAACAACGGCAGAAGTTAAACAGGCGACGGAATCTTTGGTTGGCAGGGTTGATGCCATATATATCCCAACGGATAATACAGTCGTATCAGCACTGGATTCTGTCATTTCGGTCGCCAATGACAAAAAAATTCCATTATTTGTTGGTGAACTGGATTCAATGAAGAAAGGGGCAGTTGCTGCCACTGGCTTCAGCTACTTTGATATCGGCTATCAAACAGGTGAAATGGCAGCAGACATATTGAAAGCTGACAAGAAACCTTCCGAAATACCGGTAGAATTGCCTAAGGACTTGAAACTCATGATCAACAGGCAAGCAGCAGATGCGCAAGGGGTGGAAGTAAAACCGGAATGGGAAAAAATCGGAGAATTCTTTGAAGGGAAATAGGAAAGGATGATTTACTGTGTTTACGGCTTTATTTGGCGCATTTGAATCAGGAATCATCTATGCCATCATGGCGCTTGGCGTGTATTTATCATTCAGGATCCTCGACTTTCCTGATTTAACGGTTGACGGCAGCTTCGTAACCGGGGCAGCCGTTGCGGCCATATTAATTGTAAACGGGGTAAATCCATTTACAGCTACGATTATTGCCACTGCAGCCGGTTTTGTCGCAGGATGTCTTACAGGCCTCATTCATACGATAGGGAAGATCAATGCGTTATTATCAGGGATATTGATGATGATCGCCCTTTATTCGATTAACCTCCGGATCATGGGGAAATCGAATGTCCCTTTATTAAACACCGAATCGGTATTCACTCATGTTAGCGAATTCGGAAATAAGTTCGGGATGGATTCAGTTCTTAATGGTGCCCTATCCGCAATTGGCCTGGGAGACAGTCTTCCACGTACGTGGGGCATCTTGCTTTTTATGCTGGTTGTTACCTTTTTAATTAAATTTCTTGTTGATGTTTTTCTCCGCACAGAAATTGGCTTAGCGTTAAGGGCGACTGGAGACAATCAAAGAATGATCAGAAGTTTTTCTGCCAATACGAATTTGATGATTGTACTGGGACTTGGTTTATCGAATGGACTAGTTGCACTTTCTGGCGCACTCATTGCCCAGCAAGGCGGTTTTGCAGATGTAGGTATGGGAATCGGGATGATTGTCATAGGGTTGGCCTCCGTTATTATCGGGGAGGCGCTGTTTGGCACGAGAACCCTCGCTATTGCAACTCTAGCGGTAATTGGCGGAAGCATTGTCTACCGCATTGTTGTCAGCCTTGCGCTCCGGATTGAATTCTTCGAACCAGGAGATGTAAAAGCGATTACCGCGATGATCGTTCTGCTTGCCTTAGTTTTACCGCGTTTTATAGAAGGATATAAGGAGCGGAAACGCAGAGCCAGGAAGCTTGCTGAGCAAGTAAGGGCAGCGGAAGTTCCGGGAGAAAGGAAGGGTGAGACCCGTGCTTGAGTTAAATAATATCCATAAAATCTTCAATGAGGGCACACCCGACGAGAAAATTGCATTAGACCATATTAACTTGCATTTGAAGCAGGGAGATTTCGTCACGGTTATAGGAAGTAACGGAGCCGGTAAATCAACACTTATGAATCTTGTGTCTGGCGTTCTCCAACCAGATTTGGGAGAAGTGAAGATTGATTCAAAAAACGTCACGCAGCTTCCGGAATATAAACGTGCTAAAATGATTGGGCGGGTTTTCCAGGATCCCATGGCGGGCACGTCGCCTTCTATGACAATCGAGGAGAACTTGGCGATTGCCTATTCCCGCAATAAACGAAGAACATTACAACGGGGCGTAAATAAAAAGCGGAAAGAGTATTTCAGGGAAGTGCTAGAATCTCTTCATCTTGGCCTTGAAAACAGGCTTAATGCGAAAGTAGGGCTTCTTTCCGGAGGGGAAAGGCAGGCGCTTTCGTTGCTCATGGCCACATTTACAGAGCCTTCGATCCTTCTATTGGACGAACATACTGCTGCATTGGATCCATCGAGGGCGGAGCTGATTACATTGTTGACAAAGGAGATTGTCGAAAGGTACAGGCTGACCACGATTATGGTGACACATAATATGCAGCAGGCATTGGATTTAGGAAACAGGCTCATTATGATGGATAAAGGGCAGATCATCTTAGAGGTTGATGAAGACAAGAAAAAATCGTTAACGATAGAGAATTTGATGGAAGAATTCCAGCGTATTCGCGGCACACGGTTGGCCAATGACCGGGCACTGTTAACGTAAAGTAGAACACAGAGAGGACCATCCTTTTCATGGGTAATGGTCCTTTTTTTGTCGTATAGCGTGATACAAGGTAGGCTTATAGCTTTTGGGGCGTAGGAGCCCAAATGATTTGTAATTCGTCACCTGAAGATATCGGCTTATCAAAACTTGTTTCTTTATTATTATTGATAAGCACAAATTGGCCGCTGGATGAACTCGGAATCTCTACCTCTGCAACTCTAAAAACATCCTGGAAGATAAATGGTTCCATTTTATATTGCACAAATGTTAAGACCTCATGGTTGCGGACCGGCTCTTTTTCTCCTATGAGCTTATCGCCCCGGTAAAATTCAGAAAGACTTTTAGATAAGATAATCCTTTTCCCATTGAATTTGACGGCGATCGAATAATTGGTGCGGACCTTGAGTGCATTTGCAAGAGTAGACACATTAGGAAGTGAGGGTGGAACGACCTTAATTTCGTCACCATCGTCACACGAATTTGAAGGCCTTACTTGCCGGCCATTTTTTTCAATCCGACCAGAAAAGTCATTGAGTTGCCTGTTTTTTTTGTTGATCTGAATTTCAAATGGCTGGACATAAGAAAGAAAATGCTCTAAAGAGAGATAACTCAGCACATCAGCAATTGTCTGGGGCAACGTGCACATAATTTCATCTCGGTCTTCTATAAATGCATCGCCGTTTGTAATGGTTCCATTTTTTACAATGTGTGCTTTTATAGTATGCTTTTCCCCATTAATGGTGATTGTTTTTTCTGGAATGCTATCAATTAAATCCTGGATACGAACAACGGATGATGACCCGTCTTCGCCTTTTAAAGCGATGATTTCATCTCCATTATGTACCTTGTCTCCCAAAGATGCCTCCAACCCATTCAGAAGCAACTGCGGTTTTTGTCCATGCAAACCTGGAATGGTAATGTTCTGTCCATTTAGGTTCACCATTATCGCCATACCTGGTTTTCCATGTAGTCCCGCAAGCTTGATGCCGGCAGTTAATAGGCAGTCCCCCACCGTCAACTTCTTCATGTCGAACAGCCGGACAGCCTGCCCGTTTACACTAACACTCATATATTGGATGGGATTTTTATGAGCAGCAATAGCAATACCGATCGGGGTCACAAGCTCCGGTCCTTTTGCCAATGTATCCGCCAAAGTAAGGTTTTGAATTGCGTCCAGGCCCCTGATGGCTACCCTGTTTTCTTGCAGGCCAAGCCTTTCCGCAAGCATTACAGGAATTTCCGGAGTTAAGCTGCCGCCACCAACTAGCATAACAGCCCTGGGGGATTTGTCGCTGTTCAATGACAATATCTCCGCGCAAATGGCATCAGCCAGCCTCTTAAGGGATGGGGAAATTTTATTTGCGATTTCATCCCTTGTCATTACTGTTTCAAACCCAAGAATATCCGTCACTGTTATTTCTTCCTGTTCTCCCAGCTGCCTTTTTGCCTGTTCAGCAAGTGGAAAGTCGATCAGAAATTGATCGCTTAACGCTTCTGTTATTTCATCTCCTGCAACAGGCACCATTCCGTAAGCAATAACGGTACCGGAATCTGTAATTGCAATATCGGATGTGCCGGCCCCAATATCCACCAGGGCGACATTCAATCTTCTCATCGAATGGGGGATCAGGACATTTATAGCGGCGATCGGTTCAAGTGTTAGTGCCTGCATTTCAAGGCCTGCACGCTTTAATGCCGAAACCAGGGACTCTACAACTACCTTTGGGAGAAAGGTAGCTATGATTTCAATCGTAGCCTCATCGCCGCTCTGGTCAATTAAACTACCAATTTCCTGGCCATCAAGCCTGTAATATAGGACAGAATAACCCACACAATAATAATTGTACCCACCATTGGTGACATTCTTTTCAGACACCTTCGCCTGTGCCTGCTGGACTGCGCCTAACTCCAAATGAAGGATGTCTTCATGCTGCATCATTGGTTTGCCTTTAATGTCTTGTGCAATTTGGGCGCGCTCTGTCTTAAGTGCTCTGCCTGCTGCCGCTACACATACTTTTTCTAAGGGGCCATATTTCTTCTCGAGTGCTGCTTTTATTTCCTGGATAACTTTTGATACTGCAATGACATCGTGGATCTGCCCGTCCAGCATGGCACGTTCGGTATGTTCTTTTGAAATAATATCTTTCACAAAATAATTTTCATCCTGTTTCTGAATAATAATTCCCACAACGGAACGCGTACCAATATCCAGGGCAAAAATCTGTTCCTGCACGACAAACACCTTCTTTATTGGGTAATTTACTTTAGCGCTTAAAAGCGTTTAATTATTAAAGAAAAAAGTAGTGACAATGTTCTGACTTTGCTTTATAATAACCCTAAATAATATGAAATGTAACATACTTTTTTCATTGGTCCAAGCCGTCGGTGTTGAATGATCAAATGTTGTCACAATGGGAAGCAGTTGTAAATCATGATATATAGGCCGGCCGTATCTTTAAAAGCGAAAGGAAGGATGGCAATGAGTAACTTAGAACTAGATGCCCTACGAGCAGAATTGGATGATATTAATCTTGATTTATTACATCTTATTAACAAGCGAGCCGAACTTGTACAGGAAATTGGGCGTGTAAAGGAAAAACAAGGTGTAAACCGATATGACCCGGTCCGGGAAAGAAAAATGCTTGAGTTAATTGAAGCCAATAATGAAGGACCGCTTGATATTGCGTCGGTTAAGCATATTTTTAAAGAAATCTTCAAGCTTGGACTGGATTTGCAAGAGGATGACCACAAAAAGGCGCTGCTAGTTTCCAGAAAGAAAAAGCCGGAAGACACAGTTATTAATGTCAAGGGTGAACTGATTGGAAACGGCGTGCCTAGCTTTGTATTTGGTCCTTGCGCTGTGGAATCTTATGAACAAGTCGCATCAGTAGCGGAGGTTGTTAAGAACAAAGGCCTGAAACTATTGCGCGGCGGAGCTTATAAACCTCGTACTTCCCCTTATGATTTCCAGGGTCTCGGCGTAGAAGGTTTGAAAATCTTAAAACGTGTGGCTGATGAATACGGCCTAGGCGTAATCAGTGAAATTGTAAGCCCTAATGATATTGAAACGGCTGTTGATTACATTGATGTTATTCAGATCGGTGCAAGAAACATGCAGAACTTTGAGTTGCTTAAAGCAGCAGGTGCTGTAAATAAGCCGGTTCTTCTAAAGCGTGGCTTGGCTGCGACAATCGACGAATTCATCAATGCTGCGGAATACATCATGTCACAAGGTAATGGCAATATCATCCTTTGTGAAAGAGGGATCAGGACATACGAGCGTGCAACTCGAAACACCCTCGATATTTCAGCGGTTCCTATTTTAAAGCAGGAAACGCATTTGCCAGTACTCGTTGATGTAACCCATTCTACAGGAAGACGCGATCTACTTCTGCCTACCGCTAAAGCGGCTTTGGCAATTGGTGCTGACGGCGTAATGGCTGAGGTTCATCCAGATCCATCTGTCGCTTTATCTGATTCCGCCCAGCAAATGGACTTTAACCAGTTTGATGAGTTCTTCTCAGAAATCAAGAAACAGAACTGGGTTACTGTTTGATGTAACAGTTTGTTGCTATACTGCCTGGCAATATATCAGCCTCTTGCATATGCGGGAGGCTGATTTTTTGTTTTTTAAGTAGATTAAAGGTCGAAATTGGGTTAAAAAAAGACTCATACATTGCAGTAAAACAGTTACTATCGTATGATATTATACATAAAAATGTGTTTTCTCGGACCAATAGGCGATTATGTGTCCTTTTCTGTTTGCAATTGTTCAAAAGTGAACATACCTACCTTGATGATTTTGCCCGGATTCCTGGGAACAGGATTGAAAAGAACAGAAATAATCATATTATATTAAGGGAAAAATACAAGATATGAAGGAGTGGTAAAATGAATAATATAACGATTTATGATGTGGCCCGTGAAGCTAATGTTTCAATGGCCACCGTTTCCCGTGTCGTCAACGGGAACCCGAACGTAAAACCTGCCACTAGAAAAAAAGTGTTAGAGGTCATCGAGCGATTAGGGTATCGGCCAAATGCCGTGGCTAGAGGGCTTGCGAGCAAAAAAACAACGACTGTGGGTGTGATAATCCCTGATATTTCCAGTATTTTTTATGCGGAGCTTGCCAGGGGAATTGAAGATATTGCCACGATGTACAAATATAATATTATCTTAAGCAATTCGGATGAAAACCAAGAAAAAGAGTTTCATTTATTGAATACAATGCTCGGTAAACAGGTTGATGGAATTGTGTTTATGGGTTCGAATATTACGGAAGAGCATGTGCTGGAGTTCCAAAAATCCCCGGTACCAATCGTGTTAGCAGGATCTGTTGAAGACACCGGCCAAGTACCGGCGGTAAATATCGACTATGAAGCAGCAGCATATGACGCAGTAAATGCTTTTGCAGAGCAGGGCCATCGCAATATCGCCTGTGTAATAGGAAGCCTGTCTGAACCGATTAACCAGAAAAAGCTTGCCGGTTATAGAAGAGGGCTCGAAAGTACAGGTATGCAGTTTAATGATTCATATGTAGTGGAAGGGGACTATACATATGACTCAGGAATTGAATCATTTGAAAAGTTGGTTGAAGCAGTTGAAAGGCCGACTGCTATCATAGCTGGCGCCGATGAAATGGCTTTGGGGATTGTACATGCTGCACAGGATAAGGGCTATCACGTCCCGGATGATTTTGAGGTAATAAGCTTTGATAATACGAGGCTGACGTTGATGGTTCGCCCTCAAATTACAACTATTGTCCAGCCGCTTTATGACATTGGCGCCGTAGCCATGAGATTGCTGACAAAATTAATGAATAAAGAGGCAGTGGAGGGCCAGGAACAGGTCGTTCTGCCGCACCGTATTGAAAAGCGCCAATCCACAAAATAAAAAAACGTCCCGGAGGGCGTTTTTTTATTAATCTAAAACAATTCCGTTTGTTGTGGATGTTTTACGGCTGGACCTGATAGGGTACAGCGCTTTTTCAAGCGTTTGCTTGTTTTTTTCCGTGATTTCCGATTTGCGAGGGATTGGCTGGTAAATCCCTTCATGGTCTTCCCATTCGTAAGGAAGGGTGACAGGGGATTCCGGCTGCCATTTTTCAATCCATTCTGCAGGCATTGGGCCTGAGTTGTTTTTATTTTCTGTCATTTCAAGCCAAATCATAGACCAAGCCCTCGGCACGACCCGCCAGATATCATATCCTCCGCCCCCTACCGCTATCCAGCGGCCCTCACAGTACTTATGGGCCATTTCATGGGCAAGCTTTGGTATTTCTTTATATATCCTCATTGTGGAGGATAGGTGTGTCAACGGGTCGTAATAATGAGAGTCTGCACCGTTTTGGGTCATAATGACATCCGGTTTGAAAAACTCTGCCACCTCCCGAAAGGCGGTAGTATATGCTTCAAGCCAGGACTCGTCCTCTGTAAAAGCGTCCACTGGTATGTTGAAAGAATAGCCATAACCTTTACCCTGGCCCCGTTCATTAATATTGCCGGTACCCGGGAATAAGTATCTGCCTGTTTCGTGAATGGATAAAGTGCAGACATTTGGATCGTCGTAAAATGACCATTGCACCCCATCGCCATGGTGGGCATCGGTATCAACATAGAGCACTCTTGCGTTATATTTCTTCTGGATGTACTTTATGGCGACGGAGCTGTCATTATAAATGCAGAAGCCGGATGCCTTTCCCCTGAAACCATGGTGGAGTCCGCCACCAAGGCTGAGGGCATGTCTGGCTTGCCCGGTCATAACCTGGTCAACTGCAACTAATGTTCCGCCCACCAGTAGGCTGCTAGCCTCATGCATATTCGGAAAAATCGGAGTATCCTCTGTACCAAGGCCGAAGCCATCTCCCTTTTCCGCGGAAAGCGTTCCTTTTCCTGCAAGTTTGACAGCGTTTACATAGGACGGGTCATGAACCAACTGTAATTCTTCATCTGTTGCCATCCTTGGGGCAATTATATCCTCGTCTTTGATTGCATGGTGTTTTTTTAACAGGTCCAGAGTTAAGGTTAGCCTCTTTTGGTTGAATGGGTGCTTGTCATTGAACTTATATGATAATAGTTCATTAGAGTAAACAAACACAGCATTTTTAATCATGAGGAGGCCCCCGGTAAGCTTGGCCATAAAACGGTATAGCCCTCATTCTTTAAATCCTCCACCACCATAAATGGATTCATTGTTTGTACGCGCAGGACAAGGACTTTATGTGCTTCGTCATCTTTATAGGGATATATGAGAACGCTCAGGATATTCGCTTTTCGTTTTTTGAGGATACCTGATACATCATGAAGCATTCCAGCTTTATTAGGGACTTTTACTTCTAATTGGGAGCCTGGCTGATGGGCACCTGTCATTTCAACATAACAATGGAGCAGATCCGTACCGGTGATGATGCCTACTAATCTATTTTCTTTTACGATGGGCAGGCAGCTTATATGATTCTCATAAAAGACGGAAGCAGCTTCTTCTACAAAGTCGAGTGGGTGGGCGGTTATTACATTGGTTTTCATGATCATGCCTACTGGCTTTTGTAAATCGCCCTTGAACTCCTCTGTGCGGAATATGGAGGGGGTTGCTTCCCTGATATCTCGATCGCTAACCAAACCGACAAGGCTTGAGTGTTCATCCACAATCGGAATATGTCGAATCCGTTTCTCCTTGATTAACTTGACGGCAGTAAGGATTGTATCGGTTTCGGTCAAAGTAGTAACATCCGTGGCCATGATTTCCTCAATGATCATATCTATTCCTCCTCTTATTACCCGTCAATACATAAACCGATTCATAAATCGAAGACGGTCGAATAGCTGTACGGATTCGGGCGGAACTCTTGCACCGATCCTTGCCATAAGGCAATTGGCGGGATGTGAACAAATTTCCGGATCGTCTGTTGCGTAGTATACAAGACCGCCGGCATTCATCATTTTCTCCATGACCTTGCGATAATCCCAAACATTCAGGCCTGTCCCTTTCAGGTCCCAGTGCCAATAATATTCAGTTGTGATGATGATGTAATCCTCCATCGCATCGTCCATCATGGATACTATGAGTAGGTTTTTCCCCACTTTGGCACCGCGGAACTCCGGTATCACCTCAATCGCACCCAATTCAATTAAGTCATGCATTTCAATTTCAGACCATCTCTCCAACGGGTCAGGATATAAAAAAGTTACGTAACCCACAATTGTATCTTTATGCCTCGCAATGATAATCCTTCCCTCAGGGAGATCAGCAATGCCAATAAGTGCCTCATGCTGCTGCTTTGGCGGGCGAAATGCCACCAAATCATGATGGAACTCATATGAACCGAGTTTTTCGGCAGTAACGGGTCCTTCAATGATCAAGGTCCCATTTACCGTCTTTAATTCTTTCGCATTGTAAGTCTTCTTATGCTCCATTCCTTCACCACCTATATCAGTAGTCCTTTCCATTATACATAAAAAGGGTGAATGAATATTTAAAAATTTCATGTCTTTTTCTTTTTCATTCTATATTTCGACATTCGTTTATTATCTTAGAATACGGGTATAATTTTTTTAAAATTGAGAAAATGAAACAGGTGTAATATAATGAGGGTGTAAAGTCGAAATAAGGGGGAGTATGTGACATGAAAGTGGAAGCGCTACCAGTGGTAATAGGGGAATACAACCTTCAGAATTATGATGAAACGTACAAGCAGTTTGAGTGGTCGGAAACAGAAAAGTCTTTTTCCTGGGCGGAAACAGGTAAGGTAAACCTGGCTTATGAAGCAATCGACCGCCATGCAGAATCTCACCGAAAAAATAAAATCGCTTTATATTATAGGGACGCAGAAAGGAATGAAAAATATACATTCAAGGAGATGAAAGAACTTTCCAACAAGGCTGGAAATGTGCTCAAGTCTTATGGAAACGTGGAAAAGGGCGACCGTGTCTTCATCTTTATGCCCCGTTCTCCTGAACTGTATTTCGCCCTTTTGGGTGCTGTTAAGCTGGGTGCGATCGTTGGCCCTCTATTCGAAGCGTTTATGGAAGGCGCGGTAAAAGACAGGCTGGAAGACAGTGAAGCAAAAGTTTTGATAACAACTCCTGATTTACTATCGCGGGTACCGGTGGCGGACCTTCCTGCTTTAAAGCATATTTTCCTTGTCGGCGAAAATATCGAAGAAGATACGATATACTTCGACTTTAAAAAGAAAATGAAGGAAGCTGATAAGAAGCTGAATGTTGAATGGGTAGACAGGGACGACGGCCTAATCCTGCATTATACTTCAGGTTCAACAGGAAAGCCAAAGGGAGTCCTTCACGTACATAATGCTATGATCCAGCACTATCAAACAGCCAAATGGGTGCTCGATCTTAAAGAAGATGATGTTTATTGGTGTACGGCTGATCCCGGCTGGGTAACCGGCACTTCGTATGGAATATTCGGGCCGTGGCTTACTGGAACATCTAATGTTGTAGTGGGAGGCCGATTCAAGCCTGAATCATGGTACCAAACCATTGAGGATTTTGGTGTAACGGTTTGGTATAGTGCGCCTACTGCTTTCCGAATGCTGATGGGAGCGGGGGACGAGATCGTAAAAGGCTTCGACTTAAGCTCGCTGCGACATATTCTCAGCGTAGGGGAACCTCTAAACCCTGAGGTAGTCCGGTGGGGTATGAAGGTATTCCAGCTTCGTATCCATGACACATGGTGGATGACGGAAACAGGGGCACAGGTGATCTGCAATTATCCGTGCATGGAAATTAAACCTGGCTCAATGGGAAAACCGATCCCAGGTGTAAAGGCTGCGATAGTAGATGATCAGGGGAACGAGCTACCGCCTTACAGAATGGGGAATCTTGCGGTTAAAAAAGGCTGGCCGTCAATGATGAACCAAATATGGAATAATCCACAAAAATACGAGTCTTATTTCATGCCGGGCGATTGGTATGTTTCAGGGGATTCTGCCTATATGGACGAAGATGGTTACTTCTGGTTCCAAGGCCGGGTTGATGATGTAATCATGACTGCCGGTGAACGCGTTGGCCCGTTTGAAGTAGAAAGCAAGCTTGTGGAACATCCGGCAATTGCTGAAGCAGGTGTTATTGGAAAGCCGGATCCGGTTCGCGGCGAAATCATTAAAGCATTCATCGCCTTGCGTGACGGTTATGAACCGAGCGATGAACTCATTGAAGAAATTCGACAGTTTGTTAAGCAAGGACTTGCTGCACATGCGGCACCGCGAGAAATTGAGTTCCGGGATAAGCTGCCTAAAACCCGAAGCGGAAAGATCATGCGCCGTGTCTTAAAGGCTTGGGAATTAGATTTGCCAACAGGCGATTTATCAACGATGGAAGATTAATAAGGCTCTAATAAAAGAAAAGAAAAACCAAACCCTGCGGTTTGGTTTTCTTTTTGAATAGTAAAAGGTTTCCCAGTATAATGTTGTTTCTTGCTTGAAGGTAAGATAATCTCAGCGGCTGTTCCTTTGTTCCAATTCATCAACGCGTTACAATGTTAGAAGGGGGCGACTCATTACCTTCGATGTCAACCGCAGTCACTGAATGTGAGCCTCCGCGGCTGCCAAACGATAAGTTTCGACCAGCCTTGACGATTCCTACTTTTTTGCCATTACTATATATCCTGTAGCCAATAACATCATTTTCAGGGTGTGGATCCCAAATAATTGTTCTTCCCTGCATTCTCGCCGTTGGCGGGCTTGGCACTTTGCCGTTATCCTTTAGTACTGCAGCTGTAGAGCTGCCCTCGGTTTTATTGTTAGGTAACAAAGATCCCGGATTTATAATATATCTGCCGCCAATTTGTTCAAAATTATTAGGATTCACGATAAAGCCAGTACTTGTAAACTCAGCGGGTGTGGAAGGCAGTGCAGCATATCTCCTGTTTCCAATCTGGACGAACAGGCCGCCCCCGGTTAAACCCTGATCCATTCGGCTTGGTACAAACTTTGCGATAAAGAGGTCTGTTTTTACCATTCCTGCTGCCTCACACGACTCGGAAGGCAACAGCCCTGAAGTGCTGCAAAAAGAACGTCTCACTATTCCTCCAGGCATTTCGAATCTTTTCTTCGGTGCAATTAAATCTGGCTTAACCTTATATGTTTCATTCATTAATTTGGCCCATAAGTATATATTCCGTTTACTATAGGATAACCCATGATACGTTTGATCCAGAGATTTTGGGGTATCATAGCCTATCCAGGTTCCGAATGTTACATTTGGGTTGGAGGCAACGAACCAAGCATCTCTGAGATTTTGCGTAGTACCGGTCTTTCCTGCCCAATCTGCGGAAAACGACAGCCGGTTTTTTAGTGAAGCTGCGGTTCCATTTGAAATGACATCTCTCATCATATCCAAGGTAAGATATGACGTTTGAGGTGTAAAGACATCCACTGGTTTGGGTTTATGCTGGTAGATCACCTTTCCGTCTTTTGACACAATTTTATCAATCAGATAGGCGTCTACGAACTTACCGCCATTTGCAAATGTCGCAAAAGCATTCACATTCTCCTCCACCGTAACCCCTTTTTGCATGCCGCCAAGCGACAAAGACATACTGCTATAGTCGTCCGGCGTGAGACTTGAGAAACCCATCTTTTCTAGGTATTTAATCGGCTGTTGATTTTTGATATCAGCGTAAAATAATGCGGCTGGAATGTTATAGGATTTGGCAAGTGCCTCCCGAGCAGTTGTCAATCCTGTATAACCACCTCCTGAATTAGTGGGTTTCCATGGTTTTGAGGAACCGTCATTGATGCTGATAGGCACATTGGCTTTAACCGAACCGGGCGCCAGTTTGCCTAGCTCTATGCCTGGGGCATAAACGAGGAGGGGCTTCATGGTAGAACCGTTTTGCCTTAACGCGTTGGTTGCATGGTTGGTTGCTTCCCTCTTATGGTCACGCCCGCCAACAAAGCTGATGATTCTTCCTGTTTTGTTTTCGATCAGCACAGCTCCTGTTTCCACAGGCTCCATCACGGTTTTCATTCGCCCTGTTTCAGCATCTTTTACCTCTTCCGGCTTTGCACTTCCATAGTACTGGTATTCATTTGCGGCTGCTTGCATTTGGTCATAAATTTTTTTATCAATCGTTGAATAGATTTTATATCCGTTTTGGTACAGGTTCCTATCAGCCAATTTCAAATATTGCTCTCTGAGATCTTTGTCTTCTTGTAGGTCGCTTTCTTCATAACCGGCTTGGGTAGCAAGAATTTTTGAAAGAACATCAATGGAGCGCTTTTCAATTTCATATGTAACCCATGGATATTCTTCGGTTGGTGAAGCCTTTTTGCCAATAAAATCTTTTGTTATATCATAACTAAGAGCGCTTCGGTATTCTGATTCGGAGATGTAATTCCCGTCACGCATCCGTTTTAAGACGGTTTTCATCCTGGATAACCCCGGTTCCAAATCATCCTTAATTGTACCCTTTTGAGTATAAGGCGTATATCCGAAAGGGCTCTGGGGCAATCCTGCAATAAATGCTGATTGAGGGATATTCAAATCTTTGGCACTCTTGCCGAAGATGCCTTCTGCGGCCGCTTGCACACCGGCAATGTTGCGGCCAGAGGAATTTCTTCCGAACGTCGAGACATTGAGATAGGTTTGTAATATCTCATCCTTTTCAAAGAATTTTTCCACTCTAAGTGCAAGCAGAATTTCTTTTGCTTTTCTTTCAAAGGAAACCTCATTGGTTAGGATTTGGTTTTTGATCAGCTGTTGGGTAAGGGTACTTCCTCCTGACTGTACGGAAGAATTTGTTATTTCCTGGAGAATCGCTCGCATGATGGCTTTGGGCACCACACCGTCATGTTCATAAAAGTATTCATCCTCGGTGGCGATTACCGCATTGGAAAGATGTTTCGATATTTGGCCAAGCGTAATTTCTTCCCGCTCGAGGTCTGTTTTCAGTTTGCCGAGATATACATTATTGGCAAAATAAATTTCCGAAGTCTCCTCATAATTGTAAATATCTTTTCTTAGTTCGCTTTTGGTCCGGATTGGTTCATCCTTCACTATCGCGGCAAAATAGCCGGCCCCAACTCCCCCGGCAAAGGAAAGACCAACAATGATCAAAATAATGGATAAAAGAAATAAGTTCCAAATAACACCATACGTAATCCGGGAATATTTTCTTGTCTTTTTGTCACGGAGAAATGCCGTGATTCGCTTCCACTTTGATGGCAGTTGGCCATCCGGATTGGTTGTCATCATATCATCCCTCCCCCGAAATCAACCTACATTATAGCATATTACCGTTACATTTAAGTTACATAGCCAACCGCTCAGAGCCTTAAGCAGCAAGTTGACATTCGTTTTAATATATGGTAAAAATTCATTATTATTAAAACTCAATTTTTTCAATGGCTATGACAGGACCCAGTAGTGGCTTCATCCCTGTTTCAGAGAGCTGGTGGTTGGTGCGAACCGGTACAAATGGAGAGACGAATTACTTCCTTGAGCATTTGCTGTGAACTTAATGCGCTTCCGGGCGTTTAGTAGCAGTAAACGGCAGCGACCGTTATCGTTTAAAGTGGAGGATAAATGATCCTCAAGTTGGGTGGTACCGCGAATTTTTTCGTCCCTTCAGTTGCTGAAGGGGCGTTTTTATTTGCCTAATATTTTTAATTTTGTTTTATTCAGGAGGAAAATAAAATGAATTTGTTAAAGGATCTCGAATGGAGAGGAATCATTTACCAGCAAACGGATGAAGAGGGACTGGAAAGCGTCTTGGCTAGCAATAAAATATCACTTTATTGCGGAATGGATCCCACTGCAGATAGCATGCACATTGGTCATTTGCTTCCGTTTCTGACTCTTCGCCGTTTTCAGCAGGATGGCCATCGGCCGATCGTGCTGGTAGGTGGAGCAACTGGTCTGATCGGTGATCCGAGCGGAAAGAAAGAAGAGCGTAAGCTGCAAACGATCGAAACGGTGGAGCATAATGTTAGAGGCCTAAAAGCCCAGCTGGAAAGCATTTTTGATTTCGGAGGGGAAAACGGGGCTGTTATGGTAAATAACTATGACTGGACACGTACCATCGACATCATCACCTTCTTGCGCGATTATGGGAAACATATCGGAATCAACTATATGCTCGCAAAAGACACGATTGCTTCCCGTTTGGAAACGGGCATTTCATTTACTGAGTTTACGTACACGATTCTCCAGGCAATGGATTTTAATCACCTATATCAAACCTTGGATTGTAAGCTTCAGATTGGCGGAAGCGACCAGTGGGGGAATATCACCACAGGCCTTGACTTAATCAGAAAGATGAACGACGAGGGTGCCAAAGCATTTGGGCTCACAATTCCGCTTGTAACTAAGGCTGACGGCACAAAATTCGGGAAATCTGAAAGCGGCACTGTGTGGCTTGATCCTGAAAAAACAACTCCTTATGAGTTCTATCAGTTTTGGATTAACACAGCAGATGCGGACGTTGTTAAATACCTGAAATATTTTACTTTCCTTTCACATGAGGAAATAGATGCCCTTGCACAATCCGTTGAAACGGAACCTCATCTTAGAAAAGCACAGAAGGCACTGGCGGAAGAAATGACTCGTTTGATTCATGGAGAACAAGCGTTGCAGCAAGCAATCAAAATTTCGGCTGCTCTGTTCAGCGGGGATGTGAAAAACCTGACTGCCGAAGAAATCAAAGTTGGATTTAAGGATGTGCCAAGCTTTGAAAGGGGAAGTAAAGAAGCTACAGGGCTTGTAGATTTATTAGTAGAGGCAAAAATTTCTCCTTCCAAACGCCAGGCCCGTGAAGATATTCAGAATGGAGCCATTTCCATAAACGGCGAAAAAGTGACAGACCTGGAATACCAGGTTTCCGAAAATGATATGATTGAAGGACAATTCATGCTGGTCCGCAGAGGGAAAAAGAAGTATACATTAATTAAGTAATGGTATAGAAGAAGCAGGCTCTTCGGTGAGCCTGCTTCTTCTATAAAGCAGGAGATATTTTAAAAACAAAGGTTTTTTTACTTGATAGTAAAATTTATTCAAAACAAAAAACCCCCATCCGAAGATGAGGGTTCTCGTTATTAACGAGAGTAGAATTCAACGATAAGAGCTTCGTTGATTTCAGCAGGCAATTCAGAGCGTTCTGGTAAACGAGTGAATGTACCTTCCAATTTATCAGCATCAAAAGTCAAGTAATCTGGAACGAAGTTGTTTACTTCGATAGATTCTTTAACAGTATCAAGGTTGCGTGACTTTTCACGAACACTGATTGTTTGGCCAGGAGCTACTCTGTAAGATGGAATGTCAACGCGTTGTCCATCAACAGTGATATGTCCGTGGTTTACAAGCTGGCGTGCTGCACGGCGAGTGCGAGCAAGGCCAAGACGGTAAACAACGTTATCAAGGCGTGATTCAAGAAGTACCATGAAGTTTTCACCGTGCTTACCTTGAAGTTTTCCGGCTTTATCGAATAAAGTACGGAATTGGCGCTCATTTACACCATACATGTGACGAAGCTTTTGCTTCTCCTGTAATTGCATTCCGTATTCGGAAACCTTTTTACGTTGATTTGGACCATGTTGTCCAGGAGCGTAAGGACGCTTTTCTAATTCTTTACCAGTTCCGCTTAAAGAAATTCCCAGACGGCGGGATAATTTCCAGCTTGGGCCAGTATAACGAGCCATGAATGACTCCTCCTTCAATGTTTTTATTTGGGTAAAATAAAAACCGGTTGTGAATACAATCATGCCCATTTTGTTTTCATGTACCTTCGCCCTAGCAGCAGAGGGTTACGCGATACACCTCTATGAAAGAGGAACAAAATGAAACATAAAGGCTACACAATAGGCTGCAATATTTTACACAAAGAATATTATATATTTTTTCTTCGATCCCTGTCAAGGGCATTTTAATAATATAAAAATAGACGAAGTAATAGGATTCCGACAAGGACAATTTCACTTATGAAACGAAATAGACATAAATTTTTGAAGAATTTTTGTTTGCCAAGGTTTATAATGAAATAGAAGAAATCATTTTATTAAATAAGATTCGTTATAATTTTACTACAACACATAGAGATTAGGACTTGGCTAACTTCAACACAGCACATGTTTTATGATAAAAGCGAATTTTAAATGAAAGGCAACCGCTTATAGGGATGAGAGAGATGGAACATCAAAAAACTCAATTGCTTTATGATTTAAGGACAATTTTTTTTGAAAATATGGATTTGACGAACGGAAATGTCCAATATGACCGGTTTGTCCGAACCCTGCTTTTAGCAATTAAACGGTCGCTTGCAGTCCAGGAAGTGACATTCTTTAAACGTGATGACTGGCAACAGCGTGTATTCATAGAGGCCTCCACGGAAAGCAGCTTGGACAATCATATGTTTGATTGCGATAAATTATATGTGGCCATGGAAAGTGCAGTTGGGAAACGTTATTTTTATAATGACCATCCTGTTCCTGAGTTGCAGGAATATCAAGCTCTTCTGCCCATCAAAGAAAAAAGGGGGATTACGGGACTTGTCGCTGTTAAAGAACAAACCAAGGGATCCCTGTCAAGAATCGGCCCTGAAGCAGCTCAGCTTTTAACCGATGAATGCATCAAGCTTCTTGAAACCGCCTTTAATCTTAATAAGGTCGTGTTCGAGGAAAAACGGTATAAACAATTGTTCAGGGTAACAGAGAAATTTCATTCTTCGATGAGTATGGATGCCGTGCTAGGCGAAATTATCAATACGCTACTGGAAGTCTATCCATTCTTCACTTATTACCTGATGCTGTCCCATGATAATAACAATCATGCAAATCTGCCAATTAAGGACTTGGAATATGACAGTGAAAATGTTGCGGCAATGCAGGCCTTCGTAACTGGTACAGTGCAATTTGAGGATTCGTTGGCAGCGAAAAGGTCAGTTCTTTATGCTCCCCTTAAAGGAAAACAAGGTGTTTATGGTGTTCTGCAAGTAATAGCGCCTAATTCACTTGTGTTTCCGGAAAATGAAGTAGGGTTTATTTCCTTGCTTGCAAATACGGCAGGAAGCGCTCTTGAGAATGCCCAGCTATATCAACAGTCTAAAAGGCTTATTTCTGATCTCCAGCTTATCAATGAAACATCGCACCGGTTAAATTCCAACCTTCGCTTAAGTGAAACGATGAGTTATATGAGGGAACAAATTGTTAAATCCTTCAATGCCAGTGAGGTCGGATTTATTTTCCTTCTTCCAAACGGAGACGTACAGCCTCTAACAGGGAGCTCGGAGTTTTTCCAGACCAAGGAAGCCGAACATTATATCCGCTATTCAAAAGAGAAGATTGATTTTGATAAGGAATCCCTGTTTATCGGTGATTTATCGCTTCAGAATTTGAACGGAAAGATGAGATATCGCTCCTTAATGGCTGTTCCAATGATCCAAAGCAGTTCCCTGAGGGGATTTTCAGTTGTCCTTCACGAAGAGCCGTATTTTTTTCCCTTTGAAATGTTTAAATTGCTTCAGTCCCTCATTCACCATTCCACCCTTGCTTTGACGAACTCCATGCTCCGCGAGGAACTTGAAAAAATGGTCATAACTGACCATCTGACACGACTGTATTCGCGCAGCTATCTGGATGAAAAAATTCTTCAATCAATGAATGAAGATGAAGAAGGAACGTTCATATTAATTGATATAGATGATTTCAAAAAGGTAAATGACACGTATGGGCATCAGGTAGGAGACGAAATATTGATCCAGGTTGCCCAGTTGATCCATGGCAACATCCGTGAATCCGACATTGGTGCAAGATGGGGCGGAGAAGAACTGGCCATCTATTTGCCAAGACTTCCGCTTCAGGTAGGTGTAAGCATTGCCCAGCGGCTTTTGAAAAAAGTCAGTGAGCTTTCCAACCCGAAAGTAACTATATCCTGCGGGGTGTCTTACTGGAAAAAGGACAGGATGGATGATGCCAAGGCATTGTTCAAGCGAGCTGATGAGGCTTTGTATCTTGCGAAAAATACGGGAAAGAATAAAGTTGAAGTGTTAAATTAAAAAGGTCACTGGCTGCCCTTTTATAATGAGCCGGCTAACATCTGCCTTGTCCAGTGGCAGAGTTTCGTCCTTCATCTTGGGCTATGAAGGACAAAATCTGTGCAACCAGGAAGCAAAATGTCCTTCAACGGGGTTATGAAGAACAAAATCCTAGCCACGGGAAGGAAAAGTCATGTCAGCAGCAAGAAATGCTTCCTTCAAAAATCTTCGCAGCCATAAACAATTAAGCTCTTCTTGGTGATATGAACGACTAGGCACCACTTTCCTTCTTGTGGTGTTTTAGCGTTCCTTGACCAAATAAAAACCCGGCGGACCCAAATCAAAGAGGGTTCGCCGGGTTTTGTGTTGGCTCCACTTTTTAATTAAATGTGCTTAGCGAGAATATCAACATATTTTTCAAGCATCAATTGATCCATTTCGTCAAACCTGTTTTTGATCGGGCTGTCAATGTCTAGAACACCAATCAATTCCTCATTTTTGATGATCGGTACAACGATTTCAGATTGTGAAGCTGCATCACAGGCTATATGCCCGGGGAATAAATGCACGTCTTGTACACGCACTGTTTTTCTGTGCAGAGCGGAAGAGCCGCAAACGCCCTTGCCAAAAGGGATTCTTACACAGGCCGGTAAGCCCTGGAAGGGACCAAGAACTAATTCTTCCCCCGCGGACAAATAAAATCCTACCCAGTTGACTTGATCCAAGAACTGATTAAGCAGGGAGGCAGCATTGCTTAAATTGGCAATCCTGTCCGTTTCATCTTCTACTAACGCGGCAAGCTGCTTCAGTACAAGCTCGTAATTTTCTTCCTTCGTTCCTTTGTATAATTCGACATTAAACATGAACAACCACCTTACTTCCACTTAAAATTACAGCTATCCCCATCAATTCCATCTAACCGTAAACAACGTGTCGAGAAGTTAATAGAGGATAATCACTTAAAGAGATAGAATAGAAGCTTCATAGCATTCTCACCAAAAAGCGAGGGGAAATCGAGTGAACCGTCGGACTCAAACTAAACAAGCCATTTTAGATGCCGCGCTTTATTTATTCCATATAAAAGGCTATCATGCCACATCAATTCGGGATATTGCGGGAAAAGCACAGGTTAATCCGGCGAACATCGCCTATTATTTCAAAAACAAACAAGGTTTGCTAGAATTTTGCTTCATCGCTTACTTTGAACAGTATATTGAGATCCTGGAACGGAATGTCGAGGGAATTGACAAAAAAGGAGCAGCAGTCTGCCTGATGGATATGGCAGCAGATATCCTTAGCTACCAGCAAAAGAATTTCCTGGCAGCCAGTTTCATTAATGGTGAATTTTCGTTAGATTCCAATTTAAACAGGGAATTTCTCTCCACTTATTTGACGAAAGAGAAATATTTTTTTCAACAGGTACTGGAGACTGGAATGGCCAAGAATGAGTTCTTGGTTATTTCGGTGCCGATCTTTATTCTCCAGCTAAAAGGACTGCTTACTGCCCCTGTCATCCATTCGCAGTATTCAAGGGAACTTCTTTATATGATGCCCCAGGACACTTATTATCACGAAAAGTATACGGAACAGGTTTGCCGTTTCCTCGAATCCACCCTTTTTGTATCCCAGGAATTCGTGAGCCGCCGAGAAACCTCAGCTATTGCTTTTATAAATATTTGAACGCGCCGTTATTAATGAAGCTGCGTTGATTAACGCCCCGAAACCCTGCCCTAGATCCTTTGCCTGATGTGCATCAGAGCCATATACCATTGGAATGCCAAGTTGCACGGCATGACGAATGAACCTTTCGGAGGGATACGGTTCGCCACACAGTGGTTTTACCACACCTGCCCCGTTGTAGTCCAGCTCGTAATTTTTCTGTCGCATGACTTCGAGAATGCTGTATACCCGCCTGTCAAAATTTGCGTCAGACGGGAATTGGCGCTGAAATTTATGGACCAACGTTATATGGCCGATGCGGGAAGGTTTATATGCTCCAAGGTCGGCATGCAACGATTTTTCAACGGTAGAATAATAACGTTCGTAAACCCTGTCGACTGAACCGAGCTGCCGTGATATGTTCCCGAACATCTCGGCACTGAAATCAAGGCAATGCCAGTTATTGCCGTGCTTGATGAAATGTACGGACAGGATACTATCATCTAGCCGGGGCCCTATTTTATCCAGAAAATCTCTTGTTTGTGCTTCATATCCCTCAATAAAGTCGACCTCAAGCCCGAGGTTGATTTTTATTTTGCCCCTGTAAGTTTCCTTCAATGAACCGATTTGATCCAGATATTCAGGCAGATGTACAGGATTCATGCCACTGTCCTTTTCCGGGGTAGGGTCAATAAACCCTTCAGGCAAGGGGGCATGTTCGGTGAACGATATTTCTTCAATTCCTAACCGAATTGCTTCCTCAATATATTCTTCAAATCTATCAAGCGTCCCATGCGGGCAAAACGGAGTATGGACATGGCCATCGTATTTCATAAAGGAAACTCCCCTCTTATCCATATTTCTACAAAAAAATTCAATTTCGTAGCCAAAAATTAATGTTAACATGGTATCATAAAAGCATTGAATTGGACATGTAATGAATGAAAATAGATGAAAGAATTGTTTTGGCTTAGATTAGGGGGCTTATGATGGGATACATACTTGGTATTATCATAATTATTTTGGCTTTTATCATATGGGGTTATTTTTTCAAGAAAAAATATTTTGCCGAAATCGACCGGCTGGAGTCGTGGAAGATTGATATTATGAACCGTCCGGTTCTGGATGAATTATCTAAGGTAAAACAGCTCAACATGACTGGTGAAACGGAAGAAATGTTTGAAAAATGGCGCAGAGAATGGGACGAGATTATTACTGTTCATATGCCGGAAGTGGAAGAGCTTTTATTCGATGCGGAAGAATATATTGATAAGTACCGTTTTGCAAAATCCAAAGAAGTCCAGAGAAAAATAGCTTCTAAATTAAAGGAAATCGAAGATACCATCAAAAACATTCTTACAGAGCTGAATGAGCTGGTCGGAAGCGAAGAAAAGAACAGGCTTGAAATCGAAGAATTAAAGGGTTTATATCGTTCTTTGAAGAAATCGCTATTAACCCACCGCCATAGCTATGGAAAAGCGGCCTCGAAATTGGAGACGGGGCTGGATGAGGTACTGGAGATTCTGCAGCAGTATGATAGTGCCACAGAAAACGGGAACTATCTGAATGCCAGGGAACATGTGTTATCTATTAAAGCCAGATTGACACTCATCAGCACCAAGATGGAACGGGTACCACAGCTTTTGCTTGAATGCCAGTCATCCCTTCCGTCGCAGTTGGAGGAACTGAAGGAAGGATATAAAGAGATGCTTGCGCAGGGATATGAGCTTGACCATATCCAGTTTGAAAAGGAAGTAAGCAGGCTGGAAAGGGATCTTGCCGTGTATGCGGAGCACCTGGAAAAGGCAGAGACTGAAGAGGTTGAACAAGGTGTCCAGGAAATAACTGAGAGTGTAAATGTGCTGTATGAGCTTCTTGAAAAAGAGGTATTCTCCAAACAGTATATCCAGAAAAACCAGGATCTGTTGACGGAAGATATCATGGGCCTTGAATATGAAAATGACAAGTTAAAGGCAGAAACAGCGATTGTTCAGCACAGCTATCAATTAACAGAAAGCGAGCTGGACGCACAACGTAAGCTCGATAAACAAATAGCCCAGATCACTAAACGGTATAGTCTCCTGCGCTTGAAGCTGGAGGAAAATGAAGGATCTCACTCCTCGTTGAGTGAAGAGATGCAGGAAGTGGAGGTCCAAATCAAGGCCGTTAAAGAAGAACAAGTGCTTTTTTCTGGAAAACTTCAAGCTTTACGCAAGGATGAAATGGAAGCGCGGGATACTTTAAAAGAACTCATTAAGAAGATGGCAGATACCAGCAGATTAATATCCAAAAGCAATTTGCCCGGCCTGCCTGAGCAATATAGATCTTATATTTTGGAAGCAGACGAAAGCCTCAATGATGTTCAGGCAAAATTGGAGGAAAAGCCGCTTGATATGGCATCTGTCCATATTTATCTGGAAAAGGCTGTGTCTACCATAAACGAGCTTCATGACCGTACAAGGCAACTGATTGAGCAAATGTTACTGGCAGAGAGGGTCATACAGTACGGCAATCGGTACCGAAGCCGGTATCCGCAGGTTGCAGAAACCCTATGGGAAGCAGAAGAGAAATTTAGGAATTTTCAGTATGAGGGAGCCTTGGAGCTAGCTGCCGCGGCCATCGAGAAAGTCGATCCAGGAAGCCTTAAGAGAATAGAAGCTAATGTTGAAGAAGTTCTTTCTTAAATATCTAATCTAGAGAACCGGTCCATTCGCCGGTTCTCTGTTTTTGTTCCGGTTTTATTTATCGGATGACCCAAAGCTTGTATGATATGGTGTAGCCTAAAGTATGTTAATATTAGAAGTTGAATATTGGAGAAAAACAATAGAAGGTGACAAGCATGATCTATTTTGATAACAGTGCTACTACCAAACCATATCCGGAGGTCATTGAGTCCTTCGTTAAAGTTTCGACTAATTTTTTTGGGAATCCGTCATCATTGCATGGAATTGGCGCCCAAGCCGAGAAATTGCTGGCAAAGGCAAGGGATCAAATCGCCGGGCTGTTGAATATCAGGAGTTCTGAAGTATATTTCACCTCTGGAGGGACAGAAGGCAATAATCTGGCCATAAAAGGGGCGGCACTAGCCAATTCTGGAAAAGGGAAGCATATCATCACAACCGCTATTGAACATGCTTCCGTTTTTGATGCATGTCATTATTTAAAGAATCACGGTTTCGAAATAACCTATCTCCCAGTGGATACGATCGGCCAAATTGATATCGAAGAATTAAAAAAGGCAATAAGGAAAGATACCATTTTGGTTTCTGTTATGCATGTCAATAACGAAACAGGAACCATCCAGCCGATTGAGAAAATAGGTAAAATTCTCTCCACATTCCCAAACATCCTTTATCATGTCGATCATGTACAAGGCGTGGGCAAGGTGCCTCTTGATATAAAGAAATCTGGAATCGATTTGTGTACAATATCAGGGCATAAATTCCATGGGCTGAAAGGAACAGGTGTGTTATTCATCAAGGATGGCACCAATATTTCCCCTTTGTTTTCAGGCGGCAGCCAGGAGTCCAAAAAAAGGAGCGGCACGGAAAATGTAGCGGGAGCTGTTGCCCTTGCTAAGGCCCTGAGAATCACGATGGAACATCAAAGGACGGGAATGGACAGGATGAAAACCATCAGGAAGATATTGTTGGAAGGGCTTCGGGCTATTGAAGGAATCGAAGTCAATAGCCCAAGGGATGGAGCGCCACACATTTTAAATTTTTCGGTTCCCGGGCTTAAATCGGAGGTTTTCGTTCATGCTTTGGAGGAAGACGATATATTCGTGTCCACGACAAGTGCTTGTTCCTCCAAGAAAAAATCGCCAAGCCGAACGGTGATGGAGATGTTCGGCAGCGAGAAAAGGGCAGAAAGCATCATCAGGATTAGCCTATCCTATGAAAATGAACCGCATGAAGCAAAAAGGGCAATTGAAGTAATACACAATACAGTGAAAAATTTACAAAAAGTAATGAGGTAACAATAATGGAATTTGATCATATTATCATCCGTTACGGAGAGATATCCACGAAAAAAAGGAATCGTAAAGGGTTTGTAGATAAACTAAAAGCCAATATTAGACGGGTGCTTGAAGAATATGAAAATGCCAAGCTTTCTGCAAGCCGGGACAGGATGTACATTCTTTTGAATGGGGAAGATCATAAGGAAATCATAAACCGTTTGAAAAGCGTTTTTGGAATCCAGTCCCTTAGTCCTGCATTAAAGGTTGAAAGGGACATAGAGGCAATAAAAAACGCAGCTCTATTCTATTACAACCAGCTTTCCGGGCAGACTGCCACGTTTAAGATTACGGCTAAAAGGGCCGATAAAAATTTTCCATACACTACGGATGAGTTAAACCATATCCTGGGCGGACACCTATTGAAACATACAGAAGGAGTAACGGTCGATGTAAAGAATCCTGATTTTAACCTTAGGGTGGAAGTCAGAACGGAAGCCGTTTATTTAACGGGTGAAATCATACCTGGTGCTGGAGGTCTGCCACTTGGTTCAAGCGGCAAGGCAGTGCTGATGTTATCCGGCGGGATAGACAGCCCGGTTGCAGGCTTTTTATCTATGAAGCGCGGCCTGGAGATTGAATGCATTCATTTCTTCAGCCCTCCCTTCACTAGTGAACGATCCAGGCAGAAGGCCGTTGACCTGGCAGGTAAACTGGCTGAAGTGAGCGGAAAAGTGAAGCTTCATATTGTGCCTTTTACAGACATTCAGCTTCTTATCCAAAAGCAAATCCCGGAAAACTATACCATGACGACGACACGCCGGATGATGCTGAAGATTGCAGACAAAATCAGGGAGCAGCAACAAGCAATGGCAATTGTTACAGGAGAAAGTCTCGGACAGGTTGCCAGCCAGACATTATATAGCATGTACGCTATTAATGAAGTAACCAATACACCCATTTTGCGGCCTTTAATCACGATGGACAAGCTAGAAATTATTGAATTGGCAAAAGGTTACGATACCCTTGAAATATCAAACAGGCCATATGAGGATTGTTGTACTGTGTTTACTCCGGCAACGCCGAAAACGAGGCCACGCCGAGACAAGGTGAATTTTTATGAAAGCTTTGTCGATTTCGAAGAATTGGTGAACGATGCTGTCAATAAAGTTGAAACACTTATAATAGACAATCAGAAGAAAAACCCTGATGGCATTGAAATGGAAGATCTTTTTTAAATCAATGCATCTACTTAGAAGCGAATTCCTCGCTTCTATTTTTTTGTTATCATAATATTGCCAATAGATAAAATATTGAAAATTTCATATAATTAAACCAAGGAAAGTGAGTAAGTAAATAAAAGGGGGACACAATATGAATGGCCTGGATTTGCTGGCTCCGGAGAAGTACAATCTTGTAAGTGAGATCGAACATTTTGCACAAAATCCGCAAAGGTTAGCATTGCAATGGGAAAATGAATCAGGTGATCGAAAAGAAATTACATATTCGGATCTCATGGCAAGTGTGAATAAAATTGGTAACGCTTTCTTGCAGGCCGGTCTCCAAAAAGGGGACAGAGTGTTAGTGATCATTCCCCGGCTAATTGAAACTTACGCGGTATATATAGCAGCGTTGAAGGTCGGGATGGTAGTCATCCCAAGCTCGGAAATGCTTCGGTCAAAGGATATTCAGTACAGACTAAACCATGGCGAAGTAAAAGGAATCATCATCTACCATTTATATACAGAACAGATTAATGAAGTAAAAGAGGCAGAGAGTGTAATTAAATTCTCAGTTGGAAAGCAGGTTCACGGCTGGCGGGATTTGGATTCCGAAATGAAAGGTGCTTCAGGCGTTCTCGAGTTGGCAGATACCAAAAGCGGTGATACTGCGTTTCTTTCCTATACATCGGGTACAACCGGAAATCCTAAAGGTGTAGTCCATACGCATGGATGGGCCTTTGCCCATCTTCGTACCGCTGCAGAACACTGGCTTGGGATCCGTGAGGGGGATATAGTGTGGGCAACAGCAGGCCCTGGCTGGCAAAAGTGGATTTGGAGTCCGTTTTTATCTGTTCTTGGCTCTGGAGCAATAGGGCTTGTGTACAATGGGAAGTTTGAGCCGCAGAAATATCTTCAACTGATCAGGAAGCATAAAGTAAACGTGCTGTGTTGTACCCCGACAGAATACAGATTGATGGCCAAGGTTGACAATTTGGCTGAATATAGCTTCCCTGCCCTCCATAGCGCTGTTTCTGCAGGAGAACCGTTAAATAGGGAAGTTATCGATACCTTCCGGAAACACTTTCATCTTGAGGTCCGTGATGGATATGGCCAAACGGAAAACACCTTGCTTGTAGGTGTGGCCAAAGGAATGGAAATAAAGCCTGGTTCTATGGGTAAGCCAACACCAGGAAACAGGGTTGAAATAATTAACGAAGCCGGTGTGGTTTGCAAGCCCGGTGAGGTAGGCGATATAGCGGTTCATGTAGATACACCTGCATTGTTTAAGCACTATTTTAAAGACCCTGAGCGTACTGCCATGCAGTTCCGGGGAGAATATTATATTACCGGAGATAAAGCGAAAAAGGATGTAGACGGTTATTTTTGGTTCGAGGGGAGAAGCGATGATATTATTATCAGTTCTGGGTATACGATAGGACCATTTGAAGTGGAGGATGCACTTGTGAAGCATCCCTCCGTTAAAGAGTGTGCCGTTGTGGCAAGTCCGGATCCCGTTCGGGGCAATATTGTTAAAGCATTTGTTGTGCTCCGGGAAGGCATTAATCCCGAGGTCCCTGATCTGATAAAACAACTGCAAGACCATGTAAAGGGATTAACCGCGCCGTATAAGTATCCAAGGAAAATTGAATTTGTAACAGACCTCCCTAAGACCACCTCGGGGAAAATACGCCGGGTTGAATTGCGAAATCAGGAGCTTCGCTTGCTGAACAATTCCTGATTGAAGAGCGCAGCACTAGCCTTTTAGCTGGTGATGTGCTTTTTTATGCCGCTTGCACATGTGACTTGTCAATCTGAACATGCCTCCCATGCTCGATGCGGCACGTAAATTGATATTGGGTGTATGCTTTAGGTATAGTAGTACAAGGAGCCCTAATCGGCTTCATAAAATTTAAAGCGAGGGTAACTATAGTGAATTCGATTGAAAAAGTTGCTGACTATCTTAAAGAGCACGCTAAACCGCTTGCAGATGAATTGGTTGAAAAAATTGTCCAACGGTTTGATTTCCCGGTTTTAGAAGGGGAAATAAATCAAGCCAAAGAGGTTTATTTCGAATTTTTGGGCTTTCTCAGCCACTCGATCGTTTCCGTAAAAAATGAGGTTCCAGACGGCCTTATTGAATGGAGTAGGAAAAATGGAGAACAGGAAGCCATTTTAAAGGGCAAGATTTCAGGAATCATTATACGTTACCCTGCCACCAGACAAGTGTTTATAGAACGCTTTGCGAGTATCAGTATGGATCACGGATTATCTGCAGAGGATATCCTGATCATCAATATGCGAATAAACTACCTGCTAGATATCAGCATTTATGAGACGATTGTAGCTTTTGAACGGTTCACTGATAAGATCATAAAGCAGGCCCAGGAAGAGGTAAATGAACTATCAGCCCCTGTTGTTCCCATTCAGGCTGGGATTGCGGTATTGCCGTTAATTGGCTCCTTCGGCTTTGATCGGGCGCAGGCTTTAATTGAAAAGGCAGTTGCGAAGGTGGCAAACCAGGGAATAGAGTGTATTATTATAGATTTTTCCGGTCTCATTACAATCGATGATGAGGTAGCCAGCCAAATTTTTAATATCAATAGTATTTTTCGTTTATTGGGTATAAAGGTTATTATTACCGGACTGCGTCCGGAGTTAGCTCAAAAAGTTGTTGCGCAGGGATTTGATTTTTCTCATATTGATACATATGCTAATGTAAAGCAAGCGATAGAAAGCTTGGATTAATATACAGCGGTCTATGAAAGAACCATTTTCTTCTGCAGCTTCACTCATGTGCGGCTGCTATTTTATTAGAGTGAAAATTTCTCATGAATTGTTTTGACTAATCCAAACTTGAGAAACGGAGTGCATGGAATGGGAACCATTTGGCATAATGGGCTTATCTATACTTTGGAACAGGAAAATAAAACGGTCGAGGCCGTTTTTACGGATGAAGGCAAGATTATTGAAGCAGGTACTTTTGAATACCTTAAGGAGATTTATCTTTCAAAGATAACGAGAGAGATAGACTTGCAAGGGAATACGATGATCCCCGGGCTGGTTGATAGCCATATGCATCTTGTCGGGCATGGGGAACGATTATTGAGGCTGGATTTGTCAGTATTCAAGAGCAGAGAGGAAGTTATTCAGGCTGTCGCGCAAAAATGCCAAACCACACCAAAAGGTGATTGGATTATAGCTGAAGGATGGAATGAAAATGAATGGACAAGTCCCGATTTAATTTTACTCGATGATCTTGACCGTATTTCAACCGATCATCCGCTTGTTTTAAAGAGGATCTGTCGGCATGCCATGTCGGTGAATTCTCGTACATTGTCGGAAACAGGGATTAATAACAGCATACATGAACCAGCGGGCGGGGTAATCGGTCGATATCAAGACGGCAGGCTCAACGGAATCTTTAAAGAAAAACCGGCGATGGAACTTATTACTGCAAGCATACCGGGGATTTCCGAGGCCTACGTAGAAGAGGCGCTTCGCACGGCTATAAAGGATTGTTACCGCCTCGGCATAACCGGCTGCCATACTGAAGATTTAAATTACTACAACGGTTTCCGTCCTACATATGACGCTTTCGTCTCTGTGATTGAAAAAGGCGGCATGGCTTTTCGTGCCAGCCTCCTTGTGCATCATGAGGCAGTGGATGATATGCAGCAAGACCACCATATTTATGGGGAAGGAACATCGTATATTACGTTTGATGCCATGAAGATATTTGCGGATGGGTCACTTGGAGGGAACACCGCACTATTGAGCCGGCCGTATAAAGACAATCCTGAAACACAGGGAGTCGCGATTTTTTCCCAGGAGGAATTGGAAGGCCTTGTTAAAAATGCAAGAAGCATTGACATGCCAGTTGCCGTCCATGCCATAGGAGATCTTGCCTTTGCCAATGTCCTTGATGCAATCGAAAAAATCCCCCCGAAAAGAGGGCTTAGGGATCGGTTAATCCACGCCCAGATTGTAAGGGAGGATTTATTGGACCGTGCAGCGTCCCTACCGGTTATATTCGATATTCAGCCAGGGTTTGTTGCATCCGATTTTCCATGGGTCAACGAGAAGGTAGAGGAAGAACTTCTGAAATTCTCCTACGCCTGGAAAACATATAGTAAAAAGGGGATTATATGCGCTGGAGGCTCTGATGCGCCGATTGAACCTTTACATCCTTTCTGGGGCATCCAAACTGCTGTAACAAGGATGAAGCCAGGCGGCGCATGCCGAACCATTTATGGACAGGAAGAGTGCTTATCTATCTATGAGGCAGTCTCGCTTTATACAAAAGGAAGCGCATTTGCAAATGGCTGCGAGAATATAAGGGGACAAATCAGAAAAGGTTTTGACGCGGATTTCACTATTGTTGATCGAAATATTTTTAATATCAATCCTGCAACACTAGTACAAACTAGGGCGCTAATGACGGTCATTGATGATAAAATTGTCTATCAAGAAGAAGGAAATGCAATTCTAATAAAAAAACTATAGAATTCTTGTCTACCTCCCATTATAATAGAATTTATTTCGAGTTTAGAAATAAAAGTAAACTTCCATAGTTGGAGTTCTTAATGCCCGCATGCGGCATAATGGGGAGTGTGGAACAAGTGAAGCTTAGAAATGAAAATGAAGGAGTGTTTTATGCCGCTCTTTCTTATTTTATTTGGGGAATTATTCCAATATATTGGAAATTGCTCCAGGATGTACAGGCATATGAAATACTTGCTCACCGGGTACTATGGTCTTTTGTCTTCATGATTGGACTATTGGTCGCGACGAAACAATGGAAAGGTTTTGTTTCCTACGTAAGGGAGATTGCAGGCAATCGGAAGAAGCTTTTCGCGTTGCTTGGCGCCTCGCTCTTGGTTAGTGCCAACTGGGGCATCTTTATTTGGGCCGTAAATTCAGGGCATATCCTTCAAACAAGCCTTGGGTATTATATTAATCCCCTTGTCAGTGTCCTTTTGGGAGTCATTGTGCTAAAAGAAAAATTGAGCGGCGCGCAAGTTTTATCATTTGCCTTGGCAGCCGTAGGCGTTTTAATTTTGGGGATACATTTCGGACAAATACCGTGGGTTTCGCTGCTGTTGGCGATAACTTTTGGGCTTTATGGATTGGTCAAAAAGCTTATCAATGCGGACGCCGCCATCGGGTTGACACTTGAAACGATGATGGTAACGCCGCTTGCCATCGGCTATTGGATCTATCTGCTTTTTACAGCCCATTCGGAATTCTTCGTTTCTGCCGATACAGCCCTGCTGTTAATGGGCGGTGGAATTGCCACTGCGCTTCCTCTCTTATATTTTGCTAAAGGAGCGCAGAAGGTTCCGTTATCAATGTTGGGATTCCTGCAATATATCGCTCCAACCATCACTTTAATCCTAGGGGTTTTCTTGTATCATGAAACTTTTACGAAAACCCATCTGCTGGCTTTCATCTTTATTTGGAGCGCTCTTACCATCTACTCCCTCTCCATGACGAAATGGGGAACAGCCGGTGTACAAAGGATGAAAAACCTGCTGAAAATAGGAGCATAATAATTAACGAGACAGAGGAACGGCTCATGCTGTTCCTCTTTTTTAAAATAATAGAAAGTATAGCTTCAACGAATAAGGGGATGTACTAGGAATACAAAGAAATCCAAAAGGTCTTCTAATCTGCCTCTATAAAAATGTTCTCCTGACTTTTCCCAGAAGGAATGGTCGCGCAATTTAATAGTTTTGATTTGTTTTCCACTTAAGGATACTCTTATTTTTCAACATGGCTAATGCTCATTGCTTCATTATCCAAGCCGATGTATCTTCCGGGTAGAAGAAATAAATATTTTTGCGATTGGTCATTATCTCTCCTCATTCTGAAAAAGTGTATTCTTTTCCATTAACTGAATACTTTGGTACAATACTGAAATGTGCTATTAGTGTATCATGGTATGGAAACATTTTGAAAACGTAAACGTGATAATATTCGTAATGTTTGAAGCTTGAGGAGGAACAATTATGAACGGGAAACGGTGGGCTGCGCTTGGAATTGCGGTGGTGTTATTTTTTGTGTCGATTGGCACTAGTATCGCCACATCACTTTTCTTTGCCGATACAGATGAACTTTTGAACGAGATGTTTGCTTCTGACCAGGAATTTATGGAAGAGGTAATGGAAGGCGAGGATGAACTTAATAAAATAGCCGTTTTTGATGTGGATGGAGTGATTCAGGATACTGGGGAAACAAATCCTATTATGGGTGCCGGCGGCTATGACCACCGCGCTTTCATGGACAAGCTGCAAATGGCGAAAGATGACCGGAGTATCAAAGGGATTGTCCTCCATGTCAACTCCCCAGGTGGCGGAGTGGTTGAAAGCGCTGAAATACATGACAAGATAAAGGAAATCCAAAAAGATACGAAAAAAACGGTCTTCATCTCCATGGGTTCCATGGCTGCATCAGGAGGCTACTATATATCAGCACCTGCCGATAAAATCTTTGCAAGCCCCGAAACGATAACTGGGTCACTGGGAGTCATCATGCAGGGATATAACTATGAGGAACTCGCGAAGAAATATGGGGTTGAGTTTGTTACGATTAAAAGCGGGCCATATAAAGATATTATGAGCCCAAATAGGGAAATGACAGCGGAAGAACGAAAAATCCTGCAATCGATGATCAACAATTCTTATGATCAATTTGTAAAAATCATTGCCGACGGGCGGAATATGCCGGAAGACAAGGTCAGGAAGTTAGCTGATGGAAGAATATACGATGGGCGCCAGGCTAAAGAAGCAAATCTAATAGATGAATTCGGCCACCTCGAAGATGTAACAGATGCAATGAAGAAAGAAATAAACAGTCCAAACGCTCAGGTGGTGCGATATACAGATGCAATGGGCTTCGGTTCTCTGTTGGGAGTGAGTGCACAGAAGCTTATGGGAAAAGACCTGGAAACAGCAGGCCTACTTAAATTGCTTTCGCAGCCAAATTCTCCACGCCTTATGTATTTGTATGCGGAATAGGGGGATGGAGAAATGAATGAACGTAATGAAATAACGCAGGACAATTGGGCTAGCAGCGTCGCCAATAGTGATACTTCTATAGATCATTTCGAGGGCGATACAGCAGGTTCCTCAGCTTCAGAAATAAGGGGGCAAACTCACCAGGTTACCTCCGATATAGATAAGGTACCGCCATTTGCGGGGTTTTGGATGAGGTTTTGGGCATATTTGGCTGATTTAATTATTATCGGCAGCATCAATCGAATCATAGTGCATCCAATTTTTACAGCATTGGATGTATCGGAAAATGGCTGGTTCTCGGCAGAAAACTTATCTACTGCCATCATTTTTTACCTGTACTTCACGTTGATGACAAAATATGCTGGCCAAACATTGGGAAAAATGATCTTTGGATTAAAAGTGATCAGCCTAAAGGAAGAAAAACTTTCATGGGGAACGGTGCTATTCAGAGAGTTCATCGGCAGGTTCATTTCGAAGACCATCATCATAGGCTACATTATTGTGGGGTGGCTACCGAAAAAGCAGGGCCTTCATGACATTTTTGCAGATACTTCCGTTATATTGGATAAAAGATAGGATCATCTCCTGCTGACTTGGATCAGCAGGTTTATTTTTTTTCCAAAGGCCGATAATGGTTTTTGGAAAGGTGTGGGCGTTTATGGTATGGGCTTTAGGGATAATAGGAATTGTTCTTGCACTGATTCTTTTACTTATGTTCACAAGGATGAAAATAATCGTACATTACCATCATCAGCCACCAGACCCCGATGTGTTCTATATACAATTCCGGGCAGGGTTCGGGATATTACAATACACGATGAATGTACCATCCAATAAAAAAAACAGGAATCCTTCCAAGAGAACGGATACCGGTTCTTTCGGTTCAAAAAATGATCTAGAAAAGGCATCCAACAAGGCCAACTTCCTGGAGGAGGCTATAAATGGTTTGCATCAACCGGGACAATTGATTAACCAGGTCTCAGCTTTCTCTCGGCCATTAAAGAAAATTATACATAAGGTGAAAGTAAGAAAGCTTGAATGGCATAGTTTAGCAGGGGCAGGCGATGCCAGCTATACAGGAACAATGGCAGGGGGATTCCTGGCTGTAAAGGGAGCAATAATCGGTATGCTCTATGAATTTCTGCTATTTAAGAGACAGCCCATCTTTTCCGTGACCCCTGATTTCGCTCGGGCTGTGTTTTCTACCTCTATCACTTGTATATTCCAGCTTCGTATCGGAGAAGCTATATTAGCAGCAATAAAACTTTTGCGTTATTTGAATACGCAAAATATAAAAACTAATACAAACGAATATAAGAGGTCAGAAGAACAATCGATATAGAGTGGAGGAATGAACAGATGGCGGACCATCCAATTGAAGGCTTAATGACCGCAGCAATGGAAAATCTGAAGGAGATGGTTGATGTTAACACAATCATAGGCGATCCCGTAGAAACTCCTGATGGAAGTGTCATCTTAACAGTTTCGAAGGTAGGGTTTGGTTTTGCAGCCGGTGGAAGTGAGTTTATCCTGGACAGCGGTGGCTCTGGGGGAGGTTCACAGGATAAGCAGCCTTTTGGAGGGGGGAGCGGGGGTGGTGTATCCATAACACCCATAGCTTTCTTGATTGTCAGCTCACAAGGCGTGAAGCTGCTACATCTGGAACAAGGGACACATCTGCTTGAAAAAATAATCGATACAGCACCTTCACTCGTTGATAAGATACAGAATATGCTCTCCGGAAATGGAAACCAAAAGCAAGAGCAAGAAAATAAAAATCAGGATAATCAGAAACAACAAAAGAATCGCCAGAAATCAGGAAGAAGCAGCTATTCCCAGGATTTTGATATTTAAAGGAGATTACAAAACGCATGGGGGGGATATTCTCCCCTTTTTTACGTTAGCTGTACAGGAAAATCATTGCAAAGAATTCCCCGAGGCCATATCATTAACACTGTACATATTCATTGATTTAAAGGAGGAAATTTACCATGGCATCTGTAACATTTAAAAATAATCCTGTTACATTGGTAGGCAGCGAGGTAAAAGCAGGAGATCAGGCTCCAGATTTCACGGTACTAGCGAATGATCTTTCCGAAGTGAAATTAAGCGATAGCAAGGGGACTGTCAGAATTATCAGCGTTGTGCCTTCCATCGATACTGGTGTATGCGATGCACAAACAAGAAGGTTTAACGAAGACGCATCCAAAATCGATAATGTGCAAGTATTAACGATCAGTGTCGACCTGCCATTTGCGCAGAAACGCTGGTGTGCGGCAAGCGGCCTTGACAATGTCCAGGTGCTCTCTGACCACCGTGATTTGTCGTTTGGTGAAGCCTATGGTGTTGTTATAAAAGAGCTTCGTTTATTGGCGCGTTCCGTTTTTGTTATAGATTCCAGCGATAAAGTCGTTTATGCGGAGTATGTCAGCGAAGGGACAAATCATCCAAACTACGAGGCAGCAATCGAAGCTGCAAAAGCTGCGAAGTAATCCCCATTTTTTACAAAGGTTTGGCCGCTTACGTGAATTATTTGCGTAAGCGGCTTTTTTTAGCCCAGCCCTTCATCATTTTTATTTTATTTTAGTAAATCTCAGTTCATTTACCGCGTCTCACAATCCCATAACTTGTGTCAAGGTAGTTCGACGGATAAAATAAGAAAAGATTATAACAGGAGGAAGTTAGAAGTGAATTTTACCCCAATCGAAGATTTATTTGAGAATTTTAATAAAACAGCACAAATTCTTCAAGAAGAATTGTCATGTACCTATTTAGATGCACTTGGTGAAACGGGAGAAAACTTTTTTCACGGCCAGGTCATTCAGGAGGAGGTTAGCGAACTTTCGCGGAAAAGACTTTCGAAAATTTACCATAGCTTTTCCGGCCAAAATTATTCGAAAGAAGAGATTCGGAAAGCATACCAGCTCGCGATATTAAAAGGGATGCAAGAAAACATTCAGCCTAACCATCAGATGACACCTGATGCAGTGGGAATGTTTGTAAGCTATTTAATCGGCAAATTTACACATAATAAACAGGAATTATCCATAATTGATCCAGCTGTCGGAACAGGGAATCTTCTTTTTACCATTATGAATTATTTATCGGGCAAAAAGATTTCTGGATATGGTGTGGACATTGATGAAACATTAATTAGGCTGGCCTATTCCAGTGCGAATCTTCAGGAGCACTTCGTCCAATTCTTTACTCAGGACAGCCTTGAGCCGCTGTTTATTGATCCGGCTGACATCGCGGTAAGCGATCTGCCTGTCGGGTATTATCCAAATGATGTAAGGGCCGCAGATTATGAACTGGCTGCAGAAAGTGGACATTCCTATTCCCATCACTTATTTATTGAGCAAAGCGTCAAGCATGTAAAGGACGGGGCATATTTATTTTTTATCGTCCCAAACGGGATATTTCTCTCAGAAGAAGCACCTAAGCTAAATGCTTACTTGAAACAATATACCCATATACAAGGTATGGTGCAGTTACCTTTATCGATGTTTAAAAGTGAGGCCGCTGCCAAGAGTATATTAATCATCCAGAAGAAAAAAGAGGGCATCCAAGCACCGAAAAATGCTTTGTTGGTGAACCTGCCCAAGCTTTCCGATGCGCCTGCGACCAAATCGGTGATGGGCAAGATTGATGACTGGTTTCAGCAGGAAAAGTACTAATCTTCTTCATAAAAGCTAATGACCTTTTTGTCATTAGCTTTTATATTCATATTATCGAAAAAATTTGAATTCATTCTATTTTACATGTAAGCGCAAACAGGCATATATAGTGCTTGAAAAGCATGATATTCAATGATTAAATGTAAAATTGTTACGACATTTTATGCTAACAACTGAACTTTACTAATAATTTATCCTTAGCATAATGAAAAGGAGCAGAAATATGTCAAAGATTATTGCCATCAACGCAGGCAGCTCCTCTTTGAAATTTCAATTATTTGAAATGCCGAACGAGGAAGTCATCACGAAAGGGCTTGTGGAACGGATCGGTTTACATGATGCGATTTTTACCATCACTGTTGACGGTGAAAAGATCACTGAAACAACCGATATACCGAATCATGCTGTAGCGGTAAAAATGCTATTGGAAAAGTTAATTAAGCATGAAATCATTCATTCCTATGACGAAATAAATGGAGTAGGACACCGGGTAGTGCACGGTGGGGAAAAGTTCAATGATTCTGCAATAATAACGGAAGAAACCGTGAGGGCTATCGAAGAGCTTTCTGATCTTGCTCCGTTGCATAATCCAGCAAATTTGACAGGGATTAAAGCATTTCAGGAAATCCTGCCAAATATTCCGGCAGTGGCGGTTTTTGATACAGCCTTCCACCAGACAATGCCAGCTTCCTCTTATTTATATAGCTTGCCATATGAGTATTACGAAAAGTACGGCATCAGAAAGTACGGTTTCCATGGAACCTCTCATAAATACGTTTCCCAAAGGGCAGCAGAAATGCTGGGACGGCCGCTTGAACAGCTTCGTTTGCTCTCTTGCCATCTTGGGAATGGTGCAAGTATTGCAGCGATTGAGGGCGGAAAATCCATTGATACCTCAATGGGCTTCACTCCTCTCGCAGGTGTCACCATGGGAACGAGGTCAGGGAATATCGACCCGGCGTTAATCCCATATATCATGGAGAAGACAGGTAAAACGGCTGATGAGGTCCTTGATGTCCTAAACAAGAAAAGCGGTATGCTTGCAATTTCTGGTTTCTCAAGTGATCTTAGAGATATTCAAACGGAAGCCGAAAAGGGAAATAAGCGGGCTGAATTGGCTCTGGACGTGTTCGCGAATAGAATCCATAAGTATATTGGATCATATGCTGCCAGAATGAGCGGTATAGATGCGATTATATTTACCGCAGGAATTGGAGAAAACAGTGAAGCTGTCCGTGCGCGAGTACTTCGCGGCTTGGAATTCATGGGAGTATACTGGGATCCATCCTTAAACAAGACACGTGGAGAAGAAACATTTATCAGCTATCCTCACTCACCAGTAAAAGTCATGGTTATTCCTACAGATGAAGAAGTAATGATAGCTCGTGATGTTGTACGTTTTGCAAAGATATAATAGATTGTATATCCCTCATTGGAACAGCAGCGTTCCATGGGGGATTTTTTATATGTAAAACAGGAGCTGTTGTGATTAAAGGTCGGAATGCTCATGTACTGCAGGCATTAACCAAAAAACGTCAGATTGCCGGCTAAAGGCATCTGGTGACAATGTATGACCAACCCACAACCTGTGCTTTTCCTATGTGAATCACATTTCTGCAGGCCTTAATTTCGCTCCCATTTTCGCCTTAACAAAGGTCTATCAATCGGTGAATCCATATTGAAAATTTCCATTATGACTTAATCATTGGGGATTTGCCGTCCCGGAAATAGGTGAACGTCCAAGCAGTAGCGAAACACTTTGCATATACTGGACTGCAGACCATATGTTAATACCTATTTGAAAGGGGCTAAGAAGACCATGGAAAAACAGGAATATTACCATGACGTTTTGCTCAACCTTACGCCAGGTTCTGAAGTGAATGTCCATACAGGAAAAAAGACTTTTTACAATGCGATATTAAAAAAATACCATCCGGATAAAAAAGTTGGCTATTTCTTAATTGACCAATTCTATGAGTTTAAAAGCTTCATACTTCCAATACCTTTAGGAAAAATTGTTTCATTGGATTTGCCAGTGGAGTCTCAAGAAGCTGCTCTCGAAAATACTGATGAAGCCACTGCTCTTAAGGTGTTATCGACCCTTCCCAAGGGTGTTTCCGAAGATGATGAATAAAACGGGTGGCTGACTCTGTTAGAGAAGGCGAGACTCCATAATGCTCGTGGGGATCTAAACAAATCTCCCAATATGGTAGTTTTTATAGGGTCGGACTCCTAATGAGTCAGCCTCTTTTTTTATTCTTATAATTAAGCGCTCGTGTATGTGATGCTATATCTCCCCAACTGTTTTTAAGAAATAAGGGCGGACGCCCTGCCACTCCGTATTATCCCTAATATAATGTAAAATCTCTAAGTACATGGGGAGGAAATAGATATGGAGATCTGTGTGATTGGCGCGGGCTATGTCGGATTGACTTCTGCAGCGGTCCTGGCTGATCTTGGGCATTCCCTTTATTGTATCGATACAGACGAAGAAAAGATAAAACAGCTAAAACAAGGGAAAATGCCAATCTTTGAACCTGGATTATCTGAATTAATAAGAAAAAATGAAAGGAATTTAATTTTCAGTTCATCCATAGCAGAACATATCAAAACAGCTTCCGTTATATTTATTGCCGTTGGGACCCCGTCATTGCCGGATGGCAGGACAGATTTATCATATGTCTTTTCTGTTGTAGATGATTTGGCTAAGGCAATCGATTCTTACAAGACCATCATTACGAAAAGTACGGTGCCACCAGGGACAAATGAAATAATTGTTAATAAGTTAATAGATAAAGGATTGAGTCAGGAATTATTTCATGTCGTTTCGAATCCGGAGTTTCTAAGAGAGGGATCAGCGATTTACGACATGACCCATCCTGATAAAATTGTTGTAGGAAAGATGGAAGAAGATGATCAATCTTTGCCGATCCTTAAAAATATCTATCAAAAAATAAAATCCCCCTATATTGTAACAAGCTTAACAGGAGCCGAGATGATCAAGTATGCATCTAATGCGTTCTTGGCAACCAAGATTTCATTTATTAATGAGATTGCTAGAATTTGCGATAAACAAGGGGTGAATATTGAAGATATAGCAAAGGGAATTGGTACTGATCCAAGAATCGGTCCTCATTTTCTTTCCGCAGGCATAGGATATGGCGGTTCCTGTTTTCCTAAAGATGTTCGTGCCCTGGAACATAGTGCCCTGGATAAACATGTAACCCCACTTATTTTACAGGCTGTCCAATCAGTAAATGGGACACAGATAGATCTATACATCGAGAAGCTATCCGTGCTTTTTGGCGATTTGACTGGAAAAAATATATCGGTTCTAGGTTTCTCTTTCAAACCGAATACGGATGATACAAGGTATTCTCCTGCTGTTTCCTTAATTCAAAGGCTTGGTGAAATGGGATGCAACGTCAATGCTTATGATCCGAAAGCTCATCTGCCTATCGATGCGAGACAAACTGCCATTCAGCATGCTCAAGTCGAGAAGGCGATCATGGAGGCAGATTGCGTGGTGATCGCTACAGATTGGGATGACTTTAAACAGCTCGATTGGAAACAAGTGAAAAGCCTGATGAGGGGCGATTGCATAGTAGATGCCCGTAACTGTGTCGATCCGGGGAGCGTCCGCCAAGAAGGCTTGAAGTACATTGGAGTTGCAAGACCATGAAGATACTTGTTACAGGCGCGGCCGGGTTTATAGGCTCGCATCTTTGCGAGAAGCTTTTAATGGATCCTAATAATGAAGTGACCGGTGTAGATACATTTATTGGACCGACATCCGAGACTCTTAAAAAACAAAATCTTGCCGCTTTGGCTGTCCACCCGAGATTTACATTCAAGCAAGCGGATTTACTGACAGTTGACTTAGACAGAATGCTCCAAGAACAGGATATTGTTTACCACCTGGCCGGCATGCCAGGGGTGCGTTCAAGCTGGGGAAAAGAATTTGGGCCATATGTTACAAATAATATTGTCGCTACCCAGCTCCTGCTTGAAGCGGCTAAAAATAAGCCAATTGAAAAATTCATTTATGCTTCGACATCATCAGTCTATGGAGATATTCTAGGCAAGGTAGCTGAAAATGCAACGCCATCACCGCTTTCTCCATATGGTATAACGAAATTAACAGGTGAACATTTATGCAATGTGTATCGAATAAGCTATAACATCCCTGTTGTCACCTTAAGGTTTTTCACCGTATATGGTCCGAGGCAGCGTCCAGATATGGCCTTTCACCGGTTCATTGCACAAGTTCTGAAAGGGGAGCCGCTGACGATTTATGGAGACGGAACCCAATCAAGAGATTTTACCTATATTAGCGATTGCGTCGACGGAATCGCATCGGTCATATACAGGGGAAATTTGGACGGACAGACAATCAATATAGGCGGCAAAGAAAGAGCATCAATAAACGATGTCATTAGGCTTATTGAACACCTTACAAGAAAGAAAGCGAAGCTGAACTATCTTCCGAAAATAAGCGGGGAACCAAAGCATACCTGGGCAGATATTTCCAACGCACGTGCTTTGCTCGGCTATAACCCGATGATTACCCTGCAAGAAGGTCTGTCAAAGGAAATAGAGTATATAAAAACAATTTATACCTTATGAGAAGGGGGCATGAAGGTGAACATTGCGTTCATATGTACGGAAAAGCTACCATGTCCCGCTGTAAAGGGCGGGGCGATCCAAATTATGATAGATGGAATCATTCCCTTTCTTAGGAAGAACCACAAGCTAACTGTATTCTCCATTACCGATCCCTTTTTACCGGAACGGGAAGTGACAGAAATGGTTGAGTTTGTTCGGTTCCCAAAAGAGACATATGAAGCGGATGTAGCGGAAGAATTAAAGTGTCGGGAATTCGATATGATACACGTGTTTAACAGGCCAGCAAATATAATGAATTATAAAAACGCCGCACCTGATAGTGCATATGTGCTTAGCCTGCATAATGATATGTTTTCTGAATTAAAATTAAGCCGTAGCGAAAGTATAAAGGCGATTGAGTCAGTAGATGCCATTACCTCCGTGAGCAAATTTATAAAAAATACTGTAACAGTTAGGTTTCCCCAGACAGAAGAAAAGGTGCATATTCTTTATTCAGGAGTTGATCTTGAAAAATTTCCTTCACCATTATCTTCGGAACGGGAAAAGAAACGGCAAGAAATGCGCAAGGTGTACCAAGTTGAAAATAAGAAAGTCATCCTGTTTGTGGGCAGGCTCAGTAAAACCAAGGGTCCACATTTACTCATTGAATCTCTTAAGTTTCTAATCGATAAATATCCTGAAGCTGTTCTTATGATTATTGGCGGTAAATGGTTTAGTGATAATACCATCACTGATTATGTAAAAAGGCTGCATGATTTGTCAGATAGTTATAAGGGGCATGTGATATTTACCGGATACATGCCAGCTGATCAAATTCCATCCATGCTTTTATTGGGAGATATTTTTGTTTGCAGTTCACAATGGCATGAACCGCTTGCACGTGTCCTTTATGAAGCGATGGCTGCAGGAATTCCCATTGTCACAACCAATAGGGGAGGAAATGCAGAAGTAATTGAACATGGTGTTAATGGGATCATCATCGATGATTATGACCAGCCGGAAGCCTTTGCAAGAGCCATCGATCAGGTTCTCTCACAACCGGTTTGGGCAGCCAGGATGGCTAAGCAGGGCAGGCAACGAGTTGAAGCGAGCCATCAATTTAACCATGTCGCGGATCAACTTGAAAAAATCTACGTGGATATACTTGCGCATGGGAACCAGGATACAAAAAAATAAAAACACTTACTGTCATATGTAACTTTATGATAAGTAAGTGTTTTTTTTGTTCCTCCAACAAAGTTAAAAAATTGGAAGATTGGTTATAAAATTTTTTAGAATAATAGTCCTTTCAGCTCGCACCGATAGGCAACAGGGTTTTCTAAGAAAATTTCAACCTATGATATACTAGACGATATAAATTGCCTAATGGCGGGGCGGGAGGTATGTAAATGGGGTTAACAGCACGGGAAGAAGAGGTATGGAATGAAATTAGTGAATGGGAACAAAATCTGCTGGATTATGAACCTACCGATTTTGCTTCCCTTTATGACCGATGGCTGGAACAAGGGTTTTCCTTGCTGCCGGAGGAAGTAAAGAAGCGATTTTTTGAGAAGCTTGACGTTTCGTTATTTCATTTGCATGCAATGATCACAAGTTCCCAAATACAAATGGATGCACGCGACCGAATTCTGAAAACCGCCCGTGTCTTTTATCCGGATATTGGTGCTGTTTCTGATTTGAAATTGCTGACGATTGATCAGTTAAATTATATTGCAGGGCAGCATATCGCAAAACACAGGCTCTACTCATTCGCGCAGGGAGGAGCAAGCGGGTCTGGCGGGTTGCTCATGCTCGGAAGCGACTTGCCGGGAATGGCCGTTATCAATATCAGGGCCGTCCAACTTATTGCCATGAGTTACGGATTTGAAGTGGATACACCGTTTGAAATGATGGTCGCCCTGAAGGTATTTAATATTGGGATGATGCCAGCTCGGCTTCAGGGAGCAGCCTGGGAAGAACTACTCCTAGAAATAAAAAATACTGAAGATGGGTATTTTTATGATGGAAACGAGGAACTTACGAATATTTCATGGCTGGAACAGCCCTTGGGACAACTATTAAAAGCGGTAGCCATCACTGCTTTTCGCAGGAAGTTAATACAGGGTGTTCCACTTATTTCCATGGCGATCGGGGCAGGCGCAAATTACCAATTGACGAGAAAGGTTACAGAACTTGCGCAAAAGTTTTATCAATATCGATATTTAACTGAAAAAAGAGAGGAACAGGCATGAGTGTAATACAGCATAAGAAAGAGGCGCCGAAAAAAATCCACTGTATGGTGATCACTGTAAGCGATACTCGTAACCCGGATTCAGATAAAAGTGGAAAGCTTATGATCGATCGCCTTGAGGAGAACGGCCATAAAGTAAATGAATATAAGATTGTGAAGGATGAATTAGAAGAAATCAGGAGAGCCATTTTACATGGAGCGGAAAATCCAGAAGTAGATATCATCTTGACTAACGGCGGTACAGGTATTGCAAAAAGGGATGTAACGATCGAAACTGTAAAGGATTTACTCGATAAAGAAATTCCAGGATTCGGAGAAATTTTCAGGATGCTCAGTTATCAGGAGGATATTGGTTCGGCAGCGATTTTATCACGTGCAATCGCCGGAGTTGTAAAGGATAAGGCCATATTTTCAACTCCTGGATCTACTGGCGCGGTCCGGCTGGCAATGGATAAATTGATTCTTCCAGAATTAGGGCATATCGTAAAAGAACTAAAAAAAGACCTATAGGAAAAGGCTTGGACAACGTGGTCCAAGCCTTTTAATTGAACTTTAAAAAAAGTATAACTTGGTCAACACTAGTGTTTAGGCGACGTAGTTAAGGAACAGAGTAGATTACAGCCTATGAACGCACATCCTGTGACAACACCTGTGTGACTCATATCCTCACAAAGGGTGCGGCTTTGTTTCGTGCGATGTTTGCTGCCGAAGCCTTCCTTGTCCTGTTTAGCGTAACTACCCCTCTGTCTTCCCCATTTAAAGGCTCGCCAATCGGCGAGTTGTTCTAATGCATTTTTTTACTTATATCCTGATTAGTCCGGTACCAGAGCCAAAGGTCATTGATTGTTGAGGCGAGATTGGCAATTTCCGAATTTAGCCGGCAGGAGGTAGAAAAGTCGCTCTCATCGGAGAGCAATGCTTGTTTCTTGTCGATCGATTGTTCCAGTTCCTTGATCCGGTCAGGTATGGCGCCCCTTATCTGTTCCCATTGGAGCAGTATCTCCTGCTGTTTGGCATTGCTGAATTCATCCCATTCTTTTTTAAAGACCGGAACATGAATGCCAAGACGCACGTCGAATGAAAAAATTCCGTCCATAAACCGTTCTCCCCTGCAATTCATATAGTAATAATGTAAGTTTATCATAGTTATTTTTATGCTTACAGTTCTATAAACATAAATTCCTACATTTTATGAATCTTAAAAAACTTAAAAAATCCCTTGCATTGCTAGAAAAAAGCTGATAAATTAATAACAGAAAGTTTGAATAAAAATAATATTATATGAATTTTTATTCATCAAGGAGGACGAACTAACATGGCAAATCCAAAGATTGTTTTAGCTTATTCCGGGGGTTTGGATACTTCCGTAGCTATAAAGTGGTTACAAGAACAAGGATATGACGTAGTGGCATGCTGCCTCGATGTGGGCGAAGGAAAAGATTTAGAATTCATTAAGCAAAAAGCGTTACAGGTTGGGGCAGTTAAGTCGTTTGTAATTGACGCTAAAGAAGAGTTTGCTCAAGATTTTGCATTGGTTTCTCTGCAGGCCCATACAATGTATGAAGGTAAATATCCACTAGTTTCTGCTTTATCGCGTCCGTTAATTGCAAAGAAACTTGTTGAAGTTGCAGAAGCAGAAAACGCAGTGGCTGTTGCCCATGGATGTACAGGAAAAGGAAACGACCAGGTACGCTTTGAAGTTTCATTCAATGCGTTAAACCCAAATTTACAAGTAGTGGCGCCTGTACGTGAATGGAGCTGGTCTCGTGAAGAAGAAATTAAATATGCACAGGATAAAGGAATTCCGATTCCAATTAACTTAGATAGTCCTTTTTCTATTGACCAGAACCTTTGGGGGCGTGCTAATGAATGTGGGATTCTTGAAGATCCTTGGGCTGCTCCGCCAGAAGAAGCTTACGAGCTTACGGCAAGCTTAGAAAAAACCCCGGATACTCCTGATATAATAGAAATCGGCTTTGAAAACGGTGTACCCGTTACTTTGAATAATGTGTCTTACAAGCTTTCAGATTTAATTCTTGAATTGAACCAGTTAGCGGGTAAGCATGGTATTGGCCGTATTGACCACGTGGAAAACAGATTGGTTGGAATTAAGTCACGTGAAGTGTATGAGTGCCCAGGTGCTATTACCTTGATTAAAGCTCATAAAGAACTTGAAGATATTACACTTGTAAAAGAAGTAGCACACTTCAAACCAGTCATTGAGAAAAAATTGACGGAATTAATATATGATGGACTTTGGTTCTCTCCTTTAAAGGATGCACTAATCGCTTTCTTAAAGCAGACACAGCTGACCGTTACAGGTACAGTTCGGGTGAAATTGTTCAAAGGCCATGCAATCATTGAAGGAAGAAAATCTGAATACTCCTTATACGATGAAAAGCTTGCAACTTATTCTGCTGATGATGAGTTTGACCATAATGCAGCTGTTGGATTCATTTCACTTTTTGGACTTCCAACTAAGGTTAGCAGCATTGTAAACCAGAAGAAGGTGACAGTGTGAGCAAATTGTGGGGAGGCAGATTCACAAAATCCGCCGAAGAATGGGTAGATGAATTCGGAGCTTCGATTTCATTTGACCAGGAGCTCGTAAAGGAGGATATCCAGGGCAGCCTTGCTCATGTGAAAATGCTGAAGGCTTGTGGGATTCTTCCTGCAGATGATGCCGAAAAGATCATCGAAGGGCTCAACACTCTGCAGGAAAAAGCAGAAAGTGGGGATTTGTCTTTCTCAGTTGAAATGGAGGATATCCATCTCAATCTTGAAAGCATGCTGATTTCAGAAATCGGACCGGTCGGGGGAAAGCTTCATACCGGCCGCAGCCGGAATGACCAGGTTGCCACAGATATGCATTTATATTTGCGCAATCAGACTAAAGATGTCCTTGAATTGATCATCAGTCTCCAACAGGCAATCCTGAAACAGGCTCAAGAACATATTGAGACACTTATTCCAGGATATACGCACCTGCAGCGGGCCCAACCGATTTCGTTTGCACACCATTTAATGGCATATTTTTGGATGCTTGAACGGGATAAACAGCGCTTTACGGAAAGCTTCAAGCGCATCAATATCTCGCCGCTTGGGGCAGGAGCGCTTGCAGGGACGACATTCCCGATTGACAGGGAATACTCCGCGGAGCTGCTCGGTTTTGACGGGATCTATGAAAACAGCCTTGATGCGGTGAGCGATCGCGACTTTATATTGGAGTTTTTAAGCAATAGTTCCACTTTAATGATGCATTTGTCCCGTTTCAGCGAAGAAATCATCCTTTGGTCCAGCCAGGAGTTCCAATTCATTGAGCTTGATGATGCGTTTTCGACGGGAAGCAGCATCATGCCACAGAAGAAAAACCCTGATATGGCAGAATTAATCCGAGGGAAGACAGGTCGTGTCTACGGTAACCTGACCGGGATGCTGACCGTATTGAAGGGCCTGCCGTTAGCATATAACAAAGATATGCAAGAGGATAAAGAAGGTATGTTCGATACTGTAAAAACAGTGATTGGGTCCCTGAAGATCTTCGAAGGAATGATCTCCACCATGAAGGTCAGAACGGAAGCGATGAAGAAGGCAACAAACTCTGATTTCTCCAATGCAACGGAGTTGGCGGATTATCTTGCTGCGAAGGGCATGCCATTTAGAGAAGCACACGAAGTGGTAGGGAAACTTGTCCTTTTCTGTGTGCAACAAGGCTGTTATCTGGCGGACCTGACAATGGAGCAGTTTAAAGAAGCGTCCGGCCTTTTTGAGGAGGATATTTATAAAGCTCTGGATCCTTATGAGGCAGTGAAACGCCGGAACAGCGCAGGCGGCACTGGATTTGAACAGGTTAAGATAGCGATAGCAAAAGGAAAAAAACTGTTGGAAGAATATAAACAACCCGCTCTTCGATAGATGGAGCGGGTTGTTTCTGTTAAAATTATACAATGTCTCTTTTCGGGTTAGTCGGCATAGTTGTATTAATTTTGCGAACGATAATAGAAAATATAGAGGAGGAATTAAGGTGAAACAAACTGAGGAACCGAGAAAATTCGTATATGAATATGATGAAGAAGAATTAAAAGAAACTGTGAAGCAAATTACGGATTCATATACAAGCGGAGAGGATCAGGGTCAAACATTTAAGACAAATACTGAATCTGATACATAACGGTGAAAAGATGAATTCGGTTTTGTCTCACAACTGTTAAAAGGCACCTGCTTGAAACCGGAAGCTGACTTTTCATGCAAGGCTGGCACTTATTTTTGGAAGTGTGTCCAAGCGTTGCTGGAATGAGCTAGTTATATATATTGGGAAGCGGACACTTCTTTGTAAAATAGGATGACGAAGTAGCAATACCGGATTATGCAACTAACTGTGTAGCGGGCGGATTGGCAGGAGGTTGGGCTATGATCCGCATTAGAGTGAAACATGCCTAATTGGAAGAACGAAAGGCAGCCGGAATTGAGCTGCCGTTTCCTTCCTTTAGATGACTTGAAGTGCTTTAGGATAGGCCGTTAAAATCTCATAGCCTTCATCCGTGATCAAAATATCATCTTCAATCCGAACCCCAGCAACATCGGGTACGTAAATCCCCGGTTCGATTGTGAAAACCATCCCTGGCTCAAGGATCAGCGGATTGGTTTCGGTCAGGGAGGGATATTCGTGTACGCTAATTCCCAGCCCGTGGCCGAGCCGGTGAGGGAAATACCCACCATATCCTTTTTCGGAAATGATTCTTCTAGCAGTCAGATCAATTTCTGAGCAGGCTGTGCCGGCTTTGCTTGCGGCAACAGCGGCTTGTTGCGCTTTTAACACTGTTTCATATATTTCACGCTGCTTGTCATTGATATCCCCGAAAGCTACAGTCCTAGTAATGTCCGAGCAATATCCCTCATAAATCACACCTAAGTCAAATAATACCAAATCCCCGCGGCTGACTTTCGTCATTCCGGGTGTTCCGTGCGGAGAGGCGGCATTTTTTCCTGTCAGTACCATGGTAGAAAAAGACATTTCACTAACGCCGGCTTTTTTTAATTCATATTCAATGGCGGCTATGATCGCCATTTCTGTTTTTCCTTCGCTGATTTCATTGACGCCCACTTCGATGGCATAATCAGCAAGGCGGCAAGCTTCCCGGATTTTCATTATTTCATCTTCTGTTTTCATCATACGAAGTTGGCGCATCTTTTCTTCAGCCGCGAAAACCTCAGGAGAAGAGAATATTGCATTAACTTTTTCATATCGTTCGACGTTCATATGTTCCTTTTCAATGGCAACCCTTTTTATTGAAATGGAACGGTTAGCCACTGACTTTTTTACTTTTTCCCATGGGTCTTCGATATCTGTGTAACCGATTATTTCAGCATCCCATCCGGAATTCCTCGCATCTTCTTTTTCCATCTGCGGGCAAACCAGAAATGGTTCGGCATCAGGGAAAATAGCTAACGCAAGCAATCTTTCATGAGGATCGCTTAAAAATCCGCTCAGATAAAATACATTTTCTGGAGCAGTGATGAGAGCTGCATCGATCGTATTTTGGCGTATCCAATTTTGTAAGGCGACAATTCGTTGGTTCAAAAGGAGTCCCTCCATTTCTCATATGTTCATTTCACCTAATCAATAAGAAACCTATTTGTGAACCGTTAGATTTTTTGGAATTAGGGTAAAAAAGAATATGTTAGCATATTTTTGGAAAGTTTAGCCTGTATTATATATAATATAAAAAAGATGCGTATGCAATGAAAGGAGAATGAACTTGAAAGTTTCGTATCACGGACATAGCGTAGTAAAAATCGAAACAAATGGAAAAACAATTTTAATTGACCCATTCATTACTGGAAATGGATTGACTGATTTGAAGGTAGAAGAAGTAAAGCCTGATGTCATCATTCTTACCCATGGCCACGGCGACCACTTGGGGGACACGGTGGAACTTGCAAAAAAGAATGATTCACTAGTAATCGGTAATGCAGAGATTGCAGCATACATAGGGTTCCAGGGCGTAAAAAATATACATGCCATGCATATTGGCGGTTCTTATGAGTTTGATTTTGGCAAGGTGAAGCTGACCCCAGCTTTCCACGGAAGCGGGTTTGTTACTAACGATAACCAAATCATATATTTAGGGATGCCAGCAGGAGTTTTATTCATGGCGGAAGGAAAGACGGTGTACCATGCAGGAGATACCGCCCTTTATTCAGACATGAAACTGATCGGGGAAAGGCACCCAATTGATCTTGCCTTCTTGCCAATTGGCGATAACTTTACGATGGGCCCGGAAGATGCGGCGCTGGCGGCCAAGTTTCTGAACGCAAAACAAGTTGTTCCGATGCACTACAACACATTCCCGCCAATTAAACAGGATCCGCAGGCTTATGTGGACATGCTTGATGAGGGAGTTGGAAGAGTACTGCAAGCAGGGGAGTTTATTGAATTATAGGAGAATGGGTTTCATCTGTTCATACAGCAAAAAACCAGGCTAAATTGCTAGCCTGGTTTTTTGTTGTGACGGCACGAGGGTCTCTGTGTCTTTTTTAGACTGCATAAGCATAAAATGTACCACGGGAAAATTGTTTGGGTGAGGGAGGGATTAAAATGAAACAAAGGCTGTTGCTATGCCTGCTACTAATCGGCGTGATGCTGTATTATGCGGTTCCAAGGATTTCACCGACAGCAGAAGGAATGGAAGGCCTTTTTGCTTCAAGCTGGCTGCTCCTTACCATGTTTGCTGCTGCGGGCAATCTGACAGGAATGCTTTATGCCCCCAAAAAACGAAAGAAAGGGGTACAAAGGAAAGAGGAGCAAGTGCGCCAAAGAATACATTATTATCACTAGGCACATTGAATAGCACCCTCTTTCACTTTATAATGAAGAAAAAGGGAATGCGTGAAAAGGGTGAAGAGCTTGGCGACTAAGCATGAACAAATTTTGAAATATATAGATGGCCTGCCGGTTGGAGAAAAGATATCGGTACGGCAGATAGCAAAAGCGCTGACTGTAAGTGAGGGTACAGCATATCGGGCCATCAAGGATGCTGAAAATAAAGGCTATGTATCAACAATCGAAAGAGTCGGTACAATCAGGATTGAAAGGAAGAAGAAAGAAAATATTGAGAAGCTTACATTTGCTGAAGTTGTCAATATTGTTGACGGCCAAGTCCTGGGTGGGCGGGCAGGTCTTCACAAAACGCTAAATAAATTTGTAATAGGCGCTATGAAGCTCGAAGCGATGATGCGTTATACCGGGCCAGGAAATTTATTGATCGTTGGAAACAGGGTTCAGGCACATGAACAGGCATTAAGAGCGGGAGCCGCCGTGTTGATCACAGGCGGTTTTGACACGGAAGACCAGGTGAAAAGGCTTGCTGACGAATTGCAAATGCCGGTGATTTCCAGTAGTTATGACACATTCACGGTTGCTACAATGATCAACCGTGCCATTTATGACCAGTTGATCAAGAAGGAAATCCTATTGGTTGAAGATATCCTGACTCCAATTCACGAGACAACCTTCTTGCAGACAACAGACCCCATTTCCGTCTATCTTGAATATAATAAAGAGACACAGCACAGCCGATTCCCTGTAGTAGATGATAACATGAGGGTACAGGGGATGGTCACTTCAAAGGATGTAATGGGGCAGGAAGAATCTGTTCTAATGGAGAAAGTAATGACAAAAAACCCGGTGACCGTAGGCGGCAAGACAAGTGTAGCCTCTTCGGCCCACATGATGGTTTGGGAGGGCATTGAGCTGCTTCCCGTTGTAAACGACAGCCATGTCCTGCAGGGAATCATCAGCAGGCAGGATGTCTTGAAGGCGATGCAAATGAGCCAGAGGCAACCGCAGGTCGGGGAAACCATTGATGACATCATCACAGGGCATCTCTCGATGAGCGGGAGCAGGTCTAAGGGTGAGGAAATTTACCGGTACGAAGTTACACCGCAAATGACGAATTATCTCGGTACCATTTCTTATGGTGTGTTTACGACAATCGTGACGGAAGCGGCAAACAGGGTGTTGAGAAGCTATAAAAGGGGCGACCTTGTCGTAGAAAATACCACCATCTATTTTATCAAGCCTGTGCAGATTGACAGTATGCTTGAAATTATTCCTAAAGTGCTGGAAGTCGGGCGGAAATTTGGAAAAGTGGATGTTGAAGTTTTCAATGAAGGAAAGCTCGTTGGAAAAGCGATGATGACTTGCCAGCTGTTAGATCGGTCTTAATTTTAACATAAAAAACCCGCCGATTGGCGAGCCGTTCTATAAGCGAAAGCAAAGGTGCAGTTAGATCTGTAGGATTGTTGTCACAAATGAGTTGCCGCACAGTGAAGCATAGTTATGTTCTATTTTAAAATTTATGGCAGAGAATTTTTATATTTTCTTAGCTGCCAAAGCTGTAGGATAATCAGCAGGAAAATTCTCCCCTGCCTGGTTATCCTTTTATTAAGAACCTTTGGACACTTGTTCCGCTTCTTCAATAGCCATGGGCAGATAAAACTTGTAAGCTTTAAATCCACCAAACATGCTTAGAACTCCAATCAGCAGGAAAATAGCAGCAACAATATAAGTCGTTTTTGTTTGGTAAAGAAAAAGCTGATTTGACCCAAACAGGGCAACAAAAAATCCGAGAGCAATCTGTGATTTAGCTGATAGCCATTTTTTCTCCATCGGAAGATGTGTCCGAAAGTATTTAACCTTATAAAAGATATAAAACATGAAGGAAATGACAATCAAAACCGCTAATAGTAACATGATGGTTAGCCTCCAGTTTGCAAATCATTCCATTCCATTTTACCGGGAAACCCGGAACAATGCCACCATTAATAAGACAACCCTTTCCAATCCTTTCTTTTTTTGCTTAAATAGATTTATATGTTAGGCAAGTGAAGGAGATAAAATGATGAAAGCAGAAATATTACAAGAAATAAAGCGCTACGAAACGATTATTATCCACCGCCACATTCGCCCTGATCCAGATGCATACGGATCTCAGTGTGGCTTGGGAGAAATCCTAAGAACTTCTTTCCCAGAAAAGAATATTTACCTCGTAGGGAAAGAGGAAGAATCGCTGAACTTTATGAAAAGGCTCGACACAATTTCTGACGAAATCTATAAGGGTGCACTTGTTATCGTATGTGATACGGCCAATCAAGCCCGCATATGTGACCAGCGATACAACCTGGGAGAAAAGCTCATTAAGATTGACCACCACCCAAATGATGATAAATATGGCGACCTCATATGGGTCGATGAGGACGCAAGCTCAGTGAGCGAGATGATATATGAATTTTACCTGTTTGGAAAAGATAAGGGCTTGAAAATAAGCGATGAAGCGGCCAGGCTATTATTCGCGGGGATTGTCGGGGATACCGGTCGGTTTCTGTATGCCAGCACGACAGAAAAAACGTTCAGCTATGCCGGCGAATTGATTCATTATAATTTCTCACGCCCAGAATTGTTCAATGATATGTATGACGTTAGTGAAAACCTGGTCCGCTTAAATGGATATGTTTTGCAAAAATTTGAAATCCTGAAAAACGGCACCGCTAAGATGGTGATCACCAAGGACCTGTTACAAGAATTTAATACCAGCGTCTCAGAAGCTTCATTGCTGGTCAGCTCTCTAGGTTCGATGAAAGGGGTCAAGGCGTGGGCTTTTTTCATTGAAGAGGACAAAGAAATCAGGGTTCGTCTCCGTTCCAAAGGCCCAGTTATCAATGGAATTGCACGAAAGTATAACGGCGGGGGGCACCCTTTAGCTGCAGGTGCATCCATTCATTCTTGGGATAAGGTGGACGACGTAATGAAAGACTTAGAGGAATTGTGCGGTAAGTAAGAGGCGACTCAGGCTGACTCCCCTGTTTTGGTCAGCCTGGGTTTACTTTGGGATTTTAGAGGCGTACAAGACGAACTTCTATTTTCATGTTTGTATAAAAAAATATCTCAGCGACATCCAATCTGTAGCGCCGTTTATTAATATCAAGGATTTTGTTTTCGATCGCTTTTTTTAGTAAAGATCTTCCTTTATAGATGGTTTCTACGTCTTTGGTAATCAGTGAAGCCAAATCAGCCCGGATGGCATCCTCTGCTTCTGCTATACTTAAATGATCCATATGAAAAGTTCTGCCATTTGAAATGGAGATTTGGACGTCCTGGATTTTCAGCTTTTTTTCTGTTTCTTCATTTAACCGTTCAAAATCCTCTTCCCAGATATCATTTTTATCACTCAGATTTTTAATTAACTTTTGTTGTTCGTTAATCTTTTGGATTTGTTTTTCCTGCATAACTCCGTACATGAATAAGAAAACGAACCAGCTGATTACCGCACCAATAACTACCCCGGAAAAAAAACGCAACCATGTGCGGACATGATGATATTGCGGTACCCTCATGGCGATATATAATCCTGCGTCAGCCAGTTTATCAACTGTGCCCCTGTTTGTGCCCCTCCCATCGCGGAGAGGATCATCAGGAACTGCTTTACAATGTCCTTTGTTTCCCCATTAAAAAACCCGCGTTCGAAAGAATAGACGGTATCAAAAGTACCGCCGATTGCCGCTATTATCGCCCAGATTCGTAATGAGTCCGACAACCTGAAGATTGCTGTGAGCGGCGCCTGCCCGGTAAAAAACGCAGCCAGTCCTCCCATTAAAGAGCCGCCTAGCAACAATCCAAGCGATGTGAAATAGCTGTTAATAAAAGCAGGAAAGAAAGCTTCATTCATCCTGATCATCCTCTTGTTTAAAAATATTAGCCTATAATTATATATATGGACAAACTTCGTCACATATGAATTTTCCGCTTTACACAGAAATGATGCAAAAAGAGAACATATTTTCTTTTTTTGCGGTTAAGTCCTATAATAAAACAAAAGAAAGCCTTATAAGGGTGGGAGAAAAAAGTGTTTATCCATCTCCATGTACAAAGCGCGTATAGTTTGTTGTCAAGCACCGTTAAAATAGACGAGCTGGTGTCACAGGCAAAGGCCAATCGTTTCTCGGCAGTCGCCCTAACCGACAGGAATGTAATGTACGGTTCTATTTATTTTTATAAAGAATGCAAAAAGCAAGGCATAAAACCAATTATCGGATTACTGGCCGATGTTCTTTCCGAGCAAGAAGAGCCATATCCGCTTATTTTACTGGCAAGGAATAATGAAGGGTACCAAAATCTATTGAAGATTAGCAGTGTAATTAAAACGAAATCGACAGCCGGGATCCCCCTAAAATGGCTAGGTCCCTATTCAAAAGGGCTTATTGCCATATCGCCGGGGGCCGCGGGAAGGATTGAAAGTTTTCTAACACACGGGGAATTTGAGCAGGCAAAAGAAACCGCGCAATTATACGAAAGCATTTTCGGAACGAATTCTTTCTATCTTTCTATTCAGCGCATGCCTGACTCCGCAGAAAACATGGAATCTCCCATGATTCGCCTTTCTCAAGAAACAGGTATCCCCCTGGTGGCTACCAATCCTGTTTTCTACTTAAACAAGGAGGATGCGCTAGCAAGGCAAGTACTTGAAGCTGTAAAAAATGGGGAAAAATTGTCTGACTATAATCAGAACGATTCGCAAGCAGGGGAGAATTACCTGAAAACAGGCAAGGAAATGGCCGAACTATTCCGGGACTTACCTGATTTATTGGAAAATACACTGAAAATATCCCAGGAATGTGATGTTGATATACAGTTTAACCGCCCATTGCTGCCAAAGTACCCGGTGGAAAATGGCAAAACAGCCGATGAGCTGCTAAAGGAAGTTTGCTTGGGTGGGCTAAAAAAGAGATATACCAATCCATCAGCAGGACATTTGGAAAGATTGCAATATGAGCTGTTAGTCATCAAAAAAATGAATTTCAGTGACTATTTTCTTATTGTCTGGGATTTTATGAGATATGCACGAAAAAAAGGCATCCTGACAGGGCCGGGAAGGGGGTCAGCAGCTGGTTCCATTGTAGCGTATGTGCTGGAAATTACCGATGTCGATCCAATCGAGCATAATCTGTTATTTGAACGGTTCCTCAATCCTGAACGCATAAGCATGCCGGATATTGATATCGATTTCCCTGACAATCGGAGGGAGGAAGTCATTTCCTACGTTGCCGCGAAGTACGGAGAACTTCACGTAGCACAGATTATCACGTTTGGCACTTTTGCTGCTAAAGCAGCGGTCCGCGATACCGGTCGCGCCTTTGGTTTGAATGCCAAGGAACAAGAAAGGCTGTCCAGGATGATACCATCCCGTTTAGGAACCACCCTAAAGGACGCTTTTAAAGAGTCAAACGCGTTAAGGGAGTTTGTAAATGCGAGTCAATTAAACCAGGCTCTTTTTGAAACAGCGTTAAAACTCGAAGGGCTTCCTCGCCATACCTCCACCCATGCCGCAGGTGTAGTAATCAGCGACCTGCCGCTTACGGAAATTATTGCAATTCAACAAGGGCACGAAGGCATTCACCTCACGCAATTTCCGATGGATCTTCTTGAGGAACTGGGGCTTTTGAAAATGGACTTTCTAGGTCTTAGGAACTTGACACTGATAGAGAATATTGTATCCAGCATCCGAAAAGGAACAGGACAAAAAGTTGATTCAGGATCGATCCCATTAGACGACATGAAAACATTCCAGCTGTTAGGTAAAGGGGATACAACAGGGGTCTTCCAGCTGGAATCGGAGGGGATAAGGAAAGTGCTCATGCAGTTGGCCCCTACGCGATTTGAAGATATCGTCGCGGTGAACGCCCTTTATCGCCCAGGACCGATGGAGAATATTCCCTTATTTATTGACCGGAAGCACGGCCTGAAACCAATAGATTACCTGCATCCGGACTTACAGCCTATTTTAGAGGATACTTATGGAGTAATCGTCTACCAGGAGCAAATCATGCAAATTGCCTCCAAAATGGCCGGGTTTACGCTGGGGGAAGCGGATTTGCTTCGCCGTGCCGTCTCCAAGAAAAAGAAAGACGTCCTTGACAGGGAGAGGGAGCATTTTGTAAACGGGGCGAGGAAACAGGGCTATCCACCGGAACTTGCTAATCAAGTTTATGATAGTATCGTGCGGTTCGCTAATTATGGTTTTAACCGCAGCCACGCGGTAGCCTATAGCTTTATTGCTTACCAGCTTGCATTTTTAAAAGCACATTTCCCAAAATTTTTCATGGCTTCCTTGCTGACCTCTGTCATAGGCAATGAAGATAAAATCTCCCAGTATGTCAGCGAAACAAAGAATAAAGGCATCTCTGTCCTTTCGCCGTCAATCAACAAAAGCGGATTTGCATTCCAGGCAGAACAGGATGGAATCCGGTTTAGCCTAGGTGCGATAAAAGGAATCGGTGGTACCGCACTGAAAGAAATATTCGAGGCAAGAAGGCAAAAAAAGTTTACGGACTTATTCGATTTTTGCCTTCGGGTATCAAGCAAAGCCGTAAATAGGAAAATACTAGAGGCGCTCATCCATTCAGGAGCCTTTGATGAATTTGGAGAGGACCGGGCAACCCTGCTTGCAAGCCTTGATGTCGCACTGAGCCATGCAGAACTAGTGAAACCCGAAGATGGCAGTTTCGACTTATTTGGGCCGGATGAGTTTTCACTAAAGCCTAAATATGTGGAGGTAGAACCAATTCGGATGGAGGATAAGCTATATTTCGAAAAAAGCGTACTAGGCCTTTATTTATCCAATCATCCGGTAGCTTCTTACAGAAAGATCTTTCAATATTTTGGGGCAACGTCAATTGACAATGCTCTAGTAAAGGCAGAAAATAAGGCTCTTTTGGCAGTGTACATTACCTCCTTTAAAGGCATACGTACCAAAAAGGGTGAAGCAATGGCTTTCTTGTCAGGGAGTGATGAAACAGGCGATCTTGATGCAGTTGTTTTTCCGAATGTTTATAAAAACCACATGGCGCTTCTAAATGCCGGGAATATCGTCATGTTCAGCGGGTCGATAGAGAAGAGGGACAGCAAAAAGCAATTGATTGTCCAGGAAGTATACTCTCTTGAACGGTTGAAAGAAATGATGGAAGAAAAGAACTCTCGCCTGTTTATAAAAATCGAAAGGGATAAACAGACTCCATCAAATTTAAAACGGATCAAACAAGCGCTATTCCAGTACAGAGGAACAACGAAAGTCATGCTTTATTATGAAAGGGAAGACAGGTATGTACAGCTGTCTTTAGAGGACTGGGTTTCACCGTCACCGGAACTTTTAGCGAAATTGTCGGCAATTACCGGAGCAGGAAACGTTGTGTTAAAACAAGATTAATTGTTCACAAATAGTCCAATTATGTTATAGTTGAAAGAAGGCCATCGTGGTCTGACCACTTTTTGTGACGAATGGTAAAACCATCTTGTTTTGGAAAAACCCAAGGAGTGAACACATTCTCATTTAGAGAAGAAGCGTTGCATATGCACAAGACACATCAAAGGAAGCTTGAAACAGTTTCTAAGGTTCCGGTAAGGAATGCCGTCGATTTAAGCATTGCATACTCACCGGGTGTGGCTGAGCCATGTAAAGAAACATATGAGCCCTAAATGTTTTATGACTACACGATGAAGGGCCATACGATAGCAGTTGTTTCTGACGGGACAGCTGTGCTTGGACTTGGCAATATCTGGCCTAAAGCAGCCATGCCGTTAATGGAGGGTAAATCGGTGCTGTTTAAAAGCTTTGCTGGTGTCGCTGCTTTTCCAATATGTCTAAAAACGACGGATGTGGATAAAATTGTAGATACCGTTAAGCTGCCCGAACTGACATTCGGCGGAGTCAACCTTTAGGAAAATGCTGCCCCCAATTGCTTCATCATTGAAGACCGGTTAAAAGAGGAAATGAATATATCTGTATTCCATGATGATTAACATGGAACAGCAATCGTTACTGTTGCAGGCCTAGTAAACAGCCATGGAAACAGGTGTCACCAGGCGTCAGGTAAACCCTGAGGACGTAATGGGAAAAACAAGAAAGCTTGCGATTATTAGAAAAAGCGAGTGATGCAGATTGATTCATTCCAATCCATCTTCGAAAATATATTTGAATATTGTCGAGAAGCTGAGGAATATGATAGACACGGATGGGCTTTTGCCCGGCGATAAAATACCTTCAGAAAGGGAGCTCGCGGAGCGCCTGAATGTTGGACGTTCTTCTGTCCGAGAGGCTTTGAGGGCATTAGAGCTTCTTGGTCTTATTGAAACGCGCAGGGGAGAAGGTACCTTTATAAAAGATTTTCAGGAGCATAGGCTGGTTGAACTCTTGGGAGCATTTTTTCTGCAGAATCCACAAATCCAGGGCAATTTATTGGAAACAAAATACTTGATAGAAATGGACTGCCTTAGAACAATCATTACCTCTTGTTCCGACTCGGAGGTGGAGATGCTCCTAAACTGGGTGGTACAGAGGAGTTTTGATGATGAATCATTCTTTCAAAAGATCGCGGAAGTGAACCGTAACAAGCTATTGGAAAGAATATGGCGCATCATCAACAGTTATGCAAAAGCATCAGATTTTCCTTCGCAAGCAATGATACATGAAGAATACATAAATTTGATTTACGCATTAAAGGAACGGAATGAACAAAAAGTCCATACCATATACAACAATATTATTAGAAATCTGTCGGTGGATACCTGACATGTTTTTACACGTTTTTTACTTGTTTTCTGATAGAGTATTGGACAAGCATTTAGCGCCATTAACAATAAATGGCAAAGGGAGGTTTCATCTTGCTTAAAGAGCTATTTACAAAATCGAAAAAGAAGAAATACGCTACGATTCCTTCTGAACGGGATAAGCAGGATGTACCCGAAGGAATTATGACAAAATGCCCGAACTGTAAAAAAATCATGTATACAAAGGAAGTAACCAAGAATTTGAAGGTATGCCTGCATTGTAGGCATCATTTTACGATGACGGCTCATGAAAGAATTGACAGCCTGTTTGAACCGGGCAGCTTCACCGAACTGGATGAAGGGCTAACATCGGCCAATCCACTTAATTTTCCTGGCTATATGGAGAAACTTGAAAAGGACCGAGTGAATTCGGGGCTTAACGAAGCCGTCGTCACTGGCGTCGGAACAATCGGTGCTAATGAGGTAGCTGTGGCAATCATGGATTCCCGGTTCCGGATGGGAAGCATGGGTTCGGTCGTGGGTGAGAAAATAACTCGTGCAATTGAAAAGGCAAGGGAATTACGAATCCCATTCCTGATTTTTACTGCCTCTGGAGGGGCAAGAATGCAGGAGGGTGTACTCAGCCTTATGCAAATGGCAAAGACAAGCGCCGCACTAAAAATGTTCAGTGATGAAGGCGGTCTAATCATCTCTATCATGACTCATCCCACTACAGGCGGTGTTTCTGCAAGCTTTGCTTCTTTGGGCGATATTAATTTAGCTGAGCCGGGTGCATTAATCGGGTTTGCCGGCAGAAGAATCATTGAACAAACAATCAGGGAAGAGCTTCCGGAAGATTTCCAGACAGCGGAGTTCTTATTGAAGCACGGCCAGCTTGATGCTGTGGTTTCTAGATTGGAAATGAAGGAAAAACTGATCAATATTCTGGAAATCCATGTTCCGGGTGGTGAATGGGTATGATAGGTGAATTGGAATTTGAACGTCCAATTATAGACCTTCGAAAAAAGATCGATGAATTAAGGGAAATAACAAAAGATGCTGAAGTCGATTTATCGGATGAAATAGAAAAGCTGGAAAAGAGACTTGAAAAGCTAGAGACAGACATTTATGAAAATATGAAGCCTTGGGATCGGGTACAGGTAGCGAGGCATCCGGCCAGGCCAACCACTCTCGACTATATCTCCCACCTGTTTACTGATTTCTTTCAGCTGCACGGTGACAGGCATTACGGGGATGATGAAGCAATTGTCGGCGGGATTGCAAAGTTTGAAGGGTATCCTGTTACGGTCATTGGCCATCAAAGGGGCAAGGATACAAAGGAAAATCTACTCCGGAATTTTGGAATGCCGCATCCTGAGGGCTATAGAAAGGCATTGAGGCTAATGAAGCAGGCTGAGAAATTCAACCGGCCAGTCATTTGCTTTATTGACACAAAAGGCGCTTATCCCGGCAAAGCGGCTGAAGAACGCGGCCAAAGTGAAGCGATTGCCAAAAACCTTTTCGAAATGGCAGGCTTAACAGTTCCTATCGTTTGTATTGTCATTGGAGAAGGCGGTAGCGGCGGCGCTCTTGCTCTTGGCGTCGGTGATAGAATTCACATGCTGGAAAATTCCACATATTCCGTGATTTCTCCGGAAGGGGCAGCAGCTTTGTTATGGAAGGACTCCACACAGGCGAAACGTGCTGCCGAAACAATGAAAATAACCGCTCCTGACCTGAAAGGGCTTGGAGTCGTCGATGAAGTTATTCCAGAGGAAAAAGGCGGTGCCCACCGGAATGTTCAAAAACAGTCAGATGCCATACGCACTGTTTTAAAGAAATCACTGGATGAGCTTCTTGTGTTGAACCGTGAAGAGCTAATAAACCAACGATATTTAAAATTCAAACAAATTGGGGAATTCTCGTTAGAAAAGGAATTTTCCAGGGTAAAATAAACGTGTTGCCAATTTGGCGCACGTTTTTTTTGTAACCTTTTAAAAATGTTCCGAAAAAACAGATTCTTTACAAATTAATAATGAAAACGCTTTTTTGGAAAAATAAATGCTAATCAGGGCACAAATAGGTTTACGAAATGAAACAACTATTCTAGAATGAAAGCGCGGAAGATAAAAGTAATTGATATATATAGGATTCACATCAAATAATGTAGGCAAATTATGTCTATATTAAAAGTAGCTATCTATGGATCACTGCCCTTCTTTTTTCTATATTTTTGGCAGTGGTTTTACGAAGCTTTATGTTAGTAATGTACATAATTCGGGCAAATGCCGCCTTACGGGCGAGCAAACCGGAAATGCAGTTTTTATAGTATATAGAGGTGATCTTGATGAAAAAAATTGGTGTACTAACAAGTGGAGGAGATTCCCCAGGAATGAATGCTGCCATCCGCGCCGTTGTCCGTAAGGCGATCTACAATGATATTGAAGTATATGGCATTTATCGTGGTTACCAAGGTCTTATTGAAGGAGAAATCAAAAAGCTGGAGCTTGGATCGGTCGGTGACATTATCCACAGGGGCGGTACAATGCTTTACTCGGCACGCTGTCTCGAATTTAAAACTCCAGAAGGGCAACTCAAAGGAATCGAACAATTAAAAAAACACGGAATAGAAGGCTTGGTCATTATTGGCGGGGATGGTTCTTACATGGGGGCTAAGGCTTTGACAGAAAGGGGCTATCCTTGCGTAGGCGTTCCGGGGACGATTGATAATGATATTCCAGGTACAGAATTTACTATCGGCTTTGACACCGCTTTGAACACAGTAATTGACGCTATTGATAAAATCCGGGATACAGCAACCTCTCATGAAAGAACGTACTTGATTGAAGTAATGGGCCGTAACGCCGGGGATATCGCCTTATGGGCAGGGCTCGCAGGCGGTGCAGAGACGATTCTCGTTCCCGAATATACTTATAATATGGACGAAATTACAGCGAAGTTAAAGCGTGGCCACGAACGTGGTAAGAAACACAGCATTATAATTGTTGCAGAAGGCGTCGGCAGCGCTGTGGATTTCTCAAAAAAAATCGAAGAAGCGACTGGCTTTGAAACCCGTGTGACCGTGCTAGGCCATACCCAGCGCGGCGGTTCGCCGACAGCTGCGGACCGGGTGCTTGCCAGCAGGCTGGGTGCACTTGCTGTGGAACTCCTTATGGAAGGAAAAGGAGGCCGGGCAGTGGGAATCGAGAATAACCGTTTGGTCGATTATGATATCATTGAAGCTCTTGCCATGCCTCACAATATAGATAAAAAAATGTATGATCTCTCTTCGGAATTATCTATTTAGGTCCACAGCATAAGGAAGGTTTCAATAGAGTTACATCGCATGACTGAAACAGGAGATTTGTGAGGGTGTGGGTAACGCAGGAGAAGACATAAGGGCCTTCCTTCCCTGTGTCCTGATTTATGTGGATAAGAAACCTGATTGCAAAAAAGTGTCAAAAGAAAGAACTGGAGGTAACGAACATGCGCAAGACTAAAATTGTTTGTACGATCGGGCCTGCAAGTGAAAGCTTGGAGAAATTGACTCAACTTATCGATGCTGGGATGAATGTATCAAGATTAAATTTCTCGCATGGCAGCCATGAAGAGCATGGAAACAGAATTTCCAACATTCGAGAAGTAGTACAGAAGACCGGTAAGCAGGTTGCAATTCTTTTGGATACAAAAGGCCCGGAAATTCGTACGCATAACATGGTAAATGATGCGATCGAGTTAGTGGCAGGAAATGAAGTCATTGTATCGATGGAAGAAGTGATGGGTACTCCTGAGAAATTTTCAATTACATATGAAGGACTTATAGATGATGTCAATATCGGATCAAGAATCCTATTGGATGACGGATTGATTGGGCTTGATGTTATCGGGATAGATCGTGACCACAACGAAATAAAGACAAAAATCCTTAATAGCGGAACGCTTAAAAATAAAAAAGGTGTCAATGTACCTGGTGTATCGGTAAAACTGCCTGGGATTACAGAAAAGGATGCTCAGGATATCATTTTTGGAATCGAGCAGGGGATTGACTTCATTGCTGCATCCTTTGTCCGACGCGCTTCGGATGTACTGGAAATTCGTGAACTTTTGGAACAGCATGGTGCGTCACATATTCAAATCATTCCGAAGATCGAGAACCAGGAGGGTGTGGATAACATTGATGAAATCCTTGAGGTTTCCGATGGATTAATGGTTGCTCGCGGAGATTTAGGTGTGGAAATCCCTGCAGAAGAAGTGCCTTTGGTGCAAAAGCAATTGATTAAGAAGTGCAATATACTTGGGAAGCCTGTAATTACAGCTACACAAATGCTCGATTCCATGCAACGAAACCCGCGTCCTACCCGTGCGGAAGCAAGTGACGTAGCAAATGCCATTTTCGACGGTACAGATGCAATTATGCTCTCAGGAGAAACAGCTGCCGGTTCCTATCCGGTGGAAGCTGTCCAAACAATGCATAATATCGCTTCCCGTGCTGAAAGTGCGTTAAATCACAAAGACCTTCTTTCAGACAGAAGCAAGGATAATGGACATAATGTTACAGATGCAATTAGCCAATCGGTAGCCCACACCGCGTTGAACCTGGATGTAGCCGCCATCATTGCCCCAACTGAAAGCGGCCATACTCCGAGAATGATCTCGAAATATCGTCCTAAGGCTCCGATTATTGCTGTTACTTCGAAAGAACATGTATCAAGAAGGCTTGCACTTGTTTGGGGGGTATATCCTCAAATAGGAATGGAAGCCACCACGACTGACGAAATGCTTGAATCTGCAATCGACTCAAGCTTAAGCTGTGAACTTGTGAACCATGGGGATCTAGTAGTGATTACGGCAGGAGTGCCGGTAGGGGAAACGGGAACAACTAACCTTATGAAAATTCATGTTCTGGGAGAAACTTTGTTAAAAGCACAAGGAATCGGCAGAAAGACTGCAAAAGGGAATGTAGTGATAGCAAAGACGGCTGCGGAAGCTAACCAAAGGGTTACTGAAGGTTCTGTCCTTGTTACAATCGCATCAGATAAGGATATGATGCCTGCGCTTGAAAAATGTGCAGCGCTCATAACAGAAGAAGGCGGCCTGACAAGCCATGCTGCAGTTGTCGGGATTAATCTCGGTATACCGGTCATTGTAGGCGCCGAGAATGCCACTTCTGTTTTGAAGGATGGACAAAGCATTACGGTGGATGCAAGCCGTGGTATTATCTACAACGGACATGCGAATGTTTTGTAACATCTTTTAGAAATAGACAGCTTACCTGGACTTCCACAGGACAAGGAAGACTTCGTAGCATCGCACGAAGGAAAGCGTAGCTTTTCGAGGATGCGGTGATGTCAACGTTTTCCACAGGACAGGGAACTCTGCGGAAGCGATACATTGCACGAAGGAAAGCATAGCTTTTTCGTAGACGTGCCAGTTGTTAGTCGACGTTCATTATTACAGGCGATTGTGATTTTCTTGACAGATAAGAAAGTATAAAAATTTGGTGTGCCACAGTTTGCGTAACTGTGGTCTTTTTTTACTCTTTGGCATGGTAACGAATATTAGAATGATCTTCGCTGATTGCTGTATAATGGTTAGCACAGGCACTTTCTATTTTTGGTTCACGCTGGAGGTATAAAATGAAATATTTTTTGTTGTTATTGATTGCACTTCCTACGGTTGAGATATCAGTATTACTACTCAGCGGACGAACAATAGGGTTCTGGCCGACGCTTGCACTTATGATAGCTACGGGAGTAATCGGCACATACCTGGCAAAGCAACAGGGACTTGAAACCCTAAGGAAGGCCCAGGAGCAAATGAGATATGGACAGGTACCTGGAAATGCCCTGCTCGATGGAATCTGTGTTCTGGTTGGAGGGACACTGCTATTGACTCCAGGCTTCGTGACTGATATTTTCGGGCTGTTTTTATTGCTGCCGCCCACCCGGAACATTATCAAACCGATGCTGCTTAAATGGATAAGAAATAGGATTAATAAGGGAAATATCACAATCATTAGATAAATATCGACCTGGCTTAAGAAAATAGCCGGGTCGTTTTTTTTGACTAAACGTACTGTTCTAATACAGAATTTTATCTTTTTTATTTCTACGTACCACTAAAACGTTGATGTACCAAGGTTTGTGAGCGTTCAATAAATTTATTTTTCGGAATTGTTAGAAAAGTAGTGACAAACTAAAAAATATTGTTATATAATACGAATAAGCAATTGTTATATAATACAAAAAAGATTTTAAATTTCTGTATTATAACAAAAAACTTTTAACCCGGGAGGAATCATACTATGAGACAAGAAAGAGCTAGAATTCTTGAAGAAAGCTGGAAAAACGAAGAACGCTGGAATGGCATTACTAGACCATACAGTGCAGAGGATGTTATCCGATTAAGAGGTTCTATCGATATTGAACATACATTAGCGCGCCGTGGCTCTGAGAAACTTTGGAACCAGCTTCATACAGAGGACTTCATTAACGCTCTTGGTGCTTTAACAGGAAACCAGGCGATGCAGCAGGTAAAAGCAGGGCTTAAGGCGATTTACTTAAGCGGCTGGCAGGTGGCTGCAGATGCCAACCTTTCCGGACATATGTACCCGGACCAAAGCTTGTATCCGGCAAACAGTGTACCGATGGTCGTAAAGCGCATTAACCAAGCGCTTCAGCGTGCGGATCAAATACATTACATGGAAGGCAATGAGGAAATTGATTGGTTTGCTCCAATCGTAGCGGATGCTGAAGCAGGTTTTGGAGGGCAGCTGAATGTATTCGAGCTTATGAAAGGCATGATCGAAGCAGGGGCTGCCGGCGTACACTTTGAAGACCAGCTTGCATCAGAGAAAAAATGTGGCCACCTAGGCGGGAAGGTACTTCTTCCTACACAAACGGCTGTTAAGAACTTAATCTCTGCCCGTTTTGCGGCTGATGTGATGGGAGTCCCTACCGTGTTGATTGCACGCACAGATGCAGACGCAGCAGATCTTATTACTAGCGATATTGATCCGGTTGACGCACCATTCATTACTGGTGAACGTACACCTGAAGGGTTTTACAGAACGAAGGCCGGTCTGGATCAGGCAATTGCAAGAGGACTTGCATATGCACCATATGCAGACTTGATTTGGTGTGAAACTTCTGAACCAAACCTGGAACAGGCACGCCGTTTTGCTGAAGCGATCCATGAGAAATTCCCTGGCAAGCTTTTAGCCTATAACTGCTCTCCTTCATTTAACTGGAAGGCTAAACTGGATGATGAAACGATCGCGAATTTCCAAAGGGAGATTGCAAAAATGGGATACAAATTCCAATTTGTTACCCTTGCAGGGTTCCATACTCTGAATCACAGTATGTTCGAATTGGCACGGGAATACAAAGACCATGGAATGGCTGCTTACTCCAAAGTGCAGCAGGCTGAATTCGCAAGCGAAGAATATGGCTACACAGCAACAAGGCACCAACGCGAGGTTGGTACTGGATACTTTGATGAAGTAGCCCAGGTTGTATCCGGCGGTACATCCTCTACTACAGCTCTTAAAGGATCTACTGAAGCGGAACAGTTCAAAAATGGAAATAAGCAGGAAGTGAAAGCATAAGAAAAATGCAAGGAGCCATCGAATATACTAGATGGCTCCTTGCATTTTTTTGCACTGTTGAAAAAGTAATTAGTATTTACTAGGCAGATTCGTTACACAAGCCCTGTGAGCGCTAACTAAGAATAAATCAGAACACGAGTAGAAATACTCTACGTCTTTATATCTTACCCTGTGTGGTTTATATTCTGTGAGCGTCTAAATCCCCTTCAGTCTATTCTTTTTAAGACAGGAGCGGGCTTTTTTTATGCTTTTTGGATAGGATCATTCCCCATTATATAGCTCCAAATATCACGAAAAATGTTAGCGCGGTGCAAAGTATTGATAATTACAAGCACAACGGGCCCAACAATAAGACCAAGAAAACCAATTAATTTAAAACCAACAAAAAGAGCAATGAGCGTTGCCAACGGATCAAGTCCGATACTCGAGGATAGAACCTTAGGCTCCATTAATTGGCGCTGGACAATGACTACTGCATACAATACCCCAAGGCCAACCGCCAGGCCAGTATCACCTGTAATGGCAGCATAAATGATCCATGGAACAAACACGGTTCCAGTTCCCAAATATGGAAGGATGTCAACTAAACCGCAAATCAATGCGATGGTGATTGCGTATTTTACCTGAAGGATTAATAAACCAATAAGGACGATGATGGTTGTAAGGGAAATCAGGGTGAATTGTGCACGGATGAAGCCAAATAAAGCTTTTTTAAGATCCTGGATCACTCGCTTGAAGCTGAAAAATACTTTCTCGGGCAATATATGACCGCTGAATCTAGTAAGCCGGTACCAATCCTTGCTAATGAAAAATGTCGCCAATAAGGAGAAAATCAAAACGGTGGCTGCGTTTGGAAACCAACCAATGATTACCGGTATATTTTGAAAAAATTCCTGTATGAAATTTCCTGCTGTAGATCCGATTTTTTGGCCCACGTTCTGGATATTTGCCATGATTGTATCTTGCTGTTCTACATCAAGGTTATCAAAAAGGGTTGCAATTTTATTGTAAAAAGGCAAAATTTGTGCTGCGACAAACTCTTCGATATAGTTAATGATGGTTTCAACATGTTTAGGTACCATTTCACCCAAATAATCGGCGCCCGAAACAATCTCAGCTACCAACAGTGTGATCAGGCCTGCAAAGAGGGAAAGAATCAACAGGAGTGCAATAAACACTGCCAGCCCTCTTGGCATTTTTGTTTTTGTTTCGAAGAAATCGACGAGGGGATTCATAAAAAAAGCTATAAAGACAGCGATGATAAACGGGTATGTATATTTAGATAAGTAAAAAATCATGAATAAGCTGGCAATAAGAATGCCGATTACTAGCATAAATCGGAGAAAACGGTTCACAATTAATGGATTCATATTTTCCCTTCCCTTGTTACATGGTTTTAAAAAGTTTCATGCCATTACTGGCGGGATTTTCACTCTGCACCCGTTGCCAATCTGCTCGTTTAATTATAATGCTTTTACACAAGATATGAAAAGAAAGTTTGTCCCTATTGGAGATTCATTGAATTCAACACCGGGTTATTTTTTTAATTAAAACAAGTGTTTTGTTATGCTAAGATAATAAGAAGAATGATAGGAGAAATGTTTATGAACGGACCGGTTTTATTTTTGCTTATGCTGGGAGCCATAGGCTACATGGCAAAAAACAATTCGCTTATGCTTGCAGCAGGCTTTCTCCTCCTGCTTAAGTTTACGGGCCTGGATGTAAAGGTATTCCCTTATTTAGCCTCAAAAGGAATCAATCTCGGAGTGACTGTGATTACAATTGCCGTATTGGTCCCAATTGCAGCTGGGACGATTGGCTTCAAAGAATTGGGGGAGGCAATTAAATCCCCTTATGCCTGGATTGCGCTTGCTTCAGGAATTGCTGTGGCCCTTATGGCAAAAGGGGGCCTATCGCTGCTTGCAACAGACCCGCATATAACAACTGCCCTTGTGTTTGGTACGATCCTCGCTGTAGCACTGTTTAAGGGAGTTGCTGTGGGGCCATTGGTTGGCGCTGGAATTGCCTACTTATGCATGCAAGTTTACAATTTTATTAAATAAGAAAAAATGACGTTGCCTAACGGGACTTTTAATCTCTTGCGTCGCCCGCGAGCAGCATGATCTCTAAGCGCTGCGTGTATTCGTTTACAGTGATAGCCCTCTTCATCTTCCTTCATACCCGGATAAATTGTGAAAAAATTTTATGTTTTTCTAAAAAAATAATAATTTTTTCACATTTTAGGTTCTTTCCATTCACAAAAATCTGATAATTGTATATAATGGATTTGTAGAACCCCCTTGCAAAGGTATGGCGGTGGGTGATTAGTTGCTGTAATTGTTTAAAACATAGCGCCAAATCGCTTCTTCATATCATGGAGGCTAAATCCTGAGCAAGCGCTCGATAGGCATGTTTTGATAGAATATCTTTAGGGTAAAAATGAGAGACGGCAATAGGTAAGAAATCAAACATTTTTATACCTTTATTGGTAACGCTTTCATTTTTGAGAAAAAATACCGCCTGTATTACATAATAAGATGGCTGTTTCACAGTTGTCTTGGAAGCGCTGTACTTTTACAAGCGGGAGGACAAGGGAAAAGGGGATTATTCTAGAAAAGGAGATGTTTTGTATGTCAGTAACAAAGGGTCTGGAAGGAATAGTTGCAACAACTTCATCTATCAGTTCAATCATTGATGATACGTTAACTTATGTAGGCTACGATATCGATGATCTCGCTGAAAATGCTACCTTCGAGGAAGTAATCTATTTATTATGGCACCGAAGTCTTCCTAATAGGGGCGAATTGGCGCTGCTGACTCAGCAGCTTGCAGAAAATGCCAGTGTGCCTAAGGAAGTGCTTGACCATTTCAAAATGTATCCGATTGAGAAAGTTCACCCGATGGCCGCTCTGCGCACAGCAATTTCACTCCTGGGCCTTTATGATGATGAAGCGGATGATATGTCGGATGATGCAAACTACCGAAAAGCAATCCGGCTGCAAGCACAGATTCCAACAATCGTTACCGCTTTTGCTCGTGTTAGAAAGGGGCTTGAGCCGGTTGCGCCCCGTACGGACCTAAGCTTTGCAGCTAACTTCCTATATATGCTTAGCGGCAAAGAACCGACGGCAATTGAAGAAGAAGCCTTCAACAAAGCGCTAGTGCTGCATGCAGACCACGAATTAAACGCTTCTACCTTTACAGCCCGTGTTGCCGTAGCTACATTATCTGACATCTATTCAGGGCTAACTGCAGCCATCGCAGCGCTAAAAGGCCCGTTGCATGGCGGAGCGAATGAAGCAGTAATGAAGATGCTTACTGAAATCGGCGCTGTGGAAAACGTAGAATCCTATATTAACAGGAAGTTAGAAAACAAGGAGAAGATCATGGGCTTCGGTCACCGTGTATACCGGAATGGGGATCCACGAGCGAAGCATCTAAAACATATGTCCCAAAAATTGACTGAGATTACAGGTCAATCCCAATACTACGATATGTCTGTCAAAATCGAGGACTTGGTCACTTCGCAAAAGAATCTTCCGCCAAACGTGGATTTCTACTCAGCTTCTGTGTACCACAGCCTTGGCATTGACCATGACCTTTTTACGCCAATATTCGCGGTAAGCCGTACTTCAGGATGGCTGGCGCATATTCTTGAACAATACGAAAACAACCGTCTAATCCGTCCTCGCGCTGAATATATTGGTCCTGGAATGCAAAAATATGTGCCGGTGGAAAAAAGATAATTATTTTATTTTTTAATTTAGCGATTATATAGTAAATTAATAATTGTGAGATAAAGAGGTTAGCTGGTATATATCAAACCACTAACCTTTGAATTTGCAAATGGAGGTATAGTCATGACACAAGGTGAAAAAATTACAGTAGAGAATGGTAGATTACAGGTACCTAACAACCCGGTTATCCCTTTCATTGAGGGAGACGGTATCGGACCGGATATCTGGGCGGCAGCTTCACGCGTACTTGAAGCAGCAGTTGAAAAAGCTTATAACGGTGAGAAGAGTATCGTGTGGAAAGAAGTGCTTGCAGGGGAGAAGGCTTTCAACCAGACAGGCGAATGGCTTCCACAGGAAACGCTTGATGTAATCAGCGAGTATCTTATTGCTATTAAGGGACCTCTTACAACGCCGATTGGTGGCGGGATCCGTTCATTAAACGTTGCTCTTCGCCAGGAATTAGACCTATTTACATGCTTGCGCCCGGTGCGTTATTTTGAAGGCGTTCCTTCCCCAGTAAAACGCCCTGAGGATACTGACATGGTTATTTTCCGTGAAAATACGGAAGACATTTACGCAGGTATCGAGTATGCGAAAGGATCTGAAGAAGTACAGAAATTACTAGACTTCCTGCAAAATGAAATGGGTGTTTCTAAAATCCGTTTCCCTGAAACTTCTGGTATCGGAATCAAGCCGGTTTCCGAAGAGGGAACTAAACGCCTTGTGCGCGCTGCCATCAATTATGCAATAAAAGAAGGCCGTAAGTCTGTGACTTTGGTACATAAAGGGAATATCATGAAGTTCACTGAAGGGGCATTCAAAAACTGGGGCTATGAATTAGCTGAACAGGAATTTGGCGATAAAGTATTCACATGGGCCCAATATGACCGTATCAAAGAAGAACAAGGTTCTGAAGCTGCCAACAAAGCGCAGGCTGAAGCTGAAGCTGAGGGCAAAATCATTATTAAGGATTCCATTGCTGATATCTTCCTTCAGCAAATCCTTACCCGTCCAAAAGAATTTGATGTAGTAGCTACAATGAACCTGAATGGTGACTACATTTCTGATGCACTTGCAGCTCAGGTTGGCGGTATCGGTATTGCTCCAGGGGCAAACATAAACTATGAAACTGGACATGCTATCTTTGAAGCTACCCATGGAACTGCTCCAAAATATGCAGGTCTTGATAAGGTAAATCCATCTTCTGTTCTTCTTTCAGGCGTGTTGATGCTTGAACACCTAGGCTGGACAGAAGCAGCTAAATCTATCATTAGTTCCGTTGAGAATACAATTTCTTCTAAAGTTGTAACATATGACTTCGCACGCCTAATGGAAGGTGCTACTGAAGTTAAATGCTCCGAATTTGCTGATGAATTAATTAAAAACCTTTAATACCAGGAATTACCTCATAGATTTTGAAAATCATCCGGATGGTGCTGAAAAGTTGCCATCCGGATTGCTTTATTATATTTTTTTACCAGCAAGGGAAGCCAGAAATGAAAGTTTTCTACATAATCGCGGGGGAGGAAACTGACATGTCCATGAAACGCAAAAAAATCTCTGTAATCGGTGCCGGTTTTACAGGTGCCACTACTGCTTTTTTATTAGCGCAAAGGGAGCTGGGCGACGTCGTGCTGGTGGATATTCCGCAAGCGGAATATCCCACTAAAGGGAAAGCGCTTGATATGCTTGAAGCCAGTCCGGTTCAAGGATTCGATGCAAATATCATCGGTACTTCAAACTATGAAGATACGACAGATTCAGATATCGTAATTATCACTGCGGGGATTGCACGAAAGCCAGGCATGAGCCGTGATGACTTGGTGCAGACAAACCAGAAGGTCATGAAATCAGTTACCCGGGAAATCGTAAAATATTCGCCAAACACGACGATCATTGTACTTACTAACCCGGTTGACGCTATGACTTACACTGTATTCAAGGAATCCGGATTTCCTAAAAACCGTGTGATCGGACAATCTGGCGTTCTTGACACAGCACGTTTCCGTACGTTTGTGGCACAGGAACTTAACTTGTCAGTTAAAGACATTAGCGGATTTGTATTAGGCGGTCATGGAGATGATATGGTGCCGCTGGTGCGCTATTCTTATGCAGGCGGAATCCCGCTTGAGACCCTTATTCCTAAAGAGCGGCTGGAAGCGATCGTTGAACGCACCCGTAAAGGCGGAGGCGAAATCGTTAACCTTCTTGGAAACGGCAGCGCTTACTATGCACCTGCTGCTTCACTAGTTGAAATGGCAGAAGCGATCCTTAAAGATCAGCGCCGTGTCATTCCTTCCATTGCTTATCTTGAAGGGGAATATGGTTTTAAAGGTATCTATCTTGGTGTCCCTACGATCCTTGGGTCTGGCGGGATCGAAAAAATCATAGAACTTGAACTTAAAGAAGATGAAAAGGCGGCGCTTGCTAAATCTGCAGATTCTGTAAAAAGCGTTATGCAAGTACTTCAGTAATCTTTTTTCGCTATATTAAAAGAGGTTGTCCAAATGAACATTGGGTTCAAGCCCGATGGACCATTTCCCTGGGCACCCTCTTTTTTTCAAACTTGCGAACAGCAATTAGTAATGGAGACGGTGGGATAATGCTGCTAAAAAAAAGAAGTTGTAAGAAGATGTACCAAAAGGGTGATGTCCCTTATGGTACATCTTCTTTTTTAGGTTTCGCATGCAGGCACAAAGTTGGAACTACGTGAAAAAAGTTTTCCTGCTACTTTTTTTTCTTTATAATAAGAGTGGATGAAGGCGAAATTATATATATTGGGGTACTATATTTTCAGGAGGAAGCCATGGCAAAAAAAGTTCTCGTTGTGGATGATGAAAAATCTATACTGACACTGCTTCAATACAATCTAGAGCAGGCCGGTTATTCCGTTGCCACAGCAATGGATGGAGAGGAAGGCAAAAATCTCGCACTTGAAATCAATCCTGATTTGATCATCTTGGATTTAATGCTTCCAAAGCTTGATGGAATTGAAGTGTGCAAACAGCTACGCCAGCAAAAAGTGATGGTACCGATTCTGATGCTTACGGCAAAAGATGATGAATTTGATAAAGTACTTGGCCTGGAGCTGGGTGCCGACGACTATATGACCAAACCGTTCAGTCCTCGAGAGGTAGTAGCGCGCGTAAAGGCCATACTCCGGCGGTCACAAATTCAGTCAGAATTAAAGGATGTAGCACCTGAGGAAGATGGTGAGCTATTTAAATTTGGTGATTTAAAGATTTACCCTGATCGTTATGAAGCATTTTTTGAGGAGGACCAGCTTGAATTGACACCCAAGGAGTTTGAATTGCTTCTTTACCTTGCTAAGCATAAGGGCAGGGTATTAACAAGGGATCAGCTGCTGAGCGCTGTTTGGAATTATGACTTTGCAGGTGACACGAGGATCGTAGATGTCCATATCTCCCACCTCCGAGAAAAAATTGAACAAAACACAAAGAAACCACTGTATATTAAAACCATACGGGGGTTAGGCTACAAGCTTGAGGAGCCCAAGGGAGAATGACAAAGTTCAGGACCAAGCTTCTTTTGGCTTTAATTAGTCTGATCATCGTTGTTTTAGCAGCGACCGGCCTGCTGTTAGGGCAATTATTTAAAGGTCATTACGTAAATTATTTTAATGAAAGAGCCCATAAAGAAACTCTCTTTATCTCCAACTATATTAAAGAAATTGGCGGTATCAACAATTTTTTAAGAGAAGGCAGCCAAACCGAACTGACAGCTTTACTGGGATCGCATTTCACCCTTATATCTAAAAACGGAACGATGCTTTATGATTCGCATACAAATAGAAAAAACCTACCGGAAAACCATGCGGATATATTACGACAGGTTATGGAAGCAAAAGGAACCAGCAGGGAAGGATCAGAAGTGGTCAAGGGATCTCCTAATCTGCATTATTATTGGAAAGCGATTGAAAAGGATAATAAAGTTGAAGGGTATGTTGTTCTGAGCAATGAAATGGATGTCCTGCAAAAGGCGAACCGCCAAATGTGGTGGATCCTGATAGGCAGTATCGGGGCTTCACTAATTGCTATCATCTTAATTGGAAGCAGGATAGCCATGAGATATACCCGCCCGATCGAATCCGCTGCCACGACCGCAATCGAATTGGCCAAGGGGAATTACCGGGCACGTACATATGAAGACCGTTCCGATATTGCTGGGGGCTTGAGTACATCCCTTAACATCCTAGCAAGAAATCTTCAGGAGATGGAGATTGCAAGGGAAATGCAGCAGGATCGCCTCGAGACCCTGATCGAAAATATCGGCAGCGGTGTGATGCTGATCGATAACAAAGGTTATGTTACTTTGATTAACCGCGAATACAAGGAACTTTTCAATGTTGAAGCATCTGATATCCTCTATAGGTTATACTATGAGGTAATACGCCATAAGGAAATCATTCATATTATAGAAGAGATTTTCATGATCGAACAAAGCATTAAGCGCCAGCTCCTCATTCCTCTGGCGATTGAACGAAAGCATTTTGAAGTGTATGGGGCGCCGATCATTGGCAACCATGATGAATGGAAAGGTGTCCTAGTCGTCTTGCATGACATCACCGAATTGAAAAAGCTTGAGCAAGTGAGAAAAGATTTTGTGGCAAATGTATCCCACGAACTAAAAACGCCGATCACTTCCATAAAAGGTTTTTCTGAAACCCTATTGGATGGGGCGATGAAGGATGAAGAAGCTTTACAGTATTTCTTATCCATTATCTTAAAAGAAAGTGACAGGATGCAGGCTTTGATACAGGAGCTTTTGGATTTGTCCAAAATCGAGCAGCAGGAATTTGTCTTGAATACTGAAAACCTGGATCTGCCCCACTTGCTTCAAGAGACATGTGAGATCCTTTAGGGAAAAGCGGATGAAAAAAATATTTCCTTGACGTTGCATGCCGCTGAAAGACCGATTACGATAAAAGGGGATTCATACAGGATAAAGCAGATATTCATCAACCTGATTACTAACGCGTTGAACTATACGGGGCCAGGCGGGTCGGTGAAAATCAGCATAGCCGAGGATGAAAAGACGGTGAAAGCATCGGTGCGCGATACCGGCATTGGGATTGAGAAAGAAGAATTGCCACGTATCTTCGAGCGTTTTTATCGGGTGGACAAGGCTAGAAGCCGAAATTCAGGGGGAACTGGCCTTGGACTTGCGATTGTCAAGCATATAGTCGAAGCACATAAAGGAAAGATAACCGTTGATAGCCAGCCAGGTAAGGGCACCACTTTTACGGTGATTTTTAACAAGAATTTATGATAGGAATGAAGGGGAAATTTCGCAAGTTGAAATGATTTACATTACTTTTACAATTAATTCAAGCCTTCTTAATATCTGAGGCCTACAATAACTTATGAAAACCCCTTCATCCAAGGAACCGAAAAGGTGAGGACACGACCCCGTCCTCGCCTTTTCCATTTTAAAAGCTTGAGACAGCCGTTATTTTTCTTTCGATCTATTCTCATGTTAGAATAGACTCAGGATTATAACGGCTTTTTGGCTGGAAGGAAAATAAAAAATTTCCTCCGTACAATCGGCGAGTTTTCTAATCTTGTCCTAGTGGCCTGCACAAGCCTTATCGATAGTTAGGGGGACCTGAAATTGGGAAAAAAGATTGTTTTGATTGATGGAAACAGCATCGCATATCGAGCTTTTTTTGCGCTGCCGCTTCTTAATAATGATAAAGGGATTCATACGAATTCCATTTACGGCTTTACAATGATGCTAAACAAGATTCTTGAGGAAGAAAAACCGAGCCATATACTCGTGGCTTTTGACGCGGGAAAAACAACTTTCCGCCATGCTTCATTCAAGGAATACAAGGGCGGGCGCCAAAAGACGCCCCCAGAGCTTTCTGAGCAATTTCCTTTTATACGGGAGTTATTGAAGCGCTTTGGAATTTCTCAATACGAGCTTGAGAATTATGAAGCGGACGATATTATAGGGACATTGTCTCTACAGGCGGAGAAGGTTGGCTTTGAAGTAAAGGTTATTTCTGGCGATAAGGATTTGACGCAGCTTTCCTCCCCGTCAACTACTGTTGGTATAACCCGAAAAGGCATTACAGATATTGAGGAATATACCCCTAAGCATATTCAGGAAAAGTACGGAATCGGACCCCATCAGATTATTGATATGAAGGGCTTGATGGGAGATGCATCGGATAATATCCCGGGAATACCAGGTGTCGGGGAAAAAACTGCTCTTAAACTGTTGCATCAATTTGGAACGATTGAGAATTTATTAGAATCGATTGATGAGGTAAAGGGGCAAAAATTACAAGAAAAAATCGATGAGAATAAAGACTCGGCTGTGTTAAGCAAGCAGCTTGCAACGATTACTAGGGAGGCACCGATTGAGGTAAAGCTTGAAGATACGGTTTACAACGGAATGGACAAGGCAAAAGTGATTTCTTTATATAAAGAATTAGGCTTTCAGTCATTGCTTGATAAAATGGATGACACAAACGCAGAAGGGGATATTGTCCAGGAGACAATTGAGTTTGAAAAGGTGGAAGACATCAGTGACAGCCTGTTTACCTATGAAAACTCCTTATATATTGAAATATTGGACGATAATTATCACCGGGCAGACATCATCGGCTTTTCATTGTCCAATGAAAATGGGAATTTTTATATTCCTGTTGAAACAGCTCTTCGTTCGGATGAGTTCAAAAAGTGGGCTGCTGACGATTCAAAAAGAAAGGCTGTCTTTGATGCAAAACGCTCGATTGTTGCCTTAAAAAGAAGGGGGATTGAGCTTAAAGGGGTTGATTTTGATATATTCCTTGCTTCTTATATTTTGAACCCGTCGGAATCAGTTGACGATGTGGCCGCGATAGCAAAATCCCAAAGCGGTATCCAGCTCCAATCTGATGAAGCTTTCTACGGCAAAGGAGCGAAACGTTCGGTTCCGGGAGAAGACAGGCTTGGTGAACATCTGGCCCGTAAATCTGAAGCGATATTTAGGATGAAAGAGCCAATCGTTAAAGCGCTTGAGGAACATGAGCAGTATAAGCTATTCACGGAACTGGAGATGCCTTTGGCCATGATCCTGGCACAAATGGAAATTCAGGGCATTAAGGTTGACGTGGACAGGCTAAAGGCAATGGGTACCGAATTATCTCAGAGACTGAGAGCGACGGAAGAGAAGATCCATCAGCTTGCAGGTGAAGCATTTAACATTAACAGCCCGAAGCAACTCGGTGTAATTTTATTTGAAAAGCTGGGGCTGCCGGTTGTAAAGAAAACCAAAACCGGATATTCGACTTCGGCTGATGTACTCGAAAAATTGGAAAACGAGCATGAAATCGTCATGGAGATTCTTCATTATCGCCAGCTCGGTAAGCTGAAGTCTACCTATATTGAAGGGCTTTTAAAAGTGGTTGAGGAAGAAACTCATAAGGTGCATACCCGTTTTAACCAGGCGCTAACGGCAACCGGCCGTCTGAGTTCGACCGATCCGAACCTGCAAAACATACCGATCAGGCTTGAAGAGGGCAGAAAAATTAGGCAGGCTTTCATCCCTTCTGAAGAGGACTGGATTATTTTTGCGGCCGACTATTCACAGATTGAGCTGCGTGTGCTCGCCCATATCGCAAATGATGAGGGATTGATTGAGGCATTCAGGGCAGACATGGACATCCATACAAAAACCGCCATGGATGTGTTCCACGTTTCTGCAGACGAAGTCACCCCGAATATGCGCCGGCATGCAAAGGCGGTAAACTTTGGAATTGTTTATGGTATTAGTGATTACGGTTTATCGCAAAGTCTTGGCATTACAAGAAAAGAAGCAGGGAAGTTCATAGACCAATATCTTAAAAGCTTTCCAGGTGTCCAGGATTATATGAAGGAAAGCATTCATGAGGCCAAGCAAAAAGGCTATTCAACCACACTTCTTCAAAGGCGCAGATATATTCCTGAAATCACAAGCCGTAATTTCAATTTACGAAGCTTTGCAGAAAGAACGGCTATGAATACTCCGATTCAGGGAAGTGCGGCAGATATCATCAAGCTTGCGATGATCAATATGAGCGAGCGCCTTGAGGAAGAAAACTTGAAGGCCCGCCTATTACTCCAAGTGCATGATGAACTGATATTTGAGGCACCGCGGGAAGAACTGGAAATGTTAATGAAAATTGTTCCGGAAGAAATGGAACGCGCGATTGAACTGAAGGTGCCATTAAAAGTGGATTATGCTTATGGGCCAACATGGTTTGACGCTAAATAACGTGTGAACCGGCGAAAACGAATTACACTTACAGAATATTTATGAACGAAGGTGATTTTATGCCTGAGCTTCCAGAGGTTGAAACAATCAGAAGGACGCTTGCACAGCTTGTAATTGGAAAAACAATCAAAGAAGTTTCGGTATTTTGGCCAAAAATCATCAAAGCGCCCGAACAATTTGAACAGTTTCGGGATGCCCTCAAGGGACAGACCATACAAGGGATAGGCCGACGCGGCAAGTTTCTAATTTTCTACCTTGATTCCTATTCATTGGTTTCGCATTTGCGAATGGAGGGGAAATATGGTGTTTACCCTTCTGAAGAGCCTTATGATAAGCATACTCATGTGTTATTTCATTTTACTGATGGAACGGTGCTCCGCTATCGGGATGTCCGCAAGTTCGGGACTATGCATTTATTTGCAAAAGGGGAAGAAGAAAACAACCTTCCGTTGCTTCATCTGGGGCCCGAGCCCTTATCAGCAGAATTTACAGTACAGCATTTGTCCGAAAAGCTTTCAAAAACCGGCAGGAAGATTAAGCCTGTCCTGCTTGACCAAACCGTGGTAGTGGGCATCGGTAATATTTATGTGGATGAGGCTCTGTTCCGCTCCGGTATACACCCTGAAAGGATTGCTTCTTCTTTGACACCGGAGGAAATCAAGACGCTTCACAAAGAAATAAAAGATACCCTCTCAGAAGCTGTTGAAAAGGGGGGCAGCACCATCCGTTCCTATATCAATTCACAGGGGCAAATTGGCATGTTCCAACTCGAGTTGCTTGTATACGGACGGAAGGGAGAGGATTGTAAACGCTGTGGAACCACGCTTGAAAAACATGTTGTTGGAGGTAGGGGGACAACAATATGCCCGAACTGCCAGCAAAATAAGAAGTAAACAGGGACGAAACCATAACCGGTTTGGGGATTCGTTTTAACATCGGATTTGCTCCTTCCATATAATATCGTTGTGAATAACGAGGAAGGAGCCGGTTTTACATGTGGATACAGCTTTTATTTCTTGCATTTGCTGTGAGTCTCGACGGGTTTAGTGTCGGTTTGACGTATGGCATGAGAAAAATAGGGATCCCTTTTAAATCGATTGCCGTAATTGCGTGCTGCTCGGCTTTTAGTCTGGCAATCGCGATGATGATAGGGGAATTCATTGCACAATTTATCTCAAGCGCCGCTGCAGAAAAAACCGGGGGAATGATTTTACTTATCCTTGGAATCTGGTTATTGATCCAGTATTTCAAGCCGGAAAAGCAAATGGAAAACCATGCTGCCGAAAAACTGATTTTTAATTATGAAATCAAGTCGCTTGGTGTTGTGATTAATATCCTTCAGAAACCGATGACTGCTGATTTCGATAAATCAGGCTCGATCAATGGAATAGAAGCGCTTGTACTCGGTTTTGCGTTGTCCCTCGATGCGTTTGGCGCTGGAATTGGTGCGGCGATGCTCGGTATTTCGCCGGCCATTCTGTCAGCAAGCATTGCTGTGATGAGCTCATTATTCATTTTTGTAGGCCTTCAATCCGGGAAAGCTTTAGCATCCAACAAATTTGTACAAAAATTATCCTTCCTTCCCGGTGTTTTGCTTATGATCATAGGAATTATGAAATTTTGAAACTATCAAAAGGAGCCATTTATGAGACAGGTCATTGGAATAACCGGCGGTATTGCAAGTGGAAAAAGCAGCGTAAGTGAATTTATCAAGGAATCAGGTTTCACCGTTATTGATGCCGATATAGCGGCCAGGGAAGCTGTCGAGCCAGGTGAAGAAGCCTACGCCCAAATCGTTGAATCCTTTGGAGATGAGATACTACAGGAGGATAAAATGATAGACCGGGAGAAATTAGGCAGTATCATATTCCATGATACAGAAAAACGGCTCCTATTAAACAGCATTGTCCATCCGGCTGTCAGAAAAAGAATGATAGGCCAGAAAGATTCTGCCTTTGATAGGGAAGAGGAAACGGTATTTATGGATATTCCGCTGCTATTTGAAAGCAAGCTTACATCCATGGTTGATAAAACATTATTGATCTATGTTAATGAACATGTACAAATTGAGCGGTTAATGAAAAGGAATGGGTTTACCAAGTCAGAAGCCCTCGCCAGAATTTCGTCACAGATGCCGCTTTCTGAAAAAAGGAACCTGGCAGATGCTATTATTGATAATAACGGGGATTTTGAAGAAACAAAACGCCAGGTGAAAGAAATACTCCTTGGATGGGGCGTAAAAACGAATAGTGAAAACTGATAGGAAGGGACTCGCTGAGGGGTCCCTTCTTTTTTATGGGTAAAAAGCGGAATTAACAGTAATTTGAGTGGGGAATTCACATTATAATATACCAATAAAGGCTTCGTGAAGGATTAGCCATACTTTTTTGCAGAAATTTTAAAAAATAAACTCTTTTATCATCACAATGCCTGTTTATTATGTTATACTATTTATAGATAATTCATATAAAGTATAACATTAATTCGGGAGGTGCCGAAATATGAAGGCACGAATAGCAATCAATGGTTTTGGAAGAATTGGTAGAATGGTATTTCGAAAAGCAATCATGGATGGAAATCTGGAAATTGTAGCGGTCAATGCCAGCTATTCAGCGGAAACGTTGGCCCATTTAATTAAATACGATACCAATCATGGTAAATTTGATGAAAAAGTGGAAGCTGAACAAGGGGCCCTCATTGTGGGCGGACACCGAGTAGAGTTGTTAAGCGAACGCGATCCAAGCAAACTACCTTGGAAAGAGATGAATATAGATATTGTGATAGAAGCTACGGGTAAATTCAATGATCGGGAGAAAGCCACCCTACATTTGGATGCCGGGGCTGGCAAAGTCATCTTAACAGCCCCAGGGAAAAATGAAGATGTTACTATTGTAATGGGCGTGAATGAAGAATCCCTTGATGTTCAAAAACATTTTGTAATCTCCAATGCATCTTGTACCACGAACTGTCTTGCTCCAGTTGCTAAAGTTCTGGATGAGCAGTTCGGAATTGAAAACGGTTTAATGACCACCGTGCATGCGTATACAAATGACCAAAAGAATATTGATAATCCGCACAAAGATTTGCGTCGTGCACGTGCCTGTGCCCAAAGTATCATCCCTACGACAACGGGCGCGGCTAAAGCATTATCGCTAGTATTGCCGCAGCTTAAGGGAAAACTACACGGGATGGCACTGCGGGTACCCACTCCCAATGTTTCATTAGTTGATTTAGTTGTCGATTTAAAACAAGAGGTCACAGCGGAACAGATTAATGAAGTGTTTCAAACAGCTGCAGCAGGACCGTTAAAAGGGATCCTTGCCTACACTGAAGAACCGCTTGTATCGATTGATTTCAATACGAACCCTCATTCAGCCATTATAGATGGGTTATCCACTATGGTGATTGATGAAAGAAAAGTTAAGGTATTGGCATGGTATGATAATGAGTGGGGATATTCCTGTAGAGTGGTCGACCTGGTTAAATATGTTGGTGAGGAAATGCTTGCTATCAAAGAAATGAAAGTAGGATAAAATCGAAACTTCTTGCTAAGCCCACTGTATAAGGTACAGTGGGCTGTTTTTTGATCACTTGCTTATCAGGAGGCCAACCTTTTTGCACGTGAGAAGAAATATATATATAATGTCCTTGAAAAAGAGAAAAACAAAAGCGTATGTGCTAGTGAATATAAGATCTAGGGAATGATGTTTTTTGGGATTTTTTACAGCTTTAACTTCCAGATACAGCCGCCAGTGTGAAACCAAGGAAAACCACGTGGATGAGCAATTGAGGACGCATTATTACAAAGCAAAAGCCGAGCAGGCGTTGAATGTAATAGAAGAATTGTACAGTGATAAAAAACGATTTACCATTAAATCCGTTTCAAGGGATCGTGGCGAAATTTTTGTTGAATCAAATTCTTCCCCTAAGCTGTCCATTGTAGCGACCTGTATTTCGGTGAAGCCATTTGAAATAGCAGTGGACTTTACCGTTTCAACCGATAATTTATCGCTTACCGGGATATATTCTCAATTAAGGCAACAGGTAACGAGGGCTTATGATACGCTTAACCAATCCTTTACGTATACTGGGTCCGGAAAAAACGCCTAAGTTTAAAACAATCTCAGGATTAGTATTAACCGGAGAGTTATCCACATTGATTACGCCCTTTTTTTTCTTCTTGTGCTGCTCGATGGTTTTTTATAAGATTGATGTATAACACAAGATTCTCTCAGAGTTTTTGCTGGGGGACTTACCTGACCCTGAACACGGAGCTGATAAACTATGAAATGCCCGTCCTGTCAATACAACGGAACGCGGGTATTGGATTCCCGTCCGGTCGATGAAAGCCGGTCCATCCGCCGCAGAAGAGAGTGTGAAGTTTGCGGATACCGATTTACCACATTTGAAAAGGTAGAAGAAATTCCCCTTATCGTTGTGAAAAAAGAAGGTACCCGGGAAGAATTCAGCAGGGACAAAATTTTGCGTGGGTTGATTAGAGCGTGCGAAAAACGGCCGGTTGCATTGAAGGAATTGGAAAATATAACGAATTATGTCGAAAGAGAACTTAGGAATAACGGAATTTCCGAGATTAAGAGCGACTATATCGGCGAAATGGTAATGGACAAGCTTGCTGAAGTGGATGAAGTCGCATATGTTCGGTTTGCCTCCGTATACCGCCAGTTTAAAGATATTAATGTATTCATTGATGAATTGAAGGAATTGATTAATAAAGAAAGAAAGTAGAGCTGAAGAATTAGATGCTTTGGCTCTTTTTTAGCTCTGCGGAATGGCCCGCGGCCAGAATATATTTTCGCTTACCTGTATGATTCAGCAAGGGAACATAAATGTATATACGTGCTTTTCATAGCTTCGCATGGGCAGTTTTTTAAAGAAAGGTTTGAAGAGTATGACAAAGCATTGGCACGAATTGCTCCCTGTAGACAGATATTCCGTTTCGTCGGCAGGGCTGGTCCACGAGTATGACAGAAAAGTAATTACTTTATTATATCAGCCTTTGATTGGTCCGGTTTCCGTCAGTCTGTATATGACCCTTTGGAGTGAATTGGAAGAAAACAGGCTGTGGTCACAGTCCTCCCTCCATTACAATTTGATGAACACGATGGGGCTAAAATTAGGCGATATTTTTCAAGCCAGAACAAAGCTTGAAGGAATCGGGCTTTTGAATGTCTATAAAAAGAAAACGGATGAAGAGAATCAGTTTCTCTATGAATTGCTTCCGCCGCTATCTCCTGAACAGTTTTTTACAGATGGAATGTTGAACATTTATCTGTACAAAAAAGTGGGGAAGGTGCAATTTGGACGGCTGAAAAAGTTTTTTTGCGATGCTGCAGTCCAGGTTGATGAATATAAGCCTGTTACCAAATCATTTACAGAGGTTTTTTCCTCAGATCATCTGGACTCGTTATATGTGACGGATGAAACTATGGAAGAATTGAAGCCTCAACAAAACTACAGGTTCATTGGCAGAGTGTCTGCGAAGGAGCTCGAGGGTTTTCAGAATACGTTCGATTTTGAATTGTTTTTTTCAGGGCTTCAGAATGCTCTTGTACCTAAGAAGGCTTTTACACCTAAGGTGATGGATACAATTGCTAAGCTATCATTTTTGTATGGGATTGATGTATTTCAGATGCAAAAGCTTGTCATGGGCTCTATGGATGCGGATGACCAAATAGATGAGGAAGAACTGCGCAAGGCTGCACGGGATTGGTACCAGATTGAATACCATAGCGGCATGCCCGCGCTAACTGACCGCATGCAACCCGCCATACACCTTACACCAATGGATGGGGAACCGGAAACAAAGGAAGAAATGTATATTCGTCAGCTTGAAACAGTGTCACCACGAGAACGTCTCATCCAGCTGTCAGGGGGTGGCGAGCCTTCAAAGTCTGATCTGCAGATCATTGAAGGGATCATGTTAAATCAAAACCTGAATCCCGGGGTAGTCAATGTCCTCATTGACTATGTTATGATCAAGACAGATATGAAGCTGACAAAAGCCTACTGTGAAAAAATCGCGAGCCATTGGGCGCGTAAAAAAGTCGTTACTGTTAAAGATGCGATGGAACTTGCTAAGAGTGAGCACCGCCAATACCAGTCTTGGGCCACCGGGAAAAAGCAAAATAATACCTCGGCCAGAAAAGCGATCCGTACAGAAATCGTGCCGGACTGGATGAAGGATGAACAGAGTGTAAGATCCGGCGAAAACAAGAAAAACAAGGAAAATAAGGAAAACAAGGAAAATCCGGATGAAACTGATCTTGATGCATGGAAGCGGCAGATGGAGGATAGACTCAATAATCTCTAGATGGGGGTGAAGTGTTCCTATGCAAAAAATCAGCGATGCCTTGAATAAGCTGTCAAATAATAGTGATTTTCAGCGACGCTATGAGCATTTAAGAAATCAAGTCATGAATGATCAACAAATCAGACTTTTTCTAAATGAGAATAGTTCACGCATTACAAAGGAAATGGTAGAAAAAAGCTTAATGAAGCTGTATGAATTCTCGTCGCAAAGCAAAAATTGCAAAGTATGTCCGGGACTTGATGGTTGTATCAATATGATGCAGGGATATCACCCGAAACTTGTAATCCAGGGGAATTCAATCGACTTGCAATATGAAGTTTGTCCACGTAAAAGGATCGATGACCAAAAAAGAACACATGAAAAATTAATCCAGAGCCTGTATATACCAAAAGACATTCTTTCTGCCTCGTTAAGGGATTTCTACCAGAATGGAACAACCGGAGGCCGTAGAGAAGCAATTGAAAAAGCCACTTCATTTGTCGAAGGTTACGTACAGGGCAAGAAGGAAAAAGGGCTTTATTTGTATGGCAGCTTTGGTGTAGGAAAAACATATTTGCTTGGGGCGATAGCCAATAAGCTTGCAGATAAACAAATTTCATCTTTAATTATATATGTCCCTGATTTTATAAGGGAAATCAAATCAGCCATCAGCGATAACACGCTGAATGACAAAATCGATATGGCGAAAAAGGCTCCTATCCTTATGCTCGACGATTTTGGTGCGGAAACGGTTAGCAGTTGGGCGAGGGATGAAGTAATGGGGCCAATTCTCCAATTCCGTATGCTGGAAGACCTTCCAACCTTTTTTACATCCAATTTCGATTTTGACGGCCTGCAAAATCATTTGACCTTTTCCCAACGTGGAGAAAAAGAGGAAGTGAAGGCCGCACGGATTATGGAACGAATTAAATATTTGGCTGAACCGTTGCGGCTTTCGGGTGAAAACCGCCGCCGGTAAAAAAAGAAAGGCGCCTTTATTCGAAAAAGGCGCTTTTTGCTGTGGGAAAACCAGTTAGCTTTGCTTCTAAACCATAAGATAACCCCATATACATATCAATAGGACAGGGTTTAGGGGGGGTATTGTTGGTTTATATCCATTTTCAATCGGAATCGGAAGCACGGAAGCTGCTTGAATACGTTTCTGTCCACCCATTTGGGACAGAACTCGATAAATATATACATTTCAATCCTGAACAAGGTTTATTCATTACGTTAAACGACAATAATTTGCCAAATCTTTCATCTTTATTAAGTGATGTACTTTATTCTTTTTTATTGGAGGATAAACTACCGTCCTGGCTTGAATCGATTTTACGGAATAAATTTTTTTACCGGGAGCAAGAAGAAATAGATGCGATTATTGAGATTGCCTGTTCGATTATAGAGGGGGAAAGGGATGGAGACAGACTCCAAGTGTTTGAACGGGAAAAGCAGGTCATTCATGAAGGGATCCGATCCTTTATTTCCGATAGAATTTCATTTTCATTTGATTCATTTGCAACCTTCCGCCTTAAGTCATTCTATGATTCCCTTATTACCTATGTAGAAGCCGCAATTGATGAATATAAGCTCGAACAGGATTATCAAAGCTTTATCGCTATGCTAAGGGATTTTCTGTATAAGCGCGAGCCGAAAATGGACATTCTCCATCTGCTGCATCATAACGGATTCCATTTTTTTGATGATAGCTATAAAAAACTTGATAAAGGCGAAATTTTAAAGATGATAGACCGTAAATTTCTTGCACAGAACCCGGTTTATATTGACCGGTCGGCCCTTGCGCCGCTTATATCAATTGCGCCTAAGCATCTTTTTCTATACACCGACGTATTAGAAGAAGGACTGGTGCATACCATTACTAGAATTTTTGAAGAAAGAACCATTATCCGGCCTTTGACCGCCTTTGACCGAGTTTCAGCCGTTAAAGAGAAGACTTGACAAGATTAATATACTTCAGACCCGTTTGTATAGCCCTCGACATTTCCGCTAAATAGAGCTTGATTTTAAGTACATAACATTTTATAATACCCTACATACTATAAAACATATTTATGTCAAAAAGTAATGATGAGGACATGGGTATTCTAAAAGCGGTTTCCAGAGAGGGAAGACAGGGCTGAAAGCTTCCCAACACGGTTAGAACACTTACCACCTCTAAACTTCAGCTATGAAAGATTTGGTCGAGTATTGGCTGACGGGACAACTGCCGTTATTAGTTACGAGTGTCATTTTGCTGCGAAGGTGAAATGAAACGAGGGTGGAACCGCGGGTTTAAGATCATTACAAAGCTCGTCCCTGTTTATTACAGGGGCGGGCTTTTTCTATTTTTCAGAAGACTCCTTTGCCCCTGGCAATTGTATTACATCAGATTATTAAAGAAAACAAAGGAGTGAACCTGTATGTCTGACATGATCAAAGTGACTTTTCCTGACGGGGCGGTAAAGGAGTTTCCGAAAGGTACGACAACAGAAGAAATTGCTGCCTCTATCAGCCCAGGATTAAAGAAAAAATCAATAGCAGGAAAATTTAATGGTGTGTTATATGATTTAAAGCGGCCAGTTGAAAGTGATGGCCCGATTGAAATCATCACCCAAGACAGCGGGGAAGCGCTGGAGATCCTGCGCCACAGTACAGCCCACCTTATGGCGCAAGCGATCAAACGCTTATATAAAAACGCGAAATTTGGCGTAGGCCCGGTGATTGAGGGTGGATTCTATTATGATGTTGACCTTGAAGAGTCGCTTACTCCTGAAGACCTGCCGAAAATCGAAAAGGAAATGAAAAAAATTGTTAACGAAAACCTGGATGTGGTCCGGGTTGAAGTTAGCCGTAATGAGGCTGTCGACCGGTTCAAAGAAATTGGTGACGAATATAAGCTGGAATTAATTGAGGCCATTCCGTCTGCTGAACAGGTAACCATATACGAGCAGGGAGAATTTTTTGACCTTTGCCGCGGCATCCATGTGCCATCAACAGGCAAAATCAAAGAATTCAAGTTGATGAGCATCGCCGGCGCCTATTGGAGAGGCGACAGCAACAACAAAATGCTGCAAAGAATTTACGGGACTGCCTTCTTCAAGAAAGAAGATTTAGCTGAACACCTGCGTCTTCTTGAGGAAGCAAAAGAACGTGATCACCGAAAGCTTGGGAAAGAACTAAACCTCTTCACAAGCTCTCAATTAGTTGGGCAGGGAATGCCGTTATGGTTGCCTAAAGGTGCAACAATCCGCCGAGTGATCGAACGCTATATTGTTGATAAAGAAGAACGTTTAGGCTATAACCATGTTTATACACCAATCATGGGAAGTGTTGATCTATATAAAACATCCGGCCACTGGGATCATTATCATGAGGACATGTTTCCTGTCATGGACATGGATAATGAACAGCTTGTCTTGCGCCCGATGAACTGTCCGCACCACATGATGATATACAAAAACAGCATTCACAGCTACCGCGAGCTTCCAATCCGGATTGCCGAGCTTGGGACCATGCACCGCTATGAAATGTCAGGGGCTCTTTCCGGCCTGCAGCGTGTACGAGGCATGACCTTGAATGATGCCCATATCTTTGTTCGCCCTGACCAGATCAAGGAAGAGTTCAAGCGCGTTGTGAACCTTATACTTGCTGTATATAAAGACTTTAACATAAGTGACTATTCTTTCCGCCTGTCTTACCGTGACCCGCAGGATACTGAAAAGTACTTTGATGACGATGCGATGTGGGAAAAAGCTCAGGGTATGCTTAAGGGAGCAATGGATGAACTTGGCCTTGATTATTTCGAGGCAGAGGGTGAAGCGGCATTCTATGGTCCAAAGCTTGATGTACAGGTACGTACAGCATTAGGAAAAGACGAAACTCTTTCAACGGTCCAACTTGATTTCTTATTGCCTGAACGCTTTGATTTAAGTTATGTAGGGGAAGATGGAAAACCTCACCGCCCGGTCGTTATCCACCGCGGAGTTGTATCGACAATGGAACGTTTTGTCGCATTCTTGATTGAAGAATATAAAGGTGCTTTCCCAACATGGCTTGCACCTGTCCAAGTTCAGGTTATCCCGGTATCCCCTGAGGTCCATCTGAATTATGCAAAGGAAGTCCAGGAAAAGCTCCAGGCTGAAGGATTCCGTGTCGAACTTGACCAGCGGGATGAAAAAATTGGCTATAAGATTCGTGAAGCACAAATGCAGAAGATTCCTTATATGCTTGTGGTTGGAGACAATGAAATCCAAGAGGGCAGTGTCAATGTCCGTAAATATGGAGAACAAAAATCAGAAACGATTTCATTTGAAGAGTTTATGAGTTCTCTTACAGAAGAAGTTAAATTAAATAAATAACCATAAAGAGGGGGGCATCCAATAAAATGGGTGTCTCCTTTATTTTGGGAGAAAAATATATGTCAAAAAACATGAAAAAGATATTGCAAATCCTTTTTAATTTTGATAATATAATTTTTGTTGTGAAAAACAATTAATATGTTTGACATGCATTCGTGGTTATGATATATTTTGTTAGGTGAATTGAATACGTGTTTAAGGAAAAGAAGAAGCACCCGCTTCTCACCTGGTTGACGCTCATAAATTGCAGTTGGCAGGTCCATGATTTGATTATTTGGATTTATTCTACTTAGTCTATTATGTGTGGGTGTTTAAGGCATCCACACTTTTTTATTGCTTAAATGATTAGTGCAGCCGATATCATGGTGAGTAAGTTTGGATGATGTACTGCAGAAATTTTCCCCAACGTGTATTCGTTAAATAACCTTGGAGGTGGCTAACTATTAGCAAAGACATGATGGTAAACGAGGGTATCCGTGCCCGTGAACTTCGTCTAATTGACCAAAACGGCGAACAGCTGGGAATTAAAACGAAATTCGAGGCACTCGATATTGCCGCTCGTGCAAATCTTGATTTAGTTGTAGTTGCTGCAAACGCAAAGCCTCCGGTAGCCCGTATCATGGACTACGGAAAATTCCGTTTTGAGCAGCAAAAGAAAGACAAAGAATCACGCAAGAACCAAAAGATCATTAGTTTGAAAGAGGTTCGATTGAGCCCGACAATTGATGAACATGATTTCAATACAAAGCTTCGCAATGCGATCAAGTTCCTTGAAAAAGGGGATAAAGTGAAAGCTTCCATCCGCTTCAAAGGGCGCGCGATCACGCATAAAGAAATCGGCCAGCGCGTATTGGACCGTTTTTCCGAAGCATGTAAAGAAGTAGCGACAATTGAAACCCATCCAAAAATGGATGGCCGCAGCATGTTCTTGATTCTAGCACCGAAAAACGACAAGTAATCGTAATGAGGAGGAATACCTTATGCCTAAAATGAAAACTCACCGCGGAGCTGCAAAGCGCTTCAAGAAAACTGGATCTGGCAAGCTTAAGCGTTCACACGCATACACTAGCCACTTATTTGCAAACAAATCCACTAAAGCTAAGCGCAAGCTTCGCAAAGCAAGCCTTGTAAGCAAAGGCGACTTCAAACGCATTCGCCACTTGTTAGACAATATTAAGTAATATCGACTTCATCGATTTATATAGGAGGGAAACAACATGCCACGTGTAAAAGGCGGTACTGTTACTCGCAAACGTCGTAAAAAAGTTCTTAAATTAGCTAAAGGTTATTATGGTTCCAAACATACATTATATAAAGTTGCCAACCAGCAGGTAATGAAATCCTTGCAATATGCATTCCGCGATCGTCGCCAGAAAAAGCGCGACTTCCGCAAGCTGTGGATCACTCGTATCAACGCAGCTGCTCGTATCAACGGTCTTTCTTACAGCCGTTTAATGCATGGTTTGAAGCTTGCAGGCATCGATGTAAACCGTAAAATGCTAGCTGAACTTGCAATTGCTGATGAGCAAGCATTTGCGCAATTGGCTACTGCAGCTAAACAACAATTAGATAAATAAGATAAGCGAAGGCGCGCGTAAGGCGCCGGAACTTAACTTGTTAAAAAGCCATTCTCGAGTCGTTTGAGGATGGCTTTTTACATATATCTAGGGAAAGGAAGATCAGTGTGCCATCTTTACTCATGCTATATTTATTTATTATCAATCTGATTGCTTTTATAACGATGAAACGAGATAAGGACAAAGCGATAAAACAGCAATATCGAATCAGTGAAAACACGCTCTGGCTGCTGGCGGTCCTTGGCGGGGCCATAGGCGCAACAGCGGGAATGTTCCAGTTCCGCCATAAGACCAGGCACCTCAGTTTTAGAATCGGCTTTCCTTTACTGATGATGATTCAGCTGGTTTTGGTGATTTATTTGCTTACCTGAGAGTCAGGGAAGGGAAATATCCCTCATCGGGGGATGAAAGACATTTTCAAGTAGTTGAGAAGGAAAAATGTCCCCCATCAGGGATGTGAGGTCATTTTCAAACGCAACTTCACATCTGTCTTCGCCTTTATATAGCTCGCCAAACTGCGAGTTTTCAATTCTAACCGTCATATATGCTTCTGCTGCTGTATATGCTTGTAATAGCTTCTAGCGGCGGCATCATAGAGGAGGAATACCATGAATGAAGAGCTTTCATTTCTACTGGGAGTCATTGGAGCGGGAAGCGTGTTCGCACCATTCATTTTCATCCTGTTTCATCTGTTGAGGCAATTCTTATTTATTCCGGTTGCAGTTGTTTGCGTAGCTGGCGGTATTCTTTTCGGACCCACTGCCGGGACAGTGTATTCGATTATGGGCCTGACTTTGGCAAGCTTCATATTTTTCTTTATGATCAATAGGTTTCCAAAGATGCTGGAACGTCTTTTGAACCTAAAAAACTGTTTGGAAATCGAAATCTCAATGTTCCACAAATTACTATACTGCGTTTAATTCCATTTATCCATTATCATTTGTTGTCCCTTTGTTTAATGGAAAACAAGAAGGGATTTAAAGATTACGCATACTATTCATTTTTAACGAACATTCCTCTTGCTTTTTTTTATACGGTGTTTGGCAGTTATATTTCCGCATTTAGTCCATCAATGGCGTTAATTCTTGTGGTTTCTTTGTCAGTCTTGATTTATCTGTTAAGGGAAAAATATACCGTGATAACATGGAGAGAATTTTTCCAGGCAGGGGAATAGAATATGAACGCTTGGAATTTGAAAAATCCAAGCGTTTTTTATTGCCTTAATAGAATGCTTTTTGCTAACGTTTTCTATAGGTACCAGATGTTTGTTATAATTTCAGGAGAGAAAATAAAGGTAGTGAATGAATGGAGATTGCAAAACATTGCAAATGCAGGCGGCGCTACAATGGCACAATGAAACAGGCCATGGTTTAGAGAAAGAGAGGATCTTGTAAAAAAAATCTAGCTCTTTTGGTCGAATTGGGAGAATTGGCGAATGAAACTAGATGTTATAAATTTTGGAGTGTAAAAGGGCCTTAAGCTGAAGAAACTATCCTTGAGGAATATGTAGACGGCATCCACTTTTTTTCTCGCTAGGCATTGCTCGGAAATAGTCGTGTTCTGGGAGCCGGCAGAACGCGTCTAAAAGATTTGACCGGACAATTTCTGGTTCAAAATGATGCAATCAACAGGTACAGAATGGAATAAACACATGAGGAGTATCGCAGGTTGTTCATGGAAGACATAAATGTTGGCGGCATGCTTGGATTTTCCGCCAGCCAGGTGGAAGCAGCATATCTTCAAAAAAATAAAGTGAATTTTCAAAGACAAGAACAAGGTTTTTAATGATCATTATATTTAAAGGAGGCATTATTGATGGCTGATATGGATAAAACGCTAACAATGCTGAAGGACCTAACAGATGCAAAGGGCATCCCTGGCAATGAAGGGGAAGTAAGAAAAGTAATGAAGGAATACATAACGCCATATGCTGATGAGATCACGACAGACGGATTAGGGAGCTTGATTGCTCGAAAAACAGGCCAAGAAAATGGCCCGAAGATTCTTTTAACCGGGCATCTCGATGAAGTTGGATTTATGGTCACCCAAATTGACGAGAAAGGCTTTTTGCGTTTTCAGCCTGTAGGTGGATGGTGGTCGCAGGTTATGCTTGCGCAACGGGTTACTGTTGTCACCAAAAAAGGTGATGTCACAGGTGTTATTGGGTCTAAGCCACCACATATCCTGTCACCGGAAGCAAGGAAAAAGCCGGTTGAAATCAAGGAAATGTTTATTGATATTGGAGCGTCTTCAAGGGAGGAAGCACAAGATTGGGGGGTACGCCCTGGGGATATGGTTGTCCCGTATTTCGAGTTCACTGTCATGAATAATGAAAAAATGCTGCTAGCTAAAGCGTGGGATAACCGGATTGGCTGCGCTATCGTGATTGATGTTTTAAAGCAATTACATGGAACGGACCATCCTAATATCGTATATGGTGTGGGTGCGGTACAGGAAGAAGTCGGCCTCCGCGGCTCACGGACTTCAACCTTTAAAATCAAGCCTGATATCGGTTTTGCTCTCGACGTGGGTATTGCGGGCGATACACCGGGTGTTACGGAGCGAGAAGCGCTTGGCAAAATGGGGAAAGGCCCGCAAGTCGTAATTTATGATGCTTCTATGGTCGCCCACAAAGGGTTGAGGGATTTTGTGACCGATGTTGCAGATGAACATAATATTCCTTACCAATACGAATCGATTCCAGGTGGCGGAACCGATGCAGGCTCCATCCATGTATCGGATGGGGGAGTGCCGGCACTTGCAATAACGATCGCCACCCGTTATATTCATTCCCATGCCGCCATGCTTCATCGAGATGATTATGAAAACACGGTGAAGTTAATCGTCGAAGTAATTAAGAAACTTGACCGGCAGGCTGTAGATAAAATTATTTTTGAATAATATGGGTATGAGGGCTTCCTGATTTATGAAGGAAGCCCTTTTTTATGCGTTGTCCCAAATATGACGGTATTTACATGGAAAAAATTTCTTGAATAATAATCGGTAAAAATTACTATTGACTTTATCATGTTTGATCCCCCCTTTTTCGTTTAGATGCCTCACCAGCGGGTATATTTTGTACATAACGGCAAATAAAAACTGAAGGAGGAGTTATAAATGGAAAAGACAGTATATGGAGTATTCGATTCCACCCCAGAGGTTATCCAGGCGATCAATGCCCTAAAAGCAAAAGGATATGAGGGAAATGACATTACCGTTATTGCAGACAGAGAAGAAAAACTTGAGTTTGCGGATTACACGGATACAAAAGATGTAAATACAGTGGCCAATACGCCACAAGACGAATCATTCATGGATAAGGTTATGAGATTTTTTATGAATGAAGGGACTTACGGGCTAGAAGACCGATTATCGGCTGCCGGCTTGTCTGACACCGAGACGGCTGGTTATGTAAATGATGTAGAGAATGGCAAAATCTTAGTATTGCTTGATTCGGAGAAAGAAGAAAATGTCCGTGAGCAAATGTTTGAAGGTGATCTTGAACGTGATCAGCTTCGTACGGAGAGAATGGATGTCACTGGCTTGAATTCAGGTATTGCAGGAGTTAGCACCTCAGGTGTAACAAATAATCCTGATCCAAACATCTTTCCTGACGGTACCGCAGGAGTACAGGAAACAACTGGTGATCTAGTATCCGGTACAAATGCAGGACACTTATCAACCGGAAGATTGGATAACGATCTAGCGTATGCCGATCGGGATAATGAACGCTATTCAACTCTAGAAACTGGAACAGCGGACGAAATGTTAACGGATGAAGAAAAAACATTACGCCTGCGTGAAGAACAGCTTGAGATCGACAAACAGGAAGTCCAATCTGGTGAGGTTGTTATCAATAAAGAAGTAAAAGAAGAACAGAGGACGGTAAATGTACCTGTGGAACACGAAGAAGTATATGTAGAGCGCCGTCCTGTGAGGGATAGAGAATTGGATGCCAAAGATGCTGGTCCTATCACCGATGGGGAAACGATCCGTATCCCAGTGGTGGAAGAACAAGTAGAAGTGACGAAAAGACCGGTAGTAACCGATGAAGTGGTTATTGGCAAGAGAACCGTACAGGAAACTCAAAAAGTTCAGGATACCATCAGAAAAGAAGAAGTTCAGCTGGATAAGGATGGAAACCCACTTGTCCATGATGATCAATTAAAAAACAGAATCGACACTGACAAATTATAAAGGTAACTCTCAAAAAGCAATAGCCAATAATGGCTATTGCTTTTTTACACCATTTTCCAAAGATTGGAGCATCTCGTTTTTTTCATGGTCGGACGAGTTTTGCCAAATCACTTCGAACAAAACGCCAAGGCCTGGCAGCATCTTTTCCTCACCGCTTTGGATGGCGTCCACGATCGTATCCTCTAGTTCTTGCTGGGTGTTGCCAGAAATATTCTGCATGATCGCGTGCCGAAGATTCAAATTCATTCTTCATTCCTCCCGTAAAATCAAGATTGCTCACATGATTATATTGCACCTGCTGTCGTGTATTATGTAATGGATTTACGTTATAATAGGAAAATCAGGCAATGAATGAAGGAGAGTCGGGTAGTGAATTATATTGAAAGTGCGAAAAATCCCAAGGTGAAACAATGGAAGAAACTGTTGACGAAAAAAGAGCGGGATAAGACAGGCAAATTCCTTATAGAAGGGTTTCATCTGGTAGAAGAAGCCTTAAAAGAGAAAAACCTTGTCCAACAGGTTATCCTCAGCCAAGAAGTAGAGGTTCCCCTACGGTTCAAACTTGATGGTATTGAAGTTATTCATGCAGCTAATGATGTATTGAATGCGATTAGCGATACAGAAACACCCCAAGGGATCGTCGCAATCTGTGGCCAAAAGCAGGTGGATATTAATGAGAGCAATCCTGCCAGATTGTTGTTAATAGATGCTGTCCAGGATCCAGGCAATATTGGAACGATGATTCGTACAGCAGATGCGGCCGGTATGGATGCTGTGATATTAGGGGAAGGCTGTGCAGACCTTTATAACCCTAAAACTATTCGTTCTACCCAGGGGAGCGTGTTCCACTTGCCTATATTGAAAAGGAATTTGGCTGAAACAATTGACTGGTTAATTACCAGGGATATTCCTGTATATGGGACTGCACTGGATGGTGGCGTATCATTTGAAGAAACCGAAAAATCAGAAGCCTTTGCTTTACTAGTTGGCAATGAAGGGCAAGGTGTCAGCAAAGACCTTCTTTCTAAGGCGACCAAAAACCTTTATATCCCGATTTACGGTAAAAGTGAATCATTAAACGTGGGGATTGCGGCCGGCATTTTGATGTATCATTTGCGGAAATAGGAACGATTTGGCATACAGGTTGGTATAATAGGAAAATGAGTTTGAAAATGGCTGAAAAGTATACTATAATTAAACATAAATTTTATAAGTAAAAGACTTTGACAGAGAAGAGTAGCTTAAGGTATTCCGTACCAGGGAAAAAATGCCCCAGACTGAAAGCATTTTTACGGCGCTCCATAAGTGAATTCACCTCTCGAGTCGGCATCGGGAGATTTGTTGGCAAATCGAAAGATGCATCGGTATACGCTACCGTTATCCGTTTGAGTGGGCACAATTTTTAAAAGCATTGCTTTTTAACTTTTAAGCTGTCTAGCTGCAGCGCCAGCCCCTCGAGGTCATAAGGCACCCCTCTCCGGAGGGCAGGCCCTCCTACGAGGGTGCCTTATGCTTGTCGGGGCTGAGCGAGGCGCTTCCGCTTTTATAATGTGCCAATAAGGGTGGTACCGCGATACATAAACCTCGTCCCTTTTTTGGGATCGGGGTTTTTTTGCGTTTATAATTCATTTGTTTCAAGGAGGAATAGAACATGCAGGAACGTCTACAAGAATTGCAGCAGGAAGCGCTGCAAAAAATTGCGGAAGCTTCTGATTTAAAAGCCCTGAATGATATTCGCGTCGCTTATCTAGGAAAAAAGGGGCCTATCACGGAGGTACTTCGTGGAATGGGTAAGCTTTCCGCTGAAGAAAGGCCTAAAATTGGGGCTTTGGCAAACGAAATCCGCGAATCGATTGCTGCTGGCATCGAAGAAAAGCAAAACAAATTGGAGGCAGCGGCAGTGAATGAAAAGCTTGCGGCCGAAACAATTGACGTTACTTTACCCGGCCGCCCGGTGAAAAAAGGGAATCATCATCCATTGACAAGAATCATTGAGGAGATCGAGGACTTGTTTATCGGAATGGGGTACTCCATCGCCGAAGGCCCAGAGGTCGAAACGGATTATTATAATTTTGAAGCATTGAATCTGCCTAAGGGCCATCCAGCACGCGATATGCAGGATTCGTTCTATATTACGGAAGAGATTTTAATGCGTACTCACACTTCTCCCGTACAGGCCAGGACAATGGAAAAGCATGGAGGAAAAGGGCCAGTGAAGATCATTTGCCCGGGCAAAGTATACCGTCGTGATAATGATGATGCAACACACTCCCATCAATTCATGCAAATAGAAGGACTAGTGGTCGACGAAAACATTCGTATGAGTGACCTCAAGGGAACACTTGAAGTGTTCGCAAAAAAAATGTTTGGCACTGACAGGGAAATCCGGCTTCGTCCAAGCTTCTTCCCGTTTACAGAACCCTCTGTAGAAATGGATATATCTTGTAAAATTTGTGGAGGGGCTGGGTGCAGCGTTTGTAAAGGCACCGGCTGGATTGAAATTTTGGGTGCGGGGATGGTTCATCCGAACGTGTTGGAGATGGCCGGTTATGATTCTAAGAAATATTCTGGATTTGCTTTCGGAATGGGGCCAGAGCGAATTGCCATGCTGAAGTATGGTATAGATGACATACGGCATTTTTATACAAATGACATTCGTTTCCTAACACAATTTCACCGACATGAATAATAAGTAATTTTAAGGAGGACCAAACATGTTTGTTTCCTATAAATGGCTACAGGATTATGTGAACCTGTCAGGCGTGACCGCTGATGAACTTGCAGAAAAAATCACAAAAAGCGGCATTGAGGTTGAAGGGGTACAAAAGAAAAGCGAGGGCATTAAAGGTGTTGTTATCGGCCATGTATTAGAACGTGAACAACATCCAAATGCTGATAAACTAAATAAGTGCCTGGTCGATATAGGACAGGAAAATCCCGTCCAAATCATTTGTGGCGCACGAAATGTAGATAAAGGCCAGAAGGTTGCGGTTGCGACTGTTGGAGCCGTGCTGCCAGGAAATTTCAAGATCAAAAAGGCGAAGCTACGCGGCGAAGAATCAAATGGGATGATTTGTTCGCTTCAAGAGCTTGGTATAGAAGCAAAGCTTGTTGCGAAGGAATTTTCGACAGGTATTTATGTCTTCCCTGATGAAGCAAATGTTGGAGAAGATGCACTTGAATATCTAGGCCTGAACGATGAGGTGTTAGAACTAGGCCTTACTCCGAACAGAGCCGACTGCCTAAGTATGCTTGGTGTATCCTATGAAGTGGCTGCCATCCTCGGCCGGGATGTCAAATGGCCTAAAGCTGATTCGGGGAATTCTGACGAAAAAGCCTCTACCTACATCTCTGTAAAAGTAGAGGCAAAGGAAGACAACCCGCTTTATGTAGCCAAAGTTATCAAAGACGTTAAGATCGGGCCGTCTCCGTTATGGATGCAGGCACGGCTTATGGCTAGTGGAGTTCGTCCGCACAATAACATTGTTGATATCACCAACTACATCATGCTTGAATATGGGCAGCCGTTACATGCGTTTGACTACGAGCGTATCGGTACGAAGGAGATTCTGGTCCGGAAGGCAAATGATGGTGAAACAATTACCACCTTGGATGACGCGGAAAGGACATTATCAATCGACCATTTGGTCATAACAAACGGCAAAGAGCCAATTGCGCTTGCCGGTGTTATGGGAGGGGCAAATTCTGAGGTTGGAAACGACACAACTACCGTTGTGCTTGAATCCGCTTATTTTGCAGGAGCGGTTGTCAGAAAGGCTTCCAAAGACCATGGCCTTCGCAGTGAGGCTAGTGCACGTTATGAAAAAGGAATTGATCCAAATCGCGTGAGAAAAGCAGCTGAGCGGGCTGCCGATTTAATGGCAGAGTATGCGGGCGGAACCGTTTTAGCTGGTTCTGTTGAAGTAGATACCTTAACTATTGAACCTGCGGTTATATCCATTACACTGGATAAAATCAATGTGCTTCTTGGTACAAATTTAACCGTTTCAGATGTTGAGGACATCTTTAAAAGACTGCAATTCGAGGTTTCTACAAACAATGGAGAGTTTACTGTTACTGTTCCAACACGCCGGGGCGATATTACCATCGAAGCCGACCTTGTTGAGGAAGTAGCACGCCTATACGGCTATGATTACTTACCAACAACATTACCAGTCGGAGCTTCCATTCCAGGCCAGCTAACCGCTTACCAGCAGAAACGCCGCCAGGTTCGCAGAGTTCTTGAAGGAGCAGGCCTATATCAGGCTGTTACGTACTCATTGACAAGTGAAGAGAAAGCTGCACAGTTTTCGCTAGAAAAGCGAGATGCCATCCGGCTTGCGATGCCAATGAGCGAAGAGCGCAGCCAGCTTCGTTTAAGCATTGTGCCGCAGCTTTTGGAAGTGCTTAAATATAATACGGCCCGCCAAAATGACTCCATTGCTCTTTATGAAATCGGTTCAGTTTTCTTAAAGAACGATGCAGCCGATCTTCCGGATGAAAAGGAGCATTTAGCAGGAGCAATCACAGGATTATGGGAGGCACACCCATGGCAGGGAGAGAAAAAGCCGGTTGACTTTTTCGTGGCAAAAGGGGTACTTGAGTCTGTTTTTGATACATTGGGCTTCAGGGACAATATTGAATACCGCCGAGCACAAATTTCGGATATGCACCCTGGACGTACTGCCGAAATTCTGTTGAACGGAGAAATGATTGGGTTTATCGGCCAGGTCCATCCAACGATGCAAAAGGCTCTGGACCTGAAAGAAACCTATGTTTTCGAGCTGTCATTTAAAGCGCTGGCCGGCGTAGAACCAGAACCTATTCATTACGAACCAATTCCTCGTTTCCCATCTATCACGCGAGACATCGCGCTGGTAGTAGACAAGGAGACTGTTGCCGGTGATATTCAGAAAGTAATCACTGAGGCTGGAGGCAAACTGCTGAAAGAAGTGGGGGTCTTTGACCTATATGAAGGTGAACGGATGGAACCTGGCAAAAAATCAATTGCCTTTTCATTAAAATACTTTGATCCGGAACGGACACTCACTGACGAAGAAGTAACAAAAGCACATAATAAAGTTTTGGCGGCCGTGGAGGAAAAAACGGGAGCCCAATTGCGCGGATAAAATCAATACAATGCACAAATGCCCGGATGTTCATAGCATCCGGGCATTTGGCGTTTAAAGCCTTTTATACTTTTTCCCAAAAATGGCTTTTGCCTTTTCCGTATTGGCAAAGTGCAGCTTCGTATATTGCTGTAATGCTGACATTCCTTGTTCTTGGATCAAACGTGCTGCTGCTTGGTCAACCGCAGGGCCTGCTCCCTTAGGAATCGTAAAACCTGCGTTTTCACTTAATTTTTCAAAATGCTTTACAAATGCATATCGTGCTAATATGGATGCTGCTGCCACCGCAACATGTATTCCCTCAGCTTTAGTGCTTAAATATATAGGCTTTGCTTGAAACAGCTCCTGGCCCTTTAAGTAGTTGAAGAAAACTGCAGGCTGGGCAAATTGGTCAATCAGCACACCCTCAGGGGTCTCAGGCAGAATTTTCGCGAGCACATGCTTTATCGCCTGATTATGGAGCAATGCCTTCATTTTGCCCTGGGACATCCCTTTAGCTTGCATGCTATTGTATTTAGGGTTATCACAAGTAAGCAGGCTAAAGGGCACAATATGTTTTATTTGGCTTGCAATTTGTGTGATTTGAGTGTCAGTCAGGTTTTTTGAGTCCTTGACGCCCAGCTCCTTTAATAGTGGGATATGTTCCTTTTTTGCATAAACTGCGACAACTGTTATCGGCCCAAAATAATCGCCGGTACCTACCTCATCAGATCCTACTATGGACAGAGAGCCGATATTTTCAGGCGGTGCATAGCTGTGTGTTTTCAAAGATGGTTTGTTGGCTTGTTTCTTGGGGGAGGCCTTAGGTCCCTCTGCCTCACTAGACCACTTTGCAGCCTCTTTTTGCGATGCAGCTCCCTGAAACAATACTTTTCCGGATTTATAGGCAGTAATTGTGCAATTTGCAGGCTTTGCGGCAAAGATTCCTCCGGGTGGGGTTTTTTCCGCCAAATGGGCGGAATAATGAATTTTCATCGATTCTATTTTTTCTGGGCTAAGAATGAGAACTACATTGGACATACAAAAACTCCTTATTTCCCTTTTAAGGTTGGTTAAAAATTACAAAAAAGTGGATTTATGCCGATTGAAACGGATCCTCTGGCTTTCATGCTGAAAAAGTTCGTGATATGATATAGATTAGGATTCTTTAGATTGGGGGCATATCATCTTGTCAGGCGAGAACAAAACGAAAATTACCGTAGATATATATGGACAACAATATACCATCATGGGTGCTGAAAGCTCCAGCCATATTCGCCTGGTCGCATCCATGGTCGACGATAAAATGAGAGAGATAAGCTCCAAGAATCCGCAGTTGGATACCAGCAAACTGGCTGTTCTTACAGCTGTAAATGCTGTCCATGATTATCTGAAACTAAAAGACGAAATGGATCAGCTTCAACTTGAATTAAAGAATGTAAAGGACTGAGTGCATGCTTGATCTGGCAATTCTAGCCATCCTTTTAATCGGTTTCCTGGTCGGATTAAGGCGGGGCTTCATTCTTCAGGTCATACACATTACCGGCTTCGTCGTAGCTTTCATTGCTGCTTATCTATATTATGATGATCTAGCCCCGAAGCTTAAGCTATGGATTCCTTTCCCATCGCTTGGAGAGGCGGGAGCCTTCAAATCATTTTTCGATGGAACCGGATTGGATATGGCTTATTACAATGCCATTGCTTTCGCAATCATATTCTTTTCTGCAAAAATAATCTGGCAAATGATTGGATCAATGCTTGACTTCATTGCCCATCTGCCGATCCTTAAAAGCTTGAATCGATGGGGCGGTGGCATACTGGGTTTCCTGGAAGTCTATCTAATCATCTTTATTGTATTATACATTGCAGCCCTCCTGCCAGTTGAATCGGTTCAAGGGCCGATGAATGATTCATTTCTAGCAGAAGGTATGGTGAAAAATACACCGTTTTTATCGGGGAAGGTAAAAGAACTGTGGTTCCAATATACAGCTTCTTGAGTTTGGGAAACAGGGTCTCTCTCTTTATCCAAGGATTTCGCACATTGACAAAGCTCAAGTGCCGTTCCAGGATCGGGGAGCGGCCCTGTTTTAATGCACGATAACTGAAAACCCCAATGGGTTTTTGGGCTCTAAACACAGTGGAATACTCATAATTGAAGTCTCATATACAAAACGATAATAATTGGCAGGTGAACGAAAATGGCTGTTAATAAGAAAGATATAATCAAGCTGCTCGAACTTATTGCAATATATATGGAATTGAAAGGGGAAAATCCGTTTAAGGTTTCCGCGTTTCGGAAGGCTGCTGCTGCGCTGGAGACAGATGACAGAAGTTTGGCCGAAATTGATGACTTTACAGCTTTAAATGGAATCGGCAAAGGAACCGCTGCGGTGATTGTGGAGTACATTCATGAAGGAAAATCAACTGTCCTGGAGGAATTGCAGGATGAGGTGCCAAAAGGCTTAATCCCGCTGCTGCAGCTTCAAGGTTTGGGTGGGAAAAAGATTGCGAAGCTTCATAAAGAACTTCATATAAATGATATAAATGATTTAAAGCTAGCATGTGAAGATGGAAGAGTGAGGGATCTTGCAGGCTTTGGGAAAAAAACCGAAGAAAAAATTCTCGCTGCGATTAAAGAAGCTGGTTCGAGGCCGGACAGGCTTCCGCTTGCATTCATGCTGCCGATTGCGGACGATATAGAGGCCCGGCTTGGAAATATGGAGCATATTATCCGTTATTCACGTGCAGGAAGCATTCGCCGTATGAAAGAAACCATTAAAGACCTGGACTTCATCATTTCTGCAAGCAACCCGGAATTAGTAAAGGATCAGTTGCTTTCATTGCCGGGAATTAGGCAGGTAATTGCGGCTGGGGATACAAAAGTTTCTGTCACACTTGGTTATGACTATGATGTATCCGTGGACTTCCGTATTGTCCAGGACAAAGAATTCATTACGACTTTGCATCATTTTACGGGCTCTAAGGACCATAATGTAAGGATGCGGCAGCTTGCCAAGGATAAAGGGGAAAAAATCAGTGAATATGGGGTCGAGGTTATCGAATCAGGCGAAATTCTCAACTTTGACAGTGAGGAAGCCTTTTTTGCCCATTTCGGGCTACCGTTCATACCTCCTGAGGTGCGCGAGGATGGAACAGAGGTGGATGATTTTAAGCAGCCCGAGGAACTGATTTCTTTAACCAGGATTCATGGTGATTTGCATATGCATACAACCTGGAGTGACGGTGCCCATACAATTGAAGAAATGATTGACGCGTGCAGAGCAAAAGGGTATAAATACATGGCAATTACGGACCATTCCCAGTATTTGAAAGTGGCAAATGGGCTTACTGCTGAGAGATTGCGCGAACAAAAAGAAATCATTCATAGGTTAAATGAAAGGTATGATGACATTACGATTCTATCGGGAATTGAGATGGATATCCTGCCAGACGGCTCCCTTGATTTTGATGATGAACTTCTTGCAGAATTAGACATTGTAATTGCATCGATCCATTCTAGCTTTTCACAGCCCAAAGAAACTATAATGGAACGCCTTAAGAACGCCCTGGAAAATCCGAATGTCGACATTATTGCCCATCCTACGGGAAGAGTAATAGGAAGGCGCCCTGGATATCAGGTGGATATGGATGATTTGATTAAACTCGCCAGAGAAACGGATACGGCGCTTGAGCTTAATGCCAATCCAAACCGCTTGGACCTAGCCGCCCCTTACTTGCGACAGGCACAGGAAGCAGGCGTGAAAATTGTTATCAATACAGATGCCCATAGCATAGACATGCTAGATGATATGCCAATTGGTGTATCTGCAGCAAAAAAAGGCTGGATCAGGCAAGACTCCGTGCTGAACGCTAGGGATACGAAAGGCCTGCTAAGCTACCTAAAAAGAAATGAATGACAACAAAAGACAAAAGCTAAGTAAGGAGGATAAAAACACTCCATGAATGATAAAGTGTTACGAACTTTAGAGTTTGACAAAATAAAAGAAAAACTTCAATTTTTTGCATCATCGGCAATTGGGAAGGAGAAAGCTTCCCAATTACTCCCTTCCCCAAATTTTGAAGAAGTAGTGCGATGGCAGGAGGAAACGGATGAAGCTGCAAAAGTCATCCGGTTGAAAGGAAATGTGCCCCTAGGCGGCATTTTTGACATTCGCCCGCATGCGAAGAGGGCACAAATCGGTGGAATGCTAAGCCCGCAGGAATTGATGGAGATTGCAAGCACGATTCGCGCGGGGCGGATTTTAACCCGCTTTTTTGATGAACTGAATGAAGAATGGCATAAGCTGGATATGCTCAATGAATATATTAATGGGCTTGTACCGCTTAAGGAATTGCAGCAAACCATTACCTTTGCGGTTGGGGATCATGGGGAAGTACTTGATTCGGCAAGCGAGAAGCTGAGGGCTCTCAGAAACCAGTTGAGGACAAATGAAAGCAGGGTTCGCGAGAAATTGGAAACCATGATCCGCTCTTCCAATGCCCAAAAAATGCTGTCTGATGCCATCATAACCATTCGTAATGACCGATTTGTTATTCCTGTAAAACAGGAGTATCGAAGTGTGTACGGCGGAATTATACACGACCAATCATCTTCTGGACAAACGTTGTTCATAGAACCACAGGCAGTTGTCCAGTTAAATAATGTTTTGCAGGAAACAAGAGTGAAAGAACAGCAAGAAATTGAAAGAATTTTAATTGAATTGTCTGGGGCAGTCGGCGAACATACCCATGAGCTTCTTGAAAATGTAAAAATACTTGCCCAGCTTGATTTCATTTTTGCAAAGGCTGTATATGCGAAAGAGATTAAGGCGTCCAAACCCCAACTAAACAACGAGGGAAGGGTGAAGCTGTTTAAAGCAAAACATCCTTTGATTCCCCAGGATAAAGTTGTGCCTAACGATATCTATCTTGGGGAGGAATTCACAACTATAGTCATCACGGGACCTAACACAGGCGGTAAAACGGTTACGTTAAAAACGATCGGGCTATGTACCTTGATGGCTCAATCCGGTTTACAAATTCCGGCATTGGATGGTTCAGAAACAGCTGTCTTCAAATCCATATTTGCAGATATCGGCGATGAGCAGTCAATTGAGCAAAGCTTAAGTACGTTTTCATCTCATATGGTAAACATTGTGGATATACTGAAACATGTTGACGGCGGCAGTCTGGTGCTGTTTGACGAGCTAGGTGCCGGAACGGATCCCCAGGAAGGAGCGGCACTTGCCATTTCCATTCTCGATGAAGTTTACGGCAGAGGAGCAAGGGTTATTGCCACTACTCATTACCCGGAACTGAAGGCTTACGGCTATGACCGAAGCGGAGTCATTAACGCTAGTGTCGAATTTGATGTTGAATCACTTAGACCAACTTACAAGCTATTGATCGGCGTTCCGGGCCGCAGCAACGCGTTTGAAATATCGAAACGCTTAGGGCTAAGGGAAACAGTTATCGAACGCGCACGGAGCCATGTTGGAGCTGATACGAATCAAGTGGAAAAAATGATTGCCTCACTGGAAGAAAGCAGGCGACAGGCAGAAAAGGACAGGCTGGAGGCAGCCGATTACTTGAAACAAGCCGAAAAGCTGCATAAGGATCTTCAAAAGCAGGTCATGGAATATTACGAAGAGAAAGATGCTATGATCGAGAAGGCTGAAGGCAAAGCCGCTGAAATAGTAGAGAAAGCGAAAGAACAAGCGGAAACGGTCATCTCTGAGTTGAGAAAAATGCGCATAGAGAAGAGTGCCGAAGTAAAAGAACATGAATTAATTGAGGCAAGAAAACGCTTGGAAGAAGCAGCTCCTGCCCAGAGAAAAACAAAGAAGCCAAATGCAGCGAGTAACGACCACATATTAAAGCCTGGTGATGAGGTTAAGGTTGTATCCTTTAACCAAAAGGGACACCTTATTGCGAAAGTATCAGATAAAGAATGGCAGGTTCAAATCGGAATCATGAAGATGAAAGTGAAGGAATCCGATTTAGAATTTGTCGCTGCTCCAAAGCAAAAAGAAGTGAAACACCTTGCAACTGTCAGGGGTAAGGATTACCATGTAAGCTTAGAACTCGACCTCCGCGGGGAGCGCTATGAAAATGCCCTATCACGCGTAGAAAAATATATAGATGATGCATTGCTTGCTGCTTATCCTCGCGTTTCGATCATACATGGTAAAGGAACCGGCGCCCTTAGACAGGGGGTTCAAGAATATTTAAAAAACCATCGATCTGTCAAACGCATAAGGTTCGGGGAAGCAAGCGAAGGTGGAACAGGTGTAACGGTTGTGGAATTTAAGTAAGCCTGTTAATAAAGGGGAGAACTTTTTTGGAGAAACTCGCAAAGGTCTTACTGGTATTGTGCGGCGTTTTTATGCTTGTCGGATTAATTTATTTGTTTTTTCAATAGATCTTTTTACAGCCGGTTTATTTGCCGGCTGTTTTTTTTAGAGCAGAACATTTCTCCACGTAATGCAACGCTTGCGTTACCCGCATCCTTACAAAACTGTCACTTTGTTTCGTGCGATGTCACGCTGCCAAGCTGTGGGTCTTTTAGGACATTTTGTCACATACAGCCCGATATAATATAATAATAAAGAAGTTTGAATTATTAATTAATTTACTAAGGAGGGTCAAGATGAGCAATAGACCATGGCTGGACCTGTATCCGCCCCAAATTCCAGCTTCGTTATCTTACGAAGAAAAACCGTTGCATTCCTATTTAAAGGAATCGGCCCGTGAGTTTCCCAACAATGTGTCCATTCATTTTATGGGTAAGGACGTGACATTTAAGGAAGTATACGAATCTTCACTTAAGCTGGCAGTCTATTTAAAAAATTTGGGTATACAAAAAGGCGATCGGGTTGCAATCATGCTTCCGAATATACCTCCTGCAGTCATCGGTTATTTTGGAATTTTAATGGCTGGCGGTACCGTAGTCCAAACGAATCCGACATACACGGAACGCGAGCTCGAATACCAATTAAAGGATTCTGGCGCAAGAGCAATTTTAACGATGGATTTATTATTTCCTAGGGTATCTAATGTTGCGCCGGCTACAGAAATTGAACATATTATTGTAACCGCTATCAAAGACTATCTTCCATTTCCAAAAAACCTCATCTATCCGTTCATCCAGAAAAAGGAGTATGGTCTCGTCGTAAACGTTGAGCACTCCGGTAACCATCATCTATTGAAAGAGATATTAAAACGCAGCGTTCCAGAAGAACTGAACATCCCTATGGATTTTGAAAATGACCTTGCTCTTCTTCAGTACACTGGGGGAACCACTGGATTTCCGAAGGGTGTTATGCTAACCCACAGGAATTTATTGGCCAATGCGAAAATGAGTGAGGCGTGGTTATACAAGAGCAAAAGAGGGCAAGAAAGTGTCCTTGGTATCCTTCCTTTTTTTCATGTATATGGTATGACAACGGTTATGATCTCTTCCATATTGCAGGGGCATAAAATGATTTTATTGCCAAAATTCGACCCGGCTACCACCTTGAAAACGATTCAAAAAATGCGTCCGACGATGTTCCCGGGTGCGCCGACTATTTATATCGGCTTATTGAACCATCCGGACCTCGCAAAATATGATTTATCTTCGATTGAAGCTTGTGTTAGTGGCTCTGCTCCATTGCCGGTAGAAATACAGGAAAGATTTGAGCAGGTTACGGGAGGGAAATTAGTTGAAGGTTATGGACTTTCGGAAACATCTCCTGTCACACATTCAAATTTTGTCTGGGACCACCCGCGAATGAAGGGAAGCATTGGTGTTCCGTGGCCAGATACAGATGCGGTGATATTATCCCTTGAGACTGGCGAACCGATTTCTCCGGGCGAAATTGGGGAAATTGCGATCAAAGGCCCTCAAGTCATGAAAGGTTATTGGAACCGTCCGGGTGAAACGGAGCAAACGTTGAAAAATGGCTGGCTTCTGACTGGTGATCTCGGGTATATGGATGAAAAAGGCTTCTTCTATGTAGTAGACCGCAAGAAAGATACCATTATCGCAGGTGGGTTCAATATTTACCCTAGGGAAGTGGAAGAAGTGCTTTATGAACATGAAGCAATACAGGAAGTGGTCGTTGCGGGTGTGCCCGATCCATACCGGGGAGAGACTGTAAAAGCATACATCGTTCTAAAAGAAGGAGCGAAGGTAACTGATGAAGATCTGGATAAATTTTCAAGAAAACATCTGGCTTCCTACAAAGTACCAAGATTATATGAATTCAGGAATGAACTGCCGAAAACAACAGTAGGAAAGATCCTAAGAAGGGTGCTTGTTGAAGAGGAAGCGAAAAAATTATCAGATGATATTAAGGAAGCATAGCCTGGCTTTTATAAATAATGCATATTTTTTTCAGCAGAAACTGGACAACCTGCATAGGAAGAAAATACAATAACAATGAGAGACAAAATATTCACCGGATATGCACAGTTTTTTCTTGACAGTACAGGAACGGCAATCTATGATGAGGATATGAATGATGGTTCATTCATTTTCTCTGAAAGGGGAAGTCCGGTGAAAAGAAACAGACCTAAATATAAGCAAATCATTGATGCAGCGGTCATCGCCATCGCTGAAAATGGGTACCACCAAGCCCAGGTTTCCAAAATTGCCAAGCAAGCCGGTGTGGCAGACGGGACGATTTACCTTTATTTTAAAAACAAAGAAGATATTCTTATATCTTTGTTTCACGAGAAAATGGGTTCTCTTGTGGAACAAATTGAGGAAGAAATTAAAGGAAAACCGAATGCTGCGGAGAAATTATTAGTATTGATCAAAAAACATTTTCAGATACTTTCGGAAGACCGGCACCTCGCAATTGTAACCCAGCTTGAACTGCGGCAGTCCAATAAAGAGCTCCGTCTTCGTATTAACGAGGTATTGCGTGGATATTTACAGTTGGTTGATCAGATCATTGACGAGGGTAAGGCGAGCGGTGAGTTTAATCCTGAACTCAACAACAGGCTAGCCCGGCAAATGATTTTTGGTACAATCGACGAGACTGCTACAACATGGGTAATGAATGACCAAAAGTATTCATTGACGAGTCTGGCTGAGGAAGTACATGGTTTGCTGATTGGAGGCTGCGGACGCGGCCGCAAATTGTAACGTTGGTCAGGGATGCCCAAAGCGGGCACCCCTCCAAATAAATATTTGTCTACATATAAGTAACTTTTTATCAGCATCTCAAAAGGAGGGTGACAAATGGAATACTTAAGCTATTCGATCGAGAATGGGGTTGCGGTAGTAGCGATGAACAGGCCGCCTGCCAATGCTTTATCTTCGACAATTTTGGAAGAGCTTTCATCCCTGTTTGATGAAATGGAAACGAACGGAGAAATCAGAGCGGTTTTGCTGCACGGTGAAGGAAAGTTTTTTTCGGCGGGAGCGGACATAAAGGAATTTACCACTGTGAAGAGTGGTGAAGGATTTTCAAATCTCGCAGTGAATGGGCAGGAGATTTTCGAGAGAATCGAGACATATCCAAAACCGGTAATTGCGGCAATCCATGGTGCTGCTTTAGGCGGCGGGCTGGAACTTGCAATGTCTTGCCATATCCGTCTTGTTACAGAAACAGCCAAGCTGGGCCTTCCGGAATTGCAGCTGGGACTTGTACCAGGCTTTGCAGGAACGCAAAGGCTGCCTCGTTATGTAGGTACAGCAAAAGCTGCAGAGATGATGTTCACGAGTGAACCGATCACTGGAAATCAGGCTGCAGCATATGGCTTGGCCAACCATGCGTATGCTGAAGAGGAGTTACTGCAAAAGGCTAAGGAGCTTGCATTCAAAATTGCGAAGAAAAGCCCGATTGCCCTAAAGGCGGCTATTGAGCTATTAAACTATTCAAAGCATGAGAATTATTATAAAGGTGTACAAAAGGAAGCCGAATCCTTTGGGAAAGTCTTTGTATCCGAAGATGCGAAAGAAGGCATCAGCGCTTTCATCGAAAAAAGGGAACCGGTTTTTAAGGGAAAATAATTACCTGCCAGGATATGTATAAATAGATTGCTTTTTGGCTGAATTTTCGGAATTGCTAAACGCATTCTTTTATTGATAAAAATCACAATTTTTAGAACCTACTAATTTCAGGAGGGATTATCGTGAATATTTATGTATTGCTGAAAAGAACCTTTGATACAGAAGAAAAAATTACGCTTGCTGGCGGCCAGATCAATGAAGAGGGAGCAGAATTCATCATCAATCCGTATGATGAGTACGCGGTGGAAGAAGCAATTCAAGTGCGCGACGCACATGGCGGAGAGGTAACGGTTGTTTCTGTCGGAAATGAAGAAACAGAAAAGCAGCTGCGCACAGCTCTAGCAATGGGAGCGGACAAAGCGGTTTTAATTAATACCGAAGATGATATTGAAAATGGCGACCAGTATACTACTTCCAAAATAGTTGCTGAGTATCTGAAAGATAAAGATGCAGACTTAATTTTGGCGGGTAATGTTGCAATTGATGGTGGTTCCGGACAAGTTGGCCCTCGTGTTGCTGAAATTTTGGGAATCCCCTATATCACTACGATTACAAAGCTTGAAATCAATGGCCAAAATGTAAGCGTTACACGCGACGTTGAAGGGGACTCTGAAGTGATTGAGACTTCCCTTCCATTGCTGGTGACTGCACAGCAAGGTTTAAATGAGCCGCGCTATCCGTCTTTACCAGGAATCATGAAGGCAAAGAAGAAGCCTCTTGAAGAATTAGAGCTTGATGATTTGGATCTTGAAGAAGATGATGTGGAAGCGAAAACAAAAACAGTTGAAATCTTCCTTCCTCCTAAGAAAGAAGCAGGGAAGGTACTTAGCGGAGAAATTCCTGCTCAAGTATCCGAGTTGGTGCAGTTGCTTCGCTCGGAAGCCAAAGTCATTTAACCTGTAGGGAAAGCAAAGGCGCTTGGTAAAGGAGCGCCATTCATTATAAAACGATAACAAAATAAAGCGCAGGAGGTTTTATCATGGCTAGAAAAGTTCTCGTATTAGGAGAGGTACGCGACGGATCTTTAAGAAATGTTTCATTTGAAGCGATAGGTGCAGCAAAGCTTGCCGCAGAAGGCGGGGAAGTAGTTGGTGTCTTAATCGGAGAGAACGTCAATGCTTTAGGGACAGAATTAATTCAGTACGGTGCCGACCGTGTAGTTACAGTGGAAGATGAAAAATTAAAGCAATACACATCTGATGGATTTTCTCAAGCTTTGCTTGCTGTAGTGGAATCAGAAAATCCGGAAGGTATCTTCCTGGGACACACTGCACTTGGAAAAGACCTTGCTCCAAGAATTGCAAGCAAGTTGAACTCTGGACTTGTATCTGATGTTACTTCAATTGAAGAAGCTGGTGGGAATCTTGTATTTACCCGCCCGATCTATTCCGGAAAAGCATTTGAAAAGAAAATCGTGACAGATGGCCTTGTTTTTGCAACAATCCGGCCGAACAACATTGAGCCGCTAGCAAAAGATGAATCACGTTCTGGTGATGTTTCCTCTGTATCAGTGGAGATCAAGGACCTAAGAGCAATCATTAAAGACGTGGTACGTAAAGCCAGTGAAGGGGTAGACCTTTCAGAAGCTAAAGTTATCATTGCAGGCGGTCGTGGAGTGAAGAGCGCTGAAGGCTTTGAACCTCTTCAAGAACTTGCAAAAGTACTTGGCGGAGCGGTCGGCGCTTCCCGTGGTGCATGTGATGCTGATTACTGTGACTATTCTTTGCAAATCGGCCAGACAGGTAAGGTCGTCACTCCAGACCTATACATTGCTTGCGGTATCTCGGGAGCAATCCAGCACTTAGCCGGAATGTCAAACTCAAAAGTTATCGTTGCCATCAATAAAGATCCCGAAGCAAATATTTTCAAAGTGGCTGACTACGGAATCGTAGGCGACCTGTTTGAAGTAGTACCAATGCTTACGGAAGAATTCAAAAAATTAAAGGTGAACGCATAAGATTATTGTTACGAAGGCATTTGCTTTTTAAGCAAATGCCTTGCGTTTTAACTGGAGTGCTCCGGTACGTCACTAGACGAATATTTTGTTTCTGCCAAGGGTATGTTAGGAATTGCAGGCAAAATAATGGCATCATTTGAAATTTCAATGATATACTTTGGATAGTTTCACTATAGTACTTTTTAGGAGGCTAAATATTATGGCTATTGTACATGCAACTGATCAAAGCTTCAATAATGAAACAGGAGAGGGCCTTGTTCTTGCAGATTTCTGGGCTCCGTGGTGCGGACCTTGTAAGATGATTGCTCCTGTTCTTGAAGAACTTGATTCAGAAATGAGCGATAAATTAAAGATTGTAAAAATCGATGTTGATGAAAACCAAGAAACAGCTGGAAAATTTGGTGTCATGAGCATTCCAACACTTCTGCTTTTCAAAAATGGCGAAGTAGTCGATAAAGTGGTTGGATTCCAGCCTAAAGAAGCTCTTGCTGAATTAGTATCAAGACACTCTTAATCCCAAAAAACTCCAAGCCTCAGGCTTGGAGTTTTTTTATTTTATAGTGAAACAGTAAAAATGAAAGTGAAATACGTACATTTGTACGTTTTTTATAGTATATTTATAAGAGCGGTTTGCATCTGCGAATAATAAAGATACTCCTTTATAATAGATTATTTATGTGAATAGCGATGGGGGGGAGATTACATGAACCAGCACATCAAAGATAAACTGGCATTGCTGCCGGACCAGCCCGGCTGCTATCTAATGAAAGACCGCCAGGGTACGATTATTTATGTTGGAAAAGCAAAGATTTTAAAAAACCGGGTAAGGTCTTATTTTACTGGTTCGCATGACGGTAAGACGCTTCGGCTTGTAAATGAAATTGAGGATTTTGAATATATCGTTACTTCTTCGGACATGGAGGCCTTGATCCTGGAGCTTAACCTGATCAAGAAGCATGACCCAAAATATAACGTCATGCTGAAGGACGATAAAACATATCCATTCATAAAATTAACCGCCGAGCGCCATCCTCGCCTGATCACAACAAGAAAAGTAAAGAAAGACCGTGGAAAGTATTTCGGACCATATCCGAATGTCATGGCTGCTAATGAAACCAAAAAACTTCTCGACCGCATTTACCCGCTAAGAAAATGCAATACACTTCCCGACAGGGTTTGTCTTTATTATCACTTAGGCCAATGTCTTGCTCCCTGTGTCTATGAAGTAGATGAACAAGAATACAAGAAAATAACAGATGATATTACCCGCTTTCTGAATGGCGGCTATAAGGATGTAAAGAAAGAACTAACGGAAAAGATGCAGGCTGCAGCCGAAGAGCTTGATTTTGAAAGGGCCAAGGAATATAGGGATAAAATTGCCCATATAGAAGCTACGATGGAAAAACAAAAAATGTCGACGACCGATTTTACTGACCGGGATGTGTTCGGTTATGCATTCGATAAAGGCTGGATGTGCGTACAGGTGTTTTTTATCAGGCAGGGGAAGCTAATCGAACGTGATGTGTCGATGTTTCCGATTTACGGTGAGCCGGAAGATGAGTTCCTAACCTATCTTGGGCAATTTTACTTAATGCCTAGCCATTTCAAGCCGAAGGAAATCCTCCTGCCGGAATCTATCGACGCAGGGCTTGCGGAAGGCTTGCTTGATGTAAAAATACAGCAGCCAAAACGTGGGCAAAAAAAGGATCTTTTAAAGCTTGCAAATAAAAATGCAAAAATTGCCCTCAAAGAAAAGTTTGCACTTATAGACCGTGATGAAGAAAGAACCATCAAAGCTGTGGAAAATCTCGGTGACAAATTAGGCATTTATACGCCACACCGAATTGAAGCATTTGATAATTCCAATATACAGGGCACGGATCCGGTGTCGGCGATGGTCGTTTTTATTGATGGTAAGCCGGAAAAGAAAGAATACCGGAAGTATAAAATAAAGTCGGTAGAGGGTCCTGATGATTATGAGTCCATGCGCGAAGTTGTCAGAAGAAGGTACTCCCGTGCATTAAAAGAAGGGCTGCCGTTGCCGGATCTGATTATCATTGATGGCGGCAAAGGCCATGTGGAGGGAGTCAGGGATATACTTGAAAATGAGCTTGGCCTTGATATTCCACTTTCAGGGCTAGTCAAGGATGAAAAGCACCGTACCTCGCAGTTAATGATTGGCAACCCACTTGAAATCGTGCCGCTGGATAGAACAAGCCAGGAATTTTATCTTCTCCAAAGAATTCAAGATGAAGTCCACCGGTTTGCGATTACCTTTCACCGCCAGGTCCGAGGAAAAACAGCCTTCCAATCGCTTCTGGATGATATTCCTGGTATAGGGGAAAAGCGCAGGAAGCAATTATTGAAGTATTTTGGGTCTGTCAAAAAAATGAAAGAGGCGAGCGTCGAAGAGGTAATCGCCGCGGGAATGCCTAAAGGCGTCGCTGAAGAAATCGTGAGAAAATTACAAGAATAGTATTGCTGTGTTTATGTGTGTGTGCTATAATCAAAATTAATTTTATAGGCTTGAAACGGTAACGTTTTAAAAGTGCTGATAGAGGTGCGAGATTCATCAGTAAGGGCTTGGAGAAGTATGAGCTTCCATGAAAAGTCCTGAAAGGGGAAATCGCCGAAGCCAAACAGGGCTCATATCCTGTTTTTGGGCTGGTCTGCCATTGAATAAATGGCCGATTGTCAAGATGGTATTCTTGGAGAGCTATCTCACTGTGTTCAGGCGTAATGATTTTCTTTACGTTTATCACAGCAATGAGATATTTCTCATTGCTTTTTTTATTGTCCAAAATTGAAACTAAAGAGGTGCATCAATGTGAGTTTGATTGTTCAAAAGTTTGGCGGAACATCCGTAGGTGACATTCAGAGAATTAATAATGTTGCCGGCAGGGTGATAGAGGAAGTTGAAAATGGAAATCAAGTGGTTGTAGTTGTGTCGGCAATGGGGAAAACAACTGACAAGTTGGTGGAGATGGCTAAAGAAATTTCCCCTAACCCGAGCAAGAGGGAAATGGATATGCTGCTGACTACTGGTGAACAGGTAACAATCGGGCTTTTAACAATAGCGTTGCAGCAAAAAGGGCATGAAGCCGTATCTTATACAGGCTGGCAGGCCGGCATCCAAACAGAGGCGGTCCATGGCAATGCAAGAATTATGGATATCGAGACTTCAAGAATTCAACAACAGCTGAAAAACGGTAAAATCGTCGTGGTAGCCGGTTTTCAAGGAATGACAGAAGAAAAGGAAATTACAACACTGGGCAGGGGAGGATCGGACACGACTGCGGTTGCTCTTGCTGCTGCTCTTAAGGCAGACCGTTGTGACATATATACAGATGTGACAGGAGTTTTCACTACTGATCCCCGATACATAAAAGGGGCTAGGAAGCTTCAGTCCGTATCCTATGATGAAATGCTAGAATTGGCTAATTTAGGGGCAGGTGTCCTTCATCCACGCGCGGTGGAGTTTGCAAAAAATTATCAAATTCCGCTTGAGGTCCGTTCAAGCCTTGAAAAAGAACCAGGAACGCTAATAGAGGAGGAAGCAACAATGGAACAAAACTTAATTGTTAGAGGAATCGCATTCGAAGACGGGATTACAAGGGTCACGGTATTCGGTCTGCCAGGCACACGAGGTACATTATCAAGCATTTTCACCGAATTGGCTAAACATCATATTAACGTGGACATCATCATTCAAAGCATTACGGATGAAAACACGACAAATCTTTCGTTTTCCATCAAAACCGAGGCGGTTGAAGAAACTCTTAACGTTCTTGAAAATAGCAAGGGAATAGCTGCTTTTGACCGGGTGGAAACGGAAAGCAATCTGGCAAAGGTGTCAATCGTTGGATCAGGTATGGTTTCCAACCCAGGCGTGGCAGCGGAAATGTTTGAAGTGCTAGCAGATAACGAAGTGCAAATTAAAATGGTAAGCACTTCTGAAATCAAGGTTTCAACAGTAATCGATGCAAAGCGTATGGTGGGAGCAGTAGAATCACTTCATGTTGCATTTAAGCTCGACGAAAGAAGCGCGGTAAAAGCATAGGATAATTGTACGTAAGAGTAGAGGATTTTAAAAAGGGTTCCGTTGAAGGAGATAGAGCTGGATAGGCGGCGCAAATGGATGGTGGATTTGGATTTCCAGGTTTAATCAAAAAGTGGGCAAATACATGATCTGGGGGGAGTGACGGTGGGGCTCCCCCCAGATTGTATTACAACAAGGTATCTTTTTTGTCCCATTTTACGGTGAAAGTTACTTTCTTTGCACGCCGCTTTGTCTCTTCGGTAGCCTCTGTAAGAAGTTTCGTTTGGAGGCAGAATTGCTCCGCGAGAAATCCTGCCTCAAGTTGGAAATGGCATTGATTATTTATATCAAGCCGGCGGGAAACCACCTCACCGCTAAGGATAAATTCAATCTCATCTTTTGATTCCTTTAGCACCTGCAGGTTGCCCCAGCCAGCACTGCGAAAAAAGGAAATGATGTCATCCCGGCCTGAAAGGGGAAAACGTCTTGCCATTCTTTTCCCGGCCCAATACAGGACTTGTGGTGAATCCTTGCCGAGAATGTCATCCAGCAAAACTTCCCTCACGAGCTCATAGCCGAATGCGGGGATTTGCAATTCTTGATTATCCTTGTTTTCTATTAATTCAGTATTGCTTGTGTTCATTGTTATCCCCTCTTTCTGTAATTATATTATATACGTTTTCTAGGGTTATCAATATAGTTTGTTAAGTAAAAACCTTGTTCGACATTCTTGATAATTATAGTAAAATATCAATTTTTTTGAAATGGAAATAGATAACTAAAGGAAGCATTTTTTTACTTTAAAATTGTGGTTCCACGAAAATGAAAAAGCGAAACCCATTTTTGTTTTTTATTACATGGTTTTATGCTTCATGAGGATCGTAAGGTGATTTGGCTCTCTCTGTTCCATGCTCCGGCAAATTGGGTGAAGCCAAAGTTGGTAACATCGATTTGGAAGGTTACAAAATTTTTTTAATATTTCTATTTTGCAAAAAAGATTTCTGTATACGTTTTCTTGACGCCTTAAATAGTCAGGAGTAAAATGTATATGTCACATTATTGTTAGAAAATGTAGAATCATAGATAATTATCAGATAATTTGATAGTAGTATGTGATTTTACAAACTAGATTTAAATATTTTAAGGGGGGGGCACTTCGTGGCAGGAAATCGTGAGTTCGCCAATCGCAGGTTGCATTCATTACTTGGTGTGATTCCGGTCGGCGTGTTTTTGATCCAGCATTTAGTGGTCAACAGCTATGGTTTAAGAGGGGAAGAAGCATTTAACAACGCAGCAAATTTTATGGGTAGCTTGCCATTCAGGCTTTTACTCGAGACCGTGGTCATTTATCTGCCGTTACTTTTTCATGCTGTATATGGAATCTATATAGCGTTTACAGCGAAAAATAACGTTGGGAGATATGGGTATTTCCGTAACTGGATGTTCATGCTTCAGCGGTTGACAGGCATCATAACATTAGTTTTTGTAGTATGGCACTTATGGGAAACAAGAATCCAGGCTGCGCTTGGTACACATGTGGACTTTCAGATGATGGAAAATATCCTTTCCAATCCGTTTATGTTATGGTTCTACATAATTGGTATCGTTTCTACTACATTCCACTTTGCGAATGGATTATGGTCATTTGCGGTAAGCTGGGGTCTTACAGTTTCGCCTAAGTCACAAAGAATTTCTACATATGTAACACTAGTAATCTTTGTTGCGCTTTCTGCATTGGGTGTAAGTACCATTCTGGCATTTGCATAATTAACAGGTTAATAGATAAATTCAAGGCAGAGACGAGCCTTGATCTTGGAATTTAAGGGAGTGAGCAAGGTTGAGTAAAGGTAAAATTATTGTCGTCGGCGGCGGATTGGCCGGTTTAATGGCTACCATCAAAGCGGCTGAGGCAGGGCAACAGGTAGAATTGTTCTCATTAGTTCCGGTAAAACGTTCTCACTCAGTTTGTGCCCAGGGCGGAATAAACGGAGCTGTTAATACAAAAGGGGAAGGAGATTCTCCTTACATCCATTTTGACGATACAATTTATGGTGGCGACTTCCTGGCTAACCAGCCTCCTGTTCAGGCGATGTGTGAAGCTGCACCCTCAATCATCCATATGTTCGACCGTATGGGAGTTATGTTTAACCGTACTCCGGAAGGTCTTCTTGACTTTCGCCGTTTCGGAGGAACCCAGCATCACCGGACTGCTTTTGCCGGAGCCACAACGGGCCAGCAACTGTTATATGCATTAGATGAGCAAGTCCGCCGCTATGAGGTAGCAGGGCTTGTCACTAAATATGAGGGTTGGGAATTCCTAGGTGCCATCATTGATGATGAAGAGACTTGCCGAGGCATTACAGCACAAAACCTTACTTCAATGGAGATTAAATCTTTCCCTGCCGATGCAGTCATCATGGCAAGCGGCGGACCTGGAATCATTTTTGGGAAATCCACAAATTCCATCATTAATACAGGTTCAGCTGCATCAATCGTTTACCAGCAGGGCGCTTACTATTCAAACGGGGAGTTCATTCAAATCCACCCAACAGCCTTGCCTGGCGATGATAAATTGCGCTTGATGAGTGAATCAGCTCGAGGTGAAGGTGGCCGCGTCTGGACATATAAAGATGGAAAGCCGTGGTATTTCTTAGAGGAAAAATATCCGGCATACGGTAACCTTGTACCACGGGATATTGCAACACGTGAAATTTTTGATGTATGCGTTAATCAAAAGCTTGGCATCAACGGGGAGAACATGGTTTATCTCGATCTTTCCCATAAGGATCCAAAAGAACTTGATATCAAACTGGGCGGAATTATTGAAATCTATGAAAAGTTCATGGGTGAAGATCCGCGCAAGGTCCCTATGAAGATTTTCCCTGCCGTCCACTATTCAATGGGCGGATTATGGGTGGATTATGACCAAATGACAAACATTAAAGGTCTTTTTGCTGCCGGCGAATGTGATTACTCCCAGCACGGAGCAAACCGCCTTGGAGCTAACTCTCTTCTGTCTGCCATATATGGCGGTATGGTTGCTGGCCCTAGCGCTGTTAAATATATTAATGGGCTAGCAAAGAGTGCAGATGCCATCTCTTCCAATGTTTTTGACCGTCATGTTAAAGAACAGGAAGAAAAATGGAACGGCATTATGAACTTGAACGGTACAGAAAATGCGTATGTTCTCCATAAGGAATTAGGGGAATGGATGACTGATAATGTAACTGTTGTCCGCTATAACGAAAAGCTGCTCAAAACCGATGAAAAGATCCAGGAGCTTCTGCAACGCTATCAAAATATCAATATCAACGATACTGCTAAGTGGAGCAATCAAGGGGCTGCCTTCACGAGACAGCTACAAAACATGCTTCAACTGGCACGTGTTATCACAATTGGTGCATACAACCGTAACGAAAGCCGTGGAGCTCATTATAAGCCTGAATTCCCTGATCGTAATGATGACGAGTTCATGAAGACAACTATGGCTAAGTTTACTGGTTCCAATACTGCACCGGCATTCCACTATGAAGATATAGATGTATCACTAATAGCGCCGCGTAAACGTGATTATTCGAAGAAAAAGGGGGAATAAGGAATGGCTGAGGCAAAAACAGTGCGTTTTGTAATTACGCGACAAGATCAACCTGATTCAGCCCCTTATACAGAGGAATTCGATTTACCGTATCGTCCTAACATGAATGTGATTTCTGCGTTAATGGAAATTCGGCGTAACCCTGTAACCACCAAGGGTGAAAAGACAACACCAATTGCTTGGGATATGAACTGCCTTGAAGAGGTGTGTGGAGCCTGCTCTATGGTGATCAACGGAAAGCCAAGACAGTCTTGTACCGCTCTTGTGGACCAGCTGGAACAGCCAATCCGTCTCGAGCCAATGCGCACGTTCCCAGTTGTCCGAGACCTGCAGGTTGACCGCAGTCGTATGTTCGATTCCTTGAAAAAGGTAAAGGCTTGGATTCCTATTGATGGAACTTATAATCTTGGACCGGGTCCGCGTATGCCGGAAAGAAAGCGCCAATGGGCTTATGAATTGTCCAAGTGCATGACTTGCGGCGTATGCCTTGAAGCGTGCCCTAACGTGAACAGCAATTCTGATTTCGTAGGACCTGCGCCGCTTTCACAGGTACGTCTATTCAATGCACACCCAACAGGGGCAATGAATAAGGCTGAACGCCTGAATGCAATTATGGGCGATGGTGGGCTTGCAAACTGCGGAAACTCACAAAACTGTGTGCAGTCGTGCCCGAAAGGCATTCCATTGACTACATCAATTGCAGCCCTTAACCGGGACACAACACTGCAATCCTTCCGCAATTTCTTCGGAAGCGACCAGGTATAATATGTAACATCAAAATGCCTACCAGAAGTAATCATCTGGCAGGCATTTTTTACTTCATAATGAAACAGCCAGAACTGATAGAATGACAAAGAAAACCTCCTTTATAGAAGGACTTATTACTCGTTCAATTCCGAAATATCCACATCTGAATGTTTAGAATCAGAATCGTCCCTTAAGTGGACAGTTGCCGTCTTGCCATCTTCATTTAATGCATCGATCCAAACTGCAACCCCATTATAATTTACATCGATATCCGCTGGTGATGATAAGATTTGTTTAACACGCTGTGCGTCCATTTGCAATCACTCCATTCCAATTATTCGCCTTAGTTTTTATTATGGCTTTGTATTTTATACCATACCTGTCATGTAAATCACTTTCCTAATTTTCAAAAGTTTTATAAAATGACACAGGTCTATTTTAATGACAAGCTTTTTATTCATGTAAAAGCTGAAAGAATCGGAAATTCTTCAGTCGACCTGTATTATATGGGGAAAAACGGTGACGGCGAGATTTGATTAACCGGAAGGGGGGACGGTCGTTCAGATTTCCAAAGACACCTGAATGCCCGTACCATGGACTCTAGCTGCAAGGGATACAATAGTACAACATCAAAAAAGTGTAATCAAACTGTAAACCGGGCCAATAACATAATAATCCATCTCTTTCAAGGAAAACAGTCACTCCCTTGGCCTCCCTGACATAGTATATGATGACTAAATAGACACCCATTCCGGGTTTATGCTGGTGAAGGCAAGGAGGGTTACAATACTTGAAGGAGAACGAATTCACTCATAAGCCATTACTCACCAAAAGAGAAAGAGAAGTATTTGAGTTATTAGTACAGGACAAAACAACGAAAGAAATCGCAGGTGAATTGTTCATCAGCGAGAAAACGGTTCGAAACCATATCTCGAATGCGATGCAAAAGCTTGGAGTTAAAGGGCGTTCACAAGCAGTAGTAGAACTCCTTCGAATGGGAGAACTAGAGCTATGATGTATTAACCGCTTTTAATCATTCATTTTTAATATAGATTATGGCGAAGGATGCAACGGAATACATCAAGGTATGAAAAGCGATAACCCAAATAATTGGAATAGGGCATGGTTTTACCGTACTTTTTCCATAATTCGGGTTATTGCTTTATTTTTAGTTTGAAATTCTTAGACAAATTGTCGCATCCCCGAGTTCCAATGATTGTTCCTTGAAATTTACTCGACTTTCATAGATACTAACAATAAATCTATTTGATCATGATGTTCATTTTGGGGAGCTGTATTACAATGGATCAAGTTAAGAATATGCAGCATGTTGCAGAAATAGAAAAAGAGCTTCGATATATTTCTTCCCTAATTAAACAAAAAGGGCGGGAAATCTTAAGTAATTATAAAATCACACCTCCGCAATTTATAGCGCTTCAATGGCTATTTGAGGACGGTGACATGACGATTGGCGAGCTTTCCACAAAAATGTTCCTTGCGTTCAGTACGACTACGGACTTAATTGACCGCATGGAGAAGAACGAACTAGTGATACGGGTTAAGGATGAAAAAGACCGCAGGGTGGTTCGGATCCATCTTTTGGAGGAAGGCGAACGTATCATTGATGAAGTGATTAAAAAGCGACAGCAGTATTTAGCGGATATTCTGAACAATTTTACGGTTGATGAAACAGCTTCCCTCAAAGAAAGCTTAATGAAATTACATCAAGAAATGAAAGAAGAATGAGGCGAGAGTTTTGAAGCAACCAATTGGCATTATTGATTCCGGAGTCGGTGGGCTGACAGTGGCGAAGGAGGTTATCCGCCAGCTTCCTAATGAAAATATAGTATATGTTGGCGATACCGCCCGATGTCCATATGGGCCTCGTCCGGTGGAAGAGGTTAAAAAGTTTACATGGCAGATGACAAACTACTTATTAAAACATAATATCAAAATGCTGATTATTGCTTGCAATACAGCCACTGCTGCAGTGTTGGAGGAAATCAGAAACACTTTGGAGATCCCAGTTTTGGGAGTGATCCATCCAGGTGCAAGAGCTGCCCTTAAAGTGTCCCTAAATTTGCAGATTGGCGTAATCGGGACAATCGGGACAGTTAAGAGCAAGGCGTATGACCAAGCCCTTAAATCCATCAATAAATGGGTTCATGTCGACAGTCTTGCCTGCCCGAAATTTGTTCCTATCGTTGAAAGCGGTGAATTTGAAGGGCCAATTGTACAGAAGGTTATCGCGGAAAGCCTAAAGCCATTGAAAGATAAACAGATTGATACTTTGATTCTAGGGTGTACCCACTACCCGCTTTTAGGTCCAGCTATTAGCAGATATATGGGGGACGGAATCAGGGTGATTTCATCTGGGGAAGAAACAGCCCGTGAAGCGAGTGTTATCCTGCATCATAGCGGCCTTTTGAACACTAGCCATGAAACGGCTGACCACCGATTCTTCACGACAGGATCGAGAGATATTTTCCAGCAGATCGCTTCTGCTTGGCTTGGTGGATATATTACTTATGTTCAAACGATAAAGATAGATTAATAAGACTTCCTTTAGGAGGTCTTATTTTTTTGTGTAACTTTATCTTGGAAAACGGTCTTTTTTTTAATAGGGCTCGTATACATAGTAGTACAAACTGTCCTGGGAGGGAATATGATGTCTAAAGCTGCTAAAGTAACAATTGCCTCGACAATGCTTGCTACTGCTGTATTTTTGTCAGGCTGCGGGATCTTAGGATCGGGCGAAGAACCTGCGAAAATCGACCCGCCGAAAGAGGTCTCTTATGAAAATGATGCCCAAGACTTGGAAAGTTCAGAAAACAGTGAGAAAACCGAAGCAAATAAAGCTGCTGATGCACAAACGGTGAAAACTGAGCTCTATCTTATAGATAAGAATGGTTATGTTGTACCGCAAACAATAGAGCTTCCAAATTCAAAGGGTGTTGCGAAGCAGGCACTGGAATATCTAGTAGTAAACGGGCCGGTGAGCAATGTCCTGCCAAACGGATTCCGGGCAGTTTTGCCTGCTGATACAGAAGTCGACTTGAACATAAATAAAGATGGTGTAGCGGTGGTGGATTTCTCACCAGAATTTAAAAATTACAAGAAGGAAGATGAATTGAAAATAGTGCAGGCCGTTACGTGGACCCTGACCCAATTCGATACGGTCAAAAAAGTAAAACTTCAGGTCAATGGCCAAGAGCTGAAGGAAATGCCTGTAGACGGCACTCCGCTTCAGGACGGACTTACCCGTGCTCATGGTATCAACCTTGACACAAGTAATGTTGCTGATATTACCAATACAAGACCACTGACTGTTTACTACGTTGGCGGAGACGAAGGCAGCCATTATTATGTTCCGGTGACCAAGCGCATAAGTGAAATGAAACAGGATAACGTCGCAGCGGTTATCGATGAACTGATCAAGGGCCCATCCTATTCATATAACCTTTTGTCTGATTTCATGCCTGATGTGAAATTGCTTGATTCACCAAAGCTTTCTGAAGGAAAAGTGACCTTGAATTTTAATGAGTCTATTCTAGGAAGCTTCAAGGAGAAAAAAGTATCCCAAACGATGCTTGATGCGCTAGTATTGTCTTTAACCGAGCAAAGTGGAATTAAAAGTGTGGAATTGCAGGTAAATGGAAGTTCCAAGCTGATGAACGGGGACGGGAAGCCAATAACCGAACCTGTCATCCGTCCGGAAAAAGTGAACACTGGTAGTTTTTAAAAGGTTATTTTTGTTATACTAAATAATGTTAAGTACGAAGGCGGGCATAAAGCTGCCTTCTTTTCTGTTTATTATGTGCAGGGAAAAGACAGGAAGAGTGTAGGAGGAAAAGAAATGCGCTTCGACGGTAGATCAAATCATGAATTAAGGCCAATACATATCGAAACAAATTATTTAAAGCATCCGGAGGGATCTGTTTTAATCTCCGTGGGGGACACGAAGGTCATTTGTACAGCAAGCATTGAGGACCGTGTGCCTCCTTTTATGAGGGGACAGGGAAAGGGCTGGATAACAGCCGAATATTCCATGCTGCCACGCGCGACAAATCAACGTACGATAAGGGAATCCTCAAAAGGGAAGATAACAGGACGTACAATGGAGATTCAACGTTTGATTGGGAGAGCTCTCCGTGCAATCGTTGACCTGGAAGCATTAGGGGAAAAAACAATTTGGCTAGACTGCGATGTGATACAGGCAGATGGGGGAACAAGGACTGCTTCTATCACGGGTGCGTTTGTGGCATTGGCAATTGCTGTAAACAAACTCCACGAAGATAAAAAAATTACAGCATTCCCGATAAAAGAATATCTTGCAGCAACCAGTGTCGGGAAACTGAAAGAACATGGTGTCGTCCTTGACTTGAATTATGTAGAGGATTCTGCGGCCCTTGTAGACATGAACGTTATCATGACAGGTAGCGGAGAATTTGTAGAATTACAGGGAACCGGGGAAGAATCTACGTTTTCTATGGATGAATTACATCAATTGTTAGCCAGTGCCCAGGAAGGCTTGAATGGTCTGTTTGAAGTACAGAGAGCAGCCTTAGGAGAAATAGCAGACAAAATCCCAACCCGGGTGGAAGGCAGGAAGTGAATGAAGACAGTAATTATAGCAACTAAAAACAAGGGCAAAGCAAAGGAATTTGAAAGCCTGTTTCATCCAAAAGGCTATCAGGTGCTAACTCTTTTAGACTTAGATCCGTCTATAGATGTAGAAGAAACCGGTACTACTTTTGAAGAAAACGCCATCTTGAAGGCTGAGGCGATCGCCAATCAATTTGACCGGTTCGTTATTGCGGATGATTCCGGCTTAATCGTGGATGCGTTGGATGGAAGGCCAGGGGTATACTCGGCAAGATACGCTGGCGAGGACAAAAATGATGCAGCCAACACGGCTAAAGTTCTGAAGGAACTGGAAGGAATACCGGAAGGGGAACGGACAGCCAGGTTTTATTGTGCCCTTGCGTTGGCATCGCCAAATCAAGAAACCGTTACTGTTTCCGGTTCCGTTGAGGGGATTATTGCGAAAAAGCCATCGGGTGAAAATGGGTTTGGTTATGACCCTATTTTTTATGTGAAGGAAAAAGGGAAAACGATGGCAGAGATGAACAGTGGAGAAAAAAATACGATCAGCCATCGGGCGAACGCATTAAAAGCCCTGGAGGAGAAGCTTGACCAATTTTTACAGACGGAAGAGGAGAAAGCATGAAAGTGTTGATTATGAGTGACAGCCATGGACTGACACGCGAAATTGACATGATTAAAGACCGCCATCGGGATGATGTGGATTCGATGATCCATTGCGGCGATTCTGAACTTCCCATGGCTTCTTTAGAAATGACGGGCTTTTTGTCTGTAAGAGGCAATTGTGACTTTGATGAAGACTACCCTAATGAACGCTTGGAGGAAATCGGAGGGCTTCATTTTTTTCTAACACACGGGCACCATTATAATGTGAAAATGACACTGATGAACCTCGGATATAAAAGTGAGGAAGCTAATGCCCGGATCGTTTGTTTCGGGCATTCCCATATTGCAGGCTCAAAGCTTATTGATGGCCGCATTTTCATTAACCCGGGGAGCATTCGACTGCCAAAAGGAATCCAAGAAAAAACATATGCCATACTTGAACATGAGAATCAGGACGTAAAATTATCGTTTTTCAATGTTGAAGGGAATGAAATAAAACAGCTTAGCCGGACTTACCATTTGGAATAGTATTTAGTATAATAGGCAGGAAGAGAAAATTTTTCCTGTCTTTTTTTAAAAAGGGTGTTGACTTCCGAAAGCTATCCCACTATAATGAGAATTGTCCTTGAAAATAATGTCCCAGTAGCTCAGCTGGATAGAGCAACGGCCTTCTAAGCCGTCGGTCGGGAGTTCGAATCTCTCCTGGGACGCTACAAAAAGAAAACCTCTTACATTGTAAGAGGTTTTCTTTTTGTATTCGTGAAAATTAAAACTAATGGTTCCACTCTTTTTGTTAACCCAAGTCATTGTAACCTCTGATATCTTCACGCTAATAGAATAAACCACTAATATTTTCCTTCAAATTTAGAATCTTTTCAGTAGCTAAAATACTTCCTAGTAAAAAAGTCAAAAAAACTTTTTAAAACCTAAAACATTATAATTAAGCCGTTGTAAGCGGATACAATTTTGACCACTAATTAGAATAGTCAAATAATTCTAAAAAACTTATTGACGTGAATATAAAAACGGCGTAATATAATCCACAAATAACAGGACAATAAATTCAAAATTGAATGAAAATATTTTAAAGCATTGATGAGGATAAGTAGTTTTTTGTCAAGGTATTCACAGAGAGCCGGGTTGCTGAGAACCGGCATGCCCCAAAAAATGAACTCCCCTCTGAGCTTCAGCTTGAACGACTAACCAGTAAAGCTGAACGGGTGCCTACCAGTACCCGTTATCAAAACAGAGTGGCGAGAGCCATTCAAAAGTGCGTGCAGAATGTTGCACGAAAAAGGGTGGTACCGTGGATAGGCCGATGAAACCTTTTCACCCCTTTAGCTTGCTAGAAGCGGGCTTATTTGGGTGGAGAGGTTTTTTATGTGTAAATGGCGGAGATAACGCCCACCGCTTTGCCTCACATGGTGAAGCATGAAAGGAAGCACTGTTGCATTTCAAGGTTATATGTTAACTCGAAAGACAGGAATAAAAAGTACGATTGGGAGGATGTCATCACTATGACGCAAAAAGCAGTAGTAGCTGAGAAAAAGGTTGGAAAAACCAAGAAAAGCGGTGCTGATTTTTTAATCGACGGCTTAAAACAGCAAAAAGTCGAAGTGATTTTTGGATATCCGGGAGGCGCTGTCCTGCCGATATACGACGCGTTATATGACTCAGGAGTGTTTCATGTATTGGCTAGGCATGAACAAGGATCGATACACGCGGCAGAAGGATATGCCAGAATAACCGGAAAGCCGGGTGTTGTAATTGCCACTTCAGGACCTGGGGCCACTAATATTGTAACCGGGTTGACGGATGCAATGATTGATTCTATACCGCTTGTCGTATTCACTGGTCAGGTTGGAACAAATGTCATTGGTTCAGATGCGTTCCAGGAAGCCGACGTACTCGGCATAACAACACCTATTACAAAACATAATTATCAGGTGAGAAAGCCGGAGGACCTCCCAAGGATTATAAAAGAGGCATTTTATATCGCTTCTAGCGGGCGTCCGGGCCCAGTGTTGATCGATATACCTAAGGATGTAGCAGTCCTTGAAGGAGAAGCTGAAGCAGATCCGGAAATGGATTTGCCTGGTTACCAGCCGACATTGCAGCCGAACTATCTCCAGATCAGAAAACTAGTAGAAGCTGTAAGCGCCGCGAAAAGGCCGGTGATTTTAGCCGGAGCTGGTGTCCTTCATGCAAAGGCATCGGAACAATTAAAGCAATATGCGGAACAACAGGGTATTCCGGTTGTACATACCCTGCTCGGTCTTGGCGGTTTCCCTGCTGACCATCCCTTATTTGTAGGTATGGGAGGCATGCATGGAATCTACGCAGCCAATATGGCTTTGTCAAAAAGTGATCTGCTAATAAACGTTGGTGCTAGATTTGATGACAGGCTTACAGGAAATCTTGATTCCTTTGCACCTGATGCAGAAATAGCCCACATAGATATTGATCCTGCTGAAATCGGTAAAAATGTTCCAACAAAAATCCCGGTTGTGGGGGATGCAAAGGAGGCACTCCTCCAATTGATCGGCCAAAGTGGAAAAACGCCAGAAGCTTCTGAATGGGTCAAGCAGATTCAGAATTGGAAGGAAGAGTTTCCATATTGGTATGAGGAAAATGGCAATGAGCTGAAGCCTCAAAAACTGATAGAAATCCTTCATAAAACAACAAACGGCGAAGCCATTGTAGTAACAGATGTAGGACAGCACCAGATGTGGGCGGCTCAATACTACACTTTTAACAAACCAAATGCCTGGGTTACTTCAGGGGGACTCGGAACAATGGGCTTCTGTGTACCTGCGGCAATCGGAGCACAACTTGCAGAGCCGGAAGCAGCCGTGGCGGCAGTTGTCGGTGATGCCGGTTTCCAGATGACAAGCCAGGAACTTGGGGTTATTGCGGAATTGAATTTGCCAATTAAAATTATCATTGTAAATAATCAATCTCTCGGAATGGTAAGGCAATGGCAGGAGATTTTTTATAAGGGCAGATATTCACATAGTTTACTCCCTCATCAGCCTTCATTTGTCAAATTGGCTGATGCTTATGGGATCAAAGCATATAAGGTAACAACAGTTGAAGAAGCTGAAGAAAAGTTGGCTGAAGCTTTCTCGACAGATGGACCGATTCTGCTGGATATGCGTGTTACGCCAGACGAAAATGTGTATCCGATGGTAGCTCCAGGAAAAGGGATCAATGAAATGGTAGGTGTAAAGAAATGAAGGGAATCCTCACGCTTTTGGTGAACAACAGGCCGGGAGTTCTTAACAGGATTACCAACCTATTTTCGAAGAGGAATTATAATATCGAAAGCATTACAGTCGGACATTCGGAACAGGAAGGTATTTCAAGGATCACTGTTGTCGTACAGGTGGATAACGAAAATGTTATTGAACAAATGACAAAACAGCTAAATAAGCAAATTGACGTATTAAAGGTAATGGATATTACAAGCCAGTCGATTGTGGCCCGGGAGCTGGCGCTTCTGAAAGTTGTGGCTACATCGCAGACACGCTCAGAAATCTATGCTTTGATAGAGCCTTTCCGGGGTTCGGTAATTGACGTCAGCAAGGAAAGCCTGACGATCCAAATCACTGGTGAAACAGATAAAATTGAAGCATTTATTGAATTATTGAAGCCTTATGGAATCAAGGAACTGGCAAGGACAGGGACCACTGCATTCCCGCGCGGCACCCAGCGCAGCACGACTAATAAAAGTGTTTCAATTGTTTAACATTTATCAATAATTTATCTAAGTCTTTGGCTCGTTCTTGCTCTATATCGATGAAGCGACTGGGAAACAAAATGCCCGCTCGTTTCATCGGTATGGAGCACCCTTTCAGCCAAGCTGAAAAGGAATGAAGCCATGGTTTCCATGGTAAGAGCCGAATTTAAATTTAAAGGAACTAATATAACCATTAAAAGGGAGATGCGAGAATTATGGCAAAGGTTTACTACAATGCAGAAGGAAATGAAGCTTATTTTCAAAATAAAAGGGTAGCAGTAATCGGTTACGGCTCACAGGGACATGCACACGCACAGAACCTGCGTGACAGCGGTGTGGAAGTAGTTATCGGCTTAAGAAAAGGTAACTCCTGGAACAAAGCGGAGCAGGATGGATTTAAAGTATATTCAGTAGGCGAAGCAGCAGACGTTGCAGATGTGATCATGATCTTGTTGCCGGATGAGCAGCAGCCTAAAGTTTATAATGAAGAAATTGCACCCGTACTAAGAAAAGGCCAAGCATTGATGTTTGCCCATGGATTCAACGTACATTTCCACCAGGTCGTTCCTCCAGTAGATGTAGACGTGCTTTTGGTTGCGCCAAAAGGCCCGGGTCATCTTGTTCGCAGAACATATGAACAGGAAGCAGGAGTACCAGCACTTTTCGCCATCCATCAGGATGTTAGCGGAGAAGCAAAAGAACTGGCTTTAGCTTATGCAAAAGCAATCGGGGCGTTGCGCGCTGGTGCTTTAGAGACAACATTCAAGGAAGAAACAGAAACTGATTTATTCGGGGAGCAGGCAGTTCTGTGCGGCGGATTGACGTCCCTTGTAAAAGCAGGCTTTGAAACATTGACAGAAGCAGGCTACCAGCCTGAAGTTGCCTATTTTGAATGCTTGCATGAGTTGAAATTGATCGTTGACCTGATGTATGAAGGCGGCCTTGAAAATATGCGTTACTCTATTTCTGATACCGCTCAGTGGGGAGATTTCGTTTCTGGCCCGCGCGTTGTAAATGAAAATGCAAAGGCAGAAATGAAAAAGGTGTTGAAGGATATCCAGGACGGCGAATTCGCAAAAGGCTGGATTCTTGAAAATCAGGCAAACCGTCCGGTATTCAATGCAATTAACGCCAGGGAAAATGAACATCCAATCGAAAAGGTTGGTCGCGAATTAAGAAAAATGATGCCATTCGTTCAACAACAAAAGAAGAAAGAAGTGGTAGCCGTTGCGAAAAATTAATATTTTCGATACGACACTAAGAGATGGTGAACAATCGGCAGGAGTCAATCTTAATTTTACTGAAAAACTGCAAATTGCCTTTCAACTGGAAAGACTGGGAATGGATATCATCGAGGCAGGCTTTCCGGCTGCCTCTCCTGGGGATTTCAATTCTGTTAAAGAAATTGCAAACAAAATTCGAAACAGTTCTGTTACCGGTTTAGCCCGCAGTGTCCAAGGAGACCTGGATGCTGCATGGGAATCCTTGAAGGGCGGAGCAGAACCGAGAATTCATACATTTATAGCAACATCCCCGATCCATCGGCAATATAAGCTGAAAATGACAAAGGAACAAGTTCTTGAGCAAGCCGTCAATTCCGTTAAATATGCTGCAGAGCGTTTTCCGATTGTCCAGTGGTCAGCAGAAGATGCAAGCCGTACGGAACTAGACTATCTTGCAGAAATAGTGGAAGCGGTCATTAAAGCAGGGGCTAAAATTATTAATATCCCGGATACGGTTGGTTATGGTACGCCGGCTGAATACGGCAATATATTTAAGTACTTGAGGGAGAATGTTCCTTCTATTGATAAGGTTCATCTTTCTACTCATTGCCATGATGATCTTGGAATGGCAACTGCAAATTCCCTGGCAGCAGTAGAAGCAGGGGCAACACAGGTCGAAGGAACCATCAATGGTATTGGCGAGAGAGCGGGTAATACGGCGCTTGAAGAGATCGTAGTTGCTCTCCACATCCGTTCAGACTTTTACAACGCTTATACAGGTTTACAATTACAAGAGATTAAGAGGACGAGTGACCTGGTCAGCAAGCTGACGGGTATGGCAGTTCCTGCAAATAAAGCAGTTGTTGGCCGAAACGCCTTTGCACATGAGTCTGGTATTCACCAAGATGGTGTGTTAAAGGAAAAGACAACATATGAAATCATTTCTCCTGACCTTGTGGGGATTTCATCCAATGCTTTGGTTCTTGGTAAGCACTCAGGCCGACATGCGTTTAAGAGCAGGCTTGAAGAGCTTAATTTGGATGTAACAGATGAAGAAATGAACCGTTTGTTTGGCTTATTCAAAGAGTTGGCCGACAAGAAGAAAGAAATGACGGATGAAGATTTGATTGCCCTGGTACTGGAAGAAAAACTTTCAGGAGACAATAACTTTTTCGGTCTCGTATCCATGCAAATCTCTTATGGTACAAACCAGGTTCCGACAGCTACAGTCACATTGACTGACGGCAATAATGAGACGATTCAGGAAGCGGCTACGGGAGCGGGAAGCATTGAGGCATTATACAACACTCTTGAAAGATCTGTTGGCGGTAAGGTGAATCTGCTAGATTACAGGATTCAATCCGTTGGGGCCGGAAGAGATGCATTGGCCCAGGTTTTTGTTAAGCTAAAATACCGCGATATGGAAACGAGTGGCCGCGGGTTGGCGCAGGATGTACTGGAAGCTAGCGCCAAAGCCTACTTGAATGCGGTTAACCGGGTAATTTACTTAAATGATAAGACAAAGGTTTTACAATAACTAAGGATGAAAGGAGAAGATTCATATGAGAAGGAAAATTACGGTCCTGCCCGGTGATGGCATCGGCAAAGAAGTGACAAGGGGTGCAGTTGAAATTCTGGAAGCCGTGGCAGAAAGATATGGACACGAATTCGAATTCCACTATGGGGAAATTGGTGGTACAGCAATCGACAATTCAGGAACGCCCCTTCCAGAAGAGACAATTAGCCTTTGTAAGAACAGCGACGCGGTGCTTCTTGGAGCAGTGGGAGGACCAAAATGGGATAAGAATCCTTCTCATTTAAGACCGGAAAGAGGGTTGCTTGCGATCCGTAAACAATTGAACCTTTATGCAAATTTACGGCCAATCAGTTATTTTTCCAGTCTTGCAGAATCTTCTCCTTTAAAGAAAGAAATCATTGAAGACATAGATTTTGTAATTGTCCGCGAGCTTACGGGTGGATTATATTTTGGAAAGCCAAGTGAACGGACTACTACACAGGAAGGCAAAGAAGCTGTAGTAGATACATTATTCTATCAAAAAGACGAAATCAAAAGAATTATCGAACTTGCCTTTGATCTTGCTTCCAAGCGGCGGAAAAAAGTGACTTCAGTTGACAAGGCCAACGTGTTGGAGTCAAGCCGCTTATGGCGTGAAACGGCTGAAGAGGTTGCTGCCCGTTATCCGGAAGTGGAGCTCGAACATATGCTTGTCGACAATGCCGCAATGCAATTAATCCGCAACCCTAGGCAGTTTGACGTAATGGTTACAGAAAATATGTTTGGTGATATTTTAAGTGATGAAGCATCTGTGTTGACCGGATCGCTCGGCATGCTGCCGTCAGCATCCCTGTCTACCGTGGGGCCAAATCTGTATGAACCGATTCATGGATCGGCGCCGGATATCGCAGGAAAAAATCTTGCAAACCCGATCGCTATGATTCTATCGGCTGCATCTATGCTCCGTTTATCTTTCGGTCTTGAGAAAGAAGCGGAGGCCATCGAAAAGGCGGTAAGAGACACACTTGATTCTGGCGCCCGTACAGGCGATATCGCTGGTGGGCAAACAAAGACCTTAACAACAAAAGAAATGATTGCAGAAATAAAAGCAGCAATTTTGGACCAGGGTGCCATTTCCCATATTATGGGCGCATATGCTTAATGAACTATTAAACGTGCTACGGGTTGACTCAGCAGGAAATGTTGAGTCACCCTTTTTTTAAAATAAATGAAGGGGGTTGGGGAGCCATGAAAAAATCAATCATTGAAAAAATATGGGACAGGCATATCGTATACCAGGAAGAGAATAAGCCGGACCTCTTGTATATAGATTTGCATTATATCCATGAAGTGACTTCTCCACAAGCATTTGAGGGCTTACGTTTAAAAGGGCGAAAGGTAAGACGGCCTGATAAAACTTTTGCAACCATGGACCATAATGTGCCGACGATCGAACGATATTTCATAAAAGATGACATAGCCAGAAAACAATTGTCTGCACTCGAACAGAACTGTAAGGAATTCGACATAACGCTTGCTGACCTTGACAGCCCTGAGCAAGGAATCGTCCATGTAATCGGTCCTGAACTGGGCCTCACCAAACCCGGCATGACTATTGTATGTGGGGACAGCCATACATCAACTCACGGTGCTTTCGGGACCATTGCTTTTGGCATCGGAACAAGTGAAGTAGAGCATGTATTCGCTACGCAGACATTATGGCAAACCAAGCCTAAAACGATGAAGCTCGAAATTAACGGCCAATTGGGTAACGGAGTGACTGCAAAGGACGTTATCCTTTATGTGATTTCAAAGTATGGCGTCAATTTTGGAACCGGCCATATTATCGAGTATTGCGGACAAGTAATACGTAATATGTCTATGGAAGAAAGAATGACAGTCTGCAATATGTCGATTGAAGGGGGAGCCCGTGCGGGACTGGTCAGTCCTGATGAAACGACTTTCTCTTATATAAAAGGAAGAAAGTATGCACCTAAAGGCGAGGATTTTGAGAATTATGTGGAAGATTGGAAAAGCCTGGCCAGCGACGAGGGTGCCGTGTATGATACGGAGATTGTCATTGATGGCTGTGAAATTTCCCCGATGGTAAGCTGGGGGACAAATCCTGGAATGGCTAGCCCTGTGGATGGATATGTACCGCAGTATAATGAAGGTGAAGCTGATAAATCACTTCAGCGTGCTCTTGACTATATGGGATTATCTGCAGGCATGCCAATTACCGAGATTCCTGTGCAGCATGTGTTCATAGGGTCTTGTACTAATTCCCGAATTGAGGATTTAAGGCAAGCTGCCGAAGTAGTAAAAGGAAACAAGGTTTCCACGGGTGTAAAGGCGATGATTGTACCGGGGTCCCAAAACGTAAAAAGGACTGCGGAGGAAGAAGGACTCGACCAGATCTTTATCGAGGCTGGATTCGAATGGAGAGAGTCAGGTTGCAGTGCGTGCCTGGGCATGAATCCGGATATCGTGCCAGCCGGAGAGCATTGTGCATCGACCTCAAACCGTAATTTCGAGGGACGGCAGGGAGCTGGTGCACGTACCCACCTTGTGAGTCCAGCGATGGCGGCAGCCGCAGCACTTCATGGCAAATTTGTAGATATTCGTGAACTAAGAGGGAGCCAGGAACAGGCTGAACTCACTCATTAAGAAAACAATTCAAACAGGAAAACGGGAGGTGCCATATTCATGAAACCTTTATCAGTGTATACAGGAAAAGCGGCAGTTCTGGATAGGGCTAATGTCGATACAGACCAGATTATTCCGAAGCAATTTTTAAAAAGGATTGAACGGACTGGATTTGGCGAGTACTTGTTTTTCGATTGGCGCTACGACAGTGAAGGAAATGAAAAAAAGGACTTTGAACTGAACCAGCCTCAAAATAAAGGGGCAGGTATCTTGATAGCTGGGGAGAACTTTGGTTGCGGTTCTTCGCGGGAGCATGCGCCGTGGTCGCTTCAGGACTATGGATTTGATGTTATTATCGCTCCTTCATTCGCGGATATTTTTCAAAATAACTGCCTAAAGAATGGAATGCTTCCGATTGCCTTGAAAAAGGAAGAAGTTCGTAGTTTAATGGATGCGGCAGAAGGTGAGGGGCATGAAATCTCTGTTGACCTCCCAGCGCAGACTGTCTCAGATAATAAAGGTTTCAAAGCCACTTTCGACATTCATCCTTATTGGAAAGAGATGCTCATAAATGGCTGGGATGAAATCTCTATTACTCTTCAATATAGCCCGCAAATTGAAGAATTTGAAAATAGAAAAAGCCCGATTTCTACTATTTAAAATGCGAGTAGAAGTAAGATGCCAGTGCTGCACATACATTGTGCAGCCTTTTTCATTTTACTTTGCTATTGAAGCAGTGAGAGTACGGGTATAATTTTGTATTTCCATCCAAACCATGCTAAACTGATTTTCATTAAAGAGAAAAAGTGAGGCGGAGTTGCCGATGAACGGAAATGAAAAACAGTCCAAGAAAGATAATATCGTTCTCTTTCCCAATCTTGCCGAACGGCTGATTAATAAAGGTTTGGACCATCTTGAAAAAAAAGAGTTCAGGCAGGCTGCCTCACTTTTTTCACAGGCAAGGGACCTTGAACCCGAAAATCCGGATTTAAACGTTGGATTGGTTGTCTCTCTGGTAGAACTTGGCTATTATTCAGAGGCCAAGGATCTATGCAAAGAACTCCTAAACAAGGGGATAGGAGACTATTTCCAAGTCGTTACTATTTACTTGATGGTGCTGCTTCAACTGAACGGGCATGAGGAAATGGTGTCTACAATCAGGGCCTTGCTTGAGGATGACCATATTCCCCCTGATAAGATCGAACACTTTGAGAAGATGCTGGAATTCAGCGAACGTGTACTGGAAGAAAAAAACAGCCAGGAGAGTATCAAGGAAGAAAAAATATATCAGGAAATCGAAAAAGAGGGTTTGTTTGAACAAAAAACGGAAAGCGGGATTATGCGAACGATTTCTAGGCTTACAGAAGTAAATATTAGACCATATGTACCGGAAATCAAGCAGTTTTTACGAGAGGAACAGGGCAATCCATTTTATAAAACATTGTTGATCAATATTTTGAGGGAGCAGGAGTATGACAAAGAGGTAGAGTTAAGGAAGTTTAATGAGACAGCAACATTCATTCCCGCCAACCTTTTTGATGTGGTGCAAAGTCCATTTTATATCGAAGTTTCAAAACTGGTAGAAGCAAATCTTGGCCAGGAGAACCCTACGCTTCTTGAAATGGTTAAAAGTTTAATTGAAAGGCATAATTTTATTTTCTACCCAAACGACCCATCTAAGGGCCATTTTTTAGAATGGGCAGCCTCTTACCAATTACTAGCAGCAGAATATCAAGGGATGGATCCGATAGCAGAGGAAATTGCAGAATCATATCGAGTTGAGGCTAAAGCCATAACGAACATAGTATCATATATGAAGAAAATTGAAGAAATTTCTTACCCGATAATTTAACTGATTGCTGTTGAAACCAGAGGATCCTGTGATATAATGTAGGGGTTGTAGTATACCCAGTATAAAAACACAACGGATCCCAACTGTTGGGTTTATATGAAGGATGACTTGTTAAGTGAGTACATAGCAGATTCATCCAACTGCTTATTTATTATTTATATAGATTTTTGGAGGGAAACACATGTCTGTAAAATGGGAAAAGCAAGAAGGGAACCAAGGCGTTCTTACAGTTGAAGTAGACGCAGCAAAAGTGAACGAAAGCTTAGACGCTGCATTTAAAAAGGTTGTTAAACAGGTGAATGTACCTGGTTTCCGTAAAGGCAAGATGCCTCGCCAAATGTTCGAAAAGAGATTTGGTGTAGAATCTTTGTACCAGGATGCTCTAGATATCATCTTGCCGGACGCTTATGCGGATGCTGTTGAAGAAGCAGGAATCAACCCGGTAGACCGTCCTGAAATCGATATCGACCAAATGGAAAAAGGGAAAAACTTAATCTTTAAGGCTACTGTTACGGTTAAGCCTGAAGTTAAATTGGGCGATTACATAGGGCTTGAGGTTGAGAAGTTTGAAACTGAAGTTACCGCTGAAGACGTTGAAAACGAACTGAAATCCTTGCAAGAGCGCCACGCTGAGCTTGTGATCCGTGAAGAAGGAGCTGCTGAGAACGGGGATACAGTAGTAATTGATTTCGAAGGATTTGTTGACGGTGAAGCCTTTGAAGGTGGAGCTTCAGAAAATTATTCCCTTGAAATTGGTTCAAATTCCTTTATTCCAGGCTTTGAGGAACAATTGGTAGGCCTTGAGACAGGAGCCGAAAAAGATGTCGAAGTAACTTTCCCTGAGGAATACCACGCAGCAGAGCTTGCTGGAAAACCTGCTGTATTCAAAGTGAAAGTTCACGAAATAAAAACAAAGCAACTTCCTGAATTGGACGATGAGTTCGCAAAAGATGCTGATGAAGAAGTTGAAACATTGGCTGAATTAAGGGAAAAGTTACAGAAGAAGCTAGAGCATGACAAGAAGCATGAACAAGAACATTTCATCCAGGATACCGTGGTAGAAAAAGCAGTTGCAAACGTTGAAATTGACCTTCCTGAAGTAATGATTACAAACGAAGTAGACCGTATGGTTGACGAGTTTGGACAGCGTCTGCAAGCTCAGGGTATGAACTTGGAGTTATACTTCCAGTTCTCCGGCCAGGATGAAGAAGCATTGAGAGGGCAAATGAAAGAAGAAGCTGAAGGCCGTGTACGGACAAGCCTTACTTTGGAAGCAATTGCGGATGCTGAGAACATTGAAGCCACTGAGGAAGACGTGGATGCAGAAGTTGCCAAAATGGCTGAAATGTATAACATGGATGTTGACACAATCAAGAAAGCATTGGGAAGCACAGAAGGCATTAAATCTGACCTGCGTATCCGCAAGGCCATTGATTTCCTTGTTGAAAACAGTACAACTGTAGAAGCAAAATAATAATTTTGAATTACCATACAGTGACAAGGCGCGAATTTTCGTGCCTTGTTTTATACATAAGAACTTCCAAAATATAGGTTACAAAAAAAGACAAAAATTCCTATATTATATCCCATACTAATGCAAATTACCTGATTGATTTTTTGTTGATTTCAGTGTAGATTAATTCTAATACGGCATATACATATTTATACATTTCCCTTGATTTTTTAATTCCTAAGGTTTGGGAATGCTGGCGAAGGGCAAAATACATATTAGTGATTTTTTTCTTGGATTTATTGGACAACTTACATGGCGGTAAAGCATTTTTGTTACAAAAATATTGAGAACGTGCTACAATGCAATTCATACCTTCAAATAAAAAATGCTTGCTCAGAAGGAGAATTTTTGAATTTATCGAATGATTCCCTTCTCTATGTATAGAGTTGAAGAGTTTAAAAGGGGTGAAAGTTCATGTTTAAATTTAATGATGAAAAAGGACAGCTGAAATGTTCCTTCTGCGGCAAAACCCAGGAACAAGTCCGTAAACTAGTAGCCGGTCCGGGTGTATATATTTGCGATGAGTGTATTGAGCTTTGCACTGAGATCGTTGAAGAAGAGCTAGGAACTGAAGAAGAAGTTGAATTTAAGGATGTTCCAAAACCGAAAGAAATTAGGGAAATTCTTGATGAGTACGTGATTGGACAGGAACAGGCCAAGAAATCACTTGCGGTTGCTGTATACAATCACTATAAGCGGATTAATTCCAATAGCAAGGTGGATGACGTTGAGCTTTCCAAGAGTAACATTGCCTTGATAGGCCCTACAGGAAGCGGAAAAACCCTGCTTGCCCAGACACTGGCTCGTTTATTAAACGTTCCATTTGCAATTGCGGATGCAACTTCTTTAACTGAAGCCGGTTATGTTGGGGAAGATGTTGAAAACATTCTCCTGAAGCTGATCCAGGCAGCTGATTATGACGTGGAAAAGGCGGAAAAAGGTATTATATATATCGATGAAATTGATAAAGTCGCCCGCAAATCAGAAAACCCTTCCATCACTCGTGATGTATCCGGTGAAGGCGTACAGCAGGCATTGCTGAAAATCCTTGAAGGAACAGTTGCAAGCGTGCCGCCTCAGGGAGGGCGTAAGCATCCCCATCAAGAATTTATCCAAATTGACACAACGAATATCCTGTTCATTTGCGGCGGGGCATTCGATGGGATTGAACCGATCATTAAACGCCGTTTAGGGCAGAAAGTGATTGGATTTGGCACAGATATCAAGAAAGACGATGTGAAGGAAAAGGAATTGCTTTCAAAAGTACTTCCTGAAGATTTATTGCGATTTGGTCTTATTCCGGAATTCATTGGGCGTATACCTGTCATTGCAACACTTGAACAATTGGATGAGGCTGCGTTGATTGAGATCCTTACAAAACCAAAAAATGCACTTGTAAAACAGTATCAGAAAATGCTAGAGCTTGATAATGTTGAGCTTGAATTTGAAACTGAAGCATTGGTCGAAATCGCCAAGAAAGCAATTGAACGTAAAACGGGTGCACGTGGTTTGCGCTCTATCATTGAGGGTATTATGCTCGAAGTGATGTTTGACCTCCCTTCCCGTAATGATATTGATAAATGTATCATCACTGCTGAAACCGTTACGGACAATAAGCCGCCAAAGTTAATTTTAACTGACGGAACAACAATCAAGGGTGAAGGAAAGAAAACGTCTGCATAAGGCGTGATGTAAACCCAATAGTATCGAACAAAGCTGCCATCAATTCGGGCAGCTTTTTCAGTTCCATTAAAAATTCACCTGATGATAAATCCTCCTCGCCCAAAAAATTGGATTATTTCCAATCACCCAAGGAGATACTACCAATTACAACATACAAGGGTATGCAGGAGGGATTGCGATGAGCTGGACAGGCATTGCATTGGTGATCCAATTGTTTTTCGGGATTATCATTGGATTATATTTCTTGAATCTGTTAAAAGGACAAAGAACGCAAAAAGTAACAATTGACCGTGAATCAAAAAAAGAAATGGAACAGCTGCGTAAAATGCGTGCAATTTCGCTTACAGAACCACTATCGGAGAAGGTCAGACCTACTGCCTTCACTGATATTATAGGCCAGGAAGATGGAATAAAGGCTTTAAAAGCCGCCTTATGCGGCCCGAATCCGCAACATGTTTTGATATACGGACCTCCGGGTGTTGGAAAAACAGCAGCGGCCAGGTTAGTGTTGGAAGAAGCTAAAAGAAATGCTAAATCCCCTTTTAGGCAATCAGCTGTATTTATAGAGCTAGATGCAACAACTGCAAGATTTGACGAGAGAGGGATAGCGGACCCTTTGATTGGTTCTGTACACGATCCGATTTATCAGGGGGCAGGAGCTATGGGCCAGGCAGGAATACCTCAACCGAAGCAAGGCGCTGTAACGAATGCGCATGGCGGTGTGTTATTCATTGATGAAATCGGCGAACTTCATACCATTCAGATGAATAAGCTTTTAAAGGTACTGGAGGATCGTAAGGTATTTCTCGAAAGCGCGTATTATCAGGAAGAAAACACAAACATACCGACTCACATACATGATATTTTTAAGAATGGCTTTCCGGCTGATTTCCGGATGATAGGTGCCACGACCAGGACACCTAGTGAAATTCCTCCGGCAATCAGGTCGCGCTGTATGGAAGTTTTTTTTCGTGAGTTGAACCGGGAAGAAATTATTGAAGTTGCCAAAAAGGCGGCCAATAAGGTCAAGTTGTCGATTAGCGATAAAGGGCTTGAAACGGTCTCTGAGTATGCCCGGAACGGCAGGGAAGCAGTAAATATGATTCAAATTCTGGCTGGTATCGCCATCACGGAAGATCGTTCCTTTATAAAAGATGAAGACATAGAATGGATTGCGATAAGCAGCCAGCTATCTCCCCGCCTTGACCGCAAAATTGGCCAAAAGCCCAGGGTTGGTTTCATTAATGGATTAGCCGTACAAGGTCCAAACAGTGGATCTGTCCTTGAAATAGAAGTTACCGTATTGCCCGCAGCTGAAAAAGGAAGCATTAATATTACAGGAATCGTTGAGGAAGAAAGTATTGGTGGTCAAGGAAAGTCAATACGAAGAAAAAGCATGGCAAAAGGATCGATCGAGAATGTGATTACGGTCCTCCGTTCCATGGGAGTACCTGCCGACCAGTTTGATATCCATGTGAATTTTCCCGGCGGGATACCAATCGACGGCCCTTCTGCTGGAATTGCGATGGCGACTGGCATTTATTCAGCCATTTATAAAATTCCTGTAGATCATACGATAGCCATGACAGGTGAGATCAGCATCCATGGAATTGTGAAACCAGTAGGCGGGGTTGTTCCCAAGGTAAGAGCCGCAATATTGGCAGGGGCAAAAACGGTGATTATCCCCGCCGAAAATATGCAGTCCATATTAGAAGAAATGGAAGGCATTGAAATCATCCCGGTGACAACCATAAAAGAGGTATTCGAGAAAGCGTTGAAGAAAGATATGATCCCTGATCATATTTTGCCGGAATTAAGCTCAAAAAAAGAGAGTGTTTAAGCTTGCTTCGGCTTCCTATGAAATCGCCGCTGGACCTCAAATCGCCGCCAAGCTTTATTACGTGCTTTTAATGGGTTTTTTGTACATAATAGAGGGAAAGCAAGTGTTAAATGAAACAATAGACACTTGATTTCAAATAGGATAGAATTGTTAAAAGACTGGCTGCGCTGGTAAAGTTATACACAATGTAGACGATGCGATAAATGAGTGGAGGTGTCAGGCAATGGCTGATAACGAAATCATCGTCCCCCTCCTGCCGCTTAGAGGATTGCTTGTATATCCGACAATGGTGCTGCATCTGGATGTCGGACGGGAAAAATCTGTACAGGCCCTTGAAAAAGCAATGGTGGAAGACCATCTTATCTTTTTAACGACACAAAAAGATGTATCCCTGGATGAACCAGGTGAAGATGATATATACAAAATGGGAACACTAACCAAGGTTAAGCAGATGTTAAAGCTGCCAAACGGTACGATCCGCGTGTTGGTGGAAGGATTGAGCCGGGCGGAACTCACAGCCTTCTATGATCATGATACACATTTTTCCGCCAAGCTTGAAGTTTATGAGGACAGCGCGGAAAAAGAGATCGAGCATCAGGCTTTGATGAGAACGCTTTTGGAGTATTTTGAGCAATATATAAAAATGTCCAAGAAAATTTCCGCAGAAACTTTTTCCTCGACGGCCGATATTGAGGAGCCAGGAAGGCTTGCCGATATTATTGCGTCCCATCTGCCTTTAAAGCTTAAAGAAAAGCAGGAAATATTGGAAACAATAGATGTGAAAAAGCGCCTGAGCCGCGTCATTGAAATCATCAATAACGAAAAAGAAGTTTTAAATCTCGAGAAGAAAATTGGGCAGAGGGTCAAGCGCTCCATGGAAAGGACCCAAAAAGAATACTACCTGCGCGAGCAAATGAAAGCCATTCAGAAAGAATTAGGCGATAAAGAAGGAAAAACAGGCGAAATTGAACAACTGACTGAAAAAATAGAGGCTGCCGGAATGCCGGAGCATGTGAAGGAAACTGCGTTCAAGGAATTGGATCGCTACGAGAAGATCCCTGCAAGTTCTGCCGAAAGCGCGGTCATTCGCAATTATATTGACTGGCTCGTTTCTATACCATGGACTGATGCGACTAAGGATGATCTGAACATCCATAAAGCGGAAAAGATTTTAAACCGCGATCATCACGGGTTGGAAAAAGTAAAAGAACGTGTATTGGAATATTTGGCCGTTCAACAATTGACAAACTCATTAAAGGGTCCAATCCTTTGCCTTGCTGGACCTCCGGGTGTCGGTAAAACAAGCCTGGCAAAATCAATTGCTTCCTCTTTGAACCGAAACTTTGTCAGGATTTCACTTGGTGGTGTCCGTGATGAATCCGAAATCCGCGGCCATAGACGGACATATGTCGGCGCTATGCCAGGCAGGATCATCCAGGGTATGAAAAAAGCAGGAACAGTAAATCCGGTATTCCTTCTGGATGAGATCGATAAAATGTCGAATGACTTTAGGGGAGACCCTTCTGCAGCCATGCTTGAAGTGCTCGACCCTGAGCAAAATCACAATTTCAGTGACCACTATATTGAAGAACCATATGATCTATCAAATGTTATGTTTATAGCTACGGCAAATAATCTGGCAACGATACCAGGGCCGCTGCGGGACCGAATGGAGATCATCTCGATTGCTGGTTATACGGAAATAGAGAAGCTTCACATCTCTAAGGACCATTTGCTCCCACGCCAAATGGAAAAGCACGGGCTGCAAAAATCCCAGTTGCAAATTCGGGATGACGCATTTATGGCGATCATCAGGTTCTATACAAGGGAAGCCGGTGTAAGAAGCCTAGAACGCCAGCTTGCCAGCATTTGCCGGAAAACTGCGAAAATCATTGTTTCCGGTGAAAAAAAGCGAGTTGTGGTTAATGACAAAAACATTGAAGAATTTCTCGGCAAGCGCATTTTCCGTTATGGCCAGGCAGAGCTTGAAGACCAGGTAGGTGTCGCAACGGGGCTTGCTTACACTACAGTAGGCGGCGATACCCTTCAGATTGAAGTCTCCCTGTCCCCTGGTAAAGGAAAACTTATTTTGACCGGAAAGCTTGGGGATGTAATGAAGGAATCTGCACAAGCTGCGTTTAGCTACATTCGTTCAAAGACAGAGGAATTAAAAATTGATCCGAATTTCCATGAAAACCATGATATCCATATCCATGTGCCTGAGGGAGCTGTCCCGAAAGATGGCCCTTCTGCCGGTATTACGATTGCGACTGCCTTGATTTCTGCACTTACAGGACGCCCAATACGGAGAGAAGTTGGTATGACAGGTGAAATCACCCTTAGAGGACGCGTGCTTCCTATCGGTGGCCTGAAAGAGAAGTCGCTAAGCGCTCACCGCGCTGGCTTAACGAAAGTGATCATGCCTAAGGATAATGAAAAGGATATTGATGATATTCCGGAGAGCGTACGTAATGAATTGGAGTTTGTACCTGTCTCCCATCTTGATGAAGTTCTAGAGCATGCATTGGCAGGTGACAAGGATTGAAGGTAACAAGTGCGGATATTGTCATCAGTGCTGTCAAGCCTGAGCAATATCCAACCGATCCGCTTCCTGAATTTGCACTTGCTGGGCGTTCGAATGTTGGGAAATCCAGTTTCATCAACAAAATGATAAACCGGAAAAGCCTGGCGAGAACCTCGTCCAAGCCTGGAAAGACGCAAACCCTTAATTTTTATATCATTAACGATGAATTGCACTTCGTCGATGTTCCGGGTTACGGCTATGCCAAGGTGTCAAAAACAGAGCGGGCGGCATGGGGGAAAATGATAGAGACCTACTTTACTTCCCGTAAACAACTGCGTGCAGCATTATTAATCGTTGATTTGCGCCATCCCCCTTCCAGTGATGATGTGATGATGTACGATTTTTTGAAGCATCATGAGCTTCCCTGTATTGTCATTGCGACGAAAGCGGATAAGATCCCGAAAGGAAAGTGGCAAAAACACTTAAAGGTAGTGCGTGAAACGCTGGATTTGGATCCGGAAGACCAATTAATCTTATTTTCCGGTGAAACAGGACAGGGTAAAGAACAGGCGTGGAGTGCATTACAATCACTTATGTAAGAAGACAGGGTTTTTCCCTGTCTTTTTTCTTCTTAACAAGGAGGGAAACATATTGAGTTTATTTGAGGGGAAAATCAAGCTGTTAAAAGATTGGATCGGCCAATCTGAACGAATTGCTATACTGACAGGGGCAGGAGTAAGCACAGAAAGTGGGCTTAGGGATTTTCGTTCTAATGAAGGGATTTTTGCAGGAGAAGAACCAATCGAATATTACCTTTCACGTTCTTATTTTAATAGACATCCCGACGAATTTTGGAAGAAATATAAAACGATATTTCATTTGAAGCAATTACACGGTTATCAGCCTAGCCTTGCCCACACATTTCTAGCCGGTCTTGAAACAAAAGGAAAGGACATTACAATCATTACTCAAAATGTAGATGGTCTGCACCAGAAAGCGGGAAGCACCAATGTGATAGAGGTACATGGAACCGTTACAAGTGCGACATGCCCGAATTGTGGAAGAATATATGATTTCTCCTGTGTAATGGAAATGGAAGTGCCAGTATGTAAGAATTGTGGAAAGGTTCTAAACCCGGATATCGTTCTATATGGGGATGCTATCCATGGATGGGAGGAAGCGGAAAGAAGTGTGATGGAAGCGGATCTGTTCCTAGCCATGGGTACATCTCTTTCCGTCACTCCAGTCAATATGTTTCCTTCTTTGGCGCATGACGCGGGTGTCCCGCACAGAGGATTGCTGAACAATGAACCCACCATCATGGATCGTTATTTTGACTTAATTGTGGAAGAGAGGCTGGGAACTGTCTTCGAAGCCTTATCCAAATGAAGAACCAGGTTCGATTTTTTCCGGGCCTCTCATTTCTTTTTTATAAACAGCAGATAAAGGCCGGCCGCTACCAACAATGCCGGCCATAACTTCAATCCAGTCGAAACGCCTGTCTCTAGGATGCCCAACCAAGAAATTACTTTATCATAAAATAAGGATGAAATGGCAATGACTAATAACAGGATCCCCTGCAGCATGCCGCTGTTTGTTCTTCTGGCCTTAAGGATAAAGCCAAGAGCGATAATCAGAATGAAAATGCCGATATTGTGGGGCCATATATTGTATTTGTCCGCAATGTGAAAATGCAGTCCAAACCCGAATAAAATCACTCCCGGAAGAATTGCTTCATGGTCTTTCCCACCGTATGCCTGGCTTAAAAAAGCAAGCCCAACAATGCACAGCAAGGTTGGCCATGTAAAGAATCCAGGAAAGATTTCGATCCTGGACTCTTCTAGAAAAAAATAAAGCCCAAACCCAATTAATAGGGTTCCGGGAAAAATCCTTTGACCTTTCATATGTCCCTCCTGATTTCCGGTTTGGATACTTGAAGTTAACCATTATATTTGATATGGTACTTTTGAAGCGAATGTCGAAAAATGTACGTTACTTACTATATATCATAAACTTTCCATTTGAAACAGTCGAAACATTTTGATAGAACTTATTCACCTGAACTCTGTTTCGACATTTCATTAACTGTTCATATTTTTTTTATCTATTATACATAGAAAATGATATAATATCATAGGTATACATTTATATTTTGGGGGTGTTTCAAGGAAATGCATATTCTAGCGGTAGGACTAAACTATAAAACTGCCCCTGTAGAAATACGTGAAAAATTGTCATTTACCGAAGCCGAACTTGCAGATGCAATGAAGGCACTTAAGAATAAAAAAAGCATCTTGGAAAACGTGATCGTCTCTACCTGCAATAGAACGGAAATTTATGTGGTAGCCGATCAAATCCATACATCAAGATATTATATAAAAGAATTTCTTTCAGAATGGTTCAAAATTGATAAAGAAGAGTTCTCTCCCTATCTCTTTATTTATGAAGGGGAGGGTGCGATTGAACATTTGTTCAAGGTTGCCTGCGGATTGGATTCAATGGTGCTTGGAGAAACGCAAATTCTTGGACAAGTCCGTTCAAGCTATATGGTTGCACAGGAGGAAGGAACGATCGGCACTGTGTTTAACCATTTGTTCAAGCAAGCGTTGACTTTGTCGAAAAAGGCGCATGCCGAAACGGAAATTAATGCGAATGCCGTTTCCGTTAGCTATGCTGCGGTAGAGCTGGCAAAAAAAATCTTTGGAACCCTGAACGGCAAGAATACGCTTATTCTCGGCGCGGGAAAAATGGGTGAACTGGCGATTCAGAACCTTCACAGCAATGGTGCTGACAATATCACTGTTATCAATCGTACCTATGAAAAAGCGATTGCGTTGGCTGAACGTTTTGCTGGCCGTGCGAAAAGACTTCAGGAGCTTTCATCCGCTTTAGTAGATACGGATATCCTAATTACTTCTACAGGTGCTAAGGATTTTGTCATTACTGAAGAAATGATGGCCAATGTAAACAAGCTTAGAAAGGGCCGTCCAATTTTTATGGTCGACATTGCAGTGCCACGCGATTTAGATCCTGAATTGGCAAAGCATGAAAATGTTTTTCTTTATGACATAGATGACTTGGAAGGAATCGTTCAGGCAAATATACAGGAGCGTGAAAATGCTGCTGAAAAAATTTCGATCATGATTGAGTCAGAAATTGTAGAATTTAATCGATGGATCGATATGCAGGGCGTGGTGCCTGTGATTTCCGCCCTCCGGGAAAAAGCGCTTGCCATCCAGGCTGAAACAATGAACAGCCTTGAAAGAAAGCTCCCGCATCTAAGCGAACGGGACAAAAAAGTTTTGAGCAAGCATACAAAAAGCATTATTAACCAGATGCTAAAAGACCCGATTTTATATGCTAAGGAATTGGCAGGGAAACCGGATGTAGATGAGGCATTGAGCCGATTTATGAAGGTTTTTCACCTGGAGGAAATGGTTGAAGTACAGGAGCAGCCTGCTTCAGTCAAGAATCCGGCTTCTGTTAAATACAATCACGCTGCGGCAAGGATATAGAGGCAAATATGCTGGAATTATTTATGACGAGATTGCACGAAGCTACTGTCATTTTATATGCGTTCAGTGTGCTTTTATACTTTATAGATTTTCTGAATAATAACCGGAAGGCAAATCAATTTGCCTTCTGGCTGCTTGCAATTGTTTGGCTTCTTCAAACAATTTTTTTATTTCTATATATGTTGGAAACCGGAAGATTTCCTGTGCTTACAATATTTGAAGGACTTTATTTTTATGCATGGATATTGATTACGCTGTCACTCGTGATCAACCGGTTAATGCGTGTGGATTTTATCGTGTTTTTTACCAATGTTCTCGGATTTATCGTGATGGCGGTCCATACTTTTGCCCCGCTGCAGATTGAATCAGAAGTACTGGCGCAAAAATTGGTGTCCGAGCTGCTGTTTATTCATATTACCATGGCGATTCTTTCATATGGGGCGTTTTCGCTGTCATTTGTTTTTTCATTGCTCTATCTCATCCAATATGACCTTCTTAAAAGGAAAAAGTGGGGAAAGAGGCTGATGAGGCTGGGGGATCTGGCTAAATTGGAGCATATGTCTTACGTAATGGCAGTTATCGGGGTTCCCATGCTCGTCCTCTCCCTTATTCTTGGATTGCAATGGGCCTATTTAAAGGTTCCCAATCTGTTTTGGTATGATCCGAAAATTATCGGTTCCTTTATTGTTTTAATAGCATATAGCGTGTATTTATATTTAAAAGTTCGGAAACAAATGTATGGTAAGACGCTAGCTCTTTGGAATATTGCTTCTTTTTTAGTTGTCATCATTAATTTCTCCCTGTTCGGGAGCCTTTCATCATTCCACTTTTGGTATACATAGGAGGAAAACATGCGAAAAATTATTGTCGGATCCAGAAGGAGCAAACTAGCAATCACCCAAACAAATTGGGTCATCAACCAGCTAAAGGAACTCGGTGTTCCTTTCGAGTTTGAGGTCAAAGAAATTGTCACAAAGGGTGATAAAATTCAGGACGTAACATTATCGAAAGTGGGCGGGAAGGGCCTTTTTGTGAAAGAAATCGAACAGGCTATGCTTGACAAGGAAATTGATATGGCGGTCCACAGTATGAAGGATATGCCTGCTGTAATGCCTGAAGGTTTGACAATAGGCTGTGTGCCTCCAAGAGAAGACCATCGGGATGCATTGATTTCGAAGAATCATATACCATTGGAAGAGCTGAAAGAGGGTGCCATAATCGGAACAAGCAGCCTGCGTAGAGGGGCTCAGCTGCTTGCAAACAGGCCGGACCTTGAAATCAAATGGATTCGGGGGAATGTGGACACTCGTTTAGAAAAGCTTTCTAATGAAGATTATGACGCAATCATTCTAGCGGCCGCGGGCTTATCACGCCTTGGGTGGAAGCAGGAAGTGGTTACACAATTTCTTGACACGGATCTTTGCCTGCCAGCCGTAGGACAAGGAGCCCTCTCGATTGAGTGCCGTGAAGATGATGATGAGCTTCTATCAGAGCTTAAAAAACTTACCTGTGAAAAAACAAGGCTTGCTGTTGAGGCAGAAAGAGCTTTTCTTGATAAAATGGAGGGCGGGTGCCAGGTGCCGATTGCAGGATTTGCAACAGTGACAGGCAGCAGTTCGGTTTCCCTTGCTGCACTTGTCGCATCTCCAGATGGAAAAATAATTTATAAAGAAATAATAGAAGGAACAGACCCGGTCAGTGTCGGGAATGAAGCAGCACGGCTGTTAAGTGAGAAAGGTGCAAAGGAATTGATTGACCGCGTTAAAGAGGAGCTCGACCAGTAATGCGGACCTTCAAACCTCTAAAGGGATATAATGTCCTTGTAACAAGAGGGAAGGAGCAGTCTGAAAGCCTTAACCGAATCATTGCTGCTAATGGAGGGAATTCTTATGCGGTTCCCCTGATTGATTTTGTTTTGCCAAAGGATCCCAGTGCTGTGAAAAAATATATTGTACACCTGGATGAGTTTGACTGGCTTGTTTTTACAAGTCAAAACGGTGTCAAATTTTTCTTTGAATTGGCGGAACAAACGCCGCACATCGGAAACATGCCCAAGATTGCAGTGATAGGTGTAAAAACAAAACAGGCTCTTGCCGAATGGGGATATCAGGCGGATTTTATGCCTGATGAATTCGTAGCGGAAGCCTTTACAAAACAGTTTAATCAACATCTTCAACAGAGTGACAAAGTGTTGGTGGCTAAAGGAAATTTGGCGCGATCTGTGATCAGCGAGAGTATTAATCGATCTGGAGCAGACTGTAAGGAAGTTATCGTATATGAGACGATTCTTCCTGAAGCAAGCGAACCGAAGCTTGCTGAACTGCTCCGTAACAGAAAAATTGATATCGTTACATTTTCCAGTTCGTCAACGGTAAATCATTTTGTAGAAGTTGTAAAGAAGCATGATTTGCAAACGGAAGCACGGGATCTGATTGTTGTGTGTATCGGTCCGGTAGCAAAAAAAACAGCTGAAAACCTGGGACTGGTTGTCCACGTATACCCTGATATGGAATATACTGCCAAAGCGATGATTGAAAGCTTGATACATTACTTAGAACTTAGGAAATAAAAAGGAGGAAACAATATGAAAGACATTCAGTTTAATCGCCACCGCCGATTACGCTCTAGTGCAAACATGAGGGCGTTAGTGCGGGAGACGTATCTTCATAAGGAAGACTTGATTTATCCATTGTTTATCATTGATGGAGAGCAAGTGAAAAATGAGATCTCATCCATGCCGGGTGTTTTTCAAATTTCAATGGATTACCTGAAAGCGGAGATGGAAGAAGTAACAAGCCTGGGGATTAAGTCTGTCATTCTTTTTGGAGTCCCCCATGAACATGATAAGGATGAGCATGGTTCGGGTGCTTTCCATCATAATGGCCTAGTTCAACAAGCAACCAGACTCATTAAAAAAGAGTTTCCTGAAGTCATTGTCATCGCAGATACCTGCCTGTGTGAATACACAAGCCACGGACACTGCGGCATCGTGGAAGACGGAAAAATTCTGAATGACCCATCTCTCGACCTTCTTGCTCAAACAGCAGTGAGCCAGGCTGAAGCAGGTGCGGATATCATCGCTCCGTCGAATATGATGGATGGTTTCGTGGCAGCCATCCGTGCTGGTTTGGATGAAGCAGGGTATCATGATATACCGGTTATGTCATATGGCGTAAAATACGCATCCGCATTTTACGGGCCATTCCGTGAAGCCGCCAACGGGGCTCCGCAATTCGGCGACCGCAAAACGTACCAAATGGATCCAGCAAACCGTATCGAAGCGTTCCGTGAAGCGGAATCCGATGTGATAGAAGGAGCTGACTTCCTTATCGTAAAGCCGGCTTTATCTTATATGGACATCATCCGTGACGCAAAAAATAATTTTACTCTACCGATTGTCGCCTATAACGTAAGTGGTGAGTATTCGATGATTAAAGCAGCAGCCCAAAATGGCTGGATCGATGAAAAAGCAATTGTGATGGAAATGCTGACAGGTTTGAAACGGGCAGGTGCCGATTTAATCATCACATATCATTCCAAGGATGTAGCCCGCTGGCTGGATGATCAGAACTAATCCTATATGGCTTTAAAATGAAAGGGGATGCGATTTATGCGGTCTTATGAAAAATCAAAACAAGCATTTGCGGAGGCACAGCACCTTATGCCTGGCGGCGTCAATAGCCCAGTACGTGCCTTTAAATCAGTGGATATGGACCCGATTTTCATGGAGCGGGGGAAAGGCTCTAAAATTTACGATATCGATGGCAATGAATATATTGATTATGTTCTATCGTGGGGACCGCTGATCCTTGGCCATTCCAATGACAGAGTCGTAGAAGCCTTAAAAAAAGTAGCCGAAACCGGCACAAGCTTCGGCGCTTCAACCTTAGTCGAAAATGAACTGGCGCAGCTTGTGATCGAGAGGGTTCCTTCCATTGAAATGATCCGGATGGTATCTTCGGGTACAGAAGCGACCATGAGTGCATTGCGTTTGGCCCGAGGCTTTACAGGACGCAATAAAATTCTAAAATTCGAAGGATGTTATCATGGCCATGGGGATTCACTGCTGATAAAAGCCGGTTCTGGTGTTGCCACCCTCGGATTGCCTGACAGCCCAGGTGTACCAGAAAGTGTTGCCAGCAATACGATTACCGTTCCATATAATGACCTAGATAGCGTAAAAGTTGCTTTTGAACAATTTGGTGATGACATCGCTTGTATCATTGTTGAGCCGGTCGCAGGCAATATGGGTGTAGTCCCTCCTCAGCCAGGGTTCCTTGAAGGGCTTCGCGAGCTAACAAGCAAAAACGGCTCCCTTCTCATTTTTGACGAGGTCATGACCGGGTTCCGCGTAGGCTATAATTGCGCCCAAGGATACTTTGGCGTCACACCGGATCTTACCTGTCTTGGAAAAGTAATTGGCGGCGGCCTTCCGGTAGGTGCCTTCGGAGGCAAGAGAGAAATCATGGAACAAATTGCCCCAAGCGGTACAATCTACCAAGCTGGTACTTTATCCGGAAACCCGCTTGCCATGACGGCTGGGCTCGAAACATTAAGCCAGTTGACTCCTGAGGTCTATGAGGAATTCAAACGAAAAGGAGATATGCTTGAACAAGGTATTGGCCGGGCGGCGAAAAAGCATGGCGTCCCGCATACCTTTAACAGGGCCGGTTCCATGATCGGGATGTTCTTTACAAACGAAGATGTCATCAATTATGAAACGGCGAAAACTTCAGATTTAAATTTCTTTGCAACGTATTATCGTGAAATGGCGGAACAGGGCGTATACCTGCCTCCTTCCCAATTCGAAGGGTTATTCATTTCTACCGCGCATTCTGATGAGGATATTGAACGAACGATTGCAGCGGCAGAAAAGGCGTTTTCAAGGTTAAAAGGATAATATGCAGATGAAAGAGGCTTCTTTATCACTAGGATAAAGGGGCTTTTTTTATTTGCCCTATTCAATATTTCTCTCAATTCTTTTAAATGAAGTCCTCCCCCTTCCTATCTCAATAAATAGCATAATTAACTTTGCTACTTCATAGATTGTTAATGGCATAGTCATTGTTTCTCTGAGGATTAGAAAGGAGGAGTTGTTTTGTCGAAGGAAAATCAATCGTATTTACGATTTTCATTAGAGGAATCCATATGGTTCCAAAAGGAACACGAAGTAGCTGAACTATATTCCATCTCCCTGGATCCCAATGTTACGATTCAGGAAAGAGATCAATACGTAATCATCAAGGGCACGCTTGATTTAAGTGGAGAATACAAGGAAGAACGGGGTACTGGAGAGTCTGTGATCAAGAATTATACTCAACACTACCACCCTAAAACGGTACAGCAGGTGGAAAGAAGGGATTCAGGTATTAATGAATTTATTCATCGGTTCCCGGTAGATATTACCATTCCATTTGACAGGATTCATTCTCTTCAGGATGTTGATGTGGAAATCCAAACATTTGATTATATATTACCAGATAAAAATTGTCTGAAGCTGCAAGCCGACCTGCTCATTACGGGGATTTACAGGGAGCAGCAGTCAGAAGTTGAGGACGAAACATTTGGGGAAGAACCAGAGGAAGAAAATAGCGAGCATGGAGAAGCCTTATTTGAAAGCGAGTTTAATGAATACACTCCAGGCCCTCAAGACACTTATGAACCAATCCATCACCTTGATAGGGAGGAAGTAAGCCTTGGAGAAGGTGAAATGGAAAATATGCCGAATATGGTTGAAGCCGACTTTGATCCGTTTGAAGAGTTTATTCGAAAAACAGCTTTTTTCCAAAGCCTAAAAGGGACAGAGGACCACCAGAAGTTCCAGGCTATGTTTGAACGCCCAATTAAAGCGGACGAAAACCCGGTTACCAATAGTGGCAATGATCTATATTCCCCATTTTATGCGGAAGCCAGAAAACTTCCTGAGGATGGTAGAGCCGAAAAATCGGAGCCTGAGCTAATAAGCAAACAGCCTGACATACCTGTATTCGAAATTCCAGTGGAGCCTCTTTATGATGAGCTGCAAACAAAATTGCAAATACCAAAAAAAGAACCTGAGACAACTCACCCATGGGGAGATACGAAACAGCACAGCAGCTTCGACCCGGATGAAACAATGTCGGGGCAACAGGAGCCGGAAAGCCCTATCCATCAACAACCTACAGTGCAACCACCATTAAATGCCGAACAGAATCAAGCAGCAGTTCAACAAGAGCCAACTGGTGAACAGAATCAAGAAGGGGTTCAACGAGAATCCAATGCTATCCATAATCAAGAACTAAATGATCCGCAGAAGCAGGCAGCAAGTCGACAAGAACCAAATGATCCGCAGAAGCAGGCAGCAGGTCGACAAGAACCAAATGCTCCACAGAATCAAGGAGAAAGTCAACAAGAACCAATTGTTATGGCGCCGGAACCAGTTTCAAATCAAGAGACTATGCCTGGACAGCAAAACATAGAACTATCAAACAGAGGAGAAAAGCAGCAGGAGTTACAGGAAGAATCAAAGCAGGCTGCGGATGCAACGCAGCAACAAACTGAACAGGAGGCACCGGTCTCTGCCAGTAAACAAGGAGATCAAGAAAAGCCTGACATACAAGCACCTATTAATGTTTCTAAGGGAATGGAAGAGGAAGCAACTCCTGTAGTTTTACATCAAGGATCGGGCCGGGAAGAGACAGAGACTCTCAAAGCCAAGACGGAGCCGAGGGAAAAACAACATGAGCCGCTACTGAACCTTGCTAAAAGAGAAGATGCTCCCCTAGTTAAAGAGGTAAGCAAGGTGAGCGGCCAATCTCCTTCCAATCGTGAAAAGGAACTGGCAAACCAGGAGGAAAAGGAACATGTTTCTTTAATGGACTTCTTTGGACGTAAACAGGAGGAACAACTAACAAAGGTAAAGGTATGCATAGTCCAGCATGGAGATACACTGTCATCGCTTGCTGACCGGTACGAAGTTAGCGAACAAGCCATTTTAAGCAGCAATGCACTTGAGCAGGGGCAGGATGTTTCCGAAGGTCAGGTGCTCTATATTCCAAGGGCAAAAGCCTTCAAATTGTAATGATCCAGAGCAGAGACAGCAGGCCCTGCTCTGCTGTTTTTTCAAATAACAAGCCAGTTTGAGCATGCCATTCAAGCGAAGGTGAGTGGATATTGAGCGAATTTCAAGAACAACAGGATTTTCAGGATACTCCAATTATTCTGCAACAATATTCGTTGCATACTAGATATGTTGAAAACTTTGGGAAAGTAAAGAAAGTTTATACAGATAAAGGGATTTTCGCATTGAAAGCGATATCCCCCCAAATTGGGATGGACTTCTTCAAAAATATGCAGTACTTATATCAGCGCGGTTACAACCGGATTGTTCCGATTTACCCAACAACAGACGGAAGGTATGCCGTTCTGCATGGTGGGCGTTTATATTACTTGATGCCGTGGCTGCTGAATGAGGATTCGGGTGAACGCGATGAACGCCATATGCAGCTATTCCGTGAGCTAGCCAGGATGCACACCCTATCCATAAAAGAAAGGTCTGTTAAAAAAGAAGAAAGGGAAGAGCATTACGAAGAGACTGTAAAGCAGTGGAAAGAACATCACGAATTCATCGACGAATTTGCGGCCGAGAGTGAGAAAAAGTGGTATATGTCACCATTTGAGCTTATGTTTTGCATGTACTATATCGACATCACCCAGGCTTTAAATTATGCGCAAAAAAAGCTTGAGGAATGGTTTGAAAAAACAAAAGAGGATGAAAAAGTAAGGACTGTAGTCACTCATGGAAAGCCGTCCATGGAGCATTTCATATACGATGACAGAGGCTACGGCCATTTTATAAATTTTGAAGATTCAAAAACGGCTCCTCCTCATTTCGACTTATTGCCTTTTCTGGTAAAATCGGCAAAAACCTATCCTACTCGGTGTGATGATTGTGTAACGTGGCTCTATAATTATTTTAAATATTTTCCGTTTAAAAGCGAGGAAATGCTATTATTTCAGAGCTATATGGCGTATCCCGGTTCATCCATTCAAACCGTAAGAAACTATTTCGAGAAAAAGGGAGGGAAAAGCGAGTTATACTATGTCAGTCAGCTACAGAGGCAATATTGGCAGTTGAAAAACACCGAATATATTGTAATGAAGATTGAAGAAATCGAACAGCAGAAAAAAGCGGCTGCCGAACAGGCACAAGCTCAAAGCTAAACAGCCGGCCAGCCAAATAAAAATTGCTGGCCGGTCATTTTTTTGTAATGCAAAGATAGCTTGGCAAAAAGGTGTAAGTGTGAGGCAATGGCCAAAGTGCAGTTATTAAGTATCTGAGCAACTACGCCCTTAGTGTTCGCATTTACCAATCGGAAAATTTTATAATCATCATATCCACTCTAGCTGGAAGGCTACAGCAATTAAAATAAAGATGGCAAGAATCAAAACATCGACCGCTGTTGGCAGCAATAAAGTCCTGATTCCCTGGAAAACCGTGAAAGGAATGATGAATTGGGAGCAAACACTTCGGACTGTTCTGAGCCATGGCGGCAGTGCGTAAGGAGAATATTTTCGTTTCATTTCAGCATCCATCCTTCTTTCTTTATCATATAATAACTTATGTCTATCTGGATAAATATGTGCCTTTTGCCCAACACCAATTGTGGGGCTCATGTATACAATGAGTAAAAAACGGAAAAGATTATTGACTATAGAAGACATAATTATGTACTATATTAAATGAATCTTCCCACTTTGCTGAGGAAGGGAAATTGAATAGATGTAAAGACCATGAACAGGAATAGTAAGATGCCATACTGCTTTCCAGAGAGGAAACCATCAGCTGGGAGGTTTCCAGGCCGGTACCATCCGAAGTCGCCTGTGAGTCGTTTTCGTGAACCTTTTTAGTACGCTTCGGTGTGTACTCTTTTGGCTAGCGGAAAACCGGTAAAAACCGTTATCTGCATTTGAGAGCCGAACAATAATTTTTTATTTTGTCGGAAAAAAGGTGGAACCGCGAACAACTTCCTTCGTCCTTTTGTGATGAGGGAAGTTTTTTATTTTTCCGGGGTATTGAATGTTTGATTAAGGAGGAAGTTTTATGGAACAACAGCAGCAAACAATGCCGACCAAATATGATCCACAGACAATCGAAAAAGGCCGGTATGAATGGTGGTTGAAAGGGAAATTTTTTGAAGCGAAGAGCGATCGTGATAAAGAGCCATATACAATCGTAATCCCGCCCCCGAACGTAACTGGGAAATTGCATCTTGGACATGCCTGGGATACAACCCTGCAAGATATCTTAACCCGAATGAAACGGATGCAGGGATATGACGTACTATGGCTGCCGGGTATGGACCATGCCGGAATTGCCACGCAAGCAAAGGTGGAAGAAAAGCTGCGCAGCCAGGGCCAAACCCGTTATGACCTGGGAAGGGAGAAGTTCCTGGAAGAAACATGGAAGTGGAAAGAAGAATATGCAGACCACATCCGCCAGCAATGGGCGAAACTAGGGCTAGGCCTTGATTATTCAAGAGAACGGTTTACTTTGGATGAAGGTCTTTCAAAGGCGGTCCGTGAAGTTTTCGTTTCCTTATACAATAAAGGATTGATCTATCGCGGTGAATATATCATCAACTGGGATCCGTCTACCAAAACAGCCCTTTCTGACATTGAGGTTATTTATAAGGATATACAGGGCGCTTTCTACCATATGAAATATCCATTGGCGGATGGTTCAGGACATATTGAAATTGCCACAACCCGCCCTGAGACCATGCTTGGGGATACTGCGGTAGCAGTCCACCCCGAAGATGACCGCTATAAACATTTAATCGGCAAAACAGTGATCCTCCCAATTACCGGTCGAGAGATTCCAATCGTAGGTGATGATTATGTGGACATGGAATTTGGTTCAGGTGCCGTAAAAATCACGCCTGCCCATGACCCGAACGATTTTGAAATCGGCAACCGCCACAACCTTGAACGGATACTTGTGATGAACGAAGACGGTACGATGAACGGTAAAGCCGGGAAATATGAAGGAATGGACCGCTTTGAATGCCGTAAACAAATCGTCAAGGATCTTCAAGAACAAGGGGTTCTTTTCAAAATTGAAGATCATCTTCATTCGGTTGGCCATTCAGAACGCAGTGGGGCAGTAGTAGAACCTTACTTATCTACCCAATGGTTCGTAAAGATGCAGCCGCTTGCCGACGAAGCGATTGCCCTTCAGCAAAAATCGGAAAGTGAAAAGGTTCATTTCGTACCAGATCGTTTTGAGAAGACATATCTTCACTGGATGGAAAATATCCGTGATTGGTGTATTTCGCGCCAGCTTTGGTGGGGACACCGTATCCCTGCGTGGTACCATAAACAAACAGGCGAGGTTTATGTTGGCCTGGAGGCTCCGGAAGACAGCGAAAACTGGGAGCAGGACAAAGATGTTCTTGACACTTGGTTTAGCTCAGCACTTTGGCCTTTCTCTACGATGGGGTGGCCAGATACCGAATCTGCCGATTATAAACGTTACTATCCGACTGGAGCACTTGTTACCGGATATGATATTATCTTCTTCTGGGTCTCACGGATGATATTCCAAGGCCTTGAGTTCACTGGCGAGCGGCCATTTAAAGATGTATTAATTCATGGGCTTGTCCGTGACGCACAGGGACGCAAGATGAGTAAATCGCTTGGCAATGGTGTCGACCCAATGGACGTCATAGACCAATACGGTGCTGATTCCTTGAGATACTTCTTGTCAACCGGAAGCTCTCCTGGACAGGATTTGCGCTTCAGCATCGAAAAGGTAGAAGCGGTCTGGAACTTTGCCAACAAGATTTGGAACGCTTCACGTTTTGCGTTGATGAACATGGAAGGCTTAACGTATGAAGAGATTGATTTAAGCGGAGAAAAGTCTGTAGCGGATAAGTGGATTTTGACGCGTTTGAATGAAACGATCGAAACCGTTACAAGACTCGCCGATAAATATGAATTTGGTGAAGTCGGCCGGATCCTTTACAACTTTATCTGGGATGATTTCTGTGATTGGTACATTGAAATGGCGAAGCTTCCGTTATATGGAGAAGATGAGGCTGCCAAGAAAACGACCCGTTCAATCCTAGCATATGTCCTGGATAATACGATGAGATTGCTGCATCCTTTCATGCCGTTCATTACCGAGGAAATTTGGCAGAACCTGCCTCATAAAGGTGAATCCATCACAACAGCAGCTTGGCCGGAAGTGAATCCTGAGCTAACTGATGCGGAAGCGGCTGAAGAGATGAAGCTCCTTGTTGAAATTATCCGTTCTGTCAGGAACATCCGCGCAGAGGTAAACACACCAATGAGCAAAAAAATCAAGCTGATTCTGAAAGCAAAGGATGAAGCCACATTAAGCAAGCTTCAGAAAAACAGTGCTTATATTGAGCGCTTCTGTAACCCTGAGGAATTGACAATCGGCACAGATGTTGAGGAACCAGGCCAGGCGATGACAGCCGTGGTTACAGGGGTGGAATTAATTCTTCCCCTTCAAGGCTTGATCAATATTGAGGAAGAAATCAGCCGTCTAGAAAAGGAACTCGAAAAATTAAACAAAGAAGTAGAGCGCGTCCAAAAGAAATTAAACAACGAAGGCTTTGTAAAGAAAGCACCTGAAAAGGTTATTGAAGAAGAACGTGCGAAGGAAAAAGATTACAGTGAAAAACGCGACACAGTCATCAGCAGAATAAACGAATTGAAACAGCTTTAATTGTAAGAGGATGAACCTTGATGCGGTTCATCCTCTTTTTTCATGATCGGGTAAAATAATTGTGTCGAGAGGGGGGATAACCTTTTATCAGCGGAAAAAACGAGATATAAGCGAACATTTAAATATATGAGCGAAAATCCCAATATATAAGTGAAAATTAAACTATATAAGCGGAAATCCATATATATGAGCGAAGCATTATATGAGAAAACTGAAGTTCCATCAAATTCCAAATATATAGCAGAATTTCAATTACATAAGCAAAAATATTAATCTATTAAGAAAATTACTGTACTAATTCTCCCTTAATATACCGCAGATACTCCCTAACAATGTTTATATCTGTCAGCACACTTAGCGTCCGGCTCCCGACAACATCTTCAATCTCATTCAACAAAAAGCTGCCATCTTCGGAAAAAACAAAATCGACGCCCACCATGCCAAAATCCACAGTGTGAATGATCGTTTCTACAAGGCCTTTTTGTTTATTGGATAGTTCATAAAGTGAGGCATTGCCGCCTAAGCTGAAATTTGATTTAAAATCAGTATCCGATTCTCTCAGTACAGACGCAATGATTTTCCTGCCGACCACAAATACGCGTACATCCTTGCCGTAAACGGCAGGTTTTTGGAATATCCATTTGCCAGGCGATCCTTGTAACAAGTGCTCGTCATTTTGATTTTCAATTAGGTACACCTGTTTTCCGCCCCGGCCAGAAACTTCTTTAGCTACATAAGGATATGGAAGCAGTACTTCTTCCCGGCGGAAGTGGTCATAGCTGCCATATAGCGTATCAGCCATTGGAATTCCAAGCCCGGCCATAAATTGATGTGTTTTCGCTTTGTTATTGCATATTTCTGAGACACATGAAGAATTAAAGCATCTTACACCGAGAAGCTCTAGTTGCCTTGTAAAAAAAGGATCAATTGTCCTTACGATTGCAAATGATGGAAGGGGGACATCTTTCCTTTGATGGAATAAGACCAGCTTTGAGTTAGCATGTCCCAATGTGAAATCTTCCCGGAAAAACAGGAAAAGCTTTATATTCATTTGGCTGGCTTCTTTAATCATCCAGTCAATATAAGACTTATTTCGCGAGGCATCTTGCTTTGAATAAATTAGCCATCCCTCTTCAGTCATTGTGTTTTTTCCTTCTCTTTCTGCAAGATATAATCCATCATATAATCTGCTATATTTACTCCTGTTGCATGGTAGATATTTAACAAATGGGAATTTGAGTTCACTTCACATAGCAGTGGTCCATTTTCGCCAAACAACAGGTCTATACCTGCAAAATCGACACCAAGTATATCTGCGCACCTTATTGCCAGTTCGGCTTCTTCTGTAGTCGGGGAATATGGCAAGGTTTTTCCCCCGTTCGAAACATTAGCACGAAAATCATTTTCGGACACACGGAGCATCGAAGCGACAACCCTGCCCCCGACAACGTTCAATCGAATGTCCCTGCCCCTGCTGCTTTGGACAAACTCTTGGAGGATGAAAGGTGAATGGGCAATTTCTCTTACTTTTTCAATCAATGTCCTTTCGTTTTCAATAAGGTATACTTGTTGGCCAAATGAGCCGTACGCTTCTTTTATCACCAGAGGGTATCCAAGATATGAACCAATATTTCGGAAAGCCTTAAAATCATTCCGGGATATCCCTTCATATGTAAAAGGAGGAAAAATGGTTTTAGGCATTGGTATACCGTGGTTTGCGAGGGCATGGTGGGTCTTGGCTTTACTATCGCAAATATCAATGGCTTCGCTGCTATTATAAACGCTTAGCCCCATCAATTCTAAATGGCGGGCTAAAGGGATATCTTTATCCATATAAACGACAAAGTCGGGAAGTTTTTCTGCCTGTTCGCCCTTTAACCTGGCTACGCCATTATCTAGAACCGGCATCAATTCTGTATTTCTGACGATAGCCGTTTTAACATTCTTTCTCTCCGCCGCATCCTTTATAAAAATTGCTAGTTCGGAAAATTTCTCTTGCTGCAAATAACCGTTTACAATGATCCAACAGCTTTTTTGCGAATTGTCCATCTATGCTGCACTTCCTTTAGATAGTTACTTATTGTTAAAACTATTGTAAAATAAATCTTTACAGAAAGTAAGAAGTAGTGCAAGATTGGAGGCTTTCACATGAACAGAACCACGATGGCTGAAATAGAACAATACCTGATACAGAGGCAGATGAAGCTAGGAATGGATTTTGGCTTGTCCCGGATGGAAAAGCTTCTCGATTATCTTGGCAATCCCCATCTTAACCTTAAATTTATTCATATAGCGGGCTCGAATGGCAAAGGCTCAACATTGAATTTTATCAGAGAGATACTAATTGAGGCCGGTGTATCCGTAGGTGCCTTTACTTCCCCATATTTAGAAAGCATCAATGAACAATTTATGATAAATAAAGAAATGATACATGATCGGGAATTTATTTCAATTTTTAATCAAATTGAAGAGGTTGTTGAGTTGATGGACAAGGAATCAAACGGGCCGACACAGTTTGAAATTTTGACAGCCATCGCTTTTATCTTTTTTAAAAGGAACGATGTTGACCTTGCCTTAATTGAAGCGGGACTTGGGGGCAGGCTTGATTCGACGAACGTTGTTACCCCCATTTTGTCCATCATTACATCTATTTCCCTTGAGCATACCAATATCCTGGGAAATTCCATCGAAATGATTGCGCGGGAAAAAGCCGGCATAGTCAAGAAAGGAGTGACGATTATCAGCGGTGTGAACAACTCGCAGGCAGAACAAGTTATCCGACTGAAGGCTGAATCAGAGAATGCCCCTCTATTTCAACTTGGTAGGGAGTTTGCCGTAGAGGCTAGGAAAAACGAGGACACCTCACAGGCCTTCTTGTTTCGAATGGGCGAATATGTTCTGGAAAATGTCCGGCTAGCAATGCTAGGAAAGCACCAGGCGGAAAATGCTTCATGCGCGTTAACGGCAATTAGGCTGATAAATGAACGCGACGACTTTTCCATTAATGAAGAAAGCATGCGAAAAGGGCTGTGCAGGGCAGCATGGAGGGCCCGTTTTGAACTCTTATCCAGAAGTCCGTTGATCATATTGGACGGTGCACATAACCCAGCGGGAATTTCCGTTTTAACGGAGACACTTCATTCCGCCTTTCCCGAAAAAAAATATCGCTTTCTTTTTACGGCGCTAAACGATAAAAACTATCAAGAGATGATACAGCTCCTGGATCAAAATGCCGAAGAGGTTATCTTTACAGAAATTCCCCATGCCCGCGCTGCAAAAGCCGAGGAGCTTTATGAATGGAGTAAAAGCCGCCATAAAAAATGGATGAAAAACTGGCAAATGGCCATCGAAGAAGCCATGAAAAACCTGTCGGAAAGCGAAGCTCTTATTATTACGGGCTCCTTATATTTTTTGGCGCTTGCAAGGCCTTATGCACAGGCTGTGCTTGAGGGAAAATTCAAATGAAAAAGGAACAATGATTATCTCTCAAATGAAAAAGGGTTTCAACCGCTCGTCTGCCAATCGACAAGTTCATAGATTCTACTTTATTGTTCATTTCTTGTGTTTAAAATTAGTATATTATTGAACTAGTATATTTCATAAATTATGGTGGGGGTAATGGTTTGGTTTTAATCATCACAACAGGAATTGCTGTTGCTCTTGTTTCTTTTCTTGTACTACTCGTTCCAATCGGCCTGACGGGTGCTGGAAAAATGCTAGTCATAATTACGTGCACAATCGTAAGTTTAATTGGAATACTTGGCAGAAGCGTGTTTTCTTTATCGCAGCTCGCTTTATTTCAACTCGTTTTGGCTTTATTATTCACATACATTTTCTATAAAAGATTCCAATTGTTTCGTTTGGAAGAGGATACTGTTGATTTTGATTCCCAAGATAGGATGAAACCGTTTTATTCTCTTAAAGAACTTGAGGAAAAAGCAAAGTCTTCTACAACAATTGATGAATATTATTCCGTTCCAAAGAGGATAAAGTCAGATCCTTTGTATGTGGAAGAATTAACGTCCACTATGTCTTCAATGGGCGATAATGAAACAGAAATTTATGAGGAAACAATGAATGAGCGCACCGGTATGGAAAAGAAAGACTATCAAGATATGAATATTGGTGAAAAGCGAGAAAAAATGGTAGAAATACATAGTTCAAACCAAGATGCTTGTAATCTTAATCTGGAACATATCTATGAGATCACAGATGTATTTGACATGGATAGCAGATTATCTGCATTAAACAAGCCGATTGACGCTGAGAACTTAGTAGAGCCAAACCCATATTATAGTGCGCATATATTAGAGACAGCTAGTTCATTGGAAGATGGTGATTTAGATTTATTAATCGAGTCGAGGAGGATGGTTTCTCATAACATTGACGACTTCACAATCCTTGAGAGCTTTCAGGAAAATCAGAAGACGTTTTCATCAGCAGACGAAGCCAACGAACAACAAAATGAGGCCTTTCATGATACCGGAATGGATTTAAAGGATTTACAGTCCAATCTAACAAAAACACACAATAAATATTCGAATGAAGAAATAAACAGTATTTTTGAAGATTTAGAAGAACTTTATCTACGGAATAAAAGGAAAAAGAATGAGTAGGAGCACTCGATAAATGAAGAATACAACTTCTTCCTATTTTAAATTCCTTCTTTTAATTTTAGCAGGAACGTTTTTTATCAGCCTTTTTTCTAAATTTGGAACCGAGGCCCAAAATGCCGTATTTCAATCTAATCAAAAGTTTGCTGACAAAACTTACATAGGTTCGGTAAATGTTGAAAATCTTACAAAAAAAGAGGCAAAAGAAAAAATAGAAAAAGCGGCTGCTGATTGGAGAAACAATGCAGATATAGCCTTCACGTTTGCCGATACAAAACTTAAGGTTCCTAACAATCAAATTTCGTTTTTAATTGATGATTCAGTTTTTTCTGCAGCAAGCGGGATGGAAAATCCCCTTTTTGTTTCTGTTAACGAAAAGTTGATCGATGATCAAATTAAAAAGCATACAAGCCAAACGTTGGTAACCAATATTGACATCAAGAAGTTGAAAAGGGAAATAAAGAGGCGAACCGGTACCTTGCCGAAAGAAAAGATAGAGATTAGATTACTAGACTTTTTAAAAAAGGACTCACATTTAAAACAAGAAGTCCTTTCAAGTTCGATGATAAAAGTGGATGATCATGAGTACCTTGATGCCTGGTTACAGGAGTCCAAGGAAATCAAAATCAAGGAAAATTCTAATTTCTCTTTTTTGGAATATTTAAGAAATGCTAAATTGGATTTTTCTGATGAGTTTCTGACATTGTCAGCTTCCTCTCTATATAAGGCAATATTAAATACGAATTTGCAAATCATAGAGAGGAATATAAGCAGGGAGCTTCCTGAAGGCATGGAACCTGGTTTTGAAGCAAAGATCAAACAGAATAGCATGGATCTGATTTTATATAATCCAAACGATTATGACCTGACTGTCAATTTTAGCTCTGATAAGAAAGGCTTTCTAAAAACAGATATTATTGGTTATAAAACGCCCACAACATATAACATTCGCCTGCAAAATAAAAAATACTTTAAACCAAAGCAAATCATTCAATATGTTCCGGACATTACTCTTGTTAGTAAACCGGCCAATCATCCGGGTAAGCAAGGTGTCTCTGTCTCTATCTACCGGGAAATAACGGATTCAAATGGCGTAAACAAGGATTCTGTTTTTGTCTCTAACGATATTTACCTTCCGGTGAACGAAGTGGTTGTAAAGGAGATTCCTGCTTTGGCGGAACCACCGGATGCGGAACCTGAGGATGCTGCCGCTACAAATGAAAATGGTGGAAATGCCATTGAAGATACCACTGGGACGAATGAGTCGGAAAAGTCACAAGCGGACGATATCGCTGATTCTAACGATAGGAGTGAAAACGAAAGTAATCTTTCTGAAAAATCCGGAGAATAAAGCAGCAACAGGCTGACAATCAAATGTCAGCCTGTTGCTGCTACTAATCTAAAGAGGTTGAACCGATAATCTCCCAGTAGGAATTACCATCTCCATTTGAATTCTTATTTAGTTCCCACACACCCTCACCTAAATGCTTACAGGAGGTTTCACTAGTTTTTTCCACGGTTAAAGGGAATAAATTTTCCGGCTTATGAATTTTTCCGTGAACACAGATCGACGCTCCATTTTTTATGCTGTTTCCTTGAAGCGAAACAGTTTCAAAAAGTGCATCACCGGCAATTTCAAGTCTTGATTCCTGGTTTAAAAATAAATCCCCACCTCTATAATAGAAATGGCCGTTTACTTTAAAAAGACCGTTGCTTGGCATATAGAGGCCTTGGTTAGCAACAATGTTTCCATTAATCACCAAATTTACAGTGGGGTTGATTCTAACTTCTGATAGGAAATTAACATTTTTGTTATATGATGTATCGTCTAGATAATGGCTTTTATTCCAGTCTATTTGTTGATAAGAAGCACCTTTTGGATTTATATTTCCAAAGTCAAAACTCCCGGATCCATTCTTGCTAAGCGTAATCTTTTCGCTTTTCTCCATCCTATAGTCGCTTACAAATCCAATGCTACGATAAATAATCTCTATTTTCTTATTCCCAATTTTTTTTATATTCGCCGTTTCGATTTTGTAATAATAAGTGGGATTTCTTGTAGACGGCGAATCCATATTTGGTAGTTCTTGATGCAAAAGCGCTATCGCTTCATCTGTATCAGATGGTAATGTGGGAACAATACTTTCGACAAGAGTCCTGTAATATATAGTGCCCATTTCAGTCAGGTTCGTTAATTGAATCTTTTCCTCGGTTTTTCTATTCTGTACAGAGCTGTTTAAAACATTCGTTAGCAAAGTAACTGAGAAAACCCCTATTAGTGTGATGGTAAGTAGTACTATAATTAAGGTATATCCTTTTTCATTATTATTCCATTTCATGTTTATGCTCCCAATGAACTATTCATTGCTCCCTGCTTTCAAGTACCCATATACTTCCGTGATTTTTTTGGGGGGTTCCTCTGTTCCCTCAAACATTAAAATTTCCACCTTAACCTTAAATAGATTTAAGTTTCTCTCCTTAAATGACTGGCTAACAGAAATGTCTGGGTAATAGCTTTTGTTATTTATTTCATAGGAGTAATAATTCGGATGGTCAGGGTCTTCTGGCAGTCCCAAAAATCGCTCTATACCTGTAAAAGATTGGTTTGTATTATGTACTAGATAATTAATGACAGACTCATTATTTGTAGTATTATAGAGGATTCTTTCCGCAATATTAACTGCCGAAAATTTATCCTCCGTTTTAGTAGAAAAAGTGACCGAATTGGAGAAAACGGCAGAAAAAATTGTTATGACTATTCCTAAAATAGTAATCGAAACAAGGATCTCTATAAGAGTAAACCCCGTGTTCGACAGTCGTGATTTTGAATAATTCACCAAATTGTATCACCTTTTTAGCTTTTTATTCATTATAGTACATAATATAATTAGTCTAGGAAAAAAATTGAAGAAATTTGGGGAATAAGAATGAAATGGAAGCGAATATGTGACGAAAAAGGACTAACCCTGATTGAACTGTTGGCAACTCTCACAATTTCAAGTCTACTTATTGGCATTTCCTGGGGGATACTATCTGCTAGTTTTAATCAAAACAATAAAGCCCAATCCCATAATCTGTTACGGCAGGAAGCAAATATAGCCATAACACAAATCAGGCAGCTTCATCATTTACAAAATTATTCGTTATGCTATGAAAATGATGAAATGATTTACCTAGACCTAAATAAATCCAGTCCATTAACCAGTGAGGGCTACAAATTTGCCAATATTTCATTTGAGAACGATCATAAGATTTTAACAAATACTAATTCATGTTTACATATTAATATCTCAAGTCCTCTAACAGTTGATTTTACTTTGATAGACAATCATAGTAATAGATTTGATCTGCAAACTACTATTGATAACATTGGAAACTACGGTAATACACCAAGCCCCGGGAAAGGAGAGAGCGAAACCCCCGATCCAGTTGAACAGCCAAACCAGCCGCCCATTCCTGGTGATGGTGATGAAGAACGTGAAGATGAAGACAATGATAGAGATCGTGAAAATGAAGAGAATGATAGAGATCGTGATAATGAAGATAACCAGGAAGACCGTGATGATAGAGGCGATAAAGACGAACGTGAAGATGAAGATGAAACCGAAGGTAGAGACGATGATGGAGAGTATAAAGATAAAGATGATGATAAACAAAATGAACACGATCACGGTTGGGAACGGAATGATGAAGATGGAATAGATTTTTTCCAAGATGGTGATAGGGAAGATGATGAGTAAGATGATTAAAGCTCAAGATTCGAAGATAAATATTATGAAGTACACAGGTGAAAACTATGTCGATTAAACGAAAACTCCTTGGAGATTTACTTGTTGATGCAGGAATTATTTCGGAAAGCCAGCTTCAGGATTCTTTAAGGCTGAAAAAAGATGGGCAAAAGCTTGGCGACGCACTCCTCGAGAGGGGATTAATCAACGAACGGCAGCTGGTAAAAGTGTTAGAATTCCAACTTGGAATCCCCCAGATCAACTTATACAGGTATCCTGTGGATACGAATTTATTGGACTTAATTCCTAAAGAGTTTGCCTTTCGCAATGTGTTAATGCCGATTAAAAGAGATGGCAATCACCTTGTGGTTGCCATGTATGATCCGATGGATTATATCGCTCTTGATGATATGCGTTTATCAACAGGGTTGCAAATTTCTCCTGTTATTGCGACAAAGGACGAAATTTTGTCTGCTTTACATAGACACTATAGTATGGCTGAAACGTTTGAAGAAATTGAAGAAGATTCGTTGAATGATGCTGATCTGGATAGTGAAGAAGCACCTGCTGTAAGGCTTGTGAACCAGATACTGGCGATGGGGATACAGTTGAAGGCCAGTGATATTCACATTGATCCACAAGAGGCGAGAATCCTTGTTCGCTATCGAGTGGATGGAATTTTGCGGACCGAGCGGATCCTTTCCAAGAATATATATAGCTTGCTCATCGCCCGGATCAAGATTATGGCAAACATGAATATTACTGAATCCCGGCTTCCACAGGATGGACGGATAAAGCTTGATATAAACTCGATACCGGTAGATCTACGAATCTCATTATTGCCGACCGTGTATGGAGAGAAAGCAGTTATTCGTATCCTGGATTTATCAAACGTCTTGTTACATCTCACACAGCTTGGATTTAATAAAGTGAATCTGCAAACATTTTTCGGGTTGATTGAAAGGCCATCAGGAATGGTTTTAATTACAGGACCCACCGGATCAGGAAAGACATCCACACTCTATGGCGCACTAAATCATTTAAATAAGGAACAAGTGAACATCATAACGGTGGAAGACCCTGTGGAATATCAACTGAAAGGAATAAATCAAGTTCAGGTGAACCCCTCCATCGGTTTAACATTTGCCAGCGGGCTACGCTCAATCCTAAGACAAGATCCCAACATTGTAATGATTGGCGAAATCCGTGATAAGGAAACGGCAGAAATCGCTGTACGCGCATCCCTCACAGGGCATTTCGTGTTTAGCACTCTTCACACAAACAGCGCACTGACAACGATTCCAAGATTGCTAGATATGGAGGTTGAGCCCTATTTGGTCGTTTCTGCTTTATCAGGAGTGGTGGCACAAAGATTGATAAGAAAAGTATGTAAAGACTGCATGGTTGAATATACACCATCAGAAATGGAGAAAAACCTATTTCAAAAGCGTGGTATAAAGGTCGATATACTTTACAGAGGATCTGGATGCCCAAGCTGCCAAAATACCGGTTACAGAGGCAGAATGGCCATACACGAAGTATTAAATATAGATGAAAAAATCCAATCGATGATGATGAATAATAAGTCGATTCAGGAAATAAAGCAATATACTATGCGAAATGGCATGATTTTTTTGCTTGATGATGGTTTGTTAAAGGCTAAAAACGGCATGACCACAGTTGAAGAAGTTTTAAGGGTAGCGATACAGGATTAGGAGGAACTCTTTTGAAGGATAGACTCGATTATATTTTGACAGCGGCATTTGAATTGGGAACTTCCGATATCCATTTAACTGTTGGTGTGCCGCCGATAATGAGATTACATGGTGAGTTAAAACATTATGGCAAGGAAAGTTTAAAGCCGGAAGATACCGAAGCAATGGCAAGGGCCATTATTCCGGACAACTTATGGCAGACATTTAAAGAAAAAGGGGAACTGGACTTTTCTTACGGAATACCAAGTGTCTCACGGTTCAGAGTAAATGCTTACCACCAAAGATCGTGTGTTAGTCTTGCAATAAGGGTTGTACCGACAGAAATCCCCACTTTGGAGCGGCTTAATCTGCCGGACATTCTAAAACACATTTCCGAGAAACCACAAGGCCTGGTCTTGGTCACAGGCCCCACCGGGAGCGGGAAATCTACAACACTAGCAGCCATGCTCGATTATATTAATAAAAACATGAAACGGCATATCATTACCTTGGAAGATCCGATTGAATATCTGCATAAACACAGGTTAAGCGTGATAGATCAACGTGAAGTCGGGTTTGATACGCAAAATTTTGCAAACGGTTTACGGGCATGCCTTCGCCAGGATCCGGATATCATCCTGGTTGGCGAAATGCGTGATTTAGAAACGATTTCAACGGCAATCACAGCCGCTGAAACCGGGCATCTCGTGTTGGGTACCCTGCATACAACCGATGCGCCTTCCACCATTGATCGGATTATTGATGTATTTCCGGCGAATCAGCAGCCGCAGGTACGGGTCCAGCTCGCTTCCGTATTAACTTCAATTATTTCACAGCGGCTTTTTCCCACCACCGCTAAAAATGGCCGCGCGGCAGCAATTGAAATTATGATAAACAATTCAGCAATCCGGAATTTAATACGAAATGAAAAAATTCATCAGATACATAGTGTGATGCAGACAAGTAAGTCAATGGGCATGCAGACGTTAGAAATGTCTATCAGGGATTTGGTAGATTCAAATATAATCGACCAGCAGGTTGCAGCATCATATCTTCAGGAAGGTGTTAGGTAATGCCTGTTTTTCAATACCAGGGAAGGAATAAGACAGGTAAAAGAAAAAGTGGTAAAGTTATGGCTGAAAACCGCAAAGAAGCAGTACTGAGACTACGGGAATCAGGTGTTTCAGTCATATCCATCAATGAACTCAACGGAATTTTATATAAAGAAATTTCATTGGGTGGAAAAAAGGTTAAAAATAAAGACTTCATCATCTATCTTCGCCAATTTTCCACACTATTGAAAGCTGGGGTTCCTATTGTGGAGGCCACGAAAATATTGGCACAGCAAACCTCCAGCAAGGTGCTCAAAAAAACTTTGGCAGCAGTAGTGCAGAATCTTGAAGAAGGAAAACCTTACTCTGATGCAGCGGAAGAACAAAACGGTGCTTTCCCGCCGTTATTCACTAATATGGTACGTGCCGGTGAAGCAGGCGGAAACCTGGATGAAATTTTGGAACGAATGGCCGTCTACTTTGAAAAACAATATCGAACAAGACAAAAAGTAAAGTCTGCGATGATGTATCCTGCCACGGTGGGCATCATTTCTATCGTTATCGTAATTTTTCTGCTCTCGACCGTTGTGCCGGCATTTGCCGGCATGTTCGCCACTTTTGGAGGCGAGCTGCCATTAATCACTAGAATCGTAATGAGTCTTGGAAGCTTTTTCGGTTCCTATTGGTGGGTATTCCTATTATTAGCGATAGCTGTGTACATCGGCGTTTATCTGCTAATATCAAACCGCAAAACCAAATATTTTTTAGACTATGTACTTTTAAAGTTACCATTGTTCGGCAGCCTGCTTCAAAAGGCTCAAATTGCACGGATGACCAGAACCCTCAGTTCCCTTTTTTCTAGTTCTGTGCCAATTTTACAGTCAATTATGATTGTAGAAAGGATATTAGGGAACGAAGTGCTGTCGAAAGTCTTAAGGGAAGCAAGAACTTCCATTGAAAAAGGCCAGTCAATGGCAGTTCCCATGGAAATTCACTGGGCGTTTCCTCCCATGGTCACCCAAATGATCGCAATCGGGGAAAAATCAGGGACGTTGGACTCTATGCTTGATAGAGTGGCGGACTTTTATGAAATGGAGGTAGACAATTCAACGGACCAAATAAAATCTTTGATAGAGCCAATGATGATTGTCTTCCTTGCTTTTGTTGTCGGTGGTATAGTGGGAGCCATTGCTGTACCGATGTTTAGCATATTTGAAACAATTAACTAATAGTAAAATATTCACATAAATTACATGGTAAAATTAACATTTCTCTATTACAATAGCAACATAATATACATAATTGGAAACGATGATAGGTCATTTGTATCTGGGCACTTGAATGACCAGGAGTTAGTAGTGCAACCCGCCAATTTTTATGTTTAAGTCAGCCTAGACTTTAAATGTGAAATTTGGCGTTTTTTATGTCAACTGGTTTCGATCCTAGAATACTAGACGGTTAGAAAAGCACTTATTTTGTTTGTTAAAGTGACACATAAAAGACGCGAGGAGAGAATTTGATGAAACGTTTTAAAGAAATTCTTAAGAATCAAAGGGGATTGACCCTGGTTGAGCTGCTTGCAGTAATAGTTATTTTGGGCATTATTGCAGCGATTGCTGTTCCTAGTATTGGGAAAATTATTGATAATAGCAAGAAGGATGCGCATATTGCGAATGCGGAGCAATTGGTTGCAGCTGCACGATTAGCTCAAGCAGATCAACTTAATCAGTCCACTGTGTTTGAAGGCAGTCAAGCTACCGTTAATAATGCTTCAATATCACCTAAAAACGGTTATAACTTCGAACAATTAGTTGAAGGGGGATATCTAGAAAGTTTAATCGATCCTGACTCTTCAAATAAGGCAGCTTATACGGATGGCTATGTCGAAGTTGTAAAGGATACAAACAATAGGATTACATATAAAGTTTTTTTAGACGGAGCGAAATATGATATAGGGTCAAACTCTAATCCTGTTCTATATACGGAAATTACAAGAGAAGATGTAAAATAATAGAAAATAACATCAACGACAATCAATACTCCTTACTGAAGGAGTTCTTTTTTTATCTATATTCAACCTCCCTACAAGTCTTGTATACTATGTTTAATAGAACGAAAAGGAACCTGCTGATATGGTTTATATATATACATACCTGTTTATTCTCGGAGCTGTTCTTGGCTCGTTTTATAATGTGGTGGGATTACGGGTGCCGGAAAATGTGTCGATAGTCCGCCCGCGTTCCCACTGCGCCACTTGTCACAGGACTTTAGGTGCGGTGGATTTGATTCCTGTTCTTTCATATTTGTTGCTTCGGGGGAAATCCAGGTGCTGTGGCAATAAAATATCAATGATTTACCCGATAGTAGAATTAGTGACAGGACTACTGTTTTTACATGCGTTCTACTGGTTCGGGCTGACGGGTGAATTGGCAGTAGCGTTAACATTTATTTCGCTTTTGGTCATTATTTTTGTTTCAGATATTGTCTATATGATTATCCCTGATAAGGTGCTTTTGTTTTTTATCCCTGTCATCCTGGTCGAGAGGATGTTGGTTCCATTGAATCCGTGGTGGGATATGTTTGCCGGCGCTTTCATTGGCTTTGGGCTTCTTTATCTAATTGCTATTTTAAGCAAGGGAGGCATGGGTGGCGGTGACATCAAGCTGTTTTTTGTGATTGGCCTGGTATTAGGGTTAAAGCTGACCATCCTGGCGTTTTTTATTTCTACGTTGATTGGTGCTTTGTACGGCATACTGGGTATGGGTCTAGGAAAACTGCGGAGAAGCCAGCCAATTCCGTTTGGGCCGTTTATTGCTATAGGGGCACTTGTGTCCTACTTTTACGGTAATTTCATCATGATTTTCTATTTTGATGTGTTTAATTTTTAGGTGGTGCAATTGAATGTTTAAAAGCAGTAAACGCCAGTTACACATTGTCATGAAAGATCGATATATTCACTTTTTAGAAAGTGGGAAAGACCGTTCATTTCTTGCTTATGGGCAAAGGTGCCTGCCCAAGGGTGTGGTTGAAGATGGGCAAATAAAAGAACATGAAACTCTCACAATGATTCTTGAAGAAATAGTGGATCAGCATAAGCTGAAAGGATGTAAAATTTCTTTTTGTGTCCCTGATTCGTTTGTCATCATAAGAAAGGTGGAGGTTCCACTAGAACTATTGGATGAAGAAATTACCGGTTATTTGTATATGGAACTTGGCGAAAGCATTCATTTGCCTTTTGAAGACCCAATTATTGAGGGGGTACCGTTAAGGGAAAACGGTGAGCGGAAGGAAGTTCTTCTAATTGCTTCAAAGGAATCAATAGTGAAAGAATTTTCTAGCCTATTTAAAGAAGTATCCCTAAAACCGGTTGTTGCAGATTTGTCGTTATTATCTCTATATCGAACTTACTATCATTTAAATGTGGCACAGGAAGACGAACACTTGCTAATGATTCAAATTGGGCTGAATTCGATGCTTCTATCCGTCTTCCACAAATATAAGCCAATCATACTTCATCAATTTAGTCTTTCATTTACAGATCAAGAGTATGAAACGGAAAAAAACAGAAGCGGTTCGGAGTATTTTACCTGGAAAGGTGAGTTTGATCGCTTAATGGGTGAAGCCAGTGATATTACGACAGAAATTGAGCGTTTTATAAACTATTATAATTTCAACATCACGAAGGGAAAGCATCAAGTTACCAAGATTTTATTATCAGGTGACCATCCTTGCATGGAATTATTTCATGAACGCATTGATGCTGCGTTTCAGATCGACATTCAACCTTTGCTCAAGCCTTTGTTCCAAACCAAAAAAGGAATCAACATACCTGCTGTGTACGCAGAATGTATTGGACTAGCATTAAAGTAGGTGCCAAAAATGCATGTAGATATCAACTTATTGCCTGAAAAAGAAAAAAGAAAATTACCATTGATATTAATCATCTCGCTTTTATTAGTTGTCCTTTTTGCTTTTGGCGCTTACGCATGGAGTATCTACGAACAGAAGATACAAGAAAAAGATAATTTGGAAAAACATCTAGCTTATTCAAAAAAACTAAGAGAAATACAGCAAACTAAATCAGCGGAAAATAACAGCTCCCATGTAGTAGATGAGCTTGAAACAGCTATTAAGTGGGCTGAAGAAAGTTCTGTTTCTACTTTTTTATTAGTTAGAAGCATTACTTCTATGCTCCCGGAAAGAGGGTTTATTTTAACGTTTTCTTTTACAGACAACGGTGAAGTGCAGCTTTCTGTCCAGTTTGATTCCTCCAGGCAGGCAGCTTATTTTTTAAAAAGCCTTTCAGATTCTAATTTGATCAATCAAGCTACACTGCTGGACATTAAAACAGAGACACTTGAGGAAACGGAAGCTAAAACTGAGAATGTCCTGCCCAGGTATATCGCCCAGTATAGCCTGATTATTGATAAAAAAGCGTTAAAAAAAGGGGAACTTGAAGGGAAGGTGACACAATGATGCCTACCCGAAAATTAACGATTATATTTGTGTTATCTTTGTGTTTTCTTGTGGCAGTTGGCGGAGGGTACTTTTACATGTATAATATAAAGCCGCTTAATGAGAACATTGAAACGCTGCAAACTTCTATTGTTAATGAAGAAGAACTAATAAATCAATCATCAAGTGCCACAGATTCTGGTAGCGAGGATATAGTTAAGAAATCTGCGGAACTTCAAAAAAGATTGCCCGTAAGCTCATTGGTTGATCAGTTCCTTTTGCATTTGGAATCAGCGGAAGCCGCCTCTGGAAGCTTGATCAGAAGTATTTCTTTTAGTGAAAACGATGGATCTAAGTCAGGTACGGAAGGAGAAACAGGAGATAATCCTGCATCCAAGTCCAGCTCTATGGAAAATACTAGAACTCTAAGTGACAGCACGAAAACAGGTGCAATATACGATAATACAGAAGCAATTACTGATGCAAAACTGCCTCCTGGAATCAAAAAAGTGACTGCTACAATGGTTGTCGAAGCTTCGGATTATTTTCAATTAGAGGCATTTATAAAGGCGGTTGAAGAACTCCCTAGGATAACCAAGGTGGAAAGTATTGCGTTTTCAGGCAATAGGGAATTGAGACAGGTGTCAGAACCACCTGATAATCTCCTCTACAATATGACAGTCTCTACTTTTTACTATCCTAGGCTTGATGACTTGAAAAAGCAGCTCCCTAAATATGACGTTCCGGAACCAAGTAAAAAATTGAATCCATTTTATCATTCAGAGGCCTCCATTCCATCGCTGGAAGATCAACAAGACAATGCGGCTGTTAATAGTAAAGAAGAAAGCCGGATCGTTGAGAAAAACAATAAAAAATATAAAGTGTATATATATGAGGTTATTCCAGGCGATACACTCTTTAAGCTATCTGTAGAATATTACAACAACCGTAAAGGGGAAACTTTGATTAAGACGTGGAATAATTTGGACTCGCTTCAATCTGGAATGCAAATTGAAATACCTGTACCTGTCGACGGCAAATTTTGACGAAACCTATTGATAACAGGACGACAAAAGTCTTGTTATTTTTTTTGGCCTGTATGATAGGATGGGGAAAATGATGGTGAAGGGAGTCTGTGAGATGGACAAGTCCGGTAACCGGAAGAAGATCACAATCAAAATCAACGGACAGGAGAAGTCGTTTGAAGAACTGGAGAGCGACAGGCCGCTTCCGGAGAACCAAATCGCTGCGGCAGCAGAAAAGCCGGAAGAAGAAAGCTTTGATTGGGTTCTGCCTGATACAAAAGACGAATATCATATTGAGGAATTTAATGCAGCTGCTTTCAACAAGAAAGGGAAAGCAGATATATATACGTTTGGCGGGAAGCAGAAAAGCAAAGCTGAAACAAAGATCCATGCATTAAAAATGCCTATTATTGCAATACTTTGTGCAATCCTGATAGGGACATGCCTTGGTTTCATCATACTAAAGACCATCACAGCAAGTGAAGGAAATACCGTGCCGAGACAGACTGCTCCCATATCGGCTGCACCAGCTAATAAACCCTCGGCTCCTGAAGAGAAAAAGGAAAAATCCATCCCTTCCCCCCTTACGGCATTTTTAGTACAGGGGGGTGTGTTTAGTACAGAAGTTAGTGCCAAACAGCTGCAGTTAAGCATCAAGCAAAAAGGGATTCCAGCGGAAATTTTTCAACTAAACGGTAAGTTTTATATTTTCTCAGGAACGGCAGGAAGTTTGGAGGACAGTAAAGCGTTAGCATCCTTTTATAAACAAAAACAGCTAGCTTTTTTTTGGAAGGAAGTATCATTTTCCCCTTCGATTAATGAAGGGCAAAATGAAACAATAAAGGAACTTTCTTCCCTTTATAGTTTCTTATCTCAGACCACCTCAGGACTTTTGAACAGTCCGCAATTCCGCGTCGACCAAAAAAAGCTCCAGGAACAATTGTCGGCTGTTGATGAAAAAACAAAGGGAAAATCATCCCGAAATATTTCAACCATGAAAAAACAGCTAACGGCAGCGGCAGAATTGCTTAGCGATGGCCAGACTTCAAAAGATCAAGAAAAACTACTTTCAGCCCAGGAGCAGCTGCTGGCTTTTTTGAAAAGTTATCAGATGATAAAAAGTGAGTAAACTGTCAGTTGCTGTCCTATTTTCCGGGAAATAACCTCGACCATCGTCGGATAAAGGAATATGAATGAGCATGTAATGAGGCATTTTTGCTTATCATAACTATGTGGAATTCATACTCCTTTTTAATTGTGGAAAAGATGTTTTTAGATAGAAAGTATGGATTTTTTCATTCTGTAAGCCCTATCAGGGTTACCCATTCGTTTTCTTTATGAATGATTGTTAGTTGTCCTATAATCTGTTACGATAGAAATGGTATCTCCCAAACTGCTTTTAGTAAGGTAAGGTGAACGTATGAAATCTTTGATATTAGCTTCTTCATCACCACGGCGTAAAGAACTTCTCCAATTTCTCCAGATTCCTTTTGAAACAATCCATACGAATACGGATGAAAGTATTGATCCACAGCTGGATGCCGAAAAGGCGGTTAAAGAACTGGCTGAGCGAAAGGCTATGGCAGCTGCCTTAACATATCCTGGCGATTGCGTGATTGGTGCGGATACAGTTGTAGCTGTTGAAGGCAGGATTTTAGGAAAACCTGTCGACAGGGAAGATGCGAAAAAAATGCTGCGGATTCTATCAGGAAGGACACATCATGTATACACTGGTGTTGCGATTATCCAGGGTGAAGGGCGAAAAGTTTTTGCTCAAAAGACGGAAGTAACCTTTTGGGAGCTGTCTGAGGAAGAGATTGAAGCCTACCTCGACACAGGCGAACCATTTGACAAGGCGGGCAGCTATGGAATCCAGGGATACGGGTCCCTGCTTGTGAAAGGGATTTCAGGCGATTACTTTTCGGTGGTAGGTCTTCCGGTATCCAGGCTGGCGCGTGAATTAAAAGCCTTCAAAAATTCAAATGTTGTAAGAGAGTATGCCATCTTTCCTAAGGTCATTCTTCCCATAATTAAAGTAAGAGAGGAAGGATGCAACTATGAGCAGTAAAATGTTAATTCGTGATTTCCCTAAAGAGGAAAGGCCAAGGGAACGCTTTTTACAGGATGGACCAAAGAGCCTTTCTACCCAGGAGCTTCTGGCGCTGCTGCTGCGGACAGGTACGAAGGATGAATCTGTAATTCAACTGGCAAACAGACTAATCAGGGCATTTGAGGGATTGAGGCTGTTAAAGGACGCCTCCATTGAAGAAATAACAGCAATCAAGGGAATAGGAGAAGCTAAGGCAATCCAGATCCTTGCATCTGTCGAGCTTGGCAGACGGATTAGCAGTCTGAGCTACAACGACCGGTATGTCATTCGTTCCCCCGAAGATTGTGCGAACTATTGCATGGATGAAATGCGCTTTTTGTCACAAGAGCATTTTGTTTGCATTTACTTAAATACAAAAAATCAAGTGCTTCATAAACAGACTATATTTATCGGCAGTTTGAATGCCTCCATCGTTCATCCCCGGGAAGTATTTAAAGAAGCCTTCCGCCGGTCGGCTGCCTCTATAATATGTCTTCATAACCACCCCTCCGGTGACCCTACTCCAAGCAGAGAAGATATCGAAGTAACAAAAAGATTGGCTGAATGCGGAAAAATAATCGGAATAGATCTTTTGGACCATGTTATTATCGGTGAGCAAAAGTATGTGAGCCTAAAGGAAAAAGGTTATCTCTAGACTATCAAAATCTTTGACGATACGATATAATATTGTTTATGATTTTTGAGGGGAAATGTTTAATAACCTTCTTTTTGTTAAAATCACTAAACCTTTAAATTGAATCCTTACTATAAAGCAATTGTGGATGAAAGGGAGATACCTAATGTTAGGAATTGGTACAAGAGATGTTGGAATAGATTTAGGAACAGCTAATACGCTCGTTTATGTAAAAGGGAAAGGCATTGCAGTAAGGGAACCTTCTGTAGTAGCCTACCAGACTGATACGAAAAGCATTGTCGCTGTAGGCAATGACGCAAAGAATATGATCGGTCGTACACCTGGTAATGTAGTGGCGCTACGCCCGATGAAAGATGGAGTCATCGCCGATTACGATACAACCGCAACTATGATGAAATACTATATGAAACAAGCGCAGAATAAAGGTGTTTTCGCCCGTAAACCGTATGTGATGGTTTGTGTGCCATCCGGGATCACGGCTGTTGAAGAGCGTGCTGTTATCGATGCGACAAGGCAAGCTGGAGCCCGCGATGCTTACACGATTGAAGAACCATTTGCCGCGGCAATCGGTGCCAACCTGCCAGTTTGGGAGCCTACAGGAAGCATGGTAGTTGATATCGGCGGCGGAACAACAGAAGTGGCGATCATCTCCCTCGGAGGAATTGTGACAAGCCAATCCATTCGCATCGCCGGTGATGAAATGGATGATGCGATCATCAGCTATATCCGCAAGAATTATAATCTGATGATTGGCGACCGAACAGCAGAAAATATTAAGGTCGAGATCGGTTCAGCCGGGGACCCTGAAGGCATCGATAATATGGAAATCCGCGGACGTGATCTTTTGACAGGGCTACCGAAAACAATTGAAATCACGGCAGAAGAAATTGCTAAAGCGCTGCATGATACTGTCTATGCAATAGTAGACTCAGTCAAGAATACATTGGAAAAAACTCCGCCAGAACTTGCTGCGGATATCATGGACAGGGGAATCGTGCTGACAGGCGGCGGTGCTTTGCTGCGCAATTTGGACAAGGTGATTAGCGAAGAAACGAAAATGCCTGTCCTTATCGCGGAAAATCCGCTTGATTGTGTTGCCATTGGTACAGGCAAAGCCCTGGAGCATATCCATTTATTCAAGAACAAAGCAAGGCACATGAGATAAAAACTTTGAAAAAGAAAAAAGCCGTGCTCTAACCTAAAACGGGACTCCTTTGGGTGTTAATGATTCCATCAAAGGGGCATTCCCGTTTATCTGTGTGTTCAATTTTTTTTCTGAAAATGCGGGTTGGTTCGATTCGGCAAGTCCGGAATAATAGAGGTGTAAACCATGCCACAGTTTTTAAATAAAAGATTAATATTATTGCTGGCAAGTATTATCGTTCTCGTGGCATTGATTGGATTTTCGTTAAGAGAGAGGGAACAGCTGTCATGGCCTGAACAATTTTTAAAGGATACGGCAGGGTGGTTCCAAAATGTTTTCCATAAACCGGTTTCAACCGTAACGGGGTTTGCCCGTAATCTTAGCGATCTTCAGCATACATATGAGGAGAATAAGAAATTGAAATCCCGGCTGGATGAATACGTGAAATTAAAAACGGAGGTTCAGGATCTGAAGAAGGAAAATGAGGATATGCGCAAAATCCTCGGAAAAGAAAATGATAACCTCAGAAAATCTTCCCACATCCAGGCGACTGTAATTGGGCGTAATCCATCCCGTTGGCATGAAGTGATCACTATCAACAAGGGAACCCTGCACGGTGTCAAGCCAAACATGGCGGTCGAAACATCCGGTGGCCTTATTGGTAAAGTCAAGAGTAGCAATAAATTCACATCCTCCGTCCAGCTGTTAAGCTCGATGGATCCGAAGAACCGCATTTCGGCGATCATTCAGGGAAATGAAGATGCGTATGGTGTGATCGAAGGTTATGATCAGAAGACGCAGCTAATCCTTTTAAAACGCATTCCTTTTGATAAAAAAGTCCAAAAGAATTCAAATGTCATTACATCCGGATATGGCGGTATCTTTCCAAGAGGGCTTGTCGTTGGGAAGGTTGTGGATGTGAAAATAGACCAGTATGGCTTAAATCAAACAGCTTATATCAAGCCTGCAACAGATTTTTATGATATTAGAAACGTGATGGTCGTTAAGCGTGACATCCAGGCTGCTGACGAAGAACAGTCTGCGGGGCAGGAGGGGGATGAAGGTCAGTGAGCCGCTTCATTCTTCCTGTTACTGCTTTGCTTTTCTTTATCTTTGAAAGCATTTTTGCCAATTTATTTTCCGGCGGGCTGTTCGGCGGCGACCACATTTATGTCCCCCGTTTTATTATGGTATTTATTACATTCCTGACCATATATGGTTCAAAGAGGACGGGTGTTTTATATGCCTTAGTACTAGGGATTTGTTATGATGTAGTCTATACGGAAATTTTAGGAATCTATACATTCTTGCTTCCGACGCTTGCCTATCTTCTTTCAAAAACGATGAAGGTGCTGCAGTCCAATTTACTCGTTACAATCTTTGTTGCTACTTTATTCGTCGGTCTCTTGGAAGTGGCTGATTTTCAGATAAATGTCCTTATTCATTTCGCTGATATGGAATATCCAGAGTTTGCTAAAATCAGGCTGTTACCAACCCTGTTGCTTAATTTCTCCTTCATTATCCTCTGTGCGTTCCCTTTGAGACAGCTGGTGGAGAAATACGAAACAAAGATGGATTCTATTTAACAGTTGGTACAAACAGCTTCTCTTTTTCGAGCATGAGAAAAAGGAAATTTGTTAGGCAATGTCGAATTATATTATCACCAGAGGTGAATCAGTCGTCATGAATAAAAAATCACAACAGAATATAATGATTAAGGGCACAAAAGACGGGCTAACATTGCATCTCGACGACTCATGCTCCTTTTTCGAATTGTTGAATGAGCTGGATACAAAGCTTTCTGCCAACTACCGATTTCAAGAGAACGATCCTTTAATCGCGGTTAAAGTACATACAGGAAACCGATATTTATCAGAGGAACAAAAAGAAAAGATCAGAGATGTTATCCGCCAAAAAAAGAAATTGGTTGTCGACGAGATACATTCTAATGTCGTGACTAAAGAAGAAGCAAGGCAATGGATCGAAGAAAACCAGATGGCAACAGTCGCTAAAATGGTCAGATCTGGCCAGGTTTTGGAGGTTCCAGGCGATTTGTTGCTCATAGGAGATGTTAATCCTGGTGGCACTGTCATCGCGGGAGGCAATATCTACGTGATGGGTATTTTAAAAGGGATTGCCCACGCAGGTACAGGGGGCAATGAAGAATCGATCATTGCCGCATCGGTGATGAAGCCTGCCCAATTAAGGATCTGTGGAATCGTGAGCCGGGCCCCAGATGGCTACGCAGAGGAAGGGCATGATATGGAATGTGCCTACATTGATGATAACGGGCATGTCGTTATTGATAAATTGCAAGTATTAAAGAAACATAGACCTAATTTGAATAGATTAGAAGGGGGACTCTAATCGTGGGAGAAGCAATTGTTATTACATCCGGCAAGGGCGGAGTAGGAAAGACGACTACTTCTGCCAATTTGGGAACATCATTAGCCCTTCTCGGTAAAAAGGTATGCTTAGTTGATACAGATATCGGCCTGAGAAATTTAGACGTAGTGATGGGCCTGGAAAACCGAATCATTTATGACTTGGTTGACGTAGTGGAGGGACGCTGCAAAATCCACCAGGCCCTTGTGAAAGACAAAAGGTTCGATGGCTTGTTATACTTGCTTCCCGCGGCCCAAACAAGCGATAAATCCGCTGTTAATCCAGAGCAGATGAAGAAGTTGGTTGAGGAATTAAAACAGGATTATGACTATGTAATCATTGATTGTCCCGCTGGCATTGAACAAGGCTACAAAAATGCAGTGGCTGGTGCCAACAAAGCGATCGTGGTAACTACTCCGGAAACATCCGCAGTCAGGGATGCGGACCGGATCATCGGTCTGCTTGAAAAAGAGGAAAACATCGAGCCGCCAATGCTGGTCATTAACCGGATCCGGAACCACATGTTGAAAAGTGGGGAAATGCTTGATATCGATGAAATCACGGCCCACCTTTCTGTTGACCTAATTGGCATCGTTGCCGATGATGACCAGGTTATCAAGGCTTCCAACCAGGGGGAACCCATAGCGCTTGATCCAAATAACCGAGCGTCCATCGCATACCGGAACATCGCCCGCAGAATTTTGGGAGAATCTGTGCCGCTCCAGCCTTTAGAGGAGCAGCCAAAAGGTTTTGTAGCAAAAATAAAGGCGCTGTTTGGCTCCAGATAATTTTTACTTGAGTGGATCCGTTGGGATGCACTCTTTTTTAGTTACGAAAAAAGAATGTTGATTGCGGCATTGTTGCAAAAAAGAGGATTTGGTTGCGAAAGCGGAGATTTGACGAAAAAAGTTGAAAAATAAAGGATATTACTGAAGCTTGTAGAACTTCAATTTTTATATAAAAGGGGAGTGAGGAATTATTGATTTCGCAGTTTAGAACAATCCCATTAAGTATTCTAAGCGACGAAGCATTATTACGAAGGCTGCCGATAAATCGTTCGAAACGCAGTGAAGTTGAGGAAGATTTAATGGAGAATATCTTGGCATTTCCTCAAAGTATACAGTTACACGACTACTTCAATCATTAAATTTTTCATCTACCGGAAATGGGAACCATCTACTCGATTGGTCTTGACGCACTTCAAAAAGGATAACACCTGATAAAGAGTTATAAATTTTAGCTCTAAGTTAAGACTTCGCAACAAAGACCAGAAATTTCACTACAAAATCAAAAAAACGCAACAAAGCCTATAAATTTCGCAACGAAAGGTTGTAGTTTCTCAACAAAATGTAAAATATCGCAACAAAGTTAAAAATCACACCAAATTACAAAGCCTAGGGATTTAGAAACTATATTCCAGCTCCCAATCACCTAGCAACCGCACACCGACTTCTAAAGTTCCTCTCCAAAGCAATCCATGGAAAAGTTCCCTACCCGATTCATTGCCAGTCATAGTTCGGACAAGGCCTTCATATCTTTTACAAAGCGCTGTGAAAGAAAGCAGGGGGTAGATTTCTCTATGAAGGACCGAAGGAAAGAAATTCAAAACCGGATTGCCAAACGACGAAAACAGAACAATAAACGGATGAATGATCCATGGATGCTGGTTGAGAATGAAGAACGTTATGGCTTTGAATCCACTGCGTATGAAGGTACCTCAGAAAAGGATCATCCGTTGTTTAAAAAAGAATATTTTTATTTTAAAGCGATGGCTGCCTTATGCTTATTTTTGTTGATAGCTGTCATGTTTAAACACCCATCTCCAAAGTTGGATAAAGCAAGGAGCTACGTAGAGGACGCTATGACTACGGAATTCCAGTTTGCATCAGTTTCTAATTGGTATGAAGAAAAGTTCGGAAAGCCTATTGCTTTTTTGCCAGAGGACACAATACCGCAAGGCGCTGACGAAGAGCTGGACATTGAATATGCATTGCCTGCTACTGCAAAAATCACCGAAAGCTTTGAAAGCAACGGGGAAGGCATTATTCTTGAAACAGGAGCTGAGGCCAAAGTGGAAGCAATGAATCAAGGTGTTGTCATTTTCGCCGGAAGCAAGGAGGGCCTCGGCAAAACTATTGTAATACAGCATGGAGATAAGAGTGAGTCATGGTATGGGCAGCTTGCGTCAGTTGATGTGAAACTATATCAATCAGTTACTAAAGGCAGGGAAATTGGAAAAGTGAAAAAGAGTGAAGATGGAACAAAAGGAACGTTCTACCTAGCGATAAAAAAAGGTGATTCATTTATCGACCCAAAAAAGGTGATACCATTTGAGTGAATATCTCCAGCTTTTTATGAAAATTCGCATGCATCCCACGCTTTGGATTGTGATAGGATTAGCCGTCCTTACTGCTCATTTTATGGCTGTGCTGATGTTGATTTTCACCGTTCTTATTCATGAGCTGGGCCATGCGGTTGCCGCACATTATTTTAAATGGAGAATAAAGTCGATTTCACTCCTGCCTTTTGGGGGAACGGTGGAAACGGAGGAATATGGCAACAAGTCGCTAAGGGAGGATTTCCTGGTCATTCTCGCCGGACCGATCCAGCATCTTTGGCTCATTGGCCTGGCCTACGTACTATTTTCGTTATCATATGTTCCATCTGAATTGTACCAACAGTTTCTCTATTTAAATTTAGCTGTACTAGGCTTTAATTTGCTGCCAATTTGGCCGCTTGATGGCGGTAAATTATTATTTCTTGGTTTTTCCTTATTTCGGTCCTTTATCGACGCACACCGTTTGACATTATTATTATCAACTGCTTTTGCCCTGATGTTTCTGGCAATGATAAACATGATCCAGCCATACAACCTGAACCTGTGGATTATCTCGGGTTTTATAGCTTTTTCCCTTGGAATTGAGTGGAAACAGCGTTATTATGCGTTTATTCGATTTTTGCTCGAACGGCACTATGGAAGGAATAGTGATTTATCGGTTCTTAAGCCTATAAGGGTGGAGGAAAGCGAGCAAATCCATAAAGTGCTCGAAAAATTTCAGCGGGGCTGCAAACACCCTGTCATTATTCTTAAAGACGGAAAGGAACGCGGTTCTCTTGATGAGAATGAGGTTCTACACGCGTATTTCTCAGATAAAATGACCAATGTTAAAATTGGCGACCTATTATATTCTTATTAAGTATGTTATCCTTTCTTCAAACAAAGGCTTTTGAAACTGGCCTGGTTCAAGAAGGGATTTTTTATTTAGCAAGAGAAGTAAGTGCAGGTGATTGTATGAAAAAAATAATTGTCAACACGACATCAAGGGAAAAAAGGTTTGCCGTCATTGAAAATAATAAATTGGTCAAGCTTGAAGTGGTGCCTCCCAGCCAGCAAAGCCTTGTTGGAAATATATATTTTGGAAAGGTAACGAAGGTGCTGCCTGGCATGGACGCTGTGTTCATCGATTTTGGAGAGGAGAAAAACGGGTTTCTTCACCGTGACCATCTTCCATCCTTTCAGTTAAGCAATCACGCTGAAGCGGGTCCGATTGGAAAGTATGTCCGCCAGGGAGAAAAGCTCCTGGTGCAGGTGACCCGGGATGAGACCGCCGGCAAGGGTGCCAAGTTGACAGGATTAATTGAACTATCCACGGAGTGTCTTGTATACATACACGGAATCGATTATGTCGGTATATCTAAGAAGTTCAAAGACCCTCATTCACAACAAAAATGGCGAGAGGCTGCGTTCCAGCACAAAAGAGTGGACGAAGGATTAATTATCCGAACCTCTATGGAGGATCAAGGGCTTGAAATATTCGAAAAGCATTTAACTCAATTGAGGGAAACATATGAGGACCTACGTCGAAGGTCAACAGCATTAAAATCTCCCGCCCTTATTCACTCCCAGGATAGTTTTATCGAACGTGTTCAAAATGAGATAGGCCAAGAGCAAATTGGAGAGGTAATTATTGATGACTTTGCGGCATATAAAAAGCTGGAGGAGTGGCTATCCTTGCAGCATACCCCGTGGAGAGCAGTTTATTATAAAGGAAAAGAAAATATCTTTTCCGAAGAAAATATTCAGCACCAGCTGGACAAGCTTTTTAAAAAAATAGTTTGGCTTGAAAATGGCGGTTATCTGATAATAGACCAGACAGAAGCGCTGACTGTAATCGATGTGAACACCGGAAAATACACAGGTAAAACTGAAAAAGAACAGACGATGCTGCAAACCAATTTACAGGCGGCAAAAGCTGCCGCAAATCAAATTCGGCTCCGGAACATTGCTGGGATCATTTTGATTGATTTTATCAACACGAAGGACAGCCAACATAAAAAGGCTATTATTAACGTGTTAAAAGAAGAAGCCAAACAGGATGAGAAGAGAACAACGGTCGTCGGTTTTACCGAGCTTGGAATTCTGCAATTGACAAGGAAAAGGACGTCTCAATCCTTAAGCGAAAAGCTTCTGAAAACGTGCCCCTGCTGCAATGGAACAGGCAGGATTGATAGCCCGGAAACAATTGCTTTCAGGCTGGAACGGGAATTGATGGAGCACCGAAACCGCGATGAGGAGGCGGTCTGGATTGAAACAAGTCCTATCACAGCTGAAGTGCTCCTGGGTGAAGGAGAAGCATACCGCCCTACACTTGAAGCAGCAATTGGAATGAAAATATTTGTTTCTAATACCGATGGCCTGCATCATTCCTACACGATAAAACGGTTCGGAAGTAGTGAAGAGATCTCCATGGCATTGCGTAGCAGCTGAATGGTTTGTCTAAAAAATGATTTGATATAAACGTATTGACATAGGTTTTGGTTTTATGATACTATTTTACTGTTATGTTTGTAGCATCCGTGCTACAACCGCGCAGATCAGGCTTTAAAGATTTTGCTTTAAGGGCAAGGGCGCCTGTGATTGGCGAGTCTTAGTTATTATGAGGAGGTGCAGGGATGTACGCAATTATCGAAACAGGCGGTAAGCAAGTGAAAGTAGCAGCAGGCGATGTAGTTTACGTTGAAAAATTGGACGTAGAAGCTGGCGAAACTGTTACATTTGACAAGGTTTTATTCGTTGGTGGCGAAAACGTGAAGGTAGGTGCTCCTTTAGTGGAAGGCGCTACTGTAACTGGTAAGGTTGAAAAGCACGGCCGCCAGAAGAAAATCATCGTTTTCAAATACAAAGCGAAGAAAAATAACCGTAAAAAACAAGGTCACCGTCAGCCATACACAAAAGTTGTCATTGATACAATCAATGGCTAAGGCTTAACGATGATAAAAGTAACAATCGATTATGATCCGCCGGAACGTATTCGTTCATTTACTTTAAGCGGACATGCTGATTTTGCTAAAAAAGGTTCGGATATCGTTTGTGCAGGCGTATCAGCGGTTTCATTCGGGGCAGTCAATTCCATCATGGCATTGACTGGCGTTGAGCCTGAGATTGAGCAAGGCGGCGAGGGCGGCTACCTCCGCTGTGTGATTCCAGAAGAGATATCGCAGGACACACAAGAGAAGATTCAGCTGCTTTTGGACGGCATGCTAATATCACTTCAAACGATTGAACGTGATTATGGTAGATATATAAAAATAATCCTTAATAAATAGGAGGTGGAACATATGTTAAGATTAGATCTTCAGTTCTTCGCTTCCAAAAAGGGAGTAGGTTCTACAAAGAACGGACGTGACTCAATCGCTAAGCGTCTTGGCGCTAAGCGTGCGGACGGACAATTCGTAACTGGCGGTTCTATCCTTTATCGCCAACGCGGCACTAAAATCTACGCTGGTGAAAACGTTGGACGCGGCGGGGATGACACTCTATTCGCGAAAGTGGACGGTGTAGTAAAGTTCGAGCGTTTCGGACGTGACCGTAAGAAAGTAAGCGTGTATCCAGTTGCACAGGAAGCATAATAGCATCTTTTGAATAGAGACTGGCTCAACAAGGGTCCGGCTCCTTCTCTTGAACACAATATACCTGCGTAAGCTGTATATCGTGATGAAGGCGTCGGCCCTTTATTTATGGGCGGGTCCTTTTCTTTTACATAAAATTTAGGTAAGGACAACTGCTCTGCCATCGTCCAAACTTTTTGAGTGTATCCCGAAGATTTTGGACGGGGGCTTTCATGTGGGACCACTAGCAATGCAAGCATGATAGAGCTATGTAATTTACCTATTGGTAGGAGCTTTTTAAATGAATAAAGATTGGAAAACAGTTGAGGTTTTACAGCATTCAAGACATGATTGGCTAAATAGGCTGCAGCTGATTAAGGCCAACATTGATTTAAACAGAATTGACCATGTTAAAGCGATCATCGAAGATATCATCATTGAAACCCAGAATGAATCCAAGCTTTCTAACCTGAACATGCCGGAATTTGTAGAAACGCTGCTGACAGCAAATTGGAGGTCGTTCCTTTTTCGGGTTGAATTTGAAGTAATATCCCTAAAACCTGATTGCGGTCCACTGGATGATTTTATGGCGTCATGGATTGAAAACCTCTTTGACTGTCTTTCACAAACATTAGGTGGCTATGGGGAAAATGTTCTTTTTGTTGCAATAGATGAAAATAAACAACAAAACCTCCGTTTGTCCTTTGAATTGCAGGGTACGATAGAAAATGAAAGTACTTTGTTCGATTTTTTACATGAGTCCCATGAGAAGACCATTTCTACGGAAGTCACATATTTTAGTAATGATGAGGTTCACTTTTATATGGAGATCATTGAAAACGAAAAGTAAATAAGCTGGTATGCTAACTCATCTAAAGAATACATACAGAGGAAGTGAAGACATGTTTGTCGATCAGGTTAAGATATATGTAAAAGGCGGCGACGGCGGAAATGGAATTGTCGCGTATCGTAGGGAAAAATACGTTCCAAAAGGCGGACCTGCCGGCGGTGATGGCGGAAACGGGGCAAATGTTGTCTTTGAAGTCGAGGAAGGCTTAAGGACACTTATGGATTTTCGGTATCAACGCCACTTTAAAGCACCTCGTGGTGAGCATGGCATGTCGAAAAATATGCACGGGAAAAATTCGCCCGACATGGTTGTTAAGGTTCCGCCTGGCACGGTTGTTATCGATGATGAGACGAAGGAAGTCATCGCTGATCTAGTTGAGCACGGCCAACGGGCAGTGATCGCAAAAGGTGGACGGGGCGGAAGAGGAAATTCCAGATTTGCGACTCCGGCAAACCCTGCTCCTGAAATTGCAGAAAATGGGGAGCCCGGACAGGAACGAGACGTTATACTTGAGTTGAAATTGTTAGCTGATGTAGGTCTAGTCGGATTCCCAAGTGTCGGTAAATCGACGCTCCTATCGGTAGTATCAGCAGCGAAACCAAAGATTGCGGAATACCACTTTACAACGATTGTGCCAAATCTTGGTGTTGTTGAAACAGAAGATGGGCGCAGTTTTGTCATGGCTGATCTTCCGGGATTAATTGAAGGTGCATCCGAAGGAGTGGGGCTTGGCCATCAATTTTTACGGCATATAGAAAGGACACGTGTCATTGTCCACGTCATTGACATTTCGGCCGTTGAGGGGCGTGATCCGTATGAGGATTACATGACAATCAACAAAGAATTGAACGAATACAACTTAAGGTTGACGGAGCGTCCGCAAATAATCGTTGCCAATAAAATGGATATGCCTGGTGCGGAAGATAATTTGGCAGCATTTAAAGAAAAGCTGACGGAAGATTTTCCGATTTTCCCGATTTCGGCTGTGACGAGGGAAGGGCTTCGTGAGCTGTTGTTTGCGATTGCAGACAAGATTGAGGAAACACCGGAGTTTCCGTTGGAGCATATGGAAGAAAATGAGTCTGACGTAAACCGTGTGCTCTACAAGCACGAGTCGGCAAAGGATGAATTTACGATTACACGCGATCCAGATGGCAGCTTTGTTGTGTCCGGTTTCAAGGTAGAAAGGCTATTTAAAATGACGGACTTTACGCGTGAAGAATCCATAAGAAGATTTGCAAGGCAGCTGCGTTCCTTTGGCGTCGATGATGCTCTCCGGGAAAAGGGTGCAAAAGATGGAGATATTGTCCGCCTTCTGGAATATGAATTCGAGTTTGTCGATTAAGCACGTAAAACATGCGAGACCTGGGGCTTCTCTTGCCCTTTGTCTTCGCGCCTGTACATATTTTCGCTCTATTCGAGAGTGGCAAAAGAGGTGCGCGGATATTGAACAAAACCGATAAGAAGTTTTATTTGGTCCGTGAAGATGTCCTCCCTGAAGCAATGAAAAAGACGCTCGATGCAAAAGAGCTGATTGAGCGCGGAAAGGCAGAATCGGTCTTTGAAGCTGTCGGGCGGGTTGATTTAAGCAGGAGCGCTTTTTATAAATACAGGGATACAGTCTTCCCGTTTCATACGGTCGTCAAGGAAAAGCTGGTCACTTTGTTTTTTTATCTTGAAGACCGATCCGGGACATTATCACAACTATTAAGCACTGTAGCTTCTTGCGGCTGTAATGTAATGACGATCCACCAGACTATTCCGCTTCAGGGAAGGGCCAACGTTACCTTGTCCCTAAATACAGGTGGAATGACGGTGGAAATAGAAGAGTTATTATCAACACTTAGAAAAATGGAGTTTGTTGAAAAGGTTGAAGTTCTGGGTTCAGGTGCTTAGCATGCCGTACATGATGTTGTACGGCTTTTTATTTTGATTGGAAGGCTATATATCAATTGATTAGACCTCACTATTGTAATAAGTCAGAAAATAGCATAACATAGACATTATATTTTTTATAACAAAAGAGGGAGAATAGAATGTCATATTGTATCGCTTTTCTCGGACCGAAAGCTACGTTCACTGATTTAGCCGTTACGCACCTTTTTCCTAATGATGTGAAAATCCCAATGGCTACAATCCCTGAATGCATGGAAGCTGTCGTGGATGGACAGGCGGATTTAGCCGTCGTGCCAATTGAAAATGCGTTGGAAGGATCCGTGAATATTACATTAGATTATTTGGTTCATGAAGTAAATCTACCGATCAGAGGAGAAATTATTACTCCTATTCAGCAGCACTTCATGGTTCATCCCGATAATGATATTCCGTCGTTTGTGCCTGAAGTCATTTATTCGCACTCACATGCAATTGCCCAATGCCACAAATTTTTACACAAAGAACTGAAAGGTATACCATGTGAAAACACAACATCCACAGCAGCAGCAGCCCAACTGGTAATGACACAGCCAGGAAGAAAAATAGCTGCAATTGCGAATGAGCTGGCAGCGGCGGAATATGGCTTGACGATTACAAGGCCGAATATTCATGACTTCAGCCACAACCATACGAAGTTTGTCGTGCTTTCTAAATCGGACATACAGTATGAGCATTGCCTTGCCACAAAGAGCGGAGATAAAACTACACTTATGGTGATGTTACCTGCGGACCATTCTGGGGCCTTGCATCAAGTGTTGTCTGCTTTCGCTTGGAGAAAGCTGAATTTATCCAAAATTGAATCAAGACCGATGAAAACGGGACTTGGCAATTATTTTTTCATTATTGATCTGGAAATGGAGATGGATGATGTACTGATTCCAGGCGCTATTTCGGAATTAGAAGCGCTTGGCTGTAACGTTAGCCTACTAGGCAGCTATCCAAGCTTCAGGGTGGGAAAGTCGGTCAGCATCCAGGAAACCCATACTAAATTGGTGTAATGAAATGAGCAGAAGCCTGTAGATACAGCTTCTGCTTTTATAATGGAATCACTCCGCATGATTACTGAACCAACAGGCCAGCCTTCTCCAACGCAGCCTCTGCTTCATCCAGCAATTCTTCCGAATAGGCCATCAATGTGTGAAGATGGATCCCTCCAGTAAGCTCAGACAGGAAGGCGGCATTCGTCTCGTTAATCTTGCCCAGGAATTGTTTTACTTCCTTCCGGTTGCTGACCATGATTGAGGCAGTCAAGTCTCCGTAAACGGGGTGTTCAATTTTGACATCTTTAACGGTGACTCCAAGGTCTACGAGTATATTTAATTCTTCTTCCGTTCTAGTCGGTGGGTGCTCGCAAGCTACAATTTTTTCGAAGCTTTGCTGTGTTTGGGGATTGTGAAAGTACATATAGCCCTGTGCGGTAGCCACAATGGGTTCATTCTTAGCTTTCAGCAGTGTTATATCACTGACGATGACCTGGCGGCTGACGTTGGCAATGTGGGCCAATTCAGTACCTGTCACAGGCTTTTCACTTGTCTTCAATATATCCAACAGCTTAACCCTCCGTTCCTCACCAAACAACTTTTTCTTCCCTGGCATATCAGCTCTCCTTATATAATTAACATTGTGGGGACATTTCCTGCTACTTTACCGTATAACCTCGCCGGGGTTCAGACCCCAGGCATTAAATCAATAGCGGTGTTTCTCCCGATATTTTACCGTATTCCAAGCTTTCTGGACAGTCTCTCGATTTTTACACATTCCCCTGCTTAACAATAGTTGAAATTGTATTGGTAAGTCCTATAATATCGGATTCGGTTGTGTCCTTTCCGAGTGAAATCCGGACGAGCCCTTTACCGGCTACTTCACTTTTCCCCATTGCTTTCATCGTTCTGGAAGGTTCCTGTTTATCAATCGTGCACGCACTTCCTGTTGAAATGGCATAGCCCTTTCTGTTTAATTCAAGCATCATGTACTGACCTTGAAATCCAGGAAAAATCAACCCGATGATATGGGGCAATTGATGGTGGCAAGATTCAATTGGTTCATAACAGACCCGCTGCTTCTGTAACTCTTCAAAGAATAGAGACCGCAATGCCTGCACCCTCAACCATTCCATTTCCCTTGTGTTACAGATTTTTTTAGCTGCAGTAACGAATGAAGCAATGAGTGGGACATTGACGGTACCAGCCCGAAAACCACTTTCATGGGAAGTTCCCGATAATGGGGGAGTTAGTCTGTGGATATTCGGAAAAATCACGGCTCCCGCACCTTTTGGCCCATACAGCTTATGGCTGGAGATCGAAATACTGTCGGCTGCGGAGCAAACGTCCTTCAGATCGATTTTACCAAACGACTGAACACAGTCGGTATGCAAGAAAATCTCCAATCCATCGATTGCCTTCCTTATCTCTGAAATTGGCTGAATACAGCCTATCTCTGAATTCAAATGGCTGACGATGATCATACATGTGTTTGGATTAATGGAGGCATGAAGGCTTCTAATATCGATAATGCCATCGGAGTTATGCTTTAAATAGCTGATTTCGTAGCCTTCCTTCCCTATTTTATTTAGAAAATTAGAAATCGAAGAATGTTCCGTGCTAGAAGCAATGATATGGTTTTTTGCTAGCTTTGTTGTTGATAAAATGGTTTGGATTGAAAGAATATTGCTTTCTGTCCCCCCGCTTGTAAAAATGACAGACTTCTTCTCCACATTAAGAAGCGAAGCCAATTCCTGTCGCGAAAGTTCTAGAAGCTGTTTTGCAGCCGACCCAATATCATGCAGGCTGCTAGCATTTCCATAAAACCTTTTAGAGGCTTCCACAAAAATATCTAAGGCTTCCCCATCTACGGGGGTTGTCGCCGCATAATCAAAATAAATCATTTTAGTCACTTCCATCTCTTTTGGTTTACAAGTAGCTTAGTTAAAAAACTCTTGTAAATAGTTTAATAATGTGTAAATATATGTGTCAAGACACCTGTTAAAACAGGAGGGTTTATCATGGGATTTTCAGAAGTAATTGTTGTAGGAAGCGGGATTGCCGCGCTCCAAACGGCATTGGTAGCCAGAAAGAATAAAAATGTGATAATTTTCACAAAAAACCGGCTTCGGGACAGTAATTCCTATTTGGCGCAAGGGGGCATTGCCACCGCTATATCTACTAATGACAGTACCGACAAGCATGAACAAGACACTGTTCTTGCCGGCAGAAATCATAATAATATCGAATTGGTAGCCAAACTTGTGGAAGAAGCGCCGGAAGTTATCAACAAACTGATAGCGTCCGGAATGGAATTTGACAGGAACCGTGACGGTACGATTTCTCTAGGCATGGAGGGTGCCCATAGTGAAAGGCGAATATTGCACCGACATGGGGACGCGACAGGAAAATACTTGATCGAGCATTTTATTTCGGAGGTGGAGCAATCCTCGATTACGATTTTTGAAGGATCAGAAGTTATAGAGCTAATCATGGACGAGGAAGAATCCTGTATTGGGGTGGGGTATAGAAATACAAAAGGACAAGTAGAGCGGCACTATGGGGAGCATATTATCCTGGCGACCGGAGGGTGTGGTTCGTTATACAGGTATACATCAAATTCGGCCGCCGTTACCGGTGATGGCATTGCACTGGCTTTGAAGGCGGGAGCAATGATTAGGGATATGGAGTTTATTCAGTTTCACCCCACTCTGCTATACATAAATGGAAGCACTCATGGGCTTGTATCTGAAGCAGTACGTGGTGAAGGGGCGAAGCTTGTTACAGGCAACGGTCTTGAAATTATGGAAGGTATCCATCCGCAAAAGGATCTGGCCCCTCGGCACATTGTAGCACAGACAATTTACAGCTATTTACAACGGGGAGAAACAGTCTATCTCGATATTTCCGGGATTGGCAATTTTAAGAAACGTTTTCCTACGGTTGCGATGCTATGTAAACGAAATGGAATTGATTTGATAGATGGGAGAATCCCTGTTGCACCGGGCAATCATTTTTTGATGGGAGGCATTGAAACGGACCAGGTTGGCCGAACATTAGTAACTGGGCTATACGCAGTAGGGGAGGCGGCTTGCACGGGTGTTCATGGTGCAAACCGGCTTGCGAGCAACTCACTGCTCGAAGGGATTGTTTTCGGCAATAGTGTCGGCATCTTCATCTCTAAGGCACCCAGAAGGGTTCTCTTACCACAAAGAGGGGAGATGCATAAAAACGTGTGCTTTCATGATTTGCCTTCCTTAGCTGAAATAAGTGATAAATTGATGCAGCACGCGGGGATTATTAGGAATGAAACCGGTTTGAAAGCTATGCTTGACTGGCTAGAAGGATTTGATCTGCAAAGGATGCTTCAAGTCCCTAGCTGCCATTTAAGCAAGCAGCAAAATCGGATAATAAACGGATTGTTGGTTTCCTGGTTAATTGCCGAATCTGCCCTGTACCGATGTGAAAGCCGCGGTGGCCATTTCCGCAGCGACTATCCGATTGAAGATGATAAAAACTGGTTAAAGCGATCCGTCATTATAGATCGGGATGATATGCAAAGAAGACTGAAGGGAAGGGCGTACAGTGAACCAATTAAAGCTAAGGCACCTACTTGAGCATTTTTTTATGGAGGATATCGGTGACCGTGATATCACAAGTGACCTGCTTTTTCCCCACAATGAGCAGGGGACCATTCGATTCATAGCCAAGGAAGACGGTGTATTTTCAGGGAGGGATGTGATAATCACAGGCTTTTCCATATTGGATAGTGGGACGCGTGCTGAATTTTTTATAAAAGAAGGGCAAGCATTTTTTGCTGGAGATGAATTGGCTCGGATTACAGGTAAAATGGCTGCCCTGCTACAAGGAGAAAGGGTTATTCTAAATCTTGTCCAACGAATGAGTGCGATTGCTACCCAATCAAGGAGGGCTGTGCAGATTCTTGAAGGAACAAAAACAAAACCGTGTGATACGAGAAAAACCACTCCAGGGCTTAGGATGCTAGAGAAGTATGCAGTCCGATGCGGGGGTGCTTTTAATCATAGATATGGTCTTTACGATACTGTCATGATTAAGGATAACCATATTTCGTTTATGGGATCAATCTCAAAAGCGGTGAAGCGGGTAAAATCGAACGTCGGCCATACCATAAAAATTGAGGTGGAAACGGAATCAAGAGAACAAGTAAAGGAAGCGGTTGAAGCAGGGGCAGATATTATCATGTTTGATAACTGCACACCAGATAAAATTCAGGAACTAACTCGGATGGTACCTCCCCATATTGTTACGGAGGCCTCCGGGGGCATCAATTTAGATAATCTACCAACATACCGTAACTGCGGTGTAGACTATATTTCTCTCGGCAGCCTGACCCACAGTGTCAGGGCGCTTGATATCAGTGCGAAGGTAAAGCTGCATATGGTACACGAAATCTGAGGGGGACAAAAAATGAATCTTTTACAAATGGCAGATGTGCGGGAACTAATGCTTCCTGAAAAGTTTAAGCAAATGGAAACACGGGAGATGGAAGAAAGGGTACAGAAAATCAAGCAAAAACTTGGGAAAACCCTATTCATCCCAGGACATCATTATCAGCGGGAAGAGGTGATTCAATTTGCTGATGCCACAGGTGATTCTCTACAGCTGGCACAGTTGTCTGCGAATAACCATGATGCTCGATATATTGTGTTTTGCGGAGTGCATTTCATGGCAGAGACGGCAGATATTTTAACCTCGGATGGCCAGACCGTCATTTTGCCTGATATGCGGGCAGGCTGTTCTATGGCAGACATGGCGGATATCCATCAGACAGAACGGGCGTGGGATAAGCTTCAGGAAATCTTTGGGGATACTATTTTACCTTTAACATATGTTAATTCAACAGCAGACATTAAAGCTTTTGTTGGCAGAAATGGAGGAGCGACGGTCACATCTTCCAATGCAAAAAAAATGCTGGAATGGGCGTTTACCCAAAAAGAACGAATTCTGTTTCTTCCCGATCAGCACCTTGGACGGAATACAGCCTACGACATAGGAATACCGACTGGCCAAATGGCTATCTGGGATCCTCACAGAGCGGAGTTAATATATGAAGGAAATGTACACGACCTAAAAGTCCTATTATGGAAGGGACATTGTTCTGTACATGAGAACTTTACAGTTTTAAACATTGAAAGAGTGAGGACGGAGTATCCTGATATGAACATTCTTGTACATCCGGAGTGCACGAGAGAGGTTGTGGAAATGGCGGATTTTAATGGGTCTACTTCATATATTATCAATAAGCTTGAACAAGCACCCCCCGGGACACAGTGGGCCATCGGCACGGAAAGCAACCTGGTGAAGCGGTTGATTGCGTTGCATCCCGACAAAAAAATCATTTCATTGAATGAGAATATGTGCCCCTGCCTGACAATGAACCGGATCGATCTGCCCCATCTGTTATGGTCGCTGGAATCGATTGAAGAGAGGAAGATCACCAACCATATTAAGGTAGAAAAAGAGACAGCAGAGAATGCCATTCTTGCATTGCAGAGAATGCTTGAAAGAGCATGATAAGTGTGATGAATCCTACCGAATATGTGTGAAGGAGGACAAAGCCAAAGCTTTATGGCCAGGGATTTTTCCTCCTTTTTTGTGTAAGGCCCTGGGCGGTTTTTCTGCGTTCGCCAATCATAAATGAATCCTTTCACGCATAAGTTTTCATGAAAATGATAGCAATTTGCCCAACGCTTCATAGGATATAAGGACATATGCATAGGAGGGATTTACAGCGTGAAAATTCATATCGTCCAAAAAGGGGATACGCTTTGGAAGCTCTCAAAGAAGTACGGGGTAAGTTTTGAAGAGCTAAAGCAAATGAATTCCCAGCTTAGCAATCCGGATATGATCATGCCGGGCATGAAAATTAAAATACCGGGCTCATCAGGCAGCGTTAAAAAAGAAATGATCTCACCCGCAAACCAGCCAGGTTATGGAGTGAAAGAAGCACCTATCGGGCAGCCCGTACAGCCTTTGAAAGAACAGCCATCCATACAACCGCAACAGCCAAAAGAGCAGCCGCTCATCCAACAGGTTCAGGAGCAAATGGAACAAAAGCCTCTTCCGCAAAAAGAACAGCCGATGGTAACTCAACCACCAATGGCAAAAGAACAGCCAGTCGTTAAAGAAATAATAAAAGAGAAACCTATTGTTAAGGAAGTGATTAAAGAGAAACCAATTATCAAAGAAATTATAAAAGAAAAACCGATCATTCAGGAAATCATAAAAGAAAAGCAAGTTCCTCAGCCTGTTATGCCGGAAATTGATATCAATAATTATTTTATGGTGAATATGGCAAATGTTTCGGTAGAAAAGCCTCCTTCACCACCGCCGATTCCAACACTGCCAAAGAAAGTCAAGCCAATTGCCATGAAGGACATTAGCCCTGTGGAAGTAAAGCCATCAAAAGATGTACAGCCCGCACTTGATTTTAAGCCATCAAAAGATGTAGCGTTGGATTTTCAACCATCGAAGGATGTACAGCCCGCACCGGATTTTCATCCCATACATGAATTTCCGTATATGGAACCCGGTTGTATGCCGGTTACACCAATCATGCCAGGAACGGGATTATGTTTGCCTTATCATCCAGGGGTCTTCCCGCAGGTCCAAACTGCTGCTATGCAGCCGACGTTTCAGCCATATGATTATGCAGAGAACCCCAGCATGTTAGAATCATCGGAAATGCTGGATTTTCATATGCACACTGGTTTACATGGGGTCCAAAACCAGCCACCATTCGCACAAGGGGTTTCTCCTGCAGAGGAAATGCAACCGCCATTCGAATATGGAATGAATCCACAACCTATGGACTTGCCGGGATATCAGGGGCAGCCTAGTCAAATGATGCCTGATTTTGGAAGCAGCTTCTCACAGCCGGCGGCCTTTCCCGGATTGCAGCCCGAAATGGGAAATATGTATACAGCTCCTCCCTTTCAACATGGATACGAATCGTCAATGGAATCTTCTAGTATGTTCATGAGCAATTTTTCATACCCTCCTTACCGACAGCAACCATCACAGCTGCCGACTATGGCTGAAGCAAAAGATTGTGGCTGCGGAGGGCCAGGAAAGAAATTGATGCCACAACAACAGTTCCAGCGTGTAAATCAGCATGCAGCAGGTGAACACCATTTTGCCCCAGAACATCAGCAAATGCCGAACCAATATCCACCTATTCCAGGATATCAACAAATCCCGAGTGGGCAACAGTTCGCCCCGGAATTCGAGGATTTAACGGTCCATTCACCGTCTTCTTCGGATTTCCGGGATACTTTCGATCACCAGGAATCGATAGATGGCTTTCAAGGATTTCCAGATCAAAGACAGTTTAACCCAATGCCAAGTGAGCAGCAGGTTAGTCCTGGATTTCACCAATCGCCAGACCAGCAGTATTCACAATTCCCGTTGATACAGGGTGATCGGCCATTTGATCCACGGCTACAGTCCATGTCAACCCAGCATCCACCAAGTCCAACAAAACAGCCGATGTCAGCACAGCAGCAGTTCACTCCAGGGATCCCTTACATGCAAGGCGAACAAGGGCTACAGTTCGGACCAACGGAGCAACCATATAGTTCAGGAAACCAGCCAATTCCAGGCCAGCAGCAGTTCAATCCAGGGTTTCCACCGATGCAGGGCGACCAATCATTTGGCCCGAGATTTGAGTCCTTGCCC